>NZ_JXQD01000002.1 GCF_002100145.1 Vibrio sp. qd031
ATTCTTCTGTGTGTCGAGTTCGTTTCGTTTTCTTAATGGACATTGATTCACCTCGTTAGTGATTTTACTCACTTAACTCGGTGTCCGATACTGCTGGTACGGATCATACTTTTACAAAATATGCCTCTTAAATAGGGCAGTAAACCAACCCGGTCGAGAGCTAATTCAATATCGTCTACCGTTGACTCTTGGGCATTGGTTGCAAGATACAGCGGGCAGTGTTTAGACAGCCGTTTCAATCCGTCTAACGCTCCTTCGACGGCCTCTACTTTCGGCCAATCGCACATTTTTCCGCCGAATTGAGGATAATCCACCATTAGGGTATCGCCCCAATCAAACAAAACGGCTTTAATCGTTGTCATGGTTTATCCTTTGGGTGATTGACACCGTCGACATAGCGAACGGGTTCAAGTTCGAAGGGCTGCACACCATCCACACATGCGGCGTTAACACCAAACTGATGTGGGTTGGATCGTCGCTGATGGTGAGTGTAAATTCCGCAGGTTTTACAAAAGTAATGTTTTGCTGTCATGGTATTGAACTGATAGAGGGTAAGGTTGTCGGTCCCTTGCACAATCTCTAAGTGCTCAAGATCGACCGATATTGCAATGGCTCCCCGTTTTCGGCACATTGAGCAGGTGCAACGCCTAGGATCTTTTAAACCTTCAGGTAGAGTCAGTTTGAGCTCTACCGTACCGCAATGGCATCGTGCAAATTGAACGGGCATTGTCATTATAACTACCTCTCAAACGTTATGGTTGCTGGACGCATTGTGGGAGTACATTCTAACTTCTTCTCTTCGTACCCATCCTAGCTTTTGATAAAACTGCTGTGCGGTTGCGTTGTCTTGATTAACAAACAGATGTGTTTTATCAATGCCTTGATTTTGCAAAGCGACTATCGCGCACTTTAGCAGTTGTTTTCCTAATCCTTGACCGCGGTGAGTCGATGCAATTGCCAGGTGCTGAACGTAGCCACGACGACCGTCAGTTCCTACCAGTATTGCCCCGACTATTTTGGCGCTGTCACACAATACAAAACTAAGCCCTGGGTTGTGTTTTAGGTAACGGTGAATGTTTTGCTCTGAATCCGCATCGCGCAAAAGCATTTCACTGGTATCGTGCCAAAGAGTAATGACGTTGTTGTAGTCGTCAGGCTGCATTTCCCTTGCTAAAATCATGACCGTCCTATCTAAAATAAACAAGCATTACAATAGCATACTGTCTATGTTGCTCGGTTTTCAACCATTAATCTAGTTTGGCTCAGCATCTGCAACAGCAGTAATCTTGCGTAAATGGTTTATGTGATTTTGATAGGGTGTCTGCTGGGCCATGCCGTGTTGTAAGGCTTTTTTGTAGATTGATGCGACAAAGATATCGGCGAGCGTAAACTGTTCGCCTATTGCAAACTGGCTTTGTTTAAATAAACGAGGAGAGAGTGTTGTCAGCTGACGAGATAAGAAATCAACGCGTAGCGGCTGTTTTGCTGACTCGTCTAAGTCGGGGCGCAATAATGAAAGGATGGTTCGGTTTTGCGGCATGTGCAAACTACCGTTAACGAACTCGCACATCGCCCTAACTTCAGCTCGTTGTTGCCAATTGCTGCCCAATATTGTTGGGGTTGGGTATCCTTCTTCTAACGTCTCGATGATCGCCATTGATTCTGGAATGATAACGCCACTTAGCGATAGACAAGGTACGTAACCCATGGGGTTGATGTGTAGGTATTGTTCCCAGCGCTCGCTTTCTCCTACGTCGATCTTTGCGTGGGGGATTTGTTTGTAATTGAGTACCCATTCGACGCGCTGGCTACAATTGGAGCCGGCAGCAGTATACAAGATAATTTCCTTCACACTATCTCCGTTTGCTGTGAGGTTGATACGCTATTAGAAGTGTTGGTGGTTGGTAGTGAAAACAGCGTCGACTTGCGAGCCAAGCAGTAGATGGCCCATACCGAAATAGCGAATGCTGCATATAAACCATAGCGCCATTCAGACTGAAACTGCGTGAGTGAATAGAGTGTAGGTTTACCGTGAACCATCGCGTCCCAAGCCATAACCAGCCAGACGGCGAGGTTGTTGAGCGAATGAATGAGAATAGGTACAATTAATCGCCCCGATTTTTGATAGCTGTAACATAACAGAGCACCAAATAGAGCGGCACTGAACACTTCGCCATGCAAAAGTCCAAACAATAGCGACGATACGAATACAGCAACCCAAAACGTGTATTTTTGGCTAAGGCGTGCGTATATGATCCCTCTAAATACAAACTCTTCTATCAGCGGAGCGAACACCACAATAGATACAAAAGACACCAGGTTGGCGAAGATAGGAAAATGGTTACCATCAAATAGGATGATTGATGGTGCTTCTAACAACAGGCTTATAACCCAACCTTGATAGTCTGCCGAGTATGACAGCGGAAAGTACAAGGCATACAGGACAACATAAGTGAGTGCGATATTAACAAAGGAGAACTCTACTGCGACTCCAACATCGTTTAACACTGGTCGGCCAAACAGCGCGTTAGTATTGAGTTTATGCCACCTTATAAATACCAAGCTAACCATCAGAAAAGCCAGTTGAAACCCTAAGGCACCGATCAACCAAGACCAATATGATGGAATACCATTGTCTAGTGACTCAGCGAACAAATACAGCAGTGTTGGCACTGAAAAGCCCAAGACAATAAGGCCGAGGACAAACCATCGGATAGGCGGAATTGTATAAAGGTGTGTATTCGGCATTTTCTCTCCAATTCACAATACTTGGACACGAGAGTAGCTTACTCAGTTTCTAACGAGGCTTTTTCGAGTCACAACACATAATCGACGCCAATAGAAGGGATCAGGCTTTAGTCAGCGATAGCACCATATGTGTCGAATTGGGATCGTGTTGATAGTCGGCGAAAGGTTCACAGGGCGTGAAGCCAAAAGATTGATACAACGTTCTGGCTGGTTTGAAGTAGTCCATTGTGCCTGTTTCAAGATAGAGTTCGTCATAGCCTCTATTTTTTGCGGTCTCAATAAGGTGGTTGAGAAGAGCTTTAGCCACACCTTTGTTACGCGATGCTTGGGTCGTTCGCATCGATTTGATCTCTGCCATTTTGTCACAATGCTGGCTAATGGCAGCACAGCCAAGCAAAGTATCTCCATGCCATGCACTATAAAAACTGATGTCGGGCGTACTGAGTTTAGTAAGGTCTAGTGCATGGACACTTTCGGCTGGAGAGGTTGCGTGCATATCGCTAAGGTGCTCTTCCAACAAGCTTATGATTTGTGGGTGTTGAAGCACACCCGATTTAATGTCCATATGTTCACTCCTTAGGCGAAAAACTCAGTTAACGATCCTTGTTGTTGGACTTGTCACCATCGAGCCCATTGATTTTATAGTGTCGCTCTACGTCTTGCGACACTCGTCCCCAATACGAACGCTTCACTCTACTTTGATGAAACTCAAAAGCCGCTTTATCGACAAAAGACTCGTTAACATAGAACTTTTGAGGGTTTGCCTGATCTTGAGAAATAGTAAACGACAAACAGCCACTTTCTTGGCGAGTAAGTTGTATATGTCTAACCATCGCGGCGCGCACTTGTGCAAGTTGCTTTGACGGTACAATAATGTATCCCGTTAAGGTGACAGTATCCATAGTAGTCATCTAACCCGTCACTAAACTGTAGGCAATGGCCAACATAATCACGCCAACGAGTGCTTCTAGTATTTGCCAAGAGCGTGGTTTTTCAAATACAGGCGCAAGTAAACGAGCCCCATACCCAAGACTAAAGAAAAAGAAAAAAGAGGCACACACTGCGCCCGCACCAAAGACAAAATGGTGTGGTTGATACTGGGTTGAAATAGAGCCAAGCAACACAACGGTATCCAGATAGACATGGGGATTAAGCCAAGTAAACGCGAGCGCAACAGAGATCGTTTTTACCAGTGATGTTGTCGGTTGATCTTTGGTTTGGATGGCGTGCTTTTGGGTAAAAGCCGAACGAAAACTGAGTAGCGCATAAACGGTTAAAAATAGAGCGCCACCATATCGGGCGAAGGCTTCTATGGTAGGAAATTGTTGGACTATCGTACCAAAACCGGCCACACCGGCTGATATTAGCAGCGCGTCAGAGAGTGCGCATACAAAGCACACGGCAAATACGTGGTGTCTTTTTAGCCCTTGTTTCAATACAAACGCATTTTGAGAACCGATGGCTAAAATCAGAGAAAGGCCTAGAGAAAAACCTGCAATGAACGCACTCAAGTGACTGTCCTTGTTACTAAAAACACTAGTGTGACATTCCACATTAGTGTTTTTAGTCGTAAATTGCCAGTGTAAAACGATAACTATTTACAGATGATACGTGCGCTTAATTCGTTGTCTGCTGCGATACAGTGTTTAGCAATACGACGCCTGAAATAGCCTTTTGAATCTGGACTTATAACAATCGAAGAAATTAACTGGTCAGAAAATTGTGCCGGAAAAATCGCTAAGAGCAAGGCAAAGATTGCCGTAGATAGTTGTTCTACCTAGAAAATCTTTAACGGCCCTATTAGAGATTACAACAAGCAAGAATGATCAGTTAATTGCTTTGGTTAATGGAATTAAATCGGCTGAGGCTGGAAAGGTGACAATAGTAGACCAGAGATGGGTTTTTCTGCTTTCTGAAAGTGTTTAAAAGCGTTAGCGCCTATGACGGCGCTAACACTGGGCGGTTTAGTTCTTAAACGTCAGATAAATGAAGTTTAGAACCCTTTTTTGCGATGACGAGATTCACTTTGAATAGAGCGATACATTTTACCCAGAGCTTTGTTCTTGGAGCGAAGCTCTGCCAAAGAGGCACCATTTCTTGCTTGCTCTCGCAATAGCTTAAAGTAGTTATTAAGTCTTCGTTGGTCTATTTCGCCCGCGGTCAATGCGGCTTGAATAGCACAACCTGGTTCCTTTTCATGATGGCAATTACTGAAACGGCATTGTTCAGCCAATGTTTCGATATCCGAAAATGTCTCACTTACGCCATGTTCACTGTCGGCAAGTTGCAACTCTCTCATTCCAGGAGTATCAATGAGAACGCCGCCAGTGGGTAGGAAATGAATTGAGCGAGACGTCGTAGTATGACGGCCTTTGCTGTCGTCTTCACGGATCCCGCCAGTGGCTTGGGTTTCGCCACCCATCAAGCTGTTGACTAATGTCGACTTTCCAACGCCAGAGGAGCCAAGAAACGCAACGGTTTGCCCTGCATTGCACCATTGGTTTAGCTTAGATACGTCCTCTTGACTAAGCGCATTAACAGACTCGATCCTCAATAGAGGGTCGAGACTTTGTACTTGGGCCTTTTTCTCATCGACGTCGTCGCACAAATCTGCTTTGGTTAGAACGATAACCGGCTCTACTTGAGCTTCGTTTGCTAATACAAGGTAGCGCTCAATTCGACTTAGGTTGAAGTCTTGATTGAGTGAACAGACGATAAACAACGTATCGACATTGGCTGCAATGTATTGACGTGCAACCTTACTTCCTGGAGCCTTGCGGCTAAAGAATGAAGACCTATCTAGCTCACGCACAAAGCGTTGTTCACTGTCTAAAATAATCCAGTCACCAACAGTGAGCGAGGGGAAGTCGGCGTGAATAGCCAAGCTTATTTCGCCTTGCTCTGTGATCAAATTATATTGCGAACGGTGGTGAGCCGTGACGCGCGCAACAATGTTTCCATCGTAATCATTGAGTGTGAGTTGTTGTTGAAAAAACGGTTGCCAGCCTAACTGACGAAGGGTTAGAGACTGGTTAGTATTTGAATTGTTTGTCATTGGTTTCGATGCCATAAATTAAATGTGTGCGCAATCAATGCGCTAAAAATTGGGCGAAGCCCAGCACATGCACCGAAGAGAGATGGAGAGGGGTAATAGAAATTAAAGGCCTGTCTTACTCTCGTGGCGCTTTGGGTTGAATACAATCATTCTTGTCCTCCTAATATGTGGAACGTGTTAAACGCTGCGAGTCTATCACAGCTTTATAGCAGTAAAAAACCTTTGCAAGATGTAAATTGATATAAACACCATAACAATTGATCTCGTAAAGGTTTTATAGTTCTATCAGTGTTTGTGGTGGCTCATACCCGCCATGACTTTTTTGATTGGAGCGACAATGGTTTGTGTTGCACCATTGCTAAGTGACAGTGTCACTTCGATGTCGTCGCCCTCTACAAACTCGCGGGTCAGTTCAAACAACATCACATGGTAACTACCAGGTTTTAATACTAGCTCACCAGAAGCGTCGATTGTCAGTGCGTCTAGCTGTCGCATTTTCATTACGTCACCGTCCATCACTACAGTATGTAGCTCAACTTTTTTTGCGGCAGGCGTCGTTGCAGACACTATATCTATAGAGGAATCACTATGGTTATGCGCTGTAAAAAAAACCGCCGAGGTTGGGGCATTAGGTGGTGTAGCACGCGCGTAAGCACCATCAATCATTAAGGTATTTGATGCGTGAACAGAAAGCGATGTTAACAGCAGGCTTGAAAATAAAACGAGTCCTTTGCGCACAGTGATTTCCTTATTCTTTTGCGTCTTGAGTCAGTTGCAGCATAGCTGCTTTTATTGGGTCTGGCGAAAGCGTATGAGGCACCTTGGTAATAAGTTTACCTTCGTTATCAACAAAATAGAAATAAGAGTTATGGTCAATACTGTACTCTAGCGCCGAGTCTTCCAGCTCTGTTTTTTGGTAAATAACGCCGTAGCGTTTGGCCAACTCTTCGGTGACTTCCGTGGTGCCAGCGACACCGCTAAAACGTGGATGAAAGTACTGAGAGTACTTGTGAGCATCTTCGCCCTTATCACGTTCCGGATCCAGCGTTACAAAAACGGGGTAATACTGATTAAGGGTCTCATCGTCGAGCTGATTATAGGCACCCGACAACATGGCTAGGGAAGTCGGGCAAACATCTGGACAGCGTGTAAATCCAAAATAGAGAATGCGAATACGGCTGTCTTGTGGGTCGAAGAGATTGATCACACCGTCATTACCAACCACCATCGCACTGCCTTGCTGAGCTTGCTGGTGGGTGATTTCTTGCTGGCCATCAAAATAAAGTTTGGTTGCAAACCCCAGAGCAAAGGCAACCACCAGAACTAACGTCCAATTTTTACTCACATTAACGCTCCATGCTTAATTTAAAAGTGTGGCTACTGTGCCCATCATTAATTTCGCCAACCCAAGTCATTGCATCCGAGGTGCAAACTGGAAGAAGTAAATCACCTGTAAACGTGTTTGCTTGAGTACGGTTGAGCACAAAGCGAGGCTCACCCATCTCCATCTCTACACCCTTTAGAGAGACTCTAATTCTGTCCGCGTCTGTATTTGGCCATGTTGCGGTTATCGTTGTTGGCTGCATTGCCTTAACAACGTCCTGCGCTAATACGGCACTTGTAGCATCCCAGCGACACTCTGAGGTAGTCATATGGCACAATGATTCTATCTCAACGGTCTCGTTGTGACGGTCTAGCAGGTTGGGCAGTTCAGCTAAGCCATAACCTAAGACAAACACTATAACGACAAGGCCAAGTTTACTAAGGATTGCTTGCTGTTTACTCATCTTTCAGCCCACTTCTCTAGAGCTAATACCAAAATTATGGCGACAGACATCATTAATACGGCAATGAGGATCTGAGATGGATTACCGGTTAACGCTTCAAACTGCTGAGGGGTAAGATTCTCTTGGATTAACGGCACCTGTTCGCCACTCGAATTGGTTCGAAATGACAGAGTCTGTTTCCATGGCCAGATTTTTGGCAAAGTGCCAATCATCAACCCCACCAAAAATGTGAGGGTAATAGCGCGGTATTGCTTAAGTAACCAAGACAGTAGGTGCGAGAATGATAGTAGGCCAATCACGCAACCTGACGCGAACAAAAGTAAGCTCACAATGTCGAAGCTCTTCACTGCGGCTAATATGGGCGCATACATGCCAAGCAATAGCAAAATAAAGCTTCCAGAGATACCAGGCAATATCATGGCACTAATCGCGATTGAGCCCGCAATGACAATATTGAGGCTGGTTGGATCCATGGATAACGGATTTAAAATGGTGATGCTGTAGGCAAAAAACATCCCTACGGGCAACGCCATCCATTGCGCTAAATGAGCGATTTTAACCTGCCGTAGAATGTGCCACACCGACACCATGATAAGACCAAAAAAGAACGACCACACGGGAATAGGGTGCGTATCTAACGCCCAAGTGATCCCTTTAGCTAAGGTTAATATACTTAATAAGATGCCACTAAACAGCGCAAGTAGAAAAGGGCCATTGATGTAATTGAATGCGGCTCTAAACCCTTCTTTTTTCCACATCACTAGCACTTTGGGAGATATTCGTCGAATGCTGTCGAGTAGGGTATCGTAGATACCGGTTATGAAGGCAATGGTTCCACCCGATACACCAGGAACGACATCGGCTGCGCCCATCGCCATACCCTTAAAAAACGTATTTAAATAGTTCATCTAAAAAGAATTACCAGCTAACAAAGGTGATTGTCAAAAGAATACTCGGGTCTTTGGGTTCAGTCTGTCTCATTAAACGAAAAATTAGATCCCAAGACGGTTATATTACTGAATGCAAAAAAAAACGCCCTGACTATATCAGGGCGTTATTGATTTAGGAATCTAGATCACGATTTACTAAGGTAACTGGTTAAGAATTGAGTGATTTTTTCCATATCATCAATGGCAATGTACTCTTCAGTGGTGTGGACTTTTGCCATGCCAGTCGAAAGATTCGCCGTGACCAATCCTTTTTCGTTGAATATATTTGCGTCGCTACCACCGCCAGTGGACGCCAGTAGAGGTTCGATATCCAGCGCCGTAAAGGAGGTCATCAGTTTTTGAATGAACGGATGGTCATGCTCGATGTGGAACGCGTTGTACGAACGAGAAGACTCGATGTCAATGTCGGCGCCGTGACACGATGCTGCCTTTTCGAACGTTGCAACCATATGGTCTACTTGCTCGGCAAGTTTTTGGTCATTGAGAGAACGAGCTTCCGCTTCAATGTATAAGCTCGGCATCACAACGTTGGTCGCTTCACCACCACGAACAACACCAATGTTTGCCGTCGTTTCTTCGTCGATGCGAGAAAGGTTCATTTGCGCGATGGCATCGGCGGCAACGGTTAAAGCGTTAATGCCCGTTTCTGGGGCTAAGCCAGCGTGGGCAGGTTTACCAGTGATGGTAACTTTTAAGTTTTGTTGCCCAGGTGCAGTAGTAATAATGGTGCCAATAGGGCCGCCTGAATCAAGCACGATAGCTTGCTGCGACTCAATTTTGCTCATATCGTAATGCTTTGAACCGTGAAGGCCGCCTTCTTCATATACGGTGAAGGCCAATTCTAGCGTTTGGTGTTCAAGGTTATTGGCTTGCAGAATACGAACCGCTTCCATAATTGCTGCAATCCCAGACTTGTCGTCACCGCCTAATATGGTGTTTCCCTTCGAGCGAATGATGCCGTCTTCAATAATAGGCTCAATGGACTGCCCAGGAGCGACTGTATCCATGTGCGCACTCACCACGACACTACCTTCCAATTTCCCCGGTAACTTTGCGTAGATATTGAAGCCATTTGAAATGTCACTTGGTACAGGCAGAGCAGTTACGTCAAACCCTAGCTCAGTGAGCTCTTTATCAAGCGTGGTAGCAATGGCAAGCTCGTTACCTGATTCACTGTCGATTTTTACTAACGAGATGAAATGGTCAACTAGACGGTCACGGTTAATTGAAATCATATTGGCGATTGGCCTCTTTTAATGGTGTGGAGCAATTTGTATGACTATTACTTAACGCGAGTCGTGCGTGCAAGGTCATGCGCTGGATCAATAATTGTCTCTAAATTGCATTTGTTTAACCGATGGATTACTTTGAGCTAACCGCAGTTATGGAATGACTTATGTTTTCTTACACAATTGACAATGATTTAGAGCTACAGCTGATTCACCCTACGTTCGCGCCAACGATACATCGACTCGTTTCTGCGCAGAGAGAGTACTTATCTCAATGGTTATTATGGCCTCCACACTGTACAAAAGAGGAACATTTCAGCGCTTTTATCGAACAATCTTTACACGACTACGCCTCTCAAAAATCCATGGTGTGTTCGATTTTTTATCAAGGCGAATTCGTCGGTAATATTTCGTTTAACAGTGTGTCGTTTACACTAAAAAAAGCAGAAATTGGCTACTGGCTTTCGCAAGAGAAGCAAGGGCTAGGCATCATGAGCAGAGCCGTGAATGCCATGTTAGACATTGCTTTCGTAAAGATGGAACTGGCTGTGGTGACGATTGCTGCCGCAACCGAGAATAGGAATAGTCGACGAGTCGCTGAGCGCTTAGGCTTTCAGTTACAAGGGACCTTGCCTCATTGCGAAAATTTTAACGGTAGGTTAGTCGATCATGCCATTTACTCTATTAAACGAGATGATTGGCTTAACGCGTCGCAGTGATTTTGAAACAAGAGACACAATACTTGTGATGCGTCATCTCAAATAGAGAAAGCCCTCATAAAGAGGGCTCTCAAGTTACATTTGCTTCGAAAGGTATTTCAGTGCGCCTTCAATCGCTGCCACTTGAGCTAAATTGCAGTTGTTTGCATCAACCTTAGGACTATCAGGATAAACCTCCGTCGTGGTGCAAAAACGAGCGCCAGACAGACCTGCACACAGTGACAGGGCTTTGAGTGGGTAACGGATAACACCTTCTTGCACAACGTCCGAGCCAATGATCTGATTATTATGATCGGCTGGCGCAATATGAGTAACCTCACGGACACTGTCAATAATTGCCTGTTGCAGTGAGTCACAAGGCGCGTCACTGTTATCTACTGTATAAAATCCATCTGGAATCATACCCGCTTCATACTCTTTCCCATCGCGAGCTGCCAGTGCCGGACGAAACTCAGTTTCATCTGAATCTGTGGTTTCGTGGAGATCGAAGTGCGCATAAACCTCGGTAGAAAGAGCGGCAACCATCTCCATTAAGTAGGCGGACTCTTCTGAGGGGGAGTCGATGTAGAACGAACGATTCGGATCAATGGCGTTTGGGTTCCAGCGATTGATCACTTCATAGCTCCAAGGGCTCACGCACGGCACAATGACAAAGTTAAATAAAGCGTCATAGTGCTGAGCCGTTTGTTTAGCAAACAGTAACGCACCTTGAACACCACTTGTTTCATAGCCGTGCACACCGCCAGTTATGAGGATGGTGGGGAGGTCCTTTATCCAATTTTTTGACTTAAGGACCATCAGCGGATAACGGTCAGCATCAATGGGGAGAGCGCCATATTGCTCTACAGTGTACGTATCAGACAGTTGATTAAGCGGCTCCAACACTTCTTTTAGATAACTTCTTTTAATGCTTTGCGACTCAAACCATTGAGATTTATTTGCGGCGGTCCAAGGGGTATTGGCTGTTCCAATTGGGTAAAAGTGTGTCATGGCAATACTTTATTTTAGTTGAGTTATGGTTAGCATATCAGCATTTGTTTTGATTAAGGTAAAACTGAGGTGAATGTTTTACAATACAGCGATCTTAATTAAAAGGACTTGGCTTTGCTTTTATTTAATCTTAAAGCGCAATATTTTTCGGTCAGCGTGTTACTCGCGACTAGTTTAGTGTCGACGGCACTCTATGCAGACGATATAACGCCTATCTTTGAGCATGAGCCAAATGCAGTGACGGGTGCCATGGACGATGTGATGGCAGTATTTGGCGCCGAGGAACAATATGACGAGTCAGCAGGTATGGACTCAAGTTACATCCCCGCCATTTACTACACACCAGAAAAAGGTGCAGGTATTGGTCTTTTATACGTTGGCTTGTATGGAAGTACACATGGCGGAACGACTCAGCCATCTACATTGATCTTAAACCCTTATTACTCGTCAAATGGCTCGAAGGGTATCACCATCGAAAACCGACACTTTTATCCAAACGATTCTCACCGGTTGTATCTAGATATGGAGATTTACGATGATGCTGGTGCGTATTATGGCGTGGGTTATCAACAAGGTCAGGACCAAAATAACCGACTCAATTTCGCTGAGCGAGCGTTTATCGCAGAACCTTCATGGCTAAAACGAGTGGCGAATAACTACTTCTTAGGTGTTGGGTTGAACTACAACAGCACGCGCGCGACAGACTTCTCAGCAGAAATGGATGGAGAGGATATGAGTCATGCTGTGGATCTCTATCCTAACGTAAGCTGGGGCGGCTCAATAAGCGGCGTGTATGACTCACGCGACAATGTGGCGAACTCTACGCAAGGCGTTCTATTTGATTTGCAAGCTGGTGCTTATCACTCGTCTGAAACGGACAAATGGTTTGGGGAGTACAGCGCCGAATACGCTCAGTATCATGCATTGGGATCCTTTCCTGGTCTACTTGCATGGCAAGTACAAGGAGAGTTTACTAGTGGAGAGGTGCCTTGGAACCGACTACCAGACCTTGGCGGGGATAATGCCATGAGAGGTTACCTAAAAGGGCGGTACAGAGATAACCAAATGACAATGACCCAAGTGGAGTATCGAGTACCCGTTTATTGGCGCTTAGGTATGGTGTTTTGGGGCGGAGTAGGCTCCGTAGCACCAGAAGTAAATCAATTGGGTGACAATGTGCTTACAACCTATGGAACCGGTTTTCGTTTTGCCATCAAAGATAAAGTTAATGTTCGGGCCGACATTGGGTTTGCTGAAGATGAAACAGCCTTTTATTTCCACGTGAATGAAGTCTTCTAAGGTCTCTTGTGTATTGCATTATGCAACAATGGCGCCGCATAATGCAATTACAACTGTAAGTATTATGTAACCAGATGAATAAAATGTTAATATAGCTCAAATATCGCTCAATAATTGAGCGAATATCGTTTGTAATTATTGGCACAGTTTATGAATATATATCAGTGACTTCGATAATCTTATTGTTGAAGTCACCTAGCCAACTGACGTTGTTAGTGAATGTACATTGTTCACACAATAGGTCGAATAGACTTAATCGAACCAATCGCAAATTAGCGGTTGGTTTTTTTTTGCCTGATTTTTAGAGTGATCAATCGTTGTCCGTTGAGTTTGACGTTTATTTGATATACAAATGAGGGGTTACAAACAATCAAGGAAGAGAAGTGATTAAGCATAATACGTATTTTGATGGTGGTGTTCAGTCTTTAGGTTTTACTCAGCAAAGTGACCCTAAAAGCGTCGGAGTGATGATGCCAGGTGAGTATCGCTTCGATACAGCGGCTGCAGAAAAAATGAGTGTCATTAGCGGCGCATTGACGATAAAACTTGAAGGTGCTAACGAGTGGACGACTTTTGCGGACGGTCAAAGCTTTAATGTAGAAGAAAACTCCTATTTTGATCTAAAGGTTGAGCAACCCACAGCTTACTTGTGTGAGTACTTATAAACAGCACATTGATATTAAAAGGCCGAAAGGCCTTTTTTTGTGTCTCCCACTTAGACACCACTGTTCGAGTCATTGGTTTTTCACCGTTGCTGCTAATACTTACGAATGAGAGTACCGCATTCTGCATTCGATTGGTGCACTTTAACGCACTGTCAATGATTTGTTGCACCATTGTGATGTTTTGTGTTTAATGTTAAATCAGTAAGTTGTTGTATTATAACGTTATGATATTATGGCATGAGATTGGCAATACCCTGTTTAGTAACAAGATGTTCCAGATGAGATCGACGGACTAACAGGGAGAGTTAACATGTCCTATATTGAACCAAAAGAGTTTGCCACCAAAATGGTTGATGCTGGCGAACAAAAAATCTTTATGTCGACCAAAGATACACTAGTTAGGGCTTTTATGGCGGGAGCGATACTCGGGTTAGCAGCCTTTTTCGCCATTACTGTTATTGTACAAACTGGCATGCCAATAGTGGGAGCAATGTTGTTCCCTGTCGGGTTTATCATGCTATATCTAATGAAGTTTGACTTGCTAACCGGTGTGTTTACGCTGGTACCGCTTGCAGTACTTAACAAGCGTGCAGGGTGTACTGTCGATCAAATGCTACGAAACTGGGGATTAGTCTTTGTTGGCAACTTCGCTGGTGCGTTAACCGTGGCCTTTTTTGCTTCTTTCATTTTGACATACGGTTACAACACAGATGGCGGAACATTAGCGGCCAAAGTAAGTTCAATTGGTGAGTCTCGTACACTTGGCTATCAGGAGCACGGATTTGCGGGCTGGATGACCATTTTCATTCGCGGCATGTTATGTAACTGGATGGTGTCAATGGGTGTTGTTGGCGCGATGATTTCTACATCTGTGAGCGGAAAAATGGCTGCGATGTGGATGCCGGTTATGCTGTTCTTCTTTATGGGCTTTGAACACTCGATTGTTAACATGTTCTTGTTCCCGTTCTCAATGATTATGGGTGGCGAATTTACGGTTGTTGACTACTTTATTTGGAACGAGATCCCTACAGCCCTAGGTAATCTTGTTGGTGGCTTCTTACTGGTTGGTTTACCACTTTACTGGACGCACGTAAAAACCAATCCTGTGCGCAAGGTTAACACAACGGCAAAAGCAAGCTTGTCTTCATAATAGCGACCGCTTTGCGATTAATTAAGAAGGGGCATTGCCCCTTTTTCTATTTTCATTGCTACCTAAAGTGCTAGGAGGCCTATTGAGTCAGTCGTTAGAGTTATACGTTGGAAGCGCGACCAATAAGGGTAATAAACCGGTCAATCAAGATGCGATTGTTTCGGTAATCCCTAAAGAGCCGGTAATTCAAAATAAAGGGGCCGTTTTTGCCGTTGCAGATGGTATTAGCAGTAGTTTAGTCAGTGACCAAGCGAGTCAAACTGCGGTTGCCGCCCTCGCTAATGACTATTATTCGACTCCAGACGCTTGGTCTACAAAAAACTCGGCGCTTAAAGTGATAAGTGCGACAAACGCATGGTTGCATGCGCAATCGATGAAAACAGAGTCGCGGTTTGATTTAAATACCGGTTATGTGTGCACGCTAAGTGCGTTAATTATTAAATCTCATACTGCGTATATATTTCATTGTGGCGACAGTCGTATCTATCATTTGGCAGCGCCATTACAAGATAAACACGCAATTCTTACTCAGTTAACTCAAGATCATCGAACCTATCAAACAACTCAGAGCTATCTTGCTAACGCAATGGGTTTGCATTCGCAGATACATCTAGATTTCCATGAACAGTCTATTTCTGTCGGAGACTCGTTTCTGTTGGCCAGCGACGGCGTGTTTGATTTTGTGTCAGAGCAAGATATTGTTGATTTAATGAGCCAACTGTCCGCCCACGACTGTGCACAGCAACTAGTGAGTTTGGCGTTAAAAAATGGAAGCAATGATAACCTTAGCGCGGTGGTGGTTGAGGTTAAACAACTACCTAGTGCCAGCTTTCATGAATTGCAAATGCAAGGGCTTAAAGCACCAAAACAGGCCGCTGTCGGTCATTCCATTGATGGCTTTGAGCTGATTCGAGAATTGTATGTCAGTAGTCGAAGTCACGTATTTTTAGCATCACGGAAACAGGAAAATGACGACAGGCTATACGCACTGAAAGTTTTGTCGACAGAACTGAGCCATGATCAAACAGCGATTGAAGCGCTGTTGATGGAAGAGTGGGTAGGGCAGCGAGTACGAAACCCACATTTATTGTCCTTTCCCAAACTGGACGCCCCAAAAACGGCTTTGTATGTTGTCAGTGACTTTATAAAAGGGAGCACATTGGAGCGTTGGATGCTCGACAACCCAGAGCCAGACTTAGAGTCAGTGCGTCGAATAGTGGCGCAGGTTGCAAAGGGACTCCAAGCTATGCACCGACAAGAAATGGTCCATCAAGACCTTCGTCCTGCCAATATCATGATTGACGCGCAAGGCACGGTGATGCTGGTTGATTTTGGTGCTACTCGTGTGGCTGGACTTGTCGAAACAGATACTAGACCATCATTAATCATGGGCACGGCGCAGTACAGCGCACCTGAGTACTTTTTGGGAGATGTTGGTAGCAGTCAATCGGATCTGTTTTCTTTAGCCGTTATCACCTACCAGATGCTGACAGGAAAGCTACCTTATGGAACAGGCATAGCGAAATGCCACACGTCCAAGCAATTGCAGAGTCTCCAGTATGTGCCACTAGCAAGCCATAGGGATGATGTTCCTAACTGGGTGGACTACTGCATTAAAAAGGGCTGTGATTTACGACCTGACAAAAGGCAGTTAGAAGTGTCGGAGTTTGTGAGTGAGTTAGAGGCGCCAAGTTTGGACAGTCGTCAGCACCGCGCATTACCGATAATTGAAAAAAATCCAATCATGTTTTGGCAACGCTGCTGTTTGGTACTGTTTGTGATGTTACTTGTGGCATTGTGGCATTGAAGAAGCGGTGAGTTTGTCATTCAGTTTACCCAGATAAATGAATAAATGGGAGGCGCTAGGCCTCCCATAGTATATTAAGGTTTTATCCGTTACATCTTGTTCTATGCGCCAATAATGCCGCCATCATCACGAGTGACAACCATTACTGTCGAACGAGGCTTGGTTGAGCCTCCTTGAGGGAAATGAGATGGAGCGCCACGCTCTCCTGGATGTTGGACACCAACAAACATTGCTGTGCTATCACTAGAAAAGGCCAATCCAGTTATTTCGCAAGCAATAGGGCCTGTCGCAAAGCGTTTGATTTCTCCTGAGATCGGGTCGCCGCAAAGCATCTGATTGTTACCCTGACCAGCAAAGTCCCCTTTGTTGGAGTAGTTGCCATCGGTTTGGATCCAAAGTCTTGCGTCCTGATCAAACCCAATTCCGTCGGGACTGTTAAACATGTTGTTTGCATTAACGTTAGGGCTACCACCATACAGATTGCCCTCATGTACTGTCGGGTTACCCGCTATGACATACAGATCCCACTTAAACGAATCGGACGTATGATCATTGTTTGTCGGCATCCAACGAACAATTTGTCCATAATGGTTTTCTGCTCTTGGGTTTGGTCCGCCAACAGGTTGATTCTCTTTGACGCCACGATTCTTGTTGTTGGTTAAAGTACAAAATACATGCTGGCCTTTAGGGTGTACCGCAACCCACTCTGGTCTATCCATAGTGGTTGCACCCACGACCGTTGCAGCGCGACGCGCAAAGATCATAACTTCGGCTTGGTCATTGAAACCATTGTCTTTGGTTAAGCCATTTTTACCATACGTTAGTTCAAGCCATTCGCCACTGCCTTGTAACGCATTCTCGTCCATACTGAACTTGGCTACGTACAGAGTGCCTTCCTCAAGCAATTCTCTATTGGCTGAATCATTATCTTGTTGGTAGCGATTCTTAGACACAAATTTATAGAGGTGTTCACCGCGTTCGTCATCACCCAAATAAACAACTACATGCCCATCTGAATTCACGTGTAGGGCGGCATTTTCGTGTTTAAAGCGTCCCAAGGCTGTGCGCTTAAGTGGCGTTGACTTAGGATCGTTAGGATCTATTTCTACGACCCATCCGTGTCTATTTGGCTCTTGTGGATTTTTCGCAACGTCGAATCGTGGGTCAGACTTATGCCACTGATACCTTGTATCGCCAGTCTTAACGCCATACCTTGCGTGGTCTTCAGTAAGCTCTGCGCTGCTGTCGCTACCAAAATAACCGTGGAAGTTCTCTTCACAGGTTAGGTAAGTACCCCAAGGCGTTTGCCCGTTAGCACAATTATTAAATGTACCAAGCGCTTTAGTGCCGGTTGGATCTGCCGCCGTTTTTAATAAGGTATGTCCCGCGGCTACGCCGGTAATGGTCATTGGTGTATTTGCCGTTATGCGTCTATTGCGCATGCCTTGCTTATCGACTTTCCACTGGCCATCGACTAGCTCTATTTCAACGATGGTAACGCCATGGGCTGCTTGGGCTTTTTTCACGTCGTCTGCGGTCATTTGTTTGCCTTGATGCGCAAACAAATATTCATAGTTCGTGTATTCATTGTTGATGGCGAGCACTGCTCTAGTTGACGAGATTGCGAAGAAGCTCATGCCATCGGTATTATCACCAAACTGCTGCGATTGCGCTTCAGAGTCTTGTTGGCCATCTTGAGAAAATTCTGGGGCAGAAGGAAAGATTGGATCGCCCCAAGCAAGTAGAGGGGTAGCAGTATAGCCTTTAGGGACAATGAAACTATCGCTTGTTGATGCGGGAATAGGCTCAAAATTAAGCAATGGCGATTGAGATGACGCCATCGCCGATGCGATAGGGTTCGCCGCCAAAAATGCACCTGCACTGGCCGCACCTGTGCCAGTAATAAAACGGCGGCGGGTTAATTGGGCATCCACCATCTGAGTAAATTGTGAGTCAACGTGTTCTCGCTTCCACATAGTATGTCCTTATTAAAATAGTGTAATAATCAGAGCACTAAAGTAGAGGAGGTAAGTGACGAAATGGTGAACTAAATATTGCGATTTGGTAACAAATACATATTTGGTTACTTTATTTGTCGCCGTATTGAGCCGGTGCATTGTGTAGACAATCTGGACAGAGGCAAGGAGAGTTTTTTGTTGTGACGGAGGCTGTTTTCTTAATATCAACATCAAAGCACCAACACTCATTTTGACCCAGGCTCACACCACAAACTAAACGACAGCCGCACTGAGGGCAGTTGTGCCCGTCGTAAGGAGGCTTGTTTGAAGTACTGACTTCAGCGGGATCAACGAAGCTTACATCGGCACTCGTTAGGTTGTTTAAGGTGGTGGATTTGGATGATGACATTAAAATGGCTACTGTTCAGGTTAGGTTCATAATTGTCGTGCGACACTGTATAGCATAGTTAATGTGCTCGTAAGCACATCGTATAACTCGCAATTAAGGAGTCCTTATGAAACAGAAGATAGTGTCGTATCTCTCTATGCTGTGTGGCATCTTACTGAGTATAGTGATGATTAGCATCAGTTTTGTACTCATTGTTCCGTTACTCGTTATTGGGGCCGGTATTGCCGCATACAAGATCCATCAAATTAGAAACGTCTACCAGTTTGACTCTGAGAACGCAGCAACAAGCAGCCGAGTCTTAGAAGGCGAATACGAAAAAGTGAAGGATTGATTGTGTTTAATCGCCAAATTCAGGTAACGTAATGCCAACATTATTCAGTCATATTTGCTGATAACATTATTTTGAGGAGTTTAGTATGCACGCGCAGGTAAAATGGACCGATGGATTACAATTTGTAGGGCAATCTGCTTCTGGTCATTCCATTGTTATGGATGGTTCTGGCGGTAAGAGCGCACCCAGTCCTATGGAGATGGTATTGATGGCCGCTGGAGGATGCAGTTCGGTGGATGTCATTGCTGGACTCAAAGCGGATGACCAAAAAGTAACCGATTGCATCGCTGAACTAACGACCGAAAGAAAAGAGAGCGCACCAAGAGTGTTTACTACAGTCCACGTACATTTCACGGTTACTGGGGAGTCCCTCGACGAAGCGTGTGTGTCGAGAGTCATTAAAGACTCGCTAGAGAAGTTCTGTTCGGTTTGCTTAATGCTGCAAGGCACGGTTCCAATGACTCACTCGTACGAAATCAAAAACGCTTAGGTGACGTTGTCACCTAAGCGCGTGCTTGCTACCCCAACTGCAGTCGGCGATTAACCTTAACTGCTTCTGCGCTGCTTACTTCTAGCAGCGCCAATTCCAATGAGTCCCAATGCAAAGATTGCTAAGCTAGCAGGCTCCGGAATATCAATAGATTGTGTAGCAAAGGGTAAGCTACGAGATACATTGAGTTTATACCGCTCGCCTCGTTGCGTGGCTAGGCCGTCTTGGTCAAAGCCAAAACCGTCCTCGTCAGCATATGTGTAAAATTTTCCAACGCCGACGACAAATAGGCCGCTGGTTTCAAAGGACCAAGAGAACATTGGGTCAAACCTATGACTGCTACCATTGTCGCTAGACAACCATGTTCTACTACAATCAAGTGCGCCACCGTTGTCGCTATAACAGTCATCTTGCTCGTGAAGGAGCACCCCCTCTAACGCCCAAAGCCCTAATTCGGTATCTACAGAGCGCTTTTTACTGATTCCATTATCGATGTCAAAAATGTAGTCTTGCCCAGCAAAGGCTTCAAACACATAGTAATCGTAGGTGCCGTTTCCTCTTCCGTTGATTGAAACCCACTCCCAACCATCGACACCGCTGTTCTCTACACGTCGTTTGTAATCATCTGAAAAAAAGTCTTCCAGATTTTGAGCTTGGTTAAAGTTATTATTTCTCTCAACCTCTCTAATGACACTTGCGTGAGCGTTTAGTGTAAGGGTAGAGCTTGCTAAAAGTAGTATTAAGAGTTTGTTCACTTCATCTTCCTTAACTACCAAATTAGTTAAGAGGTACACCGCAAGTATTAGACCGTTACGTATCTATATGATTTAAATGTAATATGTTTTTGGCGGTGTTCTGGTATGTCATGTTTTTCGACACTTTGAGTACACAGTTTCATGAAAAATTTTCCAATTTAATGTCTTGGAGTCTCAATAATTGTGATGACTCGTGCTTCAGCTGTTTTATTTTGGTTCTAGCCCCCTTATTCTTAGGGCTTAAGAATGGACCTCTTTTATATCTATTGGTGACTGTGTTGTTTCAACGATTAAAACTCGTACTCTTTCTCGTTTTGTTAAGTATTTTTTCGGGCTGTGCAAGCATTGATGGTCAGCAATTGCTTGAAAAAAGTGAAACGACTCACCTTGGATATCAGTCTTCAAGTACGCTCTCGAAAAAACTAGCCCCTCGCCACGATATTGGCGACGCAGACACAGGATTTTATCCACTAAGCCACGGTCATGATGCACTTTTAGCCAGATTGGCCCTTATTGAAAATGCACAATTTAGTTTAGATGTGCAGTACTATATTTATCGTTCGGACGAAACAGGCAACCTTATAACATGGCGATTGTTCGAAGCCGCAGAAAGAGGCGTTCGAGTGCGACTTTTGCTAGACGATATGCAAAAACGCAACGACAAACATATTGCCCATTTAAATGCCCATCCAAATATCGACATTCGTCTGTTTAATCCTCATCAGTTTCGACATGCGCGAATCACTTCTATGGCGACGGATTTTGAGCGTCTAAATCGTCGGATGCACAATAAATCCATTACTGCGGATTCTGTGGCATCGATCGTGGGAGGCCGTAATGTGGGTAATGAGTATTTCTCTATGAATACTGTCGTCGAATTTGGAGATTTTGACATGCTGCTCTACGGCAAGGCCGTAGAAGAAACTTCCGAACAATTTGATGAATACTGGAATAGCCTTTATGCCGTCCCTATGGAACTGATCTTTGCAGATGCAAGAGAGGTGACTGAAGAAGAAATGAACGAAATGGCCGAAGAGTACGGTTTGCATCAGAAGTTCAGTGAGGGTGAATACGACATTACTCAGTTAGAGCTTTATCAGGAAATGAGCCAAGGCCATTTCGAGCTTTTTTGGGGGCAAGCCGAAGTTTGGTACGACTTACCTCAAAAAATTGAAGACTCAAGCAGTGAGTTGGTCTTGCATCTGTCCGGTGCACTGGCCAACACACAAGAAAAAGTGTTGTTTATTTCCCCCTATTTTGTACCCACAGAATATGGCACTCAACAGATGGTAAAAGCGGTTAAGCGCGGTAAAAAAATCACTATAATTACCAACTCATTGGCGTCTAACGATGTATTTGCAGTGCATGGGTGGTACGCAAAGTATCGCGATGACCTTGTGAAAGGTGGCGTCGAGATTTGGGAGCTTAAAGATAATGCAGACCTGGATAATCAGTGGTCGATTACAGGTAGTAGCACCTCTAGCTTACACGCAAAAGTGATTATGTTTGATCGTAAAAAAATGTTTGTGGGCTCAATGAATTTTGATCCACGTTCGCTCGATCTAAACACCGAAATGGGGGTATTGATTCACAATGCGGAGTTTACCGATAAAGCCGTAAGCGAGATTCGTCAACACTTACCAGAAATCGCCTATCAGTTGCAACTTGAAGATGACGAATTGGTGTGGAAGGATCATCAAAACGAGCAAATATATACTCAAGAGCCTAATGCTGGTTTGTTATTAAGAATTGGGGCATGGTTTGCAGGCATATTGCCCATAGAGCACCTGCTGTAAATTGGCCAACTTGTGCTCGTTGGAAACAAGTTAGCCCCCTAGCGTCACTAGGGGGCCTAAGATCACGAAAGGCCGATAACGTCTCCGTTTTGGTCAATATCGAGATTCATATACGAAGGACGATCTGAAAGTCCTGGCATAGTCATGATGTTGCCGCACACTGCAGAAATAAAACTGGCACCAGCATAAAGTTTTAGCTCAGTAATATCTAAAGTGAACCCGCGTGGTGCACCTTTTATTGAAGGATCGCCAGTTATATACGCTGGCGTCTTAGCCATGCATAACGCTAGAGATTGATACAGTAAGAAAGTTTGCTTCGCGTCGTGTTCAAGTGACTTTTCACGACTGTTGGTGGAACTGGTCTTGGGTCACCAATCCCTGTTGTCAGTGTTGCAGTGAAGTCTGAGCTTACCGAAACGAAACAGAGGTGGATCGGCTGCAATGACGGTGTTGTGTTTGAAAGTACTTCTATTGAAGAAGCAGGGATGACTCTTATGAAACTGGCCATTGAAACTGTATCTGGTACGCTCCAGACGAATAGCGAGCAAAGTTACTTAAGAGACTTCACTATGTTAAAAAGCGGCGCAACGCTGTATGGGAATTTAACCTCTAGGGGATATAGTGGATCTTAGCCGAACACTGTGCCGTGTGTCTTAAGTCAACCGCCTCTCCTGTAGCTCAATAGACTTTGATTATTAGATAGAAGTATGCAAAAAAGATTATATATCTGAATTAATAAGGAAAATGGAGACTATTTGAAATGAGTGAAAAGACAGTGAAGCGTCCACAAAATGTATCAGAGCTCTGCGGCAGCCTAAGCGTTGTCGGACGAATCCTTGAAGACCCTGACTACAACGTTTGGGGATGCTCACCAATTTACGGTCCAGACGGGAAGGTACACGTATTCTATTCCCGCTGGGTAAATGAGGCGAATCACGAAGGCTGGCTTAGTTGCTGTGAAATTGCTCATGCTGTTGCTGATGACCCAGCGGGTCCATATGAAACTGTTGATGTAGCTATCACAGGTCGCGGAGGTGATTGGTGGGATGCAATGACATGTCACAACCCGACGATCCACAAAGTCGGCGACAAATACGTTCTGTTCTACATGGGAACACAGGATGGTACGGTGTACACGAAACGAATTGGTATGGCAACATCGGACACTCTCAACGGTCCATGGGAACGTACCGATGAGCCGATTATCATGCCTAATCCAGAACCGGCGGCATGGGATTCAATGTGTACAACAAACCCGGCATTTCTTCATCACCCAAATGGAGAGCTATGGATGTACTACAAGTCGTGGTGTATCAACGACTGGGAACACGATATTGAAATTAATGACTGGCGCACAACAAACCGTCAGTATGGTCTCGCTATAGCAAAAGATTTGAATGGACCATGGGTTAAACAGAGTGATGATGCTTTACTTGATCTTCGCCAGAAAGTTCAGGGCGCACAGAGTGAAGATGCCTACATCTGGTTCGAAGACGGAACATTCAAAATGATCATGCGCGATATGGGATTTTGGAACCACGAGTACGGTCTCTATTTCGAGTCCCAAGACGGCAAAAACTGGGGTGACCCACAGATTGGTTTCTGGGATGCATTCCGCTACTTTACAGACGAGCAGGCAACAGGAGCATGGGGCGAAGGTCGTTTCGAACGACCTCAGCTGCTTATAAAAGATGGTATACCTGAATACATCTTTGTAGCGTACCGCGGCGGTGAGTTCGGTACATCATCCGGAGCTGTTCTGAAGGTAAACAAGTAGCCTTGATGTGCCACAGACAGTGTAAAAGCTGATCTGTGGTATGCCACATTACTATTCCAAACCACGAACTCTAACCAATCAGTTAGAACTCTATCAGTAAATGAACCGCGGCCATTTTGAGCCACGTTCGCTCGATCTAAACACCGAAATGGGGGTATTGATTCACAATGCGGAGTTTACCGATGAAGCCGTAAGCGAGATTCGTCAACACTTGCCTGAAATTGCTTATCAGTTGCAGCTTGAAGATGACGAATTGGTGTGGAAGGATCATCAAAACGAGCAAATATATACTCAAGAGCCTAATGCTGGTTTGTTATTAAGAATGGGGGCATGGTTTGCAGGCATATTGCCCATAGAGCACCTGTTGTAAATTGGCCAACTTGTGCTCGTTGGAGGCAAGTTAGCCCCCTAGTGTCAGTAGGGGGCTAAGATCACGAAAGACCGACAATGTCTCCGTTTTCGTCAATGTCTAAATTCATATACGAAGGACGATCTGACAGTCCTGGCATCGTCATAATGTTGCCACATACGGCATAAATAAATCCGGCACCAGCACAAAGCTTTAGCTCGTTTACTTCTAAAGTAAACCCGCGTGGTGCGCCTTTTACTGAAGGATCGCCGGATATAGACGCTGGCGTCTTAGCCATGCATACAGCTAGAGATTGGTATCCTTGATCGGTTAGCTGTTGTAATTGCTTTTTAGCTTGATCGCTTAACACGACATTTGATGCGCCATAGCCAACTTCCGCAATGGCCATGAGCTTTTCTTCGAGAGTTTGGGAAAGTGAATAAAGCGGCTGGAACGCAGTTGGTGTTTGACACTGTTTTATCACTTTCTCAGCTAACTGAAGAGCGCCTTCGCCACCTTGTGCAAATGCGTCACTAATGGCAACTTCAACAGGGTAGTTTAATGCTTTAACCATCTTCACCAGCTCATTAAGCTCTTGCTCGCTGTCTTGAGGGAAACGGTTTATTGCAACCACTGCTGGAATCCCGTATCGAGTGACATTGTTAATGTGCCACTTGAGGTTTTCAAAACCTTTTAGCAAAGCGTCCTCGTTTGGCTGGTAAAGTTCTTTAGGTATGGATTGGCCAGGTTGCAGGCTTATGTTTCCGCTGTTAGCTTTCAGGCCACGAAGTGTCGCAACAATCACAGCACAGTCTGGTGATTGACCGGACGCTTGCGCTTTTATATTACAGGCTTTTTCAAAGCCCATATCGGAGCCAAATCCAGCTTCAGTTACCGTATAGTCACTTAAGCTTGTTGCAAGATTATCGGCGATGACCGATGAGTTGCCGTGCGCAATATTGGCAAAGGGACCGGAATGAATGAGTGTAGGAACCCCTTCAAGGGTTTGCATCAGAGTGGGCTCAATGGCATCTTTCATTGTCACTGTCATTGCGCCGGCCACCTGCAAATCTTCTGCTGTAATAGCCTCGCCCTGACTACTATAGGCCAACACAATTTTGCCAACTCTTTTTCTTAAGTCATGGATGTCGGTGGCCAAAGCTAAAATAGCCATAAGCTCTGAAGCGGCTGAAATATCAAACCCATCTTCGCGCTCAAATCCATTGACGGTTTTACCTTGTTCGTTTTGGCCAATAGTAATTCGGCGTAGGGCACGATCGTTATGATCAAGTACGCGCTTCCAAACCACTTTATCAATCTTTAAGGAAGTCATCCCGGTGCGGGCTTCGAATGCCTCGTAGCCTTGTCGTTGTTCGTGGTAAATTCTGGCATCTAATGCTGCAGCAGCAAGGTTATGAGCACTGGTCACCGCATGTATGTCACCCGTTAGGTGCAAGTTCAGCGATTCCATTGGCGCGACCTGTGAAAAGCCTCCGCCCGCAGCACCGCCTTTGATCCCAAAAATTGGGCCCATAGATGGTTGCCTAATACAGGCCATTACTGAATGCTGCAGCTTGGCAATACCTTGTGCTAAACCAACGGTTGTTACGGTTTTCCCTTCGCCCAATGGCGTAGGTGTAATTGCCGTGACAAGTATGAGTTTTCCTTTAGCGCGCGGTTGGCAACGTTTTAACGCTTTTAAAGAAATTTTTGCTTTGTATGTTCCATGACTGACAACTTCCGTGTCTAAAAAGCCTGCTTGGCGAGCGATGGTGTTAATTGAGCTAAGTGGCGTGGTTCGACAGATTTCGATGTCAGATAGCATAGACCCCTCATAAAGACTAATTTTGGTTAGGTAAACGTTTGCGTGAGAATAATACCCACTACTTTTGTGTTGTAAAGTGCTTTTTGATAAGTGAAATCGGTTGTTGAGTATAAAGGAAGCAATGATGGTTCACTCGTCATAAAAAATACGATGTGTCATATCGCAAAGGTAATGGTGTGATTGATTACATTGCACTCGAAAACTGAAACACAGGGTAATTTCTTTGATTCACTGCTTAGTTGCACGGACTTTGGCCTTGTTGGACGTGCGACTAAGTTTCTGCTCTCCCCATACCGAAACGAAGGTGACTGCGTCATCCTATACTGACGTAGTTTTTCAAGGAGTGATTCGGATTATGTGGGGAAAGCACTTTTCTATTAGAAATTAGAGCGGGTTATGCCGCATAAGAACCCTCAGTCGTTATTTTAATCCAGTGTTTTCTTAAAGCGTTTGGCTGCCACTAAAAGCCCAACAACAGTAAACAATGCTAGCCATAGAGTATCGCGCCATAGCTCGCCAAGGTCTGCGCCTCGTAACACAATCCCTCTAATCAAACGCATAAAGTGAGTTGCAGGCAAGGTTTCCGCAATCCATTGTGCAATGACTGGCATCCCTTCATAAGGAAACATAAAGCCGGAAAGCAATATAGAAGGAAGCAGAACAAAAATGGTCATCTGCATCGATTGAAGTTGGGTCTTGGCGATGGTGGAAATAACCAGTCCAAGGGCGAGGCTTGCTGAAATAAACAGTAGTGTGCCCAAAAAGATTTGCGATACATCGCCGTTAATCGGTACATCGAAAATGACGTATCCGAGCCCTAATATGATCACAACCTGAACTAAACCAATAAAAATGTAGGGGATGATTTTGCCCAACATCAACTCTATCGATCGCACTGGTGTGGTGATTAGCAGCTCAATATTACCCCGTTCACGCTCTCGAACGATGGCAACACTGGTAAACAAAATCATCGTCATGGTTAGGATAACCCCAAGCAGACCCGGAACAATATTGACCGCAGAACGACGACTTGGGTTGTAATATAACGTTACTTCAAAGGTTTTTTGAACTTGCGGCCTGACTTCAAAATCAAAGTCTACGAGAGGCATCGATTGCAGCCCTAAAATTGCGGCACTAACCGCGGTGTCGGTCCCGTCAACAATCCAATGCCCTAATATTCGACCTTGCATAAGCCGCTGCGTCAAATCGCTGGGTAGGATTAGCGCCGCTCGGATCTCTCCAGTTTTAATCGCTTGTTCTGCTTCTTCGGGGGTTGCAAACGTGTGGATGACATCAACAACTTGGGTTACTTTTACAGACTCGGCTAAGATTCTTCCTGCGGTGCTTTCACTTTGATCGACTATGGCCACGGGAATATTGCGTATATCGGTATTGATCGCAAACCCAAACAGTAACAGCTGGATCAGTGGGATCATTACAACCATGCCAAAGGTGAGTTTATCTCTAGATAACTGTCTTATCTCTTTAGACATTATGGCACTAAGGCGCCTAATTCCATTCATTGGCGACCCTCTCCAGTGACGGTTACAAATACGTCTTCTAGGCTAGGCCTCGCAATGGTTAACTCTGCGTGATTTAAATAGGGAAAACGCATGGTGAGCCAATGGGTTGGATCTACAATGGACTGATCAATCAGTATTCTCAATCGAATACCAAGTTGAGCAGCAGAGATAACCTCAGGATAGGGTAACAGCTGTTCCTTTAGCTGGCGCAGTTTATCGGCCTTAACTTCAACGACCGTTACTCCCATAGTATTCATAAGCGTTTCTGGCTCTCCATCGGCTTTAATCACCCCAGAATCCATGATGGCAAGGCGATGGCATCGTTCTGCTTCATCCATATAGTGAGTGGTGACTAAAATGGTCGTGCCTTGCTCAGAAAGATCAAACAACTGCTCCCAAAAATCGCGGCGATTTTCAGGATCGACCGCTGATGTTGGCTCATCTAAAAAAAGCAGCTCTGGACTGTGCATTGTTGCGGCGGCGAGGGATAAGCGCTGTTTTTGTCCGCCGCTCATTCCCGCGACTCGTTGCTTGGCTAACCTGTTCAGGCCATAGGTTGAGAGCTGTTGGTTTATTCTGTGAGTGAGTGTCTTTTTTGGTAATCCATATATTTTGCCAATAAACTTTAGATTTTCATCCACAGTCAGGTCGTCAAACAGTGAGAACTTCTGCGTCATGTAGCCGATTTTTTGGCGTAATTGTTCCGTTTGCTTTGGGACTTGAAGACCCAAAACATCAACCTGACCTTCACTAGGACTTAGTAGGCCTGTAAGCACTCTAATGGTTGTTGACTTTCCGCAACCGTTGGGCCCCAAAAAGCCATAAATACTACCCGTTGGTACGGATAAATTGATGTCGTTGATGGCGGTAAAGTCACCAAATCGTTTTACAACATTCGTCGCCTGGATCGCGAGTCCGTTCATGCGCTACTCCAAGTCAACTTGTGCTGGAATACCCGAAGGCAAAACTGCAGCAGAATCGTCTAGATCGACCTCAGCAAGGTAAACGAGTCGCGAACGTTCGTCTTCAGTCAGTGCGTAATAAGGGGTAAATGACGGTTCGGTTGCGACCCAGCGTATTGTTCCAGTAAAAGGCGATTCTACGCCATCGATATGGACAGTCACTTCTTTATCGACGACAAAATTTACCCTATGAGACGCGGGAACGTAGACTCTTGCGTAAGGGATTCGGTTGCCTTGAATAACTGCAACTATAGAGTTGATCGGTACTCGTTCGCCAAGGTTATAGGGCAGGGTATCGAGAATCCCATCACGGGTGGCAATGATGGTTAACTCATCTAACTTTTGTTGCTGAAGCCGTAACTCGGCTTGAGCTGCTTCCAATTCCGCTTGCGCTTGGGCAATTTCTTCAGGGCGAGCGCCTGCAGTAAGTTTACTAAACTCCTCTTTGGCAGATTCCAACTCGGCAATTGCGGTGTCACGAGCGGCTATAGCGCTATCTTTTTCTGATTGACTGACGACTTTTTTTGCCACCAACTCAGATTGGCGGGTATAGTTTTTTTCCGCTTGCGTTAGTTGTGCTTCTGAGCGTGATACTCGCGCTTGTGCCGCGGCTATATCTTCAGGCCGCTCACCATTGGTCAGTTTTAGCAGCTGAGCTTGCGCTTTTGCAACTAGGGCAAAGGAGTGTGCTACGACCGCTTCTTGACTGCGAGTATCGAGTTGAACGAGGACCTGGCCTTTTACAACACTGCTTCCTTCTTTAACGGGTTGCTCACGAATAATCTCGTTAGCGGTTGCTATAAAGGTTACGCGGTCACGCTCTATTGTGCCCAGTGCTTGAGTGGGTTTATCACCAAAACATCCGCTTAATATCACTGAGATAAAAACGATAGCGACCCAGTTCGTTTTCTGGAGTTTCATACGGTTCCCTGATAAACACGAGTGTTAATTTACTATATAGAAATCATTAGCTAATTAGTGTGTTAATCCGCTGATTTTCGGTTGAAATTGTTTTTATACTCGTTGTCTCACTATGAGATATTGTTATGAAAATCGGCAAACGTACTATGAATCATCTGACTTCTCATAGATGGTAACTAATGAAAAATCTTCTACTCGTTGAATGGCAAACTCTGCACGGCCAATATCATGATTACGATAAGCTTTCTCAATGGATTAAACTCAGTGCAACAGTACTGTTTGTGATCATGTATCTGATGGAGGGCCACTGGGTCATTACCATTGGCCTTGTTGGTTTATTGTGGCTGCAAGAAGCAATGCTAAAAACGTTCCAGTCAAGAATTGAGTCACGGCTGCTTGTTGTTGAGCAAATGGTTGAAAGTGAATCTGACGATCTGTCTTCCCCTTTGCAATTACACAGCGAATTTTCGAAGCGACGCCCATCATTTTCAGGGTTAATTAAAGATAACCTCAAACAGTCGCTAAGACCGACTGTGGCGATATTTTACTTAGTACTAATTTCGCTCACTGTGTTGAGTATGTTGTTGCAATAAGTTGATGTAACTATGCGAGATTCATAAAAATTGTAGACAGTTGTCACACTCAGATTGGATACCTTTAACCGCGATCACATCGTCACCTATTGATTCCTGACTTTTTGGGATGTTTGGTCTTTTCTCTAAAGACCAAACTAATAAAAAAAGAGTCATAATGATCATATCGTCACCACTGGATTTTAGAAAAGTCGCCCAAAAAACGTTGCCACCTTTTTTGTTTCACTACATAGATGGTGGCGCCAATCAAGAAGTCACTTTAGCGAACAATACCCTCGATTTACAGAAGTTGCAGCTTAAGCAGCGAGTACTTAAAGACGCGACTAATCTCAGTACGTCCATCGAACTCTTTGGCGAAAACCTATCGATGCCTATTGCACTTGCACCGGTTGGTTTAACTGGAATGTACGCGCGACGAGGAGAGGTACAAGCCGCCCAAGCCGCTGAAAAAATGGGGATTCCGTTTACCATGTCGACAGTGTCGGTGTGTCCCATTGAGGAAGTCGCCCCTGCGATTGACCGGCCCATGTGGTTCCAATTGTACGTACTAAAAGATCGTGGATTTATGAAACACGCTTTAGAGAGAGCCAAGGCTGCGGGAGTCACAACGTTAGTTTTCACTGTGGATATGCCAACGCCTGGCGCACGATATCGAGACAATCACTCCGGAATGAGTGGCCAATACGCCGCAGCGCGACGGGTATTTCAAGCAATGTGCAAACCTAAATGGGCGATTGATGTAGGCATTAAGGGAAAACCGCACGATTTAGGCAATATATCCAAGTACCGAGGCTCACCAACAGAACTTGAAGATTATATCGGTTGGATAAGCGCCAATTTTGATGCGTCGATTTCATGGAAAGACTTGGAATGGATCCGTGAATTTTGGGAAGGACCAATGGTAATTAAAGGCATTTTAGACGAGCAAGATGCAAAAGACGCCGTCAAGTTTGGTGCCGATGGCATAGTGGTGTCCAATCACGGAGGACGTCAACTGGATGGTGTGATGTCGAGTGCAAAGGCACTTCCAGCCATCGCAGATGCTGTAAAAGGTCAGACTAAGATATTTGTTGATTCTGGCATTCGTAGTGGCTTGGACGTAGTAAAAATGTTGGCGTTAGGCGCAGACTGCACCTTACTCGGTCGTTCATACATTTACGCGCTAGCCGCAAAAGGTGGCGTTGGTGTTGAGCAACTTCTTGGGCTTTACAAACGCGAAATCGAAGTGGCTATGACGCTAAATGGTGTTACCGATATAGCGTCAATTGGTACAGAGTCTCTGGTGCCAATTAACCAAGAGTAAATAACCATGAGCAATTAAGCAATTTAGACAACTTTCGTTCGTTAATAGAGTGAAAGTTGTCTTTGTTTCTACCCATTTTGTTTAGGCAAATTCTTGCTTTAAGTAATTGACGATGTCATTAGACTCATACATCCAGGTATCGTTGCCGTCCTTGGTGATTTTGAGGCAAGGAACCTTCACTCTGCCGCCGCCAGTGTGCAGTTCTTCACGGGCATTGACATCCCTTTTGGCGTCTTTTAGCTCAACAGAGATCGATTGTCGTTTCATTTCACGTCTAACTTTGACACAAAATGGGCAGGCTTCAAATTGATAGAGTGTTAGATCTTGTGCTTTATTGTCTGCGTTCTGTTGGTCTTGAACCGAACGTTTGACACCAGATGGGCGAAACACGACGTCGCCTAGCAGAATCGCTTTTCCAAGCACAATGCGTATAAGCTTCATACAATCCTTAATTGTTGATTTTATGTGATAATAGTTATCAATACTGCCTTGCATTGTATGTAGAGTCAATGTGCTGCTTAGAATTCTAATTATTGGAGATCAATGTCAAAAAGGAGATCAACTTCTATGCATGCAGGACCGTGAATTTTGTTTAGTACGTGATAGGACAGATTTAGAGGGTAGCAAGCAAGTTGAATTACCTATCGCTACTGGATAGTAAGCTGTTGTCTTGTGAAAGATTTGCTAGTTATGGTGGAAAAAACGTCGTAACGTTTGATTTATGGTCAAACAGACTCACATATCAAAAATAAGGGTTTAAATTTTTGAAAACTATGGCATATTAGTTGTGCTTCCAGAGCATAGCGTACTTCGTATAATGGCTATTACCTCAGCCTTCCAAGCTGATGATGCGGGTTCGATTCCCGCAGTACGCTCCAAAACTTATCGTAATACTCAGTACCGAGCAAAATGAATGCTAAAGGCTTTATCAAAAAGCTCAACAGGTACGGCCACTATATAGCACTGACCATATTTGTGTATGTATGCTTCTTGCTTTTCAGATCAACAAATTCAGAGTTTAGACATTGACAGCTCGGCTTATTAAAACAGTGTTGCCGCGAGCTTTTGCTACTGACTAGATGTTCTGGATTTACTCTTGGCGGTAATTGTGACTATTTATCAACTGGCTTAACACCCTTACCCAATCCACCGCCATACTAGTAGTACCACTATTATCAGATGGCTCATTATCCGATTGTTCGGAAGTCCACTAACTTTGTAACTCCATATTTATGATAATGTCGGAGGCCTTGCAAAACCCTTTACCATTTTGAAAGTCATAAGAGTCTATCACCGAGACTTTTGATAGCCGTGCTCGCTCTCTGAAGGGTAGTGAGGTATTAGTCACCATTGGCGATCGAGTGGGTTGTTCCTACCGGGTAACCATCTAAAACCAAATGATTGTTTGCCACTTCATAGTGGTCGTATATCCACCAATCGTTCATTTTTGTGGCAAACGTTTTATTGTTGCGGCGTTAAAGGTCAGGGTTGCGGAACTTGGGAAAAACTGCGCTGAATTAAAGCGACCGACTGTTTAAGTTTATGATTGATCTCTTCAATTGGTAACAGCTGTTCTATAGGCTTTAGCATTGCGCGACCATCAGTACTACGTATCAAAGAGAATGGGGCTTCAATACTGAAGAATGGCATTTCTTCGCAGTTTGCTGCATGTTGAAATAGCTCTTGGTATTGGCACAGGCCATTCCCAATTGCACAAAAATGATAACTGTCACCCACTAACACGAGATCCTTTATATGGATGTGTTCAGCAACTTTAAGGCTTTCTATGCTCTCTAATAAAAGATTGCTGTCGGGCCGATGAGACGCCAGGTTTCCAGGATCAAAATTGATACCCATTGAATGTGAAGTGTAACCTTGCAGTACCGTAGCAAAATCATTGTGGTCATTAAGAAGGTAGGGCTGCATATCACCGACATTTTCAAGTAAGATCTTAATATCTAGCTGCTCAGCGAGTTTAATAGCTTCCTTAGCTGCACGTTGAAAGGTCACCAGATTGCCATCGCGCGGAGCATAAACAATCAATCTTGGACAATCGAGCAAGTGTGTCATTTTCACGCGTTTAAGTAGCAGTTCGTTGCAGTTTTCAATGCTCAATTCACAATGCGCTGCAAATGAAGTACAGCGCATATTGCGCTCTAGCAGTTTCTTATGAACATCGCTTACCAGTTGATGACTCATCCCATTTTCATCCAAATTGTAGATAGCGCCTTGGATAAGTGCCAATTCAACGTTGTAGACGCCTAAAGAGTGAATCGCGTCCAGTGCTTGGTCGATAGGATATCCTGCATAGGCGACGGTGCTTATCGAAAAATTGTTGTTTATCACCTGATCTTCCTTTAGTTAGTGACAGGCGTGTTGGTCGCTGGAAAGATAATGGCTCGCAATCTCGAGCAATTTAGCATAACCCTTAGCATCCCACGCGGCTCGTCCAACAAACAAACCGTCGATACTGGGTTGCGTCAAAAGTTCTGCGGCGTTCGTATGGTTGACACTGCCACCGTATAGCAGCACAACCTTACTGGCGCTTTGTTCCCCAAAAAGTGAATTCAATGCCTGCTTGATGCTATACAAACCTAGCTCCGCTTCTTTGGCGGTGGCGGGAACCCCATTGATACCAATTGCCCACACAGGTTCATAGGCGATGATGACTTTGTCCAGTTGGGTTGTGTCAACCGAATGTAATGCTATCTTGACCTGACGTACGATCGACTCAATAGAGACACCCCATTGTTTTTCGTCGTGGGTATCACCAACGCATATCAATGGTTGCAATCCTTGAGTTAACGCCGCTCTTACTTTTAAATTGACTGTTTTATCGGTTTCATTGAAGTAATGCCGACGCTCTGAATGCCCAATCTCGGCTATTGATGCACCAAGGTCGACGGCCATAGCAGTAGATATCTCGCCGGTGAAGGCTCCCGACTCCGCCCAACAGACGTTTTGAACTCCGAATTTAGTGCTAGCATTGGATAGTTGTTCGTGCATCTGAGCCACGTAGGGAAAAGGCGGGATCAGAAAGCTTTGAATAGAGTCTGTCAGAGCATGCAACGTAGGCTGGATTTGTTGACAGAATAGCGTTACGTCACCCGAGGTTTTGGTCATTTTCCAGCTAGATCCCAACCAAAGTTTCTTCATGCTGTAACCTCAGAGTTGCAGTATTGCGCCATGAATTTCAGTATCAATGCCATTGAGATAGCACCAGGATCGGGGTGACCTAACGAGCGCTCTCCAAGGGTTTTGGCTTTACCGGTAGTGGCAATCATCCGTTTAGTACTGTCAACCCCTTGTTCGGCGGCTGCTGTTATGTCTGCAATTGCATTTTCAAAATCTTGCGCTGACAATTCGCGGGCTCGGCGAGCAGCAGGTGCTAATGCATCAATCATGGTTTTCGCGCCTTCTTGCGCACCACCTCTTTTGTATATTCCCTCTAAGCCAGCCTCCAGAAATCGTGTAAGCACGTGAGTTGTCAGTTCTGGCTCGCCTTTTACAGCTTTGCCGCCAGCACGAAAAAGCGTCCCAAATATGGCACCTGATGCACCGCCCATCGTTGACAATAGTTTAGTGCCAATTTGAGTAAGGGCATCACCAACATCACTAGCTATAAAGTCCTCTTCCAAAAAACTGGCGACATTGCTAAAGCCGCGCTCGATCCCCAATCCGTGGTCACCGTCACCTATTGCCTGATCGTACTTAGTCAGGGCTGGTTCGCTCTGCACCATAGAGCGTGCAACGCTGTGCATCATTTCTGTTACTTGTTGTGTGTTCATATTATTTCCTTAGCGCAACCGAGTGGCACGGTAGGTTGTAGAGTTGTTTGAGTTGTTCGTCTAACTTCATTAAAGAGATGGAATAGCCAGACATCTCAAGAGAGGTGCAATAGTTGCCAACTAAGCACTCGTGAATGAACACCCCTTTTTTGGTTAGATACTGGCCAACGCTTCGGTTAGCTATCAGTAACTCCATTTGAGTTGAAGCTCCTAAGTTATTGACTAGCACACAGACTTCATCACCCTCGACAAGCGCTAATTCTTGTTCTAATTTTTCCATCAACTGATATACGGTCTCTTCGGCATTACCGAGCTTCGATTTTCCTACGCCTGGCTCGCCATGAAGACCCATACCAATTTCAATCTCATCGTCGGCGATGTCGAAGTTAAAGCTTTGGTTGCGCGGGATTGCGCAGGGGCTTAACGCTACGCCTATAGAGGCTGTGTTGGCTAACGCTTTTTCAGTTGCCGAAACTACGTCATTGAACTCCGGATAAACTTCTGCAGCTGCTCCAGCAATTTTCAACACAAATAACGCGCCAGCGATACCACGTCGCTCTTGCTGATTCTCTTTGCTAGCCGAAATAACATCATCATTTATGCGCACGGTGTGTGACTTAATTTCCGCGTCTTCTAGTAGCTCCGCAGCAATATCAAAATTCATATTGTCCCCAGAATAGTTTCCATAGACGAAAACCACGCCATTTTCAGGGCTTAGAGCAGTGCAGGTCTGCATAATTACATCAGGGGTGGGGGCCGCAAAGACGTCGCCAACTGCAACACCATCAGCCAGTCCTTTGCCAACAAATCCGCCATACATTGGCTCGTGGCCAGCCCCGCCACCCGTCACTATTGCGACCTTGTTAGGGGTATAGTCTTTGCGTATGGCCGCAGTAAGTGAACCAATTTGTTCCATGTGAGTTGCAGCCACCATAAAGCCTTCAAACTGTTCTTGGGCAACGGAATTAGGATCATTGAGTAGTTTTTTTGGTTTTCTCATCTTAGTGCTCCTAACTGGTTTGAATCGCACTTTCAAGTTGGTTAATGCGTTCGACCTTGGGTAAGGACGATTCATCAATGGTGTCGGCTTCCATCCAATGGCTAAGGATGGTTTTTGCCAATTCAGGTCCAATAACCCGAGAACCCATGGTGATGATTTGCGCTCCGTTGCTTTTTCTCGCTCGAATTGCGGAAAATACATCGTGACACAAGGCTGCTCTTATTCCTGGTATTTTATTTGCCATAATAGAAACGCCAATTCCGGTTCCACAAACAATTAATCCACGTTCGTGTTTATTCTCTGATACTGCGGTGGCCACACGCTGTGCCACATCGGCATAATAATTTTCTTCTCCTTTAGGTGCTTCACTATAATCCGTGCACTCATAACCTAAAGATATTAGGTGCTCTTTTAATATATTAAGAAACTCTACGGCTGCGTCATCGCAGCCTAAAGCGATATTCATAATGTGCTCCATATTTATTTTAAGTATTGGAAGTGACTTTGTTGTTTTTACGCTAGGCTATTTTTTTATTAATTTCTAATAACAATCGTCTTGTATTTGATGTGTATCACGAAGTATTTATTGATGTATAAATTGATTATTAACAAGTGATTGAAAATATTAACGTTTTAATCTGGGTGTTTATGAAGAATCATAAAGAATTTTTTCCAAAAGCTAATAATTAAAATTTAAAATATAAAGTACATAATTTGTACGTTAAAGTTTATTAATAAAACGTATATTTCCGTGATGCCGCTCTAATTTTAATCAGCATTAGAGACTTATACTGACCTCAACTTTACAAATTAATTAAAAAATTTTTTAACGTATGCTTTGATGTATACGCCTATAATGAGAGTTGTCAAAGGGTTGTAAAGGTAAGGGAAGTACGTAATGAAGTTATCGGAACAGGCATACCACAAACTTAAGTTAATGATTTTAGAGAATAAATTTAGAATCAATCAACAGTTGCTGGTTGAAGAGGCGGTTGAAATTTGCGGGTTCAGTCGAACACCAGTTCGCGAAGCGCTACTCAGATTGCAAGCGGATGGACTGATTACGTTACACCCACGCCATGGCTTACGCATCTGTGCGATGTCCCGAAGGGACTTGGAAGAGTTGTACGAACTGATCGCTCATTTAGAAGTAACCGCGATAGAACTGTGTATTCAACATCGGTTATCCAATGAGCAGATAAGTCACCTTCGAGAATTTACAAAGCAGATGCATTTGGCATTAGAACAGGGCGATATTTTCTTATGGGCAGATTACGATAGACAGTTCCATGAAGAAATATTCGAATACACAGGAAATTCTCGACTAATAGAAACCGCTAGAAAATACAATGAGCAAAATAAGCGCTGTAAAGATATTGTAATTAAGCTTCGTCCAATGCCGTGGGATTCTATTGAAGAACACAATCAGTTGGTTGATGCAATCGAAAAAGGCGATGCAAAGGGGGCTAGGGATATGCATTTATCACACTGGCGTGAAGTCTCTAAGCAATTTATCGGATATTTGGATAACTTTCATTTTTTGGATAATTGACGAGCGGTAGTTAGTTTTAAATAACCATGTGATAAGTTTTGTTTTTAATCTTATTAATTTAAGGAGGGCACTGCTATGCCTAAAAAAAGTGTGGCCGAACTTTATGAGCTTGCCAATGATATCCGTTTGGATATTTTGGATATGGTTTATAAGGCTCAATCTGGACATATCGGTGGATCTTTTTCTGCTGCAGAAATAGTAACGTCACTCTATTTTTCAGAAATGCAGAATTTGGACCCTAGTAATCCACGTAAACACAATCGCGACCGCTTCGTGCTCTCTAAAGGACACGCCTGTCCCGTGTGGTACGCGTGTTTGTGCCGCTTAGGATTCTTTGACCGAGAGAATTTGGATTCATTACGCCAGATAAGTTCAATTCTTCAAGGCCACCCTGATATGAAAAGTACCCCTGGTATCGACATCACTACGGGCTCATTGGGGCATGGCTGTGCCTCTGCAACTGGTATGGCCCTAGAAGGAATGATGACGGGTGATGGTAGGCGCGTCTACTCGATACTAGGTGATGGAGAAATCAATGAAGGTGTGGTTTGGGAAACCGCGATGGCAGCAGGAAAATTCAAACTGGATAACCTGGTGTTCTTTATAGATAAGAACAACCTGCAAATGGATGGGACCAGTGACGAGATCATGCCGTTACTTAGCATTGAGGATAAGTTTAGCTCGTTTGGTTGGAATGTATTGACTATTGATGGGCACAGTATCGAACAGATATTACAGGCGTTGGATGCTGCGCGTAACTTTAAAGGCAAGCCAACGTGCATAGTGGCCAACACCGTAAAAGGCAAAGGGGTCAGCTTTATGGAAGATGTTCGTAACTGGCATGGTAAAGCACCTTCACAAGAAGAGTATCACGCAGCGCGCGCCGAGTTGGTGGCATAAATAGAGTGGAAACTGGTAAATATTATGAAAGAACTCGTGAAATCAAACAAACCCACCCGTTTAGCCTTTGCTGAGCGAATGGTGGAGTATGGTGAAATAGACAAGGACTTCGCGGTATTTGAAGCCGATATTGGTTACTCAACCAATTCCTATCTGTTTAATGAAAAGTACCCACATCGCTATTTTCAAATGGGAATTGCAGAATTTGGCATGATGGCTTCGGCTGCTGGGATGGCTGCAAACGGGCGCCCAGTTGTCGTGGCAGGCTATGGTGTATTTTTGACTATGCGTGCACTAGAGAGCGTACGTAGTTTTATTTGCTACCCCAATCTAGACGTCAAGCTGATGTCTTCCCATGGCGGGACTACCGCTGCGATTGATGGTGTCACTCACCAGGCCTCTGAAGACATGGCTCTGATGACTTCGCTGCCCAATATGCACGTGTTTGCCCCCTGTGATACGGCTTCTACCCGCGCCATTTTTGACGTCACCATGCAAACGCAGGGACCAGTGTATTGCCGCTTAATGCGTGACTCCTATAAAGAGTTGTATGACGAAACCGCAAACTTCAAATCTGGTGGCTCAAATGTGTTGATGGAGGGGCAAGACCTGACGATTGTCTCTTACGGCGACATTCTTTTCCAAGCGATTGATGCGGCAAATGAGCTACGTGCTTGCGGGGTCAGTGTCGAAGTGATAGACGCCTACAGCGTTAAACCATTGGATTGGGATTCTATAAAGGCTTCGATCAACAAGACCGGGCGAGTGATCGTGGCTGAGGGACATCAGCAGCGTAACGGTATGGCTTACGAGATTGCAACCCGTATGGCAAAAGAAGGTGTATTTGCCAAGTTTGATCATTTAGGTCTGCGCGATACCTTTGCTGAATCAGGTGCTTATCCTTTATTGCTTGAAAAATACGGATTGTCGGCCAAACACATTATTGATTCTGCCAGCGCCCTGTTGGTTGAGCCCGCGGCAACCGTTTAAGGATATTACAAATCAGCCTGCGCTCACGCAGGAAAGGGAGTTAGACATGTTTAAACACGCTGTAATTACCCCATTTTTGGGGCAAACAAAGGACCGTTTTGCTGAGTATAACGAGCCAAAAACCCTAGAGCAGAAGTTTCAGACCCTACGTATGATCGAAGGGATGACTGGCGCTGAACTGGTTTATCCCTACGAGGTTAACTTTGACAATCTTAATGAACTGAAACTGCTATTGGCAAAATACGACATTAAAGTGGCAGCAATCAACGTCAATGTGAAAGTAGAGCCTGAATTCAAGTCGGGTGGTCTCACTTCACCGATCAAGGCCGTACGCGATCGCGCGGTTCAGTTTATAAAGGAAGCCAAGGACTATGCTCAAGCAGTAGGTGCGGATAAAGTTCAATGCTGTCCACTTAGTGATGGCTACGAATTTTCCTTCCAAGCGAACTACGTTGATACATGGGCGCGCCTATGTGAAACCTTTGCAGCTGCAGGGGAATATAAGCCAGAAATCCCTCTATTCATTGAATACAAACCGAATGAAGTTCGCGGTCGTTGCTACTTAGACGATGCTGCAAAAACCATCTGTCTAATCAAAGACATTAACAACCCAAATATTGGTGTCACTTTGGATTATGGACACTCACTGTATGGTGACAATAATCCTGCAGAGGAGTTGGCGTTGCTTAACTCGCTAGATATTAAGTACTACATCCACATTAACGACAACGATGGTAAATGGGATTGGGACTATTTTTGTGGTAGCCGCAGCTTGATGCAATACATCGAGTTTATTTTCTATTTAAAGAAATTTAACTATCAAGGGTGGCTCACTTCGGATACCTCACCAACACGCTGGGACATCATCAAGATGTTTGAAACTAACGTACAAGTATCAAATCGCATCTCAGCCAGAATCGACGAAATTGGCATGTCCAATTTCGAAGAAAGTCTGCGTAAACAGGAATATATGGATATTTGGGCAGACCTACAGAGTTACTTTATGAAGTTTTAGTGACTCAACCTACGACCCTACTTACAACAAAATGATAACGTAATTAATAAAGTGTTTAAGACACAAAAACTGAAAGGTACACATCATGAAACGAAGAACCTTACTTGCGGGAGCTGCTATTGCGGTGGTCTCATTAATGTCGACCTACGCGATGGCAGATGATCGCTACCCAAGCCGTAACATTACTGACGTAGTGACTTGGTCTGCCGGTGGTGGCACAGATGTAATCAACCGCGTCGCAACGGCCTCTATGGCAAAATACCTTGGAACGAACATTAATGTAATCAACAAGCCTGGTGGTGTTTCTGGTTCCGTTGGCTTACTTGAAGGCTACAGTGCAAAAGCCGACGGCTACACCTTTGTTGGTCTTTCTGAATCCAATGTAACTGCCGCGGTTATGGGTGGTTGGGATAACCGCATGGATGTCTTTGACTACTTTATCGTAGCAAGTTCTCCCGACGTGATCTCAGTTACCGGTAACTCGGAATTCAATACTATTCAGGAGCTGGTTGAGTACGTTAAAGCTAACCCTAACAAACTGCGCGTAGGCGCTGGCTCAGCGGGGTCACTACACCATATCAACTACTTAGCGTTTGCCAAGGGCATTGGTGGTGAAATGAATTTCATTCCGTACCCTGGATCATCTAAGAGTCAGAATGCTGCGCTTAGTGGAGAAGTGGATGTAGTGATTACCTCTGTGGCCGAACAAAATCAACTAATTCAGTCTGGCGACTTTAAGGCCCTTGCAACTTTGACAGAAAAACCCTTTACCGTGGGCGACGTGACCATTCCATCAGGTTTAGAAATCTATCCTGCATTGACAAAACATCTGCCAATTTCTCAGGCTATCGGATTCGCAATGAAGAAAGAGACGCCGAAAGAGATCAAATTGAAAGTCGCGAAGGCATTCGCCAGCGCGATGGAAAGTGACGACATTAGGAATTACGCTCGTGAGAATCATTACCAAGTAGTCGGTGAATTTGGTAAGAAAGCGAACGAACGTATGGCGCGTCTGGAATCCCTATTTAGCTGGACTCTTTGGGAGTTAGAAGCAGCCAAAGTGAACCCAGAAACATTGGGAATTCCTCGTCCAGAGTAAGCACTTGAGAATGCAATCGGGGTATTTCGTTTAGCCCTGATTGCTCTTAACTCCTTTTGTCTTTATCACCTTTTACTGGGGGTCATAATGTCTAGCTCTAATATGGATGTAAGTAATGAGCGTTTAGATGATGACAACATTGCGCTTAAATCTCATGACCAGGCGCATGAACTGACACTTGAACAACAAAAAATGCATGGATGGGATTTTGCATTTTCCCTTGTCGTCATGGTCTTTTCGATAGCGGTAATAGCAACGTCACTAACGATGCCTTTTTCCGGCACCGTTGGTGGCATTACCACAGAGTGGTACGAATCGCCTGGGTTGTTGCCTTTGTTTATTGGCTGTTCCGTGTTTGCTGCCGGCTTTTCAGTCTTTATGCAGGCTAAAAACGCCGATGGTCGTGCTCTATTTTTACAACATGTTAAAAAAATTAATCCAACCGGCTTTTTGATTTCGTCGGGTGGGATCATCAGTTACATCTACGTGCTGATCACTTGGTACGACTTTTTCTTGGCTTCAGCGGTCTTTTTGTTGCTGTATATCGGCATCTATTATCTTGATAACGACACAATATCGCGAAAGCTGTTGAAGATTTACTACGGCGCTATTGTATTGTCAATTGCCATCTTCATGAGCGGATTCGATGCAATCATTAATAGTGTTTATCCATATACTAGCGACTTCGTGTTACTGGCAACCGGGGTTTGGTTGGTGCTAACAATGTACCGAGCGGTAAAGATGTTGGGTGTCGAAATGCGCCACAAAGTGCGCCGACTTACGCTGATTGCTATTTTGTTCCCAGCAGTATTGTGCCCAATTTTCCGTTATTTCCTTTTGGTTCCTTTACCCAATGAAGGCTTGGTAGTCGAGCAGATGTTTAACCATACCTACTACACCTATATCAGCACTGGTAAGGCAACTGAAGAAGTGGAGCTGTCTGACGAACAGATGCAGCTGCTTCAAGATGCATTTTAACAGGGAATAGAACATGGACATTTTATCTGTATTTGGAAGTATGTTTTGGCATATCTTCACCTCACCACTACTGATCTTAATCTTGGTTGGCAGTACCTTTTTGGGGATCATTTTTGGTGCGATGCCGGGTTTAACGGCGACCTTAGGGGTCGCACTGCTAACAACCTTAACCTACGGCTTAGATAACCAAACTGCATTGCTGGCCTTGTTGTCTATCTATGTCGGTGGGGTTTATGGAGGCATGTACACCTCTATTCTTTTGAACATTCCTGGCACGGCAGCCTCAGCTGCGACAGCAATGGACGGCTACCCAATGGCGCAAAAAGGGCAGACTGGCCGCGCCTTTGGGTTAGCGACTACGTCGTCGCTGATTGGTTCCGCAATTGGTATGGTGTTTGTCGCGTTGTTATCACCCATGATTGCTAAAGCTGCATTGCAGTTTACCTCTTATGAATACTTCTTGTTGGCGCTATTTGGCATTCTAATTAGCGGCAGTTTGACCTCGCCTGAGTTGGCTATCAAAGGCTGGATCGCAGGTCTATTTGGTATTTGGTTATCAACCATAGGCCAGGACCACATGCAGATGTATCCGCGCTTTACTATGGGGATGCACGATCTAGACAACGGTATCGACGTGGTACCAGTGCTAATCGGTGCATTTGGTATACCGCAAATCATGTCTGTACTTGAGTCGAAAATGAAAATGAAGTCGATGAATGCCAAATCCATAGGTAAGCTTTTACCAGACATGAAAACAATGTTTAAGAACTCCAAACTGATTGGTAGTTCGGCAGTCACTGGTGTGGGTATAGGTGCGGTTCCTGGTATTGGCGAGGATATTGCTGCATGGGTTGCTTACGGAATTGCCAGAAAAACCAGCAAAAAACCGGAAACTTTTGGTAAGGGAGCACCAGAAGGGGTGATTTCGACCTCAGTGGCCAACCAAGCTTGTGTGGGTGGGGCAATGATCCCGCTGCTTAGTTTAGGTATACCAGGCTCACCACCAGCTGTAATGTTGCTTGGCGCATTGATGCTGCACAATGTGGCCCCAGGACCTATGCTGCTTAAGACCAATCCAAGCTTTATCCCTGAAGTTACCGCTATTTTATTCGCAGCGGCAATTGCCATGTGGTGCTGCGGGATGATTTTGTCTAAGCAAGTGGTGCATATACTGCGTATTCCACAAACCCTGTTTATGCCGCTTATCGCTGTATTGTGTGTGATTGGTTCGTTTGCTTTAGGTATGCGTGTGTTCAATCTGTACTTGATGGGTGTCATAGGTATCGTTTCTTACTTCTTTATTAAGCTTAATGTACCGATAGCGCCACTGGTTATTGGGGTGATTTTGGGCCCCATGGCTGATACATCTTTACGTACCGGTTTGAAAACTACAGGTGGTAGCTTAATGCCTTTGATCGAACGTCCAATTTCGTTCATCTTGGTTTGCATTATCGTGATGATCATTTGTAGTCAAATTCCTGCAGTAAACAGAGGAATTCGAATGCTGTTTTCTACCGTTCGCAGCAAGCTAACAGCGTCTTCAACTTAAAAGGGGAAGAGTATGAAAACCATTGTTTGTCTTGATGGATATACACTAAACCCGGGGGATAATCCCTGGGAGCCCATAGCCAAATTGGGTGAGTTTGTTTGTTATGACCGTTCTACGGAAGGGGTTGAACAAGTCATTGAACGCGCCAAATCAGCCAATGTGCTACTGACGAATAAAACGCCCATCTCCCAGTTGGTAATCGATGCTTGCCCTGATTTGGAATGCATCGCAGTGCTTGCTACTGGTTACAACGTGATAGATGTCGACTACGCCAAAAGCAAGGGTATTTCAGTTATGAATGTCCCTGTGTATGGTACCGACACCGTTGCGGAGATGGCATTTGCGCATATCTTACATCTGGCGCGCAATGTGGCCTTAAACAGCAATGATGTATGCAACAATCTTGGTTGGACCAACAACGTCGATTGGACGTACTGGTTAAATTCACAAGTTGAACTGGCTGGGAAAACTATTGGCATTGTGGGCTTTGGTAATATTGGACAGCGGGTCGGTGAAATTGCTAGTGCATTCAAAATGAAAATAGTTGCTCATGATGAATACGTAAAATCCCGGCCTACTTATCCACACACTATGATGGAATTAGATAGTTTGTTGGTTTGCGCTGACATTGTAAGTTTGCACTGCCCAGCGTTACCCAACACCATCAATCTTATTGACAAGGACAAGCTTGCGCTAATGAAGCCAGAAGCGGTTTTGATCAATACTTCTAGGGGCCAATTAGTGGTTGAGCAAGACTTGGCCAATGCCCTGAACGACGAAGTGATTGCTGGCGCCGCCCTGGACACACTCTGGCAAGAGCCACCGGCCTCAAATAACCCTTTGCTCAATGCTAAAAACTGTACCATTACGCCACATGTGGCGTGGGCTACGCTAGATGCTCGAATGCGGATCACCGCAATGGTCGCCGATAACGTACGTTCGTTTATTAACGGGTGCCCGCAAAATACGGTATAAGAGAAACCTAAATGAAGATTGAAAGCTTACCGTTTGGTCATTTCTATAACCAAGAAGTGAACAAGTTCGTACTATCCAACGATAATGGTATGTCGGTGACAATCTTGGAGCTTGGCGGCATTATCAATCATCTTTACGTGCCTAATATCAAAGGCGAACAAGCTGATGTGGTATTGGGATTTCATACGGTTCAGGGATATGTTGAATACGATAGCCATTATTTTGGTGCGTTGATTGGTAGAGTGGCTAATCGAATTGAAGGGGCGAAGTATTGGTTGAACGGTGAGACGGTTCGATTGAATGGCAACGCCTATGATGGTCGTCATTGCGTTCACGGTGGAAGGTTTGGATACCATCGCCGCGTTTGGCAGCATGTCGAAAGCCAACAGAGCGATGAGCAGGTTTCCATCACACTTCGTCTGATTGATGAGTCAGGTGAAGAGGGATTTGTACATAAGGTAGTAGTGCATGCCACCTATACTTTGACCAAGCAAAACGCTCTAGAATTGACGTTTCGCGCTCATGCGACGGGACCAACCCCTATTAGTACCACTGCTCACAGTTATTTTAACTTGTTTGGGCATCAATCTGGATCGATTGAAGACCATCAATTAACAGTGTTTGCGACGCGGTACCTCGAGCAAAAAGAAGATCGGATTCCAAGTGGCCGCCGGCTAAATATCGACCAATCAATGTTGGATTTTCGAAATAGGACATTGCTCGCGGAGGGGATTGCCGCTGGCAACGAAGTCAATCACTCTTATGTTTTTGACGAGCAGGTCGAGCAGGACAAAATGCACAAAATGGCATGTTTAACAGGGGCAGGTCGAAGTTTAACCGTCTATTCGAATGAGCGCACTCTGCATGTATATAACGGCCATAATCTATCAGGGATGCAAGGAAAAAATGGTGCAGTCTATGCGCGCTATGCGGGTATTTGTCTGGAGCCAAAAGGCTATGTGAATGCGGTTAATGAACCCGCGTTTCCGTGCACAATCATCGACGCAGACACAGAATATGAGCATAAGATTCTCTATGAGTTCGGCTTAATATAGTGTTCGTAAAGTTAGCTCGGTCAACAGGAAAGGTTTATGAAAATAGTGATTGCCCCAGATTCCTTTAAAGAATCGTTATCTGCACTTGAGGTTTCAAAGTGCATAGAGACGGGCTTTAGACATATCTTCCCGGAGGCTGAGTACCATTTATTACCTCTTGCGGATGGTGGAGAAGGTACGGTAGATGTATTGCTACATAGCTTGCAAGGTGAAGTGAAGCGATGTTTGGTGACCGACCCAATCGGTACGCCTATTCAAGCTACATGGGCTGTGCTCGACGGTGGACAAACTGCGCTCATTGAGATTGCCGCAGCCTCCGGCCTGGATAAAGTCGAAGTTGGTAATCGTAACCCCACCAAGAGTACTTGTTTTGGAACTGGGGAACTTATAAAAGCCGCACTGGATAGCGGAGTTACGAAGATAATGCTTGGGCTTGGTGGAAGTGCTAGCAATGATGGTGGAGCGGGTATTCTAGAAGCGTTAGGTGGGAAACTAGTTGATGCCAATGGTGACGTTATAGGTAGGGGTGGAGAAGCACTGTTAAACTTAAATAGGATTGATCTATCGGGGCTACATCCTCGGTGTAGAGACGTTGAGTTTGTGGTTGCCTGTGACGTGTCCAACCCACTATGTGGTGAGCATGGAGCGAGTGCGGTGTTTGGCCCTCAGAAAGGTGCGACATCCGAGCAGGTAATCATGCTGGATCACGCTCTTTCTACTATGGCGCAGGTCGCGGCTGAGCATTTGGATAAAAACCACAGTGAAACCCCTGGATTTGGCGCGGCAGGCGGTGCAGCGTTGGGGTTATCTCTCGCGTTCAATATCGAGTTAATATCGGGGATAGACATGGTTTTGGACGCTGTTAAGGTTGACTCTCTTTTAGAGGATTGTCATCTGCTGCTTACCGGGGAAGGGAAAATTGACAACCAAACTCTGCAGGGAAAAACACCCTACGGGATCGCCTCTCGAGCGAAAGCTCGTAACATTCCGGTGATTGCTGTTTCTGGCTCTGTTGGGAGAGACGTAGATAATCTCTACCAGTATATGGATTGCTTGTTTGGTACCGTACGCTCGCCAGCACCACTTAGTCAAGTTCTTGAAGAAGCACAGGCTAATGTCACTAATGTCTCGCGTAATATCGCGTCGACCCTAAAGCTCGGTCAGCAATTAAAATCTTAGTTGAACACACTGAGCTGGATGAAGTATCTAGCGTGCTCTCCGTCATCAGCATTGATAAGATATTTTAAGGTAAACTTGCCAATAACTGGGGCTAAATGGTTACAGATGGTTTTGAAATATTGGAAATAGGAAGGGTGTCTAGTCCTTGAAGACTCGATTTCAAAGGCTTACGAGCGAATGACAGTGTTAAGTAAATGGTCAACAACATCCTTCCAAACTGATGATGCGGGTTCGATTCCCGCAGTACGCTCCAATTTCTTTCCAACAGTTCCTACGTAGAAACCCTTCTAGCGCAAGCAGCATCAGATCTTAGTATTTACATAGTCTGTATGGATACATGTCCAGATAAACTTCCTTTGGGATTCACTGGCACACCATTACTGCAAACAATTGCTTCTTCAATAGGGCAGATACTTGCACATTGAGGCGAATCATATTGCTCGACGCAGCCGTTACAGCGATGTGGTTGTATCACAAATTTACCTGATGGTTCATCTGCAATCGTGACCGCTTTATTAGGACACACCAGTTTACATGCGTGGCAGCCAGTACATTTATCCGTAATTGCGTACATGTTTAAGCTCCTTATCTAATAGCATTTGACATATACGTGTGGCCGTTGCCTGTAATGCTTCTTGATGAGTCGAAAATGCATAGTCGACATTAGGTGTAACACCTTGCTTTTCAAGTTGTCTCCAAGGTGTAATACCGATTCGTGAACAAAATAGCTCGTTTACATCGTGCAGTGCTTCAAGCAACTGTATTTTATATTGTTCTTCTGTATCGCACCCATTACTACCTTGACAATACTTAGACACTTTTCGAGTTTCACAGTGGATAAAGCTCCTAGTAGTCGTATCGTAATCATACAATTCAAATTGATCAGCGTACCCAAAATGCGTATCAATAACGGGTAATAGGTTGTCACTTTTAGTGGCAATGGCCACTCTATACACTGGCATTACGTTGGACGACGAGTTAGCAGAACACGATTCACCTAGCGTGCCTACGGCATCTGCGCGGCACTGTTGACAGTGGGTCATTTGAGGCATGAAAGCACCAGAAACCTTTCTCGCATGCTCCAATTGCTGCTCGTTAGGCCCTTTTATACCGTTTAATCCAAAATAAGTGCCGTGCTCGGGCTCTGAAATAAGCGGCATAATGTTGTGTAGCATTGCGCCGAGTCGCTGGACTTCGTTTGCAACTGTTTCGATGTGGTGATCATTAATACCTGGAATAAGGACTGTGTTTACTTTAACCAACATGCCGGCTTTAGCGGCTAACGATAAACCCTCTAGTTGTCGGCGAATTAACGTACTCGCAGCCTCATAGCCTCGAAGGCGTCTATGGTCATAAAACACCCAAGGGTAGATCTGCATTCCAATGGTAGGATCGATGCAGTTAATCGTAATGGTAAGATGATCAACGCCTAGTTCACGAAGCTCTTCTACATAGTCAGCTAACATCAAGCCATTGGTAGATATACACAGTTGTACCTCTGGGTTATGAAGCTTTACTTTTCGAAGCGTTGCAAAGGTAGCCTGTGGGTTAGCGAGCGCATCTCCTGGGCCAGCGATGCCTACAACAGTTAGTGCTTCGCTACGTTTTGCAACCGCAGCATATTGTGTTGTAGCACCCGTTGGGTCGGTGAGTTTAGACACAACGCCTGGTCGTGATTCGTTTGAGCAATCATATTTTCGATTGCAATAGTTACATTGAATGTTGCACGCAGGTGCGACGGGCAAGTGCATCCTTGCGTATTGAGAGGCGTTTTTAGAATAACAGGGATGCTGCTCAATTTTTTCTCTGACGGGTTTGGCAAAAAAGTACGACACCTTCTTAGTGTTCGAGTCATCCTGCGATCGAGTGTTATCTGATTGTGACATTGAGACCTCAAAAACTGCGTTGTTAAACTCTAAGTTGTTAGTGACAATTGCAAACCCCGTACCAGTATAAATTGTCCTATTAACAAAGGCTTATAATTATATTTTTGCTCAATTGTGACATTTGTCGTAAACGCGACAATCCACTTTGTGTGGTTGTTGGTTATATTTTTTTCATCTCTATATCCATAATTTGAATTCGATAGGCGACCTGACGTGGGGTCATATTGAGTAGACGTGCCGCTTTGGCTTTTACCCAGCCAGATTGTTCTAACGCATCAATGACGGTCTGTTTTTCATCACTGGCGTTTTGTGGTTGTGGTGCACCATTGGTTATGGGAGGCGGAGATTCGAAAGACTGTGGTTGCGATGCGGGCCTAACGGCGATACTCGCCATTGGTTGTGGAAACGATATGTGCTCGGGTGTAATTGACCCTGATTCACACATAATGGACGCACGTTCCAGAGTGTTTTCTAGTTCGCGAACATTGCCCGGCCAGTGATAACCCATAAGGTGCCTAATGGCTGACCCGGATATGGTGATTTTGCGCTGCTGCTTGTTGCCAATCTTGTTCAACATAAACTCTGATAAATCTGGAATATCTTCAATTCGTTCTCGTAATGCAGGTAGATACATTGGCATGACGTTAAGACGATAATAAAGGTCTTCTCGAAACTGTTCTGCAGCGACCTCTGATTCTAAGTTACGGTTGGTGGCTGCTATGACACGAACGTCCACAGATATCGTGGTCGATCCGCCAACACGTTCAAACTCTTGCTCTTGCAACACTCTAAGCAGTTTTGCTTGAAAAGCCGGGCTCGTTTCTCCAATCTCGTCGAGAAATATCGTCCCCTTATCAGCCAGTTCAAAACGTCCTTTACGCTGCTTAATTGCTCCTGTAAACGCACCTTTTTCATGACCAAACAGCTCGGACTCTAACAGGTTATCGGGTAATGCTGCGCAGTTTAGTTTAACAAATGGAAAACCAGCTCTTGGCGAGTTGTAATGAATGGCGTTGGCGAGTACCTCTTTACCGGTACCTGATTCTCCTCGAAGGAGTACTGTCGAGTCCCATCTAGACACTAACCGGATCTGTTCAAATATTTTGCGCATCACTTGCGAGTGGCCCACAAGGTTATCGAAACTGTAGTTGTTGCGTATCTTTCGTTTTAGACCATCTCTTTCATTCACGAGTTGCGTTTTTTGGTGTTCAACTTGAGTAGCCAGCTGAACATTTTTTGCGATGAGATTGGCCACCATTTCTAAAAATCGGCTAAGCAGCGCGATCTTTTGATCCGATGTACATTTAGGCTGAGCCGAGAGTGCACCAATTATTTCCGCCTGAGCGTTTTTGAGTGGTACACAGATAAAGGGCTTGTCGTAATCGTATATGGCTAATTTATCGATAAAGCGTAAATCATCTCCTAAATTGCGCACAACGATCGCGTCGCCTTGCTCTAACATATTACCGATGATCCCTTCTCCGGAACGGTAACTTACTGGTTTATCGTTACTTTCGAGTTGGTAATCTGGTGAGTGTAACGATTTAACCAGCAAGGTATCTTTGTCTGGATCTTTTATGGTGAGCAAACCGCACATCAAGCTACATTCATCATGTAATATTTCTAATGCTTGTTGGGCTGACTCTGCGTAGTTAAGACTGATATTAAGTTGGCTGCTGATGCGATACATGGCCGAGAGCAGTTTTCTTTCCAGCTCAACGATAGAATGTTCAATAACCATAGCGCCCCCTTAATGCCAACTTTTAGGAAAAATTAGACGTATTGAGCAACCACCAAGCGAATGACTTTTATTAATTTCAATCATGGCTGAGTGCTCAGTCATAACTTGATGAACAATCGCTAAGCCGATGCCTCGACAGCTAGAATGAGCTTTGGACTTAGTACTAAAGAAGGGCTGGAATACTTTTAGGCGGTGCTCATCGAGTATACCCGTGCCGCTGTCATCAATTGTGATAATGCTCTCTTCAAGATTCTCTGAAGTCGAAACCACTAAGGCTCTTTCGGTTGGGTTGGCAACTTGGATGGCGTCAATTGAATTGTCGATCAGTTGTTTTAGTGCCAATAGAAGACGGTTAGGTTTACCGTTGATAGAGTTTAACGACGCCGCCAGATCGAGCGAAATATTAATAGAGTTGTTTAACAGTGATTTAGTACTAATTGAAATGGCGTCTCGTACCGATTCATTTAAGTTAATCGGTTGTGCGACTTCGGGGGGCCTTTCGGGGATTGCTTGATGGATATCTAATAAGGCTTTTGAAGCTGAAGCCATTGCATCGTCCATGGCCGTGAGACCAGGACAAGAATGATTGGTCTGTTTTAGAATAGTCACCGCGGACTCAACCATGTTGAGTGGACCCTGTAATTGGTGCAAGGTGGCCATCATGACTTCTTGCATAGAGTGTACAAACTTGTTGTCGTTTACTCGTTGGCTGATGGTGTTGAGTCGTTTACTGGAATCTTTACCAGTGAAACATCAAACCATTTTTCATCTCCTTGGCGATTTTCCGCGACGTAAATACTTTTAGTACGCTGATCTTTTCTCCCTAAATATTGGCTTATTGTAGTGCATTGATGATCGCCTTGTAGCTGATCCAATACTATATCTGTTGGCGACGAGAGAAGAGTTGAGGTTAATTGCTGGTAGCGTTGGTTACTGTACAAAGGGTGATTTTCGTCATCAAGAAGTGCCATTGCGATCGGTGCCGAATTGAGTACGGCATGAAACAGAGCAGATTGGTTCTTTTGCTCTGTTTGAAGCTTATGAGTGTCGGTAATATCTTGTTGAATAGCGTAATAGAATATTTTCCCATCTGCGTTTGAGAGTGAGGAAATGGAGACGTCAGCGACATATAGCGCGCCGTTTTTTCGTTTATTGATCAATTGCCCCCGCCATACCAAGCCATTAGAAATGGTACTCCAAAGATGTTGATAAACACTTTTTGGGGTCATTTTATACGAAAGTATCGAGCTGTTTTGCCCAAGTATTTCTGGCTCGCTATAGCCAGTTATGTCTAGAAAACTTTGATTAGCAAAGATGATACGCCCGTGGTCATCAGTGATGCTGATGGCAGTGGGTGCGTGATCCACGATGTGTTCAAAAGCGTCTAAGCCTAGCTGCTGAGTTATGCTAGGGCATACCGCGCGAGATGTTTGTTCCATATCCATACCCGTCCATTTATAGCGAAACTTATAACTGTAAATTCAGTACATATTTTGAGTTATGCATTTAATATTCCAATGGGAAAGCCAGGCTGAGTGGGCAACTTAATAACCGCAATTTGTTTGATTTACGACAATTGGCAACAAAATTTTTGTGATTGTTCGCTTTGTAACATCGCAAGTTCCGATGAGAAAAATAGTAAAAAGTACGGCGTGACCTATCGCCATTGGGCGTTATGACCTTCGTTGGTGCAACAATTAGTGTGGCATAGGTTGTGCAGAATGCTTGATAAAAAGTCACTATCAGGAGAGAGGTCATGTCAGAAGGGATACTGATATTACTTAGTGCCGCGTTTGTTAATAATGTGGTACTGGCAAACTTTTTAGGCTTATGCCCGTTTATGGGTGTGTCTGGAAAGATCGGTAGCGCACTTGGGATGGGTATTGCCACTACGTTTGTCATGACAATGGCGTCGATACTATCTTGGGTTCTCGATACCTTTTTCTTACAACCGCTAGGGTTGGAGTTTTTAAGGATCATTAGTTTTATCTTAGTGATCGCAGCAGTGGTCCAATTGACTGAACTATACATCAAAAAAAGTGACCCAGCCTTATATCAAATCCTTGGTGTGTTCTTACCGCTAATCACTACTAACTGCGCCATATTGGGTGTCGCTTTATTGTCGATTCAAGATGGTCTTTCTTTCATTTACACGTTGATGTTTAGCGTAGGCTCCGCAATTGGTTTTACTGTAGTGATTGTCCTTTTTGCAGGTCTTCGCCAGCAATTATCTCTTAGTCGCGTGCCTGAAGCCGTTCAAGGAACTCCTATAGCATTTATCACTGCTGGCCTTCTTTCCATGGCATTCATGGGCTTTTCTGGAATGGCGTAAAGGAGGCGAAGATGATTGCCGTAATGCTATTTGTTTTTTTGGGGGCACTGTTGGGAGCAGCCCTCGGTTATGCCGCTAAAGTATTCCACGTCGAAAGTAACCCGTTGGTTGAAAAGATCGAAGGGTTAATGCCTGGAGGACAGTGCGGACAATGTGGAGAAGCAGGATGTCGTCAGGCTGCTGAAGCTATGGTGCGAGGGGACCTCGATCCTGCCTCTTGTCCACCAGGCGGCAACGCACTTTCTGGCGCGATTGCTGAGATGCTTGGTGTGTCATTAGAAGCGAGTGAAGAAGATATTCAATGGGTGGCAAAAATAGACGAATCTTCCTGTTCTGGATGTACCCGCTGTTATAAAGCGTGTCCGTTCGATGCCATTGTTGGCGCGAGCAAGCAGATACACACAGTAATCCAAGATGTGTGTACAGGATGTCAGCTCTGCTCTGAAGTCTGTCCACAGCGTTGTTTGTCGATGATTGCTTTAGAGCCAGATATTACAACTTGGTACTGGCCAAAACCCGAAGTTGAACCTAAAACGGACCTCGCGAGCTAAAGGAGTGTGAGATGCACAGTTTACTTACCGCCCCGTTTCGGGGAGGAATACACCCAAAATCGTATAAATCACTCTCTAATCAAACCCAAATTGACCATCGCTTTTGGCCCAAAATGGTGTACCTATCGCTACAACTTCGAAATGGTGCGTTGTTAACTCCGATCGTCGAAATTGGTGAGCGGGTACAGCGAGGACAGCTTATTGCGATTGGTAAATCTGGCATGGTGCCGCCGATTCATTCATCGGTGAATGGTATGGTAGTCGATATTAGCAAACACGTCAGTGCACACCCTTCGAAAGCAAAGGCAGACACAATCGTTATCCGAGCCAATCAAGATAGGCGCTGGATCTCAAGCGTGCCGACAGGAAATTTCTATCAGCTCAGCGCGCAAGAAATAACTCACAAAATTGAGCAAGCAGGTATCGTAGGGCTTGGTGGCGCAGGATTCCCAACGGCCTCCAAACTCAAGTTTGCCCGTCAAGCGAGCGTACATACAATGGTGATCAATGGTGGTGAATGTGAACCCTATCTAACCTGCGACGATATGACCATGCGCGAAGCAGGCAATGAAGTGATTGCAGGCATACGTTTGATGCTAAAAGCCAGTGGCGCGAACAAGGCCATTGTTGGAGTGGAAGATAACAAACAGCAGGCATTTGAGACCTTAGAAGGATTAGCCAGCGACGACGACAATATCGACATCACCCATGTACCCAGTATTTACCCCATGGGATCTGAGAGGCACCTAATTAAAGCGGTTCTGGGTGTCACTGTTCCACTAGGAAAGCTGTCGACGTCAGTAGGTATTTTGGTCAATAACATCGCCACAGCCCAAGCGGTGTATAACGCGGTACGATTTAACCGTCCTTTAGTGAGCCGAGTTATTACAGTGTCTGGGAAAGGGATTGAAAAAGCAGGCAACTTGCGAGTGCCTGTTGGGACACCGGTCCATGAAATTCTTACCCATTGTGGCGGTGTAAGTGACGAGACTTCACGGCTTATTTTCGGTGGTCCAATGATGGGTCAGGTGATCACATCACCCAAAGTACCGATCGATAAGTGCGTTGGGGGCATATTAGCCCTCACGGAGGCCGAAACGACAGAGTCAAAACAGCAAGAGTGCATTCGCTGCGGGCAATGTGTGCGTGCGTGCCCTATGGGGTTAATGCCGTTTCAAATGGCCGCGTATTCTAGAGTCTCTGATCTTCAACGTGCAGAAGAGATAGGTGTTACCGCGTGTCTGTCATGCGGTGCATGCAGTTATGTCTGCCCATCAAGTTTACCTTTAGTTCACTATTTCCAACATGTGAAAGGCGCAATCAACTCTGTAAAAGCTAAAGAGAAGCGATCAGCACAAGCCAAAGCCCTAACCGATGCCCGTAAACTCAGATTAGAAAAAGAAGCCCAAGCGAAACGCGAAGCAAAAGCGAAAAAAGCGGCAGCTAGAAAGAAGAGGACGCCTCGACAAGCCAGTAAAGCCGCCAAGGAGGCCGCGAATGATTAACTATAATTCGGCCGTTGGGCCATTTTCTCACAGTAAAAATTCCAGTGTACGGATCATGTACACCGTTATCGCAACGCTCATGCCTGCAGTGGTATTTGGAATCTACCAGTTTGGCTTACACAGTGCTTGGGTAGTCCTTTGTTGCTGCGTTGTGGCCGTAGTTGTTGAGTTTGGGTGTCTCAAACTAATGAGGCGCGACCCAAAGGCATGTGTTGATGGCTCTGCATTGCTTACGGCGTTGTTACTTGCAATGAGTTTGCCGCCAAACGCACCATTGTGGTTAGTATCCATAGGCGCTGTGTTTGCGATTGTGGTGGGCAAACAGCTGTATGGTGGACTGGGTCAAAATCTATTTAATCCCGCCATGCTTGCAAGAGTTATGTTGCTCATCTGTTTTCCCGTCGAGATGACTCGCTGGGTGGACCCAAGCCCAATAGATTTTAGCGGTAATCAAATTCGACTCCCAACTGAGTGGTTAACCGTCGATGGTGTCACGTCAGCAACGTCACTTGGCGAGGCAACAGAATCACTCTACATACAAGACCTGTTCTTAGGCATGCAAGCTGGGAGCTTAGGCGAAACCAGCGCGTTTTTGTTACTGCTTGGCGGTGGAATATTAATAAAAAAAGGCATCATCGATTGGGTGATACCTGTGATGTTTCTGTTAGGGATTGCAGTGCCAGCGTTTATTAGCTCGTGGATTGAACCTGAGACGTATTTGACTGCAAGCACCCATATTTTCAGCGGCGCTGCGTTATTGGGGGCGTTTTACATTGCCACCGATCTGGTGACCTCACCGACAAGTTTAAGAGGTCAAGCCGTATACGGAGTGGGTTGCGGCCTGCTTGTTTGGCTTATTCGTAGTTTTGGTAGTTACCCAGAAGGGGTTGCCTTTGCCATATTGGTCATGAACGCAGCGTCACCGCTCATAGACCACTACCTACGTCCATCGCTGTTCGGCAGCGGTGAACGACAAAAAAGTAGTGCAAAAAGCGCATCAAACTCGACGTCATCGAAATAGTACCCAGCCAACCTAGAGCGAGACTCAATATGAAAACAACATTAGAGCAGTGGAAGGCAAATATTCCTTATCAAAGTGTGCTTCTAGCTGTTTGCGCAGGAGTTGCAGCGGCGCTAGTCGTTTCGGTGCAGTCAATAACTGCACCGATCATTGAGTATCAAGTGGAGCAAGATCAGAACAGACTGCTTTCGCAAATCCTTAATGGGAAGACGTTTACCAACAAAGTGTTTGACGAGGGGCGGCTGGTTGAATACGCAGGAGAGAATTTTACCTTATACCCAGTAAAAGGCGAGCAAGGTGAGATAACGCACCATGTGATTAGCGGAGGTAGAGAAGGGTATAGCGGTGAAATACGGTTTTTAATCGGCGTCGATAGTAGTGGACAAATAGAGGGGGTCAGGGTGTTAAGTCACACTGAAACTCCGGGGCTTGGGGATAAAATTGAGGTCGAAAAGAGCGACTGGATCTTAAGCTTTAATGAACGATCACTGGCTAATACAGCGATATGGAAGGTTAAAAAAGACGGTGGCGAGTTTGACCAATTTTCTGGCGCAACCATTACACCAAGAAGTGTTGTTAACGGGGTGCATCATGCACTGTTAGCCCTACAAAATGAGCAGGAGAATGTTGATGAATAACTACTCACACATCTTTAAAGAGGGGCTTTGGAAAAACAATATTGTGTTAAACCAGTCTCTTGCGCTCTGTCCCCTTTTAGCGGTGACAAGCAGTGCCACAAACGGCTTGGGGCTGGGTTTAGCGACGACAGCAGTCATGATAGCGTCAAACGTGCTGGTGTCTCTTGGTAAAAACTGGATCAGTAAAGCGGTGAGAATACCTGTCAATGTAGTGATAATTGCCACTCTAGTTACGCTAACGGATTTTGCACTTAATGCTTGGTTGCATCCATTACACAAAGTACTTGGGTTGTTTATCCCTCTAATCGTGACCAACTGCGCCATTCTAGGGCGGGTGGAGTCGTTCGCCAGCAAGTCGAATGTGATGCCTTCGTTGGTGGATGGCATAGCGATGGGCATTGGTTTTACCTGGGTGTTAACCGTACTGGGTGGCATTCGTGAAGTGATAGGCAGCGGTACTTTGTTTGCCAACGCAAGTTTGCTACTTGGTGAATGGAGTTCATTTTTAGAAATAACCGTGATACCGGAGTATCGAGGACTGCTATTGATCATTTTACCCCCTGGGGGCTTTTTAGTATTAGGTGCACTGTTAGGTGTGAAACAGAAATTTGAGTTGATTATCAAAAACCGACAACTACAAGCTGTAGCCACTCACTAGGAGCAAAGCGATGAAAGTAAGTGTTGTGTATGCCCAAGCTGAAGAACAAACTTGGCTTCCGGTTGAGATAGAAGAAAATGCGACGGTGATGACTGCCATTCACAGCGCAGGAATACTCAGTATGTATCCACATATCGATCTTGAAAGCCAAAAAGTAGGCATTTTTGGCAAGCTCTCTTCACTAGAGGCCACGTTAACGGAAGGGGATCGAGTAGAGATCTATCGTCCTATCACCTGGACACCCGATGACGAGGATGACGATTGATTGTCTTGTTTATTACAAATTGTCCAACAACCCATTAAGTACTGTGATTTATTCCTTTAAATACAGTGCTTTATTTTTGGTTTGGTATTTGCACGTTTAGTTGTGTGGGCGAGTTTAATAGACAAAGACGTCACAGGTTCAAGGAATGGTAAAGGAGAACACCATGTCAAAAGTAGGTATTTTTTTTGGAACAGATTCAGGCAGCACTCGAAAAATCGCTAAACAGATTTTTAAACAACTGGGTGACGAGAATGCCGATAAACCGTTAAATATAAATCGAGTAGACGCGAGCGCATTCGATCAATACGACTATCTGGTTATGGGAACACCCACCTACGGAGAGGGACTACTTCCGGGGTTAAGCGCTGATTGCCAAGCTGAAAGTTGGGAAGAGTTTGCCCCCAATTTCGAAGAAATTGATCTGTCCGGTAAAAAAGTGGCGTTATTCGGACTAGGCGATCAAGTTAATTATCCGGATGAGTTTGTTGATGGCCTTGGCGAGCTTTACGACTGTGTCGTTGAGTGTGGCGCTGACATAATTGGACGCTGGCCGACGGAAGGTTATGAGTTTAATGAGTCTACAGCGGTTGAAGACGACAAATTTGTCGGATTGGTTATCGATAAAGACAACCAATCCTCGATGAGTGATGAGCGCGTTGCTCATTGGGTTGAGATGATCACGGCTGAAATGGGACTATAACAATAACGCTACGCTTCCATAGTTGGAGGTTCGCATTAAGTGTCACACTTAGCACAATACTGTGTGTGATTTCCGCAAGTCGCCGTTAAATCTTCCATGATGGCTCAAACACGGCATCCATGCCGTGTAGCCTTGCTCCAACCACACACAGTATTGCGCTGCCAGAAAGTTCATCTTCTTAAAGAGCATATCTTAATAAAACGGGCCTTAAGGCCTTTTTTTATGCTCAACAGTAAAACAATTTAGTGTGTTAAAGCTTTAACATCTTTGTTCGGTAGCGAACAAAACCAACCGAATTGTCTGATTATTGTACTGTCTGTATTTGTCTATTAATCAAAATAACCGCTTAAATACAGTTACTTACAGAGATCGTCGCGCTTGGCCTGTATTTCGCACTAGTAGTTATGAATTGTTTTTTTAACATCCTACGGAGGGAACCATTATGGCAATTCGTCAATGTGCAATTTACGGAAAAGGTGGCATCGGCAAATCTACCACGACTCAAAACTTAGTGGCAGCACTGGCTGAAGCAGGCAAAAAAGTAATGATCATCGGTTGTGACCCAAAAGCGGATTCAACACGTTTGATTCTCCATTCTAAAGCTCAAAATACCATTATGGAAATGGCGGCAGAAGCGGGCACTGTGGAAGACATCGAACTGGAAGATGTGCTTAAGGTTGGCTACGGCGATGTACGCTGTGTTGAGTCCGGTGGTCCAGAGCCAGGTGTGGGTTGTGCTGGACGCGGCGTGATCACGGCCATCAACTTCTTGGAAGAAGAAGGTGCTTACGAAGAAGACTTAGATTTTGTTTTCTACGACGTACTTGGGGACGTGGTATGTGGTGGATTTGCAATGCCGATTCGCGAAAACAAAGCGGAAGAGATCTACATCGTCGTGTCGGGCGAAATGATGGCGATGTACGCGGCAAACAATATCTCTAAAGGTATTTGTAAATACGCTACTTCGGGTACCGTGCGTCTAGCTGGACTTATCTGTAACTCGCGAAACACCGACCGTGAAGATGAGCTGATCATTGCGTTAGCAGAAAAAATCGGCACCCAAATGATCCACTTTGTCCCTCGTGACAACATTGTTCAGCGTGCAGAAATTCGTCGCATGACGGTGATTGAGTACGACCCAACCTGCGGTCAAGCCGATGAATACCGTACTTTAGCGAAAAAAGTGATCGCTAATGACAAGTTCGTAATCCCTAACCCTGCAACCATGGACGAACTCGAAGACCTATTAATGGAATTCGGCATCATGGAAGTCGAAGACGAAAGCATTATTGGTAAGGCTGCAGCGGAAGTCGCATAGACCACCGATGGTTGTTTGAAATCTATTGCTGTCAAAAGGTAGCAGTAGCCTGAAACAAGGAGGCAGAAATGTCGATGAATAAAGAACAAGCCCAAGCCTTGATTGACGAGGTATTGGAAGTATACCCAGAGGTTGCTCGCGAAGATCGCGCAAAACATCTCGGTGTAAATGACCAAGCTGGCGAAGGAAAGTGCATCACTTCAAACCGTAAATCCTTGCCTGGTGTGATGACAGTACGCGGCTGTGCCTATGCAGGTTCGAAAGGCGTGGTGTGGGGCCCAGTAAAAGATATGTTGCATATCTCACACGGTCCGGTGGGGTGTGGGCAATATTCGCGCGCTGGACGCCGTAACTATTACACAGGTACTACAGGTGTGGACAGTTTTGGCACCCTAAACATTACCACTGATTTTCAAGAGCGCGATATCGTGTTTGGTGGTGATAAAAAACTCTCTGGTGCGATTGATGAGCTGGAAACCCTTTTTCCTCTTTCTAAAGGGATCTCGGTGCAGTCGGAATGTCCAGTAGGCCTGATTGGTGACGACATAGAGGCTGTGGCTAAAATCAAGGGGGAAGAGATTGGCAAAACAATTGTACCTGTCCGCTGTGAAGGGTTTCGCGGTGTGTCTCAATCCCTTGGACACCATATTGCTAACGACACCATTCGTGACCATGTACTGTCAAAATCTGACGAGCGTGAGTTTGAAGCGGGCGACTATGACGTTGCGATTATTGGTGACTACAACATTGGAGGTGACGCTTGGTCATCGAGGATCATCCTCGAAGATATGGGCCTAAACGTAGTGGCTCAGTGGTCTGGGGATGGCACGCTTGCTGAGATGGAAAACACCCCAAAAGTGAAACTCAATCTCGTCCACTGTTATCGATCCATGAACTACATCGTTCGTCATATGGAAGAGAAAAATGGTGTGCCATGGATTGAATACAACTTGTTTGGACCGACAAAAATCGAAGAGTCGATGCGTAAAATAGCGGAATACTTTGACGATAAAATTAAAGCCCAAACTGAAACAGTTATTCAACGTTACCGCGAGCAGTGGCAAGCCGTGATCGACAAGTATAAGCCTCGATTAACCGGTAAGAGCGTCATGTTGTACGTCGGTGGTCTAAGGCCTCGTCATATCATCGGTGCTTATGAAGACTTAGGGATGGAGATAGTCGGTGCAGGGTATGAATTTGCCCACAATGATGACTATGTGAAAACCACTCCCGAGCTAAAGGACGCCACGTTGTTGTTTGACGATGCCTCCTCATTTGAATTGGAAGAGTTTGTGAAAAAACTTAATCCCGATCTCGTAGGCTCAGGCATCAAAGAGAAATACGTGTTCCAGAAAATGGGTTTTCCTTTCCGTCAAATGCACAGTTGGGATTATTCCGGCCCTTATCACGGGGTGGACGGCTTTGCGATTTTTGCGCGCGATATGGATTTAACCATTAACAATCCTTGTTGGAGTGCGGTTAAAGCACCTTGGCTAAAAGAGCAAGAGTCTGACGAGCCATTGGCTAAAACTGCGTGATCACTAGCGTTGTGATCGCAAACCAATCAATGAAAGGTGGAACCTAGATCATCGGATCAAGGTAGCCATCATAGTCAAACCGAACCGGCGTTCACAGATTAGTGGCACGGTAGGAGAAAAATTATGACTCAGAAGATCGACGATATCAAAACGGGTTACGACTTGTTTAAACAACCTGAATATCAGGAGATGTTTAAATCAAAGCGTACTGTTCATGAAGATTCCGTTGACGCACAAAAGGTAAAAGAGACCTTTGAGTGGACGACAACGGAAGAATATAAAGAGCTCAACTTTCAACGAAAACACGTCACCATTGACCCAGCAAAGGCCTGCCAGCCATTAGGCGCGGTTTTATGCTCATTAGGCTTTGAAAAAACTCTGCCCTATGTCCACGGCTCGCAAGGGTGTGTCGCGTATTTTCGAAGCTACTTTAACCGACATTTTAAAGAGCCCATCGCGTGTGTATCAGACTCTATGACTGAAGACGCGGCCGTATTTGGTGGCCAAGACAACATGTTTTATGGTCTACAAAACTCACTGGCCCTCTATAAGCCAGAAGTGATCGCACTGTCTACGACCTGCATGGCTGAAGTGATAGGTGATGATTTAAACGCCTTTACCGGTAATGCGAAATCCGGTGGCTATATCCCGGAAGATCTTCCGACTCCTTATGCTAATACCCCAAGTTTTGTGGGTAGCCACCTTACTGGTTGGGACAACATGTTTGCAGGATTTTTAACCTATTTTAATCCTTCGAAAACGTTAGATGAACAAGCTGAAACAAGTGGCACAATAAATATCGTCCCAGGTTTTGAAACGTACTTAGGAAACTACCGTGTTATCCAACGAATGCTTGATGAAATGGATATTGATTACAACTACTTGTGCGATCCGTCGGAGGTGCTCGATACACCCGCTGACGGTGAGTATCGGATGTACGATGGAGGAACCCCCATTGATGCCGTTAAGTCAGCACCCGCGGCTAAAGCGACTGTGCTTCTTCAGCCAGAGCATTTAACGAAAACCAAAAAGATCATCGGTAAAACTTGGAAACAAGCTATCCCAGAGACCACCATCCCAATGGGACTGGAGTGGACCGACAATTTTGTGATGACTATGGCGGAGCTGTCAGGTAAACCGATACCAGACTCAATCACCAAGGAGCGCGGCCGTCTTGTCGATATGATGACTGACTCCCACTCTTGGTTGCATGGGGTGAGTATTTCTTTGTACGGCGATCCAGATTATCTGCTAGGCATGAGTAAGTTTCTCACGGAATTAGGGTGCGAAATCAAGCATGTGTTGTGTCATAACGGTAACAAACGCTGGCGCAAAAAAATGGAAGCTCAGCTTGCTGAAACTCCCTATGGCGAAAATGCTGAAGTGTTTGTGGGCAAAGATTTGTGGCACTTCCGTTCGTTGGTGTTCACCGATAAACCTGATCTGATGATCGGTAACTCTTATGGCAAATTTATCGAACGTGACACCAAAGCGAAAGGCGCAGAGTTTGAAGTGCCGTTGGTGCGAATTGGGTTCCCAATTTTTGACCGCCATCACCTGCATCGTAGTACGACATTAGGCTACGAAGGTGCGATGTACATTTTAACGACTTTGGTTAACGAAGTGCTCGCTAAATTGGACCGAGAAACCAGTGATCTTGGCAAAACCGACTTCGGGTTTGACCTTGTACGCTAACGTATAACGGTGAGTCGAGCAAAGTTTCCATGGTCATTACCATGGAAACTTTTCCATAACAGAGTCACTCCCTCACATAAGGAGAGCACCATGGCCAATGTCATGATACAGCGTAACGAACAAGGGCAACTTAGCTTGTATTTGCCTAAGAAAGATCTTGAAGAATTAGTGACAAAATTTGAGTTTGATGAAGAGAGCAAATGGGGCGGAGAAGTGCATTTAGCCAATGGCGCCGTTTACTTTATTGAGCCGATGGCGGCCAGGCCCAAGCTCCCGATTAGCTTTAGGGCAAAACGGCTTGTTGCTGCCTAGTCCCACTTACAGTACTGCAACTATCAAAATAGCTTAGAAGGAGAGTTAAAACATGGATTTACAACTGTCTAATGAAGTCGCACTTCGTATCTCTATGGCGTCAAAATCGTTGCCTGAGTTGGGGACCAAGTCGTTTTTGGGCCTGCTAATACAACATTTGGGAGAGCCTCTTTCAGCGCAAAAGTTGATGTCGCTGTCACCAAAGTCGTTTCGTATATTAGTTTCTTCAGTCGATAAACGAGTCAACAACCAAGCAGTCAATCAGGCGCTCGCGGTATTGACTAGCCAAGAGATCACCCTTCAACAACCGCCAAAACCAAGCAATAAAGGCCCTTTGAGCGGCGCCAAACTGAAAGTCGCGGTGACGTCAAATCAGGGAGAGACCCTAGATGGCCACTTTGGGTCCTGTTTGCGCTTTTTAGTCTACGAAGTAAACGCACTAGAGAGTCAACTAGTGGATGTTAGAGAAATTGACGGGACACAACGAGGCGAAAAGCGAACCGACGCTAACTTAGCGCTCATTAAGGATTGTCACATGCTGTTTACCTTATCCATCGGTGGCCCAGCAGCGGCGAAGGTAACACGTGCCAACATCCATCCCATTAAAAAAACAGTAGAGACTCACGTCGATACTCTATTAGGCGATCTATCAGGTGTGATCAGAAGTAATCCACCGCCGTGGATCCAGAAATTGCTGCTTTGTGAGTCATAGGAGTTTGGTATGACTGAGGTAAACAACCAAGGTAGCCCTGATGCTGAGTCAACGACTGAGATAGAGATAATAGGTCGTCGACTTAGTCGAATCTCTGATATTGATGAAAAAAGTCTTAGCTCGCTTAGACAAGACTACCCGCATCTTAGGTTTACGCTCTGCTCCGAAGATGACACTGCTGAGCGTGAACCATTTGTTACCTTTGACCATTTTGATCTTCATCTACTATCGGCCGGAAACGGATGCCTAGGGCTAACGTTTGATATTTCCAATTACCGCGGAGTGGTTATTGCACTACGCGAAGCATGGTGACTAGTGGCGTTGGTAGATTTGTTTGTTTTACGACAAAACTATGCACTGCTATGTCAACAAAGTTAAAAAATCTAATATTTACAGTTGGTTAGTAAGTGGCTTTAGATTTGCAGTAACGATAAGGACGTTCCTTAAGTGCAGGAGGCACTATGAAACAATCGGAAATTCGGGTACTGCAGGATGAACCCGCCTGTGAACACAACGCAGGTGAAAAAAGTGGATGCAGCCGCCCTATACCTGGAGCAACGGCGGGGGGCTGTACCTTTGATGGCGCGCAAATCAGCTTACTGCCTATTGCCGATGTCGGACATATAGTCCATGGCCCAATAGGGTGTGCGGGTAACAGTTGGAATAATCGAGGTACAAAAGCCAACGGCAGTAACTTATTTCGTCTGGGATTTACAACCGATCTTAATGAGCAAGATGTGATCATGGGTCGCTCGGAAAAAAGGTTGCTCCACGGGATAAAGCAATTGATCGACGAGCACAATCCCCCCGCGGTATTCGTTTACACGACCTGTGTGCCGGCACTAGAAGGGGATGATGTAGAGTCGATTTGCGCCCTTGCCGAGCAACGATTTGGTCTACCGGTTGTTCATGTCGACAGCGCAGGGTTTTACGGCAATAAAAACTTAGGCAACCGAATTGCGGGTGAAGTGATGCTCAGGCAAGTGGTAGGGAGTGCCGAGCCTCCACCAAAGCCCGCGATGAAGCATGACACTTCACGGCGCGTGCACGACATTGTACTTATCGGGGAATACAACATTGCTGGTGAATTTTGGCATGTATCGCCTCTTCTCGAAGAATTAGGCTTGCGCGTACTTTGCTGTTTAGCGGGTGATACTCACTTTCATCAAGTGCAAACCATGCATCGTGCCGATGTTTCCATGGTGGTTTGCTCTCGCGCTCAAATTAACGTCGCACGTAAACTTCAAGAACAGTGGGGGATCCCTTGGTTCGAGGGGAGCTTTTATGGCATTGAAGATACCTCTCAAGCGCTTCGCCAATTTGCGAGCATGCTAAATGATGAACGCTTGAGCGAGCATACGGAGCAACTCATTAAGCGAGAGGAAACCAGAGTACGCAAGGCATTGGCACCTTATGCCGAGAGACTCGCTGGGAAAAAAGCATTGCTGTACACCGGTGGGGTAAAGTCGTGGTCGATTGTGTCGGCGTTAGCAGATATTGGCGTAACAACGGTTGCAACAGGGACGCGCAAATCGACTCAAGCAGATAAAAACCGGATCATCGATATTATGGGAGAAGAAGCGCTGATGCTGGAAGAGGGGGGAGCTAAAGTGTTGCTCAATGTCTACCATGAGCAGCAAGCGGACGTGTTAATCGCTGGTGGACGAAATATGTATACCGCGATGAAAGCGCCTATTCCCTTTCTGCACATTAATCAGGAGCGCGAACATGCCTATGCAGGTTACGAAGGAATGATCACCTTAGCAAAAGAGCTGTGTAGAACCATTGAAAGCCCAGTATGGCATGCAGCTCGAAGTTGGCCGCCTTGGGAGTTAACAAAAATGTCGGACGAATCCACACGCAGTGTAAATCATTCAATTGCTGACACTGTGGTCACTAAGGTGCAAGGAGCGTGATATGAGCAAACTCATTAAACAGAGAGTCCCACTTGCGACTCAACCACTTAAAACCAGTGCTGCAACGGGCGCTGCGGTAGCGGCTCTTGGTTTTAGAGAGACCATACCCCTTCTGCACGGTGCTCAAGGCTGCGCGGCATTTAGCAAAGTATTTTTAATTTCCCATTTTAGAGAGCCTATTCCCATTCAAAACACCGCCATTGACCATATATCGGCCGTTATGGGCGGTGATGAAAACCTGTTCGAAGCGCTTTTATTACTGTGTGAGAAACATTCACCAGAGCTGGTTGCAGTAATGACTACGGGGCTGACCGAGATGCAAGGCACAGATTTAGCCCGAGTCATTGTAGAATTTAAAAAAGCTCACCCCCACTTTATATCGACCCATATCGTTCCGATGAATACGCCAGACTTTAGCGGCTCAATGCAAACCGGTTTTGCTCACGCTGTTGACCGAGTAGTGAGGCAGGTTGTCAAACCACCGGTTCGGCATCAAAGTGAGAAAAAGCAGGTGACCGTTCTTTGCTCGGTTGGTCTCAGTGGCGCAGATATCGAGACCTTAAAACGCTATGTGGAGGCGTTTGATCTAAAGGCGGTATTTGTACCAGATATTTCTCTTTCACTAGACGGTCATATGGGATCTGAAGAGTTTGTGTCGACCAGTATGGGAGGAACCTCGCTGCAAGAGGTTGAGCAGATCTCAAATAGCGCTGCGACCATTGTTGTCGGCGAATCGATGATGCCAACCGCAAGATGGCTCAACAAATGTTTTTCGATCCCTATCATTGAAAGTCAGATGTGCATGGGAATAGATCAAACAGATAACTTAATCATGGCTCTTGCTGAGCTATCAGATAAACCGGTACCGCAATGGATCACTCTACAGCGTAAACGTCTTCAAGACGCAATGGTCGATACGCATTTTTTCTTATCTTCGTCGAGGATGTCGCTCGGTTTAGAGCCCGATCTTGCGCTTGGGTATAGCGCTCTTTTGCGCAGTGTCGGTGTGGATATTGAACGGTTAGTAACAACCATAGATACTTCAGGAGTCAAGACTATCGAGGCGAAGACCTTGATGGTGGGCGACCTTTCAATGTTAGCGCAAGAGGGTGACGAGGTTGACGCGATAATTAGCAACTCGCACGCGGCGAATATCTACGAGCCCGATGTACCGGTATTGCGAGCTGGATTCCCTTGTCATGACCAGTTTGGGAACATGGACATCAAGCAGATTGGCTATGAAGGCAGCCGTGAACGCCTATTTGCACTCGCAAATAAGGTGATGCACAACCAACACACTGTATCACCACACCAAAGCATATATCGCTTTAATGCCGAACAAGTAAGACCTACATCCCAACGACAAGGGAGCGCGCTATGCTAAACACTAGGCGTAAATTGTCTGTTGAGCCTAAACCTAGCAACGGTGAGCCAAACTTAATCGTTGCGTTTGCGACACAGGATAGGCGCCACGTCGATCAGCATTTTGGTAGTGCACGTTGCGTGATGATCTATAACGTCGATGCAACACAATGGTCGTTATTAGAAGCGGTTGAATATTGTAGTGTCGATGAAGATAGGCACGCAAAGTTACCCACTCGTATTTCAGATCTGTCTGAGCTCAATTGCAGCGCAATATATTGTAATGCTTGCGGTGTGTCGGCTATTCGCCAGCTACTAGAAAATGGAATCAATCCTATAAAAGTCCACCTTGATACCGATATTCACTCATTGATCTCTGGGCTTCAACAACAATTATTAGGTGAGCCAATGGGGTGGGTTAAGCGTGCGCTAAAAGCGCATAGCGGTTTGCAAGGGCAAAAACATAACCAGGGCGTTAGACCGACACCAGACAGCGAGAGGCTGTCACAATTAATGGACGAAGAGTGGTAACTACCACAAGGAGAATGTATGACAACCATCAAAGGCTATACTCGTGGAGGAACCCCTTGGGACCCACAATTTATCGATGCGTTAAACGCTTCTAGCTGTATTGGCTGTGGACGCTGTTTTAAAGTTTGTTCACGAGATGTATTTGATCTTATCGAAAAAGAAGAGCTAGATGAAGACGATGATCTCTATGACGATTACGACGATGATCAAGTGATGATGGTGATGGCAATAAAAGACAACCTAGACTGTATCGGCTGTGGGTCATGCGCTAAAGTGTGTCCGAAAAATTGCCACAGTTTCGAACCCAGTACACAACAGTCCGTGTAATCGGTAAAAACGGTGGTGACAGGCCAGTTACATTATAGGCAGAGTGAACAAGAACGACGGTTTCTTAAAACGATCACGCTGCCTTTTAACCATTGCAACCTTCCTTCAATCTTGCTGGCAAGCCTTGCTTATCAATCTATCCCGGTACCACTGTATATATATACCCTTGAACCTTGGCTGCGCGAGTTTCGGAAAAGGTGCATGAAGCTGTCGTCAATAAACGATAGGGTTGAGCATTTTCATCGTGCAATGAGCGAACGTTACCAAGTGTATAACCCCAACGTCTGCGACGATGGTGAGGTTAGCAATTCATCAACCTATCGAAAAATATTAATCGGTTGGCTGTTTGACTCAGGCAATCAGCAAGGTGCAGTGCTTCGTTCCTGGGTTGAGTCTCGCTTTGGCTTGTTAACACGCTATCACAATATGGAGTTACTCGAGCCAGACAGCGATCGCTATGACCATTACGCCAGTCTCAGTGGCTACTATTTGCTCAATAGTGACGAGCTCTTCTCGCAGATCGACTTTCTCTACTATTACTGTCAATTGGAGCTGGGTACCCGCTATTCTTCAGTTGACCACCTCACCCTGTATAGAGGGTTTTCGAAGTTACCAACGCGAACCATCAATGAAGAACCGGTCTACTTGTTCAACAACCTAAGTTCAATGACAGGGGATCCTGAGCTGGCGCTGCAGTTTGGTACGCAAGTGGTCAAGGTGGACGTGCCACGCTATAAAATAATCTGTTTCGATTCACTTCTACCGGGCACTCTAAGCGGGGAAAGAGAGTACATGGTACTAGGGGGATTGTACCGGGGTGAGCTGCTTAGGGTATAAGCTATCCGCTTTGGCTTTGTCCGTTTTCTAACAATTCAATTATCTGTTTCATGACAATTGGCTGATCATTCTTTGTACGCTTGGTGATATTTATTAGGTGTGGAGAATATTCTCTTTTTATTTCAATTAATTATAAGGAGACTCTGTTTGGGTCTGATGTTTGCAACTTAGCTTTTATACGCGTCTTCAGTTGTGAGATGCCCTTTAGCAAGGAGTGCTTATGTGGAATTACTCAGACAAGGTCAAAGACCACTTTTTTCAACCGAGAAATGCCAAACAGATTGATAATGCGAGTGCCAAAGGCGATGTCGGTTCGCTGAGTTGTGGTGATGCGCTAAGCCTTAGCTTACAGATTGATAAAGAATCCGAAGTAATAACGGATGCAGGCTTTCAAACCTTTGGTTGTGGCAGTGCCATTGCCTCATCGTCAGCGCTAACAGAGATCATTATTGGCAAGACCATTGAACAAGCACTAGCAGTAACGAACAACGATATTGCCGAATACCTAGATGGGTTGCCACCAGAGAAGATGCACTGTTCAGTTATGGGCATGGAGGCGCTTAATGCTGCCATCGCAGACTATCGAGGGGAAAGCATTGAGGATGATCACGAGGAAGGCGAGTTAATTTGTAAGTGTTTTGCCATTGATGATCTGATGATAAAGCGCATCGTGGCTGCGAATAATTTGACGACCCTAGAAGAAGTGATCAACTACACCAAAGCGGGTGGAGCGTGTTCATCTTGCCATGAAAAAATTGAATGGGTTTTAGAGGAGTGCGTGTTGGACAATCCTGTTTCTGCTGTGCAAAGCGCAGAATCGCAAAGCACTGCCATTCCAGAAACCTTTGAAGCTGTAAACGATGATCAGAGTAAGCAGAGAATCGCAATCATTGAAAAAGTGCTGGATGAGGCTAGACCAGGCATCGTGGCAGATGGGGGGGATATTGCACTGGTTGATGTGGAAGATGACATGGTGTTCGTGCACTTATCAGGCGCCTGTAGTGGTTGTGGATTATCGGGACTCACACTCGCCAGTATCGAGAGCAAAATAAGCGCAGCCATAGGTGAATCAATTACGGTGTTCCCAGTGCAAAGTGGCGCTTTGACTAAGGAGGCTACCTATGGATAACCTCAATGAAATGCACCATTCAGAGCTAAAAACAGTTTATCTAGATAACAATGCCACCACCCAAATTGATCCTGCAGTATTAAAGGCAATGATGCCCTATTTGAGTGAGTTTTATGGAAACCCATCTTCGATTCATCAACAGGGCGCTACAGTGGGTATGGCGGTTGAAACCGCTCGAGAACAGGTGCAATCGTTAGTGGGGGCACAATACTCTTCTGAGATCATTTTTACCTCTTCCGCTACCGAAGCAACTGCAACAGCGATCTATTCCGCATTAGAAGCGCTGCCTGATCGAAAAGAGATCGTCACCACTGCGGTAGAGCACCCCGCGACGTTAGAGTTGTGCCAACACATGGAACGTAAGGGCTACACAGTGCATTACATCGGTGTCGATGGCCGTGGTCGATTGAATCTTAACGAGCTAAAACGCGTGTTAAGTGACAAAGTGGCGGTAGTCAGCATCATGTGGGCCAATAACGAAACAGGCACTCTTTTCCCCGCAGCCCAAGTGGCAAGGCTTGCGAAGAGCGTTGGTGCGCAAGTGCATGTTGATGCGGTACAGGTATTAGGTAAATACCCCATTGATGTAAAGTTGACGGACATTGACCTGTTAAGTTTGTCAGGACACAAATTTCACGCCCCTAAAGGCGTTGGGGCGCTGTACCTTAGACGCGGTACACGCTTTCGCCCGCTCTTTAGGGGAGGTCATCAAGAGCGAGGACGTCGTGCAGGCACTGAAAACTGCGCGTCGATTGTAGGACTAGGAAAAGCGGCGGAGCTGGCCGAGATTTCGCTCGACGCCGACATTAGCCGAATTGCCATGATGCGAGATAGGCTGGAGAAAGGTATTTTAGCCCGCATACCCAATACCTTTGTCACAGGTAACCCTTTAGAAAGAGTGCCCAATACCGCCAATATTGCTGTGGAGTATATAGAGGGAGAAGCGCTTTTATTAATGATGAACCATGTAGGCATTGCCGCATCGTCGGGCTCTGCCTGTACCTCAGGCTCGTTAGAGCCATCACATGTAATGAAAGCAATGGCAATCCCTCTCACAGCGGCCCATGGAACGTTACGTTTTTCGTTATCGCGTTTCACTCAAGATGACGATATTGATCATGTGTTAGAGCATCTACCTCCTATTGTCGAGCGTTTAAGGAGCATGTCGCCTTATTGGAATAGCCGCGACAATGTTGGTAGTGAAGCAAGCTTTAACCCTGCTTACGGATAAAGGGGCGGGTAGCATGAGTAACCACAAACACGTCACCATTAACGACACCACATTACGCGATGGCGAACAGAGCCCCGGTGTGGCTTTTACCCGCGATGAAAAAGTCGCGATAGCCCTGGGTTTAGAAAGTATAGGGATAAAAGAGCTCGAAATAGGCATTCCAGTAATGGGTCGACATGAGCAAGAGACCATTGCAACCATAACTGAGTCGCTGACTACGGCAAAATCCATGGCTTGGTGCCGAATGCATCGCAGTGATATTGAAGCTGCGCGCGGCATAGGATTGCACTGGTTAGATCTTTCTATCCCGGCCTCTGGGCAGCAGATAACGCATAAGTTAAGTTTTTTATCGCACAGGGAATATTTCTCTCATGTGAGCGACCAGATCAAAACTGCCGTCGATTACGGTTTTAATGTCTGTCTCGGTATGGAAGACGCGTCACGGGCCGATATTGACCTGTTGTTCAGACTTACTGATGTCGCACAGGGTGCTGGAGCAAAACGTATGCGATTCGCCGATACATTAGGCGTGCTTGATCCGCAAACTACTTCTCTATATATCGAGGCGTTAAATCGACACAGTGACCTATCGATTGAGATGCACGCCCACAACGATCTGGGATTAGCAACAGCCAATACACTTGCGGCGATCGAAGCCGGAGCCAACTCGGTAAATACAACTGTGGTTGGGTTGGGAGAGCGAGCGGGCAATGCTGCGCTAGAGGAAGTCGCAGTAGCCTTGTCGGTATTAGGAAAAGCTGACAGTGGTATCAATTTACATGCGCTGCCGACCCTGTGTGAGCTTGTCAATCAAACCTGTGGCCGAGTTACAGGGCCGCAAAAAGCCATTGTAGGAGGCAGTGTGTTTACTCATGAGTCTGGTATCCATGTCGATGGGTTGGTCAAAGACATACATAACTATCAAGGATTTTCGCCACAGTTGGTCGGTCGGCAACACTCGGTGGTGCTTGGGAAGCATTCGGGTAATACAGCAATCTCTACCGTATACAAGCAATTAGGGATTGAACTGTCAAAAGCTCAGTGCGAGCTGCTAAGAGGTAATTTGCGTTTTTGGGCAGAGTCCAATAAGTCGATCCCTACTGAAGCCGACCTATATCGATTGGCGCAGATAAGCCTTGCTTAGTGCGTTAGAACGCGAGTGTTTGATCGAGGAGCGGACGATGAATAGTGAATTAAGTACGCAATTGAGTGAGTTGGTCAGTGCTGAAGGGTTTTGCGACTTTTTGAACGTTGAGTATGACCCAGTTGTGTTGCAACGCAAACGGATCCCGCTGCTGAGAATGTTTCACCACATATTAGATTCGTTGCAGGATGAACCGACGTTTGAAGAGTATCAAAAAGCACTGCGCATTGCTTACCGGCAAATCGTTAGTGGTAACGAATTGTCATTTACCGCAAGCCAATGCAATGGCTGTAGTGATTGTGATTAAAGGGGGGACAAGACATGGAGTGTTTTAAAGCGCGTTTTATTAATGGTTCTAGGGTACGCCTGATCCGAAACATTAGAAATGATGGCAGTTTTAGGGACAGCGCTAAGGGTGAGTTGCTGGTAGAGGAGGGGGAGTTAGGGATCATTAGAAGTTCAGGCTATTTTTTGCAGGATCAAGTGGTCTATCAGATCTATTTTCCCGACATAGAGAAAACGGTAGGGGTTCGAGATAACGAAGTGATTGATAGTGAGCTGCCGTGGATACCCTGCCAATTTCGCTCCCTAGAACAAGCGCAATTAACTCTGTCGTTAAAGATGCGTGGCGAAATCATTGCAAAAAAAGGGGATTTGGTTGAAGTGTATCGAGTATTCAGGGATCTAGAAACGGGCGGTGTCGAATACTTAGTTAACGTGGCCAATGAACGGATTTGGCTAGACGCAAAAGTGCTTACATTGCCGCAAAAGCCGTTACATATTCAGGGGGCAATCAGTCATGGATAACGCAATGTATATGCAACAAAAACGGCGTTACCTTAACGCAAAAATAGCGACTGAAAAGTATCGTTTAAATTTAGAGTTCCTTTCTTTAGAGCAGCGCAAAGACGTTGATGTAGCAACAAACCAGCTTGTAGTGTTACAGCAAAAAATTCTAGCCTCAAAGGAAGCACTGCAGGTGCAGGTTGACGCGCTTGAAGTGTCAAAGGCTTTCCAACAGTGTGTGGAGAATTTTGATACGACAGAAGCATTTAATACAGCGTTAAGCAGTCAAGCGATTACCGAAGAGGGGTATAAGCGCGCGCTTAAAGAGCAGCTCCATTGTGAGAAAGTGCTCGGTCTTGTCGCGGCGAATATTCCTGCACTCAGTCGTGAGCACGCCCTCGAGTATTATCAAAAGCATAGGCTCAATTTTTCTCGCTCTACCACCTGGAAGCTCAATCAGATTTTGATCACCATTAACGACGAGTTTGAGGACAATATTCGTATTAATGCCGAAAAACGTATTAAGTCTGTCTTCTTACTTTCTCAGACAACGCCTTTTTCGGAGCTCGCCCTGAAGTACTCAGAATGCCCAAGTGCGGTAGAAAGTGGCCATTTGGGCTGGTGTGAGGAGGAGAAACTCTTCCCGCAAATTACAGACGCGCTCTACAACCTAAAAGCGGGGCAAATTAGTCACCCGATTGAAACAGAAGTTGGTTTCCACCTTGTTAAGTGGGAGCAAAAGAAAGCGCCTTATGTGGCGAGCTTTGATGAAGTGTATCCGTATTTAGAAGAAAAGCATCAAGATAGAGCCACGGCATACATACAACGTCAATGGCTAAGCCAATTAGCGTCATAGTGATGAAGAGGTGTCTATGTGTTTGAAGAAATTAAGATTTATCATTGCATTATCTATGGTGACGTTGTCACTAAATGTAAGCGCAGATACGGTTCGCGTCGCAGTGGCCAACAACTTTTTTGGCCCACTTAAAGCGTTAGCTATCGATTATAAAGAGTACAGTGGTGATGAACTCATTGTGAGCACTGGCTCAACCGGGCAGTTGTATGCACAAATCACGCAAGGTGCGCCGTTTGATGTTTTTCTCTCTGCCGATGCCGCCAGGCCACAGAAACTTGTGGACGCGGGACTTGCGATCCACCCCTTCACGTACGCGTATGGACAGTTGGTGTTTTGGTCGTTGGATCCTTCTCTTCTAAGCAATGATGCTTCTTCATTGACGTCTGCAGGAATACATTATTTAGCGCTGCCTAATCCGAAACTGGCTCCTTATGGCGCGGCTGCAATACAAGTTATGGAAAAAACCAACGATTATGCTTCTTTGAAATCTAAATTGGTGGAAGGAAAAAACCTGAGTGTGGTGTATCAGTTTGTGACCACGGGTAATGCGCAAGCGGGGTTTCTCTCAATGTCTCAGATATATCGAGATGGAGAGTTTATTGACGGGTCGGTTTGGGTGATCCCAAGCAGTTACTACCAGCCGATTGCGCAAAATGCGGTAATTTTGTCAGCAGCGATAGACAACAACGCAGTAAGCATGTTTGTTGACTATTTAAAAGGACCAAGAGCCAAGCAGATTATGTCTGAATTTGGGTACTTGTAGGGGCTGTGCTATGGCCAACATTGATATTACGGTAGTTACCACAACGCTAAAGCTCGCTCTAGTGGTAACGAGTTGGTTGCTGCTTATTGCCATACCCATAGCTTGGTGGTTAGCGACAACGACCAACAGGCATAAAAGCATGGTTTCAGCGTTACTGACGCTCCCAATGGTATTGCCCCCTACAGTGCTAGGATTTTATTTGTTGGTTTTAATGGGGCCTAACGGACCAGTGGGAAAAGCCATGCTAGCGCTGGGTATTAGCCAACTCCCTTTTTCCTTTGCTGGAATAGCCATTGCGTGCATTGTTCACTCTTTGCCTTTTGTGTTACAGCCACTGCAAAACGCTTTTGAATCAATTGGTAAGCAGCCAGCAGAGGCGGCAGCCACACTCCGTGCCTCGCCACTTGATACTTTCTTTAGTGTTTCTCTACCATTAGCATGGCCTGGCGTGTTTTCGGCTATGGTAATGGGGTTTTGTCACACACTAGGAGAGTTTGGAGTGGTACTAATGATTGGCGGTAATATACCCGGTAAGACGAGGGTTATTTCTGTTGAAATATACAACCATGCTGAGGCGTTGGAATACGGTAAGGCCCATATACTCGCAGGGGGAATGGTCCTTTTTTCTTTTTGCGCTTTACTTTTGATGCAGTGGCTTAATCAGCGCTACAGCATGATTAATGAGTAACGTCACAATGCAGCAATTTGATAATGATCCATCTTACTCGCTACCAATTAAATTACAGATAAATCTTAGTTATGACGGTTTTACACTTGCCACTAATTTGGCGCTGCCTAGAAGAGGTGTAACCGTGTTATTCGGTCACTCAGGGTCGGGGAAAACCACCTGCTTAAGAGTATTAGCGGGTCTTGAACGCTCAGCGACTGGGCGTGTCGTCGTAGGAGACAGCGTTTGGCAAGACAGCGAACGAAACATCTTTATGCCAACGTATACAAGGGAAATAGGCTACGTATTTCAAGAGTCTAGTCTGTTTCCTCATTTATCGGTATTTGACAACTTAAACTACGGCTACAAAAGGATCGACAAACAAAAGCGTCAAATCGAGCTTGAAGATGTCTGTGAATTGCTCAATATTACTCGCCTTCTAGAACGTAGACCTAACCAACTGTCGGGTGGGGAAAAGCAGCGTGTTTCTATCGCTAGAGCTTTATTGACATCACCCAAGCTGCTATTAATGGATGAGCCGCTATCGGCACTGGATAACTTAATCAAAACCGAGATCTTACCTTACCTAGAAAAACTCCATCAACGGCTATCAATTCCGGTTATTTACGTCACGCACTCTATAGACGAATTAGCCAGGTTAGCTGACCATGTGGTGATGTTTTCGAACGGGCAGGTCACGCGATCGGGGAAGGCGGTAGACATTCTGTGTGATCCAACGTTTAGTGCGCAGTTTGGTGAGCGAAGTGGCGCGATTTTCGATACCAAAGTAGTCAAAAAGGAAATTGATGACATAACGCTGCTATCAATTGAAGATGGGCCAATACTTTATGTACCAAAACGTCATGAAAAAATTGGCGACCAAGTACGATGTAGGATCTTGGCAACGGATGTCAGCGTATGTATTGACTATCCAAAACACTCTTCTATCTTAAATATCCTAGAAGCGACAGTAGATCAAATTGTAGAGTCTCATCGCACAGGCGAATTGTTATTAATCTTAGAGTTAGCGAGTGGCATTAAACTGCAGTCTTTTGTGACTACACGCTCGATTCGGTTGCTTGGTATCAAGGCAGGGATGTCTTTGTGGGTTCAAATTAAAGCGGTCTCTATTTGTTAGCAAAGGCCGAAACCTAATAGGCTTCAACATTAAGTATTATGGTGCCGATTGCATGGTGTATTCCCGCAAAAAAACTGTAGAGGTCATCAACAAACAGTTACAAAAGTGTCACTCTGGCAATGCTTATCAGGGATTGGGGTTTAACGAGCAGATCTAGCTCGAAGTGATCAGCACCAGCTAGACTGGACACATTAATAGGCGACATTTTTTAGCTCACAGTTCACAACTCACTGGGGTCATATTGGATGGTTCCAACTTTCCTTACGTGGAAAAAACTCTCGACATACACGTTAGTTTTCCTCATGTTGAACTCCAGTTCTATGTTGCAAGCGTGGAATTATCTAGCTTACGGCTAGTTGCTAAGTGACGATAATGAGGTACACAGTTATTTAATGAGAGTTGACTCAGGCCGCTTGGCGGAGCTAATGGCCGGCGCTGGGATTAGAATGTCGCATTTCCCTCACTTGTATACCGACGGTAAAGTATTGCCTAAAGCCGGTTTTGATTCAAACGAGCTTAACTCCGTACCTCTGTTATTGCTCTCAGGGACCAACGAAACGAGTTTACGAGCTTCTCGAAATGGGAGGAGGAGTTTATGGGGAAAGTGGATGAAGGCTCGCCAACGTTGTGGAATCAATATCAGTTTGTGAACACCTATGGGAATGCATTTTACCACCAATTTAACACTCATGAGGTCCCGCGAACTATATCCGACTCATACGAAGCGCCTATCTATATTGCTAGCGTCGCTGTCGGCAATAACCCGTTGGTTGTGGGCCAAAAAGCCGCAACGATTGGTAATTACCATGGGATTTGGAAACCTTTATTGACCCAACAGGCTCCTGGGTATTTTGAAGGCGATGTTGCGGATGTATTGGCCGAGCCAGGCTCGGTAGAGTTGTCGCGCGTGTTTCGGGAATACCTCAAGCAATTCGTCCACTCTGGAGAGCTTGCAGCAGCGGGGTACATCGAGTGGCCGCGTTGGGATGCTGAGTCATCACAACAATTGGTGTTTGATGCTTCTCCAAATAATGCGGTGATCTATGCCGAGTCTAACACACTGACCAGCGCAGATATCCTCTCGTTGATGGATAGCGATCGTTCTCTACTCGAAGAAGACAAGCAGCATGTTATCCAAACTATCTTAAACGGGCGTTGGTTTAGTGGTCCATTGGATAGCCATTATAAATATGCCTCTCTATGGTAAAAGCGCATTTTGTACTGTTGTAATAAGTAGTGGCCACAATTTCTTGGCCACTACCTAACGGTGTTCTGTTGCTATTACAATTGGTTCATATAAGATTCACTCTATACCCTTTGGGATATTGTCCCAACAACAATGGACTTTCGGATGCGTGAGTGAGCTTGTTGCGGCAGTTTCAGTTGTTTGACTTTATCGTTATCTATTAGGGCTACTTAAAGGCTAACATCAATGTAATGGCTGTATATCTTGCTGCAATGTAAAGAGCTAACGGTTGGACAACGCGTGAATAATTGCACGAAAAACACGACTCGCCTGTACGGATGCCGTGCAAATTGAATTCACTTTGAAGTAGGACGATTATCCCTTCCAAATACGAATGACTTTACCTTCGTTATCTAGCTCGATATTCACTCGCTCTTCATTGAAATCCATAGTAAGTGGTGAGCCAGTTGTATAGGCTCGAACCTGTTTACCCATTAGCGAAGAGATAGGTTGTAGTTCAATGTTTTCGCTCATTTCGCTGTTATTGTCTTTTGAGTCAGACATATACGTAGATTCACAGGCAGTAAGTGTAAACAGCGCTGCGGCAGCAATTAAACCGTATTTTAAAGGTTTCATAGTAATTCTTCCTATCGATGAAGTGCATGAGTAACCGAATGAGTTTGGTCTATTTTTGTGTACTTTGCACGGTTAAATTGGCAACAGCGTGTGAGTTTGCTGTTTCTAAGACTATCCGGTATTTGCTGTAAAGACTTGTTCGTGGCGTAATATAAAACCAACAACGCAGGTCTGATTAGCATGGTCGTAAATTAACACATAAGCAAAAACGAATGCACATAAAGGCCGAAACAAAGTGGGTCGCCTTTGAGTTTTGGCCAAGAGAATAGATGGCCTTACCGCGAGTGTTAAAATCGGTCGACGCAATAAACGAGGGCCACAGCGCGAAACACGACTTTATGTACTCACCTCCCTCTAACCAAACACTTATCGTACTCGGACAGTAGTAGTCGTTAAGTTTGCAAATATTTACCTTTTATTGGCTAGTGTGGTTACCAATTTTTGTATACCATGCGTGCTCGAAAAATAAGGGTTTATCAACCCGCGCTAATTTTAAGGTCGATTTGTGATAAAAAATGCACTTCCAATTGCGGTATTCTCGTCAGTATTGGCAATGATGGTTTACCCGTTTTTAAGCTCAGATACTGCTGTGGCGATATCACACGAACTGACACCTGTCGAAATTGAAATCGAAACCGTAACCGTAGACAACGATAAGCCAAATTTTGCGGCTATCAGCGAAGTAACCGAAAAGAAGCAAGCATTTTTTGACTACCTGCGAGTCAGTGTTGACGTTGAAAATAAACGCATTGTGGCTGAGCGTGAACTGCTGACAGCCACGAAAATCGCAATAAAAAATAACGCGGTTATAACGAAGGAGCAGCAGGCCAATCTAGCTCGATTGGGCAATAGCTATAACTGGCCAATTCCAGCAAGCGGAATCGATAATGCTTGGTTAGAAGAGATGCTGCATCGCGTGAATGTTATTCCGGAAGCGTTAATTCTTACCCAAGCGGCCAACGAGTCAGCATGGGGAACATCAAGGTTTGCAGTGCAAGCAAACAACTACTTTGGTCAATGGTGTTTTTCAAAAGGGTGTGGCTTGGTCCCTGAGCAGCGTCCTGAAGGTGCAACCCACGAAGTCGCTAAATTCGACAGTGCACAGCAGTCCGTTAATGCCTACTTAATGAATATTAATCGAAATGCAGCTTATAGTGAGTTGAGAGATATTCGTGCGCAGATGATGTTAAATCAAAGTGATTTAACGAGTCCAGATGCCGCGCTTGCTCTATCACAAGGTCTACAGCGGTACTCTGAGCGTGGGCAAGCATATATCGACGAACTGCAAACTATGATTCGCTTTAACCATAAATTTTGGTTAACTTAATTTTATATTGTAAATAGTAGGCTGCTGATAGCGTGCTTTGCTAATGTACTGAAGCGCGAGTAATTCGGCTCGTACTGTCGAGCTAGCTATCTCAATTAAAATGAGATGACATGGCTATATCAATCAAAGATAGCTAAATCAGAACAATTAATAGTACTTGATAATATAGCAGTAACTAGGCGACTGATTTTTATAGGGTCGAACTATCCGTGTTTGACTAATGTCGGTCATGTTTGGCCTACTTAACACGACGGAATCGTCCCTTTATCTGTGCGATTAAATCATGCGCATACCCCAGCAAGATTAGGAGGTGATGAGTGTGTTATTTTGTCTCGTGACATAATATCGGACACTGAGGTTGACGACCTACTAGAACGGGTCAGAGAAAAAGTATTGGGCCTGTATGAACTGTAAGATGATGTCCAGCTTACTTTGACGGGCAGCAGAGGTTAAATTCGTTTTACTACATCAAATGCCGACTACGACTTCGTACTAAAGCAAGCTGACGTAGCTATGTATTATGCGAAGTCATTAGGCAAGAATCAAACATAAGTTTATGCTCAAAGGGCGTAGCTTACTCACTCCTTAGTTAGCAATAAACGCAATTGACTGTCGAAAAACCTTACACCTCGTAAGTATTAGTTTTTAAAATTCCTTTATAAACAACAAGATAAATAGTGGTCTGATTTGTGCTTAACACTATTGTACTAGTAGTTAAGTGTAACATATTTAATCTAGGTGGCAGACGTGATGTCACCTAATACCTACGTTGTAAACAAGGAGTTTGATGATGATCAGCACGTTGAAACAAGGGTTCCTCGCCGCCGCACTCTCGGTTGTGGGGTTTAGCACACAAGCATATTTTATCGACTTTACTGATGCCGATGTATGGGCGGACGCAGATGGCGTACAGACATACAAAGCCATGTATGAAGGTCCCGATCAAGATTTTTGGGTCGAGATATCTGCATACAACAGGTTAATATTCACCGATCCCAAGCTATCTGCTGCTGAATATGACGTCGATGGTTGTTTGACACCATTTGCCTGTGAGATAGATGGTATTGGTGTCAAGAGCGACCCAATAGATTTTATTGGTAAAGATGAAATCGGTCTAAAAGAGTGGCTCAATGTTTCGTTTTACAATTCAGAGCTTGAATTAGGCACAGCGCTAATAGATACCATTTATTTGGTTGACCTGTATCCTGGTGAAGATGGTGGGATGAGTGCTTACATTGATGGACTTGATGCTGTAAGTAAGACTTTTAGTGGCAATAACGCAACGGGATGGTACGCCTTGGACGTTAGTGCGGTTGCTGACTCATTTGACTTATATTCGAAATGGTCGTTTTTCAGTGCTTTCGATGACTTTGCTTTAGCTGGTTTGGACATCTCAGACGATTTTTCCGACATCAGTATTTTCTCTGTTGATGTCCCTGAGCCGGCCACATTAGCACTGTTTGGATTAGGGCTATTTGGCGCAGGTGTTGCGAGACGTCGAAAAAACTAACAGATTGAGCTGAATTCGTTAAAGCACACTTTTTAGAAGTGTGCTTTTTTGTTTAGAGTCTTATACCACCGCCTAAGGCGGTGGTGATTGTTCGTTTTTTGAAACTAAGTAAATTCGGCTAAGAAGAGTGGCCCAAAATACTGCGAATAATTTGGGGTTTGTCTATATTTGACAGAGTGTTAGCACACGTGAGATAACACAGGGACATAATGCAATATCTTGAGAACAAGGAACGTCTCCATGAGCGATGTCACGTCTTTTCGGCCGAAAGAGAGCGAACAAACCAACGCCAACACTAGCCACCTCGGGATATTGGTCGAGCTACTTAAGTTTATAAAGCCTTATAAGACTCAGGTTTTACTTGCGGTGATTGCACTAGTGTTTACAGCAGCTATGACACTTACCATTGGCCAAGGCGTTCGCCTACTAATTGATACCGGGTTCGTTCAACAGTCACAGCAGCAGTTGCAATCCGCTGTGCTGTTTATTATTGGTGTGACAGTCTTTATCGCAGCTGGAACCTTTTGTCGTTTCTACTTAGTTTCATGGCTGGGCGAAAGGGTGAGTGCAGATATTCGAAAAGCTGTGTTTAATCATGTGATATCCCTTCATCCAAGCTACTTTGAAGCAGCTGGTAGTGGCGATATTATGTCGCGGATTACTACCGACACGACTTTACTACAGAGTATCATCGGATCGTCGTTTTCCATGGCCATTCGAAGCGTCCTTATGTCGATTGGTGCGTTGATCATGCTGTTTGCCACCGATGTAAAACTGTCGCTGATCGTAATGATATCAGTACCGCTCATTTTGGTGCCTATTCTGTTCTATGGTCGAAAGGTTAGGGCACTATCGAAACAGAGTCAGGATTCGATGGGCGATGTAGGAAGTTATGCTGGCGAAGCAATTGAACATATAAAAACCGTGCAGAGCTATATCCAAGAGTCGCAAGAGTCTAGACGTTTCTCTTACGAAGTCGAAAGAGCATTCGAGATTGGTAAAAACCGAGTCAAGCAAAGAGCGATATTGATCGCGGGTGTGATTATCATTGTTTTTGGTGCAATTACCGGAATGCTTTGGGTTGGGGGCAGCGATGTCATTGCTGGGCGCATGAGCGGCGGCGACCTCGGTGCATTCGTCTTTTATGCTATTTTGGTGGCTTCGTCTTTTGCGACCGTGTCCGAAGTATTGGGTGAGTTACAAAGAGCCGCAGGTGCAACGGAGCGATTGATCGAAATATTGCGTGTAGAAAGTGCTATAACCGCTCCGCAAGATCCTTTAAACCTAAATCAGATAGATGCGAGTATCGCGTTTAACAACGTTGACTTTTTTTACCCATCTCGTCCAAAAATAGCAGCGCTTAAAAACCTTAATGTAAGCGTAATTTCCGGCCAGGTGTTGGCGTTAGTTGGTCCGTCTGGTGCTGGTAAAAGCACGATATTTGAACTACTTCAACGTTTCTACGATCCACAATCCGGCACCGTGACGATTGGAGAACAAGATATTACTCAGTTCAACCCTTCAGAACTGAGAAACTTAATGGCGCTTGTTCCTCAGCAACCCGCACTGTTCAGTAGTGACGTGCTGCATAACATTCGATACGGCTGCCCAGATGCAAGTGACGAAGAAGTTATAGAAGCGGCTAAAAAAGCACATGCTCATGAGTTTATTCAAGCGTTACCCGAAGGCTACAAAAGCTACCTGGGTGATAAAGGCGTGCGCTTGTCAGGGGGGCAAAGGCAACGTATAGCAATAGCACGAGCCATTTTAAAAGATCCTCAAATATTGTTACTTGATGAGGCTACATCTGCTTTAGATAGCGAAAGTGAACATTACGTTCAACAGGCATTGGAAGAGCTAATGAAAGGAAGAACGACCGTTATCATTGCCCATCGTTTATCAACTATTAAACATGCGGATCAAATAGCGGTTATGGAGCAAGGAAATGTGGTTGCAACTGGAACGCACCAACAACTGCTACAGTCCAGTCCAATGTATAAACGACTTGTCGATTTACAATTTAAACAGCATTAATGAACGCATCAACTTGAACCTGGAACAGGTATTCTTACTGACTATTACTAATGCTCACTGAGTATGATGTGCCTATTAACCGTGATTGCATAGTATTCCAATGCAACTGGCTGGTACTAAAAAGAGTGCCAACAAGGTTCAGGTAGTCTGGCAAAACATTGCAAATTAAAATCAAACTTACTTACCATTAAAATCAATCATAAGTGCGATTACATTGGTTGCGACGTTTGTAGTCATGGAATTGATCGGGGGACATATCGCTACAATGTGGTGAATCCTTGTGTACTTTTGCCCATTTTGGCTCAATACTCGGGGGACGCTTTACCCGCATTGCAAGCGTACTTCAATTTGAATAGTTAACCCCTGTGTTACTCATTGTCGGCCTTCTTACTATTGTTCGAGTTGTCGCCGAATTCCTGACTTGGAGTGGAGTATTGGATTGCAGCTGTCAATGGTAAACGGTAGAAGACAAAAGGTGACCTAACTCACTATTTACTTGCATCCCGTAGTGGAAATCAGTACTGTTGCGCTCCCATTGACTCATAAAGGTACAGACAGTGCTCTCAACCAACAATATCACCCAACAATTTGGATCGAAGCCGCTTTTCGAAAACATCTCTGTTAAATTTGGCCAAGGTAACCGCTACGGTTTGATTGGCGCCAATGGTTGTGGCAAGTCTACGTTTATGAAGATCCTTAGTGGCGAGCTTGATCCATCAGGCGGCAACGTCAGTTACGACCCAAATGAACGTATTGCTAAGCTTAATCAGGATCAGTTTGCGTATGAGCAATTTACGGTTATTGATACCGTGATCATGGGCTATAAAGAGCTTTGGGAAGTGAAACAAGAGCGTGACCGCATCTATTCTTTGCCAGAAATGAGTGAAGATGAAGGCATGTTAGTTGCCGATCTTGAGGTCCAGTTTGCTGAAATGGACGGGTACATGGCCGAAGCCAAAGCGGGCGAATTGCTCTTGGCGGTGGGTATTCCTGAGTCGCAGCATTTTGGTTTGATGAGTGAAGTTGCACCCGGTTGGAAACTTCGAGTGCTGCTTGCTCAAGTGCTATTTGCTGACCCGCATGTGATGCTTCTCGATGAACCTACCAACAACCTCGATATCGATACCATTCGCTGGCTTGAAGAAACGCTAAACCAACGCAACTGTACGATGATCATAATCTCGCACGATCGCCACTTTCTAAACAGTGTCTGTACCCATATGGCGGATTTAGATTACGGTGAACTAAGACTGTTCCCTGGCAACTACGACGAGTACATGTTAGCTGCAAGCCAAGTACGTGAGCGTTTATTGGCTGACAATGCCAAGAAAAAGGCACAGATTGCTGAGTTGCAAACATTTGTGGCACGCTTTTCTGCTAATGCTTCTAAAGCGAAGCAGGCGACATCACGTGCCAAGCAAATCGACAAGATCCAATTGGATGAGGTTAAAGCATCAAGTCGTCAAAACCCATTTATCCGTTTCGAACAGTCAAAAGAGCTGTTCCGAAACGCCTTGGTTCTAGAAAACTTGAGTCAAGGCTTTGAAGAAGACCTATACAGCAACTTTGACGCAATCTTTGAAGTTGGAGAGCGTGTCGCGATCATTGGCGAAAATGGCGTGGGTAAAACGACGCTACTCAACACGTTAGCAGGGGCCCTCGAGCCTCGCACCGGATCATACAAGTGGTCTGAAAACACCAACATTGGTTACTATGCGCAAGACCACGCCAGTGACTTTGCCCAAGACATGGATCTAATGACATGGATGGGCCAATGGCGACAAGAAGGCGACGACGAACAAGTTCTTAGAAGCTTCTTGGGCCGTATGTTATTCTCGCAAGATGACATCAAAAAGTCAGTTAAAGTACTATCGGGTGGTGAGCAAGGACGTATGTTGCTTGGCAAAATCATGATGCACAAGCCAAATATCCTACTCATGGACGAACCCACTAACCATATGGATATGGAGTCGATTGAATCACTTAATAACGCACTCGAACAGTACAAAGGAACGCTATTTTTCGTGTCACACGACCGAGTCTTTGTCGACTCATTGGCAACGCGAATAATTGAAATTCGTGATGGGAAAATCACTGACTTTAGAGGCTCTTATGCAGAGTTTCTAAAATCCAAAGGTGTGGTTGAGTAACCCTTAGATTAGTTAGATTCTGAAGAAGAGCGCTTATATAAGCGCTCTTCTTTTATGGTTTAACACTGAATCCGCGCTGAATATTAGCAACAGTAATAACCGCAAAAAGAGCGATCACTATCGATAAGTGCCACGCTTCTTTTACCCCGAGCTGAACCAAAGCGACACTAACAATCGAAGAGACAATCATTTGCCCACCCCCCGATAAAGCGGCGGCTGAGCCTGCTGACTTTTTATAAGGTTGAAGAACCAGGGCTTGAGCACAGGGCAAGGCGATTGCGTTGCCTACAATTAGGATCATTTGACCGATCATCAGCAAAAGTGGTTCTAAAGGGGTGAAAAACAACCATATAGCGCTAATTATATGCAGTGTAGGCGTAACTAACAGGATTTTCTTATTACCAAACCTAGGTCTTAAGCGATTACTAAGGCTGGTACCAATCAACATACCAAATGCTGGAATTAACGCCCACATCGCGTATTGGTCCGAACTCATGCCAATTTGGACTTGCATAATAAATGGCATGATTGACACAGTAGTGATCATCAAGCTGAAATTAAGCCAACTGATGCTGGCAAAGCTCATGAAGTAGGGCGAGCGCAAAAAGACAGCGTACTGAGAGGCCATGTTTTTTAATGAGGGGACAGGTTTAGTTTCGCTTAAGCTTTCTTTAAACTTTAGTGCGATCAATCCCCAACCCACAACGACATAGCCAAGCAAAGATATAAACACCATTGACCAACCAAAGTGATGGTTGATAAACCCACCCAAAATCGGTGCAAGAAGCGGTGTAATTGATGCCACAATGGCGATATACGACATTGCTACTGGCAACTGCTCACCACTAAAGCGATCTCGTGTCGATGCTCTTGCCAAGACAGCGCAACCACCAGTACCGATGCCTTGTATAAATCGGCCTAAGACTACGGCAGTATAGGAATCGGAAAAAGCGATAATAATGGCAAGACCCAACAGCGCAATAATCAAACCGGTTAGTAGTACTTTTTTACGCCCTAATGAATCAGATATGGGTCCATACAAAAACTGTGAGGGACCGAAACCAAGCATATAGACACTGACTAATAGTTGGGCTTCTTCTAAGGTGACATTGAAGTCTTGTGCTATCCAAGGCAGTGAAGGGAACACCAACCCCATGCTAAGTTGACCGATACTAATAATGAAGCATGCGATAAAAATGGATCTAATGCTGAAATGTTGGCCCATAAAACGGGTGAACCACCTAAATGAGTTGAAGTGTAGACAAAATCACAATGCCCAAAGAGCAGGTCAGTGTGGACAGTAAAGTCGTTAACGCAATGGTATTAGCTGCAAGTGTTGCATTACCGCCCATGCTGCGCGCCATAACATAACTGGCAGCAGCAACAGGGGCAGCGTTCATGAAAAATAAAATGGCTAATTCTATACCGCGAAACCCTAACAGTACCGCTGCCGAGGTGATTAATAAAGGAGCTAGAACAAGTTTAAAGCTAGTTGCGTACCACGTTGCCGTTGCGTCTTGTTTTAGAGCGCGAAGATTGAGTGAGCCACCGGTACACAGCAAAGCGAGTGGTAGAGTCATTTTTGCTAGATAATCACCCGCGTCAATAATCATTGATGGGAAAGGGATTGAAAATCGGTACACCACTAAGCCCGCGACAATTGAAATTATCAGTGGGTTTTTGGTCATCGTTTTGACCAACAGTTTAACTAAGGCTTTGGGTGTCGTGCCGCCAGTCGGGGTAAGGCAGATGACGGCCAATACATTGTAGAGCAGGGTGGTAGCCGCAACGTAAAGTGCCGCTAACGCGATACCACTTTCTCCGTAGGCATTGGCAACATACGCTATTCCGATAATACCTGTATTAGCACGAAAACTGGCTTGCACAATAACACCTGTGTCCGCTGAACGTTTAAAAACGCGGTGAGTAATGAGCATTGTCAGGACAAAAAAGCTGACACTCGCCGACGTTGAAAATATGAGCATTCGGCTGGCTGACTCGAAATCATGATCGGCGGTAACGATGCTCAAAAATAGCAGTGCTGGCAAAGTCACTTGAAACACAACTTTTGAGCCAATCTCAATAAACTCATCGGTAATGATCCGTTTGTACTTTAACCAGATCCCCAATATTAGCGTGACACAAATTGGCCCAGTGATGGAGAGAGAAAACGCGATTTGAGATAGAAAGTCGCTCATAACGGCCTGTTTAATTTAGTAAAATGGTATTGTATTACAAAATGGCCGTATGCGGTAAAATTTTGACCACAATACCTTTATTGTTAAGCGACAGTCTCATATCCTGCGCTTTTAAAGTTCGATCACCAGTTTGTTATTCTTGATCACCAGATTGGGCTGAGCCGATTTAAGTAAGGCTTGTTCAAATTGACTGTTGTCGAGCTGATAAACGGGGTATTGAGACAATACGTCGCCTACAACCGATACTGCAGGTTTTAGTAACGGCGTAAGTGCTGAAGGCAAGGTATTTGATTTATCTTCAAACTGTTCAAGGCGTACCGACTTAATAAACACTTCACCTGTCTCTTTTTCGTAGTAGGGAATTGCACTAAATTCCATCGCTAAATCTAAGTCTAATTCTGTGCCGTTCATAATCTCGACGAGCGCATTGGTATTGGCAAAGACACTGATTCTATCTGCATCTGCGCGTCCAATGCGTATCTCGACATCGTTCAACCCAATTTCAGCTTTTACCAGTCCTTCCACATCTATAGATTGATTCGCTGACAGATTGTTAGACACGTAGTCGGTCATTTGCTGCTCTGAAATGGAATAACTAGCACAACCGCCGGTAACGACAATCATTACTACGGTAAATATTTTCAATAAGCGGTTTGTCATGGAACGTCCTTTTAAACTGCGAGTTTATGTCAATACGATGACTCAGAGCCTATGAAAATGCAATTAGAAATGTGATCAATGACAAATAAATGCACCCAAAGGTTAAACGCGTTAGAATACGGCTGATTTTTTGATTGAGTATGACGTTGTGAAGCAACCATTTGAACTTTTAGCCCCTGGTGGCGATTTAGACTCTATACTAGCCGCAATTGCAGCTGGTGCTGACGCGGTGTATTGCGGACTGGATCGTTTTAATGCGAGAAATCGTGCCACCAATTTAAGCTATGACGATTTAATGGTGGTCATCGAAATTGCTCATCAACAGCAATGCCAAGTCTTTCTAACACTCAACATCATGATGTTAGAAAGTGAGTTAGCGGCGTTGTGGCGCTTATTAGACAGACTAACGGCTTCTGCTATTGATGGTGTGATTATTCAAGATTTTGGCTTAGCTTATTTGCTAAAGCATCATTTCCCTACGTTAGATGTGCATGCGTCGACACAAATGAATACTCACAATCAAGGTCAAATTGCCGCTCTAAGCCAATTAGGCGCGAGCCGAGTTAACTTGTCACGAGAACTTAACATTGACGAAATCACTGACTTAGCCAGTTACGGCAAACAGCATGGTGTATCAATGGAAGTTTTTGTACACGGCTCATACTGTATTGGATTCTCAGGGTTATGCTACATAAGCTCAGTTCGCAGTGGCGCGTCAGGTAATAGAGGTCGTTGCAGTCAACCTTGCCGAGACCCATTCGAAAAAACGGATGCAGGTGCAGAGTTCCCACTGAATATGAAAGACAACAGTGCATTTAGCAACATGGCGCAATTAGCTGAAGCTGGAGTCTATTCACTAAAAGTAGAAGGGCGTATAAAGAAGTCCCACTATGTCTTTACCACCGTTCAACAGTGGCGAGCGCAAATCGATGCCTATCAAGCTGGTAAAGCGCCGTTAACCGACATGACGCCGTTGTATACGGTATTTAACCGAGATTTCAGTAATGGGTACTTGATGGGGAACATTGATAAAGCAATGTACATTGATAACCCGCGCAATCACGCTTGGTTGGCGCGTGCGCAGTCCAACAATGACGCTTCAGAAAGTGGCATACAAATCGCCAAAAAGGGCGTCTACGATGACAACACACAGATTATGCAAACGATGGAGCAATCGGTAGCACCTTTTGCTCAGATGTTTAACGACAAGCGAACGCAAAGATCATCCACCAAAACACCTCGAACTCATATTACTTTACCGAGTATTGAAAGTGACTCTGTGTCGAGTGAGCATGTTGCGAGTCTTTCTATTCTGTTGTCTGATTTTGAACAGGTAGAGCAATTGCACGATCTAGAGGTCGACCTGTTTGTTCAGCTTCCTAATGCGTTAAGCAGAACGTGGAAGCATTGGGCGCAACAGTTGAGTTTGTATCCTCAATGTTCTCCCTATTTCCCAGCGGTACTCATCGATAAAGACTACGAATCGGCGGTAGAACTCCTTAAATTAGTGACACCGTCACTAATTATCACTGACAATATCGGTATTGCGATAGAAGCACAGAAGTTGGGCGTTCAATGGATTGCAGGAAGACAACTAAACTTGAGCAACAGCTATGCGCTAGAGTGTTTAAAGCAAGAGTTTGGCGCGTCAGGTGGATTCGTTTCTAATGAGCTTAGTAAAGTACAAATGAATCGAATTAAAAGGCCAAGTGGATTTCGTACTTTTTATGCTGTATTGCAGCCCAATACACTCATGACCAGTCGCCAGTGTTTGTTTATGCAAAGCAGTGGGTGTAAAAAAATAAAACAAAACAACGGATGTTTACCTAAGTGCAGCAAACGCACGTCGATCATAAACCTAAACGACTCACCCTATATCATTAATAAATTAGGGGGCGAGTATAATCAGCTTCATGCTCAACACCACACTTTAAACTTGAAGATCATCAAAGACCACTCAACACTGTTTACTGATTTCCTAATCGATTTAAGAGATATCCAGACAGAAACTAAATTTGACTGTGATATTAGAGCGTTAGCCAATGGATTTATCCAATTCGTCGCCGGATATGATGTCGTAGGCGAGAGTCTACAACACGATGTGATGCCGACTTCTAACCATCAGTACTACAAAGGCGTGTAAATGAGTTGTTACGGTCGTGTAATTTGAATTCTTTAAATATAAGTAATATACGTTATCATTAGAGGTGGAATAATAAGTTTGGGTGACAGTGCTTGTGACTTTGCATCAAATCTACCATCTTGGTACAAATAAGCTACCGTTCGGTAGCGCAAACAAAGTACGTTTGCTCAATATTATTGCGCTGATCACGGCTGTGACATCGGGCCTATATACGCTTACCTATGTTTCGTTTCTAGGGCATTTGGGTGTCGCTAGTATCAATTTTGGCTTCACTGTTGCTTATGTACTCACGTTAGCCTTTAGTGCAAAAGGGTTTTATCGTGGAGGAAAAGTTTGGTTTTTTTGTGTGTTGATGATGCATTTGGTTGTGTCATCCAACGTCTATCTAACCAATGCATCGGGTTTTCACCTCTATTATTACTTAGTCCCTACCGGTACTTATTTGCTGTTCGAGTTGGATGAAAAACGAGAAAAAATCATCCTAAGTTGCTTGGCGGTCGTACTGTTTTTCTATTGCGAAAACACCACTAACCTTAATCCAATGATCGTTGTGAGCGACCAAGCTAATCGATACATCTATCAATCGGTTATGTTAGTTAATATGCTTGAGGTTATTGTGGTGCTCAGTATTTTTGCCAACGAAATTGCGGTGAATGAAAAGCAGCTTAAACATCAAGCCACAACGGATTCTCTTACCGGCATAGCAAATCGCCATACGTTCTTCTCACAAGGTGCGAATTTGCTCGAAGAGCGCATTGAGGGGCAAAGCGTCAGTCTTATCATCTTGGATCTCGACTATTTTAAGCGGGTGAATGATAGGCATGGTCACATAGCAGGCGATCTTGTTTTAACTGAAGTCTGTAACATCATCGAGCAGCACTGCCGACCAGAAGATCTCTTTGCGCGCATTGGCGGAGAGGAGTTTGCGTTAGTCATGCCAAATACACCACTGACGTTTGCAACCCGTAAAGCTGAATTAATTCGCTCTGCAATCGAGTCACATCCCATACCACTGTTGGATGAACCCGATTTTAGGTGTACAGCGAGTTTAGGTATTTCCACGTCGAGTGATCAGTACGACTCACTGAAAGATCTGCTAATCTTGGCAGACAAAGCACTGTACATTGCAAAAGATGCAGGTCGAAATCGAACCGAAAGCTGTTTGAAAATCGCCTAAAGATGACAAGGTGAATCAATGAAACAAGACGACACCGCCATTCACTTAAGAGCCTGGCATGCTATCGTGGGCGCTCTAGTCGCCGACGCGGCATGTATGGGTTTTCACTTTCTTAATGACCAACAAAAAATCGTCGATTTAGCAAATGACGCTCCAGAATTTTACCCATCAACTGTCGATGATTATGCCTCGACGAATCAATTTGTACACAATGGTAAACAGAGCGGCGATCTCACTCACTATGGTGCTCAGATGCTGTCACTTATCGATAGCTTAGTCCAAAAAGGACGTTACGTTGAATCGGCGTATATTTCCTCTTATCGACGTTGGTTTGATTTTGGTGGCCAGTGGCAAGGTTTTATAGATCAGGCGACCAAACAGACATTAATGAAGATTCATCATTTAGAAGACAACGATTTGCCGTTTATTGGCGTAGGCGCAAATTCTGCGACCAATCTAGCATTAACAGTACTGCCCCCCATTGTGACGCGTTATTATCAAGAAGAAGAACTGCTAGATTGGGTCGAAACGGCTGTTAGAGTTACAAACAACAATGATATCGCAGTTGAATACGCAAAGGGTGTGGCGGTTATGCTGCGTTGTGCATTATTAGGATACGATCCCAAAGAGTGTTTAAAGGTAGCGCATCGTTTGGGCGGATTGGTGGCAAAAGATATCGATAAGGTTTTGATTATGCGTCAGTCGAGCTCAAGGGAAGTTGCCGTCAAGGTTGGCTCTGGTAGCCAACTCTCATCGTCCTTTGTGGTGATTTGTCATCTGATGTTTCATGCAAAAACCTACCAACAGGCCATTCGCGAAAACATTTACTGCGGAGGTGACAGCAGTGGCAGAGCTATCGCACTCGGTGCAATATTAGCTGCGTGCTACCAAGGTACTGACAAAGCCTTACCGACAGAGTGGATTGAAAAAACCGATATTCCACAGAATGCTTTTGCACTTTAACTATTGTATCGGGCCAACTTACTCAGTGGGTTGTTCAGACATTACGGATGAGTTGCTTAGAATAATCCAAAACAGAAAAAATAGACCTAAAGCATAAAGCATTGCCCAACCTAAGAATAGAAACACACTCACGCAAACCAAAGACGCGATGTAAGCCAATCCTCGATAGTAACCAGCAAGAAGTTTAATTGCCGCGAACATACTCATTAAATAGATCACCACGAAAACACCATTAGCCAGCTTAAGAAACACTTCCAAATCAATTCCCGATAGCTCTCCTGCAACGGATCCTACGGCCAAGACGGCTCCAACAACGAGCGTCGCATTAAGTGGCACTCCTTTACGATTGAGCTTTGCAAGTGGGCTTTGGGGTTTATATTCGCGCGCTTGAGACCAAATCATGCGCGATAAACTTTGAGTGTATAAATTAATAGTCGCAAAACAGGCCAAAAACCCCATTACGCTTATCAACAATGTTGCCTTTGAGCCAAACAGCAATTGAGCAATGTAAGGAATTGACGAACGATCAAGCTCAGACGTGCCATAAGCGCCAAATTTAAGGACTACGACAGAGAATGCCCAGTAGACTAAACCCGCTATAACACAACCGAGTAGTATCGCTAACGGGAAGTCTCGCTGTGGATTTTTAAACTCCTCACCCATATGGGCAAAGGCTTCGATACCAACAAAGCACCAAAACATCACCGCCAGTGCTTGACCAATAGGAACCAAATCTGATGACGTTAATTTTGGTAACGTTGCATCCACTATGCCTATAGAGCCCTTAACCGAAAAGGCAACAACGAGCGCGACTATGCCAATAGCTATGCCAGTTTGTAATCGGCTTGATGAACGAGTCCCGGCGAGGTTTACTACAATCAACAGCAGTACAGTTAATAGCTGGGCCACAATTGGATCAGACAGTCCCGCGGGTAGAATTTGTTGGGCAAAGCCACCGGCTAAAGCAACAGCTGCGGGAACACCAACGGGCATTACGCTGATAAACAACCATGCCATCGCTCTTTCTAGACGGGTGTTAAATGCCTTTTTTACAAAATAGGATGCACCACCTGCATTTGGGTATCGTTTTCCCAAGGCTGCAAAGGTAAGTGCTATAGGGCAAACCGCGCAAAGTAAAATTACCCACGCCCAAAGAAGATGCTGTCCCGCTATGGATGCGGCAATGGCTGGCACCATAAACAGACCCGTGCCAAGTAGTGTCGTGGACATCTGGCCAATTCCGGTGACCAGTGTGATGTCCTTTTTAAGTTCGCTCATTCACGTTCCGTCATACCTATACTTGGGAACATGGTAACGGTTTTTTGATGGATAAACACGACTAACTAATGACGACAAACGAATAATTATTGCCATTAATGCAAAGTTTGAACTGAGGCTCGTAATTAAACGCTAAGAAAAGGCACTATGTTGGAGCACAACAACACCCATTTTACACAAGGAAGAGCAATGAAAGACGAAACGTTGTCGATTCACTTTGGTTACGAAACCGACCCTACAACTAAGGCCGTGGCGGTCCCAATATATCAAACTGCTGCCTATGAGTTTGATAATGCCCAACATGGCGCCGATCTGTTTAACCTTGCCGTTCCAGGTAACATTTACACTCGGATTATGAACCCGACCAATGACGTGTTGGAAAAGCGAATGGCCGCTCTTGAGGGAGGCATCGCGGGGTTAGTCGTTAGCGCGGGCAGTGCCGCGATTAATTATGCGATTCAAACCTTAGCGGAAGCGGGCGACAATATTGTTTCGGCACCGCAACTGTATGGTGGCACTTATACTCTATTTGCGCACATGCTTCCAAAACAAGGCATCGAAGTACGGTTTGCCAAAGATGATAAGCCAGAAAGCATCGCGCAGCTAATCGATGAAAACACCAAAGCGGTTTATTGTGAGAGTATCGGAAACCCGGCCGGAAACGTCGCCGACATTGAAGCCATAGCGACTTTAGCTCACGCACAAGGTGTTCCAGTGGTTGTGGACAATACCGTCGCCACACCGGCACTATGCAAACCCATTGAGTTTGGCGCTGATATCGTCGTTCACTCTTTAACAAAGTATGTTGGTGGGCACGGTACCACTCTCGGCGGCGTGATTGTAGATTCTGGAAAATTCCCATGGGCTGAACACAAAGAACGATTCCCAGTGTTTAATCAGCCAGAACCTTCCTACCACGGTGTTGTATACACTGAAGCCTTTGGAGAAGCCGCGTTTATTGGCCGTGCTAGAACGGTACCGTTACGCAACACCGGTTCCGCGTTATCACCAATGAACGCGTTTTTGCTTATTCAAGGTTTGGAAACACTGCCTTTACGTATGGAAAGGCACGTAGAAAATGCACTCAAAGTTGCCCAATATCTAGACGAGCATCCCGCAGTAAGCTGGGTGAGTTACGCGGGTTTACCAGAGTCTGAACATTATCAATTAGCTCAAAAGTACATGGGAGGTAAACCGTCTGCAATCTTATCCTTTGGGTTAAAAGACGGTTTTGAAGCAGGTGTTCGTTTTTATGATGCGCTAAACATATTTAAACGCTTGGTCAACATTGGCGACGCCAAATCATTAGCCTGTCATCCTGCGTCAACCACGCACCGACAGCTTAGCGAAGAAGAGCAGTCTAGGGCGGGCGTTGCGCCTGAAATGATCCGCTTGTCGGTCGGTATCGAACATATCGATGACATTATTGGTGACCTAGAACAGGCACTAAGTGCTTAAAAGTTCAAAACAGTTATCGTACGGTACTCTTCGCAAGAGTACCGTAATCGATAAACGGCTAGCTAAACCACTTTTCAAACCAGCGCAACATTTTACTTTGTTTGTTTTTCGCATCCACACCCGCGTAATAAGACTGGTTAAGCATCACTCGGATTTCGTCTTCTGACTGAGCAGTAAATTGGGCAAGCTCGCGGGCCGCACGTTGAGAGAACTCGTTGGCTAATGAGTAGTCCAGCTTCATCCGTCCCTGAATAAACAAGTAAATGCGGCTTGTGATCTCGGCATCAACAGCCGATTGATTAACAAACTTGTCAGCGTGCTTTGACGGCAAAGACTCTTTAAGCACATTTTGCATCGCGGTTAATGACTCTGACTGGGCTGAAAGCTCTGACAAACACTGCTCAAACCGATGCCCATATATACCAAGCAATGAGGGTAGCGTCTGCTCTGAACTCGCCGAAGTCAGTGCTAGTTCAGCTTTACTTAATGCTGCCTGGAAAAAGTCATCATTTGACTCGCAAAGTTCTATCATGCGTTGCTGTTTTCGAGCATCCGATAACTCAGGAAAACCAAGCGCAACCAATTGTGAACCTATCATGCGTCTGATGAATCAAACAGTGTAGACATAGAAACTTGCACAGACTCACCACTAGCTTCGATATAGAAATCGGACCCAGTGAGCATGACAGAAACATCCATTGTACGAGTCATTAATGCAGCGAATGCTTCAACGCCTTCGTTATCGAGTTGATAGACGCGATTTGCATAACGTGAAATAGCTGTACTCTGCTGTTTCCACCACGCATCCGATTTAGTATTAAAACTGTAAATAGACAGTTTTTTACTGAGTCGGCTGGCTTTTTTAATTCTCTCTGAGTCAGGCTCACCGACTTCTATCCAGTGCTCAATATCATCGGTTAAACTTCTAGTCCAAATGTCAGGTTCTTCTATACTCGACAATCCTTTTGTGAACTGTAAATCGGGCTCTGCGCTATGGCAAAACGCTATGAGCCTGGCGGCCAAACGTGTCAATGTTTCAGACGGATGCTGAGCAACTGTGAGTTGAAAATTATCAAAATAGTCTCGATTGAGATCCGTCAGTGAAACACGAAATTTATATATTGTTGGTTTAAGCGCCATTAAGTACTGCTCGTATAGGGTCAATGGTTAGATTATATCAGAAGTAGCGTTAAATCTGGCATTCAATAAACCTTATAAGAGTGATCTATCAATAGGATCTAAAACTGAGAATTCGGCGATAAATCAGCGAATTAGATCATGGCTAACTGTTTAATTTTTATAGACGACGTTACTCTATTGTTTAACGGAGTAGTGTGAGTTCATAAAAAAAGACGTCAACAACGAAGAAGGCCCGATGCTATTGCATTCGGGCCTTCTGCGTTGTTACTGAGTCACAGTTAGTGAAATTTAATGTAGCCACTACGCTCAATAATTTCCTGCGCGTGAGGCTTAGTGAGGTAATCAACAAACCCCAATGACTCTTTACTTACGTTCTCTGCGTCGTAAAACACTAGGAACGGGCGACGAAGCTCGTATTTTTTCTCAAGGATACTTTTTGCTGTTGGAGCGATACCTTCAAACTGAACCGGTTTTACGCTCGCATCAACAGAGCCTATAGAAATGTAACCGATCGCATGTGGGTTATTGCTGACGATGGTTTTCACCATTGAATTACTGTTTACCACTAAGTTCTCATGGCTAATATCGGACACTAACTTTTGATTAATGATTTGGGTAAGACCCAGCAAACTTTCAAAACTGTATCTTGTACCTGACGCTGTTTCGCGAGTTACGACAGCGATTTTTTTGTTGTCACCACCAACTTCTTTCCAGTTGGTAATGTTGCCTTGGTAAATATCGCTGAGCTGTTCGCGCGTTAAATTTGTCACTGGGTTTGTGTGGTTAACGACTAGCGCAAGTCCGTCATATGCGATGGTGACAATCTTTAGTGAATCATGTGCTTCGGCCTCAGTCAGATAACGAGAACTCATACCAAGCTCAGAAACTTTCTTATTTACTAGAGTTACGCCCGCACTGGATCCAATTCCTTGAACCGCAACGGGGTTTTCTGGTGAGGTTTTATTGTAATCTTCAGCTAAAATATCCATAACGCGACTGACCGACGTCGACCCTACGATTGATATTTGTTCTGCTGATGCAACGTGGGCAAAAACAAAAAGCAGAGTAGCAAGGGCAACTCTAAACATGGGGGTGCTCCATAATTAATTAATTTCGACGCTATGATATGACGTTAAGGTGACAGAAATGTGACTACTCGGTCAACGAGCGAGTTGGAGGCTTTATGTTAACGCAATGGGAACAACATCAACTGGCCAATTTGGCAAAGGACGTGTGTGACTATCGAAACCGTAATATCGCGGCTGAGCTCGAAAAAGTAGCTTATCACGTAGAAGACAATGGTGTGCTTTTTAAGCGCCTAGTGATGCGTGTTGATTCAAACCATGTTGAAAATACTGAATCTATACTCCGCGTGGAAAAAGTAACTCAAGGTTGGGTAATTCTAGTACCAGACCCAACCAGTACACAGCAATGGAGTAACCTAGAGCAGGGGAGTTTACCCCTGTACCAGTTGTTTGAAGCCATTAAATTGGATCGAAATCATCAGTTTTGGGGTTGAATCGACTTAGCCGCTTTGGCGCGATTTTTTCTCAACATCGCTCTAAACTCTTTAGGCGTTTGATTGTGAATGGATTTAAATGCCGTACTAAAATGCGCAGCGCTTTTGTAACCCGCTTCGTAAGCAATTTGAGTAATAGAGTAATTGGTCACACGTAACTGTGTCGTTGCGAAGTTAATCCTTTTCACCTTAACCAAGTTAGAAAAAGACAGGTCATCAGCCGCTAACTTTCTTTTTAAAGTCGCGATGGATGTGCCTACATAACTCGCTGTTTCATCAAGTGTAATTGACCCATCAATATTTTTTTCAATATAGTGAATCACTTTTTGCGTGATACTAAGGTCGAGTGACTGCTTGATCATATCGATGGTCGCACTTGCCGATGAACAAAGCTGACTTAATAAAGACATCGCCACAAACTCTAGAGAAGCGTTATCAACCGTAGGCTGCTCAAAATAGGTGAGGATCGTGCCCATTTGCGAATGAAAGTAATCATCACATTCAACAATAGGTAGATGTGAACTGGGCCGATAGTCGTCTGGTGCGTTATAGAGATTAAGAAAAGTTTGTAGCAGATCCGGTGACAAGATAATAGCTACCGCATCAAACATCTCATCATTAAACTGTGTTTCTAAGTTAATGAGTTCTTGGGAGTTGTAAAAACAGTATTGACCTGCGTGGATCGTGTCTTCAGAACCGTTATTGAGGCGAAATGCCATACTTCCCGCTTTCACCCACAATATACCAATCTGCGCAGCAGGATAGCGCTCACGTCGACGTGATATAAAACTGGTAAAATAGTTAACTCGAATTGCGCTCATTGTATTCCTCTAAACTCTAGAGGGAGGATGGACCTCCCTCTGGAGTATTATCTACGAAGGGTCAGCTAATACGTGTTTAGGTTTTGCGACTATGTTACGAGTTTCTTGATTAACGGACGTAATGACAATGTCAATCGCGTCGGCAAGGCGATAATGAACCTTACCATCAAGTAATACCATGCCAAGCTCACGGTTGCCTTCTATACGTTCACGATTGCTACAGACTGAAGACAAAGGGATGAATACCGCTGCGCCATTAACCCCAATACGCGCTCGGAGCCCAGCTCTTGAAATATCAAAAATTTCGGCTTCATATTCAGCTTCATTTTTGGCATCGTCAGCAAGCGTTCTAACGTACAACCAATCGGCAATGTTACGTTCTGCGATCTTATGGTGCTTTTTATGCAGACCTAACTCATCTCCGATGCTCGCGTCGGGTTTTTGAACCGGAGCTTCACCTGTTATCGCCGCTTTAATAAGGCGGTGGTTGATCATGTCGCCATATTTGCGAATTGGCGAGGTCCAAGTGGCATAAACATCAAGCCCCATCGCAAAGTGTGGTCCGGCTTCAATACTGGTTTCACCATATCCTTGTAACTTACGCATACGATTATCAAGATACGCAGTCGGCTGTTGATTTAACCAACGGCGAACCGCAGAAAACCCTTCCAAGCTCGACAAAGTCTCTTCGGTGACATTAGGTGCTCCTGCTTCATTAAGCATCTCAATGGCCGCTTTTACTTTATCTGATTTAATGCCGTGGTGGGTATTAAATACACCGATTTCCAGCTGATCGCGAAGTAGGCGACCCGCACAAATGTTGGCAGCAATCATGGTTTCTTCAACAAGCTTATTGGCGATTCGGCGTTCATCAGCATGGATGGCGATCACATCATTGCTTTCGCTTAATTCGAAGCGGTAGTCTGGGCGATCTGGAAACACAACCGCGTGCGCTTCACGCCACGCACTGCGCAATTGTGCGACTTTATGTAGATCTTGAATCACCTCTTTTGTCGTGCCATCGGGCTGCCATTCGCTTTCATTACCTTGTTCAAGCCAGTTAGAGACTTGATTATAGTTAAGGCGTGCATGAGATTTAACCAACGCAGCCTTAAAGGTGACATTGTCACTAATGCTGCCATCTTGATTGACAACAATGACGGCGACAATAGCGGGACGAACTTCATTTTCTATGAGTGAACATAAGTTATCGGCCAAAAAACGAGGCAACATTGGAATATTGCGACCTGGCAAATAAATGGTAAATCCACGTTCGCGTGCTACCTTATCCATCTCTGAATCAGGGCTAATGTAAGCGGTTGGGTCGGCAATGGCGACACTTAATTCAAGTTGTCCGTTGTCTAAAGGCTTTGCAAAGAGAGCATCGTCCATATCTTTGGTCGATTCACCATCGATGGTGACAAAGTGTACGTCGGTCAGATCGGTGCGTTGCAGGTTTGCAGAGTCGTTAAGCTGCCATTCATCGTCAGCAATACCGTCAGGTTCGCGATTCGGAAGGTCATTTTGCGCGAGTGTCACCCACCAAGGAGCAATTTTGTCGTCTGCATCGGTAATTTTTTCCGATATTTCAGCAAAAAAACCGTCATCACCCGCCAATGGATGTTGAGTAAGGTGTGCAACTACCCAGTCTCCCTCTTTGAGATCGTCTGCGGGCAAACCTTTTACCGTCTTCGCTTTTAAAGTGAGTTTTTTCAGCTGTGGGTGGTCAGGCACCACGTTAAGTCGACCTTTGAAGCGCCTAATACGCCCAATAAAGCGTGTTACCGCTTGCTCGATAAGCGTTTCGGGCTCTGCACTGTCTTTACCGTTATCACTACGAATAATGGCGGAGACTTTATCACCATGCATGACCTTTTTCATAAACGGTGGTGGAATAAAGACACTTTTTTTACTGTCTATTTCCAAAAAACCAAAGTTTTTGTCGGTGGCTTTAACGGTACCTTCTTTTTTTGGCAAGGTTTCCTGGATTTGAGCTTTTAACTGAGCAAGTAACGGATTGTCTTGAAACATTGAGTCTTTATAGCCTTCAAAGGGTTGGCGTGAGGACTATGGAGCAAATTGCTGCATAGAGTTAGGCACACTATATAAGGGATAAACCAGTATCTCAATCGCTAGGATGGGATATTTGTTGTGTTTTTCATGCCACGATAGTACTAAAAATGTGATGGGACTCAATTTTTTGTAGCACAAATCAAAATATGCAGGTATGATGCGCCGCTCTTATATGTCCCTAATTGCTTTAAGAAAAATACTGTCCCTTCTCCAAAGGAGTGGAACAGTGGGCGGATCAGTATCGTGATTGAGCTTGTGGGACCACTTTTAACCATTTAATGGGTTCACAATGCAAGAAAATCAAACGACCTTCAGCCAACTCGCGCTGAACGAACAACTGTTGACGTCTCTAAACAACATGGGCTTCGTTGCTCCAACACCAATCCAAGCAGCGTCTATTCCTCTTCTGCTTGAAGGCAACGATTTATTGGGTAAAGCACAAACCGGTACTGGTAAAACAGCCGCGTTCTCTCTACCTCTACTAAATAAAATTGATCTAAACCAACGCTCTCCGCAAGCCGTTATCTTAGCTCCAACTCGCGAACTCGCGATTCAGGTTGCTGCAGAAATCAAAACTCTGGGTAAAGAAATCAAGGGTCTGAAGGTTCTTGAAATCTACGGTGGCGCTTCAATTTCTGATCAAATGCGTGCACTGCGCTCTGGTACTCACATTGTCGTGGGTACACCAGGCCGTGTAATGGATTTGATCAAGCGAGATAAACTGCACCTAAACGAAATCCACACGTTTGTTCTTGATGAAGCAGACGAAATGTTAAACATGGGTTTTGTTGACGACGTAACTTGGATCCTAGAACACGCACCAGAATCAGCGCAACGCGTATTGTTCTCTGCAACTATGCCTCCAATGCTTCGCAACATTGTAGAGCGTTTTCTTCGTGACCCTAAATCTGTCGACGTTGCGGGTAAAAACCACACGGTTGATAAAGTAGAGCAGCAATTTTGGGTTGTGAAAGGTGTAGAGAAGGACGAAGCGATGGTTCGTCTACTGGAAACTGAAGAAACCGACGGCTCGATTGTGTTTGTACGTACTCGTCAAGACACTGAACGTCTAGCGGACTACTTATCTGATCGTGGCTTTAAGGTTGCGCCTCTACACGGTGACATTCCACAGTCACTGCGAGAGCGCACCGTCGATCACATTAAAAAAGGCATCATTGATATCATTGTTGCTACAGACGTTGTAGCTCGTGGTCTTGATGTTCCTCGTATTACTCACGTATTCAACTACGACATCCCATTCGATGTAGAATCATACATCCACCGCATTGGTCGTACTGGGCGTGCTGGACGTAAAGGCAGTGCAATCTTGTTGGTTCGCACTAACCAAATGCGCATGCTTCGCACTATTGAACGCGTGACTAAGTCGAGCATGGCAGAAATTCAATTGCCTAACCGTGACAAAGTTGCAGCATCTCGCCTGACTCAACTGGGTGAAGAACTAGCACTAGAGAAAGAAAACCCGTCTCTTGAGAACTTTGCAGAGCTAATCAGCCAATTGACCGAATCACTAGAAATGGACGCAGCAACTCTTGCAGCGATCCTTCTTAAGCGCCAACAAGGCAAACGTCCTTTGTTCTACAAAGGTCCAGACCCTATGATCGACGCGATTGAACGCGATAAGAAACGTCGTAAAGAGCGTCGTGAGGGCGGTGGTCGTGAAGGCGGTCGCGGTGAAGGTCGTAGCTACAACAAAGCGGATTGGGAAACCTACCAGTTCCAAGTTGGTCGTGAGCAAGGTGTTCAAGTTAAAGATATCGTTGGTGCATTGGCTAATGAACTTGGTTTGGGTAAAGGCGCAATTGGTGCAATCAAACTGGCTCAAGAGCACTCATTTGTACAGTTACCACGTGATATGAATCAAGACTCTGCAGGTAAACTGAAGAAACTTCGCATTCGCCAAAAAGAGATCAACGCTGTCGTAAGTGACTTCGATGATTTCCGTGAAAATCGCGGTCCTCGTCGTGACGGTGGAAATCGTGATGGCGGTCGTCGCTTTGAGCGTCGTGGCGAAGGTGGCGGTGAGCGTCGTCCACGCCGTGAAGGTGAAGGTTCTGGTGAACGTCGTCCACGTCGTAACGCAGACGGAGAGCGTGCCCCACGCCGTGAAGGTGAGCGTCGTTTCGATCGCAATCGTGGTGGTGACAATCGCGGAAACTTCCGTGGTGAACGTGGCCACGGTCGCGGATAAATAATAAAAGGCTCGCTGATGCGAGCCTTTTTACTTTATAGCGTTTGAGTAAAGGGACTATGACTAAACATTTTCGCCCGCTTCATCAAGCTCGATGATTTCGGTTTCCGCCAACGCATCTTTAATCCAACGTTTCACGTCTTTATCCTGCAGTACAAAGTCCATGTACGCTTTAGCTTCATCACTAACGGTAATGCCGTAGGTTATAAATCGGAACACCACCGGTAAAAACATCGCATCAGCGATGCTCCATTGACCAAACAACCAACTTGGTGATGGCTGTTTTTTCATACAGTCTGTCCAGATTTGAACAATTCTATCGATCTCTTTCTGAATATTGTCGTCAATGGCAATTTCTCGCTTGGCTCGAATATTCATTGGCATTGCATTTCGAACGTGAGAAAAGCCTGAGTGCATTTCGTTGGCGATGCAGCGTGCGAGTGTTCGCTGTGCGCGTTCTTGTGGCCAAGCTCGGCCATCAAAATAGTATTCGTTCAGGTATTCGCAAATGGCTAATGAGTCCCAAACAACGAGTGAGCCATCGACTAGAGTAGGGACTTTCAATGCTGGATTTACTTTACCTATTTGCTGATAAAACTCTTCAGTGTCAAGTTGCAACAAGGTTTCGTCAAAGGGGAGGCCTGTCTTCGCCATTGCAATCCATGCACGTAAAGACCAAGACGAATAATTTTTATTGCCAATAATAAGCCGCATATCAAACCCTCTATGATTGTTGCCGATTGATGCTGGTTGACTTTTAGTCAATACGCACAGTACACCGCTTTAACCCAAACTGTAACTTGACCCAGATCAATGTTTGGTTTTTCTGTGACATAATTAAATTTTAAATATTCAAAAAATGTTTAATAATCCCAATTCAATTTGTCAGACAATTATAACGTGCAGGACCCCCTACAATGCCAAATGCAAACGTTTTAGTGATCAACTCAGGTAGCTCGTCGCTTAAATTCGCCGTCATCAACTCAGTAACCGGCGACGAAATTGTCAGTGGATTGGGTGAGTGCTTCGGTATGCCAGAAGCCACAATCGCTTGGAAGCTCAACGGAAACAAAACCGAAGAAGCCATCACTGCCGCAGACAATCATCATGCTAATGCAATCACCCGTATCGTTAAACTTATTGAAGATGAGAACTTAACCGACACGATCGTTGCAGTAGGTCACCGCATTGTTCACGGCGGAGAAAAATTTACTAAAACAGTACGCATCGATAACGAAGTGCTTGCTGAAATCGAAAACTTGTCTGACCTAGCACCGCTGCATAACCCTGCAGGCGCAAAAGGTATTCATGCTGCTATGGCCGCATTCCCATCGTTGCCACAGTTTGCTGTATTTGATACTGCGTTCCACCAAACGATGCCTCAAAAAGCCTTTACTGGCGCTATCTCACATGAACTTTACGAAAAATACGGCATTCGCCGCTATGGTTTCCACGGTACAAGTCACTATTATGTGTCACGTGAAGCAGCCAAAATGTTAGATAAGCCTGTAGAGCAGTGCAACTTTATTACTGTTCACCTTGGTAACGGTGCGTCTGTATGTGCGATTAAAGACGGACAATCGGTTGATACCTCTATGGGGTTCACACCTCTTGCTGGTCTTATGATGGGGACACGCTCTGGTGACCTTGATCCCGGCATCATTGAGTTTTTGATGAAGAAGGGCTGGACTCAAGAGCAAGTTTTCGAGACGCTAAACAAAAAATCAGGTTTCCTAGGTGTATCTGGTGTAACGTCTGACGCTCGCGGTATTTTACAAGCGATGGAAGAGGGACATGAAGGCGCTAAGTTGGCGTTCCAAGTCTTCACTTACCGTGTTGCAAAATACATTGGCTCTTACCTTATTCCACTTGATGCCTTAGATGCCATTATTTTCACTGGTGGTATTGGTGAAAACTCGCTAGATATTCGTCGCGAAATCTTAAATAACCTTAACCTGCTTGGTTTTGTTGAAGATAAAAAAGGCAACGAAGACGCACGTTTTGGCGCCAGCGGTATTATCGCTAAGTCAGAATTGCTTGACGCGCTGGCTGTGGTTATCCCAACCAATGAAGAGTTTGTTATCGCTCAGCAGTCAGTAGAACTTCTGTAATACAATCGATACATAAAGAATTAAAGGCGAGCTTCGAGCTCGCTTTTTTATTGGGGAAAGTAAATGTGTAGCCCAAAACCATCAACAAGCTATACAATAGTCACGCTGCAACAACGCAGCATAGAACACTCACATACAGCAAACTTAAAGTAATCACCTATGCCTAAAGATTTCAATTTCACTACCCAATACCCCCTCGACAAGCGTTTTTTTGCGGAGTGCTACGACCAAACGAGCGTTCCGACTAAATTTCCAAAAGCTTATTTAAAAGCGTTATTGTTTGTCGTTTTTGGTGTGATTGTATTAGAGTTTGAGCTACTGCCAAATGGATACGTTGGGTGGTTCTTTATCGTTCTGAGTATTGTTGAGGCTCTGAGTGTATTGTTTAAGAGAACTTGGTGGTTATGGCGACAAACATTCAGTACAAGCTCAAACAGTAAAGTAGAGTTTAGGTTAGGTGCAAATGGGGTCAGTTATAAAAGTGCTAATCACACCCGCAGTATCTCATGGATTGAGATAGACCAACTTCAGCAAACCGATCTGGGCTTTATCCTACACATTGGTAAACAGCGTCAATACCTCAGTAAATCTTGCTTAAGTGATGAAGCGATCGCCTATATGGTTGAACAGCACGCAATCCACAAATAAGTTGAATTTCCTCTTTACCTCAATATAACTTTAGGTATTAGCATGTTCGTTCTAGATAACAGCAACGTCATGGAGAAGATTATGATACATCTAGAACACGTCAATTTAGTCGTTAACGATATCCCAAAAATGCTTGAATTTTATCAGGCGGCTTTTCCTCATTGGAGAGTGCGCGAAAAAGGGCAAGGGGAGTGGCACGGTAAGCCTAGAACATGGCTCCACTTTGGGGACCAATATCACTACATAGCGTTAAGTGATAATGGGGAAGGATCAAATCGGGATCTCGCGGGCCATCAGGTTGGTTTAGCCCATTTTGCTTATGTCACTCACAATGTAGATAGCATCACAGAGCGCTTAACGAGAGCTGGTTTTAGAATCGCTAACCCAGGCACCAAAGAGCCTCATCGCAAAAACGTCTATTTCGTTGATCCTGCGGGGTTTGAAGTAGAGTTTGTTGAGTATCTCAGCGACGATCCTTCCTTGAGGAATGCATAAAAGAGAACAATCAATTTTTGCACTTGGTTATTTGTGGCCAGGACGCATTGTTCGTTCGTGTTGTTTGAGGCGTTCCTATATACTGCCTTGTTTAATAGGAAGCCTCCCATGGAAATGCTCATCGTCTCGTCAGAACAACAAATGCGACTTATCATGTTATTCAGTCGGTCCACAGCAAAGATATCTGACAAAGCTCTGCTCAAAGATCTCGATGCCTATAAAGTAAATTCTTCAGTATACCCAGCGTTTAAAAGCGCCCAAGATTTACGGGTTGAAAGAATTAAGCTGCCCTTTGGTGACGATAAAACAGCGTCATTGGAAGGGGGAGACTTCTTATATCGTTATCTGGCCAAAGGCTATATTTGTTTGGGTGATTATACAGGAAAGCCAAAACCTGACTTGTCGGCATGGGGTGTCCGTTCAGTGCGCAAACAACCAAGGGTTGGCTTCGGTTTATAGAAGTAACAAAGTTCGCCACACGTCACAGCATGTTCCCCAAAAAGTCAACGCTTCTGATAGTGGATACCTACAAAATAAATAAGACGGATGGTGCGTTTCGATTTGCCGTACACATTCTAGGGATAGGAATACAGTGCCTGAAGTTAACACTCGTCTAATAATGCCGTTTGAAACCTCCAAACAACTTTTTAACTGGCTTCAAGAAAACCACGCAACTCACACTGAACTTTGGATTAAAATTTACAAGAAGCACTCAGTGACTGTGAGCATCACCTGGGATGAGGCTGTCGTTGAGTTATTACGCTGGGGCTGGATCGACGGAGTTAAAAAGTCGTTGGATGAACACTCTTATCTACAAAGAGTTACTCCCAGAAAAACCCGCAGTAATTGGTCTAAACGCAATCGAGACATTGCCCAGCAATTGATCAACGAACAAACCATGACAGATTTTGGAATGGTGCATGTTGTTGCTGCAAAATCGGATGGACGCTGGGAAAATGCGTATACTGCCAGTGAAATGACCGTCCCTAACGATTTTTTATCTGCTCTGAATCCATTTCCTCGAGCACTCGACTTTTATAATAGTCTAACCAAATCTGACCGCTATGTAATCGCATATGGATTAACCAGTGCCAAGAAACAAGAGACACGTGCAAGGCGATTTGATAAATACCTGACGCAATTAAAAGAAAATAAGAAACCAAGTTAAACTACTGTCGCTAAAAATATAAATACCTCGACAAAACATCATCGTGGCTAATCGAAATCACGAACTCTTAGTATACTATTTTGTATGTAAATTAAGTGTTTCTCGAGTGGTTTTTCAACCGCCTAAATATAAGCCCACCCATTACGTGCCACAGCACGATAGTGCTATTTTATGTGTGCTCAACGTCAAATATTAACTGTACTAATTCTAAGCAGATCACAGTTCTTGATAAAACGACTCGTGTTTTAATACTGCTGCCGATACCAATGAGAAATACAGAATATTTTCTTTTTCTTCAACAAGATACGAGACGCAAAGATATGAGATCGATGGCATTTAAAACCAAGATTTACTTGGTGATATTCATGATGTTGAGTATATCACTAGTCACTTCATTTAGTAGCGTGCAATATTTTATACGCGCTGATCTTACTCAAACCGACACGGCCAATGTACAAGACAAACTAGTACTAATTTCTGAAAAGGTCCGCTCAGATTTAGACAATACCTTTATATTATCGAAAAGCTTAAAAGTGAGCCTCAGTAATATTGAAAGTTTAATCGAGCTTACTGGCTTCCATAGTATTGTAAAAGTGTTATCAGGTAATGTGTTTGCTCCTGGCTTCGCTGATATCTCAGATGAAGAAAAAAACACAATGCTCGAATTGGCAGAGTTAGCAGGAGAAGAGAGCTACATCAGTGGTGTTTATTATCGCGACGGTATCCCACTTATTTCGTTAACTAACTACTCTGGCATGAGTGGTCACGATATCTTCGAAGTGGATTTAAGTAATATACAGCGAACCTTGTCGTCGCTAAATAGTGAGGGCAGTTATCTAAAACTTATCGATCATCAACAAACTGAAATATTCACCAACGTTGTAGACGGTAATCTAAGTGCGTATGAATATGATATCCCATTTGGTGCACTCGACTGGACACTCACCGGGTATATCGATAACGATTTTATCCAACAACATACCAACGCCCTAAATACTCGTATTACACTCGCTTTACTAGGAACAGGCATTGTCATTGTCATACTGGCAGGATTTGCCATCCGCTATGCTTACCAACCCATTATTGCATTAAAACACTTGGTTCAAGAGCTAGGTAGTGGTGACGCTGATCTTACTAAACGCTTACTTGTGACGACAAAAGATGATATTGGACAGATTTCAGAAGGAATAAACCATTTTGTCAGCCAAATCCAATCCATGTTATTGCAAATAAAGCAGACAAACACCGAAATTACTCAAGGGATAGAGGCCCTAGAGCAACAAGCAAACAGTAACGAAGATATGATTAAACATCATCAGCTTGAAACCGAACAAGCGGTGACAGCGATTACTGAAATGGCCGCCACAGCAGAAAACGTATCAGAAAGCGCCTCAGGTGCAGCTGAGTTAACCAATAGTGCAAATACCGGAGCAGATGTCAGCCGTAATGTGGTTGGACAAGCGGTAAATAGTGTTAACGAGTTAGTGAGTCAAGTTGATGAAATGACAGTGTCCATCCACAGCATGGTTACTGATGTGGACAATATTAGTCATGTACTAGAAGTGATTGGTGGCATCGCCGAACAAACCAATCTTCTGGCACTTAATGCCGCCATCGAAGCCGCTCGAGCAGGTGAAGCAGGTAGAGGTTTTGCCGTGGTTGCTGATGAAGTTAGAGCACTTGCAGGTCGGACTCAACAAAGTACAGGGGAAATTAGCGATATGTTGGGTAAATTGCAGTCGGGAAGCAGCAATGTAAGCAGTGCAATGGATCACACTCGCGGAAGTTGCGAAACAACGGCCAAAAAAACCTCAGAAGTGACCGAATCACTGGATGTAGTGAGTCAATCTATCGCAAAAATATCGGATATCAGCACCCATATAGCTACTGCTGCGCAAGAGCAGAGCCAAGTGAGTAATGAGATCAATGCAAACATGGTCGCGATTCAAAATATGGCAGCTCGATTGGAAGAAAGCAGCGCAAAAACGGTTGGCAATACGCAACAACTCACAAAAAATAACGCTAAGCTGAATACACTAGTAGGACGGTTTATCCTCGAGTAAGACATTTGATTTAAGGTAATATCCATTACGCTGCCCATAGATACAGTCTTTGATTCGAACTTGCTTGCTGCCTTGTGTGAGTATGGGCAATGTTATCTAAACAAAAACAAAAACAAAAGAGAACGGGGTCTACTTGCAAAATAGAGCAAGAGAACCCCGTCAACACAGATGTCAAAATAAGGGATGTAATACCATCGACAGCATTATGAATGCGTTCTATCACTCAACCCATAAAAATGAACATCTGGATACAGAGACTGAGCTGTTAGTTGGACTATCTGCCGCGATGGCACTCAACTGCTTACCGTGCATTAACTATTATATAAAACAATGCAAAATAAACGGAACTACCCAAGGGGAGATTTCTGACCTAACAGCTAAGGTAATGGCGCTCGCTGCTAGACAAAAAAATACGGCAACGGCAAGAGGTGTTAACCCAATATAAAATCAATCTTGAATCCTATGCGTAACACTATATGTGCAGGTAGGCATTTGTGCATCGCTCGCAGTTTTATTTGCTTAAGCTATTGATTTTGCTAAGCTGTCATAAGGCTGTCGCCCTAGTGACGTTCACATTTGAAACCTAAATCGATAAGGTTTTGAAGACACAGCGAAAAGGATTTGAGCAATGGTTAGAAAATATCGATTAAAACGAGGATGGTCACAGGAGCAGTTAGCTGAGTTGAGTGGATTAAGTATTCGCACAATTCAACGAATTGAACGTGGTCATACACCTAGCCTAGAGTCACAAAAATCTCTCGCTGCTGTTTTTGAGTTATCCATTTCGGAACTTCAACAGGAGCACACTATGAAGCAAGACACAGAGCTTAATCAAGACGAACAAACCGTCATCGATCAAGTTAGAGCGATTAAAAGTTTTTACTCTCATTTGATCACCTACCTTTCGGTCATTGGACTGCTGTTTATCATTAATTTAGTCACTGATTCGAGCTATATTTGGGCCATTTGGCCAGCAATGGGTTGGGGCATAGGTATTATTAATCATGGTTTAAGCGCCTTTGAAGTGTTTGATCTATTTGGTGCAAATTGGGAAAAACGTCAGATTGAAAAACGCTTGGGTAAAAAATTATAGCGTTATGGTCTTGAACAAATACTACTACCACACGTCGGATTAAAGAGGCTATTGAAAACCATTAAAACAACGCAAAGACTAGCAGAACCTCAAGATTATGAGTTCTTGTTTGCGCTTAAAAAATCCGCCGAATACGCAGCAGTAGAGGCAGTATTTGGCTGGGATGAAGGGGTTCAGCGTGCTATCCATTGTCAGGAGTGGCAGGATGCAAAACCAAATATTATCGAATGGCAATCACAGTCCATTGGTAGTTTCCTAGTATCTGAGCATTCTGAACACCTCTATTTTGGGCGATTTTTTTTATTGCCTGAGTTTCATTCGATGGGGATAGGTGGAAATATCCTTGGTAGTGTTACGAGACAGGCGGATGAGATTAACAAACCCATTAAGCTCTGTTATTTGAACGGCAATCGAGTGTCCAACTTGTACTCTAGGCACGGATTTGAAGAAGTCCATCGAGATGCTCAGTTTGTGACCATGATTAGAAAGCCTTTAACGATCCAAAGCCTAAACTCCAAATCGACGAGTCACTAAACAGTTTGCCATTAACTAGGAATCCAATGAAAGACTATCGTACATTTCTGTTTGACCTTGATGGAACACTGGTCAACTCTGAGCCACTCAAGGGGCAAGCTATTGTATTTGCGTGCCAAGAATTTGGTATTGATGCCCAAGTGAACGACTATAAAACGGTAATGGGGGAGGGTTGGCAGTCGGTTACAGGCCACTTTTTTAGGCACCAAACCATAAAACCCAATGCCGAAGCCTTTAGACAGTGTTTCAAACAACATTACCAAACATTGCTGCAACGCAAGGTGACTCTGACCCCAGGAGCTAGAGAGTATATCTTCGCCCTTAGAGCGCAAAATAAGCCCTGTGGTATTGTCAGTTCTGCGGCTATGTGGATGGTTGAAGAAATACTTGCCCAACACGATCTTACCGGTGCGTTTGACTGCATAATCACCCAAGAACAGGTGACTCAACACAAACCTCACCCAGAAGCGTATCATGTCGCCCTCAACAAGCTGTCGGCCGCTGCACAAGATACATTGGTATTTGAAGATTCTACTGCCGGTATAACGGCCGCTCAAGCCAGTGGTTGCGATGTTATCGCGGTTCAACATGAATTTAATCTAAACAATGACCTATCTGCCGCAAGTCACATAATTTCTGATTTTCAACAACTAAAATGATGAGCAGCTACAGCTACGGTTTGTAACGGTTATTCTAATGCCAGGCTCATTCAGCTCACGTATAGTCAATATATTAGAGAGACATTATCACAGATGGCAGGGCTGCATTTACGCGATCGGCAGCCGACAACACCTCACAATCACAAGGCAATTACGATGAAAATACTAGTAACAGGGGCAAGCAGTGGGATAGGTAACCAGTTAGTCAAACAGCTATCTGCAATGGGTCATCAGGTGTTTGCAACGGCGAGAAACGTCGAGTCGCTAGAAGCACTAGCAGCTGAAACTGGCTGTCTATACGCTTGTTACGATCTCGCTGAGTCGTTACAAGTCGAAAAGCTCTACACACAAGCACGTTCAGAGCTTGACGGATTAGATGTACTAATTAACAACGCAGGCATGAATGCCCGTAAGTGCCCAGTTGAAGAGTTTTCCTGCGAGGAATTAGACAAAAGCTATGCGATTAACCTCAGAGCGCCAATGTTGCTGTCAAAGCTTGCATTAACGGATATGAAGTTGCAGCGCTCTGGTTACATTATTAATGTAACCAGCACCGTTGTTAAACGGGCCAGTGAAACAATGTCGGTCTATACCGCAATGAAACAAGGTTTATCTGGATTTACTGGCGTCTTAATGAAAGAAGCCCAACCCTTTGGGGTCAGAGTCACCAACCTGATCCCGGGTGGCACCGACACCAACTTTAGACCCGCAGACAGACCAGAATATATGAGCCCAGAAGGCGTTGCAAAAACAATAACCACGCTATTTGAACTGCCGAGTGATGTCGTCATACACGAGCTCACGTTTAGACCCATGGTAGAAGTAGAATAGTCTCTATCGCTGACATTTAAAATATTGCCACAAGGAAAGGGCATGAACAAAGCAGCAACACCGAAACAAACTGTTATCGCGTTTTGGGACGCAATGAAAAGCAACAATTTCGAACACGCGAGCCAGTTTTTATCCGCCGACTTTAAAGGGTTTTGGCCTCAATCTAACGAGCTAATTAGTGGGCGAGATAATTTTGTTGCTGTAAACTCTTTTTACCCCGCGCATGGTATCTGGCGCTTTGAGATTAATTCTATTGTTTGCGACGAAGACCAGGTGGTTACCGATGTATCTATCACCGATGGCGTTCAACAAGCACGAGCGATCACTTTCCATGTGGTGAAAGAAGGATTCATCACCACACAAAAAGAGTTTTGGCCCGACGACATGGAGCCTCAACCGTGGCGTGCAAAATGGGTTACACTCATCGAACCCGAATGAATCGAGTTAATGGACAACACCTATTCAACACCAACCCAAAAAGGATTTTCCATGGAGCACTTAGTTTCTACCCAGTGGCTAGCCGAAAATATTTCTTTGCCAAATCTAAAAATACTAGACGCGAGCATGGAAAAAGTCATTGGTATTGATCCTATTGTTTATGATCGCCCACTGCATATCCCAAATAGCATCAAAATGGATTTAGAGCATGACTTTGTCGCTGACGTAGAGGGTGTCCATCCGTACCCAGATGCAAGCAAAGTAAGTTCGTTGCTAGCTGCTATGGGGGTAAAGTCTACAGACACCGTAATCATTTACGATAATCAGGGCCTCTATTCTGCGCCTCGCGCTTGGTGGATCTTGCGCAGTTTTGGCTTTAAACAGGTCGCAATTTTACGCGGTGGCTTGCCAAAATGGATTGAAGAATCCAGACAAACAACCTCGACAACCGCACAATGTGTGACAACGTCACCCGAGAATCTAACGCTTGACTCAACCTTATTAACAAAGGCTAATGAAATACATAAAAACATAATAAATAACGAGTTTTTAGTTGTCGACGTGCGAGGTGAGCAACGATTTTTAGGCAAGGTTCAAGAGCCCAGACCCGGTGTAAGACGCGGACATATACCCGGGGCGTCTAATCTGCCGTTCTCAAAACTATTGGATGGGCGTCAACTTCATTCGATTGAGGTATTACAGCAACAATTTAGACAAATATTGGACAACTCTAAGCAATCACAAAGTACAAAACTGGTTTTTTCATGTGGGTCGGGGGTCACGGCTTGTATTGCCGCCTTTGCTGCGGCAACTGCAGGTTTAACTAACCTATCACTTTATGATGGCTCATGGAGTGAATGGGGCAGCGATGAGAGTTTACCTATAGAAACGTCACTCAAAGAGTCTAAGTAAAACGTAGCTGTTCGGACAGAAAACGATAGAGCGCTTGGATATTAGAGTTTTGATAAAGGTCTCTGTGACACACTAAATGCACGGACAGTGTCTGCGGCAGTATGCCCAAATCGATTTTCACTAGATTGTACTGGCTCGCCATCGCTTGATGTGTTGCGACGATCCCACCGCCTTCGCGTGCGACCTCAAACTGAAGTGGAATATTATCGGTACGGAACTTAAAGTCCTCGTTGCTAATGCTCCAACCATATTCCTCGGCTTTATCCTCAAACTGTCTGTCTCTATCAAAGCCAATTAAACGATGGTTAAATAGCTCTTCGATGGTAGCAGGTGCACCAAATTGTTTTATGTACTCTGGAGACGCATAAAAATGGACAGGAATATCATCGAGATGTTTAGAAACAACGTCTAATTGCGTCGGTTTAAACATTCTTACTGCAATATCAGTATCTCGCTTGTCAATATTAGTCGCTTTGTTACTCACATCCACCTCGACAGACAACTGCGGATGCTTCTCAAGAAACTGTGCAATCACCGGTGCTAAGTAATACTGAGCAATGTTCTCATTAACCGAAAGTCGAACACGCCCTGACAATGAGTGCTGCTGACCTGATGCTAAACGTTGCAATGCAAAAGCATTCTCTTGCATACGTTTGGCCTGTGGCAGCAGAGCTTGGCCAAATGCTGTCAATGTTAATCCTTGAGTGCTTCTATCGAACAAGCAATTGCCCACAGATTTTTCTAACGCGTACAGTTGCCTACTCAGCGTCGGCTGGGATATGCCTAACTCGTTGGAGGCTTTGTTTAAACTTCCTTGCTCTGCAATAACAACGAAAAAGTGCCATTGTTGCCAATCACTGTTATTCAATTTTGAATATCCCCATCGAAACTCTGCGTCTTCTCTATTGTACGAGGAATATTACTATGTACCTATTCAAAGGAGAGATAATCATGAAAAAAGCATTGGTGTTTGGTTCAACAGGTAATTTTGGGTCTACAACGGTTAAAGCATTATTAGAGTCAGGCTGGCGTGTCAGTGTGTTCAAAAGGCCTCAGTCTAAACTTAACGTTAATGACTCACGCATCGAAGTCATTGAAGGCGATATTACTCATACCAAAGATATTTCAATTGCGTGTGAGGGCGTCGATTTAATCGTGTACGGTATTAACCCACCTTATACACAATGGCGCCGCAACGCATACCAATTGCTCGATCGCATTGTATCTGTTGTAGAGCAGAAGAAACTCCACATCCTCTTCCCTGGTAACGTCTATTGTTTGCCTACGAGTAATGCAGCCATTGACGAAACCACGCCATTATCCAGCCAAACCAAAAAAGGGGATATACGACTAGCGATGGAGCAGCGGTTAAAACAGGCAGCAAAAAAAGGGGCGAGAGTCACTATCATTCGCGCAGGGGATTTTATCGGAGGTCAAGACCAGTGGTTTAATATGACGTTTAAACCTACCAAGCGTGGGTGGAAAATGGTGTCGCCTCATGATCGGCAGCATCAACATTTTTGGAGCTATTTGCCTGACTTAAGTGCTAACGCTATTAGAGCGGCTGAAGGGCAACGCACTTCGTTTGAGGTATTTCATGATGTAGGTGTCGTTGCAACAATTGACGACTGGAAAAAAGCGTTTAAAGCCAATGATATAGAGCTAACGGCCGGTAGATTTCCTTGGTGGGCTATCACTTGCACAAGTCTCGTTGTGCCGCTGTTTAAAGAGGTGTCAGAGATGCGTTACTTATGGCGTTCCACATTAATTCTCGATGGAACGAAGCTGAAAAAGACGCTCGCTGACAACTATCACTCTACGCCTTTACACAAGATAGTTGGCGACACCCTGAGTCACCAACAAAAATTCATGGACAGCTTAAGCGTTGTTGACCACTAAATTCCATTCAACTTTATCCCAGTACGTGATTTCATTGTCAAAATCGGCTGAGAGAACAGGGTGGTTAAAGACCTCATCATCGAGGGATACCACCCAACTTTCATCACTTACATCAAGCTGAGCGTACACGGGATCATTGTCTCTTTGGGAATTGAGCACAATAGAGAGCCTAAACAGCTTAATCAAATCCAACACATCTTTTTTTCTAAATAGGTAAAAATCACGCAGCTCAGTCAGCTTAATTGTCTTGCGTTGGAAACGAGACAGCGTAGCCAGCAACAGCTGGTGCTCTCGGTTAAAGCCAGGCATGTATGAGTGCTCGAGCAGGTAAGCCGAGTGTTTATGGTGCCCTTGGAAGTGAATACTCAAACCCACTTCATGCAACAGCGCTGCCCAACCGAGGAGCTGGGACAATTCACGTTTCTTTTTCAGTTTGGTTTGATCCAAATACTGGCATAACAAGTGTTCAAGGGTCGCTTTGACGTTTTCGGCATGACTCAGTTCAACCGCGTATTTTTGTGCAAGGGTTTCGGCTGTGCGCATTCGAATATCGGTTCGGTCGAACCGACTGTCCATTTCATACAATATCCCTTCACGCAGCGCCCCAGAAGAGTAGTGGAGCTCACTAATCTTCAACTCATTCATGATGGCGTGGAGTATTGCTACGCCCGCAGCAAAGACTGGTAGCCGCTCCGACGGCAGTTTAGACAGCTTAATATCGTCTATATGCTTAAAATCACACAGTGATTCGATCAAGGTTTTTAAACGCTCAAGCGTGATAATACCATCCTCGTGTCCTTGCCCAATAACTACCTCACGTATTGCTTTTACGGTGCCAGATGATCCAATAGACGTTGTCCAACCTGTCTTGAGATAGCTTTCTTTTATGTGTTCTAACTGCTGCTGGGCGGCAACCTGCGCTTTTTTAAAACGGTTTACCGACAATTTCCCTTTACTAAAGAACCGCTCAGTAAAACTGACACAGCCCATTAGAGTGCTGGTGAGCTTAATTGGCTCAAGCTCTTCACCAATTACCAGTTCTGTACTGCCACCACCAATATCAATGACCAATTTCTTGTCCGCTTCAACTTGAGTGTGTGATACCCCTAAGTAAATTAGGCGAGCTTCTTCAGTACCTGGAATAATCTCGATTGGAAAGGGGAGGATTTGAGCGGCGCGCTGCAAAAATATATGGGCGTTGTTGGCCACACGTAACGTATGTGTGGCTGCAATGCGCACATCGTCCACATCAAAACCAGATAGTCGTTCGGCAAATGCAGCTAAGCAATCAAGCCCACGTTCGATGGCTTGATTACTCAGGTTGTTTTGCTCATCCAAACCTTGCGCCAAACGCACACGTTGCTTGTGTCGACTGACAATTTGGATATCGTTACCCACAACCTTTGCTACCACTAAGTGGAAACTGTTCGAACCTAAATCTAAGGCGGCTATCTGTCGTGAGTCGTCTTGTACTGTATCGCTGGGAGAATTGTCCATATACTACTGCGTTTTATACTGCTTCCTATCTCTCTTTTCAGCTTGTTTCAAATAGTCGTAAATAGCAACTTGGGAGCGAATTTTTCTTCTATTTCCGCGAGGTACATAAGAATTGCTCATTTCTTTATCAATCCAACGTGCTTTCACCGTGTCTTTTAACTGTATGTCAACAATGTCGATGATCCGTTGGACGAGTTTAGGATCGAGCACAGGGGTCGCAACTTCTATACGGTGGTCGATATTGCGTGTCATCCAATCCGCGGACGAGATATAGACGCTCGGATCTCCAGCATTGCCAAGGATAAATACTCGCGGATGTTCTAAGAAGCGGTCAACGACACTGGTTAGAACAATGTTGTCGCTGATACCTTGAATACCAGGTACCAAAGAGCACATACCGCGAATGATGCCTCTTACTATTACGCCAGCTTGGCTCGCTTGATATAAACGGTCGACAATGCCTTTGTCGACCAAGTTGTTCACCTTAAAAGTAATGGAAGCGGGTAGGCCTGCGAGCGCATTTTTAATTTCATTGTCAATCAATGCATACATACGTTTGCGAGAGTTTCGCGGGGAAACAATCAGTTTCTCGAAGTTAACGGGGCGATATGGATTTTCAATGTACCCAAAGACGGCGCGTACTTCATTAGTAAGGCTTGAGTTGGCCGTTAACAATGCATAGTCAGTGTAAATCCGCGCGGTTTTTTCGTGAAAATTGCCTGTACCAATATGCGCATAACGTACGATTTCATCCCCTTCTTTACGGCTGATCAGCAACAATTTTGAGTGTATCTTTAATCCCGGTGCGCCGAAGATCACTTGTACACCAGCGTCTACCAGACGTTTAGACCAGTTAATGTTGGCCTCTTCGTCAAACCGCGCTTGAAGCTCGACAACGACGGTAACGTTTTTTCCATTGTGTACGGCATCAATGAGTGAGTTCATCAATTTAGAATCTTTCGCCACGCGATAGATATTGATTTTAATACTGCGGACTTTGGGATCGAATGAGGATTGCCTAACCAACTCAACGATATGATCAAACGTGTGATAAGGGTAGTACAGTAAAATATCACGCTGTTTAATCGCATCGAAACTGTTTGGGTACTGCTCGAATGCGGCAGAGGTAAACGGAGGGAGAGGCTTGTTTTCTAAGTAGTCTCGCCCAACATTTGGAAACCCAATAAAGTCTTTGAAATTTTGGTACCGGCTGCCCGCCAACAAACTATCGTAATTAGAAATGCCCAATTTTTGGCAAAGAAAATCGAGCATAGGCTGCGGCATGCCTTTTTCGTAAATAAACCTCACTGGCATGGCGGTAAGGCGCTGTTCTATCCCTTCAGACATCTGCTCGAGCAAACTAAACTCAACCTCATGGCTAAGATCGTACTCCGCATCGCGAGTCATTTTTATGGAATAGCATGCAATGTCGTCGTAATCAAAAAAGGCACCAAACAGTTCGTCGAGACATAGCCTTATTACATTGTCTAGCAGTATGATGGTCTTGCGCCGCTTACCTTTTTGCTCTGGTACCATAACAAAACGTTGCAAGTGGTCGGTTGGAATCTCCAACAATGCATACTGCACTTGTGTGTCGTTCTTGAGTTCCACACAGACATAGGCGTATTCATCTTTGAGAAACTGAAGAACGTCTATGTCATCGGTGAGTAACAGCGGGGTGATGTGTGGTTTTACTTCCTTATGAAAGTATTTTCGTAGCCAGACTTCTTGAGTTTCCGTCAGTTGTGATTCATTCACCAAAAAGATTCGACGTCGCGCCATTTCCAGAAGCAGTTCGCCGTATAGCTCCTCAAATCGGTCGCTTAAGTTCGCCGCTTTTGATTGCATCTTTTTCAGTAGATGTTTGGAGTTGTCTTCCTTTCCGCGCTCTTGGCTGATCAAGATTCGCCTTTTAACATCGGCAAATCGAACTTTATAAAACTCGTCGAGATTATTGGAAAATATGCCGAGAAAACGGATCCTCTCGATAAGTGGGACGGTTTTATCCGCCGCTTCTTGAAGAACACGCTCGTTAAATGATAGCCAGCTTAGCTCTTTTTCTACGTACAGTTTTTCGGTTTTCATGTAAATAATTGGAGGAGTCATCGTTACTATAGAACCGTTAAAAAATACTACAAATATGTGACACCAATATGTCACACCAACGTGCTGTTCGATGCCGAAAGACATTGTAAGTCAATAACTTTTTCGCTCGCCGCCGAAGTTAAACACTTGTTTTAATATTGTTAACTTAGTAGTGTATATGAAAATAAGAACAACACAATACGACTTCAGTTTAAGGAACACACAGTCATGTATCCATTTGCCAGACTTGCCAAAACATATTGGAACGCGAGCCGTGCTAAGCCTCTGCACTTTACTGACAAAAGTAACATTACCTTTGCATGTCATCCCTGGGATCTCGATATTTTTAACGAGATGAACAATGGTCGGGTACTGACTCTTTATGATTTGGGTCGTACGGAGTTGGGGATCCGCTGTGGATTGATGAAGATATTGGCAAAAAAAAGATGGGCACTAGTGGTCGCAGGTAGCTCGGTGCGCTACCGAAACCGAGTTCACATGTTCAACAAAGTCACCATGCATACGCAATGCGTGGGGTGGGACGAGAGATGGTTATATTTAGAGCAATCTATGTGGGTTAAGGGAAAACCATGCTCTTCCGTGCTTATTCGAGCCGGTGTGACGTCAAAACAAGGACTTGTCGCGCCACAACAGATACTAGAAGCGTTGGGTGAGTCGATTGATACACCGAAGTTGCCTCAATGGGTTAAAGAGTGGGTAGACTCTGAAGAACACAGACCGTGGCCCCCCATTGGAGCCGATCATAATTAAACATTAAAAATGTGGCAAAGTTGCAGATACAAATAATGGTGTAAAGATACGACCCACAAAGAGACGGTGTGTCTAATTAGGTAAATATTGACTATAACATCATACTTAGGCGTTAGTTGATAGTTGATAATCAATCGTCGAAAGGTGATAAGAATACATGTAAGCAATCAATGAACGTCTCAACATTAGGCCTTTAACGATCATCAAAAAAGTCTTTGTTTCTTATGTATTTGCTCATAAGGTGATACGAGAAGGGGCGAATAACCCAACTAACCAACGAGCGGCTAAACCGAACAACGCTGGGCGTGTTTTCGTATATTCGACCATTGTACAACCACAATAGTTTCCCTACATGCCAATACAACAGCGGCACTGGTGGCATAAACGTCACTACATCAAGGTCGCAACAGATGCGATAGGTTTTATGACCTAAAGTATAGCGATGCTTAAACCCTATAGTCCCGATAGCTGGCTGGCCAAAAGTGACGATTCGTTTAATGGATTTTGGGTACTTCTTCTCAAAATAATCGGCAAACACACACCCTATGGCTCCCCCGGAGGAGTGCCCTGTTATGGAAACGCGCTTTCCCTGCTCAATAAGTGGTAAAAGTGTCTGCTCTAACACTTGCAGCACGCTTTGTCCTAGTTGATGTTCATTTCTAGATGGAACACTTTCTTGATGAAGCAAGTGAAAAAAACCAGCATGAATACGATAGTTTAGACCAAGATGCTTACAGCTTTTCGTCCACATTGCAAAGTTAAGCAGCCAATCGCTTATGCTATGCGACCCCTTTATCACCACAACGACCTCTGAGCTCTCTTTGCTCCAAAGCACTCTTATCATTGTTTTGCCAAACTGGTTTTTTATTATTCTTTGACCATTGGGATCAAACCCATATTTAGTGTGTTTAAAGACTCGAGGGTAAGCCAAATTGCATAACACGGCGTAGCGTTCGTACTGATAGCGTTTAAGTGGTTTCACGTCATATTAAAGTAGAAAATGCTCACTCGTACATTACCCCCACTTGATGACTATTGTATGAAACTCATAGCGCCAAAAAAATAAAAACGGCCACCACTTTTGTGATGGCCGTTCTACATAAGTGTCTAAACGTTGCTTAGTAATGCCAGGGGAACTGACCAAAGTCTTTATCGCGTTTTTCTAAAAACGCGTCCCGGCCTTCTTTTGCTTCATCGGTGCCATAGGCCAAACGAGTCGCTTCACCAGCAAATAACTGTTGTCCAACCAGGCCATCATCTGGAAGATTGAAGCCGTATTTCAACATACGCATTGCGGTAGGGGACTTGCTGTTGATCTGTTTGGCCCAACGCAACGCTTCGTTTTCCAGATCAGCGTGCTCAACAACCTTGTTGACCATTCCCATCTCGAAGGCGTCTTGCGCAGAATAGTCAAAGCCACAAAAGAAAATCTCACGGGCTCGTTTCTGGCCGATCATTTTCGCTAAGTAAGCCGAGCCATACCCTGAGTCGAATGACGCGACATCGGGATCCGTTTGTTTAAACACTGCATGCTCTTTTGACGCTAAAGTAAGGTCACACACCACATGCAAACTGTGTCCACCACCCGCAGCCCAACCAGGTACGACAGCAATCACTACTTTTGGCATAAAACGGATCAGTCTTTGAACTTCCAGAATATGCAAACGCCCCATTTTAGCAACGTCTGCTTGATTGGCTTCTTCACCTTCGTATTTATAGCCATCTTTACCACGAATGCGCTGATCACCACCAGAAGAGAACGACCACTGGCCTTTTTTAGAGGGACCGTTACCTGTTATAAGCACACAACCAACATCTGACCATTGACGCGCATGGTCAAGTGCGGTGAAGAGTTCATCGACTGTTTTGGGTCGGAACGCGTTAAGACAATCTGGTCTATTAAACGCCACTCTAACCGTACCTTGATCGACACAACGGTGATAAGTAATGTCTTCAAACGCAAAACCCTCTACGGGGGTCCATTTTGCTTCATCAAATGGGTTGATGGTACTCATAACAATATCCAAATTTAAAATAACGTATTGGTCGATAGACTAGGACTAAGCCACTGTTTGGTCAACTTTTTTACACCTGTGATGCCTTATCACGCATCTGTTCGCGGACAAAATCAACAGCCACTTTTATTTTGGGGATCGCGTAATCCAACTTTTGATAGATCATATAAACCGCAAAGTTTGAGTTTTGAGTGACATCTAAGGGGTGGTCAAAGTGAAGCTCGATCAACTCATTGCGGTCAAAGTGCTCTTGCAATACCCACTTGGGCAACATCAAAATGCCTTTACCAGCAATTGCTTGGTTGATTAACCATTTGCCGTGATTGCTGCTGGTGACGGTTTTGCCACTGACATTATGCCATTCCCCTCCAACCTGAGTGAGCCACGGCGTATTGCCTTGAGGGGTGGTATAGAACAGCCCTCTATGTTTGACCAGTTCCAGTGTGGTACTTGGTGAACCATACTGCTCTAAGTACTCTTTAGACGCTGCGGCGACAAAGTGGTTACCCATTAATGAGATTGCAACGACACGCTCATCCGGCGCGTACCCACCACGAATGGCTATATCAACTTCGTCTTTTCCAAATTTAGTCAGAGAGTCGCTGAGATGAACATTAAGTTCAATGTCTGGATAACGCTGTTGAAAGGTCTCAAGCATCGGAATTAGGTATCGCTCACCAAAACCGACCATACTGCTAATAGTCAGTCGACCCGAAGGGTTGGTTTGTGTTTCTTTTAACAGACGATCTTGTTTATCTAAATCGAGTATCAAGCGACTGGTCTGTAGGTAGTAATGCTGGCCGAGCTCGGTCAATTTCACGCTACGGGTATTTCTAATCAGAAGTTGGGTGCTTAAGTGCGACTCGAGATCGCTGATTCGACGACTAATAGAGGATGCTGGGACATCAAAACGTTTCGCCGCCTTAGCAAAACTGTTTTGTTCGGCAACCTCAACAAAGTAGCGTAGTGCTCGTAACTGATCCATAACTGTTAACTATTGCTTTTAAGACAACACAGAATAGCATTTTACGCCCTATATCTCACCATCTTAATAAGTAATACTAGGTCCATCAAAGGAAACTAGCGCGGCTAGAGCAATTAACACATAGGAATTCACAATGACTACACAATTTAAGCAAATTAACTTAGTACAACGCCCCGATGGCGGCCCAATTGGTCCTCATATGTTTGATGTTGTTGAACAAAGCATTCCAACACTTGCTGACGGTGAGTTACTCATAAAACAATCACATATGTCATTAGATCCTGCGATGTTGGGTTGGATGATGCCAAGTGAAGATAGTTACATTCCACCTGTCGCACTAAATAGCCGCATGCGCTCTAGTGGTGTTGGCGTCGTAGTTGAGTCGAACAATCCAAACTTTGTCAAAGGTGACCAAGTCATGGGTATGATGGGTTGGACTGAATACCATGTGAGTAACGGCGCTGATGTAAACAAAATTGATGCTCAAATCACTCCAGAAATGGCGTTATGTGTATTTGGCCTTCCTGGACTAACAGCGGTACAAGGCTTGTATTCAATCGGCGAGCCTAAATCTGGCGAAACCATTGTCGTTACTGGCGCTGCGGGCTCTGTAGGCTCTATTGTTGGACAACTTGCAAAAGCCGACGGCCTGACCGTTATTGGTGTCGTGGGCAGCGATGAAAAAGCGGATTGGATAGTTAATGAGTTAGGTTTTGATGGCGCAATTAACTATAAAAGCGATGATTTGGCAGGCCAACTAGATGCATTGGCACCTAATGGGGTCGATGTATTTTTTGAAAACACTGGTGGCCCAATCCAACATGCGATTTTTGAGCGCATGAACGCGCATGGGCGTATCGCAGTGTGTGGCATGATTGCCGATTACACCGCCGCGGTTCCAAGTGCTGGACCAAACTGGATGCGATTGATCACCAAGCGTATTAAAGTTCAAGGGTTTACCATGCCAGATCACCTTCACAACACCCCAGCGTTACTTGAAAAACTAACGCCGTATGTCATGAAAGGGCAAGTGAAATATCGTGCGCACAGCCTACAAGGTATTGAAAGTGCAATGACAGGCCTTAACCTATTCTTTACCGGCGAAAACAAAGGTAAATTGTTGGTTGAACTGTAACTAAATAGCGAATAAATATAAAGCGGCCACACGATGTGGCCGCTTTTTTAACTTAAAAACAATGCGTTAAGCAGCTACTGTGACAACGTCACCAACTGTTGCGTGTAAGGATGCTTTGGCGTGGTAAACAGTTGTTCTGTTGGGCCTTCTTCAACCACTTCACCGGCCTGCATCACAATAGTGTGATGACAAAGCGAACGAACGACACTTAAATCATGGCTGATAAACAGGTAAGTAAGTCCGTATTTTTGTTGCAACGATTTAAGCAAATCCAACACTTGTTTTTGAACCGTTCTGTCTAATGACGAGGTGGGTTCGTCCAGTAAGATAAACTCTGGTTTTAAGATAAGCGCTCTGGCAATGGCAATACGCTGGCGTTGACCACCAGAAAACTCGTTGGGATAACGGAAACGGGTAGTAGGGTCTAACCCAACTTCTTGCATCACCTCTTGAATTTGCACATCGATCTGTTCGGCGGTAAACGCTTCGTGAACAAACAAGCCTTCTCCAATAATTTGAGCCACCGACATTCGAGGATTCAGTGCCGAGAAGGGGTCTTGAAACACAACCTGCATGCGTTTTCGTAAAGGCAGCATGCCTTTTCGATCCAATACATCCACTTTGTTGCCGTCAAATACGATTGATCCTTCGCTGTCCACTAAGCGCAGCAGTGCCATGCCGGTCGTTGATTTACCTGAACCACTTTCTCCAACTAAACCAACGGTTTGGCCCTTAATGATGTGCAGATTAATATCGGTAACGGCTTTCACATGGTCGACCACACGCTTAAAAATACCGCCAGTAATAGGGAACCACACTTTCAGCTGCTTGGCTGACACCAGTTCAGGCGCCGCGGGATCTGTTGCGATAGGCAAACCTGAAGGATCGGCGTCGATTAACAATTTACTGTAAGGGTGTTGCGGGTTGGACATAAGCTGCTGACAATTCGCGTATTCAACAATCTCACCTGACTTCATGACCGCAACGTTATCGGCGATACGTTTTACAATGCTGAGATCATGAGTAATAAATAAGATCGCCATCCCCAGCTCTTGCTGTAGCTCTTTGATGAGATCTAAGATTTGCGCCTGAACAGACACATCTAACGCCGTGGTGGGTTCGTCGGCAATGAGCAACTCAGGCTCATTAATTAACGCGATCGCTATCATTACCCGTTGGCGCTCGCCACCTGAGAGTTCATGTGGGTAGGCGTTAATCTTTTGCTCTGGGTGGCGAATACCGACCTTTTTTAACCACTCGATCGCCAACGGTTTAGCCTGATTCGCACGTAAACCACGGTGAATCTCGACCACTTCGACCAGCTGCTTACCAATTTTATGCAAAGGATTGAGAGACACCATCGGCTCTTGAAAAATCATCCCGATACGGCCACCTCGAATACCTCGCATTCTTCGCTCACTCAACTGCAGCAAATCTTCGCCGTCAAACTCGATAGTACCTTTGGTATTCCAGTTTGCACCGCGGCCAAATAGTCGCATGATTGCGTTAGCGGTAACCGACTTTCCAGAGCCGCTTTCACCCACCAACGCGAGCGTTTCACCGCCGGAGATCTCAAATTGAATGTCGCGAATAATCGAGGAATAGCCGTCACCATTCATTACGTCTGCGGCCAATGAGTCGACCTTCAGTACTGGGTGCGTAGAGGTTGCGTTAGGCAACGTTGAATTTGTCATAAGGCTGCCTTACATCTGCTGGTGGGGATCGAACGCATCGCGTACGGCTTCACCAATGAAGACCAATAAGCTGAGCATTATGGATAATATGGCAAAAGCGGAAAAACCAAGCCAAGGTGCTTGTAGGTTCGCTTTACCTTGCGCCAATAACTCGCCTAAAGAAGGGGAGCCTGATGGCAAACCAAACCCAAGAAAATCTAATGAGGTTAACGTCGTCACCGAGCCAGAAAGAATGAACGGCATCATGGTTAACGATGCGACCATGGCATTAGGCAACATGTGTCTTAACATTATGCGTGAATCATTCACGCCCAGTGCGTGGGCAGCTTTAACGTAATCGAAGTTTCTGCAGCGTAAAAACTCAGCCCGCACCACGCCGACAAGTCCCATCCAGCTAAACAGCACCATTATGCCCAACAGCCACCAAAAGTTTGGCTCAACAAAGCTGGATAATATGATCAATAAAAACAGGGTCGGCATTCCTGACCAGACCTCGATAAACCGCTGTCCGAGTAAATCTATTTTACCGCCGTAATATCCCTGTGTAGCACCAACAATGACACCAATGATGCTTGAAATAAATGTTAAGACTAATCCAAACAACACCGAGATTCGGAAACCATAAATCACCCGCGCAAGTACGTCACGGCCACGGTCATCAGTGCCTAACCAGTTAACATTGTCCGGTGGTGATGGCGCAGGCGAGGGTAGATCATAATTAATTGTGTCGTAGCTAAACGGGATCAGCGGCCAAATTAGATAGCCCTTTTCTTCAATAAGCTCAGTAACGTAAGGATCGGTGTAGTCAGCTTCAGCGTCAAACTCTCCGCCAAACGCTGTTTCTGGGTAAGCGGTAACAACCGGAAAATACCATTGATTGTCGTAACTCACCAGCAGCGGCTTATCGTTTGCAATGATCTCAGCAAACAAGCTTAATCCAAATAAGACGCAAAACAGCCACGTTGACCAATAACCACGGCGATTGGCTTTGAATCGCTGAATACGGACTTTCATTAACGGGTTAGATAGTATTTTCTTCATCTAACGCGCCTCAAAATCTATACGAGGATCCACCCAAGAGTAGGTGAGATCGGAAATAATACTCAAAATAAGCCCTAATAGCGTCATGATATACAGTGAGCTAAACACGACGGGGTAGTCGCGCTGGATCGTCGACTCAAAGCCTAACAACCCAATGCCCTCTAAAGAGAACATCACTTCTATAAGCATCGAACCTGTAAAAAATATGCTGATAAATGCGCTTGGAAAGCCGGCAATAATGATCAGCATTGCGTTACGAAATACGTGTTTGTACAAAATGGTTTTATCATCAAGTCCCTTCGCACGAGCTGTTACCACATATTGCTTGTTAATCTCGTCTAAAAACGAGTTTTTAGTCAGCATTGTTAAGGTTGCAAAGCCGCCGATCACCATAGCAAGAGTAGGTAGTGCGAGGTGCCAGAAGTAATCGACGACTTTTTGAAAGGCATTTAACTCATCCCAGTTACTCGACACTAAACCTCGTAAAGGGAACCAATCAAAATAGTTGCCACTGGCAAAGACAATTATCAGCATGATCGCAAATAGAAAGCCCGGTATAGCGTAACCAATGATGACCATCGCGCTGGTCCAAATATCAAACCTTGAGCCATGATAAATGGCTTTCATTATCCCAAGCGGAATCGATATAAGGTAGATGATCAGCGTACTCCACAACCCGAGAGATATCGACACAGGCAGTCGGTCGACAATGAGGTCAATAACCGTTCCATCACGAAACAAGCTTTCGCCAAAGTCGAACACAATGTACCGCTTAAGCATGTCAAAATAGCGCTCGTGAAGGGGTTTATCAAAGCCAAATTGGACTTTAATCGCTTCAATGACTTCTGGATCCATTCCTCGCGAGCCACGATAGGTACTGCTGTTTTCAGCAGCACTTGCATCGGTACTGATATCTGAGCCAAGCTCTGAGCCACCACCGGAAAAACGTTCCATTATGCCAGATTCAAGCCCTTGCATCTGAGCCAGCGCTTGTTCTACTGGGCCACCAGGCGCAATTTGAATAACAAAAAAGTTGATGGTAATAATGGCCCACAAAGTGGGTATGACCAGCAACAAGCGACGAATGATGTAAGAAGACATAATCTAAATAGAGATCCCTAATAAAAACCAATACAACTTATTACTCATGCCATCAAGTCACACAGCTTCAAGATGGAGCAGCTATAGCTGCGGTTACTATAGCTGCTGTAGTTATAGCTGAGTAGCTAGCGGCGCTTTTCGGGCAGCTTGCTGGCTTTCTCAGCATCAATCCACCACGTATCAATCCCTACGTCATACTTAGGCATCACTTCTGGTCTCGAGAACTTATCCCAAGTGGCAATTCGGTAAATACCAGAATACCAAGTAGGGATAGCAAAGTAGTTCCACTGCAGAACGCGGTCTAGCGCTGGGCCAAGTACCTTAAGTTTCTCTGGCTCTTCTTGTGCATCAACGATCTGGTCAACTAGGTAATCAATGGCTTCGTCTGTCACACCGGCTTGATTATAGGTACTGTCTAGATAATCACTGTGCCAGCGTTGCAGCAGACCAGAGCTTGGGTAAGGATTGGCTGAATAAGAACTGAATACAAGGTCGTAATCACGCTCATGCCAACGTTTTAAGTATTGAGTGGTATCAATCATACGAATTGATAAATCGATGCCAGCAGCCTTAAGGTTCTTTTGAAATGATCCTGAAATACGTTCAGTGGATGGGCTGTAGGCTATCAATTCTAACTTGAGGGGTTCATTCGTTGCCACATTCACCATGACACCATCTTTCACTTCAAAGCCTGCCGCCTTAAACAGTTGTAGCGCCTCGCGCAACTGAGTTCGTATGCGTCCACTACCGTCGGTCACGGGCATAACATATTCATCGGTAAAGACGCGCTCAGGGATCTTGTCTTTAATCGGCGTAAGTACCGCAATTTCTTCTTCTGACGGTAATCCTTTAGCTTCGTACTCGGTATTTTGGAAATAACTGCGTGTGCGTTTGTATTGATCGTAGAACAGATTCTTATTCATCCATTCAAAATCAAGCAGCAAGGTCATCGCCTCCCTAACGCGTACGTCGCTAAGGTAAGGTTTTTCTGTGTTAAACACGTAACCTTGCATGCGTTGTGGAGTATCATCGACCAGCTCTTCTTTGATGATGTAGCCTTTATCAAAGTTACTTCCGGTATAAGCCGTTGCCCAGTTTTTTGAAATATTTTCTGAGCGAAGATCAATTTCGCCAGCTTTAAACGCTTCTAGCTGCACCGTCGCATCTCGGTAGTAATCATAGGTATACGAGCCAAAGTTATTTCGACCAATATTCACAGGATGCTCAGCCGCCCAATAGTCGTCGACTAATGTGTACGTGATACTTTGCCCAGATTTATAGCTGCCAATTTTGTAGGCACCGCTGCCTAAAGGTGGCTCACTCAACGGCTCAGATAAATCTTTGTCTTTCCAATAATGCTCAGGTAAAACCTGCATACCTTGCACTAGGCTAAACAACACTTCTTTATCGGCTTCATTCATCTCAATACGCGCTGTTTTGTCATCAAGCGCGACAACCGATTTTACTTTTTTGTAGAGCTCTTTATAAAACGGTACACCTTGGTCCCAAAATTTTTGATACGTAAAGGCGATATCGTTGGCGGTGATCTTAACCCCATCGTGAAACTTTGCATCCGGGTGAACATCGACTTCCATCCACATAAAATCGTCGGAGTAACGGATCTTTTGTGCGATCAATCCGTAGGTCACGTCTATTTCATCAGAAGGTGAGTACATCAACCCATCATACAACTCGATAATGCCTGCGCCAAAATTGCCTCGCTGCGAGTAACGGTTAAAGTTATCGTAAGTACCTGTAGCACCATAAATGACACTGCCGCCTTTTGGGGCGTCTGGGTTTACATAATCAAAATGGTTGAACCCTTCGGCATACTTAGGCTCGCCAAACGTGTACAGGCGAGTCGTTTCGACAACAGCAGCGTTGGCCATTGAGGAAAGCACGAGGGTAATGGTTGCAGCAAGCGTGCTTTTAGTGAGCCGTTTCATTTCCATTTGGTTCTCCTGATCCCTAAAGCATTGAATGTTGTGTGATTGGTTTTTACTACGGTCTTAATATTTATTATAGATAACAGATAGATGTTGTAACACGGCTTACGAAAATAGTTAAGATCGATAGCGCTCAAGGGCTCTATTTGTGTACACTGATCTCGTTACTACTCAATTGCACTCAAGCCCATGAAACCGAACAGTACACTCCTACTTGGAAGCCTAAATACAGAATTTGTTACAGTAGCTTATATAGTAGAACGCTATTGTAAGGATCACCATCTGGCCAAAGGCGCCGAAAAAACCACACTAACTGAACCCCAGTGGCAACGCGCGTTGAGTTTGTGTGCTGAGTGTTCTGAGCTACTCGCCTACGCTGAAACCCGTCTAGACCGCTGTCCCTATGGAGAGCAAAAACCAGCCTGCAACACTTGTCCAATACATTGCTATAAACCAGAGCCTAAAGATCAAATGAGGCAAGTAATGCGATACTCTGGCCCTCGCATGCTATTGCAACACCCACTTTTGGCTTTTCGCCATTTATGGCTAGAAAAGCAAACAGTGCCAAAGCTTAACAAGCAGATGATACCGAATCGAAAAAAGCGCAAGATGTAAAAAAGCCCAATCATTACTGATTGGGCTCTCATCAAGGCTGTTCAATCTAGGCTATTAAGCAGGGGATAAGGTTAGGTTGTTTAACCATGTACCTTTTAAGTAACGGCGCGAGCACAAAATAAACTTCACGATCTCTTCGCACAACATTAGCGCGTATACGTACTGGAACTCCCAGTTCCCAACAAACGCCCCATAAGCGGTTAGAGGAATACCAACCAGCCACATAGAGATAAAGTCCATACGTAACACAAAACTGTTCTCACCACCGGCACGCAATGCACCGAGGATGATGATCATATTCACCATGCGAATACCAAGCAATACGCTCAATACAGTCATCGCTGGCGCAGCCATTGCGTAAAGGTGAGGTTCATCAAGGCTTAGCCAACTTACAATAGCGTCGACACCAAAGAAAATGCCTACACCCATCATTGTCGCAATAGCAATTACGCTGCCGATAAACAATTTAGTCATATTACGCGCGGTATCGAATTCGTCGCGCCCTAAAGACTGACCAATAAGTACAGAGCAGGCCACCGCAATACCAAAAAACGCTGAGTAACATAGTCCTTCAAACGGCCCAATCATACTAAACACAGCAAGCTCTGTTGTCCCCATATGTCCGTAGATGATTTGATAGGTTAACGTACCAAATGCCCACACGAGCGAACTAGAAACAGTAGGCAATGCAATTTTTTGAAATGACTGCGCCAAGCGGCGAGTATCTTCAATCAGCTTTGCGGTGACAATCCAACTGCGCGTTTTATATAGCACTGTATAAAGCAATATGGCTTGAATACTGCGTGCGATTGTAGTCGCCAATGCTGCGCCTGCAACGCCCATTGGCTCTACACCCATCCCGCCTTTGATTAGCCAGAAGTTTAAACCAATGTTTAGAAATACGGTGAATGCACCCAATTTTAAAGGCAACATCGCGTTTCCGCTCGAACGCAAGCTAGACTCACCAATGATAATCCAGTGTGTCACGACCAAAACTGGCAAGCTGTACCAAAGATAAGTAGAGCCTAATTCAATCACTGACGCATCAGACGTTTGCAGCATCATGATGTAACTTGATAGCCCGGTGACCAGTAGCGTCAGTGGCAACATAAATAGCGTGCCATATTTTAGGCCGAGCTGATGCACACTTCTGGCAGAATTTTTGTCACCTTTGCCCCAATACTGAGAGACTAGGATACCGTTAGCGGACGCAATACCCGCTGAAATCATAATGATCACGAAGTGCCATTTTGTGGCAATTCCCACAGAAGCCGTTGCTTCTTGGCCAAAATCGCTTACCATCAATACATCCGCCAATTGCAAGATAGCAACTAGCGCACTTTGTACGGCAACGGGTAGAGCGAGCTTCATGACCTGAGAAAACATCTTAGGTGGAAGCGTATTTTTAAATGTTGTTATACGATTGTCATAGTTCATAAACACCTCCTTATTATTAGCGTGTAGTGTAAGAAAACGTGATCTATGTAACCATGTTAAAAAAAAGGGAAAACCTGTTCAAATCCGTCATGATTCAATTTCGACCAAAAAATGAATGGCAAGACTTTGTCTACCTAGCAGAAGAGTGTAAAGAACGCTTTCTTTCTAACTCCGATTTACCGGAAATGCAGAAGGCGCATTTCCACATGGCTGGGCTCGCCGAACTGTCCCAGGGTTATCAAGTTGAACGTGAAAGTGTTTCTGCGCATACGCTGCTTTTTACCTTAGAGGGTGCAGGGGTCTTAATCACAAAAGATCAAGTGTTTGATATACCGCCAAACACCCTAACCATATTGCCTGCGCACCAACCATTCCGGTTTGAAATCGACCCACAAATCAAACATTGGAAGATGATCTGGATGCTGCTCGAGCCCAATAAAATATGGCAAAGGTTTGCGGACAAAGGACAGTGTGTGGTGCCGTATTACGCCTGTGAACAAATGTGGTCTTTGTTAAACCTCCTTCACGTAGAAATAGACGGTCGTCCCGGATATCGGCGTTTGCTAGTAAGTGAGGCTAAAAAGTTGCTGACCGGCATGGAGACACAACCGCTCAATTCTGTCATTCGTGTTCAAACACTGTTTAACGAAATTGAATCTCAGCTCCATTTGCCGTGGACCATTGCCCATATTGCCGAGCGTTGCTTTATTAGCGAAGAACAACTTAATAGAATTTGCAAAAGCCTTTATGGAAAATCACCACAAAAAAGATTAATCGAACTGCGGATGGATAAAGCAGTAAAAATGTTAACACATGAAGCGTGGAGCATTGCAATGATTGCCCCACAAGTAGGCTACAAAGATCCCTATAATTTTACCCATAGGTTTAAAAAACATCATGGTGTATCGCCTCGTCAATTTAGGCAGCATTATCTTCAGAGCCAAGGTAGAACCGAACGATACAGCGAGGAATAAGCGATGAATTTCTTGGCCCACTTGCACATAGCCGATCATTGCGACAGCGATCTTAGTGGCAATTTACTGGGTGACTTTGTAAAAGGAAATCCAAATGGAAAATTCCCGTTAGCAGTCGTGCAGGGAATTAAGATGCATCGCTTTGTCGACAAGTACACCGACACACACCAAGTTGCGCTAACCCAAAAGCGACTTTTTGTTAAACAACACCAACGATTTGCCCCCATTGCACTCGATCTATTTTGGGACCATTGTCTAAGCAAGCATTGGTCGCAATTTCATAACCAAGGTATCGACGTGTTTTGTCACAGCTGCGCGCGCGAGACCCAGACAAAAATGCTCGATCTATCTACGCCGGAGCGATATCAGCGCGTAATCTCTGCCATGTGGGAAGGGAATTGGCTTCTTTCGTACAAAAAGTTTGATAACATAGGCCGCGCTTTACATCGAATGTCCCTACGTTCACCACGAATGGGACCACTTGCCGACTGTTTCATCGATCTCAACGAGCATTATGAAACATTCGAAGATGCTTTTTTCGAGCTCTATCCACAAGTGCTCGACGCCACCAAATTGCACGCAAACACTATCGCCAAAGAGATTATTCAGTGACCATAACCACTATCGCAGAGCTGCCGGTAAACGCTCAAATCATTCGTAACCTCCAACAATTGGGCTATACAGATCTAACCCCAATACAGCAACAAGCGATTGAACCCATTTTGAACGGAGACGATATCCTAGCCGCCGCTCAAACGGGCACAGGGAAAACCGCCGCATTCGGCATACCAATGGCCGATAGGTTGCTTAACTCTGAGTTAACACTTGGCACACACCCAAAAATGTTGGTTCTTACGCCAACACGTGAGCTTGCGGCTCAGGTATTTGAAAATCTGCAGAGCATTACTCAAGACACGGGGCTTAAATGTGTTGTCGTTTACGGTGGCGTCAGTTTTGGTGTTCAAGTGAATCATCTAAAAGCGGGTTGTGACATCTTAGTGGCAACGCCAGGGCGGCTTCTTGACCACTTATTTAAACGCACTGTCTCTTTGAGCGAATTAAACTTGTGGGTACTGGATGAAGCAGACCGAATGCTCGATCTTGGGTTTAAACCCGATATTCAGCGCATCACTAAAAAGCTGTCTGGTGCCATTCAAACTCTATACTTTTCTGCGACTTACAAGAAGAATGTACGAGATCTAGCGCATCGGTTACTGAATACACCCACTGAGGTGACAGCGTCACAAGAGAACTCAGTGTCGGTCACTCTTGAAGAGCGTGTATACCAAATAGACAAACATAAAAAACCTGCCGCATTGGCGTATTTAATTGGGTCTAAAAATTGGCGACAGGTACTGGTGTTTGTTAAAACCAAACAAGGCGCTGAGCAGTTGATCAAACAACTTAGGCTCGACGGTATCCAAGCCGAGAGTTTCCATGGTGACAAGAGCCAAGGTGCACGCTCGAAAGCGTTAGAACAATTTAAACAACAAAAGATTCGAGCATTAGTTGCCACAGACGTTGCGGCAAGAGGTATCGATGTTCAGGCACTTGATCAAGTGATCAATTTTGATATGCCATTTAAAGCCGAGGATTATGTCCACAGAGTAGGGCGAACAGGCCGTGCAGGTCGCGAAGGGTTGGCCGTCAGTTTTGTCACTCGTCAGGATGAATCGATGTTAGAAAGCATTGAGCAGCTCATCGATCGCCGATTGGCAACGCAATGGTTGGAAGGGTTTGAGCCCAATTTTAACCAACCCGAGGTTTCAGAAGAAGCGCGCAGCCCTAGAAGACGCTCCAAAAGTAAAGAAAAGGCCAAACTCAAAAAGCGACTTGGTTATTAGACTGACAGCGGGGGATTATTGGTCCCCCTCCAATTGCATCGCCTGGTACTGCTTTATGCCAGCAACCAACAGGTCAATAGCGGTTTCAGTAACCCCGTTATGAGTGACGAAGCGCATTGGGTTACCTGGCGTTACCAAAATCCCTTTATCCATTAAATGCGCGCACAACGCTTCACCGTCTAATTTGTCGGGACACTTAGCAAATACAATGTTGGTTTGCACAAATTGAGTATTGACCGACCAACCTTGTATCTTATTGAGCTCGTTCGCGAGATATTGCGCGTTTTGGTGGTCGATGCGAAGTTGAGGAATAGGGTTCTGCAACACCATTTTTCCCGCAGCGGCAAGAATGCCCGCCTGACGCATTCCACCACCCAGCATTTTGCGAATGCGTCGAGCTTTTTCAATATACTCGCGATCGCCAAGCAGCAACGACCCAACAGGCGCTCCCAAGCCTTTCGACAAGCAGATGGTAATGGAGTCAAAAGGGGCGACAAGTTTGGCAATGTCTATGTCCAAGGCGGTAGCGGCATTATAGATACGAGCACCATCTAAGTGCAGTTTTAACTGATGACGCTCGGCAAACTGACGAGCTTGCTGTAAATACTCGAGCGAAAGCACTTTTCCATTAATGGTGTTTTCAAGACTCAGCAAGCGGGTACGAGCAAAATGAAAGTCAGCGGGTTTAACGGCTGCTGTTAACTTATCAAAGTCTAACGATCCGTCTGGATTGTTTTCTATCGGCTGGGGTTGAATTGAGCCCAGTACCGCAGCACCACCAGCCTCGTAGCGATAGTTATGAGCTTGCTGTCCACATAAGTATTCATCACCTCTATCACAATGTGCCATAAGTGCGAGTAAGTTGGCTTGCGTTCCTGAAGCAACAAACAACGCTGATTCAAACCCATGCCTTGCTGCGGCCCAGTGTTCAAGATCATTTACTGTAGGATCGTCACCATAAACGTCGTCACCAACTTTGGCCTGGGCCATACATTGGCGCATTGCCTCACTGGGCTGAGTTACTGTGTCTGAACGAAAGTCCATATTGTCTCCATTTAACTAATAAGTCTGTTTAACTTGGCTTTGTAGATGAGCCCGATAGTCTTTGAGTCCACTATCGCGCCTGTTGCTATCGCCTGCTCAATATCAGCTAACGCCATAACCACAACTTCAATGAGTTCATCGTCGTCTAGGTTAAGCGGGTGGGAGAGTGATGCTTCGCTTGCAACAAACAGGTGCTGTTTTTCGTCACAAAACCCTACCAGCGGTAGCATGACGCCTAAGGCTTGCCAATGCGAGGCTGTGTAACCCGTTTCTTCCTGAAGTTCACGTTTAGCTGCCGCTAATGGCTGTTCATTTAGCTCTAACGTTCCTGCAGGCAATTCTAAGATCCAAGATTGAATGCTTGGACGATACTGTTTTACCAGAACTATCTCACCGGTAGATGTGACTGGAAGAATAACGGCAGCACCGGGATGTTGAATGCAAGTATGCACAATCTCTTTTTGGTTGGGCAAGGTCAATATTTGTTCAACTAACGCTATACCTTTCCATCTATGCCTTGTTATGCTCATATCACCACGCAATTGTAAGAATTTGTGTCTGCATTGACTAAATACTGTATCTAGGTCAATAAACCGTTTCTGTTAGTTAATTACTATCTAGGCAACACGGTAGTGTGACCTGCATCATGCATTCTTTAGTTATAGACTCAGTAAATGATGAAACAGTAGTTAATCAACAACAAGGTAAATTAGACCAAAGTAATGGTTGTAACTCTTTGTTAACAATTGTATAACTTATTGCGTAGGTTGCAGAAAATGGATGTCTGGAGAAGTCAAAATGCAACAAGTTGTAACCATGCCCGTTGAGCGCCAGTCTCATGCACAACTCGCGTTGCGCTCAGAGCGAATTAATCAATTAGTCTCGGCTCTATCAGAGGGTGTTTACGAGCGTGAGCACACCATAAAGTTGTGTTTATTGGCTGCTCTAAGCGGAGAAAGCGTATTCTTACTCGGCCCTCCAGGAATCGCAAAAAGTCTAATCGCAAAACGCCTTATCCAAGCCTTTGAAGACAGTAGCTATTTTGAATATCTCATGACCCGTTTTTCGACACCAGAAGAGGTTTTTGGACCCTTAAGTATCCAAGAGCTTAAGGATAACGGCCGATATGTGCGCTTAACTCAAGGATACCTTCCCACAGCTAAGGTGGTATTTTTAGATGAAATCTGGAAAGCAGGCCCAGCAATACTCAATACTCTATTGACGGTGGTAAACGAGAAAACTTTCAAAAACGGCGCCGATATTGAACAAGTACCAATGCGACTCTTGATCTCAGCGTCAAACGAGTTGCCAGAGCAAGACAGTGGATTAGAAGCGCTGTATGACAGGATGCTGGTTAGAGTGTTTGTCAATCGCATTCAAAATAAGCAAAACTTTCGCTCAATGTTGACAGTAGGCACACCTCAAGAGGCGGTCATGCCCGCGGGTTTAGCCATCACAAATAAAGAATATCACCAATGGCAAAGTGAACTCGACACCATTGAACTCAGTGAAGGCATTTTCGAGAAACTGTATCAGCTTAAATTACTATTAGAAGCTCGCATGGACAGAGTACAGGATAAAACCATCGCGCAAGATCTCTATGTGTCTGACCGACGATGGAAAAAGTCGGTACGTTTGCTCAAGGCAAGTGCCTTTTTTTGTGGCCGTAAAACCATTAATCCATTGGATTTAGTGCTTATCCAAGACTGTTTATGGAACAGTCCCGAGTCGCGCAAAATTGTCCGCGAAGTCATCGAAAATTTCGCCATTCGCGTTGCGTTTGACCAACAAATTATCCGCGAAAAACTGGAGGAACTTCAGCAGACCATTTCCGATATTCAAATTGACGTTGAATCCGCGTTTTCGCTTGAATTGAAATTCGAATCAGGAACAGGCCTTTTAGCAAAAGACAGCTTTTATTGCGACGTACCGGATCTTAAGCGTTTTAAAGTAGGTCGTATTGAAGGTTTGGTTAAATTGGCGATTTTACAGCCTAATCTTTCTGTGCACGAGCAGGACAAAGGCGACAGCCGTTGGGTCTATGTAGCAGAAAAAGATCTGAAAGAGGTGATCTCCGCAGGTGGCAAAGAAGTGTATGGCTACGTAAATGAAAACCCGAATCTGTGCCAACTAACTTTCTCACTTGATGCCGATGATAGGCTCGTCATTAAAGACATTGCCAATCGCGCGGTACTGGTTGCGCCTGTTGCTCGAGAAGTTGACCTAGACCAACTCGCCTCGTGGAGTGGATCTTCGCAAAAAGCATTAGCTGAGTTTGAAGCACTCAAACATCAATTGTTGAAAGCAAAAAGTAATTTTCATTCAGCGCTACCGCACAACTTCATCGAGCCAGAATTACCTGCTGCCATGGAAAATGGGCTTATTTCACTGACTAGAGCGTTAGAGAATGCGCAACAAAAAATGGAAAAACAAGCTTTTAGGATCCGCAGCCTACCAGAGATTTTTGGGGAGTAACTATGCTCGGTATTGATGCACTTCACTTAGCACTGTCGGCCGTCGAATCTGGGATGCTTGAGGCTGCTGTCAGCGATCTGGTGACGAAAACGGCGTTAATACCTGTCGCACAAAAGCGTGGAGTTGGACGTTCTGTAAAATCTCAAATTAAAGTGTGGAAAGCAAAGACTAAAAGTCGTGCTAGCCATGTATGTGAAACCGAACAGTTTGCTGATGAAATCAATCACTACCAGTCGGTGATCCAGCTGACAGAAGATCAGTTTATGCGGCAATTTGACGATATTGTTGACGCCATTTTGCCTAGTTCCGATTTTTACGAGCAAGCTAATCGGTTTAAACATGGTACTCAACGCCATGACAATCCAATGTTTCCCCACCATTTTTGTCGCCACTGGTACGCCACGATAGAAGACAGTATTAAAGTCGCACAGTCGAAGCAAATAGAATTGGACAAAGAACGGCTGCTCGCAGACATCTACCGAAAGCTTGAGACATTAAGCCAAATGGATGAAGTCACCGTAAGCGGTGAGGAAGGGCAGTTGGGCCAGCTTTGGGACATGGCCGGTGCAAAGTTAAGTCGCAGCGATTTTACAGCGATTAAGCAAACCGCCACATTTTTAAGTAAACACCACCAGCTTCATCAAATCGCCCAAGAGTTAGGCCGAATGGCAGGCGAGATAGATGACCCAGACCTTAACGTTACACTTGCCGAAGAGTTGGTATTTGTTGAAGAAACTTCCGATGAAGCAACGGACGACATCGTCGGTATTCATGAAAGCGATGATCTGAATAAGTTGTTGCCAAACGAAACCATGTTCTTGGCCTATCCTGAGTTAGAGACCATATTTTACAAGCATATGGCTGACAAAAGGTTGATGACGTATCGAACGCAAGGCAAAGCTCGCACTGTGCGCAAACTCGAGGCTCATACTCCGGCCCACAAGGACGCCGTAATAGAAAAGGGCCCAATCATCATTTGTGTTGATGCCTCTGGTTCTATGTCTGGCTTTCCTGAGCGATGTGCTAAGGCCATGGCCTACGCATTATTGCAAATAGCATTAACCGACAAGCGCGAGTGTTTAGTCTATCTGTTTTCTACCCAACACATCAGTTATCAGATGACTGAAGCAGATGGCCTTAAGGAAGCGGCGAATTTTTTAAGTTACAAATTTCATGGTGGTACAGCGTTTGAACCGGTTATGGAAGATGCCGTAAATCAAATGGAAAAAAGTCAGTTTAGAAATGCCGACATGTTAGTGATTTCTGACTTCATCTCACCAAAGCTATCTGAAGGGCTAGTACAAAAAATGAATAGTCTTTCCAGTGATCACAACCGTTTCCACGCATTAACGCTATCAAAATTCAGTAACCCAGAACTGTTGGGAATGTACAACAAAACATGGCATTACCACCCGACAGTGATGGAAAAACTAATGAAGTTTCGTAAATGATGCCGTTACCAAAAAGTAAAGCCAGTACAAAACAGGCACTCATTTGAGTGCCTGTTTTATTTCGACGATTAACTAAGTTCGACTACAAAGGATTCGTAAGGGTATAACGTTAACGAGCCACCAATGCTAGCCCTAGCCGTATAGTTAGTTAAAAGTGTTGTCGCTGTTTTTTCGCAATATTGCTGCGGCAACTCCACCACACATTCCTCACCGCCAAAATTGCTCACGATCAGCAGTTGATGATCATTGTCTTGACGCACATAGGCAAACAAGCTTGGATGGTCTTCAAACAGTGGTAAAAACTCCCCATAAACGATAACTGGGTACTGTTTACGTAACTTAATGAGCGCTTGATAGTGGTAGAACACAGAATCGGTGTCATGGAGTGCGTCTGCAACATTGATTTGATTATAGTTTGGGTTTAAATCGATCCAGGGTGTACCCTGAGTAAATCCTGCGTTATCTTCACTGGTCCATTGCATAGGGGTACGAGCATTGTCGCGACTGTTTTCATGGATTGCTGCTAACATATGTTCATGAGATACACCGGACTCAGTTTTCACTTTATAGAAGTTTAATGTTTCTATATCGCGATACTTATCTAGAGTGTCAAAAGCGACGTTGGTCATACCAATCTCTTCACCTTGATAGATGTAAGGTGTGCCTTTTAACATATGCAGCGAGGTCGCCAACATCTTAGCCGACTCAACGCGATAGTTCTTGTCGTCACCAAACTTAGAGACAATACGTGGTAGATCATGGTTGTTCCAGAATAATGAATTCCAGCCTTCATTACCCAATTCGACCTGCCACTTGGTTAACACTCGTTTTAGGGCACTAAGATCGAGGGCTTTTGGATTCCACTTGTCGCCGTGTTCCCAGGTGAGGGTAATGTGTTCAAATTGAAACACCATTGAAAGCTCATCGCGTTTGGGGTCAGAGTACAATTTTGCTATCTCAGGTGTTGCATCCCAAGTTTCACCCACAGTCAGCAGCGCTTTATCCCCAAATGTCTGCTTGTTCATCTGTTGTAAAAGTGGGTGTAACCGTGGTCCGTTACCACTAATACCTTTATCGATCTGCTTACCAATCAGGTCGATAACATCTAATCTAAATCCGCCAATGCCTTTGTCTATCCACCAGTTCATCATTTTATGAACTTCTTCGGCCACTTTTGGGTTTTCCCAGTTGAGATCAGGTTGTCTTTTCGAAAATAGATGGAAGAAATACTGGCCCGTGTTTGCGTCAAACTCCCAAGCTGGGCCGCCAAACACAGATTCAAAGTAGTTAATATCGCCCTTTTTCGGCGGCTCATCTTTCCATATGTAATAGTCTCGATATGGGTTGTCTTTGGATTTTTGAGCCTCCAAAAACCATGGATGTTCATCAGAGGTGTGATTGACCACTAAATCCATCACCACTTTAATACCTCGATCGTTGGCTTGATCGAGCAACTCTTGCATATCCTCCATGGTGCCAAACTCTTTTGCAATCGCGCAATAGTCAGAGATATCATAGCCGTTATCATCCATCGGCGACTGATACACTGGTGACAACCAAATAACATCAATACCAAGCAACTTTAAGTAATCGAGTTTAGAAATAACCCCTTTTAAATCACCAATACCATCACTGTTTGAGTCGTAAAAGCTGCGAGGGTAAATCTGATATACCACTGAGTCGTGCCACCATTGCTTTTGCATTGAGTTATCGCCTTAGTTAATTGAGAACACTAAAACAATAGCAAAATCTCTGACAAAAAGAAGATCACTAATCGCTATAGTGATATAGGAATTTCCTAATTCATGGCATACTGAACGCATCCCACCAAATGTGATAATACCATGTTCAAAAAATACACCTACTTTCTAGCCGTTGCACGCTATCTTTCATTAAAGCAAGCGGCCACACAATTGGGAATTTCACAACCCACTTTATCACTAAGTATTAGTAACTTAGAGAAAGAAATGGGAGTTAAGCTATTTCATCGACGTTCTAAGGGCGTAGAGCTAACAGAGTATGGCGAAGCGCTAGTAGAGCACGCAACAACTGTACAAGCTGAATCGGCGCAGTTTCGTAATCATATCCAAAGACTGCAACTTCGTGAATTAGGTCAAATTAAATTAGGCGTTGGTGAAGCGTGGTGGGAGTGTTTTGTGAAACAGACGATTTACAGTTTTAGAGAGCATTACCCCGATGCACTGTTTCATTTTCAATTTGGCAATAACCTGCGACTGTTTGAGTTACTTTTAGCAGGGGAAATCGACCTGTTTATTGGTCATGAAATAGACATCGATGCTCTCTCTAACGATGTGAAATTTACACCGCTATTTACAGATAGCGAATGGCTGTATGTCAGTCAGGAGCATCCTTTAGTTAATGAGCAAACCGTATCAGACTTCCCTCTATTGGCCGTAACACCCTATATGTCGAGGCACTCTTTAAGGGGGGTAAAGCAAAAAAAAACGCTGTCTCATCAAGTCCAATATGAAATTGATTCACTCTACGCCAGTTTAGACATTGTCTTGCATAGCGATGCAGTCATGCCCTATACAGATAAAATGGCACTGTGGCTAGAGCAAAGAGGTTTGCGTGCGGTGGTACCAACACACCCTAAAACAGGCGTTGTAGGTGTCTATTGGAGAGCAGATTCAATGACTGGCGTGACACGGTCACTTATGAGCGAATTGGAGCACGCCAGTCATAGATTTATCGAGCAGGTTTGAATGTGGCTTCACGGTAACGGTTCAGCGCACTTAACACATCAACGGTTCGTGGGGTAGCTATATCGCCGTGAGGCAAGATATTCGCTCGCCAATCACCGGCGAGTAGTGCATCGATTTCTTCTCCACTAGCGCTCACCCAATCCATTCGCATCGCCAAACTAAACATTACCCAGCCGATCGCATTAATCTCGCTGCTTGATTGCAATTGCTCTAGAGCTGAGAGATCAATATGGTCAGCGCCAAAACGAAGCTGTTGACCCTTTTTACTGCCAACTCGCATTTTGCCGTTTTGCAGCTGCGTCATTAACGATTGGGTATTAAGCGCGCGCGGTTTAAACAGAGTAAAGGGCTGCTCGTTTTCAGATTGCCTGTCGCCAGGGAAGGTCTCAACAACCGCTTTCGCTTTCGCGGTAACATCCATTGGCGAGTAGTCATGCATCTGAATTACTGTATCCGCACACTCTAAGTAATCGCCTGAACCCCCCATAACGATAATGGTCGACACACCCGACGCGGACAATTCAATCACTCGATCAACTAAAGGCGTAATCGGCTCCGCGGATTTATCAACCAGCGCCTGCATTCTTTGGTCGCGGATCATAAAGTTTGTTGCCGAAGTATCTTCGTCGATCAATAACGCGCGACTTCCTGCATCCAGCGACTCTTGTAGCCACGCCGCTTGCGAGGTTGATCCTGATGCGTCTTTGGTCGAGAAATCTTGTGTCGACTGATTAAAAGGTAAGTGGTTAATAAAGTTGGATAAGTTTAAGCTGTGAATACAGCGACCATCTTCCGCCTTAATTTTTGTTGCCGTATCCACCGTGACTATTCGCTCACGACCATCCCCAGGGACATGGTTGTATACCGATTGCTCTACAGCATTCAATAGCGTGGATTTTCCGTGGAAACCCCCTCCGACAATCAGCGTCACGCCTGTTGGTATGCCCATACCGGTAATACTTTCACCACTTGGTAACTCGAATGTGTGTTCCAGCTCCGCCGGAGACACAAAAGTCACCGCATTTTTCATTGGCAGATAGCTGTCACCAGATTCTCTAGGTAATGTAGAACCGTTGGCTACGAATGAGACTAGGCCCTTTGATTGTAGCTGATCGCGCAACCATTCTTGTTCATCAATGATTTGGCAGTGCTGCTTAAATTCAACCATATCAAGCTCTCTTTCTAGAGTCACTTTACGGATAATTTTAGGCAGGTGGAAGGTAATAAGGTTAACGGCTTTCTTGCCCAATATCAGACGTCCATCTGCGGGCAGCTTTATTCTAAATCTGAGCTCTATACCTTGCTCTGTGAACAATACCGCGCTGTTATCTAACACTACAGGTCCGGTTGTCGCGATCGATATGAGGTTGTCTTGTTTGGCCAAAAGTGCAAATTGTCTTGCGAGATAATCACGAGCGGCAATTTGATACGCGGCGCTTTTTTCCTGCAACCATGCAAGGCCTGTCAACGACCAAGGACGAACCGCGCGAAAACGAGAATCTCCAGCGTATGGGTCGGCTTGGACGCTATCTATCAACAAGTCGAAATCGGTGAAGTCGTACTGACCTTTAATCATTTGATAAGCACGGTAATTCTGTTTTTCTAACTTTTTTAGTTTGGCGATCAAAGCGTCCATAACATTCTCTTAGGTCGGGGCAGGGGCGCGATTATATAGAAGCAATAACAGTAGAGCAAAACTTAATGTCGGATGATTGTTGGTAATTGAGTTTGCTCAATAAGGTGTTGTTCAAATTCAGTTTTTGGCATCGGTTTACCGTAATAAAATCCTTGACCCAAATCCGCACCTTCTTCGAGGATCAGTTTTTGTTGGGCTTCATTTTCGATGCCTTCCATCACCACCGCTAATTTAAGCTTTTTAGCAATACTTATGATTGAACGTATAATCGCCAACCCTTCTTCGGGATCGTTCCATTGCGACAAAAAGCTCTTATCGATCTTAATCGTATCGAAAGGGTATTTTTTAAGATAGTTAAACGAAGCATACCCTGTTCCAAAATCATCGAGCGCTAATCCAACCCCCATGTCGTGTAGCGTATTTAATGTTTTTGACGCTAAGTACTCGTCCGCAATAATGGTTGATTCCGTTAGCTCAAGCTCAAGCGCAATAGAGGGGAGGTTATAAACACTCAACAATTGTTGAACTTGCTCGGCAAATTGTGGGTTTTTTAGCTGAACCGACGACACATTGACTGCCATTTTAAAATGGGGCAAGTGTTTATGCCACTCACTTGCTTGTTCTATAGCGCTGCGTAAAACGTAGTTTCCCACTTCAAAAATCAGTCCATTGTCTTCTAGCATTTTTATCAGTAATTCGCTCGACACTTGACCCAGTTCAGGATGATCCCAGCGTAACAGCGCTTCGGCTCCCGTCCACTCACCATTTACTGGTGACACTTTAGGCTGGAAGAACAGGGTAATATCGTCATTTCTTACTGCTTGTAATAGATAGCTTTCCAAACGGTTGTGGGTTGCGTGTTTTAATTCAATCATTTGATTGTGAAAGGCGTAGCGATTTCCGGTGTCACGGCAACTCAACATCGCTTCCTGCGCTTTGGCAATAAGATCTAACTCTTCTGAGTCCGCGGAATGCTGGCAAGCAACACCGATATTGATGCTCAAGTGTATTGCCGGTGCATCCTCGACTTGAAACTCTTGGCTGCCTGCGTCAAGTATGTGGGTAACCAGCGTTTCGATATCAGCCTTATTGGTTTTACGCACCGCGATAGCTAAATCTATACTGGACGGCCTGCCAGTAATGCATAACGACGGCAAGAATCGTGTGAAGTGCTGACGAAATAGCGTTAATAGCTGATCGAAAGTTTCATGGCCGTGTTTTTTCTGAATTTGACGACCATTAGTAATGCCGATAAATATCACCAATATTTTTGCGCCGCGTTCACGACTACTTTCGATCAAACGATCGGTTTCAGCCAAAAATGACGAGCGATTTAAAAATCCCGTGCCTGAATCGTGTTGCTGTTGATAGGTGATCTCTTGCTCAGCGGCTTTACGGCGGTCTATTTCTTGGGTTAACGCAAAGTTTAATTGTGCAAGATCATGAGTTCGTTTTCGCACGCGATTATGCAGCTCTTTGTTTAACTGTTGAAGTTTTCGCTGTTGATAAATTGTTTCTAGCTGAGCTTCTAACGTCATACGAAATGACTGCAACAGTTTAATCGCGGTTGCTCCAAATTCATTGCTACTGTTGTCTAAAATGCAAATGGTGCCAAAAGGGGTTCCGTTTGGCCAATTTAGGGGAACACCGCAATACGCAAGCATGCCTAATCCAAGGTCAGGGTTGTCGTTCCAGTCATCATCTTTTGTCGCGTCCGGAATAGTCAGCATTTTTTGTGTTGAAATGACCGTTTCACAATAAAGCCCTTGGCCTAAAGGTTCGCTATCGGATTGTTGATAAGGGTTGTTGTTGCTGGTTGAACGACGAAACACGGTAATTGAATGATCGTTGACCCGCATAATCAACGCTGCGGGAACATTGGCCACTTCTGCCAACAGATCTACCACATTTTGCCAGCTGGCAAAGATGGGTTCGGGCACTTCCAGTGTATTGAGCAGTGAATTTAACATTTAGTCTATCCATAGACTTTTGTAGTGAGTCTTTTAAACGTAGTTGTTATCTATTAAGTTCACACAAAAAAGGCGCCATTTTAAGTGAAAATGGCGCCTATATAAGCAGTTCTCATTTTAGAAACACTATCGACGTCCGTAACTCACACTGTCGGTGACATATCGAAGCCGTTGAGTTTCAAAAACTCTTGTTTGTATCCAGCGTAATCGCCTATTTCTGTAAAATTGCTCGCATCCATCTGCGCAACCAAACCTTCAACCAATTTTTGGGTACTTGGTTCAAGCTCAAGGTCGTCTATACGGATCAGTCGCTCACCATCCACCAATGGCGCGTTTGCAAAGGATAGATTTTCAGTAAACAACCGTTGCATCTGCTCGATACACCCTTCATGAGTGCCTTTTTTCTTCATGACTTTGTACAGCGCCAGCATATACGGAGTGAAAGCGGGAATGAACACTGAAGCCTTAGTGACCAGCGCTTTACACACGACCGCGTATCCACCGCCGCCGAAGTTGGCCAACTTACGATGGATAAAATGGCTAGACTGATGCAAATCGACTTTTGCGCGGCCTAATGTACCTGTGTGGTAAATAGGGTGGGTAAGTTTAGAGCCAATGTAAGAAAAGGCGATGCTTTGACAGCCTTGAGCGATTTGTTCTTGATTGATTAATAAGTCAACCCAACTTTCCCAGTCTTCGCCCCCCATGACTTTGATGGTCGATTCGATTTCATCGTCAGTTGCCGCATTCACTGTTGTCTCAACCCACTCATCATTTTCTAGCATGATTGTGGCACCAGTTACCGGCTCTCCAATCGTTTTAATCGCGCTACGCCAATACTCGCCTGACCCCTTTGGTCTAAGTCCAGTAGCAAGGCTATACACGATAAGATCAACTTCACCTTCAAAATAGGTCTCGATGGCTTCTATAACTTGTTGGCGAGTTTCATCCGAAAATGCATCGCCAACAATATTGATTGCAATTCGACCTTCACTACGCGCTAAATCGGTAAAATGTTCGTTATTGTACCAACCGGCACTGGCAGGTTTGTCTTTCGACGGCGCTCGTTCAAACGATACCCCTATGGTGTCTGCTTGCGAGCCACCAAAGGTTAATGCAGTTCTTGCGGCAAGGCCAAATCCTGAAGATGCGCCTAGAATGAGAACGCGCTTTGGCCCTTGTTTAATTTGATTACTCTTCTTGACGTAAGCTATTTGTTCCTTGAGGGCCTTTCGACATCCTTCTGGATTGGCATTTTTTGCCACAACGCCCTTAATGATCGGTTCAAGATCCATGAAATCTCCTTACACATTTAGACATCAAATTCGCTGAAAACATTGATATGTTTATCAATGAAAAGTCCATGCTAGTGAAAAGAAAAGTAAATTGTTTTGCGCTAGACCATTATTTCGTTAAGTATGGTGCAAGTTTTTCAGCGACAAATTGAGCAATCCAGGGTTGTGCTTCTGGCTTAGGGTGAAGGCCATCTTGCATCATCCATTCGGGCTTAACGATCACTTGCTCTAAAAAAAACGGTAATAGTGGAACTTGGTACTCACTGGCGAGTGCAGGGTAGATGTCGGCAAACACTTGCGTGTACTTTTTGCCGTAATTTGGCGGCACCTGAATCTGCATCAGCGCGACTTCTGCACCACTGTCTTCACTCATTGCTATGATATTTTTAAGATTATTTGTGATCACATTGGGTGGGAAACCACGTAAACCATCATTAGCACCTAGTTCAACAAGTACATAATCAGGTTGATGTTGGTCTAGTAAAGTAGGTAGGCGAGACAGGCCGTTGCCTGTTGTGTCTCCAGAGATACTGCCGTTAACAACATTTACCTTCAGATTATGGTTTGCTAGCTCAGAAGGGAGTAAACTGGGCCAACTTTGTTCGATAGACATTTGATACCCAGCGCTGAGGCTGTCACCTAGGACTAAAAGCGTCTGAGCCTTAAGGCCAAATGACATAAAAAACAACAACATCAAGGAAAGAAGTCGACTCATGAGTACATCCGTTATAACTGCAAAAAATATCGTTAAAACAGTCTCTACTAATAGTGAGCAATTAACAATATTAGAAAAGGTAAATTTAGAGATTAAAAGCGGAGAGAGTGTAGCGATCGTCGGAACTTCCGGTGCCGGAAAATCGACACTGATGACACTTCTGGCGGGTCTCGACACCCCAAGTGAGGGCGAGATTTCTTTACTTGAATACCCAATATCAGATCTCGATGACGAACAACGCGCTAAAATTCGAGGCGAATCGGTGGGATTTGTCTTTCAAAGCTTTTTGTTGATCCCAAGCTTAACCGCCCTTGAAAATGTGACCCTGCCTTGCCTACTGGCGGGGCAAGAAGAAGATACCGAACGTGCATTGCAACTGTTAAAAAGCGTTGGTTTGGATCATCGCGTTGATCATTTACCTAGCCAGCTATCCGGTGGAGAGCAACAACGAGTTGCACTCGCCAGAGCCTTTATGCTTCAACCCAAAGTGCTCTTTGCCGATGAACCCACTGGCAACCTAGATCAACATACTGCCGAAACTGTGGTGAATTTGTTGTTTGAACTCAATCGTAAACACGGTACGACACTGGTTATGGTGACCCACGACACAACACTCGCAAGCCAATGTGACACTATTTATCGAATGCAAGCAGGGCACTTGTACACTTCAGATCAAGAGGTGGCGTAATATGGAACATGCTGTTTCAACGCACCCCTCGGCAACTCAGCAGTCACTAAACAAGCGACTCGCACAATGGAGCTGGAAGGAAATTGTTTCTGGGCAGTTGTGGCCAATTTCAGCGGCAATTGCGCTCATTATTGCCTGTGTATTCGCGTTGTCTGCGTTAGCTGAGCGAATGGAGCAAGTGATCGTCAAGCAGGGCAAAGATGCGCTAACCGCCGATCTTACTTTTCGCTCATCTAACCCGATACCCGAAGCGCTTAAAGCAAGCGCCGTTGAGTTGGGTCTTATTCAGTCTCAACAAGTAAACTACGCAACGATGGCATTTAGTGATAGCGACATGCAGCTAGTGTCGGTAAAAGCGGTAGAAAGCAACTACCCATTGCGTGGCGAACTAACTTTACAAGGTCAAACTACATCCAATAGCGTTCAGCCTAATCAGCTTTGGCTTGAACCACGCATTATGTCGATGCTAAACGTGTCCATTGGTGACAATGTCACTATTGGTGACGCAGATTTCCAAGTAAGCGGCGAGATTGCTGACGAGCCTGGACTCAATTTCAACCCTTTTCAGCAAATGCCAACGGTGTTGATACACTACTCTGATGTTGAAAAAACTGGCGCCATCCAACTTGGTAGCCGAGTAAGTTATATCAACTTCTATGAAGGGGATGAACAACAACTCTCTTCGTTAAAGCAGAGCATTGAGATCACCCCGAGCGATCGCTGGCGTGACCAAGGTAGCGCTAGCCGGACTAACGAAATATTCGATAGAACAACCCAATATCTGTCTCTCACTGTTGCCATTGTGATTTTAATGGCCGCCACGACATTAGTGCTTACGTGTCAGCACTATGTGAATGGACGTCGTAAAACCATCGCCATGCTTAAAAGCATCGGCGCCAGCAAAGCGTGGATAACTCGTTGGCTCGCTATTCAAGTTGCGCTGCTACTGGCACTTGGCACAGTTGCTGGTCTGATATTTGGTTTTGGCTTGGAAGTTTTATTGCGTATTCCATTGGTCGATTTACTCCCTGATCCACTACCAACTTATGGTATTGCCCCAGTTGCTGTCGCGATAATCACTTGTGTGTTAATCGGGGTACCTGCATTGGGAATCCCTTTAACAAACCTAGTAAACACATCAGCTGTAAATGTACTGCAACCCGCTGCTCAGCAAGGAAACAAAGCACATTGGGGTTTGGTGCTGGTTCCAATTTTGCCGCTGCTGTTTGTCTACGCGAGCAACACCTTAGTATGGATTGTTTTAGTTGCCATTGGCGTGCTATTCGTTCTTCTAGCAGCAATCAGCGTTCTGCTCTCTAAGGCCATTGGCAAAGCCAAATGGGGGCCTGCAATGGCGCTGGCAATCAGTCGCCTAAATCGCTCGTCACGGGCGAGCGGACTTCAATTTGGCGCGTTAGCATTATCACTAATGCTTCTGTCTATTATTTGGCTGGTGCGCAGCGATCTGCTCGGTGACTGGCAACGTACCTTACCAGCAAATGCGCCAAATGCGTTTGCCATCAATATTGCCGACTACGAAGTTGACCAATATATTCGGCAACTTGATCAGCAAGGGATAGATCGCTCAAAAGCGTTCCCAATAATTCGCGGACGCCTAGCCCAAATTAATGGCTTAGACGCGAAACAAGTTGCCGACGAAAAAGGCGACACCGATGCTGTGAGACGCGAACTTAACCTGACATGGTCCGACGGTATACCAGAATACAATGTCGTCAGAGATGGTGCTTGGACGATGACTAACGGGGTCTCTGTAGAATCTGAGGTTGCCGATAATCTTGGTTTGCAGATTGGTGATAGCTTACAATTTGTGATCAATGCGCAACCCATTGAAGCGACCGTCAACTCGATTAGGATTGTTGACTGGAGAGAAATGAAGCCAAATTTCTACTTTATTTTTACGCCTGATCTAATGACCGACATTTCTTCATCGTACATGGTCAGTTTTAGGGTCGACGATAGCGATCAAGACTTTGTTAAAGTTTTATCAAGTAACCACCCAACTGTCAGTTTATTAGACGTACGTAAAATGGGTGAAAAAATTCAAGAATTACTTGGGCAGATCGTCTGGTCGATCACCGTTCTCGCAGCCCTTGGAGTGATTGCTGGATTGCTACTGATATTTACTTTATTAAGGTTAAGTTTGTCGCAGCGTCAACTGGAAATTCGTCTCTATAGAACACTTGGCGCTAGCCGTAAACGTATTGCCAATACTATCTGGTGTGAATATGGACTTATGGCTCTCATCGCAGGTGTAGTAGCGAGTTTCGGTGCTGAAATTGCGGTAGGAAGCCTAATGAAGTTTGGTTTCGATTTGACACCTACATTGCATGTCGGGTTATGGGTGGTATTGCCAGTATTAACCTTTGTTATACTGGCAACTGTCGTGAACACTCTGATAAAAAAATTGTTATTGCCTGTTAAAAATGGATCGATTTAGTCCACACAATACGTATAACTTTTTTACTTTAACAGACAAAAACTTATATACAGGTGAAAGAGAGCGGTTTGTATAACTGCTCTCTTTATCCACAGAAACAGTGGATAAAACTTTGGATAACCTTTCTCTCAATAGTGAGATATGGCTCGCAAAGACTGTTATACTCTGGCCTGCTGCAAAATGCTTATACACATTGCAATGCAAAGGCCAATCTGGAAAAATGCGGTCAAGTTTTTTCTTAGAAAAATTTCACGTCGATTACGTTTTTGTTATAGCCCGATGACACACTTTTTTAATCAAAATAATACGAAGTCAGTTACTAGATAATGAACGCTAACCAAACTCAAAATAACTCGCTGTCCCCACAGCCTATCTCAACACCATTAGTCGGAATTATTGGTGGGGGTGTCGCTGGCGCAACCACTGCATTACACCTGTCTGAGCAGGGATATAATGTGGTGTTAGTTGAAAAGAACGAAAGCTTAGTAAGTGGGCCACCTATTTGCCACCTTCATGCTGGAGGTAACCTTTACCGAGAGATAAGCGATCAACAATGTATCGAATTACTAAGAGACTCCATTGAGTCAGTGAAGTTGTACCCACACACCATTAATCGCCGTCCAACCGTCATTGCGACGCCCAAACACGATCAGCACGATCCGCAATCACTGTTACCTAGATTGCAACAAGTGCAGCAGCACTACAGACAGCTAATTGACCTTGATCCGTCCAACAAAGTGCTAGGTGAACCAGAGGATTACTTTACGGTCTATACCAAGCAACAGCTATTGGCGTTGAAAGAACAACAACAACCAGAACGCCCGACAACGATTGAACAGTGGCTAATCCCATTTGCGCAACACGTCGATCTAGACTCATTGCGCTACCCAGTCATTATTGTACAAGAGTATGGATGGAGTGTTTTTCGCCTTTCAGCACAGGCAGAGCTTGCCTTGAATATAGAGCCTAAATGTCAGCTACAACTGTCTAGCAAGGTCACTCATATTGAATTTACTCCACACCAAAAAAAGCCTTGGGCCATATCAATAGATTCGAATGGTCAAACTCAGCAGTTACACGTTGACTATTTGGTCAACGCCTGTGGTTTCCGCTCTGGATCGCTCGATAATCTCGCTAACATTAAACGCACCCGATTAGTCGAGTTTAAGGCTGCCTACGTGGCAAACTGGGTCGACAACGATTTGCAGTGGCCAGAAGTCATTTTTCATGGTCAGCGTGGCACACCACAAGGGATGGCCCAACTGACCCCTTACGGCAAGCATGTGTACCAATTGCATGGGATGACAGAAGACATTACGCTATTTAAACATGGGCTCGTGATATCAGGCAATGACTCGCAACCCCAACTACCGACATCACTTTTAAATAAGATTGATAAAGGGTGGAGTGAAGAAGTAATAGCGCGGCGAACCCAAAGTGCTATTAACCACATAGCTCAATACATTCCTTCATTTACCTCTGCCTCGCTAGGCGGAAAACCACTGTATGGGGCGCAGCAAATACCGGGCGATGATGTGAGCTTACGTGCTACCTCAGTGTGGTTTGGTGAACAAAACTACGCATGTATCGAAACCGTCAAAGCGTCATCTTGTCTGCCTGCAGCCATTAAAATAGAGCAACAATTAAAGCTAAGTGGACTTGAGCCGAGCCAAAGAAGCGGCGCAGCGGAAGGGCCGTTAAATAAAGCGCTAACAGAAAGTGATATAGAGCAGTACGCAGTAAAGCTGGCTAAACGTCGTGGGTACCCTGAAGCATTAGCTCTATACTACGGCCAATAAGCAAAGCGTTTAGCGGCCAACAGTAACTGCCTGTTGTTCCTTAGTGTTCCGCAGGCATTTTGTGTTCTGTTAATTACAAGCTGGCACTAATAACCAAAAAACCGTCGCCACTGATCACTGCGGTGCTTAGATTGCTGCCAACTTGTCCATTCAAATCTCACTTTTGTCCCTGGAGCAAGCTGACCAAGTGTCCAGCGCGACACTTGTGGTAAAACACCTATTTTTGGGTAGCCACCTATGGTTTGCGCATCGACACCCAGTATCGTTGGTAATCCATTTGGCATTATTTGAATCGCTCCTGGGACGACACCTTCAGAAATGATTTTCGTCGCCGTGGCGTGATTGTCAAAGAGGCGAGTACCCAATAGACGAATGCCCATACGATTACTGTCTTTAGACACTTCAAATTTTTGCTCCGTAAATGCCTTTAGCGAAGCGTCACTATACTTGTCCACTTGGTAACATGGGACAACCATAAGCCTGACACAATCACTCTCACTTGCAGGGTGAGTTTGTAACAAGTAGTTGAGGGCAAAACGACTCGAGACCCATTGGGGTGTTTTACTCGTCGCAAAGCGTTGGTCAGTATTTTGACTTCGTGCGCATCCCCTTTGTTGCCTCAACCTTTCGCCTTTCATTAAGGGATTGCCGTTCGCACTTGTGCCACCAATACCCAGTAAAGGATCAGTACTAGCGCTGTCGAGCTGATAGGGGACATCGAATCCTTTTTCTATGGCTAAATAACTGCGCAATCCACGCCTCGCTGGTTGTATGGACAAAGTTTGAGTGGGGGATAAGCTCAACACACTCCAACTGGCAGCAATTTCACCGTCGACTAAAACCCGAGACTGAGCTCCGGTTATCGCCACACGAATCGGTTTTAATACTTTAAACTTTGCCAATCCAACATCTATTTCAATCGTCGGTCGATTTGGAGCGTTACCCAGTAAGTGGTTCGCCCAGCGGTACGAGTAACCATCGAACGCGCCACCAAGAGGGACGCCTAGTGATTTGTGATTAGGCCTGCCGCAATCTTGAATCAGCGAGCGCACCCCAGGAGAAAGCACTTCTAAACAACTCATAGCCTTCCTCCTAGCTCTTTGAACTGTTGTTGCGTAATTGCTTCAAATCGAAGCGTATCGCCCACTTTAAAAGGTGTAATAGGGTCACGTTGGTAGTCGACTAACCTTTTAGGTGTTCGACCAATAATGTTCCACCCACCAGGGGATGAAAATGGGTATACAGCAGTTTGTTTCTCTGCAATGGCAACGCTGCCAGCGGGAACAACGGTACGCGGGGTGCTCAATCTTGGTAACTGAATTGCGCCATTGAGCTCAGCGGCGAAGGCAAACCCCGGGGCAAAACCGATGGCGTGCACCAGATAGTCGGTCGAAGTATGAAGCTCGATGAGATGATCCACGGATACTCCACACTGTATTGCAACTAAATGTAGGTCTGGTGCAACGCGAGAGTCGTATAATGTCGGTATGTTATGGACTGTTTGAGCATTGGTGTTATCAATCGACCATAATGAGTCAACTCCGTTTACAGACCAAGACTCCAAGGCCGTCCGCAATTGCGAGCTACTAAGATTATGCGCTGGATGAAACTCAACCAGCAACGTCGTATAAGAAGGCGTTAAACTGACAATAATGCCAGTAAAGCGCTGCTCTAAATAGTCAACCAATTGAGCAATGACCATTGGCGCATGTTGATTGATGTCATCAAAAAGTTCAATCAGCCAAGTATGCTCCGACACTTGCTGGTACGTAGGTTGGCGCATCGGCTATTCACCCTTGATCTGGTTGCGAATTTTGGCGATTAACGCCACAGACGTGGAGTTGTCGCCATGTACACACAGTGAATCAATGGACAGCGCTAGTCGATCACCTTCGACTGTTGTCACATACCCCTTTGACATCTCTATAGCCTGTTGGAGTATGTCGCTAGAGTCGGTTAACACACCTTTTGGATGACTGCGTGGCAGCAATGCACCACTGTTTGAATACCGGCGATCGCAAAAACCTTCTTTGAGCAACGAAACGCTCTGATTAACCCCGGTGTTGATATAGCGTTCACACGCTTCTCCAGCCAAAACCATTAGCGGTAACGACAGTAATTCACACGCTTGTATAACGGCATTAAACACCTCACTGTTGACCATCATGTCGTTGTACATCGCGCCGTGGGGTTTTATGTAGTCGACACTCACGCCGTGGATCTTCGCTATAGCCTGAAGTGCGCCTACTTGATACACAACAGTGCTAATCAGTTCGTCATGCTTCATCGCCATACTGCGTCGACCAAACCCGATTAAGTCAGGGTAACCAGGGTGTGCACCAATGCTTACCGAGTTAGCCTTTGCCAATTGAACGGTTTGCGACATGGTAAGTGGATCAGAGGCATGAAACCCACAGGCGATATTGGCCATGTCAATATGCGGCATGGCTAATACATCTGTATGAATTTGCCACTGTCCAAAACCTTCCCCTAAGTCGCAATTTAATCGCATTGTGATTCCTTTCTAGCCAATTAGCACAATTAATCAATTTTGAGTCATATTTACACTAGCATTGGCAGTTGCCAGTGTGTAGGGTTTGATGAGACATTGCCGACATTTTTGCAACGGATAGGGACACAATGAATATACTCGTCACTGGCGGTATGGGCTACATTGGTAGCCATACATGCATACAGCTAATAGAAGCTGGCCACACTCCAATCATTTTTGACAATCTCTATAACAGTAATGCCAAAGTTCTTGATCGCATTCAACAAGTGACGGGAACTGCGCCACAATTTGTTAAAGGCGATATACGTGATAGGGACGCCTTGGTGAAGGCAATGACTGAACATAACGTGGACTCTGTCATTCATTTTGCTGGCCTTAAAGCCGTCGGAGAGTCCGTCGAAAAGCCGTTAGAGTATTACGACAATAACGTCAACGGAACCCTTGTGCTGGTAGACGCCATGCGCGAAAGTGACGTGCACTCACTGGTGTTTAGTTCTTCGGCAACGGTCTATGGCGATCCCGCATCTGTGCCGATTACCGAAGATTTTCCAACCTCTGCCACCAACCCATACGGCCGAAGTAAATTGATGGTCGAAGAGTGTTTAACGGATTTTCAAAAAGCAAACCCGGATTGGAGCATTACGCTGCTTCGCTACTTTAACCCAGTGGGTAGTCATCAGAGCGGGTTATTAGGGGAAGATCCTAATGGGATCCCAAATAATTTAATGCCGTTTATCTCGCAAGTTGCAGTAGGGCGGCGAGAGGTTCTATCGGTATTTGGTAATGACTACAACACGCCTGACGGCACAGGCGTTCGAGACTATATCCATGTACTGGATCTTGCAGATGGTCACTTAAGTGCACTCAATAAAGTTGGCTCGAAACCAGGACTACACGTCTACAACCTCGGCACAGGCAACGGCAGCAGTGTATTGGACATGGTCAAAGCTTTCGAACAAGCAAGTGGTAAAAGTGTGCCATACACAATTGTTGAGCGTCGGGCAGGGGATATTGCAGAATGTTGGGCAGATCCTAAAAAAGCCACCAAAGAGTTAGAGTGGACCGCAACTCGAACTTTGCAGGATATGACCGAAGATACGTGGCGATGGCAGTCTCAAAACCCAAATGGTTACAGCAACGCGTAACAATCTTAAATAAATTGAAATAATTGGCAATTTTGAACCTGTATCAATGTTTAGCACTTAATTTGTATCGTATAATAATCGCGAGTTAGCTTTATGCATGCTGGATAAAGCACTATTTTAGGGGAAACCAATGGAACTCGCGTTAATTTTAGCGTTTATTACTGCATCTATAGTAATGCTATTAGAAGAAAAAAAAGCGGACAAATAACTTTTATTTACACATTTTTAAGTCCAATTGCTAAACGCCCAGTATTTACTGGGCGTTTTTGTTTTTTTAGCGATACACTAGGCACTTATTAGGATAATTAAAGCGAGCAAGGATGAACACACCACTCACTCTTGAAGCATTGCATATTATTGATGCGATAGACAGACGAGGTAGCTTTACCGCTGCAGCAGAAGAACTCGACCGCGTTCCGTCATCATTAAGTTATCAAATACAAAAACTGGAACAAGAGTTAGATATTGTCATATATGACCGCTCAGGGCATCGTGCTAAGTTAACCAAAGCAGGCACGCTATTGCTTCAAAAAGGACGTTTACTGCTCAGTGCTGCCAATCAATTGGTGGATGAGGCATGTGCCATTGCCAATGGGTGGGAGCTCGATTTAACCATCGCCTACGATGGTATTGTTCCAGTAAAAACATTTTTTCCACTTGTGGATGCACTGGCAAAAAAATCGGCCACTCAGCTAAAATTTCAAGAAGAGATCCTCGCAGGAAGTTGGGAGTCCCTTTCTGAGGGCAGAGCTGATCTTTTGGTCACGCCTGTCATTAACGTCGATAACCCGCAATATAAAATGCTGCCAATCGGTGCCATTGACATGGTGTGGGTGGCGGCGGCCGATCACTATGTTCACAAGCGAAGTGGTATATTCGACTTAGAAGCGCAGCGAAAATATCGCATCATTGCTATTGCCGATACCGCGAGGTCTAAGCCGACCAAGAGCATCAATATTCTCGACAAACAAGACCGGTTAACCGTTAGTAACTTTAGTGCCAAAGTCGATGCGTTAAGCAGTGGGCTCGGAATAGGCACTTTACCGAACTCTGTGGCTGAGCCTTTAATTGAGCGCGGTGTATTGAAGGCAATTTCTGATACTCCACCTCAAACGGTTGCATTGGGTCTATTTTGGAAAAGGGACCAAATGGGCAAGGCCAAGACTTGGCTTACCCAACAAATGCCTAAAATGTGGCCAAAAACACTGTAATTACACGCGACAGTTACAGCGTTAAACGCATATCGGCAGTGCCATCTTCAAAATCGACTGACACATCAAAGCCAAGTTTCTGCGATAGGCCGATCATGCCTCTATTGGTCGGCATCGTCATACCTGTTATTTCTTGAATGCCGTTTTCGCGTCCATAATCGATGATTTTTTCCATTAATAACCGTCCTAGCCCAACCCCTTTAAGGTCAGACTGTACGAGAACTGCAAACTCTGAACTCCTTTTGTCGGGCTCTGCCAGCAACCGAGAAACACCAATGATAGACGGATTATGCTCATCTGCCGTAACGGCAATGAACGCCATCTCACGGTCATAATCGATTTGAGTTAAATTCGCTAGCGCCTCGTGGTTTAGTTCGCCAACCTCAGTAAAAAATCGTTTATACAGATCTTCTTTAGAGACTCGCCCAATAAATTCACCATGGTACGGCTCATCTTCGGGGCGAATGGGGCGCAACAATATTTTGCGGCCATCTTTAAGTTCAACGGACTGCTCAAGTTCGACAGGATAAGGGCGTATAGCCAACCTTGCTCTAGCTCGATCTCCTGGTAAAGTCAGTTGAATATCGGCATCGACAATAGTGAGTTGCTTGCCTGATAGCATAACTGGATGAATATCCAGCTGTTCGATAGCACGGCAATCAATGATCATTTGCGACAGTTTTGACAAGAACTCAGCGAGAGTATCAATGTCGTACGCGTTGGGGAATTGGGGCTGTGGTAGATGACGATTTTGAATCGCACCAATTACAAGGTATCGCGCTAATGCCTGATTTAAAGGAGGCAAACCGATGCTAGCGTCTCTAGCAACATCCCATTGCCGACCTCCTTGCCCAACGCATATCACAGGACCAAAAACCGGATCAGTAAACACTCTTACTCTTAGCTCAATTGCTCCAGCGCGTGGCGCCATCGCTTGCACAATTAACCCGTCTACAAGCGCGTCAGGGTGCTCTATGGATATGCGCTGCAACATGGTAGTCGCCGCTTCATACACCTCTTGCTGGCTACGCAGGTTAAGTTGAACACCATGCACATCTGATTTTCTGGACAATTGTTTAGACTGGATTTTTAGTGCAATGGGAAAGCCAACTTCACTTGCTTTTTCCGATGCCTGTAAAGCGTCTTTGACATGCCACGTAGGCAATACGTCAAAACCATAATGGGTAAATAATTCTGCTGCGGTATGAGGCCCTAGGTGGGTATCACCTTTTGAGATTTGTTGGTTTAGCCACTGTTCGGCCTTAACTTTCTCTTCAGCAGAAATACCCTCTAAAGAACTGGGGGTTTGCATGAGTTGACGCTGGTTACGGCGGTACTCAACAAGGTGCATAAAAGCGACAGCGGCGCTTTCGGGTGTACGATATGTTGGAATGCCCTCCGCATTGATCTTCTTGCGCGCGCCGACGGTAGAGGACTCGCCCGTCCAATTGGTGAGTATGTTATACCTTTTTCGTTTCGGGTGAGCCTTTACCACATCGAGCACTTGCGTCGCCAGATCTAAAGGATCGACGACTGCAGTCGGGGAGTGCATCACCAAAATGGCATCGGTTTCCTCACTGTCCATAAGAGCGGTGAGTGTATCGACATAGCGCTTAGCAGTCGCATCGCCCCCTAAATCAATCGGATTGCTCGCTTCTGTCACGTTAAGCGACAATAAACGCTGCTGAAGTTTGACAGAGAGATCAGCCAACTTTCCGCCTCTGTCCGACAGCGAGTCAACCGCCATTATTGCCGGTCCCCCACCGTTGGTTACAATGGTCAAACGTTCGCCTCGAAGCGGAACAGAGTGAGTCAATGTCTCTACCGCCGCGAAAAGTTCGTGAGTATTATGGACACGAAGCATACCAGAGCGCTTTATTGCAGAGTCAAACACTACATCCATGGTTGTATTTGGGAGGCCACTATGGCGACTAGCCGCAAGCGCACCTTCTGGACTTCGGCCACCTTTAACAACAAGCACTCGTCGATTTCGCGATGCTGCGCGCGCGGCAGACATAAACTTTCTTGCGTCGACAATAGAGTCCACGTACACCAAAATCGCTCTGGTTTTGCTATCGAGTGCGAGTGTGTCGAGCAAATCAGCAAAATCGATATCAATACCTCGACCCACTGAGACGAACGCTGAGAAGCCAATTTGCTTATCTTTAGCCCAATCTAATACTGTTGAACATATCGCTGCAGATTGCGATACAAAGGCAAGGCTACCTTGCTGCGCACTAATGGGAGAGAGAGATAAGTTGAGATTCTTCCAAGGTAAGATCAAACCCAAACTGTTAGGCCCTAATATGCGCATACCATAACGCTTTGCACTTTCTAGCAATTCTAACTCTATTTCCTGAGACTCTTGCGAGGTTTGGCTATCGACAATGATAACGGCTTTAACACCCGCAGAACCCAATTCTTCGATAAGAGCTGGATTGTATTTCGATTGTGTACATAAAATTGCCAACTCAGGAACGATAGGGGCTTTATCAATTGAAGAATAGGCTAATACACCGCACACTGATCGTCTTTTGGTATTAATGGGAAGAATGATCCCGTTGTAACCAGAGTTGATCAAGTTCCGAAAAACTATATTGCCCGCGGATTGACGTCGTTCAGTTGCTCCAACCACAGCGATTGAAGAGGGGGAAAACAGCGCGTTCAAATCGGACATAAAAAGATCTTCCTTAACCAAATCAGGGGTATTTATCCATGCTAAACAATATTAGCGCACAACTTTGCGTAAAAGTTCACGTTTAGTGTTAAAAATGTTGCGGTAAGTTCTTGATAATATCACGCCAGAGCGGCATCATTTGGAGATCTCATTTTAGACGTGTACTGAATATGAAACAGATTTTTTCTACCGCCGCTTTATTAACGTTGACCGCCTGCTCAACTGGGCAGATTGCGACTGATGTAAAAGTGGACTCTTACCAAGAAGAGTATGATAGGGAAGTTGTTACTTCGCCAGTCATGTCAGACGTGGAAGAAGTTACCCTAGCAGAAGCGCCCGTAGAGCTAAACGCGACTGAAGCACCAGTAAATACTGAGCCTGACCCCGTACTCGTAGCTGCCGTTGAGCCAGAACCTGTTGTTGTCGAGAAAGTCGCAGCAAAAGAGACTCAAAATTCTGAGTTGAATGCAAGGTTCGTCGGCTACACCATTCAAGTCGCCGCCTTTGACAGTCAAGAGCGTTTTAACAATTATGTAGAAACCATTCCAACCATAAAGCCAGTTTGGAAGCACACTAAGAACGTTAATGGTAAGCGCATGTATGCCGTGCTCGTTGGTCAATATGATACGTTCTTGCTAGCACAAAAAGGCGCAGCCGAAGTCTCGGCACAAATGGGCATTAGTGCACCTTACATCCGTAACGTGAAACGAATCACTAACTCAGATTCGCCTGACGTCGTTCAAATTAAGTAATCAACCCGTTAAAATTGGTTAATTGACAGGCGCTTGAACAAATAGAGCCTTTAACCAAGCAGATCGTTTTGGCACAATGGGCGAATTACAATGGAATGCAGCAAGTTAGGCTAACTAAGCGATGCAACAGCAATCAACGCAACAACTAGACTCTATTCACACTCTACTTATTTTCGGTGGAGGTTCGTCTGAGCATGAAATTTCACAAATTTCTGCCAACTTTATCAAAAGCAACTTAGACACATTGCCCAACGTCCATGTATCGATGGTAGAGATCACTCAGTCGGGTTGGATCATTAATGGGAACAGTGAATGTTACCTCGATATCCACAGCCAAGAGTTGGTCACCGATTCGCTACGTAAACACGTAGATTATGTTATTCCTTGTATTCATGGCTATCCTGGTGAAACGGGTGATATTCAGTCTCTCCTTGAGTTGGCTAAGATCCCTTACCTTGGATGCGGACCGCAAGCAAGTACATTAAGCTTTAACAAAATTTCATCCAAGCTTTGGTATGACGCGTTGGGCGTTGCAAATACACCGTATTTATTCATTAGTGAGCTAAACCAAGAAAATATCGCTAAGGCGCATAAAGCCTTTTCTGAATGGGGCGGGCTATTTGTTAAAGCCGCGTGCCAAGGATCGTCCGTTGGCTGTTACCCTGTCACCAATAAAAGGGACATCGAACGCTCGATTCAGCAGGCTTTTGACTTTTCTGATCAAGTGCTTATCGAAAAAATGATTAAGCCTAGAGAGATAGAGCTTGCGGCTTATGAACTTGATGGGGAACTAAAAGTGTCATTTCCTGGTGAAGTAAAAGCGCCAGCGGATACCTTTTATAGCTATGATGAAAAGTACAGTGCCGATAGCCATTCCACCACCGATATCCGCGCCCAAAACATCACGGAACAACAAGTTCAACTCATGCAAAGCTACACTCATACCGTGTTTAAGCAAATGAAATTGAAAGATCTTTCTAGAGTGGACTTTTTTCTGACTGAAGATGGCGACGTCTATCTAAACGAAGTGAATACCTTCCCAGGGATGACCCCAATATCGATGTTCCCTAAAATGCTTGAAGCAAATGGCGACTCTTTTCCAGAGTTTTTGAATAGCGCTATTGTCTCAGCCGTGAAAAAAACAACCAAATAGCATTAATATCTAATAAGAATTACGTCAACCAAGGCTTCATTGACTTAAACGTCAGTCTCGCATTGTCTGCAATATGTTGATTTCCAATATAATGTGCAGGCATCGCGGGACTAAGCCATCGACCAAACTGCTGTATTTCTTTTAAACTCTTGCCTTGAGCCGACAGTTCTTTAGCTGCGCCAGCGCGCGGAGACTGTCCACTTAAATGGATTTGTAAACCGAGTGTTTGAGATGCCAATCTAAATACACGGTAAACAGAAGATACGTCGAGTGGCTCAATGCCGATATTTCCGTGACGATCGACGCTCCTAAATACCGGCCCTTCAACGATACCAGATAACTCAAACCAACGATGGACCATTGCGCTAGTGGAATCACTAAGCGTATATACCTCACCGCCGATAGTTACACTGTAACTATCCTGATCGTTTTTCTTTACGTCGCTTGTGGTTAAAGCACACAACTGCCCACGTTTTAACGCACATTCAAACATAGTTCTAATAATGGCTATGTCTCTTAACGCTTTCAATTGTTCAAGATTCCAAGTGACTTCCAGCATTTTAATGTGGGCTTGTGTTAACGCAGTTGCTGAGTGAGGCCGAGATTCTTTGGTCAGACGCATGCTCCGCATCAGCAACTGCACTTGCTGATGACGACTTGGATCTGCAAAGCCTAGAAAACGGTGCACAACGGATAGGCTGATCACACTACGCTTAATTGTAGAATAACGTTTAGTTTGTGTTTGACGTTCGATATACAAACGCAAAGCAGTGGATGAAGTGGGTAGAGCAGCAACTCGTTTGCTTGAGCAAAATACAACAAAGTCATTCCAATCGTTAACCATTGATAACGCCGAGTTATGAGAATATTGGTTTTTAGTTAGCTGATGAAAATCACTCAACTCTATGGCAGTGGAAAACTTTAGGATAAGGTGGTTTTTTAGGTCTAAATCCGTGATCGGTACAATCTTTTTGCGCATTGAGCGTCCATTTATCGGTGTGTAATGGAATGCCATGTTGATTAAATCAACATACCATTTAAACTATATATACTATACGACAAACTGTACAATTATGACAAAACGAGTCTATAAGGGGCTTACCCTAAAGTTGGTGCAATCATCGCCAGAGATATGGGAAGTCAGCATAAAGAAACAAACGATTAAAGGGCCGCTACAAGCTCTGTGTAAAAGCATTGATTGGTGGCAGCAAACCGCGCAAATGGTCGATCCTAAAAACTTTGCTGCATTAGCCAAATCCTCTGAGACAAGAGCGAGCACCAAAGAACAGTACAACGGTTACTTACTCAACAACGACACCGGTGCACCAGGTGATTGGTATTGTATGTTCCACGGTAAACTGCTAAAAGGTGGTAAAGTTAAAATCCAACAGTTTATCGATGCAAATCATGCGAAGTTTGCACGTTAGGAGAATTGTGTGTCATTAGTATATTCAACTGAGTCTGGGCGAATCACACCAGAAAAAGAAAAGCCGACCCGACCTCAAGGAGACGGTATTGTTCGTATTCAACGTCAAACCAAAGGACGTAAAGGTAAAGGTGTATGTTTAGTTACAGGGATAGACTTGGACGACGTACAACTTAAATTAATCGCGGCTGAGCTCAAGAAAGTGTGCGGTTGTGGTGGTTCAGTGAAAGATGGCGTTATCGAGATTCAAGGCGACAAGCGTGAACAGATTAAAACCCATCTTGAGAAGAAAGGGATGACCGTAAAGCTAGCAGGCGGTTAAACCTTAAGAACAACGAAGAGGCAGCAAAGGCTGCCTCATTATTAATTCACCTAATTTAACATAAGATAGATTATGCGCATAAGACTAAGGTTTATTAACAATTTAAAAAACTTGTGGCACAACAACTACTTATGACGGATGCAGATCACAAATCGTTGTCATAACTGGGTTTATTCACAGTAAATTGTTTTAATGGCTCATACTTTAGTATTACTATCCGAACACGTCCTTTTCAAAGGAATCCTAGGACGAATAAAAATAATTTTGTTTTGCAAATATTGTGAGGAGTATCAATGTTTACAACGTCATTCAACATTCTATTTCACCAAAACTTTCCAAGCATCAATGCAGGCGCGGAATTCTTCCACGTTCGCCCCGTTACTGTTAAACGGTGGTTAAACGGCCACACACCACCCAATGAAATGGCTGAAAAGTTATTAATCATCAAAGCCATTGGCTATTTGCCAAATGATGTCCGTTGGCGCGGCTTTCGGATCAATGAGGAAAAAGGCGTATTAATTGCCCCTGACGGCTACGAACTCACCCCGCAAGCCCTTAGCGATATAGCATTGCTTCACGCCCACAACCGAGCATTGCAAACGCAAGTGAAACAACTCAGAGACGCACAGCGTTACGCTAAAGCCAAAAAGCAAGCCGCTAGAATGGCAAAAGGCTACCGAGACACCGCACAACAAGCCGCAACGGTCTGGGCGTTTACCAACCCTAGCGCGAAACCTTTCGCCCACTTCGCGGCCTTTCAACGTAAAAAAGCCCCGCACACTGGCGAGGCTTTCAGAGTTTAGTTGTCATTAATTGGCCTTTCTTGCCTCTATGGTTTCCAAAACGATCACGCGCTCAGTTAATCGGCTTGTGGTCGCATTGATTTTTTCGCTGATTTTACCTTGGCGCTGTAGATTCCAAGCAAGCAAAGCGGCAATTATAAGATCTGGCGCGCTCAACCCAAGCGATTGAAGTGCGCCAAATAATACACTGTCCATTTAGCCACCTTTGAACTCGTCTCGAATCACCTCATAGACACCCAACACAGCGGGCACAGCCACGCCCACAGCACCGCCAAGCACCACGCCCGATTGAGTTACTTCGGCACTGAAAACGTGCCCGTACCCCGTAACAGCCGCAACCACCGACCCGATAAGCGCCAAACCGCGCCACGTTGAACCCTGATTAAATTTAAACATGCTTTTCCCCTTAGTTTAAGCTAATGCCACGCCCTGACGGGCTTGGTCTAGTGTGTAGTGTCGGCCAACTTCCATGATTGACATTGCATGAATCATGCGCGCCATATTATCGGGATCAGCCAAATCTAATTTTTCGGTTTCACTGATGCCCAATTGACCCGCAACGAACTTGGAATAATTATCCGTGTCGTTTTCATGACTGGGCGCAAACCGCGCAATCATTTCACGCACCGAATACAAGCCGTATTTGTTTTGGTAGGTTTGCAGCACCTTAGCCCCTGCACGAAAACCGTATTTTTCATGCGTAAAGCTTTCAAATTCTGCATCTTTCGAAAAACTGGTTTCACCCTGCCAATCGTTACCCTTTCGAATATTGAGCGGGTTATTGTTGCGAATCCCGCGCACTGTAGATAAGTTACTTTCCATAAATTTAAACCCCAATAAAGCCGCAATTAACACCATCGCAAAACGTAAATCCATGACTCACTCCCTAATTAGGTTGGTATGTACGGCACAACTTCATAATCTGCGATGTGCATCGTGCCACTAATGCCGCGAGCCCGTGCGCCAGTCTCAGAAGTTAGCGCAACTTCCTCTTCTGCTGTTTCATTCACCAATGTAAACGAGATCATGAAATCACTATCATCGGGATTCGAAAAAGATTGATTATCAAACACATAGGTAACTAAAGAAGAGGCGCAAAAATCGAACGTGTCGTTATATTCATTCGGCACAAACTTGCAATCCATAAACGCACTAGAGCCATTGTCACCCATATGGAAACGCACACGTAAAATAGATTTATCAGTTGGGAAAGCAGATTTTAACGAGTAAAAATTATCATCGTAAATCCCGCCTTTCATAAATATATGGGTATAAAAATGAACTGCGTGATAAGCGGCTGATTGCGAATATGGGGAATCTGCAAGAATCCCTTGCGCTGCCCCGTAAAAGTTAATTCGCTGTTGCTCTACATTGCTATTTAAGCGAAAAAACGAACTCACAATCTCGTTATCTGGTCGGCTGTTTCCAGATTGCCCTGCGGCTTTATCGTTGTACATATCAGACGAATAACCCCAGTTATACGGAAACGCCACGCGATAGCCTAAGCCCTCACCGCCACCGCCACCGCTGCCCGCGCCAAGCTCGGCAACTAGTCGCTCAAGCTCTTCGATTTTGTTGCGATCACTTCCCATTGGTAAAATAGACATTGTTACACCTCAATATATTGAATTTTGTCACCCGCCGTTACGGCGGTTAAATTAATTTCTGCGGTAGTTTCTAACTCGACAAACTCACCCGCTTCTAGCTCAAAAGCCCCTACTTTCACCAAATCAACATTGATGGTATTAGCCTTTAAAATGATTTTCTTGCGCGTTGCATTGAGCGCAATCGTGGCGGGAAATGTATCAATTTCACCCGTTACCAATTGCGCCGATACTTCCACGGCCACCGATTGACCCGATTCAATTTCTACCTTTGGCAGAGATTGAACGGCCAGCGATTGACCCGCTTCAATTTCAACCTTTGGCATAGATTGCACGGCCACCGATTGACCCGATTCAATTTCTACCTTTGGCAGAGATTGCACGGCAACGGATTGACCCGCTTCGATTTCGACCTTTGGCAGAGATTCCACGGCAACGGATTGACCCGCCGCGATTTCCACCTTTGGGAGTGCATCAACACCCACAGACTGACCCGCTTCAATTTCGATTTTTGGCATGGTTGACACTTGCACCTGTTGCCCTTTGACGGGCGGTGTATACGTGCCGTGACCATAACCAATACCAACCAAGCCACCTAAAACACTGGTAATCAAAACACGGCCTATCGGCTTGTTTCGGTCATAAACGGCGGTTTCTTTTAGCGAGACGGTTTCACCCGTTTCAAATTGAAAAACAAGATCACCCTGTGACGCTTCAACGTGAATCCAATTGCCATCCATTGTCACGGGCTTGGTTTCACCTGCTAAAAATTCAATGTTCATTTGCTCACCGCCTTAAAGGCCACTGCACCCACAACCAAACCAAGCACCACAATCGCTATCAATTGCGTTTTGTTGTTCTCAGTTTCCCCGCCGTCATTTTGGAATTTCGCAAGCTCCATCACGGCATCTAAATTCGCACTGTTTTGCGCCGCTTGACTGCCAGACAAGCCCGCCAACATGTTTAGATTTTCGCTGTTGCTAGAACTGAATTCCTCAAGTACTGACCCTGCAAATTCGGTGTTATTGGCAATTGCACCCGCTGCAAAGTCGGTAGTTTGTTTGGTCACATCACTGGCAAAATCTATATTTTTATCGTGAATGTTGCCCACTTCTGAAATCAACTCACCGCCTAACTCAAGCGCACCTTTCACCGCGCCGTGGTCGGTTGCGGTCACATTGACTGTTGAATCATTAATGCCACTTAGCGCGACCCCGTTGTTGTCGCCCTCAATGGCATTTTGCCCCGTGGTATTCGTGGCCGTTGTGTTACTGCTCGAACTGGATTTACCGCCCATCGTTTAAACCTTTAATTTCAAAGACTGCACAGCCGAACTTAGATCACCATTTTGCGTACCAAAACGGCGGGCAAGCCGCGCCACTTCGGGGAAATGCGTTACCGCCTCCAAATAGGTTAAGCCCGCCCGCCGTGCAATATTTTTTAATTCTAAAATGCCAGACTGAAGCCCGACCCCTGACACGCCCCACAAAAAAAGCGTGTCCTTTTCATATTCTGCCGCCACAAACAAATCGTGCTTTGCAGCTTTAATGCGATAAAGACAAACCTCACCGCGAACAATACCCGCTTGCATCTCTGCAAATTCGTGCGGGCATGCTCGAAACGCTTTCACCAACTCACGCAATGCTTGCGCTTTATTGGCTACGCACATCATTTTTTAACCACCACATAAGCGACCACAACAACCATTGCCACAATCGCCCATGTTGGGAGGCCACCGCCACCCATCGAAATACCGCCAACATTGACGCCTGATGAATTTTGGTTTGCGCTGCCGCTGTGTGCATCGCCGCCGCTAATCGGCATTGTGCCGCTATTGGTTAACGTACTTAGACCAGGCAACATAAATTCACACCATCACCTTAAGGACAACAAACATAATCGCCCCAAGAATTAAGAGCCATTTGGCATCGTTAACGCCGTCCGACAACCAAAAGCCGCCGCCAATGCCAACACCAAACGCCGCCAACAATGGAAATACTGCAAAGGGCATTATTTACCCCCTTTCATGTAAACCATTGCCGCCACCGCTGCGACCGCAACACCCACACCCGCAATCAAATACAATTGCGTGTTTGATTGAGTGCCCGCGCTGCCTTGAACTGGCGCGCCGTTGGCCTCTTGGTAGTCATTTTGATTATCACGATTGGACTCTGGGTTTGCGCTGTCGGCGCGCTCGGCCTCATAGCCAAGCTTAATGCCCAACCAATCTTGACCAACGTTGTTCACCACATCGCCAACAACGTCAACCGCGCCACCGATAAGCTCGCCGCCTGATTCTAAAATGCTTTCGAACCACTGCATAAAAGCCCCCTTTATGCCGCTGCTGCGATTTGCCCGACTTGCTCAATGGCTTCGATAACAACAGGCACAGAACCCGCTTGCGTTTTATCAAGCTCAAATTGCAATTGGCTCACTGCGTTGGTCGGTAAACGACCCTCAACACCGAAACCAGTACGCACGAAATCTAGTGAGAAATAGCCTTCTGACTGTTCAAGATCAGCAACCGCCAAATCAAAAGCGTTATCTTCTGCGCTCACGTTCATTTCTTCGCGGTTGTCACGTAGGACACGCACACGCTGAATTGAATCATCTTTGAAGTGCATACGCTTTAGCGATAGGTACGGTGAACGCTCGGCAAAATCGAACGGTGTACGACCTGCGGCACTTGCATACCAAGTCAAAGAGTACAAACGTGGCATGTAAATGCGTGTAGATTGTGACGCCGTGGTATGCGCTCGCGCTTTGATGCTTGGCGCTGCCGTGCCCGCTGTTTTTGACTTGAGTTGAATGTAAATCATCCAAATCTCACCGTTTAGCGTGACAAGCTCACCAGTACGCACACCCGCTTTAGTGCGTAGCGAAATATCGCCAAACGGGATCACGTAACGACCCGCTTTCACGTATTGCTTGCGGTGTTTTTGGAATGCCACCAAATCTTCACCCGTTACATTGATGATTTCTTTGCCGTTGTGCTTAACCATCACGCGCTCAATATCCGTTGGATCTGTAATATCGGTTACAAATTCAATGCTTTGATAAGTTGGTCCAGATGGTAAACGCTGCGTTGCTTGACTGCCCCACATTGCGCCCTCAATCGGATCAAGCTCTTTAGGACGCGGGTTAAATGCTGTATTCATCATTTCCATAATTAGAACCAACCTTTATCGCCGTTAAGTTGCTTTTTAACGCTTTCTAGTGCGTCAACGTTGTTAATTGCCGCAATCACGACAATTGTTACCACCGCTGTGACGGCAATCGGTAACATGGTTTTTTTATCAAGTTTCATTGTATGCCCCTGCATAGTTGAGAAGTGCGCCACCACGGCGCGGTTAACTGGGGTACAATTTGGGCGAGTTTCAAGCACAAAAAAAGGCGGTGTAAGCTAATAGCCTACCCGCCTAGCCTAATAGGCTAAACCGCCTATTTTCGGCAATCAATTTCCCCTTGTTTCGTGATTTCTCCCACCCGTTCACTGTAGATATATTGTGCCTTGCCGCCATTATCGCGCGCCGTTTTCAGCTTCATTAGCTGACTAGCATCAATTTCGCGTTCTCGCTCAATGGCTTTTGCATCACTTGCCCCCGCCAAACCGCCAACCCACCACTTTGCCGATTGGCTTGTGATTGTTTTGGGCACTTCCTGCATGCGCTGAAACAAAGCATGCATCACAAGCCCGAATTGACGACCTCCACGCCACAATTCGCCCGCCCTGCCGTTAAGCTTTTGGTTGGTTTCCATGATGGTTGCCATTTCTTCGCATACGCAATGCAGCAAAGCATTTGAGCCATTACCTACCGACCACACCAATTGAGCGAATAATTCAAAGTTTTCGAGTGTAGCGGGCACATTAAGCGCCACCTTAAACCCTGCCTTTTTCTTTCGACCAGCAATCAACGCCGCATAGAACGGCGCAAACTCAGTAAACGCTTGCACTTGCTGCCCTTTAAACTTGCCCGAATAGTTGGAGTAGGGATCAAAAAATGCCACTTGAGCGCCTTTTTTAATCATATCAAGGCGCTTGATTGCGGTAGTTTTCCCCCCGCCCGTTGTGGCAACATAAACGGTATGTTCTGGGCTTAAAGCCTGATTGGCATTGGTTGGCGTTGGTAACTTAAGCGGCTTTGCTTTCGGCTTCACCATCGCTTTCCCCCTCGGTCAATTCGCTATCTTCTGGCTTCATGGCATCATTTGCCGCCTTAGCCATAAGCTGAATTTTTACGGCTTGCTCCACCTTAAGGCGCTTGATTGTGGCAACTGACGACATCACCAAACCACCGCCCGCTAATGCAACGGCAAATTCTGCGTGGTACTTGCCCCACCATTCAAGCCATTTAAGGCCGTGTTTTTCTAGTAACGGGGCACATGACTCAACGAATTGAGCGCGGTGTAATTCATCAAATTTAAAATCAACACCACTTGCCATTGAAATGGTCGATTCACCAAGGCTTAAGGCAAAATCAACACCCCCGCATAATGCTTCAACCTGTACGGCGGGCATAGAACCCGACTCAGTTTCATCCTCTGCGGCGTTAAATGTTGGCTCGTATTCGGCTTGATTAGCGGCATCAATACCCGCTAATTGATCAATTGCTTGCTGTTGCTGTTGTTCCATTGTTTTGACTTCCTTTAAAGTAATAAACGACACTAATTAAAACGAGAGACACGGACGCCATAATTAACGGCTTAACCCATGCTTTTTGAGTGGATTCACTCGGTTTTGGTGTTTCGGTTTCGGCTATTTGCGCGGCTTGTTTCGGCTTCACTTCGGCTTCAACTTTCACGTTTAAGCCCTGATTTGATTGGCTTGGCTCGCCTAAATCACTTTTTGACTCACGCATATTGTCTTTAATGAACGCTTGAAACTGCTCACCCTTGCCTTGCTGACACCCGCACGTTGGACAATTGAAGTACAAGCGGCCAATATTGCGCTTATTTTTGGGCGGTTCGCCTGTTTCGATAATCTTATGTTCACCTACGGCGTGAACCGTGCCCACCTGATCACAATCGGGCATCGTGCATTTTATGTATCCCTTGATGGGGTTCTTACTCGCCATCGTTTGCCGCCTCCATTTTTGCCAAACGTTCTTCAACGGTTTTCATCCAAGCAACACACAACCGCATTGGAGTACTGGCGGGCTTTAACATTAAGTTTTTGCTCATTGATTTGACTTGCTGCTCTAACTCGCCAATGATTTGCTTTGCTTCCATCGTTTTCCCTTACTGACTTACTGTTTCTTGATAGCTGAAATAATCGGCCATAACATCGGCCTCAATGCGTTCGATTTCTTCAATCGTGAATGTTTCGGGGCGTGACTGATTTAATTGGGCTTGCCAAGACGCACGGCGCAATAAAAATCGCTCATGCTCTTGGTAATATTGGTTCACCGCATCAATGCGTATATCTTCCAACTGCAACGGCTGCAAACCTTGCCCGCCAGATTTATGATCACCTGTGCTTTCAGTGCCGACCATTGACCACCCACGCGCACCCGCTGCCCACACCAAAAACGAATCCATTTTTTCGGTGCTGCTCTCACCCTCAAACGTTATTGAAAACGGGTTTAAACTGGACGCATGCGCGCCACGCTCATTAATTTTTTCACGGTTGATTAGTGCGGTTTGCTCTGCCGCCTCTACTTTCTTTTTCAAGGCATTGAGTTTTTTATATTGCTTGGTTTCTTTAGCCTCGCTGGCCTTTTTCTTTAGCCAGTTGAGCGTGGATTTTTGGCGCATAAATGGCGCTTTCCACTGCTCCAACTTATAACCACATTCTTTGATAATTGCGGCCATGTTATCGACCTCAAAAGACGCGAGCACTTCCCAAGACGGCGCGCGCGAACAACGTGCAATATTGTATCGGTTGCCCTTAATCAATCCTTGGTCGGCGTTTTTGCCTTTTGCGGCATAGCCAACGGCCTTAAGCAAATATTTGGCTGCGCCTTGGCCGTGTCGAATGCGCTCAAGCTTGGCGAACCCATGACCCCATAGATTTTCAAGGCGTTGCGACCACGATTGGAAATGTTTTGGCTCTACCTGCCAATTCAACAATAAGTGAACGTGGGGATTAGGCTCGCCGTCAACATTGGCGGGGCACTCTGCAACCCACAAGTAATGAAAATCACTTTCCTTGGCGGGTACGGATTCCATGACAGTATCAGTGATCAAATCTTTGTTGCCGACCTCGGCCACCCAACCGCGCTGATACATCTTTTTTGCGCCGTCTAGAAATCGACTCACCTCACTGCCTATTGTCATTTCACCGCCAAACAATCGCTCGCGCTGCTCAGTGGTAAACGTCAACGTCAAAAAAGTGGTAAACCCACCTTGGCACTCTGCGACATACGCGCCAGATTCAAAGATTTTCTTAACCGCTCGCGTGGTCAGTGATTCGGTGTAACGTTCACCAACGTTTATTTCGGGGGCGTCACTTGGCGCGGGATGATTGATAATTTGCAATTTTGTTTGTTTCGACCAATCGCGGCGCATCAAATATGCGCGGGTATGGTGCTGCGCGGCCTTAATCGAATACTGGTCATCGTTATTTTCACCGATAACCGTGGTTTGCTTTTGGCGATAACCCATCTTAGAGCCACGATTGCGCTCAATCATGGATACTATGTGCGGCCTAAATCCGACTTGTGCCGCTGTCGGACTTTTGCGCCCTTGGACAAGCCTATTGTTTGTGGCCGTGTCGGCCACCGCTGCGCGTGCTGATTTGGTGCGGTGAAAGTGTACTTGATCAGCGGCGTGTAACTTGCGCGCTTCATCTTCCATCCAATCATTTGACGAACCAAAAAAACCGCCCTGACAGGCGGTAATGTTGTTTTCAATTAAACTTCGGGTTATCACTGGGGAGTCTATCGCCCCCAATGACCACAAAAGCGCTTCATCGCTTAAGCCCGATTTAGGGGATTGTTTCGCAAGCATGATAATGGAAGAATCCGCGCCCGCTTGGGGCGCTTCATCTTTTTGCTCGCGGAATGAACACGGTATCACTTTAGAACCCCCGTTGCCATTGCAACCGATAACGGCAACTGAGCAAGGAAACCGCATGAATCGTAAACGCTCACGAAATAGCAAGTTTCGGGTTCATAAGGGAATTTTTTTAGCTCACTAGCTTTTCGGATTCGGAATGAATCACCACGATCATTAGTAAGCTCTAACTTGATTTTGCCAATTGCTTTCATACCATCACCACCAAACGTAAATCTTTACTGAAAGGAACAATGGCCACGTTTTGAGAGACAAAAGACGCCTCGCGCCCCGCTACATGCTCACACTCAGCCAATGCACGATAAAAATTAGGATGGAATTCGCGCGGTAATTCTTGCCCCGTAGGCATACAATTAGCATTTGAATATAGCTCGACGGTTGCCATGTTATGCACCCCCCTTACTAGCATGGAATGCCTTAAGCCTATCTCTAAGCTTCCACGACCCAACAAACTCAAAATCCTTATACTCAATCCCTTTGAGCAGTTCAAACGCCGCAAGCCGACTCCCCAACACCCACGACAACGCTTCTACAGACTCAAAACTACTTACGAGATCATCGTCTCGCTTTGCCCTCCGCAAATCAGAAAGTAGCATCTTCATGGCTACCTTTTGGCCTTTACGTTCTCGCGTCCTCTCATAACAGATCAACGTTCCACTAAGGGGCGTAAGGCTTACATTTTTTGTGCTGACGTGCTTTTTCCCAAGTTTCAATTGAACACCCATAACAGCCCCCTATCGCGTAAAACTGGCAGGATTAAATTTGGCTTTAGGCTGTGCTTTTTTAGCGCGCACCCACGCCAGCGCTCTAGCCACTTTTTCGCGGCTGTTCGCAAGCTTGTTTTCGTCAAATTCGGGATGGTTGGATAAATCGACTATCTGGTGATAAGGCGCGAGAATTTCTCGCTGATTGATTGGGTTTAACATTTTGATCGCCTCCGCAAGCGCTTGTTTTGTCTCAAATCGAGTACAAAACAGACAATAAGGCAATATATTTTATGCGGCAACCTCAAGACCTTAATGAAAAGTGGTAGCTTTAGTACTACAATTTTGTAGAAATCGCCGTGAGGAATAAATGATGCTGAACTACACAAACGCCCTACTGGACAGGGTTAAAGCAAAATTTGAATTGACTACCGATTACCAATTGTCGAAAAAACTCGGTATTACGACCTCTCGGATTGGCAACTATAGAAAAGGCCGCTCACAAATGGATTGGGAGCTTGCTTTTGAGATTTGCGATTTACTGGAAGAAGACGATCAAAATGTCGTCTATGGCTTGCTGTCTGATAAAGAGAAAAACCCTCGATTAATCAATGCGTTAGAGGGCGGTTCTCCTTTCATTTCTTAATGCAACCTAAGATAGATTATGCGCATAAGGCTTGTAAGCGCAAAGTAGTAATGTCACTTTTTAGAAAAGTTAAAATGTCACCTTTTTGAGTTTAACCGCTAGCCTCATTCCTATGTGAACTCGATTAAGGGACATTGGGATGTTGGTGCCTATGAGTGACAAAGACTTGTTCCGATACAAAGTGGTTAATGATGTTTGTGAGCGTCGCTTACGACGTAAAGATGCCGCCAAACTTCTTGATTTAAGTGAGCGTCAAGTACAGCGCCTCATGAACCGCTTACGAGATTTTGGCGCAGCAGCTCTCGTTCATGGGTCTCGCGGTAAACCGAGTAATAATCGAACCTCAAGTGATTACAGTCAGACTATCTTGGCCATTGTGCGAAAGCACTATGCGGATTTTGGCCCAACATTAGCACAAGAAAAGCTATTGGAAACTCATAACTTACCTGTCTCCAACGAGACCTTACGTCAATGGATGATCTCCGATGGCCTCTGGGTGCCACATTCTCAGCGTAGGCCTCGCATCTATCAGCCACGCTATCGATGTGACTGCCTAGGTGAACTGGTTCAAATTGACGGCTCTCATCACGACTGGTTCGAAGGACGAAGCCCTAAATGCTGTCTCATTGTGTATATCGATGATGCTACCGGACGCTTAATGAACCTGAGATTCAGCGATACGGAGTCAGCGTTCGATTACATGATGGCAACCAGAGAGTATGTCGATAAGCACGGTAAACCTGTCGCATTCTACAGCGATAAACACTCTATATTTCGCGTTAGCCAAGAGCAGCACAGGCGTGTAGGCATAACCCAGTTTGGTCGAGTTTTGCGTGATCTTGGTATTGAGCTGATATGCGCTAACAGCTCGCAAGCCAAAGGTCGTGTTGAACGCGCCAACAAAACTCTCCAGGATAGATTGGTAAAGGAAATGCGGCTTCACAATATCAATACCATAGAGCAAGCCAATGCATGGCTGCCCTACTTCATCGACGACTTTAATACACGCTTTGCTAAAGCCCCAAACTACCCCAATAACCTGCATCGACCTATCAGAGAAACCGCAGACGAACTCGACGATATTTTTTCGTGGCAAGAAACAAGAAAGCTGTCTAAATCTCTGACATTACAATACGATAAAGTGGTCTACCTCATTGATGCTACCGAAGAAAACACTCGATTAGCGCGAGAGGTAGTGAAAGTACTCGATTGCCCAGACGGTCGCATAGCCATCCAATATGGCGAGCGGAAGCTGACTTTTAAAATATTCGACAAACTCGAAGACGTTGATCAAACACAGATCGTTGATAACAAACGACTAGGTAATGTATTGAAATTTGCACAGCAAAAGCAAGAAGAGTTTGAGCAACAGCAAAAGCGAGCCCGCAGTAAGAGAGCTCCGAAGCGAACGGCGCAAAAACGGGCAATAAATCGTTTAACTGCAATGAACCCTGTGTTGGTTAGACCAAATGAATTGAAAACTCGTTCTTAAAAGTGGCAAAGTCGCTTGGCAGTTTAGATACAACAGAATCGCATTATGGTCAAAAACTTTACCGATTTATAGCACCTTAAATTTTTACAGAAATGCGTGTTACGGCGACCTCAAGCTGTACAGATAAACAGAGATATCACCTTGTATTATGCTTATCGTCCTTCTTTGTGACCAGGTTGGTTAATGATTCTGCTTCAATATTTGCCGCATCATGAAACACTTCATATACATCGCCTTTCTTGTACCCAGTGAAATGCATAATGACTTGAATGCACGTAGTAAAAAAAGCACCTGTCATCAAGAAAAGTAATAGAATCCCCCCAGAGTCAAATACCTTCAAAATCATCAGAATTAACGAAATCACAAAGATAACTGCTGAAATTACAGCTTTCCTAATACTTGTCATTTATCCTCCCCAGTCTTAAAAAGCAAACTAACATTTTGAATCAACGCATTATTTGCGGCAATTCACACTTGCCGAGGAAGAAAAGACATTTGTGTTCATAAGTTTCAGAGTTGAGATGGAGATAGTGAAACAACACAGTGAGCAAGTATTAGCCAAACACTCTTCCAAACGGAGTAAGACCAACAGCTATGTTTCGCTCACACCCCCACTCCCCAACAGGACATTCCTAACTGGGAGAAGAGAGGACATTTTTAACTGGGATTGACAAGGCTTGTAGTAGCAATTTAGTAATGTCCGGTTTGAGAAATTTAGAAATGTCCTCTTATGCTTAAGAACCCATTGAGCTTTGAGGACCTCAACCGATGCTAATTACTATGAGTGACCGAGACATTAATCGTTTTAAAGTGCTGCAAGACGTTCGTGAGCGCCGCCTTCGTCAAATAGATGCTGCAGCCATACTCAACATAAGTCCTCGACAAGTTAGACGTTTGTTGAGTCAGCTAAACCAGTTTGGCGCATCTTCTTTAGCTCATAGTTCACGTGGCCGACCGAGCAACCGACGTTATCCCGATGAATTTCGCTCTGAGGTTCTTACCATCATACGCGCTCAATATGCTGATTTTTCACCAACATTTGCCTGTGAAAAGCTGACGGAACAACACACCTTACATTTTTCAGTCGAGACACTACGTCAATGGATGATTGACAAGGCCGCCAACTAACTACTAGACAGTTGAGGCTCAGGAAGCGTTGAATTTACCAGATTGTCAAACTTGAGATCATCCATACACCATGACAAAAAAGCCAGGTCTCTTCAAATCTTGCACGATTTTCTTCACCACATGGTGTCGTAATAGTGCCAGTTCCTACAATGGTTGCTGAGCCATCTGAGACGTAATTTATTGAAATGTTTTCTATCTTCGTCGTGCCAGTTGGAAACCATCGATTAGAGGCTTTTCTAGCGCTAATTTCTCGATATCGGTTTTTCGTTCCAGTTTGGGTGCGGCCAAACTCTGTTAAATAAAAAGTCGGTAGTTCTATTTTCGCAAGCCCGGTTACATCAGCTTCGAAATAGCATCGATACCATTCTACCCTGGTTGATTCAAGCGCTTGCATTGGATCCTCGTTTGGATGCGTAAACTTAAATCTTAGTATCGCATTAGAATTAAGTTAAGTCTTCCGACTCGGTCAATTGCAAAGTGTGAACTAAACAAACGCCAACAAGAATGGATTAAAGCTCTTGGATAATACCCTCTTAATAGACAGGACATTTCTACTTTGCTGGAGAGAGGACATTTTAAAGTGGGATTGACATATGATTGTAAGCAAAAAGTTGTAATATCACTTTCAAGCAAAGTTAAAATGTCACCTTTAGCAATTAGGCTGTATGAGATCTAATAAAACCACCGCGCATAATGAAGTCGATTATTGGGGTCACTCAAATCAACATAAGTCAGCACAATTGCAACTCTATCAGTTCCTGCAGGGACAAATGCCATCTGGATTTCAACGTTAGTATATTCATCGCCTGAGCCACACTGATTAACATACCCGTTATCCGATGATTTAAAATACTGTTCAGTGACCTTAAGCAATTGCCCAGAGATTTCACACACTGTTACAGTGTTGGTACGGTCGCTTTCAGGCGATTCAGTTTCTAGGTAATGAAACACCAACGTGTCTGGGTCGATACTCATATCTGTTGTTTTACATACGCCATTTTCACAGTTATCTACAGGTAAGGGCGCCAAAACTGTTGTCACATCTTGTAGACTTAGTGTTTCATCAAGTGCGTCTAGAGAACTCACTCTCTCTGCATTTACGTCTTTTAAGTCGATGGTTGATTCGGTAACTGTTGCTGAAATTTGATTCGAATCTACAACAGTTGATTGAGTGATTCGATTTTCTTCTCGCACGTGGAAGTAATATTGATACAGGTCTAGTTGATTGTTGTCGTAGATACCATTCATCCCCACAATATATTCCGCTCTTTCGTCTTTTAGTAACGCCAAAGACGCCAAAAAGAACTGACTGGTGCTTTCACTGTCCACAATAACTAGTAAACCATTATCGGGGTCATAATAAAGCTGCCTGAGTTGGTCAGCAGTAGCGCCACCTGAACTTGTTGACCCTTTTGCAGAACCATCATTTCCTCCGCCACAAGCAATAAGCAGCGATGTAATAAGTACCAGTAGTGCGTTTCTATACATCGTGTTGCGCTCCTAACGTTTTTGTTAATACCAAAAGTCGGCCTATTGTAAATGAGAGATTGCTAATGCATCGCACTTTCTAAGTGTTGTGCAGTTAAGTCAAAAGCGTTAGTCGTCATACTGCTAATTCCACTTTCTCTTACAAGTGAGACCATCTTGCATTGTTGCTTTGTCACTTATCCGATCACCAGCAGCATAATATTCTGCTACTTTTTCAATTTTGTAATTTAGCTACAGGAATCGAAGTGAGCACTTACAGACCAAACTATTATAAGATATATCAAACAAATACATACATATGTAATTCAATAACTTACAGGAACCTATTCGTAATTGGCTCACCTGCAATTACATTAAAAGCTCACTATCGTTTGAGTGAATATCACTAGTTATAGTGTTCCAGACACAAAAAAAACCGCTCTAATGAGCGGCTTCAATTGAATATAATACTGAATTCTAATAATAGACTAAAAAGTTAGCATAGAGTCCTAGGTTATCCATCGACTTATAATTTATCGCTGCGTCTAAATGAAAAAGACCAAACGGGGAAATGCCTAAACCTGCTGTATAAACTTCTTCATCACTAAGACGATTAGTCTTATAGCCAACCCGTATTTGGGCCTGACGCGCAAGATCGAACTCAGCCCCTACCCTCAACATTTTTACGTCGTCATCAAATGCGTTAAATCGCTTATCACTCTTAATATCGTAATCCACGCTAAAACTCATGTAGTCATCAACATAACCCGCACCAACGGTATAAACCGGTGTCAATTCATAACGATATCCTACATTGTAGGTTTCGCTACCAATGGTTTCAGTGTAACTTGCCGTATCGACACTTTTACTCAGCAGGTTTTTACCCGCAATACCTAACCTTAACGGCCCATAGAACCACAATGCACCAGCATCTAAGTTAAGCCCAGATTCGCTGGTCATCTCGCCACCCATGTCTAGAATCTCAAATGACTCCAGTGAAGAGCTGTCCACATAGGTGTAAATCTGTTGGAATTTGGGGGCAATACCAAAGGACATATGGTGACCCAATACATTGGCGTATTTAGCAAAGTTTACCCCAAACTCAAATATACCAACGGAGACGGCATGAACAGCAGAACTCTCAGCCCTGTCGACTGGATCAACACCATCTGGCACAAGAGGGGTCGCGTACGTATCGTTGTAGATTTTGGTAAATACATTGGTTGATACAATAGGATTAGGAATGGCAAATGCTGCGATTGCACCTATTTCAGTACGAACTTGATCTCCTGACAAAGCATCTAGTGCGCGGTTAACGTCATCAGGATTAATAATCGGTTGATCCATGACAACCATCAAATTTTCGATGTCGTCCATCAAGCCGTCTTGATTGACATAACCAATGCCGACACCAGGCAATATCATACCCACATCGTCATTTTGACGATAAATGGTCCCGAGAGCTGGATTGTAAAAGGGAGCGGTCAAATAAGACGCGGTCACCACGCCTGTCCCACCCATGCCGTTTCCTCTTCCGTCGACGGCATAATTGTTCGCAAATACAGGTGCGGTGACTAGTGACAGTGTCACCAGTGAGAGTTTAAAAGTCGTGTTACTATTCCACTGCATGGCAATTCGGATATCCTTTCTATAGATATCTGTTATTACGGCAAGTGGACAGGATTCTTTAGCTTTTTTTGCTACTCGTCAGTGAAATCTACGGTTTTACTTAATATTTGTTGATCGACGTATCGAATCAAACCCTGGTAACGAAAATGAGAGATCGACACTTGTAACACGTACCGGTCTGCAGAGGTTTGTGGCGACTTAATTTTTTCAGAGTAATTGCCTTCGTATGACTTGTCATACACGGTCTCATATACTCCGTCGACATAGTTGAGCAGTTTGACCTGCTGAATGGGAATTGGACAATGCGTATTGAGCAACTCATTTTTAACGACCTTCCACGTTTCGTTTGAGCTCCACCTTACTTCATGATCTCGTAGTTCGTCATATATGATCAGCCACTCTGACCACTGCTGTTCACTTTCGGTCGTTACGTTTAAGCGATAGAGACCAGGCTTAAGACGGTGATTGAGAATGAAGTTTTTATTGAATCTATACGCACCGCTTTCACTATCGACAATGAGATCCTGCTTTGTTTCTTTTGAAATAGCACTATCTGGCCAGTCAATTATCTGAGCGTCTGTGATAATAACGTCGCTTTCAATATCAAGATCGAGATAATAACTCACCCTACCCGGCCTTTCGAGCGAGCTTTGGGTTACTTTGACAGTGCGGGTCCATTCTGGATAAGAGCGAGAGGAAATGGATTTCCCACAATCTACCTGTAGTGATGTCTCTAAAAGATCGTTGACATGCTGACGATAATTAGCATCAAGGGGTTCTTGCTGCCAACTAGTGATCAGAGCATCAAACATTGCACCCAAGTCATCTTCTAACAATGCTTGGTGCGCTAATGTCAACGCACTGCTACTGCTAAACCAGTTTGCCTGACTAGAAACAGGAAGAGTGGCCAACAAAGCTGCAGCAAGAACAGTCCAACGTTTCATTAGCTCTTCATCTTGTATCCAACACCACGCAATGTTTCTATTTCAATGCCTGGAAGTTTTTGACGAAGTTGTAAAACGTGTGTATCGACTGTTCGTGTCGTCGGGAAATGATTATATCCCCAAACATGATCCAACAACTCGTCACGAGTAAACACGCGTCCAAGGTTGGTTGCCAAGAACAGCAATAAATCAAACTCTGTACGTGTTAACGATACTAAGCCGCCTTTAAACTCAACTTCACGAGTTTGCTTGTCAATCACCAAGTCATGAACCAGGACGCGACTATCTTCTTGTTGATAATCATCATAGCTCAGTCTTAAAGCAGCTCTAATTCGAGCAAACAACTCCGCCTCAGCAAACGGTTTCGTTAGGTAATCATCTGCACCTGCATCCAATCCTGTCACTTTATCTTTTACAGTGACCAGAGCGGTCAGCAAAATTACAGGTATCGATTTAAGCTGTTTCCAACTCGGTAGATGCTCGACTGAGTCGCCATCAGGCAACTGTCTATCCAGTATGACTATATCGGCTTTTACCCATAGCGCCGCAACATCGGCAATGCACTCTGCATGCAAACAGTCATACCCAGCCTGCTCAAGGCTCACAAGCAGTCCATCAGCTAAATTCTTATCATCTTCAACAAGAAGCAACGTCTGTTTCACACGGGATCTCCACTATAAAATTTGTTGGAGGACCAATCAGTTTCATTGTCCCTCCCATTCTGTTCACCATAGCATTTACTATGGTTAAGCCCAACCCCAGACCTGATTTACTGACAAAGGGTTGCTTTAATTTATTCCAATCTTTCTTACTCAGATTCCCGCCATCGATAACTTCTACTCGAAGGCGATTGTTTTCCGTCGTTATTTTAATCTCGACTGGTGCTTCACCATATTTTAAGGCGTTGCTAACCAAATTATCAATACAGGTACCCAGCCAATAAATATTAATTCTAACGGCTCTATCCTCACTGAGTGACAGCGTAACAGGCATCTCGTATTCTTCAACTTTATAATCCATCCACTCTTTGAGCGAAGGTAACCATTCAACCGCTAACGGTTGATTATCTGACTGTAGATAATCTTTACTGGCTTCTGCGAGTTGGCGTAGACGTCTCGAATCTTCACAAAGACGTCGAAATTCGTCATAGACAGACTCCGGCAATGCCTCAAATTCTCTTCTAAAACCTTCTACCGTCATGGATAAACTTGCAATAGGGGTACGCAGTTCGTGAGTTAAAATCTGTAATACCAACATCCGAGAACGCATTTCGTCTCGTTTTGAATTCCAACGATACACACCCCAACCCACAAACGAGATGATATTAATCACCACCAGGATAATAACGATCCGTTTAAAGTAGTTTGAGTCGTCAACCATAAACCAACACAAGTTACCACGCGATATTAAACAGTTAGAGTCCTTGGCCAACAAACTGTAATTAAGTCCGACGGTTTTTGCGTGACTGTCCAAGCTTGCTTGGGGAAAAATAAAGTAACGCTCGCCCTTACGGATCCAAATGTGCTCGCCCTGCATGATCATTCTCGATCCCGCAAGCAATGCTCGAATACCCTCTTCCGTCATCAATTGAAGGCGGCCTAACAGACCCGAGTCCGTATGCGCTCGCTCTGAAACGTGCATGTAGTCTTGTAAATCTTCAGCCAATTCAGGGTGCGATACGACATACCGCGCGGCAAAGCTACCACCTCCAGGATGGATCAATCCAGAGCGCGCAAACCAACGCTCAGGCAAATCAGTGCCATTACACAGCGCTCTCGTGAACACCAACGCTTCGGTTGTTAATGGGCTCATTGGTAATCGACCCGTACATTTTTGTGCAAGGCTATAGAGTTTTTGAAGATCTTTAAGCGGATAATTTGACGTTTGTGGCAGTAGCGATTCAGGTGAGATCAGATGAGTCGGAAATTGCGACTGAATAACGTGGATATCGTAAGATTCTATGGCCTGTTCATAGTTGAACAGCTCCATAAGTGTTTCGAGTTTTTGCGGCATCGAAGCCAACGCCACTGATGGCAAGCAACAAAGAATAATCAGTAAACGCTGTATCAAGACAATGGCTCCTAAAACTAGACGCACAATATACAAGATAATGGTGAAATCGCCAAATCACTCATCGGGTGACAACGTCACATTGGACGATGATAAAAAAGGCCGCTCTGTACTAGAGCGGCCTATTGTTTACAGGTGAGCGCTTATTTGTAGACAAGAGTCTTTAGCATCACCAAATAACATACTGGTATTTTCTTTAAAGAACAGTGGGTTCTGAACCCCTGCGTAACCGGTATTCATCGAGCGTTTGAACACGACAACGTTTTGAGCATTCCACACTTCCAATACAGGCATACCAGCGATAGGACTGTTTGGATCCTCAAGTGCTGCTGGGTTAACCGTATCATTTGCACCAATAACCAGCACCGTGTCCGTTTCAGCAAAGTCGTCGTTGATTTCGTCCATTTCAAGAACGATGTCATACGGCACTTTCGCCTCCGCTAACAATACATTCATGTGTCCTGGAAGACGGCCAGCAACAGGGTGGATACCAAAGCGAACGGTAATTCCCATTGAACGCAGTTTCTCAGTGATTTCATAGACTGGGTATTGCGCTTGAGCAACTGCCATACCGTATCCTGGCGTGATGATGACTGATTTTGAGTTTTTCAGCATTTCAGCGACGTCTTCCGCGGTTGACTCACGGTGTTCACCCTGCTCTACATCTTCACTAATAACCACTTCTTGGCCAAACCCACCAGCAATAACACTGATGAACGAGCGATTCATTGCCTTACACATAATGTAAGACAGGATCGCACCTGAAGAACCAACCAGTGCACCGGTTACGATCAACAGATCGTTGGCTAACATGAAACCTGCTGCCGCGGCTGCCCAACCAGAGTATGAGTTAAGCATAGACACCACAACCGGCATGTCCGCGCCACCAATTGAGGCCACTAAGTGATAACCAAACGCAAACGCGATTAGCGTCATGATGATAAGTGGGAAAAGTCCACCATCACTGCTTAGGTACCAGTTCAACAAGAACGCTGATACGACGATCGCCGCTAAGTTCAGCTTATGTTTGTGCGGAAGATTGAGTGGTGATGAGGAAATGATCCCTCTCAACTTACCAAAGGCAACGATAGAGCCTGTAAAAGTAACCGCACCGATGAATACACCTAAGTAAACTTCGACAAGATGGATAACATGCTCAGCGTGAGTTGCCGCTTCTGGCGCGTCAAGCAAGCTGTTATAGCCCACCAAAACAGCAGCCATACCCACAAAGCTGTGAAGTATCGCGACTAACTCTGGCATTTCGGTCATTTCAACTTTACGTGCAAAGTGAATACCGATTGCTCCACCAATGACCATTGCAATGATCACCCAGCTCAAACCACCAGCGTCTGGGCTAAAGATGGTCGCAATGAGTGCGATTGCCATACCCACGATGCCATAGTAATTACCTGCTCGCGCAGATTCTTGCTTGGACAATCCAGCAAGGCTCATAATAAAGAAAACAGCAGCAACGATGTAAGCTGCTTGTACTAATCCTGCAGACATTCGTTACTCCTAATCTTTGCGGAACATTTCTAACATACGTTTGGTAACGGTAAAGCCACCAAAGATGTTAATACTGGCAATCAACACGGCAATGAATGCCAAGAAAGTCACGACGCCGTTGCCCTGACCGATTTGTAGCAATGCACCCACAATGATGATCCCCGAAATCGCGTTAGTAACCGACATCAAAGGTGTGTGAAGTGCGTGTGTTACGTTCCAAACCACATAGTAGCCAACCACACAGGCCAAGATGAATACCGTAAAGTGCGATAGGAAAGCGGCTGGTGCTACTGAAGCGATCCAACCAAAGGCACCCACTGCGGCAACCAAACCAACAACCTTTTTAATCGGTGACGTTGGTGCTTCTTCCACTGCCTCTTTAGCGGCTGCGGCTGGTTTTTGCTCAACTTTTGGCTGTGCTGATACCTGAATCGGCGGCGCAGGCCATGTGACTTCGCCGTCTTTTACAACCGTGACACCACGTACCACAACGTCTTCAAAATCGATCGTCACTGTGCCGTCTTTCTCTTTGCACAATAGCTTTAGAAGGTTAACGAGATTTGTCGCGTACAATTGTGAAGACTGAGTTGGTAGGCGTCCAACCATGTCCGTATATCCGACCACCTTAACGCCATTACTCGTCGTAATAACCTGATCCGCAACGGTATATTCACAGTTGCCGCCGTTAGCAGCAGCAAGATCGACAATGACACTACCCGCTTTCATGCTATCAACCATCTCTTTGGTGATTAGCTTAGGTGCAGGACGGCCAGGGATAAGCGCCGTGGTGATAATAATGTCGACGTCTTTCGCTTGCTCAGCGTAAAGCTCAGCGGCTTTTTTATTGAAGTCGTCAGACATCTCTTTTGCATAGCCGTCCCCTGAGCCCGCTTGTTCTTGGAAATCGACTTCCAAAAACTCTGCGCCCATCGATTCGACTTGCTCTTTAACTTCAGGACGAACGTCAAAAGAGCGAACAATCGCACCTAGGCTGCCAGCTGCACCGATAGCAGCAAGACCCGCAACGCCCGCACCTGCCACAAGCACTTTAGCTGGTGGTACTTTACCTGCCGCGGTAATTTGACCGGTAAAGAATCGGCCGAACTCATGCGCGGCTTCAACTACAGCACGGTAACCGGCGATATTCGCCATTGAGCTCAATGCATCGAGGGCTTGTGCGCGCGAAATACGCGGTACAGAGTCCATCGCCATTACGTTAATGTTTTTGCTAGACAGCTTCTCCATTAACTCTGGATTTTGAGCCGGCCACACAAAACTGATTAAGGTTGCACCTTCTTTAGTTGCTTCAATTTCCGCATCCGTTGGAGCGTTTACCTTTAGAATGACATCACTTGACCAAATATCGCTGTGGTTTCCTGATGTCGCGCCAGCGGCTACATAAGCTGCATCGTCAAAACTGGCTAAAGCGCCAGCCCCCGATTCAACGACGACGTCGAACCCTAATTTTAAGAGTTGCTCAACGGATTTTGGCGAGGCTGCGACTCGCGTTTCTCCGTCTAAGACTTCTCTTGGTACACCAATTTGCATGTATCACATCCTATTTGATTGGCTATTTTTAATTTTTATCCGTTTCTGTCTGTCTTCACTGTAAACAAAGTACTTAATCAGTGAAATATTGCGTCAACTAAGAGTTGATTCTGTCGTTATGTATGTAAAAAAACAACATATAAAAAACAACACAGAGGTCGAACCAGTGCTTCAGCATATTTAGAAGCACAACTTTACTGCGCAACAAAGCTAACTTTAGGCAATAAGTTGATCTTATTCCAAAAAGAAAGCCGATAGAGTAACCCCTATCGGCTTTTTGAATGATGATATTTATCAATTCTGAGCTCAAGTAAGAGGTCACAGCACTATTAAAACACATCGGCCAATAAGCATAAACATGCGAATTAATTAAATATTGAATCACCCATCTGATCGATGAACGTCTTGGACTTATTCTGCATTAGCTCGATAGCATCTTGCCTAGAGGCCACAACATCACTACGAATAAAGCGATGAGTTTTCTGCTCTTCACCTTCCCCTTTATTAATGTAACCAGCGATTCGGTATTGACCACCCTCCGCGATGGGTTCTGCGACGATCGAAAAGCCTTTGTGCTCTATAGGTTCTGCTTGAGTTGATTTTGGTGCGGTCGAACCGCGACCGAAAAGTTTTGAAAGTAATCCCACGTAACAGCCTCTGAATTATTGTGATTATTTAACAATTGGGGTCTCATACCATTCTAACGCAGCGTCTTCGTCATACAAGCGATTCTGATCGCTCTGGATCACAGGAAAATCATCCTCTCGATGCTTGCGACGATCATCGCGTATTAAACGCTCCGCTGCATCTAATGCGATTTGTGCCTGATTAAAATAGTGTTCTCGTTTTTGGATGGGCAACGCCGCAATGAAATCGACGTCAAAACGTATATAGATGGGTCTAAGTTGAGATAATGCAATACAGGCAATATCTTGCAACTTATCGGCGCTATATCGTTGATCGAGTTGATTTTCGACCAGTAATTGCCCAACGATTTTTTCCATATAATTGTGAACTTCATTGCCAATGTGCATGCCTACACTCCTTTGCCGTACATTTGATAACCGAATCACTCTATTTTCAGTGATGTATAAAGGAGTTTCGCATAATTTCACTTGGCAATCAGTAGAATAACCGTATGCTATGTCTCAAAATTGATAGATTGTAACTCTCTGCAAATTAATGACAGCATTCCCTGCGAATCGAACCAACCTCGTGAGGTTGTTATCACCTTTGGTGTTGATATTGGGCGTATTCTTAGGCAAAGATGCGTTGGTATCGTTAGCGGGCGACAACTTCACTATTGTAGGAAACCTCCCTTACATCTTGTTTGCTATTGCCATACTGATCTGCCAAACGTTTAATCAGGGCAGAATGGGCATGATCGCCCTACTAATGACGGTATGTTACTGGGTTATCCAAACGCGCTTGCAAACCCCCTTAGCGACAGGGACTACCCGTTTAGAGTACACGCTACTGGCGTTCATCCTGCCCGTTGCCGCGATGATGGTATATCTGTTTCCCGAAAAGAGATTATTTTCTCAGTCCGGCGCGTTGTACTCACTGTTACTGCTTTTTATGGTCGGTTGGGCAGCCATAACGGTTCGCCACTATACCGATATTGGACAGCAAGAGTTGTGGGACGGGATTCTACTGATTGTTCCTCAAGTATCAACACTGCCACTAGTCATTGTGTGCTATTCAGTATTATTGATCCTCACCTCGGCCATGCTGCTCGCCTATTACAGCCGAGCGTTGGACTTTACGATCTATTTATCGCTGCTATGCGCTTTTTGCACTTTTTTTGCGCTTAACACACCGTATATTTCTAGTTTGTTGTTCTCGCTAGCGGGACTTCTTACCATTGCCAACGTGATCTCAACCAGTCATGAACTGGCCTTCGTAGATCAATTGACCGAGATACCAGGTCGCCGAGCATTAGAATCTGAGATGAAGCATCTTGGTCGTACGTACACCATTGCCATGCTCGATATCGATCACTTTAAATCGTTTAACGACACCTATGGGCACGATACTGGCGATCAGGTGTTGCGACTTGTCGCGAGTAAAATGACCCAAACTCGGGGTCAGGCAAAAGTGTATCGCTACGGTGGTGAAGAGTTTACGGTGTTGTTTAAAGGTAAGACCAAACAGCAAGCCAAACCTATATTGGAAGACCTTCGCCAAAGTATCCAAGACTATCGAATATCACTGCGAGACAAAAGTGGCCGCCCTCAAGACGATACAGTAGGTACGAGTAAACGGAATCAAACCAAAAAGGTGAAGACGGTACAAGTCACCATTAGTATTGGTGTTGCTGACAGCAAAGAAGAACGTGATCCCACAGCAGTCACCAAGGCAGCGGATAAAGCACTTTATCGAGCCAAAGATAAAGGTCGCAACCGCGTCTCGTTTTAATACCCATAATGAAGACCTAACTATTTGCCATTAGGGTGTGTTAGGCTTACTAAAAAACCATAAGAGTAATGATTATGAGCGACAACCAGATTACGTTAACCATAGATGATGCATCACCAGAGCTAAAACAAGTTATTGTGTTTGATGAAGTGCCTGAAGGTATGCACGACATGCTTGTGTCTATACATCATGCGTCAATGGCCTCGGTACAACAAGCGTGGGATCAATTACCAAAAAGTGCACAAAACGTGGTCGACAATTTTGAGCAGTTTCATGCGCTCGTCACTGTTGGACAGGGCTTTGCTGGGGTGCAACTATTAGAAGAGTTCGATAGCATGCCTCAAACTCAGAACTTAACTGATGAACAGAAAGAAGCGTCTAGAGCATCAATGCTTAACGATGTGCTAGAGCGCTGCGTGAAAGATATGGTAAAGCAGGTCAAAAAAGCTCGCCGCGACCCTATTCTAAAATCTGAATTTGTTGAAGTGTTTAAACGCTAAATCCCGTAACTAAAATAGCAATCTTGACCTACTCTCCGAGCGCTGCAACATCGTAGCGCTCAACACTTAGCGCTTTTATTTGCGCAAAGACCCTTTGCCCTTTAATAATACCCAGTTCATCCAACGCCCATACACTAATATTTGCCCAAAGAACGCTATCTTGTCCAAAAGAGATTTTAACCAGCGCGCCGTTGTCTTTAATGACTATATCGATGACTTCACCCTGCAAGCTGTTTCTAATTGAGGTTGCAACTGGCTTCTCCAACGATAACGATACGTTATTTGCATCGACTTTTACCCGGGCATTCTCACCTAAGGTTAAATGACTGTCATTGATCCAAATAGCCTGACCATTTGGCAAGGTTACAGGTACAAAGCCAAACTGGTTGGCGTTAAGGCTCACTTTTCCAACTAACAAGCTACTTTGACTGTTGTGATCGTTCCATGCAGATAGTGCGTTCGATGCAATCACTTCACTAGGCGCACCTTGAGTTAAAATAGCGCCATCATCCACCACCACCATGTAGTCGGCTAACTGAACAATTTCACTCATGCTATGGGTAATGTATAAGATCGGTATGTTTATTGATTGATGAAGTTTTCTGAGGTATTCGATCAATTCTCTACGTCTGGGCAGATCCAACGATGAGAGTGGTTCGTCCATAATGATCAATGATGGGTCGCTTAATAGACAGCGCCCTATCGCTACACGTTGCTGTTCACCACCGGATAGTTCTGATGGTGTAAGGTCGAGCAACTCCTCTATCCCTAATAGACTCGAAATTTCATTCAATTTATCGCTCTTTGCGTGCCTAGAGAATAAAAGGTTTCGCCTAACGGAAAGGTGCGGAAAAAGCCGGTGCTCTTGAAATACCACACCAAACGATCTCGCCCACGACGGTACGCAAACGCCTTTGTCTGTGTCTAATAATACTTGCTCTCCAACGGTTACCCACCCCTGTTCAGGAAGCACTAATCCACTCAAGATATTAGCAATGGTTGTTTTACCGCTGCCAGAGCGGCCAAACAACGCAGTGATCCCTTGCTGTGGAAAACTAAAATCCACTGACAACGTTTTTTGCGAAAATTTGTGACTAAATCGAATAGAAATCATTGGACTACCTTACACTTTTACTCAATCGATTGGACAAAATCATTGAGCCTAGCGCTATAGCGATAGCGATCACACAAAGCCTTGCAGCCTGATATTCCATACCTGGGATCTCAACAAAATTATACATTGCTAGTGGTATAGTTTGAGTCTCTCCAGGGATACTGGATACAAATGTTATGGTCGCACCAAACTCGCCCAGACTTCTCGCAAAGGCCAGTACCGCGCCCGAGATGACGCCTGGCCACGCTAGCGGTAAAGTTACTCGCCAAAAAACCTGCCAAGGCGAGTGACCTAAGGTATAAGCGGCTTGCTCTAGTTTCGTATCAACCTGCTCGATGGCTTGACGAATCGCTCTTACAATTAAAGGTAAAGAGACTATAACTGACGCGATCACCGCCCCTTTCCAGCTAAATCCGAACTCAACACCAAAATACCGATACAATGGATCGCCCAACCAGCCATAGCGGCCAAATGTGATCAACAGTAAATAACCCACGACAACGGGGGGTAGGATAAGCGGCAAATGGATCAACGCATCAACAATACTCTTACCTAAAAACTGTTTTCGCGCCAATAACCATCCAAATGCTATCCCCAGTGGCAATAACCAACAGAGCGCCACAAATGCAACTTTCAAACTAAGTAGTATTGCGTCAAGTTCGAACTGGGATACGCTCATGGCTCAAAACCTTGCTGCTTGAACTGCTGCTGCACAGCAGCAGAGTGAAAGTACTCGACCAAAATATTTGTCGAGCTGTTTTCTGCATGACTCCCTAAAAGAATCATTGGATAGGTGATAGTAGAATGAGATTTTGCATCCAAACGGCCTAAAATAGTGACAGCGTCACTACTAGTGGCATCGCTAGCATATACGATCCCGATTGGGGTTTGGCCACGCTCAACAAGGGCTAACGCATTTCTTGTACTGCTAGTTGGTGCTATCCGGCCGCTGATTGAGTCCCACAGTCCATACCATGCCAACGATTGTTTCGCATACATGCCAACAGGCACAGATGATGGATCTCCAATCGCCAGTCGCTGACCCGACAGTTCTTGTTGCCACCACGTCAACTCCCTTGGGGCAAAATCACGCACACTAGGGGGAACTTTGTTAGACCGAACGACAACCATATGATTACTGACAAAATTGCCCGCAGACTTACTGACTAATCGCGAGTCAGATAAGACAGAGTCGCTCCACTCTTTATTTGCCGAGATAAACAGGTCAGCTCGTGCGCCATAGTGGATCTGACGAGCCAGCTGTCCAGAACCAGCGTAAACGACCCTAACCTTCACCTGGTGTTCCAGTTCGAACTTGTCTATCACCTCGGGCAACAATACCGTTAACGACGAAGCGGCAAATAAAGTAATTGGTTGCTCATTGCTGTTCGCTTGTGTGACGCCACTAAACAACAGCAACACAAAAGCCACTGCGCTAATCAATGCTCTGGTGTTCACTCTATTTTCTGGCTTTTGGCTGTACAAACTCACGACTACTATCGATAACCGCTAAGTCTCGGTAAAAGCTTTTACCTAGCATAAATGGGTATGGCAACATTGACTCTTCAGAGAGCAAAAAGTCTGTGTTTTCTTTCAGTTTACCTAACTGAATCCAAGCCGTTACTATGGCTTGCTTTGCTACATCTACCGTTTTCTCACTGTTTTTAGCTTGATTTTCAGTCTTGTCACTGGACACTTTACGCCAGCTTTTAACAGGTAGGCTAAATTCTTTACTTTTGATGTCATCATGCTCAACGGAAAAGCTTACCCACTTTTTGCCATTGCGCTCGAAAGGAGTCACATTCGACACAGACATCACCGAAACGTCGAGATCTTCGTCAATACCAGCGGTAAAGCTGCGCTCTACAGTAGGTAAATATATGTACTCTTTGTTCCCTAAGATCAACGCACCCGTTTCGTCTTCAATCGGTAACGCTTTTTTCACCGTTTGTTCGGTTTCTAGAACAGATTCTACTTCGTCGACTGGTTCAATTTCAAACTCAGGAATATCGTTTTCTTCTTCGTACACAACATTATCATTGTACTCTGGCTGTTCGGCAACAGGCGGGTAAACCTGATTTATCGACTCTTCTGATTCTTTTGGAGCAGAAGCACAGCCAGCGAGCACTGAAGCAACCGTGAGGGCAACCAATGTGTGTTTATTCATTCAATACTCCTATCACTCTTTTCCTGCTATTGCAGCAATCGCTTTTGCCACAAAAGGAATGTCTTTTTCAGACAAAGCTGCGATATTCACACGACCATCTGCTACCGCGTATACACCATACTGAGTTTTAAGTTGCGTCATTTGTTCTGGGGTTAACCCAAGTAATGTAAACATGCCTTTATGCTGGGCTATAAAATCGAAGCGATGACCGCCCGTTTCAGCAATGAGTGCGTTAACCAAATTTTTTCGCAATGTACTGAGTCTTTCGCGCATCATATTTAATTCATCGAGCCACTGCGTCCTAAGCAGGTCATCGCTCAACACTTTCTCAACCAGTGCTGCACCGTGATCCGGTGGCATAGTGTAGGTTGCTCTTGCCAAAGTCAGTAATTTGCCCTTTGCGTATTGAGCGTGCTGAGCTTCTTTACCCACCACAATGGCAACACCAGTTCTTTCACGATATAAGCCGAAATTTTTGGAACACGACGCAGAAATCATCGCTTCAGGGACTTCATTCACCATATATCGCAAGCCTTGCGCATCTTCCTCAAGTCCATCTCCAAAGCCTTGGTAGGCAACATCAATAAACGGAGTAAAGCCCTGTGTTTTGGCAAGCTCGGTCACCGCTTTCCAGGCGTCGATATCCATGTCTGCACCAGAAGGGTTATGACAGCATCCATGCAGCAACACGACGTCGCTAGAGGTCACTTGTTTAAGATCCTCTAACATCGCAGACGTATCTACAAGCTTAGTCTCTGTATTGAAGTAGCGGTAGAATTTCACTTCTAATCCAGCGGCTTCCATCACAGGCTGATGATTCACATAACTAGGATCGCTTATCCAAACACGAGCAGAAGGCTCTGCCTGTTTAATTAAATCAGCTAACATGCGCAGTGCGCCACTGGCGCCAGGGGTTTGGATCACAGCGCTGCGAGAAATAGCGTCGCTATCCCCTAGCACAAGGCTTAGCATCGCTTGGTTGAAGGGCTCACTGCCGGCTAAGCCCACGTAAGACTTGGTGGTTTGAGTGTCTGCAATCAGCTTCTGAGCGGATGATATTGCACCCATTATTGGTGTATCACCGTCATCGTTACGGTATACACCAATGCCTAGGTCTACTTTATCGGTGCGTTGGTCTTGTCGGTACTCGATCGACAACGACAATATTGGATCTTGCTGGGGTTTTGGAAGGTGAGAAAACATCGGTCACAACTCTTTGAATTCCATATCAATAAAAGTACGTTATCACTAAGCTTAGGTGACCTCAAGCTAAGCCTTACACTGTCTACAATTAGAGCGCTAATTTGAGTGTTTTATCCGCAATTTACTTACACAGACTTAAAGTAGTGAATGATCTGATTTGAACTGCCGCGCCATTCAAGCCTTGGATCGTAATTTGACTGCTCAAATTTACCGTCCACCAGTACATCTACATAGTCGACGACTTCCTGTTGACGTTCGCTGAGTTCTGACAATAAATAACCACTCCACATCCATATGTCTTTGTCGGGGCATTCCGCCTTAACACGGGTCACTAGCTGTAAAACAGCCTCTAAATTACCAGGATAAAGTGGATCGCCTCCCGTCAGAGATAAGCCACGACGTTTTATCCTTGGATCGTTTAGGTCGGCGATAATTTGATCTTGGTGCTCTGTCGTAAAGAGCTCGCCCGAATCGGGAGACCAAGTTGACTGGTTGTAGCAACCACGGCACTGATGGATGCACCCAGACACAAAAAGAGTAGCCCGTGTGCCCGGACCATTAACGACATCGACTGAGTAATATTGGCTAAAATTCATGTCCACTCCACAAAACAAAAAAGGCGAACTTCAGCTCGCCTTTTTACTAACATCGTACTGCTAATTATAGATGCTTAACGCGACGTTTAACTTCTTCTTGTTTACCAAAGTTAAATGGTCTCGCGTCTGGGCTACCCAAATAGCCACATACACGACGTGTTACCGATACTTTGGTCGAATCGTGATTGCCACAGCTTGGGCAGGTAAATCCTTTGCTCGTACACTCAAATTCACCACTGAATCCACATTCGTAGCACTCATCGATAGGCGTATTGGTTCCGTAATAAGGGACCCGTGAATAACTGTAATCCCACACATCCTCTAGCGCTTCGATGTTACGCTGCATATTTGGAAATTCACCGTAGCAGATAAATCCACCACTAGAGATCTTTGGATACGGCAGTTCAAAATCGATTTTGTCGTATGGGTTAACCTTTTTCTCTACGTCTAAGTGGAAACTGTTGGTGTAGTACCCTTTGTCGGTGACACCTTCAATCACGCCAAATTCTTTCGCATCCACACGGCAGAAGCGACTGCATAGATTTTCGCTTGGAGTGCCATATAAGCTAAATGCATACCCTGTTTCTGCTGCCCACATTTCCACTTTCTCTTTCATGTAAGCAATAACAGCGAGCGCTTTTTCTCGCAGCTGTTGATTATCGTAAACGTGAGTCTCAGTGCCATAGATCGCATTAATGGTTTCGTGAATTCCAATGTAACCTAACGAAATAGAAGCGCGGCCATTTTTAAAGATGTCTGCCACAGAGTCATCAGGCTTCAATCGAACGCCACAAGCTCCTTCCATGTAAAGGATTGGGGCAACGCGTGCTTTCACGGTCTCTAAACGAGTAATACGTGTTTCTAATGCACGACGCGCGACTAATAACTTCTCGTCTAGAAGTTCATAGAAGCGAGCCTCATTACCTTTAGATTGAATCGCAATACGAGGTAAGTTCAGGCTTACAACTCCGAGGTTGTTGCGCCCTTCATGGATCATCTCACCATTTTCTTCGTAGACGTTTAAGAAGCTTCTGCAACCCATAGGAGTTTTAAATGAACCGGTAATTTCTACGACTTTGTCGTAGTTTAAAATGTCAGGGTACATACGCTTAGACGCACATTCCAACGCCAGTTGCTTGATCTCGTAGTTGGGATCCTCAGCGCGATGATTCAAGCCGTCTTTGATCGCAAAGACTAGTTTAGGAAATACCGCTGTTTTTTTGTTTTTACCTAAACCCGCAATACGATTTTTTAGAATCGACTGTTGAATTAGCTTAGCTTGCCACGATGTACCCAATCCAAACCCAAAAGTAACAAATGGCGTTTGCCCATTGGCGGTGTGCAGCGTGTTGACTTCGTACTCGAGTGACTGGAATGCGTCATAACACTCTTTTTCAGTACGTGCCATGGCAAACCCTTTCGGATCATGAATGTCCCACTCTTTGGCGATTTCAAGATTTTTGTCAAAACTGCTAGTCACGTACGGCTCTAACACCTCGTCAATACGGTTTATCGTGGTACCACCGTATATGTGTGATGCCACCTGCGCGATAATTTGCGCAGTCACTGCAGTCGCTGTAGCAATCGATTTTGGCGTATCAATTTCAGCATTACCCATCTTAAAGCCGTGCGTTAGCATGCCTTTTAGATCGATCAACATACAGTTAAACATTGGAAAGAATGGTGCGTAATCCAGATCATGGTAGTGAATATCTCCACAATCATGAGCTTGGACAATATCACGGGGCAAAATATGGGTCTTGGCGTAGTGCTTGGCTACGATACCCGCAAGTAGATCGCGCTGTGTTGGGATCACTTTACCGTCTTTGTTAGCGTTTTCGTTAAGCAAGTCCGCATTAGATTGCTCAATTAGCCCTTGGATTTCCTGACTAAGTACGCTTTGTTTCTCGCGAGCGATATCACGATCGTGTCGATATTCAATATACGATCGTGCAAGTGCTTTCTGCGAGCCTTGCATCAATTCATTTTCTACAAGTGTCTGAATCTCTTGTATCTGAACATCAGCGTGATCCATCAGTTTCGCTTCAACGGCATTTGCTACTTTTTGCGCGTACTCCGCGATTCCGTGTTCACTGTTATCTGCAGCACTTTTAATTGCCGCAACAATGCGATCCCGACTATAAGGGACACGAGCTCCATCTCGCTTGATCACAACTGGTTTCACATACACTCCTTACCCACAAGCTACCCACAGGCACACTATATAGGGTATACATTTTGAAATTAGACACTAGATATTGTGGGCGTATTTAACGAAAAGTACCAAGTATGAGTTTTGATCTAAATCAATTAATCGCTAAAGATAATGTTAGCAATTACATGAAAATTGCTTGACATCGCAGAGTAAAAATTAAGGATCGAGCCTTCAAAAATTTGAACAAACGGGTTGAAATTTTCAAAGCCCTGCTACAATCGAACCTACAGCAATTCACAATTATCCACAGGTGCAAAATCTCAATTATGAAATTCACATTTTTGAAAATTTCTTCATTTTGTCTATTGATCCTCGCGCGACCCGTTACCGCTCAAACGATCCGCATTGGATCATGGAATTTGGAATGGCTGACCAGCCACGGTGTGGATAAGTTTCCACAAAGCCAACGACAGGGTGAAGATTTTAAGCGCCTAAGCGATTACGCCATAGCACTGGATGCGCCCATCATTGCATTGCAGGAAGTCAACGACATTGAGGCAGCCACGCAGGTATTCGGCAGCAGCTATCAGATAGTGCTGTCGAGTCGTTCGCAAGCCAAACACAGCGCTCTGCAATTTAATGACATCAATCAGTACACTGGCTTCGCGTTACATCACTCTGTTCAGTTGGTCGCCAACCCACCAGATTTAACGTTATCGTCGACACCAAGTCAGAAACTACGTTTTGGCACCTACATTATCGTTCGACACAAGCAACAAAACGTGCATTTATTGTCTGTCCATCTGAAAGCCGGTTGCCAAAAGGCGCGCACGAGCAGTCGCTCCTGTAACGTACTTGCTGAGCAAGCGGATCAACTTAACGGGTGGATTCAGCAACGTATTGAACACAATCAACCCTTTATACTCACTGGTGATTTTAATCATCAACTTTCCTACCCAAATGACTGGGTCATGGCGAGAATTGTCGCCGATACCAATCAAGAGATTTCACTAGACAGTCGTCAAAGTGAAGCGACGTGCGCGGTAAAGTCGAATCGAGATCCAAACCAAACCTATCGCTATTCGTACCTCATCGATCACATGCTCAGCTATAAACTAAAAAAGCACAGCTCCACCCAACAGCAGAACTATGCTTTAAAAGACGTCATCAATTATCAAATGAGCGATCACTGTCCTATTGTGACTGACTATTTGATCGACTTGAAGGGATAAGCCGTCATAACACGCTATTACAACGTTTGTGTTGCAGCGCGTGGCGCTTGTTTTTGCTGCCACACATTCACGACGGAAAAGCCTAGCATCATCGACACGAAGAAGATCAGAGTGTCTGGGTTTCCAGTTGACAGCGACGAAACAACTGGGCCTGGGCAAACACCTGCAAGCCCCCAACCAACGCCAAATGTCGCTGCACCTGCTAGTAATTTGTTATCAATTTTACGAACACTAGACACACAAAACTCGTTGGCAACGACAGGAACGTGTTTTGGTTTGATCAAAAAGTGATAGGCAGGCGTAAACACCAATAATGCTCCACCCATTACAAATGCAAGGCTCGGGTCCCAGTTACCTGCTACATCCAAAAACCCAATAACATTGACAGGGTCGACCATACCAGAAATTGCCATTCCCATTCCAAACAGTAGCCCTGACACCAAGGCTGAAAATTTAAGCAACATTGTGCGATTCCCCTAAATTAAGTGCAGTCTAAAAAACACAGTCATGGCAGCAGCCAACATAAATACCATGGTGGCGACGATAGAGCGTTTTGAAAAGCGTCCCATACCACAAATGCCATGACCACTGGTACAGCCGTTACCCAACTTGGTACCAACCCCTACCAGTAATCCTGCAATGATCAATAGTGGCGTGCTCGTTGAATACGACATTGGAATATCAGCACCAAAGAATATGCTTGCTAACGCACCTCCGCCAATCAAACCTGCGACAAAGATTAGACGCCAAGAAAAATCATTAGGTTTTTTCGCCAATAGGCCAGCAAGAATGCCACTGATCCCGGCAATTTTACCGTTAATCAGTAATAGAATCGTGGCCGAAACGCCCAATAGCATTCCGCCAAAGAGTGATTCCCAAGGGATAGTAAACGACATAGTTTTCTCCAATTAAGACTTACAAAAAAGCCCGTAAAGGCTGTCTAATAATTTTTCTACACGCTCGTCGGCTAACGAGTAAAAGACCTGTTGAGCCTCTTTGCGCACTTTTACAATGCCATGTTTCTTTAGCACGGTTAGATGTTGCGAAAAAGCACTTTGGCTGAGACTCGATCGCTGGACCAACTCCCCTGCGCTCAGTTCTTGATTAACCAATTGACACAGCACTAACAATCGCACGGGATGCGCCATGGTTTTAAGCAGCTCGGACACTTCTTGAGCTTGTGATTGCATATCTTCTGCTACAACACTCATATTTCACCCTTGGCTAAATTAGTAACAACTCATATAGCTGTATCTTAACGACCGTTTGTAATTAGTCAAGACTAATGTAGGTAAAACTTTATTAGACAAATCTAATATTAAAGGGTATTGTCTGCCTTAATCAGTTTTAATTTGAAAAATAGAGGAAGTCGACTATGACTAAAATTGTTATCGTAGGTGGCGTTGCTGGAGGCGCTTCTGCAGCCGCACGTGCTCGACGTCTGAGCGAAGATGCACAGATCATTATGTTCGAACGTGGCCCTTTCGTGTCCTTTGCAAACTGTGGTCTTCCATACCACATTGGTGGCGACATCACTGAACGCAGTAAGCTATTACTGCAAACACCCGATAGCTTTTTAGCCCGTTTTAACGTTGATGTACGCGTAATGAGTGAAGTCATCAGCATAAACAAGCAGGCCAAAACCGTCACTGTTACCAATCTGCTCGAAGGGACTTCGTATGAAGAAGAATACGACTTTTTGCTACTTAGCCCAGGTGCAGCGCCGATAGTGCCGCCAATTAGTGGGATTGACAATCCGCTCACATTTTCTCTACGAAATATCCCTGACATGGACAAGATCATCCATGCGATCGGACTTAATAAACCCACACACGCGACGGTTGTCGGGGGCGGCTTTATTGGACTTGAAATGATGGAAGCCCTCCACCAACTTGGAGTGGAAACCACCTTGCTTGAACTCGCTGACCAAGTCATGACGCCTGTCGATCGCGAAATGGCTGGATTTGCGCATCAAGAGATCCGCGATAAAGGCATTGACCTAAAACTGGGGGTTGCTCTTAAGGCGGTTGAGTTTGCTCCTAACCAAACCATTGCAAATGAAGAAGCTGGCGAACATACCGATAAGCAACATCTAATCGGTCATCTCGACCTGTCGCTTAGCAATGGTGAAACACTGACGACTGAACTATTGATCATGGCTGTCGGGGTAAAACCAGAAACCAGCCTTGCCCGTCAGGCAGACTTAAAAATTGGTGATCTTGGAGGGATATGGACTGATGCTCAGATGCGTACCAGCGATCCTTACATTTTTGCCGTTGGTGACGCGGTCGAAGAACAAGATTTTGTTACTGGTGAACCAACACTCGTTCCTTTAGCGGGACCGGCAAACCGTCAAGGACGAATGGCTGCAGACAATATGCTTGGCAGAGCCCAAGAGTATCAAGGGACGCAAGGTACCGCGATATGCAAAATCTTTGATCTCGCCGTAGCCTCTACAGGGCGAAATGAAAAACAATTAAAACGTGACGGTGTCGACTACGAAAAAGTCTATGTGCACACAGCAAGCCACGCGAGCTACTACCCAGGCGCAGAAATCGTTTCATTTAAAATGTTGTTTGATCCAGAGTCTGGCAAAATCTTTGGCGCACAGGCTGTAGGTAAAGATGGAGTAGACAAACGAATTGATGTTATGGCGGTTGCACAGCGCGCAGGAATGACCGTTGAACAACTTCAACACTTAGAGCTAACGTACGCGCCTCCTTACGGCAGCGCAAAGGATGTGATCAATCAGGCGGCGTTCGTTGCCAACAATATCATTAGTGGCGACTCTACATCGATTCACTATGATCAGATAGATAACCTTAATGACAATCAGCTTCTTTTGGACGTGCGAAATCCAGCAGAGCTTGAAAATGTCGGCTTTATTGAGGGCGCATTGAACATTCCTGTCGATCAGTTAAGACAACGTATGCACGAGCTGCCAAAAGACAAAGAGATCGTGATCTATTGTCAAGTTGGTCTTCGCGGCAACGTCGCTTATCGCCAGTTAGTCAATAACGGCTTTAAAGCTCGTAACTTACTTGGTGGATACCGAACTTATAAATTCGCTCAAGCGTAATCCAAAGCCACAAGCTGGTGGCGCTCTTAACTTAGAATAAAAAAATGGGAAGCTTAGGCTTCCCATTTCTATTTGCGCTGCGTGTTTTAGTGAAGATTATTGTTCGCGAGTTAACGCAGGATTGTTTTTACAATGCTCAATCGCCTGCTCTAGTAGCTCTAAACCACTTTTCTCACAAGCAGGCAACTCTGCGTCACTTTGAGCAATTGGCGTGACACGTTGACCCCATTTAAGGTGACCAGCACCCCAAGTTAAGCCAGCACCAAAGGCTGCAATAAGAATATCAGCACCAGGCTTAATTCGCCCGGCTTCAGCCGCTTCACACATTGCAATCGCCACCGTTGCCGCTGACGTATTGCCATACTTCTGAATGTTTACGAAGGCTTTGTCTTCTGAGATACCGTTAATTTCACACAAGGTTTGAATAATGCGAATGTTAGCTTGGTGCGGGATCACCAGGTCCAGATCATCAGCAGTAAGCCCCGATTGGGTAAGCACGGTCTTACTGGCAAGCCCCATGCCCTTCACCGCACGCTTAAATATATCGCGGCCGACAAAGTTAAAATCAAAGTATCCGTTGTCGGCTGCGAAACGATCCATCGCAGTACCAAAACCAGGGATCGCCAGAATATCGCGACCTTTTGGATCACAGCCAATTTGAGCGATTTGCAATCCTACTTTCTCTTTAGTGCGCGTTAGTACTGCAGCACCAGCGCCATCACCAAACAACACCGCGGTGTCACGTTGTGTCCAATCCATAAAGAATGACAAACGTTCTGCACCAATGACCACCACATTACGGTAATTACCCGCTTGAATAAGACGTGTGGCAGTTTCTAGCGAATACAAAAAGCCAGTACATGCGGCATTAAGATCAAAGGCGGCGGCGGATTTGATACCAAGATTGGCTTGAACCTTTGAGGCAATATTCGGAATAAAGGTATCGGCGGAACAGGTAGCGACAATGATCAGATCAATATCTTGAGGCTCTAAACCTGCACAAGCAATTGCTCTTTGCGCAGCGACCGTCGCCATTTCTGAGGTATCCACATGGCTGATACGTCGTGCTTCGATACCAGTACGAGAACGGATCCATTCATCCGATGTTTCCATAAAAGTACTAAGATCGTCATTGGTTAAAATTGCTGGTGGTAGACATTTACCCCAACCAGTAATTTCTGCATAAAACTGCTGCATATTGTTTCCATCATTGCTGTAATATAAAACACTGCACAGTATAAATGATTGAGACACAAATTAAGAGTAAGGATTTACATGGAAAGTTTAATATCGCGTTGTACGCACTGTAAAACCAACAATCGACTGCCTATTGAGCGCTTAAAAGAGCAGCCGAACTGCGGAAAATGTGCAAAACCCTTGCTGGATGGGAGTCCTATTGAGGGAACAGTGCAAAACTTCAGCGCATTAATTCAGGGTCAAACACCGACTGTAGTCGATTTTTGGGCACCTTGGTGTAACCCCTGCGTTGGGTTTGCCCCCGTTTTTGAAGACACGGCAAAGCAATACAGTGGCAAAGCGAGATTTATTAAGCTCGATACCGAAGCACAAACCCAAATTGCTGCCCAGTATCAGATACGCAGCATCCCCACCATTATGGTGTTTAAAGGCGGTAAAGTTGTGGCCACAATTAATGGTGCATTGCCGAAAAGCCAGTTTACTGCGTGGCTTGATCAGCAATTATGAAGCGCTTAACCAGTAGCGTCCGTCAGCAGCTCATTGAGTTGCTTCATTGACTGCATTTCTGTTACGTCAAAAAAGCCGCTTTTGGGGGTCATGGGGTTGCTTCTAAAGTGCACCGTTGTCGCCCCAGCTGACAACCCTGCTTCAACCCCTTTCGGAGTATCATCAACGTATAAGCACTGATGCGCGGAAAACCCCATGTGCATTGCTGCCAGTTGAATCAGATCGGGCTCTGGCTTCCAACTATTGGCTTCGAAGCCAGAAAACATTGCCCCTTCAAAGTATTCATTCAAACCTGCTTTGGTCAATGAATACTCTATTTTTTCGAGAGGGCCATTGCTGGCGACCGCCACTGGAATATCTCGAGCCTTCAATTGTTCAAGGATTTCGATCACTCCATCCATTGGCTTTAGCTTTTCTTCATACAAGGCATTGAGCGTTTCCCTGTATTTGGGCTCTAACTCATCGGTGGACACGCTCAACCCTAAACGGTTTCGGGTTGAGGCCAATATATCAGTGAGCTTTCCTCCATAAAAATGGGCAAAACACTCGTCCATAGTCAATGTTGCCCCATACTGGGCAAACACGCTTACAAGCGCTTCACAATTAAGAGGTTCGCTGTCGATCAATGTGCCTTCGCAATCGAAGATCACACATTGTACTTCACTCATTCGCATAGCCCTTTCGTAAGATTCTCTAACGAACATAACGTTACTGAAGTCTTATAGGAAAGCTTAAATGTAAGATTGTGTTATCTTGGATCAAAACAAATTATGGGTACTGCAAGCGAGATCACTTAGTCGCACAATTTAAACTGGTTGCACTTGTATTTATACACAGTTATGGCTATGCATATTTAAAATATATAGCGACTAATCGCTTTGTTTCGCAAGTAACTCGGTTGTACTTTGGTGAGACAATCGTCCTACTTGTTCAATAACCAGCATCTCTTGATCAACAAGACCGCAAAATCCAGCGGACACGATCTCGCTACTGTTTGGCTTAGTGACAAAAAACAGCTTCAGTTGATCATCTGGTGACACACTGATTTGAGTAAGAAATTCGACTATATAGTGCTGCTCATCTTCATTGGTTGTGAGCTGCATAGCATAGTACTGAGCAAACCAAACCGTCATTTTATGGAAGCTTACCCAGTGCCAGTCTAAATGACCAAAGGATTCTAAATGATCGTGGGTAGTCTTAGGAGACAATTTTTGGTAAATAGCCCAGCCTTCTTTGCTCTCTGAAGTAGGGAAAGGAACGTCAATATGACTAAACAACCAATCATTTTTTAAGGCTTGAAGCTTATCTGCAGAGGGCACACTATCATTCCGTCGAGTCAAAGTGAGGTCAGGATACGCAAAACCACTGCATCCAACAACTACTATGACGCTAAAGTCTTAGTTTCGAAGTACATCATAACCTGCGTTTCTGGTACACTTTTCAAAAAACACGGAGCTTAAACTATGAAATCTCGCACTCTCCTTGTCAGTGCTATAGCAGCCCTTACATTAAGCGCATGCAGTGGCGATGAAGTTGGTGATGTTTCTCTAGGACTGTTCACCACTAAAGACATCAAAATTGAAGTTCTAACAGACCCAATTGTCACTGGCGTAACCTGCCATATTTCCAATGTGGTTGCCGACCTCGATTTTTCTGACCCATCAGACATGGGCATTTCTTGCCGTCAAACGGGTGAGATCACATCAGAAATGATTGCGGAGATCGATCACTCTAAATCAGGTGAAATCGTTTTTAAAAAGTCGAAAAGTATCTTTTTAAAGTCACTTAAGATTCGTCGTATCTTAGATGCGGGCTCACAAACACTGATGTACGTATCGTACTCGACCAAAGAGCTACAGGGCAGCTACAAACACAGTATGTCTACAGTGCCACTTTGGGGTACTGCGGCGTACAATAGTCCTAAAATCTTCGCTGAAGAAGACGAAGTTACTCAATAAAAACAAACCGTTAGAGGCAATGCAATATTGCCTCTATTTTCCTAGTTACACAGCCCTACCGAAACACGAAAATTGTGGTATGATCGCGCACTTTCTTTTTGGCTATCCTATTAGCCTCGTCCTAATAAAGGCTTTTGCATGAAGTTTCCTGGTCAGCGCAAATCCAAGCACTATTTTCCGACCCATTCTAAAGATCCTCTTGTTAACCAAATACGCCAAACCCCAACGTTAAAACGATCAACCATCGTCGGCGTGGGGCAAACTATTGTAGACATAGAAGCACGTGTTAATGACGAGTTTTTAGAACGCTACCAGTTGAGCAAAGGACACTCATTGGTTGTTACTCAAGACGTTGCCGACGCACTGTATCAGGAGCTTGTCGACCAAGACCTGATCACCCATCAGTTCCCCGGCGATACCATTGGTAATACGCTACACAACTTTTCGGTGTTGGCGGACAGTAAGTCGGTGCAATTGGGTGTAATGTCTAAAAACATTGAAGTCGGCAGTTACGCTTATCGCTATTTGTGCCGTACATCAAGTAGAGTTAACTTAAACCATCTACAAACCGTAGAAGGGTCCATTGGGCGCTGTTATACACTGATCACCGACGATGGTGAACGAACCTTCGCGATTAATGAAGGGGATATGAATCAGCTTCTTCCAGAGTCGATTCCAAAAAAAGTGTTTGAAAACGCGGCTGCGCTCGTTATCTCAAGCTACTTAATGCGTGGCAAAGAAGGCGACCCAATGCCTCAAGCCGTATTGCGTGCAGTCTCATACGCGAAAGACCATGACGTTCCCGTGGTACTTACCCTGGGCACCAAATATGTTATTGAAGGGCATGCTGATTGGTGGCAAAACTTCATCAAAGCCAATGTCACCATATTGGCGATGAACGAAGAAGAAGGCGAAGCGCTTACTGGGGAAAAAGACCCTTTATTAGCCGCGGACCGCGCGTTGGATTGGGCTGATTTGGTGCTGTGCACCTCAGGTCCTGTTGGACTGTATATGGCGGGATACTGCGACACCAAATACCTACGAGAAACCAAGTATAGCTTGTTACCGGGTAATATTTCCGAGTTTAATCAATACGAATTTAGCCGAGCGATGCGCTTTAAAGAGTGTGTTGTCCCTGCCCGTATTTATTCACATATTGCGCCTTACTTAGGTGGCCCGTTAGAGATCAAAAATACCAACGGCGCTGGTGATGGCGCCTTGTCAGCGCTATTACACGATATTGCTGCCAACCAATATCACAAGCAAAATGTGCCCAATTCGGATAAGCACCAAACGGATTTTTTGACTTATTCATCGTTGTCTCAGGTGTGCAAATACGCCAATCGCGTCAGCTATGAAATGCTCATCCAGCACTCACCTCGCCTGTCTCGCTCCTTACCTGAACGAGAAGACAGTTTAGAAGAGGCGTACTGGGAAAGGTAAGCCATCAAAAAAGGGGCAGCAGGTTTTACACCTACTGCCCCTTTTTATTACTCTTTATCGTCATCTAAGGGTTATGAACTACGATAGAGATCTCTGCACGACGATTACACGCTTTGCCGCTGCGAGTGCTGTTATTACACATTGGCATCGCGTCACCAAATCCACGTGCGAATAAGTTTTTCTTTGCGATCCCACGATCATAAAAGTAATCCGCTACCGCTGTAGCCCTATTAAGTGACAACGCTTCATTATACAGAGCATTACCTTCATCATCTGCATGCCCTTCAACGATTATCTCTACACCACGTTGACTCACTAACACTTGGCTAAGTTGCATCAACTGTCGCATTTGCTCGCGCCCAAGCGCGAACGAGTCTGTTGCAAATTGTACCGGTTTGTCCAGTTTGAGCAGCAAGAAGTCGCCTTTTTCAACTTGATAACTAATGTTCGATTGTCGTAAAAGATCTTCAAGAGAGCTGCTGTCCGGGGTTTCTTTTTGAACAGGCAACGTTTTGGCCACCGCCTCCCACTCCAAATAGGCATTAGGTAAACCGCTAGAGGTTTTTGGAAGTTGAGTGACTCCATAATTTTGAGATGTCTGAAGTTCGGCACAGCCACTTAAAAATGCCAGCGCGATGAAGGTAAGAAAGCCTAATTTAGCCTTAAAAAACATGGTTTAGATGCCTTAATTCAATAACACATGAGAGTTCTGTAGATAATAGCGGCGAGCGATAAAAATTCTTTAGCTTTAAGTTTCGTTTATTCGAAGATAACAGTAGTATGAGGCATCATTTTTACATGGAACCCGTAATGCTAAAAAAACTATTACTGATGACCTTTTCTGCCGCACTGCTACTTTTAGTCGGTTGTAGCGATAACAATCAGCCAGAATTTGGCAAACACTATCACGACTTACCGAGCGATCTCAGTGACGTGATCGCCGACCCTGTAGTCGAAGTTTTTTCTCTGACCTGTGGTCACTGTATGAACTTAGAGCCACAACTTCCGGCCATTAAACAAGGGTTTGGTGGTGATATAGGTAAGGTTCATGTCACCTTTAACGATGCGTCGCGTAGCGCTGCAATGTTTTTCTATGCCGGTGTTACCCAGCTAGGCGAAACGCCTAACACAGAATTTATGGCTGGGCTCTTCAATCTTTATCATGGCAGCTTTAGCAGCTCTGAAGAAAAAATCGCTGCACTCAATAAAACTTTTACTGATGCAGGGATTATCTCCCCCTATGAACTATCCGAAGCTCAAATTGCAGACGTGCTTGAAGCGTCTAAAATTGCAGAGATCGTCACCAGTCGTGCAAAGATCCAAGCTGTTCCAACCTTTATCGTCAAAGGAAAATATCTCGTTGACCTGTCTTCGCACCAAAGCAGTGAAGATATCGCTAATACCATTAAATATTTACTCGAAAAATAGAAAGGTTCTCTATGTCTAAGTTTCTTTTCCCAATTATTATTTTTGTCCTGTTTGGCTTCTTCATTTATCGCACCTGGATGGGACATAAAGCCTCTGACGAAAACTTTGCCATCGGCCAAGCTTTTTTAATAGAAAACGGCACCAAAGAAGGGGTTCAAACCACAGAAAGTGGGCTGCAGTATTTGGTTTTACAACCAGGTACTGGAACGGCAAACCCAACCGCTGCAAGCACTGTAAAAGTGCATTACCACGGTACACTCATCGACGGAACTGTGTTTGATAGCTCTGTAGACCGCGGTCAACCTATCGAATTTAAACTTAATCAAGTTATCGCAGGCTGGAAAGAAGGCCTTCAGTTGATGGTTGAAGGGGAGAAAATAAGATTGTTTGTACCAAGTACTCTTGCGTACGGTAAGAAAGGAGCAGGCCCTATTGGACCAGGCTCTACTCTCATCTTTGACGTCGAGCTTCTTGAAATCAAATAGCCAACTTTAAAAAGCCGAGATAAAAATACGCCATCACTTGAGTGATGGCGATTTATTATACTGGGTACAATCTTAGTCCAGACTCTTCGACCATTATGCAATCCATCCCAGCGGCATGCGCTGCTTGCTTACCCAACTCTGTATCTTCAAACACGACGCAGTGAGTTGCATCTAACCCCATCGCTCGGGCTGCAAGCAAAAAGGTGTCTGGATTAGGTTTGTGGTTTTTAACTTCCGTCGCTGATACTACGGTTTCAAAATACTCCAGTAGCTGATTATCTTCTAACAAAGATAACGCTGACGCTCTCTGAGAGCCTGTACCCACCGACATTGGCTTCTTGCCAGACCATTGCTTTACTAGGTCTACAGTAAGCTTGATAGGTTGTCCTTTATCAGCGATCTCTGCAAAACGCGCCATTTTAAAAGAAGACACTTCCATTGCGTCTAGATCAAGACCGTATTTTTTGTTTACTTCTAAAGTGATCTTAGGGCTTGGCATACCACCTAATGAATTCATCCACTTTCTGTCGTAAGGGAAATGAAAATGTTGCGCAGTTTGATGCCAGGCATCTAGGTGTGATGGCATGGTATCGATTAAGGTGCCATCCATATCAAAAATCAGCCCTTGGTACTTATCTATATTCACGTTGACCTCGTTCACAATAATTCAGTTGCTAATGTACGAATGCTACGTGTTAAGTGCAAGAGTACTTTTGATGACAAAGAAACCAATGAACAGAACATTGGCTTGGTTTGTTTTTTTTAGAGAACTCAATGCAACATTAAGCGGTTTTGAATACCGATACTGCCTTGTTCATTTCCAGTGCTTGCGTCGATACAGAATTCACTTCTAGTAGACAGTTTTCCGCTGCACGCATATTATTTGTCGAGATATCATTGAGCTGCATAATAGACTCACTCACCTGATTCATAACGATCCCCTGCTCTTCAATAGCCGATGCGATGCTTTCAGAATTGGCTTGTATTGACCCCATATCACCGATAATTTTGCTTAAAGACTCATCAAGTTCTTGTGATGAGTTTTTGGTTTCACTTCCTTGCGTTGTACAGTCGGTAATATCGTTCACCACTGTAGACATTTGCTTTTGAATGGAAGATACGACATTAGCAATCTCCTCGGTGGATTGATGAGTGCGGCTTGCGAGCGCCCTTACTTCATCCGCTACTACCGCAAATCCACGCCCTTGCTCGCCAGCTCGAGCGGCTTCTATTGCAGCATTAAGCGCCAATAAATTGGTCTGCTCTGCAATTTCTTGGATTATCACAACCGCGCCACCAATCTGGTCAACGTTAGTATTGAGCGAGGCAATGGATTCTTGACTGTGATTAAGGGTTGTTGAGAGTTGTTCAATTTTAGAAATTGTTGACTCTACCACTTTACGACCAATTCGAGCGTTCTCAGTTGCATGCTGAACCCCCGAAGCAGCAACAGTGGTACTTTCAGAGATCTCATTGATTGTAGAAACCATTTGAGAGACAGACGTTGCCATTGTTGTGGTGTGTTCTGATTGCTTTTTAAATTGAGTAATAACGCCTTCAAGTTGCCCGTGCATACTTTCCGTATTGCTTGTGAGTAGTAATGATTTTTGTTGTGAACCCGAAACGATGTCTTCTAACTTCTTGAGTAACTTATTAAATTCGCAACCAATAGTACTTAGTTCGTCTTTTCCTTCAGTTTTAACCCGCAATGAGACATCATTGGTACTAGTGATCTTGCCAATGGTTGATATGAGTTCGTACATATTACGGTTTATAGAGCGCATCGTATGCATAATCACGAAGGCAACAAGTAACACCACAGCAATTGAAATAGTCCACTTTATTGTACTCACACTAGCTCGGTAATCTTCAATTTGTGAGTCTATTTGAGAGGCGTACTCACCAAACTGCTGTTCAATGGTATGCGAAAGTGTCCGCACTTGACCTTTTAGGCCTTCGTTGTAAGCCACTCCGACAATGTGTGCCTGCTCCACAACGGCTTTTGCAGCTTGGGTTAACTTTAACGGTAAATTTTGTGTTGTCGAAGACGTGGATACTTTCCCTTGTTGAATGTCGTTAGTCAAATAGAACGTAGCCTCTTTTTGTTGCTCATTAAGCGAAGGTAGTGCCTCATTAATTAGACGGTTAAATTCGCCTTTTAAGCCTGAGTCATCATCTAATCCAAGCACTGATTGCTGTTTCACTAGTGATGTAAAACCTTCTTGATACGCCTTTAAGTCATTTACTAGTCGAGTCGTTACAGTGAAATTAAATGACTCAAGTTTTTGGTTTAAAGAATCGTCAATCTCGACAAAATCTTGCACATTACTGTTAAAGCTATCCAGATACTTATCATCCAGGCGCAGCAAAAAATCTTTCTCGTTACGGCGTAACATTAGCAATTCAACATTGAGTTCTGTGATCTGATTTCTCGCCAATGATAATTGTTGGTCTTTTTGTATTAAATGCGTTGCAACTAGTACCAGTAAAATTATCCCACTTAACGAAATTGCACCGAGTAGATAGAGTCTGATTTTAATAGTCATTCAGTTTTTCCTTGCCAATCACTAATATCAAAATATGCGCCCATGAACCGTTCAATAGCACCCATTTTAAGGGCATCCATTCTGTATATAGGGAGTATAGTCTAACTTTTGCAGTGTGGTGATAATTAATAATTGGGGTCAGAGTCAATTGACTCTGACCCCAAGATTTGGTTCGACTATAAAGACTGGCTAATTGAACCCTAAAGCCGGGATGAAAAATGCAATCCAATTATGTGCCGAGTTAGTGATATAATGGAGCAATTCGACAAATCGAATCACGCTTTATGCTCAATTTGTCCAGTGTGAATTCGATTGCAAAGCATCAAAAAGGGCCCAAATGGGGCCTTTATTGTTTCGTTTGCATAGGCACCCATTTAATAAGGCTTCAACTCAAATGATTAATAATAATATCCAGTGGTTTCCTGGTCACATGCATAAAGCTCGTAAAGAGATAGAAGAAGTGATCCCACAAATCGATGTGATTATTGAAGTTCTCGATGCGCGGATCCCTTATAGCAGTGAAAACCCGTTAATTTCTAGCTTGCGCAAAGACAAACCTGTCATAAAAGTATTAAACAAGCGCGATTTGTGCGATCCAGAAGTCACTCAGCTATGGATCGAACATCTAGAAAAAGAGCAAGGTGTAAAAGCAATTGCGGTCACCACAGAACAAATCCAAGAGATCACTCAAATAGTCGAGCTGTGCCGAAAAATGGCACCGCATCGGGAACAAATGGGCAAAAACATTCGCACCATGATAATGGGGATCCCAAACGTTGGTAAATCAACCATAATCAATACACTCGCTGGGCGAACCGTCGCTCAAACAGGTAACCAGCCCGCGGTGACTCGCCACCAGCAGCGCATCAATCTGCAAAATGGCGTGGTGTTATCCGATACTCCTGGGATTTTATGGCCAAAGGTTGAAAATCCACACAGTGGATTTCGCTTGGCTGCGACCGGAGCCATCAAAGACACAGCGATGGAATACGACGAAGTTGCCTTTTACACGGTAGAGTATTTGGCAAAGCACTACCCACACCTACTCAAGGAGCGCTATCAACTTGAAGTGCTACCTGATACAGAGGTCGAATTGATGGAGGCCTTGGGCGCTAAACGTGGCTGTTTACGTGCAGGAGGTCGCATTGATCTGCACAAAGCTTCTGAAATTTTATTGCATGAACTTCGACAAGGTACGATTGGCCAAATCACTCTAGAAAGACCAGAGATGATCACTCAAGAACTCATCGAAGTGGAAGAAGAGTCTGCTCGAAAAATAGAAGCTAAAGCCAAAAAGAAAGAAGAGCGCCGTAAACGCTATTTACGCAACAAACGTTAGTGCGACAATTCTGATTCACAAAAGCAAATTCTGTCGCTGATGAGTTGCCTGACTGGCAAAATGCAAAAAGGCGCAATTTTCATTGCGCCTTAACACCTTGTCGCTCAATCGTGAGTTTGCGAAGTTGCTCTCTTAAGGTAATGCATCGAAGAAATAAAGGCTCGATGTCTGTATGAAATACCTTGGACGCAACCTGTGTGACAAGGGGTAGAGTGTTTTTCTGTAATTAATTAAACAGTCCTAATTGTAGGTAAGGTGTCGTCCTCCTTGTTGTCTTCACCTTACATTTTTAGTCTGGTACAAAATCGTAATATTGCAAGTTTTTAGACTAAAATTTACAGCATTGAATTTCGATAAGTAATCTCACTGCCGATCTGATAGACTAGGTGGCTCTAAGACTGTTAAAAACAAGCTTTTCAACACTCAATCTCACCCTACTCGCTATAAATAAAGGTCATTGGTGTCTAGCAAACGATTTCATCGCTTTCATCACATTCCCCCCTCACAGGCTTCACTGTCGTTAGGGGTAGTAGGGCTGGCACAAGCATGGGCGTTGTACGCGCCTGAATTTGGCTTGGTTATCCAACCCTACCTAATATTATGCGGTACGCTTTTAGTCATACCTGTATTACTAAAATATCTATTAAACCCTTCATTGTTCCTTACCGACATTCAACATCCTCTTTCAGGAAGTTTGATGGCGCCAATGAGCATGACGTTATTAGTGTTGTGTGACTATCTGTCCGAAGTATTACCACAGTTTGCCCACGTTTTATGGCTCTGCGCACTGACGCTACATCTGACCATGTTGACGTTATTTTTTGGTTTTCAGCTATCGAACTTTAAAATGTCCAACATAGTACCAAGCTGGTTTCTTTACCCTGTTGGTGTGATTTCCAGTACCTTAGCGGGCTCGCGTTTAGGCCATGAGGTTTTTTCTCAAAGCATGGCTATGGTCTGCATCGCGATCTATTTTTTGATGTTACCACTGGTGCTGTACAGATTGGTCTTTTTTGGCATGCTACCTAGACGTGCGCGTCCAACGCTTGCCATTATGGCTGCGCCGGTAAATTTATCGCTGGCGGCTTATTTGGTCACATTCGATAACCCGGACCCTATCCTTGCCGGTGCATTAGCTGGCATCGCCATCACAATGACGTTGCTGATCTATTTGTGTTACCTCAAGTTGGTTAGGTTAAAATTTCAACCCTCTATTGCTACTATCACTTTTCCGTCAGTGATCAGCGCTATCGCAATGCAACGACTAACGAGTTGGTTTGCAGGTGAGCATCCTCATTGGCACTGGCTACACTATTTTGGGTTCTTTGAAATTCTTGTTGCTACCGTATTGGTTATTTGGGTATCGGTGGGATATCTAGGTTTGTATTGGCCACAGTGGTTTGCTTTTGAAGGAGCAAAAGCTGTACAAAAATCGTCTACTCCTCCAAATGCACCTTAAGCCCTTAGCTTACACCGTGTAAAAATTCGGCTCGAGTTGAAGCATTCGATTTGAACAGTCCGCCTAACGCGGTGGTGGTCGTTTCACTGGTTGCATCCATCACCCCGCGCGACTTGACGCAATAGTGCGTCGCCGACATGGTCACGGCTACATCATCAGAGTCGAGCAACGTTTGCAAGGCAACAAGTATTTGCTGGGTCATGCGCTCTTGCACTTGGGGTCTTTGTGCAAAAAATCGAACAATTCGATTAATTTTCGATAGACCAATAATTTTGCTTCGAGGAATGTACGCCACCGTACATTTACCATCGATCGTCACCAGATGGTGCTCGCACGTACTGGTAACAGTGATATCTTTCACCTTCACCATCTCACTGACTTGCATTTTATTCTCGATGACAGTGATCTTGGGAAACTGTTGATAATCCAATCCCGAAAAAATCTCATCCACATACATTTTAGCGATGCGCTTTGGCGTTTCGACAAGGCTGTCATCAGTAAGATCCAACTCTAACAGTGTGAGAATTTCTCGCATATGATGTTCAATTTTCTCTTTCTTGGCGTCTCGAGAATATTTATTTGGCACCATAGGGGTTTCTAAACCTCTTGTTTCCAATGCGTTTTTGACTAGCAGCGCGGAGTCGGACAATGTTTGAAGGTTTTTATCCAGCATACTTTCTTTCCATAAATTGCATGCTCAAAGGATACCGACAAAATAGCAATAAATACACCTTCAAAACGCTGCATTGTGTTAAAATCGTGTCACTAAAATTTACACAAAAAGGAATACACTGTGGGTTGTTGTGATGCTCCTGGCTTAATGCCAATTTCAGACGCGATTAATCAAATGTTGTCGACCACTAAAACGTTACCTGATGTCGAATCACTTGATATTTCAAACGCTGTAGGACGTATATTATCCACTCCAGTACAGTCACCCCTAAATGTCCCCCCTTTTGACAACTCAGCAATGGATGGTTACGCCGTAAGGATCCATGACTTAGAGAATCAAACAATACTACCGTTGGCCGGTCAGTCATTTGCGGGCCACCCTTTTACTGGTCACTGGGAAATCGGTACCTGCATTAGAATCATGACAGGAGCACAAATCCCAGAAGGCTGTGATGCTGTGGTGATGCAAGAAGATGTCAGCACTACTGAAGAAGGCCATGTTTCTTTCGATAGCAAAGCCATCAAGCGTGGTCAAAATATTCGCCAAAACGGCAATGATATTTCCATCGGCAGCACCGTGTTTAACTCAGGCCATAAGCTTACCCTGCGCGATCTCCCTATTCTTGCCTCTTTGGGGATCGCAACTGTCTCTGTGTTCCAAAAAGTCAAAGTGGCGATTTTCTCTACAGGTGATGAAATAAAATCACTCGATGAGCCCCTCAAAGCAGGTGAAATATACGACAGTAATCGATACGGCTTAATCCCGCTATTTGAGAAGTTTGGTGCCGAGGTCATTGACCTAGGGATTATTGTAGACGACAAAACCGCAATAAAAGAGACCTTCGACAAAGCCCAACAGTGCGCCGATATCGTCATTACTTCAGGCGGTGTTAGCGTTGGCGAAGCTGACTACACCAAAGATATATTAGAAGAAATGGGCGAAATCGGTTTTTGGAAAATCGCCATTAAACCAGGTAAACCCTTCGCCTTTGGCCAACTGCCCAATGCCTTTTTCTGTGGATTGCCCGGTAACCCCGTTTCCGCAGCGATTACCGCTCATGTACTTGTCGAACCGTTTTTGGCGAAAATGTCTGGTCACAGCGAGTGGACACCCGATGTCACGCTTAACGCTAAAAGCTTAAGCGCCTTCAAAAAGCGTCCAGGCCGTACAGATTATCAACGTGGCATATACCGCGTAGAAAATGGGGAGGTGGTTGTAGAGAGCTGCGCTAACCAGAGTTCCGGTGCTTTTATGTCGATGAGCATCGCAAATTGCTATGTCATACTTGAACAAGAACGGGGAAGTGTGACAAAGGGAGAAACGGTAACAATTCAACCATTTGGAGCTGCTCTATTGTAGTGTGCTCGGTAGATTTTCACTGTGTAATCAACTACAGTGCTAGTTAATTCGTCGTCGTAGTGTTGATATAGGATACTGACTGGTTTAGGTATGAACGCCACTGTTAAGCGCCTTTGGGCACTCTACTCTTTGATATGGGCTATAAGTTTGTGCGTGCTTTACTTTATCAGTATGAGCACATGGGACACTATCGTCGATAAAAAAAAGATTGAGCAAGCCGCGGCTATCGAACTCTTCTCCAGCGGTGTACAAGGCTTATTGGAGTCTCAAGACATAGTGTTAACTCTATTGGGCAACCAATTGAGCGAACATCTACCAGTAACAGCCGAAAGCATCCTAAAAACCACTGCAAAGTTAGATACATTACTTGAATCCAATCCAGCTGTGTACGCCTTTGCTTTTATAAAGCCAGACGGTACCGTTGCTATGGCAACGTCCAACATGTATGACGGTGAAATAAGCAGTCAAAATACCTTTAACTTTTTGGAAAATCCCGTAACCAAAGAATCATTCGTGCGCACGCTAAATAGCGACAGCGTGATTTTAGGCCGAACCTATTTTATCTCCGAACTCGACGATCTGGTGATTCCTGTAAGAAAAACCATCAAAGATGACAAAGGCAACATACTCGGTGTTATGTCAGCAGGGATACGAGCAAAGGACTCACAACTGTTTCAACATGACTTTTCCAATAGTTCTCAGCTAATCGGGATTGCTCGCTCAGATGGTTATTGGCAGTACAACTCTGAATACAACAGTCTTAATGACAAAACGTTGGCTGATGAGTTTTTTCAAAGGCCTATTCCAAGCTCTTATTTCGATACTGTTGTCGACAATTTATACGACGTCTACAGCGTCGACCCAAGCACCATTAAACAGAACACCCAAAAGTACATGTTCGAACATAAAGGCAAAAAAGAGCACTTGCAGGTCGCACTCTCCTATGACCCTCGCTTCGATCACTGGTATGTGTCTTACGTTGACTGGCCACAGCTACAGTATCAGTTAACCACAACCTTATTCCCCTACTTCGTGGTGTTTGTGTCTCTTCATACGGTGTTCTTCATGCTGTTTCGCTTCACCTCTCAAACGCAACAAGAAAATGAGGCATCTCTCATCAAGCTTGCTAATCAAGACTCGCTAACAGGCTTACCTAACCGTAGGTATTTGCGAGACAACTTTGATGCATGGATCCAACATCACAAACGCTTTAGCCTTTTGTTTGTCGATCTCGATCATTTTAGAAAAATTAACGACAGCTACGGCCATGAAGCAGGAGATATTGTACTTACTGAGTTAAGCGAACGAGTGCGAAGTGTGCTTGGCTTATTCGATATTTTAATTAGAGAAGCTGGTGACGAATTTATTGTTGTTTCGCCCCAAACCAATCAACCTTATTTGGAAGAGCTCGCAAAAAAGATCAACAGTGAGCTAAGCAATCCGTTCAACATTTTTGGCTCAGACGTTGTGTTAGGTTGCAGCATAGGCGTTTCAGTCTATCCGGACCACGGAAAAAACCTCGTTGACTTGTTGAAATCGGCCGACAGAGCAATGTACCTCGCCAAAAAAACCCGTAATAGCTACCGATTTTTTGACGAGTCTTTACGTGGAGAGTCTCAGTTTAAGTTTCGCGTAGAGCAAAAACTTCGCCAAGCTCTTGAGCATAACGACCTCAAAATTAAGTATCAGCCGCAAGTGAATGCCGAACTCTGTTTATCTGGCGTTGAAGCATTGCTTCGATGGCACGACCATGAACTCGGCGTGGTGTCGCCAACACTCTTTATCACCATTGCAGAAAAAGCGGGCATGATGCCTGAGGTAAGCCGCTACTTGTTCAGCCACTTGATCACAGAAGTATCGCAATTTAACCCTTACTTAAAACAAGCCAGTTTATCGGTCAATATTTCGGTCAGTCATTTTATGATGGATTGCTTTGTGTCCGATGTCGTACCACTCATCAATAAATGTAAAGAAAGCGATGTCGAACTGGTTTTAGAGATCACAGAAACTCTGCTCATAAACGATATCGTTCAAGCAATACAACGCGTTGTCGAGCTAAAAAGTCTGGGGGTCAAAATATCGTTGGATGACTTTGGTACGGGTTACTCGTCACTCAGCATGCTCAAAGATCTGCCAATGGATGAGATTAAAATCGACCGAAGCTTTATTCAAAACGTAGAAACCGATAATAACGCCTACAAAATGGTGAAAAACATTGTTGCGATTGGAAAAAACTTAGATAAGTTAATCGTTGCCGAAGGTATTGAAAATGCCAGTCATTGGCAACTCCTAACGCAATGTGGTTGTGACCTATTTCAGGGGAATTTCGTCGCTAAGCCTCTCACATTACGTGAAATCAACGAGTTTTCTACTCGCCACCAAACGTCTTCTAAGGCTAAAGAAGTGCTTCTTTCCGACGTCTAAATCACCTTTTTCACGATATCAAAAATTTTCCCTTATCTAGCAAAATCTAACGCAAATCTTTGCGCAATCGTTTAACCATAAATAGACTTTTTTTATGTTGATCAACATCACGAGAATTGCTGAAAAGTCATTGATTTCGTTTAGCGAATAACGCTATCTTGTGTGTATATTCACAGGCGTACTGAAACGCTAAACCCTTGTAGGGTCAAACCGCAGGGCATTACCTTAATGGAAAAGGATTGCGCAATGAGCAATAAATTGAACCAACTTAAAAACGTCACTACTGTTGTAGCAGATACCGGTGATATCGAAGCGATCAAAAAATACCAACCTCAAGACGCAACAACCAATCCATCGTTGATTTTAAAAGCTGCGGAAATGCCTGAGTACGCTTCACTCGTTAGCAACGCTGTTGAATACGCAAAAGCAAATGTCAGTGACAAAGCAGAGCAAATTGAGCTCGCTTGCGATCGTCTAGCGGTTATTATTGGTCAAGAAATCCTAAATATTGTCCCTGGTAGAATCTCTACAGAAGTTGACGCTCGTTTGTCTTACGATACCGAAAACAGTGTAAAAAAGGCGCGTCAAATCATTGCAATGTACGCAGAACAAGGCATTGGTAAAGAGCGCATCTTAATCAAACTCGCATCAACGTGGGAAGGGATCCAGGCGGCAAAAGTGCTTGAAGCCGAAGGCATCAATTGTAATCTAACGCTACTCTTCTCCTTTGCACAGGCCAAAGCGTGTGCAGAAGCTGGCGTATACCTTATTTCACCGTTTGTCGGTCGTATTATGGATTGGTACAAAGCGAAACAAGGCGTCGATTTTGAAGCTGCAGAAGATCCAGGGGTGCTATCAGTCACCAAGATCTACAACTACTACAAACAACACGGTTACAATACCGTCGTTATGGGTGCGTCATTCCGTAATACCGGCGAAATTTTGGAACTAGCGGGTTGCGATCGTCTTACCATCAGCCCACAACTTCTAGAAGAGCTAGAAAACGCCAGCGGCGATGTTCCAACTAAGTTGGTCGATATCGGTGCTACAGAGAAAGCGCCAGCTGAACTTACTCATGCTGAGTTTCTTTGGGAGCATAACCTTGACCCAATGGCTGTAGAGAAGCTCGCCGAAGGCATCCGTAACTTTGCCGTTGACCAAGGCAAACTAGAAACAAAGATTGAAGCAATGCTGTAAATTCAGTTTGCACTAAAAAGGGAGGCTTAGCCTCCCTTTTTAGTGTCTGCAATGTGCCCTTAGCCTATGGCGCACTGTGGATCTCGCCATCAGTAACCGTTATGAACGACCGTAATAATCGAAATACAGCACTGTCGCAGCGGTTCTTGAAGGAACATCGAGTTTCTTCAACAAGCTTTTCATATGAACCTTCACTGTCGACTCCGAAATAAACAGCTGGTCGGCAATTTCACGGTTTCGTTTACCAAGTGCGACATTTTCTAGGATCTGAGTTTCACGCTGCGTGAGATGATCAAACGGATTGCTTTTCTGTCCATTGCTGTCAATAAAGGTTTGGATTTCTTTGCTATAGACTGGGTTATTTATGCCCACATTCCTTAATTTATTGACCAAATCATCAGGCTCGGTGTCTTTAAGTAAGTAGCCATCAGCGCCCGCCCTTATTAGAGCCGAAATATCAGCGGGGCTATCTGAGACCGTAAGAATAACAATGTAACTTTCGACACCGTCTTTCCTCAACCCATTAAGTGTGTCGAGCCCCGACATACCTTTCATGTTGAGATCCAGTACAATCAAATCAATGTCGTTTTGACCTGCTATAGCAATTGCATCGGTGCCATTGCTGGCTTCGCAAACTACATCAAAATCATCTTCGCTTTCCAGCAGTTGCCGAATGCCCCGTCGCATGAGAGGGTGATCATCTACTAGCATCACACGAATGGAAGTTGATTCGGTTTCAGTATTGTTATTCTCGTCCAACGTTGGTTCCTTTCTTTGCTTATACCTGTGGTTCAAAGCACATGTGAATTCTACTGCCCTGACCTATAGTCGACTCAACGCTTATTGTACCGCCTAATTGCTCGGTACGCTCATGTAAAATCGCCAATCCGTAATGGCCATCTTGCGATTTCCCCACGTCAAATCCTTTTCCGTCGTCATTCACTTCGACACACACTTCGTTACCACGATCGATACACTCAATACTGATATTGCTAGCACAAGCATGTTTGGCAGCATTCAATGTTGCCTCCCGCACAATTTGTAAAACGTGTACATGCTGCTCAGCGGTTAATCTTAGTGAATTCAGTTGGTTATTATACTCTATTTTTGCATCCGTTCGACCTTGTAGATCCTCAACGGTAGTTTTTAATGCTTCAGCAAAGTTTAACTCACCAACAGGTAACCTAAACGTTTTGAGCAGTTCTCGGAGCTGCTGATAACAGGATCGCAAACCTTCGTCCAAATCCAGCACCACCGGGTGACTGCTAAGCTCTCGTTTTAGTAATACGGTTTGAATCTTCAAATAAGACAAATTTTGGGCTAAAGAGTCATGCAGTTCACGGGCTATGGTTGCCCTTTCGGTGTGAATGAGTAGCTGCTGCTGCTGTTTCTTAGTTGCTTTGTAGTAAATGGCTCGCGAATATATTTGAGTAAAACTTTCGATAAAACTTTCATCGACTTCTTCATTTAAAAAGAGCGTAATCTGACCTTGTTCTATATCACTGTACTGAAGTTTGCGCTGAGTTGTGATAGCCCCCGTTGATGCACCCGACGCGAAAAAAACATCTACGTCCGATTCATCGATTACAATCGCCTTTACTCCAGCCACGGATGAATGGGCAACTAATTCGTCTAGCATCGTTTGAAATAGGCTGTAATTAAGACTCGGGTCGGCCAATAAACTTGTTGTCCGATAGAGTGTATTTAGCGATCCATTCGCTTGTTGCAGTTCGCTGGTCTTTTGCGCTACCGCCGATTCTAGGTCGTCGTATAGCTGTCCTAGCTCTTTAGACATTAGCGTGAAGCTACGGCCAACATAATCCATCTCTCTACTACCACTGGGTTTGAGGTGTATATCAAACTCACGGCTTTGTATCGATTGACTTGCTTCTATTAATCCATTGACAGGTTCTAACACTCGTGTACGAACGATAAGCAATATATACAGTGATACAAAAAGGATGCCACCCAATCCCAATCCACCTACCACGGCCAAATTTTGCAACTTCTTTTCTGAGTAAACTTGTAGCTTACTCACCAGTTGATCGATTTGAGTAACAAACTCTTGAACCGATTGTAAATACTGATCATTGCGGTCACTAAGCAATACCCGCTTTAACATCAACCACCGGTCTATAAGTCTCAAATAATCATTACGAATATCGTCTGGAGCAGCCCAGTGGTCTAACGCAGACATTGATGGAGAATACAGTGAGGATTCAAATTGCTTAACATGAAGACCAAAAAGGTCGTCTTGAGACTGAATATCGTAGGCTAACCGATAACTTTGCATACGCATTGAACCCGAGACATTAATGGCTTCACCGTCTCGCATACTCATGTTCAAGCTCAACAATGAGTAGACTGTTGTAAACAATGACAAAAGCCCAATCGCCAATAAGCACAGAACAAATGACCGAATCAAAGGTTTAGGTTGTCGCACACGCCCTCCTTAGGGCCCACAAAAACAGCTGTTTTCTAAGTAAAAGACTGAATATCCGGACAATATGTGATTAAGCGCATCCAATATTCATGATCTGAATCAAGTTACATTCCAGTTTACCCCTTTTGAGCTATTTTAGTCATCTGTACGATAACTAAACTATGAGTATAAAACGTAGTTTACTGTTTTTTTTTAAACCATAGCGTTACGTCACCATTTTGGGCAATAAGTATGGTATTCAATTGGTAGATACACACAAACGTCGTTTGTTTCGTCGCAAGTACGTCAAACCAGGGAACTTACCTTGGCTTTCTGAGCCACAGGCGTTCTCACAACTGTGCTCTCGCTGTGGAGAATGCGCGTCAGTGTGTGAAACCAACATAATTACCAAAGGTGATGGTGGGTTCCCAGTTGTCGATTTCGACCAAGGAGAATGCACCTTTTGCTATAAATGCGCAAAAAGCTGTCCCGAAAAACTATTTAACCCGCAACCGACTAAACCTTGGGAGCAAACAGCAACCATCAGTAACCAATGTCTTGCAAAGCAAGGTGTCGATTGCAGAGTGTGTGAAGAGTCTTGTGAGCCCTTTGCCATACAGTTTAAACCACAGTTAAGCAGTGTCGCACAACCGACTATAGAGCTCGATGCTTGTAATGGTTGTGGCGGATGCGTTGCAAATTGCCCGACACAGGCAATTACCGTAAACACCATCGACATTCAAAATATTTAACCCGAAGAGCACTCTTCAAAAAGCAGGTGTAGTAGTACATGGAAGAAGTCCACATATCCAGCTTGGTGGTTCATGCTGAGCCCACCCATCTAGAGGGCGTGAAAGCGGCCATTTTAGCACTGCCCGGCAGCGAAATTTACGGCGATGACCCACATGGAAAAATTGTTGTGGTGATGACGACAGAAAACCAAGGGTTCATAACCACAACGATAGACAAAATCTCTAACCTTGAGCACGTGTTAAACGTTGCCTTGGTTTACCATCATATCGAAAAAGAGACCGAGACCTTTGATAAGCCTATCAATGACCTCTCAGTTGAAGCAAAAGGTGACGTATGAAATTAACACGACGTGAATTTGTAAAAGCCAATGCTGCGGCTTCTGCAGCAGCGGTAGCAGGTATAGCCCTGCCCGCTCAGGCAACAAACCTTATTGCGAGTTCAGATCAAACTGCTATCACATGGGATAAGGCGCCTTGTCGTTTTTGTGGTACAGGTTGTTCGGTTCTGGTAGGGACACAAAACGGTAAAGTAGTCGCGACTCAGGGTGATCCAGAGTCTCCAGTAAACAAAGGTCTTAACTGTATTAAAGGTTATTTCCTGTCAAAGATCATGTATGGCGAAGACCGTTTAACCCAACCTCTTTTGCGTATGAAAGATGGCGAATTCCACAAAGATGGTGATTTCCAACCGGTTTCTTGGGACAAAGCCTTCGACGTGATGGCCGACAAATGGAAAAGTGCACTTCAAAAGCAAGGCCCTTCTGGTGTCGGTATGTTCGGTTCTGGACAATGGACTGTCATGGAAGGCTACGCCGCCGCCAAAATGATGAAAGCGGGTTTCCGTTCAAACAACATCGATCCTAACGCACGTCACTGTATGGCATCTGCAGTTGTTGGCTTTATGCGCAGCTTTGGTATTGATGAGCCAATGGGATGTTACGACGACTTCGAAAGCGCTGACTCATTTGTGCTGTGGGGTTCGAACATGGCAGAAATGCACCCAGTATTGTGGACTCGCATTACTGACCGTCGTTTAAGTCACCCACACGTAAAAGTAAACGTTCTTTCGACCTATTATCATCGTTCGTTCGAATTGGCAGACCAAGGATACATTTTTGAACCACAGTCTGACTTGGCCATTGCTAACTTTATCGCCAACTACATCATCGAAAATGATGCAGTGAACTGGGACTTTGTTAATAAGCACACCAACTTTACTCAAGCAGACACCGACATCGGTTACGGTCTTCGTGATGATGATCCGTTGCAAGTAGAAGCTGAAAACCCGAACTCGGGCAACATGACACCAATCAACTTTGAAGAGTATAAAAAGTCTGTTGCGCCATACACGGCAGAAAAGGCCTCAGAAATCTCTGGCGTCTCTACTGAAAAGCTCATAGAGCTTGCGAAACAATACGCCGATCCAAACACCAAAGTCATGTCTCTGTGGACCATGGGGATGAACCAACATACCCGTGGCGTATGGATGAATAGCCTAGTTTACAACATCCACCTATTGACCGGAAAGATTGCAACTCCGGGTAACAGCCCATTCTCTTTGACAGGTCAGCCTTCGGCCTGTGGTACTGCTCGTGAAGTCGGTACGTTCGCACACCGTTTGCCTGCGGATATGGTGGTTGCTAACCCGAAACACCGTAAAATCGCCGAAGACATTTGGCAGATCCCTGACGGCGTAATCCCACCGAAGCCAGGCTACCACGCAGTTCTTCAAGATCGCATGCTAAACGACGGCAAACTCAATGCGTATTGGGTAATGTGTAATAACAACCTGCAAGCAGGTCCAAACATCAACAATGAACGTCTTCCTGGTTACCGTAATCCTGACAACTTCATTGTCTGCTCTGACCCTTACCCAACTGCAACAGCCCAAGCTGCTGACTTGATTCTTCCTACCGCAATGTGGATTGAAAAAGAAGGCGCTTACGGTAATGCTGAGCGTCGTACACAAGCTTGGTACCAACAGGTAGATACCATTGGTGAAGCAAAATCAGACTTGTGGCAGTTGATGGAATTTTCCAAGCGCTTCAAAATGGAAGAAGTTTGGACAGAAGAACAACTCGCTATGGCACCACAATATCGTGGTAAAACCATGTACGAAATGCTGTTTGAAAATGGCCAAATTAACCAGTTCCCAATTGAAGAAGCAAAAGAGCTGAATGACGATGCTCACCACTTTGGCTACTACGTGCAAAAGGGTATCTTCGAAGAGTACGCCCGCTTTGGACGTGACCATGGACACGATTTGGCTCCTTACGACGTTTACCACCAAGTACGTGGATTACGTTGGCCAGTGGTTGACGGTAAAGAGACTAAATGGCGTTTCAAAGAAGGCTCGGATCCCTACGCGAAGCCAGGCTCAGGTTGGGACTTCTATGGTAAGCCAGACGGTAAAGCATTGATCATCTCAGCACCGTATGAAGCGCCTCCAGAAGTGCCAGATAGCGAATTTGATATGTGGCTATGTACCGGACGTGTTCTGGAACATTGGCATACCGGCACAATGACTCGCCGCGTTCCTGAACTTTACAAAGCGGTTCCTGATGCACTGTGTTATATCCACCCGGCGGATGCAAAAGAGAAAGGATTGCGTCGCGGTGATGAAGTGCTGATATCAAACAAGCGTGGCGAAGTAAGAGTACGTGTAGAGACTCGCGGTCGAAATCGTCCACCTCAAGGGTTGGTGTTTGTTCCATTCTTTGATGCGCGCATTTTGATTAACAAGCTGATTCTTGATGCAACCGACCCATTGTCAAAACAGACTGACTTTAAAAAGTGTCCGGTTAAAATCACTAAGGTCGCTTAGGCCAACAGCAGTTAGGCCATGTTTAGTTGTAGGTTTTCAAACCACACTCATGGCCCCTATTTGAGCCTATAGGCGGAGAGTTATTATGAAAAAACGTTTATTAACAGTTATTTCGCTTACTATGCTGGTTGCAGGTATTGTAAACGCAGAACTGAACAACCCCGGTGGTATTGGCGGTGTGAATTCACTTCGTGGAGCAAGCGAACTGGAAGCCACACGACCAGCCGACGACTTCAAGAAGTACCCAAGAGATCAAGTTCTCGAAGCCGATTTTGTTTACCAGCCACCTCTTATTCCACACAACATTCGTGGATATGAAGTGTCGCTTAATGCAAACAAATGTCTGGCCTGCCATAGCTGGAAGAATGCTCCTGAGATGGGCGCAACCAAAGTGAGTGTGACTCACTATGTAAATCGCCAAGACGCTGTACTGGCTGATGTATCGCCTCGTCGCTACTTCTGTTTGCAGTGCCATGTTCCTCAAGCAAGCGCTAACCCGCTGATTGAGAACGATTTTGAGCGTGTTGACTCACTTAAGTAATCGCCGAGGTTAGTTATGAAACTATTAAAGGCGTTCTGGCAACGTCTCATCAGTCCAAGTAAAGCAGCGGTTGGTATTGTCCTATTTATGGGCTTTGCTGGTGGTTTGCTTTTCTGGGGTGCATTTAATACCGGCATGGAAGCGACCAATACAGAAGAGTTTTGTTCGGGCTGTCACGCACCTATTGTGGCTGAAATTCAAGAGACCATTCACTACTCTAACCGTTCTGGTGTACGCGCAATTTGTTCCGATTGTCACGTACCGCATGAGTGGTCAGACAAAATTGTTCGTAAGGTTCAAGCCTCAAAAGAGTTGTTCTTCCATTTTATGGGCACCATCGATACCCAAGAGAAGTTTGAAGCTCGTCGCGGTCATCTAGCGGAGCGCGAATGGGCAAGACTGAAAAACAACGACTCATTAGAATGTCGAAACTGTCACGAGTTTGAGTTTATGGACTTTTCTGAACAAGGGCCACGCAGTGCTAAGCAGCACTCTACTGCACTCGCCTCTGGCGAAAAGACCTGTGTGGATTGTCACAAAGGTATCGCACACAAACTTCCAGATATGCATGGCGTAGAGGGGTGGTAACATGAGTCAATTTGAATCCATTATTTGGCACGTACTCGGTTACAGCGCAATGCCAGTAATCATTCTAGGCGGTTTTGCCGGTGTCGCCGCTTTATCGATATGGTTACTATCGATGACCAAAGATAAATAGGGTTATTTAAAACCCAAAAGGGCCATTAGGCCCTTTTTTTGTTGTGTGCATAAGGAAAAGACTGGTTAGTGGTGGTACTGCTTAAACCATCGGACAAAGTTCTCTACTCCCTCTTCAACGCCAACTTGTGGTTGGTAGTTAATGTAGGCTTCTAATTCTTTGGTATCTGCCCACGTTGCTTCTACATCACCAGGTTGCATTGGCAGATTGTTCCTAATAGCTTTGGTCCTTGTGGCGGTTTCTATAGCGGCAATAAAGGCCTCTAAAGAGGTTGGCTTACCTGCACCGATATTTAACAGTTTATACGGCGCTTCACCGTTTACAGATTGAGGCGGTTTGTCACACACTCGAATAATGCCCTCGACAATATCGTCAATGTAAGTAAAGTCACGGCTAAGTGCACCATGGTTGTACACGTCAATAGGCTGATTATCTAAGAGTGCAGTCGTAAACTTATACAAGGCCATATCAGGTCTTCCCCATGGACCATACACAGTAAAAAAACGCAGTCCCGTCACGGCGAGTTGATGTATGTGTGAGTAACTGTGCGCTATCATTTCGTTTGATTTTTTTGTCGCAGCGTATAGAGATATTGGCTGATCGACTTTGTCATTGGTGGTAAACGGCATCTTGTCATTCAATCCATAGACAGAACTACTCGACGCGTACACTAAATGGCTAATCTCATGTATGGCACAACAATCGATAATATTAAAATAGCCCACCAAATTACTGTCGATATAGGCTTTAGGGTTATCAATCGAATATCGTACCCCTGCCTGCGCCGCTAGGTGAATGACAACATCAAACGTATGCTCTGCAAAGAGTTTATCCATGAGATCGCGACGCATAATGTCCGCTTTGATAAAGCTAAAATTGGGGTGTTTTATGTGCGCTAGACGCGCGAGTTTTAATTGAGGCGAATAATAATCGTTGAGGTTATCAACACCAACAACATCATGACCTAACTGACACAATTTTTGGCATACTGCCGAGCCTATAAACCCCGCAACACCTGTCACCAAATACTTCACTTTCATCCCTGCCTATATTGAAGACTTATTTAGACCATACAGGCCCATGCAGAGTGAATATGCGTCAGAACTAAGACACTTTCCAATGTGATCGCGAAGTATTAAAAATGAGCCACTTTAGTCAAAGTGGCTCAAACAGTCTGGCGTAAAAATAAGCTAAAAAGAGTTACGCTGCGTTAGACATCATTTGATTTACCTGACGATCTTTTCGACTAAACAGTAAGTAAGTAATCGAAATTAAGTAGAACAAGTAAGCATAAGAGAAGATAAGCGGCGAGGAGATCACCGCACTTTTTAAGCCGATGAGAACACCTACGACCGTAACGGTCAGTTTGGCAAGTGCGCCACAAATGAGCAAAAATAGCGCTAACTGCGGTATTTTAGTCACTCGAGCAGCAATGCCGTAATAAGCCAAAACCGACATGCTAGCGATAAGCAATGCGGCAATGAACGATGTCATATGATCCATTGACAGATAAAATCCCAAAGATGACAACAGCGCAACGATTGCGTATTTCATGGTGTGCCTTTTGAGTAGTTACAACGAATTTAGGAAGCTGAAGAGTAATTCACCCTTCAGCGGCATTATCGTACATAAACTAGTCAATATCTACTGAATTTTGGCAAGAATAATTCTCCAGCCATCGAGTTAAATCGTTGATTAATTTAATTGTATCGTAATTGTTGCATTTAAATGAGTACTTTGTATTCATAGTTACCTTTTACTGCCAAACAACACGATTTACTGGCTGATTTAAGGCACAGTTGTAAAAACGGTGTTAAGCAAAGGTAGCGCGGGAGTAATTTATCCTGCTTGGTGAATTTTTCCACACAAATAGTGATTCACTTCTCATTTTTATTGGCTATAATGCGCGCTCAAAATGAGTTGATAAGTTCAACTTTTTTAGTACTCACACCATTAGAGCAACCTATGACCAACTTAAAAAAAGCAACAAAAATCCTCGTCGCCGGTTTTTGTATAAACCTCTGTTTAGGGATCTTATACGCATGGAGTGTATTCAATAAGTCATTAGTCACCATTAATGGTTGGAACGCCGCAGACGCGTCTCAACCATACGCTGTGGCCACAATCACTTTCTCCATTGCTCTTTTGGTTGCCGGTATCTTGCAAGACCGAATGGGTCCACGCAAAATCTTGATTCTTGGTACTGCTCTAACTGGCCTAGGCATGATTTTGTCTAGCTTTGCAACAACGCCTATTGGTCTAAGCATCACATTTGGTGTGATTGCTGGCGCAGGCATTGGTTTCGGTTATGCCTGTCTTTCTCCTGCTGCAATGAAGTGGTTCCACTCTAGCAAGAAAGGACTGGTTAACGGCTTGATTGCTGCGGGTTTTGGTCTTGCCGCTGTTTATTTAGCGCCTCTTACTGCAGCGTTAATTGCTCAATATGGCATTAACCAAAGCTTCTTAATTTTAGGTGTGGGAATCCTGTTGATCTCGGTTCCTCTAGCCGCAACCATCACTAACCCACCAGAAGGATATAAGCCAGAAGCCCCTAAGAATGCTCAGAAAGCGGCAAAAAGTGGTGCTGCAGCGGCTGATATCGAGTGGAAAACCATGCTTAAAACGCCACAGTTTTACAGCTTGTGGATCATGTATGCACTTGCATCAGCGGTTGGCCTAATGGTTATCGGTAACATTACAACGATTGCAAGTGTACAAGCCAATATCCCGGACGCTGTATACTTGGCATCGATTCTTGCCATATTCAACTCTGGTGGTCGCGTAGCTGCGGGCATTCTTTCAGACAAAATTGGTGGCGTTCGTACGCTTTTCCTAGCGTTTGCATTGCAAGGCGCTAACATGATTATGTTTGCAACCTACACATCTGAAATGGGCATGATTATTGGTACAGCAGCCGCTGCACTTGGTTATGGTACGCTTTTGGCTGTATTCCCATCTATCACAGCAGAATACTATGGTCTTAAGAACTACGGCACCAACTATGGTGTGCTGTACACTGCTTGGGGTATCGGTGGTGCAATCGGTGCGACGGTTGTGGGTATTTCTATGGCGCAAGGCACCGGATATACTCTAGCGTATACCATTTCTGCGGCAATGATGGCCGTGTGTGTTGCACTTACTTTTGTTACAAAACCTGTGAAACAAGAGCAAAGCAATGCCGAAGCAATTACTGCTTAGAAAAGAATAGTCTTAGATTTCAAGCCTGTGCTATCGCACAGGCTTTTTTCGTTTAGACGCAGTGATCCTTATTAAGCGGTATCGACTACAATTAGCAAGACTATTCATTGTAGCCGTCATCAAACTTGGCAGGAGGACTCACATGGATACTCAAGACCGAATAGACGACTTAGAACAGCAAATGTATGTGGCATGTTCAGAAGGTGACTACCATTCAATGAACCTCATTGAGCAACAAATAGAGCAGCTCAAAGCCAATCTAAGTACCTCACTTCTCGATGATCCTTACGCAACAGAAAGCAAATGGGATACAGAATCGTACTAGCATTACTGAAAACGCGAATCTGACCAGCAATTGCAGTGTATAGCTCAAAACTTTGTTCAGATTCGCTTTTTTTTACTGCCCGCACTGTGGCAACATGGCTAGATTAACTAAATACGAGGAACTATCCATGGAAACGACGGTGCGCACCATGCCCGCTCACAAACACATCGCACTTGTAGCACACGACAATCGCAAACAAGATCTCGTCAGATGGGTTAAAGAAAACCTACACAAGCTTCAAGGTCATTTTCTGTATGCCACCGGGACAACAGGTCATATTCTGAGTAAGGAAACCGGTCTCGCGATTAAAAGCCTAATCAGTGGTCCAATGGGAGGCGATCAACAGCTGGGTGCGCTGATTTCGGAAGGCAAAATCGACATGATGGTGTTTTTCTGGGATCCACTCAATGCCGTGCCTCACGACCCAGATGTTAAAGCACTATTGCGTATCGCCAGTGTTTGGAACATTCCAGTTGCAACAAACCGCGCAACCGCAAAGTTTTTGTTCGAATCTGCGTTGATCGAGCAAGAAGTCGACATCGAGATCCCAGACTATCAAGCCTATTTAGACGCCAGAATTTAACTCTACGCGATTAAAGCTGACATAAAAAAGCGGTACCCATTTTGGGTACCGCTTTTTATTGCGCTTTTCCGTCCCTAGGCGAGATTCACACCTTCATAATCGCTTAACTCATCAATAAACGGGGACGCAGCAGTGTCATAACAGATAAAGACATGCTCTTTTGCTCGGGTCATTGCTGTGTACATTAGTCGACGCTCTTCGGCGTGTTCTATGCCTTCATCTCTGTCGCGTAGCGCTTCGACAAGGTGAGACGTTCGTTCCTTTGCCGGGAACTCGTTGTTATTCACCCCCACAACCACAACGTAATCGCTTTCCTGCCCTTTACTTGCATGACAAGTCATGAACTGAAACTCTAGATGCGAAAAGGTAGAACTCCATTCTTTAACATCTGCGGGTTGATGCCGGTGGTTTCGACCCAATACCAGTACGCTATGGGTGTGAGTTAAACTATCGTCTAGCTGCTTAAGTCGAGCAAACAGGTGTGCTTGAGAAAACACCGTCACTGACGCCTCATCCGCAGAGCGTTGCGCCACAATCGATTTGGCCAACTGCGATGGGTTTTGGCCAATAAACCGCTCTGCAACAGCGGCAATTTGACTGTTGCACCGATAGCTGCGATCCAAATGATGGATTTTTGCAGGATAAAAACGATTTGAAAACTGAGTCGTTAGCGCTATATCACTGCCAGAAAAACGATAGATAGATTGCCAATCATCTCCTACCGCAAACAGTGACATATCTGGGTTATTAAGTTTTAACGACTCCAAAAACGCCAATCTCATTGGCGAGATATCTTGGAACTCATCGACCGCTAAAAACTGCCAGTCGCCTTTAAACTTCCCTTTATTGAGATACTGTGTCGCCTTAATGATCACCGAATCAAAGTCGTACTCACCCTGTGCGTTCAGATACTTTTTCCAAGCTACATAGGCTGGCCAACACAGCTGCAACTCGCTATTAAGCCGAGAATAATCTACATGGTCGATAAGCTGTTGCTGAATGCTTTTCTTATCTAGATTTTCGCCACTTAAACCACTCACTTGTTGTTCCAACCACGCAATGAGCCGAGGGTTCTCGACTTGTTCGATTAACGTTTCATCACCACTCAAATAAGCAATGGGCCATTGAGAAAGGTGTTTTTGCCAACGTCTAAAGTGAGCGGGGTTACCCCAATGTTCCCGAAGCCATTGAGAGCACCAGGCTTGTTTTTGTTTCAGATTGGTTGCCATGCTCGAAAAACTTGGTGTTTGGTGTTCAACGGTATGAACGATGTGCATTGCCAATTTATGAAAGGTATTAACTCTAACGTTAATCGCCGAGCTGCCAATTCGGGAATCCAAACGCCGGCGCATCTCTTTTGACGCTTCATTGCCAAATGCTAACACCACCATATTTTCTGCCTGTAACTGATGGCTTTGCAGCAAATAGGCAATTTTGGCGGTAATTACACTGGTTTTTCCAGTCCCTGCTCCGGCCAATACCAAGGTATTGTCTTCATCGATCAGCACTGCGACCTGTTGTGAATGATTAAGCGGAGCACGTTCTATCTGCGAAAAAAATACATGCCAATTTTGGAGCTCAATGTCTAACCAATTTTGGTTTCTTTCATCGAGTAATTCGTCCGATTGTTGCCAAGGTAACAACGGCGACACCCCAGTTGGCATACGTTGAGTCGCCTCTTTCATTCCATAACCAATTTCGGTGAGATCCTCACCAATCATTTCACGCCAGTGATTTAACCGGCTCTGCTTAACATAAGCAGGTAACTTTATGATTTGATTAAGAGAGTCATGCCACTTAGGTAGGTATAATGCTAATTTCCTACATTGGATACGGTGCCATTTTTCGTATGAAAGGGTCGATTTTGCTGCAAACTTCTGCGCTTCATTCCAATCTAAACCACAGATCGTCCACACCTCTTGGTGACCGTCACTTTCGAGGCCAAGAATAGACAGTTGTGCCCAACGAATTCCCCGTTTTACGGTAATTTTGCCGCACAAATGGGTAAACGGCAGTATCACGCTTTGCGTATTACTCGCGAGTTCAAACTGATCGGCTTTAACTGCGACGCTGGCGAATTCACTGTGAATAAAAAACTGCGCAAAAGGAGTGGCTTGGATCTGCATTGCCTGTCGAGGCCCTAATAATGGTCATTCTTTGCAAAGTGTACACCTAACATCAATCAAAACACCAGACTCTAGTGGACAAATTGAGACGAGATATCATACTCTTAGCCTCTGTAAATCGAATTGTTGCACTACGTGAACTCTCAGTCAAAAGTAAAGCCTATGTGGGCTAAGAATACCCTTAATTATGCGTTGCTCATTGCTGCGGCGATGTTGGGCGCGCTGAGCGTCTCATATTACCTACAAGACGGCACTCTCATTACACCTTTGTCGCTAGGCATAATTGCCGCGGCACTTGCGGAAACGGATGACAGTTTTTGGGGCCGTATCAGAGCGATCCTATTAACCTTCTTCTGTTTTGCTTTTGCCTCTTGGTCCACGGCTATTTTGTTCCCCTACCCAGTCCTTTTCTCAATTGGCTTGCTCACCAGTAGCTTTGGGTTTGTCATGCTAGGAGCAATAGGTCCTCGATACAGCAGTATCGCCTTTGGCTCGCTTCTTATAGCCATTTATACCATGTTGGGAATGGACACGACTGGTGTTGGTCCTGACCAAACATTTTTATTGCTAGCGGGTGCTTTTTGGTACTACTTACTCTCGATGATCTGGAGCAGTGTTTTGCCAATGCAACCCGTCCAGCAAGCCGTAAGCAATGTCTTTGACAATTTAGGGGCCTATTTACACAGCAAGAGCCAGCTGTTTAAAGCGTCAGAGACTCTTGTTCCTCAGCCTTTTCGGCTTAAAGAAGCCGAGCTAAACGCCGTAACGGTAGCCCACTTAGAAACGTGCAAAGCACTGTTTATTCACCGTTCAAAGAAAGGCGTTGTTGACGGCCCTAGTGACCGTTTCCTAAGACTTTATTTTCTTGCTCAAGATATTCATGAACGCGTTAGCTCCACTCATTATCGATACCAAGAGTTAGCGCAAGCCTTTGGCCGTTCAGACATATTGTTCCGTTTTCAACACCTGCTAGAAGAACAAGCGGCTGCATGCCAAAATGCAGCACTCTCGGTCAGCGAAAATAAGCCATTTCAATACCAACCTTCTCATTCACTGATAGAGTTAACACACTCACTAGAACACCTAGACGCTCACGCCAATGACGAACAACGTTCATTGTTACCGCAGTTGCATTTTCTCTTTAAAAATCTCTGCTCAGTAGAGCAGCAGCTGCGCAACATCTCCAACCCTGATGCGATCGAATTTACAGGCAGCAATCAGCTCGATAACGATCAACCCACTTCAATTAAAGCGATGATGCTACGAGTGTGGAAGAGTTTGTCATTAAGTTCACCACTGTGTCGGCACGCCATCCGCTTGAGTTTGGCGTTAACCCTCGGCTACGGCATCATCCAATTGTTCTCCATTTCTCATGGTTATTGGATATTGCTCACCACTTTGTTTGTGTGTCAGCCAAACTTCAGTGCCACAAAACAGAAGCTGCGTTCTCGGTTAATTGGCACATTTGCAGGTCTATTGGCGGGTGGGCTGTTACTTACACTGCTCCCAACTCAACTGGGTCAAATGATGGTCATCACCATCAGTGCAGTACTGTTTTTTAGCTTTAGGCTCAATAATTATGGATACGCCACAGCATTCATTACGGTATTAGTGCTGTTTAGCTTTGCTCAACTAGGAGAAGGCTATGGTGTTATCCTTCCTAGACTGATCGATACTCTAATTGGCGGCAGTTTAGCAACATTAGCGGTTGTATTTATACTTCCCGACTGGCAAGCGAAACGCTTACCTAACACCACCGCCAGGGCATTTTTGTCCAATAAAGCGTATTTAGATCAAACGATTGCACAGTATCGGTTAGGAAAAGAAGATGGATTGGCATACCGAATTGCACGCCGTGAGGCCCATTTCGCCGATGCACAACTGAGTACTGCCATAAGTAACATGATGATGGAACCTGAAAAGTACCAGCAATCTAAAGAGCATTATTTTCGTTTATTGACTCTGAACCACGCCCTATTGAGCTATATTTCAACATTAGGTTCACACAGACAGCGGCTCGATGACGAATCTTTACACAAAGCCATACTGGATGCACACGCGACAATTCGTATGCATTTAGACACAGTCGCACAACATATTAACGATCAGTTGCCTCTAACGAGCTTTAGTGGCACGTATCCAGCAACGCTGCCCATTGTAGAAGACCTTCCGGCAAATCTGTCTGTATCATTAATATTGCAGCAAATGCACTTGATCTACCGTATGCTCCCTGAAATGTATAGTTTGACCTCTGCCATTAATACGGCGCCCATTACGCCATCTGAACCAGAAACATAGGAAATAAACATGCGCCTATCAACCGTCATTAGACTCATTGCCCTGTCGTTGGTTAGTCGCGTGTCGTTAGCAGACGTCGTTATAAACATTCCATCGAATGTCGAGTTACTTGTGGTCAATGAAGAAAAGCCAAAAATTGATGGTGGCTTTTTCTCTTCGACATCAACCACCACGCTCGATGATGGACAGCACCAAGTCGTGCTACGTGTAACGCAGAGTTTTACAGGTAATAATGATAAAGAGCTATTCACCAGTCAACCCGTTATAGGAACATTTAACGGCACTCAGGCCGAGCTCAGTATTGAAATACCAACTTTTACCACAAGCAGACAAGCACAAGCATTTAACGACCAGCCACGATGGCATTTGGTGACAAGCGAAGGCGAGGTGATAAAGGCCAAACAAGATAAGTTGGTTCATCACGGGATGCAAGTTGGGCGTGACTTTATCTCAGAAATACAGGCCTACAATCAAGGCAATGGGATTGCAATATGGACCCGAGGTATGATGACGAACACGTCAGAGCATCAGCAAAGCACGCCCACAACCACAGAAGAGATGCTGCATTTTTGGTATAAAAAGGCTGATCCAGAGACTCAGCAGCGATTTAAAGAAGCGATTAACGCTCTTTGAATTAAAAATTCGTTTTAGCCAACCAATTAACAAAACTCTGACAATTATGTGACTGGGGTCTTATTTAGGAGGTCTATAGTATATCTAGTCACCAATAAGATCGGTCAATTTTATGAACACACAACAGTTTGACGAACTGAAATCAATGATTTCTATGTTGTCGTTGGAGCAAATGAATCAAATTCAAAATGAAATCCAACGTAAAACACAAGCAAAGCAACAAGAGTTGGTCACCGACGAAGAGAGCGATTACATTCAGTCGCTATTTCACTAATTAGGTTACCTTACAGCAACTCTTTCGCAATAAGTTCTAATTAATAGGTTTCTCTTTCTATGCTCAAACCTTTTTTAGCGCTATTGGCAATCGTATTTTGGTTGTGAGCGATGGCGTCATGAATATTGACCCATCTAGGCACCATCCCATTTGTTTTTTCATAGCCCTCTAAACGATTCTCTCCCAGTTCCTTGTCGACATGACAAGAATAACAGTACGAGATCATATGCATGACATCCGCATCGTCTTTATACCAAGGTCGAAATTCTTCGTAGAGCCCAAATGGCTTTATTCGGCGAATATTGTTCGCTCCTGTCTCCTCTTCTAGCTCACGAACTAAGGCATTCAGTAAATCTTCACCTTCATCAACCCCTCCTCCTGGTAAAGTGTAATCATCGTATCGCTCGGTATGCATAAGTAAAATAGACTCACCGTCAATACAAATGGCTCGCGTCGCTGTGCGCTGTTTAATAACACATTGATCTAAATGTTCAATATCAGGATGGGTCGCTGTACGTAGATGTCTCACGATGTTTTCTCTAGCAATTTTAACCGGGCAACACTATCACGCTAACAAAGTGATTGCACTTGCGTACAACCATTCATTACACTGGTAACGTTAAATTCAACTTGCTCTAGGAGATCGTAATGAATAAAGCATACATTACTGCCGTATTTGCGGCGTTGCTTGCTGTTGGATGTACCACCACAGAAACGGAATACACTGTCGAGAGCTGGGAGCCACTTACCGACCCAGCCGCGATGTACTGTGTTGAGCAAGAAGGGAAATTCATACGTATCAGTGAAGGTGACAACCGAGTAGGATACTGTGAATTTTCAAAAGATGAAAAATACGAATTACAAGATTACTATCAACGCCATCTAGATGAACAACAGGCACAGTCATAATTCGCTAGATGACCAAAAATAGTGCACTAAATGCACTATTTTTTTGCACAATACTCAGCCAGTGATATGGAATAAAGTCGATATAAGTCAACTATTAATGAAACATACAGCAAAAGTTGCAACTACAAATGAGACATGACTACAATTTGTATGGTTAATAGTGTTTTTTCGCGAAAAAGTGCAAGATTTTGATTTAAAAGCCACAACTTTACGTTATGATGTTTGTCGGCTCAAAAAGACTATTACCGTTTAGCGTTGTACGTGAGTTATATACTTTCGTTTGTCATTAAATCGCAATATGTTTTGTTTAGGCTAAAAGTAGTTCATTAAGAACACGCATCGAATTTTACAAGTAATACAGGAATACACAATGTCAAACACTGTGACTGGTACCGTTAAGTGGTTCAACGAAACAAAAGGTTTTGGTTTTATTCAGCAAGAAAACGGTCCAGACGTTTTTGCTCACTTTAGTGCAATCACTGGAGACGGCTTCAAGACTCTTATCGAAGGTCAAAAAGTTGAATTCCAAATCGCGCAAGGCCAAAAAGGCCCTCAAGCAGAAGCGATCAAAGTACTTTAATTTTAAGTGCATTTGAGAATTAAAAAAAACCAGCAATCGCTGGTTTTTTTGTTTCTGGCTAACTAACAATTTACTAGTCTTTTAATTCACTTTGCGTTTACGTTGTTCCAATCCAGTACTGACCAAACTCGCGACCAATATCGCCAGATAAAAACTGCCTGTAAGTGACTGCATATAGGCAAAAAAGCGTGTAATAGGCAGTGTTGGGGTGATTTCGCCATACCCTACCGTAGTCAAGGTTATAAAGCTGTAGTAAATCACCGACGACAAGTTATCTAACCAGTGCTGGCTGTCTAACCCGCTAAAACCCCCATTAAAACTTTCGATCAAGAATAAATAAACAAACGACCACACCAAGCCAATCATTAGATAGATACAAATTGAGCCAATAATTTGATTGCTGCCAACGTGATCGGTAAACAGTACCTGCTTAAATGCGGAGATCATATAATGCATCAAAAACACGATCACTAAGGTTATTGTCAATAGGCTCAAATTTAAGTTGGTTAAAATCGAAATCACATAAGTCACCAGAAATAGAGTCAGCAGCACCCCAAACCAACTTTTGGTATAAATTGCTTGTCGTTTCACACCCAAAATAGAAAACGCTAAACAGAGAATAATCGCAGACACTACCAGCAATTGCCCCCCCATAAAAAACTGCTCTACAACCGCTACAGTGAACAGTAGTGTCAGTAATGCAACCAACAAAAATACAAAATTATCTTCGCTACTTACTTGTTTCAATGTCTTTAGTCTCCGCCTGTTGCGTTGTGGGTTCCTCACTTTGAGCAAGCCAAGCCATAAATAGGTTATGAGTAACGGCCAACACAACAGCACCGACAAACAAGCCAATAATCCCAGACATAGCCATACCGCCAATTGCGCCCAGTAATATCACTAGCATGGGTACATCAGAGCCACGACCAATTAACATCGGTTTAAGCACCGCGTCGGAGGCACTGACTAACAGGCACCACACTAATAAAGCCGTAGCGACAAAACTTGAGTCACCCGTATAAGCAATAATAATCGGTGGGATAAGCGCCAAGATTGGCGGTAACTGGATGATGGCGACAAACAACACCGCAAGCATCCACAGCCCAACCATTGGACTTCCAGCAAAGTACAACCCTCCCCCCGCGAGTACAGATTGAATCACGGCAACACCAAGCACACCTTGCACTACACTGCGTATGGTACTCACGGTCAGTGTGGTCATTGCCTTACCTGACTCTCCTGCAAGGCGAATCGATATTCTTGAAAAGACTTTTTCGCATGCCGCTGCGTTACTCATAAACACACCGGCAATAATGAGCGACAGTGTCATTTTCAGTAAACCAACGAATACACCACCTATAATACCCAGCGCCGTGGTTGCCAAGGCCGTAATTGGCTCTTGATAAAGCAATACAAATGCTTCAAGGTCACGAGATAGCTTGGTAAAGAACGCGAAGAATTTCTCGCCCACCACTGGCCACTCTTTTACAGATAGTGACGGAGGAGGAATATTGAGTATGCCTTGCTCTATCGCATTGTAAAGATCTTGCATCTCTTCAATCGCAGCACCCGACATAAGGTATGTCGGAATAAACATTAATAGCCCCCCTATTAATACTAATAAGTAGCTTGCCTTTGACGGTGATAGCTTTAGTTTATTGGAAAGCACCATGGCAACTGGGTATAAAGCAGTAGCAATTACAGCGGCCCACACCACCATCATAATGAAAGGTCTTAATATCTCAAAACACCAGTACAGCAATAAAACTATGGCACCTATTTTAATCGCGGCATCCACCGCTTGATGAGATATTGATTGTAATGGCGATTTCATTCTCTCTCCCTGAAATGAATTAACGATGACCATCAGCGAATAATATTTAGAAAAACAATAACTAAGTATAGACACTTATCTCCTCGGTGAGCCGTTATAAGAGGCAGCATTAGCGTAACTAGTCACAAAAATGTCGGGTTGGTCTTGTTAATTGCCGTACATCATATGGAAGTATCAGTTTCACATACTGTATAATATGATGATATTTTGCCCAATTAATCTCCGATGATCAAAAACGAAGAAAAGTACTTACTCAATCTCCTCCGCATTATGCCGATCATCAGTTTGATCGCATTTACGGTGATTTTGAATGGTGTGATCATCAAATCTTCTCAGCAAAACTCTCGATCCAGTATAGAGGCGCTGTCAGTTCAGCTTATAAATCAGAACAAAAACGCACTAAAAACCGACATCGATCGCGTAGTCGCTGATATTCGCTTCGATCAGTCCCAAAGTATTGAACGCATGAAACGTCAAATTCAGTTTCGCGTCTATGAAGCATTCAGTATTGTCGAGCGTCTCTATGAAAACAATCAGCATCTACCCCCGGGAGAAGTTAAAAAGCTTATCTTGCAGGCACTGCGTGCGCTCCGCTACGACAATGACTCTGGCTACTACTATATCTTTGACACACAAGGAGAGCTTGTTTTAAGCCCGCTAAGCCCGGAGCTTGAACAAACCAACTTATTGGACCTTCAAGATAAGCAAGGCCAATACATTGTTCGTGACGCCATTGAGTTAGTTTCCCAACAGAATGAAGGGTTTAAAACCTTCAACCAAGTAAACCTCAATAACGCCTCATTTATTGACAGTGCAAAGGTCTCTTATTTAAAAGTATTCGAACCCTATCAATGGATCATCGGGACTGGAAATACCCTTTCCTCCATAGATGCAGAAATACGCCAGCGAACGCTCAATCGACTTGGCCAACTAAGAAGTGATGATAATAACTACCTGTTTGTCCTCAACAGTCATGGGACGATGTTGCTGCATCCAAACACCGACACCATTGGTACTAATCGAATCAATCTTCAGGATGAAAATGGCCATTACTACATCAAATCCATCATAGATACTGCTATCAAAGGTGATGATTTTGTCGAGTATTACTCATCATTTAAGCCTGAGCACATCCTAGAAACGAAGAAAATCAGTTACGTGACTTACATACCTGAATGGGATTGGATTGTAGGGACTGGACTGTATGGTGAAGACTTGCAAGGTATCATTGAAGAGCAGCAGCAACTTCTGGAGCAACAAAATAATCGCAAGCAAGAACGCTTAAGCTCGACCATACTTTTACTTAGTGTCTTTTTGGGTGCATTGTATCTTTATTTTGCGCGTAAAATCCGTCTTAACTTTGAACGCTTTCGATTAAGGATTGATAAAGATTTCAATGCGTTAAACGAGCTAAAAGATCAACTCGCGTACAACGCATCTCATGACAGCTTGACTCAATTACCCAATCGCAAACATTTTCAAGAACAAGTTAACGTCAACATCCGCCACGCCTATAAGCACTCGAGTAAACTCGCCATCATGTTTGTTGATCTCGATGATTTTAAAAACATCAACGATATCTACGGACATGCGGCTGGTGACTCTATGCTTAAGCAGCTGTCCAATTTGTTTGCGACCATTATGTTACCAGGCGATACGGTTGCACGGTTTGGGGGTGACGAGTTTGTATTTTGCTTCGCCAATTTAGAAAATGAACAGGAAGCCTCACAGCGAGCCGCTGCCGTCTTTAACAAAGCGGCTAATACGTCATTTGTTATAGATGGCAAACATCACCACATCTCCATTAGTGGTGGCGTAACCTTATTTCCAGAGCATGGCCGAAGTTTAGAGAAACTTCTTTCGAACTCAGACATGGCACTGTATCGCGCTAAACAAAAAGGCAAGAATACCTTCCATCTATTCTGTTTGGACATTTTAGAAGAGCAAAACTACCAACACAGCTTAGAGCAAGAGTTAAGGCGAGCCATTGCCAGAGATGAAATCTATGTTGAATATCAGCCACAAATTGACTTAGCCACAGGGCAACTGTTTGGCGTCGAAGCCTTAGGAAGGTGGAAAAATCCAGTCTTAGGCCAAGTCCAACCCCCTGTGTTTATTCAAAAAGCAGAAGAGCTAGGCATCATCAACTCTATTGGCGATTACATAGTAGAAACAGCGTGTCGGCAAGTTGCACAGTTTACGAAACAAACAGGCAAACATATTCAGCTTTCGATCAATATCTCACCACAAAGGATCTCTAACCCACTGGTAGTCGATTCGTTGGCTAATCTTGTTGAGCAATCATCAATGCCCTGCTCTAAGGTCACGCTGGAAATTACTGAAAATATACTGATCAAAGATACGCAGCAGGTTCAGCCCATTCTCGACCGATTACGACTGCGAGGGTTTCATATAGCGCTGGACGATTTTGGTACAGGTTATTCATCAATGCGTTACCTGCATACACTACCCATAAATGAGCTTAAAATTGATCGGGCGTTTGTCGAAAAGCTGACCATTGATAGTCAGAGCGAATCGTTGGTACTCGCTATATTGGCGATGAGCCGCTCTTTAGAGCTGCGCGTTGTTGCTGAAGGTATTGAAGAAACACCACAGCACCGATGGCTTGCGCAGCATGCTTGTCAGATTGGCCAAGGCTATCTGTTTGATAAACCCCTATCAATAGAAAAACTGACTGAAAGATATCATTCTGATCAACCGCAGCCACTTCGAGTTGCTCGTAAAATGAACATCGATAATGTCGAGCTTGTTAGTTAACCATTAAGCACATTGGTGAGATTCGCCCAAGATCTTCACGTAATCATCGCCCAGTGTCACGAGCCGCTCTTTTTTCGACTTAGGGAAGCGTTTGACTTTCCACTCAAGCTGCATCGCTGAGCGCTTGTCCATTGCCTGGCTTTGCCAAACTAGTTCAAGCGGTCCTTTGCCCTTTAATGACTTGGCACCTTTACCGAGACAATGCGCTTCAAAACGCTTAGCCACGTTATTAGAAACGCCACAATACAATGCATTGTTGTTGAGTCTAACTAGGTAGCAGTGCCAATCCATGGTTCTGTTTATCCCTCAGATTCTGTTGTACCCAACAGCTGAGCCATCTGTTGCTGCAACTTGTGAACTTGCACCTTCAGATCCGCAACTTCTTCAGATAACTGCTGCAACTCATTGTTGTTGCTTGGATTTACAGGTGCTGATGTTGTCATCGTTGCGAGCTGATCTCTTTCATCGTCGCTTATAAATAGGTGCTGGAATCGAGATTCTCTCTTACCCGGTTCTCTCGGCAGTTGTGACACTAACGGCGGCTCTTGCGTGGCCAGTTTATTAAGCACGGATTCAACTTGCGTAACATTGTCAAACTCATGCATTCGCTGACATCGGCTGCGCAACTCTCCAGGTGTTTGTGCGCCTCTAAGCAATAACACGCACACTACCGCTTTTTCTGCTGCGTTAAACTTTAAATCACCAAACTCGGTATTGCAGAACCTGTGGGTGTATTTCGAAGCACGCGAGTTAAAACTTGATTCATCGGTGACAAGACGTCTATCACCTAGCTGGGCCAAAGTGATAGATAGCTGTTGCGAGCTAATGTTCATTACTGGCTCTCTGCTACTTTTTTGATTACATGCGGCCAAAAGGCTGTTTGCCGTTAAAGGATAATAATCAGGCGTGGTCACTTCTTTTTCCATTAAACATCCGATGACTCTCGCCTCTAGTGCGGACAATGTAATGCTCATATCGATTCCCTTTAATGACTTATGGTTATCATTCTAGAGTATCCCTATCTGAATGAACTCGCTACTTTTTCACATTCTTTCGGCTAAGGAATAATCAACCGCAGTACGACGCTGTTTTGAGTGTGCAAAGAGTAACCAAAAAAAGTCACAGACTCAAAATTATTGATGTGTGTACTATAGTTGATGCTGCGGGTATGCTGTAATGAATAGACCATTACTTTTAAAGGAAAATGTCAAAGATGAATAGCGTATTAGAAATCGTAAGCTTGGCACGTAAAAAGAATAAACTTAAGCGAGAAATTTTAGATAACGAAAAGAAAATTCGTGATAATCGCAAGCGTGTCGACTTGCTGGATAACTTGCTCGATTATGTACACCCAGAAATGACGTACGACGAAATCATGTCTATTGTTAAAAACATGAAATCAGACTACGAAGATCGTGTTGACGATCACATCATCAAAGGCGCGGAAATTTCAAAAACGCGTCGCGATATTTCGCGTAAGATCCGTGACCTGACTCAAGTAGACAAGCAGTCTAAAGGTACAAAATAAGCCCAACTGTTCTCTAACCATCCGGCTTAAAATGTCATCAAGATAGTAAAAAAAAGCGCCTTCAATTGAAGGCGCTTTTCGTTTGTCTCGTCGAACTTACGTCTACTCGTCGTCTAGCGGCTTAAGCTTCGTACTGCCACCATAAGCTTTTTCACGACGGGTTTGGATAACAGCAAAGAAGCCCGGAATAAATACCGTACCCACCATTAACACGCACAAAAGTCCGCCTACAAGCGCAACACCTAGAGAGTTTTGGCTGATATGACCCGCTCCCGATGCGAACACCAAAGGCAATATCCCTAAAATGAACGACCAAGACGTCATGTTCACCGCTCTAAAGCGAAGTACGCCGCCTTTCACAGCAGATTCATCAATAGGCTTCTCTTTATCTTCGCGCTCAATCTTAGCGAACTCGACAATCAAAATCGCGTTTTTCGCCGCCAAGGCAATAAGCAGTACCAACCCTATCTGCGCGTAAAGGTTCAGAGCAATTCCCGCCATGTTGAGTGCCAAGAATGTGCCTAACGTCGCTACCGGAACAACCAAGATAATCGCCACTGGAATACTCCAGCTTTCATACTGGGCAACCATAAACAAGTAGATGAAGATCAGTGCCAGCGCAAACGCATACACCGCTTGACTACCAGCTTGTATTTCCTGATAGGCCATACCCGTCCATTCGTACTGATACCCTTGCGGAAGCAGTTGTTCCGCTACGCGCTCCATGGCTTCAATCGCATCACCACTGGAGTAGCCTGGGGCTGCTTGACCCTGAATGACCGCAGAACGATACATGTTATAACGCCATGCAACATCCGGTTCGAATACTTGCTCGTAACTAACCAGTGTACTTAGCGGCACCATTGCACCATTGCTTGAACGAACATGGAACCTGGTTAAGTCATCTATGCTATTACGATAATCGGCATCCGCCTGCATCGTTACACGGAAACTTTTACCAAATAGAGTAAAATCATTGACGTAGATGGACCCTAAGTTACCTTGCAATGTCTGGAATATCTCACCAAGGCTCACCCCTAATTGTTTGGCTTTATTACGATCAATATCCAAATAGTAGTGAGGTACATTGGCACGGAATGTACTAAATGTGTGAGATATTTCTGGTTGCTGGTTAGCTTCCTGGATCACCTCATTCATTAACATTGCAAGATCGGTGCGGCTTCTGCCTAAGGTATCTTCAAGAACAAATTCAAAGCCGGACGCACTACCCATACCAGGAACGGCAGGTGGACCAAGAGCGAAAACGACCGCTTCAGGGACTTGCATTGCTGCTTTTCCATTAATGCGCTGCGCAATATCAAAGGAGGAGTGGTCGCCGTCTAACGCTAATCGCTCTCCCCAAGGTTTCAACTTGATAAATAACGACGCACCGTTACTCGCGGCCGCTCCGGTTAAGAACGCGTAACCGGTTGCCATTGTCACACCTTCAACGCCGGGCTCAGACTCAACCAGTGCAACTACTTTCTCAGCGGCTGTTTCGGTTCGAGACAACGAGGCAGAATCGGGTAGCTGAACGTTAACCATCAATACGCCTTTATCTTCTTGAGGAACAAACGCGGTTGATGTGTTGTTGGCAAAATAACCCAGTAAAGACACGGCTAATACAAAGCAGCCCACCAATACCGCACTCTTCTTAACTAAGAAGCCTGCCAAGACTCCGTATTTTTGGGTCACTTTGTCCAAAGCGCGGTTAAAGGCACTAAACCATCCCGAGGTATTTTCTTGGCCCTGCTTAAGCACCAACGAACAAAGGGCTGGAGACAAGGTTAAGGCATTAATCGAAGAGATGACAACCGAGATACAGATGGTAAGCGCGAACTGGCGATACATGATGCCGGTAATACCCGGAAGCATGGCAACCGGTATAAATACCGCAAGCAATACCATGGTTGAAGTAATGATTGGCCCCGTCACTTCTTGCATCGCAATAAGTGTTGCTTTGCGAGGGCTGATGCTTGGATCACGCTTCATGATGGTATCAACGTTTTCGATAACCAATATCGCATCATCCACGACGATACCAATTGCCAATATCAATCCAAACAAGGTCACGGTATTAATGGTAAAGCCCGCGGCAAGCATAACCGCAAACGTACCCACTAAGGACACGGGGATCGCCACAACAGGTATCAATGTTGCTCGTACGCTACCAAGGAAAAGATAGGTTACCGCAATAACCAGTAATACAGCTTGTATCAATGTGACCACAACACCTTTTATCGATTCGGCGACAAAAATAGTCGTGTCATAACTGGTCTCATAGGCCAAGTCACTAGGGAAGTTAACACTTAAGCGCTCGAGCATCGCCATGACTTCTTTACCACTTTCTAGCGCATTCGCACCAGACTGAAGTGACAACGTCACTATCGAAGCGTCTTGACCTTTAAATGTACCAGAACCATCGTAGAATTTTTTACCTAGCTCTACACGCGCAACGTCTTTTAAGTACACTGACGACCCATCGCTATTCGACCGTAAAAGAATGTTCTCGAACTCTTCAGAACTTTCTAAACGACCTTTGGTCACAATATTAAATTGTACATCTGTCGCGTCATTATATGGTGCAGCACCCACTTTACCGGCAGCAACCTGAACGTTCTGCTCCGCCAGCGCAGCATACACATCTGATGTGGTCATGTGGAGGCTTGATAATTTATCTGGATTCAACCAAATACGCATTGCAAACTCACCACCACCAAGTACCGTGACTTCACTGATCCCTTTAACACGGGCCAGCTGATCTTTTACGTTTAGGTTAATGTAGTTAATTAAAAACTGATCATTGTACGTCCCTTCCGGTGAATAGAAGTTTAGCACCATAAGGAGATCGGGAGAGCGCTTCTTAACCGTTATCCCTACCGATCTCACTTCTTGAGGAAGTTTTGATTCAATTTGAGATACACGGTTTTGAACATTCACTTGAGCCATGTCAGGGTCGACACCGACATCAAAGGTTACCGACAGATTGTACGAACCATCGTTAGCGCTTTTCGACGACATGTAAATCATGTCCTCTACCCCGTTTACCGAGGTTTCGATTGGATCAGCAATAGCTTCTTCAACAGTTTCAGCACTTGCACCAGCATAAAAGGCCGTAACGCTGACCGATGGTGGACTAATCTGTGGATATTCAGCCACGGGCAACACCATCAAAGAAATCGAACCCGCAAGGGTCAATATGATGGATATGACCAGAGCGAATTTAGGTCTCTGTATAAAAAAACGACTTAGCATTATGCGCCACCCTGCTCACTCATCAGTTGCACAGGCATCCCGTTTCGAACACGTTGCAATCCTTCAACAATCACTTTGTCGGTATCTTTAAGTCCAGTTTGAATAACGATACCTGCATCGATTTGTGGGCCAAGAACGACGTCACGACGCTCGGCAACATTCCCTTCACTAAGCACCATCACAAAATCACCCTGGATGTCTGTTTGCACTGCACGACGAGGAATAGCCACAACATCCACTTCTTCTGTGGTCGCTAGCATTACTTCAACATGTTGACCAGGAAGAAGTGCGTAGTCGGGGTTAGGGAGCTCTGCTCGTATGGCAATGGTACCGGTATCTAGATCGATACGATTACCGACAAAATCCAATTTACCTGCATGGCTGTATTCTTTGCCATTTTCTAATATCAGTGTTACTTCAATCTCGACTTCTTCATTCGATCCGTCACCTGAAGCCTTGTCCACGCCCATCGCCAGACGCTCTCGTTCACTAATTTGAAATGCAGCTTGAATGGGATCGAGACTGACCAACGTCGTAAGTACGCCTGACGAAGGAGAAACTAGATCTCCCATACTCACTTTGGTGCTGTTTGTTCGGCCTTTGAATGGCGCGACAATTTTAGTGCGTGACAAGTCGACTTGTGCTGAAATTAGGTTTGCTTCAGCCGACTTAACCTGTGCCTCTGCACTCAGTTTATTGGCAAAGCGCGTGTCATATTCGGACTGAGAAATATTCCCTTTCGGTAAAAGATTCTCTGCTCGCTCAAAGTCTGAGTTCGCTTTTTTCAATTGAGCTTCAGCTTGTGCAACAGCGGCATTAGCGCTTGCCACATGTGCTGCGTAGGTAGAATCATCAATCTGGTACAATACATGCCCTTGCTCAACGATCTGTCCTTCACGAAAATCTCTAGATTCTAAATAACCGGTTACTTGAGAAGTAATGGCAGCGTCTTCCATCGCTTCGATTCGACCCACATACGTTTTGCTAGGATAGAAAGCGGTAGACGTCACTTGCTCGGCTTTTACTACAGGTAACATTTGAGGTACAGCAGCTTTCTTTTCGCCACAACCAAGGAGAGCAACCGTCACAAATAACGGCAAAAATATACGTTTTTTCATCATGTTTCCATTCACTACAATTCAGAATAGAGTTGCCTTGATAGTCTGTCTAAAAAGGATAGCTCAGGCTACGATATTAATCGGTTAATATGTCCGAGTATTATCAACTTGTTGTCCTAAGTGTAACAAAACACCCACCACGCGAATATTAAGTGTTTGCTATTTCTAATTTTGACATGTTTTGGCTATTCTTCACTCAAATTGTTGAGGATACTTGTCCATTCACTGAGTTCGTCTTTAAAGTGCTGTTGCTGTTTGACTGTGGAGAGGTGTGCGAGTCTAAGCAGGTATTCACGGTTCAAAACACGGGATTGTTCCAATTTGTCGTCCAATTCGACGCTATAGAAACTGTCTGGCTCGGTCAACATCGCCATCATTTGGTTTTGATAGCTGATCAGATCGTAACGACGAGCAAACATCGTTTTCATTTTATCTCCCATAGACACTCTATGGCGATGCCACAAAGGACGCGTGTCAATGCGGTTCATTGCCCACTCCTCGAGGATTAAAAGCTGCTGCTCATTGACCGAGCCAAACCATCGTTCGACGGATTCGGTCATGGTTTCAAGGCTATCTTCAAAACGCTGCTGCGCGTCTTTCGCTGCATAGTCTTTTTGTCGCTCTTCTCCTTTTTGCTCGTAGTTATCTAAAAACTCGGACAGCTGCTCATCTGACGCAAGTTGACTGAGCGCATATATATCTGGAGCAACACGTTGAGCTAAACGGTAGATGTGGTTGGTCATTTGGTCGGCATGGTATATAAGGTCTTCATCAGTAAGCGAGGGTAACGACAGTGTGGAGAGCTCTTCTATTTGAGCGATGTATTGACTCAACTCATTTTTTTGGTGCCAATCAATGAGCTTTTTTAATTGCAGCTTAACGATTTTTTGTTGTTCACGATCTAGTGATACATAATCGTCTATGTATTCGACAATGAACCAGTCTAGATTACGGTATAACAGCTTTGTCGCACAGCCCGTCAAGGCTAATGCCAATAGTGCTACCCATATCCAGCGCCACTTTATTACTGAGTCCATTCAATACGTTCCCTTCATTCACTAACCAAGACAGTTATACGTTAGAGTAGCTCCTGAGATCAGTAGCGGGCAAGCATTTAGACGATTTAACCTAGTAAGTGACTTTAACAAATTAAATGATGGTTATCATTTGGACTACAATAATCGTTCTTGTGACCGAACAAACTCGATGGTTATGACGTTTGCGTTGGCTGTATAGGTGACATCCGATCGGTATTCGATTCCATTCTGTAATGCCTGTTTCACCCATTTAATGGTTTTGGGTTTCTGCCTAAACCGCTGGTCATTGAGCAAAAAATAAGCATCGCGATTCACTTGTTCAACATCCATTAACGACAGCGATTTGGCCACATCTAAATGGTGCTCTTCGACAAAAATGTGTGCGATCTGAAAGCCATCTCGTCGCAGCGCAAGTTGTAAATTGTTGGCACTGGTAATATCGAACTTAGTGGTTAGCACCATTTTAGCTGCCTCACCTTCGATCACTTTAATCTCAGCTTCAACACGCGTTTCGTAATATTTTGCGTGACTGGCACAAAAGTCTTCCAACTCTTCTTCCAAGCTGCAATCAAACAGATCGCTCTGGACATCCAACTCACTCGCGGGCCAGCCCTTATCTGCGGGTTGTGTAAACGGAATCAACCATGGCGCAGTATTTCCAAAAGCCATTAATGGTAGCCATAGAATAAGCGCTACAAACACTCGCATAAAACCAGTCCGAATCGATGAAAAAATCTATTATAGCGGCATAAAAAAAAACGGGTACCTGAAAAAGTAGGTACCCGTACAACATAATAGAGTAGCCCAAAAGGGGAACTCTGCAGCAACTGCAGTATCTCAGAAAACCGTAAAACTAACAATATGGTGTTCTGTTAATTTCACGATTTTGCCAAATAGTGAGATATGACACTGTTTCGTTGTCTTTTTGTACAGATTTTCTTCAAACTTAATATTATGTTTTATTGCAACAGAAACCTCACCAGCACTGAGGCCGCGATTAAGGAATAACCCGGTTTTAACCGTAAACTTAGTGTCCGATGTTCCATATATGCACGTTGTGCTCGGAGCTAACAAAGAAGTTATATATCTTCGCCTCTGTTGTACTCGTAAAATTACAATTATTCGGTATTATTAATTATTCGTTACATCCATGAGAAGAATTTGTTTGAATAAGTGTATTTTAGTCATTGAAGACAGCAAGGCTTTTCGCTCATTCTTGGAGCGCGAGTTTCGCCGGTTAGGGTTTGACGTGGTCACCGCGGCATCACTCGAAGAAACCACTGAGATCTTCGAGTTCCAACAAGACTTCTTTTGTGTCGTCTCAGATTACTGCCTACCAGACGCCCCCTTTGGTGAGGCCATCGACTTTGCAATTTCAAAGCAACAACGAGTGATCGTCATAACGGGTAATTTTGATAAAGACATTAGGGCGTCGTTTATTGAAAAACAGATCCTAGACTACATCCTAAAAGACAGCATCAGCTCAATAAAATACGCGGTTAAGTTGGTCGAACGACTACTAAAGAACCAACATCACCACGCCTTGATCGTCGATGACTCCAGTGCTATTCGTCACTATATTGCAGGTCTGCTTGAGCACCAATACATTACGACGACGCAAGCAAAAGATGGCCAAGATGGTTTGAAGAAACTGGCGCTTCATTCCGACATTACATTTATTATTACTGATCACAATATGCCGATCAAAGATGGCATCGCAATGATTAAGTCCATTCGCTCAAATACTGCTAATGATACAACACCGATTCTTGGGCTGTCGGGAAGTGATGACCCTACCCTAACCGCTCAATTTTTGAAGGCTGGTGCCAACGACTTCTTAAATAAGCCGTTTAATCAGGAAGAGTTTTATTGTCGTGTACATCAAACCCTCAACCTTAAAGAGTCGGCACAAGAGCTATATAACTTGGCCAATCAAGACCCGTTGACCGGTCTTTGGAATCGTCGTTACCTTTTTGATAACGTTCGTTGCACCTCGGATGACAATATCGCTATGATGGACATCGATTTTTTTAAGAAGGTCAACGATACCTATGGCCATGACGGTGGTGATGCTGTGCTCATTGCTGTTGCAGAAGTTTTAGCAGAGAGCTTACCAAATTCAACCGTTGTTCGCTTTGGTGGTGAAGAGTTTTGTGTGTACGATCAGGCCGACTCAGACAGCTTTTACACAGCGCTGGAGATAGCTCGACAAAAAATAGAGACGCTCACGGTTCACCATAATGGTCAATCTATATCGGTCACTATAAGTATTGGCGTATCTAATCTTGGCGATCAATTAGAAAGCAAAATTTTGGCCGCAGACAAATTACTGTATCAATCCAAAGACAATGGTCGTAACCAGATCTCCTGCTAACCGTTGATGAATATATCTGGCCTCCTAAAGTCCTTTGTTCTGATATAAAAAAGGCCCTATCCATATGATACATTACCTTTATTTTTGGCTCAGTTAACGGTGAAAGCCTCACCACGGTATTGTACATTTCACAAAAATGATCTTCATCAACATCGTGATCCTGCGCCATTGTGCGCTCAAGCTATAATCAGTTTTTGGGCGCTAACGTATGAGAAATTGAACCAAATAAAACACCAAACGAAAAACAACCTACGTTGCTTACCTAAGCAAAAACAGCAGCGCATAGGCCATTGATTTATAGTGGCTTTATTCGATTCGCGGCGCTTGTTGCGAGTGGTGCTAGACGCTAACAGGGCTAACGGCGGTAATACAGTGAAATCCGATGCCCATCGCTATGTTGAACTTTAAATGGGATCTCATAGATTTCACTTAATACTGACTCCTGAATCACTTCATCAACCGTGCCGCTTTTGATCACTTCCCCCTGTTTCATCGCCACTATGTTGTCTGAGTAACAAGACGCAAAATTAATATCGTGTATCACTATGACTACCGCCTTGTTATGTTTTTCGGCCAGTTTTTTTAGGGTTGCCATAATGTCGACCGAATGCTTAATGTCGAGATTGTTAAGCGGCTCATCAAGGAAAATGTAGTCGGTATCTTGTGCGACAACCATCGCAATAAACGCCATTTGACGCTGGCCACCTGACAACTGGTCTATATACCGTTCTTGCAAATGTTCAATATCGAGATGATACAGTGCTCGGTCAATAATTTGGTTATCGTATTCGGTGAGACGACCCTGAGTATAGGGAAAGCGCCCAAATGCGACTAACTCGCGAACCGTAAAGCGCATGTTGATATTGTTTGACTGGCGAAGTACTGACAATCGTTTTGCCAATTCGGCACTGTCCCAGTGCTCGAGAGGTTTATCGCCAATCAGCACTTGTCCTGCATCGCTATCAGTCAATCGACTCGCCATTGACAGTAATGTGCTCTTCCCTGCACCATTTGGCCCGATAATGCTGGTCAATTTTCCTTGTGGAAAAAGCGCATCGGCATCCTTTACCACAAACTTATCATTGTATTTTTTGCTTAAGCTACGAATTTTAATCACTTGGGCAGACCTTTAATCGAATTTATGTTTCATCAGTAGATATAGGAAATAACCACCGCCAAGGAAGTTGATGATCACGCTAAGAGTGGTCGAGAAGTCAAATAAGTTCTCAACTGCCCACTGCCCTCCCGCTAGCAGCACCACTGACATCGCCGCACAAGCTAATAGCAAAAATCGGTGTTGGAAGCGTGCAAATATCTGACGCGTTAACGCGACGACAATAAGTCCAAAAAACAGCACTGGACCAATCAATGCCGTCGACATTGAGACCATCAAAGTAATAATGAACATCACCTGCATAGTGAGCTTGTGTGTGTCGACACCTAAGCTTTTTGCGTTTTCTTGCCCTAACCACATGACGTCGAGCTTATTGGCTAGCCTAAAAAGTGCAGCAAAGCACATCAGCATAGGCAACGTACACCAATACACCAGCTCAGAATTAATGTTGTTGAAACTGGCGAACATTGATCCCTGAATATAAGTGAACTCGTCAGGATCAATGACCATAGTGAAAAATCCAGTCACGCTGCTAAACAAACTGCTTAAAACCACACCAATGAGAAGCAGCGTAAATATGTTGCGCTGCCGGCCTCGAAAGTAAAAATGGAACAAGGTCATGGCACACGCAATCATGACTGCCGTCGACAATACAAAATTGATTTTACTGTCAATGACCAACACACTAAAACCACCAAACGTCGCAACCAAAATCACTTGAATCATCACGTAGAGCGAATCAAACCCGAGAATTGACGGGGTAAGAATTCGATTAGCGGTAATGGTTTGAAAAACTAACGACGATGACGCAATAGCGATGGCCGCCAACACAATCGCTAATACCTTAGGGATCCGACGTGACAGAAAAAATTGGTAGTTATCGACAGTGAGCCCTTTGCCTATAAACAGTGCGCATATCATTAGCGCAATGACAGAAAAGGCAAAAAGTAATAAATTATCTCTGCTGACATTTTTCGTTTTTAGCGGTCGCGGGAGCGTTAAACTAAGCATTCGACTTATCTCGCAAAATTAAAGTAATAAACACCGCACCGCCTAAGATACTAATAATCATCGAAATGGGGACTTCATAGGGGAAAATGATCAAACGGCCAAGGATGTCGCACAGCAGTACCAGAATAACTCCGGTATAGGCAGTCCAAGGAAGATTGCGGCGCATATTGTCACCTAAAAACAGTGAGACAATATTAGGCACTATTAGGCCAAGAAAAGGGATCATGCCTACAATCATCACCACTGACGAAGACAATATCGCTACCAGAATGACGCCAATCATGACAATACGTTGGTAATTAAGACCGATGTTTTTAGCAAAGGCCTCACCGACACTAGCTGCGCTAAATTTATTGGCGTAGCCATAAGCGAGAATGGATACTGGTAAAGCGATGTATAGAAACTCGTAGTTACCTCGAAGCACCGACGCAAAATTCGCGACTGTCCACGATCCAAGTGCCTGAACAAGATCATACTTGTAAGCAATAAAGGTCGTCATAGCCGATACAACATTGCCGTACATAATGCCAATCAGCGGCACCATCACCGTATTCTTGAATTTTAATCTTTGAAGAAATCGAACAAAAACCACGGTACCAAACACAGAAAAACCAAAAATGGTGATCAGGTGCACCCACCCCCCCATGTCCGCAAACAAAATAAGCGCCATCATATAGCCAAACATCGCCCAGTCGATGGTGCCAGTGGTTGAAGGCGCAGCAAAACGGTTCTGCACGATCTGTTGCATGATCAGTCCTGCAATACTCAGCCCAGCTCCCGCCAATACAATGGCGAGCAATCTTGGTAAGCGGCTAGTAAACAATATGGTCGTCGCGTGGCTTTCACCTGATAGCAGATCAGAAATAGTAAAGTTAGCAACGCCTACTGAAAGCGATGTCGCGGCTAAAAGTATCAGGACAAAAAAAGCAATAAAATGTGCAGGTTTCATAGTCGTTATAAAGTAGAAAACCTGATGTGCTTACTCCAAAACGTTGGTCTAGGAAATAAGCGCATCAGGCTATTTGAATAATAATTCCGCTAGCGGATGGCGCGATTTAGATCGTCAATCATCACTTGTGTCGATTGGTATCCACCGGCAGACAAGTACCACGCTGCGCCATCTAGATACACAACGTGGTCATTTTTAGCGGCTGGTGTTGACTCTACCAACTGATTCGCAAACAACTCTTTTGCGTTGCCAGTTGCGTTGCCAATCGCTTGGTCACGATCAAGAATTAAAAGGACGTCCGGTTTTGCATCGGCAATGTACTCAAACGAAATCAAATCTCCATGTGTATTTGATTCCACATCAACATTAACCGAGGTCGACACTTCAAACCCAGCTTCGTGATACACGAATGAGAAACGGCTTACTGGTGCGAATGAGGTAATATTGCCACCGTTGCTCATCACTGTTAGCGCTTTTTTAGACACTAGACTGTTAGTATCATTTAAAGCGTCAATTTGCTGTTGAATATCAGCAATCAACGCGTCACCTTTAGCTTGCTGATCAAAGATTTCACTCAAATTGGTCCAGTGCTGTTGCGTCGTTTCCCAATAGTTAGTGGTATCAATACGATACATATAAACAGGGGCAATCGCCTTGAGATCGTCGTAGATCGTCGCCATGCGACCTTCGGCAATGATTAAATCGGGTTTCAATGTAAATAACGTTTCGTAATTCACTTCTTGCATGCTGCCGCTATTGGTATAAGCCTCTGTATCAAACTTTTTAAGGTTTTCAGGTAATAGCGCTTTAGGCATTGCTATTGGGTCAACACCCAATGCGTCGACAAAGTCTAGGCTGCCGTAACCAAGTACGACAACCCGTTGTGGCACCCCGTCAATATCGACCGTACCCATACTGTGTTGGTAGGTTTTCGCCAAAACGGGTGAAGTACTCACCGCAACTAGTGTTGCGCCAAGCAGCAGCTTAAGACTATTTTTGCGTAGCATTATCGGATCCATGTGATTGGTTATTTTGATCTAGATCAAAATAAGAATAGTTATTAATTGCATTTACACTATCATGCAGCCAATATGCGTCAACAGCACTTTTGACATAGTGAATATTCACAAAATGAATTTAGGCCAAATCGATCTCAATCTGCTGATCGTTTTAAAACAACTGCTTGAAGAAAAGCATGTCTCTAACACCGCACTTGCGCTCGGTATGAGCCAACCAACAGTGAGTCGTTCACTGCAAAAACTTCGTGCCGTGTTTAATGATGAGCTGCTGGTTAAATCTACCTACGGCTATGAATTGACACCAAAAGCTGAGTCTATCAAGCAAGATCTAAACTCTGTGCTCACAGGGCTTGAAAAGTTGGTTCACGGTGATGCGTTTACTCCAGCCGAAAGTGATAGCACTGTACGCTTTTTTGGTTTGGTGCCTCAAATAGCGCACCTTATGCCTGCTGTAATGAGTCATATTCGCCAACAAGCACCCAATATGGTGGTCGACATTGACTCTATCCCTAAACGCCCATTCGAGCCCCTATTAAACGGTGACGTCCATTTTGTGCTCGCGACACAAGAGCCAACGGCGTCAGAGCAAAACCTGTATAGAATGCTGGTAACAAGCAGAGATTATCGACTGCTAATGCGTAACGATCACCCTCTGGCAAACAAAGAAATTACTGTTGACGATATGCTTAATGCACACTTTGGGCAGATCTCAATACAGGGAGACAAACGACTGTCTATTGAGTCACGCTTTGTCGAACTCGGGCTACTTAGTAAAGAACGTAAGCTAAGCGTTCCCGTGCAGTTGTCAAATTTTAACGTGGCTCCCGACATTGCCGAAACCACAGACATAATCTTCCATCTTCCTACACCTTTTGCGACAAAAGCCTGTCATCATAGAGACCTAGTTTGCAAACGCGTCCCAGCGCCTTTGCGCCACCCAGAAAGAGATGTTCACCTTTACTGGCACAAGCGCTTTCACAATGATCCTATGTGTCGCTGGATACGCGATGTCTTTAAGGGCCTCTATCCACAACAACCTGCTCGTTAATTCACAGGAACAATCACCCATATTTCATAACATAAATACATAATCGGTTACGTATTCATTAATTGAATAGCAATGATGCCAAATGAGAATGAAACTCAGCTTGAACTACCCTGTCGTTAGCTATCTAATGCAAACCATTCTCATTAACATTCACATTAAGAATACCGATATGCTAGGGACTCCCACCTTCACTCGTAAACCGCTTGTTACCGCTGTTGCGGTAATTTGCTCATCTGCAATCTTTCACGTTCAAGCAGATTCCGCTCACATTAACACTGATGAGCAAATGGTTGTCACCGCGACTCGTACTGAACTAACACTCAAAGAAGCCCCAGCTTCAATGTCTGTTATCACTGCGCAAGAGATCGAAAACAGCCCAGGCATTACCGTTGCGGATATCGTGGCCCAAGCCACCAGTGTTGAATCAAATTTAGACAGTACACGCGCAGGTCGCCAAACGATCTCTATCCGTGGTATGGATTCGGATTACACCCTTGTTATGGTGAATGGTCGCCGTCTTAGCTCGGCAAGCGCCATCATTCGCGGCAATGATTTTGACCTCAATACTATCCCTGCAGACTCTATAGAGCGCGTTGAGATCATTCGCGGTCCAATGTCAGCGTTGTATGGCTCTGATGGCATGGGTGGTACGATTAATATCATTACCAAAGCGCCAACTAATGAGTGGCGTTCATCCCTAAGTACAGACATTGCCACACCTAACGACGGTAATGGTGGTCAACAACACTCCGTAGGTCTTACTACCTCTGGAGCTCTGTTTGAAGATGAACTGTTTGCGCGCTTTTCTGTTAACCAAACCAGTCGTGATGCATGGCAGCCCTACACAGGGGAACACCCTAATGGTCATGAACGAGACGATGTTACAGCCCTTGAAGGTCGTGACTCGATCAGCCTTTTTGGTACTCTAAGTTGGCAAGCCGCTGAAAACCAAACTCTGGATCTTGACCTTGGTTACAGCGATGACCAACGTGACAGTGCAGCAGAGTTTGCCACAGGCGTAAACTACTCAAATTCTAAAGTTAAGCGAAACAGTCAAGCTCTTACTCATAGTGGGTTTTGGGCATGGGGTGATACACAAGTACGGTATTCACGTGAAAACGTCGTCGATAAGAACGCCGCAGATCTTGGTAGCTCGTCTCGTGACATCGAAGAGTTAACCCAAATTTTTGAAGCATCTGCCACCACATATTTAGGCGACAGCCATACATTAACCTTTGGCGTTGATTACCAGTACAGTGAGTTGGATAACCACGAAAACTTGGTGAATGGCACCTCCTCTGCTTATCAAGGAGCCATTTTTGTTCAAGACCAGTGGGTAATGACCGATAAGCTTACTGCAACACTTGGCGGCCGATTGGATAAGCACGAACAGTATGGTGAAGCGTTCAGCCCAAGGGTATATTTGGTTCACCAAACCACTAATGATCTGGTGATCAAAGGCGGTGTTGGTAAAGCGTTTAAAGCGCCAACACTTACCCAAAACCAACCAGACTACGTTGTGGCAAGTTGTAAAGGTGGTTGTGACCTCGTAGGCAACCCTGACCTGAAACCTGAAACAAGTTGGAACTATGAATTAGCTGCGCTCTATTCTCAACCTCGTTGGAATATTGAAGGTGCTCTGTTCCGTAACGAAGTTCAAGATCTGATTGAACGCAGTGATGGATACTGCCCAATGGGTGGTGACTGGAACGAAAGCGCTCGCCAGTGTGAAGACTCAAGTGGTAACCCAACCGGTGGCCATGGTGAGAAAACCTACATAAACGTTTCGGAAGCGATTATTCAAGGTGTAGAGCTTACGGGTAAATTCCAAATTTCTCAGCAGTGGGACCTGTCTGGTAACTATACCTACCTAGATACTGAAGACAAATCCACCGGTGAAGAGCTTCTAGAACGCTATAAGCATTCAGGCCTAATGAAGCTAAATTGGAATCCAACCTACGACTTGAACACCTTTGTCAGTGCCCGATACCGTGGCGAGCGTAAGATCGATAGTGATATCACGCAAGACCCTTACACCACGTTAGACATCGGCACCGTGTATTACGTCAGTGACGATGTACGTATTCGCGCTGGGATCACCAACGTCACCGACGAATCCGTTTCATCAAAGCTTGAATACCTTGGCTACGTTGAAGCGCCTCGTACCTACTATGTCGGTATGACTGCGGACTTCTAAACGCACGAATTCTTATCGCCCACTCAATGAATATTATGTGGGCTTTTATCGTTTAACTCTGGGGTAGTAACAACCCCAAAACAAGACAGAGACTTATGTTTAAGACGCCTTTATCAGTGAACTTACGGATTGCGTTGAGCTTATTAATTGCATTTCCTACAGCCAGCAGCGCTTCGGATCTCGATGAAGCTAAATTCGTTCAGAGTAAAACCAATACCGCAGCGGCGACCAGCCAGCAACGTATTGATACTAGTGCTCAGCGAGCTATTCAACTCAGCGCCGAGATTGAGCTGCTTCAACAAGAAGTCGATAACTTGCAGGTTTATCAAGGTTATTTAAACGCGCTGGTACAAAGCCAGACTCTAGAGATGGCAAACCTTGAAGGACAATTAGACCAAATTAATGCCACTCGACAAGGCGTGGTTCCTTTAATGTATAAAATGATTGCAGCTCTTAAGCAGCACCTTGAGCAAGATATTCCACTTAACCCCACTGCGCGTCAACAGCGCATTGCCAGACTGGAAAACATGATGCCGCGCGCCGACATCAGTGACGCAGAAAAGTATCGCCGTATATTAGAAGCGTACCAAATCGAGCTTGAGTATGGCGTAAAGTTGGGCCTGTATCAGGGACAAATCCTCACGGGCGACCAGCAACTTGAAGTCGATGTTTTGCACCTTGGACGACTTTCATTAGTTGCACGGAGTCTTAATGGGCAGAACTACTGGTCCTGGGATACCAATAACAAGGAGTGGCAACCTCTCGATCTCTCAATGAAAACTGAAATCGACAAGGCTTACAGCATTGCGTCGCAGCAAATAGCGCCGAGCATGATTACTCTTCCATTGTCCCTGTCCCTGGTGTCGAACTCCAAGATGGTATCAAATACAGAGCAGGGCCAATAACATGAACTATTTCCCATACCCGCATGCCCTATTAGCGTTGATGTTGACCTTTTCGCACTCAATTGCTGCCCAAACAGCGCTTACCGAAAAAGCGCTGTATGAAAACCAAACTCAACACAGCCACAACCTGGCTCGTGAATCCGGTTTTACTCAAACAGAAGACGAGCTAAAAGTCTTAAAAGCGTCACTGGCTCAGCAGCGTGACGAACTGAAAAAGCACAATGATTCTTTAGCTGGCACCTTTAGTCGCAATGAAGATGCACTCGCTCATTTAGAAGAAAAATTGCGCCTCGAAACTGGCAGCTTAGGAGAAGTATTTGGCGTAGTTCGACAAAACGCTAAAGAACTTCAAGGCGAACTAGAAAACTCAGTGACCTCAGCGGGAGCGCAGTCTTATAACCAGACAATAGCAGACATCACAGCAGCTACGGCTCTGCCCTCTATGGCTCAGCTCACGACTTTATGGCATGCATTAGACGAGCAAATCAAAGCGTCAGGTCAAATATCTCCTACTACGGTACCCTTCATTAATGGTGCTGGGGAAACTCAACACGTTGAGGCAATTCGACTCGGTTCATTCGGACTTGTCTCTGAACACGGTTACCTGAGCTGGAATGCGCTGAAACAAGAAGCCCGAGCTTACCTAAAACAGCCGGATCTAGGTCCTACCTACTCGACTCTGACCCCACTACTTAACGGTCAAACTCTACCAACCGTTGTTGACCCTTCTCGCGGGGTAATGCTAGAACAACTAGCACTAACGCCAAGTCTTAGCGATCGTATAAAGGCTGGTGGGGTTGTCGGTAAAATCATTTTAAGTTTGTTAGCTATAGGTCTATTGATCGCCCTAGTTCGCGGTGTCACTTTGCTAGTTACAGGTCACAAGATTCGCTCACAGTTAAAACAGCCTTCAAAGCCTGGTCATAATCCACTAGGCCGTATTCTCGCAGTTTACGACCCAGCAAAAACGCGCAGTGTTGAAGCGTTAGAGCTTCGTTTATTAGAAGCGGTTGTCGACGAGCAAGCGAGCTTAGAGCGCGGCTTGTCAATGCTTAAACTACTCGCGGCCTTGGCACCAATGCTAGGTTTGCTCGGTACAGTGACCGGCATGATTGAAACATTCCAAGTGATTACCCAATTTGGTAATGGCGATCCAAAAGTGATGGCCGGCGGTATCTCTATGGCTCTAGTGACCACGGTATTGGGGCTGATCGCCGCTATGCCATTGCTGCTTGCGCACAATATTTTAAGTTCACAAGCCGAACACATTCGCACCATTTTAGAAAAACAAGGCATTGCATTGGTTGCACAGCAAGCAGAAAAAGACACCAGCGCGCACAACCAACACAATAATGCTTTGCCTACTGAGCAGGCGGCTTAATGAGCGATTTGCTAGCACTGTTGCCCAGTAGCCTACTCAATAGTGAAGGACTGGTTGCCTTACAACGTTTTATGCAGCAAGGCGGCCAAGTTCTGTGGTGGTTAGCGGCTGTTGTGGCGATCACTTGGCTACTCATCATTGAGCGCGTGATTTTTTTATTAGTGCATTTTCCTAAGCTGCGAAGTCGCTGGGCAAACACCTGGCAAGATCGGACTGATCACCATTCATGGTACGCCCTAGCAATTCGAGATGGGTGGCTGAGTGATGCAAGGCGCCAACTCACCCAAAACGTTAATTTAATCAAAGTACTGGTGGCCATATGCCCAATGCTTGGATTGCTCGGCACAGTTACAGGCATGATCTCGGTGTTTGACGTAATGGCTAATCAAGGCAGCAGCAATCCCCAGCTAATGGCGTCAGGGATTTCGCTCGCAACCCTTCCCACTATGGCTGGAATGGTCGCGGCACTTAGCGGCATGTTTTTCCACGCGCGTTTAGTAAAGGCATGTCATGGTAAAGAAATTGAACTCGAAAAACAGTTAAGGAGTCACCAATGAGATTGGGGCGGCGTCATCACAAAACCGAAGAAGCGCAAGTCGATTTAACATCGATGTTAGACATCGTGTTCATTATGTTGATCTTTTTCATTGTCACGAGCTCTTTTGTGCGTGAGTCAGGGGTAGAGGTAAATCGCCCTCAGGCTTCTAACGCTGTAAGTCAAAAAGAGGCTGGGATATTCATCGCCATCACCTCTTCTAATGATATTTACATCGACAAACGCATGGTTGATGTGGAACGCGTTCAAGCCACGTTAGAGCATCTTTTATTGGATAATCCCGAAGCGTCACTGGTTATCCAAGCTGATGAGCACTCTTACAATGGTACGGTGGTAAACGTTATGGATGCTGCCAAAGGGGCTGGCGTTCAACATATCGCATTGGCTGCGGAGAAAACACGGTGATTCGGTTATTCGTTGCCGCCCCTTTTGCATTGGGGTGCGCGCTGCTTCTATTTAGCTTTATGGCTTGGATGGTCGATACCAGTCATCGACGAACCCCTGAAGCCAGCGATGCAGTTCGGTTTGACATGATAATGGCAAACAACGAGCAAGACGTTCAGCGCCGAAAACGAACCGTACCTGAGCAGCCAAAGACGCCCCAACTTCCTGAACAAATGCCCACCGCGCAAGTGGACACGCCTCAAACGCAACTTTCGGCGATAGAGTTGCCCAGTCTCAACTTAAATACAGGGATAGATGGGCTAGCCATTAGCACGCCTTCATTTGGCGACTTTGAGGTTAATCAACAAGTTATGCCGCTTTATCGCGTAGAGCCTCGCTATCCTTCTCGCGCATTAGATCGAGGTATTGAAGGCTACGTTGTTATGACCTTCACCATCGATGCTACGGGCAAGCCCACTGACATTACATTGGTAGAGTCCAACCCCAAAAATGTCTTTGACCGAGAGGCTGCGCGTGCATTGGCAAAATGGAAATATCAACCAAAAACTGACGCTGGAAAAGCTGTTCCCCAATACGGTCAAACCGTAAAACTAGAATTTAAGATGGCACAATGATCAAAACTTGGTTCACTCTCAGCTTATTATTGTTCTCAAGTAATGCGATTGCGCAGCAGCTCACCCACTACACCGCTGTTCGTGTGCAAAAAGCGCAATCACTTATGCAAAATGAGCAACACACCGAAGCAATCCAAAACCTTACGTCAGTATCGTCCAGCAACGCATACGACAAAGCCTTTGTGGCTAGAATGTTGGGCGTTCTATATTGGCAAAATGGCCAAGTGGCGCTCGCGACAGAAAACCTAGAATCCGCCGTGTCTAGCGGGCTATTACAAGATGAAAATGCTTGGGTTACTCAGCGCATGTTGGCGGACATCTACTTATCAAAACAACAGTTTACTGAGGCGCCGCAACACTATTACTCGCTCTTAGAGGCCATTCCCGAAACACAAACTGTGGGTGATATTTGGTTTAGAATTGCTCAAGCGCATTACCAAATTGCTGAGTGGGAGAAAGTGATCCCAGCATCGAAGAAACATTTAGCAACCACGCCTTTGGAGCTCACCCCATCGTTGTCACTTACGCTAGGCGCCCAGATGCACCTGAAAGATTGGGACGGAGCAATCAACACTCTCAACCAATTAATAGTTCAAGAGCCCCACAAAGTGGAATGGTGGCGCCAACTGTCTGGCTTACAAATGCAAACCAATCGTCATGATGAGGCGCTTGATACTCTTACGTTGGCTAAGCTCAATGAAATAGCTCTCACCGAGTCAGATAAGCGACTAATGGCGCAGCTCTATGTTAAACGTGGGATCCCTGAGCGCGCTGCACTGCAAATCAGTGAGCTTAACGATGCGCTGACTGATGTTCATTTGCTGGTAGAGCAAGCGACGTATTGGCAAATGGCAAAAGAGTGGCAGTTCGCCATCGATATTTGGCAAAAAGCTGCGCGGCTAGATCCCGCGTATCACTGGGAAGTATCGCAACTTTTACTTCAGCAAGGACACTTCAATGAAGCATTAGCGACCTTAAACCTTGTCGAAGGTAGAGACGAACACGTTGCTCTTGCCAAAACTCGCGCCTTCTACAAGCTTGGACAGTTCGATAACGCCATTGTTGAGGCAAAGCTTGCTAATACCATTAAGCCAACGCCCCATGCGCAAAGCTGGATAACATATTTAAGCCAACTTCGTCAGCAGGCATAACGAAGACGGTAGTTCTTGGTTCTATTGATATCAGCAGGCGCGATCTACGGTTGAAAATGTCGCCTGCAGTCATTTCCGCTCTAACACAGAACGCAACTTACCTCCATCACCTCAAGATCACAGTGATAATGCGCGAAAGTCGTATCTAACTTAGGTTTGAAGCCATTGCTCGAACTGTGGTGTTCGCGTTTATGGATGATGTGATAGTGGTAGATGGTGGCAACCGTGTTGATATGCGAAGCGTGTCAAGGGTCAGTCGCAGCGATCAAGGGGCGAAGCGCTACTTGGTCGTGATGGTTGAATTCAGTGCTTCTATTTGGATGACTTCATCATTACTTTTAAGTTGTTGGTCAGTCGCCCCCGCTAAAGGGCGACTCGATTTAACAACACCACTACGAGACTAATTGTATGCGCGCGCTACAGTGCCGTTGCCTTTATAGTGGTATTGACCTGAATGACAACTGATAAAGACAGACTCACCCGCTGACAAAATAATGCTTTTGCCGCCAGCGGTTACCGTGACTTCGCCATCAACACAAAAAAGGATTTCTGCACTGCGCAGGTATTGTGCCTTACTCTCTTGAGCTGCCGATAAAATATCGAAACCAAAATCATCAACAGGAATTGGATAACTCTTCTTGCCCTCTTTTAGCACAGGCTTAAGACGAATATCCTCTGGTTTTATTGGTTCAAATATTGTGTTGTCGATCAGTTCCTGCACATCAATGTGTTTTGGTGTGAGTCCTGCCCGAAGCACATTGTCTGAGTTGGCCATGATCTCAAGGCCAGTGCCTTGCACATACGCATGAGGAGTTTCCGCAAACAAAAACATCGCTTCACCTGGTGCAAGTTCAACAGTGTTTAGCAGAAACGGTGCAAAAAGGCCGATGTCGCCTGGGTAGTGCTTTTTGAAATCCATGCTGTATTGCATGGCTTCTCGTCCCATTGCGGTTTTGGCTGGCTTCTCAAATGCTGCGTATAACTCTTCCAAAGCCGTTTTTTTATGCTCGCCTTCCAACGACATAATGGTGGTGAAAAAAGCTTTAAGCGCGTTGCTATCTGCATGAGCTTTAAGCGTGCTTAATGCACTAGCCAACGAAGAAATTTGAACTTCTTCAAACAGCGCAATAATGTCAGCAATTGGGCGAAATCCATTCATCGCCTTGTAGAACGTCAATGCATAGACCAACTCAGGCTTATGATTTGGATCTTTGTAATTACGGTTGGACGCATTTAGCGCAATTCCTTGGGCATTCTCACGTTCAAAGCCCAGCTCTGAGTTTTGCTTGTTTGGGTGAACTTGAATGGACAATGGAGTTTCGGCAGCCAGTACTTTAAACAAGAAGGGTAATTCACCAAACCGTGCTGCGGTATACTCGCCCAGAACTTCAGTTTTGTTGTCGTCTATTAAATGCGAAAGCAGCTCTCCCGATTCACTCAGTTTGGAGCATCCATTAGGGTGTGCACCCATCCATATCTCAGCTTGTGGCTGATTGTTAGGGTTGGCAATGCCAAACAGTGTTTGGATAGAGTCTATGCTGCCCCAAGCGTAGTTTTGAATGACATTATCGAGCTTAAAAAGAGACATTGCTATTTCTCACCTTAATCTAAAATTTTTGCGCCAAGCTTTAGCGTGGCAGCGATGTTACGAGCTGTGCGAGTAAGATTATTATTCGCTTCTTCTAATACTTGTTGTAGTGGTTGTGGCGAACGAACCGTTCCAAAAGTACTGACGATAGTGCCATACAGTTCATCGATTTCTTGACCTAGCGATCCTGCTATACCAATGGTTGGAATGCCTTTAGATTGCGCTCTTTTGGCTATTCCAAATGGGGTTTTACCTTGTAAGGTTTGATTATCCATTTGACCTTCACCCGTTACCACAAGGTTCGCGCCATCCAACACAGTGTCTGCGTTAAGGGCGTCTAGCACCATCTCTATGCCTTGCTTGATGTGAATATTAAATATCAGTGACAGCCCCATAGGCGTACCACCAGCGGCGCCAAATCCTGGTGACAGTGTTTGATTGATAGTGGTTTGCTTAGCACTTACGGCCGCAAAGTGCGCAATGGCGTTATCCAGTGTTTTGACTAAATCTGGCGACGCGCCTTTTTGCGGTCCAAAAACATGGCTGGCACCATTTTCACCAATAAGTGGATTTGCCACATCGCACGCAACGATAAACTCCACCTCTTTGCTTCGAGGGTGAATACTCGACAAATCGATCTGCGCGATATCAGACAAAGCTGCACCACCAAAGGGAAGCTCATTACCATGCTGGTCGAGCAGTTTTGCGCCCATAGCTTGTGCAATACCTGCCCCTGCGTCATTGGTTGCACTACCTCCTAGCCCAAGCAGAACCTTATTGACGCCCTGGTCCAATGCTTCTTTGATCAACTCGCCCGTTCCATAGCTTGTGGTTATGGCTGGGTTACGTTGCTCGGGAGATATGAGATCTAATCCGGACGCCGCGGCAAATTCGATGAGCGCAGTTTGACCCTCGTCCAACAGCGCCCACTGAGCGTTGACTGGCTCGCCTAAAGGACCTGTAACTTGAGAATGTCGAACCTCGCCATCCAGCCCTTGTAGCAAGACGTCAACGGTACCTTCACCGCCATCAGCAAGGGGTAAGTGGACATAATCAGCATGAGGAAAAACGTCCGAAAAACCGGCCTCAATACACTCACACACTTGTTTAGCAGACAGTGATTCTTTAAATGAATCGGGCGCTATTACAATCTTCATCGTCAGTTACCTGAACCGCCCGACAATGCGGGCGGATACGTTAATTAAAACTTAATTTGGAACGATTTTGCTTGGCAAGGTTTTAGTGTACCAAAGGATTGTGAACTTTCGACTGTTTCTAAAGTGCGCTCATCCATCGTTACTTTTTCCCACGCCGTGATTGTTTGAGCAAATTCAATGCCATCTTCAATATCGCCCTGCTCTGCCGGATTATAGACGCGTACGATCAGCGCATCGTCATCTTCGGCTTTCTTAAGTACGCTGAGTACAGCGCCTTTTTGCTGTTTCTTGAGTAGCGAGTAAGTCAGCGGCTTATTTTGCTCCCCAACATTGAGCTTCATCGCATTGTACGGGATCTTGTTGTAGCATTGGATAGGCGTTACATTGTCACGTGCCTCAGCCATAATATTGGCGTCAATGTGATTGCCTGCAAAACCAAATAACGCAAATTCACAGACAATTTTGCCACGAGTCTGAGAGTCTGGCGTTGGGATCTTAATACCCGACGGACGACCCGGACGAAGAAGCAGATTCTCTTTACCCAACACCCCGACACCGCGCAGTAGCGTAAGAGCAAAAGTGTCTCGCTCTTCATTTTGCTTTGATGAAATCACTTCAAACTCGCGCAAACCATTGGTCATTAATGCCATACCACCAGTTTGATTTTCAACCGCAGCAAAGTTCATTAGCTGATACACAGGTACTGGTGCTTCTTTCCATTTTTCCTCTTCCCAAACGGCCATCGCTGGATCGTTAGTTGGACGAGTAATTAGACCAAACTGGTTATCCGCGACAACATTTTCAGACACGAATGGAGTTGGTACCAGAACACGTAAACGGTGGTCGTCGGCTTGGTTATCGAGCTCCATACGAACTTCAATGCGGCGCGAGCCTTGCTTAAGCACGACTTGACAATCTACATCGACAAAGCCATTTTGGCCCGAGCGTTCTTCGCGCTCTTGCAGGTTGGCAGGTACGTTCATACGCAGTGAAATATGAGCAACCGACTGAAATCCTTCATGTTTAATTTCTGTCTGCGCTTTAAACTCATCGGAGTAAAGCAGCCACTCTTGACGAGACGGAGAGTAGTCATACTCATCACCATCGTCCGAACCATCTTCAACTCGCAATACTTGATCAAACGTCATCTCGGTGTCTTTATCAAACACAGTCAGGGTGCCGTTATCATTGACATTAATGCGGTAGAACTCGTTCTCTAACAGGTACTCTTTTTGATAGGCCACTTTAACAGCGCCTTTTTCATTACCTTGAACGTGCAATGTCGTGAAGCCCATTGCCGGTACAGAACGCTTAATTTGAATGTCGTACTCAATGAACGGGTCATAATTACCATAATGGACAATTTGACGGTCTATCTTACCTGGGTCGATGATGCGCTGATCTTGGATGAAGTACTCAACAGCATTGCCGTTGTCATCAAACAGGTTAAATTGCTCAGCACGGATCGTAATGGTGGTGTTAATAACCTCTTCACGCTCATACGGAGAGAGGTTAAAGAAAGCAAGTTTGTCACAGCCTTCTCGCGCGGGCATGTGGTCAACGATTTTACGTTTGTAGAAGTTAATCAAGTTGGTTGCCATATCGTCCGCTAGGATATAGCGGTTGAGTATTTCGGCATGAACCTTATCGCTACAGCAGCAGCCGATAGAATCATGAGCATGGTTCTTCATGCTCTCTTTCCACATCTTTTCAATTAGCCCGTGGTGATACTCAAAACCTAATGACCATGCAATCGATGCCAGCGGTTCAAGGATATTTACTATCTTGTTTTCTACTTCAGCGTGGATCAATTTAATGTCCATCCGTGTAGAAGATATGGTGCGGTGGACACGCATGTATTTCCCGTCATTGAATTCACCCTTGATCGTATCAAGGTTGTCACGCTCTTCACGAACACGATCAAACACTTCCTCAAAGCGGCTCATAGTAAATTCACGCTCTGGGTAAATGTCTCGTAGCTTATCCATTACCTCGAAGATGTCCTTTTGAATAGGCATCTGATCGTGACCGTTGGGTAACAGAATGTCTTTGGTAACAGACGGTTTTTCTAATACGGGGAAATATTTGTCGAGTCGAGCTCGTAATCCTGCTTCATCTTGAGGTAAGTATTTACCAATGGCGTAACCTAAAGGCAGTACTTGCGCCAATACTTCGGAACCATCATTGGATTGCCAGACAAATTCGGTTTTATCTGTTCCATGACGCTCAGAGCATCCACGCCAAAACATCGTGGTATCGATGCCGAAACCATTATAAATCATCGGCAGTTGCGAGCTCATGGAAAACGAGTCTGGCAGATAGCCAATTTTCATTGGTTCACCTAACTCAAGACAGTCTCGAAGGCCATACATCATATTACGAACGATAGACTCACCGGACACTTGCATAGTGTCCGTTTGCGAATACCAAGGACCCACAATCAATTTACCTGCTTCAGCCAATGCTTGTACGCGCTTTTTATTCTCTGGCTTGATGGCGAAGTAATCTTCAAGAACGGCTGTCTGACCATCAAGAACGTAGTATTTGTAGTCTGGATCGCTCTCCAGACGTTGCATGATCTCTTCCATATTGTTTACAAGTAGAATGCGAGACTCTTCCGTTGTGAAATACCATTCACGATCCCAATGCATATGTGGCGTGATATGAACGCGTGATGTAATCATTATTTTTTACCTTTAAAGACGGTTGGCTGTGCGAGCTAAATTGATTGAGTGCTTTGTAGTAACCCGGCTGTTTGCTAGCCAAATACTTTGGACATAAGCGAGCTCAAGAACCCTTTTTTCTCTGGGGCTGTTTCTTCAACAACTGGTTGTTGTACGACTGGCTCTGGCTGAGCTTCTGGCGCTTGCTCGTCACTCAGTAATGCAAAGATTTCTTCAACCGTGGTTGCCTTTAGAACCGCTTCACGTACGTCATCATCAACTAAGGTGCTGGTTAGTTCGGTCAGCAGCTGCATGTGAGTTGAACCCGCCTCTGCGTTTGGAATCGCGATCAAGAAGATTAGGTTTACATCCTCTTCTTCATCAATACCTTGCCATTTAAGGTCTTTGGTAAGCGTTGCAACTGCAAATGCAGCTTCTTTTACTGCATCGGTTTTACCATGAGGGACAGCAAGGCCTTCGCCGAGGGCGGTAGCGCCATGCTCTTCGCGGGCAAATACGGCTTGCAGATACTCCGCCTTGTCGTGCAGCTTACCCTGTTGATGCAATTGCTCAGCCAGAGTTTCGATAGCCGCGTCTCGGCTTTCAAAGGTTGTTTGAAGGTTGATGAGTGATGCGTTTGTAAGAGTTGTAAGATTCATAATGTTCGCCCCGTGTTCACATTGATCTGTATTGTCTGTTTAGTTGCCACCAATAATACCAATCAAATACAAATAAACCATGATCAATGTCTCATAAATATCACAATATGTATTACAAAGGGGTTAAATTACCCCATTTGTATCTTCATTGAATTGTTATCTGCGTAAAAATTCGTATCATCGATTGTAATGCTTATGAGCAAATGCTCGGCAATAACGGCCCTTTTAGCTTAGTAAAGCCATGTAACCTGGTGAGGATATGATGACAAGATTACCCATGTATCGAAAAATTGCCGATGCGATCAGAGCAAAGATCAGCAACGGAATTTATAAGGTCGGTGAAGCCCTACCCACTGAGGCTCAACTTCGAGCAGAATTTTCGGTCAGCCGTGTTACCGTGCGCCAAGCTATAAAGTTGTTAACTGAAAATGAAGAGCTTGAGAGCATTCAAGGGAGTGGTACTTACGTTAAAGAAAGCAAAATCAACTACAACATGTACCAACAAAGTAGTTTTGCCGAGAAATGGGCGCACCTAGAAGGCGTTACCCACAGCGATGTACTGACGTTTCAGATTCAATCCGCTTCGTTAACGATGGCAGAACAGTTAGACATTAAAGAGGGAGAGCAGGTTTTCTATGTAAAGCGTGTTCGCTTTCTTGACGATATTGCTATTGCGGTTGAAGAGACTTGGATGCCAACCAGGCTGTTTCCTGATCTTAGTTACCAAGTCATGCAAGGTTCAAAGTACACCTATATTGAGCAACAAAAAGGATTGGTGATAGATAGAAGTGAACAAGAAATTGTTCCGGTATTAGCAGCAGAAGACGTCGCTGCACTACTTGGCATCGATCCAGAAATGCCAGTCATTGAAAAACGCACGCGCGGTTATCTCCACGACGATACCATTTTTGAATACAGTCGAAACTTTTTCACCACCAACAACTACAGATTTACGCTCACGTCTAAACGCCAAAGCGGGACTAGCGGTTATCTAACCCAAAAATAGCGACTAAACTTAATACATTGGTCATCAAAATTAGTCATTTATTTTCAACTAGCTAGTCTTCTCGTCTAATTTTGTATTGATTTGTTATTATAAAAAAATAACACCAATTAGATACAAATAATACAACTTGTGATTTTTGTCACAGCTAAGCAAAACAAATTGGGCGAGAATATAATCATTGAGCGGACCATATGGTGCTCAAATGACTAGAGACGACGCAAAGGAGCATCAGATGAAAATCTTAGCGATAACAGCATGTACTGCCGGTGTAGCCCACACCTATATGGCAGCCAAAAATTTAGAGAAAAAAGCAATCGCTCGCGGTTGGGAAATTAAAGTAGAAAAACAAGGCGCAAATGGCCTTGATGGAAAAATCACAGCACAAGACGTTGCTGAAGCGGATGGCATCATCTATGCGGTAGATGTTGGCGTAGTCGAAGCCGAGCGTTTTGAAGGTTTAACGTCGGTACAAGGTAAAGTCAAAGACGGCATTAAGGCTGCTGATGACATGCTGGATGCCCTAGAAGAGAAAATTAAAGCTGGTGGCTCTAAAGCAAAAGTGAGTGCTAATGCAAACAAATTTGCAGAAAAAGAAGAAAGCAACGACAACATGATCGTTAGCTTTTTAAAACTTTGGTACAAAGGCGCTCTATCAGGCGTATCGCACATCATCCCTCTTGTTATAATTGGCGGTCTTTGTGTAGGTCTACTTAACCTATTCTTTGGCTACGATTACACCCACCTTTATGATGAAGCGATACTGGTCGAGTACACAGGTAAAACCTATGCAGATCTTGGCATTATTAATGCGGCAGAAGGCTTAGCCAACAGTGAAATAAGTGCTATCAAAGACGAAGTATATGCCGCCATTGCGGAGCCTGAGGCCAAGGCACAATTTGAGTCTTCGTTCCAAGGCATTGCTCACTTCCTTTACTACAGTACGTTAAAAGCATTCAATCCATTGCTAATCTGTGTGCTGGCTGCGTTTACTGCCTACGGTATGGTGGGTAAGCCTGGACTGGCCCCTGGTTTTGTCGGTGGTTTCGTTGCTGTCGGTGGTAGCTTTGGTAAAATTTCCATCGTAACTGGCGGTTTCCTCGGTGGCTTGGTCGCAGGTGCTGCAGCAGCTCTGTTTGTCATGTTGGTGCGACAAATCAAAGTCCCGCAAGTGCTTGAATCGGTGAAGATGATCATCATTACCCCACTATTGGCAGGTATTGCAACTCTACTCTTCATGTACGCAGGTCCTGGTAAGTTCTTCGCAATGCTGAACACTGGCCTAGTGGATTGGCTAACTTCAATGGGTACAGGCAACCTACTGGTTCTTGGTTTCATTCTTGGTGCGATGGCGTGTTTCGATATGGGTGGCCCAGTCAACAAAGCCGCTTACCTATTCTGTATTGGTGTTGGTACAAGTGGTGATTTCGCAGGCGATGCATCTATCTTCTATGCAGCCTTTACTGCGGCTAAATGTATCCCTGGTATGTCTCTTGGTATTATGTCGGTAGTCTTCAAGCGCTTCTTTGACGAAGAAGACCGCTTGGCAGGCCCCTCTACAGCCATCTTAGGTTTCTGTGGTATTACTGAAGGCGCAATCCCTTACGCTGTAAAAGATCCTATGCGTATCATCCCAGCACACATGATTGGTGGTGGTGTTGCAGCTGCTTTGATTCTTTCTTCAAAGATCACTATTGGTACCGTCGCAGGTGGCGCAGTATTCATGCTTCCAGTTATTGGTAACCCTATGGCATGGCTTGCGTACTTCGTCATTGGTATTGCAGTCTCGATGGCACTGACTATAGGTTTAAAAATGGTCGCGCAAAACAAAGAAAAGAAGCTAGCTACCGCTAAAGCATAAACCGTACTTAAACTAACAACGCTCCAAAAACTCCAAGTATCCCCCGCTTGGAGTTTTTTTTATGCGTTGATTTAACCCCAGTAACCAATCGGTAGCACCAAAGCTACTAACTGGCCACACTTCACTGCGAGTGTTTTATTAAAAACCGCTCTAGATTTAGACCAGTTACCAGTTACCAGTTACCAGTTACCAGTTACCAGTTACCAGTTAAGTGTAACCGTTTCAGGAGTGTCATCGTCAAACACAACGGTCAGCTCACCTGCGGTGCTGCTGCCTCCAAACGACCACTCGGCGTTTGCAGAAACAGTTTGGGCTTCTTGAATATCTTCGTAGGTTAACGAACCTGAACAATTTGCGGACTCTTCGGCAAACCAGTTTGTCAGTTCAGATGTCCATCTGACTGATTCCGCACCGCTGGCCGACAAGGTGGATACGCGCGTTGCCGATAACTGCCCTTCCTCATAATATTTGACAGTCACATTGCCCAAATCGCCAATTGTTCCTTGGATTTCATAGGACGTTTGTAGTTGCGCACTCGCGGATTCACTGATTTTTATAACAGAGGTGTAGGAGTTCCCAGCGCCAATAATTGTGTCAACGACCATTTCACCATCACTACCATAACCCTCCTGCCAGTTACATTGATTCAGCTCGTACATTTCATCTGTACAAGCGTAGACCATGGTAAACCCTGAAACCGTATCGGCAAAAGAAGGGGCGAGAAAGGCGGTTAAAGCGAAAACCGCTGCAATTTGATTTTCTTGCGGCAAAGAGTCAATATCGATATCACCTGCAGCGGCCGTTGCGCTTTGGATTAAAACTGCCGTCGTTGAAACATCTATAGTGTGACTAGTACTAAGCTCACCATCCTCACCAAGCTGGCACACTTGGCGTGTCTCGCTTCCAGCAGTAGGTACAGTGTCGTTCCCATCCATTGAATCTGATTGACACGCCGTCAGTGTAAGTAACCCCGTCATTGCAACCGTTGTAGTTTTAAGTGACATCCTCATTCCTTTGATTTAGCTGTTATTTTAAGTCGCCCAAGTATGACTAAAGCGCCTCACACTACAAGCTATCAACTGGCCTGTTTTGATTGATTCTCATTTTCAAACCAGACATATGGAAAGTATTACCAATACTGTGACAACGCGCCTATTCAATAAATAAAAAGTCAGATAGAAGACTTCCTGACTTTTTGATGAACCCTGTTTTACTGATAGTTATTACGCGCTACGGTATGTCACTCTTATAAGCTATCTGTATTAAGTCTGAAACTAGCCATGTTAAGGCCTATCGTATCATTGACCTCAAACTCAAATTGATAACAATTCTCGTAGTCTCTAAATTTAAAATGAAGCGCTAATTATGTGGTTTATGCACTAATAGTTAAGACCAAAATTTTGCACTTTTTTGTATTCAACACTCGAATTCGTATCGACAAACTTCTATCAGTGACCGCAAAATTGTATCATCTAACGTTCCTGGTTTACTTTCGAGGTTTTCATGGCAAGACTGCCCCTGTATCGCAAAATAGCTGATGCCATTAGAGAAAAAATTAGCAGTAAAGTTTACAAAGTGGGAGAAGCACTCCCTACCGAGGCTCAACTTTGCAAAGAATTTTCTGCCAGTCGAGTGACCGTTCGACAAGCGCTAAAACTACTGGTCGAAAATGATGAATTAGAAAGTATTCAAGGCAGTGGGACCTACGTAAAAGAAAACAAGATCAACTACGACATCGACCAACAGAGTAGCTTTGCAGAAAAGTGGAGTCATTTAGGGGGTGTTACCTATAGCGACGTGATTGCGTTTGAGATTCAAGCAGCATCACTCATCATCGCTGAACAACTCGATGTCCGCGAAGGCGAGCGTATTTTTTACGTAAAGCGTGTGCGCTTCCTGGATGATCACCCGATCACAGTTGAAGAGACTTGGATGCCAGTTGAAATGTTTCCAGATCTCACTTATCAGGTGATGCAGGGTTCGAAGTATGAATATATTGAGAAGCAAAAAGGGTTGGTCATAGACAGAAGTGAACAAGAGTTAGTGCCAATACTTCCAACAGAAGAGATTGCTCAGCATCTTGGCATTAGCCCCTCTGCGCCCATTATAGAAAAACGTACTCGCGGGTATTTACAAGGTGATAAGGTGTTTGAGTATAGTCGTAATTATTTCACTAATAGTGACTATAAATTTACCCTAATATCTAAGCGTCACTAATTGCTCTACTAACTATGTTGCAGGATGAAAACTGGGGGGGGTAGAGTCAATCGACTCTGACCCCCAGTCTTCATCTCAAACCTTGCGACCAGGGACAATTCTAGTCCTACACCTGTTGCATACAGTACCGGCAACCAACTTGAAGGAATTGTGGCGTTTTTGCGGTGCCTTTTTGACATACAGTGGTTGTCACTCAGTAGTAATCAGCATTTGAAACTGACTTCTAGGTAGTGATAAACCGGTCATGCCAAACTTTGTTAGTCTAAGTGTTATTCTTATTGTCGTATTGCGGTGTCCACAATCACACAACTGTACGCATAAACGCCGTCATCTCATGATGTATTTGTGACATCAGTTCAGCCACATCGACCACTGTACTTCGCTGGTTGTCTATCACCATTCGCCCATTAATAAAACTGTATTCAATGTCTGCTGGCTCACCACACAGCAATGGAGCAAGCTCAAGAGAGTGTACCGTTGCCATTCGAGGAGAGTCGATGCGATAGGCTACAAGATCAGCAGCAAATCCTACTTCAATCTGCCCGCTTTTGAACCCGAGCAACTCTGCGCCATTTTGGCTCGCCCATTGCAATACTTGTTGCGGCTGCAATGAATCGGCACCATTTTGTGCACGTTGCAGTAACCAAGCTAGATTTAGCTCTTGGAGCATCGAGCCTGACTCTGATGACGCCGAGCCATCAACCCCTATGGTCACTGGCATTCCCAGAGCTTGCATCTCGACGGCTGCTGCTATACCGCTGCCCAAACGGCAATTTGATGTTGGACAATGCGCTATTCCAGTACCGGTGCCAGCAAGCAACTCTCGCGATTGTTGATCGGTTTTCACCAAATGGGCGAACCACACATCGGCGCCAAGCCAATCACAGCTTTGCGCGTATTCAACGGCACTCATTGCGTATTGGCTCTGCGCTTGTTGCTCGTCGTATTGAACTTCGAGCAAATGCGAATGCATTTTGAGCTGATGCTGCCGTGCAAATTGCGCAAATTCTTTGAGATGCGCCGGTTCACAGGAATGAATGAGACTGGTTGGCGCCATACACAAGCGGCTCATCGACAGTGGATTGTTATCGTGAAACTGAAGGCTTCGCTCCATACGACGCATGACTAATTCGGGAGTCTCTGGCTCAAGCTGCATACTTTTCATGCCTTTATGACTGCCTACGCGTGTTGCACTGCCACGACACAAAACAAAGCGCATACCCATCTCTTCTGCCGCTTGCCACACCGCCAGCTCCATTTCGTGACTGGTCGACTGATGATACAGGTAATGATGATCCGCGCAGGTGGTAGCGCCCGAGCGTTGTAACTCGTAGATCCCAAGCTTGGCTGCAAGGTACATCAGTTTTGGTGGGATTTTGGGCCAAAACCGATATGGGACCGCAGCTAACCACTCACCTAGCCCTTTGTTAAGTCCCGCGGGAACGCCTTTTAATATTGATTGTGCTAAATGGTGATGCGTGTTTACAAATCCGGGATAAATAACACACCCTTTAGCGTCTATGATTTGCTCGCCGTTCGCCACGAGGTTTTGGCCTATTTCGCTAATTACGCCGTTTGATATGCGGATGTCGCCTTGTCTGGTTTTATGTGGACCCACGATGGCGTATGAATTTTTGATGAGATAACTCATTAAGTGCTCCTTTGGCTAAAGAGCAATGTCCCGGGGAATCCCTAACCGCTTCTACTCCTAAATGTCTGTGTTCTTTGGATTACAGCAAGGATCAAGCCAATGGTTTACGTTCATTGGTGGTCTATTCATCGCCGTAAAATGTGCCACCGGTTTCGCTTTTGGAGAGGCTTTTCGCACCAGTAGAGTGCACAGATTCTATTGAAATGCACTACGAAGACACAATTGTGACTAGCGTGAAACGGTGGCGTTAATGCCGGTTAACCTAGGTGGGACTTATGGTTATTGAAATGAAAACGAAATGTAAACTAACTGGCATGTGACTTGCAAAACTACCCAGTAAACCATCCTCAACATGAGGTTACAAAGGTAATTCGCGCACCAATACACTAACAACAATCAGTCAAAAGAGTAGAAGCGTTTGTCCTATCTGAACACAGCGTAAGTCAGATAGAGATAGAGACATTGCTCGTTACATCCGGAAAAGGTGTCTCAGTAGCGTTATGGCTCATTTTTGCTCACTTAAAGACGCTTTTCCAAACCGTAATCGGATAGGAAAGGAACTCCAATATGCTTAAAAGACTTCACTCAACTCTGCTTCTAATTACTTGCAGCTTCTCGTCACTTGCCGCTGACAAAGTAAACTTTCAACTCGATTGGCTACCTGGAGGTGATAAAGCCCCAGTCTATGTGGGTATTACCACAGGCATTTTTGAAAAATACGACCTAGAAGTCACCATTAATCAAGGAAGAGGCTCAACAGAAGCAATCACTAAATTGGCGACTGGCATCTCTGACGTGGGTATTGCTGACATTTCAGCACTGCTGGTTGCTAAGGCATCAGATGATGTACCGGTATCTGCGGTGTACTCGATTTTCAGCCAAGCGCCACACGCGTTTTTTGTGGTGGACAATGGCGAAATCAACTCCATAAGCGAAATTAAAGGTAAGCGGGTAGCAACATCACCGTTCACTTCTTCCAACCTATACCTTCCACTGGTGCTTGAACAAAACGGTTTTTCACAAGAGGACATCACACTGACTAAAGCGGATCCTGGTGCACTCGGCCCTATGCTAGCCACCGAGAATACCGATGTGTTGATTTCATGGGTAACCAGTACCGAGCGTCTAAAAGGACAAGCAAAACAAGCAGGTAAAACCTTAAAAGTCATGCCATGGCACGAAGCTGGGCTCGAACAGTACGCCACGTCACTGATCGCTAGCGATAAATTCTTGGCTGAGCGACCAGAGGTTGCTAAACGCTTTATTCAAGCCTTTGCTGAAGCTATTGAGTATACCTGGGCTAACCCAACGCAGAGCGCACAAGCAATTAATAGTATCGTGCCAGAAGTGGACGTGAAAGAAGCTACCGACACCATCAATTCAATTTACAACCTGGTATACAACCCAGTGAGCGAGGCGAGCAGTGTTGGTCAGTTCGATAAAAATCACTTAGCACTCACCTGGAAATGGACCTCAGCGGCACAAGGCATTGAAACAACAAGTTTCGACCCAGAATTGGCACTCAACAGAGACTTTTTGCCGGAGGCAAAATAATGAGCACCTTTGTAGAGTTACGCGACGTGTCACACACATACGTCACTGATAAAGGGGCTGAAGTCCAAGCCCTCAAAGAGGTCAATTTTACCATTCAAAAGAATCAGTTTATTGCTGTCGTCGGCCCGTCCGGCTGCGGTAAATCGACATTGCTTCGGTTGCTGTCAGGATTACTACAGCCTACAGCTGGAAATGTATCGGTTTTCGGTCACGCGGTTACCGAGCCGCGAGACGACATTGGGATCGTTTTTCAAAAACCCACTTTACTGCCGTGGTTAAGTATTATTGATAACGTACTATTTCCACTTAAGCACAAATACAATTATGTGTCGGCAAAAGACAAGGCTCTCGCCGAATCGCTCATCGACATGGTCGGACTATCGGACTTTATGTCTCAAAGGCCGGACGAACTATCGGGAGGGATGCAGCAGCGAATCGGTATTGCCCGAGCACTACTGCTCGATCCCGACATATTGATCATGGACGAGCCTTTCTCTGCGTTGGACGCGCTGACACGTGAGGAAATGGGCTTCGAGCTACAAAGCATTTGGCAAAAGAAACCCAAAACCGTGTTGTTTATTACGCACTCCATCTCTGAAGCGGTGCTGCTCGCAGACAAAGTGCTGATTATGAGTCAGCGGCCAGGCACTATTGTCGAAGAGATCCCGATTGAACTGCCTCGTCCCCGCACCATCGAGACCATTCATCACCCGACATTTGCAAACTACACCAATCGCATCAGAAAACAGATCTATCAGCCGCAGGCTGTTAAAGCAGCAACCGACTCAAAAGCGGCACTCAAAACAGTGGCCTAGGAACAACTATGATTCTATCGTTCAAACGATTCTTACCCATACTCACCTTAGTTATGATCATCCCGTTTTGGGAGTTAGTATGTTTAGTGGGAAAAATCCCACCCTATATACTGCCGGCACCATCAGACATCATTGAGGCGTTTTTCACTGTCGATGCAAGCCGCTGGCTCAAGCATCTATGGGCTACGCTTTACATCGCTATTGTTGGATTCATTATTTCGGTGGTGGTCAGCATTCCAATTGCCGTCGCGATGATCCGTTCCGAATACCTAAACAAGACGATCTACCCGGCATTAGTGGTGATCCAATCAACACCCGTGGTCGCTATTGCGCCGCTTCTCATCGTGATCCTTGGTACTGGCGATGCACCTCGTTTAGCCATCACCTTTTTAATTACTTTTTTCCCGCTGGTTGTTGCAGCAACGACCGGAATGCAAGCCACACCTAAGGAGTTAATTGAATTGTCACAGTCACTCAGGGCGAAACCCAGTCGCGAGATTTGGCAAATAAGACTGCCCTACGCCATTCCCTACATTTTCAGCGGTCTTAAAGTCGCCATCACACTGGCTATAATTGGCGCGGTGATCGCCGAGTTTGTCGCCGCCGAAGAGGGTTTGGGCTACTTTATTCAGTTTTCGACCTCATACTTCAAGATCCCGCAGGCATTTGCGTCATTGTTTGTCTTGTCGGTGATCAGCCTGTCGCTATTTCACAGTATCAAACTCATTCAAAAGACCTTCTTTAGTTGGAGTTTGAACCGATAGCCTAAATTATTTAACAGGAGTAGAAGCGGCAAATCGAAACGATTGGCATTGCTCCATTACCCAACCGTAATTGGAGACCCTATGACATACCAACTCGACGAACTCAACTTAGAAAGTACGCTAGGTCAAACTGGCGTACTGGACAACAGTCGCGCAATTCCAGTCATCGACTTTTCAGATTTTGAAAATAGACGCGAAGAAATTAAAGAGGCACTGTGGGATGCGGCCACACAGGTGGGCTTTTTTCAAATTCATAACCACCCAATTCCAATGGCGTTAATTGATGCGGCTTTTGCACACTCAGAGCGGCTTTTTTCCTTAACAAGTGACGAGAAAGCAACGTTTTCGCTGCTCGATGGGCAAAATGCCGGTTGGGAGTACAAAAACCAAGTTCGTCCATCCACTGGAACGGCTGACCAAAAAGAATCTTACCAAATAACGCTTCCTAAAATGGAAGGCTTATGGCCAAGCCAACAGCAGCTCCCTGATTTTAAAGCGCAACTGTTGGACATGGAGCATCAGGCTTGGCAGCTCGGTATGGCTATTCTGTCTTGCTTTGCGGAGAAGTTAGGCAAACCTAGTGACTTTTTCACCGATGCGCATGATAGAGCCTCCGGCGAATATCAATCGACGTTGCGCCTTTTGCACTACTTACCCTTGAACAAAAGCTACATACCACAACCGGGGATTTGGCGCGCAGGAGCTCACTCGGACTTTGATTGTCTGACCATGGTGTTTCAGCGCACCGGTCAAGACGGCCTTCAGGTCTGCCCAGGTAAAGACGCCCACCACAAACAAAGCTGGACAGAGGTACCTGCGTACGATGACGTGATCACTTGTAACATCGGAGACATGCTAATGCGCTGGAGCGATGACAAGCTAAAGTCAACGCTACACAGAGTCATGATGCCTCAGCAAATAGGCGCACATCCTGCGCGCTACAGCATGGCCTTTTTCTGTCAGGCAAATAAAGATCAGCTCATAGAAAGTGCTCTCGATAAGTATGAGTCTATGACAGCGGCAGAATATTTACGATATCGGCTATCGGCCAATTTTTAGCACCGGTAGAACACCGGCACCCACTTAATTAAATGCGTCATTTTGAGCACCATCAATACACAATCACCAACTAATTCCAACGGTACACTCGCTAAAGAGGAGCGTCTGTACTGTTGGTAAAGATGCGAAGGAACTGCAATGTCTCTACCAATTATTGATATCTCCCCCCTGTCTTCTGATGATCGTAAGCAGTGGCAGCCTGTTATAGAGCAGATTAACAACGCTTGTCGAGAGCTCGGATTTTTTTACGTCACAGGGCACGGAATTCCTCAGCAGCAATTTGACCACATTGAGTCAATGGCCAGTTCGCTGTTTAGTTTGCCAATACACGACAAGCAGGCTATCTCCATAGAATTAAGCAATAATCACCGCGGCTGGGGGCGCCTTAGCGCAGAAAAACTTGATCCAGCTGGTGAGCTTGACTGCAAAGAATCGTTCGATATGGCGTTGGACCTTTCCCCTTTTCACTCACAAGTTGCTCGCTGCCCACAGTTATACGGCCCTAATCAATATCCCGATATTTCGGGTTTTACACAAGCGGTGAACCAGCATTACTCACTGACTTTAGATGTTGGGCTTAGATTACTAAAGGCAATGGCTTTGGCGCTGAATGAGCCTGAAGATCGCTTTACGCGTCATTTTAATCTACCCGTGTCGGTGTTGCGTATGCTCCACTACCCCAGTCAAACCGACACGACCAATGGTGCAGGCGCTCATAGCGACTACGGCTGCATTACCTTATTGTATCAAGACAACAGTGGAGGCTTACAAGTACTCAATAAACAAGATGAATGGATGGACGCGCCGCCCGTTGCTGGAAGCTTTGTGGTGAACATAGGAGACTTAATGCAGCGGTGGACCAACGATCTCTATCGCTCAACAAAGCACAGGGTAACCAGTCCAACATCAGGTGCTAGTCGATTCTCAATGCCGTTTTTTGTCGAACCCGACTTTGACACACCTGTCACCACCTTAAAATCATGTTTAGAAGAAACCTATGGGCTCGGTGGGTATCCACTCATTACCGCGGGCGACTGGATACTTTCTCGATTTGAGGACACATATTCTTATCGTAAAGACGAAGAGGCAGTTGAGGCAATCACTGCTAATGATGTGTAACTAAGATAGGTCTCTATCCAGAGCATTCATTATGCCTGTAACTCACTATTGAGTTACAGGCATAATGCGTTTTAGACAAAGCGCGTTACAGGTATAGTATAGGGCCAAAAGCGTAGCCGCTAAATCGTAAACAGCTATTGTACAATAGCTTGTTGAGAGGACCTTTGCTTAACTTTTGCGTGTACCACAAGGGCCAGCAATATAATCACACCACCAATACTCAGTCGAAGCAGATCTTCTTCGCGATTCCAAATAGCGACATTTACAATCAAGCCAGCAGGGATCAGAGCGTTATTCATAATGGCTAAATAACCTGCATCTACTTGGCTTGCACCTCTATTCCATAAAAAATACCCAAGCCCAGAAGCCACAATACCCAACCACAACAACACTCCAATTTGCACCGAGCCTGTAGGCAGTTCAGCTTTACCCCATATCATCCATGCTATTATCGCAACCATCATGGCACCAATATAAAACCAGCCAAAAATGTCACGCTGATTTAAGTTGGGTCTCGATTTTTTAAAGTGCTTATAGGCGACCTGTCCAAAGGCAAAACAAAGGTTGGAGCACTGAACGACTAAAAAGCCTAATAAGAAGTTTTGGCTAAGGCTGTCATAACGGATCACTAGCGCCCCAAACACGGCTATCAGCGCACTGAGTAAATACCAAGGGTTAAACTGTCGATTCAACGCATCGTTAATTAACGTCACGTAAATTGGCGTAAACACCGTAAACACCAGCACTTCGGGAACCGTAAGCAGTAAAAAAGACTGATAGTAAAAAATGTACATCAGCCCTAGCTGTACGCCACCAATCACCAGCAACTGCGTAATCTCACTGCGGCTCAAGCGTGAGGGCCGTAAAAAGGGTAAAAACACCAACGCGGCAAGGGCGACACGCACCAATACCGACACATAAGAGTCCACCTGACCCGCTAAATAGACTCCAATCAAACTAAAAGAAAGCGACCAAAGTAAGGTGGTAAAAACTAAATAACCCAAAATCCATTTACTCCTTGTAAATATAATGTAGATGTTCGTCCTTACGCGGACCGGTAATTTGCCAGATAAACTCAAGCTGGCCTTCAACGAGCGATACAGAGCCACTATACAGGTCATCACCGCATAGATGAGAGGCTTCACTCACCCACTGATTTGTTGAGGGTTGTGGAATAAGATCAAACAGCTCGACTTGATTATCCCTGCCAAAACGGCTGTGAAATAGACGGACCCGCCCATCATCGATACGCTGCCAAATGAACTCATTGTTAGTGTCGAGGCGATATTGATTTGCGGCCAACACAAAGGTCCCCGACTCGTGAAAATAAAGCTTTTCACCCGCACTATTCTCCGATTCACGAGGATAACTTGTTGTTACGTCTCCTTCTCCCGTGCCTTTCCAACCCATAACAGACTCTGGCCCAGGTGTAGAGACATAGTAGTAGTGTTTTATGTGCTGAAGATGTTGCCAGAGATTAAACATTGCGCGAGATGACGTAGTAAAAAGCCAATTGTGAACCAATTTGATGGTTTTTCCTAATGTATTTCACTCTGTTGTTCAGTTAAGCCGAATAAATGGAAAGCTAGCTTTGTTGTAGTGGAAAGCTAATTCAGTACAGGATAAATCTCATGCCTTTATCCAGTGAGTTTATATTCTCGCGTGCAACGTCAGTCAAACCCAACCCACACAATTTATGATTGGTTTGCTTATTTACCAAATTAGGCTTTCCCAAAGACAATGCTTAGATTACTCAGCGAACAATAGCGTATCACCGTACGATAACGCCTACTCAAACAAAGAGCCGAATAAGTTAATGCTCTATCAGAAATCAGATTTGAATCGCGGCATCCACTGTTTTTATATGGACAAAAAATCACCGATTTTGCAACCGCAGTCACTAACTCTTTAGAGGTATCCTTGATGTGAATCAATGAATCAAACGTCAGCTAAAATCCGCTCTTATCATCAATATTTAATGAGCCTATATTTACATTAGCAAATGCTTAAATACAAAGTTATAGAGAAAGCATGCATTGTTTGCCTGAGCAATGAATAAGAAAAACGCACATGTCGCGGCAACACTGCCTCAAATTGATAATGGAAAAATCTTTAGTAGGTATGCTTTATGGATAGATTAGTGTTTTTGATACTTGGCCTAAGTTCGTTGTGCACAGTTAATGTGCTTGCAAGTGACGACGCGACGAATGCAATGCCAGTCAGCGAACATGTGCAAACCATCGCGAGCACCGCCAATCACGCGATGTTTGACTCTCTGAGTCAAGAGTTCGATTACGCCCCTGATGTCACCGAAGCCTGTCTCGAATGCCATACCGAAGCCTCAAAACAGATGCATGAGACATTCCATTGGAACTGGGCCAAAGAAGTCGACGACAAGATGGTGGGTAAAGGTGAAAATGCGTTTAACAACTACTGCGTATCCGCCAGAGGGAATCAAAGCTGCACTCAATGTCATACCGGTTATGGCTGGCGAAATGACGACTTTGAGTTTGACGCAGAAGAAAACGTCGACTGCTTGGTTTGCCATGACACCACAGGCACGTACAAAAAATCGGCAGCATCGTCTGGTCACCCGTACTACGAAGATACTGTTGTTGGCGGCACAGTTCAGAAGGCGGTCGATTTAGCTTTTGTCGCACAAAATGTTGGCAGCCCAAATAGAGACAACTGCTTAGCCTGTCACGCTCTTGGTGGCGGTGGTAATGGCGTAAAACATGGTGATACCGATTTATCTTTGATTGATCCTAGTTTTGAACTCGATGTACACATGAGTCCAGACAAGCTCGACTTTGCGTGTCAGGACTGTCACACCACCAACGACCATCGAATCTCTGGCCGTTATAACGATCGTGCAGCATTTATTGATCACGAATTGGATATGGGTCAACAAGAACGTATCGGCAACAACGTCTCATGTGAAAGCTGTCATGGGCCTACGCCACATAATACTCGAGCCATCGACAATCACACCGCAAAAGTCGCTTGTACATCCTGTCACGTTCCTGAAATGGCCCGCGGCCCATACTTGACCAAGCTATCTTGGGACTGGTCAACAGCAGGCGATTTAAAAGATGGTAAGCCTTATGTTATTGATGAAGTGTTTGATGGCGTAGAGCATCATGCATATGTCAGCAAAAAAGGCACATTTACTTGGGGTAAAAATGTTGTACCAGAATACCGTTGGTACAAAGGTGAACTCAAGCAAATGACCTTCCAAGATACCTTTGACCCAACAAACGCCCCTATCTCGATCAATCCTCCAAGCGGAGATTACAACGATCCCGATGCGCGTATATGGCCATTTAAGATCCATCAGGGTAAACAGCCGTTCGATACCGAGAACAACACCATGCTCCCAATCAAACTGTATGGCCGAGAAGGAAGCGGTGCATTTTGGACTGAGTTTGATTGGCCAAAAGCATTGCAAGCGGGTGCTGAGTTAAACCAAGTGGACTTTAGTGGTCACTATGACTTTGTCGAAACCCTAGGGTATTGGCCCATCAAACACATGGTTGCACCGGCTGAAGACTCGGTTGACTGTGCACAATGCCATAGCCAGCAAAGTCGTCTTGAAGGGCTAAATGATTTCTACCTCGTTGGGCGCGATAGAAGTGGATTTGTGGAGTGGTTTGGTGTGCTTGCTATTGGCGGCGGCCTTTTTGGTATTGCTATCCATATTTTGCTTCGCTTGGTGACCATTTCACGCCGTAAAAAAGCGCGCAACGAAATAGGGCTATAAGGGGAATTTCATGAGTAAATCAGCCGTACTTTTTAAACGCTTTGAACGCTTATGGCATTGGCTGCAAGCACTGTTGGTGTTGCTGCTTATCGTAACAGGACTTGAGCTGCACGGCTCCATAACTCTGTTTGGTTGGGGCGAGTCTTCTTCGCTCCATCACTGGGCAGGATTTATATGGGGGGCACTGGTGGTGATGATTTTTACTTGGATCTTTACCACAGATGCATGGCGACAATTTATTCCTAAGCGCCAAGGGATCGATTCTGTCATTCAGTTCTATCTGTTTGGCATTTTTAAAGGTGACCCTCACCCGCACCAAATGACACCAAAAGACAAATTCAACCCTTTGCAGCGTCTCGCCTACATCTTAGTGCTGTTTGGATTAGTGCCATTACAAATTTTATCCGGTCTCGCGTTGTTCTTTTATCCCGAGCTTAGAGCGAACGGCATACTAAGCAGCGTCGAGTTTATTGCGGTTTTGCATACCTTTTGTGCGTACAGCGTGATTGCGTTTTTGATTGTCCATCTCTATTTGATCACGCTAGGTAAAAAACTCACAAGCCATATGAAAGCGATGATCACCGGAAAAGAATAATGAGTTTAGTCACAAAGAAATAAGAGGAAAGGTTTATGAAAAAGCTACTAGCTGGAATAGCGCTCACGCTATGCACGTTTGGTGCTCAAGCGGATGCCGCAAAAGGCCAAGAGGCCTATCTTGAGTACTTAAGGCCTCTATTTGGATACAACGGTCAAGAGTTTGCGAGCCTGCACTTGAAAGTTGAGTGGAAGCGTTTCTTTAAAAAGGACGCCGAGCGTTTTATCAAAAAATTTAGTGACAAACACCCACAAGCACAAGAATTTTTGAACAGCGACCAGTTCCAAGAAATAGCGCCAGATATAGCAGATTTCGCCATGAAATACGCCGCAGACAGTGGTGAGTTGGCAGCCTGTGACTAAGTAACAGCGCCACATTTAGTAACACAAGGAAGATCACTATGTTAACTCTAAATCGCACCATCGGTGTGTTGCTTTCAGCGTCACTATTGACCATTTCTATGGTCAGTAATGCCGCGGAAGAAATCACCGGTAAGATCCAATCTATCGTTTATTCATCCAAAGTGATTCAGTACCTGAACCCCGCTACTAAAGAGGTTCAAGTACTCAAGTACAGTGATGAAACAACCTTACTCGAAGCCAGTTCGTTTAAAGAGCTAACGGTCAATACTAAGTTTAAGGCCATCCTCAACCAAGACAACGTCGCCACCCAAATCAAACGTGTGTTAGTAAAACTTCCTGATGAACAAATCATAGAGACTGACACCTTGGCCGATTTACTCGATGACGGCGAAACGGTGTTTATTGGTGATGCCCGTCCAACCTCAGTATATGACGTTGGCCATATCCCCACGTCTATTGCGACGCCTGCCGACAAGTTGGCTGCCAACTTACAGTGGCTACCAAAAGACAAAGATACTTTAGTCGTATTCTATTGTGGTGGAGTCACCTGCCCTCTTAGCCCCAAAGCACTCAAAATAGCTACTGCTGAAGGCTATACCAATGTTAAAGCGTACGTTGAAGGCTACCCTGCATGGAAAGGCGACGTCTACCCAACCCATGTCAATCAAACTTGGCTTGAAAGCAACCTAGACATTCACCACGTTATCTTAGATGTGCGCGAAAATCCGACTGCAAGCGTTCAAGGTGCAGTCCACATGCCGGTGAAACAACTGGCTGATCAGCACGAGACGTGGAACAGTGAAAAGTTTGACGTGTCAAAACGATTGCTGCTAGGCCTTCGCGACAAAAAAGCGCCGATCACCATCATCGCTGACACTAACGACGCAGACGAGGCCATTGAAGCCTACGAAATCTTATCGTTTTGGAAATACAGTAATGTCTCTATCCTAAATGGCGGATTTGAACAATGGTCTATCGCCAAACGTCCAACATCGACAGACGGCCTAGCCACCACATTGGTCTACGAGAAAAAACTACTGCCAGGGGCAGTAGAAGAGCAGGTTTTTGTAACGGCTGCAAAAACAGGGAACGCCACAATCATTGACGTTCGCAACCCAGACGAAGTCGCAACAGGTCATCTAGAGCACTCCATCAACATTCCTCTAGCTGATCTCGACCAGCAGTTAAATAAAGTGCCCAAAGATCAACTTGTAATACTGCACTGCGCTGCTGGCGCAAGAGCTTCACTGGGTTATACCCTACTCACAAAAAATGGTTACACCAACGTCAAATACTTAAATGACTCGTTCAAAGGTGTCGTCACTGATAACAAAATACCATTAATCTAGCTACTGAAAACGCCGATTGTAAACTCGTAACCAGTTAAGCGTCACGCTCCGATAATGTAAGAAGACCTCTCTGTCACATAGCGAGGTCTCTTTTTTCAGTCAACGATGAAAGAACTTCGCGATTTAGATTTAAATCTGCTGAGGCTACTGCAAGTATGTATCTCAACTCAACCATAGCGGCCAAATGACGAGCAGCCATAGGTTTACTCACTTTAGCAACCTTATGGTTTAGAGAAGTATTGATCCCCCAAGAAAATCACCATCAAGCATTCTGTAGAGCAACCTTGTTTGCCAATGACGGGCGCACCGAAAAGGCATTGAGTTTCTCCCCTTCAATCGAACTGTAGTGAACGATATTGGCTAGCAAGGTATCAGCATGCTCTATTGCTGATCGTGAGACTGGCTTGTGATCTCGCGAAGCAGAATCCCCTGATTTAGCCGAGTTTTCCTAAGTAACGGTTCCTATCCCATTGCAAATCGGGCCAGTTAGGGGGTTCCAAAATCCACATAGCAGCTCCTTGATAACAAAAACAGAATATACATTACATTTTCACTAGATATAACGGTGTTTGCTCATCATGACCGAATGACTAGCACAAGGTTTTGACAAGACATTTTGTAATCAGAATCCACAATACTGACGTCAATGCGTTCACTTTTTTCGCAGTATTACAGTCTCGTATTGGGCTTGTTCTAGAGTTTTTCGGTTGATTGCGATGAATTGTTCTTAAGCGACCTATCACACCCCTGTGGCTTACCCGAAGCTAACAGGGAAAATTTAGGTCGCCACAGGGTAAATTAATTTAGTCCATCTAGCTCCACAACAAAACACTTTGTCATTCAGCAATTTTCCCTGCAGATTTGATCTTCACATGAACCATATTTCCTTGGAGGTAACTTAATGGGATCTCACTACGCTCTATTACGGCCACGCTTTTGCTGCATGCTCCAGCATTAACAGCCAATTGTTTTGCTTGCTCCTCAAGTTGCTTCATTATTTCGCTGCGTTTTTCTGTTGCGATAGGGACAATCTTATCGAACTGGCCCGAGATTTCTCCCAATGCAACGCCAATAGCATTGGCAACTTCATAGTGTTCTGGTCGCACAACCTCACTCACACCTTTAAAGTCATCGGGCATTAATGCACTGCCACCCCCGACCAAAATGACCGGGACAGACTTCGATGAGGTTTTCATCTTGTCGATACCCTCTTCTACATCTCGCACCATTTGTGTGTAGATTGTGGTTGCGTCAGCCTTAGTCAGATCCACCGGCTGAACTTGATTACCGCTTTGCCATTGCATTTTGTTCAGTGTCAAAGCGACATCGGTTAAGGTTAGAGTGTCACCTGCAAAGCTTTGCGCCTCAGAAAGTAACTCATGCCCAACACTATCTGGCCCTAGTTTAAAACAGTTATTCTGCTCTCGTACTATGGTGCCACCACCAATGGCCAGTGCTAGGATATCTGGCATGCGAAAGTTTGTACGTACCTCACCAAGTTCGACGGCAATGCTCGATTCTCGGGGGTATCCATGAATCAGTGCGCCAATATCAGACGTGGTGCCTCCCACATCAATAACAATGGCATCTGAAAGTTTAGAAAGATGACTCGCTCCACGGATAGAGTTAGTGGGTCCACATGCCACCGTTAAAATAGGGTATTTAAGCGCGAATTCTTGCGACATCAAAGTGCCGTCATTCTGCCCAAAATAAGGGGTTGCTAAGATCCTATGACTCTCCAGGGCATGGCAAAAACCTTCCACGAAGCGCTCTGCTGTTCCTTGTAGTGCGGCGTTTAGAATACTCGCATTTTCGCGTTCTAGGATCCCTATACTGCCAATCTGATGGGACAAGGATATTTTTACCCCTTCTAGCTCTTCCTTTACCCACTGCGCGACTTGTTTCTCTTGTTCGCCATTTACAGGCGAAAACACGCCACAAATAGCAATTGAGTCAACCTTGCCTTTCATTTTCTGGCATAGTGAGCGGATCTCTTGCTCTTGAATGTCGGCAATTAATTTACCGTCGTACTCATAGCCGCCGTGTGCTTCATAAAAATGTTCACCGAGCAGTTCTTGCCAAGATTGACTCCAACCACATAAAGGCGGGACGCTGCTACCACTTGGTAGAGCAAGGCGAATCATACCAGTGCGATCAAGTGTCTTTTTTTCTACGATGGCGTTGGTACATTGGGTTGTACCCAACATAGCGTGTTTAATCTGCCTAGCCTGAATACCACTTTGATTGAGTAGTGCAGTTATAGCGCCATCAATACCAGTAAATATATCCTCTGAGGTCGCTACTTTTATCTTTGCAACGCAGTTCAAGGCACTATCGAGTAAGACACCATCGGTATTGGTTCCGCCAACATCAATACCTAAACGAAAAACGTGATCCTGCATACTACTTACCACCTGGTTCCAGCAAGGTTTCTATTGTTTGATATTCGACTGCATAACCAAAATAACTTGGCCCAGCCACTTCAATTCCTTTTTCTGTGCGCCACTTGGGATCGCAAGGATAGGCGATCAAATCGACTCGTTGCCCATAACGCAATTGTTCGGTAGTAATCGGCTGTCCTGTTTCATGATCCAAAATAGAGAGTAAATCTGGCGTCGTTGCCAGTAAGGTTTCTTGGCTCAAGTCATCCGCTGAGCTTCCGCTGTGAGCAAGTAGCAACTCATTTTGAAAGTGTACAAACACTGACTTAAGTTGACGGTCATTATGGCTAGCTTGCATTTTTTCAATGACTACCCCGCCGGTGACAAAGCCACCAGCAGTAGTTCGATGAATATCCAAAATCTTACCCGTAACAATGCGCTGGCCTCCTACAATACTCAGCACAGCATCCACGGCATTCTCGCCTTTTGTATTGGCCTGTCGAATTGCTTTGCCAATGTGCATCGCTTTGCTCAAAGTCCCTGCTAATGCGCTTTTCTTTAAGTTAAAACCGCGCATTGGATAGTCACACATAGCAGCAGAGCCACCCATTTGTTCAGTGATTGGGCGAGCAAAGCGCTCAGACCATACCCCATCGAGTGGATAAAGTGTAACGACGTTACCTTTCTCATCCGCTAATGTATTGGGTGCGGATGGCAAGCCGTCAAGATAAAAAGTCACCATTTGCGATTCAGGAAACGCGCGCCCCATCGCATCACAATCGACCACAGGGATACCTTTTTGCGCTGCGACCAAGATTGGGATAAGAGAGTTAAAACCACCCACTTCGATTGGATAGGTCACTGCAATTCTTTCGTCCAATGCTTTTTCCATGGCTTCAAAGGCCACCAGCATCTGTTCTTTTGAGTTGATCTTCTCTACAGCAACGGTTGGTGCACCAATCATAGAAGAGGGCACGGTCATACAGTTATCGTCCACATCTTCTAAGGAAATGATATCAACGGGCTTATCAGACTGCGCTATCGCAGCCTTTGCCATTAGTGCTCCACTGTACGGATCACCACCACCACCTGTACCTAGCACTGTTGCACCCAGAGCAATATCGTCAATCATTTGCTCATTAATAATCACTGACGGTCTCCTTGCTCTTTACCATAAAGGTTATTTTTACCAGTGCCATGTAGGCGACAAATGACGCTAAAATTCCATCAATGGGCGAAATTGACGTAATTGAGAATAAGTTAAGGAACTCACCAGCTGTGCATGCACTGATAACACTACCAAATGCCCAGGCTAGCAAGCCATTCATCTTCCATGATGGGACATTTTGAATAGCGTCAAATGTAAAGTCTTGTTTGTTAATGAAGTAATACTGAGCCAGGTAGACCCCGGCAGATGGCGCAATAGTGACGCCCAGTAAGGTCAAGAATGCGGTGAATTTATCCACCATGCCAAACTGAGCAATCGCGAGACCAATAATAGTCATCAAGATAACCCATACATGGCGCGGTACACGTGGAAGTGCAACAGACATGCCTAGTGCACCAGATACCAAATTACTGCTATTGGTCGTCCACTGAGCAAATACCAGAATGGTTATAGCAACCATGCCTAAACCGATGGTAAAGAATACTTCAACTAGGTTGTCGGTACCCGTCATCTGAGTGAGCAAAAGAGCGACTACGATCGTTGCACTATTTCCCAGTAGGAAACCAAAGCCGGCACCAAGAATAGCGTCTTTACGTGTCTTTGCGTAGCGAGCAATATCTGGAGACGCAATCGCCGCTAAAATCCAGATAGACATTACAAAGGAAATCGCTTCACCCATCGACATCGGAGCGATTAATTCTCTCTCACCAGCAGGTTGTGATCCCGACGCCATAATTAGACCAAGGGTAATCAGACCAACCATCAGCGGTACTGAATAGGTGGAAAGCTTACCAAGAGCACGAACACCATAGATCGCGGTAAACATCATTAGTGCTGCGCCGCAGACTAAAGCTGAGAAATGTGAAACGTCCAGATTATATTTGGCAAGCGCTTCAACTAAGATCAACGCAAAGAAATCGGCCTGAAAGGCAAACCACCCCACCAAAGACACCCCTGTAATTAGCCCCAGTAATTTGCCGCCATTACGTCCAAATACGGCGCTGCTCACTAACGGTGTAGAAACACCCGACTGAAACCCTATATTTGCACAAAGCATAGCAAGAACAGCAAGGATAGATGAGCCAATAAAGGTCGCTAACAAAGCATCATTTATGGCCATTCCTTCACTCAAGATCGCCCCTAAGAACAAGCCTGAAATATCAATACCAATAGCTAACCAAATGAGGCTAATTACCCACCAAGAACGCTTGGCTTTCTCAGGCACTGGTGCTAATTCGAAATCGTCAATTTTTGACTTTGGTTTTACAGACATCCGTCTCTCCTAAATATATATCCATATTGGTCACATAAAAAAAGTTAGCACCTTGTTGCATTTGATTAAATGCATATTATTGAATCTAAACATTTAAAATAAGTTATGTAATGATCCTATGGCGATAAACATTGAAAAATTAGACAAACGCGACCTGCGCCGATTAGAGCTTTTTACAGAGATCGTTGAGCAGGGTGGGATCAGCAATGCGACCTTAACCACTGGCCTTAGCCAGCCGGTACTGAGCAAGGAACTCATCACCCTCGAAAAAAGCTTAGGTGTTGTATTATGTAACCGTGGCAGAAGTGGTTTTGTGTTAACAGATGAGGGGAGCAAAGTATATAATTATGCAAATGAGATCAATGGCTTGCTGTCAGATTACGCGGCTAAACTCAAAGGTGTTCAATCAAAATTAATTGGTCATGCGCGTATTGGTTGTTTGGACAATACTGTTTCTCTGTCATCTAATCCTTTGTCAAAAGCTATTGAAGCTTATTACCAACTAAGTGATGAAGTAGAACTTACCATAGAGATTGCAGACTTTACTGTACTTAACGAGAAGTTAGCGAAAAGCCAGTTAGATATGATGATAGTCGTACTAGACGATCATCAAGCTTATTCTTATGCTCACGTAGAGCCCATTTTTACCGAAGAAAGTTGTTTATATGCTCGTAAAGATCTGGCTGAGACCCTACGCAACAACAACTATTCACTGGAATCGCAGCGAATCAATGTTGGTGGCTATGCCGCAGATACTATGTATGCGTTGCTCGATGTTAATCAGTATCAAAACCTCAAGCTCATTGATGGCTGGCATGTGGAGTCGGGTTTAATGTTAACCCTCGCAGGAACGCATATTAGCTTTCTACCCACCCACCTTATCAAAAACCATGATTATCGAGACAAATTAAGCGCATTAAAACCAGAGCAATGGCACTTTAGTAGCCAGTTTTGCATCGTACTTAAAAATCAACTTAAAGCTCTTTCACCTGCTGCATCTGCTTTTTATGATTGTTTAACTACCGCAGCAAAAGAGTCGAGTTGAGTTATGTGCTAGTGCAGATTGGGCACGCTAACATTGCCATGTTCGCTAAAATTTATAAAAAAGCAGTTGGTGGTCGCATGGCTTAAAGAAACAAAAAAGGCCCTAAGAGTTCGTTGAGGCCAGATTGAAACAGGCTCGCCATTTTATACCAAGTCTCGAACATGTTGGGTATGATAGGGTGAAAACCTTTAACTATTAGTAGTTTATAAATTATCACTATCCCTATGGGACCAAATTGGGACATTTCAAAAGTAAATAGACGGCTGACCTATTTAATATCTGGTTAAGTAACGCACATGCGGTACTCAATAGATTATAGGCCATAGTTTTAACCGACAGCATATCTGCGATTTTAAATGGTGGTTGATACTCTTTAAAATTCTCGTATTCTGGATAGATAAGGTATATCACTCCAAAAAACCCATAAAAGATTTTGGCCACAAGCGAGCATCTGATATATCTCAGACATCCAAATGCAGCCATCTACCCTTGTAGACGTTTCTCTCGCATGATCTCCCAAATTGGTTTTTTCGGCACATCTTCTTGCTGCTCTTCCTTAGGTTCTTCCTCAGGTTCATCGCAAACTGTTGGGCCTAAATCCGATTGCATTGGGCCGGTTCTCTCTTTCTTATCTTTTATAATTTCCCAAATTGGCCTTTGCTCTTCAGCGGGTGCTTTGCGTGGCTTAGCTTGCGTTGTATTCGAGCTTGAGCTGCTAGATTGATTCAAATTAAGTGCATCTCGGCAAAAGTTCGCCATTACAATAAACGAATGCCGACTTTCTTCAGTAAGTGACACGTCTGGATCATGAACCACATTGTTTCGTACTGTTGCAATATACCTTAATTTCTTTACCAGTACTGGTGCTAAAGAGCCCTCTATACTGTTCACCTTTTCATGTAGCCCCTTCCCTGTAGCTCCCATGCCAGATAAACACTTTTCAAATTCTTTGGATGTTTTGATCACTAGTTCAAAGGGGTTAGTGTCATCATCTTGAATGGTTGTACTGCTAGCTTTAGTTTGCGAGCTTGCTCGATAGTTGCTGTATATAGGCTCAGATTCCTTTTCTGATGCAGTAAAAGCACTAAATAACACCTTACAGATTAATACAATCACTCCAATGAGTATCAGTTCCATCTAGTTCCCTCTAAAGTTTATCCACGCCATCATTCATAGTGGCGTCTTCTAAGTAAAATCCTATGCCTACCATCTTTTATTACTGATACCATCCATCAGCTAACGCCTCGGCCTGCTCTAATACAAGCTTAATCGCCTCTTCTGCCGCATCTGGCGGGTATTTCCAACGGCGTAGTAATCGACGGACGAGGTTACGCATACGTGCGCGGACACTCTCCCGTTTTTGCCAGTCTACCGTTGCTGATTTGCGCAATTGACTAGTCAGCTCAATTGCTAGTTTACGCAGGTTGTCGTCACCTAACTCTCTAACCGACGCTTCGTTTTCGACCAGAGCGCGATAGAATGCAATCTCATCAACCGAAAGGTTGAGCTTCTCTATCAGCTCTGCATCTTCTTGCATCTCCTTCGCCCACTGAATCAACTCCTCAATCACCTGAGCCGTTTCAATATTGCGGTTGTGGTACTTTTGCAGGGTACTCATGATGCGATCGGAGTACTTCTTCTCCTGAACCACATCATTCTTCATTCGTGCTTTCACTTCGTCACGCAACAGCTTCTCTAACAGTTCGACCGCAAGGTTCTTCTTTTTCATGTTCCTGACATCTTCTAGGAACTCTTCTGAAAGTAGCCCGATGTTTGGTTTATCTAGCCCAACCATTGTGAAGATGTCATCCACACCATCGGCGACGACCGCATTATCGAGGATCAGCTTTAGGGCAGTATTACGCTCCTCATCAGTACGCTTTTTATCCACAGTTGAATGTTTGATGAAAACCGTCTTGATAGCAGAATAAAAAGCAATTTCGTTCTTATAACCACGCGTTTTATCCATTGTGTTACATAAGGAGTACGCTTTGGTAAGCGCAGCCATAACATCAAGGAAACGGCGCTTACCATCTCTTACTTCTTTGCCGTTACCATCAACATGAGAAAGCCCCGATAAGTGATTTACAGCGCCAGGCAGCAAACGAAGCGCATCGGTTTCAAAGTCTGGCCGATAATTGAATACATCACCATCAACTGGCGTCGCAAACATTCCTCGAATGATATCGACCTTTTCCATTAACACGGCAAAGGCTTCTGCGGTATCAACGGTTGGTTGGCCCTTGCCCTGACTATTGGTGTAGGTCTTGAGTGCATTTTTCAATTCATTCGCAATACCAATGTAATCGACAACCAAACCACCAGGCTTATCCTTGAACACTCGGTTTACTCGAGCGATGGCCTGCATCAGATTGTGGCCTTTCATTGGTTTATCGTTATACATGGTGTGACAGCATGGCGCATCAAAGCCTGTTAGCCACATGTCACGAACAATCACCAACTGGAGTTCGTCTTCGATATCTTTATAGCGCTGTTCAAAGCGCTGCTTGGTTTTCTTGTCATGGATATGGGGCTGCATCTTCTCTTTGTCTGATGCACTGCCTGTCATAACGATTTTGATCACCCCTTTCTCAGGATCGTCGTTATGCCACTCAGGTTTAATTGCTACAATAGCATCATACAAATCAACGCAAATGTCACGGCTCATCGCGACTATCATAGCCTTGCCGGTGAATGTAGAAGTACGCGTTGTGAAATGGTTGACGAGATCTTTAGCAACTTGCTCAATACGAGGCTCTGCACCAACAAGTTTCTCTAACGCAGCCCACTGGGATTTGATTTTCTCACGGTCGGCGGTTTCTTCATCTTCACCAATCTCGTCTTCAACTTCATCATTCAGAGCTTCGATCTTATCCTGATTAATATCAAGCTTAGCTAAACGAGATTCATAGTAAATAGGAACGGTAGCTCCATCGTCGACTGCATCCTGAATGTCATAGATGGAGACATACTCACCAAACACGCCACGAGTGTCTTTATCATCCATAGCGATAGGCGTACCTGTAAAGCCGATAAACGAGGCATAAGGCAACGCGTCACGCATATACTTGGAATAACCAAAAACGTATTTGTGGGCTTTTACAGTGCCATTTTCGTCTTTAACCTCAACCAGTTTAGATTTATTACCATACTGACTTCGGTGCGCCTCATCTGACAGGACAACAATGTTTGCCCTTTCCGATAAAACAGGATGCTCAGTTTCATCAGCTAATAGCGCGAATTTTTGTATGGTGGTAAAAATGATGCCGCCTGACTGACGGTTCAGTAATAACTCACGCAGAGCATCACGATCACTGGCTTGTTGTGGGATCTGCTTTAGCGTCTCTTGCGCCATGCCAAACGTGTTATAGAGCTGACCATCAAGATCATTTCGATCTGTTACTACAACAATCGTTGGGTTATTCATGGTTGGCTGCTGAAGCAATTTACTTGCGTAGCACACCATCGAGATGCTCTTACCACTACCTTGAGTATGCCAAACGACGCCAGCTTTACCGCTTCCAGGTTTAATCTTATCCAACCCTTTTGTTGCTTGAACCTGATACTTTGCCGCGTTGTCTGCCACCATAGGCAGGTCAACGTCAGCTTGCTTCGCTTTTACTGTGGCTTCTACCGCTGCACGAACCGCGTGAAACTGGTGGTAACCTGCGATTTTCTTGATGATTTTGTCGTTGTCTGTTTCAAACAACACGAAGTAACGGATGTAATCCAAGAGAAGTTCCAGTTTGAAGAAGCCGCGAACCATGGTCTCTAATTGAAACTCAAATAACGGTCGATCATCCTCACCAGCAACAGTTTTCCACGGTAAAAAGCGTTCTTTATTAGCAGTTAATGAACCAACTCTAGCTGTGACACCATCACTTATAACCAAGGCTTCATTGAATGCAAACAACTCAGCAATTTCATCTTTGTAGGTCTGTAGCTGGTTGTACGCATTCCAAATATCGGCATGATTGTCCGCTGGGTTCTTTAGCTCAACGACGGAGATAGGAAGACCATTAATAAACACGACTACATCAGGACGTCGGTTGCCTTTAGTACCTGTGATGGTGAACTGATTAACGACCAAAAACTCATTGTTATCTGGATTGGTGAAATCCATTAACCGAGCGTGAGTGTGTTTTGGAGTCGGATGTCCATCTTCAATGACGGTGTATTCAACAGGCACACCCTCAATCAATAGTTTATGGAATGTTCGGTTATTTTTAATAAGCACCGGAGTCTCAGGCGTGCTTACTGTGTTCACTACCTGATTTAACGTCTCTTCTGGCAGTTCAGGATTTAGGATCGCTAATTGATTGAGCAAACGCTTTTTGAGCACCACCTGATGGTAATCATCACGCTCAGGTGAATCGCCATCTGGTGCGATGTCATAGCCATTTTTGTAGAGATAACCTTGGTCGATAAACCAATCAAGGCACTGTTGTTCTAGCTGATCTTCTGTGATTTTCATTTAAATCCTTGTTGTACGTCTTGGCCAAGGGTTGTGAGCCTGTAGCGCTGCGAGCGACTTCTTGGTGCATCCGGTTGTGTCATTTCTATTAAATCGGCTTCCAAGGCAGGTTTTAGATATCGAGCAGTAAATGATTTGCGATCTTTCAACTCACAGGCATTTTGCAATTGTTCGCGACTCATCTCACCAGATATTCGATTCAGCAGTAAATTAACTTGGGGGCTTACTTGATGGCTTTCTTGGGGGGCAACATGACGAACGTTCGATTGTTCTAACTCAATCAACGCTTGTCGGATCATCCCCAACATAAACCCTATAAAGGCCCGACTGTCTGTCTCAAGTGTACTTTGATTAATGGCTTGGTAGTATTGCTGCTGATGCTGGTGAATAAGGTTTTCAACCGGTAGCATCGCAAATATTGGTTGCCAGCGACTCAAAATGAGCGTTTGCCACAGTCTACCCATGCGACCGTTTCCATCAGAGAACGGATGAATAAACTCAAACTCATAATGGAACACGCAGCTTTTGATGAGCGGATGATCATCACTGCTTTCTAACCAAGCAAATAAGTCACGCATGAGTGTTGGAACTCGTTGAGCTGGCGGCGCCATGTGAATCACTTGACCGTCTTTCATTACGCCAACACCGCTATCACGATATTGCCCTGCCGAGTCAATCATCCCTATCATCAGGCTTTTGTGTGCATCCAATAAGTTGGATTCAATTTCCGGCAACCAATTAGGTAATTGCTCGTAGACGGCAATCGCATTCTTCGCTTCTTGGACTTCTTTTATTGGCGCCAATACCCGCTGTCCGCCGAGTATGGCGGTGACTTGTTCTTCTGTAAGTTCGTTACCCTCAATCGCCAACGTGCCGTGAATGGTACGAACTTGGTTAATGCGCCTTAAGCGCAGATCGATATCGTAAGAGTGTGTTACTGATATCTTGCCCAAACGTTCACTGATGTCAGCCACCAGTGAGAGGATTTGGTTATTGAGGGTAAACGGAGGCTGCATTTAGGCTACCTCTCCTTGCGTGTCTAACTCGATTTCGCCGGAAAGCAATTTAGGAAGCAAGGTGTCACGCAGTGATGATAGAGTTTGATTTTCTATAGCATTCTGATGAATTTTGCTCAGTAATGAAGATACTGCTCGATCGAATGAATGCATAAGCTCTTCCGATGGAGTTAACACTGCTAATTTCTCGAAGGTGCTCTTATTGATAATCGGCATCGTACTCCCGCTACTACCAATAAGAAATATCTCTTCACGCCTTCTTCGTAAATTCAAGAACAGGAAATTCCTTTCATAATCTTTAGCTACGACAACGCTGTTAATTTGTTGATTTGAAATAGCTTCTGATGGAGAAATTACAGCCTTGCCCATTTGACTACCAATACAAGTTACACAAATGCTGCCTGCCGGTAGTAAGTTCTTTTTCACAGCTTCGACACCAGATTCAGATAAAAAGCGTTTGGTTTCGCTAACAAACACATCACTGTCGATATCTGATGGAGTAACAAATGGAACGCCTTCTTCTGCGTATGCATCTTCAACTTTTTTAGGAGGAGTTTTTCCTGTGACTACCTTACCAAAATCCTTGATGTAGTTAATATCCCAGCCTTCAGGAATCAAACCCAACTCAGACTCAACGAGCTTTTCTGGGAATAGCGAGGCAGTGGCAACGTCCATTCCTTCTGGTTGTTCGCCATTCATTTTGGCTTTTACGGGATCGAAATCAACAAACCATGACTTGAAGAGGGCTTGTGCCATTTCTTCTAGGTTTTTATTTATCTGTTGATTAACTGTAATTTTGGAATCAATTGATACCAAAACGTTAGCAACCTCGTCCTGAGTTTCAGTATCTGGCAATTGAAACTCATATTCTCTAATAAGTTTAAGACCAACATTTTTAATCGTGGAACCAGTAGCGAGATTATGAATGTAGTCTTGAAAATGCTTGGATGTAAGAACGTACATAACATAATCTTTGTTTACACTAGGCAGTACATTCAAGTAACACGCACTTTTCCCAAGAAATACTTTCTCACCTTGGTAGGTGCCGATATTTCCTAACGTACCGTTGATCGAGACTAAAAGAGTTCGTTCATTGAGATCTTTCTTATGTTTTAGGTATTGAGACTCATCTGTGCGCTTGGTCTTCTCATTAATTACAATTTTACCGTTGGATAAGTTGTTCCCATTAATAAAATAATAGTCACCGTTATCATCATACTTAGGTGTACCGTGAAGCCCGTCTCCTATACGGGATGTAATTTCAGCTAAAGTTACTACAGGCCAATTACAACTCATAACCTAACCCCGCTAGGTTCTTCTTGATCTCAGCTTCCAGCGTTGCCGACTCTGCAAACTGCTCGCTTAACTTCGAAGTCAGCGTCGCCATCTTTTCACCAAATGGAACACCGTCATCTTCTTCCTCAGCAGCACCAACGTAACGCCCCGGTGTCAGTACAAAATCGTGCTTGGTGATTTCTTCTAGCGTTGCTGACTTGCAGAAGCCTGCTTGATCTTCATAAGCCACACCATGTACTTCTTCACCTGTTTTCCAAGCGTGGAATAGGTCTGCAACTTTTTTAATATCATCGAAGCTGAAATCACGTAGTACACGGTCTTTCATGAAGCCAAGGTTACGAGCATCAATGAACAGCACTTCACCCTTACGGCCACGCAGCTTACGTCCTGCTTTATCAACACGAGGATTCTTGTTCTTAGTTAAGAACCAAATACAGGCTGGGATCTGAGTGTTAGTAAACAGTTGACCGGGAAGTGCGACCATACATTCAATCAAGTCATTCTCAATTAACGCCTGACGAATAGTGCCCTCGTTGTTGGTCGTTGAACTCATCGAACCATTTGCCAACAGAAGCGCCTGAGAGCCTTCAGGAGCAAGGTGATGAAGCATGTGCTGCATCCATGCGAAGTTAGCGTTACCTGATGGCGGTTGGCCATATTTGAAGCGAGGATCGTTATCATCTACGCCAGTGTTCCACTCTTTCATGTTGAATGGAGGGTTAGCCATGATGAAGTCAGCACGAAGATCAGGGTGTTGTACGTTAGTGTAGGTACTTGCAGGCTCTTTACCGAAGTCGTAATCAAGGCCACGAATCGCCATGTTCATCGCCGCTAGTTGCCACGTTGTATGGTTGTATTCTTGACCGTAGATAGAGATCTTCTGCTTCTGAGTAAGGGCATCAACCTTCTTCTCATTTGCATGACGCTCGATGAACTTCTCTGATTGAACAAAGAAACCACCAGAACCCATTGCAGGGTCGTACACTCGACCTTCAAACGGTTCAATCATCTCAACAATCAGCGTTACGATGGATGCTGGCGTATAGAACTGACCACCTTTTTTACCTTCCGCCAGTGCAAACTGACCAAGCATGTATTCGTATACATGACCTAAGATATCTTTACTGTTTAGATCTGCATGAACAAACGGGATGGTAGCGATCAAGTTGATTAGCTCGTTCAGCTTCGCTTGGTCAATCTTCAATGAAGAATATGACTTGTTCAGTACACCTTTCAGTTTCGGGTTATCACGCTCGATACCTTCAAGTGCGTTATCAATTAAGTGTCCAACAGAAGTAATCTTCTTAGGCTTACCATTGATATCTAGCTCAGCACCACCAATAACCAATGGGCCGTTATCTTGCAGGAACTGCCAACGAGATTCAGTAGGTAGCCAGAACACGTTTTTCTCTGTGTAGAAATCACGCTGTTCCAGTTCAATAGCAATCTCTGCCGCTAGCTCTTCTTCCGAGAAGTCAGCAGGATCTAAGTAGTATTCGTGCTCAGGGTTAGCGATGTCAGCTTTGATCTCATCCTGACGCAGCTTAAACGCATCAGAGACGTATTTAACGAAGATTAGACCTAACACTGCGTGTTTGTACTGCGCTGCATCTAGCGTTGAGCGTAGCTTGTCTGCTGCGTTCCAAAGCTTGCTTTCAAGCTCTTTCAAATACTGTTGTTCTGTTTGATTCATTAGAAGTTTTCTTGTTATAGAAATATTCCGTCAATCATACCACTGGATGCAACATTGTCTTTGATTTCTGCCTTACTTAAAGAGCATTTTTATGAAGTAAGGAGCACATTATGGAAGCTTGGAATAAAGGAAAGCGTGTAGGTCAGAAGAAAGCATTCAAACTGGAGGACATTTGGCGCATCCGTATTCGACTTGAATTGGAAGAGCGCTTGTTTGAGTTGGCACTGTTCAACCTAGCCATCGACTGCAAGTTGAGATCCTGTGATTTACGTAACTTGAAAGTCCAAGATGTCAGTCGCAGTGGTTGTGTTATGTCACGAACTATCGTTAAACAGCAGAAGACCCAACAGGAAGTACACTTCGAGATCACCCCCAAGACTCAACAGACCTTGTCGCAGTGGATCATTCAAAACTCATTACAGCCAACAGACTGTTTATTCCCAAGCCCACGCCGTGAAGGGCAGCCCATCTCGTACCATTACTACACAACCATGGTTAATCGATGGGTTACTGATATCGGGCTAGATAAAACGCAATACGGAACACATTCACTGCGCAGAACCAAGGCTTCTTTGATCTACGCCAAAACCAAGAACTTACGCGCTATCCAGTTGCTTCTAGGTCATGCTAAGTTAGAAAGCACGATTGAATACCTTGGTGTCGAAATTGAAGATGCGCTAAGGATTTCGGAGAGTTGTGAGACGTAAAATATTTAACCTGCTTCTAGAAAACAAAAGAGGTGTAATTCTGTGATTCGCTCATTAAAACTTGCAAGCGTAGCTACATATGATGCGTCAGGTGTACAAATATCTGATCTAAAAAAAATCAACTTTATCTATGGAGCCAACGGCTGTGGTAAAACGACGGCTTCGACTTATATAAGTCAACCGGATGATGACAAATACCAAAATTGTCAAATTGTTTGGGATAATGAGCGACCTGTAAGTTCACTAGTCTATAACAAAGCATTCAGAGATAAGAACTTTGGTTCAACTAATATCGCTGGCGTCTTTACTCTAGGCCAAGCAACAACCGAACAAATTGACGCGATAAAAAGTAAAAAAAGCGAACAACAAAACGAACAGCATCAAATTGCACGCCTTTCTACTACCTTAGAACAACAAGAAGTAACACTGAATGGGGCTGAAAAAGATATTACTGACCGCTGTTGGAAAGTATTTAAGTCTTTTGAATCTGAATTTCGCTCTGCACTAACTGGCTCAATCGGTAGCAAAGTGAGATTTCGAGACAAGATGCTCTCTGAACTTAAAAATGTCTCCGTAGATTTATTATCACTCGAAGAGTTAACAATTAAGGGAAAGACTCTGCTTGGAGATAAACCACCAGTTTACCCCTTACTTACTTCTATAACCGATGAAGCTCTATTAATTGTTGAAAAAAATGACATTTGGTCAAAGATCATTGTTGGTAAATCAGACGTTGCGATATCAGAGCTAATCACACACTTTGGCAACAATGACTGGGTAAACCAAGGCCGTGGCTATGTAAGCGATAGCAGTCATTGCCCATTTTGCCAAAAAGAAACTATTGACGATGAATTTAGGAATGAGCTTGAGAAGTATTTTGATGACACATTCTTAAGAGATGTTGAACAAGTCAGAGCGTTGGAAAGTTCATATCGCTTGTCAGCAGACCGTTTACTAGAAAAATTTCAAAGTACGCTAGCTACAGAGAAAGCCAATGCCAATTCAACTTTAAATACAGACCTATTTCAAACTCATTTAACCTCTTTGGAAAACATATTAAAATCCAACCATTTAGAGTTTATTTCAAAATCAGAAAAGGCTAGTTTGCAAGTTGAAATCACCAGCTCTCATGAAGAAGTGATGGCAATAAACAGCTTGATAGAAGAAGCAAATGAAGTTTTGCGTGCACATAATAAATTAGCGCAAGATTTTGACTCTGAACTAACAACTTTTGTTAAGGAAATCTGGCGTTTTCTTACATCAAAAATAGAAGATGACCTAAAGAAGTACAGCAAGGCATCAAAAGGAAAAAAAGCAGCTATAACAAAAATTTCAGAACAGATTAAACAGCGAGAAGCTAAGGAAATAAGCCTAACTCAAGAAATCAAAAACCTTAGTCGCAATATGACAAGCGTTCAGCCAACAGTGAATGAAATTAACAAGTTACTTATTGGATTTGGCTTTTTGAATTTCAGAATAGCGCCCTCTCTAAGCCTTCCTAATCATTATTGCATTGAGCGTCTCAATGGTGAGCAAGTTAAAGATACCCTAAGTGAGGGAGAGGTAACCTTCATAACATTTCTTTATTTTTATCAACTTACCCGAGGCTCCTTCTCAGAAGAAGACATTGCTGAAGACAGAGTCGTTGTAATCGACGATCCAATATCGAGTCTAGATAGCAATGTACTTTACATTGTCAGCGCCCTAGTTAAAGAGCTTATTCGTGAGATAAAGACCGTCCCAGAATCCAGTATGAAACAGCTTATACTTTTGACTCATAACGTATATTTCCATAAAGAGGCATCCTTTCAAAATGGTCGATCCAATGGTTGTAAAGACACGAATTTCTGGATTTTAAGAAAAGCCAATAACATTACTTCCGTCAGCGCATACGATCAGAAGAACCCAATCGAGTCATCATACGAGTTATTATGGAGGGAGCTAAAAGAGCGCAATGCTAACTCCGGCATTACCATTCAGAATACTATGCGCAGAATAATAGAGAATTATTTCAAGATTCTCGGGCGCTTTAGTGATGATGATCTATTGTCGAAATTTGAGAACTTACAAGAGCAACAAATTTGCAATTCACTGATGTACTGGATAAACGATGGTTCACACTGCCTTCCTGATGACTTGTATATACAGCATCCAGATGATTCCACAGAGTTATATATGTCAGTTTTCCAAAAACTTTTCGATTATGCTGGTCACTTAGCGCACTACAACATGATGATGGGAGAAGAGGTAGAGTCATCAGATCCTATAGAGCTTCCAATGAGTGCATAATAATTTTTATTGATTATAACGGGGCGAAGCCTAAGTCGCTTTTGTCCCAGAGCAAGGCCGGGAGACCTGGCCAAATTCACTATTGCCACTACACCTCTGCACTCCAAGGCGTTACAGTAACCTATTGAGCTCGTCCTTAAGTAAAGGCCAGTAAACATTTTTCATCATGATCAGCCGTTGAGCTGAGCTCTCAATATCCTCTAACCAGTCCTCAAATTCAGCCACAGTGTGATCAATCTTCGGCGATTGATTTAGGAAAGAAATGCTTTTCTTGCCGACTCTCAGCTTTAAGTCTTGGATATTAAGTCGATTAAGTACAGCTTCAATTTCTTGTTTCCTGGCTATAAGCCCTTGACCCTGTATCGTCATACCAGCGTTACCATTGGCGCATTGATGGACTAGATAAACCGACGGCTCTGAGAACGGGTAGAAGTAAAACCAACTATGCCCTAAAGCTCGGCCTTGCAATTCTTCTTTAATAGATAAATCTGGATGTTGATTTTGCATGTAGCGAGTGTATTTATGAGCAAACTGGGTTGAAGATTCATTTACCTCTCTTTGTTTACTTCTACGTTGATGCTCAATCGCTGCTTCTAAAACACGGGCTTTATAGTCGGCCCTTACACTCTTTGTCTTTATGAAGAACTGTTGTACTGCTTCATAAGACAATGTGGTTTGGTAGTTCTGTCTATCGCTGTTTAGGTAACTCTTAGGTGCAAATAGGCACGTTACAAACGCATCCCAAGTGTCATTTTCAATACCTTCTTTACCACGCTCAAAATACCGCTCAGCCTGTCTAGGTTGAGCGCTGGCGTTAACTTTATTTTCGATTAGCGCTGCGACTCTTTTTCCATTTGCATCATCAAAAATCACGATAACATCAGATTCGCCATCTTGAGTAGAAATTGAGTGCCAAGCCCCCCTAAAAGAGGCAATGTGGTACTGGGGTAAGAGCTTTGTGGAAATAAACTTTTGAAATTCTGGTTTTACGTGAAGCTCTTCAATAAGCAGTAGGTCAGTATCTCGCTCTCGGACTGATTCTAAGTAAATGTCTTGCTCTAGCATTTCTATTTCGCCCCGTGGAAGCCAGTAACTTTCGTTTCTCCGGAATGTATAGCTAGTCTCTCACCAGCTTCCGTAAAGGAGTTATACCGTGTTAATACACCAACTTCTAGAGCCCTCGGCACGTTTTAGGGCGTAATCACTCTAGACTGCTTGCACTTTACTAATCGTGACCGAATGATTCGCACGAGATTTTGCTCAATGATAACTAATCTCAATCAACAATACTGACGACTCTAATTCTACTTTTTAAGTAATATCACAGTCTCGGACTTGGCATAGACAAGAGTTTGTCGGTTGTTTACAACGAATACGGCCCAAGTAGGCAGCCAACCTCATCCGGTGACTTACTTCGAAGCTAGTCGGGAAAGTATTTGAAGGTAGCCTACTGGGGTAATTCTCAACAAGCCACTAGGTATCAAACGACTTTGATCGAGCGTTCGCCGACTTTCGTGTGGTTAACGATGCACTCTTGGCGGGTTAGTTTACGCCCGTTGCTATCTATCACTCTGACAGGATCAAAAACATGGAACAGCATAAACCATCTAATAGTAGTGCTTTAGTACGGCTAAGCCCGATAAGCATCATCACGACAAGCTGGATTATATCAATCCAAAACACCGTAGATTACACCTTAATGAGGGAATCGGATGTAAGATTTAAGTATCGGAGAAAGCTTCCTAGCTACATTGACAGTCACCTGCCTAGGCCGACTCAAAGCCGACAAATCAACGAACTATATTCAACATTGGACAGAGTGGCTGTCGAACTACTTGCGAATGGGCTTAGTGATAAAAACTCGCAGAGGCCAGAGTACTTACTTCCTCAAATCCAGATGGCAATTGAACCCCACTACCAAGGGTTGTCCAAAGCCTATTCTGGAGAGTTAATAGCTCGACTCTTTTAAAATGCTCGCTAGGATCACTGATCTGCCCCAGCAACACTGGACACACGGTTAAGCGACATTTTGTTTTTCAAAGTTGATTGGACTTAGATATCCAAGAGCACTGTGCCTCCTTGTTTGATTATAA
>NZ_JXQD01000001.1 GCF_002100145.1 Vibrio sp. qd031
TTCATGCTAGCCTCCAGATTTAGTTGTTTGCACACTAATTATGGCTCTGGCGTCAAGCTAACCCACGATACTGGAGGCTAGCACCTCGTCGGGGTCATTATGTCTAAGCATCAAGGAGAGTAATGTGTCAGATTGGATTTTTGGTAAAAATGGTCAAGCAACAATGATTTTAAATGACGATTGCATTCGTAATAACCGAGGCCAAGTCATAGCTTGGTTAAACGGAGACAATGTGCATTCACTTCGTGGTCAGCATGTTGGCTGGTTTGAAGCCGGAGTGCTATACGACAATCGTAATCAGGCTTTAGGTTTTCTACGTAATTCCACAGGGTATCTACCTAGTCGTCCAGGCATTGGTGGTACTCCGGGAACACCTGGTTTTGCGGGCAGGCCCGGTAGACCGGGTCTTGCGGGCGCACCCGGAAAACCGGGTCGGGGCGGTTGGTCTCAAAACGATCTGGCCACCTACTTCAATGCTTAAAAAAGCAAACAATCACCACCGCACAAGGCGGTGGTATAGGATTTGCAATTAAGGGTGCCACTGCGTGGCTGGGCCTACATTACAGCGTTAGAGGTTTTCAATGGATTTCGATTTCGACTCAATGGATCGAATAGAAAAGGATTTTTCAGGTTTATTCGTAACACTCTCCATGACTCAGAGAAAAATCAGAGAACTACTAGCTGAGCACTCTGATGGGAAAGTGCTCAAAGGAGATGAGCTAGTAGGATGGCTAGGTGAAATTTACACAAAGATTGCTGTAGGTGGTTACCTTGTAGATGACAGCTTCGAGCATGATGTTGAGACAATTACTGGAATGGCCATATCGGTTAAAACTCGTCGTGGTACTAATAGTGGATGGACTCGAACTAGCTCGATCCCAAACATTGAAGGGGAGGAAATCCCCACACACTTGATGTTTGTGCATCTTAATGAGGATTATGTTGTTTCTGAAATGTGGTTATATCCTTGGCAAGATTTGCTAGAGCAAGAGCGCTTTAGGAAGCACATAGTTCGTGGAAATTTCCGGTCTTACTATATGTTGGTAAACCCAACCAAGGATCAAAGGTACAAAGTCTATGCCAGCAACCTCTAACAAGCGTATGTTGTCAGATTAGTTCCGCTGCACTCCAAATCAGCTGCAAACGCGGGAGTTAGCCCATAGAAATCGTAATGCAAAACTCACGTGTTAGAGCTAAAGAACTAACTCGAAATTGCCCCATTCCTTGCCAGAACGGCTCAACATAAAAAACCATAGTCAGGTGATTTGACCTACTTTTTCTAAGCTGTGTAATGTCTACTCGCTAGGGTGGAGACTTTTATTGAACAAGTTACCATTTTCGATCGTATAGACACCTAAAGAGTCAACATGGCTCAAAAACATGAATTACGAATTGCCGACGAGATGATAAAATGGAAGCAGTGTTATTATTAACTGACCAATATGGACTAGCAATTTATTGGATACTACTCGGTTACTGTGCGCTGAAGAGCGGATGGCTACCTCTTTTTGCTAGTTACGTAGCATACCTAGGTTCTCTTGACATCGAGTACGTCGCAATTGTTACTCTCTTGGGTGGATATCTCGGGGACGAACTACGGTTTATTCTAGCTAGAATCTACGGACCTCGCTTGCTTACTGCGAAAGGACGACTTTCCAGTGCACTGCAAAAGGCTAGATGCCTAGCAGAGAAGTACGATACCTCTTATATATTCATTTACCGATACCCAAAAGGTATGCGAACAATTGGGGCGTTGCCTATTGGACTGACGGACATTACCTGGATGAAATTCACTTTATTTAACTTTGCTTCAGCACTGACATGGACAACAATTTTAGTCGGTGGTGGGTACCTCTTTGGGTCAGCTTTTGAGCGGCTAGGAATTGAATCACTAACAAATCTAAGTCTTTTTCTGATGGTTGTTTTCTTGATAACTTTGTATAAAGCAACAAGCTCATTTATAAAACACAGCACCTAATGTGTGTTCCCTTAGCTGAGAACTTTGGCCCAAAGCGCCTTTTTTTTGTTGAATTATGCTCGTATCTTTTTTTCAATATTTCTTTGTACAATCCTCGATTATTTCTTCTTTACGTTGTTAACATTTCAATGCTTACTACGAAGTTAAAACGTTAATGAACAATAGCTATCAAATAATGATTGACTCTGGAGTAATATTCAAGGTGTATAGTTGGATGTATGGGCATCGTATTCTACAGATGCACCCATCTAAACCGTGAACTTCCTAGTTTCTAGCCGAGGACGTAATTGGAACAAGGTTTCCGATTGTCGAATAGAGCCTACTTTTAACATCATACCAAGGACGACTTATGAAATTTATGGAACTTAAAATCCCCCCACTAATACAACTTTCAATCTGCTTTTTGTTAATGTTCATGGTAAGTAGCGGTGCACTAACAGATGGAGCCTTTACCATTCGATTTGCGTTTTGGGTGGCAATAAGTATTACAGCTGCGGTTGTTAGCTTGTTAGGGGTGTGGGAGTTTAAGCGCCATCAAACTACTGTGAACCCAATGGATCCTGAATCTTCCGGCAGCCTTGTACGTTCTGGAATATATCAGTATTCAAGAAATCCAATGTATCTTGGTTTTTTGCTGTTTCTTTTCGCTTTTGGGATTCTATTAGGGGATGTCAAATCTCTATTCATTGTCCCACTATTTTTTTCCTACATGACAATTTTCCAGATCATACCTGAAGAGAGAGCGCTCCAAGGTCTATTCGGTAACGAGTACAAACAGTATCAACGGGAAGTTAGACGATGGTTATAGAGGTTCGTAGTTTATAGAGCGAGTGCCTAGAGTATTATGCTCAAGGCACTCAGCAAGGAGTTATGTTTACTCTAATTCACTTTGCACTAAGTCATAAAGCTGTTGAGAGCCAAAGGTTTCTAGAGGTTTTCCATTGACAAAAAAAGTGGGGGTTTTCTGTATCCCTAGGGACTTAATATCGGCAGTATCTTGTTCAAGCACTCTTATTAAGTCTGGGTCCTTCATATCTTCACGGGCTTTAACGATATCCAGCCCAGCTTCCTCTGCAATTTCCCAGGCGGTAGATAGGCTAGGACTGCCGTGAGAGGCCCAAGCGTTTTGTCTTGCCAACAAAGGTACCAGTACCTCATTGTAAATCCCTTGACGTCGCGCTGATTCAAGCATTAACACCACTTCGTCCGACCCCTTGTGAAAGGCAGCATAGCGCAACACGAGTCGGATATCATTTGGGTTTTCGTCCATCATTTTCTTAACAAAAGGGTAGAAAGCTCTGCACGCCTCACAAGCAGGGTCAAAAAATTCGACGATGGTGACTTTTGCTGATTCAGGGCCGAAACTTGGTGAGTAAGTCCTCTCAAGTTTATTATCTGTTGTAACAGTGCCACCACTGCTTTGTTGCTGATACCAACTAAACATAAAGGCTGCAAGTAATAAGCCCATTAGTAAAGTGATAGCAATTACAATCTTGTTCTTATTCATCATCCTTTTTTTCCTTTAGTTGATAGATGGTTGCTGACAGTAGTAGTAAGATCGCCACAAGAAGTAACGATAAACCCCAAATAGACAGGTCAGTAAAAGTTATATTTCCATATAGTGGTGAAGGTGTACCACAAGGACCTTTAGCTTCAAACATAACAGGCATCCAAATATCAAGAGGCAGGAAACTCGGAAATGGAGAGCCGAAACCGCATGTTGATAGTTTTTGTCCTGTTTCAACTAGATGATTATCCCACGAAAATAATAAAGATAAACCAGCTCCAGCCATCGCTAACAGCAAGGTTGATATCTTAGCAACGGCATTGCCCTGGGCAAATAGATGTAGTATTCCAGCCACTCCTATAAACAGAATAAAGAGCCGTATTTGTACACAATTCGCGCAAGGCTCGAAACCCAAAATATATTGCGTAAAAAGTCCGAACAGCTCCATGCCCACACTGGACAGAAGCAAGAATAACCCAACTAGGGTTGAGTTGGTTAGTGTTTTCAAAATACCTCCAAGGATTCAGAAAGTTAATTTGCTCTGTAATATCATCGAGACAACTTACTATGGATAATATTCGTTGACTACTGCCTCAGGAGCCTTAAACCATTCGCCACGACAATCAAACTTGCTCCAACGTCTGCAAATACAGCCATCCACATGGTACCAATCCCAACAATAGTTAAGCCTAAAAACAGAGCTTTGATTGCTAGAGAAAATGTGATGTTTTGAACCAGTATTTGGTGAGTACGTTTAGAGAGGCCAACAAATGCGGGTATTTTGCGAAGGTCATCATCCATCAAAGCAACGTCAGCTGTTTCGATTGCTGTGTCTGTACCCATCGCCCCCATAGCGAAACCTATATTTGCGGCAGCCAGCGCTGGTGCGTCATTGATGCCATCTCCAACCATGCCAATAGTTCCTTTACATGCATAACGCTCTATAAAGCGATGCTTGTCTTCTGGTAATTGATCACCATGCGCTTCATCTATACCTACTTGTGTCGCAACGGCGGAAGCAGTATGCGGATTGTCCCCTGAGAGCATGATCGTTTTAATACCCAGATCGTGAAGCTGCTGAATAGCAATGTGACTGCTTTCTTTTACAGTATCAGCTACGGAGAAAAGCCCCATTACATGGGAACCGTTGTGGAGTAATGACACTGTCTTTCCTTGCTTTTCATAAAGTTGGATCTCAGCTTCTAATTTCCCTGATATCTTAAAGTGTTCTTCCGCTAATTGGCGATTTCCAAGATAGTATCTCTGCGCATTAACGACTCCAGAAACTCCAGCACCTGCTACTGCTTCAAAGTTTTCTACATCTACGCTTTCTTGCGCTGACAGCGCTTTGGCTATCGCAGTTGAAACAGGGTGGTCAGAGAGATTGGTCAGATTGAATGCTATTGAATAAACAAGCTCCTCGTTCAAACAATCAAGAACCACAGAGTCAACTAGTTTTGGTTTTCCATGGGTGATCGTCCCTGTCTTATCTAACGCAAGTGCTTCAAGTTTTCTGCCCTGCTCTAGGTACACTCCTCCTTTAACTAAAATACCTTTACGGGCAGCTGCGGTAAGGCCGCTAACAATTGTGACTGGGGTTGAGATTACCAAAGCGCAAGGACATGCGATTACAAGCATGACAAGTGCTTTGTATATCCAGTCGAACCACGTCCCAAAACCCATTAAAGGTGGTAGCACGGCGACTACGAGAGCTAAAGCTATGACTAGTGGTGTGTAAACTTGAGAAAAACGATCTACGAAACGTTGTGTCGGAGCTTTAGCTCCCTGTGCCTCTTCGACAGCATGAATAATGCGTGCAAGTGTCGTATCATTCGCCACAGCTGTTACAGTATACTCAAATGAACCTGCCTGATTTATAGTCCCTGCATATACAGGATCTCCCGCTACTTTATCAACTGGCATACTTTCTCCAGTAATCGGTGCTTGATCAATAGTAGTTTGCCCTTTAACGACTTGACCATCGAGACCAATTCGCTCCCCGGGTTTTACCCTGATTCGCTCGCCAAGTTGAACGATCTTAGCATCGACTTCTTTCCAAGAAGCGTCCGGTTGTTTGACCATGACAGTATCAGGAGTCAAGCTCATCAGTGAGCTGATGGCATTTCTTGCTCGGTCTAGGGATTTTGCTTCCACTAACTCCGCAATAGTGAACAATACCATCACCATGGCAGCTTCTGGCCACTGACCAATGATAAACGCACCGGTAACGGCAATACTCATCAATGCATTCATGTTGAGATTGGCGTTGCGTATAGCTATCCAGCCTTTTTTGTAAGTTGTAACCCCGCAAGACAACACAGCTATCAATGCGAGCGCGGCCTGAATCCATACAGGCATCTCAGCCCAATGTGCAGCTTCAGAGCCTATTGCTGCAAATGCGGCGAAAGCTAACAGCCAAAACGGTTTTTCCGAGCCACTTTTATGCTCATTTACGTTATTAGTTGGCTGGTCATTGTCAGAGATGGTTGGTTCAAATCCAAGTGAACGAATCGAAGAAAGAATCTCCTCCAAAGAGCCTTGGGAGTGAGTCACTGTAAGGACTCTTTGCATTAGATTAAACTCAAGGCTCTTAACCTGCTCCATTCCCCCTAATTTTTTTTGAATTAGTTGCTCCTCAACAGGGCAATCCATTTGCATAATGCGAACTTGCGTGCGGATATTGTCTCCTACTACCTCAGATCTAGATAAGCTTTTAAGCTCCTCGTGTGAGGACGTACAACACGAACTACTAATATTTTTGCTAGGCTTCTGTTCTAACTCCGACTGTAATTTATTGTTCGTACAATCACTTGTCACTGGGGTCTCAACGCATGTTGAAGCACAGTATGATTTGCTATCAGAGTTGACTTTTTTACTTGTGGAATCGCTCATTTTAACCATCTCTTTAATGGACTATAATTACATTAAAAAGCCTGATCCCACTACAGGGTCAAGAAATAGAGAGGTATCAGTGAAAATTGGAGAACTTGCTCGGAAAGCAAACTGTCCTGTTGAGACAGTGCGCTACTATGAAAAACAAGGGCTATTACCAAAGGCGAAAAGAGAGTCTGCGAACAATTACCGTTATTATGCTGCTATCCATCTTGAGAGGCTCTTGTTTATACGTCGCTGTCGGGCGTTGGATATGACTCAAGATGAAATACGAACATTATTGCAAATTATGAGCTCAGACAGCACATCGTGCTCTGCAATAGTGCAGGTTATTAGTGAGCACTTAAAGCATGTACAAGAGCGAATCAAAGAGCTAAAACTGCTAGAGCGTGAACTCGAGTTACTCAAGAGTGAATGCGGGTCTGGACATGAGCTGCACGAATGCGGGATTGTAAAAAAGCTCAAGACCAACAAAAACACTAGTTCCATCTCTATAAGCAAAAATGGTCATTTAGGTGGTGTTCATTAGACCGATCTGCATTAACCATACTGGACACATCACTAAGCGATTTTCTAATACGAAAGTTATCCGCATTTCTCTAATTTAAGTGATTACTCTAACAAGGTTTTGTCCAAAAACGTTTTAGAGATTGAACAATCTAAATTTTCTTCCGACACCTTTCTTAACTCTTGCGTTCGATACGACCCAACTTTTCGGCGAGCGGTTTCGCCGAAATACCATGGGCGACTAAGCTAAACAATACCGTTGTACTTACCACCAAGGCAATGAAACTAGAGTGCTCAACTTGCGCGTCAATCACTAATACAGCAAAAGCAAGGCTGGCGAGTCCTCGGGGACCAAACCATCCCATAAATAGGCGCTCCCTAGTCGGTACGCGAGTACCGATAAACGCACAGTAGGTTGGGAGCATGCGAATCACGGTGAGACTGGCTACGGCATAAGCCACGACTTGCCAAGACATATGGTCAAACAGTGTGCCTAGTAGGGTTGCGCCAAACAAGATCCAAGTGAACATGGCGAACAGCTCGGCCATACCTTCGGTGGCTAGAACCAATTGGTGAGTCTTTTTTGACAGCAAATAACCAAATAACAAGCCCCCTGAAAAAGCGGCGATGTATCCGCTGCCATGGAACGTTTGAGCGACATAAAAACTCGATAACGCAATCGCCATCACCGTGACTTGCACCCAAACTTCGCTTAACCACTGTCTTGCTGCGCTGGCTTCAAGTAACTTGGCGCCAATAAACGCGAAGCTGAGACCAACGACAAGGCCAATGCCAACCTCTTCTGCCACTAGGTATAGGCCATATCCTAAGGTGACGCCCTCTGATGCAGGGTTGGAAAGGGTCAGCAGAATCAGCAAAATGGGAACGCATAACCCATCGTTGAGCCCACTTTCAATGTTTAATCCTTCTCTTACGGGGGCGGGGACCTTTGGATTGCTAACGACGGCTTTTCCTAGCGCGGCATCGGTGGCCGCGAGCATAGTGCCCAGTATTGCTGCTTCGATCAGCGTTAATTGGTTAAAGAACAAAGCCGCCACGATGCTGCCTAACACTATTGCGCCTGGTAGACCGATCAGCAGCATTCTTGATGGGTATAAGATCTGAGTTTTAACGACTTTTAGATTTGAGTGTGCGGCATCAGAAAACAAGACTAAGGCTAAGGTAATGTCGACAAGAAAACGTAAGTCGGTCGGAGTGGTGCCAGAGCCAATCAGCCCCAGACCACTCGTGCCTAATACCCAACCTATGGCAATAAATACCATCGGACCAGATAGGATGGTGTCTTCCAGTTTTGCGGCCAAAATTGAATATAGGAATACCACAATAAAGAGAACCCCTAGGGTGGTATAAATTGCGTCTATATCCATGAATTAGCCTTATCTTTAGAGGCGATTACAAGTCTTAATAGTGTAAAGGTAGCCAACGCGACATGCACGCCTCTAATCAAAGAAAAGACTAATAAAGTCAGAGTAAGATCAGTGCGTTAAATGAGTTTACTCATACATGAGTTTCTCTGCGGCTTGCTGGTCAAAGGTCGCCAAGGTTTTTCGTGCCAAATGACGCAGAGGCAGCGCGCGGATGATCTCTTCAAACGGTTGTACCGCAAACGCCCAAAACACCGAACAATCAAAAATCAGTACCAACACCGCACACAGCGGAATCGAAATCATCCACTGCCCAATAAAGTTAATGCGAAAGACGTCTTTTGATTTGCCGAGCGCACGCAAAATATTGCCATGGACCGTATTGTAGCCACGAGCGATAGGCAAAATAATATACAGCGGAGCGATAGCGGCAAGCGCGATGTAGGTGGACTCTTCTAGATGTGGGTACACGTTGGCAATGACTAGGCTCATCACTGCAAATAGACCGGCGACAACAAAAGAAATCCCCACAGCGATATCGATACTGATGTTGATATTTTTACTGAGATCGGTGAGGTTTTTAGACCCAATCGCTTGGCTAATGGTTATGGCCGATGACTGAGACCAAGAACCCACAAACTGCGTTCCAGAGCGAAGCCAAGGAGCCACCAAGGTGATCGCAACATACGCATAGATATCGAGTTGGGTGTACATCAACTGATACATGTTTGCGCCCAACATTAATATTGTGACATTTGCGGCTACGGGAAATATTTCATGAAAGTGCTGCTTAATGTTTTTCAACATAGCGCTATTAAGAACGATGCGAGATAGCGAAACAGCAGGGCTGCGCTTTATGGATAAGGCCAAAAAGAGAAGCCGCGCGGATATGGCTAGCACACTCCCTATTGCGGCACCTTGCACGCCCAGTCCTTCCATTGACAGGTTGTTGGTTAGACTAAAACCGTAAATAAAGCAGTAAGACAAGCCAGCGTTTAGGGGTAACTCAATCAAAAAACCTTTAAACGGTATTTTGCTTTTGCCTAATCCATTGAGCAGGGCAATCATTACCTGCGTGATAGCGGTTAGTACGACCAGATATTTAGAGATCCCAAGGTAGTGACCAATCTCTATTTGTAACTGTGAGTCGCCGGTGAGCGCAGTGATTAACGGTTGGTCAAAAAGTGTCAGTAAAGTCCAAAATAGGGTAGCGACCGAACAGTTAATGAGAAGCCCTGCCCAAAAGGCTTTGGATAGGGTTGTTTGAGATTGCGAGCCGACGGCACGACTCAATACCAATTGGCTACCGTTGGCCAGCGCCATCTGTATGGCCAGCATAACGGCTAGAATGGTGCCAGAAATACCCATAGCAGCCAATGGGATTTCCCCAAGTGGCGAGACCATAAAGGTATCAATAAGCAACATTGATTGCATTAATAGACCGTTAAGGGCTAACGGCCACGCAAGAGAAAAGTTCTTTTTAACGTAAGGTTGAGACAGCAGCATTCAAACCTTGTCCATACATTGGGTAGCAATAAACCATCACCTTATAGCGATGGTTTATTATCTACGAATGATTATTTCGCCGAAAATGTAACCGTGTATTCACCGATTCCTTGGTAGTTAACGGTGGTTGGTTGATCAAATTCGAATTCGACGATCCCGCAGTAAGACCCAGTGATCATCGCTTCACCTTCTTTAAAGGTGACACCACGTTGAGTCATTTCGTTAATCAGCCAGTAAATAGGGCGCAATGGCATTGTGTTTGGGTGCGTGCCGTCGAAGGTTTGAACCTTGTCACCATGAGTTGCGGTAATGGCAATCTTACTTGCATTAAACGCTGTTTCTCGGTCGATTTCTGGGCCAATAAACAGACCTTGGTTGACTAGACCATCAGCCAGTCTTTCGAAAAACTCAGCGTCGCTGTCGTCAGCAAAACGTGACTGGATAAGCTCCAGCGCCATGTGGCACGAGCCAATTGCCGCGTCAATTTCGCGCTCAGTGTATCCGCCTTCTTTAGCTGGCAGGTCTTTTGCCAATACAAACGCGATTTCAGGTTCGATGCGCACAACGCCGTTGTCAGCAAAAAGCTCACACGTATCGCCTGATTGAACATCGGCAGCAAAGATTGGCGCGACAACAAATTTGTTTTCCGCTAGAGGTTGTAAGCATTTCCAGCCTGCAACGGTACTTGGGTGGATGTCAACCATCGCTGATTGGATGGCCAGCGCGTCGTCTAGAGATTCTGGACGGATAGACGCGTCTATCCGTGGGGCTTTAGTGCCTGCAATGCGGCGACTTAGCAGCTCTTGCGCTGCGAGAGAGGAATTATTTGTCATATTATACCACCTTTATTTTTCGCGTAGTTTAAGGAAAAATTTGCCGTTTGGGTAGTTACAGGTAATAAGAGTGTGATGCTGTACTCACCAGAAATAGCCAACCTTGGATACAGAAGGTAAAAAGAGCGGTAATTGAATCGGTAGCGTGATGAGGCTTAATTAAGCACAGCTTTTCGTAATTTCAGCTATTGCATGACATATTGAGAACAAATGTGAAGAATGTATAGACAAAATTTTATATGCATTACAGTCACCTAGGCTAAATTGCATCAACGAAGTGGTTTTCCAAACAGTAACAAAAGAGAGTGAAAACCGTCGCTAACCCACACTCTTCGTTGTTGGTCTGTTGCCCGAAAATTGTGTGCGATAAAATAAGACAATTATTGTAGCTTTGCACACAAGAAATTATGGGAATTCAGGGTGAACATCGCGTTATTGATGGAATACAGTCAAGCCAGTAAGACCCCAATGGTCGAGTTTGAATTCACTAGCTTTGCGGGTGGGCTAGGCTACTAAGTGGTCAATGTTGGGATGCGCGATGAAAACGATTATGCACTGACGTAGGTGCACTTGGTATTATGGCCAGCTTACTGCTTAACTCTAAGGCTGCCGTTCTAACTGCATACATTAAAACCCAGGTCAGTTTACTGTTTCGAGTAAAACAAGGTTGGCTGCAATAAAACAAACAAAGCCCACATTGTATGGGCTTTGTTTTTGTTGGGTTTCTTCAATTAACGTGTAAGCGTTAATAGTTTAAGATTGAGCGCTGCTCGCCGCTTCTAGTTCAGAGATCGTGGTTTGTGATACCAGCTCGCCATCCATGTAATAACTTACCTGCTCGCCGCTTTTCACACCGGTAAGAGTGGCAGTGTCACCATTGTTATATACGATGTCCATTTGGATAGTGTTGTCATCAATTTTGTGCATTTCACCGGTTTGAATGGTGCGATTAGACAGTTCATCAATTGGCGCATCAGTGAGGCTCGGAGCTAGGTCATCATTAATCTTATATTTGGTGTCTACTTTTGAATCAAAAATGTGTGGATTGCCATTTAGAGGGTTACTGCCAGTCCAGAATTCTAGTGAGTTAAACAACACATAGTCAGCCGCTGTGGTGATACCGTACACAGGAGCCAGCAGGAAGTTTACACCTGCACGAGCATAGCGGTTATCAACAACTTCAACGTTAAATTTCATTACCTTACTGGTAACAGCATTGCTACCGATACAACCTGTTAATGACGCTGCTAGAGCTGTAAGACCAATGACTTTAAGTGCGATGTTTTTCATTAAGTTACCTTTTAAATTTAAGATGTTTGGTAGAACGGTTGTAGTATCCATTGGATGAATGAATCAGGCTTATCATTTTGCGCTACATTACAACCATGCTTTGTTTAATCGAAACTGAATCAGTCAGTTTGCTAGAATATGTTTAATTATTTGCGACGCTGGAAACTGCATCGGCTGTGCTTACGCGGTCTCGAGTTCAGAGGTGTAAAACGATTTTTCTACGGCTTTTTCTAGACCCAAAATGAGGAAGATCAGTCCGAAGAACACAACGATACCGCTGAAGTAGCCAGTCATGACCACAGAAGAGCCAAACAAGGCACCGATGATACCCATGGTGACAAATTTACCACCGACCAATGAGATGTATGAGGTCACGCCACGACCAATCTTGTGCAGCTTGGTCGAGCCTTTTTGCTGCCATTTGTTAGCGGCGTAACCTTCTAACCAAATGAAGAAGCTCAAACAAACCTGCATGATAACGCCGACAAGAATTGCGGTGTTAAGACTGTCTACCGTAAACCAAGACCAGTATTGATTAGCAATAACCACTGCAGTGATACCAATGATTGATTTAGTTAGAAACGGAATAGTCGAAGTCATGTTGTCTCTCTTCATATTAGTAGTGATAACGGTTTGCTAAGTTGATTGTTGCCCCTCAGCGAATGAAACCATTTTGAATGATTGATACCATCTATACTTACCATTTTACGCCATCTATTTCGGTAACCTGTTGTATGCAAGTTAACTATGGTTGCATAGCGAGCGTGAGCAAATGTGGTAAAGTGAGTTAAGACGCAATCGCCCGTTGAGTGGTGGCTAAAATCTATTGGTGTAGACACAAGGAGAGTGGTGCGTGGGAAAGCGTGAGTTTGATATTCCAGTAATACATACCAACTATGCAAAAGTCTTAGTGCAGGTGTGTACAGAATTTGGATTGGATCTGCATCAGCTTTTGGAAGATGCAGGCTTGCCAGCAGACCTACTTAATTCTGACAGTGAGTTTATTCCATCGGACTCTATTAAACGTCTTATCTTTTTGGCGTCGACACAGCTAGGTGTTAACAGCTTCATCGAAATATTGAACATGGCAATTGGACAACGGATCCTGCCGGTGATTTTGCATCAATTTAAACGGTATGAAACGATTGGCGATGCACTTAACGATATAAACGCCATCTTTACGGCTGACACACCAAGTAGCTCAGTTTTCTTTTTGCAAGAGCATGGGCAGAGTTGGTTTTGCGTTGAATCTATCGGTAAAAACAACCCCTATGTTCAATGGACAGAAGCGTTTACCATTAGTTATGTTCAACAGCTAATGAGTGCGCTACTCAATCGTAATTGGCAGCCAGAGACCATTACATTGAAAGGTAAAGATGTTGATATTATCAAGAACATGGTGCCAAGTCATTGCAGGATATTCGTCGAAAATCGATACACCAGCGTAAGGATCCCGAACGAGTTGCTGACCAAGCCGATCTCACTGAGCTCTGCGGCATTGGGAGAAAAACCCACTTTGGTGGAGTGGCATACTAGTTTTACCGACAATGTATTTGAAGTACTCAAACCTTACGTAAGAGAGCGTGATTTAACGATCGAATATGCCGCTGAGTTACTCGATTATTCTGTGCGAACACTGCAAAGAAAACTCACGAAGGAAAAAACCTCGTTTCGAAAAATTAAAGACAACTTAGTATTTTCGGTCGCTTGCGAATTAATCGAGGAAGGGCATTCTCTAACGTACGTGTCTAACCAACTCGGTTACGCCAATCTCGCTCATTTCTCGCGAGCCTTCAAACGCATGTCAGGTCTGACGCCCAATGTATACAAGCAAACAGTGAGAAAACCTGTTTAGCTTCAGTTGAGAACGGAGCCTTGGCGCTTCTACTTTTATTGCATTTATCGTGGTTGCTGCTGCTTTGTGCACTAGCAGCTTCGTTTCACGGAATGGGATTCACCCAGTAATTGTATGATGAAACTCAATATCAGGGCATCGCTCAAAGACTTGCTCGATACAAATGGTTATTATCCTTAACTTAGGAAATTAGAATCATATAAAGTTATTGAGGACCGTGTGGCAACAATCAAAGATGTAGCAAGAGTGGCGAATGTGTCGGTTGGCACGGTATCTAGAGTGCTTAACGGCTCTTCCAAAATCAGTCCAGAGTCCTATAAAGCGGTGCATGACGCTGCACGCCAACTTGGGTATCGCCGCAACGCGGTTGCGCAGGCACTGGTGAGCAAAACCTCAAAAATGTTTGGTGTGTTAGTGTCGGATGTTGGCGTCCCCTTTTTTGGCGAAATGGTTAAAGGTATCGAAGAGGTGGCCCGTCAAAAGGGATTGCACCTTCTTATCTGTAATGGTTATCACGATGCAACAGAAGAAAAAAACATGATTGAGTACCTTCTCAGTCATCGTTGCCAGTCTTTGGTTGTCCATTCGAAAGGCCTTTGCGACGAAGAGCTCACTCAATACAGCCGAGAAATACCCGGCATGATAGTGATCAATCGCTACATTGATGCCATCAAAGAGCGATGCGTGTTTCTAAATAATCACCAAGGAATGCATATTGCCGTTTCGCGCTTGTTAGATAGCCACAACGGCGTTGCCTACATAGGTTCAAGTGAAGATATTCAGGATGCCACCGATCGCTATTTGGGTTATCAAAAAGCACTAGAAGATCGCAGTATCGAGTTTAATGACCAGTGGGTAGTGCACTGTGACCCAGTTGCTGAGGCAGGATATAACGCAATTAAACAGCTTGCAGAACAAGGCGAGTTGCCGAGCAGCATTGTGACCTATAACGATGCGTTAGCGTCGGGTGTTTTGGATTATCTGCATAGTGAAGGGATCAAAATCCCCGAGCAAGTGTCCGTTGTGGGGTTTGACGATATCGAACTTGCGCGTTACCTGTACCCTAAATTGACGACCGTTCGCTACCCAATCAGAGAAATGGCCGAATGCGCCGCCAATTTGTCGATACAACTGCTTGAAGACGCGACTCCCTCTGTGTCAGAAGAGGAATTAGAGTTTGTCCCTAAGTTGATAGAAAGAAACTCCGCAGTTATCTGATTGTCGGTCGCGTACCAAGTTGGGTTTAGCTTAAACATTGTCATTGAATGGTAGTCTGTTGAGTCAAATATTCTTCAGCAAACATGCCCGGCTAATGCAGTCAGCTATCTTGCTCAAGGATATTAAAACTTCTGCGAAAGTCTGACGGGGAGTGCTGTTTCACCTTTTTAAAGTAGCGATTAAAACTACTGATGTTAGTGAAACCGACGTCGTAGGCAATGTCGGTGATCTGCCGGTTTGTTTCGATCAACAATTGGGCTGCTTCGTGCACCCGTTTGTCATTTAAATACTGCAAAAACGTCTTACCTGTGGCTCGTTTAAACGCGCGACAAAAAGCGTGCTCAGTAAGCGCGGCCAGCTCGGAGACTTGGCTTAGCTGTATTGGCTTATTAAAGTGGACATCCACCCAATTGATGGCGGCATTGAGTCGGTGGGTTTCAATACTGTGCTGCTGTAGGTGGAAGTCATCTAATATTGTTTCTACGTTCTCGTTGCTGCTCAATTCATGCAATAACTTTAACAGGCTAATGATGGAATTCGCACCCTGCGTCGAGCAGGTTTGACTGATCCTGCTGGAAATATCATTGGCGTCTTGGCGAAGCCTTAGCCCCAAGGTGGCTTTTTCGAGTAATAGATTAATGGTTTTAAATTCAGGCAACGAGAAAAACAGCTCGCCAAAACAGTTCTTATCAAATTGGATCACTAATGACTTAGCAAGGTGGGTATCTGTACCACACACAAACGAATGTGGGAGGTTTGGACCAAACAGATAGACGTCCCCTTCCTGATAGGTAGAGATGTGATCGCCGATCACCAAACTGCCATGGCTTTTGACTATTAGGACGATCTCAATTTCAAAATGAAAATGATAAGAATGGTTAAATTGCTCCCCTTCAAATAAGTACGCGGTAAATGTTTCGGTAGTACATAGAACATTTTCTTTAATTGCTCTCAAACCTTCGACTCCGACTTCGATATAAACGATATTCGACGCTTCGATACAGCTCAATACATGACCTGAAGATTATATTGTTAACATTTAATTCGAGTTTGTATAGCGGGTGGTGACCAATACTAGAATCGGGTCACAGCTGCGACTAAAGGCTAATTTAATGAAAAATATAGCAATAAAATCATGGTGTTACCCCTAAATAATCCTTCTATTGTGACCTTAAAAGGTCGTTTTCAATAATTGGTCTAGCCAATTTGTGAGCCCCATCATAGTGCAAGCCCAAAGCTAATTTTGGACCAGAAGCGAACAAAAAACGCCCAGTGCAGTGACTTTTCATCACGTAGGCTAGTGATTACTGGCCCTACACCAGTACCCACAAATAAATCAAAGCCAAAGTGAGCTGTATTGACTTGTGATTGATTACCAAATGGATGGAACTGAGGTAAACATGAAAAATATTAAAAAGTTACTACTAGGTACCGCACTACTTGCAGCGTCTGTCGTTGCAACCGCCGTTGAAGCAAAAACCACCAAGATAGGTTACACCACCATGGATTTAGCGAATCCTTACTTTATCGCTGTGACTAATGGTGTGAAAGACAGAGCAAAAGCGTTGGACGTAAAAGTAACCATACACGATGCAAAATCGGACCCGGCAAGTCAAATTGCCGCCGTTGAAAACTTCGTGGCTCAAGGCATGGACGCGATTGTGATCAGCCCAATTGATGCCATTGCTGTTGAGCCATTAATTAAGCTTGCCCATGAAAACGGCATCCCCGTGGTCAACGCCCACCAAGCAATGGAAGGTGCAGACGCCCAAATTGGTTTAATTGAGTTTGAATACGGCTACGAAGTCGGCAAGCTTGCAGGGCAGTACATAACCGATCACATGGACGGTAAAGCAGAAGTTGCCGTACTAGGCCAGCCTGAAGTCTCTGCATTGGTTGAACGCACTAACGGCATTAAAAAAGGCATCATGGACTTTGCTCCAAACGCAGTGATTGCAGCCGAGCAGAGCGGTTACACCCCAGAAACGGGCGCTCGCGCTGCAGAAGTTGTTATGCAGTCACGTCCAAATGTGCGTGTCTTCGTTGGCATGAACGACGCAGGTATCCTTGGCGCGTTTGAAGCGCTTAAAGGTATGGGCGTCAACGAAGAAGAGTTTGCACTGTTTGGACTCGATGCTACCGAAGAAGCGCAAAATAAAATCGCTCAAAACACGATGTACAAAGGCACTGTTGATATCGCGCCTTACGTGACTGGCGAGATGATTGTCGAAGTCGCACTGAAAGTAAAAGATGACGGCCCAATTGATGAAATGGTGAAAATCGAAATGTTCCCACTGCTTGCTAAGTAGAGCGGAGCCACGATGGGGAGCCTCATTTGGCTCCCATAATCCAGTTTTGAAAGGATGCACTTATGTCGATTTTGAGTCTTAAATCCGTAGTGAAAGAGTATCCCGGTGTTAAAGCACTGGCTGGCGTCAGCTTTGATCTGCAAGCCGGTGAAGTTCACGCCATCATGGGTGAAAACGGTGCCGGAAAATCCACGCTAATTAAAACCATTACTGGGGCAATAAACCCCACCAAAGGTGAAGTCGTATTTGAAGGTCAATCACTGCCAAGTGGTGATCCTAGAGCGGTTATTGATTTGGGAATTTCCGCTATCTATCAAGAGTTAAGTCTGTTTTCGGAGCTCACCGTTGCCGAGAACATATTTTATGGTAATGAGGTTTATAAAGGCATGTTGCTGGACAAGCCTCGCATGAACCAAATGGCCAGTGAACTGCTCGACAGCCTTGGTGCTGATATCGATCCAACGGTTCAAATTAAATCCTTGAGCATTGGTTTTCAGCAGTTAGTCGAACTGGCGAAAGCGGTCTCCAAAGAGTGCCGTTTGCTGATCATGGATGAGCCGACAGCACCTCTGACCAACCAAGAAGTAAAATTTATGTATGAGGCGGTTAGACGCTTGCAAAGCCAGGGGGTGACCATTATTTATGTCTCCCACAGGCTCAATGAAGTGTTTGACCTGTGCGATCGCGTGACGATTTTACGTGACGGCCAATACATCACCACCTGCGACATCGACAAAGTCGATGAGGATGAGCTGATTCGCTTAATGGTAGGGCGCACCATTACCAATGAGTACCCACCTAGACTGCATCCAGTTGGTGAGGTTGCATTGGAGGTCAAGCACCTATCGTCTCCGCTGGTCAACGACGTTAGCTTTAACCTGCGTAAGGGAGAGATCCTGGGATTAGCCGGTTTGGTTGGTGCGGGTAGAACAGAGATTGCCCGCCTAATATTTGGTGCAGACCCAATGACCTCGGGAGAAGTCGTGCTGGATAACACCACGCTGCAAGTCAAAACCCCTCACGATGCCATTAATGCCGGTATTGGATTACTCCCTGAAGATCGCAAAACGCAAGGCGCACTGCTGAGTATGTCGATCAGTGACAATGTGAGTTATTCGTGTCTGTCACGATTTGCAGAGCAGGGGATCATTCAGCCCGATAAAGAGAGAGAGGCGACCGCTCAGTTTATCGAAAAATTGAATGTGAAAACCCCTTCTATCGATCAGTTGGTTGGCAATCTATCTGGCGGGAATCAGCAAAAAGTGGTGCTAGCCAAATGGTTGCTAAATGATTGCTCGGTTCTGATCTTTGATGAGCCTACCCGCGGTATTGATGTGGGTGCAAAGTCCGAAATCTACGACTTAATGCGTCAAATCACCGAGAAAGGCGTCTCCATCATCATGATCAGCTCAGAAATGCCAGAGCTACTGGGCATGTCTGACCGCGTGTTGGTGATCCACGAAGGCGCTATCGCGAAAGAACTCCTCCCTAATGAGTACAGCCAAGAGACGGTACTCAAATACGCTTCAGGATTTTAAAGGAATCGATTATGGAAAACTCTCAAGTATCGATGCCAGTGGAAAAATGGAACAGCAAAAATCTACTTACATTGCTGTCTCAGTACTGGATTTTTATTGCTCTCATCGTATTGGTGATTGCGTTTAGCCTGCTGTCTGACAGCTTTTTAACCAAGGTCAATTTGCTCAATATTTTAAGACAAGTGTCCATCATCGGCATATGCGCGGTGGGGATGACAATGATCATTCTTACTGGCGGTATCGACCTGTCCGTAGGCTCGATGATCGGTGTAGCCGGGATGGCCTGTGCGCTGATGCTTAATGCTGGCGTACCTCCGATTATTGCGGTTGTCGGTACGTTAGGTATTGGCTTGTTCTTCGGCGCTATTACAGGACTGATGATCAACAAGATCCGCATTCCACCACTGATTGCCACCTTAGGTCTTATGACCGCACTTCGCGGCGTTGCTTACATACTTAACGACGGTCTGCCTATTTATGGCCTTCCAGAGTCCGTGAAATTTATCGGTCAAGGTTGGGTGTTTGGCATTCCTTTCCCCGTCATTCTTATGGTTGCTGTGTTCATCTTTGGATACGTATTGCTGAACAAAACCGCGTTTGGTCGCCACCTGTATGGCACTGGCGGTAATGAAGAAGCGTCGCGCTTATCTGGGGTTAATGTTGAGCGACTTAAAACCAAGGTTTACCTGATTGGATTCTTCCTATCCACATTTGCCGGCATCGTATTGATGGCGCGAGTAAACAGCGGCCAACCACGCGGCGGTACAGGATACGAGATGGACATCATTACCGCGGTGGTACTTGGTGGTGTCTCGATTATGGGTGGGTCAGGAAGACTTACTGGTGTGATCGCTGGTGTGATGATCATGGGCGTGCTGTCAAACGGCATGATCCTACTCAACATTGACGAGTATGTGCAGTGGGTGGTGAAAGGAATGGTGCTACTGACGGCAGTTGGCCTCGACCAATTGACCAGTCACAAGAGCAAGTAGCTCGCTGTTTTAGAGGGGATGCCCTCACTCGTTATGAGATTTTGAGGGCGACTTAGCCCTCGTTAAGTGGACCGATTAGGTTATTAGAGATAGTGCATTAAAGCGTTAGTAAATGGAGATTAACAATGACAACAACACCAACTGCAGAGGCGCAATTTTCACCCGGCGTCGCCAGTGAGTTTATCGCCTCACTTATACCTGCACCGAAAGCACAGCGCGTATCAAGGATCGCCTTTGTCTCTGTCGCGATAGAAATCCATTTTAATTGGGATTTGGCGCGCGAGACCACCACCAAGGTTGCGCAAATTGTTGAAGACGCATTGCCAAGTGAGGAGTATCAACTGGTTGTAGCTCCAGAGCCGTTTCAAGACCATTTGCAGCTTAAAGCTTTCTTAGATGATGCGGCGCACGGCGGATTAGATGGCATTGTATTGTGCCACTCTGCGTATACCACTGGTGAGGTGGGGTCTCAACTTGGCTCTTGGCTGGCAAAACATCAAACCCCAATATTTAGCTTAGCAATGCCTGAGCCTATGGGTAATGGTGTAAATTTACAGGCCAACAGACTGTGCTCACAAAACTTTGTATTGGGCATACTCAATTCATTGGATGTGAAATATCAGTGGCTGTTTTGCAACGAAGACCAACCTCGCGTAGCCGAAGAGGTGCAGAGATTTGCACGAGTAAGCCGCGCTTTGGGCAATATTCGCGGTCGCAAAGCATTGATTGCTGGCGCAAGCCGCGTTCCGGGCTTTTACGACTGTGAAATCAACGAAATTGCAATTATGAAGAAGCTCGAGCTGGGGTTTGACCGGGTCAATCTGGTTGATATCACCTCGCGTATGGCGGATTTCTCTGAGCACGACGTTGCTGAGGTCGCCGGACTGATATTGAACGATCCTGATTGCAAGTTCAATAACGTTCCTGACAAACAAGTCCACGACACCATTCGACTCTCTCTCGCCTTGATGACGGTGGCGCGCGAGGGCGAGTACATCGGTGTCAGCTTTAAAAACTGGCCAGAGCTATTTGACCACTTTAATGTGGCAGGTGACGGAGCAATGGCGCTAATGAATGACCAGGGCATTGTGGTGTCGGATGAGGCGGACACAGGCGCAATGATCACCATGATGCTGTTTAACGAGCTTTCTTCAGGTGCTGCTATCCCTATGCTCTCTGACATATCGTACTTATCTGACGACGGTGAACGTTTAGGCGTTTGGCACAACGGCTCGGCAGCAACTCGTCTTAGAAAACAAGGCAGCGGTTTTGAGTCTCGTAAACACGGCATTTTAGAAAACTACGACAGCGACACCGCCTGGGGCATGTTGTTTGAGTTTTTGGTTGAGCCAGGTCCGGTAACCATTGCTAAGTATCAGGCTCCATCGATAGACCATGTATTAGCCTTTGAGGGCGATATTGTGGAATCAGACATGAAGTTTAGAGGCACCTACGGTGAAGTTGTAACGCGCGAGCATACGGCAGCACAGCTAGTAGGCACTATCTTGGATCAAGGCCTTGACCACCATTGGATTGTCGGTCGCGGACATTTCTTAAGTGATTTAAAAGTGTTGAATTATTGGTTAGGCGTTGAAGAGTTGCCAGTGTGCAACGCGGGTCAACATGCCGGCTTTGGACGATTGTAGAGGGCGCTATGAAATCTATCGCATGCGTAGGAATGGCGGTCGCGGATCTGATAGTAGGTCCTACTGATTCATTCCATTTTACCCAAGATGTGACCCTGCTAGATACGGTGACGACGAAGCCAGGGGGCGATGCGGCTAACGTCGCGCTTAACCTCGGAGCAATGGGCGTGCCAGTGAGTTTGCACACCAAATTAGGAAGCGATCTTTTTGGCGATTGGCTTATGAACACTTATGCGGGAGAAGGCATCGATACCCAGTACGTCAACCAAACAGACGGTGACTCGACCGGTGTTGCGATTGCTCTGGTGGATAAGCACGGTGAGAGAGTCTTTTTATACCGTGGTGGGGCCGTTGACAGTCTGGCGCTAAGCGATCTCGATCAGAGTGCAATTTTACGTCACGACATAGTTCACTGTAGCGGATTCTTTCTGCTGCCAAGCCTTGAAGAAAAAGGGCTACCCAAACTGTTTGCCAAGGCTCGCGAGCAAGGTGTTAAGACCAGTTTGGATGTGGGGTGGGATAATAGAGGTCGGTGGTTAAAGACCATTGGGCCTATGTTACCCAACCTGGATTACTTTCTACCAACACTCAACGAAGCCCAACAGATCGCCGGAAAATCAACCATCGAAGAGTGCGCGCAATACTTTGTTGATGCAGGAGTGTCACAGGTTGTGATTAAGGCGGGAGCAAAAGGCGCTTACGCCCATGATGGCCAAATAGGTTTTTGGGTGAACGCTAAACCTATTGACGGTGTTATCGACACGACGGGTGCCGGTGATGGGTTTGTCAGTGGATTTCTAGCGTCAATTGCCCGCGGGTTACCCTTTAAAGATGCTGTACACACTGCCAACCGAGCAGGTGCGATAGTGGTTCAGCAATATGGCTCCACAGGCGCAATCAAAAACTACCAACAAATTGAATTACAGGGAAATAATTATGAAGCCGTTGTCTGAGCTACTTAAAGAATATCACCAAAACAGTAAATGCATTATTGGTTTCAATTTCAATGATATCTGGGACGGTAAAGCCATCGTAGCGGTTGCAGAAAAACAGCAGGTGCCGGTGCTTTTGATGGCGTATACCAGCGTGGTGGATGCTTTAGGTCTCGATCTTATTGTATCGATGACTCAAGGGCTGCGAAAAAACGCCACAGTGCCAATTTATCTTCATCTCGACCATTGTGACGATATAGAGCTCTGTTTAGCGGCGGTCGATGCCGGTTTTGACTCGGTGATGTATGACGGCTCTGCGTTAAGTTTGGAGCAAAACATTGAGGGCACTAAAAAGGTGGCTGATTATGCGCACGCTAAAGGTGTGGTGGTTGAAGCTGAAATCGGCAAGATCCGAGGTCGCGGATTTACCGACGGCGATTATCTTGCAGCGGTGAGTGATGTTAAAGCCTTAGCAGAGCAATCGGGTGCGGATCTGATCGCGGTTGGCGTAGGAACCGCGCACGGTTATTACGATGGCGAGCCAGAAATACATTTTGAACGCTTATCGCAAATTAATGAGGCTGTTAGTACGCCACTGGTTTTACATGGCGGTACGGGCATCAGCGCCGACGATATTCGCCATTCCATCACCATGGGAATTACCAAAATCAACGTAGGCACGGCCATACATACCACCTATATGCAAACACTTGGGCACGAGATTGAGGTTGATGGATTGTCGGCCTATCCACCACTGACGATGCAACGTGTGCTGCCCAAAATTGAGCAAGAGGTCCAAAAATATACGGACATGCTGAGCTAGACAGTGCCAATGTTGTGGGGGGGCTTGTGTTAGGTGTTAGCAGGTTAACGGCCTTTAGCACTCAATAGGTTCCCTACAACCCACGCGCTTAAACCAGTGGACTGCCCGCTAACGCAGTTCACAGCTAAAAGTTTTTTCAACGACAGAAAGTGACACACTTTTTGGGGGTTACTGCACCCAAAATTTAGCACAAGGAGCCATTATGCCAGTTCAAGAGTCGTCATATTTAGGGCAATCAGGAGTATGGATCACCAACTCATCGACCCGGTTGTTTGTTCAACACTTTGGTGGCATGACTCCCGAGTTTTCAACGCGATTACGCGATAAAGACGGGGCAGTTTGGCTTAACACTCACTGGCAGCCTCACTTTAAGGCGTCTCAATCTGGGTTCATGGACAGTAACGATCCCGAACAATCCAGCTACTGGGGCATTGAATTATTGAGGCAAGCGGCAGGGACATTCCCATGTGCGCCAACGTTTGGCCCAGGCAATGATCAGCTATTACCCCATGGAGATTGCGCCAATACAAACTGGCAACTTAATCGCTGTTATGAAGTGGACGTTGAGTACCAACACAGCCATCACAAGGCCAACATCGCGCATTGGCAGCTGCAAGGCCAGTATCGCCAACTTCAATACCAAAAATGGGACTATTTGTATGCAGACCAGAGTGCGCACTACTGCGTGTTGCAAGTCCATAACCCAAATGAACAAGCCGTCGATATTAATCTTGCATGGCATACGACCTTGGGCGCGCCCTTTTTAGAACGTGGATGTCTGGTGTTTAACAACTGCAATCACTTTAAAGTGGCGCCGGCAGGAACCGAGTTTGATCAAACCACTCAGTTAGAGCCCAACCTTGAATTTACCGATTTTTCAGCCGCACCGACTAAGTCTGCAAGACAGAAAAATTTACACCAGATGGATGGGTATACAGGGCACTCAGATTTCGTGTCAGGCACTACGGATAACCCCGAACTATTGTGGAGCTTGTGCGTTAATCCCTATTTAAACCTGGCGTATCTGTCGGTGATTCCGCTCTCTAGACTACCTAACCAAGTCAATGCTCAATCGATGAACTATTGGAATCATTGCGGCGGTCGAGACTTTACCCCGTGGGCAGATTATCAAGGAGGCGTTGACCGTACCTACGCGCTCGGGATGGAGGCAGCAATTGGTTCGAGTTGCCAAGGTTTGGAGCATAGCCGAAGCCAACGTACTTATATGGATAAACCAAGCTGCTACGGGATTAAAGCGCAGCAAACCGTCACCTTCCCATGCATTAACAGTTTGTTCGAGCTGACGTCCGATGAACTCGCACTCGCAACAGACTCTACTCAACACCCTACAACCCTCAACACAATTATGGAGGCGGCAGTTATGCGGCATATCGCCACATTAGACCTCTCATTTACCGCTGTAGCGGTAGCGAATAATAACTAGGAGCAAAAGAGATGACACAACTGACTCTAAACCCAAACACCCTGGCTTTTCTTGAAAACAAACCACTGGCGTTTTTTAGCAACGGAGAGTGGCTACGATCGGGTCAAAGTATTGATGTGGTCGATCCGGCAACAAACAAAGCCGTGACACAAATAGCAATGGCGCAGCCGCAAGATATGAATGATGCGGTTAGCCATGCAGAAGTGGCGTTTAAGTCGTGGGGAGCAACCGCTCCTGCTAAGCGACAAGCTTTGCTGCAAAAACTAGCGAGTTTGATTCGTCGTGATGAAGATATATTGGCCGAACTAGAATCTATTGATGTTGGTAAACCTAAAGCCGAAGCAACGGGTTTTGATGTGCCCTTTGCGGCCGACAGCTACGACTATTTTGCCACCCTTGCGGTAGAGGCACAGTACGAGGTCGAACTCGGACTGGAAGTCACAGACAGCCACACGGTGAAAAAACCTTATGGTGTGGCGGCGTTTGTTTTCCCTTGGAACTTCCCGTTCACTTTGTGCGCTTGGGGGATTGCTCCTGCACTTGCTGCGGGTAATACAGTGGTGATTAAACCTGCCTCTGAGACTCCGTTATCGACACTATATTTAGCCAAGTTAGCCGAAGAAGCCGGTTTTCCTAAGGGCGTTATTAACGTTCTTCCAGGCAGTGGTTCTGTTGCGGGTGAAGCCCTTATTTCTGACCCACGCATAAAGCTGATGTCGTTTACGGGATCAACGGCGGTAGGCCGTCATATTGGTGAAGTCTGTGGCCGTAATCTAGTGCCAGCAAAATTAGAACTAGGCGGCAAAGGTGCAGCCATTATTTGTAGCGATGCAGACGTAGACGCCGCTGTAGAAGGACTGACAGGGGCAATTACGCTCAATGCTGGACAAGTGTGTTGCACCGCATCGCGATGGTATATCCATGATGATATCTACGATGAATTTGTTGCCAAAGCAAAAGTGGCATTTGAATCGATTGTATTGGGACGTGGCCTAACCGAAAGTGCGCAGATGGGCCCCATCTGTACTAAAAAACAGTTAGCCAAGATTTTTGAATGCATAGGCGATGCTCAGGCTCATGGCGCGACTATTGTCACTGGGGGTGTGCGACCTAGCGACGAAAGCTTAAGTGATGGTAACTACATCACGCCAACACTTTTGGCCGGTGCCGATGATAACCCGTGGGCCATCGAAGAGATCTTTGGTCCGGTCTCGTTCTTGCTGAAGTTTAACGACGAGCAGGAAGTGATTGAGCGAGCTAACCGCAACCTCTATGGTTTGGCCAACAGTGTGTGGTCCCAAGACCTCGCTAAAGCCAAAGTGCTCGCGCATCAGTTAGTTGGAGGGAACAGCTGGATTAACGCTCACAACGTGTTTGAGTATGGCCTGCATTATGGCGCGTGTAATAAGAGTGGCTGTGGGGGTGGAGTAAACAGTAAAGCGACCTTTGAAGGTTACTTACGCCATCAATCAGTTGCCGCAGTGCGCTAAGGAATTCGCATGATTTTGGACATACTGCAGCAACACGATGTGGTCTCTAAACAGCATGCGACAGCAACCCCGCTTACGGGCGGGGTAAGCTGCGAGATCTATCTGATAGAGGACCAGCAGCGCCGTTTTGTTGCCAAGCGAGCGCTGGCCAAGCTGAATGTAGAGCAAGAATGGTTTGCAAACACCAATCGCAATATCTTCGAACAACGCTACTTGACCTATGTTGGGGATAGGCTGCCTAACTATGTTCCTAAAATTTTGAACTCGTTAGAAGAAGAGCAGCTTTTTACCATGGAGTATCTTCCTGCCGAGTACAAAGATTGGAAAAAGCGCTTAATGGTTGGAGAGTGCTCGGTTGAAGTGGCGAGCCGCATTGGACAGGCATTAGGGGATATTCACGCCCTGAGCTGGGACGACAGCAATGTACAAGCGCTGTTTGATTCGGACGAAAATTTCTACCAATTACGTCTTGAGCCCTATTTTGAATCGTTGATTTCTAATCATCCAAGTTTAGCTACACAGATCACCGAATTGATAGAGCGAGTAGCAACCACTAAACGCTGCTTAGTGCACGGTGACTTTAGTCCCAAAAATATTTTGGTGTCCGCTAAGGCAATTAAAATAGTGGACTGCGAAGTTGCTTGGTTTGGTGACCCTGCATTTGATGTGGCCTTTATGCTCCATCATCTTCTGCTCAAAGCGCACCATTTTGGTCAGTCAGACTATTGCGCGTTGGCGCAGCACTTCATCGATGCCTATCAACACGCACTGGGATCATCCCATTATTCACAACTTGAAGCACAACACATGGTTACCCTGTCACTTTACATGATGCTAGCAAGGCTCGATGGAAAATCGCCAGTTGAATACCTTAATACAGATAAAAAGGCCCAGATAAGGCAATGGATATTATCGCAATTGGCCTATCCGGCCTCTTCTGTGGAACAGCTAATTTTAGGAGTAAAAAACGATGTACATTAAACAGATAGACGCCTACCAAATTTTTGATTCTCGAGGTCAGCCTACACTAGAAACCGTTGTTACCTTAGACGATGGAACGCGTGGTGTGGGCATGGTGCCTTCGGGCGCCTCTACAGGCCAGTTTGAAGCCTTAGAAATGCGTGATGGTGACCTGTCTCGCTTTAAGGGACAGTCGGTATTTAAAGCGATTGAGCACGTAAAAGGCGAGCTGCAACAAGCGCTTATTGGCAAGTCTGTAGAAAAGCAATCTGACGTCGACAGTCAAATGTGCGCGTTAGATGGCACTGACAATAAATCGAGATTAGGTGCCAATGCTATTTTATCAGTGTCACTTGCCGTTGCTGATGCACGAGCAAAGGCACTCAAGCTACCACTCTACAAGTCGCTCGCACCAACAGGCTCAGGGACTTTGTTGCCGTTACCCGAGATCCAGTTAGTGGGTGGTGGTGCACACGCGCAGTGGCGCACCGATATTCAAGACTTCCTGATCATTGTCAATGGCGCAACGACTTATCAAGATACCCTAGAAGTGACCTTTAATATCTATCGCACTGCCGAAGCTCTTCTTAAAGAGCGGGGTCTGTTGGCTGGCGCCGCTGACGAAGGGGGCTTTTGGCCAACGTTTGATAATCATCAAGCTATCTTTGAGTTTGTGGTTGAAGCCATTACCACAGCGGGTTATGAACCTGGCAAAGAGGTCTCAATTTCACTAGATATTGCTGCCAGTGATCTCTATCGAGACGGCCTCTACCATTTACCTCTTGACGGTAAAAGCTACACATCTGAGCAGTTTTTACAATTGATGTTGGATTGGTGCGAGTCCTATCCAGTGCTATCGATAGAAGATCCGTTTGCCGACACAGACTTTGAAATGTGGCGACGATTTACTGAGCAAGTAGGGGACCGAATTCAAGTCATCGGCGACGATCTCTTTACCACCAATATTGCTCGCATTAAACAGGGCATAGACCAAAACTTAGCTAATAGTGTGCTAATTAAACTTAACCAGATTGGCACGGTCACAGAAACACTAGAGGCGATTGCAATTACGCAGCAAGCAGGATGGCTGCCAGTTGTTTCAGCTCGCTCTGGTGAAACGGAAGATGCCTTTATATCTCACCTTGCGGTCGCAACCGACGCAGGGCAATTAAAAGTGGGCTCATTTACTCGCAGCGAGCGCATGGTGAAGTGGAATGAGGTCATTCGCATTGCGCAGCAACTAGGCGACAACGCGCGATTTGAAGGAGGCACAATATACGCTAAGTTAACCAGCACCAGTATTGTGGCGTAGTTGCTCATATAGCGAAATAGGCTATGTTGGGTTACGTATGACTGGCATTGCTGATATCAATTCCCTCAACTTGGATACATCAGCAAAGACCTATTGATGAGTAATCGATAGGTCTTTCTCAATATCGCGTACATGATAATAAGCTCTTTACCAGGCGATATGCGGCGAGTCAGCTGGATTTGGTAAACGTTCATGAGTTTAATTTTGCGTTGGACTACGAGGTTCAATCCTACGATTATGAAGAGGTTGAAACTTGGGTGAAAAAATACACCCAAGAAGTGAATGGCATGGAGAAGTTTACCCATACATTCCCAAGAACGTCGGATCAGCTCACTGATCTGTACCAGTGGAATCTGGAAAACGCGGCAGGTTGGGGTGGTGCAAGCCCAGAAGCATTTGTTGGTAATAAATACTCTAACAGCCCAAAATTGAAGTCAGACGTTTGTTACACAACGACGTTCAATGATCCAGAGAATAAGTTTTTCACTTCGATTACCGCCTACGATGGAGATAAATATTTAATCGATGGAGTTAGGCATATTAGCTCTCACTCTTGGGATAAAAACATCGATGGCACGGTCACGGTTTCGTTTAACTGCGGTGAAAGCGCGATCAACAACATAGACACCAAAGGTCATGATTTTACGTTTACCAGTCGCCACTACGGTGTGAACCCTGATGTGATGAGTGCTTCTGAGGATCCAATTATTGATGCCTTAATTGTTCACAAATAAGAACGGGTAACAAATAAGAACAGTTCACTCATAAGAACAATGAAGCCCACGTAACTCTGTTGAAATGACAAGGGAGAACGTGGGCTTTAATTTTTAAGGGCTTACTGTTTGTTGAACCATAGGCTTGGCAACAATCAGACACTAAATTAGGCTAAATCACGCCAAACCCAGTCAGTCTGAATTGCGCTACTTGGTCCATAGCTCCGCTGGCTCATTAATAGCGTCACCCAGCACACTTTCGATTGGTTGTGCTTATCGTAGCTAACCTTGTAAAACTTATAGGTTAAGTCGGGATCTTGGTATTCCGAACTGAATGGACAGTGAGTTCTGTCAATTTGATCTATTCTTTTCACTTTCCCATTCATAGCGCTGATTTTGTGTTTGATCACCGCCATTCGATCCTTTTCAACCCGATTGGACATTCGCATTAATATCCACACAGACAAGCCACCTGCAATGAACACCAGCAAGAACGCTATTTGAATACTCATACTCATTCCCTCCGTGTCGTGATGAAGGATTACCTACCTATTTATAGGTAGGTTTGGGTGTTATATCAAGCTAAGCACCTTAGTAAACAGAGTGAAAAAAACTTGTGTACCCATAGCAAAAATTGGTTATGTGATACGCAAGGTTTTGCTGTTGTGTCATGCAAATGTTGGTGAGTAGAGCAGCCAATTTATGTGTTCACGTTTCTTTGAGGTTTGTTGATTAAATGGCGCACCACTTTGGGGAGTTTGCACCAATAGGATCGAAATAGCATTGTGAATTTAATTACGTATATACCCTAAAGTGTTGATAATTAAAGATTAGTGATCATGGCACAATCCTTGGATTAATCACAATGTATTCGCAAGAGCATAATGTTAAGTGGTCCTGTATAGGAACGGTTAACCACAATTTGGAAATAGACATCTAGGGTTCCGGCTGCTGCGCAGTGTCTGGGTCGAGAGTTGTCAACCTCGCAAGGGGTCACACGGAGGGATAGAAGCCCGGGAGATTAAACCAAGCCACTTGGTTATGTCTCTTGTTCCGATATCCCAGTGACTCCAGGAGGAGATTCCAATGAAAGCTCTATTTAAGAAAAGTCTAATCACATCACTTGTCGGTGCGGCGTTACTTGCGTCTACCTTTTCTACTTCTGCCCTCGCTCAAGAAAAAGAGAAATTCACATTGGCTTGGTCTATCTACGTTGGTTGGATGCCTTGGGATTACGCTGATCACTCCGGTATTCTCGATAAGTGGGCGGATAAATACGGCATTGAAATCGACGTCGTTCAGGTTAATGACTATATCGAGTCCATCAACCAATTTACCACCGGCCAGTTTGATGCCACGGTTATGACCAATATGGACGCATTAACCATTCCTGCGGCCAGTGGCATTGACTCTACAGCACTGGTTGTGGGCGACTTCTCTAACGGTAACGACGGCATTGTCCTTAAAGGTGACAAAGCACTCGAAGACCTTAAAGGGCAGTCGATTAACTTAGTGGAACTCAGTGTTTCTCACTACCTTATGGCGCGTGCGCTAGAGAGCGTAGGACTGAGTGAGCGAGATGTCCGCGTGGTCAACACCTCTGACGCTGACTTAGTCGCAGCATTTAGCACAGACGACGTTTCTTCTGTTGTCACTTGGAACCCGCTTCTTAGCGAAATCACCGCTCAGCCAGACACTTCTTTTGTCTTTGACTCTTCAAATATTCCTGGCGAAATCATCGACCTTTTGGTGGTGAATACCGAGACACTTAACGACAACCCTGCGTTGGGTAAAGCGCTTACCGGTGCTTGGTATGAAATCATGGCCATCATGGAGTCACAGTCTGAGGGCGACGAAGCGAAAACCTTTATGGCGCAAGCTTCTGGCACGGATCTCGACGGATATAAGGCGCAGCTTGCATCGACCAATATGTTTTATTCAGCCAGTGATGCGGTGAGCTTTACTCAAAGCCCTGCACTGGCCACCACCATGCAAAAAGTGAGTGAGTTCTCGTTTGAGCATGGCTTGCTTGGTGAGGGCGCTCCTGATGCTGGATTCATTGGTATAGAGACCCCTGCTGGCGTATACGGTGACGAGAGCAATATCAAGTTGAGATTTACCTCTGAGTACATGCAAATGGCCGCAGACCAGAAGCTGTAATCTCCCTTTAGGTCATTATCTATGGAGTTATTATGACCAAGCTCATTAATCGTCGCCCTTCTCGACAGGGAAGAGTGTTCTTGGGTGTGATGCCGTTTCTTATCTTGCTGGCGGTTTATATTGTTGCCTCCGATGCGAGGCTAGCAGCCAACTCGGCAGATAAGTTACTCCCTGCCTTTAGTAGCTTTGCTGACGCCATTGAAAGAATGGCGTTTACGCCAAGCCGTCGTACTGGCGAGTATCTGCTTTGGACAGACACATTTGCCAGTTTGACCCGCTTAGCGTGGGGAATAGGGCTCAGCGCTTTACTTGGTCTTTGCTTAGGCGTGGCGACCGGGATCATCCCATTGGTGCGCTCATCACTGTCACCGGTGATCACCACCATTTCGTTAATTCCGCCGATGGCAATACTACCCATTTTGTTCATTTCATTTGGTGTAGGTGAAGTGTCGAAAGTTGTGCTGATAGTGATTGGTGTCTGTCCAATCATCATTCGAGATATTCAATTGCGAGTTCAGAGCTTACCCGACGAGCAGTTGATAAAAGCGCAGACACTGGGCGCCAACAGTTGGCAAATCATCGTCAGAGTCATTTTGCCTCAGATCATGCCCAAGTTAATTGAAGCGGTTCGGCTGACATTAGGCAGTGCATGGCTGTTTCTTATTGCCGCAGAAGCCATAGTGGCAACAGAAGGATTGGGCTATCGAATATTTTTAGTTCGACGTTACTTATCGATGGATGTGATTTTGCCTTACGTCATGTGGATCACAGTATTGGCCTATTGCATGGATTGGCTATTGCGCTTGTTATCGAAAAAACTAAGCCCTTGGTATCACCAGACGCAAGGAGAAGAAAATGGCTGATCAACAACCCATCATCGAGATCAATCAAGTGTGGAAAGAGTACGGCAGCAACATCGTACTCGAAAGCCTCAATCTGAGTGTAAACCAAGGTGACTTTATCAGCATTGTCGGTGCTTCAGGCTGCGGGAAAACGACGTTCTTAAACATGCTGCTAGGCACTGAGACCCCTTCTCGTGGAGAGATTCTATTGGATGGGGAACCTCTGAGTCAGGAGCCGGGTGTAGAGCGCGGAATTGTGTTTCAAAAGTACTCTGTTTTTCCGCATTTAACGGCGCTGGACAATGTTGTTCTGGGGTTAGAAGTCGACACTCAAGGCACCTCTTCTCGGCTGTTAGGACGGTTGTTTGGGCAACGTAAGCAAGATGCGATCGAGCAAGCAAGAAAGATATTAGATCAAGTTGGGCTTTTGTCTGCTCAAGATAAGTATCCGCACGAGCTATCAGGGGGCATGAGACAACGATTGTCGATAGCGCAAGCACTGATTAAGAAGCCTCGCATCCTGCTGCTCGATGAACCGTTTGGTGCGCTCGATCCTGGCATCCGTAAGGATATGCACGTTTTAGTGAAGTCTTTATGGAAAGAACAAAACTTGACGGTGTTTATGATCACCCATGATTTGAGTGAAGGCTTTCACCTAGGCAGCCGTTTATGGGTATTTGATCACGCCAGAAACGATGAACAAGCGCCAGAAAGGTTCGGCGCTCAAGTCACTTTTGATATTCCTACAGAACAAGTTGAACATTCGATGCCTGACTTGATTCAGAAAAAAATCGCATAAAGGACACATTATGTTAGCAAATCAGGAAAGCCTTTTTACCGATACGCTTCCAGGCGCCTCTCATTGGTCGATGGTCGTACCAAAAGGCCACACAGTACAATTTAAAGATGTAGAAGGTGGGGCAAACATGAGCCTGCTGTTCTACAACCCTAGCAACCTGCTAGAGCGCTACAACGCCCCCGACACGTTGAAGTGTCAACACACGTTTAAACTTACCCAAGGTAACTGCCTATATTCTGATATGGGGCGGATTTTTTGCTCTATTGTTCGTGATGACACAGGTTGGATAGACACGGTATGTGGCGTTGCAAACAAGCGTAAAGTCGCGCAAAAGTGGGGCGAGCGCGATTACCAAAGCGATCGTAACCAGTGGAAGCAAAATGGGTTTGATGCCTTGCTTGTCGAAGTCGCTAAATACGGGCTAGGCAAACGTGACTTAGCAGCCAACGTAAACTTGTTTAGTAAAGTGTCGACAGATGACGCAGGGAACCTAGTTTTTGGTGAATCCCACAGCAAAGCAGGTGATTGTATCGAGCTTCGATTTGAGATGGATACTTTAGTGGTGATGACCACCTGTCCACACCCAATGAACCCTCAGACTGAGTACCCGTTCAAACCAGTCGAAGTGTGTGTATTCGAATCGGAAAAGCGCCTAGACAGCGATGTTTGCTACAACCATCGAGACGAGAATGCGCGTGGATTTGAAAATAATCGACGCTACTTAGCGCAGTCAAACCCTACTTCACCCGCCACTAGTCACTGCTGTTAAGGAACGCATTATGATTTTAGAAAGCCAATTAGATCCGCAAGCCGCCTTGCATCGTGACGTTGTTCCTGCCGGGGACTACTACATGAAGGTGATAAAAAAAGGGCAAACCCTACGCATTCTAGATTTAGAAGGCAATCAAGCCGCGGATACACTGTTTTACAGTGCCGCCGATCCTTCGGAGCGCTATAGCGCGATAGATACCATCCGTGAGCAAGGCAATGTCTACTTGACGGCAGGGACTAAGATTTTATCGGATCTTGGTAACGTGATGCTTGAAATTGTCGCGGATACCTGTGGGCGACACGACACATTAGGCGGCGCGTGCGCAACCGAAAGCAATACCGTTCGTTACTCTGTCGAAAAGAAATGCATGCACGCTTGCAGAGACAGTTGGTTGCTTGCGGTGGCTGAAAATGAACAGTTTGGCATGTCCAAGCGCGATATCACTCACAACATCAATTTCTTCATGAACGTGCCAATTACCTCTGACGGCGGACTGACGTTTGAAGATGGGATTAGCGGCGCGGGCAAGTACGTTGAGCTTAAAGCGCACATGGATACGATTGTTCTTATGTCTAACTGCCCTCAGTTAAACAACCCTTGTAATGCCTACAATCCTACGCCTGTAGAAATGATTGTTTGGCAATAAAGTCAGTCACATAATTAAAAAATGAGCAAGGGACGACCCTATCGAATGCTCTTTATTTTTCCGGGACGACCCGGGTTTTAGGGACGAAATTATGATTAGTAAGGTCTTAATTGCTAACCGTGGTGCCATTGCCTGTCGAATTATCCGCACATTAAAACAACTCAATATCTCGAGTGTCGCTGTATACAGCGAGGCGGACTCCCAAAGTTTACATGTTGTTGCTGCTGACCAAGCGTGCTCGCTGGGTAAAGGAGGAGCGACAGACACCTATCTTGATCAAGACAAAATCATTGAGATTGCAAAACAGACGGGCGCAGAAGCCATTCATCCCGGCTATGGATTTTTAAGTGAGAACCCTGAGTTTGTCGAGCGTTGTGAGCAGGAGGGGTTGGTTTTTCTAGGGCCAACATCAGACCAAATGCGGACCTTCGGCTTAAAACACTCTGCTCGCGAAGTGGCACAGAAAGCTCAGGTTCCATTGCTTCCAGGTACTGGTTTACTCACCGGAAAAGAGCAAGCACTAGTAGAAGCTGAACGCATTGGCTATCCAGTCATGCTTAAAAGTACCGCCGGTGGCGGTGGCATCGGTATGCAGTGCTGCAGCAGCGCGAAAGAATTGTCGGATGCGTTCGAAAGTGTTAAGCGATTAAGCGAGAATAACTTCAGTAACAGCGGTGTTTTTCTAGAGAAATTCATTCAGCAAGCACGCCATATCGAAGTACAGATTTTTGGTGATGGAGCAGGGCATGTGGTGGCACTGGGTGAGCGTGATTGTTCCGCTCAGCGCCGAAACCAAAAAGTGATTGAAGAGACCCCTGCTCCAAACTTAAGCCAGCAAACACGAACAGATTTACAAAATACCGCTATCCGATTAGCTCAGCAGGTGAACTACCGCAATGCAGGCACTGTGGAGTTCGTTCTCGACCAACGCAGTCAAGAATTCTACTTTTTAGAGGTGAATACGCGCTTGCAAGTAGAGCATGGCGTTACAGAAGAAGTCTTTGGTGTTGATCTGGTCGAATGGATGGTGCGTCAAGGCGCAAATGACCTTGATCTTGCCGCCTTAGGGCAAAATTTACGCTCGCAAGGGCATGCGATTCAGGTGCGCCTGTATGCAGAAGATGCCAATAAAAACTTCCAGCCGTGCGCCGGATTGTTAAGCCACGTCGAGTGGGCTACGCAAGACAACTTACGTGTTGAACACTGGATAGAGGCCGGTGTTGAAGTCTCGCCATTTTTTGACCCGATGTTGGCAAAAGTTATTGTGCACGCATCGAGCCGCGATGAAGCGCTCTCACAATTAAAGCTAGCATTGGATGACAGTACAATTTATGGGATTGAGCACAATAAAGCTTACCTAAGTCAGTTGTTGGACAGCCAACTTGTTAAAGACGGTCAGGTACTAACTCAGTCTCTCAATCAATTTGAATACCAACCCAACACTTTTGATGTGATTAGCGGTGGTACTCAAACAACTATCCAAGACTACCCAGCACGAACCGGTTATTGGGACATCGGTGTTCCACCGTCTGGACCTATGGATTGCCTAAGCTTTCAACTCGGCAACACTTTGTTGGGAAACAACCTTGATTGTGCGGGACTTGAGATCATCGTATCGGGACCCACTCTTAAGTTTAACCAGGCAACGTCTGTGTGTTTAACCGGAGCCACCATTCAAGCTTCGCTTGAGGGTGATAGTGTCTCTATGGGCACGCGTATTGATATTGCAGCAGGCCAAACCCTTAAGTTAGGTAAGATCTTAGAAGGTGCTCGAACCTATCTGGCCATTGACGGTGGCATCGACTGTCCAGAGTATCTAGGCAGTCGTTCAACCTTTACCTTAGGGCAGTTTGGTGGCCACGCTGGACGTGCTTTGTGCTCTGGTGATGTGCTACACCTTAATGCGAGCGAATCAAACACAGCGTCGAATCTCACTAGCGTGATACAGCCTCGCATTACCGATGAGTGGGAAATTCGCGTGATTTACGGTCCACACGGTGCGCCAGATTTCTTTACCGACGACGATATCGACGCCTTTTTTGATGCCGAGTGGAAAGTACATTTCAACTCTAGTCGCACAGGGGTTCGGTTGATTGGGCCAAAGCCTAACTGGGCTCGCGCAGACGGCGGTGAGGCAGGTCTTCATCCATCAAACATTCACGATAATGCGTACGCGGTGGGGACAATTGACTTTACGGGAGATATGCCCGTTATCTTAGGTCCTGATGGCCCAAGTTTAGGTGGGTTTGTATGTCCTGCGACCATCATAAAAGCCGATTTGTGGAAGATGGGGCAATTAAAGGCGGGTGATAAAATTCGCTTTATTCCGGTTTCTATAGCAAGTGCTGAACAAGCGGAGCGTCATCAACTTGATCAGCTGACGACGGCAAATGTTGAAGAGTTAGCGCTAGATCGTGAAGCGCCGAGCTCGCCCGTTATTAAAACCATACCCGCAGAAAAATTTGGTGAGCAGGTGGTGTACCGCCCAAGTGGTGAAGACTACCTGTTGGTGGAGTATGGCCCACAAAAACTCGACATACGCTTACGCTTTAGAGTCCATGCGTTAATGCTGAAATTACAGGAAAAACAGCTACAAGGTGTTCAGGAACTTACACCAGGTATTCGCTCGCTACAAATCCATTACGATAATTTGGTTTTGCCGCGAGAAGATCTTCTCATTGAGCTGGAAGAGATTGAGTCTTTACTAGAAAACATCGATGACCTTAAGGTTCCTGCTCGAGTGGTCCACTTGCCCCTGTCTTGGGATGACGGAGCCACTCGATTGGCCATTCGCAAGTATGACGAAATCGTGCGAAAAGATGCACCATGGTGCCCAGACAACATTGAGTTTATCCGCCGAATCAATGGGTTAGATTCTGTCGATGACGTCAAAAAGATTGTGTTTGACGCAAGCTATCTTGTTATGGGTTTAGGCGACGTGTATTTGGGCGCCCCCGTAGCTACCCCTATGGATCCACGCCACCGATTAGTGACCACCAAATACAACCCAGCCAGAACTTGGACACCGGAAAACGCCGTTGGCATTGGTGGTGCCTATATGTGTGTCTATGGGATGGAAGGTCCAGGGGGGTATCAATTTGTTGGCCGCACGCTGCAGATGTGGAACCGTTATCGCCAAACGGATGTGTTTGATAAGCCATGGCTGCTGCGCTTCTTTGATCAGATTAAGTTTTACGAAGTCAGTGCCGACGAGCTGCTTGATATTCGTGAAAAACATCCGCTCGGCCAATTCCCAATGAAGATTGAAGAGACAGTGTTTTGCTTGGCCGATTATCAGCAGCTCCTAGACGAGCATGCGCAAGAGATCAAATCTTGTAAAACCCGCCAGCAAACCGCTTTTGAAGCAGAAAGACAACGCTGGGAAGAGACGGGTCAGGCTAATTTTGTCGCAACTGAAATCGAGGAGTCTACGGTGTTTACGCAGCTTGATGAAGGTCAAGAGGCCATTGAAAGCCATGTGGCAGGTAACATTTGGCAGGTGCTAGTAGAGCCCGGTCAAACCGTCAAAGAGAACGATGTTGTGATGATATTAGAAGCGATGAAGATGGAACTCGAGGTGACAGCAAACGTTTCAGGTGTGATCGACCATATTTGTCATGATGCCGGCGCTCAGGTTCATGCGGGCGAGCCATTAGTTGTCGTAAATACCTGTGAAGCATAGGAGCTAAGAAATGAATATAGAATTAAATAAGCCAACAACATCTGCTGAACCTACGACAATTCAATCGCTTGTGGAGGCCTATCGACAAGGTGCTCTAGAGCCGAAAGCTTATTTGAAAAACAAGCTGGATCGTATTCGCACTGAGTCATCGAATGCGTGGCTTGCGGTGATCTCTGATGAGCAGCTCGATGATTATCTGGCTCGATTATCTCAACGAGATGCTAGCGATCTTCCCTTATATGGGGTTCCTTTCGCCATCAAGGACAACATCGATCTCGAAGGACTGGAAACGACCGCGGGCTGTGACGCCTATCGATATCAACCGAAAGAGTCGGCGTTTATCGTTAAGGTGCTTATTGCCGCTGGAGCCGTGCCACTGGGTAAGACCAACCTAGACCAATTTGCCACCGGCTTAGTGGGAACGAGAAGCCCTTGGGGAGCGGTCAGCAATAGCTTTGATCCTCAGTATATTTCGGGTGGCTCAAGTTCTGGCAGCGCAGTAACAGTGGCTACTGAGCAGGTTTATTTTTCGTTGGGTACCGATACAGCCGGCTCTGGGCGCGTGCCAGCGGCATTTAATAATTTGTATGGATTAAAGCCAACCAAAGGTGTGGTTAGCTGCAGTGGCGTAGTGCCCGCATGTAGAACCTTGGATTGCGTAACCTTTTTTGCCAAATGTTCGCAAGACCTCGCACTGTTGTACAAGGTGGGCGCACAGTATGACAGTGATGATTGTTACGCCCGCCCGGTAGAGCAACCGTCTCAATCGCAACCGCACTCTTTTAAAGGGACTCGAGTAGGTGTCTTAACCGAGAAACATCTGCAGTTCTTTGGTGACGAGGAATACAAGAAGCTTTATGCCCAAGCCGTAGCACGCGTTGAATCACTTGGCGCAACGGTGATCCCTTTCGATTTTGAGTCCTTTCAAAACGCCGCTAGTTTGCTGTATCAAGGTCCTTGGGTAGCCGAGCGTTATGCTGCGATTGAAGAGTTTTACCAGCAAAAGGGCGCTGAGTGCCTAGAGGTGATCCAAACCATAGTGGGAGGGGCCAAATCACTCTTGGCCAGCGAGGCGTACAAAGCGATGTATCAACTGCAAGCTTACAAGGTGCAATGCGATCGCTTAATGGCGAGCGTCGATGTTGTGTTAACTCCAACCGCAGGAACCATCTATACCATTGATGACGTTGAGGCGAATCCAATCGAGCTAAACTCAAATCTTGGTTACTACACTAACTTTATGAACTTGCTTGATTACAGTGCACTGGCTATGCCAGCAGGTTTCACCCAAACGGGGCTGCCTTTTGGTGTGACCTTGTTTAGCCACGCCTTTAACGATGAGTCGCTGTTGTCGCTTGCCCATCACTGGGAGCAAATAATGAATTTGCCTCTGGGCGCGACAGGTCGCAGTTTACCTAACGTAGAAACCATGGATTTGTTGGTCTGCGGAGCGCATATGAAGGACTTGGCGCTGAATCATCAAATGATTGAACTGGGCGCCAACTTGAAACAAAGTACTCTCACATCCAGCAATTACTCGCTTTACTGCTTAGCTGGAGGACCACCTTTGAGACCGGGTTTGGTTCGAAACGAAGAAAATGGCCAAGCCATTGCAGTGGAAGTGTGGCGAATGCCAAAAAACAAAGTGGGCGCTTTATTGGCACAGATCCCACACCCTCTGGGCTTAGGAACCGTTGAACTGGAATCGGGTGAATGGGTTAAAGGCTTTATCTGTGAGTCAATAGGGCTTGTAGGTGCAAAAGAGATCACACACTTAGGAGGGTGGCGGAAATTTTTGGCTCAAAGTGCTTAATTAGTAGCGCGTGTACGCTGGTTGATAGACCGTGGAACCACGATTAAAGCTCAACATTACCAACCCCAAACCAAATTTCTAGAAGTAAAAGCCGCTGATTTGTTTTAGCGGCTTTTTTTATGGGAAGTTAAGAGACAAATAGATAAGCAGCTTTACTGTGTTAGTACTAGGCTGAGCAGGATGTCGCGTCGTGAGCAGCTTATTACTCACTCAATGGATATGTGCCTATTAACGTACCTTAAGACTGGAATACTTGACGTATATGGGGGAGCAGTTCAGCTGAGGTTGCGCCGCTATCTATGTACAGCGATTTTCAAATGAACATTCTTGTGCTGGCGTGTCTCCAACCTTTGATTGAGAATAAGCTTGTTAGACAGGTCACCGTAATTAGTATCGTCACAAGCCCTGTATCGATTATTAGTGTCACGGTTTGTTAACGCTTTAATCATAGAACTGCCACCAAACTGAAATAGTGGATCACTATCTTCGTATGAAAGTTTTCAAGGTTCAAATGAAGATATGGAATTGCGTCAACAGAAAATTTTGGAGCAGTTAAACCAACAAGGCAGTCTGCTTACTGAAGAGTTAGCAACTGTTTTTGACGTGACCTCTCAAACCATTAGACGTGACATTAATGCTTTGTGTGAGTCTGGTTTAGCTCGCAAGCAACATGGTGGGATCACCTTACCTCCTGCCAGAGATAATCTATCCATTCGTAAACGCGCTGTGACCAACAAGCAAGTGAAGCAGCAAATATGCGAGCAGGCACGCCAGGAAGTTCAATCCGGCAATACGGTCTTTCTAAGCTACGGCTCTACGGCGGCCTTATTTGCCAAAAGCTTACCTAAGGATATCTCTCTAACCGTTGTTACCAACAATCTGGATGCAGTCTCTTATTTGACCCAAATGCCCAATATTGATGTGTGGGTTGCGGGGGGGCGGTTACGCCACCAACACAGAGATGTCAGCGGAATTCAAACCCAAAACTTCTTTCAATCATTTAGAGCCGATGTCGCCGTGTTAGGGATCGGCGGTATTTCAGGCGAAGGTGAACTGCTCGAGTTTCAGTTTGATGAAGGGGAGTTAACAAAAACAATGTTAAAGAATAGCCGAAAAACCGTATTACTTGCCGACTCAAGTAAGTATCAGCGAAATGCCAGTGTCAGTATCTCCACTCTTTCCTTTATCGACACTCTTTATACAGATTGCCAATCGCAGCAGCTTTCTCTGCTGTGTCAGTCCCATCAGGTACAGCTTCATTGTGTGGGGAATGCGGCATGAGCTATTTGAACATCGAACAACTCAACAAACAATTTGGCGAGTTTAGCGCAATTAATAATGTGAGCTTGCAGGTTAAAAAAGGCGAGTTTATTGCCCTGTTAGGCCCATCAGGATGCGGCAAGTCAACGCTATTGAGAATACTCGCAGGGCTGGAGCCGCCAAGTGCAGGAAACATCTCTATTGACGGTTGTAACATCACTCAGTTCTCGCCTTCACAGCGTCATATCTCAATGGTGTTTCAATCTTATGCCTTGTTTCCGCATCTGTCGGTAAAAGAGAATATTTTGTTTGGTCTAAAAGCACGCCGAGTCTCTAAGCGTGAAAGGGATGAGCGCTTAAAAGACGCTCTGTACCTGGTGTCGCTTACCGATCAGCAAGACAAGTTACCTGGTCAACTTAGCGGTGGTCAGCGCCAGCGCGTTGCACTAGCACGAGCAATTGTTAGCCAGCATCCAATTTGCTTGATGGATGAGCCTCTTTCTAATCTTGATGCAAAGCTCAGAGCTGAGATGAGAGCAGAGATCCGAGAACTTCAGCAATCACTTGGACTGACACTGATTTATGTAACGCATGACCAAGTGGAAGCGATGTCGATGGCGGATCGAATCGTATTACTCAACGAAGGCCAAATTCAGCAAGTTGGCACGCCACAAGAGCTGTATAACCATCCCAATAATACGTTTACCGCAAGATTCATCGGCTCTCCTGCCATGAATGTGTTTTCGTTACCTAGCGTCGACGACCTGATAGGTGTGCGACCAGAGGATATCGTGTTGGGGCAAAAAGGAATATCTGGACGTGTCATTCATACCGATTATCACGGCGACAGCACCTTACTAAAAGTCCGCTTGCACAACGATTGCGACGTTCTGGTCAAAGTTGAGCGCTGGCAACAGTTTACACCCGACCAATCAGTATTAATTGATTGGAATCCTGAAGATCAACACCAATTTTGCAGTAAAACTCACGCTGCTATTCAGCCTTCTTTGATTAGAGAAAAGATGGCAATTAACTGATTTTATTACGGAGAATAATCAAATGAAACTTAATACCAAGCTTACGTTACTAGGGGTGGTCGCATCATTTGCCGCAGCTAATGTAAGTGCAGAGCAAGTTGACCTTACTATGTATTACCCCGTTGCAGTCGGTGGCCCATTAACGAAAGTGGTTGATGGCATGATTGACGATTTTGAATCGAATAACCCAAATGTGAATGTTAACGCGATTTACGCCGGTAACTATAACGATACCCGTGTAAAAGCGATGGCAGCACTGAATGCAGGTGAATCAGTACAAACGTCGGTGATGTTTTCTATTGATTTGCTGGCGCTAAAAAATGATGGAGTGATTCGTCCATTTGATGACTTTGTTAAGACGGATCAAGATCAGCAGTGGTTAGAAAGCTTTTACCCTGCACTGATGGCAAATGGTCAGTTAGACGGGAAAACCTATGGCATTCCATTCCAGCGTTCGACCATCGTCATGTATTACAACAAGGATGCGTTCCGTGATGCTGGCATTAATCCAGACCAACCGCCTACAACATGGGATGAGATGGCTGAGGTTGCGGGTAAATTAACCAAGAAATCGGCGAACGGTGATGTTGAACGTTGGGGCTTAATGATCCCTTCGACGGGCTACCCTTATTGGATGTTTGGTGCGCTGTCAAAGCAGCAAGGCGAGACGTTAATGAACAGCGAGGGTACCCAAGTTAACTTTAACTCCGAGCCTATGGTTGAGGCATTACAGTACTGGCGTGATTTAGGCAGCAAACATAAGGTGATGCCTGAGGGAACCATTGAGTGGGGGACACTTCGTCAAGAGTTCTTAGAGCAAAAAACGGCGATGATGTGGCACTCAACAGGCAACTTAACGGCCGTCATGGACAGCGCCAGTTTTGATGTAGGTGTGGCTCAGTTGCCTGCTCATATCGAACCGGGTTCTCCAACAGGTGGCGGTAACTTCTACCTGCTCAATAGCGGCAGTGAGTCAGAGCAACAAGCCGCTTACGAGTTGGTTAAGTTTATGACCGCGCCAGAGCGCAGCGCTCAATGGAGTATTGCCACCGGTTACGTTGGTGTCAGTCAAGCGGCTTATGATACGCCAGAGATGACCGCTCATGCTGAAAAACTGCCACAAGCCTTGGTAGCTCGTGACCAGCTTAAAGTGGCTACTGCTGAATTAGCCACCTATGAAGCAGGGCGAGTACGTCGTGTACTAGATGATGCGATTCAATCTACGCTTACAGGCCAAAGCAGTGCACAAGAAGCACTGGATTCTGCTCAGTCTCAAGCAGAGCGAATCCTACGTCGCGCTAATCGCGGTTAAGTTCAAGTAAAACCAATGCGCTGATAGATCAATTGTATCAGCGCATTGCTCACACAGATAACTCTTATGCTTCGTTCTCTATTATCGTCAAATTCAGGATTGGCTTGGTTGCTGCTATTGCCCGCGTTGGTATTGCTAAGCTGCTTTACCTATTTTCCAGCGTTTAATTCGTTTTACAGCAGCGTGTTTACTAGCTCCTACAGCAATGACACAGGCTTAGTTTTGATGGATAACTTGGCCGACCTCAAGCAAGACCCCGTATTTTGGAAAGCACTGGTCAATAACTTTTGGTACGGCATTGTGACCGTTCCAGTGTCTATGGGACTTGCGCTTATTATGGCGCTGTGGGTCAATGAAAAGTTTGTTGGCCGAGGGTTTTTAAGACTCTGTTATTTTTTACCAACCATGCTGCCAATGGTGGCCGCGGCGAATATTTGGCTGTTTTTCTATTCACCAAACATCGGTTTGTTTAATCGAGTATTGGCAATGTTTGGAATTGAAGGATTGAACTGGCTGGGGGATCCAAATACCGCACTAGGCGCCATAATATTGCTCGCGATTTGGAAAGAAGCTGGCTTTTTTATGATCTTTTATCTCGCAGCATTGCAAGCGATTCCAAAAGAGTTGAATGACGCCGCTAGGATCGAATCGCCAAGCTATTTCTATCGTCTGCGACGCTTCATCCTTCCACTGTTAGGCCCAACGACGCTGTTTGTGTTTATTAATGCGGTTATTAATGCCTTTAAGGTCGTTGATCATCTATTTATTTTAACCAAAGGTGGTCCAAACAACGCCAGTACATTGTTGCTCTACTACATCTATGAAACTGCGTTCGCCTATTTTGATCGCGAGTATGCCGCGCTACTCACCATGGTGTTACTGGTGATTTTGGCTGGGTGCTCTGCTATCCAATTCCTATTAAGCCGTAAGCGAGTCCACTACCGATGAATACCACGACTGAACTGTCTTACTCGCCGCAGCACTGGTTAAAAGTGAATCACGCATTGAGCTTATTGGGCGCATGGTTTGTAGGCGTGCTGTGGGTATTGCCACTGCTCTATATGGTTTGGGCGGCATTTCACACAGGATCGGATGCGATCTACTTAGATTTCTCGAGTAAATGGTCATTAGAAAACTTTAGTCAGGCGTGGCAAGTTGCTCCTTTTATTCGCTATATTTGGAACACGTTCGCAACCGTCACATTGCTGCTGTTTTTTCAAATAATTGTCTGTACGCTTGCAGCGTTTGCGCTGGCTCGGATAGAGTTTAGAGGTCGTGGATTGGTCTTTGCGCTAGTGCTTATTCAACTTATGGTAATGCCAGAAGCGTTAGTGGTCGAGAACTATCAAATGGTGGCTAAATTTGGCGCTATTGATACTTACTTAGGTATTGCATTGCCCTATATTGCGAGCGCGTTTGGCATATTTTTACTGCGCCAAACCTTTATGCAAGTACCGCAGGAATTAGAAGATGCGGCGCGTGTCGAAGGTTTGAGTCGCATAGCCATTCTTTGCAAAGTGTATGTACCATTGGCAAAACCTACCTATCTCGCTTACGCACTAGTGTCGTTGAGCTATCACTGGAACAACTTTTTGTGGCCGCTCATTGTCACCAATACCGAAAGCAGTCGACCGATTACCGTGGGCTTGGCACTGTTTGGATCTCCTGAGGTCGGTGTGGACTGGGGCGTTCTGAGTGCAGGAACGCTAATTGCCATTGCCCCTTTACTGGCGATGTTCTTTCTTTTCCAGCGTCAATTTATGCAATCTTTTATGAACGCGGGGCTCAAATAATATGCGTATTGTCAGTTGGAACGTGCAAAATGGTGTAGATGCTTATGGAGAAGATAAAGCCTCTCAGCAGCACCAATATATAGCGCAGCAAAAAGCCGAAGTGATTGCTCTGCAAGAAGTTGACGATGTTTATATTGCGTCGATTGAACGAGCATTACCCGATTATCAATGGCATTTCGCTCCGTCATTGAGCTACTCCCACAATGGTCAGTGGACGGAGTTTGGCAACGCAATCGGTGCACTAAAAGGTACATCAATACAGTGGCGTGCACACAGTTTGTTGCCATCGCCTACCCAGGCAGAGCAACACATGCCGCGTTCAGTAGGGGAGCTTGTTGTTGCCTATCAAGAAAAGGCTGTTCGAGTTCTCACCTGTCATCTAGAGTATTTTTGTGAACAGCATAGGCGCGCCCAAGTTCAGCAAATTGAAGCCATTGTTGCCGTGGCAAAAACCCTCCAACAATACCCGAGTAAGGCGACCGAGGGTTTGTATATGCCGCGTGCTTTGCCCATCGACACCATTGTTTGCGGTGACTTTAATATTGCAGATAGTACGGAACAATATCAGCAGCTATTTGCCAGTAAACGACATTGGCGAGATTTGGCCGCAAACAAACCACAACCCACTTGCGGCATTTTTGATATTAAGCAGTGGAAGCATGGTGCCGATCGACGTGACTATTTTTTTACCAACAATTACGCGCTAGGTGCAAAAGTGGAGACAGACGCACAAACCACTTTATCTGACCATCAACCTATCGTTTTACATATAGAAAACTTATGACAACCAATATTCCACCCAAGATAATTTTTACTGATGTCGATGACACGTTAACCCTACATGGAGAGTTACCCGTTGATACTTTGATTGCGCTGTACAAACTGCGCGATGCCAACATTGAGGTTATACCTGTGACTGGCGCTTGTGCCGGTTGGTGTGATCAGATGGCTCGTTTGTGGCCGGTTTCTGCGGTAATAGGAGAGAACGGAGCATTTTGCATTGAACGCAATGAGGCAGGACTGCGCTATATTGAGACTCAGCAAGAGAGTCAACGACGCGATCATCACCGCCGACTTACCGACATTGCCTCTCAAGTCTTAGCAATGTTCCCTAAACTAGCGTTGGCTCAGGACAATACTTATCGCCGCTACGATTTGGCCATTGACTACAATCAGCAGCGTAAGGGGTCGAGCGATGCTGAAATCCAAGCGGCTTTAGACTTTATCCACGCCAATGGATTTAAAGCCACAGCAAGTTCAATTCATATTAACGTTTGGCTAGGTCAACATGACAAGAAACAGGGTGCCTTACAGTGGTTAGCGAGACATCGGCCACAATGGACGGAACCGCAAATTAAACAACATTGTGCCTATATCGGAGATTCACTTAACGACGACGCTATGTTTGGGTATTTTACTAATACGGCAGCGGTTGCAAACATCGCACCTTTCTACGACAAATTACACCACAAACCTCAACAGATAATGTCATTGCCTGGCGGCGCTGGGTTTAGTGAGTGGGTTGATGGGCTTTTGCGGTAGTTCATCGTGGTTTACTAGGGTTTATAAGTAGCTAGTAAATGTAGATAGTAAGTGAGTGATGGTCAGTTAGACTGGCCAGAATTGTCATCCTAGTTACTAAGGCCAATTAGGTTATTTTGGAATGCATTGAACCTCCTAATACAGATCTGGTAGCAATGCTTTCTATCCATTGAGCCAATGACCCCACTAACCAAGGCCGTGAGCCTGTTTACGCTCTTAACCCAAAATCTTGCTCTCAAGTTGGCGCACAAAGACAACGCATGCGAAGTCACTGCAATCGCGTCCATTCAAGTATGCGATCAAAATGCGCGCTTAAGCTAAGCAGATCCTGCACATACTTAAACCTACAACCCAGTACAAAAGCCGTCCTTTAAAACCTTGTCACTGAAATCATGTTGCGACAGCAGAGGGATTGAAAAGTCCACAGTTTGCTGATTAGTGTTTACCTTTTTGATGGACTTATCCGAGAGCCTAAATCCGGCAATTTGGCGGCGGTTCTGCGAAGGGGCGTAAAAGACCACGCCATTTTCAGTTTTAGTCACCACCGATAAACAGAGATTGCGCTCTCCAATAGCATGATTGCTGTAGCCTGATAATGCATCAAGTACAACTAGCTCTCCGGCTTTAATGTCGGCAACTTTGAGCACTCCGCCGATATGTGGTGTCTGGATCCAGGCCAGTTCTACGATGCCATCGCTGTCTAAATCATAGCTCGCAACAATGTTAAGCCAGCGATTGGCTATGCCTATTTCTTTAACCCAAGCGTATTCACTCAGCACATTATCCACGATTTTATAGATCATGACCCCAGCACCATTATTTAGGTGCGTTCTAATGGTAATGATTTCAGGCTTACCGTCATTGTCTACATCAAATAGGCGAGGCTGAATGTCTTCATATACATAGTTTTCAGTTAGGGTATGTGTGTAAGCCATGCCATCTTGAATCACTACTAGCTGCTGCGCTTCAGTAGAGTCACCTAAAATCCCGTGTCGATACCGCGTGGTTGGCTGCGCGTATAGCGCATAGACGGAGGCATCGTTGTTCGTGGTGACCTGGTTCTCTGGAAGTTGCGCAAAGTTGTTGGCTAAAAACTCTAGTACGTTGCCTTCAACCTTAACAGGGTTATCTGGAAAAGTTGTCGAACCACTGTCAGTCGACGCATGAGCAGTGGTAGCAGCGATAATAAAGTACAGTGGTATAAACCCCAAAAACATCCAAAATGTGCTTTGATGGCGATTAATGATGTGTCGACAATTAGTGCCGTGTTTAAAAAGTCGCATCCTTGCTTTCCTTTTATAAATCGATGGGGTTTTCACACTATACAAATGCCTGCCAATCCAAATCTTAGCTATCCAAGGTAATTTGTTGATAGCGGCCACAGTAATATAGGGTTTACCATACCTGATATTTCGAGTTCTTGTTAATTCGGTCATGAAACTTTCTCACAAATGTCGCCTATTGATTTGACCGAAAATTGCGCGACAAAGTACTGTTAGTAAGTAGAGTTTTATATTTTCTTAACGCTGAAATGGTATGAGATGAGTCAACCAATAGAGATAACACTGCTGCGACACGGACGCTCGCTCGCGGATGATGAGAAACGTTGCGAAGGGCGATATGATTCGCCACTAACAGAGGTGGGTGTTGAGCAAACCAAGCGACGATTGGCACACTGGCAAGAAGAAGGTCGCTCGTTTGACACCGTTGTATCTAGCCCGCTTCAACGTGCGATGAGCGCTGCGTCCATCATTGCCAATGGTCTTAATTTGCCGTTGGACGTTGGGGTTAACTGGCAGGAGAAAGACAATGGATCTATTGCTGGGTTAACCTTCGCCGATGCCGATAAGCGTTTCCCAAAAGCTAGCTTCGTGAACCCATATGAGGCGTACATCAAAAGCGCATCAGATGGCGAGTCTGAAGTAGAGCTTCATTGCCGAAGTTTACTCGCACTGCAGCACATACTGCGCAGTGGTCATTCAAAGGTGCTGATCGTCTCACATGGTAAAATGATCAACGCTGCAGTGAGCGCAGCACTTGGCATAAAACCCACCGCCAACACGCCTAGTGTGATTTTTGCGCTTGGCGATCTCAGTTTTATAGATCTGGTCTACTACCCAACAACCGATGTTTGGCTCGTTAAGCAATTGAATCACTTAACCACATAAAGTACGGCTAGGGCCCTTTCTGCAGTTGATTCGTTACATGATCCCTTAGTTGTTGGTCACAAACATTGACTATGTTTTTTGATACGGTCATTTTATTTTCAGACGTCTTCAGCTGATGTTGTTTTATCTGATGGATCCAAATGAAAATGGCAAGGTAAAGCAAAGACGCACCTGCCATCACGCCATACCATCCAAAACTTTGCCAGCAGTAGAGCAGTAAGAATCCCCCAAGACTGCCGCCGATGTAGTAGTGGACTAGGTACAGCGCTGTCGCGGTAGCTTTGGCTGTGGTCGCTTGTTGGCTTACCCATGAGTACGCCAACGTATGGGCAAAAAATGCACCGCCGCTGATCAGCAGTAAACCAGCCAGCATCAATGGTATGTACTCCGAACCTGAGATCAACATGCCACTTAGGCTAACACAAGCACCGAGTAAGATGCCGCTCAAAGGATCATGACGTTGTACCCATTGGTTGGTCAGCTTTGAACTGATGGTACCTGCCAAATAGCATAAGAAAATGAGCGAAGCCAGGCCCACTGGGAGCGAGTGCGGCTCTGAGACCAGTCTAAACCCCATTACCGAATAGAGGTTAACAAACAGCGCAAAGTTTGCGCCACCAATTAGCATGGCTAGCCAAAGTGTGCGGTTTTGTAAGTGTAGTAACACAGAGCGGTTGTGATGAGTGAGCATCCTTTTTTGCGGTGTAAAGCTGTATTGCTTCGGTAGTGTAAAAGCGATAAACAGCGCCCCAATCAAAGACCCCACCACAAAAACCAGAACGGTGTTGCGCCAATCAAAATAATCGGTGAGCACACCACCCAAAATGCGTCCAAAAATACCGCCCAATGAATTGGCTGCAATATAGCCACCAATCGCCACAGCGAACGCTCTTGGTGTTAGCTCCTCGACCATATAAGCGACCGCAACCCCAGCAAATGCGGCGACCGCAATACCCATCAGTGCTCGAGCAATAACAAGCTGTAGTAGTGTGGTGGTAAATACCATACTCAATCCGATGACTGGAATAGCAAAAAGACTGAGCAGGATAATGGGTTTGCGCCCAAAGGTTTCAGAGGCAATTGCCCAAGGCACCAAGCTGATGGATATGCCAAGAGTCGTCGCGGCAAAGAGCCAATTTATTTGGGTTTCAGAAACGGCAAATTGAACCGCCATATAAGGCAAAATAGGCTGAAAAAGATAGAGATTGCAAAATATGATGAACGAGCCAATCGCAAGTGACTGCGTGATTCGTTTGTATTGGGGGCTACCTTTGTCAATCATGGCGCTGAGCCTATGTGAGTATGCGATTTGTGAACAACTTATCAGCTTAAGATTGATTAAAGAAATATATTAAAACTATCAAATCCATATATAAATTATATTGCCATGCTCGAATCAAAATCATTGCGCCATTTTTTAGCGGTTGCTCAGTTTGGCAGCTTCACACAAGCGGCTAAAGCGCTCCACATTGCACAGCCAGCGCTGAGTATTTCCATTAAAAAGCTGGAGCAAACGCTTGAGCTGGTTTTGTTTCGACGTGGAGAGAAGTCGATCACCTTAACCGAAGAAGGCAAAGTGTTGTTTGAGCATGCTAAAAGGATCACTCAGCAGTTTGAAGACGCTCAACTCGCTATGAATGAGTTAAAAGGGCTAGACAAAGGAGAGGTGCGATTAGGGGCACCCAGTATGATGGGCTGTTACTTTTTCCCACAAGTGGTAATGGCGTTCAAAAGCCAGTTTCCCAACTTAAAGCTCACCATAATCGATGCGGGTACTGCGTCTATTCGTAAGATGCTGCTAAATGGTGAACTGGATATTGGTGTCATTAATCATCAAAATGTACCGGAAGATTTGGAAACCGACCACCTATTGAGTTCTGAAATGCTCGCCGTAGTTGGAAAGCAGCACCCGCTTGCCAACCAAGCGTCAATTTCCTACCAAGAATTTTTTGCTCAAGAGCTGATCATGTTCAAATCCGGCTATTTCCATCGTGATTTTATTGATGCCACCTCACAAAAGTATCAACTCGACTCCAAAATCGCATTTGAAACTAACTTGCTGCCAATGATCCTTTCCATCGTTAAGCAAGAATTTGCGATCACTGCATTATTGAACCTGGTCACAGAGCATGAAAAAGACGTGGTTGGGATCCCGTTTAAACAACCCATTACATTGAACCTCTCACTTGCTTGGAGAAAGCAAGGATACCTGTCGAAGGCAGACCGCACGTTTATTGAGTTTGTGAAGCGGTATGTGTGAGTTCGTTCTTCACTGGAGGTTCCTGATTCCTTCGACTCGCATTAAGGCAGTAAAGGTGTAAGACCAATATATAAGTATTTCTTATATCCGATATATTTTTGATGTGTTTTTTGTTGTCAGAGCGCTGATTAAGATTGCTGTCATGGTGATTTGACCAGAAAACAATTAGGAATTGATGATGAAGAAGTCTCTCATTGCATTAAGCTTGCTATCTATTACCAGCTACTCTTCAGCTACTGTCCAGTGGGATCACTATAATGGAAATCCCACTCCCAATACAGTAGCTGAACTGCCCAATGGGTCCATTGCTAATATTACCGCAGTGACAAAACTTGCGCCTGTTAGTCGCATGGGTAACGAAACTAAACATCAACAGATTACAGATAACGTCTATTTTCTGGAAGGGGAAGCATACACACCAGTAGTCATTGAGTTAGACGAAGGTCTTATCATCGCCAGTACGGGTGAAAGTGCAGCGGATGGTGCGAAATACCGTGATTATATTCGTAAGAACATTAGCGATAAACCTGTCATTGGCGTGTTGTACGATCACAATCACTATGTTGCAGGAACCGGAACACTGCTTGATGGTGATGACGCAGTGATTGTGGCTCACCCAGACTTAAATCAAATTGTTCAAGCCCGCTCTGGCGATGGGCAAGCGAATGCCGCAATTGATGAAATGCAACCTCATCTCGCAAGTCGCGCAAAAATACATTACGGAAATGCTAATCCAAAGAGTGGTCCAGACGCTTCGGCAGTACCATTGAAAGTAGAACTAGGCCATGAAAGTGCCTTTTTGCCAGCAACCCACACCTTAGAAGATGGTCAATCAATCACGATTGGTGGACTGGAAATTATAGGTTATCACCATGTCACCGATACTAAGGATACCGTTACTTTCTATATTCCAGAATATGAGATGGTGATTGATAATGTAGTATGGCCAGCATCAAACATGTATACCTTGCGAGGTGATGCGTATCGCGATCCTAGTACCTGGTCTCAAGGGCTAAGGGATATTCGCGACCTAGAGCCAGAATACGTCCTAACTGTAGGAGCTGGTGCAAAAGCGTTAGTTGGTAAAGAGAATATTAAGAGAAATATTAACGCCGTGTTAGATGCGCGCAACTTTACTTATGATCAGGCGATTCGACTGACTAATATGGGCGTTGCCGCTGATCAGCTTAAGCACCACATGGTTCTTCCTGAGTCGATTATGGAAAGTCACTACGTAAATAATAGCTATGGGCAATTTGAGACATTCCCAGAAGCTTTCCCTACCCACAATCATGGTTATTTTTCAGGTCATCCTCATACCATTCATAACTTGCCTGATACCGAAAAAGCAAAGCTAATGATTGAGTTAGCCGGTGGAGAAAACAATTTACGTGATAAATGGCAGCAAGCCATGGATTCACAGCAGTATCTATGGGCAAAAGAACTCGCGTCGGCACTCTATTTCAATTCACCAAGTGACCAACAAACACGACAATTGTTCGCAGATACGTTGCGTAAATTGGGTCAAAACAGCGAAGGGTTTATCGCGCGTAACTTTTATATAGCTGGCGCTATGAGCCTTGAAGGAAATGACGAGATTACGCTGTCTGGAACTCAAAGCCGCGATTGGGTACTCAGCGAAATTGACTTGGCTGTAAATTACCTTAGAACTCGAATGAACCCTTCTCGTGCGAAAGGGCTGCAAGGCACACTTATATTTAATATTGAAGGTAACAAGAGTTCGTTAGAAATCCGCAATTCAATTGCTGAATACTCGGCCGAACCATCGTCGGAAGGTGTAGAGTTGAAAGTATCCAAACAGGACTTTGCTGATTACTACGTAGGCAATAAGTCTGCGAGCGAAATTGCGTCTGGTGAAGCACTGATGCTGCTAGAGGTATTTGACGAACATAGAAGTATTCCACTTTATCCAACTACTTTTGACTATTTAGATTAAGCAAAAAACCTCTCTTCATCCTCATAAATGTTGGGGTGAAGAGAGGTTAAGAGGAAATACAATGAGAGTGAATCTGTTTGCTCATGCGCTGCATTTTTCAATGAGTTCAGCCCAAAAGCATGCTTGGTTGAGGCCAGTGGTTAGAGCAGTGAACAAAGGCTTAATTAGACTGGCTTATCGCACTTACCAACAGCATGGGGAGAGAGGATGGGAGGCTTTTTGGATACCTGCATTTACAAAATATGGACAGCTACGTGCCAACTATATTGCCAGAGTTATGAAAATCGACCCGTCTTGCCCTCGCTCTATTGGGCGTTATCATGATTTTGAGGATCCAGTTTTTGGCGTCACTGGTCATTGGGAGCGAAATGAGTACCTAGATCCTGTGCGGGTTGAAACATCCTGTCCCGCATGTGACCAATTAATGGCATTAACAAAGGGGCAAGGGTGTGGATCTTTTTGTCGTAACATCATATTGGCGATGGAGTTGAATACCGGTACTAGTCTAAATCGTGATTACTATGTCGAGGTTGAATCATTGCTTACAGAAGGTGATGAGACATGTCGTTTTATTCATAAAATAAAGTGTAAGTTCGACCAACAGAAAGCTTAATTAGGTAAGCGAGACTTGATAATGTCTCGCATTTTTTTGTGCACTGGATCGTGAAGGTGTCGGCGGTGATATATCATCTGTACCGAAATATGTTTGTATGGCATTGGCATAGGTAAAGTTTGAAGGTTTAGTCTAGATGCCCAATGATTGGCTAGAGACGCGCCAATAACACCAAAATAATCTGACTGAGATGCGAGCATACACATTGAAGATGAGGAGGATACCTCCACAACCTCAGCCCTGTGTTCCAGTCGCTTATTGGTTACCAGTTCGATGAGTCGCAATCCGTCTCTCTTTGGCTTATAGGCGATGTGCTGAGCTTCCATATACTGCTCGAAAGAAATCTGCTTGTCGACGACATCGGGGTGTCCTTCTCTGCATATCACCACTAAAGGCTCTTTATATATCTCTTCAGCGATGAAACTTGGGTCGGTTGTCGTCACATGGTTAATGGCGAGATCAATCCTTTGGCTACGAAGGTCAGCCAAAATGCTCTCTTGATCAAAGGGGACAAGCTTAAAAACCAACCCTTTAATCCCCGTTAACTGGTAGAGAAGCGATTCATCACAATAGGCATATAAGGTGCGAGACTGGTTAAATACTCCCTCAATTAACTCGATGCCTTGGCTGCACTGACTGGCTATTGCTCGACCTCGTTCAGTAATCTCAATTCCTCTACCCTTGCGAACATAAATGTTTTCCCCTAACTGAGTTTCAAGCTTTTTAAGCGATTGACTCACCGCAGGCTGGGACATATTAAGGGCTTCCGCTGCCAGTGAAATTGATTGAAGCTGTTCGACGGTGACAAAAATTTTCAGAAGGTTTAAGTTCATAATACGCAGCCTATGAGAACCGGGTCAATGTGTTTGCGAATGGTCAAAAATATATAAAGCACGGCTATGCCGTTAGTGTAACGTCACTCTATACGAAAGGGGAATCCATCAAATCTGAATGAATGGTTTTTTTGTCTAATGAGTCGTTTTGTTTGGATAGAAATCACGTTTAACGTTAAGACTACGTAGGTGCACCGGTTCAAAGAACTTTAAGTTGTTTGATTTTATCGAGTTTTTTTCTCTAGAATGTCGAATATGATGTAGTCCGTTTTCGATTTCAACCGAGCACCAGATGCGTAGTACAACTATCCCCGCTTCTTATTTTGGTATTGTTCTTGGGCTGTCCGGTTTAGGGCAGGCTTGGCGTGTTGCATACTCACTTTGGCAAATACCTCGGTATATTGGTGAAAGCTTATTGGGTATTGCTACATTGGTATGGCTGACGCTTCTCATTGTGTATATGGTTCAAGCGGTGCGACAACCTGCCTTGGTCGCTCAAGAGTTTCGCCATCCGGTGCAAGGCAGCACTCCTGCACTATTGGGAGTGTCCACATTACTTATCGTTCTTGCTGTTTTGCCTTATTCACGCACGTTGGCTTGGGTACTCACCGCAGCGGGTATTGTTTGGCATGTTGGTTTTTCGCTTTGGCACAATGGCTCTATGTGGAAAGGTGGCCGCAGTAATTTAGATTCACTTCCTACCCTATATTTACCAACCGTAGCCGGTAACTTTACCAGTGCTGCTGCACTTGGCGCATTGGGCTACCCTGATTGGGCATGGTTATTTTTGGGGGCAGGCGTGTTTTCTTGGTTGGCGATGGAGTCGCTCATCATTAAACGCATTTGGCTGGCAGAGGAGGTTCCGACTATGCAAAGACCTCTACTGGGTATCCAGTTTGCTCCACCTGTCGTGTGTGCCATGGCTTGGTTGTCGATTACGCCAGGCAGCAATGATCACTGGATCCTAATGATGTGGGGTTATGGTTTGTATCAACTTATGTTAGGTATTCGATTAGGTAAATGGTTAGGCTCTCAACCTTTTTCTCCTTCGTATTGGGCTTATACATTCGGCATTGCCGCAGCCACAGTAAGTGGCCTTAAACTAGCCGCGGCAGGAGTGGGCTCGGCAGAGGTTATTTCGATACCTGTGTTCATTGGCGCAAACTTGTTTATTGGTTATCTGAGTGTGCGAACGCTAGGTAGTTTTATTGCGCGCGAACTATAGTGCTTGTGCCTGACCATAAGCAGGCAAAAAGGAAAGCAACCTGTACGCCGTGACTATTTGGCAGCACTCCAATCTACGATAAGTATTGCGAGGTTGGCGGCAAAAAAATTAACTTACACAGCTATAGGGTGATCGTACCGTGCATGAAATCCACCGCATGACCACTTAACACTACTCGCTCACCAGAGATTTCACAGCGAACAACGCCTGAACGTTTAGACAGTTGCTTGGCGATCATGGTGTCTTTGTTCAACTTGCGTTGCCAATAGGGCGCGAGTTCACAATGGGCTGAGCCTGTCACTGGATCTTCATTGACTCTGAGTTTAGGAAAGAAACATCGACTGACAAAATCATGCTCGTCGCCTTTCGCTGTGACGACGACCCCACGGTGATTGAGTTCGGCCATTTTCGCAAAGTTTGGTTTTAGGTCAGACACTTGTTGTTGGTTCTCCAGTATCACCACATAGTCAAAGGCTAAGTAGACTGCTTTAGGTATAACCCCTAATGCGTCGATTAAGGTCGCTGGTGTGTCTATTTCGCTTGGCATTGTGGCAGGAAAATCCATGCTATATCCCTCAGCGGTTTTTTCGACAATGAGGATGCCACTTCGAGTTGAAAACGAGATTGACGGCTGTGCGTAGTGTAAGTGGGTAAACAGCACATGCGCCGCCGCTAAAGTGGCGTGACCGCAAAGATCAACTTCATCTTCAGGAGTGAACCATCGCAGTTCTACGTTGGTTTCTGTCTGAACGAAAAACGCCGTTTCAGATAGGTTGTTCTCTTCGGCAATTTTTTGCAACTTGTGGTCATCAAGCCAGTGATCGAGTGGGCATACGGCCGCGGGATTGCCCTCAAAGACATTGGTGGCAAAGGCGTCGACTTGGTATAGCTTGATGTCCATACATGTTCTCCTAATCAATTCGAATACTAGCGTCATTAAACTATACGATAACACGGATAAATGCAGGCTGTTCAACGACTTTAGCCGAAGGTTCTCCAGTAATGAAGGGTATAAACGGTGTGCAGAAAAATGGGTATTGCGGCGATGGGCAAGATGGCGAGTTGCGAAATTGTGGACGCAAGAAACAACACCAATGTTGCCCTCGCGTCTTTGTCTATAAGTGGGTTAAGCCCTAAAGGGCTATTTGAGCGGGTCGTTGTCTGGTAGCACGCTATGGATCCACAGCGCGAGGCGTTTTTTGATGTTTGCACCATCTTCTTTTTCGGCGGGCAGTGGCGTAATTTGATTCACCTCGACCAAGAATAAGTACACAGCTTTCACTTTGGTCGGCTGTGGCGAGGTAGGAAGCTTAAATCCCTGCATCGTTGCCATTTTCAGCCCGACTTCTAACGCCTTTTTGACCAGCTTATCTTCATTGTGCAGTTTTGTGGTTTTGGACATGGTATTTTCCTTAACGTTAGCGTGAAATAAGTATATCAAACTGGTGAATTTGCGAATTTACTCTGACCCCAAAGTGAGACGTAGTGGGCGGGTTTATGCTTGTTTGCTTAATTAATGCGCACTGCTGATAGGCGGGGTGAGCGTTTTTTCTCTAGTATTAGAGATGACCTTTGTTAGGGAAGTAAGGGTAAGTCTATGAAAATTGCAGTGACGGCCGCCAGTGGTCAGTTGGGTTCGGCGATTGTAGAAGCGGTTGTCGAGTGTACTTCTGCCGAGAGCGTCATAGCGCTTGCGAGAACGCCACAACGAGCCAAGCATCTTGGTGTTGAAGTTAGGGCGGGTGATTACGATGAACTTTTGCAGTTAGAGCAAGCGTTGCAAGGTGTTGACACTTTACTCATCGTTTCTGGAATGGATGCGCCAGACAAACGTATTGAGCAACACCGAAACGTCATTCGCGCGGCAAAAGCGGCAGCGGTGAAAAAACTGGTGTACACCAGCGTGCAAGGCGCGGAAGAAGGCACGGCTTTCTCGCCGGTGATCCAAAGCAATCGCCAAACCGAACAAGACATACGTGACAGTGGACTCGATTGGGTCATTGGTCGCAATGGTATCTATATCGAGCCAGATGTTGAGTACATCGAAAACTACAAAAAAGCGGGCAAGATAGTAAATTGCGCGGCCGACGGAAAGTGCGGGTATACCACACGCCAAGAGCTTGGTTATGCGTACGCTCGAATGCTTACTGAAGATAAACACAATGGGAGCACTTATAACCTTCACGGAGATGCGCTAACGCAAACCGAACTCGCGAGCTATTTAAACCTCGCGTTTGGCACTGACCTTAAATTTGAGTCCATGACGGTCGACGAGTACAAGCAAGACCGAGTGGCAGAGCTAGGGGATTTTATCGGTACGGTGATCGCGGGAATTTATCACGGGATCCGCGAGGGTAAATCCAATAATCCGAGCGATTTTGACGCGGCGGCGGGGCGTGCTCACCAATCGTGGGACAGTTATTTTTCTTCACTAAAAGCATCGAACCCTCAGCAATAACTTGCGTGGTGCAGGTTCACCTTATCGCATCAACGCAAGGACCATTAATTCGAGATATACCGGAGCGCAGTATGCGCCACGATCTTCAAGCAAATAAACCCAAAGCATTCGCATTTTACGAAACCGCTTATCGCGGAAAACCCCGAGAGGCAGTAGAGACATACGTTGGTGGCGAATACATTCAGCACAACCCGTTAGTTGGAAATGGACCGGAGCGGTTTATCCAGTACTTTGAACGGATGCAGGCTGAGTACCCAGAAAAAGAGATCAAGTTTGTCCGTGCCATTGCTGAAGGGGACTTGGTGGCACTGCATACGCATCAAACATGGCTAGACAATGTGGGATACGTGACGATGGACTTTTTTAGGTTTGATGATAACGGTAAAATTGTTGAACACTGGGGTGCGATGCGAGAAATTCCTGAATCTACGCTTAATGGCAATAGAATGAATTAACGTTACGATTGAGCATCACCCATCACCACTTTGGCATCTTTTGACCGCAATATCTGTGTTGCTTCAAAGCATGTGGCGCTGATTGCGTCATTGACTGGGCTAGAAACCCATTGCCGTTCGGTAAGAGTTACTATAACTCTCACAATGCTGAAGAAATAGGCATATTGGTCTTTAAAAAAATGCCGATTTGTATCACTAGGAGATTTTTTGGCTGAAAAGTGAGGGCGGGAGACTCGGCTGGTTGATAATGACGTTCGAGGACAAAAAGGCGCATTTGATGACAAGTGCGCCTTTAAAAACCGGGCTATTTGTTTACAGGTTTGAACACTCTAACCCAGTCAACAAGCATCGTCGTTTTGCCGCTGCTATCGAGAAGTTCACTGTCTGTTGGATCGTGTGTCCACCAGCTTTGTAGCTCCATGTTTATGATGATGTCAGCCGCTTTGTGAAAGCCTTTGCCTTTTTGAAAGTCGTATGGGTCAATGACCGAAACCTTTGAGGCGTTACTTGCCGCTTTTAGCGCGGCAAAGTCAAAGTCGCCATTGTCGGTTGAATGGGTCACTATCGTTTGGTAGCCATCGATGACTAAGTCGTCGTTTGCGACTTTCGGGTAGCTGTATTCCCAGCGATCGTTCATTTTGGTCGCAAACGCATTTGCGTACAGCACGCGCACTAACTCCCCATTGATGAAATACTCAAAATGCCATGGGTTAATCCAGTTCACCCCTATTTGCAGGTACTGTCTCGTCCCATTATTCCAACTGTATTCGCCCCAACTGTCGTAGTTGCCTTGAACAAGAGGTCCATTGCTGGTGGTGTTTTCCCACCAACTGTTACGGTCTCTAGGCTGATAATCGGTGAAAGGATCGCGAATGAATGAGTGGTGGCTCAAATGAATAAGCTTAGAGAAGTATCCGTTGCCGTTACCATTGCCCGCATAGGCTTCTAGGATGTCAATCTCTTGTGTGTCATCTGGGCTGAGCAACCATACAGCAGCGGCCAAAGATATGTCGGCCATGCTAACGCTTGCTTCGACAAACACCGGATATTGCACCGTCGCGTTGGAAGAGATGCAGCCCGTATTCACCCCAGGCTTATCTTGTTTGCTGGTACTAGGATTGCGTGAGGTGCGTAGCTTCAATTTTCCTTCATTACCGTCAACCGATACGTGATCAGGCTTCCAGTATGTCGCACCCGGCCCGTCCCATTGGTTATGATAAAAGTTATACCATTTTCCAGAGCCAAATTCGGTGGTGATGTTATTGGTTGGCGTAAAAGTGTAGTTAAAATCATCGCTAAGTTGGCTTTGCAGTTGCCATTCCATGGTCGCGTCGATAAAAGCAGGTACAGGTAAACCGGTCATGTTTTCGGTATCGTGCCCAGCGGTATAGCCTGTGCTCGATATGGTGGTTAATTGACTGCTGCTGTTTGGCGGCGAATCGTGACGAGTGAGTTGGCTACTGCCTGAATTTGAGCTGCCAGAGCCCCCTCCACATGCGGTGAGCGTCACCGCGATGAGAGTAACAAGTGGTGTCTTTTTCATCTTTATCCTTGCTTAACTGTGTGTTGAAGTTTGGGATGTTGACTGGTGTATTTTTGCCTATTTGTCTTTAGCGGTGTGCCGCTGCGTATACATGCGGGTATGGATGCGCTTTGCCGCCTCGACCATGGGCTTGTATGGAACGTCTGCAACAGAGACAAACCCAACGTTGTAGTTTTCACCGTCGTAGGAGCGGCCAGTAATTGGCGAATCTAAGTATTGGAACCAGTGAGCACCAACGAAATACGGATTGTCGATGACTGTTTGCATATAGTCTTCGTACATTTGCGCCCGCTCTGTTTGATTGGTTGCACTGACTAACCCTGGGTGGTAAAAGCCGGTTTCTTTAGAGCCAAAGTGAAACTCACCAATGATGCTAGGCATATCGACTTCTTCAAGGAAAGACCACTGCTGTGGATGGAGCCCCTCTTTGTAGTAGTTGTAACTGATCACGTCGCAATGTTTTGCCGCCGCTTTCACCACATCCGGCGTCATGCCCCAATCGGCGAATCTGGCACCTAAATAGAGGTGATTAGGCAACTGTGCCTTAAGCGACTCATTGACGACTTTGAAGTACTGAGAGGCAAACACCTCCAATAGCATTCCGTAGTCGTCGAGTTGCGCTGCATTGTGGGCTAAATCTTTGACACCTGAACTCAATGACGGCCAGTCCTGTATGTCGGTTTGCCAAGCATGATTAAGTGCGTCTATGCTGGTGTATTTCTGTTTAAGGGCGTCAACAAACGCAGATTTAGTCGGGCACTCGCGTGCATCTCTGCCTAGAGTATGAATGGCAATGCCGTGTTGCCCCTCAATAGTGCCCATGCGCCCCCATGATTTTTCGTTATCGATGAAGATCCCCACACACCATGGTGAGTCTTTGACCTCGTGTTTTATTTGTAACACGGTTGCCTCAGCTCGCTCACGAAATACGGGATCAAACGGGTCTGGAAGGGGAGACCAGAAATCATCACCGCTAGAGACGACGTTAAAGTCACCAATTATCCAACCGTTTGCAAAGTAAGGGATAGAATCGTTGTTGTAGAATTCGGGCGCTGCCCAGTTTCCTAGGCTAGTAAAGCCCCAATTCAACATGCGATCGATTGTGACGTTTCGCCATTGCTCTAAATAGCGCGCCTTGCCGTACTTACGCTCTAGGTTGGCGGCGTAGAAACTAAAGGTTTCACCAGCATCAAGCGCCCCTTCAAACAGCTCGCGCATGTATCCGTAGTGCTCAGCAAGCGGTTCGTCATAGTTTGGTAACCACTGAAAACAGTGTTTACGAAGCGGACTGGCTACCACTGCGCTGGCTCTTGCTTCGTCAGATATGGGAAGTTTCTCAATAGAATCTTCAGGTGTGAGATCATTGGGATCTCGTTGTGGCACCAGGCTATGATCGTAGTCGATACCGGTCATGGTATAGGCATTCGCTAATCGAATGACGTCGACTCCAGTCGCGAAATAAGGGTAGCCCTCGGGGTCAATAAGCGACCATTTGCCGTCGATTTTCTCGGTGCGAAAGTACCCTGTTGCTTGGTATTGCTGGCCCCCGGTGTAACCGCTGTATTTTGAACGTTGTGGTAAAGCGCCTTCTTGAAGCTCTAGCAGTTCTTGCTTGGTGAGTGCAGCTAGTTGCTCATCCGATTCGATTTTATCTTGATACTGCGCTGTGGCATTTTGCCCATAACGGTCAATGATCTGTTCTAGAAAGTGCGGGTTAGTGTCTGGGCTGTTAACCAAGTTGACGCTGTGCAGTGCCAATTGGTGGTCGATAAGTGAACCGTGGATACTCAGCTCAATGTGCACGATATCGGTGAGGTCTACATTCATTGAACCCCACATCCAAGTCGCGTATTCACTGTCGTGCGACCAAGGCGCTGGATTAGAGCGTAATCCCGAGTAGTAGTTGGTTTTGCCCTTTAAAAACTCGCCTTTTAGTTCAATAAGGTAAGTCTTTCTAGAATGGCCATCTACGGTAATGCTACGACTGTGCATCGTGCCCGCGCGATCGAACAAGTTGATAAATACTTGCGTTGAACGGGCGTTGGTATTACTCAGTTCCAGTGCTAAACAGAAATCGCCATAGGTGCTCCAATCCCACCTTTCGTCACCAAAAGGCTTTAAATCTAATGAAGTGTGGAAGTGTTGCTGGCTTAACGAAGCGAAGTGTAGCGCGTATTCATCGTCACTATGCTTCATGGACAATGTTTGATTAAAAGCAGAGATCTGGTTTGGAATCGTCATGCTGTCGAAAGTGAGCAACGGTGTGATGACTGAAAGTGAAGAAGCGGACATGTTTTTTCCAAACGTTATTAGGATTGGATTTATACTAGACCAATTATAATTATTTGTTTACCAGTTTGTGGTTCTCATTTACCAATATTTGATCCCGCTCTCACAAGGTAATCTGAAGTGCAGTGGTTAAATTATTAGACTAATGAAACTGTTACTCACTTTTTAGTCGATTATTCTAAGGCAATGAGAAAGCGGTCAAAGTTACCAAGCGCTGTTTGTCATACAATACCAAGAAAGATAGACAAGATATTGCTCAATCAATTAGATCAGTTAAACTGTACCAATTCGGATTTCGGTTTATGTGTGATGCTAATTTAGCCGTTTGAGCTATTGGCTAGGAAGGTATACCCATGAGAGAACCTACTACTAAACGTCGTTATTTTGACGTTGGTTTACAAATTGAAGAACTGCTCTATTCAGGCGTATTTAAAGCAGGCGAAAGACTGCCTTCTGAACGAGAGCTTAGTGAGCGCTTTGAGACGAGTCGCGCGACTATCCGCGAAGCCATTATCATGTTGGAGCTGAAAGGCTTAGTAATAGTGAGGCAGGGTGCGGGTATTTACTTTATCGATTCTCCTGAAAAAATCGACAGCATGAGTATTGTCCCGCACAGTGACATAGGGCCTTTTGAACTGCTTCAAGCAAGACAAATCATCGAAAGTAATATTGCAGCCTTTGCGGCATCTCAAATTAAGATCAATGAGTTGCGTGAGCTTAAACGTGTTCTAAGCTTGCAAGAAAATGAGCTCGATGGGGACAGTGAAAAGTTTGAAGAGTACGATCGCCAGTTCCACCGTTTAATTGCAGAGTCGACGCAAAATAGAGTGCTCATCAATCAGGCGAACGACATGTGGCGTTCAGTGCGAACGGAAAACCCGCTGTGGAAAGAGCTTAATCATCAATATCTGCACGATATCGATCTAAGAAGCACATGGCTTAATGACCACAAGCGTATTTTTATAGCGTTGCAAAAGCGGTCCGCAGAGGACGCTCGCCAAGCGGTGTGGCAGCACATTGAAAACAGCAAGCAAGAGCTGCTTAAAATAGCCAACAGCGATGGCGCCGATGCGGATCTGGATGACTATTTCTTCGCTATGGAATTTGATACCTAGATTGATTTAACTTAGTAATACCATTTCAAGCCGAAGCTGCGTCTTCGGCTTGTGTCTTTGTAGAGTGTGATAACGACTATGGCAGACAAGCCAACGACCAACAAATACGCCGTACCAGCATTAGATAAAGGCTTGGATATCTTAGAGTTTCTCGCCTCACAAGAGACGCCTTGTTCGCAAGCAGATATCGCCGTTGCTTTAGGCCGCTCGCCAAACGAAATCTATCGTGTTCTCGTCGGTTTAGAAGCTCGAGGGTATCTGCATCGTGATGATGTATCCGGTAAGTATCGCGTATCGCTAAAGCTCTATAATCTCTCTCGTCGGATCAACCCTGTCGATAAAGTAAGGCAGTGTGCGCTGCCTCATATGGAAGACTTGGCGTTCACCACAGGGTGCTCAAGTTATTTAACGATGCTTTATCAGAGTCAAACTATGGTTATCGTCCATGCCTCTAGCCACGCACCGGTGTCGCTCAGTATTGCGGAAGGAACCTTGATCCCAACCAGTACGACCAGCCCCGGGAACATCTTGTTGGCCAACAGCAACAATGAAGTCCAGGACATGATTTTGGAACGAGATGACGCATTTCAAAGTATGACCAAAGGTGACAAGGCGACGTTGTTAACCCGACTAGCTCAAATTCGTGATGAGCAATACCACATTGCTGACAGCCCATTTGTGGCTGGGGTGACCGATTACTCAACGTTGATTGGTCAACATCAGGGATCGGTGATCGCAGCGTTGTCTCTATCAACGATGCCTACACCATTGAATCAGGTTATGAGCCAAAATGAACTGATCGCAAAACTTCTACAGGCTGCGTTCAACATTACCGAGCAATTAGGTGGCTAGTAGCTGTTTTGTTTTAAGCTAATGACCAAGCTCTAAGGGATTGGTATGAGCATTATTGACATTCGATGCGCGCCATAAATGCGCAAGTTGTGCTGACACTGCCCCCCGTTGGCGCTATTGAGGCAGTTCATTTCTTGACGTCATCCGCGTCCCCCCAAAAAACTGTTTAATATTGCGTCTAGTTGTGTAAATTAACAGCTAGCTAGCATTGATTTTCATAACTTTACATACCTTTACGTTATTCGACATTGTGTTCTGTATGATGCGTTGTAACCGATTACATCTTTCAATTTTCGAGCATAAAGGTTCCTTATGAAATTACGTTATGGAATGGTCGCATTCATCGTCGCGTCTCAACTACTTACCCTTCCAGTGTATGCAGCAGGCCCAAGTGGTCCGGGTGGCCCTGGCGGTGCGAGATCAGGCGCCGCGCAAGCAACGTTAGTAGAAACGACCACCGTTGCAGAGCACGAATTACACCAAACACTTAACTTAGTCGGCAAGCTTGAAGCGAGCCAATCGGTGGTTATTGCCCCTGAAAGCGCGGGACGTGTAGACAAAATATTGGTTCAAAATAACCAACAAGTGGCAGAAAATGAAGTGTTGGTGGTACTGGATACCGCCATGGCAGAAATGAACGTTAAAGAAGCAAAACTGACGTTGGCGGAAGAGCAGCGCATTCTGGGCGAATATGAACGCCTCGCCGAGAAAAAAGCGATCACTCAAACATCCATAGCGGGGCAGCGTGCAAAAGTGCAAATCGCCGAAGTGAAGTTGGCAAGCGCTCAGCATGATCTTGAAGAGCTTTATATTAAAGCCCCATTCTCTGGTACCACAGGCTTTATCAACTTTAGCCGCGGTAAAATGGTGTCTACTGCGACAGAGCTGCTGACTATCGATGACCTTTCTGTCATGTATGTGGACGTTTCAGTTCCTGAAAAGTACATGCAGCAACTTTCTGGAGGCGGCTTGAAAGCAACGGCAACCAGCCAAGCGTGGCCAGGTGTCGAATTTACTGGCTCGTTAAAGGCCGTCGATACCCGTGTAAATCCCGACTCTCTTAACATGACTGCACGCATCGAGTTCACTAACTCAGATACGCAGCTTAAGCCGGGCATGCTAATGACGGTTGGACTGGAATTTGCGCCTGTTTTTGAACCTATTGTTCCGGTGCAATCTATCGAATATTCGGGCAGCAAGCGTTATGTGTATCTTGTTGGTGACGACAACAAAGCGATGCGAACCGAAGTATCGCTTGGTAGTAGCTATGACGAGCAGGTGGTAGTGACTGATGGATTGGACATTGGCGATCGCATTGTGGTGAGAGGGACTGTCAAACTGCGCGATGGTAGCTTGATCACAGACCAAAACGACACGCCAAAAGGCCCTATGATCTCAGACGGTCGTGGCGCTCAAGAAAAAGACGCTGCTGACCAAGGTGTGCCTGCTAAGGGAGACAGCTAATGCTGATTTCGGATATTTCAGTAAAGCGTCCCGTAGGCGCAATAGTACTCAGCTTGCTGTTGATCGTGTTTGGCTATATTTCTTTTACCAGTCTGCCAGTGCGAGAGCTGCCAGACATGGACAACCCTGTTGTTTCAGTCAGCACAACCTACAGCGGCGCTTCTGCCGACATCATCGAATCACAGGTGACATCGGAGATAGAGTCGCAATTGGCCGGTATTAGCGGCATTGATGAAATCTCATCGACATCTCGCGCCAACAGCTCGCGCATAACGGTCACGTTTGACTACAGCCATGATATCAATGAAGGGTTGAGTGATGTGCGTGAAGCGGTTTCTCAGGCACAGCGTCATTTGCCGTCCGATGCCGACACACCCATCATTACCAAAAGTAACTCTCAAGGCCAAGGCTCGATGTACATCAGCTTTACCTCGGAGACGATGGATCGAACTCAGCTAACCGATTACGCCGACCGTGTGCTGGTGGACCGATTTGATCTGATTGACGGCGTTAGTGCTGTATCGGTAAACGGTGCCCTCAATAAAGTCATGTATGTACAGTTGATTCCTGAGTTGATGGCCGGTCGAAACGTCAGTGTGACCGATATTTCGAATGCGTTGCGAGCCGAAAACTTGGAAGCACCGGGCGGTGAGATCCGCAACGACAGTGTGACCATGTCGGTACGTACTGAGCGTTCATATAATGCGGTTGAAGACTTCAAATACTTAAAAGTGAAAACGGCCAACGACGGGTCGGCGATTTATCTGCAAGATGTGGCGACTGTTTATGAAGGCGCTGAGAACGAAAACTCCATTTATAACAGTAACGGCGCTGCGGCAGTTGGATTAGGTGTTGAAGTTCAATCGGACGCCAATCCACTGAAGGTTGCACAAAAAGTGCATGAAGAAGTGGAAAAGGTTAAACCGTTTTTACCCGACGGCAGTGAATTACGCGTTGACTATGACTCGACGGTATTTATTGAACGTTCAGTCGAAGAGGTGTACAGCACGCTAGTGATAACAGGCGGCTTGGTGGTTCTTGTTCTCTACATTTTTATTGGCCAAGCTCGTTCAACCCTAATTCCTGCTGTAACCGTTCCAATCTCACTCATCACCGCGTTTACTGTGGCCTACTTTATGGGCTATTCGATTAACTTAGTCACACTGATGGCGCTTATCCTCGCTATTGGACTGGTGGTGGACGATTCCATCGTTGTTATCGAAAACATGTTCCACCACATTGAAGAAGGCGAAACGCCACTGGTTGCGGCCTATAAAGGCGCGCGAGAGGTGGGCTTTGCGGTTATTTCAACTACCGTTGTTTTGGCTTCTGTATTTTTGCCAATAACCTTTATGGATGGCCAAGTGGGACTCATGTTCACCGAGTTTGCGGTGGTATTGTCTGCTGCGGTGATAGCCTCTTCATTGGTGGCGTTAACACTTGCGCCAGTATTGGGCAGTAAGCTATTTAAGCAAAAAGAGACCGTAAACTGGGTTAGCCGTGTGGTAAATGCAGCGTTTGGTCGTTTGGAAGCGGGTTACCGCTGGCTGCTTCGTGGTTCTATGACGATCCGGTGGATAGCGCCGTTGATTATTGTTGGCTGTGTCTACGGCAGTTACCAAGTGGCCACACAAGTGCCGTCACAACTTTTTCCAACTGAGGATCGCGGCGTTGTATTTATGATGATCCGCGGCGCAGAATCGACCAGCTTTAATCGTATGGCTGGTAACATTGAGGAAGTGGAAGAGAAACTTCAAATTTTGATGGACCAAGGTTACATTGCGGCGTACAGCTCTCAATCCCCAGCGTTTGGTGGTAATAGTGGCGACAATATTGGCTTCGTTATTATGCCACTATCGGATTGGAGTGAGCGAGATTTTAGCGCGGCAGAAGCCACAGCCATGATCCGTAAAACTGTTGGTGACATCATTGATGTGCGAACGATTCCAATGATGCCAGGCAGTCGTGGTGGCTCTGATGAGGCAGTGAAGTTTGTATTGGGTGGCCCTGACTATACGGAGCTTGCACAGTGGGGCGAAATACTCCAACACATTGCGGAAGACAGCCCCTATATGGAAGGTGCGAGCATCGATTACAATGAAAGCACTCCTGAAGTGATCATTGCGATTGATAAGCAGCGCGCAGCGGACCTAGGTATTAGCTACTCGGATTTATCCAATACTTTAAATGTCGTCTTAGGCGGCTCGCGCGTCACCACCTATGTCGAACGTGGTCAAGAGTACGATGTTTACTTACGCGGTAGTGAAGACAGCTTTAACAGCAGCACCGATTTGAGCCAGATTTACATCCGAACTGAAAGCGGTGGTATTGTGACTCTAGATACTGTTGCAGATACTCAAGTTGTCGCGTCAGCGTCTCGTCTTAACCGTCTAAACAAACAAAAAGTAGTGACGTTAAGTGCAACGGTTTCTGATGGTTATACCTTGGGACAAGCGCTTGACTTCTTAGACCAACAAGCAATAGAACAGCTTCCTGCCGATATTACAATTAGCTACTCTGGTGAGTCTAAAGACTTCAAAGAGAACCAATCGAGTACTATGGCCATCTTTGGTTTAGCACTATTGATTGCATACCTAATCTTGGCTGCGCAGTTTGAAAGTTTTGTCAGTCCGTTGGTGGTGATGTTCACCGTTCCTATGGGTATTCTTGGTGGCTTTATTGGTATGATGCTGCTTGACCAAAGCTTGAACATGTACAGCCAGATTGGGATGATCATGCTTATTGGTATGGTAACCAAAAACGGTATCTTGATTGTTGAGTTTGCCAACCAGCTGCGTGACCAAGGGCAGCCGTTTGAAGAAGCAACCATCAATTCCGCGTCACGTCGATTGCGTCCAATTATGATGACCGCGTTCACCACTCTTGCTGGTGCTGTGCCACTCATCATGTCGACCGGTGCGGGCTTTGAAAGTCGAGTGGCAGTGGGCTCGGTTATTTTCTTTGGTATGGCGTTCTCAACGCTGGTATCGCTTTTTGTAATACCGATGATGTACCGCTTATTGAGTGCTCGCACTAAGTCGCCGCAATTTGTAAGTAGACAGTTGGAAAAGCAACTTGCGCGTCTTAAATCATCGAAGAAAAAGGGCAAACAAGCAGTGACAACTGAACAAGGGGAGCTAGAAAGCTCAGCCGCCTAACTTGTTTATGAATATTGTTTGAAAAAAAGAGCCACTGACAAGTGGCTCTTTTTATTGGGATTGTGCCAAGCGTTAATGCACAAATAGCTTAGGTTGCAAACTCACGACTCCCACATCTCAGGCCAATAGCGATAGACGCAGTGGCCATGCTCTTCTATGCGTTGCTGAGCTTTGGCTAAATACTCGAGACTTTGCTGTTTCGCTTGTTGTTGATCGCCAACCAGTAGAGTGTAGTGGTTGGTGGCCACTTCTTTACCGGTAGAATCTTTAAGCGTTAAATACACCTCAAAGTTACCTTTCGCGTCACTTGGTAACACCCATTTGATAGGGTGAAGGTTTGACGCCGAATCGGCATCAACATCCGCCATGATTGAGCCTTGACACTCAGTATTTTGATCTTGATAACGGACTGTCCACTCTAATGAAAGTTCAGAGTATTCACGTTGGTAGTCGTTGACAATCCATAGGTTGGCTTCAAACGGTTCACTTGCTTGCCAACGTCTTTTTGAAAACTCAAGACTCGGTAGCAAAGGTTGATAGGTGCGTTTCAAATAGTCGTAACTGATTTTCTTTTCACCATAGAAATCAACCACGCCCCATTTGATGTCTGGCACATGAGTGATGAAATGGCATAATGCCACACCGCTCATTTTTGGTTTGCGGCGTCTATAGGTTTCTAGTGCAAACTGAATCACCGTACCTTGGGCAATTTGTGTTGCTTCGACAAACTCTTCCAATGAACCCATTTTGTAGTCGTTAAACACTTCAAAATTTAGATTAATTAAAATGTCGATGTCGGCCCAATGATAGGCCCAACTTGGCCCCATTGGCCAAAGCTCGTCATTTGGAATGAATTTTTTTAGACTGTCGATGGACGGTGCCGATGCTGCCGTTAATTCGGGAATAATGCAGCAGTCTAAAGACGGGTAATACTCTTCCATAAACTCCGCACCACCTTGATAGTAGTGCTCATTGGCGTGAATGGATTCATGAGCTTTGAACCCCATATTTTGCGCAGACTCTGAGCTTAGTGGTGATGCAAGACCGTAAGGCGTATTGGTATATTGCGCTACCGCCTCACCGATGACTTCCATCAACGCTTTGTTGCCACTCTCTTCATGTGCGCCAGAGAAAAATACTTCCTCACCGCCCATCCAATAGATGAGAGACGGGTGGTTGCGACGCTGCTTTACGGTTTCAATGCACTCGTGAAGAACGCCATTTACAAAGGTTTCGTCGCTCGGATAGGCTTGCGTCGCCAAGGTGAAATTAGTCCAAACGGTGATACCCAGTTCATCACAGATGTTGTAGAAATCTGGGATTTCTGGTGGGTGCCAGCCAAAAATACGTAAATTGTTGATGTTGGCTTCTCGGACCAATTGCAAGCGGTCTTCATATTTTGCAAGGCTATTTTGACCGTAAAGGAAAGACGGTTGACCACCCCAACAGGCAGAGCGCAAAAAGTGTCGTTTGCCGTTGATGTAAAAAGTCCAAGGAAACTCTGCCTCTTCTCGGCTGTAACCAGGATTGTAATCCATAACTACTTCTCTAAGGCCGATGGTTTCTTGGGTTAGATCCATCTCTGTGCCATCTTGAGAAACTTGTACTTCAAGCGTATACAAGTTTTGATCGCCCATGTCCCAAGGCCACCAGAGTTTTGCGTCGTCAACCTCAAGTGTCATTTCCACTTGGTTTTCACCCGGTGCCACCACGGTTTGTTGCTCGGTATACAAGGTGTGAGTGTTGCAGTTTTTTCCTGTTAGTGATGAATTAACGATAACCTCTTGTGAGGTATTGGAATGGTTTACGACAGTATAGATGGCGCTGACTTTAGCTTGAGCATCGCCTAACACTTTCACATCAGTGCGAATGTCTTTAATACGTACTTTGTCTGTCGCTTCGACTCTAACAGGGCGCCAAATGCCAAACGGAACCAACCCAGAGAAATAATCACCAGAGAAGTTCACTTTTTTGCCGCCACAGTTACGGTAGTTCTTAGGTGGTGGATCCAGCTTAACCATCAACATGTTGGAGCCGTCGCGCCAATCAGCAAAGCTCGCGACCTCACTAATATCAAACTCAAACACTGAAAACATCCCTTCGTGACGGCCCAAGTAATGGCCGTTTAACCAGACTTCACAGCTGTAATCGACCCCTTCAAAAATAAGACGAATGTGTTTGCCTTGCATCTCGTTGGGCAGCGCAAAACGCCTGCTGTACCACCATTCGTAGTCCGCAGCCCATTTTGCTCTATGCATATTTCGGCCAAAGTAGGGATCGTCAATTTCGTTGGCACGATAAAGGTCGGTGTACACGTCCCCAGGTACCTTGGCGAAGTTCCAACTAAAGTGTGTGCCTTGATATTCCGCGGGGAGTAAATGCAATCCTTCCTTAACGCCTTGTTCGGGACGCATTCGCTCCATTTGCCAGCGTTTACCGCTGAGGTCTAGATTTATCCTTGTCATAGTTCAGTTTCCAATACCTACAAATTTCTATATAAATTCTTTATTTAAATATAAATCATTTTAACGAGGGCATTGATGATCATGATCGCAAAAGATGAGTTATTAATCGCAAAAATGTACTGAGAGGAACCAAATTAATTAATTATTTTTGTCTAGCTAGAGAGAAAAGGTCGTACGACATAATCGGTAGTAAATGTACTGTTACAGAGACGTATAAATGAACACGTAATCAGTGGATTAGCACTATAAATAGCAAAAAACTTCGAAAGGAAGTTTTGAATGTTGGTTGGTTAATCGACATAAAGCAGCGGTCTAGTTCGACTAAATAATGATACCAAATGCATAACTTTAGTTGATCTGCAAATAGCCTTTCCTATACTTTCAAGTGACTGTAGAGAATTTCTAAGCGATAGAAGCAACAAGACTTCTGATGAAGTGTAAGTAAGTCAGCAAGATAGCTGAGCGTTGCTTTAATATAGGGAATCGTCAGGCTATGATTAGGTTAATTTTGTTATGTTTGGTTGTCGTCAGCCAGGTGGGGATAGCCAAAACCATTACGGTGACTGACTCCTTCACTAAAGTGGGGTTGAACAGCCCGCTGCTAACAGCGGTCGGCTCTACTAATGTGACCGCGCAAGATATGTATCTTAACGATCTTTATAGCGCCAGCTTATATGCACAATCGGTGTCACCTGATGACGATGGCTATTGGTATAAACTCAATATTCAAACCGACCAACTTAGCCAGTCAAAAGACTTAGTATTAGTATTTCAAAACCACCTTTTACAGCATCTTGATGTATTTTTATTCAAAGATGGCCAACTTCAAACCAGCAAGCAGTTAGGCATCAATGACCGCGCATCGTTAACCTCCATCTACAAAGGTATGTACTTCCGCTTCTCAGCCGACTCCTCTGAGTCCACGACGGTCCTTATCTATAAACAAACCGATGGTCCAGGCATCATGCCGCTTGTAATGATGGACGGTAAGAGCTTTGCTGAGTACCAGGCAGTAACCTACTTTCTTTGGGGAGGAGCGATATGTGTGCTAATTGCTCTGGTTATCTATAACAGTTTTGTGTTCGCGTTAAACCGCCACAATCAGCAATATGCATGGTATCTGGTGTTTCAAGTATTTATGTTACTTAACTTTGCACCGCTGTATGGTTTTGGTTACCTCATATTGCCCGAAGCGATGTGCCATTGGTTAGCCAACCATATGGGGATCATGCATTTGCTTTTGCTTTGGAGTGCGCTGCAATTTGGCTATCAATTTCTCGAGATTAAGCGGTTTAGGCCACGCCTCGCGCGGTACATCAAACACAGTTATTGGGTTTTTATCCCACTCATTATAATTGGATTTAATATCACCAACTTACAACGAATGTTCATCACTGTACCGATGATGGGTATCGTGCTGTATATCTGTATTGGCAGCGCCGTTCACACACTTCGTAAAGGGTATCGACCCGCATTTTATTACTTGTTGTCCTGGGTAGGGGTCTCATTAGGAGCGGTGGGCGGTTACCTCACCTATATTAATGTTCTGCCGCAAAATGTGTTGTTTATGCACGCATTTTTGCTGGGCGCGTTAGCAGAGCAATTATTATTGTCGGTAAGTTTAGGGGTTCGATTACGATTTCAAGAAAACAAGGAGAAGCAGCATCGTTTAATAGACCAAACGTTGGATATGCCCAACCAGAACTTCACTCACGCTCTACTCACCAAGCAGTTTGTTAAGTCAGGAATAGAACCGAAGCGAATTCGTATGGTGTTGATCCAGCTGGAGGGATTGGACGATATAATTGGCACCTTGGGCACCGACCTTGTTACGCGCTCTACTGTATCACTGCTCGAAAATATGTCTGAGGAGATTTCGCAGCTTCCATGGCAGATCGATTTGAAGATCGATAAGCATTATTTTGGGGTGTGTATCCCCCCTAATAAGACGCTTATTTATGTCACCGACGAAGAGCCGATAGAAAAGCAGGTACAAGCGTTACTCAAAATTTGGCATAACCAGATTGATAATAGCTGCTTTCTCTCTGATGTATATATTCGCGCAGCAACGGCTCGCATTGATCACGGCTGGGACGAATTACCGAATCTTCATCAAAAGGCATATATGGCGGTTTTGGAGGCCAAAAAGGCCGACAAAAGATGGTTGCCATATAACCAAACCATGGCCAATAAAGTGCAAAAACACATTGAGTTACTCCACGATTTGAAAGCGGCAATTACGAACAATGAACTCGACATCTTTATTCAACCTCAAGTGGATTTAAACAGTAACCTTGTGGTGGGGGGGGAGGCATTAATTCGTTGGAACCACCCAAAGCTAGGATCAGTGTCCCCGGGCGTGTTTATACCCATTGCAGAGCAGAGTGGTTTGATTTATAGCGTGACTAAGTATGTGCTCCAACGTGTATTCTCGTGGGTCGCCACGCAGCCGCGCGATATGCGCTTTTCGGTGAATATTTCTGCATTGGATATAGAGCAAAAGGACTTTGTCCATTATCTAAAAAACATGCGTGATAAATTTCGTGTACCAGCCGGTTGCATTACTTTAGAAATTACTGAGTCGTGTGAGATGGAAATGTCGCAAGACTGTATTGCAAAAATGATTGCCATTAAAAAGTTGGGTTTTGCTATTTCTATCGATGATTTTGGGACTGGGTATTCATCGATGGCGTACTTGAGCCAATTGGACATTGATGAAGTGAAGGTCGATATCATGTTCACCCGCGGCATCGATAAAAATTTCACCCACCAAACGATCGTAAGATCGTTGATTGGTTTAGCTGCCGCTTTCAATGCTAATGTGGTGATTGAAGGTATTGAAAATGCAAATGAGAAGCAGACGGTCAAAGCATTAGGTGGACGACTGGGGCAAGGGTTTTACTGGTCTGGCGCGATCCCTATGTTGGAATTTGAAACTAAGTATTCTCAACGATTGCAGGATAGTCACGATGAAGAGAAGCAATCTGTTGCTTACCTTCATCGCTAAACATAAAAGGCTGTAAAATGCCGAGTGTTACTCTATAGAGAGAACAAGGCTTAAATACTACTTGTTATGGCGTGTGTATAGCACCATTAGGTGTGCGAGACTGAGTCCATTCTTGGACTCCCCAGTCTAGGTCAAAGGTTTTTGCAAATTCAACATCCAAGTCAACACCAATACCCGGCAGATCGGTTGGATACAAGTAACCATTGTCGGCCTCAATGACTCCAGGAAAGGCTTTGCGAATATTGTCATTGGGTCCATCCCATTCCTGAATGGCAGAATTGGATAACGCAATATTAAGATGCAAATTAACGCTGTGACCTATTGGTGTCATATCTTGCGGACCATGCCAAGCCATACGGACGCCATAGTTTTCACATAAGTGCGCCAATTTAATTGCCGGCGTGATCCCGCCTATTTGGCTGATGTGTACACGCATAAAATCGAGTTGACGCTTCTCAACGATCTGTCGCCACTCCATAGGATTATTAAACAGTTCGCCGATGGCAATTGGGGTAGAAGTTTGGTGCCTGATCATTTCTAACCATTCCGTTTGATGCGGTGGCAGCGGATCTTCGATGAAGTATGGTTTAAATTGTTCGAGGTCTTTGACCAATTGCAGTGCTTGGTTTGGAGTTAAACGCTCATGAATATCATGCAGCAACTCTACTTCGTATCCTAGCTTACTGCGTAAATGAGTAAACAGCTCTACCACGCTGCGCATATAAGCTTTTTGGTCGTAGTACGCGCCCGGTGTTTGTGACTTGTTGATGTGGGGGATGGCTGCTTTACCACCGTACAGTCCCATTTGGCAACGGATATGTCGGAAACCTTTGTCCATCAAAGCGCGCACATTCTTTTCTACTTCTTCGGGGGTCGCGCCATCTGCGTGATAATAGACATCGATAGCGTCTTTGGCTTTGCCACCGAGTAGTTGGTAGAGAGGCATGCCTGCCAGTTTTCCTTTAATATCCCACAGCGCCATATCGATACCGCTCACTGCGTTATTCAACACAGGGCCATTTCTCCAGTATGCGTTGACCATCATCATATTCCACAGGTCATTTATGTTACTGGCATCGCGACCAATCAGTAGCGGTTTTAGGTACTCTTCGATTACGTTCTTTACAGATAATGGACGTTGTTGAAAGGTTGCACATCCTAACCCGTACACGCCTTGGTCAGTATGAACTTTAACAGCGATAAGGTTGTGATCTTTTGGGCGAGTGAGGATAACTTCGATGTCAGTGATTAAGGTTGGTTTCATTGTGTTGCCTTATAAAGTTAAAGTATACAGGAGTTATGAGAACGATCTCATTATGGGCTCAAGAAAAACCATCAATTGATGGTTGCGGTATTAATGATAACGTTCTCATTGGTGTGAATAAGATAGCGCTGTGCTATATTGGCGTCAATCAATAGGATCAATTGTCCTTCAATAATTGTGATCTCACGACATAGATATGGCCGTAAATAAAAACATAACGATCAAAGATATAGCGCGCGCAACAGGGGTGTCACCCGCAACAGTGGGCCGCGTCTTCTCATCGCCAGATATCGTCAAGCAAAAGACCATTGATGTGGTTATGACAGCAGCGAAAGAGTTGGGCTATCAACCGAGTCTTGCCGGTAAGGCATTGCGAACGGGAAAAAGCTACGACATTGCCATTATGTTACCTTTTGATCGCCAAGGCAGTTCAGCAACGATGGGGGCAGCGCAATACGATTTGATCGCTGCATTTTCAAGTCGATGCTTAGCCAGTGGCTACAACATGAAACTGTTGCCATACACCTCGGCCTCAGAAAGAGACAAGGTGTTAGACGCCTATTTAACGACGTTCAATCCCGATGCTTTCGTGGTCTCGCAGCTTGAAGAGGATGACGCTAGGGTCGCTCGTTTACACGAGCGTCAGATACCTACAGTGGCCTTTGGTCTCGCTGATAAGTCCTCGTCAATGCATTGCTTTGATTTCGACAACTACGCCTTTGTGTTTGATGCCGTCAAACGTCTAGTGGCTCAAGGTAGAACCAGTATCGCCTTTGTTGTATCGCAAGAGCCATACCTGCATTACATGCATCAGCTGAGAGGCTTTGAAGATGCTCAACAAACTGTTCAATCATCCAACAAAGCCTTGTTTAAGTTAATTAAAGTGGATGTTAGCAATGACAGTGCTACTCGGACTCATATGGAGAAAGTGGTCCAAGAGTGCGATGCCATTATCACCATATCACCGCATTTAGTTCATCAAATTAAGAAGATTGCGGTATCTAACAACCGAACTATTGGTCAGGATCTGCTGGTGTACTGTTCGACCGCAACGCCAAGTCTTTTGGAGATGCTGGATATTCCAATTGCTTGCTACTATCAGGATTTTAATCGGGCAGGAGAGACGCTTGCCCAGCTGGCGATTGAGTCGGCAACTGGCGCGTGTTCAGGCATAAAACAAGTCGTGATTCCTTATGAGTTCATGGAGCTACTCGCAACTTAGTCGCAGTCAATCTTGATTTAAAGGTCACTGCAGCACTCAGATATCAGCTCTCTTAGCCATTGGTGAGCTGAATCTTGTTCAAGCATGGCAGGCCATAGCATGCGATAGCTAACCGGTTTCATTTCAAAGGGCAGCGGTAATGGTTTTAGCGAATACCGCTGTGCCAACTGTTCGGCAAATATGGATGTCGAAACCAGCATCATATTAGTGTGTTGTGCGAGCAATGCCGCGCAGTGAAAATCGGGCACTTTTGCTTTGTCTTCTATTCGATGGCCTAGTTCGCCTGCGACTCTATCTAGCAGCCAAAATTCGTTTTCTTCAACAAATATCCTGACAAGATCCGTCGCCAGAAACAGCGCAACGTCCCAATTAGAGGCAGACACGGGATAAGATTCGCTGACTAAACAGACGTGCCTATCTTTGTACAATTCTTTATTCGGTTGACCAGCCAAGTCAGAGATGTGAAACGGGGATTGAGCCCGTTGGTCAGTGTCTCTAGCAGCGATGAGTAAGTCTAAATCTCCTTGATTAAGCTGGTTCAAACTCTCTTTCACCTTAGGAACGATGCTGAGCTGCAATCCGGGTGCGCGCTGTCTCAGCTTGGGCATTAAACGCGGAATTATCGTTGGAAAAGCCGTTTCGCAGATACTGATGGTGAAGCTACGTTCGTCTTTTGCGGGATTAAAGGACTCTGGCAATAACATGATGTGTGAGTCGCGTAGCCATTGACGAAGTGGTGTTTCAAGTGCCGCCGAACGTGCTGTAGGCGTAAGTCCACGTCCAGTTCGAATAAAGAGTGGATCGCCTAAAACCTCTCCGAGCTGCTCTCTAAGCTTGGTTAATTGTTTACTTACCGCAGATTGACTCACATTAAGGCGCTCTGCGGCTCGACTGACGCTTCTTTCTTCGAGTAACACCAGCATTAAGCGCAGTAAATTGAGGTCGATATGGTCAAGCTTCATTTAATATTCCATTTTGGAAATTTATGAATGAAGATAATTCAATATTATTCATATCGCAAGCTTGTTAGTATTCGCCCTGTACATTTTTGACGAGAATACCTATGACGCAGAAAGCGCCTATCTATCTGTTTTTGCTATTGATAATCGTAAGCCCTATGGGGATCGATATCTTCTTGCCAGCCCTGCCTCAGATGGCTGACAACCTACACACTTCAATGATTAACGTTCAATCGACCATTCCGATTTTTCTTGCTGCGCTAGGTATGGGCCAGTTGTTTGCGGGACCTCTGGCGGATCGGTACGGTCGCAAGCCGATGATATTTTTTGGCCTTATGCTATACATTGTAGGCGCTGTTGTTGGATCAATGGCTTTGCAAATTGAAGTGTTGTGGTTTGCACGGGTATTACAAGGTTTAGGTACTTGTGCTGTTTCGGTTGGCGTAATGTCCGGCGTTCGAGACAGTTATTCGGCAGAGCGATCTGCGACAATATACAGTTACATTAACGGTGTTATTTGTGTGATCCCAGCATTAGCCCCACTCGTAGGTGGTTGGCTAAGTGAAACCTGGAGTTGGCGTTCGACGTTTTACTTCATGACGGGTTATGCAGTGTTTGTAATGTTAATTGCACTGTGGAAACTCCCAGAAACCCGTCCTCAAAATACTATTGTTCAACACAATCTCATTAATTGGGGGCAATATAAGCCAATCATCCACAACCCAACATTTAGGTTTAATGTGGGGTTAGTCATGCTGGCTATGGCGATAATCATTGCGTTTGTGAGTATCGCGCCGCAACGTCTTATGGTTGAACTGGGTTTAAGCCCAACGGCATTTTCGGTGTGGTTTGGTAGCAACGCAATAATCAATATCATCGCATCATTTACCGCACCAATGGTTATTGCTCGTCTGGGTAAAGATCGCGCATTACAACTGGCCATTGGGATGTGCACCTTGGCAGCTGTATTGTTGGTGACGTTTAGTCATATTGCTCACCCATTTGCATTCATGGGTCCCGTATTTATCGCAAGTACGGGGTTTTGTATCGTGTTGGCTATCTGTTGTGGAGCGGCATTAGCCCCCTTCGCGCAACGAGCAGGGACAGCTTCCTCATTGATGGGGTTCTTCCAAATGGCCGGTGCTTCTGTTGTTGTCGCAGCAATAGGCGCATTGTCGTTAAGCTCGGTACACGCCCTGGCATTGGCAGCGATTCTGCCGATTGTCTGGTACGGCATTTTTAAACGTCGCTCTAAGTTGCAACAAGCAACTCACTAAGTGAACAGAGGTCTATTGGACGCGGAGACAAAACTGGTCGTGTCCAATCGGCTGTTTAAGGTTTTGCTGAATGGTGTCGGCCAGTAAATAGCGGCCACTTAAGTGGTCGAGCTCACCAGACAACATCGAATTAAGTAACCATAACGTATCGTTTATGTCGGACATTTGTCCGCTGTCCATTGCGGCTTTTAGGTGTGGCATATAGTCTGTAGCAACGGTTGAGTTGGTGAGCTTTAGTGTTCGTTCGTTTTTAATAAACCCTGGATTGATACAAAACGCGCACAACGGAATCTGCTCTGCGCACAACTCTTGTTGCAAGGTTTCGGTAAACTTAACCACAGCGGCTTTTGCGGCGCCATAGGCAGATCCATACGTCTTTGGCTGGTCGGCACCCCCACCGCCAAAATTAACAATATAGCCTCTGGGTTGTGACTTCATAATGTTTATTGCTGCAACAGAACCTAAATAGGCGCTGTAGAGGTTGGCTTCAACCTCTTGTTGCCACACCGCTGGTTCAATAGTCCAACTGGGCCCCATTGCATCGTGATGATTAACTCCAACGTTGTTGATCCACATATCGACCTTACCATGCTGGTGAACAGTATTACTTATTGCTCTTTCGACATCACGTTGGTTCAGCATATCGGCAACTTGGTAAGAGTATTGCGCGGCATGGCGGCGGTGAGTGTGGGCTAGGTTTTCGACAAGTTTAACTAGCTTATTTTCGCTTCGCCCTATACATACGATGTGTCGCTGCGCGTCTACTAATCCTTCTGCTAGCATGCTGCCAATGCCACCAGTGGCTCCGGTGATCACAATTACTTGTTTCATGGTATCTCCCGCATTCAATAAATAAGCCCGCGATGAGCGGGCTTATTTCAACTATGGCTGACGCTTAAGCGCTACTTTCTTTCTTTAGCAGCCACTTTGTCCCAGCGTTTAAGGATCTCGTTGTAATCCTGTGTTGAATCTAGCATGAACGACGTAATGTCATTAGGCATATCGATACCAAGTTGCGGTGGGATTGTACCTACAGGGAATGTTACCATGTGGCCCGCGCTACGTGCTGACTTAAATGGGTCAGCGACTGAAGGGACGCCAGACGTGCCATTAACTAACGTAGAGATACCCGTATCAGCACGAAGGAAAATTTGTAGGTTTTCATCGGTCATCCAAAAATCAATCCATTTTTCGGCCGCATCAACGTCTTTGGCTGCAACAGGGATAGACCAACCTGGACCGTTATAATCCATAGTGATGCCTGTATCACCATTGATCGCAGAGAATGGATGGAAACTAAAGTTCTCAGGCAAGCTGTCATTCATAAATGGAGTGATATTCCACATACCTTGCGGCAACATTGCAACTCGACCTGATTGGAAGGTGGTTAAGGCCACTGACCATGGGTCGGTACCGGCAGAGATTTTAGGATCAAAACATTTAGCATCGATCATCTTGCGGAAACCTTCAAAGGCCATTTTCATCGACTCATCGTTTGCGAACGATTGCTCACCGCTAATGAGTTTATCAATGCGAGTATGATCAGGGTTGTCGCTATCTGCTAAGCCCATTGCTAAGAAGTAAATAAACGGTGTCCATCCACCATTGTTTGCTGCCAATAGCATTGGTTGAATGCCTGCATCGTTTAGTTTGCCACAGGCTGAAACGAGTTCATCGATGGTTTGTGGATAACTATCCACTCCAGCTTTGGCTAAAAGGTCGTCGTTGGTGTATACGCCCATGCCCGAAACTTCTAGCATGGAATAGTAGACGTCGTCACCCAAGCCTAGGTAAGGGCGAAGGTTAGGTTGTACGCGTTCGACAAAAGGGAGGTCGTTAAGAGATTTAAGTTGGCCGTTGCCACCCCAATGCAGTATAAACTCTCGGTCAACCATCACTACGTCTGGTGGGTTGCCCGCTTGCATACGTGCAGGGATGCTCGTCACCATGTCATTACGCGCCATGTAGGACAGTTTTACTTCAATGTCTGGGTATTTTTGTTCGAATCTCTCAATAATTGCAGGAAAATCCGCAACTTCAGCGCCAGCGCCTTTCCAGCTTGCGACTTCAAGTTCAGTTTTAGCAGCAACTGATGTTGAAGCCATAATAGCAGCGGCAATAGCAGTACAGAGTGTCAATTTTTGTAGTTTCATCGCTGTAACATTCCTTTGATAATTAATCGTTATTTGTAGGGTGATAGTCTTTGTAATCTCGCAAGGCGAGTTATAAAAAAATAACGGTAATTCCTTGTTTTTATGTTGGTATTTAGTGTGTAGCCTCCTTTAAATTCTAAGAAGTGCCCTTCACATGGAAGGGCACACTCAATTATTTAACAGCGCCCGCGGTCATGCCGTTAACGATCTGTTTAGATAGGGTGAAGAACACAATCAGTAGCGGTAGTGAAGCCAATACTGCAGCTGGGAACAGCTGGGTTGGGTCAACTGAATAGGTTCCTAGGAATCGAAGTACTGCTGGCATCAGTGTGAGCTTGGCTTCTGTGGTAATAAACAGCAGTGGATTCACTACGTCATTCCAACAAGACAAGGTCACAAAGATGGCAAGTGTACCCGTAATAGGCTTAAGCATCGGGAAGATGATGTACCAATAGGTTTTGAAGTAGCTTGCACCATCTAATCGAGCAGCTTCCTCTAACTCTTTGGGGATGGCCTTAATAAAACTGGTGTAAAAGAACACACCCAGTGGCAAATTACCCGCGGTGTATACAATAACCAGTCCAGCAAACGTATCCAACAGGCCTAAATCGCGAATGAACAGGTACAGAGGGGTCAATGCTGCGAACGGCGGTACTATCATCCCGAGTAGGAAGAAGAAGTACAGGAAGTTCGACATTTTGCCGCGAATTCTTGCTAGTGGATAGGCCGCCAGTGACGAAAGCATGGCCACCATGAAAATGGTGGTTACTGTGATACCTACAGTGTTGAACAAGGTACCAAAGTAGTTCATGTCGCCAATAACGTTGACGTAGTTTTCCCACTGAATGGTCTTTGGCATGCCAAGTGGATCAAGCATGATTTCGCGGCGCGTTCTAAACGACATGAAAATCATGTAGAAAACCGGTGACAAGATGATCAGCGTACACAGAGACATCAGAGTGGTCATTGTGACCTTTTTGATGTTACGAGGTGCGAGCAACGCATTAAGACGTTTTGATGTAGGCTTAGTGCTTACGGTGTTAGTCTTTAGTGGAGTTGAACTGTTCATTAGATACGGTCCTCTCTTGCACGTAGGTAACTGTTTTGAACCATGGTGATAATGGCAACCAGAAGAATCATTACCACAGACAATGCTGCAGCCATACCATACTTAAAGTCTTGGAAGATCAGCGTGAAGATCTTCAGCCCTAACGTCATGGTGGCGTAGTCTGGTCCACCCAAAGTCATGATGAATGGGAATTCGAACGACTTAAGGGTACCGATTGTAGCCAATGTGATGTTGACGGTGATCGCGGGTGCGAGCAACGGAATATCAATATGGAAGAAAGACTTAACAGGCGACACACCATCGATACGTGCTGCGTCTTTGATTTCAGACGATATACCGGCGTAACCAGCTAAGAAAATCGCAGTTGAATAACCCACGAACATCCAGACATGTACTGCAGCAACGGAGAACAAGGCAATCGCCGAGTCACCTAACCAGACTTGCTGCAAGCTTTGTAGCCCGAGAGCGCCCAACAATTCGTTTAAGCCACCGCCCATTGGTGCATAAAGGTACTGCCACACGTAACCTGCAATCACTAGCGACAGCATAGAAGGCACGAGTAGCGCAGTACGAAACATATCTCTAACTGCGGGTAAGCTATTTAATATGGCAGCAAAAATGAGACCAATACCATTTTGAAAAACCACCACCACAATGCCGTAAACAAGCGTGTTACGAAGCACTTTTAAGTAGCGTTCATCTTGAAATATTTCTTGGTAGTTTTCCATCCCTACCCAGGTCGCCTCCCCAACACCTGCGTATTCGGTCAGCGAGAGCGACACACCTTTTAATACCGGGTAGATCATAAAGATGACGTACACCAATAAGGCCGGCACAAGGAAATAAAATCGTTTATCAATTTTCACAACCAATTCCTTAAATTACATAACGACTTACAAAAAAGAGGTGACTGGTAAACCCAGTCACCAAAAGGGTTATCGACGAGAAATATCTTTTTCGACGATGCTATCCCAGCGCTGCAAGATTTTGTTGTAATCTTGGCTAGGGTCTAACATAAATGACGTCACGGCATTCATCATGTCATCGGTCAATTCGATTGGCAGAGCTCCAACTGGGAAGGTCACGTAACGGTTTTCATTGCGAGACTCAACGTAGTTTGATGCGATGTCCATTGGCAGGCCTGAAGTACCACCTTCAAGGGTTGTCAATGCAGTATCAGCTTCTAAGAACAGTGTTAGGTTCTCATCTTGAATCCAAAAATCGATCCATTTTTTAGCCGCTTCTTTGTCTTTCGCAGCAGCAGGGATTGCCCAACCAGGACCTAAGTAGTCCATGGTAATACCTTGAGTGCCGTTTGCGGACGGGAATGGGTGCAAGCTAAAGTTTTCTGGAAGTGCATCTTTTGCGAACGGAGTGATATTCCAAAGCCCTTGTGGCAGCATCGCTACGCGGCCAGACTGGAAGGTTGTTAGACCAACAGACCAAGGGTCGGTACCCGCTGAAATTTTAGGATCGAAACATTTAGCATCAATCAGTGTACGGAATGCTTCAAAAGCACCTTTAACCGCTGCGTCATCGACAAATTTTAGCTCCCCGCTGTTAAATTTAGCTAAACGGTCTTGGCTAGGAACGTCAGCGTCGGCCAGAGCAAGTGCTAAAAAGAATACATACGGTGTCCAGTTACCGTTGTTGCCCGCTAAAAGTAGTGGTAACGTGCCTTGTTCGCGCAATTTGCCACAAGTAGCAGTAAATTCAGATAACGTTTCTGGGTATGATGTGATACCCGCTTGTTTCATTAGATCGTCATTGACGTATACACCCATGCCTGAAATTTGTAGCATCGCGTAGTAAGTATTATCTCCAAGACCTAAATGTGGACGCAGAGCAGGTTGAATGCGAGAGATAAACTCTTCTTCGCTCAAATCCATCAATTGGTTGTTGCCACCCCAGTGAGTAACAAACTCGCGGTCAACCATCAGAACATCTGGTGGCGTTCCGGCTTGGAAGCGAGCTGGAATGGTGGTAACCATGTCGTTACGAGCCATATAGTTGAGCTTCACTTTAATGTCTGGGTGAGCTTTTTCGAAACGCTCAATGATTGCAGGAAAATTGGCAACTTCAGTGCCAGCGCCTTTCCAGCTTGCGACTTCAAGTTCTGTTTGTGCGATGGCTGCAGAGGCCATTGTTGACAGAGCGATTGCAGTAAACGCAGCAACCTTTTTCATTTTCATGGGTTCAATCCTTAATTATTGTTTTCCAGTTTGCCAAGTGAAAATTAAATTGGCTCACCAAATTCATCCTTAGGTTAACAACCATTGTCAACCACTGATGTGACAAGGCTCAAATTAAGCAAAATAGAGCCTAATAAAGTGTCACAATTGAGTGCTTTCTATGAATTTGGTCACAATAACTGTTCAAAAAACGAAAAGATGTTAACCAATGGTCTGTATATGAGTTATTTTGGTTGACGAATCATTGATAACAATATTAGGGCTGATCCCATGGCAGATATTCAACTTAAAGGTGTGAAAAAACGGTTTGGTAAAGTACAAACGATTCATGGTGTTGATCTAGAGATCAAACATGGTGAGTTTGTAGTATTTGTTGGTCCATCAGGTTGCGGTAAATCTACGCTACTGCGCTTGATCGCTGGCTTAGAAACCATTTCGGATGGCGACATATATATCGCAGACAAATTGGTAAACGATGCAGAGCCTGCAGATCGCGGGGTTTCTATGGTTTTTCAATCTTACGCGCTATACCCACATATGACCGTCGAACAAAATATGGGCTTTGGCCTAAAAATGAACGGTGTGTCTAAAGAGGACGCGAAGAAACAAGTGTTGTTGGCGGCAAAAACGCTCCAACTAGAACCTCTACTTCAACGACGTCCTAAAGAGCTGTCGGGTGGACAGCGACAGCGCGTTGCAATTGGTCGCTCAATTGTTCGAAACCCAGCCGCATTCTTGTTTGATGAACCTTTATCTAACCTCGACGCAGAACTTCGTGTTGAGATGCGATTGCAAATAGCTAAACTTCACCAAGAGCTTGATACAACTATGGTTTATGTAACCCATGATCAGGTTGAAGCAATGACGTTAGCCGATAAAATTGTCGTTCTTAAAGAAGGGCAAATTGAGCAAGTAGGATCGCCTTTAGAGCTGTATAACAAACCAGTAAACATGTTTGTTGCAGGCTTTATTGGCTCTCCAAGAATGAACTTCATTGAAGCACAAATCGTCGATATGACCGATTCGCTATTGCACGTCAAGTTAAACGATGACCAAGTATTGGCATTGCCGACAGAGGTTCAAGGTAAAGTCGATATTGGCGATAAAGTTAATGTCGGTATTCGTCCTGAGCATCTAGAAATTGGTGGAACAGGAGATTATCAAATAGAGTTCTCTAGTGAAGTGGTCGAACGATTAGGAAACAGTACCTACTTGTTTGGTAATTTTGCAGGCCAAGGTGGATTCATCGTACATCACCCTGGAGACAAAGAGATTCATTCGTTTGAAACCACCAAGCTTGGGCTGCATGTTCAAGATTGTCATGTGTTTAATCAAGACGGAAACTGTATTACCAGCTAAACCATTATTGGACTAAAAAAAGCTGCTTCGGCAGCTTTTTTTGTGAGAATCGTATATCGAAGTAAATGTTTTGCGAAAAAAAAAGCTCCAGCGAGCTGGAGCAAAATAGGTAAGCTAATGAGCAACAAGCGTGATACAGGCTTGAGCCATCGCATTCTATAGGATGTGTCTTAGTAAGACAGGATAATGGTAGGTAAGTATCACTTCATGGTCAACCAATATGGGTTTGAAAATTGCATTTGGTTGATAAATTATGACGTAGATCCTACTTATAATATTTACAGTCACGTATAATTAACGGGTATCTTGATCGTCAAGTACCCGTTAAACCTTGATTTACTCAGTTTTCAATCAAGTTATTTTAATGGTTTACAAAGTTTATCTTGGTCAACCATTAGTGGCCTTAGGAGTATCAAAGGATGTTATCAAATAAACGGCGCTATTTTGAAATTGGCACCCAAATTGAAGAGTTGCTTGAAAGTGGCGTATTTAAAGCGGGGCAGAGATTGCCTTCAGAGCGCGTATTGAGTGAAAAGTTTGAAACCAGCCGTGCCACCATTCGCGAAGCTATCATTATGTTGGAGCTAAAAGGTTTAGTTGAAGTAAAGCAGGGCGCGGGTATTTACTTTATCGAATCTAAGCCGGTCCAAGCTGGGCCGCCGAACCAGTATAACGATATTGGCCCTTTCGAATTGCTGCAAGCTCGCCAGGTCGTGGAAAGTAATATTGCCTGTTTTGCCGCAACTCAAATCAAATTTAATGAGTTGAAAGCGCTCAAGCGAGTTCTAATTGCTCAAGAAAATGAAATTAACCGCGACAGCAAAAAGTTTGAAGAGTTAGACCATGAATTTCATCAATTGATTGCTGAGTCGACTCAGAACCGCGTGTTGATCGATCAGGCCACAGAAATGTGGAAGTCAGTACGAACTCAAAATCCGTTGTGGAAAGCACTAAATCACAAGTACTTGCACGAGGGCGATCTGCAATCTCAGTGGATTTGTGACCACAAACGAATTTTGCTGGCGCTGCAACGCCGCGCTGCCGAAGACGTGAAGCAAGCCGTGTGGCAGCACATTGAAAACAGTAAGGTGGAGTTGATGAAAATTGCCACCAGCGATGGCATCAATGCCGATATTGACGACTTTTTTTTCGCTGGAGACATGTGAATTCCAGCAACACAATCTTTTACAAACAAGACAGGAAGCGAGCTTCCTATAACGAATGGAAAAGCTATGAAACGTTACCAAAACTATGTCGATGGAAAGTGGGTCGATGCTAAGAATGGCAAAATTGATCAAGTCATTAACCCTTCAACTGAAGAAGTAGTTGCAGAGATCCAAGATGGTGATGCCAGTGATGCCGATTATGTACTAAGCGTCGCAAAGCGCGCTCAAGCCGATTGGAAACGAGTCCCTGCACGTCAACGTGCTGAACTACTAAGAAAATTTGCTCAAGAAATCCGAGAGAATCGTGAGTTCTTGGCAGAACTGCTCGTCCAAGAGCAAGGCAAATTGCTTAAAGTGGCACGTGGCGAAGTGGATGTTACCGCATCGTTTATTGACTACGCCTGTGACTGGGCGCGCCAGATGGACGGAGACATAGTGCAGTCGGATAATGCCGACGAGCATATCTGGATCCAAAAAATCCCTCGTGGCGTGGTTGTAGCCATTACCGCTTGGAACTTCCCACTAGCACTAGCGGGTCGTAAAATTGGTCCTGCGTTGGTAGCAGGTAATGCAATTGTGGTGAAACCAACATCGGAAACACCACTGGCGACATTGGAGCTTGGCCACCTAGCCGAAAAAGTAGGGATCCCTGCAGGGGTGCTAAACATTGTGACCGGTGGTGGATCTAGTCTAGGCGGTGCATTGACTGGCCACGAGCTTACTAACATGGTAACCATGACCGGTTCAACACCTGTTGGGCAATCAATCATTAAGTCATGCGCAGCAAACATGGCGCATGTTCAATTAGAGCTTGGTGGTAAAGCGCCGTTCATTGTGATGGAAGATGCCAATTTAGAGCAAGCTGCGGCCGCTGCGCTGCATTCACGTTTTGATAACTGCGGCCAAGTGTGTACTTGTAACGAGCGTATGTACGTGCATTCTGCGGTTTATGATGAGTTTATGGCAATCTTCATGGAAAAAGTGCAAGCACTTAAAGTGGGCAATCCAATGCATGAAGATTCGGATATGGGACCAAAAGTGAACCGACGCGAAGTCGAGCATATGGTTGAATTGGTTGAGCAAGCAAAAGCCGAAGGTGCAACGGTATTGCATGGTGGTAACCGCTTAACGACAGGTGAGTTTGAAAAAGGCTTTTGGTTTGAACCCACTATTCTAACGGATGTGACACAGTCTATGACTATTGTCCATGAAGAAGCGTTTGGTCCTATTCTACCGGTGATTAAGTTTGATTCTTTTGAAGAAGTCTTAGGCTATGCCAACGATAGTGAATACGGCCTTGCGACGATGATTTGTACCCAAAGTATGAAGTATATTCAACGTCTTACCCACGAACTCGAATGTGGCGAAATCTATGTAAACCGTGGCCATGGCGAGCAGCATCAGGGCTTCCACAATGGCTATAAGTTGAGTGGCACCGGCGGTGAAGACGGTAAATATGGTTTTGAGCAATACCTAGAGAAGAAGACGTTTTACGTGAACTTTGGCGACTAAGTTGCACGATGGATTCTTGATGGCCACCTTCGGGTGGCTTTTTTTTGCCTAATGCTCAACCATGTTGTATTGCGTCGTTGCCCATTGTTATTGAGAGTTGCTTTCTTAGGCAGTAAATCACTGAGTGACAGCCCTATTATTTGTGAATAGTAACGCGCACAGGTTTTGTATATTCTTTAATGCAGAATGTATTTTGCCGCATTAAGGATGATGTGTGTAATGGAAACAGAACGTCAATTAGCTAGCGGCTTTAAGGCCGAGTCTTTTCTAAAGCAGCTCCACAGGCACCCGGAGTTGTCCGGTCACGAAGCCAATACCGCTTTTACTATTGCTCAGCAACTTCGACAGTTTGGGTTACACCCTGTAGAGGGCATTGGCGGTCATGGTGTCATTTGTACTGTTGCGGGTGAGCAAAACGGTGAGACAACGTTACTGCGGGCCGATTTTGATGCGTTGCCAATTCAAGAAAAAGCCACACATTCGCATGTGTCGGTCAATCATGGGATCATGCACGCTTGTGGTCATGATGGGCATACTGCATCGCTACTTGCTGTAGCAGAGAAGCTTGCGGTGACTCCACCCAAACGCGGAAAGGTTATTTTACTGTTTCAGCCAGCAGAAGAAACAGGCGTGGGTGCCAGAGCAATGCTTGACTCTGCCGAACTCAAACAGCTAAAGATTGATAATGTGTTCGCGTATCACAACCTTCCCGGTCACTCTCTGCATGAAGTGGTTATCAAAGACAACACATTTGCTTGCGCATCGACGGGAGTGAGCATTCAACTTGAAGGAAAGACGTCGCACGCAGCGTACCCAGAAAATGGGCTAAACCCCGCTAAGGCGATGATAGAGATTTTACAGTTTTTAGAAGGGTTATCTTCGCAATACACGGAAAACTTTGCTTTGGTCACCATTGTAAGCGCTCAACTGGGTGAGGAAGCGTTTGGTGTCTCTGCGGGTAGAGCAACAATAATGGCCACGCTGCGTAGCGACAGTAATTCGACCTTTCAGGCTATGCAATCGAAGATTCGTTTAAAGTTAGAAGAGGTTGAAAAGCACAGTGGGCTCGGGGTTAAGCACTCTTGGCACGAGCCGTTTAACGCCGCCGTGAACTCAAACGCGCATGTTGATATCGTTCGCACACAAGCCAAACACCTTGGCTTGAAGGTTAACGAATTGCGTGAGCCCATGAGATGGTCGGAAGACTTCTCGGAGTTCCTTATTCACTATCCTGGGGCACTCTTTTGTATTGGCAGTGGGGAGTCTCACCCAGAATTGCACAACCCCGATTACGACTTTCCCGACGAGATCATTGAGACCGCCAGTACTCTGTTTATGTCTATCGTTAAGCAAATACATTGTTAGATTACAATAGTTTGGGTAACAAGCATAGTGTGTATGCGCTGCCTGTTTAGGCAATTGACTTCGCTGTGTAGTGCGCTAACTACAGGTAAGAGCTGCTCCGTTTACTGCAAAGTGACTGTTTTGTAATTAAATGTTTTTAAAGGATATTTTTAAATCCTTTACTGTATTATTATCAACATTTACAACAGATCAACCCTTTCTTTTCCGTATCGAAAAGAAAGGGTTGATTGCATTTAGACGCGGATAACAAAGTGAAATTAAGTCGACTCAGTGGCGTACTTGTCATGCTAAGTATGCCAGTACATGCCGTTTTTAATGGTGGCATCAATGCCAACTTAACCGATGTTAATGGCGCTGCCAGTCATGGTTATGGGCTGCATTTAGGTTACACGCCTTTGCCTTACCTAGGGGCCGAAATTGGCATCGATCGACTCGGTGACGATTATCGTTCTGGCTATAAAACCACGTACGATACAGTGTCATTTAAAGTAAAACCTAGGTACCAGTTCGCGACATTTACAATGTACGGCAACTTAGGGTTTCATGTATTCAATGGCGAAGCGGATATCGATGCACAATTTGTGTATGGCCTTGGCGCAGAAACCTACCTACACCAAAGAGCAACCATTGGCGCGGAATACAATTTTTACAAAATCGGCGTGTCGGATATCGAAGCGTTAACGGTTAAATTGAGCTACTTGTTTTGAGGATGACTGTCATGAACGCTAAATCGCTGGTTATCTGTGGCTTGTCGTTAAACTTATTGGGCTGTTTTGGGATCACCGGTGAAACTGATGGGCTGGTGGATCATAATACTCTCGCAACATACTTAGAGTCGTCGAATCGTTCGATAAACCACTTCCCCTATTTACACGGTCTTGATCAACGCGGAACGGTTCGCTTTGATACTACGTCGTCTATTCCGCTTTATTATGTCACAGACGTTGGCCAGAGCGTGCCAAAGAGTATTTTGGAATCAGTCGAAGTTATGAGGAATCAGCTCGGTGTTTCATTCAGCGAGATACAGGTTTTAAATGAAGATATTGAGCAATACCGAAATTTTTTGCATGCCGAAGAAAACATCGGTAATGACAGCTATGACGAAGACACCTTCAAGATTACTCACAATATAGAAGGCGGTATTGTCTTCTCAATCGATTCGGCGTTTTATTCACATCAATACACCACCAACCCAAATACTATGTGCGCAAATGCGGGTCAAGGGCCTTATGATGGTGGCTTAAGCATTAATGTCGACACTAATACACACACGTTTGAACCATCGACACTGCTGTGGGTTAATCTTGGTAATCGACAATGCAGTTGGGACAAAGGCATCGTATTGCACGAAATGGCGCACGCACTGGGGCTGTTTCATCATTTTGATTATTTTGGCAAATGGAATACCACATCGATGGCGGTCCTTAAAATGCTGTATCGAAATCCGGCAGGGACTCCTTTCTATGCTCTACAGTAGAAGCGCTCTAGAGTATTGGCCGCTTGTGGCGTTTCAGAAATAGCAAATAACCAAATGCTAACTCGATTTAATTGCTTTCACTTTATAGTGAGGTGAGCCTAGTAGCCCTCTGATGGATAGCAGTCCTGCTATCCATCGAATCAACGTAAATACCACACCACAAAAGTAAATCTCCATACTCGTTTACTTTGATAGTCAAAATATCTATAGTTGGTTATATTTTGATTATCAAGTTATATGGATATGAACGAGATCATTACTAAACACACTCACCACCACAATTTTTCTTCTATCAGTCAGAAAAATGAACGTCGAACCTGGTATGTACTCGCGATTACCCTAGTAACCATGGTGGTCGAAATCATTGCTGGAACGGTTTACGGGTCTATGGCACTGCTGGCAGACGGGTGGCACATGGGCACGCATGCAGCTGCATTTTGCATTACGCTGTTTACTTATCGCTACACCAGAAAACACATAGATAGCGAAAAGTTTTCGTATGGGGTCGGTAAAGTCGGGGTTCTTGGCGGGTACACCAGTGCCATCGCGTTAGGGATAGTGGCGCTGGTTATGGTCGGTGAGTCGGTGCATCGTCTATTTGTGCCAATCAACATTCAGGTCAATCAATCCATATTGGTCGCAGCAATTGGGTTGACGGTAAACGTTGTGAGTATTTTCATTCTTGGGCATGAACACACTCACGATCATTCGCATCATCATGCTCATCAACATGATCCTCACTCGGAGTCCAGTCACCATCATGCTCAAGACCATAACCTTAGAGCCGCTTATTTTCACGTCCTTGCCGATGCATTAACGTCTGTACTCGCAATTGGGGCACTGTTAGTCGCGAAATACGTAGGGTGGGTGTGGCTCGATCCTATTATCGGAATTGTTGGCGCACTGGTAATTACTAAATGGGCGTTAAACCTAATAAATCAAACCAGCCCGATATTGTTAGATGAAAATATTGATTCTGCCTATCAACAAGAAATCGTGGATATTATTGAGCGCCACAGGCAGACCAAAGTGACAGATATCCACATTTGGAAGGTCAGTGCCGATCATTACGCAGCCTCGTTAGTGATTGTTACTGCAACGAAAAATAGCGCTGAATCGTTTAAACAAGAGCTAACGAAATTTGCTAAACTTCATCACCTAACCGTTGAAGTGAATCACTGTTGAGCCATGCTATGCACACCCTAAACAACCTAATTATAGAGTTTTATGACAAGCTATCGTCTTGGGAACAGTCTGTGGTTAAAGAGACTGGCTACTCCTTGGCTCAGGTCCACACTGTTGAGGTGTTAGGGTCACACGGCTCAATGCGCATGAAAGAGTTAGCCGACCGGTTAGGGATCACAACCGGAACGCTCACCGTGCAGGTGGATAAACTGGTTAAGCTTGGCTTAATTGCTCGTTATCCGCACAGTGAAGATAGACGCTCTATAGTGGTGGGATTAACCCCCGAAGGGAACGATCTATACCAGCATCATAACCACATGCATCTTCAACTCACCGAAGATATCACTCGACATCTTGATGATGAGTCCGTTCAAGTTTTAGCAAACTGTCTAGTGAAAATGAATCGCGAGTTTTAAGGAAAAGTGTGTCTTTGTTGTGGTGAGGATAGAGCTGGAATGCTTTGATTCTCACATAGCCAACAAGGAAAACTGAGATTACATTTCTGAGTTTAGTTGTTCTAGGAAATGTTCCATGAACTGGATGCGAGATTTTGCCTCCCGCTTGGCTGCGTTGGTATGCAACAAGTCGGCAAGCTTAAAAAGTTTGGTTTGAAAATGATCTATGGCATACGCCTTATCATCTAGGTCGCGGTGTTCACCGTAAGGATCATCACCATGATACAAACTCGCGCCAAAACCACTACTCACTTGTAGGCAACGAGATACACCAATTGCACCTAATGCATCAAGCCTATCTGAATCTTGAACGATTTTTGCTTCCAGTGATTTCGGCTTAATATTGGCGCTATAACTGTGAGCTATGATCGCGTGTTCTATCGCTTCTAGGTATTGCTGAGGGTAGTCGATAGATCGCAAAAATGCGTCCGCTTTTTGAGCGGCAATGGTGGAGCTGGTGGCTCGATCAGGGTGATTTTTGGGAAAAGTGAAGCAGTCATGTAAGTAGGCCGCGGGTAAAACTACCTCTATCTCAGCGTGTTGTTGCTCAGATAATGAAAGCGCCGTTTTAACAACCCGTCGAACATGGTTAATATCGTGAGCAGGATCTTGGACCATCTCTGCTAGGATAAATTGCTCGAATAGGCTTCGATACGTGTTTAGCACTCTACATTCCTTGATGCCAGTATATAGTAGCGACCTGTTATGAGTCGAATAAAGGCAGACGCTTTAAGTAACTGGCGTTTTTTCCTTGATGTTTTGAATGGTAAAGAGCTTGATCGGCATGTGTCAACAACTGCTTGGCAAGATCGGCTTGAAACAGGTGCTCCCCGCCCGCACTCACGATACCAAAAGAGCAGGTTGCTCTGAACTGCTGAGACCCTTCTCCATGTGCTGTTTCATATATTCGCGTTCGGATCCGCTCAACAACGGTGAGCGCTTGTTCGTCGTTTTGCAGCCCTGTTAGCAGCAACACAAACTCGTCACCACCAAAGCGGGCAAAGCAGTCTAATGGTCGTGTTATTTCTTTGGCAATTTCGGAGATCGATTTAAGCAGGGCATCTCCGTTAACATGGCCATATTGGTCATTGACGGATTTGAAGTCATCAACGTCAAACAGGCAAATGTACAGTCGGTCTGGATCACTGCGTGACATCGATTGAATCGAGTGAGTTAAGCGTATTTCGAAGTAACTGCGTGAAAAAGCCTGGGTAAGATGATCGTACATAAGGCGATTGCTCATCTGCTGCCTATCTTCGTACAATTTGTCGATGTGCAGCACGAGTATCCACGCGATACAGCAAGTGACAAAAAACGAGCCAACCCAAGTTAATGGTGGCCAATCAACGACTTGCAGTCCAGTAAGTGTGTCTCCAACGCCTGTTACCATCCAAACCGTTGTGGCGACTAACAGCAGCTGTACCGTACCGAGTGATAGGTTTTCTTCGTCACGATGTTCTCGTAGATAGACGCGAAACAGGATAACGATACAGTAGGCAGCAAGTAACAAAACCCAAGCACCCCAAAGCTGAAATAGCGGCCCAAAAGCGAGCCCTACATAGTATTGTGAAGTAGGGTAAAACTCTTTCGCCAAGAAGTAGGGGCTTGGGATAATCGCTAATACGGAAAAGACTAGACAGATGGCGTAACACCACTTCAAAAAGACGGGTGCTTTGTAGTCAAAAAATGACACGTAGAAATGCAAGCCTAATACGATAGTGAACATTGACGTTATGATCGCTATACGGTTAGAAATACTCAATATGTCTAGATTAGATCCCGAGTTTACCAGTACAGCAAATGAGGCCAAGAATATGCCGCTCACTAAGGCAGACAAAGAAAACACGTAGTAGTACTTTACAGATTCTTGGTAACGAGTCTTCAGCCGATAATGCAAGAGCATATAAAATAGCCCTAAAATCAAACTGATACTTGAGGTGACAATTAGAGGCAATGAATAAAGCTGAATCATACTACGTCCCTATACGACAGCGGTAAGTCATGCTTAAGGCTTACACTGCACAGGTCATGCCTGGATCACCAGACATCAAAATCCACTTCGATAATTCGAATTTCGGTTAACGGTTTGAGTTACGCTACTTACTTGAAACAACTGAGTTTGAACTGGCTCTCAACAGAGGTTGTTTACTGTGTAAATTAGGGAGATATTGAGCTCATTACTGGGCTCAAAATAGCTAACTAAATAGAACGGGAAACCGTAAGTACCCTTTTTACCACACCATTTTATAGGGTCAATTATCAACGGTTTTTAGTGAAATAAATTACCAGAATCGAGACGCGCTTCAAGTTTTGTAACGATTTGTATCGCTAGCGGTGCTTGAAGTTTGAGATGCAGTCACTCAAAGAGAAATGGGTGCATTGCGCACCCATTCATAGAGTTAGCATTATTCAACACGGACTACTTTTCGACAGTCGCTTTTGCGAGGCCTTGCAATACACCTGATATCTTTTTAACCACGTCGTCACACCCAGTAATGTCATGTCGAGTGACTAAGTAGTTTGGATTGTTATAGGCCAGCCAGACAATGTTATCTTCATCTTGGCTCACTAAGACTTTTTGCGGCAGATCGATGGCGACCTCTTGTGTGCATTGCATTAGAGGTGTACCCACTTTGGGGTTGCCGAACAAAATCACTTCGGTGGGGCGAAGAGGCAAATCAATGCCTTGTGCATTCTTTTGGTGATCTATCCGCGCAAACACGGTGAGCCCTTTCGTTTTGGCAATGCTTTCAAAGCGATCAGCGGTTTCTTTTACCGAATATTGGCTTTCATATCTCACTAATCCGTCAGAGGCATCGGTAAAGAAGGAAAGTAATAACAAGGCGGTGCCAAATGGGAGTAACTTTTTCATAGTAACCTCTAAGTTTAATGAGACGCTGTCCTCGGACTGCAGAATGACTTCGGGTGATCCGAGCTCAACTAGGATTAGCGATTGTAAATGTTATCGTATGAACACCTGAGGTGGTGGTCCATGGTCCATTAAAACGTAGTGCAAAATCGGCGCTTAGTCTTGTTCATCCAAAAATAAGTTACACCGCTTACTATGCTGCCCACAGAATTGCGGGCATGGGCTGGGTAAGAAATCTAGATTTCAGTGAAGGCTAACGGTTGCGTTATACTCACCGCGTTTAAGCAATCATTCGGGATACTCTATGCACCCTTGGATTGAACATGTTCATTTAGCACTTATTCCACTTGCAAACGAGAAGGACGCCAAATATATGAAGGCGTACCTTCGGGGGCAGTTCGAATTCTATGGAATAAAATCGGGCCCACGCAGGGAGGCTCTAAAACCACTTTTCTCAAAGAAGAGGTTTCCAGGTGCAGTCGAAATCCCTGAACTCGTTGATGAACTATGGTCGAAACCGCAGCGTGAGTATCAAATGGTGGCAGTGGATATGCTGATCAAGAGTAAAACCCAACTGCCCGTGGAAGTGCTGTCGAGTGTGGAGCGCTGGATAACAACTAAATCATGGTGGGATACCGTCGACATGTTGGCAACGCATGTGGTTGGCTCATTATTCAACCGCTATCCCGAACAAACCGCTCAATATATTTCAAAGTGGCGACGGTCTGAGAATATCTGGTTACGCCGAACGGCGCTGCTGTATCAACTAAAGTATAAAACCGACACCGATGTTGAGATGCTCAGTGCAATCATTTTAGAAAACCGCAGTGACAGCGAGTTTTTCATTCAAAAAGCGATCGGCTGGATGTTAAGAGAGTATTCAAAAACCGATGCTAACTGGGTAGTGAGCTTTATTGAACAACACTCAATCGAAGGGCTCGCCAAACGCGAAGGGTTGAAATGGCTACACAGAAAAGGTTGATCGCTCAAAGCCTTCAATGCGTATCTAAGATTAACCTTCTCACAAAGAGTAAACACTATGATTGAGCTAACGCTTTTTTATGACGGGACTTGCCCATTGTGTGCGAGAGAAATGAGCTCGCTAGAAAAGCACGACAAACGTCGTCAGATTAAAAGTGTCGATATCAATAGTGAAGAATTCATGCGCTATCCCAACGTGAACTACGAGAAAGCTAATGAGATTTTGCACGCCTATGATAGCCAGGGTCAATTGCTGCTTGGATTAGATGCGGCACATAAAGCCTGGTCCCTGTTAGGGCGTGGGTGGTTATACGCCCCGTTACGTTGGCCCATCGTTAAGCCCGCCGCAGACAAAGCTTACGTCTTATTTGCGCGCCATCGATATCGCATTTCGAAGTGGTTAACTGGGGCCGAAAAATGCAACTGCGGTCGTTAGCCTAGATACAGGCTTGGCATCACTTATGAATGGTCAACGCTGTTAGGTTGAGCCTAGTTACTGAGCTTGGTTATTCAGGTTAGTAAGGGGTACTACTCATTGAGGTTATTGGTCCAAATCATTAAGTGATAAGGCACTTCATTGTCATGGTGCGTGGATGACAATTCAAATTGGTGATGACGATAAAATTCAATCGCTGAGGTATTGTTTACCATACACTTCAAGCGTAGTTTTTTGTGGTCAAGCTTCAACTCTCGAATCAGCATCGAGCCAACCCCCTGGCCTAAGTAATCGGGAGAGATATATAGGTGATGGATAAACCGCTCAGGAAGCCACAGCGATGAAAACCCAATGACTTTAGAGCCTTTCACAGCCACGCGTATCCTTTCTTCCTTGGTATCGTTAGCGAAATCTCGCAGTGAAAATGTTTGTGTATCAAGCCAGTTGAATGCTTTGGTGCGACACTCCAAGTATAAGTGCTGCAATTCTTGGGTCATTGCAGGGGTAAAATCAGTGATATAACAGCCATCATCGCGTCTTTTCATTAACTTAATTTTCCTCTAAACATCGCCTTGGTTGTCGCTCATTCTGTCGACGTGATTAGGCTATTTGATTTGCATGAGTTTAAGGTAGGAGTGTAGTCGTCCATTTTTGCGTTCTATGGCCGAATGAATATTAACGTCACTGTTACCCACAACATCAAATTGATACTGGTTTTCGCCTTTCATTATTTGCACAGACAGAATCCCATGTTCAAGAGTCCAATTTCCTTGAGTGTGAAAGCGATCGAACAGACGAAATTCATCGACGCGCCCATCCGGATTAAACGAGAGCTCTGTGATGTATCCTGCGGTGCAAGTTTTCACCCATTGACCACTAATAACATCCTCTGTTGTTAACGCTCGCTTGTTGCCATGCCATGTTTGAAACGGAACAGTTGCCTTGACGGCTAACTTTACGTCAATCACATCACTAAGCTGTTTGTTACCCGTTTCATAGCTAAAAAGTTCGATAAGTGTGGTATCGCTGTGCATGTTGTATACCTATAGTGTTATCGCGACGGCGTAGTGCTTAATGTCCGGTTCCTTTGCCTGTTGGTCAACAAAACTGCGCTACTTTTGAGTGATTACCCGTTTTAACGCCTTTGGGCAGTTCTTTGTTAACCGATGACAACTGTGTAAGCTGCTAATTTTATTAACGTTAGTGCGTAATAACCGTAGGGTACATGATCTAACTCTGTTTTATCGACACCCGATGCGTATAATCGCCGCCTATCTTTGTTATTTGTGATGAGTTCAGTATGTCAAAAATGTTTTTTAAAGGCCGTATCGAGACGCGCCAAAACCACGTGATGTCAGGCTACAATGTCGACCGTGAAGTCAAAGCAGGTACCGAGCTTGCACCTCTCTCACTCACAGTAAACACGTTAGAGCGTAAAGCTGAGCTTGAAGCTATTGTGGCTGAGCAGCAATTAGTGGCTGAGATTATTGTTGATTCAGATGCACAGGAAAATACCACAGAGCTTGACGTGATTTTAAACAAGCCCAAAACAATGGTATTTGAGAAAACTCCTAACCGGAACGATCCATGCAGCTGTGGCAGTGGGAAAAAATTCAAGAAGTGCTGCGGTTAAGCAGCGTCGAGATTTGATATACCTACTCAATAATGCGTAGAAAATCCGCTATTGGACGACCAGTTATTAGACCATTACTAGTCGAACCTCTGATAGCGGAGTTTATAGAGATTACGCACATTCGCCTTGTTTATACACAAACCAGGCAATGTAAATACAGTTTTAGGTAGTCTCACAGAAATTATCTGTTTTGAAACCATTATGGCGTCTGTTTAAAAACGTCATCTAAGTGTGATTTATAGCGTTCAAAATCGCCGTCAATAGCAGGGTTCTTTAAGACGTCATTGCACATAAAGGTTTTCATAGCCGACATCCCTAAAAATTGATGCGCTTTATGAAAAGCTAAATAGACACCGTCGACACCCGCACCCTCAAAAAATTGAGACGGATCTTCAAACGCTTCTAGTGGTGCATTCCATGTTACGGACAACATGTATTGCTTGTCTTGTATCAACCCACCTGCACCGTAATTTTTATTACTATCACTTCTTGTTCGACCGTCGCTTTGATACAAACGTCCATGGCCAGCGGTAAGCACTTCGTCAATGTATTTTTTGACGATCCAAGGCGGGCCCATCCACCAGGCAGGAGATTGATGAATCACCACGTCTGCCCATTGCCATTTATCAAGTTCTGCTTCTATATCATAATCTTGCGCAATGTGAGTGACTTTAACTTTATGCCCTAAACTCCTCAAGTGCTCCTCTGCGAGGTGCGTCATAGCGAGGTTTAAATTGCCTTCTGCGCTCGCGTAGCGCTTGCCACCATTTAGGATTAATACGTTATTCATCTCTTAACTCGTTCAGTTGTATCGGTTTATGGTTTTGGTTACACCACTTGGCTTTACCAAGAGCTAGATATAGAGCTAAGTGGTGTAGTGTTACCGCTATGAAAGTTGACGCGTCCTTTCGATGACATTGCTATTCTCTGGGTTGGACAAGACACCGTTGACACTGAGCGTGGCTGATTGCTTTTCGAGTACAACAAGCGCAAGTGCTTGCCCATTGTGGGTTGTAATGGTGTTGCTTTGGTAGGGCTGTAAGCTGTCCTTAGCACCGTTGTCGACACCTAAGAGCCTGCCACCTTCAATCTCGATGCGGTAAGTCACCTGTTGATGACGAACGACTCTTTGTTGACTGTCTATATTTTTCAAAATGATATGTCGATATGCACCGTCTTGGTCGCTAAACTCTACGTTTATTTCTACGTCACTTGGTGAGTCAGCCGAGGTCAACGAACACGAACAAGCGCGGCGTTTATCAGACTCGATATCGTCAAGATCGCTTTCGATGGCCGTGAGTGTGCCGTGTGAAAACGGAATGGCCCAACGGAGTATGCGATCGGGGTGTTCTGATAGAATCCGCTTGCCCATAGACTGCCCATTAAGTTGAAGCTCTACGGCTGGGCAGTTGGTATACACTTCAACAACCACCATCTGCTGCTCTTCATAGTTCCAATGCTGGTTTCGTTGTGGCCACGTCCAGAGCTTTTGTTGCCATGCGTCTGGGTCAGCCTCGTAGGCGGCGTTATCCTCTGGTGCAATAACTAGGTCAGTGCTGTCCGCAGACTGCGTGAACATGGTTAATACGGGCTCGTCACACCACAATGATTTAAACATGGCATGTGACGGCTTTTCGAACCCAGCGGCGTCTAACAGTCCACTGTCGGTGGTGCGAGTTGGCCATTGGCCATGAGATTCGCCCATGTAGTTAATCCCAGTCCAAAGAAATATACCGGCGATGTGTGGGCGTTCTATTGCGGCTTTCCACTCATGCCACTGCCCCAGGTTTTCGTTACCAATTATTGGCAGATTAGGGTAGTGCTGGTGGCCATAATCGTAGACCACGCGTCGATAGCTAAACCCAATCACATCTAGCGCATCCGCATAACCAGATAGGTAACTGGCAGACGGCAAAATACAATTCGCGGTTACGGGGCGAGAGGTGTCTAATTGCTTGACCCAACCACTAAGCATTTTTGCCGTGTTGCCTATATCGTGTTGCTGACGAGGCAACTCTTTGAGATGTTGGCTGATTTGCTCGGGCGAGTGGGGCGGTAAGTTCCAAAAATAATTGCCGTCCCAACTGGCGTCAAAAAATCCAGTCGCCGCCACGTTTCTTGGGTACGTCCACTCAATCTCGTTACCAATGCTCCACATGAATATGCAAGGGTGGTTAACTCTGCTGCGAAGGGTGTTTTTTAGGTCGGACTCAGCATATTGATGAAAGTGCTGCGTGTACCCACGAGAGTAAAAATCTTCGTGTTGTTCGCCCATGTTGAGGCGCTTATCTTTAGGGTAATCCCACTCGTCGAAAAATTCATCTTGAACTAATAACCCCAACTCGTCGCATAGCGTTAAGAAAGCCAATGAAGCGGGATTGTGGGCGCTACGAATAGCGTTGACACCAGCTTGTTTGAGTTTTAACAAGCGGCGCCTCCAAACTGCGTCTGGCACGGCAGCGCCGACCAAGCCCCCATCATGATGTAGGCAGACGCCTTTAATCTTGGTTGGCTGATCGTTTAAAAAAAATCCATTGTTGGGATCAAACCGAATGGTTCTAAATCCAAATGGCTGGGTATCTTCGTCAACACAGACTTGTTGGCCGTTCTCGTCGGTTACGATCAGTTGTGTAAGTACCTGATATCGATTTGGTGAATCAAGAGACCAAAGCTTAGGGTTTTGCAGCAAAAACTCAAAAGAAATCGGTTGAGAGTGCTTAATGCAGTCAAAATCAAACTCAGAAGCAGTATGTAAATGACAGGCAACGGGTTTGTCCATGTTAGCTTGGCAATCAAAAAATGAGGTCTTTATCTGCAGCGTTTGTTGTGTAGCAGACTCGAGATATCGCGGAAGGTTAACCGAAAGTGATTGAGTGATCGTGGCTGACTCGCGTGAAATGCGATCTGCAGTAAGCTGATTCCCCCAAATGTCGATATGAGTAGCGTTAACAATAAACATGTTCACTGCGCGATAAATACCAGAGCCGGTGTACCAACGACTATCGATATATCGTCTTCTGTCGACCTTTACTATCAGCTCGTTACTGGAATCGAGATGGTCCGTGATGTCAATTTTTAACGGTGAATATCCATAAGGATGACGGGCCAATAACTGCCCGTTGAGACGCAGCTCGCTGTTGTTATATATCCCATCAAAAACAATGAATACTCGCTGGTTAGGTTTGAGAGTAGGTGCTGAAAAGCGTTTCCGATACCAACCCATGCCGCCAGGTAAATAGCCCGTTGCACCGTCTAGCGCTTCATCGAAAGGATGCTCTACACTCCAGTCGTGAGGAATAGAAACTGAGCGCCATAGCGGGCTTTGCGGCAGGTGATCAGAGAGTTGAAACTCCCAGCCGGGAGTAAAGTCTATAATTTGACGAGGCATAGATGGGTCCTAAAAAAGGCTTCCAATAGGAAACCTTTATGCAGTTAATAACGTATCGCGAGGCGGCCTAGTTGCTGTTTTGAAAAGTACCAGCGTCTAACACTTGTCGTTTAATGGTGTAACGACAGATGTAGTTCCAGTTCCAACTTGGATCGTATTTGTGGCATATACCCCAGTTCAAACCAGGGTTTTGGAAAGTCCCTTCCTGTGCATCACGGAATATTCCGAGCGCTTCTGGAGCGCCTTTAATATGAGACATAATCTCAAAGTTGATGCCGTCAGCAGCCCATTGAATGGTGTTTTTTTCTGGTCCATCAGTGGTAATCAGTGACGCTATGCCACCATTTTGATGCCAAACCGCGACTTCGTGGCCAGAGTTAGAGATAGGGTTGTAGTCCGATTTGATGTAAGGCCCCAAAACATTATCAGCGATAGCGACACCATGCTTAATTTCGCGCCCACCCATATTCATCTCTTCACCCATGGTTTCCCCTTTGTAGTAAAGGAAGAACTGGCCGTTAAAGAACATCAAACAAGGATCGTGGACTTTGTGGCTATCGAAGCTGCCTTTGGACTTAACATGAAAACGGTTGTCTTCCTCACCCAACCATTCACCGTCCTTTGAGGGACTTAGAATAGGGGCATCCGACTTGTTCCATGGCCCGTATGGAGAGTCTGCCCATGCGATGGCGATTTCTTCGTACTGACGATTGGTATAAGGCGTTTGAACGGTTTGATACACCAGATAGTACTTACCATCGTGAGCAAGAATTTCTGGTGTGAACACAGCGCGGTCATCGAAGCGTCCAGATTCACCGGCCTGAATGGCTGGGCCTTGCTCTTTCCATTCTATTGCGTCTTTGGAGGTGGCATGCCACACCTCGGTTTTATCCCATGGAAAAACCTTATCGTTTATATCGCCAGTAAATCCTTTGGTTTCACCTTCCCCTTTTGTGTACCAGCAGTGGTATAGATCGTCGACTTTTATGACCGCTGTTGGGTCACGACGGATCACACCTTCTTCATAGGCGAAGTCGCCAGTCAATTCGTGAACGTCAAATTCTATCATCCATTCTGGGCCACGTTGATCGTAGCCACGCTCAAGAGCGCGACGGGATGCTGCGCTGAGTTTTTTAGATTCCATGTGAGTCTCGGGTTTCAAATAATATTAATTAACGACAAAGGTAAACCAATTTGTCTAATTTCTCAGTGACACAGGTCATAATCCACTAAAAATTCTATGGAACAGTGATGGAACACACAATTTGGTGAATTAATCGTGCGACAGAAGCAGTATGCAACTGATGGCTTTATCTGTATTAAGATGTTGTTTTTTATAGTTTTATTGGAATGGATGCTTTGTTGTTACGTATGGTCTAATTTGATTTGCATTGTCAACCATGAACGGAAATTGATAAACCTGTCACGTAAATTTAACGTTAACCACTCTAGATTTATCAACGAATCAGCATTATTGGTTTACCAAAAAGAAAAATCAAAAAAATTTATAAAAGGGATGAACAATGAAAAATACGTTTCGTATTTCCACTCTTTGTAGCGCAATGCTTGTTTGCTTGCCATCGTATGCAGCTATCGATGAGGGTTTTGGGTTTCATGGTTACGCGAAAGGCGGTATCGGCATTACTAACGATGCGATCCTTAATCAAGGCGCGTATGATTGGGCCAACAACGGCATTAATATTTTTAGATTGGAAGGTAACGGCTACACCAACAGCTCCGGTGGTCGTTTAGGCAATGAAGCTAACTGGCTTGAAATGCACACCTCTTATGGTTGGGCGCCGCAAAATGATATGACGTGGGGTGTAAAGACCAATATCGTTTACGGCAGTGCATTAGCGCTTGATGAATTGTTGGTAGAAGGCAGTGGTGTGATCCCATCAAACCCAACAGCTACCTTGTGGGCAGGTAAACGTTACTACAACCGTGTTGATGTTTTTCTTAATGATTCGCAAGCCATGTCAAATGATGGTGCGGGCTTTGGTATGGACAATTTCGATCTAGGTTTTGCTTCCCTTCACTTAGGGGTGACGCGCAATCTATACGACGAATCACCAGACAAGGGTGAACAAATTGCCTTTACCAGTTCCTTATCCGACATCACTGTGTCCGAAACAGGTCGTTTAGCCCTCTATGCTAACTATGGCACATTCATGGGGCCTGCGGTTGCTGACGAAAACTTTGACACGCCAGACGATGCCTTCCAACTTGCCGCAAAGGTGCGCTTTGGCGACTGGGTGAATAACGATGAGTTTTTTGTTCGTTATAGCGCTAATACCTCAGCGTCAATTACTCGTAGCTGGGAGCGACGTCCAGATCAACAAATTGGTGCATTTTGGCAAGGCAACAAAGGGATTACCGATGACTTTCGCATCTCGTACTTGTGGCAGCACGAAACTGAGATCTGGGACGGTGGCGAAGGCGCTGCTAAGAGTGTCGGTAACGTAAACGGTACAGATTTTGTGCAGTCGCATTGGAATGTATTTGTGTTGCGTAACTCTTACGCTTGGAACCAACGTACGTCTTCGGAACTTGAACTTGGTTACGAGTTTATGGACTTCAAAGGCTACGAAACATCAGCCGACGACACTAACGCAGGCTACAAAGTCACTTTCTCTCAAAACATTCATATTGGTAGCGGCGCATGGGACCGTCCTGTGATCCGCTTCTTTGCAACCTATGTGGATGAAGACCTTCGATTTGGTTACGGCGATGCCAAACTCCAAGATGCACTCTCTTTTGGTGCTCAGTTCGAAGCTTGGTGGTAAACCCTTCCTCTTTTATCTAGCCCTAGTAAGTTTTTGCTAGGGCGTTTTTCACAGGTGCAGTTTCCTATGAATGACTCTTCTAAAACATACTCTCGTTCGCCGTTGTCCCTTTCGCTATGCGCTGCATTGGGAGTGGCTGTCTTTACGATGACAGCGTGTTCGACATCGTCAACAACGTCTAATTCGCCGATCTCAAAAACCGAACAAAGTGACACTAGTGTGGCTCCTGACTTTGAGTCTACACCGTTCTTTAGCGCAGCTTCTGCGACTCACGCAACAGTAAAACCTGTCTCTGGTGACGGTGTTACTGAGGGCGAACGTGCTCTTGCTATCAATTTTGACGCTGTGTCAGAGGCCGACAAATACAACTACTGGCCAAACGTAAAAATTTTCCCTCAAGGCGAACCCTGGAACTGGAATGATAAAGGCAGTTTCACGGTGGATGTGACCAACCCCACAGACAAGCCCGCTAACATCATCTTTAAGCTGGTCGATAATGTTGGGCAAATGGGCGCCGCTACAAATCAACTTAATTATGCAGTGACGATCCCAGCTGGCGAAACCCAACAGGTAGAAATGCTCTTTAACGGTGGGACACGTCAGTTAGATGGCTATTGGGATGGGCAAAAACTTAATTTACGTCGACTTGTAGAGTTGCAAGTGTTCGTACAAGGCCCCATGGATGCGCAACAAGTGGTTTTGGATAACTTTTCTCTTGTAGATTCTACAGGCGACTTTGTTTCTGCTCAGGAAAAAGTGATTGAGGCGGGTCCAATCCCAACGCTTAAAATGGTGACCGATTTTGATACCATGCCTTCGCTCATTTCAGATCGAAGCACATCAACCACGGTTAAACGTATTAAACGTGACGATGGAAAAGCGATAGAGGTGGTGTTCACTGCCGATAATGCCTATCCAAACCTCACTTTTAAGAGTAGTAGCCCTTTCGATTGGTCTGAGGTTGGTGACTTTAATCTAGCGTTTGATATCGAAAACCCAAGTAGCGATGCGCTGCAAATGTTTGTGCGAGTGGATCAGGCCGAGAATAAAAACTGGGGTGGAACCGCAGATGGCGTTAACGATAGCTTATCGAGCTATATGACCCTGCTTCCAAACCAACGCTCAACCTACTATTTATCGCTGGCGGAAGTGGCTGGTGACATGACGTCGGGCATGCGCAGCGAACCACCGAAAAAGTCTTACAGTGCACAAGCTATCAGCCATGGCTGGGGATTAACCTCCTTGGACGTGAGCAATATCGTGTCGTTCCAGTTGTACTTACAAAACCCAACAAGCAACGCCAAAATCATTATGGACTCGGTACGCCTGGTTCCGAATTTAGACGCCGATACGTCACGCTATACCAATATTGTGGATCGATATGGGCAGTTTAGCGGTGACACCTGGGCCGAAAAAGTCACCAGTGATGAACAGTTGATTGCCGCTGGCCAAGAAGAGCTTGCCAAGCTAGGCCAAGTTAAACCTATGTCGGACAGAAGCCTTTATGGCGGCTGGAAGGCTGGACCTCAACTAGACGCTACCGGATATTTCAGAACTGAAAAAGTCGATGGCAAATGGAGTCTTGTTGACCCACAAGGTTACCTGTTCTTTATGACCGGTCTCGATAATGTTCGCATGGACGACACGGTGACAATGACGGGTGTGGATTTTGACAATCCTGCAGAACGTGAAGGGCGAATTGTCGCGTCTGAGCTGCGTAACTCCATGTTCGAATGGCTACCTGACGACGACGACCCTTATGCCGTTAATTACGACTACGCACCTTATGTGCATTCAGGCGCAACCAAAAAAGGGGAAGTGTTTAGCTTTTATCGAACAAACTTGATGCGTAAGTACCAGACAGATCGCGATTCTGCGTTGGAAATGTGGAAAGAAGTCACGTTAGACCGAATGCAAGAGTGGGGATTCACAACCCTTGGCAATTGGATTGACCCCATGTTTTTTGGCAGCAAGCGAGTTGCTTATGAAGCACATGGTTGGATCAATGGTAATCATCAACGCATCAGTACCGGCAATGATTACTGGGGGCCTATCCATGACCCGTTCGATCCTGAGTTTGTCAACAGTACACGCGAAATGGCAGAAGGTGTTGCCGCGCAAGTAGACAAGAATGATCCGTGGCTTGTGGGCATATTTGTCGACAACGAGATTAGCTGGGGCAACGTAATGAACGAAGCCAACCACTACGGCCTAATCGTTAATGCGCTGAGCCTTGATGCGAAACAGAGCCCTGCCAAAGCGGCATTTTCGGCCCACCTTAAACAGAAATACACCACCATAGATGCGCTAAATCGTGCTTGGAAAACGCAAATCAGCAGTTGGGAAACCTTTGATGCGAGCTTTGAACACCGCAGCGCATTAAAAGCGGGTATGAAATCGGATTACTCAGACATGTTGACGCTGTTGGCAGATAAGTACTTTTCAACGGTCGATGCAGAGCTAAATCGAGTGCTACCTAACCACATGTACATGGGCGCTAGATTTGCTGACTGGGGTGTGACACCAGAGATTGCTCGAGGCGCGGCGAAATACGTGGACGTTATGAGCTACAACTTGTACGCCAATGACCTAAATGACCCTAAGAAAGCGCACTTTAAACAGTGGCTTGCGGAGCTAGATAAGCCCAGCGTGATAGGGGAGTTCCACTTTGGCTCGACGGACACAGGTCTGTTCCATGGTGGCATTGTGACGGTTGCAAATCAGACGAAACGCGCCGAAATGTACACCCACTACATGCAGTCCGTCGTGGACAATCCGTATTTTGTTGGTGCGCATTGGTTCCAATACCTAGATTCACCGGCAACTGGCCGCGCTTGGGATGGTGAAAACTACAACATTGGTTTTGTCACCATCGCTGACGAGCCGTATGTGGAGCTCATTGAGGCTGCTACCGAGTTTAACCGTACCCTCTATGACAATCGATTTGGAACGATGAAGTAATTTTATCGACATTTTGGGGCGTTTGCTTTGTAAGCGTCCCACTTTTAAAAGGACATAATATGAATAATGTGAAAACAAGCTTTCTGATTGCCGCATCGCTAACTAGCTTCAGTGCAATGAGTGAAGAAATTCTCATCAATACCTTTGAAGGTACTATTGGTAGCCCAACTGATTCAGTGACGTATTACGATGAGCTTGGCGCCGTTCACTCGTTAGGAGCGCCTGATGCGAGTTTTTCTCTTGCAAGCGGTAACGTGTGGAAAATCTCTTGGAATGCAAATGCTGCAGACAATTATCAAAGAGTATCATTTGGTGGTATTGGCGGAACAACCACTGATTTTAGTTCATATAGCGAAGTGAAGTTTGATGTGCTCAACACGTTTGGAAGTAGCATTGACTTCGGATTTCGATTAGAAGATTCGAGTGGTGAAGTTTGTAACCATGAACAATATGGTTATGCCGCTGCGAAAATGGAGACAATGACACTCGATCTTGCTACCTGTTCAAATATCAATTTGTCTGAAGTTGCTTATATCCGAATTTATGCTCTTACATGGGCATCTTTACAAGGCTCTGTAGAGGTGGACTCTGTGCGTGGCGTTTCATCCGATACTCCACCAGATAGTAATACTCCACCAGATAGTAATACTCCCTCTTATCGGACCGAAGGTGGAAGTATGGGAGCTGTTTCCATACTCATACTTTCCGCATTTATCTGGCTTCGTCGCCGTCGTTAATCCTTCCACTGGTGGCCTTCGGGCCGCCTTTTTTCGTTAAGGAAAATCTCCATGTTATTTGGCAATACTAAACGGCTTTCCCAGTTAGCTTATTGTGACCAACGCATCATCGCTATGGTTGAAGAAGCGTTACCCATTGCTGCAGCGCAACCCGAAGGTAAGTATGAACTCGCCTTTCCAGGCGCGTTTGTTGTGGTTGCGAATGCAGCAACTGAGCCGTTAAATGAGCGAAAAGCTGAAATTCACAAGCACTATATCGACGTGCAAATCGTGTTATCTGGGGAGGAAAAAATTGGCTTTTCTTATCACATAGACGCACAAAGTGAACAACTAACCAACTTAGACAACGATGTGATGTTTTTTGATGCTGTAGAAAAAGAGCAATTTATCGAACTGCGCAGCGGTGATTTTGCGGTGTTTTATCCAAATCAAGTACATCGCCCACTGTGCTGCTTAACCACACCTTCAAAGGTTAAAAAAGCCATCATCAAAATCCCAGCAACGTTATTCGAATAATACATTTAAAAAGGAACGAATCATGACTATTACCCTTACTCAGATCTCTCAAGCTATTACCGGCAAGAAAACACGTAATCTCTTATCAGCACTAATGGCCAGTGCAGTGATCGCAGGTTGTTCTGGGTCGGCTGCCACCGGTGCCGTCGATATGACTACAGAAGAACAGAATGTCGACCTATCAGCACCGATTGTACTTGCAGATGCTGAGTTTCTAAGTAAATCAGCAAACACCCATACTTCTTACAAAGTAGAAGGTGACGCTGTCACAATAACCTTTGACGAAGTGACTCAGTCTCAAGCCGCATCAAAGTGGCCAAATATGAAGTTCCGACCCGCTGCCGGTATTTATGATTGGAGTCAATATCAAGGGCTTAAGTTAACGTTTGAAAACTTCGGAGACGGCGAGGCCCGCATCGAAATGAAAGTTGCGGATAACATTGGCATCATGGGCGCTGCAACGCATCAGTTGGATCTACCTCTGTTTTTGCCAACCGGTGTCAGCGAAGTTGAGTTCTTATTTTCGGGCCAAAAAATGGGGCTAGAAGGCTACCGTGGTGGTGAGCAACTCGATTTAACACAAATACCAGAATTTCAGTTTTACGCTGTGGGTCCTATTGGCGAACAGATGATTCAAGTTCAAGCGATCGAGTACATTAAGTAGAGGGTGCTATGGGAACAATAAAAAAAACCGCGGTTGCAATAGCCATTGCGGCCGGTTTAGCATCTTTAGGATGCAGTACACAAACGACAGATACATCGACGGTAGCGCAACAAACTGACATGACAGCAAGCGTCGCTCCGATTGTGTTAACCGATGCTGCTTTTTTAGCTGCGGCGGCGAACGAACACAGTCGCTACACGGTTGAAGCTGAAAGTGTATTGGTTGAATTTGATGAAGTAAGCCAAGCTGATGCCAACAGTAAATGGCCAAATATGAAGTTTCGGCCTGTCGACGGTAGCGCCGATTGGAATACAAAAGGTGGTTTAACGCTGACCTTAGAAAACCCTAATGATTCACCATTGCGTGTTGAGTTAAAAGTTGCGGATTCCATTGGTATTATGGGCGCTGCGACTCATCAACTGGATAAACCTATCGAGCTGGCCGCTGGTGAAACCAAAACTGTCGACTATCTATTTAACGGCTCTGAGATGGGCATGGACGGCTATCGTGGTGGCGAAGAATTAGATCTTAAAACTATTTCTGAGTTCCAGTTCTATGTTGTTGGGCCTGCACCTAAGCAAAGCTTGAGGCTGCACGATATTGCCTTTATTGAGCGTACTGGCGATTTTGTGAAATCTCAGGCTCGCGAGGATGTTATCGCGTCTGCCACGGTACCTACCGTGCTGAGCTTAAGTCAGTTTGATGACCCTGATAGTTCAATTCTAGAGTTAAAATTAGGAACAGAGGTAACGCGTGTTGAAAATAACGGTGGTCACGCGCTGCGAGTTCAATATTCTACAGCTGAAGCTTATCCAACCGTTAAGTTTTCTGCTGGTACTCAAGGTGAATCATGGGACTGGACGCAATATGGTGACGTGGCGTTAGCGTTTGATGCGAAAAACCTCGGCGATAAAGGTGTGCAACTGTTTGTGCGTGTCGATGACGACCTGGACGAAAAGCTGGGGGGCGGGGCCACTGGAGTGGTTCACAGTCGATCTGGGTATGTTCAGCTTCCGCCGCAGTCGAAAGATACATATTACTTTACGCTTAAAGACTTAGCTGAAGCGATGAACTCTGGAATGCGAGGCGAACCGCCTAAACAAGCGTTCTCTGCCACACAGGTTGTGTTTGGCTGGGGTGAAACAGAGCTCGATTTGTCCAATATAGTCAGTTTTCAGCTCTATATGATGAACCCATTAGCTGATGCTGAGTTGGAATTTGATAATTTACGTCTTATTCCAAACTTGACCAATGACACCAGTCGCTACAGTAATATCATCGACGAGTTTGGTCAGTATACTGCAGAGCAGTGGCCAGAAAAGGTCACGGATCTAGCGGACTTACAATCTCGCGCAGCAGAGGACTACGCACTTCTTGAAAAAGCCGCACTACTGCCAGACCGTTCAACGTATGGCGGGTGGAGCGATGGTCCAAAACTGAACGCAACTGGCTATTTTAGAACGGAAAAGGTCAACGGAAAGTGGGCGCTTGTCGATCCTGATGGATACTTATACTTCGCGACTGGTCTTGATAATATTCGTATGGATGATAGTTATACCACCACAGGTATTGGATTTTCGGACATCACGGACGTTGCAACCGATGATCTAAGACCGAGTCAAGTGGCTAAGAGTGGGTATCTTGAAAGTACTCAACCTCGAGCGCAGCTCTCTCCACTGCGTCGCGGAATGTTTACCGAATTACCCGATTACGACTCTGAGCTCGCACAAAACTACAACTATACCCAAATGATCCATACAGGGCCGCTAAAGCATGGGGAAGTGTTTAGTTTTTATGGGGCAAACTTACAGCGTAAATATCAGCAGTCGTCTCAAGCAGATGCCTTGGCGATATGGCAAGACGTTACCTTGGCAAGAATGATGGATTGGGGCTTTACCTCTCTAGGCAACTGGTCTGATCCAAGTTTTTACGGCAATGGCAAGGTACCGTACACGGCTCACGGCTGGATTGTAGGCAGCCATCAGCGTATTAACACAGGGAACGATTATTGGGGTCCAATGCACGACCCATTTGATCCTGAGTTTAGGCGTTCTGTAGCGACCATGGCTAAATCTGTGGCCGATGACGTTGATAATGATCCGTTTTGTATTGGATATTTTGTCGACAACGAGTTGAGCTGGGGTAACACTCAATTTGATGCTAGCCATTACGCTCTTGCGCTGTCAGGATTGAAAGCCTCTTCGCAACAAAGTTCCGCTAAGAAGGCTTTCGATGACATACTGCAACAGCAGTACGGTTCTATCGAAAAGCTCAATGCGGCATGGAGTACCTCGTTTGAGTCGTGGGAAAGTTTTGCACAAGGGGTGAGCCTGCCAAGCGACTTATCTGAGGCAACGAAACAAGACCTGAGTGTTTTGCTGTCGGCTCTAGCAGACCAGTTTTTCCGCGTGGTAGACGAAGAAATGCAGAATGTACTGCCTAATCATCTGAACTTGGGATCGCGCTTTTCTGATTGGGGGATAACCCCAGAAGCCGCTAACGCAGCCGCTAAGTATGTGGACGTTATGAGCTACAACTTGTATGCAAAAGATCTTAATTCGAAGGGTGACTGGTCGCACTTACCAGAATTGGACATGCCAAGTATTATTGGCGAGTTTCACTTCGGTGCTACCGACTCTGGACTGTTTCACCCAGGATTGGTGAGTATGGATAACCAGCAAGGCAGGGCAGATGCCTATGCCCACTATATGCGTAGCGTTATCGATAACCCATACTTTGTCGGTGCGCACTGGTTCCAGTACATGGACTCACCAGCAACGGGTCGAGCTTGGGACGGCGAGAACTATAACGTTGGTTTTGTCACCGTTACCGACACGCCCTACAAACCACTCGTAGAGTCAGCAAGAAAAGTAAACCAAGAGCTTTATACCCGCCGTTTCGGTCAGTAAAAGCAAACGGGGTCAGAGTCAATCGACTCCGACCCCGTTTTTAACCCAATGGGGTCAGAGTCGATTGACTCTGACCCCATTTATTAATGGACTTCGTATTGGGCAATGATGTCCCATTTAAACTCAACACCGATACCAGGCTCGTCGGACGCTACTGCGCGATGATTCTCTACGACCAGTGGTCGTTTTGTGTAGCGGTCGATAGGGAAGCTGTGCACTTCTAACCAGCCAGTATCAAACGCAGACACAAGTGACACATGCAGTTCTTGCATACCGTGGGTGCAGACCGGAACTTGGTGCTCAGTGATCAAGTTTGCGGCCTGTAACCAACCCGTGATCCCGCCACAGTTAGATGCATCTGGCTGACAAAATCCAAGCTTTGCTTGTTCCATTGCGTAACCGAATTCGTGGATTGTATGAAGGTTTTCGCCCATTGCCAGTGGAATGTTAGTGGCCTCTGCAATTGCAGCATATCCTTGGTAGTCGTCTGGAATCGTTGGCTCTTCGAACCACGTAATGTCACACTCTTCTACTGCTTTAGACAGTGATATCGCTTGTTTAACTGTGAGAGAGTAGTTGGCATCAATCATAAAGGTAACATCGGGTCCAATGAGAGCACGAACGGCTTTAATTCGGTCGATATCTTCTTGCGGATCGCTTTTGCCAATTTTGATTTTTACTGCGTTAAAGCCAGAGTCCAAATACCCTTGAATGTTACTTAGCAGCTTATCAAGGGAGAATTGCAAGTCTATGCCGCCGCAGTAGGCTTTGCAGGTGTTGTTCTTTCCTCCTGCCATTTTCCACAGTGGCAGCTGCTCACGTTTACCTTTTAGGTCCCACAGCGCAATATCTAGACTCGACATGGCAAACGACGCGATGCCGCCACGGCCCACATAGTGTATATGCCATTCCATAAAGTCGTATATTTCTTCTATATTGGCGGCGTCTTTGCCCAATACAACAGGCTGCAAGTCGTGCTCTAGCATTGCTTTTATCGCGTAACCACCCTTACCACCTGTATAGGTATAACCGGTGCCAGAGAGCCCATCGGCGGTAGTGACAGTGGTTGTGATGAGTTCGAAGTGGTCGTGATCCCCGTGCTTTGCGTCAGAAAGGATCTCATCCAGTGGGATTTTAAATAGCCGTGTCTGAATATCGATAATTTGAGTTGATTGTGCGTACGACATGTTAAGCATCCTTTAATTGCTGAACTATTTCGCGAATGAGACGACCAATCTCACCCCATTCGCCTTTATTGACTAACCCTTTATCGACCATCCAAGTTCCCCCACATGCAAGCACCGCAGGTAAGTCGAGATACTGTTGAATATTGCTGGCACTTATACCGCCGGTAGGCATAACTTGAATTTGGCTATAGGGTCCAAGCAGTGATTTTAACATTGGTAAACCACCAGAGGCTTCTGCAGGGAAAAATTTGAGAGTTGAAACACCTAACTCTAAAGCTTGCTCGACTTGAGAAGGGTTGTTTACACCAGGAACAATGACTATTCCATGCTTTTGGCACGCTTTTACGGTGGTTGGGTTAAGCCCAGGTGAAACGATAAAGTCTGCGCCTGCCTCTTTTGCCGCAATCACTTGCTGCTCGTTAAGAACCGTACCGGCACCAATCAACATTTCGGGCTGGGCATCACGTAATAAGCGAATGGCTTCGACTGCCGCCTCTGATCGAAAGGTAATTTCTGCGACAGGTAGGCCGTTGTTAGCAAGTTGCTCGCCCAAAGGCAGTATATCCAGTGCACTATCAATGGCGATAACGGGAACAACTTTAAATTGCTTAAGTTGCTTAACGAGTTGTTTGGTTTGGAGCTCCATGATTTGCTTTCCTTATTTAGATTCTAAAAGTCGGTTTTCTACCTGCTCAAGGGTTGGTAGGGGGGCGACAGCGCCGTAGCCAGTGATTGTGATAGAAGCCGTAGCATTGGCGTGCAATAGTGCTTGCTCGAGCGATGCTCCTCTCACAAAGTGGGTACAAAATGATCCTGCAAAAGAGTCGCCAGCCGCGGTAGCGTCAACAGGGGTAACTTTATGAGGTGACACGTGAATACGCTGTTGCTCGTCTGCTACGGTGGCGCCATCGCTGCCTTGCTTGAGGACCACAACTTTTGCCCCTAGCTTTAAGTGGTGGTCAATAATGTCGTCGGCGTGTGTAAGCCCTGTGATTAACTGCGCTTCATCAATACTAGGGAAGCAGATGTCGACCATTTTGACCGTTTCGTTAATGACGGCTCTTGCTCTTGCCAGTGACCACAGTTTTAAACGCAGGTTCGTATCATAGGACACTAATGTGTTGCTTTGCTTTGCCGCCTCAATTGCGGCAAACACAGAATCACAACTGCTGCTGCTGATAGCTTGGGTAATCGCAGTAACGTGCAATAACTTGGCCGCTTCAATCTGCTCTAAAGGAAGTTGGTCAGGGGTAATTAAACTTGCGGCACTGTTCTTTCTTAAAAACGAAAAGTGGTGTCCTTGATCGTCATGAGTAATGAAGTAAACACCGGTATGTTGGTTCGACTTTACTTGGACATTGTGGGTAGATACGCGCTCTTTTGTCCAAAGGTCAATGAATCGCTTTCCAAATTCATCGTTACCTACGTGCGTAAGCATCCCGACGTTAGCGCCTTGCCTTGCTGCGGCAATGGCAAAGTTAGAGGCGTCCCCCCCGAACCCACTTAAAAAGTCTGCCTGACCCAGTGCTACATCTTTCATTTGACTGAATTCGAACATCGGTTCACCAAAACTAAGGATTTCTGCTGGTACCTGTTGGCCGCTTTTACTATTTAGCATACAAATTTCACCTATAAATTCTTAATAACTGCTTATTACTTATTCAACTGATTCAGATAGTAAACAACCAGTCTTTTTTGGTCAACCAAAATGCGATTTAGGTGTATGTGTCAGCTCACACTTTATTTAATAAGGGGCCGGGTGGCTAATTGTGTAGGCTATGGCATAATCTTCGAACGATATATTTGCGCATTAATTAGCCAAAAAACTATATTGGTCAGCCATTTTTTGGTATTGGTTCTCTAAGTGTGACAATAATCACTGCAAATGGTCGTTCTAAAGAGTATAAATTCATCATTGGTTAATCAATTTTAATGAAAAGGTATAAGATGACTGTTTTGGATAGGGATGTGGTTAACGCAAATTACGATGAAACCACCACGTATGATCGCTCAATATTAAGCAGTAATATTGTTCATATCGGATTTGGCGCATTCCATCGCGGACACCAAGCTGTGTATAACGACCTCACAAATGACCAGTCAGATGAGCCGTGGGGAATATGTGAGATAAACATGTTTGGTTCAGCGAACCTTATAGATGACTTAACACACCAGCAGGGTCTATTCACGGTCGTTGAGACTTCATCAACCAATACGGTTTCTCGTGTGGTTCGTACTGTTTGCGAGCAGATCCATACGCCTAAAACGGGCATTCAAGCGGCTATTGATAAAATGGTCGAACCTCAAGTTAAAATCGTATCGCTGACCATTACCGAAAAAGGCTACTGCGTCGATCCACAATCGGGCTCACTTGATGTAGACAACTCTTTGATCGCTCATGATTTAGCGCAACCACACCAACCTCAATCAGCGATTGGCCTTATTACAGAGGCGCTATCTCAACGTATGCAAAACAATCTTGCTCCTTTTAGCGTGATGTCTTGCGACAACATTCCTGAAAATGGAGTGTTAACCAAAAATGCCGTGCTTTCATTTGCTAAGCAGCGTGATGCTGAACTGGCAAAGTGGATTGAAAGCAATGTGTCTTTTCCTAGCACGATGGTAGACAGAATCGTACCTGCTATGACCGACGATCAGTTTGATGTGATTGAAAGAAAAACGGGTTATCGCGACCCATGTGGTGTTGTGACCGAAGATTTTCGCCAGTGGGTCATTGAAGACAACTTCGTTGCGGGACGTCCTGATTGGTCGATCGCTGGGGCGATGTTTGTTAACGACGTATTGCCCTACGAAGAAATGAAATTGCGCATGCTAAATGGTAGCCATTCATTTTTGGCTTACAACGGCAGTCTTGCTGGGTATGAATTTATTTTTCAATGCATGCAGGATGAAAAACTCCGAGCAACAACGCTTCGCTTGATGCTTGACGAACAAGCGCGTTCGTTAAGTGATGAGTTAAAAGTCGATTTACAGCAATACGCCGAACTGTTGATTGCGCGTTTTAGCAATAGCAACATCAAACACAAAACGGCACAAATCGCGATGGACGGCTCACAGAAGCTACCTCAACGAGCACTCGATCCACTACTAGAGCTGCAAAAGCGCGAAGTGGACTTTGCCTGCTTACCCACCTTAATTGCAGGGTGGATGCATTACACCATCGCTCAAGTTGTTAACAAAGAGGCCATTGCAGACCCACTAGCAGAAACCTATGCCTCGATTTGCGAAACCCATACGACACCGCAGAAACGAGCACACGCTCTATTGTCGATTGACAAAATTTTTGGCGACCACGCGCAAACCAATCCGCAATTTACACAAGCGGTTATGGAAGCGTTTGACGCTATTGAACATCACGGAATCGCTTATGTTGTCGATTCTTTAGCAAAAATTTAAGTAAGAGTCTGATATGAAAACACTAATTTGTAACGAACCAAACTCGATTGAATACATCGAACGCGACATTCCTCAAATCCAAGATAACGAAGTGCTACTTAAAATTCGTTCGGTTGGAATCTGTGGAACCGACATTCACGCCTATGCTGGACGTCAGCCGTTCTTTTCTTACCCACGTGTATTGGGCCATGAAATCTCGGGTGAAGTGATCAAAGTGGGTGAAAAAGTCGCGTCTGCCACTGCCGGAAAACGCTACTCGGTTATCCCATGTATCCCTTGTGGCGTTTGCGCCGCATGTCGCGATGGCAAAACCAACTGTTGTGAAGACGTCTCTTTGTACGGCGTGCATCAAGATGGTGGCTTTAGTGAGTACTTGGCGGTTTATGAAGATAACTTAGTGGAGCTACCGGACAGTGTGAGTGACTCTCAAGGCGCGTTGGTAGAGTGTTTTGCCATCAGCGCTCACGCAGTTCGACGCGCAGAAATTACGCCGCGCAACAATGTACTGGTTGTAGGGGCCGGTCCAATTGGTTTAGCAGCGGCAGCTATTGCAAAAGCCGAAGGAGCGACGGTCGCTGTTGCTGATGTGTCTGACGTAAGACGCGACAAAGTAGCGCAATCTCTTGATGTTGTTGCACTTGACCCACTTGTCGATGACTACCAAGAACAACTTCGTAACGCATTTGGTGGTGACTTACCTTGTGTGGTGATGGACGCAACGGGCAACAAAGGCTCGATGAGTCGAGCGGTAGAGCTGATTCGTCATGGTGGCAAGATAGTGTTTATCGGTTTGTACATTGGTGATTTGGTGATGGACGATCCAACTTTCCATAAGAAAGAAACGACGCTTCTGAGCAGTCGCAATGCAACACGTCAGGACTTTGAACGTGTTATCGAACTCATGGCGCAAGGCAAGATTTCGGAAACCATCATGAAGAACAAAGAGTACGATTTTCACAGCTTTGGCTTGAACTATAAGCAAGATGTCGTTGAAAACACGTCGCTGGTCAAAGGCGTGATCAATTTTTAATTCAGACGTTATCAAACAATAAGCGGCGCTTGCGCCGCATCATAAAAACAAAGGATAGAAGTATGTCGATGACATTAGTGAAAGAAGCCGAGTTAAGAGATCTTGCGTTGACGAAATTGGTCGCTGCAGGTTTAGACGATAAGACTGCACAGGAAGTGACGGACGTACTGGTTCACGCAGACATGACAGGTGTTCACTCACATGGAGTAATGCGTGTCGAGCATTACTGTAAACGCCTTACAACAGGTGGCTTAAACAAACACGCGTCTTTTTCAATCGATCAGATTTCACCGTCGGTAGCGGTACTTGATTCAGATGACGGTATGGGACATTCAGCGTTGATAGCGGCTACTGAGCACGGCATTGAGATGGCCGCTGAAACCGGATTAGGTTTTGTTAGTGTGAAAAACACCTCTCATTGCGGCGCACTGTCCTATTTTATGGAACAAGCCACTCGCGAAGGCATGATTGCCATTGGCATGACACAAACCGATACCTGTGTGGCCCCGCATGGTGGTGCTGAGCGTTTCTTGGGTACCAACCCAATCGCGTTCGGATTCCCGGTTGAAGGTAGCCATCCAATGATTGTTGATATGGCGACCAGCGCAACGGCATTTGGCAAATTGTTGCACGCCAAAGAAACGGGCACCGAGATTGGTCCAAATCTAGCGATTGATAAAGAAGGTCACATGACCACCGATCCCCACAAGGTTGAAAATTTACTGCCATTTGGCCAGCACAAAGGGTCGGGCATTGCACTGGCGATTGATGCACTTACTGGCGTCTTGATGGGGGCCAACTACGGCAATCACATTATCCGTATGTATGGCGACTACGACAAGATGCGTAAACTCGCAAGCCTAGTGATCATTATCGACCCAACCAAATTAGGTACGCCGCTGTTCGCTGCGACCATGGCGATGATGACCAGTGAGCTTCGCGCAGTTAAACCGGTACCAGGTGTTGAAAAAGTCATGGCACCAAATGATCCACAAGTGGCGTATAAAGCTAAATGTGAAGCCGAGGGTATTCCGGTTGCTGAGGGGGTGTATCAGTATCTAAAAGGGTAAAACTTAGGGGGTAGGTGTTTCACTGTTTTTTTAGATATGTTCCGTAGAGGGGGACTCTCTACATTTTGGCCGCGCTTTGATCGATAGTCTTCAGGGCGTGGCCTTTTTTTACCTAAAACGGCTTGAGGGATCGAATTGATGAGAAAACTATCGTTTAGAAACAAAATACTGTCGGTAATGGTACTACTGTTGTTGTTATCCATTTTCGCGTCTTTTATAAGCGCGAGAACGTTGGTAGAGAAAGATTTTTACGCCAACGATAGTCAACAAATTCAAACGCAATTAGATTTAGTCTCTGAGCGGGTCGAAGTGGAATTACAGTCGGCAGTAAAGCTTGCCAACAGTATCCCATTAAACCTGTCTAACATGGCTCAGGTACTCGATTCGTCTGGCTTTTATAGAATTATTAAAGTGATGTATGGCTCGGTGTTCTCTCCCGACCCAAGCAGAGAGTATCAAGCGGGTTTAGCTCCGACCTATTTAGAATTTAACCCGCTGCAAGAACAGCACTACCAAGCTATTGCGACGCAAGTAGAACAGGGATCGTCAATACGGTACGTAGAACATGTTGACGATAGGCTGATTATGACGATCGCAATAGCGTCCATAGACAGTTCTGGTGGTATCGACATATTCGAAGTCGATCTACAGCCAATTTTAACCAGTTTAGAGGCCATTCATTCTGATGCTGGAGGGCTAGAACTGCTCACCGCCGATGGTAAGTTGCTGTTCTCTAGCGTGGCATTTCTCGAGGACAGTGACACACGCCAACAGCCGTTGATCACAAAACAGATTGCTGTCGGTGATAGTACTTGGGCACTTCATGGCTATCTTAACCAACAATACATTTATAGTCATACTGACGCGCTAGTGGTAAAAGTGGCGCTGCTCAGCTTGGTGTGTGGAGTGGTATTCATCGGCTTGGGGCTAGTGGCGCTCAATGTGACCTACAGGCCAATCATTGCTTTGCGTCAACTCATTGAAGAATTAGGGTCGGGAGAGGCTGATCTCACTAAGCGACTGGAGGTCCACAGCTCGGATGATATTGGCCGTATTTCTGCCAGCATAAATAGCTTTGTATCTAACTTGCAGTCGTTGATGCAGCAGGTAAAACTCACCAGCAAAAGCGTTGCACAACAAGCAAATGAGTTAGAAGGTCGAGTGTCTTCCAATCAGCAACAAGCAGTCACACATAACCAAGAGATCGAGAAAGCGGTCACCGCGATCACCGAAATGAGTACAGCTGCTGATGGTGTCGCAACTATAGCCAGTGAAGCCGCGAGCGTCACCAACCATGCAATGACGGTGAGTAAACGCAGTCAACAAAGTGTCGAGCACGCAGTAACAAACGTAGATTCACTGACTTTAGAAATGGAGAACATGTCTAACTCGGTGGGCAGCATGGTTGACGATGTGGCAGACATTTCTGAAGTGCTCAATGTTATTGGTGGTATAGCAGAGCAAACCAATCTTTTGGCGCTTAACGCAGCAATTGAAGCCGCGAGGGCGGGTGAGCAAGGTAGAGGCTTTGCAGTGGTTGCCGATGAAGTTCGAGCACTGGCTGCCAGAACCCAGCAAAGTACCGAACAAATAAGCGCCATGCTGGCAAAACTTGAGAAAGGCAGTCATCAAGTAGTGCAAGCGCTTGAAGAAACCAAATCCAGCAGTAAGAGCACCTCCATCAGTACCAATCAAATCAGTCGAGACCTTGATGATGTCACCGCGGCAGTTCGTCAACTCACCGACCTTAACGACTCCGTAGCTCTATCTGCTAGCGAACAAAAACAGGTGAGTGAAGAGATCAATAGGAATATGCATACGCTCTATTCTGTTGTGTCTGAGTTAGAAGCCAATAGTCAGGCTGCCGTGAACAACACTCATACTTTGCTGGACAGAAATCGTCAGTTAGACGCGTTGGTTGGCCGATTTAAGATTGAAAAGGAGGCGTAAATGCCCACGATTAAAGACGTCGCTAAATTAGCCGGTGTATCGGTAGGGACTGCTTCACGGGTGTTGAACAACTCGCCTCAAATCAGTGTGCATTCCTACAACGCAGTACACAATGCCGTTAGGCAGTTAGGTTATCGAAAAAATGCGATGGCAAAAGCCTTAGTGAGAAGCAAATCCGAGACAATAGGTGTGTTGGTTTCGGACGTTGGTGTTCCTTTTTTTGGCGCACTCGTCAAAGGCGTTGATAATGTTGCGCGTCAAAATGGCAGACATGTATTAGTGGCCAATGGTTACCACGATGCGCACCAAGAGAAAGAGATGCTAGAGCTGTTATTAAGTAATGGTTGTCAGTCTATTGTTGCGCACTCAAAAGGTCTAAGCGATGATGTACTCAGCAAGTATTGCCAGGAAGCACCGGCCTTAGTGCTCATTAATCGTGATTTACCCACGGCCCGTGAGCGGTGTCTATACCTAAATAACTTCCAAGGCAGCTTAGACGCATGCAATGAACTTATTGCCAAAGGACATAGACAGATAGCGTATGTGTGTTCAAATGAAGACATCCCGGATGCAAGAGAGCGCTTGCAAGGATACAAAGCGGCAATGGACAATGCGGGCTTACGCTTTGACATTAATAACGTCTACTTCGGCGAACCAACCGATGAGGGAGGGCGAGTCGCAACCACAGCATTAATCCATTCAGGTAAACGATACTCGGCGATCGCGACCTATAACGATTCGATGGCGTCTGGTACGTTAGAGTGTTTGCAAGACCATGGGATATCATTGCCCCGACAAGTATCTGTCATTGGCTTTGATAATGAATACATTGCAGGTCATCTCTATCCAAAACTCACCACTATGGAGTACCCAATTTCACATATGGCAACCTGTGCTGCACAACTCGCGTTGGAATTAGAGTCAGGTATGCCTGTAAAAGCGGGTATGACACACGAATTTAAACCAACACTGGTGGAGAGGAAGTCGGTAATCAAACGAAGTTGACCTCTCTTTTTTAGCAATGTGATATCGACTCAAATTTGTCGTTCGTAAGTCAATAGAATCCCATTAATTTTGATAGCTTTAGCAAGGTTTTGAACGAACAGAAACGCTATAATAGCCGGGTGCGAAATGATCGCAATGCTGGTTGAAACCACTAATTCTTTATAGAAAATCAACATGCTATTGCGACAGAAACGGATCGCTGCAAAAGCTTGGGGTTGGAGCCGTTGTCGCAAGGATACTTCAGCTAACTTTAGAGTTTGGACATACGTGTGATTTACAGTGTGTAAGGAGTGATGTATGGATAGTAATTCGGTGTTCAGTATTGTTATGGCCTGTATTGTTTTTACTGGTTGTAGTCAGCCAGATTCTACCCGTGCTTATGATCAACAACCTGACTCCATTGAAGAAACTTATTACTTCGATACAGAGCCAGTCACGCCTTTAGAGTTAGACTTTTCGTTTGGTTGAAGGTTATGTAGGTTGCGGTGTCATCAGTAGATTGACGGCACATTTATTAGCGACTGGCACCCCATGAGGTTGCCACGTTAACCACCTGCTTTTTAATGACTTAACTGAAGTCCCGTAGCACCATTTTTTCTAATTGCTGCATTCGATTGAGCACGTTTTTAAGATTCTGCTGTTCAACTGTCGTCAGTTCATCGATGGCAAGGACATCATTAACTTTTCGCAAATCAGTGTATTCAACTAACTGATTCATAAATCTTAAGTTCCATATATGGTCAAATAAATAAATCATTTCTCGCAGTGTTTCGGCGCCAAACAGATTCCGCGTGTGGAGCTGTTTTAGTCGCTCGATGGTGCTTACCTCACGGATATCAAAATGCAAAGCATATAATCGACAAAATATCTCCATAGGTCGAAGACAATCTTTAAGATTAATCGAAGTTATCCCTTCATACTGCTGTGTGATTAATTGGCCACTGCCATCAAGCGGTACATGATAGGAAAGACAGTTGAGTGAGTATATCGGTAGGAACTCGGTTTGCTTAGCTAACACAGTTTGTATGTGAGTCTGAATACCATCAACCAAAGTGGCGTGCCCATAGGTTGAGCGAATGTCAAAAAAGACATTGAGTTCCAAGATTGTGTCGGGAGTTGCACGTTCAATCCAGTTACTGAAGTTTTGCTTCCACTCTTGTTGGCTTAAGCACCACTGATGGTTAGAAGCCATGATCAGTCCGTCACAGTAGCGATAACCGGCTTGATTAAGGAGGGCGCAGACCTTTTCGGCTAAATGCAAGAAGTAACGGCGAATTGACTTTAAGTCGCTATCGTTGGGAGTTTCAAAAACGATGGCATTATCTTGATCGGAGAACAGCGTCATATCGTGACGAGCGTTGCTGCCAAAGCTAATGAAAGAAAAGGGGACAGGTGGCTCGCCAATGTCTTCGATGGTTAACTCGATAAAACGACAAATAGCGGCATCATAGGTTGAGCCAATAAGGTTGCGCAGGTGATGCGGCCTTGTACCCACTTCAATTTTGTATCGAATCTGATCCGCTAACTGATTGAGGGACTCCATCACCTCGCTGTGCATTTCCGCCTGCTGTATTTGATCGACAATCGTCTGGTCTGCGTTACTGCTCAATAACGAGGTTGGCGTAACGCTGGTGCCATATATTTTACGGACTATAGGTCGAAAGCTCACAACATGACCCAGTTTTTCGGCAAGGAAAATCTTGGATGTGGTGAGAATGATATCTATGTGTTGTCCTTGCTTTGTTTGCAGTTGAGCTTCGAACTCACCCGGCTCAGCTTGCTGCTTGAAGAGTTTTAATAAGTGTTCAACAACTTTGGTATTGTGCGGCGCTGTAGAAAACAGCTTCTCCCAAATCGTGTTCGATTTGAGGTCGTCTTGTTGGTACCCCAATAACTGTCTCAGGCGCGTGTTCGAGAACAGTACCTGTCCATCCGCCTCTAATATATATCCTTCATTGGAGGACTCGACTAAGGCTCTATACCGATCTTTTGCCTCATGCAACGCAAGTTCGGCACGTTTTTTCTTCAGCTCACTCCTGCGAGATTGGTTAATAACGTAGCTCATCAACGCTATCAAACCAATCGTAATCACGACGAAGATACGTGACATGGTATTTTCTAACTTGGCAATGCCTTGCTCAACATCTTCGATATACACGCCAGTACCGATGATCCAATCCCACTCTTCGATGCCTTCAAGGTACGTCATTTTAGGGGCGGTTAGGGTGGGGTCGTCTTTCCATTGCCATGGATACTCAAGAAAGCCTTGTTGGCTTTCGTTCACCAATTGAACCATCCGAACAAAAACCGACGGGCCGTTATCTTGAGCGTCGTTACTATAGTGGGTAAGGTCTTGGCCGGTTAAGTCATTGCGGTTGGGGTGCATGACCATTTTGGGGTGCATGTCGGTAATAAAAAAGTAATCGCTGTTTTCTGGACCGTATCGCATGGTTTTTATTTCAAGCGCGGCTTTAGTTTGCGCGCTTTCTTTGGCTAAAACGCCTTGCTGTTCCAGTTCGACATAGCTGTCTACGATGCTCACGGCTGCAGAGGTCAACTCTCTAAGCATTTGCCGTTTTTGTTCAACCATGGAGTCTTCGACCAATGGCACAATCACATAAATAATCGATGTGATAAACAGAATAATCGCAGCAATGGTAGGCAGGACAATACGGTAGCTAAAATGCTTTAGTGGATGACTGGCGCTCGGTTGTTGATGATGCAGTCCATCAAAATAGTCTGCAAGTTCTCGTTCATCGAGTACTTCTTCTATGGAGTCGCTATGAGTTCTATCGTGATACTTGGCAGTAAACGTGCCATTTTCAAAATCCGCTCTACCAGGTAAGTAGCCTTCGTAGTCATCTTTTATGTGGGTTTCGAAAACATCTTTTATTTGTTGTTGAGTGTAGCGCCCACCAAATTCGCGATACGCTTCGCCTAGTGCTTCTTTGCAGTGACGAAAACGGCGGTGGTCAAATGGGTCGTAGTCCAGTTGTTTAGCCATGTGCTGGGCATGATCTTTACCATCATGATCAAAAAAACCGTCAATCCATTTATGGATATCTTCTCCCCGGACGCCAAACAATGCTTCTGTGCGCGCAGCGTGTTCTGATATTTTCATCGTGCAGCTATATCTCGCTCAGTTTGACGATTAACTAACACACAAAAAGTGTGCGCCAAGTAGCAACTCTGTTTATTAATACTACAATACACCCGTACTTCATCCCCTAAAATAATCTAAGTCAATTTCTGTTACAAAATGTTTCTTTAGACTGCCTCTAGTGCGATTGACGCACGTTCAGTGACCGAAAATGGTTGGTCACCGTATTCATTAATAAGCTAGCACACTGTCTGTCTCCTCTTTATTTAAATAAAAATGGAGATGCAAGGTAGCGTCTGGGATGTCGTCTCGTATCAGCTGAAGGTTGGTATACCGAGCGCAAGTGAGACTGAGCAGTGAACGCTTTGCTTTGAAGCCTAATAAGGAAATGTTACATGTCTAAATCTGGAAAGACATTTTATAGAGATATGCGCAAGAAAGCGCAAGATTTTGAAAGCAGGGAAGAATTTTTAAACCATGACCTAAAAATTATGAGCTTTAAGCGTTGGGGTATTCATTTACCTTCACGTGATTATAGTGTGGAGATTGAAGATTGGGTGCCAGCTTTGGCGGCAACAATTGGTAAAGTGGTCATGGTAACGGCAATGGTGGCGGCGTTTGCTGCTCAGTTTGGTTTATCGCCAGAATTTGTGGCTGAAAACGTCCGTTATGAACTCCTAATTGCAGGCGCGCTGTTTGTAATATTGTTCTCGGCCATCTTAAACCCTAATGCCAACTTAGCGGGTACGCATGGCCCGATGATTCCATTGATCCCTCTGATTGCGGCAGCAGGAGGACACCCACTCGCACTGGGCATCATGGTGTGTGTGTTTGGCCTTATCCTTGCCTATACCAAAGGGGGATCAAAGTTAATGACCCTTACTGGTGTAGGGGTACGGGGGGGCTTACTGATCTATTTGGGAGCAGTGGGTCTTATTGGGCAAATCAACAAAACAGAGGCATGGGCGAGCAGCACGGATCAAGGTTACATTTCGTTTGCGGTCATTGGCGTAACGGTAATGGTGTATGCCTATCTAGCCAAGATCAATAAGCGTTGGCTGGCGATCCCACTGTGTTCTGCATTAGCTGGAATTGTTGCCTATGTGTTGGGCGCGGATTTTTCGTTTAGTACAGCGCCAGGTTTACCGCATTTTAGTCCATTTTACTGGTGGGGTGAGGATACCGGTTGGAAACTTGGTTGGCCGACTCTAGAGCACTTTGTTGCTGTGGTTCCATTTGCGTTATTGGCTGTTGCAATGTGGTCTCCAGACTATTTAGGGCACCGCGTATTCCAAGAGTTGAACTATCCAAAAGAAGCCAAAGGCGTACTGATGGATGTGGATGACACTATGATGGGGGCGTCAATTCGACAAGGTGTGGGCTCGTTCCTTGGTGGCGGTAACTTAGCGTCATCGTGGGGAACCTATATGATCCCAGCCGCCATCGCTAAGCGCCCTATACCAGGTGGTGCATTGCTGACCGGTCTTATGTGTATTATGGCGTCGGTATTAGGTTACCCAATGGATCTTGCCATGTGGGAGCCAGTATTACGCGTTGCTTTGATTGTGGGTGTGTTCTTGCCGCTACTTGAAGCGGGAATGCAAATGATCCACAAACATAAAGATTCACTGAGTGCGGGTATCTGTATTTTTGCTTGTGCGTTCGTAAACCCAGTATTTGGTTGGGCAACAACTATGTTGCTCGATAACATGGGTTTGATAGGCGACCATGAGCGTGCCAAAACGCTTTCAGCTCAGGATAAGTACTTAATCCCAGGCATTGCATTTGTTATTTGCGTCGGGTCGCTAGCACTGGTTGGCCAACTTCCTGGTATTCCAGCTATTATCGGAAACTAAACAAGATAGATCGCAAAAAGCACCGATAGTGTTCGGTGCTTTTTTTTGTCCCAACGTTGGGGACGAGAATGGCAGCTGTCACACTGCCAGTTCAAACGAACGCTTTACTTAAGTGCTTTCCTGTAACACCACAGAGTAGCGACAAGCGCTGGAATACAGATTGCACCTGCCTTAGCGTAAGCTAAAGGAAGTATACGTTGCAGCTCTATGACGACGAACTCGCCCATAGTACTTTGAGCGGCAGCGTCTTTGATTGCATTAGAAACAGCCATATAGTCGAGCGTGATCTGAATGGCTGGCCACAAATAGCCTAGAATACCGATGATAGTAAGTAGTGCGAAGCTAAAAAAGCCGATTACGAAGGGATTGGTGGTTGGGTGTGCTTTGGTAATTTGGTTCATAGTACCTGTCCTTGGTTGGCGTTATTTATGTTTTTTACCGTCCGAGTTGTCCCTCAACTCTTTCTAACGAACTCATGCGCTGTATCTCTCAACGTTAACAAGTCTTGTACTGACATGGTCAAGCTGTTCAGTCGAAGATCTCTGCTGATTGCATGCCTTACATTGTACGGTAATGGAAAGACTCGCCCTACAGAAATTCTATTGAATCATGTGATCTCGATGGTTGATTTAGAACATTTGAGTCTTTTTGATATTGCGTTGATAAAAATAGTGGTTATTAATCCTGCAATCGATTGGGTGTGCGATGTTTAGCGTCAAATGTGCAGCAATGAAATTGCCTCTTGCGCATAGAGTTAACGTGTCACTATGCATATTAGTCATAAAGTTATTGTCTTTTTATCATTTGTATCTGCTGGTTGCTATTCTTATACTTCGCGCCCTCAGTTTGCTACCGCTTTTGTTATGCACTTAATTTCTACAATGTTGACACAATCACCACTTTGGCTTTTTAAATCACAGGCAATGAGCGCGCAAGTAGCTCGTTGGTTGGTGGTTTTAAGTGTAAGCCTATTTTCAGTCCATCATTGTCAACCGTTATTAGATTTATTTGCAGAGCAAGCAATGGCTGCGGGCTGTCATCAACATGAAGACATAAACTCTCACTCGCCTATGGATATGCACATGGGCAAACATATTCACTATCACTAGGATCATTATGAGCATTTTTAGATTTCCACCAATGGTATGGATTGGCATTGGTATACTTATTGTGAGCTTAGGCGTCAGGCAGTCATTTGGTATATTCATGCTGCCTATTTCGGATCATTTTGGCAGCGGTCGAGAATTTTTTAGTTTTGCTATCGCGCTACAGAACCTACTGTTCGGTGTTTTCCAGCCAATGGTTGGTATGGCCGCCGATAGGTTTGGAGCAAAGCGCATTGTTATTTTGGGCGCGATAGCGTACGCAACAGGTTTGTATATCACCTCGATTACCACGTCGGCAGCGGTTGTTTATGTATCGCTTGGCGCGCTAGTGGGTTTAGGGTTAAGTGCCACCAGTTACGTAATTATTTTGGGCGTTGTGGCAAAAGTGGTTCCAGCACAACACGCTGCAAAAGCGTTTGGCCTTACTACTGCTGCTGGGTCATTTGGTATGTTTGCAATGATCCCTGGCGCACAAGCGTTGCTGAGCGAGTTTGGCTGGCAGGGCGCAATGCAAGTATTTGCGATGCTTTGCACGGTGATGGTAGCGTTTGCTTTTTTTATCAAAAGCTCATCGGCTCGCCGTGAAGTAAGTGGAGTAAACTCTGCAAGCACAGTAAGCTTAAAGCAAGCGTTGCAGGAAGCATTTCGTCACAAAGGTTACTGGTTAATTCACTTAGGCTTTTTTGTGTGTGGCTTCCACGTAATGTTTATTGCAACGCATCTTCCTAGCTATTTGGCAGACAAAGACCTGCCTGCATCGAGTGCTGCGCTAGCGCTTGCCTATGTGGGGATATTTAACATATTTGGCAGCTATTTTTGGGGCATGATGGCGGATCGATTTAACAAACGTCACGTTATGTTTGTACTGTATCTTTTGCGAGCAGCGATTATTGCCGGATTTGTGACGTTACCTATCACTCAATTTAGCGCTGCGATATTTGGTGGGGCTATCGGTTTTGTTTGGTTAGGCACCGTCCCGCTAACCTCTGGTCTGGTAAGGCAAATATTTGGGGCGCAGTATCTATCTACGCTGTATGGGCTGGTGTTTTTTACTCACCAAGTGGGCAGCTTTTTAGGGGCATGGGCTGGGGGATTGATCTATGACTACTATGGTTCCTACCAACCGATATGGTGGTCAACAGTCGCTCTGGCACTTATTGCCGCAGTAGTGCATTTGCCGATTAACGATAAGCCTTTACCTAGGCTGGCTGGCAGTCTTTCCTAACCAATATGCAGTACACGCTTTTCTCCAGAACGCCTCACTTACAAATGTCGTCAAGTTGGGTTAAAAGAAGGTGGGCGAGGGAAGATAAAAGATATTCGCCAACGATTTGTCCATTTGGGTCATTGAGCTGTTGGAAATAATCAATGTCCATACGCGCAAAGTGAAGGGGGAAGATTACCCTCTAAGACATCGAAAATTGGGGAATCTATAGAAGCCCCATGAAAAATGGAATGATGAATGCATTTGCTAAGTCGATAAAGAATGCACACACCAAAGGAACTACTATGAAAGCCTGTGCCGAGTAGCCGTACGTGTGGCTTACCGCTGACATATTTGCCATCGCTGTTGGTGTAGAGCCAAGAGATATTCCGCCAAAACCGGCACTAGTTAATGCCGCATCATAGGTTTTGCCCATCGCGGGGAATACAATGAAAATGTTAACTAATACTGCTAGCATCAATTGCATGGCCAAAATGGCAAAAATAGGTCCGGCGAGATCGACCAACGTCCAAAGCTGCATACTCATAAGAGACATGGCTAAGAATGTACCCAACGAAATGTCTGCGAGTAGATCAATGGCGGCGGTACGAGTAGGCCATTTAGTACCAGTAATGCGTGGGTAGGTGTTGGGAACTAAGTTGGTTAAAATGATACCAGCAAATAAACAGCTAACAAAAAGAGGCAACTGCAAACCCGCTTGACTGACTAACTCATTGAGTATGGTACCGATAACAACACAGATATGAATCGCTAGTACGGCATCCAAAAAGTCGAACGAGTTCATTTTTGGTGTTTGCTCTGCGTCCACGTTGTCTTGTGGGAATTGCTCTGCGTCTGTTTTCTCGGCGGCAAGTCCGTGCTTCTTAATTAAGAGTTTGGCAATCGGGCCACCCATTAAACTGGCCAGAATAAAACCAAATGTTGCACTGGCGATGCCAATTTCCATTGCGCTTTCTAAACCAAACTCTTCACCAACGCGGGGGGCCCAAGCAATAGCGGTACCGTGTCCACCTATGAGTGAAATAGAGCCACTTAATAGCCCGAACACAGGCTCGAGACCGAACATGGTCGCAATCGAAATACCCACTACGTTTTGTGCCAGCATAAAGCCGATGGTGATGACCAATAAAATGATCAGTGGCTTTCCACCTTTTACAAGGTCTTTTAGGCTGGCGTTAATACCAATAGTGGTAAAAAATTACACCAGTAAAACATCCCGAGCGGTCATGTCAAAAGAGACTTCAATAGACGTGGTCCAGTACAAAACTGCAAATGCAATGGACACCAATAACCCTCCAGAAACCGGTTCTGGAATACTGAGTTCTTTCAGAACTCCCACCACTTGATTTAGCCTACGCCCGATAAAAAGCACCATTATCCCTATGGTAATGGCAAAAAAAGAGCCAAGTTGAAGGACGTTATTTTCAAATTCCATTTACCATTCCTAAAAGTCTGATTGTTTAACGTGAAGTGCAAAAAGCGAAATAAGGCTATGCATTTCAATGAGTATAGTGCAACGATTTAACTTGCTGAATCGTTTGTTACCATCATGAAAACAAGCAACAAAAAAGCCAAGGGGTCTAGACACCTTGGCTGCAGTATTTACGAGCGATCAAACCAGAATGGGGAGACTGATGAAAAGGTTTACTCGTTAATGAGTATTGCTCGATTGCGCATCATCGCTTGTATGAAGCGATACGCTAGGCGTTTGCGACCGTATCGATAACACTGTTTTCAGAACCAAACTCATTCCAGACATAGCTGTCGGCTTGGCCGTCATTTTCCCACTGTTCTTCGTTGATTAGGTAGCGGAACTGAACTTGGCTGTTCTTCGGCACTCGAATTTTAGTTGTAAACACTTTTTGTCTGTTAAGTTTCATTGGAGTAGGTTGCCAGTCGTTAAACTCGCCGCATACCGCGATGCTAGAAATGTCAGACTCACCTTTTGGCCATTGAAAGGTGACTTCAACTTCGTCTTTCGTCTTAAAAAACTTCTTAGTAAACATTGTCTATCCTCAGAGTCGTCGTAAGTTAAATCGTTTTAATTAGTAGAACCTAGCAAAATAAATACCACATAAACTAGGGCATTTTCATCTGTTATGGTAAAGAATTACAGTTTTCACGCTCATTTATCGTGCAACCAGGCGGGTTTTTGAGCGTAATTGGTGCACGTTACAACTGATATTTTGCATTTGCATGACATATCAGGAGCGCAGTATCTTAATTGGATGTCTTTGTTAACTCAGTGAGCCTACGTGCAATAGACGGGGAATACCAACCAAAGCAATTGCCAGATCATTCTTGCTCGTTAAAATCACTGATAACGGAGTTAAAGATTTTGTAGGTAGAACAACTGCCTATGGCAATCTTTGCGTTGTTCTCAGCGATTTTTCTATTGCAATTTTCTGACCAGCTAATTACTTCGATTGGTATAAACACGACTTTGTTGGGAAAGCTAGAGATGTACACTGAACTCATTCAGTGATTCATAAAAAAAGCCTTTCAATTGAAAGGCTTTTTAGGAAATTCACTAATTGGTCGCTTAGTTAGACGATAAAGCGACCCAAAATGTGTTGCTGCTCCTTAACTAAAGCCGTTTGCTCTTGAGCTGTCGATTTTGCTGAATTTGCTCCATCCGACACGTTTTCAGACAGTCCTTTAATTTTCAGAGTGTTGTTATTTATTTCTTCTGCGACCAGGCTTTGCTCTTCTGCTGCCGATGCAATTTGCAAGTTCATGCTGTTGATATCACTGATCGCATCGCGAATTCGGTTTAGCGCAATGTTTGCTTCGCTGGCTTTTGAGACGGTGTCACTGGCGGTGGTTTTACTATGATTCATCGCGTTTGCTACAGAGTGAGTACCCGATTGCAATTGCTCAATCATGGTGCGAATTTCCGTGGTCGATTGTTGCGTACGGTGAGCAAGAGTTCGTACTTCGTCGGCAACTACAGCAAAGCCTCTGCCTGACTCTCCGGCCCTTGCAGCTTCGATAGCGGCATTAAGTGCAAGTAGATTCGTCTGGTCAGCGATATCGTTGATCACCTTAATAATACTTTCAATATTTTCTGTGGCCGCTTCTAAACCAACGATTTCGTCCACAGCTTGATCTATTCGAAGTGCAAGTCGGCTGATAGATTCCGTCGTGTTTTGAACCACTTCAGTTCCTACCGTTGTTGCTTGGTCGGCTTCTTTGGTGGCACTTGCTGCACTTTGTGCATTGTCGGCAACTTCGCCACTACTGGTTGCCATTTGATGCATTGCTGTTGCCAGTTGTTCGATTTCAGCAAGTTGCACTTCGGTTGCTGAAGTGGTTTTGAGAGCATTGTTTGTAGACTGTTGTGCGCTTTCTATTAGTTGGCTGCTGATATGTTTGGTTTGAGAAATATTAATCTTTAGCGAGCCAACGAAGCGGTTAAAACTTACAGCAATTTTTGCAAACTCTTCGTCTGTATCGGTGGCGAGTTGCTGGGTTAAATCGCCTTCACCACTGGCTAAGTTATCCATTGCATCGCTTAGGTTATTAAGCGGTTTCATTAAGTGTGACAACACCATAAGTAAAATTAGCATGCTTGCGATTATGGCAACTAAAGCGATCGCAAGAGAGTTATTTCGCATGTTAGCAATTAGCGCGAACACTTTATCTTCTTGCATCATTATCCCTACTTTCCAGTTGGTATTAGGTACATCTGCAAAGTTGATGAGGTATTTTTGACCATCAATTACGGTCTGTTGGGCGCGATTCTCAAGCTTAACATTTGGCGCGATATCAGAGACTTGCTTGCCAATAAGACTTGAATTCTTATGGCCTAGCAATATCCCTTCTTTATTAACCAGTACCATGCTTCCTAAAGCGCTCATATTGACTCTGTTAGTGACTTCCGATAGGTATGCGAGCGATACGTCGGATAGCGAAACACCAATAAATTCACCATTTTGATAGACAGATTGTGCAATAGAGACGATGACGTCACCGGTAGCAATGTCGATATAAGGTTTTGTAATGATTTGCTCACGAGTCGATTTTGCTTCTTGGTACCACGGACGTGTTCGCGAGTCATAATCGATTGGATCCCAAGTGGGGTCATTTTCTACAATATGACCGTCATGTTCAAACCCAAGAGCGGTAACGATAAACTGGCTGGTGAGCTGAGGTTGATCAATAATATTACGAATTTCAGCGTCATTGGTAGCGTTGGATAAAAGCTGCGTAACGTATTGCGAAAATGCTCGCTTAGCTTCCATTTCGCTGTTGACCGTTTGGCTCACACTCTCGACAATTTCTTCGGTGCTATTGATGAGTTGATTTTGTATAGATTCTTTGGAATCAAAAAAAGCTTTGGTGGAAAGTAGGCCAATTGTGCCTATTAATAGTGCTGCAGTAAGTGTGACAACTTTGCTTTTAAACTTCATAGCATGTTCCTAATTATTGTTTTAGTTTTTGCTACGTCTATATCGGCTTAGCACCAACAATAATGAGGGGAATCGGTAATTTATTACCGAGTTAACATAGTGGAATTAGGTTTTATAACGGGGGTCACGAAAACGAACACTCATTACTTATACTTTAAAACAGCGCTGTCACAATAGTGGACGGCTTAAGAAACAAACCGTTAAACAAAGCTCAGCTAGGGCTATTTGCTGATGACAAAACAGTTGCGACCCTTTTCTTTTGCTCGGTATAGAGCATCGTCAGCGCGTTGTATCAGCTCTTCAGTTTCTTCACCTATTCGTGATTCACTCAATCCGATGCTAATGGTGAAGAATATCTGGTCATTGTCTAAGGTTACCGGAGAGCTCATAACTTGTTGACGAAGCCTCTCAATCACCAAGGAAGCGTCAGAAATGTTTGTGTTGGGGAACACAATAATAAACTCTTCTCCCCCCCAACGCCCACAGAGATCGTATTTACGCAGTTCATTGCGAGTGATAGTTGCAAAGTCGACTAATGCTTGGTCACCCGCGGCGTGTCCATAGTGATCGTTCAGCAATTTAAACTTATCAAAATCAACCATTGCGATAGTGACGGGTTCATTAAATCGTTCAAAATGAGCCATATGCCGTTCAATTTCACCATTCAAATAGCGACGATTTGGCAGCATTGTTAGGCTGTCTGTGTTGGCAACGCGTTCGAGTTCTTCCCTAGCTCGTTGCAACTCATCAATATCTCTCATTCTTGCTATTTCGTGTCCTACCCATTGTGCGAGTAGGCGAATGATCTCTCGGTCTTGGGCAGTAAACGCGCGTCTAGGGTTGGGACTAGAAAAATTGAGTGTTCCGTAACGAACCCCATCCACAAATATCGGTGATCCGATGTAGGCTTCTAAACCAAACGCGGTATAGCAGGGATGAGTAGAAATGCGGCTGTTGGCGACATGATGAAATTGTTGTACGTCGTCGGCTTGGAATACGTGAAAACAATAAGTGTTTGATAATTCGAATACTTCTCCACCGATTAGGGTCTTCTCTGGGTGTTTAGCGTATTCGACCGTGTACACTTCGCCATCTATACGACTTAATATCCCTATCGGCAGTTCGAAGTGTTCGCATCCTAATGTAAGTAGGCGACTCACTCGCTCTGAAAAGTTGAGGTTTCGGTCGGAAGTGACAGCATGTAGGTGATTTAATGTGAGTGTGGACTGATAGCGCTCTGTTACGTCCGTTACGATAGCGACAAAATAAATTGGTTTGCCGTCGGCTCCTTTAACGGGGCCTCCTTGGGTATCTCCCCAAAAACGACGACCCTGTTTAGTTATGTAAGGTGTGACGTAGTGTTCTTTTGTGTACTCAGTATCTGGGTTATAACGTTTTTGGCCTTGTTCGGTGAAGTCTTTTTCGTGCTCATAAAACACTCGAGCGCTTTTGCCAACCATATCTTCTTGGGTGTAACCGGTTAACCGTTCAGCATGACGATTCATCAACATCACTTCACGGTTAAGATTTAGCACCACAAAAGCCACATCCACATTGGCAAACAAGTGCTCAATCATTTGTGAAGATTGATAAGAACTGTCTAATGTTTCGATCACCAAGGCCACCAAGTGCAAAGTTTATATGCTTAAGCGTACATAACACCCTAAAATGATTTGAATTACAAGTGTGTGCGCCACAAGGCTATTTTTTCTTGCTATAAAACAATTCCATACAGCGTTTTAAAGGTAAGAAACTGCGTAGTGTTCTTGCACAAAATCGTTGGCATATGCGATCGATTTTGCCTGTTTTAGTAGAATGGGCAGCGGCATCTTAGCAAATAGGGGGATCCCGCCACCAAGTAAAATCGGCGCACGGGTAATGGTGATTTGGTGGATAAGTTTGAGCTCCAAAAATGACTGGATAGTTTGGCCACCATCAACATAGACATGTTTATGTCCGTCTTGCTCAAGTAGTTCTATTAACGAGTAAATATCGCCAGAGTACAACTCTACATTGCCATGAAGTGTCTTAGGGAGTTGTTTAAGCGTATTACTTAATACCACGATTCGTGTATCACCATAAGGCCACTGATCCAGAGACAGGTTCATATCGGCTATCACCTGCATGCACTTTCGGCCCATGACCAAGCAATCGACAGAGCTAAAGTAAGCATGCCATCCCATGTCAGCATGATCCCCCATATCGGCTTGTCTATTCCCCACGCTGTCTAACCAACTTACGTCACCGTTGTGTTTCGCAATGTAGCCATCGACACTGGCAGCAATATAGACGGAACATTTCATGCGAAGACCTTTTTGAAAATCGGTGAATACTCAATAGATTATATGTCAGAACTATAGGATGTGTTGGACATGCATAGAAAAGTATAGGTATTGCGACGCTACTGGGATTGATATATATTGTGCACAACTTAATTATCGACTTTTTGATTTATGGAGAGAGCAAAATGTTAGTTGACGTTCAATTTTCTGATTATCACGCAGCGCTGTTAGGGTTACTTTTTATCGTAGCGACCATTTACGTACAAAGCTTCATTGCCATTCGAGCGCACCGTAAGCAAGAGCACATGATCCCAGGGGTAGTGGACGAGAATTTAGGGCACGATTCATTTGTATTTCGCAGTCATCGTACGCACCAAAACTCGCTCGAAAATATAGTGCCGTTTGCAGTGCCAGTATTTATTGGATTGTTCGCGGGAGTTGACGCCTTTTGGCTGGCCGCAGTCGTATGGGTATATGCACTTGCTAGGTTGGCGCATATGGTGCTGTACTACAAGATCGCAACAGAAACAAATCCGAGTCCTCGCAGTTACTTTTACATGGTCGGCTATATAGCCAATTTAGTTTTGATCCTACTGGTAGCGTTTGCCCTCGTATAACCTAGAATCCTCATTCATTGTAAAGCCAGCCAATAGCGCTGGCTTTTGTGTCGAGTAAATAATTTTGTGATACCTTTTTGCAAAATAACTGGCAATTTATTATAAGCTAGTAATATGGGCTTATTGAACTTTTGGCTTAACGTTAAAGCGCAATACCGTTTTGTATTTGTCGGGACTAACGCGTCTTGCGTCGGATAAATATATCTCTCGATGTACTTTAGAAACGCGCAATAACTGGTGCTCGTCTGCAAACTTTTCCATTTGAGAAAAGCTTTGAGGCTCATCGTCAAATGGGCCTAAATGGAGCATTTGAATGCACGAACCTTCAGTGTGAGTGTTAAAGGTTACGCAGGGCAGAAGGGGGGATGGTTTTTTTAGTTCAACCTCTTTTTTCACGTCTAAAAATAGTGCTTCAGTTACAAAGTCCGGCTGGCGAATCATCAACGAATAAACTAAGTCGTTTTTATTGATTACTCCAGTAAAAGCCTTTTTAGCTTCGTCACTAATGTCCCAAATTCCCTCCAATGGGTAAACGGTAAAATCAACATACCCTTCGGGCTTTGACGCCAACTTCTTGAGGTGCATCTTTAACCCGTACGCCAGGGAATATAAAACGGTCACTCGATCGGTAAATTCTTCACTGTTTGGGTTTCCAGCACCGTTGACAGTAATAAAATTGAACGCAGGCACATCAATGAGTTGTGGCTTGGGTTTAGGCAAGTACAGCGATTTTTCGTGTTTGCGCCATTCATGTTTTGTGGTCATAATTTTCCCTTATATGGTCGATTTTTAATAGCGGTTGGGTGACATTTCAGCGTTTCTCTGCAGCTGTTGGTTGCCAGTGTTCAATCGCCAATTTTTAGCACGCTATTGCCAATCGCCGCATTCTTTTGTCTACTCGCTTGATCTGCCACCAAGTGTCATATCATGGCACCTCACACACTCATCATCACCGCAATGGGTCGATTGAGGGTGAGCTCTAATTGACTCCGACAGTGTGTCAATGAATGGCTTAAATGGGTAGATTTTGGTTTCACTTTGCCCTAGCGTCACCACTTTTTCTAAGTGCTTAACGAGCGGCCGAAGCTGCTCAAAACCGTTAGAGCAAGAGCCTTCCTCAGTCTCAACAACTTGCCCGTTGTAGACGGACCAGCGTCGGAACAACTGCCTTCCCGCAATTTCTTCGGCATAGTGAATTGGGGTGCAAGAGGTAAAGTCTACACCTGCAAGTACGACATAGGCAGGCTGTGAAGAGTGATGAATATTTTTGTAAACGGAGTATGCTTTAAGCATCGACTGATTGGCTAAAAGAGATTGGTGTAAGGGGCCACATACCGAAAACGCGTTGGCTGGGTGCTGAGTCCGAGAGGTATTCGGCTGCTTCAACAACAGCCTGGCGATGGCACCCATTGACGGTTCAATTTGCTCGCTGCTACCTGTGTAATTAACCGACAACATTCTGCCGATTTTTGAGTAGTCGATGCCATTATTGGCGTAGTTAACTCTTGAAGGGTAGGTTTGAGACTGATAGAAAAAAGCGGGGCAAACCAAAGTGCAACCGCTTTGAACCAATGCGTCTATCACTGTTTGAGCACCGCCGACTACCGGTCCAAAAGACCGGAAAGAGGAATGCAGGCAAAGGATGCTGTTGTCTAGACCGGCCTGCAAAATATGTTGTTTTAGCTCGTTTAAAGTTAGCATTTAATCGTATCCATGATTGAGGATGGTTAATATCTGATACTCTTCTCTAAAGCCAATGTTGTGTTTTCAAGTGGAAATCTAGTCGGCTAACTCACGGTGCTTAAGGATCGTTGTGTTCTCTGGCAAAACGAGCTTGATAGCCTTGGGTAAGACTTCCATGACGACTTTAAGAGAAGCCATTGGCTCGCCGTCGAGGTTAATTGGCATTTCTTGTTGCGAGTCCCATTGCAAGCGCGTCACCTTATTTCTGTTGACGAAACCAACGCCTTCAAAGTTGGGGTTATGAATTTCTTCGACCACTTTTGAAATGTCAGCCAAGGTATAGCCTTGCAGTGAAAATGCGTCTAAATACCCATCATCGAGAAACGCCTCAGGGGCAAGAGGTTGTCCACCACCTGCCAGTCGACCATTACACAGTGCCCCAACAACGATATTCGCTTTATGTTGCTTTCCATCAATCAACACCGTGCCATGGAAAGGTCGAAAGTTTAATGCCTGAACCATTCCCGACAGGGCATAAGCGCCACCGCCTAGTAGGTTTTTTAGTGTCACTGGGGTGTTTGCGGTAATTTGCGCTCCAAACCCGGCAGTTGCAATATTTATGAAGTGGCGCTCGTTAGCTCGTGCCGCGTCAACACGATAGGCATTGCCTTTCAGTGCAAGTAACAAAGACTGGTAAGGAGAGGCTGTTGGGATGTCACAAGCTGTCGCGAAATCGTTGGCTGTCCCCAATGGTAATATGGCTACTTGAATATGAGTTAGGGAATGTTTGAGTAGAGCATCGACGACTTCGTTGACGGTGCCATCGCCGCCGCCCGCAATAATGCGATCTATTCCTTGTTGTTCTGCTTCCAGAACAAGGCGCTCAATATCTCCGCCTTCCCAGGTGGTTCGCACTTCGAGATCATGTCCTTCTTCACGAAGTTGATAGACCGCGTCGCGAATATCTTGCTGGCCAGCTTTCTTTCCATTTAACAGTAAGCGAGTGAGCATGGAATAGATCCTAATTTGATAACTAAGCTACTGTAACAATAAACAACAGGCTTAGAGAAGTAACAACAGCAATTAGGTGTAACAACTATGGGGAAACTAGCAAAAATCGGTCGTTCTTTGCAGGTAATAGAAGGCTTACTCACTTAAACCATGCTGGTTTGACAGCGATTTCTTTCGCAAAGACGATCCCGCTATTTGTGTAATTTAAGCTTTAGGGGTTGGTTTAGACGAACTCGACGTAGCTAGCAGTAAAGGTCATAAAAGCGAAGTTACTAGCGACACAAGACTCTGGAAATCAAGGATCACGATAGATGAGAATTAGTAACATTTTCTGCGGTTCCAAAACTGTCTTTTTCGATCTCCACCCCAGACGGAACGGGTGAGTGACGCTATAGTGATACATTAACATTTCAATGAGTTACACCATGGATATCAACGATCACGCACCAATACCGGTCTATGTACCTAACAAAGAACGATACCACTCGATGCCTTATCGCCGCTGTGGAAACAGTGGCATTATGCTGCCTTGTTTTTCTTTAGGTTTGTGGCACAACTTCGGCCAATACGATAATTTTGCTAATGCGCGCCAAATTTTGCGAACAGCACTAGATCTAGGGATCACCCACTGGGATCTAGCGAATAATTATGGACCTCCTTATGGTTCTGCCGAGGAGGTGTTTGGTCGAATTAAAAATATGGATTTCGCTGCTTACAGAGATGAACTCTTTATATCGACCAAAGCAGGGTACGACATGTGGCCAGGCCCTTATGGTAATAATGGCTCTAGGAAATCTCTTACTGCAAGTCTCAACCAATCATTGAAAAGAATGGATTTGGACTATGTGGATCTGTTTTATCACCACAGACCCGATCCCGATACGCCTATTGAAGAGACCGTCTACGCATTAGACTCGTTGGTAAAACAAGGAAAAGCCTTGTATGTTGGGGTCTCTCGATACAGTGAAGAACAAACCGCCAAAGCTCACGCGTTATTTAAAGAGCTAGGTACGCCCTTTATTATCCATCAATCTCGTTATTCTATGTTAGATCGCCATATAGAAGAGGGCTTGTTAGGTTGCGTTGGAGAGCACGACTTAGGGTTGATTGCCTTCTCACCTTTAGAGCAAGGAATGTTGACGGATCGCTATCTAAAAGGGATTCCGGAAAACTCTCGCGCGAGTAATCAACATTCGTATTTAAGTGAGAGTTTGGTGTTAGACAACCAAGAAACCATTGTCGCGCTAGCAGAGATTGCGCATCAGCGCGGTCAATCGCTTGCACAAATGGCGTTAGCTTGGTTGCTCAATGATCAGCGAGTGACGTCCGTTTTAATTGGTGCGAGTTCTCCACAGCAACTCAAAGAAAATGTAGCTTCAACCGAGAAACTTGAGTTTAGTGAGTCAGAGCAGCAAGCGATCCGTGCAATATTAACCGCACATAGCTCCAGTTAAAGGCCGGGAACTTAGACCTGTTTGTCTCTAGCTGCTAGTGCTGCAAACACGGTACACACTACTCCAAAACCGGCAATCGTCAGCAGCGGAGTAGTCCAACCTTGTGTTTGAGTATACAAGTAGCCAATGAGCGACGGTCCCGTCGCCGCCAGCGAATAGCCGAGGCTCTGAGACATGCCCGACAGTAACGCGGCTTGTTTGCTGTCTTTGGTACGAAGCCCGACAAACGAGATAGCCACAATAAATGTAGAGCAGTTTGTCAGCCCAAACATGGCAACCCAGAATACCGCCCATTGAGGCGCAGCAATTAATCCAACCAAACTCACAACCACACCGCCGGCACACAATGTGATAAGGAGTATGTGGTTTTTTGCTTTAGCTAATATGGGCATCAGCAACAACCCGGGAACCATCGTCGAGAACTGCAAAAATCCATAGGTATAGCCGGCTTCCAGTTCGCTATAGCCCAAATCGTTTAAGATCTTAGGTAGCCAACCGGCAAGAGAATAAAAAGTAAACGAGTTTATTCCCAGTGCCAATGTCACTTGCCAGGCCACAGGTGAACGAAGTATTGAGCTCATTCCTTCTGGTGGGGCGGTGTTGATTACCGTTGTATGCCCAGCCGACGTCTTGTTTTTAAATACTTTAGGCAGCCAAAACGCAAGCGCCGCAACGGGAAATAGAAGGTTAAACAGTAACGCAAACTGCCAGCCATCTATTTGCTCTGGGGCAAGTTGAGACAGCGGCACCATCGCACTAGAGGCGAGCGTCGAACCTATGCCCATCGCAAAAATATAAAACGACGTGATCACCGAGATTTGCAGTGGGAATTCTTCTTTCACCACGGCCGGTAAGAGCACGTTGCCAAAGGCAATGCCAGCACCGAGTAATACCGTGCCAATGAGCAACGGCGATACACTCCCCATAGAGCGAACCATTACGCCAATTGCAACACACATTAGCGCAAATATTAATGCGCGCTCTAGGCCAATTTTAAGGGCAACTCTAGGGGCGATAGGCGAGAAGAAAGCCAATGCGGCTAAAGGCAGCGCTGTTACAATGCCCGCCATCGACGCAGACAAATGAAGCGACTCCATAATCTGTTCTAACACTGGCGCAAGGCTGGTAAATGGCCCGCGTAGATTTAAAGCAATAAGTAGGACTGACAATAAAGCAATCCATTGTACGGGAGTCAATCTGCGCATTAGAGGTGTCTGCAAGGAGAAAGGCATGATTGTACACGACCAAAGCTATGCAGTAATAAAAAAATGCCACCAATGGTTAATTGGTGGCATGGGGGGTATACGAATGTCAATTTACCAGAAACTTACGTAGTTTACCCTACCTCTGTCATTTTCAGTTTCATCTTCACCTTCCCAAGTATCAGACAAGTTCGAGTAATGAGTAAAGAAGTCAACTTCATACACTTTGCTTGTGTCAATATGCGATTTTGGTACCTCAATGGTGATGACTTGATTTAACTCTGTAACCGGAAGATTGTCTGCTAAAGTCATATAATCATCGTATTCCGCGTCGTTAGACACGTCGTATAAAATAGCCGGTTCGGCCCCATTAAAGTAAAACGCTTCAACCGCTAACGCATAGCCAGATTGCGAACGAAAATGAATCCATCGGTTAGCATAATGATTTGCGACAGGCGGTCTTTCTGATCCAGCAGTATGGTATCGGATGAATAAGGTGGTTTCATTTTGTGCCAAGTACACCGCTGTAACGTCATAGGCGCTTAACCCGGCATCGCCAGTAGGGTCGATAATCATTGGCTCGACTTCATCCCAATTGTTCGTATTGTCCAAGGTGGGAATCGTGTTATAGGCTTCACTCATACACACCGGAATATCTTGGGTGAGTCGTTTGGCGTAATCGAGAGCAGTTTGTTTATTGTAAAAAAACAATTCAGCACCATTAATGGTGTCGTGGTGTGTGCTATGAGTTTTTAGATACTCCTTGGTGCTGCCACATACGATTTCGGTGTAATCCACTTCACCATCATCATAGAAGGCAAGCTTACCGTCTTCTAAGCTATAGCCGATGGTGTCGACGTTATCGTCATTGACTAACCCCGTATAAGAGATGGTGCTGTCACTATTAAAAGTCAGTTGCGCAACTACGGAAACGTTTTCTGGCTCTTCACCACCAACGTCACCCTCACCAAACATGACGAGGTAAAGGGTTTTACCACTGAGCCATTCGGTAGTAAATTCCACGGGCGCAATGTCAGATAGGGTTTGCTCTAGATGCGCTTTTGCTACGTCTGCGTCAACGGGCTGCTTGTTTAATCCCGGCGTTGATACAAAGCTATTGTATGCCGTGTCAAAACTGTCATCATCGAAGTTAATGTCAAGGTTTTGATCTGCCAGTACCTGATGCATATCAGTAGAAATATCGATGCCATTGTTTGGGTTTCCATCACTGTCCAGTGTTTGAAGGACTCTCGCTATATTAATGGCTATGGAGTTGTCTGTATCAGAAGTCCGAGCGAGGGTTAATGGCGTGATAATGTCACCAGCTTGGACAGCGGGCAGCATTATAGAGCCAATAGAGAACTGGACCGTCTCACCGGGTAGATAGCTAAATTCCCCCAAGCTATTGGTATAGCCGCTGTACGACTCGGTTTGGTAGAACATACCCCCAACCGGGCTATCGACGAAAACACCGGTGTAGGCGCTGGTAGATACTGGGTTTTGGGGGGCATCGTCCCCCGAGTCACTCGAGCCTCCACAGCCTGCAATGAATGTTGTTGCTACTAGAGTAATTAGTAACTTTTGGTTTAAGGTGGCCATGTGAACTCCTAATGCTTTCTGTTTGCTCTACCTAATAATAGGTAGTTACAAAGTGGATACAAAGCGTTTGCAGTCTTAGTAATGATACATGCTCAGTAAATAAAGTGAATGGCCGTGATAATCGTTATTTAAGGCAGGTTTTTAGATAATAAAAGACATTTAAACTTCCGTTTTATAACGTAAAAATATAGATGTTAGAGTCTATTCAAGTTATAAATGATTAGGATCATATAAGGCGGGGTTAGTCACTGGGAAAGTTAAAATATCAGAGCTAGCTTAAACTTTTGACAATTAGTCCTCGTTTTACGATCCGTAGAGCCGAATCTTGGATAAAACCCCAAAAAGCTCAGTGACCTTTAGGCGCAATTTCTTATCACAGACGCAAGTAGCAAAGCGCTGTTGTGCTGTGAAACAGCGCTTTGTTGATTAATAAGTTCAGTTTGATGCGGGATCAAGAGCGGTTATAGATCACTGGCGTTTGCGCGCGCCACTGACGCCATAGTGAGGGCGAAATCAGAAGATCGACCATAAATTTAGCGACGTTGATTCTGCTCGTGTCACCAGAATTAAAAATAGGGTCACGTTGAGGGCTGTCGTGCACTTCAAAAGGCGAAATCGTGCTGCAATTAACCAATGCGTCGGGGCGAACACTAACCCATTCTAGAGCTTGGGTTGGCTCTTGCTGTAGTTGGGCAGTCGCACGTTCATTATCGGCGTGTGGCGGTAAGAGTGCTCGTAAAGTCCCAATGACGCATCGACTGGCGAAAGACATTGGGGCATCGATGCTTCGATTTGCCACGCCGCTTGAACTCATTAATACAAGCTTTAATGGTGTCTCACGCTCCAGTAACTCTGCACATCGTTTAACCTTAGCCACAGTATCACTGACCAAGTTTCTTGGGTGGCCAAAGAGGCCTTTGCAAGAAAGGTTGTGGCCCAAACAACTTACCACTGCGTCGCACTTAGATAGATAGTGACACAGCATCTCGTCGCTCATCGAGTCAATGTTGTCTCGAACTACAGAAAGCTTGTTATGGTTGGCGATTTCACTGTCTAGCTCGCTTGTTGGTCTCACAATGGCCATTACGTGGTGATGCGCTTCCAACAGTAATTGTGTTGCTAGTCGTCCTGTTGCGCCTGTTGCGCCTAATACTAATACGTTCATGTTTGTTTCCTCCTAACTGAATACACAATTACTTTAGCTATACTTAAATGATTTATAAATTGTCTAAAAACGAATGCGACTATACATTTGTGTATAGTCAGTGTGACGTATAAGCTTGCTAAGATAGAAAACAGATCGAGCCAGCGGACAAATAAAGGGAAAATTATGGATTGGAATAAGGCGCGTGCTTTTGTGGTTACAGCAGAAGAGGGGAGTTTTTCGGCAGCGGCTCGCAAGCTATCAATGACGCAACCGACCTTAAGCCGACAAGTCATGTCACTTGAAGCGGACTTAGCGGTCACTCTTTTTGAGCGAAGTGGACAGACGATTGAGTTAACCCAAGCCGGGTTAGAGTTGTTAGAGCCAGCACGAAAGATGTATGAAGCGGCTCAGGCGTTTACCATGGTAGCCAGTGGACAATCACAAAGTCTAGAGGGACAGGTTGTTGTGTCGGTGTGCGAAATGGACGCCGTATATCGCTTGCCTAGTATACTGGATGAACTTAGACAGCATGAGCCTGGAATACGAGTCGAAGTTGTTGTTACTAACGGAGTAAGCGACTTAAAGCGTCGTGAGGCCGACATCGCGATACGTAGTTTTAGGCCGACGGAGTACGATTTCATTGCAAAAAAATTGGGTGAAGAGCATATCGGGCTGTATGGCACAAAACGCTATGTGGAAGCGTTAGTTGACAACTATAAACAGGTTCAGATCTTGGGGTTTAATCAAATTGATAGAATCATTACGCTGTTGTCGCACCACGGCTGGGAGCTTGATGAGAGTCATTTTGGGCTGGTGACCAACTATCAACCTATGCAAATAGCACTGTGCGAAAAGGATCTTGGTGTTCTGTTTATGCCAGAAGATGTGGCCAATTCACTGCCACATTTTCATAAAGTACCTGGGTTTGAGCAACCGTTGATGGAGCTGCCTGTTTGGTTGGTTTCACCACACGAGCTTAGAAATAATCGCAAGGTTAAGCGAGTATTTGATTTTATTGCGTCGCGTTTGAACAAACGCCTTGAGCACTAACACATAAAAAGCCCTCCAATAATTAGTGTCCAACTATTGGGGGCAGTTTAATAGTCTGGTTTTTTAGTCAAAAGTATTGCTTAAGACAGTCTAAATCGACCAACAAGTCTGTCTAAATCTTGCGCCATTACCTTAAGTGACCCACTTGATGCTTCAATACTTGCAGAGGCTTCAGCGCTGTGCTCACTGCTATCACCAATGTTGACAACGTGCTGATTAATCTCGCTGATCACCGCAGACTGCTCTTCGGTTGCGGTGGCGATTTGAGTATTAAGATCCGCAATGTGCTGGACATTGCCGACAATTTCTTCAAGAACTTGGTTGGTACGAAGCGACGCCTCTACACCCATTTCTGCGTGTTCACGACCTTCGTGCACAGATGACACCGCGGCTTTAGCACCATCTTGAAGTTCGGTGATCATTGCATGGATCTCGTCAGTGGACTCACTGGTTCTTTGAGCAAGGTTACATACTTCGTCGGCGACGACTGCAAATCCGCGGCCTTGTTCGCCTGCTCGGGCGGCTTCAATTGCAGCGTTAAGTGCAAGCAGGTTGGTTTGTTCTGAAATGCCACGGATAACGTCTAGCACGCTAGAGATAGAGTCACTTTTGGCCGCCAATGTGTCTATGTTTGACGACACACTTTAGGTGTTTGTTAGAATCAAAAAAGGCCTCTTTCGAGGCCTGTATATACTATAGATTAACGACGTTATCGGGTTGCGATGCCGGCTGCTTAGCCAGCCACTCAATCAAATTATCATGACCACCAATGTACTCCCCATCAATCCAGATTTGAGGAACCGTTACTGGTGTCTTTTCACCAATGTGTGCTTTCACTTCAGGGATCATTCTATACAGCGCGGCACTGTCTTTCACAACATCGTGATACTGATAGTCAATACCCGCTTCATCGAGTGCTGCTTTTGCTTTGGTACAGAACGGGCAAGTCGCTTTACCGTAAACGATATTGCCTTGTAATTGATCGCGTTTGGTCCATTCGGCAATGACCGATTGTACCAGTACACCGCGATTAAGCGCTTCACCTTGGCTGATCACTTTACCTTCACACACCAAAATAGGCGCATGCCAAGCACCGTAGCGCATAGGTTCCCACCAATTTGATAGCCAATCTTTCACGTCTAGTTCTACTGGAATACCATCAAGTTCGTTGGCAAAGGTATCGGCTAATATGTCCTTGGTGAGCGTACATTCACCACAAGGTATTTTGACGCTAAATGGGCCCCAACTACCGCCCCAGCGGTATAAAGTGAGTTTAATTGGGCTAGCTTGAGTGTTTGGGGTTGTTTGAGTGGACATACTGCATTCCTTTTAAAGTCTCTTTCCTTAATAGAACCGCTGCGCGTAAAAAAACTTTCAATGCATCACGTCAATGGCTCAAAAACTGATATAAATACTAGCAAATCAGAGTCAAGGAGGATATCTCAACCTGCTGTTGATAGCGCTTAAGGCTTTCTTTATTAACCTCTAGTTTTGGCTGATCAGTTAGTATATTTGGCTCATGGTCAAATTTTTTGCTGTGTAGACGACGCTTAAGTGTGCTTCAAAGTGTAATTGTGTAAGACTGTCGCCCGAAATCGTTCCCACCCTTAGTCTGGAATCCTCATGCAGTTAAAAAAGATTGATAAACACACGTATCGCTCACGACTTAATAGAATTATTGTTGCGTGCATCGTCTCGTTAGCTGGGCTAAGTTTATTGGTATCTCAAGTGCTGATTGTACTTTTCCCTTCCGAGTCTGGATCTCATTTTCATTGGAATTTGTTAGGGGTGATAGTAGCGGCACTGTTGGTGGCAAGTGTTCTTCATAAGCTTAAAAATTATCCTAAGCTGGAAGAAGTGGCGTATGTGTGGGACTTAAAGCATCAACTTAACTTGATTTATCGAAAGAATAGAAAATTACTGGCAGAAGCAAAAGCAGGTAATCCACTAGCGATGCTTGCCCTGCAGTACAGTTACGAGGGATCACGTCAATTGTGGCAACTGGACGATAACTCGATCACCATGGACAGTTTGAATAAAGCGCAGAATCAATTGGATGAATGGGTTGAGCAATATGGTGTGGTTTTAGATATTAGTAAGTATCAAGAAGAGCTTTTAAAACAATTCTGAATGTTAAGATCAAAAAAACCACGCTTTCGAGCGTGGTTTTTTAATTGGGGCGTGCCTAGAAGTTGTAACGTAACCCAACCACTAGCTCATTGTTCGCTTCGTTGTCAATTTGGTATGACGCGAAAGTACGCATAGCGCTGTTAAAGCGGTATTGGCCTTCTAGTGCAAAGAAATCTTTTTCTTTTTCATCTGCCTCAGCATATCCGTAAATACCAATTAGACGAAACTCGCTAGTCAATTTGTATTCAGCGGCAAGCTCTACAGAGTTCAAATTGTCGTCATCTTGATCAACAATAGCGTAAGTAGCACCTAAATAAAGGTTGTCTAGAGTGTAGCCTGCACCAAGGGTAATTTGGTTTGTGTCGTCTTGACTTGAGTAAGCTAGACCTAGGTCAAGACCGAAATCTAGTGAGGCCATGCCAGCAATACCAAAGCTATCACCGTCTTTATCGCCAGCTGCGATATAGTTTGCATTAACCGTGAACATATCGGTGATGTCGTGTTGGTACAAGAAAGTATTATTTTGCTTGTCTTTTGCAGCACCAATGATCTTTTGTATACCTGAGTGGTAAGACGCAATATCAGTCATGTCAGAGATCATAACGTTCGACGTGTCTTGTCGACCGTATGAGACGTCACCAAAGTTTGTACCTAGGCCAGCGTACAAGTAACGGTTTTCTGAATCAACACCGGGTTTCATTTCATATTCCATGAAGCCAAAACCTGTTAGCCCTTCAGCGATTTTGGTTTCGCCACCAAAGTTAATGCGCGCACGGCTTTTATCTGCCATTGTGCCTTTTACGTCATCAGAGAACAGACCACGTACTTCTGCACGGCCGCCAATGCTGAATTTGGTGTCGTCGTTTTGATAGACAGTAGCTGCGGTTGTCGCTGCAGATGCGAATGCTGATGTAATGGCAACGGCTAGTAGTACTTTTTTCATTATTATTTCCTTGAGTGAAGCTGAGCTAAGGCTCGATAAAAAATGAGAGCTGTGTCTCGCTTTGATGGGAAGGATACTAAGTGGCTTATATGAATGAAGTGTTGCTCGAAAATGAAGGTTTGATTTCAAACGGTACAAGCTTGAGCAGTTAGGTAAGTCATTGATAGGCAGTGTTTTATATGGTGTCCAGATGTAAGGAAGTGTTGCGCTGTTCGGGGTTTTTGATGGGGATCAATAGTTCACCGGATTGCTTATTACCTTACTTGAAGTGTGATAATTATCTCAAACCGACCGTCGGTTTGCCATTACTCTACAGTTAATATAAAGCAACTCACTAAACGCTATGTGCCCACGCATGGAACAAAGGTGTACTAAAAAATGGAAGCAAAAAAACAGCGGTTTCTAGATGCTGCTCAAGTGTTGTTTTTAAGCAAAGGCTTTGAGAGCACATCAGTCAACGACATCCTCCAATACGTAGGCGCGTCTAAAGGAGCGTTTTATCACTACTTTACCTCTAAGCAAGCACTGCTAGATGAATTTACCGACCAATTGACCCAGCAGACCATGGATCAAATGGAGAAAGTAGTGCAAGACTCGTCACTTAATTTTAAAGGCCGTTGGAGTGCGTTTTTCGAAGCCGGCTATAAATGGAAAATAGAGCATAAAGACCAACTGTTAGAGCTGCACAAAACCATGGAACAAGATGAAAACGTGCTGCTTAAAAATCGGATAGAAAAAACCATTCAGCGTAAGTTCTTGCCTTTATTAGCGAGCTTAATACAAGAAGGAAAAGATCTAGGGGTATTTAAACTCGACTCAGCACTCGGATGTGCCCACTTTATTTCCTATGGCATCACCGGCTTTAGCCAACATTTTTCCAGTCTATTGCTTAGTGAGGACGATGTTGATGCCAGACGCGCTGAGTTCGTCGAACTTACCCGTACCTTACAACAAAGTATTGCCAGAGTGTTGGGCAATGACTCACCCGATTACATTACCGTTCAATTTGACGAATTTATTGAATGGATCGAATAAGGAAAATATATAAGATGCGAATTTTGAACCGTAACGGGTTGGCCGCACTATTAGCCAGTGGACTACTCATAAGCAGCTCGGTTTTTGCGTCAATGGACGCCAAAGACATTGTAGAGCGATCCGACAAGCAGATGAGAGGGGACTCGAGCTATAGCGAGCTAACCATGAACATTGTGCGTCCCGACTGGAGCCGCAGTATGGGCATGAAGTCGTGGACCAAGGGAAACGATCTTTCGCTAGTGCTTGTCACTGCGCCAGCAAAAGACAAAGGCAGCGCCTCACTGAAACGTCAAAATGAAATGTGGAGCTGGATACCGACAATAGAAAAGGTGATCAAAATTGCGCCTTCTATGCTTGCTCAGTCTTGGATGGGGTCGGATTTCACTAATAACGATCTAATTAACCAGTCATCGATTGTTGTCGATTACACCCATGAAATGGTGAAAGAAGAAGAATTTGATGGAGACATGAGCTGGGTTATCGATGCGATCGCAAAACCCGATGCGCCGGTTGTGTGGAGCAAAGTGCGTATGTGGATCTCCCAAGAGACTTACTTGCAACGCAAAGTCGAATCTTATGACGAGTTTGATGAGTTGGTGAATACCCTCAATACCTACGATGTACAGGAAATAGGCGGTCGCCAAATTGCGGTAAGAATGGAAATGATCCCAGCAGATAAGCCAGGCAATAAAACAGAAATGATTACCCATGCGTCACAATTTGATTTTGACATTGGCGATGAGTTTTTTTCTCAATCACAAATGAAGAATCTACGAGACTAACCCCTAGTAAGGAAACGTTATGCTGATCAAATTGGCTTGGCGAAATTTATGGAGACAGAAGCGCCGCACAATATTAACGGCGTCGGCGATTGCTTTGGCGCTGTTCTTATCGTTGTTAATGCGCTCTTTTCAAGAAGGGCAATACACATCAACCATTGAGAATTCAGCGAAGATGAGTACCGGGATGATTCAGATCCAGCATCCCAACTATAAAGATTCGCTGAGTATCGATGATTTATTACCTTCGACAAGCTCTTTCATCCAAAGCGCTCAATCCATTGACCATATAGAACACTTGCTTCCGAGATTGGAGAGCTTTTCGTTGGCGGCAGCCGGCGAGCGCTCAAAAGGGGTGATGATGAGCGGTATCCATCCCGACATTGATCCTGAGTATACGGGGCTCAAAGACCGTTTAGTGAATGGAGAGTTTATTGAATTAAGCGATCGCTCAGTATTAATTGGTGCTGGGGTTGCTCGATACTTCGACTTAGATGTGGGTGATGAAATCGTGTTTTACGGTCAAGGTTATCGCGGACAGACGGCTGCAGGTCTGTACCCCATTAAGGGCATCGTTGAGTTTGCATTACCCGAAATCAATAACACCATGGTTTATTTACCATTGCCTTTGGCACAAGAGCTGTTGAGCACAGGCGAACAGGTGAGTGCATGGGTGATTGCGCTAGATTCGTTAAAACGCATAGAGGAGGTCTCTACTCAGCTAAAAGCCGAGTATGAACCAGAACAAACGGTATGGGATTGGACAGAGCTTGCGCCCGAGATTGAACAAAGCATTGTGTTAGACCGAGTGAGTGGTCAGTTTATGATGTATTTGTTGTATGGGATTGTAGGCTTTGGACTGTTTGCCACTTTGGTCATGATGACGCTAGAGCGTCAGCGCGAATTTGCGGTCATGCTCGCAACAGGGATGCTCAGAAGCAAGTTAGTAACACTGATTTGTGTTGAGTCGGCAATGATAGGCCTACTTGGTTCAGCTATAGGAATCGCACTAGCCAGTCCTATCATCGTTTACTTCTTTTTTAATCCAATACGACTTGGTGGAGAGACCGCGCAGATGATGCTGGATATGGGGTACGAACCTATTATGCCAGTGGCGCTGGATGCAGGCTTATACCTCAATCAAGTGGTGATCGTACTGGGGCTGTTGGCTATTTGTATGGTATATCCCATTACGCGCCTTCTAAAACTGAAAGTAGTACAGGGTCTTAAAGGAGGCGCACATGCTCATTAAGTTAGCTTGGCGAAACCTATGGCGTAATAAGCTTCGTACCGGTATTGTGCTTGGCGCGATGATATTTGGTCTTGTGGGTGTGACTGGCACTATGGGTTTCATGACCGGATTTTCACAAAATATGATTGAGAACGCCATTTTATGGCAAACCAGTCATGCCCAAATTCATAACGTTAGTTACCCCGACGATCCCGATGTCACTCATACGCTGCCACATCAAGATGATCTAGAAACCATGCTCAATGAGAACAATGGCGTTCTTCATTGGTCTTCACGACACATAGTGAACGGTATGATTTCGTCGGCGCGAAGTGCTCGTGGAATTAAAATTAACGGCATCGTTCCTGAAAAAGAGCAGCGTATTACGCCCATACATCAAAGTGTTATTGATGGCGAATGGCTAGACAATCAAGGTCGAAACCCTATTTTGGTCTCAACCAAAACGGCCGAGCGTTTAAGCTTGCGGGTTGGCTCAAAGATTGTGCTTACTTTTACCGATGTTCATGGAGAAGTCACAGGCGCTGCGTTTCGGGTGAGGGGGCTGTATAAAACACCCAACACGACTTTCGACGACGCCAACGTTTATGTAAGAAAGGCCGACCTTCAATCATTGAGTGGCGCGGAAAGTGACCATGAAATTGCTATGATCACCTTAGATGCTCAATCGTCGTCAATGATTGTCGATGAGCTTGTGAAAACTCTCAATGCTAAAAGCTTCTCTAAAGAGGTGTTAATACGGGACTGGACCGAAATACAGCCGATGCTTAAAACCATGATTGAGAGCATGGCGGTGTTTAATGTGGTCTTTCTTTTAATCTTCGTCGCGGCAATGGCGTTTGGCATCGTGAATGTTTTATTGATGTCGGTGTTTGAGCGTACCCAAGAGTTTGGCGTTCTCATGGCAGTAGGCATGGATAAAAGTAAGATCCGCCGATTGATCGTGTTGGAATCTGGGCTCATGGGCGGCGTTGGCGCGTTAATTGGAATGGTGCTAAGCGTTGGCAGTAATGCTCTTCTTCTGAAACATGGGCTCGATTTGAGCAGTTTTTCGGATGGGCTGAGTGCTTTTGGTATGGACCCTGTTGTATTCCCAAAAATTGGTATGAACGACTACGTCACTACGTTCACGACGGTAATACTAGTCAGTTTGCTTGCAGGATTGTATCCGGCGAGACAAATTCTTAAACAGAAGCCGGCGGATGCCATGGCTGAGAAACATTAATCATTCGCTGGAGAGAAGTATGAGTATTCAAATAAAAGCATTATGCAAAACCTATAATCCCGACAGTGAATTTCCCGTCCACGCGGTGGATAATCTGGACCTTACCATCGAGCAGGGCGAGTTTGTGGCAGTGATGGGGCCGTCTGGTTCTGGCAAGACAACACTACTCAACATGCTGGGTGGGATAGATACACCGACAAACGGCACCGTGCACATTGATGGTCAATCAATGACCGAGCTTAGTGACAAAGAAATCATCGCCTTTCGCCGTGACAATATTGGGTTTATTTTCCAAGATTACAGTCTGCTACCGGTGCTTACGGCATTAGAAAACGTCGAGTTTGTCATGCAGCTGCAAGGGCACTCTAGCGAAGAGTGCCGCCAACGCGCTACAAAACTATTGCAGCGAGTCGGGTTGGGAGAACAACTACACAAGAGGCCGAATCATTTGTCTGGTGGACAGCAGCAGCGCGTCGCGGTAGCGCGGGCTCTGGCACCCAGTCCTAAGTTTGTGATGGCGGATGAACCGACCGCTAATCTGGATGCTCAAAGTACGGCAGAGCTATTAGACATTATGCTGCAACTAAATGAGCAAGAGGGCACCACGTTTATTTTCTCCACCCATGATCCAAGAGTGATCACTCGTGCGAGACGCGTGATTGTGTTTGAAGATGGGCAACTAAAATCGGATAAGCAACAACAGCCAGAACTGGCCGAGTAGCGCGGGCATGGACAAGGATTTACTCATTCACTCTCGAAAGACTAAGGCGTGGTCTAGCACTGCTATGTTAATCGGCATTGGCGTTTTTAATGCCTGTTGGAATAACGCGTTAGCGAACATTCCGGGACTTGCCCCAAAATCGCCATGGGATCTAGATGGTTACATCAGTTATGTCGGCGTTGCGCAGCGTTATGACACCATTGGCACGGTTGACGATCATCAGTTGCAAAACCGACTCAATTTTGAATACCGATTCGATTCCCCTTGGCGGTTTAATGCCTCTATGCGTAACCGAGTCCTGGTTGGAGATAGCCTCGACTCTGAGGTGTATCGCAGCGCGGTGACTGAAGATATGGGGTATTTCAATCTTAGTTACGACTGGCACAATAGTGATAACGCTATTGTCACGTCGCAGTTTGATCGTTTGTATGTGACCTACCAAGACAACAATATCAAAGGACGAATAGGTCGGTACCGGGTTAATTGGGGAATGAATACCCTATGGAATCCCAATGATCTGTTTAACCCGTATTCAATTTACAACGTCGATTACCCAGAGAAACCGGGTGTTGATGCGGCTGAGTTTACCTACAAACTTGGTTTTGCGAGTGAAGTGAACGCCGTCTATGCACCAAATCAGAACCGCGACCTTGATAGTTATGCTGCGCGCTATTTGTTTAATAGAGACGGTTGGGATGCGCAAATTATTGCCGGTAAATCCTATCTTGACCTTACCTTAGGAGCAGGCGTTGCTGGCGATATTAAAGGGATAGGTCTAAAAGCCGAACTGTCTTATTTTTCACCTTACGATGAACAGGCCGCTGTTAGTCTAGGGATAGAGTTAGACTCGGCATTAGTCGCGAGTGCGGAAGCCACCTACAGCTTTGGTGGCTTACGAAATTGGATGGGTAATGCCGCCATTCTTTATCTCTCTGATGCTTACCCTCTCGATACCACCTCGACATCCCAGCTGCCGTTAACGGCACGAACGCTCAGTTTTACCCAATGGACTGGATATGCCGATATTGGGTTTGATCTTACAGCGTTAAGCCGAGTGACAGCGCAAGGGAGTTACTATGACGACGGTAGTTACTTTTTAGGGGCCAGTCTGTCTTATTCTTTAGCCGACAACTGGACTCTATCTGGCTTTGTTCAATATTTTGATGGTGTCATCAACAACACCAGTGTCTACGGACAACTCGGTTGGTACTTTTAATACACTGTTGAATATTTATTCGGAATTAGCCTAAATGTGCGCTATCGCTCTTAAACGGTATGTAATGTTGTTTGGTTGTGTGCAATAAGTTACATTGGTTGCCGAAATGGAGATCATTGTATGTTTAAACGCTTAACCTGTATTGTGATGCTTGTTGCTAGCCAACCACTGCATGCTGAAGATATTAAGTTCTTCAATTGGGATGGTTTTATTGCCCCTGAAGTTATCGAACAGTTTGAACAGCAGTCCGGTCATACGGTATCTCTAAGTTATTTTGACAACGAAATGCAGCGCGATCAGATCATTATTTCTGGTAGGGGCAGTGCGTTTGACTTAGCCCTAGTTGATCATATGTCGGCGCAGCAAATGTTTGCGCAGGACTATTTGACTAAAGCTCCTACACTTGCCCCTGCAAGAGCGCAACTTTTTAAACAGCCGTTTAACGACGATTGCGGATCAGCGGGCTATCCGTATGCGTGGGGCACACTTGGGATTCTACATCGCGAAAGCGTCACCGAAACCCCCGTAACATCATGGAAGCAACTGTTTGATATTCCGGTGGAACATCGTAATAGAACGGTATTTTACATGGATGAAGTCGATACCGTTGCTGCTGCTCTTTATGCGCTCAATTTAGATCCATTTACGGAAGACAAGGCAGAGTTAAAGTCGGCTTACGATTTGATGATCGGTGCCAAAGCTGATCGGCTAGGTGTTGGTTATTTAGCCAGTGAAGGTATTTATAGTTCGTTTCCGAAAGCATCATTAGCTCTTGGCTATGCGGGTGATGAGTATTATTTAAACGAGCATTCACCGTACGACGATTGGACCTACACTATCCCAAATGAGGGGACACTTTTATGGGTAGAGTGCTTAGTGCTTCCCAAAGGGAAAAACCTAAAATCAGCGACTGTTGAGTTTATACAATATATCAGTCAGCCTGAACACGCGTCGAAAAACGCCGAACAAAGTGGCTTTGCAACTCCGGTTATAGGGGCTAAAGAGTTGTCGAGCAAAGAGCACCGTCAAGATACCACTCTCTATCCATCTGCCGATATACTGCACAAGAGCACAGCATATAAAACACTCACCTTTGACGCACTGCAAGTTCGCTCAAAAATAATAGAGCAGTTTCACTGACATGAATTTGTTTGCATATTTAGAATTAGCCCCATCGTCAATCAAAGGAAGTATTGACTGCACATGACTTTAATTCAGCGTCTGCGTTTAATATTGCTGCCAATCATATTGCTCATATGCAGTATTACTGGCGCCCTGGTTTACAAGACGGTTTTTGATAGACACGTTGATAGCGAGTATCAACGAGTGTCGACATTGCTCGATTTCTTCTACAAAGAGTATCAGCTTGAATTAGCGTCTGCGCAGTCTGCTTTAGATTTGGTTTTGAGCAGTAAAGAGTTGATAAACTTCTTGAATCAAGCTGAAAACTCCTACACCTCGCATACACTGCACGTAATGCTTAATAATCAATTGCGATTGGTTCAGCAGAGGCTACCTGGCGTGCGCTCGATTCAAATTGCTGATTACATGAACGACATTGTTATATCGGCGGGTGATGACGATCCATTTAAGGAGCCGAGCTGGCCTAATTTTCCTCAAAAAATACTTGATCGCAACATTAGCGGTGGTGGAAGTTATACTCTGCCCATCGAGCAACATATACTTTATTCAGAGCAGGGTGGGGGGTTGTCGTTAGGCGTTATTAGACGATTTTCATCTGAATTGATCCTGCAAGACAAAATATCAAAAAATAGCAGCACTTATAAAGCGATTTACGACGCTAATGCGCTGTCATATCTGCATTTGGTTGAAGCGCTAAAGCAAGATTTTGCACATGGATTTGCGCTTACCATTAAACCCAACTTTCAAGGCAGTGACACTGTTGCCCATACTTTTGGCGCGTTTGAGGAGGGCGATGATCTATTTGTTCGAAAAGTTAACCAGTTGTATACGATTGAACTAACCATTGATGAAAATAACATGATTGCTGCTTTGACGACCCTTCGATGGCAACTATTGGTTGTTATTGTGAGTCTCACGTTAAGCTGTTACATCGCTATTTGGTTTGGCATTCGTCATCAGGTCATTACGCCCATAAGACAGTTGGTTAATTCACTTCAAGCGACACACAATGTACCCCAAATCGAGAAATTGTCGGGCAATAGTGAGGTCGCTAGGCTTAATAATGCGTATGCCGATCTGGTCGATCGAGTGCAATACATTTCAAACTCAGACCGCCTTACCGAACTAGGAAATCGTCACAGTTTCGATCTCTGCCTAGAAGAAGAGATTGCGCGCGCAAACACAGACCAAACCCTTGTTGCGGTGCTGCATATTGACCTAGACAACTTTAAAAAAGTGAATGATCATTTTGGCCATCAATTAGGCGATCAGCTATTAACCGATTTTTCAAAACGGTTGCTTACGTTTCTTGATAGTAAAGACGCGATAATTACGCGCAGTCAGCGTCGAAAAGTCGATTACATTGCGAGATTGGCCGGGGATGAGTTTGGAGTGATATTAAATAATATACCGGACAGTGATACTGCTGAAACTATTGCGCTGGAGATTAATCAGTACTTTAGCTCTGGTTTTAACCTTCAAGAAAAACTGCTCGATGTACAAGTGAGTATCGGCGTCGCGATTTATCCAGAGGTGGCAAAAAATCAGGCAGAATTGGTGGCTTATAGTGATGAAGCCAAGCACCAAGCCAAGCATCGAGGCAAAAACCAAGTGCAGGTATTTACCAAAGAGATCGCCGATAATCTAGAATTGAGAAAGTTTATCGAATCGGTATTGGTCAAGAGCTACCATGACGATATGTTTGAGCTGGTTTTTCAACCGTTGTTTAACAGCAAAACCATGGAAGTTGCATGCTATGAAGTACTATTGCGTTGCCCAATGCTTTCAGTTCACGGCATCGGGCCCGACAAATTTATTCCTATTGCGGAGGCCACAGGGTTAATCAGATTGATTGACTTGTGGGTGATTGAAAATGCGTTTAAAGCACATAAGCGACTAGTAAAGTGGGGATACAAAGGTAAAGCGGCGATTAATATTTCAGCGTTAGAGCTTAACAATCCTAACTTCCCAGATGAACTAGAAAGATTGCTTACTCAGTATCAAATCAACCCTCATACAATAGAGCTAGAAATTACTGAAACCAGTTTGATCGATAGCGGTGAAAAAACGAAAAAAATACTTTGGTCGATTAAAAGGACGGGGGTCAATCTCGCCTTGGATGATTTCGGTACCGGCTTTACCGGTCTGTCACAGTTAGCTAAGTACCCGATCGATACGTTAAAAATTGATCGTTCTTTTGTCTCAAATCTCACCGCAGATAACGATAACCAGCAGACAATGTTTAATGTGATTGTACAGCTAGCGACCATTTATGGATTAGATACTGTGGCAGAAGGTGTTGAAACAGAGAAAGAATTTGAAGCAACAAGAGCGAAATGCACTTACCTACAAGGCTACTATTTGTCAAAACCCGTAGCGTTTGAGCAACTCGTTGAAATAATCGAGTATGCTGTTGCGCAAGCAACTTAAGAGTTTGCTAATAATGCATCTCCTAATATTGTTAACCAACTAACTATACCGTACAATGTGCGCAAGCGTTGTGTAATGGAAAATAATTAGTGAATAGGGATATTCTTAAGCTTTGTATCACTCTAATGATCTCTGGACAGTGTGTCGCAGACGACTTGGATGCTTTGCTGGATTTGGACTTTGAAGAGTTGTCAGGGTTTGCCCTTGAAATGGAAACGGCGGCAAAAAATGTCCAGTCTCTGAATGACATTCCTGCTTCAGTTTACGTGATCAGTAACGAACGAATCGTTCGAAGCGGTTACACCTCTATTTCTGAGTTGCTCTCGTTAGTTCCAGGTTTCTTAACCACAAAATACAGTGAAAATGGCTCTGATATTTCAAGCAAAGGTTTTCACGACAGTTTCTACAACAAGCTATTAATTATGGTCGATGGCCGGAGTGTATACAGTCCCGTATATGGGGGCACATACATGGCCGATCTTGATTATTTAATCGCTGATATTGAGCAGATCGAAGTGGTCCGTGGTCCCGCGGGTACTATGTGGGGGGCTAACTCTGCTAACGGTGTGGTTAATATCATCACTAAATCTGCGCAAAATACGCAAGGAACGCACGTCTCAGCATACGTAGGAGATTACGCCAATCGCAGTGCAGAAGTACGTCATGGATTTTCGTTTGGCGAATACTCGTTTGCAAAGGTGTTTTACAAGTACAAACACTCACCGAGTACCTTAGAAGACGATGCGCTGATCAGAGAAAGTCATCAATACGGTGCTGCGTACGAACTGTATGCTGATAAACATACTCTGCTGGTGCAGTTAGGTGGAGAGTCGTCCACAGAGGGCTCTGAAGAGTACTGGTATACTTTGGTTGATGATTTCTACTATAACGAAAGCGCAAGACCATCCACGCTAGATAGCCACTCCTGGAATGTAAACGTACGTCACCAATTTGCGGCTTCTTCGCAAACAAGCTTCAACACCTCATTCTTTGCAAACTACGACTCTGATAATGATCCGTTCGCAGAAGGCGATTATTTACATGCAGAGCTCGATAGCTACATGAATACCGAGCTTTCACAAACCACATCTTTGATTTTTGGTGGTGGTATTCGAGCGGTCACTATCAACTTCGATAATCACATATCAGACTACAACTATGAGCATTTTTTACTTGGACAACGAGCAGCTGTAAATGACACGAAACATACAGACTACGCCTACAACCTTTATGGGCAAGTCGAAGTGTGGCTCAGTGATAAGTTTAAGTTAGTAGCAGGCGCTAAGGCAGAGCATTTTTCGCAAAATGATAGCACTGAACTGTCCCCTCAATTAAGAGGGCTGTATAACATGAACAGTCATCACTCTATTTGGGGAGGTGTCGCTCGGGCTGTTATGCTTCCTAGCTACCTTGACACTGAAATGGATGAAGTGAACGGTTATTATGGATCACCAGATCTATATCTATCTGATCCAGAGTTAGAAAACGAATCTGTGTTGACTACTGAATTTGGTTATCGCTATAACCCAAGCGCGACAATTGGCGTAGACACAGTGTTGTTTGTCTCCCAATATAAAAACTTGCGCGGTGTGAGTTATATGGACTCGGGGTACAGCGATCCAGGCAGAGTTGAACAATCTGATATTTATGAACCATTTATCTCCGGATCTTACACCTCATATTTAAACTCAGATTATGATGCCAAAACATTAGGTGCAGAGCTGGCTATCAACTATCAACCCATTTCAAATTGGTCTCTGTTCGCAACTTACGCTTATTTAACGATCGATTCGGACTGGTCAGGAGTGGCTCGTACAGGTGAAGATGCAGACTACATTGGCACATATGGGGAAAGTTACTACGACATTGACTCACAACATACAGCAACAATTCAAAGCTTATGGTCGGTTACTGAACAATTCGAAGTGGACTTAATTGGTCGCTATTTTAACCAAAAATTCCATGAAAGTGCATCCGATTATGAAGTCAATCCTTTCGCTGTTTTAGACGCACGCCTTGCTTGGCAAAAACAACAAAACTGGCCAAGTGTAGAACTGATTGCACAAAACCTTCTTGGGGCTGGTTACAGCTACCTTAATACTGAAGTGGCTTATTATACTTACATTAATGAACTAAAATGGTACGCACGCTTAACCTATGATTTTTAAGTTTAAGATCCACTTAAAATCGAACTTTCTTCGCTACGTAGTCACCTGCGTGGTGATGTTTTGCTTAACGTATTTTCCCAGTGGTATGGCCGTCAGTGCTCAACTCAAACCGTTTGAAGCCAAAGCCATTTACCTGTTTAAAATTGCAAACTATATCAAATGGCCAGATGATGCTAACAAGGCACAGATCCACTACTGTATTTTTGGTGACAAAGAATTAAGAGACACCTTCGATGACATTGCCAAGAAAAAATTAGTGGCGGGCAAACAGTTAGTGCCAGTTAACGTTATTGAGGAGTGCGATTTGGTGTATATGGGCAATAAGTTTGTGATTGATGAGCTGGCTCCTTATCAAATTGCGGTAGGCGATAAAGACCAATTTGCTGTTAAGGGTGGGCAGATAGAACTTAAACAAAACAAGAACAAACTCGAACTCATCGTGAACTATCCATCGGTAAAAGAGAGCGATATCCGGTTGAGTTCCAAGTTACTAAAAATTGCGACGATCATTGAGGATCCATCGTGATTAGGTATCGTTCGATTAAGAAAAAGATTCTCGCGCCTTTATTTCTGAGTATTGCCGTGGTTTTTGTGCTTTTTCAAGGGATCACCGACTTTTTCCAGTACACCTTGTACCGCGATTCGCAACTTACTCACCTGCAAACACTCGGCAGAACAGTATCGTACAATTTAGAAGCGCCGCTGTTATTTGAAGATGTAGAGGCGGCGCAAGAGCAAATAGATACCTTCAAAGCCGACCCTTCTATTCTGTCGGTATTTCTTCATGATGCGATGGATAATATGGTTGCCATGTATCAACCGGATACCGATAAAGATTGGTTTCAGAGCATTAAGTTTAATTGGGAGCTAGAAGGTGCTGTCGCGTCTTCAGGTAAGCTATTTGTGTATATTCCGATTAATGTGGACGATGAGTTAGTCGGAAAATTAAAAATCGTATCTGATGTCAATTTTGATAAAGGTAAACTCCAACACGTCATTGAGGGTGGTAGCCTGATCGTGCTATTGGGGATAGGTATACTCTACTACCTTTATGGACGTCTGAGCCGACTCATACTTGTCCCTGTTTACCAAATCAAGGAAGCCATGACAGCGTTGCTGGAGAACAGCAGCAATATTGAGCCGATCAATATTAAGCAGTATGACGAACTTGGCGACTTAGTTGATGGATATAACACCATGATCTCGCGGATAAGAGCGCGTGATCGACAAATTGCGGCGTCGATGGACAAGTTAGAAAGTGAGCGAAATTTTGCTAACGAACTGATTGAATCCATCGCCCATGGCTTGCTTGTAGTGAATAACAAAGGTCTCATTAAGCAAGATAACCAACATGCGGGTATGCAGTTTGGTGTGGTGGGTACAATGGTCGGCACCAATATCAATCAATATTTTGACATGCCTGATAAGAGCAAGATATTGATGGCTCTGTTGGGTCGCGAGCATCTTAACGATGCGTTATTTACCGTGACAACACCGTCAAAAGAATCTCGAATTTTACGTGTAACTACGTTGCAAACCACGGACTCTAAAATGGTGTTGTTCTCAATAGTTGATATTACTGAAGAGCTGGCTCGAACCTACAAACAGCAACTTGCCACAGGGATATTTGAAAACAGCCAGGACGGTATCATAGTAATAGATAAAGACGGCAAAATCATTATGGTCAATCCAGCTTTAGAACAGCTATCTGGTCATAGTGAAGCGGATCTTATTAACCAGTTAGTTTACAAAGTGTTTAATGGCGATGAGTGCTGGCGCAGCGTCGATAGTATACGTAAGGTTGCGACGGAGCATGGTAGTTGGGAAGGGGAGATAGTTGAATACCATCGCGATGGTAGCGCACTTCCAATTAAGGTTCAGGCTAGATTGATTTCTAGTAATGTTAGTGATGTGAACGTAGACAGTGACTTGGTGCTGATATGCACAGATTTACGGGATCAAAAAGAGATGGAAAGGCTTGAGCATATCGCGTCCCACGACCCATTGACTCAGTTAGCGAACAGAACAAAGCTCCTATCTCAAACACAACAGCTGCTTGATAACGGTCATCAAGGCGAGTTTGGTATGCTGTTTTTGGACCTCGACGGGTTTAAATCGATCAATGACCAATGGGGTCATGATGTCGGTGACTTTGTGTTAAAAACAGTAGCAACGCGATTACAAAGCGTGGTTAGAGATGATGACCTAGTGTGCCGCCTTGCGGGCGATGAGTTTGTTATCCTAGTTAAACAGTCCACAAATGCCTTGTGCAGTTCGTTGGCGGAGCGCGTGCTGAACGCGATTGCTGAGCCAATCAACTTTGAAAGTAATGTGCTTAAAATTGGGGTTAGCATAGGCATTCATATGACGGACAAACATTATGATGAGACCGAGGCCAGTGCGGTAATTAAACAAGCGGATAAAGCGATGTATCGAGCTAAGTTTCTTGGTAAAGGGCAATTTGCGCAATCATCAAGTTAAGCAGTGTCGGCCTGTAAAGTCCTTTTGCACAGTTCGACAAAGTGCTGATAAAAGCTTGGCAAGGGCTTGCTGATCTTAGTCACCAAGTACACTTTTTCTACGACTGGCAAACCAACGTTGATCACCGACAGCCGATCCTTGTACGGAGACAACTCTACACAACTGCTGGGTAACACCGTAAATCCTACCCCTAGCGATATCGGGGCAAGAATTTGCTCTAGCTGATTCACAAAACTAACCTGCGGTATATGCGCGATGTCCATATCTGACAATAGTGAGTGCTTTGAAGAGTGTCGATACAAAGACAAGTAGTGGAGGGCGTCTGGATGAGCAACGAGCCCTAACTGGTGCAAATATTCGGCGCTCACCGTTTTGGCATCAGATACCTGAGGTACAACCAAGCTTAATTTCTGCAACCCAATTTGCTGATAACTGAGCAAAGGATTGACCGCTTGTTGAGTCATCAACGCCACATCTGACTGCCCATTTAAGACACGATTCATTGCCCCCTGATTAGAACAAGACTCAAACGCAAAATGTAACTCGGGATAGTCTTTTTGAATATTGATGCAACGAGAGTACAACTGCTGCGTTAATGCTCCCGAACAGGCGACTCGCGCCAGTCCCTTGTTTGGATCATCAACAGTAATGGTGTCGAGCAACTGTTGATGCAGTTCTAGCTGCTCTAGCGCAAACTGATAAAGCTTATCGCCTGCTGGTGTGAGTTCAAAGGTTTTACCTTGTCGTTGAAGTAGCGGTGTACCACATTCTTGCTCCAATTTAGCGATATGCTGGCTCACCCCTGGCTGAGTCATATAGAGCTTTTCTGCAGTGCGGGTAAAGTGCCCTTCTTCAACGAGTGCAATGTAGGTTTTGAGCCACTTAGGGTTTATCATAATTAAATATAATGAATTTGGTTGGTTTGAATAAATTATAGCAGAAAGTGTTGCGTAGAGTCGGGAAGCGGAAAGCGGAAAGCTTAACTAGGTAGAGAATAAGCTACTGATTTAACGATTTAATTATGCTCTCTATAGTGTGACATTTTTACATGGAGTTCTATAATCAAAGAGTGACCATCAAAAGGACATACTCCATGAAAGCCCTCACCTATCACCTGCAAATGGACAAGTTTTACTTATCGGAACTTGTCGAGCCAGAACTTGAAAACGATTGGGATGTTGTAGTGAAAGTACACGCGGTAGGGCTTAATCCTGTCGACGCCAAAGTGAATTTTTGGAAAGCATTGGTTCCCGATATTGATAATACCTTTGTCGGTGGTCTTGATGTTTCAGGGACGGTGGTTAAAGTGGGTGATAAAGTAGAGTCTTGGGTTGTCGGCGACAAAGTCCTTTATCATGGTAATATGCGCCGAACTCGCGGCGGGTGCGCTGAATTTGCAGTTCATGATGCACGTACATTGACCGTTCACCCTAAAGTCAGCCATGAACTGGCTGCCGCCACTCCATGTGCCGGTTGGACCGCGTGGCGCGCGTTGGTCGATAAACTGGATATTGAAACGCGTGACTCCATTTACATCGTTGGTGGCTCCGGTGGCGTGGGTGGGTTTGCCATTCAAATTGCCAAATACTTTGGTGTGGATAAGATCATAACCAGTTGCTCTGAAAAAAATCATGATTACGTCAGAGACTTGGGTGCAACTCACGTTATTGACTATCAAAAACAAGACATCGTTAAAGAGATCATGGCCATTACTGATGGCAATGGTGTAGAAGTGGCATTGGATTGTGTCGGTGGCGACAATGATATTATTGCAGCTACCGCACTGGCGTTTGAAGGTGAGATGGTGGAGCTGGTGCAAACGGTTAGACCAAGTGAATACCCCGACGCATTTTTACGAGGGTTGAGTTTTCATCAACTGAGTTTAGGATCGGGTCATGTCAATGATCATTCGGGGCGTACCGGTATCACTGATGCGGGCGTTCAGTTTAATCAATTACTTGAAAATGGGCATATCCGAGTACCAGCGCTTGAGGTTATTGAACTTGAGCACGCAGCTAATGCGTTAAAAGATATAAGAAACCAAAGAACTGTCGGTAAAATTGTGGTAAAAATTGAGTAACATCCCGCTAACGTCACTATACATTGAAGTACTTAGTTGCACTCCTAATTATGACGGCATTTGCGGCCAACTCGTTGTTGAGTCGCGTTGCCGTTTTCACCGAGGGAATGGATCCCTCATTATTTGCACTTTACCGAACCGCCAGTGGCGCACTTATGTTGTGTCTGTTGCTGTTGGTGTTTAACCGAAAACACGCACTGCAGTTGGTAGACCCGTCTCAATGGAAGCTCAAAGATAACTGGTTAAGTGGCGCTTTCCTTGCGCTGTATATGATTGGTTTTAGCTATTCGTATAAAACACTCAATGCAGGACTAGGTGCGCTGTTGCTATTTTCAACGGTGCAGTTGGTGTTATTGCTAAGCAGCATTCGTATGGGTGAACGCCTCACAAAACTGCAGCGCATCGGCTATGCCATTACCATTGCAGGAATGGCTTCATTGGTCGTGCCTTCGTTGAGTGTCATGGGAGCGACGTTTGTAGGGATGGTATGTGCTGTCCTAGCGGGTGTTGGGTGGGGTGGGTATACCTTGCTTGGTCGCCAATCGACACAACCGCTGTTTAGAACAGGTTTTGCGTTTATTGTTGCTACAGGATTTGTATTGTTAGGTTCTACCGTTATTGGACTTGACACCGCCGCAACGAATAACGCTTTGATGCTTGCGGTAATTTCGGGAATGGTGACGTCGGCCTGCGCGTATGCTGCTTGGTATGCGTTGTTACCACTTATTAGCCGGTTTAGCGCTGCGTTATATCAGTTGTCTGTACCCGCGCTAACATTTGTGGGTGCAGTTATATGGCTAAACGAAATTCCGAACTCGTTAGAGGTGTTGGCTTGTGTTTTGACGCTAGCGGGTATTATTGTGACTCAATTACCCTCATGTAGGGATGCGAAAGAGTAGCGAAAAGAGAAGACTGGGTCATCGTCTCACGAGTTGAGTGATGACCCAATTAGAACGCTTTTACTTAGGCTTTTTGGCAAGAGCAGCATCAATGTCTGCGGCGCTGTGGCGTTCAGGAACTTGTTCCCACTCTTCGCCCCATCCACGGTTGACTATGCGCCCACGCTGAACCGCTGCACGCTCGTCAATTTGCTTAGCCCAACGTACGACATTCTTGTAACTTGCAACGTCCAAGAACTCAGCTGCATCATACATACGACCTAGTACTAGACCGCCATACCAAGGCCAAATCGCCATATCTGCAATGGTGTATTCGTCGCCAGCAATAAACTCGTTGTTGGCTAGTTGCTTGTCTAATACATCCAATTGACGCTTAGCTTCCATCGAAAAGCGATCGATAGGATATTCGAACTTTTCAGGGGCATAAGCATAGAAATGACCAAAACCGCCTCCTAAGTAAGGTGCAGAGCCTTGTAACCAAAATAGCCAGTTCATCATTTCAGTGCGCTCTGGCAGCGTTTTGGGAATGAAGTGATCAAATTTTTCTGCCAAATAGAGCAAGATAGAGCCAGATTCAAAAACGCGTGTTCCTGTGGTGGTGTCTAGCAAAGCAGGAATTTTTGAGTTCGGGTTAATCTCAACAAAGCCACTGCCAAATTGGTCACCATCACCAATATTGATGAGGTAGGCATCGTATTCGGCATCTTTAACGCCTGCCGCCAATAGCTCTTCAAAAAGTATGGTGACTTTTTGTCCGTTTGGGGTAGCTAACGAATGCAACTGGAAAGGGTGTTGACCTTGTTCGAGTACCTGTTCATGACGTGCACCTGAATCTGGACGGTTAATGCTGGCCCATTGGCCACCGTTAGAGGTGTCGTGTGTCCATACTTTAGGTGGGGTGTAATTATCGCCCATTGTGACTCCTTAATGTTGGGTTACATCATGTGTTATTGGGATGTTTAATCGGGTTTTAAAGGGATAGTGTTCATAGATTTAATGTACCGCTTGTTGAAGCATTGATCTATTAGGCTATAAATTGGTATGTCATTGTGTAAGCAGGCTCGAAATTCAAAGAAATGTCACTTGTCGCACCAGTGTGAATTTGTCATTCTTAGCCCCCTCAAAACAGCACTATAATTTCGATTCGGATTTTTATGAAAAAACTGGCAATATTGGCGTCTCTTTTAGTGGCATTTCATTCGTTCGCCGCAACACAACTTCAATGGGAAGACTTACGTCCAGATGTAAGTAACATTAAAGACCCGTTTATGGAGCTGAGCCGCGACCAATTGTTCGATTTAGGCAGGATTGCTCGTCTCGATATGAAAGAGACGCTCACAGAAGAAGAACAATTAGAACGGAAAACCCTTAATGACGATCTCGAAAGCCAGGGGATTGACGTCGAATATTTGTTTGGCATCAGAGCAGCAGTTAGTGAACAGCGCCGCGTTGCAGCAACGGTGCCTAAAGCGTCGTTAAATGGCGAAAAGGTTCGTGTCCCTGGCTTTATCACGCCGATTCAGTTTGACGATAATAAAGTCACCCAGTTCTTTATCGTGCCATCAGGTGGCGCTTGCGTACACACACCACCTCCGCCACCCAATCAAATTATTTTGGTCGATTATCCACAAGGTTACCAATTGACCTCAATGTACACGCCAGTATGGATCGAAGGCACTCTTAACGTTGAAGCTAACGTGCAAGATGTCATGTACTCAGACGGTGCCAATGGGATTGAGTCGGCGTACACCATGGATGCCGATAAAATAGAAATTTATACCGTCCAATAGCTCTTGCCAAAAAACAATGAATGCTGCCTAACCTACAAGGCATTAGGCAGCCGTGACTCGCTATTAACGACCGATATTGCTTATTTCTGGTTCTGCAGTGGGATCGATTTTAAGGGTTTGCGTCGGGAACGCGACATCAGCACCTTGCTGATGAATGATTTGAATAACCTTTAACAGCACGTCTTGTTTGATTTCATGAAACTCGATCCAGTTGACAGTTTTGGTAAACGTATAGATAAAGAAGTCCAACGAAGAAGGCCCAAAGCTGTCAAAATTAACGATCATAGTTTGTTGGGTATCGATAGCGGGGTGATTGAGAAGCATCTTTTTTACCGCGTTAATAATGGTGTGCATTTTCTCTGCATCGTCATAACGAATACCGATGGTTTCTTTAATTCGGCGGTTAGTCATCCTAGAAGGGTTCTCCACCACAATGCTGCTGAAGATGGCGTTAGGAATATAGAGTGGTCGCTTGTCAAAGGTGCGAATAACACTCATACGCCAACCAATACGTTCAACCGTACCTTCGATACTTCTATCCGGTGAGCGGATCCAATCTCCTACTTTGAATGGCTTATCAAAATAAATCATCCAGCCACCAAAGAAGTTGGACAGCAGGTCTTTTGCCGCAAAACCAGCAACCAAACCACCGACGCCGCCCATCGTCATTACACCCGAAAGACTAAGGCCCATAGACTGCAAAACGCTAATTAGGCCAATAACTATGATGACCATTCTGCTCAATTTGCCAATACCGTTAATGGTCGTTGCATCGTGTTTGCCACGAGCAATGACATTAAATTCTATGTTGGTAGAAAGGCGATAACTGATCCATGCAAGGGTAAAGACCACCAGAGCATGCTTGGCGGTGTCTAAAAAATTGAGTGAATAGTCAAAGTAATTTCCGAGAATGAGACCCAGGGAAATCGTACCTGGCCAAAGCCATATTAGTGTACTGATCGGCGCTTTAATCGAATGAATGACTGCGTGTACGCGACTTTCAGCACTGTCGGAGGTGTGGCGCTCTAAGCGACCAATAAACACGCGCCATACGATCCAAGCAACGCTACTGAATAAGGTGATGGTCAACACTTCGTTGACCCAAAGAAAGTCGGGGTGAGAGGTAAAAAACTCGATTCTGTCCATTTTACTCAAGCTGCAATGTTTGATGATGTCAGTGTGCAGTGTTGACGGTAGAGGGTCAAAGCAAAAGCTTTACAAAGTGTGTTTTATCACAAGATAAATACATGAAGAGGGTGGTAGTCTTACCATGTTTCAATATTCTTAGGCAATCCAATGAGTTTCGACAATCGCACCCAATACACCGAGCACGAGTTTACCCAAATCGATTTTAGTTATGAAGAGCTCAATCAGACTGAGTTTGAAGGCTGTAAGTTTGTGCAGTGCGACTTTTCCGAAACGGTGTTTAGCCGCTGTCGGTTTGTCGAGTGCGAATTTGAACAGTGCAATATGAGCTTAGTTGACCCGAGCTTAAGCCGATTTACCCAGTGCAAGTTTACTAGCAGTAAACTGGTGGGGATGGATTGGACTAAGGCTCAATGGCCTCAATTTGATATGGACTCTGAACTCGCTTTTGAACAGTGCATACTTAATGATTGCTCGTTTTTCGGGTTATTCCTCGATTACCTTATGCTACATAATTGTAAACTGGTGGGTGTGGACTTTAGAGAGGCATCGCTTTCACAATCTGAAATTACCGAATGTGACTTATCGGGGGCGCTATTTTCGAGAACCAACTTAGAGCAAAGTAATCTCATCGACAGTTATCACTTTGAGATTGATGTGCTTAATAATCGATTAAGTGGTGCTCAATTCTCAAGGCTCGAAGCGTTATCGTTGCTTAATTCACTCAACATCAAACTGGTGGACTGAGGCTTATTCTGCCCCCAAAATCATGACCCCCACATCGCATTATTTTATTTGGTTTTGAGTGTTCACCGAGTTCCGCTCTACAACCCAAGGTTTTAGCATGTCTGACGGGTAAATTTTATCACCATTCACCAACGCCAATACTTTATCAACCGCCAACATCGCCATGTCTTGCAGTGGGTAATGCATGGTTGTTAAGCTCGGTTGTAAGTGCTTGGTGTAGTGGTCGTTATCGTATCCAATTATGGAAATATCCTTACCCACGACTTTGCCAAACTCTGCTGCAATGGTGTACATCGACAACGCCAACTGGTCGTTTTGGCAAAATACTGCGTCAACATTTAAGTCTCGTTCAAACAAGCGTTTTCCCGCATCAATTGGCGTTTCGCTATCAAATCGGCCTTCTACAACGAGGCTTGGGTTATAGGGCATACCTGCTTCGCTTAACGCTTTTCGGTAACCAAAAAGGCGGTCGCGACTGTCCGCTTTACTTAACTGACCAGTAAGACAACCAATCTGCTTATGTCCCGTATCAATTAGGTATTTGGTAGCAAGATATCCGCCCAACTCATTATCCAAAAATAAGCAATGTTCGGTGATTTCAGGAATGTTTCTGTTGAGAATGACGGTTTTAGGATAGCGCTTCACGATGTCGATCAATTCATCATCATGCAGGGTATCGGCATGAATGATCATTCCATCTACCATCTTGGACTGTAAAAAGCGTATCCCATCACGTTCAATTTCTTCTGTTTCTTGGCCACTGGATGTAATGAGGTGAATATTTTCTCGACGAAGCTCGATTTCGGCGTGATGCATCAACACGCCAAAGAAAGGACCGCCTAACGTGCCGACTAACATACCAATACTATTAGAGCGTGAAGATGCCAGTGCTTGGGCAAATGAGTTTGGCTTAAAGTTAAGCTCTTCCATTGCAGCCAACACTTTTTGGCGGTTTTTTTCTTTTACCGTGGTATGGCGATTGATCACACGCGATACCGTGGTTTTGGAAACATTAGCTAATTTGGCAACTTCATCAATGGTGGACACGTTAACTTCCTGTAAATGACCCATGTGGGACGCTGAGTTTATCAAGATATTGCAAGGATACTGCAATATAGGGGCGAAATCCTTGCGATCAGTCACACCGGAAAGGAAACGGTTTCTTTCCGGTGTGTTTCCGATGATAAAAACTTATACCGAATACTTGGGAGTAAATTTATTCCTTTTTGTATTACTCGCTGTTTTTTAATAATTTTATTCGTATTTTGTACATTTTCTTCGATCACTGTTAGACAATATCTATAATCGAAACGTCAAATAACCACCACCAGTAAAGAAAGCGCTTCCTTTATGGTTGCTAAAGTATTAAAACCGAGGAAGCAATAGAATTGGTTAATAGCGTTAGGTAACCAAGGTAAAAATGTGAAACGCACGTATTTTGAGCAAGTGAGTAACAATAGTTAGCCTACACACTACTGCGAATTGAACGACGCTAAACCAACGTCATAAAGTGAAAGCCAAATCTCGCTCCATAAAATGATTGCAATAACGCTACGCTATCGACAGAACTGAATGTCTCTCAATTAATCGTGGAAGTAGTTTTATTGGATCGGCCTCAGTACAACTCTTGTTTTCTATTATTGCAAATAAGCGCTTCGCAGCTTCTATGCCCATACCTGGAACCGGGAAATCGACGGTGGTTAGGATAGGGCGGATAAGCTGGGCGTGAACAACGCAGATGCGATGGTTGGGGTTTGTCTTTCTAGGCGATCAACCTAGCAGCATTCAATTGAGCAATGTTTCTTTTATAACTAAAGAGATTGAACGCTCCGCACCAAATTTACCCGCGCCGACGCCATCGGTATTGAACAGCGATGTGTTCTCTATTTTTAGTGATAGCTTAGATGAAGACAAGTTTGTTTCTCTATGGAATGAAAACTGGTGGAACGCCCCATTTTATTCTCAAGACGAAGTCGATGGGAACGCTTATGCGCGATACGAAATTCAAGGAGCTGGTGCTGCGGGTGGCGTAGTTGGCATACAGTTTGGGATTGAATACGGCAGTGTTGATGTGTCTGAACATAACACTTGGAACATTGATCTTTATCTGGAACCAGGAATTAGTCAGGTTGTCTTACAGTTGGTCACTACCGATGGCTCAGCGAGTTATACAGTGAGCAACCTACCTGCTGAACAGTGGGTAAGTATGTCAATTCCCTTTGCCGATATGTCCCTTAATGGCGAAAGTACGCTAAATACGGCGCAGATGCAGATGGCTGGCATTCAGTTATACGGGGAGGCTGGACGTTCTATATTTGTCGATAATTTTTATTTCTCAGGGCAGTCATCAAAATACGCTATTGAGGTTGAAGTTGTGGATAGTGTAGGGCAACCCATTAGCAATGCAGAAGTCAGTGTTGGCGTAGATGGAGAGTACGATGAAGCCAATACGAGCATTACGGATTCTTCAGGCGTGGCTACGCTGATGTTGGTAGAAGGTAAGCAAAAAATTAAAGGAATGGCTCAAGGTTACGGCATTAATCAAGCGAGTACCATAGTGACGGCAGGTTCTAATCTGCTCACACTAGAGCTTACCGCACTTAGTACAGGGCCTACCGCTGCTGCACCGTCACCAATTGTAGACAGTGATGATGTGATCTCCTTGTACAGTGATGCGCTTACCAGTGACCATTGGATCACCTATTGGTCCGATAATTGGTGGAATGCTCCGACGCATGAAGATATTCAAATTGAAGGTAACAATACCGCCAAGTTCACCATCACCCCAGATGGTGTGGCTGGCGGTGTCACCGGTATTCAATATGGTATTTCCCAGGTAGTTGATGCCTCTGCGATGACAGGGTTAAGATTCGACTTTTACGCCACGGCCGGTGTGACACGAGCTCAGTTCCAACTGCTCTCTACAAGTGGCCCGCTTATTTATACGATTGACAATATCGCGACTGGAGAGTGGGTGAGTGTTGAACTTGACTTTGACTTGTCTGATACCCCTAGTGCGGTGTCTGGTTTTAATAAAAGCACCATGACTCAACTAGGTATGGCGTTGTGGGGAAGCAGTAGTGATAGCGTTTACTTAGATAATATTTACTTCTACTAAGCGTTTATTTCTAAACAAAGCGGCCACAATATAGTGGCCGCTTTTGCTTTCTAAGCGTAATAAAAATAAAGTGGTGTTGGCTGTTAAAAATCATCATCTATATTCCACCCATAGCTGAAGACATACTTGTATAAGCAAACTCTAGTGTTAGTCTATGCTACGTAATATTGATGGGTAGAATGAAGGAAAGCTATGATTTTAGGGATAAACCATGTTCAGTTAACCATGCCGTTTGGTGAAGAACCTACAGCGCGCCAGTTCTACGGTGAATTACTTGGCTTAACCGAGTTGCAAAAACCAGAGCACTTGAAGGCAAATGGTGGGGTTTGGTTTAGTATTGGTGATCTTCAGCTTCACTTAGGCTGTGAAGCGCTATCAAATCGACAAATTTCCAAAGCTCATGTCGCCTTAAATGTAACTAGTGCTGAGCATTGGAGAATGGCATTTACTCAACATTCAGTCCCTATTTTTGAAAATGCCCAAATTGAAGGGTACAAGCGGTTTGATATACGTGATCCGTTTGGCAACCGCATTGAAATTATGGAACGAGTGACCAACTAGCGATTGCTGTGCCATTTTAAATGGCGAGAATGGGGTAAACGATGACCGATATTTTACTGAACTATCCTAAGTTCAATTCAACACTAATGAAGCAAGTTGAGTCACTACTTAGCGCTGAGTGGACAGATTTTAGCTTTACAGGCTACCACGGGGATCTACCCGCGCCCATAGCCGCAACGATTGGAATAGGATCGAGTGATTCTCACGTACAACAACTTGTTGCCGGACTTGCGTATACCTTCTTCAAAGCGCCCAATGATGATCACGACGTCGTTTGGGTAAACGCATTAGCGGTCGATGCTGCCTATCGCGGGCAAGGCGTTGCGAGTCAACTGATTCAACAAGCCATTATAAACGTTGCCTCAAACCCCAAGCAGTACCCCCAATCTCACCTCTATGTCTACACGGATGTTCCAAGACTGTATGCCAATATTGGTTTTTCCAAAGTAGATGCCGATGTGCAAGAGGGACATCAAGTGATGGCGTACTTGCTGCCACCAGCAGAACACACACAGTGAACGGTTACTTGGAGATGTTGCTAAGGCTTTGACAATGCCTCGTATTTTTCACGAAGCGGGTTAAGGCGCACTTTTCCTTGGGTTGTCGCGTAAGGCCACAGCAGCATAATAATTTTACTGATCCCTCTATACACCTCTAATTCAGTTAGAGGTTGGTTGACTGAGTTGGCCATAAGATAACTGGTCCAAAAAGAGCCAACCACCCGCATTAATTCGACTAAATCATCAATGTCGTGATCATCAATCTCGATGATGCCATCTTTATTGAGTTTAGACACCGCCATCTTGGCTCTATCTGTTAATAGGCCATGGGCCGCTAAGTATTGGTGATGTAAGGTTTCGTCACGCAATAGAATCCCCGGCATACTGGAGTGAAAAAATCGAAATTGCCATAAACTCTCAAACACGTCGTCGCAGTATTGTTGTAGAAACACCTCAGCGTTGTCGTTAACCGCCTCTAACTGAAAAGAGCTGCGCATGTGGTCTATGTATTTTCCAAAAATGGACTGGATGATGTCCTGCTTGTTTCGAAAATGGTAATACAGGTTCCCAGGACTAATCCCGATATAAGCAGCAATGTGGTTGGTGGTTATGTCTCTTTCACCCTGTTCATTAAATAGCTTTAAGCTTTCTACAACAATTCTATCTTTCGTATTCATAATAGAAACTTACCTTACTTCCGTGCCGATACTTCTAGGTCTTTGCGTCTAGGTTGATAGTTATTTGTCGCTCATGACTTGCCAATAGTGACGTGTGGAGAGTGCCTTGTCGGGGTTTCACTGTACGACTGTTGCACAACTAAGGTGTTGACCTTTGTCGCAAAATCAATGGTTAACCCCAGACGTCTAGTCACTACACCAATGGATTTGCGAAGCCAATCACAACACAACGAATCCAAAAGAAGTAATTTTACGCCAATAGAGCAAATACTCTAGTTTTTATTAGGCTAACAATCTGAGCAACTCAGTGAGCACTGAGTAGGTTATTTGTATGGTGGTGGCTAATAAAATCAAGAATTTATAATTAGTATGGAAGATAATCATGAAACGTTTTACCTCGACTGCATTACTGGCTGCTTTAGCTGTTTCACCGGTTGCTAGTGCACACACTGCTAGTGACACACTGTTGCCATCTCTATGGGGGGGAATGATCCACCCACTGCTTGGGTTGGATCATCTATTGATCCTCGTCTCAATGGGGATGTTAGCTCACTTTCAAGCATCGTCGTCTAACAAAAAGTCGACTTCTCTGTACCTGACAAAACTTAGCGTGGTGTTATTCGCCATGGTCGCGGGTTTGTTTTTGGGTCATCAATTTGGTGTTTTTGCAATGATGGAAACCGTGATTGTTATGTCGCTGTTTGTCCCTGCAGCGGCACTGTTTTTACGCTACGAACAGACGTCAATCAGTTTATTACTCAGCGTTGTGGCACTTGCTGGTGTTGCCGTACATGGGTGGGCGCACGGAGTAGAACTTGCTGGCGCGTCAATCTGGGGATTTGGATTAGGCATGTTAGGTGGTTCTGCACTGGCCTTTGTTGTCGGATCGTACCTTGCGCGATTGCTTCCTAAAACCTTTGTAGCTCTAGCGGTGAGCGGCTCAGGTTTATTGATTTTGCTTGCGGCATAGTGAGAAGAGTGATGAAACCATATAAAGTGATGGAAATAAAAGAAAGTGTGTTTGAAAACAATGTAGAGCAAGCGGACCTGTTGCGAGCGTCTTTAAAAGAAAAAGGCACGTTCTTGCTCAACCTTATGTCGTCACCGGGCTCAGGCAAAACCACAACCTTGGTCAACACCTTGTCACGCCTCCCAAGTGCATTGAATGTGGCAGTGATGGAAGCGGATATCGACTCGGACGTTGATGCAGCAACCATTGCAGAGCAGGGCGTCAAAGTGATCCAGCTTCACACAGGTGGAATGTGTCATTTGGACGCAGATATGACCAAACAAGGTCTAGAAGGACTTGATGCCGACGGTTTAGATTTGGTGTTTTTAGAAAACGTAGGCAACCTTGTTTGCCCAGCAGAGTTCGATACTGGCGCGGTAAAAAACGCCATGATCCTTAGTGTACCTGAAGGGGACGACAAACCTCTTAAGTACCCTCTGATGTTCTCTATTTGTGATGTGCTGCTGATCAACAAAATAGACACCATAGGCGTGTTCGATTTTGATGTTGAGGCGGTTATCGCTCGCGCTAAAGCCCTTAATCCCGACATTACTGTGATCCCCATGTCTGCAAGAACGGGCGAGGGCGTTGCTGATTGGGTTGGGTGGCTCGAAAGCAATGTCGCAGAGTGGAAAAATAACCAAGGAGTGCAATGATGCAACACACTCCAGTAAAACAACAAGTGATCGCTTATGCCAATAAAATCAGCATGGTGAAAGCGGGGTCAAAGAATGCGATCACTCCTCAAGACCCAGAGTATCGCATCTTTGCGCCAGTCATGAGCGACGAAATGGCCGAAGTTGGATTGTGCCTAGAGCTTAAAGAGCCTCTCAATGCTAAACAGGTGGCAAAACGTTGTGGCAAGTCGGTGGAAGAAACCGAAGCTCTGCTTTGGGAGCTTGCCGTGGTGGGCGCTGCGTTTGTGAATAACGTAGACGGTGTCGATGTCTATTGGCATGACGTGTGGGTTCCTGGCCACATGGAAATGGTCGTTAACAACAAACAACTGATCGATCAATACCCTGAGTTGGGGGTAGCGTTTGATGATTTTGGTAAAAAGCGCGGACCGATGGCAGCAGGTAACGTGCCTGTCGGCAGTGGACCGATGCGTGTGATCCCAATAGAAACTGCCATTGACGGTGATACGCGAAGCGCCTCATACGAAGAAGTATCAAAGTACCTCGACGATAATGAGGTGTTTTCCCTATCGGACTGCGCATGCAGAGCGTCGCGAGAAGCGATGGGTGAAGGCTGTGGCCACATCAAAGATGATATCTGCATACAAATGGGACATGCCGCGGAGTATTACATCCGAACAGGACGCGGAAAATCGATCACTCGTGAAGAAGCTAAACAGGTGATCCGCAAGGCCGAAGACAATGGCTTGATGCACCAGATCCCAAACTTCGATGGGTCGGGAGAGACTCACGCCATCTGTAACTGTTGTGGTTGCGGCTGTTTTGCGCTGCGATTGGCAGAGCAGTGGCAAAACCCCGATATGATCCGCTCAAACTATGTGGTCAAAATTGACGAAAGCAAATGTGTAGCGTGTGGCGAATGCGTGGAGCACTGTCCAACAAATGCCATTCGACTTGGGCAAAAGCTATGCGCCGTGAATAAACCCAAAGTCGAGCCTCGAGAGTTGCCTTATACCAACGAGTGGGGCGAAGACAAATATAATCCTGACTATCGCATTAATCGCCAGGTAGCTGCCAATGAAGGCTCTGCGCCATGTAAGGCCAGTTGCCCGGCTCACATTGGCATACAAGGTTATATCAAACTCGCGGCGCAAGGGCGCTATAGCGAAGCCTTAGAGCTGATAAAGAAAGAAAATCCACTTCCAGCCGTATGTGGCCGAATTTGCCCGAAAAACTGCGAATCAGAATGTACCCGAGGAGACATTGATGATCCTGTTGCTATTGACGACATCAAGAAATTTGTCGCCCAGCAAGATATGTCAGCTGATGGGCGCTATGTTCCAACCAAGCGTCATGATTACTCAGACAAAAAGATTGCGGTGATCGGAAGTGGCCCAGCGGGTATTTCGTGTGCGTATTTTCTGGCGGTTGAAGGTTACAGTGTCACTGTGTTTGAACGCCAGCCTGTGCTAGGCGGCATGCTGACGTTAGGCATCCCATCCTACCGCTTGGAAAAAGAGGTGATCAACGCAGAAATAGACGTATTGCGTCAGTTGGGCGTGACCTTTAAAACCGATATAGATGTTGGCAATGATGTCACTTTAGCAGAGCTGAGAGAGCAAGGCTTTGCAGCGTTTTATCTTGCTATTGGCGCGCAAAAGGGCAAACAACTTACTATTGAAGGAAGCGAGGCCAACGGTGTACAAACTGGCGTTGAGTTTTTACGAGAGATCAATCTAGGGAATGCCCACAATCTTGGTAAAAACGTGGTGGTCATAGGGGGCGGGAACGTCGCTATTGATGTTGCTCGAACAGCGGTTCGCTGCGATGTCTCAAGTGTCACCTTGTTTAGTTTGGAAAGTCGCGACGAGATGCCCGCTCACTTTGAGGAAGTTCAAGAAGCGTTGGATGAAAGTATTGCCATCGAAAACGGATGGGGGCCTAGCAAAGTGCTGGTTGAAGACGGCAACGTGGTTGGGCTAGAACTGGTGAAGTGTGAAGCTGTTGTGGATGAAAACGGACATTTTGCTCCACGTTTTAATACCGAGAATCGAAAAACCGTTGCCGCAGACCAAATCTTAATCTCCGTAGGACAGGCGATAGATTGGGGACCGCTATTAGACAACAGCCGCGTTGAAGTGCGCACAAATCAGTGTGCGATAGCCAACGAGCTAACGTTTCAAACCGATCAACCGGATGTGTTTGTTGGCGGCGACGCACTGACTGGGCCACGGTTTGCTATAGACGCAATCGCTCAAGGCAAAGAGGGGGCGATTTCGATCCACCGTTTTGTGCAACATGGGCAAAGTTTAGAACTTGGTCGACTGCGCAGAGCCTATTCCTCGTTCGACAAGAATAACGTTGAGCTAGGTGGCTATGACAATACCCCACGCCAAACCACAAAGCACGTCGACGGCGCTAAATCCAAAACGACCTTTAGAGATCTAAGGGGCTATTTGACTGAACAACAAGTTCAGATTGAAGCAAATCGATGTTTGGATTGCGGAGTGGTCAAAGCCGATGACTTTATGTGTGTTGGCTGCGGAGCGTGTACAACTCGCTGTAAGTTTGGCGCTATTTCACTCGAAAGAGTCTTTGACGCCCAAGGCAGTGAATTGCGTGATGCTCGCAAAAAAATCATCAAATACGCAGTCAAACGCAAAGTAAAAGTCACACTTAATAAACCCATTAAAAAGATTAAATCATTGATCCCTATGAGGTAAACGTTCCAGTCGTAATAATAACTCAGGCTGCATTACTCGTGTTTCAGTGCAGCCTGACGCTAAGGAGAGAGTATGCACGAACTCGGAGTGGTCATTGAGGTGGTAAATACGGTGCAGCGGTTCGCTAAAAAGCACCAAGTTACTCATGTTGATACCATAGTCCTGCAAATCGGAGAGCTTTCTTCGATGATCCCAAAATACGTCGAAACCTGTTACCCCGCTGCAGTCGATGGGACATCGCTAGAAAAGACCAAGCTAGAGATAGAAATTATTGCCGCAATTGGGTTGTGTCATCACTGCGGTGAAAGCTTTGAGATACTAAAACATCGCTCAACCTGCCCGAGTTGTGAGCAGAACAAGTGGGGACTGTTGTCGGGAAAGGAGTTTATGGTCAAAGAGATCATTGCCCATTGATGATGTTACCTGTTTGCAATGCCCACCTAGAGAATTTTGGCGGGTTTTGCCAAAGTAAAACTAGCAACGCCTCAATGTGTAACGAGATTAATCATTTGTTGAAATATTAGTTATTTACAATGTATGGTGAGTGACAAGTAATCAGATGTGAGTGAGTGCAAAATAGTTTACCGCTGAGATTGTTTGCTACTGATGAATAGGCTTCAACGGTCATACTGGTGCCTAAACGTTTGGTCTAAAGGACTTAAGTTACTAGGGACATAACATGATTAATTTTTTGAAGTCACGCAGTAACGGAAAAACCGTTTTACTGCTGTTTATCGCCGCCAACGGTATATATATCACCATGTTGGCCTATAGCATTCCAAAGGTGATGGCGTTTTCAGGTGGTTTGCCACTGTTCGATATGTCACCGATGGGTTACAGCTATAGTGATGCGATGGCGTTACTGGACCAACTTGGAGAGCAAGGGCGGCACTTGTACCTGACACTTCAGCTGGTGTTGGATCTGTTTTATCCAGCGCTATTTGGGTTGTGTTACTTCTGCTTAACCCAATGGCTCATGACGGCTGGAAAGGTTAATCATCAATTTTGGCAGACCATCGCTAGGTTGCCTCTGTTTGTTTGCCTATTTGACTATTCTGAAAATATTGGCATTGGGATGATGCTGACGCAATACCCTTCCATTTCTGAATCATTAGTATCTGTGACAAGCTTTTTCACTCTAGTGAAAAGCCTCCTAACTATGACCTACTTTTTGGGTCTGATCGCTTTATTAATTTTTCTCGCTTATAAAGTGATAACCAAAAAAATGGCTAGTTAAGAGCAAATAACGCATTTTGGTGCCACTACACATAGGCGGTTCCTTAAAACCAGAAATTATTAGGACACTATGAAGACAGTACATTGGTTGTTGATGGGGTTAGTGTTGTTCGCCAGTGCCACCGTGGCGAGTCAAACCGAGTTTCCGACCTGTGAGGCAGCAACAAAACTACAAACAGAGATTCACTTATATATCGATGCAAGTGTGCTTGACCAATACTCCGAAGAATATGTCGAAGCCAAGCTTACGGCATGGGAGTCCTACGCTAATTTGGTGTTGTCTAACTCGTGCATACCTATCGAGCGCAAAATAACTAAAGTGACCTATAACTCGGCGATCGATTCTTATTGGTTTCAAGATCTTGAGGCCGCTAGAGAGCTATTGCAATATCATTTAGCGGATCCTATTGCTGAACAATCAGCCCAAGGTTTTCCTGTATTCACGGGCATTGTATTTGAGAGTTGGCTAGACAGTTATCACTCAAAGTACTGTGGTTTTGCCTCTCATCATTCTTACTTCTTTGCCATCGCCATTAATTGCCGCGATGCCACTTTTGAACATGAATTAGGCCATCTCAGTGGCGCGAGCCACGATAAGCACACGTTATTGACCATTGATGGGGTAGATAGTATCTCGGCCTACCTGACGGGACACTATCCAATGAAGAAAGCGTATTCTTTTGGAGCTAGGTGTGCTGAGCGAGGCACCGTTATGTCGTATGCAGCGGATACTATACCAGCCTATTCTAGCCCAAGTTTAATAGTGGATGGTCAGGTGTGTGGTGATAGTGAAACGGCTGATAATGCTCGGGTGCTTAAAGAATTCGCGACTAGATATAGTCACATTGATGAGTGACTGATAGAGATAGCTGAAATTAAGTAGGGTGAACGTATATGAGTTCACCTAAAAGACGTTTTGACAGGCACTATTGCAGATACTTATTAAGCACCTGTCATTTAATGAGTGTTGTTATGGCGTTGTTTGTATACGTCGACGCGTAAAGAGAAGTATGTATAGGCCACCAAGCCAAAACCCTAGCGATCCACCAGACTTAGGGCTGGGAGATTCTGGTGGATCTTCAACATCAACGCAGTATCCCCAACTGATACAAGGGTCTACTACTGGCAGTTCATCGACAACAGAAATAGAAATAGCCGTGAGATAATCTGGGTTTTCTTCGGTGCCATTGCCATCCCCCCAATTAAGTACATCTGATACTGTAATTTCATTGGGTGTTTCCAGCCTTGGAGCTTCAAGTGTCACGGTACAACTATCACCACTGGGTAATAGGGTGGGGCAGTCGTTTGCTGTAATAGCGAAATAGGATCCATCCGATAAAAAAGGGCTGATCACCTTATCCTCAGATGTCAGGTTTTGAACCTTAACCAAGTAACTAGGTTCGATTGAGTTCACTTTAACGTATGTTTCCTCAATGATTTTAGAGGCGTTAAGTGTATCAATGCGATCTACAATAAAGTCCCAGTATGGTGTCAGGGTTGCAAAAGAGTTTCCGTACTGACCGTCATCAGGATTTCCAAACACCGATGAAGCTACACCAATGACTTCTTGGTTATCATTGTACAGTGGTGTCCCTGAGTCTCCGCTGTATGCCGCTTGGTTCGTCCGTATCGTTGTAATATAACCAAGGTAACGAATCTGCATGTATTTTCTAATTTGGCCAATTAGGTCATCAGGGTTTAAATCCTCATAGGCAATATCGCTACAGTCTTCCTCGAAGTTGCCACCAACTTTGTAAAATAACTGATAGTTACACTCTAATGTGAACTCGCCAGCGTTGACCTCAATAGGGATTTTACGGAGTGTATTTACGCTATCTTCGTTAGGCCCTCCACTGCCCCACCCCATAAATGTAAACGTGTCTCCCGATTTAATATTAAAGAGGTCAGTTACTTCGCTATGGTCGATGTATCCACCCTCTTGAATTTCATCAAGTTCTTTGAGGCCATTTTGAAGTGGTGCCGTGTATTTGTACGATATTGGATGGTCTAGCTTAGCAATCGCTAGGTCATATGAGTAATGCCACCAATATATTGGCTTGTCGGGATGTATATTGGATTGATTGGTTTCCTCGCTAGAGCGAGCATCTTCACCATAGAGTTCTTCATAAATCCATCCACCCATATGGTCACTGCGTTTGCGGTATCTGAAATTAGCAGCAACAAGTCGGTCATGAATTTTATCCGTGTAAACTTCACGCATGTATTCACCTTGAGCGATCTCGTCTCGCTCATTGCCATACATCGTAACCTCACCGTTGTAGATTAGGTTATCAATCTGAAATTTCTTTAGGCCACGGTAAATCTTTATGTCGGCGCTATCACCATCGTTTGCTTCATACTCAATCGGCAAACAGTGTCGAGCCGTCAATATCCACTCACCTGCGAGCAATTGCGCTCCGCAGCGCCCTGCTGACGTTTCGATATGAACCATTGAGTCGAAGTTTGCGTACTCTTGCTGAGTTACATCAGTGCCAAGAATAACCCGAGGAGAGTGTTGAGTCGCTGTAGCTTCGGTGACGAACCCCGCTAACGCGGTGATTGTTACCAATGCGAGTGAAGAGTTTTTCATAGTTATGTCCGTATATCATTTATGCCTAGCATTCATTGCATTGGCATCATCCATGTGATCGGTTTAGTTAGCGTCCAATTTAAGCAAGCTAAACTTAGGTAGGGCTATAATTATCTGATATTTCGCATTATTTTATTAACCGTCATACTGTAAATCAAAAGAAATGCGTAGTTTTGACGATGACTTAACATTAATTTTTGTAAGGGCATATGTTGCTTAGGCGAGGAATGCGTTAGCACTAGTTGTTGGTAAAAGATCTTCTGTATCGATTAGTAAGGACATAATGTGTTTAGGTATCGAGTAAAAAAGCAGTTCAATAGGTTTCACCTACTGATTTAATAGAAACCTCCGAATTTACCAATCTCTTAGTTCGTTGCAATATATCTCCATCGACGCAGGAAAGCGTTAACCACTACAAACAACTAAGAGAGAAACATCATGATCAACACTGAAATCAAACCATTCAACGCAACGGCATTCAAGCAAGGCGAGTTTGTAGAAATCACTGAGCAAGACGTAAAAGGCAAGTGGTCTGTATTCTTCTTCTACCCAGCAGACTTCACTTTCGTATGTCCTACAGAACTTGGTGACCTAGCGGATCACTACGAAGAGCTTCAATCACGTGGCGTAGAAGTGTACTCAGTATCGACTGACACTCACTTTACTCACAAAGCATGGCACGATAGCTCTGACACAATTGGCAAAATCAACTACTTCATGGTAGGCGACCAAACTGGCACCATCACTAACAACTTCGGTGTTATGCGTGAAGGTCAAGGTCTTGCAGACCGCGCAACGTTCCTTGTTGACCCAGAAGGCGTTATCCAAGCAATGGAAATCACAGCTGAAGGTATTGGCCGTAACGCTGAAGACCTAATGCGTAAAGTGAAAGCAGCGCAGTACGTTGCAGCAAACCCAGGTGAAGTTTGCCCAGCTAAATGGAAAGAAGGCGAAGAAACACTAGCACCTTCTCTAGACCTAGTCGGCAAAATCTAAACCGCACTGACTTTAGAGCGCCTAACAATTAACTGTTTGTCCCGGACTACTAGCTGCGGCAAGTCATCAAAGAGTTAGGCGCTCTTTTCTTTACCACCAAATGCATTACCAACAAGCCAAAGTCACTGTGTCACTTGCGCCCCCTTTTTAGTTACTCCCTTTTTAAGCAAGACCGCATTTCGTTCAGTCAGTAATGAGTGAACAACCAGACTCAAATGAATTTAGGAATAGGCACTATTATGTTAGATCAAGCCATGAAGCAGCAGTTGAAATCGTACCTTGAGAATCTTAAGACAGAGGTACAATTGGTATTAAGTTTGGATGATAGCGATACCGCCAGTAAGCTCCATCAGTTGGCGACAGATATTGCCTCATTGAGCAGCAAAGTATCTGTGATTGAAACGGGTACATCGGCTCGTAAACCCGTGATGGAAGTTGTTAATCCAACCAAGGGTACTAGCATTAACTTTGCTGGCTTACCAATGGGGCACGAATTTACCTCTTTGGTACTGGCACTTCTTCATAGTGGCGGTCACCCAATAAAATTGGAACAAGACGTTATTGACCAAATTGCCGAACTTGATAGCGACCTCAACGTTGAAGTCTTCATTTCATTGTCGTGTCAAAACTGCCCAGAAGTGGTTCAATCGTTCAACATGATGTCTGCGATCAATCCACGTATTAAGACTACAATGATTGACGGCGCAGCATTCCAAGATGAAGTGAAATCACGCGACATAATGGCGGTGCCAAGTGTGTTTATTAATGGTGAGCTGTTTGGACAAGGCCGTATGTCACTGGCTGAAATCCTCAACAAAGTAGACACTGGCGCAGCTGAGAAGAAAGCGCAAAAACTGAATGACCAAAAACCGTTTGATGTGTTAGTCGTTGGTGGTGGTCCAGCTGGTTCGTCTGCCGCAATTTACGCAGCGCGTAAAGGGATACGCACCGGTATCGTTGCAGAACGATTTGGCGGTCAGGTAATGGATACCATGGCGATTGAAAACTTCATTTCAGTCAAAGCCACAACAGGGCCAAAGCTGGTTGCTAGCCTTGAAGAACACGTAAAAGAGTACGGTGTGGAAGTGATCACCGAGCAGCGTGCAGCGAATATTATCGACGCATCAGAAACAAAAGATGGTTACATTCATGTTGAACTAGAAAGCGGGGCAGTGCTTAAGGCGCGCAGCGTCATCACTAGCACAGGTGCTCGCTGGAGAGAGATGAACGTACCGGGTGAGCAAGAGTATCGCAATAAAGGTGTTGCTTACTGCCCACACTGTGACGGTCCATTGTTTAAAGGAAAACGCACAGCAGTTATAGGTGGTGGTAACTCAGGTATTGAAGCGGCCATTGATTTAGCGGGTATTGTAGAGCACGTTACCGTACTAGAGTTTGCCGATACGCTACGTGCAGACCAAGTATTGATTGATAAAGCCAACTCGTTGCCAAACATCGACATCATCAAAATGGCACAAACGACTCAAGTCATTGGCGATGGAACTCGCGTTACGGGACTTGAATATAAAGACCGTGAAACCGACGAAATCAAACAGATTGAATTGGCGGGTATTTTTGTTCAAATCGGCCTAATGCCAAACAGCGAATGGCTAAAAGGCACCAAAGTAGAATTGTCGCCTCGCGGTGAAATTGAAGTTAACGCACACGGTGCAACCTCAATGAACGGTGTGTTTGCAGCCGGAGACGTCACCACGGTTCCGTACAAGCAAATCATCATTGCGATGGGCGAGGGTGCAAAAGCGAGTTTAGGAGCGTTTGATTACCTCATTCGTAACCCTGCACCAGTAACTGTTGCTGAAACTTTACAGTAATACATTGGAACGACCACAAACTAACAAAGTCGCAGAATATTCGCTGCGACTTTTTTGTATGTGTAAAAGGGTACGTAAACTACTAAAACCAAGCGACTGCGGTCACGTATAGTGAAGAACCTTAGTAAATATTTACCTCCTTTTTTAGTTGCCTGTATCAATTTAAATATGCAAAAAGGGATTTGGACGACTAAACACATTTTGACAACGCTAATCCTTTAACCGCTCGTTGTTTAGGGCAAACCAACTCTCTAATCTAGGTATAAATCCATAAGGAGAGTAGAAGATGAAAAACTTCAGTCCAATATCTTTAGCACTAGGAATCGCAATAACTGCGGTTGGCTTTAGCTCTGCAATTTACGCCGAAGAAATTAAAGTATGGGCTTGGGACCCTAACTTTAACGTAGCAGCTATGAATGAAGCAGCGGAACGCTATCAAAGTGTTGATTCCAGCTTTAATTTAACAGTGATCGACTCGGGAAAAGAGGACATTGAACAAAAGCTTCATACAATGCTTGCGTCCGGTGTGACCAAACACCTTCCTGATATTGTACTCATAGAAGACTACAACGCACAAAAGTACATTCAGGCTTATCCAGGATCATTTTTACCATTGCAAGACTACATAGATTATCAACAATTTGCTCCATATAAAGTTGAGGTAATGAAAGTAAATAATGATGTATACGGAATCCCATTTGACTCAGGAGTCGCTGGTTTATTTTATCGTTCGGATTACTTGGAACAAGCTGGCTTTACGCACGACGATATGCTCAATATTACATGGAAGCGCTTTATTGATATTGGTAAACAAGTAAAGGAAAAAACTGGCAAATATATGCTAACACTCGATACTGACGATGTTGTCTTGCCTCATATAATGATGCAATCAGGAGGAGAGTGGTTTTTAGACGAAGAGGGTGAACTCAATCTCGCAAATAACAAAGCACTAATCGAAACGCTTGAGACAATTAAGGCAATCAGCGAAGCAGACATAGCTAGGCCTACTTCTGGGTGGTCGGAATTGATAGGAGGGTTCAACAGCGGTGATGTAGCTACGGTGACGTCTGGCGTATGGATTATGGGGTCAATTAAGAACGTGCCGGATCAAGCGGGTAAATGGCGGGTTGCTCCTATTCCAAAACTTAAGGTAGAAGGTGCTAAGCACGCCTCAAACCAGGGTGGATCAAGTTGGTACGTCTTGAGCACGACTAAAAATAGAGAACTGGTGATTGATTTTCTTTCAAAGACCTTCGCGTCTGATGTCAATATGTATCAAAGCTTGTTGATTGATCGTGGCGCAATGGCCACTTACCTCCCTGCCGGCAAGGGTGAAGCCTATCAAACTGCAGATCCGTTTTTTGGTGGACAACAAGTGTTTGCTGACTTTTCTTTATGGGTAAATGAAATACCTCAAGTCTCGTATGGCATGTATACACAAGAAATCGATGATGCAATTAGTGCGTCAATACCCGCAATATTGAAAGGAGCACCAGTAAAAGACGTGCTTACTCAAGTTGAGCAAAACCTGAAATTTCTACTAATACAATAATCCCATTCGCCGCTTGTCACATTGGCAGGCGGCAACTTTGCGAGTTCCTTGGAGCAATTTTTAATGCATAGTACACAATTTTTATATGAAGGTTGGTGGTTTGGCGCCGGTCATCACGTTTTATCGTCACTGAGCAATTTAGATAACTATCAGCAAGTCACTTTACCTCATAATAGTGTGGATCTCCCACTGAACTATTTTGACGAAACAGTTCTACATCAGGATTTTACTTACCACAAAGTAATTACAATTAGCGAGACGCAAATAACTCGCCAACAGGTAATGACATTTCAAGGGGTCATGTGTGACGCCCATGTTTATGTAAATGGAGTGCTTAGCAAAGCGCACAGTGATGGATTTACATCATTTGATGTTCATCTAAATCCATTTTTAAAGCTAGGTGAAAACTTAATTACCGTGACACTTTCGGGTAAAGAAAATCCAGCAATTCCGCCATTTGGTGGCAGAATTGACTACCTTTGTTTTCCTGGTATATATCGCGATGTAACAATTTCTGAATATGACGAAGTTCGAATAAAAAACGTAAAGATAGACACGCTGAATGTACTGCACGAACCACATGTGCAAGCCTCTATTTTTTTGGAAGAGTTTTCGGATGATTATCCAGAGCTCATCATTGAGGTTCGTCTTTTAGATAGTGAGGGTAAAGAAATTGCACAGCCGAGAACTGTGCGTTCTAAGAGGCATTCACAGCGGTATAGTGTGGAGCTAAATCCTGTCTCTAAAATTGAACTTTGGGAGCCGTCGAATCCTGCATTGTATACGTTAGAAATTAGTATAATGGGCAAAAGTGTAGAGGATAATTACAGTCGCCAATTTGGATTCAGGGAGGCTAAGTTTACGCCCACTGGATTTTATCTAAATGGTAAGCTGTTAAAAATTACAGGTGTAAATCGCCACCAAAGCTTTCCTTATAAAGGATACGCTATGGGTAAGCGTGCTCAACAGTTTGATGCTGATTATATAAAGCATCGATTAGGGTTTAATCTAGTAAGAACATCTCACTATCCACAGTGCCCCCATTTTTTAGACCGTTGTGATCAAATAGGGTTATTGGTATTTGAAGAAATTGCAGGGTGGCAGCATATAGGCGATGATGCCTGGCAGAAAAGAGCAATAGACAATGTGCAATCGATGATTGAGCGAGACTGGAATCATCCGAGCATAATTCTATGGGGAACGCGCATTAATGAATCCCCCGATGATCACGATTTTTATTCAAAGACTCACAGTATGGCGAAAACCCTAGACCCTTCTAGACAGACTGGAGGAGTGCGCTGTATTCAAAACAGTGAGTTGTTAGAAGATGTCTATACGATGAATGATTTTGTACTTAGCGATGACCAAATTAATCCAAATGATGAGATAGCACTAAGAACACCCCAATCAGTGACTGGTCTAACACGTTCGGTTCCATATCTGGTGACTGAATACGGGGGACATATGTTTCCCACTAAGAAAGCAGATTGTGAAAATTGGCAACAAGAACATGTCATGAAACACTTACGAGTCCTGGATGCTAGTTACGGAAATGCGAGTATTAGTGGTGCCATCACATGGTGCTTATTCGATTATAATACTCACCGAGATTTTGGCAGTGGAGATAAGGTCTGCTATCACGGTGTATCTGATGCCTTTAGAACGCCAAAGTTCGCAGCATACGTTTATGCAAGTCAGCAGCCCGCAACTGATGTTCCTATACTCAAGCCTGTCACCTATTGGACTCGTGGAGAGAGACCTGCCGCAAAAGCACTTCCGTTGATTATATTAACCAACTGCGACTCAGTAAAAATCACACTTGCTGATGGTCAGAGTCAGTTTTACTTCCCTGATAGATCTCGCTTTCCTCATTTACCAAATGCACCGATAGTGATCGACGAATATAGTATTGGTGATCTCGAAATTGGAGGTTGGGGTTTAACCTGGGATGACGTTAGATTTACAGGGTACCTCAATGGCGAGATTGTCGAAGTCTGTGAGTTTTCAGGTTCACCAGTGCCAACAACACTTGAACTTGATGTACAAACGTATCAGTTATATGCGAACTGCAATGACAGTTGTAGAATAGGTGTTGCAGCTCTAGACCAAAAACAACAATGCATGCCTTATTTCGACGATGTATTATCGATTACGACATCAAGCAATTTAGCTGTTTGTGGGCCAAACCTTTTAACATTAGATGCCGGTAACAATGCATTTTGGGTAGTGGCGGCACAGGCTGGCGAAGCGAGTATTGTAGTTGAAAGTCGATATTTTGGAAGAAAGGTCATTAACCTAACTGTGGTAGAAGACTAGCTTTTTTCAAGTGGAAATTTTAATGGTGAGGCAGCAGAAAAACTGTCTCTCCATTTCATTTCATGACCTAAAGTCACGCATTTGTTATAGGCGCGCCCATTGAGCCGTTCAACAAACAAATCGATAGCGGCCTCGCCCATTTCTTTGGCTGGCAGCCATACGGTCGATAGGGGAGGTGTCATTGTTTTTGCCATTGGAATGTCATTCATTCCTACAATTGATATATCCTGAGGGATTCTCAATCCAGTTTCTAAAATCGCCCTATACACACCTATCGCAATAATGTCTGTTGCTGCAAACACTACATCCGGATAGTACTCTTCTTTAAGTATTTCGCGCATCGATAGATAGCCTTCTTCGATGCTAAATGTGTTTGTAATCTTACAATATGCGTCTTGATAGCGGCCATATTGTTGAGTCAGTTGCCTAAATACATGTAGCCTAGTCTCGTCATTTCCAATAAAGGCTGGAGATTGAAAACCACTGTGTAAAATAGTCTTAACTACATCTAACGCTGCGTGATGTCTATCGAACATGACGCTATCACTTTTCATTCCAAGAGGGTTTGAATCTACAAATATAAGTTTGTTTGAGCAGCTTTGAATTTGTTCAATTTGTGTACTAGAAAAATGACCTACACAGACCACTGCATCTGCTTGCGTTAGCAAGGGAAGATTGAATTGAATTGTTGAGCTAAAGATGTGATGCGGAATTAGGCATAATTCTTCAGCACGCTTTTCAATCCCTATTCTAATGGATGTAAAATAAGGGTCTAAACACTCGTCATCTGAATTCAAAAAATGAATGACGATCAAACTCGTAGCACTACCCGAATGCTTAACAAAATGTGATCTGGAAGTGATGAGGTTTTCAGCGGTTTTTCGCTTACGCTTTTCTTTGGGAGTTTGGTAGTTTAACTCTTTGGCAACTTTTAATACTAGTTCGCGGGTGGCCTGACTAACAGATAAGCTGCGGTCATGATTTAGGACACGGGAAATAGTGGATTTGGATAGCCCAGTTTTTATTTTTATGTCATTAAGAGTCGTCATTTTTCCCGAAATGTGCTCGTATAAGCTAAGTCCACTTTGCCTCATTAGACAAGTAAAGTGCAATAAATCATCTAGGTTTGTGACACTATCTGCAACAATATAGCGTTGTGTAAAGGTGACCAGTAACCCCAAGTCATATGGTGGTGAGAATTGAGCTTTGCTTGCTATTAGTCGAGAGCCCTCATGTTATCTCAATATTTATTAAGCGAAAACATACATCGTATACCACCCACTCTTGTTATGCCAAAAAGGGATAGTGCTCGAAACTTACCTTCTTAAACTCATCGAACGTTTTTCAAATCAAAGTTTGAAGCATCGTACTGGCCAAATCGCAACTGCCGGAAGCCAAAAGCTACCACAGCGATATGGCGATTCACTTCGTTTTCATTTGCAGCACCATTCTAATTACCGATGGCTAGCATTAGGCGTGGCAGGTTGGATGAGGTATGTGTCTGGTGTGGATGAAAAGGGCAGGAGATAGCGATCAATGATCCTATGGCAGATACGTTTAAAGCGATTTATGACAAGCATGGGCTCAGTGCGAACGTTGTGCCTGAGTTATTAGCGATTAAGTCTATCTTTGGCTCGGACTTAAAGAATCAACATGGCTTTGTGAACACCGTGACTTCGGCTTACCAAAAGCTGCTTAATGTTGGGGCAGCAAAAACCGTTATGACCACTCAGAAATAATAGCGTTAGTGGTAGCGCTTTCATTTTGTTGCTGGTTTATTAGGCCAGCAATCCACAATTGTTAAAACTTTACCCTTCTAGATATCGACCAAAGCCACCTTTCAAGCGCGATTGGACGCTTTAGATCACGAAATTACCCACAAAATCGCTATTGTTTATAAAATGAGATCCACTTCCCTGAATTTGTGTGTGCAGTCCTTTAATCTTCATTTCAAGAAAGCGGTTCCTTTTAGTCTTTCTTCTATTAAAAAGGCGTTATGGGTCAATGTAACTGTTTTATCGTTTGCGTGGCCACAATTACAGCCTTATAACAAATTATTGCGCTCCACTAAGCGCATTTTTTTGAAAGCCAAAAGGTAGCGGTTTCTTTTTGGATGAAAAATCCACAATTAATGTGAATAAAAAGGATTACGACATTATGTTTAACAAAAGCGCTGTTTCTTCACTTGTTATCGGTTTGATGGCTGCGGGCTCTGCAATTGCAGATACCTCAATCCAGCAAGGGGGCGAAGTTACCATCCCTGCTATCGGTACAGGTTTTGTTGAAAACTTTAACCCTTATACAGTTAAAGATTTGATGGCTGGTACTATGTACGAGCCACTTTTTATACATAACGGTAAAACTGGTGAAATCGAACCTCGTTTGGCTGAATCGATCACTGTTGCTGATGACCTGATGTCTGTAACCGTTAAAGTTCGCCCAGATTTAAAATGGTCTGATGGCACTCCATTGACCGCAGAAGATGTAGCATACAGCTACAATATGACTAAAGAGACTCGCGCATTCGACGTAAAAGGTATTTGGGGTGACGCAGGTAAACTAGACAGCGTAACAGCAACGGACGAAACAACGGTTGTATTCAAAATGAATGCCGCTGATTCGACGTTTGTTTGGGGCCTAAAAGACTACTTCATCGTTCCTAAGCATATCTGGGGCGAAGTTGAAAATCTAACCACCTTTACTAACCCAAATCCAGTGGGTAACGGGCCTTTTACCGAAGTTGCACTTATGCGCGCACAGCAAATGAAACTGTGTCGTAACCCGCATTACTGGCAGGCAGCTGAAGGCCGTCCTTACCTAGATTGTGTTGTTGCTCGTTCATACAATGACAACTCTCAAATTCAAGCTGCACTGATGAAAGGTGAGATTGATTGGGGTTCAAACTTCATTGCCGATATCGACAAAACGTTTGTAGAAGCGGATCCAGAAAACAACCATTACTGGTACCCAGGTAACGATGCAATCCATCTTTACATGAACACTAAGGCGGCACCTTTTGACAACCTAGAAGTTCGTCGCGCCCTGTCTATGTCTCTTGATCGCGAACTGATCGTTGATATCGCTGCGTACGGTTACCCAACGCCAAACCATTACCTTGGCGGCCTAGGTGACTACTTTGACTCTTACGTCGACAAAGATATAGAGAAAAAATACTCTCAATACACGTCGTACGATCCAGAGCAAGCAGCTGCAATTCTAGACAAAGCGGGCTACACCGATAAAAACGGTGATGGCTTCCGTCAACTGCCAAATGGCGATGCAATTTCATTCGACATTGAAGTGGTAAACGGCTGGACTGATTGGGTTCAAAGTGTACAAATCGTAACAGAGATGTTTGAAGAAGTTGGTATTAAAGCCAATGTTAAGACTGTTGACTGGTCTGTGTATGACAAGAACCTAAAAGACGGCAACTACGCCATGTCAATTAACTGGTCAAACACAAACAATGCGCACCCAATTCAGTCTTATCAAGACTACTTTGCAGCGAGTGCTGTAGGAACTTCATGGCACGCAAGCCACGGCATTTTCTCTAAAGATATGTCTGAACTAATCGAATCTTTCGGTAGCACTAACGACGCGGCAGAGCAAACTCGAATCATCAACACGTTGCAAGAGTTTACCGCGGAAAACATGCCATTTATCCCACTGTTCTCTAACCCAACTTGGTTTCAGTACCGCACCGAGAAAGTAGTAGGTTGGCCAAATGCGGAAAACCCGTACATTCACCCTAACTACTACCAAGCAGACAAAAAAGTGAAAATCTTCGACAACCTTCATCAGAAGTAATCGAATAGGGGAAGGCCATCAGTAAGTTGGGACTGGTGGCTCTACCCACTCTATACAGTCAACCCCCTAGACTCTCCTCGTTCCTCTCACTGTTGAGGCGGGAGGAGAGTTGCCCAAACCTTTTTGATTTCGGTGTTTTGCCGGTTATAGCACTATCTTGGGATGTCTTATGAATTTTATCGTTCGCCGCTTTAGTTTTTATCTAACGGCTTTTTTTGTGGCAATAACTTTTAACTTTTTCTTGCCACGCATAATGCCAGGAAGCCCCGTCGACGCTCTTTTTGCAGCAGCTGGTGGCAAAATGGATCTTTCTCAAATGGAAGCCGTTAAAGAAATGTACGGCTTTGTCGATGGCTCTCTTGCAGAGCAATACTTTGCCTACATTAAAAGTGTTTTCACTTTAGACCTAGGGCCATCGGTATTGATGTTTCCTACAGAAGTGACCCACGTTATTGGTATGGCGCTTCCGTGGACCATGTTCCTTGCACTTGGTTCTCTGATAGTCGCGCTGATCATTGGAGTAAGCATTGGTACTTACGCATCTTACCGACGTGAAGGTTTTTTTGGACAAGTCGTTCCGCCTGTATTGGCGTTCATCAGTAACTTTCCTTATGTTGTTACCGCGCTATTGCTGTTCTACATCTTCGGTCTAAAAATGGAGTTGTTCCCACTTGGCTACACCTATGATCCTAACTTAGTGCCTGGATTTACTTGGGAGTTTATTAGCAACGTGGCCTACCATGCTGTGCTACCAATGGGTTCGATGATTTTGGTCGGTATCGCAACATGGGTATTTAACATGCGTAACGCGATGATCAATGTGTTGGGCGAAGACTACGTCACCATGGCGGAAGCGAAAGGCTTAACCAGTTTTAGAGTGATGTATCGCTACGCTGGACGTAATGCAATTCTGCCTGTTGCAACCGCTATTGCGATGGCAATTGGTTTCTCTTTTGCGGGCTCGATTTTGACGGAAGTGGTGTTTAACTACCAAGGGCTTGGCAACATATTGCTAAAGGCGATCACCGCGCGTGATTACCCGCTTATCCAAGCCATCCTTCTTATCTTAGTGTCTGCGGTACTCACCGCAAACTTTGTCGCCGACCTGTTATACGTATGGCTTGACCCACGTATCGACGAATAACGCAGTAGCAGAGAAAGAGAACAATTATGAACAAATTAACTGCAAGCATGGATACGTCGAAGATTCCGGCGTCTCGCCCTAAAAACTTAGCGACCTCATTTCGCAAATGGAAGCACATTCTTAAGAATTTCTTCCATGGTAATCCGCCAGCGATCATTGGTACCTTTTTAATTACTATCATTCTTGCTGGCGCGTTATTTTCTCCAGTATTAATGACTCATAACCCAGAAAAACGTGTCGCAAGACCACACCAAGAGCCAAGCGCTGAGTACCTACTGGGTACGACTCGAAGTGGTCGTGACGTGTACAGCCAAGTACTGCATGGCGGTAAGAAAACGCTAACTGTAGCATTAACTGCTGGCATCATCGCCATGACATTGGCCGTTGTTGTTGGTGTAACCTCTGGATACATGGGCGGCAAAGTTGACGAGTGGCTTAACTTTATCACCAACGTATTTTTGGTTTTCCCTCAGTTACCTCTGTTGATAGTACTCGCCGCGTTCTTGGGGCAAGTAGGGTCCCTGGTAATAACGCTGTTGCTCGGGTTTACCTCCTGGCCATGGGGCGCAAGGGTTATCCGCTCGCAAACACTAGCGCTACGTAATAAAGAATACATTATCTCTGCAGAAGTAATGGGTGAGTCTAAATTACGCATCATCTTTGTAGAAATTTTACCTAACCTTACCTCAATTGTGTTTGGTGGTTTTCTTGGCGCGGTTATCTACGCTATGGGTGCAGAAGCGGGCCTTGGCATCTTAGGTTTGGGCGATGCAACTGAAGTCAGCTGGGGCTCAATGCTTTACTGGGCGCAAACTTCAGCAGCGCTTTACACCGGCGCATGGTGGGAAATGATAGTTCCTGCGATTGCTTTAGCCGTGACAGGTGGTGCGTTAGCACTGATCAATATGTCCATTGACCAAGTAAGTAATCCAAAACTGAAAACAGGCGCGCACATGAAACTGTGGGCGAAAATGAAAAAAGAAGCAGATAAGCGTCGAGGTCTAGCATGAGCCAGCCATTATTAGAAATTAACAACTTGTGCGTGGACTACGTCTCTCCAAATGGTGTGGCACGTGCGGTTAATAACGTTAGCTTAGAAATTATGCCAGGTGAAACCTTAGGCATTGCCGGCGAGTCAGGGTGTGGTAAAAGTACCTTAGCATTCGCTATTGCAAGACTGCACAAAGCGCCGGCACTCATCTCTGAGGGTGAAATTCTTTACAAAGGTACTGACATTCTAAAAATGAATGACCGTGCACTGCGTAAATTCCGTTGGAACGAAACATCGCTGGTATTCCAGAGCGCAATGAACTCGTTGAACCCGGTTATTACCATTGGTGAGCAGCTCATCGACGTGATCATTGCCCATAAAAATGTGCCTTATACACAAGCTCGTGACAAAGCGGTTGAACTACTGGGCATTGTAGGTATTCACGGTGATCGCCTTAAGAGTTTCCCGCACCAATTGTCCGGCGGTATGCGTCAACGTGTGGTGATTGCGATTGCACTGGCACTAGAGCCTAAGCTGATCATCATGGATGAGCCTACTACTGCACTGGATGTTGTGGTAGAACGTGAAATTTTGAATGAGCTTTATGACCTAAAAACCAAATTCGGATTCTCGATTTTGTTTATCTCGCACGACTTGAGCTTAATGGGTGAGATTGCGGACCGAATCGGCGTGATGTACGCGGGCAATCTTATTGAAATTGGTGAAGCGCAAAAAGTGTTTAACGACCCTGTCCATCCTTATTCAAAAGGTTTGGTTGCCTCGTTCCCAAGTATTCATGGGCCTAAAGAGCGCTTGTATGGTATTCCGGGTAACCCTGTGAACCTACTTAACTTGCCTCAAGGCTGTAACTTCCAAGACCGTTGCAACGACTGCGTTGCAGCATGTAAGCAAGTCGATCCTCAGCTCATTGAAGTGGGTCAAGACTACCACGCAGCGTGCAACTTACTCACTGCCTCACACACTATTGCCCACGGAGAAGTACGATGAATAACGGTCAAGAAGTGATTCTTTCGGTTAAAAACCTAGTTAAAGATTTCCGTGTTGGTACCAGTAAGAAAAAAGACGCGTACATGCGCGCCGTAAACGATGTATCGTTTGATCTTTGCAAGGGCGAAGCGCTAGCGATAGTGGGCGAGTCCGGTTCTGGTAAAAGTACTGGTGCCCGTGTTCTTACTCGAATTTACGACGCTACAGATGGCCAGATTGAGTTTAAAGGCCAGCCTATCGATGACTACATTGAAGAGAATGGGACTCTAGAGTATGCACGTCAGGTGCAGATGATTTTCCAAGACCCATTTGGCTCGCTTAATCCGGTGCATACAATCCACCACCATATTGCTCGTCCACTACAGATACACAACCGAGTAGGGACTGAGCATATTGATCAATTGGTGTATCAGCTTCTTGAGCTTGTTGGTTTGACGCCAGTTGTTGAAACGGCTGAAAAATATCCCCACGAGCTGAGTGGTGGTCAACGCCAGCGTGTTGCAATTGCCCGCGCGATTGCGGTTGATCCAGAAGTTATTTTGGCGGATGAGCCTATTTCGATGCTTGATGTATCCGTACGATTGGGCATTTTGAACTTAATGGCGGACTTAAAAGATAAGCACGGCATTTCGTTTATGTACATCACGCACGACATTGCGACCGCACGTTACTTTGCTGAGAAGACCGCAGTTATGTATGTCGGACATATGGTGGAGTGGGGTAACAGTGACAAAGTGACGCAAACGCCAAAACATCCTTATACCCAGTTATTGCTATCGGCAGTACCCGAGCCGGGTCGTGGTGGACGTCGCGAGCTTGGTGCGAAGAAAGGCGAAATTCCACTTTGGAAGCCAGACAGTCAAGGGTGCCCATTTGCTGCGCGTTGCCCACGTGCAATCGAGAAGTGTCAAGGTGATTTCCCGGGCATTACTCAACTGGCAGAGGACCACTTTATTCGCTGTCATAACCCGCAATAATTCCTTAATAGAAAAGCGGTTATAGTGTTTTCTATACCACAGTATTGTTTACCGTTGCTGTCTATACTGGCAATGGTAAACAACAATTATCTCAGAATCTTTGGAGAGTGTATTAAGCAACATGGATTGCTCCTTTCTAAAGATGAAATTTTTTTATTTTTAATTTTTGGAGCATTTCATGACAATGCAAGCAGCACCTAATACCACCGTTCAAGGTGAGTTTGTCACGCTCAATAACGAGCGTTTCTACAAGATCGGCAATGTCGATCATATGAACCCATTTTTTATTAGTGTGGTTTCCGCCAGTGACCACTGGTTGTTTATTTCATCGACCGGCTCTCTGTCTGCGGGTCGAATTCGCCCCGAAAATGCTCTATTTCCATACAAGTCGGTAGACTACATTCACGAAAGTGCTGACAACACCGGCGCAAAATCTATTTTTAAAGTTCGTCAACAAAGTGGCGTATCGATGTGGGAACCGTTTAACCCTCATCATGACGGCTTATACGAGGTTGAACGTAACCTGTATAAAAATGCCATTGGCGACAAAATTGTATTTGAAGAAATGAACCACTCTCTAGGGCTTCGTTTTCAATATAGCTGGAGTAGCAGTGAGCAATTTGGTTTCGTGCGTCGCTCAGAGCTAACCAACCTTACCCAAGCTACCGTTGAAGTTGAAATGCTCGACGGTATTCAGAACCTTTTACCGCCAGGTGCACCGCTAGGCGCATTGCAAACTCGTAGCGCATTGGTTGATGCCTACAAATGGAACGAAAAGGTCGAAGATTCAAGCCTTGCGCTTTACACCATGTACGCCAAACTGAGCGATCGAGCTGACCCTGCTGAATCACTATTGGCGACAACGGTATTTAGCATCGATAGCGACGCAAGCCAAGTGTTACTTAGCAGCCAGCAAGTTACGGCATTTAGAAAAGGACGCGCGATCACGGCCGAAACACTCACTAAAGGTGTTCGTGGCAGTTACTTGATCCATAAAACCGTCGCTCTTGGCGCGGGCAGCAGTAACAGCTGGAGCATTGTGGCCGATATCGACAAAAGCCATAAAGACGTCGCACAATTACGCGATACTCTAAAAGTGCCTGTGGACACAGCGCGTTTGGTTGAACAAAGTATCGCCGAAAACCAAACCGAACTGGTTAACCTTATGTCTGGCGCGGATGCTTGGCAGTGCACAGCTCAAGAGAACACTACCGTTCACCACTATGCGAACGTGCTGTTTAATAACATGCGCGGCGGCGTAATTGAAAACAACTACCAGATAGATAAAGCAGACGTAGTGAAAACGCTGACTGCCTACAACCAGCAGGTTATGCAAAATCAAACCGAGTTTGTGAGCAATTTAGAAAGCGAATTGACTCATGCTGAGTTGATTGCTGCGGCTAAGAAAACCGGTGATCAACAACTGGTTCGACTTTGTTACGAATACTTGCCACTGACCTTTGGCCGACGTCATGGTGACCCAAGTCGCCCATGGAACCACTACGAAATTAAGCTAAAAGATGAAAACGGCGATCGTCTATTGTCTTACCAAGGCAACTGGCGCGACATCTTCCAAAACTGGGAAGCAATGGCATTAAGCTACCCAGGTTTTATTGGCTCGTTTATCGCTAAGTTTGTGAATGCCTCTACTGCCGATGGTTACAACCCATATCGCATTACCAAACAAGGTATCGATTGGGAGATCCTTGACCCAACAGACCCGTGGAGCAACATCGGATACTGGGGTGATCATCAGATCATTTATTTGCTTAAGTTCCTAGAACTGGCAGACAAATTTGATCGTGAAGCATTGATCAACATGCTGACTGAAGACCAGTTTAGCTACGCACATGTTCCATACGAAATCTGTGGCGTTGACGGCTTGTTCGCTAACCCTAAAGACACCGTAAGCTTTAACCAGCAGAAGCAAGATTTTATTGACGAGAAAGTCGCGAAACTTGGCAGTGACGGTCGTTTGATGCTGAATAGCGATGACACGGTTTACCAAGTGAACTTGCTAGAGAAAGTGCTCGTTCCATTGCTTAGCAAACTGAGTAACCTGGTGGTTGATGGTGGTATTTGGCTCAACACCCAACGCCCAGAATGGAACGACGCCAACAATGCCATTGTCGGTAACGGCCTATCAATGGTGACCTTGTACTACATGCGTCGCTATGTAGCGTTTATGCAGCAAATTGTCGCGGCATTGCCAAGCAACGCCAAATTGTCGGCTGAGGTTGTACAGTGGATTAACACCACCTCTACCATTTTGAATGAGACGTCTCAAGCGATCTCTCAAGGCGAAATGGATGGTGAGCGTCGTATGCTAGTGCTTAAGCAATTGGCTGGTGCGGCCGAGCTATACCGCGTTAACGTGTATGAAGCGGGCTTTAGTGGTAAACAATCTATAGACACCCAGACTGTGTCGGAGTTACTGACGGTTAGTTTGGAGATTTTAGACAGCAGCATTCGTAATAACTTACGTGAAGATGGATTGTACAACGCATACAACATTCTCACTTACACCGATAATGCACTAAACATTGAAGAGCTGTACCCAATGTTGGAAGGGCAGGTGTCGGTACTGAGCTCTGGGCTACTAACGCCAGAACAAAGCATTGAGTTAATCGAAACGCTGTTTACTAGTGAGATGTACCGCGCCGATCAAGACAGCTTTATGTTGTATCCAGATCGCGACCTAACGAGCTTCTTGGCTAAAAACCAGATACCAGCGGCAACCCTTGAGCAAAGCAAGTTGCTATCAAGCATGCTAGAAAACGGCGATCGCCGACTGATTGAATCCGATCTAAATGGCGCATTGCACTTTAACGCGCAGTTTGAAAATGTAGGTTACCTGCGTGACGCCATTGCGAAAGTCAAAGGCGACTATGTTGATGCTGCAGAGCAAGACTGGCAGCAAGTAGAAAGCATCTTTGAAGAGGTCTTCAACCACAAAGCCTTTACTGGCCGTTCTGGTACTATGTTTGGTTACGAAGGTTTGGGATGTATCTACTGGCATATGGTGTCAAAACTGTTGCTTGCGACCCAAGAAAACTACTTGCTCGCATTGGAACAAGATGCACCAAGTGAGGTAGTGGCAGGGCTTGCTAAATACTACTACCGAGTGCGCGATGGTATTGGTTTTAATAAGAGTGCTGAAAACTATGGTGCATTCCCAACTGACCCATACTCTCACACGCCAAAACAAGCTGGCGCTCAACAACCGGGTATGACAGGCCAGGTGAAAGAAGAGATCTTAACGCGCTTTGTCGAATTGGGTCTATTTGTCGATGGTGGGCAAGTAAGCATTTCACCAACGTTGTTAAATCGCGATGAACTGTTACAAGAAAAAGCGGTCTATCAATTCCAAAATGTTCAAGGTGAAACCTGTGACATTGAACTAGCGGCAGGCCAACTTGGCTATAGCTATTGCCAAGTCCCTTTTGTGTACACGGCTGCTCAGAATAATGCAATTACGGTTGTATTGGCCAATGGTGAGTCACTGTCTATGCCAGACATGACGCTTACTAAGGAAGTATCGTCGTCTATTTTCAATCGTGACGGAAAAGTGTTACGTGTTGAAGTGTCAATCGCGTAGAACATTCGCAAGATAGAAAAACCAGTGACTTGTCACTGGTTTTTTTCTTCAATTTTTGACCGTGATCCAGCCCAAATTAGCTTTGTACGGACAATTTTAGGAGTTGTAAACGCCCAACTAAGTGACCACATAGACTTCCATTAAGGTTAACGTTGGTCTTTGTTTTTTTGTGCTTTGCGCACTTTATCGTGACTCCACTTAGAAAGCTGTGGCGAATACAGTGCTAATAAACCGATGATTACGCCGGTTACCAGAATAGTAAGTAATACCAGTGTGCTACTCATGATGCGTCACCTATTAATTGTGTTTTACCCGTTAACTTAAGAGTGTTGATAGCATTAGAACATTTGTCATCGATTGTTACTTTACCACCACAATAAAAAGTCCAAAGTGATTAGCTTTGGGCGTTTATACTCTCGAAATTGGGAATCCGAAATGCGTTTACATTCTTGGCAGGTTCGGTACTTTGGCCTTTCACGTCGATTTTTAGTGAATGTGATGATTTAGTTGTAAGTGCTCTGATGTTGAGCTTTTGTTTATGCTAGAGGTTGTTAATCGCTGCGAGACTCACATTGATTCAGTGTTTGTTGGGATCCATCACCACTCGCCGACATGCTTCGGTTATTTTGCTCATGTTCATTTCGCCATGCGCGAGTTGCTGCACGTAACGCCCCAAGACATAATAACAGCATCATGATAGGGATGGATGCCAGAGAGTATTCGAGCAATGGGAAGTCGTGAAAGAACTCACTCATTAGCAGGTGCGCTATAATGTTTAGCAGCGCTATCACAATAGCCACAGCCACTAACTTTAGCTCTAAATTCGACTTCATTTCTATTTAGCCATAGAATGTTACACACCTAGTTGCCGGCGTTTGAAAGTGTGCAATACAGTAACACTCTCATCCGTTTTTGTATCGCAAAACGTGATGACACAATGTGACGTAGCAAACTATTGGTCATTTTTGAGCTAGCATTCTTGCCAAATTGATAGCAGTGATATAGCCAAGGTGACTTTTTGGAATGCACTCGAAACTGAGGCACAAAAACTTTCCACAAAAGACTTGCCAGCTCAAATTGTTTAGAGGCTGGACAATAATACTTAAATAGTAATTAATGTGATATTAACTATTTTTTATCAATAAGTTATCGGCTTTGGATGAGTTTGATTTATATCCCTCTCTAGTCACTTCAGACAAGGGCTTAATAGATATCTGAGAGTTCCACGCTTTACCCGTAGCATTATCCGAAAATTAGTGAGTTGAGCAGGTGTTTTTACCCGCCTTTTTCGATTTATATAACGCATTGTCAGCTCGTTGGTAGATTTGTTCGATATTATTGTCACTTTCTTCAAATTGACTAATCCCGATACTGATAGATACATTTATATCAGAAGACGTCGATACTAATAGAGTAGTTAGTTGTTCTGCAAAGGCAAATGATGTAGGTAATGTACTTCTGTAAATAATTCCAAACTCGTCTCCACCGATGCGACCAAACACGTCAGTCTGCCTAATCTTAGATTGACATAGCTGAGCAATGCATCGTATAACGTTATCACCTACTTGGTGACCGAAGCTATCGTTAATTTGCTTAAAATCATCAATGTCTAACAGGAGGAAACTTATGTTTTCTCTGTGCCGCTGGAAACTATAGAAAGCCTGATCCATACATTCAAATAGTTTTCTTCGATTAAACGCATTAGAAAGAGGATCGACTTCGGCCTGATAAGTTAATAGCTTTTCTAGTCGATAGCGCTCGGTTATATTTCGTGCGACCCATACAACAGCGCGCTCTCCATATCGTAAATAATTCAATGGGCTGACTCGCCCCTCAAATCTAAGCTCTCCAGTAGGGCCAGAACTCGGATTAATATTATCCACTTCATCAGCCGCAAGTGAATATTCAAAAATCTTCAATGTGTTCGCGGAAAGTGTATCTTTAATCCTTTCGATAAACCAAATGGCTTTTTGCTTGGGCAGTACATCAAATAGGTTCAAATCTTCTAAAAAACTACCATCATGATATTGCTCTGGGCTTTCTCCGCCTAATACTGCGGCATAACGCCCTGACTCGGTCAGAACAAAAACCATATCAGGTAACGACGTAATGATCGCTTCGTATTCTTCTAGTTTACTTTCTTCCATAAATGCTAACCTCGTAATAACGATGCGTTTCATAATTAGATCGCATTATACAAATAGCTATTGTATCAGTCTGAATTGCTAACAAGTCTATAGCTTTACTCTACCTTTTCTCGAAATTTGATCCAGTCCCATAACTATGTAAATGTGATAATAAGTTGAATTTGTGTAAAAGTGGACGCTATTATGATCCTTCTGGCATCGCATCTCCTCCAGTCACCATGATAAAAGTACGATGGAACCAGTTGCGGGATCTGCCACTGAGTCACTACGTTAACGTAGAATGGGTTAGAACCGTATTATCACCTACGACAACTTAATAGACCTAACGGCAAAAGCGTTTTCCAAGTTTGCCTAGGGTATGTTCGCTATCCGTACAGAAATACCAACTTTAGTGACAAAATCTCTATTATGTACCAACTTGATAGTGATAAAATCTCGGCAATAAAAATACCGAGAAAATTAATGTTTATCCATCAAGTTAACGGCATCGACTGGCTAGTCATAACCGCTTTTGAAGAACTGAAAACTCTATTTATTGAAGACGCTGGTGCGATTCCGTCTTGCTTCTCTGCCACCAGCGAATTAAACCTGATTGATCAAGCCAAACGTACTTATGGATACCTGCCTACATTTAGCGGTGTAGTCACCGATACCGGCACGTTTCAAAGCAAAGATAACGAAGAAGATTTGAACCCTCAACTTGCCTGTTTAGTTGAAGGACGTGGTCGGGTGTTTATTTATCACGGCGGCTTTGTAGCTTTTGTTAATGACGAGCAGACCTTTATTACTCGATTAGACTGAATTTAGTCCAACACATTGATAATGTTCAAGCGGAATATCTAGCCTTTCTTCGGCACACGTTTCTCTTATGATTTGGGTGCCCATTGCTTAGCTTAGTTTGGTAGCTTCAACAAGGTTATCGATGAAACGTTAACCGCTATGACCAAACTTTATAGACTTCTTCGAACACTTCACTGCGCAGTAGCGCAAGTGTGCTATGTCAGGTTTAAGCAAGCTTCATTATCTCGATCTTGATTTTCCGCCGTTAAGACAAAAATATACAAGGCCATTGATTCTGTTCTTCAGTTAAAGCTGGATTGTCGAGCTTCACGCAATGTTTCTTATCTAAGTATGACGCTTGAATGCTCTCCCCATAATGCGCTTTCAACAATCCTAAAAGGTCACCTGAGCGGTACATACGACGCATGCATTTTGAAAGGCGTTCTGCGAGCTCTGGTTGTTCTGGCGAGACATAGAATACAAGTGGCAATGGATAGTAAATCATCGTTTCTGGGTGAATATGGAGATCGGGAAAGCGCGATTTAAATTGGTCAAATACTGCGTGCACTTCATTGGCACCTAAAGAAAGATAATCGACATTTCCTTGTGAGATGGCGGTTAGGATATGTTCGATATCACCTTCTTCCAACACAGTGCAGCCGTTGTCACGCAGTAATGTGGCGTCGGCCCATGTTGCAGGGACACCAGCGATCTTTTGCTTGAGTTCTAACTGAGTAATGTGGTCAAACTGAACATCCATTTTTCGGGTAATCAGCAACCGACACCCTAGCAAGCCAAAGCAGAGAGGTGGCGCAACTTCGATAAACGTCTCAGGAGCAAACTTGGGATTGCCTGCTACGGTAACGAGTAAATCTGCACCTTTATGAAAAATGTTACTTTCGTCTTCAGCGTTAGGGTAGTCGGTAAGGTTATTGTGGATCTCTCTACTGTTTAAAAGTTTAGAAATCAATTCGTATTCATGGGCTTGGCGAGCTGCCGTTTTATTCCCGTTCCAAAATTGAATCATTGGTTATCCCTTTTGTTTTCTTGACGTGATCTTGCGTTGACCATAGCGCTAAAGGAAGCGGTTTCTTGAGGAATTGAGAGTCATATCTCAATAAATAGTCACTCTAAAAACAGGTAATAAGTTGCACCAAACGTATGGACGATAACAAAAGTAAAGACTCATTCAGAAATTCTCTTGTGCTTGCTTTAAATGTGAGGAAAGCTTAATGAAAAGGCTAGGGGACATAAAAATGATTAAAATGCTTGTGTGCGATTTTGACGGCACTATTTCAGGCGGTAAAGCGTCGTTAGTTACTGAGTTTAAGCAGTTTATCGAGCGAAACCATGCGTTAAGTTTTGTGGTTGCCACGGGACGTACTTTACCCTCTATTTGTGATGGGCTGTCTAGTGGTGATTACCCGGCACCGACAAGCATTATTAGCGATGTTGGCACTCAACTGCACCATGGTAAAGTGTTAAGTCCGGATCTAAGGTGGCATAGCAACGTGAAACAGCAGTGGGACCGAGAACATCTGGAACGACTGTTAGAGTGTTTACCTTTTGTGGGTGCTCAAAATGGACAGCATCAAGGCGAATTTAAACTCACCTTTGAAGGAAAGCTCGCTGCATCGCAGATCGATGCAGTACATGAGGTATTGGTTGACAATAACCTTCAAGTTGACATTACCTATTCACACGATTGGTTCTTAGACGTCACACCAGCCGGAATTCATAAGGCCACGGCACTTTCATACTTGCTGGACTCGCTCGGTATTAAACCTCAAGAAGTCGTGGTGGCTGGCGATTCCGCTAATGACACCACTATGTTGACGCTCCCAGGCGTTAACGGGGTATTGGTGGGAAATCATTACCCTGAGGTGTCGCATTTAGCAGAGCGGCAAAATGTGTATGTTGCCAAGGGCCATCATTCTAAAGGCGTCATTGAGGGTTTTGAGTTTTGGCAACGTTCGCACGCAGTGTGTTGATATCGAAGTTAAAATAGTCAACTAGGGAGGTTGCTCGTGCAGTGAGTTGCAATCTCTACATTTTCTTCATAATGGCCCCAATCTCCGCATCAATAATGTGGTTATACACACTACATTGAGGATGTGCTTGTGAACGCCACGCGAACAGACACTCTTGACCATAATGCGGTCTCAGCAAAAGAGACAAAACCGTCACTTTGGGCGAAGTTAATCTAAAATTTTTCAGTCAGTTACTGGATTGTCGGTTACTGTTTTCTTATCACGTTGCCACTCGCCTTTTCGCTAACACAAAATATGGATTCGAAAGGGATCTATTTGTCGTTAATTGGTGTGGTGAATCTAATTGCGGGAATGGCCTTTTTGTGCAGTTTCCACTGGTCGCATGTTATAAGCGAGCACCACTGTTCTGCAATATTGATAAAAGCGTATCTCAACACAAAAAAATCGGTCAATGGCTCGGTTTGGTATTTTTGCTTGATCCGCTACTGATCTGCCGCAAAAGATGTTGTGATCATCAAGTCGGTAGCGCAGATGAATCAATTCATTGACAGTGTTTTGAGTGGCAAAATTGATGTGTAATTGAAGTGACTACCTACATGTAGGGAGAACCGAGTCACTTTCAGGCGAGTTCTCATCGCGAACTAATATACTGATTAAAGGCCAGCTACCTAATTATCTAAACTAAAATTTTAGACTTCGATGAGATGAAAAAGTTCATTAGCCGTTTATGGCGTTTGTCTGCGACCCACTATTCGGCGCAAAGATCGTCAATATGAAACGGGTCAGTGCGAAGTAGTTAGGCTAACTATCAGTAGGGGACTTAGTTAAAAGCGCCAACATCAAAATCGATATTGGCGCTTTTTTTATCGTAGTTTCTTAGGGGGAACAACGATTAGCATAACAACCACTGGGAGACTACTCCAATGCGTTGCGGAGCATGACTTGCAACTTGTTGCTGGACCTAGAATGCCTTGAAAGTGGAGGCAATAAAACAGAAAATTAATGTCTAAAAAATTTCCTCTTTAAGCGCAATCTTGAGCCATCAGCGTCTTCCACTCTTCGCGTAATACACCATATTTAACCGAATCATAATAGTGACTATTGAAATAGCGAACTTTACGAAGGCGAGCCTCTTGCGTCATACCGAGTTTTTCTGCACATTTCATCATTCGTGGGTTACCAGACCAGGTAGTCAATCCGACCCGAGCAATATCAAAGCGGTCAAACAGCTCAGATATCCACAACCGAAGGGCAGGGCGCGCGATGCCTTTTCCCCAATGAGCTTGATCGTAAATTATGACGCCCACTTCAAGCCAACGTGTCGACTCGCACTCCCAGTAATAACTGACTGAACCAACGGGTACACCATTGAGAGTAATTAACTTAATGGACTCACCCAATAACAGCTTATTAAAGAGATCAGTGCGAAACTGCTCAAAAGTTGGGTGGCTGTATGGAAAGTACGGGCCGTTAAATCGCGTCCACTCACTGTTGTTTGTGACTAGCTCGTACAGATCGTTTAGTTCACTAGGGGCGGCCTTTCGTATCTCGATCGTCGCTTCCACGCTATGTCCTTTTACAATTTGAGCTTATATCCAACGCCATAAACAAACTTAATACACTCTTGAGAGTCGTTTACAAAAGAGGTAAACAGTTTTACAAAGATCGGCATGCGCATGGAAAGCTAAACACCAAAAAGAGGCTAATGTTACGAATAATCGCTTAAAAAGCTGTAATTAGAAAGCGTTGAACGCGTAACTCCTTACTTTCTTCACATTTGTAGGTTCGGTTATACTGTCACCAGTGTTGAAGAAGGTAACCAATATGGAATTAGAGCAGATATGGCAACAGTATGAAGTGAGTTTGCGAGCATTTTTGTTTAAAAACTTACGAAACCAAGCTGATGCAGACGACATTCTTCAAGACGTGATGTTAAAAACCTATCAAAACATAGATACTCTAAATGACGTTAGTAAGCTAAAGTCTTGGCTATTTCAAATTGCTCATAACGCGATGATGGATTTTTACCGAAAACAAAAGCCAAGTGAAGAGTTCTCTGAACAGCTTCACGAGCTGGAAGCTTCGGAAACACTGCTCATCGTTAAAATGGGCCCCTGCATTGAGCCCTTTATTAATTGCCTGACTACAGAGCAACAGGGATTGCTAAAAGCAATAGAAATTGAAGGCATGAGTCAAAAACAGTATGCCGAGCAACACAACATTAATTATTCAACCGTAAAATCAAGAGTACAAAGAGCTCGCGATGATCTTTACCAATTGTTTAATCGCTGCTGTTTATTCACGCGAGATGCGCAGGGTAATCTTATCGATTATACAAAGCGAGACAGCTGTAACTGCCCAGAACCACGATGAATTTATGCAGTTTAGCTAGGTCACTTAACACTGTAAATTGGCTTGTTTAATCGTAGTACGGTTAACCCTTCTCTGCTTGAATACGGGGTTGCAATTTCATCATTACAAAAGCCCAGCAGGCTAAGCAGAGCAAGGCTTGGCTCATTTGAGTCGATAGCGACGCCTAATATCGATTCGCTATGCTGTACAAAGTATTCTTGAATGACCGCCTGCGCTGCTTCTTTCGCAAAGCCCTTACCTTGCATCGACGGTTTAATAGCGAATCTAATATCTCGGTATTGTGGATTAGGGCAAAGTGATCTGCCCCAGCAACACTGGACACACGGTTAAGCGACATTTTGTTTTTCAAAGTTGATTGGACTTAGATATCCAAGAGCACTGTGCCTCCTTGTTTGATTATAA
>NZ_JXQD01000027.1 GCF_002100145.1 Vibrio sp. qd031
GTTGATAGGCAGGGTGTGTAAGTGCTGTGAGGCATTGAGCTAACCTGTACTAATTGCCCGTGAGGCTTAACCATACAACACCCAAAGGGTTTTGATTGGACTCAAAGTAAGAACTTTGAATGTGTAAGAGAACAGATACGAGAAACGAGCGTCGAGAGACGAGTTTTTTGCTACAGCTTTCCAAAGTTAAATAGAGACGATAGATGACTCGCTTCTCGCGACTCGCCTCTCGGCTCTAAACAAATTTGCTTGGCGACCATAGCGTTGTGGACCCACCTGATTCCATGCCGAACTCAGAAGTGAAACGCAATAGCGCCGATGGTAGTGTGGGGTTTCCCCATGTGAGAGTAGGACATCGCCAGGCTTTAATTTTGATTGAACTCGTTTGAGTTCAGTCACCATAAAGTTTTTAGTAATAACTTAGAATTTTATGTTGACTTTCAAAGTGGAAAGCGTATTATACGCGTCCTGCTTAAGTGCTAAGGCACTGAAAGCAAAGCTCTTTAACAATATAAACCTATCAATCTGTGTGGGCACTCGTTGATGATAATCAAATAGATTCCTCGGAATCAACCTTGATTTCAATGAACTGAGTGACCAATACGAATAGCAACTTCTTTCGGGAATGAGTTATTTGGCACAGTCAATTCATTATCGTTCTGTTGGAACGATAATAGCTT
>NZ_JXQD01000010.1:0-2911 GCF_002100145.1 Vibrio sp. qd031
GATAACGCCACAGTGGACGCGCTGACAGCCGGTCAGAAAGAAGTGCGCGAGTTTACCGTGACGCTGTCCGATGGCAGTGACACTAAAGTGACGATTACCATCACGGGTACTGATGATGATCCGGTGATTTCGGCGGATACCGACGCGGTAACCGAAGGCGATCTGACGCCTGTCAGCGGTACGCTAACGGCTATGGATGCAGACAACCCAGATTTGGCGTTTAACTCAAACACCATTAGCGATGCTTACGGTGAGTTCACCGTTGATGCGGACGGCAATTGGACGTTCACACTGGCGGATAATGCCACCGTGGATGCTCTGACCGCGGGTCAAGAAGAAGTCCGCGAGTTTACTGTGACGCTGTCCGATGGCAGTGATACCACCGTCACCATTACCATCACCGGTACTGACGATGCTCCGGTGATTTCGGCGGATACTGACGCGGTAACCGAGGGCGATCTGACTCCAGTCAGCGGTACGTTGACGGCGACGGATGCAGACAATCCTAATTTAGCGTTTGAAGAAAACACCATTAGCGATGCGTACGGTGAGTTCACCGTTGATGCGGACGGCAATTGGACGTTCACACTGGCCGATAACGCGACTGTGGATGCGCTAACAGCCGGTCAAGAAGAAGTGCGCGAGTTTACCGTGACGCTGTCCGATGGCAGTGACACTAAAGTGACGATTACCATCTCGGGTACTGATGATGATCCGGTGATTTCCGCGGATACCGACGCGGTAACCGAAGGCGATCTGACGCCTGTCAGCGGCACCCTAACGGCGACGGATGCAGACAATCCTAATTTAGCATTTGAAGAAAACACCATTAGCGATGCGTACGGTGAGTTCACCGTTGATGCTAATGGCAATTGGACGTTCACACTGTCGGATAACGCCACAGTGGACGCGCTGACAGCCGGTCAGAAAGAAGTGCGCGAGTTTACTGTGACGCTGTCCGATGGCAGTAACACCACCGTCACCATTACCATTACCGGTACCGATGACGATCCGGTGATTTCGGCGGATACCGACGCGGTAACCGAGGGCGATCTGACGCCTGTCAGCGGTACGTTGACGGCGACGGATGCAGACAATCCTAATTTAGCGTTTGAAGAAAACACCATTAGCGATGCGTACGGTGAGTTCACCGTTGACGCCAATGGCCATTGGACATTCACACTGGCCGATAACGCCACAGTCGATGCATTAACCGCCGGCCAGAAAGAAGTCCGTGAGTTTACCGTGACGCTGTCCGATGGCAGTGACACTACAGTGACGATTACCATCACGGGTACTGATGATGATCCGGTGATTTCGGCGGATACTGACGCAGTGACGGAAGGCGATGTGACGCCTGTCAGCGGCACCCTAACGGCGACGGATGCAGACAATCCTAATTTAGCGTTTGAAGAAAACACCATTAGCGATGCGTACGGTGAGTTCACCGTTGACGCCAATGGCAATTGGACATTCACACTGGCCGATAATGCCACAGTCGATGCATTAACCGCTGGCCAGAAAGAAGTCCGCGAGTTTACTGTGACGCTGTCCGATGGCAGTGATACCACCGTCACCATTACCATTACCGGTACCGATGACGATCCGGTGATTTCTGCGGATACCGACGCAGTGACGGAAGGCGATGTGACGCCTGTCAGCGGCACCCTAACGGCGACGGATGCAGACAATCCTAATTTAGCGTTTGAAGAAAACACCATTAGCGATGCGTACGGTGAGTTCACCGTTGATGCGGAGGGCAATTGGACGTTCACACTGGCGGATAATGCCACCGTGGATGCTCTGACCGCGGGTCAAGAAGAAGTCCGCGAGTTTACCGTGACGCTGTCTGATGGCAGTGACACTACAGTGACGATTACCATTACCGGTACTGACGATGCTCCGGTGATTTCGGCGGATACCGACGCGGTAACCGAGGGCGATGTGACGCCTGTCAGCGGCACCCTAACGGCGACGGATGCAGACAATCCTAATTTAGCGTTTGAAGAAAACACCATTAGCGATGCGTACGGTGAGTTCACCGTTGACGCGGAGGGCAATTGGACGTTCGCACTGGCGGATAACGCCACAGTCGATGCATTAACGGCCGGCCAGAAAGAAGTCCGCGAGTTTACTGTGACGCTGTCCGATGGCAGTGATACCACCGTCACCATTACCATCACCGGTACCGATGACGCGCCAGTGATTTCCGCGGATACCGACGCGGTAACCGAAGGCGATCTGACGCCTGTCAGCGGTACGCTAACGGCTATGGATGCAGACAACCCAGATTTGGCCTTTAACTCAAATACTATTAGCGATGCTTACGGTGAGTTCACCGTTGATGCGGACGGCAATTGGACGTTCACACTGGCGGATAACGCCACAGTCGATGCATTAACCGCCGGCCAGAAAGAAGTGCGCGAGTTTATCGTGAACTTGTCCGATGGCAGTGACACCACTGTCACCATTACCATTACCGGTACCGATGACGATCCTGTGATTTCGGCGGATGCTGATGAAGTCACAGAAGGCGACATGACGCCAATCACTGGTACATTGACAGCAATCGATGCAGACAATCCAGATTTGGCGTTTAACTCAAACACCATTAGCGATGCGTACGGTGAGTTCACCGTTGACGCGGACGGCAATTGGACGTTCACACTGGCCGATAACGCGACAGTCGATGCATTAACCGCCGGCCAGAAAGAAGTGCGCGAGTTTACTGTGACGCTGTCCGATGGCAGTGATACCACCGTCACCATTACCATCACCGGTACCGATGACGCGCCAGTGATTTCCGCGGATACCGACGCGGTAACCGAGGGCGATCTGACTCCAGTCAGCGGTACGTTGACGGCGACGGATGCAGACAATCCAGACCTAGAATTTGCACCAAATACTATTA
>NZ_JXQD01000010.1:3079-5031 GCF_002100145.1 Vibrio sp. qd031
CCGTGACGCTGTCTGATGGCAGTGATACCACCGTCACCATTACCATCACCGGTACCGATGACGCGCCAGTGATTTCCGCGGATACCGACGCGGTAACCGAAGGCGATCTGACGCCTGTCAGCGGTACGCTAACGGCTATGGATGCAGACAACCCAGATTTGGCGTTTAACTCAAACACCATTAGCGATGCTTACGGTGAGTTCACCGTTGACGCGGACGGCAATTGGACGTTCACACTGGCGGATAATGCCACCGTGGATGCTCTGACCGCGGGTCAGAAAGAAGTCCGCGAGTTTACCGTGACGCTGTCTGATGGCAGTGATACTACAGTGACGATTACCATTACCGGTACTGACGATGCTCCGGTGATTTCGGCGGATACTGACGCGGTAACCGAGGGCGATCTGACTCCAGTCAGCGGTACGTTGACGGCGACGGATGCAGACAATCCAGACCTAGAATTTGCACCAAATACTATTACCGATGCGTACGGTGAGTTCACCGTTGACGCGGAGGGCAATTGGACGTTCACACTGGCGGATAACGCCACAGTCGATGCATTAACGGCCGGCCAGAAAGAAGTGCGCGAGTTTACCGTGACGCTGTCTGATGGCAGTGATACCACCGTCACCATTACCATCACCGGTACCGATGACGATCCGGTGATTTCTGCGGATACCGACGCGGTAACCGAGGGCGATCTGACTCCAGTCAGCGGTACGTTGACGGCGACGGATGCAGACAATCCAGACCTAGAATTTGCACCAAATACTATTACCGATGCGTACGGTGAGTTCACCGTTGACGCGGAGGGCAATTGGACGTTCACACTGGCCGATAACGCCACAGTCGATGCATTAACGGCCGGCCAGAAAGAAGTGCGCGAGTTTATCGTGACCTTGTCCGATGGCAGTGACACCACTGTCACCATTACCATTACCGGTACTGACGATGCTCCGGTGATTTCGACGGATACCGACGCGGTAACCGAGGGCGATGTGACGCCTGTCAGCGGTACGTTGACGGCGACGGATGCAGACAATCCAGACCTAGAATTTACACCAAATACTATTACCGATGCGTACGGTGAGTTCACCGTTGACGCGAATGGCAATTGGACGTTCACACTGTCGGATAACGCCACAGTGGACGCGCTGACAGCCGGCCAGAAAGAAGTGCGCGAGTTTATCGTGACCTTGTCCGATGGCAGTGACACTAAAGTGACGATTACCATCACGGGTACTGATGATGATCCGGTGATTTCGGCGGATACTGATGAAGTCACTGAAGGTGATGTGACGCCTGTCAGCGGCACGTTAACGGCGACGGATGCAGACAATCCAGACCTAGAATTTACACCAAATACTATTACCGATGCGTACGGTGAGTTCACCGTTGACGCGAATGGCAATTGGACGTTCACACTGGCGGATAACGCCACAGTCGATGCATTAACGGCCGGCCAGAAAGAAGTGCGCGAGTTTACTGTGACACTGTCCGATGGCAGTGACACTACAGTGACGATTACCATCACGGGTACTGACGATGCTCCGGTGATTTCGGCGGATACCGACGCGGTAACCGAGGGCGATGTGACGCCTGTCAGCGGCACCCTAACGGCGACGGATGCAGACAATCCAGACCTAGAATTTGCACCAAATACTATTACCGATGCGTACGGTGAGTTCACCGTTGACGCGGAGGGCAATTGGACCTTCACACTGGCCGATAACGCCACAGTGGACGCGCTGACAGCCGGTCAGAAAGAAGTGCGCGAGTTTACCGTGACGCTGTCCGATGGCAGTGACACTAAAGTGACGATTACCATCACGGGTACTGATGATGATCCGGTGATTTCGGCGGATACTGACGCGGTAACCGAGGGCGATCTGACTCCAGTCAGCGGTACGTTGACGGCGACGGATGCAGACAATCCTAATTTAGCGTTTGAA
>NZ_JXQD01000010.1:5240-5537 GCF_002100145.1 Vibrio sp. qd031
CGTGACGCTGTCCGATGGCAGTGACACTAAAGTGACGATTACCATCACGGGTACTGATGATGATCCGGTGATTTCGGCGGATACTGATGAAGTCACTGAAGGTGATGTGACGCCTGTCAGCGGCACGTTAACGGCGACGGATGCAGACAATCCAGACCTAGAATTTGCACCAAATACTATTACCGATGCGTACGGTGAGTTCACCGTTGACGCGGAGGGCAATTGGACCTTCACACTGGCCGATAACGCCACAGTGGACGCGCTGACAGCCGGTCAGAAAGAAGTGCGCGAGTTTAC
>NZ_JXQD01000028.1 GCF_002100145.1 Vibrio sp. qd031
GGCAGTGTTCGCGTCGTCCACTGTTTGGTTTTGCTTTCTCGGTAGCGGAAGGTCACGGTATCATTTTCAACGCTCACGATGTCTCGGTCAGGGAGTACCCCTCGATACAGGTATCGTGACAAGTACTCCAGTGCAGGTTGGCCTTTGCCTACGCTACGGCAGTCAACCACCCATTTGATTGGCGTCTGTTTGGGCACCCATAACTCTGGATGCGCGGTGAGTGCATCTAATAGCCTTGCTCGCCACACCTTCGCCATTGCGAACGCATTAAAGAGGTACTGCTTATTTTCTTTGTACCACGACTGCTTTGATGCGTGATATCGACCACCAGCAACAACAATATGCAGATGAGGGTGCAGGTTGCGTTGTCGACTGTGAGTATGCAGTACGGCGGTGAAGCCAAGTGCGCCTCTGCTCTGTCTGTGAGCAAAGCTTTTTAGCACACCAGCGGCGACTTGGAACATCGCACTGTAGAGTGCTTTGGGGGCTTTGCGTGCCAGTGGCCTGAGTTG
>NZ_JXQD01000029.1:0-89683 GCF_002100145.1 Vibrio sp. qd031
AGGCGGTCGAAGGTTCGAATCCTTCCGAGCGCGCCATCTTTTCTTTCAGTAAAAATACATCGATAGACAGAATATTGCGCGCTCGTAGCTCAGCTGGATAGAGTACCTGGCTACGAACCAGGCGGTCGAAGGTTCGAATCCTTCCGAGCGCGCCATCTTCCCTTTTACTAGGCACATCGATACACAGAACATTGCGCGCTCGTAGCTCAGCTGGATAGAGTACCTGGCTACGAACCAGGCGGTCGAAGGTTCGAATCCTTCCGAGCGCGCCATTATTAAGAAACCCCGTAATTACACTGAGTAATACGGGGTTTTTTAACATTTCCGCATCATGTTTATATACATCTCTATTACATCCTCCTGTTTTTTCTGCTTTTTTTGACGTGAGTCGATACTAGATTCGGATTTAGTTGATGGGCCTCATGTTACTTTGCGCTATTTAGTAGTATTTTTTTTAGTCAAAATAGTTAGTTCATAAACTACCTGACGCAATGACCGAGTAAAGTTGTGTTTTTGAAGCTGTTTTCAGAATAGATGACAGATGTTTGACAAGCTTTAAGCAAAAGACATAATCCTAGGTCTGTCGCTGTCTTGCTTGCCAAGCCGCGGAATGTCAGGACGATGAGAAAGGACTCACAATGACAAATATTGGAAGCCAATTAGTGGATGCGGCAACTCTCATGCTTACCGGCATGCTGGTTGTGTTTGTATTCCTCTCCATACTGATTGTATTGGTGCAGCTGCTGTCGAAAATCGCTCCCAAAGAGGAAGTGGTAAGTGCACCCGTAAAACGTAATACCTCCACCAAAGCGAATAATCAAAATAGTTCGGACGTCGATCCGAAAACGGTGGCCGCTATATCTGCAGCTGTACATAAGTACCGTGCAACTTCAGCGAAGTAGAACAATTTAAAAGGAGTTAAGCCCATGTCTAAACCACTTGCTTTAACTGATGTCGTGCTTCGCGATGCTCATCAGTCTTTATTTGCAACCCGCATGCGTATTGAAGACATGCTACCTATTGCAGCCGAACTCGATAAAGTCGGTTACTGGTCTCTCGAAACTTGGGGAGGCGCAACCTTTGACTCTTGCATTCGCTTTTTAGGCGAAGATCCTTGGGAGCGCTTACGCGAGCTCAAAAAAGCAATGCCAAATACACCAATGCAGATGCTATTGCGTGGTCAAAACCTATTAGGTTACCGCCATTATGCTGACGATGTGGTTACAAAATTTGTAGAGCGCGCGCACGGCAACGGTATGGACGTGTTCCGTATTTTTGATGCCATGAATGATGTCCGTAACTTCCAAACGGCAGTAAAAGCCGCAGTAGATGTAGGCGCACATGCGCAAGGGACGTTGTCGTATACCACAAGCCCTGTGCACAACGCTGACACTTGGGTCGATTTGGCTAAACGTTTAGAAGACTTAGGTTGCCACTCGCTGTGTATTAAGGATATGTCTGGTCTGCTACGTCCTTACGAAGCGGAAGAGCTTATTACCCGTATTAAAGCGTCTTGTGATATCCCGCTTGCGTTGCATTGTCATGCGACCACTGGTCTGTCTACGGCAACAGCCGTTAAAGCCGTTGAAGCTGGTATTGATATTCTTGATACTGCAATTTCGTCAATGAGCTGCACGTACGGCCACACGCCAACGGAAACCGTTGTCGCTATGCTGCAAGAGACCGAACGCGACACCAACCTCAAGCTTGACCAAATTGAACCTATTGCGGCTTACTTCCGCGAAGTACGTAAGAAATACGCTAAGTGGGAAGGTGCGCTTAAAGGTGTTGATTCTCGAATCCTTATTGCTCAAGTTCCGGGCGGCATGTTAACTAACATGGAAGGCCAACTTAAAGAGCAAGGCGCGGCGGATCGCATTGATGAAGTGCTTGAAGAGATCCCGCGTGTTCGTGAGGATCTTGGTTTTATTCCACTGGTAACGCCGACGTCTCAAATTGTAGGTACTCAAGCTGTGATCAACGTCTTAACTGGCGAGCGCTATAAGAGCATCACTAAAGAGACTGCAGGGGTACTAAAAGGCGAATACGGTTCGGCTCCGGCGGCTGTGAACGCCGAGTTGCAAGCGAAAGTGCTAGATGGAAAAGAAGCCATTACCTGCCGTCCAGCCGATTTGTTAGACGACGAAATGGATGCATTGACCACTGAGCTGCTAGAAAAATCGAAAGCTGAAGGGATCTCGTTGGCCGAAGACACGGTTGATGATGTTTTGACCTACGCATTGTTCCCTCAAGTAGGCCTTAAGTTCCTTAAAAATCGTCACAACCCAGATGCCTTTGAACCGGCTCCAGGTAAAGAGCCTGTAGTTGAAGCCCCCGTTGCGGCTCCTGCTAAAGGTGGTGTTGAAGCCTATTCCGTTAAAGTCGATGGCCAAGTTTACGATGTTGAAGTTGGACCTCAAGGCCAAGTGACTTCTGTGGCTGCTGCTAAAGGTGCGTCACAAGCCGCGCCTACAGCACCTGTTGCATCGTCAGCGGCATCAGAAGACGTTCCTGCGCCATTAGCCGGTAACATCTTTAAAGTGAATGTACAGACCGGAGAGGAAGTGGAAGAGGGTGATGTACTGCTTATCCTTGAAGCCATGAAGATGGAAACCGAAGTCCGTGCGTCTCGCGGCGGTGTCGTACAAGACTTACACGTTAAAGAAGGTGATGCTGTGAAAGTAGGCTCACCACTATTAAGCTTGGAGTAATTAGGCAATGGAAGGATTACTGACACTTTGGTCAGAGACAGGGATTGCCAACTTTGAGTTTGGTCAGCTGTGTATGATTGCAGTGGGGTGTGGGCTGCTATTTTTGGCAATTCGTAAAGGTTTCGAACCTTTGCTGCTATTGCCAATTGGCTTTGGTGCCATTTTAGCCAATATCCCTAATGCAGGCTTTACAGAGCCTGGTGGTCTGCTGTACTACGTGTACGAAATGGGTATCTCGACAGGTGTATTCCCACTGCTCATTTTTATGGGCGTTGGTGCAATGACTGATTTTGGTGCCTTGATCGCTAACCCCAAAACACTGTGGTTAGGCGCAGCGGCTCAGTTTGGTATTTTCGCCACATTATTTGGCGCAATCTTGCTGAACTTCATACCTGGGATGGAATTTTCGATGCAAGACGCATCGTCAATCGCCATCATAGGTGGTGCCGATGGCCCCACTGCCATATTCTTAGCCAGTAAGTTGTCACCTGATTTGCTCGGAGCTATTGCGGTTGCCGCATACAGCTACATGGCACTGGTTCCTATTATTCAGCCACCTATTATGAAGGCGCTGACTAATCCAGAAGAGCGTAAAATCAAGATGGCTCAGCTGCGTCATGTTGGTAAGTTCGAGAAAATCATGTTCCCGCTTGTGGTGTTGGTGATGACTATCTTGTTCTTACCGTCAGCGACGCCACTGGTCGGTATGTTCTGTTTGGGCAACCTTATGCGTGAAGCCGGCGTAGTTGATCGTCTATCAAAGACTGCGCAAAACGAGTTAATCAACATAGTGACCATCTTCTTGGGGCTAGGTGTTGGTTCTAAACTTCAAGCTGACAAGTTCCTTAACGTTGAAACTTTGGGTATTTTGGGCTTAGGTGCGGTGGCATTCTCTATTGGTACTGCTACGGGTGTTCTTATGGCTAAACTACTGAATAAGTACACCAAAGAAGACATCAACCCACTGATCGGCGCGGCTGGAGTTTCCGCTGTACCGATGGCGGCGCGCGTTGTAAACAAAGTTGGGCTGGAAGCAAACAACCAAAACTTCTTGTTGATGCACGCTATGGGACCTAACGTTGCTGGGGTATTAGGGTCAGCGGTTGCTGCTGGTATCTTGTTGGCAATCGTGGGCTAATACTGACACTACACTGATTGTTGAGTTAGTGTGTTGTATTAAAATGGTTTATAGTCAAAGAGGCGCATTTATGCGCCTCTTTTTTGTTTAGCCAATATGGAGCTCGATGCTATGCCAACCTCTTTTAAAGTCGTCATTCCCCAGTTTGGGCCAGCGGAAACCTTAGAAATTGTTGAAGCGGAACTCGCAGCGCCAGCTGACAATGAGGTGCAGGTTGAAGGTATGTTTGCATCGATTAATCCTATCGATGTGAAAACCCGAGCCGGTCTTGGATGGGCTGCACAAAGCAACAAAGATAATTTACCTTGGACGCCAGGTTACGATCTTGTCGGCAAAGTCTTGGCTGTCGGTGACTCTGTATCAGGTTTTACCATTGGCGATCATGTTGTCGGATTCATCGGGTTTCCTCTTGAAGCGGGCGCTTATGCTCAGCGACTTAATGTGGTGAGCCAAGAGCTTCTAAAAGTGCCTAACTCGATTACATTCGAAGCTGCAGCAGCACTACCATTAGCCGGATTAACGGCGATGCAGGCGGTTCAAAAAGCCTGCATTGAACCAGACCAATCGGTATTGATTCTAGGTGGAGCAGGAGGCGTAGGACATATTGCCGTTCAATTGGCTGTAGCAACAGGTGCCGATGTGTATACAACCTGTGGCGCAACAAATTTAGATTACATGGCAACACTCGGTGCGACCGCGATAAACTATCATGTCGCCCCTGCATCCGAGCAGTTACAGGGGGTTGACGTGCTGATTGATCTGATTGGTGGCGACGTCGCACTTGATGCAATGAAATGCCTAAAGTCAGGCTCGAGAGTCATTACCATACCAACCATCACTGCCGATAAAATTAAGGCTGAAGCTGAAAACATAGGCGTAACCGCTGAAGGCATGCTTGTTGAGCCAAATACAGAACAATTAACCACATTGCTTAATATGGTGGGTGACGGCTCATTAAAAATTGATATTCAGACGGTCTTTCCGATGGCCGATGTCGTCAAGGCGCACCAGCAAGTCGAAACGGGTCATACACGTGGAAAAGTATTACTAGATCTTAGTCTTAGTCACTAGTGGACACGATATTTTCATGGATCGCTGAATGGTTTGCAGGATCTCCATTACTGATACTCTTTTGGACAGGTTTTTTAAGCGCCACGTTATTACCCGGTGGTTCTGAGGCCGCTCTATTGGTTGCGCTTAACCAAGCCTCAGAGCCATTGGTGGCCATTTTACTTGCTGCAACCCTAGGTAATACGCTTGGTGGATTAACCAACTATTGGATTGGATTGTGGCTACCAAATCGAACTAGTCGCCAAAAAAACAGTCAAAAGGCTATACACTATATAGAGCGCTACGGCGTGTTTGCTTTACTTTTTAGCTGGTTGCCGGTTATTGGTGACCCACTTTGCCTTGCTGCAGGGTGGTTACGGCTAAAGTTTATACCCTGTGTGATCGCCATTGCCTTAGGTAAAGCCCTACGGTACGCAACGATGGCCGCACTGTACTATGGGTTTTTTTGAGGGGAAAAGATGCAAAATAATTGGCTAAACAAACTGGCCACAAGTGTGACCATGCTTGGGTTGGGTGCGATCTTGGTCGGATGCAGCAATCCGTCTTCTCAAGCACCTGTTGAACAACAAAAGCTAGGCTACACATTGGTTGAGCAAGCAGAGAAACAACCCAATGCTGCCTCAATTGCCTACTCCAAATATGTTCTCGACAACGGTTTAACTGTCATTTTAACCCCTGATGACTCCGATCCATTGGTGCACGTCGATGTGACTTACCACGTGGGGTCGGCTCGTGAAGAGGTAGGGAAATCAGGTTTTGCTCATTTCTTTGAGCATATGATGTTCCAAGGCTCTAAGCATGTAGGCGATCAAGAACATTTTAAAATCATTACCGAAGCTGGTGGTGATTTAAACGGCACCACCAACCGCGATCGAACAAATTACTACCAAACGGTTCCGTCTAACCAACTGGAAAAAGTGTTGTGGATGGAATCAGACCGAATGGGCTTTCTACTAGAAGCGGTCTCTCAGCGTAAATTTGAAATCCAGCGAGACACTGTTAAGAATGAGCGTGCGCAAAACTATGACAATCGCCCGTACGGCCTCACATGGGAAAAACTGGGCGAAGCGATGTACCCAGAAGGACACCCTTACTCGTGGCAAACCATCGGTTACGTTAAAGACTTAGATCGCGTCGATGTCAATGACCTTAAAGCGTTTTTTCTTCGCTGGTATGGCCCCAATAACGCCGTATTGACTATTGGTGGCGACATTGATGAACAGCAAACGATGGAATGGGTAAGTCAGTATTTTGGATCGATTCCAGAGGGGCCTCCGGTCGAGTCTGCACCAAAACAGCCCGCTGTACTGCCTGAAGACCGATTTGTGACTTTAGAAGATCGTATCCGCCAACCGATGATGGTTATGGGGTGGCCTACCTCTTACCGCGGTGCTGACGATCAACGCTCGCTAGAAGCATTGGCTACAATAGTAGGCAATGGCCGAAACAGTATCTTGTATCAACAGTTGGTGAAAACCCAAAAAGCATTGAGTGCAGCGGCGTACAGTAATTGCTCTGAACTCGCTTGCAACTTCTATGTGGTGGTGATGGTCAATTCTGGCGAAGAAGCTAACCTAGGGCCTATTTATGATCAAGTGTCTGACATTATGGAGAACTTTACCTTAGATCAAGTAGAGCAAAGCCAACTAGACCAAATCGCCGGCTCAGCGAAAGCCAGCGCTATATTCTCGCTGCAAAGTGTGTCGGGGAAAGTCTCTATGCTTGCCTCAAACGAAACGTTTTACGGGCAGCCAGATAGATTGCAATCGAACTTAGCAGCGATTAATGCCGTTGATCAAGCGTCTGTGTATCAAAGCTATCTTACTTACATCAAAGACAAGCCGCGAGTGACGCTAAGCGTAGTGCCTAAAGGAGAAAGTCAGTTGGCGGCCAGGCCGGCCAATTTTGTGACACCGGAACGCACATTACCTGAATACCAAAAGGTGTCGGAAGATCAGCTTGATCTTCGAACCGCGGTGGATGATTTTGATCGCAGCATGATGCCGCAAGCGGGCACCGCTGTTAGCGTAACCTTACCAAAACTGTATCAGTTCCACACCAGCAACGACGTGGAGGTGCTGGGCACCGTTTCAAGTGAAACACCCACAGTGCTGTTCCAATTACGTATGCCTGCAGGTAATCGTTATGCAGCAATTGGAAAAGAAGGTACTGCAGGCTTAACGGCATCAATGATGAGTGAAGGAACTCAATTGCGAGACAGTGAAGAGATACAAGCGCAACTCGATGGGTTGGGGAGTAGTGTGTCGATTCGCTCTGGGGAATACACCACCAGCATCACAGTGTCGAGTTTGAGTGAGCATTTTGAAGAAACCCTAGATGTTGTTGAAGAGGTGCTCTTTAAACCTGCATTTAGTGAATCAGATTTTGCCCGTATCAAACAGCAAGCACTAGAAGGTTTGGTGTATGAACATCAAACACCTTCATGGTTGGCCTCTCAAGCAACTCGGCAAGTGGCGTTTGGCGATTCCTTTTACGCGCGCAGCAGTGACGGTACTAGCGAGTCTGTCGCGTCTTTAACCTTGAATGATGTGAAACAGTTCTATGCACAGCACTACTCACCCCACGGTGCTCAGGTACTGGTTGTCGGTGATATCAGTGAACGGGAGTTAAAGAAACAGCTGCAACGATTTGAACGTTGGGAAGGGGAAACCGCGCCAATTTTACGTCGCAAAACTATCGACCCGCCAACAGGACAATCTATCTATGTGGTCGATAAGCCGCGAGCTCCTCAAACCATTGTAAGGCTAGTGCGAAATGGCATGCCGTTTGACGCTACAGGTGAGCTTTACCTATCGCAATTGGCTAACTTTAATTTGGCGGGTAATTTCAACAGCCGCATAAATCAAAACCTGAGAGAAGACAAAGGTTACACCTATGGTGCCAGCGGCTACTTTGCAAGTAATCGTGAAGTGGGCATTGTAGTGTTTAACGCACAAGTACGAGCTGATTCGACGGTGGACTCGATTAACGAGATGCTGTTAGAGCTAGAGCAATATTCGAGTCAAGGTATGACCGATGAAGAGCTAAACTTTATGCGCATGGCGGTAGGGCAACAAGACGCTCTAAAATATGAGACTCCGGGGCAGAAAGCACAGCTTTTAAGTAGTATACTCACCTACAGCCTTGATTATGATTACTTAAATACAAGAAATCGTATTGCCGCAACCGTCGATAAACAGACGCTCGATGAGATGGCTGCAAAATGGTTTAACCCCGACGACTATCAAATTGTCGTTGTCGGGGATGCAGAATCATTGATCCCACAGCTCAAGGCGTTAAATATTCCGCTACAGCAACTTGAAATTGCACCATAGCGAACATATACAAAGGGGATGGGAAAATCCCCTTTGTTTTTTAGTGCCACACATTTTCGCAGTGGGTGAAGTGGGGATGGCGCATTTAAGGTAAGTGGTTACTGTTTTGACTGATTTTTCAACGCGGCTTCGTCGAGTAGCACGCAACAAGGACGCCTTTTTACACATAGGGCGCGGGGTAGAGCGTGAAACACTTCGCTATCAAGGTGATTGGAGCTTAGCCACTTCGCCACATCCAAAAGCCTTAGGTTCGGCGCTTACGCACCAATGGATCACTACCGATTATTCTGAATCGCTACTGGAATTTATAACGCCTGTTTCGTATGACGTGAATGAGCTTCTAGATCAATTAACCGATATTCACCATTTCACTCAAGCTCAACTGGGTGACGAAAAAATGTGGCCGATGTCGATGCCTTGCTACGTAGGTGCAGAAACCGATATTAATCTGGCGCAGTACGGACAGTCGAATAGCGGCAAAATGAAAACGCTATACCGTGAAGGTCTGCGTAACCGCTACGGCAGTTTGATGCAGATTATCTCGGGTGTGCATTTCAACTTTTCGTTCCCTCAAGCGTTTTGGGACCAACTGTATGGTGAGCAAGACGCGCAGCAAAGGCAAGATTCCCAATCTGACGCATACTTTGGCGTGATCAGAAATTACTACCGTTTTGGATGGTTGATCCCGTTCTTATTTGGTGCGTCTCCAGCAATCTGCTCGTCGTTTTTAAATGGTCGTGAAACCGACTTAGAATTTGAAGATCTAAATGGCACACTCTACTTGCCCAAGGCAACGTCTTTGCGATTAAGCGATCTTGGTTACACCAACAGTGAGCAAAGCTCTTTGAATATTGGCTTTAACTCACTAGACCACTACTTGGACGGATTGAACTCGGCCATTCGTGCGCCTTCTGAGAAATTTGCCAAACTCGGTGTTAAAGTCGATGGTGAGTACAAGCAGTTAAACAGTAATGTCCTGCAAATCGAAAACGAACTGTATGCACCCATCCGTCCTAAACGCGTAGCACGACACGGTGAAAAGCCATCAGAAGCGCTTGGTCGTGAAGGAGTCGAGTATATTGAAGTTCGCTCTCTTGACGTTAACCCTTACAGCTCAATCGGTATCAAAAAAGAACAGATTTTGTTTTTGGATATATTCTTAACTTGGTGTGCACTAAGCGATTCGGCACCTATGGACGATTGCGAGATCCATTGCTGGCGTGAGAACTGGAACTCGGTAATTGAAAAAGGTCGTGAAAAAGGCCTCATGCTGACGATTGGTTGTGAAGGCGAAAAGTTGTCACTTCAAGAGTGGGCCAAACGCATATTTGTTGACTTTAAAGTCATCGCTAATGAGATGGATAACGCCAAAGGAGGTCACTTCTATAAAGAAGCGATCTCTAAATTTGAAACCTGGATAGACGATCCCGAGTTGACCATATCGGGTCAACTGCTTCGCGATATCAAGCTTAGTGGCGGTCAAACGACCGTGGGTTCACTATTGGGTGAAGAGTATGCAAACTCTTATGCTAAACGAGAATTTAGGGTTTATAGTAACTGCACGTTTGAGCATGAACGAAAAGACTCTGAACTCAAACAGAAAAATATTGAAGCGGCGGATGACAAGGACTTTGATACCTTCCTCGCCGACTATTTTGATTACTTAAATCAATAGACTTAATAAACAGATTTGAATCGAAAACGTTGCCCAGAAGGGTAACCTAAAGGAGAGAAAGTCATGCCATTACTGGATAGCTTTACCGTAGATCATACACGCATGGCAGCCCCTGCGGTTCGCGTAGCAAAAACAATGCAGACCCCATCAGGCGATACCATCACTGTGTTCGATCTGCGTTTTACACAACCTAACGAGTCGCTACTCTCAGAGCGTGGAATTCACACTCTTGAGCACTTGTACGCCGGCTTTATGCGAGCGCACCTAAATGGGGACAGTGTTGAGATCATCGACATTTCACCTATGGGTTGTCGTACTGGCTTTTACATGAGTTTGATCGGTACGCCGAGCGAACAACAGGTTGCGGATGCGTGGTTAGCGGCAATGCAGGACGTACTAAAAGTCGAGAGCCAAAACAAGATCCCAGAGCTAAACGAATACCAATGCGGCACTGCAGCTATGCACTCGCTTGAAGAAGCAAAAGCCATTGCAGAGGATATTATTGCAAGGGGTGTAGGCGTGAATCGTAACGACGATTTAGCGCTACCTGACTCTATGCTCAACGAGCTAAAAGTGTAGCGGTCAGTTCGAATCAAAAAAAGGAGCCAAATGGCTCCTTTTTTTATTGGCAGGTTGGTTTAGCCTCGTTGGGGATAGACCTTAACCATCTTGATTTTATTTTCAGCAAACTCAACCACTTCCATAGGGTGGTTGGCAACTTCAATGCTCAAGTGGCTTTCGGGAATGTCTTCGAGGTGCTCAACAATTAATCCATTCAACGTACGGGGACCGTCTGTAGGCAGTGTCCACCCTAGTCCTTTGTTGATGTCGCGAATGTTGGTGCTGCCTTCTATTAGGAAGCTTCCGTCATTTTGAGGGGTGATTTCGTCTGACAAACTCGGGGCGATCGAGGTAGTAAATTCACCCACAATTTCTTCTAAAATGTCTTCTAGCGTGACCAAACCAATGATGTCACCGTATTCGTCGACCACTAAGCCAATACGTTCTTTGTTGCGCTGGAACTTGAGCAATTGAACATTCAGCGGTGTGGCTTCTGGAATAAAGTAGATCTCGTCTGCAGCTCTAAGTAGCGTCTCTTTATTGAACTCGTTTTTCTCGAGCATTAGACGATAAGCCTCACGCAGCCTAAGCATGCCAACCACTTCATCTATTTGATCGCGATAGAGCACCACCCGACCATGCGGAGAGTGGGTCAGCTGGCGAACAATAGATTTCCAATCATCATTGATATCGATGCCGGTGATTTCGTTACGTGGGATCATAATGTCGTTCACCGTAACGTGCTCTAAATCTAAGATAGAAATGAGCATATCTTGGTGGCGACTTGGGATGAGGCTGCCCGCTTCATTCACCACAGTACGAAGCTCTTCCGAGCTTAAGTGCTCTTCAACGGTATGAGCGGTTCCTATACCAATTAAACGCAAGAACCCATTGGTAATGGCATTAACTAAGATCACCAATGGAGACAGCAAACGCATAAGAATGCTGAGTACCACACTACTTGGAAACGCGACACGCTCAGGGTGAAGAGCGGCTAGGGTTTTAGGAGTAACTTCTGCAAAGACCAGCACCACCAAGGTGAGCAAACCCGTAGAAATAGCCACACCGGCATCACCATAGAGGCGCATACCCAAAATGGTGGCGATAGCAGAAGCAAGAATATTAACGAGGTTGTTGCCGATAAGAATGAGGCCAATGAGGCGGTCTGGGCGACCAAGCATCTTTTCAACTCGCTGAGCGCCTTTATGGCCTTGCTTAGAGAGATGCTTCAAACGGTAACGGTTTAGAGACATCATGCCCGTTTCAGAGCCTGAGAAATAACCAGAAATTATGATTAATCCGGCAAGCAAGCCAAACAGAAGCTCGGTGGATATACTATCCAATGCAATGGTCCTTTGTGAGTCGAATTATGAGAGTCGATATGGTTAATTAATGACCTAATCGCTAGGCGCTGTCAATGATCTATTGGGGTTCTTGAGTGGTTATTCAATACGTTAAGTCAATAAAACTTCCCGCACAAATCGACTGCCGAAGTAGCCTAAGGTTAGGAATACTGCGCCAATTAACGTCATCCAAGTGACTTTGTTGCCGCGCCAACCTTGCTTAAAGTGTCCCCAAATCAATACGCTGTAGGTGATCCAAGCAGCGAAAGAGAACACTATTTTATGACCTTTACCTGACGAGAAAATGTCTGGCACAAACAGAAGCCCAGTGACCAGCGTCACCGACAGTAACCCTGTCCCGACCAATATAAGGTTAAACAATTGGCGTTCAACTTTAAGTAGTGGTGGCAGGTTTGGATTAAGGGCTTGAGCATTCTTGTGCTTGAGCTTGTAATCAAGCCACGCCATCTGCAGCGCATAAAGTGCGGCGATTGTTAGCGTAGCATAGGAGAACAGGGCCATAGACACGTGAAAGACAATACCAAATCGTCCTTCTAAGTGGGTGATGTAGTCTACAGGCAACCAAGTCGCTGCAATCAAATTTAGAATGGAGAATCCATACGCAATCGGCAGCAAAAACCAAAGTTTGGTCTTAGGGATTGTTATCGTGAGCGCGCAGGAGATGATAAAACTGACCAACAAGGTCACATTCAATAAGCCTAAGTTTTGCCCTTGGCCTTCAAAAATTAACGACGCGGTCAGTGCACCATGCGCAAGCAGTCCTACACCAGAAAGTGCCAGTGCTTTGGGCATTGGGATACCTTTTTTATGCAACAATCCTGGTAAGATCACCGCCATAGCAAGGCTGTAAGCAACAATGGCTAATATGACTAGTAGTGCGTCCATATACTTTGATGAAAGAGTGTCAATACCCTCATTATACACACAATTTGTCGTGAGTTGATGGCTTTACATACCCCAACTTCTCTCCAATTTTGGCTTTGAGGTTTTATTTTTCAACGATGCCCCCATTTACAACTGAGAGGATGGTCAGGTTAAGCGCTACTTATCATGGTAGTGTTCGGGTATACTTGTGCCAATTTATCGGATTTTAGAGCGAAACTTAGTATGTTTGAAAATTTGTCGGATCGCTTATCCAAATCGCTAAAAAACATTAGCGGCAAAGGTCGACTCACCGAAGACAATATTAAAGAGACCCTGCGCGAAGTGCGCATGGCCCTTTTGGAGGCAGACGTTGCCTTACCGGTTGTACGAGACTTCATCAAGCGCGTTAAAGAAGGTGCGGTGGGTGTAGAAGTACACAAATCACTCACGCCTGGCCAAGAGTTCATTAAGATTGTTCAATCTGAACTTGAAGCTGTAATGGGTGACTCGAACGAAGCACTTGATTTAGCTGCGCAGCCGCCTGCGGTCGTGTTGATGGCCGGCCTACAAGGTGCGGGTAAAACCACCAGTGTCGGTAAACTTGCGAAGCTCTTAACTGAGCGCGACAAGAAAAAAGTATTGGTTGTGTCTGCCGACGTTTATCGCCCAGCGGCGATAAAACAGTTGGAAACTTTGGCTAATGACGTCAATGTTGATTTCTTCCCTTCGTCTGCGGAGCAAAAGCCGCTCGATATCGCTAATGCAGCGATTGATCACGCGAAAAAGAAATTTTACGACGTGTTGTTGGTGGATACCGCGGGTCGCTTAGCCATTGATGAAGAAATGATGGACGAGATCCAGCAGCTTCACAATGCGATAACCCCAGTAGAGACCTTGTTTGTTGTTGATGCAATGACGGGTCAAGATGCGGCAAATACCGCTAAAGCCTTTGGCGATGCACTACCATTAACCGGTGTTATCTTAACCAAGGTCGATGGTGATGCCCGTGGTGGTGCAGCGCTGTCTGTTCGTCATATTACTGGCAAGCCGATTAAGTTTTTGGGTGTCGGTGAAAAGACCGATGCATTAGAAGCTTTCCACCCAGATCGTGTCGCCTCACGTATTCTTGGTATGGGTGACATGTTGTCACTGATTGAAGATCTGCAGCGTAATGTCGATACTCAATCCGCCGAAAAAATGGCTAAGAAGTTCAAAGAGAAAAAAGGCTTCGATTTAGAAGACTTCCGCGAACAACTTGGTCAGATGCAAAACATGGGCGGCATGATGGGCATGATGGATAAGCTCCCGGGTATGGGGAACTTACCAGACAATGTGAAAGATCAGGTCGACGATAAAATGTTTAAGCAGATGGAAGCGATGATCAGTTCCATGACCATGAAAGAGCGTAAACGTCCAGAGATCATTAAAGGATCGCGTAAAAAGCGAATTGCAGCCGGTTCTGGTACTCAGGTTCAGGACGTCAACCGTATGCTGAAGCAGTTCACTCAAATGCAGAAAATGATGAAGAAGATGCAAAAAGGTGGCATGCGCGGCATGATGCGCAACATGCAAGGCATGATGGGTGGCATGGGCGGTATGGGGGGAATGGGCGGTCCATTTGGTCGTTGATCCTTTCTAACGAATAACAAAAAGGGCAAGCATCCTGTGCTTGCCCTCTTTATTGGTGTCGAACTAAGCCCAATTATGCCATTTGTGCATCTTCAACTTCGCTCAGGCTCGCTTGGCTTTCTGTTGCTCCAAACAATGGACGAAGTACACTTTGGATTTCTGTGTGACTTATTGTGCCGATAAATTCACCCTTTTCGATCACTGGAATAATTTTAGGGCGGCTTACTTTGATCGCATGAGCTCGCTCCGATAGAGTCCCCGATACAAAGCGAGTTGCATAACCCATAGAAGATGTCGGGTAAAGCTGCTCTTTATCGATACATAGGTACTCGATGACCGCAGAGATATCTTGGTCAGCATCGACGGTAATGAGTTCGCTGCTCATGACTTGCTCAACCTTTAGCTCGGTTGTTGCGCGGTAGTCTGTACACCACATTTCAACCATAACATCATGAAGTGAGAAAAATCCGACTAGATTGCCTGATTGGTTGATTACCGGGGCGCTAGTTTGGTTATTTTCATTCAACTTATCGATAGCGACTGCTACGCGACTGCCAGCAACAACAGTGATTGGAGCAGGGTTCAGGATTTCTTTAACAGTAACTGACATAGTCATAGTGGCCTCCGAAGGCGAAAGTGATAGTGGAGTAATTTTTGTTGTTGGGGTAGTTGTTAGTGATGGGCGGCGATAAACCACCCAGTTGGTCAATCCGACCAATACCGCACCACCGACAATGTTGCCTAGTGTGACGGGAATAAGGTTAGCGACAATAAAGTGGCTTACATTGAGGTCTGTAAATTGACTCGCTTGCATACCGATGGACTGCCAAAAACTGGCAGGAGCAAATTCTACGATTGCAATGCCCAGTGGAACCATAAACATGTTGGCAATGCTGTGCTCAAAACCACTGCTAACAAAAAGGCTGACAGGTAATAGCACCAGAAGCGATTTTCCAAGTGCCGTTTTAGAACTAAACGTTAACCAAATCGCTAAGCAAACTAAAAGGTTACAAAGCACACCAAGAATAAATGCCTCGGTGAAACTGTGGTGTAGTTTGTGATCAGCGATTGTGAGTGCATTCAGCCCCCACGCGCCATCATGAAGGTTGTAGAGACCGGCACCAAACACCAAAAAGGCAAGTGTAATAGCGCCGACAAAGTTACCGACATAAGCTTTGCCCCAAAGGGAAAGCATTTGTCCCAGGTTTATCTGTTTATTCGCGAGTGATATGGCCGACAGTACTGAGCTTGTAAAAAGTTCCGCTCCGCAAAGTACGACCAGCACAAGCCCTAGGCCAAACGCGATGCCGCCTACAAATCGACTTAATCCCCAAGCTTCACCGCTGCTGCCAGTGGTGACGGTAATGTAAAACAAGAACGCAAGTCCGATAAATGCACCCGCCATCACTGCTAATAGCAATGTTGTGGTTGTCGGCTTTTGCGATTTTCCGAGCGCATACTGCTCGGCTTGTTCCATCATTTGCTTGGGAGTCAAGCAAAGCTCGTTTTGCACTGGTTGTGCGTCCATGACTCCTCCTGTAATGAATTAATAAATAATGAGTAATTTGTTGTTCCGTGTTCTACACCTCGACAACACAATCCAAATTACGGCATTTTTCAGTAGATAAAAAATTGATAGTAATGAATGGACACATCAATAATATTGATAGGACATCGTGATAGAGTTACCCTATTGCTAAAACTCAATGTAGGCGGCATAGATGCGTTATTCGTTAAAACAGTTGGCAGTGTTTGATGCTGTGGCCGAAACCGGCAGCGTAAGCCAGGCGGCTGAAAGGCTGTACTTAACTCAATCGGCGACCAGTATGTCGCTCTCTCAATTAGAAAAGCTCCTAGGGCGACAGCTGTTTGAACGTAATGGCAAACAGATGATGCTCTCCCACTGGGGAAAGTGGCTAAGACCAAAAGCAAAGAAGTTGCTGCAAGACGCTCAACAGATTGAAATGGGCTTTCACGAGCAACATTTATTAAGTGGTGCGGTGCAGTTACACGTTAGCCAGACACCCGCAGAACACTTGGTTCCGGATCTCATCAGTTTAATTGATACCTCCTTTCCTGAGATGCGAATTGACGTAGATGTGAAGAGTACCAAACACGTTATTGAGGACGTGTTGGACTACAAGTGTGACCTTGGGATCATAGAGGGGCGCTGCGATGAGCACCGTTTAGAGCAAGAAGTGTGGTGCCGAGATCATTTAACCGTTGTTGCCTCATCGCACCACCCATTTGCCAACCTAGAAAGGGTCACATTAGCGCAATTGGAACAAGCGAAATGGGTACTTCGAGAGATCGGTTCTGGGACTCGCAAAATTTTTGATAGTACCATTCATCATTTAATTGATGATTTAGATGTGTGGCGCGAGTATGACCATGTTCCAGTGATCCGCAGCTTGGTCGAAAATGGCTCTTACCTTACTTGCTTACCTTGGTTGGATGTAGAGCAGCACATTCAATCGGGACGTTTGGCCACTATCAATGTTCCTGAGCTAAAAATGGAGAGAATGCTCTCTTTTGTTTGGCGACGAGATATGGTGGACAACCCGCTGGTGGATTGTATTAAGCGTGAAGGTTTGAGAATGATGAAGGGTAAAGGTGTTTTGTAATCTTTATCGCCGTCCAATAAAATAGCCGCGCAATTGCGCGGCTATTTTATTTTGATAAGGGCTTTCAATTTTACTTATTGAAATCGCATGGACAGATCCATTGCTTTTAGATGCTTAGTTAATGCACCGACTGAAACGTAATCGACCCCTGTTTGCGCGATATCGCCTAAAGTCCCCAAGGTAACGTTGCCTGAATTTTCTAACACCGCACGACCTTGGTTTATCTCAACAGCCTCTCGCATCATTTGCAGGGTAAAATTATCCAGCATAACGATATCGGCACCTGCATCGATAGCAATGGCCAGCTCTTCTAAAGATTCTGTTTCAATCTCAATAGGTTTACCTGGAGCCAATGCTTTGGCTTTGCTAATGGCTTCAACAATACCACCGCAAGCAATAATGTGATTTTCTTTAATTAAGAATGCATCAAACACACCAATTCGGTGATTATAGCCACCCCCACAGGCTACTGCGTATTTTAGTGCGCTGCGCAAGCCTGGAATGGTTTTGCGGGTATCTAAAAGTTTGCATTTTGTTCCGTCGAGTTCACGCACATACTCGGCGACGGTTGTTGCACACCCAGATAACGTTTGAATGAAGTTCATTGCATTACGCTCACCCGTTAACAATGTGCGCGCAGGGCCGCGTAAGGTACATAAGGTTTGATTTGGTTCGACTTGATCGCCGTCGCTGACGTGCCACTCGATAGACACTTTCCCGCCCAGTTGTTTAAACACTTCATCAGCCCACATTTGTCCACAGAACACACCATGTTCACGAGTGATGATGGTTGCCACACCATATGTCGCTTCATCAATTAGGTTGGCTGTGATATCAACATTAGCGTCTAAAACACCACCCAGATCTTCTCGCAATGTGTCGGTGACCGCTCTTGTCACCTCAGCGGGTAGGGCTTGTTTTAGGTAGTCTAATCGTGCATCGCTATCGTGAGTTTTGATCATTATCGTTCTGGCCAAACAGGGTCATTAATTGAGTTGGGTCAAATTGTACTCCTGTGTAGAAACGGGAGCAAACCCTTTTATTGGTGGAGAAAGCACAATATGACGTCGACATTTCAAGAAAATTACTAGCTTGAGTAATTGCGTAATTCAATCATTTAGGGATGACCACGATTTGGGTGGAAGTTGGCACAATAGTCGTTGCTTAATTTCAAGTCCACTTAGCGAACCTCATGATTTTATTGATCTGTGTCATTGAGGGAATGTATATGCCTCTGGTGAATGGTATGACCAATAGTTTTCCGTTTGATTTGTGTAAGGTTTAAATTTTGTTAAGTCAGACCCCTTTTAATGATGTAAATCAATTTTTGGTAGACAAATTGGTTTTAAACATGGTATTTTTTTCCCGCCCTTTAAATTGGTAATACCAATTTACAGGCAAGGGAATGCGATTACTCATTTAAAAGGACCCAAGGCAACGATGGCTTACCAACGGATTAGACAGCCCAAACTTTCAGACGTTATTGAGCAGGAACTTGAACGCTCAATACTGGAGGGCACTCTGTCTCCTGGCCAACAGTTACCTCCAGAGCGCGAACTAGCGAAGCAGTTCGATGTCTCTCGCCCCTCTATCAGAGAAGCTATTCAGAGATTAGAAGCCAAAAAACTACTGACTCGTAAACAAGGTGGCGGCACTTTTGTTAGTGAAACGCTCAGCACCAATTTTTCTGACCCTTTGCTGAATTTATTATCCACTCATCCTGAGACACAGCTGGACCTTCTAGAAACGCGTCATGCGATGGAAGGGATAGCAGCGTACTACGCGGCTTTACGTGGTACTGAAGAGGATATGGAAAGCATCAAGGCTGCCTGTAAAGCAATAGAAGCACAGCAAGGTGACATCAACGCCGAATCAAAAGCGGTGATGAACCTATTAGTAAGCATCTGTGAAGCGGCGCATAACGTTGTTCTGCTTCACATTATCCGAAGTCTTGCCCCCTTGCTTGAGCAAAATATTGAACAGAATCTAGAATTGCTGCATCGCCGTGAAGAAGCGATACAGCGAGTAAACAACCACAGAGCCAACATAGTGAATGCGATTGTTTCTGGGCAACCAGAAAAAGCCCGTGAAATGTCACACTCACATCTGGCCTACATTGAAGAAACGTTGTTGGACTTAACCAAAGAAGAGAGCCGCAGAGAGCGATCTTTACGTCGAGTTCAGCAGGGTGGTGAGTCGTAGGATTTACCTGAAAATAATACACAAAAGGAAACTAGTACATGTCTGATATGAAGCATGACGTTGACACGGTAGAAACTCAGGAGTGGCTTGCTGCACTTGAATCTGTCGTTCGTGAAGAAGGGGTTGAACGCGCACAGTACATTCTAGAAACGATACTAGATAAAGCGCGTCTAGATGGCGTTGATATGCCTACAGGTATCAACACCAACTACATCAACACGATTCCAGCAGCGCAAGAGCCCGCTTACCCTGGTGATGTTACTCTTGAACGTCGTATTCGTTCGATCATTCGCTGGAACGCAATCATGATTGTGCTTCGCGCGTCGAAAAAAGACCTAGACCTTGGCGGTCACATGGCGTCATATCAGTCTGCAGCTGCTTTCTACGAAGTTTGTTTCAACCACTTCTTCCGCGCTCCAAACGAGACAGACGGTGGCGATCTTGTTTACTACCAAGGTCACATCTCTCCAGGCATATACTCTCGCGCATTTGTTGAAGGTCGATTGACCGAAGAGCAACTGGATAACTTCCGTCAAGAAGTGGATGGTAAAGGTATTCCTTCTTACCCGCACCCTAAACTGATGCCTGAATTTTGGCAGTTCCCAACAGTTTCTATGGGGCTTGGTCCTATCTCTGCTATCTATCAAGCTCGTTTCCTTAAGTACCTTGAAGGCCGTGGCCTAAAAGAGACTGGCGCACAACGCGTGTACGCCTTCCTCGGTGACGGTGAGATGGATGAGCCAGAATCACGCGGTGCTATCTCATTTGCTTCACGGGAAAAACTCGACAACCTATGTTTCCTAATCAACTGTAACCTACAGCGCTTAGATGGCCCTGTTATGGGTAACGGTAGCATCATTCAAGAGCTAGAAGGTCTATTTAAAGGCGCTGGCTGGAATGTGGTTAAGGTTATCTGGGGCAGCAACTGGGATGCACTACTGGCGAAAGACACCACGGGTAAGCTTCTTCAGTTGATGAACGAAACCATTGACGGTGATTATCAAACTTTCAAATCTAAAGATGGCGCTTACGTGCGTGAGCATTTCTTTGGTAAATACCCAGAAACAGCGGCATTGGTTGCCGATATGACCGATGACGAAATATTCGCACTTAAGCGTGGTGGTCACGATTCATCGAAACTGTTCGCGGCATTCAACAACGCGAAAGAAACCAACGGCAAGCCAACGGTTATCCTTGCTAAGACTGTTAAAGGTTACGGCATGGGCGATGCGGCTGAAGGTAAGAACATCGCACACGGTGTGAAGAAAATGGACATGACTCACGTTCAACACCTACGTGACCGTCTAGGCCTAGAAGACCTTCTTTCGGATGACAAAATTGCAGAGCTGCCTTATTTGAAGTTAGAAGAAGGCACGCCAGAGTACGACTACCTGCACGCGCGTCGTAAGGCGCTACACGGTTACACACCAGCACGTAGTCCTAAGTTTACCCAAGAATTTAAAGTGCCAGAATTAGAGGCGTTTGCTCCGCTACTTGGCGAGCAAAAGCGTGATATCTCGACCACAATGGCTTATGTTCGTACGCTAAACATCCTGCTTAAAGATAAGAACATTGGTAAGAACATCGTTCCTATCATCTGTGATGAAGCACGTACCTTTGGTATGGAAGGTCTGTTCCGTCAGGTGGGTATTTACAACCCACACGGCCAAGACTACACGCCAGAAGATAAGGGCATTGTGTCATACTACAAAGAAGCGACCTCAGGTCAGGTTCTTCAAGAAGGCATCAACGAGCTAGGTTCAATGGCATCTTGGGTTGCGGCTGCAACGTCTTACAGCACCAACAACCTACCGATGATCCCGTTCTACATCTACTACTCAATGTTTGGTTTCCAACGTATTGGCGACATGGCATGGCTAGCAGGTGACCAACAAGCGCGTGGCTTCCTTTTGGGTGCTACTGCTGGTCGTACAACACTAAACGGTGAAGGTCTGCAGCACGAAGATGGTCACTCGCACATTCAAGCGAATACGATCCCTAACTGTATCTCGTACGACCCAACGTTTGCTTATGAGCTTGCCGTTATCATGCAAGACGGTATCCGTCGCATGTACGGTCCAGATCAAGAGAACGTTTACTACTACCTAACGGTAATGAACGAGAACTACGCAATGCCAGCAATGCCAGAAGGCGCTGAAGAAGGCATCCGTAAAGGTATCTACAAGCTAGAAACACACGCGGGCAGCAAAGGCAAAGTTCAGCTAATGAGCTCAGGCACCATTATGAACGAAGCGCGCAAAGCGGCTGTAATTCTAAGTGAAGAGTACGGTGTTGCTTCTGACGTGTTCTCAGTAACGTCGTTTAACGAACTGACTCGCGATGGCCAAGCGGTTGAGCGTGACAACATGCTTCACCCAGAAGCTGAAGAGAAAGTACCTTACATTACAACAGTACTAGGTAAAGAGCCTGCAATTGCGGTTACGGACTACATGAAGAACTACGCTGAGCAAGTACGTGCTTACATGCCAAGCGAGTCTTACAAAGTGCTGGGTACTGATGGCTTTGGTCGCTCTGACAGCCGTGCAAACTTACGTCGCCACTTTGAAGTTAACGCCGGTTACATTGTTGTTGCCGCGCTAACAGAGTTGGCAAAACGTGGTGATATTGAAAAGTCTGTGGTTGCAGAAGCCATCGCTAAGTTTGATATCGACACTGAAAAAACTAACCCACAGTACGCTTAATACAGCGCATTAATAGAAGGTAAATAAGCAATGGCAATCGAAATTAATGTACCTGACATCGGTGCTGATGAGGTTGAAGTTACTGAGATTCTTGTAAGCGTTGGCGACAAGGTTGAAGAAGAACAGTCCCTAATTACTGTTGAAGGCGACAAAGCCTCAATGGAAGTACCTGCGTCTCAAGCAGGTGTTGTAAAAGAGATCAAAGTCGCTGAAGGCGACAACGTGACCACTGGCTCACTGATCATGATATTTGAAGCAGACTCAGCGGCACCTGCTGCTGAAGCACCTGCGGCTGCGCCAGTCGCTGCCGCGTCGCCTGCTGCTAGCGAATTGGTCGAAGTGAACGTACCAGACATCGGCGATGATGAAGTGGAAGTCACTGAAATCATGGTTGCTGTTGGCGATAGCATTGACGAAGAGCAATCGCTACTGACTGTTGAAGGCGATAAAGCCTCAATGGAAGTACCAGCACCATTTGCGGGCACGCTTAAAGAGATCAAAGTCGCTGAAGGCGACAAAGTGACCACTGGCTCACTGATCATGGTATTCGAAACAGTAGCAACTGGCGCGCCAGCAGCAGCTCCTGAAGCGGCAGCACCAGCGGCGGCGGCTGCCGCTGTTTCAGCATCCGGAGCGCCGGAACGTCAAGAAGTAAACGTGCCGGATATCGGTGGTGACGAAGTTGAAGTGACTGAAATCATGGTTGCTGTGGGCGACAGCGTGGACGAAGAGCAATCTTTGTTAACCGTTGAAGGCGACAAAGCCTCAATGGAAGTACCAGCGCCATTTGCTGGCACCATTAAAGAGATTAAAGTAGCTGAAGGCGACACAGTCTCTACTGGCTCTCTCATCATGGTATTCGAGACTCAGTCAGCGGCACCTGCTGCTGCCCCAGTAGCAAGCGCACCGGCTGCCGCAGCTCCAGCACCGAAGGCAGCAGAGCCCGCGTCGGCGGCACCTGCTGCATCAACGGGCGATTTTAAAGACAATCACGAGTACGCACATGCATCTCCTGTGGTTCGTCGTATCGCTCGTGAGTTTGGTGTAAACCTATCTAAAGTGAAAGGCACAGGCCGTAAGAGTCGTATTCTTAAAGAAGACGTTCAGTCTTACGTAAAAGATGCGCTTAAACGCCTAGAATCTGGTGCAGCTGCATCAGGTAAAGGCGATGGCTCAGCGCTGGGTCTACTGCCTTGGCCAAAAGTCGACTTCACTAAGTTTGGTGAAGTCGAAGAGCAGAAGCTTTCTAAGATCAAGAAAATTTCTGGTGCTAACCTACATCGTAACTGGGTGATGATCCCGCACGTTACTCAGTGGGATAATGCCGATATCACCGAGCTAGAAAGATTCCGTAAAGAGCAAAACGCGGTAGAAGCGAAGAAAGAGTCTGGCGTTAAGATCACACCACTTGTATTCATTATGAAAGCGGTAGCGAAAGCGCTAGAAGCCTTCCCTGCGTTTAACTCGTCGTTGTCAGAAGACGGTGAGAGCATCATCTTGAAGAAATACGTAAATGTGGGCATCGCCGTTGATACTCCTAATGGTCTAGTTGTACCTGTCTTTAAAGACGTGAATAAGAAAGGCATTTACGAGCTATCAGAAGAGCTTATGGTGATTTCTAAGAAAGCACGTTCGGGTAAATTGACCGCTGGCGATATGCAAGGTGGCTGCTTTACTATTTCAAGCCTTGGCGGCATTGGCGGCACGGCGTTTACGCCAATCGTTAACGCACCAGAAGTGGGTATCCTTGGGGTATCTAAGTCTGAGATGAAGCCTGTGTGGAACGGTAAAGAGTTTGAACCGCGTCTGCAACTGCCACTGTCATTGTCCTACGATCACCGAGTGATCGATGGCGCTGAAGGTGCACGTTTTATTACGTACCTAAACGGTTGCCTATCTGACATCCGTCGCTTGGTTCTATAACACTACATACTATTGCCATCTTGCTAACGCATGATGGCAATTTACATTATGACAGACACATTTTGGTGCAGCGCAATTGAAAACCGGCGCTAGAGTAAACCGAAGTGTTGTCTAGCTCACAGCCCAAAGGGATTTATTTTTTAATCTGTTAACAAGTTTGTAAACTGTTGGCGCCCCAAGAAAAATAAGATACCCATCGAGCTGTTAGGGATAATGACTACAAGAGGTCAAAATGAGCAAAGAAATTAAAGCCCAGGTTGTTGTACTTGGTTCTGGTCCTGCAGGATATTCAGCGGCATTCCGTTGCGCAGACCTTGGTTTAGAAACTGTACTTATCGAACGTTACAGCACCCTAGGTGGTGTTTGTCTAAACGTTGGTTGTATTCCATCGAAAGCCCTTCTTCACGTTTCTAAAGTGATCGAAGAAGCCAAAGCAATGGCCGAACACGGTGTCGTATTTGGTGAGCCTCAAACCGACATCAGCAAGATCCGTATCTGGAAAGACAAAGTGGTTGATCAGCTAACCGGTGGTCTTTCTGGCATGGCGAAAATGCGTAACGTGACTGTGGTTAACGGTTACGGTAAGTTTACTGGCCCTAACACTATCGCTGTTGAAGGTGAGGAGAGCGCAACAGTGACCTTCGATAACGCGATTATCGCAGCGGGTTCACGCCCAATCAAACTGCCATTTATCCCACATGAAGACCCACGTATTTGGGATTCTACGGACGCACTTGAGCTTAACGAAGTACCAGAAAAACTACTCATCATGGGTGGTGGTATCATCGGTCTAGAAATGGGAACTGTGTATCACTCTCTAGGTTCAAAAGTGGAAGTGGTTGAGATGTTCGACCAAGTGATCCCTGCGGCAGACAAAGACATTGTTAAGGTGTACACCAAGCGCATTAAGAACAAGTTCCACTTGATGCTAGAAACCAAAGTAACCGCAGTAGAAGCGCGTGAAGACGGTATCTACGTATCAATGGAAGGCAAGAAAGCACCAGCAGAGCCAGTGCGTTACGACGCTGTGCTTGTTGCTATCGGCCGTGTTCCAAATGGCAAGATGCTTGACGCTGAACAAGCGGGCCTCGAAGTGGATGAGCGCGGTTTCATCAACGTTGATAAGCAGCTTCGCACCAACGTTGACCACATCTTCGCTATCGGTGATATCGTTGGTCAGCCTATGCTTGCGCACAAAGGTGTGCATGAAGGTCACGTAGCCGCTGAGGTTATTGCGGGTAAGAAACACTACTTCGATCCTAAAGTAATCCCATCGATTGCGTACACCGAGCCAGAAGTGGCGTGGGTAGGTAAAACAGAGAAAGAAGCGAAAGCCGAAGGCATTAACTACGAGACAGCGTCTTTCCCATGGGCTGCTTCAGGCCGTGCTATCGCTTCTGACTGTTCAGACGGTGTGACCAAGCTTATCTTTGACAAAGACACTCACCGTGTGATTGGTGGTGCTGTAGTGGGTACCAACGGTGGTGAACTGCTTGGCGAAATAGGCTTAGCGATTGAAATGGGTTGTGATGCAGAAGATATCGCACTGACCATTCACGCTCACCCAACCCTACACGAATCTGTAGGTCTAGCGGCAGAAGTGTTTGAAGGCTCAATTACCGACCTTCCAAACAAAAAAGCGGTTAAGAAAAAGTAAGCAGTAATAAATGTTAAAAAGACCAAGCAGTATGCTTGGTCTTTTTTTATGCTGTCTAAAAATAAAATGAGTGTCTTATCAGACTAAAAACGAACGAAGCGAGACGCATTTGGTGCGTGTTGATAAATGCAAAGCATATCAAATATACTGGTACGCATTCGTTTGAGCTCGCGTTGACTGTGGTTTCTGTTTGCTTGTGTGAATAGCATATACACCAGTGCGTACAACATATTCACTAGATCCGTCGCTTGGTGTTGGTCACAGACCTCTCCACGGACCATAGCTCGCTCAAACATATTTTCAAGATGCTTTGATACGGCATTGTTAGAAGAGACGAATAGCGGCCCTAGATCGTGTCTCGCTGACGCGCTCCATTCAAACCAAATATGCAGCCAGTATTGTTCGTCCTTTACCAACTTAATGATGCCGTTTGATATTCGATCGATGTTCTTACGAACGCTTTCTCGCTCGTCAATAGAGTCGACAATAAATCGTTCAAATCTTTGTACGACCTGTTGCAGTACCTGATCAAGTAGATCCTCTCGACTCTGGAAGTAATTAAAGACAGTGGCGACGGAGACCCCTGCTGCTTGTGCAATTTCTGTATGGCCACAACGACCAATGCCCTGCATCGCAAATACACGCATTGACTGCTCGAGGAGATCTTGCTTTCTCTTATGAGGCGTCAATCGAGTGCGTTTTGCTTTGACCTCGATAGAATTCATAGTATTACCTGCCAACGGTATGACTTGATTAGCAACATGATGTTTTATCTTTATTAGTGTTTGCTAAAACAAGCTTATTATTATCAATAGTTTATTTTTTATAGTGCCTTAATAAGTGTATTGATGCATATTTGTCTGTCAAATAGTCTTGCTCAATTTTGTTAAGAAAGTTTGCCTCATTATGCAATCGCTAGTGCTAGAATAATCGAGTTTTCTATACGTAGTGATATTAGGTCGGCTATAGTTACACTTTCTATGGCCAACATAAGGTCACGTCACCTAAAAAAATGAGAGACAAATGAAGCATACAGTAGAGGTAATGATCTCTGAACAGGACGTTACAGAGCGTATAAATCAATTAGGACAATCTATTAGCGAGCACTACAGTGGAAGTGAAGACCTTGTCATTGTCGGCTTGCTGCGCGGTTCATACGTGTTCATGGCAGACCTCTCTCGTCAGTTGACGGTAAATCACAGTGTCGACTTCATGACGGCATCGAGTTACGGGAACTCCATGGAAAGCTCTCGTGACGTCCGTATCCTAAAAGATCTCGATGACGACATTAAAGGAAAAGATGCATTGCTTGTCGAGGACATTATCGATACGGGTAACACGCTAAGTAAAGTGTGCGAAATTCTTTCTATTCGAGAACCAAAATCTATCCAAGTTGCAACACTTCTTGATAAACCTTCACGTCGCGAAGTTCTAGTGGATGCTAAATGGATAGGGTTTGAAATCCCGGATGAGTTTGTTGTCGGTGTTGGTATCGATTATGCTCAGAAATATCGCAACCTTCCATACATTGGCAAGGTTGTACCTCTGGATTAAGTTAGAGAGCCCTAGGGGCAATCTGTGAAGGTCTAAATAAAATAACAAGGGACGCGTTTGCGTCCCTTTTTTAGTCCTGAAGCTTGTCCGCTAATATTAGCTTTAGAGATTTTTGGTACGCAGCTTCAAGCGCAGCGTGGCTGGATGCGTTTATGCCAATGTCTCGTAATTTTCCATTTCCGATCCCGTAAATCATGCCGTGCACTTCAACCTTTTGCTTGCGCTCCCATGCGCTGCGTAAAATGGTTGAGTTGCCTAGATTGTAGACTTGCTCGGCGACATTAATTTCGCACAGTTTGTTAGCCCACTCTTGCTCTGGGTACTGAGTGAGCCAGTCTTTATATTTCAAGAAAAGGTCGCGAATGTGCAATATCCAGTTATTGATTAACCCAAGATTAGGGTTATCAATTGCGGCTTGAACACCACCGCAGCCATAGTGCCCACAGACAATAATGTGTTTAACGTGCAATACATCAACCGCGTATTGGACCACTGACAAACAGTTAAGGTCGGTATGGATTACTTGGTTAGCCACGTTGCGGTGTACAAATAGATCGCCAGAATAGAGACCTGTTAGGCGCTCAGCAGGTACTCGGCTGTCTGAGCAACCAATCCACAAAAAGTCTGGGTGTTGGCCTTTTTCAAGCTGCTCAAAAAACGCAGGATCTTCTTTCTTTATTGATTCTGACCATTTTGCATTGTTTTCAATCAGTTGTTTTAGCTTTGGCATAGTGGATACTCACATGAACAATAGCTTGATGCTAAACGATTGCGTAGCAAAAATCACTAGTTCTTATAAGGGATTAAACTGATCGGAGCATCGCTCGAATAAACTGGTCGGGTGACCAAATATTATTTAACTCTCCATCAACATCATGCTAAAAAATTGGTAATATCGCAGCGTTTACCTTTCAACACAGAAGTACAGGGACAGTAGTTTGATGGATCAACGTTTTAAAAATATCCACCTTCGTGGTGATCTCTTCGGCGGTGTCACCACCGCGATCATTTCATTACCCCTAGCATTGGCATTTGGTGTGGCTTCTGGTGCAGGAGCCGAAGCAGGCTTATGGGGGGCGATCATGGTCGGCCTATTTGCCGCACTGTTTGGTGGGTCAAACACCCTAATTTCTGAACCAACCGGCCCTATGACGGTGATCATGACGGCTGTATTAACCAGCATGATGGCGAAATACCCAGAAAGTGGCCTAGCGATGACCTTTACTGTGGTGATCATGGCGGGGGCATTTCAGGTATTACTCGGTGCACTCAAACTCGGTAAGTATGTCACGCTTATGCCATACAGCGTGATTTCAGGGTTCATGTCAGGTATTGGTGTCATTCTTATCATATTGCAATTGTCCCCATTGCTGGGGCATGAAGCCCCTGCCGGTGGTGTAATCGGTACGCTTAAAGCGCTGCCTGAAACCATCGCTGCTCTGGATTTCAAAGAGTTGCTGTTAGGGCTAGCAACACTAGGTATTTTGTTCTTCTTACCAGAAAAATACAAAAAGTTTGTCCCTGCTCAACTGGTGGCGTTGGTAGTGGTGACACTGATCTCGGTGGTCTTGTTTAATGACGGATCCATCCGTCGTATTGGAGAAATACCTGCGGGATTGCCCTCGATAATTATGCCGACGTTTAGTGCTGATATTGTGGTTGAAATGGTCATTGATGCTTTGGTTCTTGGAACTCTCGGCTGTATTGATACATTGCTGACCGCGGTAATTGCAGACTCGCTAACGCGAAAAGAACACAATTCTGATAAGGAGTTGGTCGGGCAGGGTATCGCAAACATGCTCGCGGGTTTATTTGGTGCGCTTCCTGGTGCCGGAGCCACCATGGGTACAGTAACCAATATTCAAGTTGGCGCGCGCTCACCCTTATCGGGGATTATGCGCGCATTAGTACTCGCGCTGGTGGTGCTTGTGGCTGGAGGCCTCACCGAGCCCATCCCAATGGCGGTGTTAGCCGGTATCGCAATGTATGTAGGATTTAACATTCTGGATTGGAGCTTTATTCAGCGTGCCCACAAAGTCAGCCTGCCGGGTATGGCGGTTATGTATGGCGTTATGCTGCTGACCGTATTCGTGGATTTAATTGTTGCTGTTGGCTTGGGAGTGTTTATTTCCAACATCATCATTATAGAGCGCCTAAGCCGTGTTCAAGAACAGCATGTTAAATCCATTAGTGATGCGGACGACGATGACGTTCCTCTCAGTGACAGTGAACGTGCGTTGTTGGATAAAGCCAATGGCAAAGTGTTGTTTCTATACTTATCAGGGCCGATGATTTTTAGTGTGTCCAAAGCCATATCTAGGCAGCACAACCATATCGCCGAATATGAGTCGATGATTATCGATCTAACCGACGTTCCAATGATTGATGTAACCGTTGGCCTGGCCATAGAAAACGCCATTAAAGATGCCTATGAAGCCAACTGTGAGGTGTTTTTACTCTGCCCGAACCAGCAGACCAAGGAGCAGTTGGAAAAACTCCATGTTATCGATCTTCTTTCACAAGAGAATCTATTTGGCTTTCGTTACGAAGCGTTAAAGCATGCGGTGAAGCAAGTACAAAAGTCTGCCTATCAACGTGAACAAGCAAGCAACAAAGTAGCCCCGTTGACCGTGTAAGCGGAATCGGCAATTAACAACAGCTAAATCAAGTCAGTGACTTTTAAGTTACTGACTTGAAAAACGACTATGCCGCTACAACATAAGGTGCATTGTCTGTATTAAGGAATCGAATCATGCACGCACTGGAGATTCAGGGCCTACGTAAAACTTACGCGGGCGGCTTTGAGGCACTTAAAGGAATAAGCCTTACTGTCAACAAAGGCGACTTCTATGCGCTATTAGGGCCAAATGGCGCAGGTAAATCGACCACCATTGGCATCATATCTTCACTGGTCAATAAAAGTGAAGGCAGCGTAAAAGTGTTTGATTTTGATATCGATACCCACTTGGAGCACGCAAAGCAAAAACTGGGACTGGTTCCTCAGGAATTCAACTTTAGTATGTTTGAAACTGTCGAGCAGATCGTTCTGCAGCAAGCCGGTTACTACGGTGTACCTCGTGATGTCGCCAAACAACGCACTCAAAAATACCTATCCAAACTGGATCTATGGGAAAAGCGTCACGACCAAGCTCGCGCGTTATCTGGCGGCATGAAACGACGCCTAATGATTGCTCGTGCGCTAGTCCATGAGCCAGAGCTGTTAATATTGGACGAGCCGACCGCTGGTGTTGATATCGAACTTCGCCGCTCGATGTGGGACTTTCTAAAAGAAATCAATGAACAAGGTGTCACCATTATTTTGACGACGCACTATTTGGAAGAAGCGGAAATGCTTTGTCGAAATATTGGGATCATCAATAAAGGTGAGCTGATTGAAAATACCAGTATGAAGTCTCTATTGAGTAAATTGCATGTGGAAACATTTCTATTGGATCTCGCGCTTGATGCACCCACACCGAAATTGGATGGGATTAAAGTCGTCAGCCATCACAATGGGCAACTTGAAATAGAAATCGAGAAAACACAAAGTCTCAATCATCTGTTTTCACAATTGACCGAGCAAGGCATTGAAGTGATGTCGATGCGCAATAAAGCCAATCGATTGGAAGAGTTGTTTGTCACCATTGTTCGTGAAGGCGAAAAAAATAGGGAGACAGCATAATGTACAACATCTACTGGACAGCCTTTAAGAGTCTACTTGGCAAAGAGATTCACCGTTTTATGCGAATTTGGGTGCAAACGCTGGTGCCGCCAGCCATCACCATGACACTGTACTTTGTGATATTTGGCAGTTTGATTGGGTCGCGCATTGGCACCATGGAAGGCTTCAGTTACATGGAGTTTATTGTACCCGGACTTATTATGATGTCGGTGATCACTAACTCTTATTCTAATGTTGCCTCTTCTTTTTATAGTGCAAAGTTTCAAAAAAATATCGAAGAGCTGCTAGTGGCTCCAGTCCCTAATTATGTGATCATTTTGGGTTATGTCATGGGGGGCGTGACGCGAGGAATACTGGTTGGCATCATTGTAACGATTGTGTCGTTGTTCTTTGTTGATTTACAGGTCCAGCACTGGGGCATTATTGTCGCAACGGTGTTATTGACCTCAATTGTCTTTTCGCTTGGCGGTTTGATTAATGCCGTGTTTGCTGGTTCCTTTGATGATATATCCATCATACCGACCTTCGTGCTTACACCTATGACCTATTTGGGTGGCGTGTTTTACTCCATCAGTTTATTACCGGAGTTTTGGCAAGGTGTCTCTAAAATAAACCCAATCGTCTATATGGTGAACGCATTCCGATACGGATTTCTAGGCATTTCTGATGTCTCAATTACCACATCATTCGGTGTATTATCTGTTTTTGTTGTTATTCTTTATGCCGTAGCGCACTACTTAATTACCAGTGGGCGAGGAATTCGAAGCTAACGTGATAGAATCAAAAAAGACCAACACAACGTGTTGGTCTTTTTACTTGATGTCTATGGAAAAGGTTGGCTAGTCTAATTCAACCACCATATTGTCAATCAACCGAACATCGCCTAAAAACGCCGCCATCAGCACTACTGCCCGCTTAGACTGTGCGTCAATCTCAATCAGTCGGTCTGCATCAACAACAAACAACTCATCAGGCTGCATGCCGGTATTCACTAACGCTTGGTGCGCAAGCTCTAAAGCGTCGGCTACGCAATTTCTGTCGTTGGCGATACGATTTGCAACTTCGTTCATCACTAGCGCGACTTTGGGTGCAAGAATACGCTGTTGCTCGGTTAGCCTGTTATTGCGAGAGCTCATTGCTAAGCCATCTTTTTCACGCATGGTCGGGACACCCAGCACTTGAATATCCAAAGCAAGATCGTTGACCATTTGACGAATAATCGCCAATTGTTGGAAATCTTTCTCACCAAAACACGCTATGTCCGGTTTGACGATATTAAACAATTTGGCAACGATTGTTGCCACGCCACGAAAATGACCAGGACGAGACTCACCCTCCAAAATATGCGACAGCCCAGGGACTTCAACGAAGGTTTGCTGATCCAGTCCATTTGGGTACATGATTTCTGGTGTGGGAGTGAACACAATATCAACACCAGCGCTGGTGAGCTTTGCCAAGTCTTGTTCTAGAGTTCTTGGGTAGTTGTCTAGATCACTGGCATTTTCAAACTGCATAGGGTTGACGAAAATACTCACCACCACAATATCGGCGCGTTGTTTGGCTAGGCTAACGAGAGATAAGTGTCCATCGTGCAGGTTGCCCATTGTCGGGACAAAGGCAACGCTGTTGCCTTGCTGTTTTAGCATGTTGATACGCGCACGTATTGACTGCACATCGTTAAATGTTTTCATGCGAGTTTCCTTATTTCTATTCGGTGTCTAAGCTGATTGCCACTATGCAATAGTGTGGTCAGGTCCAGGAAAAGCACCTGATTCAACATCCGTTATATATTGTGAAATGGCTTGTCGCATATCTCCAGAATCTGCGAGGAAATTCTTCGAGAACTTAGGCATATAGTTTGCTGCGATGCCAAACATATCGTGCATCACCAAAATCTGACCGTCTGTTACGTTACCCGCACCAATACCGATTACAGGAACGGTAAGCGCATTGGTAATGCGTTCTGCGAGTGCCATAGGGACGCATTCTAGCAATACGATTTGTGCACCTGCGTGTTGCAGCGCCAGTGCATCTTTGACCATTTGATCTGCTTGTTCTTGATCGCGGCCTTGTACTTTAAAACCACCAAATATGTTCACAGACTGTGGCGTTAAGCCTAGATGAGCACAAACAGGTACAGCTCGCTCTGTCAGCATTTTTACGGTTTCAACAAGCCATGCGCCACCTTCTAGCTTTACCATATTAGCGCCAGCTTGCATTAACGCTGCAGCACTTTCGCACGCCTTCTCTGGGGTGGGGTAGCTCATAAAGGGCATATCAGCCATCAAAAGAGAGTTTGGACTGCCTGCACGTACGCAGCGAGTATGGTAGGCAACATCGTCTACGGTCACAGGGAGAGTATCGGGCTTGCCTTGCAGCACCATTCCTAATGAATCGCCTACCAACAGAACAGGCATTTCTTGCTGCTCAAATAACTGAGCAAAACTGGCGTCGTAGGCTGTTGAAGAAGCGAATTTTTTCCCTTCTTGTTTCCATTTCATTAAGGTTGAAGTGGTGACTTTTTTCATTGTGTTACCTATCTGTGGAGCATTGGCGCGCGCATGGGTTATGCGTTGGCTAAGATCTCCAGTCCATTTTTATCAATGTGTGTAATGAGTGAAGCAATAGCAGTGCCATCGGGCAACTGCAATTGAGGTTCTATTTCCATTAAAGGATACAAAACAAATTCTCTGGTTTTCATTCCGTAATGGGGAATGGTTAAGCGCTCTGTATTAATCACTTGGTCGCCAAACAGCAACAAATCTAAATCTAGAGTTCGTGGCCCCCAACGTTCACCTTTGCGCACTCGCCCTTGTTCGAGCTCGATTTTTTGGGTCAAATCCAACAGCTCTAACGGTGAAAGTTGCGTGTCGATTTTCGCCACCGCGTTGACGTAATCAGGTTGATCTTGTGGCCCCATCGGTGAACTAGAATAGAGCGATGAGCAGCCTATAAACTGTGAGTGGGGTAAGGCTTTAAGCGCTTCAATCGCAAGCTTTGCCGTCGCGATTGAATCCCCTAAGTTACTGCCAATTGCAATGTATACAATGCTCATTAATCGGCCTTTGGCTTGCGTTTTTTCTTACTGCGGCGACGCGGTTTTTTGGCACCATCAACATCGTTTGACATCGCTTGGCGCATATCGCGTCCAGCTTGTTGGAAGGTGTCCCACCAGTTGGCGAGTTCTTCGGTTTCTCCACCTTCAATTTCGCCACGCATTTCGAGGAAATCAAACCCAGCTCTAAACTTGTTCAGTTCAAGTAGTCTGAAGGCGCGCTTTCCTTGACGGCGAGGCAAACGAAGTTGCAGCTGCCAAATTTCGCGTATGGTTGCAGTGTGACGACGCGGTATCGCCGTTGATCGAACCTGTTCATCCAAAATATGATTGCTGGCTGATAAAATAGCGTCGTAATAACTCATGTCACGCTTATCCATCAGGCGATAGGCGTAGGCTTCTAGTGGGTACCAGAGCATGGCCGCAAACATAAATGCTGGGTTGATGCGCTTACCTTCTGCAATGCGTGCGTCTGTCGACTCCAATACCAATTCGATCATGCGCTCGGTATTCGACTCTTCTTCCTCGGTAAATTGCTCTGCAATGATCGGGAATAGTTGCTCAAAAAGGCTAAATTCACGCAGCAAATCGTACGTATCTAATCCATGCCCAGACTGCAACAGTTTAAGGGATTCTTCATAGAGACGTGCAGATGGAATACTTTGCAGCAGCGGTGCCATAGTGTTAATGGGATCAGCGGTTTCAAAGCTAATATCGAAATCAAGTTTTGAGGCAAATCGAATGGCGCGCAGCATGCGAACAGGGTCTTCGCGATAACGAACCTCGGGATCACCGATCAATCGCACCATGCCTAACTTAAGGTCTTCAATACCATTGGCAAAATCTTCGATTGAGAAGTCCGCAATGTTGTAATACATCGCATTGATGGTGAAATCGCGGCGCTGAGCATCTTCGTCGATGCTGCCGTAGACGTTATCACGAAGCAGCATGCCTTCTTGATTTTGCGCTGAAATTTGCTTGCCGGTCTCCTGTTCACCTTCTTCATGGTGACCACGAAAGGTCGCAACTTCAATAATATCGCGACCAAACATAATGTGCGCCAAGCGAAAACGGCGACCGATCAGGCGGCAGTTTCGAAACAGAGATTTAATCTGCTCTGGCGTAGCATTGGTGGCGATGTCAAAATCTTTTGGACTTTGGCCAAGTAGCAAGTCTCGCACGCCGCCACCAACTAGGTACGCATTGTAACCAGCTTTGTGCAGACGGTAGAGAACCTTAAGTGCGTTGTCACTGATCATGTCGCGAGATATAGGGTGCTGATCTCTTGGAACATGAGTGGCGATCAAAGGTGCGTTCTTATTTGGTGACTGAGTTTGTGTATTCATTACCCGTAGCTACTTGTCGGTGAACATTTTGATAAGCTAATTCGTTGAAGTTACTTATCAAAGATTAATTTGCGCTAATGATAGCTTAGCTTGAGCCAATTGAGAATGGAGTTATGACTTCTATCTCGTCTGGCAGTTGCGAAATGCGCCATTGTGACACTCCCCATGCGATGATTTCGTCCGTGCTGCCCTGTTGTACGTCATCGGGAAGGGAAAAACCCAAGAACTGCATCGCAGAGCATAATGTTGGAACAACATCAGAGGTTGAAATGGCTGGAGCATGATTCTGCTTAGAGAGTTTTCCGCCCGTTGCTTGCATCGCGAGTGGTAGGTGTAAGTAGTCAGGTATCGTCTGCCCCAACACAGTATACAGATGAATTTGACGCCCTGTTGGCTCAATAAGGTCAGCGCCACGGACAACCTGTGTTATCCCTTGATAAATATCATCAAGCACGACGGCTAAGTTATAGGCAAACAATCCATCTCTTCGTTTAATAATAAAGTCTTCTTTAGCAAGGGCTGCTGGTATGGCGATCTTTCCATGGCGGAGGTCCGAGAAATGGTCAATACACGAGTCTACAGTGATCCTTACAGAGCACTCTCTTGCTGGTAAGCCCAATGTTCGGCAGGTTCCAAGGTAATAGCCGCCAGATTGCTTGATCTGTTTGCGGGTACATTGACAGTAGTAGGCGTCACCGCGCTCAAGCCAATCATCAATTTGAGCTTGATAGTCTGCCAAACGCTGGCTTTGATATAAAACCTGTTGGTCCCAGTGTAAACCGTAGGCCTCAAGAGCCTTTAAAATAAGGCTATCGGCACCAGCCATCTCACGCGGTGGATCCAGGTCTTCGATTCGAACTAACCACTGCCCGTTCTGTGACCGTGCGTGAAAATAACTGCCTAAAGCGGCAACAAGCGAACCAAAATGAAGCGGTCCTGAAGGAGAAGGGGCAAATCGACCAATGACGTTGTGCATACTATTTGTGTAATAACCGACGAGATAGGTAAGTGTAACCAGTGATGAAAAAGCAAAAAGGGAGCTTTCGCTCCCTTTTAAGATTTAGGCGTGTTGAACTTAGCCTTGCATCTGTTTTTCTTTTAGCTCTGCGAGTGTTTTACAGTCGATACATAGATCAGCTGTAGGGCGAGCTTCTAGACGACGAATACCGATTTCTACACCACAAGAGTCACAGAAACCAAAGTCATCTTCTACGATTTTGTTGAGTGTTTTTTCTATCTTCTTAATCAAACGACGCTCGCGATCGCGGTTGCGTAGCTCTAGACTGAACTCTTCTTCTTGCGAAGCGCGATCGACCGGATCAGGGAAGTTTGCGGCTTCGTCTTGCATGTGCACAACGGTGCGTTCTACTTCTTCGCGCAACTGGTCGCGCCAAGCTTCTAAAATCTTAGTGAAATGAGCCATTTGCTCTGGTGACATATACTCTTCACCAGCTTTTTCTTGGTACGGCTCAACCCCTGCAATGGCTAGAATTCCTAGCGCTTTTTTCTTTTCTGGCATACCGCATCTCCTAAAATACACCAAACCAACTGCCGGACAGTTAATTTTTAAGGCGGGTATCTATAGCAAAAACCGAATGGAGTGGCAAACACTCTTTTTCTCTAATTCCACTCTCTGTGAGGGGAGTTGTAGTTTCGGATAACCATTTATTCAAAGTGTGAATTGAATCGGATTGTCCAATTTTAACGACTTATGAGTAAGTGTGGCTTGGTAACAAATCACTTCGACACCAGCTGCTATAGCCTGCTTTAACAACGTTGAATATGTAGAGTCAATATGGTGTGCAGGAGAGACGTTTTCAATGCCAGAATGTTGTACTGAATAAAAAAGAACCGCTCTGGCGCCTTGTTGTGCCATTTCTGTGAGCTCCCGCAAATGTTTTTGACCACGAACGGTCTGCGTATCGGGGAAGAAGCCTTGTCCATTCTCGCTTAATAGGGTCACGCTCTTAACTTCGACGTAGCAATCTGGCCGACCATCATTTTGTAACAGAATATCAATCCGGCTGTTTTCTTGTCCATATTTCACCTCTGCTCGTAGCGTTTCGTAGCCTATGAGTTCTGGTATGGTTTGTTGGGTGATGGCTTCAATCACTAACTGATTGGCTCGGGCAGTGTTCACGCAGATACGATCGCCCTTAGCGGTTTCGGTGAGCTCCCAACTGCATGGGTACTTGCGCTTTGGATTGTCTGAGGTGGAGTACCACACGGTATCGCCAGGCTCTGCGCAGCCCGTCATTGCCCCTGTATTGGCGCAGTGTATCGTCGTGATGGTTCCATCGTCTAACGTCACGTCGGCTAAAAAACGCTTATAGCGTTTGATTAAAGTGGCAGATTGAAGTGGTGGGTGAAACTCCATGTTTAAGATCCTTTAAAGACGTGGCTAAGCAAAGACGAATAGGGGAGACTAAGGTACACTATCTCGCTATTCAACACCGTTTAGTCGTTTTCTTTATGTCAAACTCCCCAACGCCGCTTGCTAACACCCCTCCTGTGGCTGAGGTATTGCCTGATCTGCTTGAAGCATTGAGGCAATCTAATCAGGTACTGTTAAAAGCCCCCACAGGCGCTGGTAAATCCACCTATTTACCGAAAGCGCTATTGGAGAGTGGGGCCGTTGTCGGGAAAATCGTGTTGTTAGAGCCGCGAAGACTCGCAGCAAAAAACATTGCGCTCTTTCTTGCCAAGCAACTCGGCGAGCCTATAGGGCAACGCGTTGGGTATCGAGTTCGTGGTGAGACTAAAGTCTCTGCCGATACCGTCATTGAAGTGGTCACCGAGGCCATTTTGACCCGCATGATCCAAACTGATCCAGAGCTCTCTGGTATCGGGATGGTGATCTTGGATGAGTTTCATGAACGCAGCATACACGCGGACACGGCGCTGGCATTTTGTCTAGAAATTCAAGCTGCGTTAAGAGATGACTTGGCCTTACTGGTGATGTCAGCCACGTTAGATGAACAGAGCTTTACTACCCTCATGCCGGAAGCGGTGTTCCTACAAAGCCAGGGTAAGAGCTATCCCGTTGAGTTGCAGTACGCTCCAGTACCTCATAGTCGCTATTGGCTGCCTCACGTTATCCAGACCATTCAAAGGGTTCATACCCAACATCAAGGCGTCATTTTAGTCTTTCTACCCAGCGTGGCGGCTATAGAGCGTGTATTCAGTGAACTCTCTGATGATGTCTCTGCGTCAACGGACGTCTCGGTATGTCGATTGCATGGCCGGCTTCCTTTTGCGCAGCAGCAGCAGGCAATTAAAGCCGATGACAGCATAAAGACCAAGATAGTGTTAACCACCAATGTGGCAGAGACGTCTCTAACGATTGAAGGGGTCACCCTTGTCATTGATAGCGGACTCGCGCGTGAAGCCAGTTTTAATCTCAACACGGGCATCACTAAGCTCGAGGAAAAGTGGACCAATCAATCGTCGGCCATTCAGCGTGCGGGTCGCGCCGGACGACTTGGGCCTGGCCAATGCATTCGGTTGTACAGTGAAACTCAGTTTAATCAGATGGCGAGCAATGCCGTACCGGAAATACTGCGCAGCGATTTATCGGCGCTGGCGTTAGAAATGAAAGTGTGGGGTGCAAACGAACCCAGTGACTTAGCTTGGTTAACACCGCCACTGGCTACTCATTGGGCGCATGCTACAGCGCTGCTTAAAGAATTAGGTTTGCTGGATAGCGCGCACAAGCCTACCGAATTGCTCGCGACCGCTCATCAATTTGGCTCATCACCTCGGATAGCATCAATGCTGTTATCCGCTCAGCAGGTTGCCAAAAATCCACGCCATGACCAAGTGGGCCAAAAGCTGCTGCACGGTGCGATTTGGTTGGCGGCCTTACTCGATGAACCAATAAAGCAAGGTGTCGATATCCAAGCATGGGTTTCACTTCTAGCGGCGAATCGGCACCCTAAACAGGCGTTAATGAGCAAACGAATTCAGCAGCTCAGTGGGCTGCTTTGCTGCGCTCTAAAAGGGGAGCCAGATCCTGCCTATTTAGGCATTGCTTTAAGCTTTGCCTTTCCTGACCGCGTAGCCAAAGCCCGCAGCGGTTCAACCAATAATCAATGGCAAAACTATCAATTGGCGAACGGCCACGGCGCTCAGATGCGCTCTGACGAGAAGCTAACGCAGCAAGCGTATTTGGTGTGTGCAGACCTGATCACCGCAACTCAATCAGCCAGTACTATAACGGCTGCGATGGGTGTGGATATTGACCTATTACAAACATTGAGAACTGACCACTTCGAGAAGAAATCATTGGCGAAGTGGAGTGATGAGCGTGGGCAATTGCTCGCCGAAACTCAATTATGTTGGGGGAAACTGGTGGTGTCGCGACGAGCAAACACCTCACCTGACCGACAGGATATTGAGCAAGCCTTGTTGCAGTATGTGACAAGTAAAGGCTTACAGGTATTGGCACCGACTGAGCAAGACTTGCAGCTTATTGAGCGAGCGCGTTGCGCCGCACAATGGCTTAATGAGCGAACTTGGCCAGATTTTGAACCAAGCTCTCTACTTCAGGCCGTCGATCTGTGGCTTGCCCCATATTTGACTAACATTGTGAATGCAAAGCAGCTTCGTTCGTTATCGGTTAGCGAACTACTGCAAGCCTACTTAGGCTGGGAAAATATGCAGTTGCTAAATAAAGAGTTGCCTACCCACTTAACGACTGCCGCTGGCTCTCGAAAGCGGCTGACGTATCAATTCGGTAAGTCACCATTTTTAGCAGTGAAAATGCAGGAAATGTTTGGTGAAAGTGACTCGCCAAGTATTGCTCATGGTCGAGTCAAAGTGACTCTAGAGCTATTGTCACCCGCGCAACGTCCGTTGCAAGTGACCCAAGATCTTGCAGGATTTTGGCTAGGTGCATACAACGAAGTGAAAAAAGAGATGCGTGGACGATACCCAAAACATGTTTGGCCCGACGAACCCCAACATCATCAAGCAACAACTAAAACAAAGCGGCAATTAAATCGATGAGTAAAAAGCAGCCTACAAAACGGACTCCAGTAAAGCGTAATACTGCGAATAAAGCGCCAGCATGCAAGAAATCGGCGACCCCACGTAGAGTATCCAAAAACAACTCCAAACGAGGTGGCTGGGGCAAAATACTGTGGGGATTAACCTGGAAATTAGGCTTGGCCGCCGCGGCGGTTTTATTGCTCGTTGGTTTGTACCTTTACTCGTTAGTTGAGCGGCGCTTTGAAGGGCAGTTATTTGACTTGCCGACTATTGTCTATGCGCGAGTATTAACCTTGAGTCCGGGGATGCAGATGTCCAACAAAGAGCTAAGAACGGAGCTGGATGCGTTGAACTACCGCAAAGTTGAGTACCCACGCTTTCCAGGTGAGTACGCAGCGAGCAGCAGTAAGGTCGAATTGATCCGAAGACCCTTTGAGTTTGAAGACGGGCCAGAGCCCGACCGTCATGTGATGGTGCATTTTTCTGGAGGTGAATTGTCAAGGATCTACTCTATGGAACGTCAAGCGGAGCTGGGTTTTCTAAGGTTGGAGCCTAAGATGTTAGGGATGCTCGAAAAAAATGTTGAGCAACACCGATTGTTCGTGCCCCGTGATGAAACACCAGAGTTTTTGATCGATGCTCTGTTAACGACAGAAGATAGGGACTTTTATCAGCATGACGGCGTTTCTCCTACCGCTATTTTGCGAGCATTTGCAGTAAACGTTAAAGCGGGAAAAACTGTTCAGGGCGGCAGTACTTTAACTCAGCAGTTAAGTAAAAACCTGTTTTTGAGCAGCGAACGAACCTTGTGGCGTAAAGTGCGAGAAGCGTACATCGCAGTCATGATTGATTACCTGTACGACAAGGACCGGATCCTGGAAGGCTACCTCAACGAAGTGTATTTAGGACAATCGGGTAGACAAGCCATCCATGGATTTGGGTTGGCAGCTCGATACTATTTTGGTGCACCATTACAAGAACTGCGAATCGATCAGCAAGCTCTACTTGTCGGCATGGTCAAAGGACCGTCGTACTACAATCCTCTTCGTCACCCGGAACGAGTGAAACAGCGTCGAGACCTGATTTTACGTTTGATGATGGAGCAGGGATATTTAACGGGAAACCAGTATCAAGTCGCGGTTAGTCGCGATATCGACTTGCAAGCGAACCCCCGAATCGCTCCGCGACAACCCGCTTACTTCGAGCTTCTAAAACAAGAGCTTAAACAGAAAGTGGGTGAAAACTACCACGAGTTTGTTGGCCTTAGGCTCTTTACTAGCTTGGATCCTGTGTCGCAAAACAGTTTGGTCTCAGCCATCACTGGTACGATCCCTAATTTAGAGAAGCGCAGTGGTGCCGACCTAGAGGCTGCGGGAGTTGCGGTTGATAGGGTTACAGGTGAAGTGCGCGCAATGGTTGGCGGTAAACGCACCGGATATGAAGGTTATAACCGAGCACTGAATGCCAGTCGGCCTATCGGTTCGCTGGCGAAACCTGCGGTCTATTTGACGGCTTGGAAAAAACCCAATCGTTACCAACTGATCACACCGATCATTGATTCACCGATTAGCTTAAAGGGAAGTAACGGTACCGTGTGGGAACCCAGAAACTACGATAGAGTGTTTCGTGGCGCGGTACCTATGTACCAAGGTTTGACGCATTCGTTGAATGTGCCAACGGTTAAGATAGGAATGAAAGTTGGGATTAAAGAGGTCACCCAAACACTGATTGACCTTGGGATCGATAGTCAAGAAATTCGTTCTGTTCCATCGATGTTTTTAGGTGCCTTTAGTTTGACCCCCTATGAGGTGACTCAGATGTATCAAACCATCACAAATTCGGGGCGCAGGTCTCCACTGTCGTCTTTGCGAGTGGTTATGGACGAAGAGGGAGAGGTGCTTTATAAATCGTTGCCACGAGCCAAACAGCAAGTCCCAGAGCAAGCCGCCTGGCTAACGACCTATGTGTTAAAGAAAACGGTCACTGAGGGTACAGCCCGATCGCTGAGTGGATATTCAAAGCACGGCTTAGCGGGTAAAACCGGGACGACCAACGATGGGCGAGATAGCTGGTTTGTTGGCGCTGATGGTCGAGAAGTTACCACCATTTGGGTTGGCCGTGACGATAATGGTAAAACCTCTCTAACAGGGTCGTCAGGTGCACTGCCAATATATAAATCCTATATTGAACAACGCTCTCCAAAGACTTTACAGCTCTCTTGGCCGCAAAATCTAATTACCTTGGGCTATCAATGGAATGACTCAGGAACCGTGCAATGGAAATGCGGGTCTAGTGTTAAAACACCGGTCTGGGATCCTAATGGAGTATTTAAAAAAGTCTGTGACAAATCTATGTTGCAAAAGCTGGTGGATTGGTAACGCTAACCCCAAACTTATGCTAACTTAAAGACGTTGCTTGTTATAAGGATTTAACAGAATGATCAAAGCGTTGCTTTATATTGTACTCAGCACCACTTTGGCGTTTTCAGCAGTATTGCGTGCTGACGAAGGCAGCGGGAAAACCATCGGTGTGGTATTGGCCGGTGGCGGGGCAAAAGGGGCCGCTCATATCGGCGTGCTTAAAGCGTTAGAAGAAATGCGGATCCCCGTTCATATCATCACAGGAACCTCAATGGGCGCGTATGTTGGTGGGCTGTATTCCACAGGACAAACCGCCGATGAAATCGAGTATTATCTCGATACTGTAAATTGGAACCTCGGTTACCAAGATCAAATAGAACGCAGTGATAGGCGTCGCCGCGAAAAAGAGTACCAAGATTACTACCAGATCAACACTGATTTTGGGGTTAGCTTATCGGGAACCAAGTCTCCAAAAGGAGTAGTTCAAGGACAAGGGATGTTGCAGATTCTTAGGCAAACATCGAAAAACCCCTTTCCTGTTGAAAGCTTTGATGAGTTTCCAATTAAATATAGAGCAGTGGCAACCGATATTGTGAAGCTGAAACAGGTCGTTATTAAAGATGGCTACCTCGTTGATGCTATGATGGCCAGCATGTCGGTTCCTGGAGCTCTTCCTCCCTATAAACTGGACGGAAGGTTACTTGTCGATGGTGGCGTAACCAATAATATGCCCGTTGACGTGGCCCGCTCGTTAGGCGCGGATATTGTTATAGCCGTAGACATCAGTTCTGATTACCTAAAAGAAGACAGTCTTAATAGCTACTTTTCTGTGGGTGGTCAGTTGTCCAATTATTTAGTTCGTCGAACCACGGAAGATCAACGTTCGACGATGACAGAGCAAGACACCTACCTAAAACCAGCCATTCAAGGCATAGGGACAACCGACTTTTCGCAAATGCCGGTTGCTTATCGCCAAGGTTACATCTCTGCCTATGAACAGAAAGCTCGTTTGCTTCGCTATCGCGTGTCTCAAGAAGAGTATTCAGCACACCGACAAGCGATAGAAGCAGGGAAGAGGCGTCTTACTTTTGGCGAAGAGGTTGTAGTCGAAAACATCAGACTTGAAAACAACAGTAACTATAACGAGCCCCTACTCAAGCATCGTTTGGATATTGAAACTGGCAACGCTTTGTCGATTGAAGAGCTGGAAAGCAGTATCGATAGGCTTTACGCATTAGATCGCTTTGAAAAAGTGACCTATCGCTACGAGGGTGAAAAAGACGATGGTACATTGGTCATTGATGTCACAGAAAAAGAATGGGGTCCCAACTATTTAGACTTCCGCTTTTTCGTGGAAGAAGATTTTAATTCAAACAGTCAATATGGTTTAGGTGTCGCTGTGAATTTTACAGGGCTCAATGATTTAGGGGGCGAGTTACTTTTGGCGGGTGATATCGGTACCGATAAGTCACTTGGTTTCGATTTCTATTCGCCGTTACTCGACAACCAAGCCATATTTGGTAATCTGCTGGTTCAGTACACTGAAGAAGAGCGTCGCCGTCTGTTTACGCTCGGAGATATTGAAGATTTAAGCCAAATTGAAGATTACCTGCCAGTAACCTACACGAAATTTAAAACCGAGGTTTCTGCTGGGTTTCAGCCAGAGCTATGGGCGGACTTGAGCATTGGCTTACGATATACCAAAGGCGATGCAGCCTACAGTATTACCAACTCAGTTGATGAAGTGGATTTTGAAACCAAGTCCCTATTTGCTCGATATGTGTTTGATACCTTAGACAGCTATTCACTGCCCACCAAAGGGTGGTACTTAAATCTTGAATATGCAGTTGTTGATGACTATGTTGGTGAAACTAAGGAGATCAGCGGCAGTGATGAAGTGGTGTATGAGTACCTTGGGGAGTGGGTAGGCGCGAAAAGCTTCGGTAAGCATACTTTGTCGGCGAGAGCCGAAATTGCCTACATTGATGCCAGTCAGGCTGCGATACCTTCAAACCCTTATTCGATTGGTGGGTTTCTCAATCTGTCGGGCACACCCCGTAACAGTAACTTTGGCCGTAACAAGCTGTTTAGCGATATTGTATATCGTTACAAACTAATGGATAACGACTTTGGACTATTCAAGTCACCAGTGTATCTTGGTGGTTCCATCGAGTATGGTGGAGTATGGTCTGATCCTAGGACTCAAATAGATGAAGCGCCGCTGTTTGTCGCGGGCTCTGTCTTCATGGGAATCGATTCACCACTTGGACCCATCATATTGGCCTATGGACTGGCTGAAAGTTCAATGAGTTCGGTGTACTTTATTGTCGGAAACTCGTTTTAGAATTCGTTGACTCACAAACAAAGATTGGGCGATGGTAAGTAATATCTCTGTTTTATTGAGTTTTTTTCACCCTTTAGCAAACCACAATTTGTCGTGTTTTGGCTCAACTTGCTATGTTGGTCAAAATGATGAGATTTTAATCGTTGGTTAAATTTGCTATGATCGCCACCCACAGTTTGGCAGCTAGCCTGTGTTGATTATTAAGAATTGTCACATAGATATTCAAAATAAAAACCGCCAGCTGACCAATTTTCCAAGGATGTTTACACCGCACACCATAAGTGTGGGTAGACCGCAAAAAGAGGAATGAAGTCGTGCTTGAAGCCTACCGCAAACACGTCGCAGAACGTGCTCAACAAGGTGTTGTACCTAAACCACTGGATGCTGAGCAGGTCTCGCAACTGGTCGAACTGTTAAAAACACCACCTCAAGGTGAAGAAGACTTCATCTTGGATCTGCTCGAAAATCGTATTCCACCAGGCGTAGATGAAGCCGCCTATGTCAAAGCGGGTTTTCTTACCGCTATCACTAAAGGTGAGGAAAGCTCACCAATCGTATCACCAGAAAAAGCCGCTGAACTGCTTGGCACAATGCAAGGTGGTTACAACATCGAGCCATTGATTTCGCTTCTGGACAGCGATTCACTGGCCCCAATTGCAGTAAAAGCGCTATCGCATACATTGCTGATGTTTGATGCGTTTTACGATGTTGAAGAGAAAGCAAAAGCTGGCAACTCATACGCACAAACAGTGCTACAGTCTTGGGCGGATGCTGAGTGGTTCCTGTCTAAGCCAGAGCTGCAAGAAAAAATCACGCTGACTGTATTTAAGGTTACTGGTGAAACCAACACTGATGATCTGTCACCAGCGCCTGATGCTTGGTCTCGCCCTGATATTCCAGTGCACGCATTGGCGATGCTGAAAAACGAACGCGAAGGCATTAACCCAGACAAAGCTGGTGAAATCGGTCCAATTCAACAGATTGAAGCCTTAAAGGAAAAAGGCCATCAACTGGTGTATGTGGGTGATGTTGTCGGTACGGGTTCATCACGTAAGTCTGCGACTAACTCTGTGCTTTGGTTCATGGGTGACGACATTCCAAATGTACCGAACAAACGTGCAGGCGGTTATGTACTGGGCGGCAAGATTGCCCCAATCTTCTTTAACACGATGGAAGATGCTGGTGCATTGCCAATCGAAGTTGATGTGACCAACCTAAACATGGGCGATGTCATCGATGTTTACCCGTTTGAAGGTAAAGTCACTAACCACGAAACTGGCGAGACATTGGCAGAATTTGGCCTAAAAACTGACGTATTGGTCGATGAGGTTCGCGCAGGCGGCCGTATTCCACTGATCATCGGTCGTGGCCTTACTGACAAAGCACGTACCGCACTGGGACTTGCTCCATCGGAAGTATTTCGTCTTCCCGGTGTAGTCGCGGATACAGGTAAAGGCTTCTCACTGGCTCAGAAAATGGTCGGTAAAGCATGTGGCGTGGCGGGTATCCGTCCAGGCACATACTGTGAGCCTAAAATGACCACTGTGGGCTCGCAAGATACTACAGGCCCTATGACCCGTGATGAATTGAAAGATCTTGCGTGTCTTGGTTTCTCATCAGATCTAGTAATGCAGTCGTTCTGTCACACCTCAGCATACCCTAAGCCTGTTGATGTAAACACTCACCATACACTGCCTGATTTCATCATGAACCGTGGCGGCGTATCGCTACGTCCAGGTGATGGTGTCATCCACTCTTGGCTAAACCGCATGCTTTTACCTGATACTGTAGGTACAGGCGGCGACTCACACACACGTTTCCCGTTGGGTATTTCTTTCCCAGCTGGTTCTGGTTTGGTGGCGTTTGCAGCGGCGACAGGTGTTATGCCTCTTGATATGCCAGAGTCTATCTTGGTGCGCTTTAAAGGTGAAATGCAGCCGGGTATCACTCTACGCGACTTGGTGCATGCGATCCCTTACTACGGTATTAAACAAGGTCTACTCACTGTTGAAAAAGCCGGTAAGATCAACGAATTCTCTGGTCGCGTACTAGAAATTGAAGGTGTTGAGCACCTGACTGTTGAGCAAGCGTTTGAGTTGTCTGATGCATCAGCAGAGCGCTCTGCTGCTGGTTGTACGGTTAAGTTGTCTAAAGAGTCAATCGAAGAGTACCTAAACTCGAATATTACCATGCTTAAGTGGATGATCTCTGAAGGTTACGGCGATCGCCGTACGCTAGAGCGCCGCGTCGTTGCGATGCAAGAGTGGCTAGCGAACCCAGAGCTTATGGAAGCGGACGCTGACGCTGAGTACGCACATGTGATTGAAATTGATCTTGCTGAGATCGATCAGCCAATCCTTTGTGCGCCAAACGATCCAGACGATGCTCGTTTGTTATCTGATGTTCAAGGCACAGAGATTGATGAAGTATTCATCGGATCTTGTATGACCAACATTGGTCACTTCCGCGCAGCAGGTAAGTTGCTCGAGAAATTCAACGGTCAATTGGATACGCGTCTGTGGGTTGCACCGCCAACCAAGATGGATAAAGACCAACTGACTGAAGAAGGTTACTACGGCATCTTTGGCCGCGCTGGTGTTCGAATCGAAACTCCAGGGTGTTCACTGTGTATGGGTAACCAGGCTCGTGTCGCCGATAAAGCAACTGTGATGTCTACGTCTACGCGTAACTTCCCTAACCGTCTTGGTACAGGTGCCAATGTGTATCTATCTTCAGCAGAGCTTGCTGCAGTAGGTGCAATTCTGGGTCGCATTCCTAATCGCGAAGAGTACCTCGAGTACATGAGCCAAATTGATGCAACAGCATCTGATACCTACCGTTACCTCAACTTCCACTTGATGGGACAGTACACTGAGAAAGCGGATACGGTGATTTTCCAAGAGCCAGCATAACGGCTATCTGGGAATGAAATGAAAAGGCTAGGGGTGACCCTGGCCTTTTTATGTAGAGGCGAGGAGCGAGAGACGAGGAGCGAGGACGCTGCGCTGCGAGGGGCGAGTGAACCCTCAATACCGGCCCAATGAAGCGCAGCGCCATTGTACCGGTAGTGAAAATCCACCCATCCTATCACCTCACTACCGGCCCAATGAAGCGAAGCGCCCATTGTACCGGTAGTGATAATCCTCTCCCCTTCTCTATTTCCCACAAGACACTACCACCTCTCTCCCCATATCAATTACAATACTTATACTCCCCTCAACCCAAATACACTCAATGGATTACGAATTCCGAAAAAACCTAATCGAAGGCGGCTATAGCGCTCGATTTTCAATGGAGCATCAATTTTTAGCCCGCTGGGTGATTGAAGATCTTGGTACGGACGACGCCCGAATTCAAACCTTGTTGAACCATATTGAAGCGCATCTAGCCAATGGCACTACATTGGAGCAACGTGGGCCAGAGATGACGTTAACGATAGAGGCTAACGAAGTTGTTATTCAGTCTAACGACTTGTTTTCAGAGCAACAATTTGAGCTAGAGCAAGACATGGACCTGTACCAAAGTGAAAGTATTGCAGAATGTGGTATCGAAGATTTCGAGGCAATGTTGCACTCTTGGAGAGCGTTTTTTACAAAATAGTAACTTTTCGCACTCATTTGTGGAATATCTGCGCTGTTTTAGTGAGTGCGATGCACCATGTTGGTGCGGTTATGTTCGTGCACTCTTCCCTATAAATTAATAAATCATTAAAAAACAACAACTTAAAAACATGGCACGCTCCTTGGATAGTAGATAAGTGTTAAAGGACTATCAGGCAAAGGGGATGCAATGAAACTGATAAACGCCATCATTAAACCATTTAAACTCGACGACGTTCGAGAAGCACTTTCAGACGCAGGTATCGAAGGGATGACTGTGACTGAAGTCAAAGGCTTCGGTCGTCAGAAAGGTCACACTGAACTATACCGTGGTGCTGAGTACCAGGTCGACTTCCTTCCTAAAGTGAAGCTAGAAATCGCAACACACGCCGACAATGTTGATCGTGTTGTTGAAGCAATTTCTAAAGCCGCACACACCGGAAAAATCGGTGACGGTAAAATTTTCGTTTATGACTTGAGTCAGGCGGTACGTATTCGTACTGGTGAGCTTGATACAGAAGCGCTTTAAGGATTGAGGTAATTGGATATGGAACTTTCAGCAACAGTAACAGAACTTCGTTACGCACTAGATACTTTTTTCTTTCTAATCTCAGGTGCGTTGGTAATGTGGATGGCAGCAGGTTTTGCCATGTTAGAAGCGGGCCTTGTTCGCTCTAAAAACACCACTGAAATTTTAACTAAAAACATCACGCTTTACGCTATCGCATGTACTATGTTCCTAGTCGTTGGCTACAACATCATGTACATAGACAACCCAGAAGGCGGCTTCTTACCTTCTTTGGGCGCATTGATTGGCACGCAAAGTGAAGGTGCTGACCACTCGCTAGAGTCAGACTTCTTCTTCCAAGTAGTATTCGTAGCAACAGCAATGTCAGTCGTCTCTGGTGCCGTTGCTGAGCGTATGAAACTTTGGGCTTTCCTAGTGTTTACTGTAGTTCTAACAGGGTTCATCTACCCAGTTGAAGGGTACTGGACTTGGGGCGGCGGTTTCCTATCAGAAGCAGGCTTCAGTGACTTTGCTGGCTCTGGTATCGTACACATGGCGGGTGCAGCAGCAGCTCTATCAGGTGTAATCCTGCTGGGTGCTCGTAAAGGCAAATATGGTAAGAACGGTGAAATCTACCCGATTCAAGGTTCTAACATGCCTCTAGCAACGCTAGGTACATTTATCCTATGGTTTGGTTGGTTCGGCTTTAACGGCGGCTCACAGCTAATGGTATCTGATTTTGAAAACGCAACAGCAGTAGGTCAAATCTTCCTAAACACTAACGCAGCCGCAGCTGCAGGTGCAATCGCTGCGCTACTAGTATGTAAGACGACTTGGGGCAAAGCTGACCTAACTATGATTCTTAACGGCGCGTTGGCAGGTCTTGTTGCTATCACGGCAGATCCACTATCACCATCGCCACTAGCAGCAGTAAGTATTGGTGCAGTAGCAGGTGCGTTAGTTGTGTTCTCAATCATTGGCTTAGACAAAATCAAGATTGATGATCCAGTTGGTGCTATCTCTGTACACGGTGTGTGTGGTTTCTTTGGTCTAATGGTTGTTCCTCTAAGCAATGGAGACGCAACATTTGGTGCTCAGCTATTGGGTGCAGCAGTTATCTTTGCTTGGGTATTCGGTGCAAGCCTAGTGGTTTGGGGTATCTTGAAAGCAACTATGGGTATCCGTGTAACCAGTGACGAAGAGCAAGAAGGTATGGACATGCACGATTGTGGTGTTGGTGCTTACCCAGAGTTCGTAACGGTTAAATAATAAATATAATTAAGCCCTGTGCTAAGGGCTTTAGTTATAAATAACCCCGCCTATATGGCGGGGTTATTTTTTTGTCTGTAGCTATAACTCAGCGAATGGATAGTAAGAAAATGACAGGTAAGTCGATATTGGCGGCGCACAATTGGTGCAAATAATGAGTGAGCTGTGGCGCGAAAATAACTGAAAAAAAGTTGTTGTAGATCATTGCATTTGTTAACTAGATGAATACAATAACGCTATTGATAACCATTATCACTTTCATTAAGGATAAGAAATGAATAAGTTGTTAACATTAACCGCTGTAGCTACCGCCGCTTTCACTGCCCCATTAATGGCTGCAGAAGAGGTCAACGTATACTCTTACCGTCAACCTTTCTTAGTAGAGCCTATGTTCAAAGCGTTTACTGAAGAGACGGGCATTAAAGTTAATGTTATGTTTTCTGATAAAGGTCTCGCTGAAAAAATTAAGCAAGAGGGCGAATACAGTCCTGCTGACGTGGTACTCACAACCGACATCAGTCGTTTGGTTGAACTAGCTGACAAAGAAGTGGTTCAGTCAGTCAATAGCGACACCATCAATGGCAATATCCCATCCCAATACCGTGATGACGAAGGTGAGTGGTTTGCACTTACTCTACGTAGCCGTAATGTTTATTCATCACGCGATCGCGTTGGTAAGCTAGGCAACGATTTTGACTACGTTGATCTGGCTAAACCAGAATACAAAGGTAAAATCTGTACTCGCAGCGGTAAGCACCCGTACAACGTATCGCTTGTTGCTTCAATGATTTCTCACTACGGTGAAGCGGAAACACAAGCATGGCTTGAAGGTGTAAAAAACAACCTAGCGCGTAAGCCTCAAGGTAACGACCGTGCTCAAGTGAAAGCGATCAAAGAAGGCCTGTGTGACGTGTCACTAGGTAACAGCTACTACCTTGGCAAAATGGTTAACGATCCAGAGCAAGTGCCATGGGCGGAATCTGTATACATTAACTTCCCAGGTCAAGAGTCTAACGGAACACACGTTAACGTAAGTGGCATGGCAATGGCAAAATACGCGCCTAACCACGATAACGCGCTTAAACTTATGGAGTTTTTGACTGCTGAAAAAGCTCAGCAAATGTACGCTGAAGTCAACTACGAGTACCCTGTTAAAGAAGGCGTTAAGCGTTCTGAGTTAGTGGCATCATGGGGTGATTTCACCGCTGATGAACTGCCTCTAGAAAAAGTGGCAGAAAACCATTCCGCTGCGGTTCGTCTACTCGATGAAGTGAAGTTTGACCTATAAGCTTAAGCTTACTAAGTTCAAATTTATTAAGCACTAAACCCTGTAAAACATCCTGCTTTCGAGTAGGATGTTTTTGTCGTTTTATCTGATTGAGATTTTTTAGCCGTTCATGAAGCAAAGAGTAAGTCGTTGGAAGTGGAGTAGTGTTGGTATTGCGGGCATTTTAGCGCTACCTATTCTCGCAGTGTTTTACTTAGCATTGGGTGACGATGGAGACATATTCTCACACCTATTGTCTACGGTAATGCCAACCTATATATATAATACCTTTGCTCTCGTCATCGGTGTGATGTTACTGAGTGCTCTATTGGGAGTGCCTACAGCCTGGTTAATGGCGATGTGTCGTCTACCCGGTGATAAATACTTGCAGTGGATGCTAGTGCTACCGCTCGCCATACCTGGATACATTGTCGGCTACCTGTTTACAGAGTGGTTTGATTTTGCAGGCCCAATCCAGCGTCTATTGCGGGATATTATGGGCTGGCAGGCGGGTGACTACTGGTTCCCCGATATTCGTACCTTAGGTGGGGCGGTTTGGGTACTATCGTTAGTCCTTTACCCTTACGTTTATTTGTTGGCACGCGCGGCGTTTATGGAGCAGAATATGTCGCTGCTGCAATCGGCACGGCTACTTAAATGCTCACCAAAACAGAGTTTTTTACGCGTATCTCTTCCACTTGCCAGACCTGCGATCGCCGTTGGTTTATCGTTAGTTGCTATGGAAGCGGTTGGAGACTTTGGACTGGTTAATTACTTTGCGGTAAATACCTTAACTACCGCTGTCTATGACACCTGGCTAGGCTATTCCAGCCTTACCGCAGCGGCTAAAATTTCTTCTATCATGTTGCTGGTGATCATTTTGTTCATTAGCGCCGAACGCTTTAGTCGGCGTAAGCAGAAGCAGTATCAGAACCAGTTTTCGTCGCAAGAAGAGAAACTGTACCACCCCACGGGTTGGAAAAAATGGTTAGCATTAATTTGGTGCTGGGGACTGCTGTTAACTGCCTTTATCTTACCTATGCTGCAACTTGGCAGCTTTGCTTTAGTGTATTGGGAGCAAAGCTGGACACCTCAGTTCAGACAATTTGCACTCAACAGCTTTACCATCTCGTCGATTTCAGCGGTCATTGCTGTTGCGATTGCGGTATTGGTCAATTTTTATCACAGACTACAACCTAGCGTGAGCAGCAAGTCGTCATTGCGCATCGCGTCTTTAGGCTATGCTGTGCCTGGCACGGTATTGGCGATCGGTGTGATCGCTCCAATCATGACACTGGATCACTGGGTTAATGATGTGGCTAAGTATTTTGAATGGGGTCGTCCTGGTTTGATCTTTTCGGGCAGTATGTTTGCGCTCATTTTTGCCATGGTGGTGCGCTTTGCAGCTGTTGCGATTGGCAGTGTCGAAAGTAACTTGCAAAAGGTGTCGCCGTCATTGGATTTGGCCGCTCGAACCATGGGTTGTAACAGCAATCAGATGCTTAAACGCGTCCACATACCATTGATAAAGCGTGGGGCTCTCATTGCGGGCTTATTGGTGTTCATCGAGTCGATGAAAGAGCTGAACGCATCACTGCTGTTGAGACCATTTAATTTTGAAACCCTGGCTACCTACGTGTACAACTTCGCCTCTGATGAGCAGCTTGAAGTGGCGGCATTGCCCGCGATGCTATTAGTGGTGGTTGGGTTAATTCCTCTTATTCTTGTTAACCGTTCATTGGAGCAAACTCACTGATGAAAAATGCACTTACCATTCAAGACCTAACTTGCGGTTACGAGGGACAAACGATATTGCAGTCGTTGTCCATTGAGGTGGAACAAGGCGAAATAGTTTGCTTGCTGGGGGCAAGCGGCTGCGGAAAAACCACATTACTCAAAGCGATCGCAGGGCTGGTTCCTCTTAGTCAGGGCACAATGAGTCTAAACAATAAGTTACTGGATGACGGTAAAGCGTGGATGCCACCCGAGCAGCGAAATATCGGCATGATCTTTCAAGACTATGCGTTATTTCCTCACCTTACGGTAGCAAAAAACGTTGCGTTTGGGTTAACCCACTTGAGCCAAAAAGAGCAGCAAGAGCGAGTAAAGAGTATGCTAGAGTTGGTGCACCTTGACGAGCTCGGAGAGCGTTATCCTCACCAGTTGTCTGGTGGTCAGCAGCAACGTGTCGCCATTGCTCGCTCGTTAGCTTACAAACCCGATCTACTGCTGTTAGATGAACCTTTTTCCAATATCGACACTCAGGTTCGCCACGAGTTAATTGCTCAAATTCGTAAGATCTTTAAACGCCAGGGAGTCACCGCCATTTTTGTTACCCACAGTCGGGAAGAAGCGTTTGCGTTTGCTGATAAAATGGCCGTTATGCATAACGGGGTGATTGAGCAGTTTGGCACTGCTGGCGAGCTTTACCATAAACCTGCCACTCGATTTGTCGCCGACTTCCTAGGTGGCGGTAGCTATTTAGACGCGACTAAACTGGCGGATGGTGGGTTTGATACCTCGTTTGGCGTTGTAGAAGCGCAGTCTCAAAGCGTTATTGAGAACGGTGGCGTTTGTCAGCTACTGTTAAGACCCCAGCAGATCATATTAGAAAGAAATGACGATAGCTCGGTTGTAGTCAAAGAGATGGAGTTTATGGGCGATCATTGCCGATACATTATTGAATCAGGCAACCAGCGATTTATTGCTACATCACAAGATCCACTTGAAGTTGGCGATGCAGTATCGGTTAAAGTTGAAACAACGGGCTTGCAGGCGTTCGCCTAAAGGTCCACTTTGTCACTACCGCTTCAGGTATCAAGAAACGGTAGTGACCCATTGTTTCGTTTGCGAATTACAGCGCCAAGAAAGCTTTCATTTGGTCACGCACCGCCTCAGCAGTCGATTGGTCTTCCATTTCGGCAAAAATGCGTAATAGAGGCTCGGTTCCAGAAAAACGTGCTATTACCCAGCCGCCATTTTTGAAGTAAACCTTGGTGCCATCTTCATAACTGACTCGTTCAATCTGGTAGTCAAACTTTGGCAGCTCTTTGGCAACATACAAGCGATTGTAAATCACCTCCTTCTCACTTGGCTTAAAGGTGCAATCTCCTTCTGCGGTATAGGCATACCCATATTTGCTGTAGATTTCATCGAGCAGTTCAGACAGCTTTTTACCCGTGACCGAAATCATTTCGACTAAAAGGCTAGAGGCGAATACACCATCTTTACCTTTGATGTGTCCCCGAATGGTTAAACCACCAGAGCTTTCCCCGCCGATAAGAGAGTCGTCAGCCTCCATTTGACTACTGATGTGCTTAAAGCCTACAGGAACCTCAAAGCTCTTTTCGCCGTGGTCAGCGGCAATCTTATCAAGCAGATGTGTGGTGGCGATATTACGCACGACCGACCCAGTCCAGCCTTTGTATTCCAGTAGGTAGTAATACAGCAGCATGAGCACTTCATTAGGGTGTATAAAGTTGCCCTTTTCATCGATGATCCCAAGCCTGTCAGCATCTCCATCAGTACCAATGCCAATGTCGTACCCTTCAGCCGCTACTAAATGTTTAAGGCGATACAAGGTCGCGGCGCTCGGCGACGGCATCAGTCCACCAAAGTCTGGGTTTTTGCCATCGTTGATCACATCGACGTCACATCGGCCATTGATCAATACGGTTTGCAAAGCGTTTTTTGCGACACCGAACATTGGATCGACCAACACTCGTAGGTTGGCTTTTTTGATCGCTTCAATATCAATAAAATTGATGATCGAATCGACAAAGGCGTTCATTGGATTAATAATTTGGATCTGTTTATCGGCCAATGCTTGCTCAAAATCGACAGACTCCACGTCGCCTGCGGTGAGTTTAGAGACCTGAGTTTCGATTTTTTCAGTGATCACCTCATCGGCGTCTCTTCCCCCTTCTATGAATATTTTGACGCCGTTGTAATCTGCAGGGTTGTGCGACGCGGTGATGCAAGCTGAGTACTCACAGCCCATTTCTTTGGCTTGAAACATCACAATTGGGGTAGGGACAAACTTATCAATAAAATGCACCACGATGCCGTTAGCCGCCATCACCTCAGCAAACCAACGCCCTGCTTTATCAGATAGAAAACGGCGGTCGTAGCCGATAATAAAGCCTTTATCGGCGACCTGCTCTGCGTTAATGATATTGGCCACCGCTTGAGCCACGAGTCGCACATTATCTTTGGTAAACTCTTCGCCAATAAACGCGCGCCAGCCACCGGTTCCGAACTTAATCATATTGGACTCCTCATCCATTGGGCCCGCAATGTTGCTCATTGCGGGCGACACGCATTAACCCATAATCACAACAACATCATTGCTGCTGCCTTGCTCTGCCACAGGTATCGAGCCTTCATGTGGCTTGCCGTTGACCGTGATAGAAGCGATTCCTTTACTGACATTTTGTGGGTTTTCTACGGTAATGTTGTACGTTGCACCACGCCATTCACGCGTAACTTTGAACCCAGGCCAGTCATTTGGAATACACGGGTTTATCGCAAGTCCGTCGTAATCGACACTGACCCCTAGAATAAAGTTGGTCACAGCAAAGTAGGCCCAACCGGCCGTGCCTGTAAGCCAAGGGTGGTTTGCGCGCCCATGATCTTGATGGTCTCGACCCATGATAAATTGAACGTAGGAATAAGGTTCGGTCACACGCTGTTCAATGTTGTCATTCTGGTTGTAAGGATTGAGTGCATCGTAGAATTTCATCGCCTTGTCACCACGACCTAGTTTGGCCTCTGCCACCCACGCCCATGGGTTGGGGTGTGAGAAGATTGCTCCATTTTCTTTAACCCCTTGGTAAACACGCGTAACGAAACCAATATCGTCGTTAGGGGTCGAAAACGAAGGTGCGTTTAGGTGCAAACCATACTCGGAGTAAAGGTGCTCATCCACACTGTCCATCGCGCGTGCGCCGCGCTCAGCCGAGACCGCACCGGATAAAACGGCTAGAGTGTTAGATTCCAAATGAATGCGACCTTCGGTTTGCTGGGCAGTGCCAATCTTGTCACCATTTTTAGTCAGTCCACGTATATACCAGCCGCCTTCACTATCCCATAAGTGCTCTTCACAGGCTTTTTGCACCCCATTAGCCATGTTGGTGTAGTGATCAACGTCCTGGTGGTTTCCAAGGTGTTTAGCCAACTTTATGAACTCAACAAGCGCCCAGTAATGCAAAAACGACACCATTGATGACTCACCGCCGCCCAGATTTAGGCAGTCGTTCCAGTCAGCGCGTAGCCCTTTACAGATACCCGTTTGTCCAACGTACTTGGCCGAGAAGTCTAGCGCCGCTTTTAAATGGTCATACACGGTCGCTTCACCGCCGTCGGCGAATGGGATCACTTCGTTAAAGAACTCCGATTCGCCAGACTCTAGGACGTAGTTGCAAATGGTTGGGATCAGCCACAAATGATCGTCTGAGCAGGTGTCTTCGATACCGTGGATCTTATCGTCGTCGGAAGGAGTAGGAACTACTGTCGGTGATTTAGACGGCTCAACATCGGCTTTTTCAGGATCAAACCAGTCTGGATCAAACAGGTGCAATCCGTACCCAGCCTTTACTTGACCACGTAGCAAATCGACAATGCGTTTACGGGTCATTGCTGGGTTTGAATGAGGCACTGATATTGCGTCTTGCGCGGTGTCTCTATACCCCAATCCGGTACGTCCACCGACTTCAATGAATGACGCAAATCTAGACCACACTACGCAAGTCTCAGCTTGATAGAGTGTCCAAGCATTGATCATAGTGTCCAACCCTTGATTAGGAGAGGTGACTTGGAATTTGCGGCATCGGCTGTCCCAATGCTCAATGATTTCCTGAAAGGCTGTATCGACATTGGTCAGATCTTGATATTTGTTGCGAAGGCGCTCACCGTTGCCTTTTCCAATGCCCAAAATATACGCGAAACGAACCTCTTCTCCTGGCGCTAGTGTGAACTGCTTATGCAACGATCCACAGTGGTTGTAGCAAGTCTGCGCGGAGTTAGAGCAGCGGCCTTTCTCGACGGCTATCGGGTTTGCCTCGTCGCGATAAGCGCCAAGGAAACTGTCTCGCTGACCATCATAGGAGTCTGGTTCAAAGGTGGAAGCTAGATAGTAAAAGCCTTCAAAATCATTGGTGTTGTAGTAAAGATCATACTCCAATACACCGTCACGATACTGCGTGCCTGCAGAATATAACGACATTTGGTGGTTTTGATTGTCTGATTGAATGTGAGAAAACGAAAACTCGACAAATGAAAACGCCGAGATCGTACGAGGTTTATCGGAGGTGTTTTTTATGACGACATCCCAAATTTCCGCATCTTCACCTTTAGGGACAAACAGGGTTTTCGTGGCAGTAATGTCGTTGTACTCACATTTAAATTTTGAGTAAGAAAGCCCATGACGCACTTCGTAGTTGGCTTCTTCTAGACTTTTGGCAACAGGTTGCCACGAGATAGACCAGTAATCACCACTGTCATCGTCTCGAAGGTAAACATAATGTCCAGGACGGTCAAAGGTGCCATTAGGACGAAACTTAGTCACGCGATTGTATTCAGGTGAGTTGTAAAATGAATACCCGCCAGCGTTGTGTGAAATCACGGTACAAAACTTTTCGGTGCCCAAATAGTTTGTCCATGGCGCCGGGGTGTCTGGGCGAGTGATCACATATTCACGATTTTGGTTATCAAAATAGCCGTATTTCATCTGTCATATTCCTTTATCAAGCTGATGGCTCAGCCAATCAATTGTTGGTTCTATCTCGCTTTTTGCGAGCTAATTCTGTTGAGGTTGTCGGTCGTACGGCTTGGCAAGCCATGGATCTCGATAGTGGATCCCAGTTCGATCTAAGCGAGGTAATTCGACTTTTAATCGAGAGAGAAAGCATCGCCAGTCACGGTGCAGCGGCTGCGTCCAAGCCGCTTCAGCAACGGCTTGTAGCCGTGGGTAAATCATGTACTCCAAACGGCTGCCATGATTGATTAACTCGCACCACGCTGCGCACTGAATACCAAGAATTTTGTTTCTAAGCGGATCTGAGGGTTTAAGCTGAGCTAAAGGTTGGTAGCTGTACACGGTTTCAAGTGGTAAGACACAGGCCCAGTCCACACCATATTCTTGTGGATCGTAATCTTGGGTGAGATCTAAATAGGTATATTGAGCGGGTTGCAGTACCACATCGTGCCCACGTTGGGCGCATTCGAGTCCAGCTTGTTCGCTTAGCCACGAGTAAATGACGGTATTGGTGCTTACTTTATCGCCATGCTGAGCTTCTTCCCAGCCGAGCATCCGCTTGCCAAGGGAGTGGAGTTTACGCTCCGCGTAGCGTAATAAATGACCTTGAAGCTCTTTAGTATCGGAATATCCCTCTGCCTGCATCAATGCCTGACAACTTGGGCTGTGCAGCCATACCCCTTCAGGAACTTCATCGGCACCGATGTGGACATAAGGAGCAGGAAACAGATCGGTTAACGACTCTAATACAGTGTCCAAGAACTGATAGGTCCCTGCTAAGCCGGGATTTAAGACATTATCGGTGTAATTTTGAATACTGCGATATTGAGACTGGTCGCTCGGCTCAACCAGCCATTCTGGAAGTGATTTAATCGCTGCGCGGCAGTGACCGGGGATATCGATCTCTGGGATCACGGTGATCCCGCGTACCCGCGCAAATTCCACGATCTCTTTAACCTGTAAAGTGGAGTAGAACCCGCCGTGCTTTTGTTTTATTTGAGTAAATTGTGGCTCTAATGCGTCGTCTACGCCTCGGTATGCACCGATTTGTGTCAATTGAGGCAGCGACGGAATTTCTACGCGCCACCCTTCATCATCGGTAAGGTGCCAATGAAAGGTGTTTATCTTGTACTTAGCACATTGATTAATCTGTGTTTTAATGGTTTCTATTGAGTGGAAGTGACGTGCACAATCCAACATAAAGCCGCGAAGCGAATACGCGGGTGTATCGTCGATATTGACCAAAGGAAGTACGATGGCGTCGCCGGCGTCGACAGGAAAAAGCTGTAAAAGACTCGCAATAGCGTGCCCAAACCCCGCAGCACTGGCAGCGCATATTGTAATATTATCTTGAGTAACCGATAACTGGTAAGCCTGCGGTGCTAAATTGGCGTTAAGCGACAAGTAGAGATCGGCGGTTTCGGCATAATCGTCTCGTTGCCAGTTGAGCAGCCGCTGAGTCTCCTCAAAAAGCCAATCAATAGCATTACCAGCGTACTCGGTTCGCACAGCAATTGTCGGCGAGGTTGATAAGTGAAACTGGCCTTGCGAGCGTGATAGGCTGTTTGGTTTAGGAATAATCGCAATATCGGCGACACTGACGGCTGGAACCTGTGTGCGCTGAGAATAAGGCGAGGCAAGAATAATCGGTTTTAGATCTACAGCAATCATCTCACCATTGCTGCGAACAAATGCGTCATCAAAATTATCGCTCAAATAACGAAATTTGGCGCTATTGGCTGCAAATTCAAATTGATACGTTTCCCCTATGGCTAAGGTGGCATTGGGTGTTACCTCGCAGTAACTCCCCACTTGGGTGTGTTTATGCTCGGCAATGGAATCAGGCTGAATAAAACGATCAAAGGTAAAATGCAGTGACCAGTCGACTAGCTCGTGCTGAGTTTGATTGACGATTTCAACTCTAAACTGGCAGCGAGGCTCGGTTTCATTGATGACTTGAAGCTGTACACTGATGCTCATACTACGTCCTTAAGGTAGAGATTGTGCTCTGGTTTTCCTGCAAACATAATTGCCCCTTCTATGGCATCGAATTCGGGCTCTACGATCCAACGTTTTACATCGGCGCCAAGCCACTCGTGCAAACGTTCGGCAATGCTGCCCATCAAACAGACCCGCTGCGCCCCTTTGTTGATTAAGGCGCGAATGTACATATCTAAATCTGCGGCGGTTTGCCTCAACAATTCGTTGGCTAGGCCATCACCTTGATAAGCAAGCTCAAATATTTTTTTGGAAAACTGTCCATACTCTGCGGGAATGGCTGTTTTGGACCATTCAACAATGGCATCCACATCGTGATTGAAGTGCGCCATGACATGTTCACATAGGGCGGTTTTTTTCCTGATGCCATCTTCCGCGAGCAGCACCTGTTGAATCAAACGAAGTCCCATCACCGCGCCCCCGCCTTGGTCTGAAATAGGAAACTCCCGGCCGCCAACGACAAATTGCTCACCATTATTAAGTAGCAACCCACAAGAACCGGTACCACCTATCATGATGGCGCCATTGCGGCCATTGTGTGCACCCAAACAGGCGCCAAAGGCGTCTGTATTTAGGGTCATGCTTGCGAAAGGGTGTGGCAGCGACATAAAGGCTTGCCATGCACTCTTCTGTTCCGCTCCTGCAAGGGCCGCGCCTACGTGCATGAGCGAAAAATGTTGCTTACCTAAGTTGGCATCTTGAGCAGCCAGAGTGACCGCTTCGACGATCGAACTCATCGCGATATTAACGCCTAACAATAGATTGGCGCTTCCTGATACACCTTCACCGACTAAAGCGCCCTCGCTGGTGCGGATCCTTGCTCGGCATGAGGTGCCGCCGCCATCAATTCCAACTAAATACATATCAGAACTCCGTCGTTGCATCGTTTGAGGAAAGCGCATCAAAAGCCTGAGTAGACACAGCAAGTAAGAACCAAGCTGCGTGAGGGATCCATTGCTCGCCCCAGCGCCAGTTTTGTAGCATATCGTCTTTATGAGGCGTGGGGTTAAAGGCAATGTCGTTGGCATTGTCGAACCCTGCGGTGATGCCATTGCAAATCCCACCCTTGGCATTAATAAATCCAAGTTCAGGCAAATAATCAGGGTTATTGTGCCCATGCCCATCGAGCATGCACATGTCGTAGGGGTTGTTGCCCAATATCCAGTTCAAGCTGTCACTGGCAAACACCTCTAACGCTATCGCTTGAGTTTGAGTGACCCAAGGTTTTGCGTAATAAGCCATAGCCGCGAGCGAGCCTAAACGCGCATTCTCACCTTGCCACCAATAGCCAGACTCATTGTCTTGCGCCACAAAAAACGAAGAGCGCTTTTCTGACTCAACCCCTTGCACCACTTGCTTTGGGTAGCCAAATGGGTTGCTGCCTTCTACCTGCATAGACAGCTCAAAGTTGACGGCATTGCTCACAATCTGCTGAACATGTTGCCGTGCAACTTGGTTCGTTTCGATCTCCAAATAGGCGCAAAGCGCGATGACCGGTAAGCCCGCTTCAGCTGCATGAAAGTACGGACGCGTTCCGTCGACATTGGCAGACCAATAGTGTCGGTGTTGATCATCACTGCGTTGCAGGGCACACAATTTGTCGCACCAAGCTCTGGCTTCAAGCAAATATTGGTCAAGTTTTGTTGCTCGATGCAACTCTACGGAGGCGAGTAGAGCACAGTAAAAATCGATGATATTTTCTTGCCCATCATCGAGATATCTTAGGTTGTGTTCAATTAGGTGCTGATAGCCTAGTTGCGCAGCGTCTAGATACTGGGCATTGGTGTACTCGCCCTGATTGTCCTGCGTCGACGCGATAGCAAGAGCAGCGATGGCCATGCCGCCACCTTGTCTAAAACCTGCTTGGTAGTTGTCGTACTTATGGCCAAGTTGTGTTTCGTAGGCGCATAGCTCGCGTTGCTCTGTATCTTTGCTCCATTTATCAAACAGAGTTGTATAGAAAAAGCCTTGCTCATCTTGCATTCGAACAAGAAAATCAGCGCCATAATAGGCTTCGTCCAGTAACCGCACAGCGCTAAATTCGGGTAGGTACTGACGCTGTTGATTGAGCTCGGCAGACTTAAACATATTCCAAACAACCATCGGAATTTGTTGGGGGTTGAGGTAATTGGCGTAGGAGAGGTGACTTAGATATTTACTTACATCGCCAGACGCATCGTACCAACCGCCGTGTACATCCAGTTTTTTAGTGCTGCCAACGACCTGTGCGTTGCGGTCATGAGCGTCAAATTTCCCACTGCAGCGTTGCGATTTAAAGTAGTGCAATAGATCCGAAAAGGTCTTTTTGATCAGTAGGTTTTCGGCAATTTCGAAAGAGTGAGATACCGCATCCCCACAAGCTAATGTATAGGAGCCAGTTTCAGTTAGCTGACTGATATCAACACGAGAAAACAGTCCGTGGTGCCACTCTTCGACTGCGACAGCTTGAGGTATGGGTAAGCGTGTGACGAGCTGATGATCGCAGTATATTGACAGCTCAAGCTGATCACTTTGCTGAGCTTCGAGTGGAGTGAAAGTGACGACGGCCGTTTTAGGATCGTGCGGTCTGAATCCAATCTGGTTAGTGGTGATTTTCATGGGCATCGCTCTTATTTTATTGTGATGGCAATGTTAGAGAGTGAAAAAAAATGGGCAGGCAAGCCTGCCCTAATCAGCGTGTAACCGCTATTTCACTACATAAGGAACACTGTAATAACGCTACTCTCCGTGCAGGTAGCAGCGAACAAAATGGTTTTCAGCCAGCTGGGTAACACCCGGCAAACGTTCAGTACATTTGTCGGTCGCATGAGAACAGCGACCTGCAAATGGGCAACCAACAGACTCTGGCGTCCACAAAGGTATTTCCCCTTTGTTGCCTTTCAATTTTTCGTGAATCGATTTGCTTGGATCCGGAACCGCTGACACCAGTAATTGGGTATAAGGGTGTTGAGCGTTGGCGATCAGTTCGTCGGTATCTCCCCACTCCACCATGTGTCCGACATACATAACCGCAAGATCTTCAGCAATGTATCGAGCGGTTGCGATATCGTGAGTGATGTACAAAAGTGACATCTGTTTTTCAAACTTCATCTCTTCCATAAGGTTAAGAACGCCAGCGCGAATCGAAACATCAAGCATTGAGGTAGGCTCATCCGCCAATACAACTTCAGCACCGACAGCGATGTTGCGTGCTAGATTGACGCGTTGACGCTGACCGCCGGACAGTTGGTGCGGGAACTTAGCCGCCGTCTCTTTAGGCGGGATGAGGCCGACTTGCTCCAAAAGGTCGTACACACGCTCTTCTAGCTCTTTTTTATTGCCTGGTTTGATCTTCTTGTGGATCAAAAGTGGTCGTGCAATGTGGTGGAAAATGTTGTGCGTTGGATTGAGCGAGCCAAACGGGTCTTGCCACACCATTTGCACGCCTTCTCGGTAGGTCATTAGCTCTTTTTTCTTGCTAATGGTTTGAATATCACGCCCGCGATACTCGATCTGCCCACCCGTAGGTGCATACATTTTTGCGATCATTTTTGCGGTAGTGGACTTTCCAGAACCGGATTCGCCTACCACCGACAAGCCACGGCTTTTGTACATTTTGAATGACACATCGTTGATTGCGCGCATCATTGGATTTTTTAATGAGTGACTGCTGACTTCAAAATCTTTGATGAGATTTTTTCCTTCAATCAGAAGTTCTCCACGTTGAGTTGTCATAATTCTCTCCCGACTCAAAAGCTATACAGTGACAGTGACAGCGGCAATAGGCTCACCAAAAAGGTGGCAATTTGAAAAACGATTGTGCTCAATTTGACGCAGCTGAGTAGGTACCTCGCGACATTGCGCTTCGACTCGTTCACAGCGTGCTTGAAAGCGGCACCCCTGTGGGATTTCGAGCAGATTGAGCGGATTGCCTGGGATACCCGTAAGCTTGGTTTTAGGACCAATCAATGGAGGGAATGAACTGCCCAGCCCTTTGGTATAAGGGTGGAAAGGGCTTTGCAAAATTTCTTTTGACGGAGCGACTTCAATTAGCTCGCCCGAATACATGATCCCGATTCGGTCTGAGAACTCCACCATTAATGAAAGGTCATGGGTGATGAATAAAATCGCAAACCCAAACTCTTCTTTAAGTGCATAGATTTTTTGCAAAATTTCACGCTGAACCACAACATCGAGAGCGGTTGTCGGCTCATCCATGATGATCATTTTAGGGTTGAGCGCGAGTGCGATGGCAATCACGAGACGCTGACGCATACCACCAGAAAACTGGTGAGGGTAGTCTTGTAAACGGCTTGGGTGAATATCGACGATTTCTAATAGACCTTCAGCGCGTTTTACCGCTTGCTCGCGGGTCATATTGGTATGGCGCATGATCACGTCGCAAAATTGCTCTTCCATATTTAACACTGGGTTAAGTGCGTTCATTGCACTTTGGAAGACCATCGACATCTCGCTCCAGCGAAAACCTTGCATGCGGTCATCGCTGTATTGAAGGATGTCTTCGCCATTAAAAATAACTTCACCACCGGTTATAAATGCAGGCGGCTTGTGCAAGCGCATCAAAGACATTGCTACAGTAGACTTGCCACAGCCAGATTCACCCGCTAGACCAAACACTTCGCCAGGAGCGATGTCAAAGCTAACGTCGTTACATGCTCGCACGTCGCCCGCATCAGTAATGTAGTCTACGCACAGGTTGCGAATGGAAATCAAAGGTTCGCTCATAGTGTTACTCTCCGCGCATAATAGGGTGGGGTTGAACGGCTACTTTCTCAGCGGGGCGCTGCTGCTGCTCTTGCTTAGCAAGTTTCTTCCAGCGTTTAAGACCTTTATGAGAACGCAGTTGTGGGTTTGCAATTTCGTCGACCGCAAAGTTGAGTAACGCAAGACCAGTCACCAGTAATGTCAGAGCAAGACAAGGGGCTAGCAGCTCCCACCAAGCGCCAATCAACATAGATGATGAGGTTTGAACGTTGTACAACATGATGCCCCAACTGATGGTGTTTGGATCCCCCAAACCTAGGAAGGAGATGGTCGCTTCCATCATGATGGCGTACATTACTGAACCGATGAAACTTGCGCCAACAATAGAGATTAGGTTAGGAAGAATCTCTACGAAAATGATGCGCCATGAAGATTCGCCCAGCACTTCGGCCGCTTTTACAAATTCTTTCTCTCTTAAGGCTAACGTCTGTGAACGAACAACCCTTGCACCCCACGCCCAGGACGTGACCCCAATTATCAACGCAATGGTCAATGGCCCTGCTTCGCCAATAAATGCGGCGACAACAAACAGCAGTGGGTACTGAGGGATAACCAACATAATGTTCATTGCAGCGGTTAATATCTCATCGACTTTGCCACCAAAGTAGCCAGCCGAAACACCGATAACCGTCGCCAAGAAGCACACGGTCAACCCTGCGCCAAACCCTACTGCCAAAGAAACACGGGCACCGTAGGCAACTTGAGCCCAAACATCACGCCCCATACGGGTGGTTCCTAATACGTGCTCGGCATCTTTTGACATGCGTAAGGTGCGAGAGTCAGTGGCTAAATTTTCTGAAACCCAACCTTCTGGGTTGTTTTGCGCAGCTTTAACCACAAACGACGGGTATTCGTGTGGTTTGCCCGAGCGTTTGTCTGGTGCATGGGCCGTAAGTAGGGGGGCAAAAATGGCGATGAATAAGAATGACGCCAGTATGGTCACACCAATCATAGCAACGGTGTTACCGCGAACGAGTTTTAGGATATTAAGCATAATTATTTGCCTCCCTTACGCAGGCGAGGATCTAGAACGACGTATAGCATGTCGGCCAAAAGGTTAAAGAACAGCATAAATAGCGTCATTATCAGCAATTGACCTTGCAGAACCTGATAGTCGCGAGAGGTAATGGCATTGAATAACACAGTGCCGAGACCCGGGTAGTTAAAGATGATCTCGATGATCAGCTGACCACCGATTGCCATGCCAAGAGACATAGATAATGCGGTCACACTTGGTAGCATTGCGTTTCGAGCGGCGTAGTTAAATACCACGCGGTTTTCGCTCAGCCCTTTGCCTTTAGCCATTGTGATGTAATCTTCGGCCAGTAGGTTGATCATGTTGTTTCGCATGTTGACTAGGAAGCCGCCCACTTGAACGATAGAGGCACAGGCAAGAGGAAGTACAGCGTGGTAAGCGACGTCTTTAATAAACGCCCAACTGGTCCAGTCGGGAGTCGTTCCGGCGGTATAAGCGTAACCTGTTGGGAACCACTTAAGTCCAATAGCAAAAATAAACATGGCTAACATAGCGATGACGACCTGAGGAACCGCTTGGATGATGAGCATCCCTGGAGTAATAAAGGTGTCGTATTTGCTGCCACGTTTCCACGCTGCAAAAATACCCAAGATGGAACCCAGAGAGAAAGATAATAGTACAGCACTACCTGCTAAAAACAGCGACCAGCCAAACGCGCTTCCTAGAAGCTCATTAACGGATAAAGGGTAGAATTTGATCGAGGTACCAAGCTCCCAGCTTAAGATACTCTTTATGTAGGTAAAGTATTGCACCCACAAACCGCCATCAACAAAACCAAGCAGCTCTTTCATCGCCGCAATACGCTCTGGTGTCACTTGGGCCGTTGCGTTGGCGAACATCATAGTCACCGGATCGCCAGGCATGGCTCTTGGAATGATAAAGTTAATAGTGGCAGCCACTACTAACGCAATTAGGTAGAACGACAAACGTCTTAGAAAATAGCCCATAACACACCTTACTTACCGAAAAAATGGACCCAACATTAAAAGGAAACTAGCGAAAATTAAGCACACCAACCCCTAACGCTCTGACTGTGAAGCAAAGCATCGTTCATTCAAGGAGTGAATTGTCGATGGGGGCGGGGTTGGTGAGCGGCGCTTGCGCGCCGCATTAGGTGTTACTGTACTGGTTTAAGGTCAAGAACGTGCAGTAGACGCTCTGGGAAACCTGCCCAGATTTGTGGACGACCCTTCGCATTGTCTTTTGTCCACCAACCCGTGAAGCGAGTTGTGTTGTACTGGTATGGGTAACCACTAGACATAACCGGTACGGTTACTTGGTTTTCAGCAATGATCTTCTGAATACCGTGAGCGATATTCATCTGCTCAGAGCGGTCTGCCGTTTTGTAGAAGTTATCAAGTAAGTTATCAAGCTGTGCATCTTGGAAGAAGTGCATCGCAAAGCGAGGCATACCTTCACCACTTTGAAGCGCTGAGTTGTAACCACTGTTCCAGTAAGTGTGTGGATCCGCACCGTGGAAGTAGTTAGTAAAGGCGACATCGTAGTTACCTTCAAGCATCGCTTGGTTGTAAACTGCAAACTCTGGAGTACGTGCTTTCGCTTTAATACCCGCTTCTTCTAGGCTCTCAACTGCAAGCTGCACAGAGTTGTTCCAATCAGTCCAACCGTTAACCGATTGAATGTTTAGCTCAAATGACTTGCCTGATGGAGTTTCTACATAGCCATCGCCATTCGTGTCTTTGAAGCCCGCTTTCGCTAGCAGCTCTTTAGCACCATCAACATTGTAGGTCGCATACTTCTTAAATTGGTTGTGCACATCTTCGTCAGACCAAGCTTCAAATGCGTAACCTAAGCCAGATGCGAAGTCGTTCACGCTACCACTGCCGTAGTAAGCAATGTCGATAATGGTTTCACGGTCAATCGCCATTGAGAATGCGCGGCGGAAATCAAGATTAGAGAGTGCTTCTTTCTTCGCAGCATCATTACTGTTGAAGTTCATCACAAACGACACTGTGCCACCTGGAGTGATCCAGTAGCCGTGATTAGGACTGGCTGCAGCGTAAGTGCGGTCAATATCCGGAATGAAAGATGCAGACCAATCTAGTTCAGAGTTTAGGATTTTAGCCAACAGCTGATCGTTATTTGCAATCTGTGGCACACGGAGACAATCAACATCTAGATTCGCAGCGTCCCAATAGTTAGGGTTCTCACACTGGATATAAAGCTGTGGCGTAAAGGTGTCGATCTCTGTAAATGGACCGGTACCTACAGGGTTTTCGTTGGTAAACGTCGTTGGATCTTCGATAGATGACCATACGTGCTTGGCAACGATTGGCACCAGTGAAATTTCATAAGGAACATTAGAGTTAGCTTCTGCTAAGTGGAAACGCACTTGGTGCTCACCCAACTTCTCTACTTTAGTCACCCACTTATTGATACCACGTTGGTCAAGAGCAGGCTTATCTTTTAGCATTTGGTAAGAAAAGACCACATCATCTGCAGTGAATGCTTCTCCATCAGACCACTTAACACCTTTGCGAATATCAAACGTCGCACTCATTAAGTCGTCTGACATTGAGAAGTTTTCGGCAAGACGCATGACAGGCTTGTTACCGTGCATTTCGTTAAACACAACCAATGGCTCATAAATGAAGTCAGTAGTTGTACGAAGGTTAGTGGCTAGGTACGGGTTAAAGTTACGTACCATAGTAGGGTAAAAATCGGGAACCACTGTCAATTCAACACGTGCCATGACGGGTGCTGACAACGATGTGGCAGCTGCTGCAACTACAGCGGAAGCGACGATGGTTTTTTTCATTTTAGAAAGCATAGCTTATCCTTACTCTTGCTTTGTTTCACAGGGTGAGAGCACTGCGCTCTCAATTTGACCAAGTCTTGTTGTTTATGTCGACATCAAAACGGGGGTAATGATGTCGGTCTCTTTATCGTTCAGAGGGTGACTTGGCCGCCTTCGAAACAAGAATTTACTTTATATGGGTAATGGTCAATTTCGCGTTCCGTTAAAACCGTCAATATTCGTTGATTTCACGTCAAAACCGTCAAATTACCACTGATAATTGCTGTGATCTTAATCAGCTAAATTGACGTTCCTATGCATTCAGTGATGAGTATTTACTTGGTTTGTTAGTGCTTACTTACCTTGGGGTTATCTACTTATTAGGTTATTTTCCTGTTGCATTGCTAGCTGTGACCATGATCACCCCATAGAAGTTACGTTAATTTTACGTCGATTATTATTTCTGGCGAAATGTTGTGAGTTTCCTCGCATATTGGATTAAAAACTGCACAAGTAGGAGGTTGTTTGGCCTTTTATGCGCAGAGCACTCGGTAATATTAGGCGGTTAATTTCTATCGTGAAAAAAGCATGTTGAGCTTTACCACACGTCGAGAGTAACTAATTGTTGCGATAGTTTGGCGATGGTCTGTAAAAGGGCCGTTAATATGGTGCTAACACAAAGCCCAGTGACTGGTGTGGCTGGACTTTGAATGTAAGTCATCATTCCGGAGTACTAGTCTTGTCAGCTCGTTAACAGTTTCTGGAGTTTCTCTCTTAGCTGTTCTAGTTGGTAACGCTGCGAACCTTGGTTCTGGGCGTGCTCGAGAATATAGTCAATGGATGCTAGGACAGTTCGCCAACGAGGCGTCTTAGGTAATGTTTCTATACGTAGGTATTTATCTAAGGTTCGCGTTTGCAATGTGCTGCGGTCTAAGTAAACACGCCAAAGGCCACTTTGCTCTGCGAAGGTAAACTTGGTTTGCCCTTGTTCACTTTCCCAGTAGTCCAAAGCGTGATTCATAGTGTCGACTAAGAGCTCACGCATCATATCTTGTTTATCATGACTCTCTCCCGACACTTTATCTGCCAGTCGGGTAAATTCACCGCCGAGTTCTTTCAGTTTTTGCAGTTGCTGCTTGTCGCCAGCAAACGCGTAGTCGGAAAGAGCTTCTACCGCCATTTCAAGGTTTTCTACTCGTTCGGTGTTTGCACCGTCGCCGCGACTTAAAATAAACAGCGCTTGCAGCCCTGTCCCCTCTGCTAGACGGAGAATATCCCCTGAAATATGTTGGCGGGTATCTTCTACAAAAATGTCGATTTCTCCAACCCAATGCTGTTTATCCGTGTCTAAAAAGCGAGGCGCAAACAGCTCGTCGGCTTTGGAGCGTTTAAGCTGCTCAATGTGGCGCTTAAACAATTTACACGCCGACTGATTGGCAAATTTTATGCGTTTTTTATGGTCAATGGCTACCATCGCTTCAGGCGCCGTGTCGAGCTGTTCTAATAACTGACCTTGTGTCTCTAGTAGATTCGCTTCAACCTGCTCACGGTATTTAAGTTCCTCACTAAGTTGCTGATTGGCAATTCGCTGTAATTCAGCATCACTTGCGTCAAAATGGGCTCGCAGACGTGCCGCGAGTTCTTGCTTGTTAAAGGGTTTCGATAAAAAGTCGTTTGCACCGGCTGTAAATCCAGCGACTTTGTCTTCCGCCTGGCTGAGTGCGGTGAGCATGATGATAGGTAATTGAGCACGGTCGAACTGCAATCGAATGGCCTCACAAACATCAAATCCATTCATTTCTGGCATCATGATATCGAGCAGAACCAATTGCGGGCGATGACTATCAATTAACGTTAATGCGTGTTGGCCAGATTGTGCAGTGATAACCCGATACCCTTCAAGACGTAAGAAACTGGTTAAAATTTGAATGTTCACTGGCTCATCATCGACCACCAGAATTAACTTACCATCAAGGCTTTCTTCAACCTCTTCAAGGGTTTCTGGGAGTGCTTCACTCACTTTGGGCGATTGGAAATGGCTCTCAAAATGAGTAGGCCTTTGTTCAATCTGTTGCTGGGTGGCTAAGGGGAGAGTAAAACTAAATGTCGTGCCTACTTGCGGTTGGCTACTGACATAAAGAGTCCCCCCCATAACTTCCACCAATTGTCGGCTGATGGATAGGCCAAGTCCAGCCCCTTGTTGATAGCGCTGGGTACCTTTACTCACTTGAGTCAGCGGCTCAAAAATTTGCTCTAGGTTTTCTGCGGGGATCCCTTGGCCAGTGTCAGAGACCTGTATACGCAACATGCCATCAATATGCGTGGCGGTCAGTACAATTTTACCTTCGTTGGTGTACTTAATGGCGTTACCCACCAGATTATAAAGCACCTGTTCGCTGCGCTCCGGATCCGCAAATACCATGGGTGTCGAGCTATCAATTTGATTGATGATGCGAATATTTTTGCCTTTAATGAGGTGCGACGAGAGCTCTAATACCAGGCTTGTCGAATTACTGATGTTGACGGCGCAACGCTGAATCTCTACATGCCCATAGCGCATTTTGTGATAATCCAATAGATCATCCACTAAGTTCGACAGTCGTTGGCCGCTACTCACTATGATGTTGAGCTGATATTTATGACTGGCCGATATTGGTCCATTGGCACCTGCAATGAGTGCTTCTGCGATCCCAACCATACCGTGTAATGGGGTGCGTAATTCGTGTGAGGTGGTGGCTAGGAAGTCATCTTTTAGCTTATCTGCTTGTTTTAATTCGATGTTCTGTCGGGAAATGGTCGCGAGATTGGCCTCAAGCGCGGTATTTTGTTCGCCGATGGTATTAATCTTATCTCGAATGGATCGCTGCATGCGCTCAAAGCTAACGGCAAGTCGTCCTATTTCGTCCTTTCGATCGGTGTTGAACAGCGGTGTATCGAGCTCGCCTCCCGACACCCGTTCGGCCGCCCAGGTTAACTTAAGCAGTGGTGCAGTGATGAAGTTGGCAAGATAGTGAGCCGTTAGAGTAACGATCAATATTCCCGTGAGCATTATCGCAAGGAATATCGTTTGCAAGTTGTGCACGTTGGCAAACGCGACGCTTTCTGGAAGCGCGAACGCGACTGTCCAAGTAAAAGTGTCTTGAATAATAGGTTCGTAGGCCACCAAATAACGGTCTCCGATGTCGCTGGTGAGTGTATCTATCGCACTAATACCACTAAATACAGTGTCATCCAGTAATGCATCGTCTTGATCGTAAGGAATACTTAAATTACTCGACACAACCTGACGATGCTGATTAAGCAGCAGTGCTTCCATTTCTGGAGAGTGCATATTGTTGAGTAGAGAGTCGATACCTTCCTTCGGCAAACGGAACAGCGCATAACTATGCAAATACCCTTGCTGAACGATTGGTGCGGCAAACCATGCATGGGGCTGGGATGCGTTAAGGTCAAAATCTGAATACACCACCGGTATGGTGGTGGTTTCGTCTTTGTCTATGCCTTTGCTGCGCTGCTTTATTCGCTCAAAGGTTTTGCCTAGCTGTGTGCCCGTGTATTTTTCGTCGGTAAGATTGGTTCCATAGTAGTCCCGCTTATACACCGAATAGGCGACGTTACCGTTAATATCCACCAGCAAAATATCATCGAATTCTGAACGATTGACCAGCTCAAGATAGGTCGAGTGATAACGAAGATGCATGAGCCTGTATCGCTCACTGCCATCAAATTCTGCTGAGTCTCTCGCTATTTGGGTGGCGAGTTGGTCACTAGAGTCTCTTTTGTAACGCTGCTGAGCGTTTTGACGTGCGTGTTCCATATCGTCGCCAAGAGAGCGAAAGGCGTTAATTAGGCCATAAAATCGGCCACCGCTGGCATAGGCAAGTTCAGAACGAACAAACCCGAGAGATTCCGATTTTAGATTCTTAAAATAGTCATTAAGTTGTTGGGCGGCGTTATCTCTCACCGAGGTAAGGTGAGCTTTGCTTTGTGCTTCTAGGTCATTACTGTGAGACTGCAAAAAAAACAGTCCTATGACCGTCAACGGCACTAGGCTAACGAGTAAAAAAGCCAGTGTTAGAGTGTTTTTAAGTCGTTTAAATTTAGGCTTTCGGCGAATTTGAGGCATCGACAATCTTTGACAGCAATAGTGACTAGAACAATGCGGCACTCTTGTGTAGGAAGACAAACCGCGACAATTAGCTCATAGAGTAACGTTGAGAGTAGCGGTTTTAATCATCAATGTAAGTAGCGGTAAGCCCAGATCTGGATCTGGGCAACACTTTTTTTATGACGCAAATCAGGTTTACGAACGCTGAGCGTGATAAATCGCGAACTTGCGATTTTTCTCGACGGTGTTGCAATGCCCGAAGGCTTTCTCAATTATCGGCGGGTACTTTAAGAAACTGTTGGCCACAATATGGATATCCCCTGGCGCATGCAAATGTGCAACCGATTGGCCAAGTAAAGCTTCCGCCGCCTCGTAGAAGGTATCTAAACCCGCGTGGAAAGGAGGATTGGATACGATAGCGTCATATTTGTGTGCCACGTCAGAATAAACATTGCTGGCAAATACAGTGCCTTCGAGTTGGTTAGCTTTAAGGGTCTGTTTGGACGACTCAATCGCAAACGCACTAATATCGCATAGGTGCACAGTGACTTGGGGGTTACGTTTGGCAATAATCGACCCAATAATGCCAGCCCCACAGCCCACATCTAATACCTTACCGTTAAGTTTAGGCAGGTTAGCAAGCAGCAACTTTGTCCCGTCATCAAGCTGCCCGTGGTTAAACACCCCAGGTAAACTCTTGACGATAATGTCCGTCTCGCCAGCAGAAACGGTGAATGTGGTGTACCACTGTGATAAATCAAAGTCCGGCACGTCCTGTGTTACACGCCCCCAGTAGAATGAGCAGCGACGGGCAGAGTCAAATTTTTTGATACTTCCATACTGTTCAAACTGCATCTCGATACTCTTTACTCCTGAGCGATTTTCGCCGACGACACACACTTCTTTGTCGCCCTCAAGATGGGGCAGAGCAGCAGCAAGCAGCATCTTGGCTTCAGCTTTCGCTTTAGGCCAGTAAAGCATTAAGGTATCGGCTTTTACATGCTCTGGAACCGTGACCGAAAAGTGCACATTGAGCTGCGCATGTTGTACCAATGATTGGTAGGTAACAAAGTTACTGGTCACCACAGTGACTTGCTGACAGGTCTTGGACAGTTCCAAAGCAAACGTATCTTCTATCTCGCCCAAAATAAGTAATTGGGTGTTTTCGAAGTAAGCAATTTGGCGTTCAGCGATTTGGCTTGGAGCAGTATACATAAGGTCAGGAGCAGTCAGTGGTCAGTAGGGGGATTGTGGCACAAAGCGATCGGTTATACAAAGAGTCGGCGCAGTAAAAAGGGCGCATATACAGCGCCCTTTTTATTGCAAAACCGTGGTGCGGATTAGCTACGATCTTGCTGGTTTAAAAAACCTTCGAACTCTTCTTCATAGAGCTTAAACAATACAATCGTAATGGCAAAAATAAGTGGCCCATAAATAAGCCCAAGCAAACCAAATAAGTTGATACCACCAAGTAGTGAGAAAAAGATCATAATGGTGTTCATGCCTGCGCCGCCTTGCATCAGTAGCGGCCTTAATATGTTGTCGATAGAACCCACAACCAGTACGCACCAGACGCCCAAGAAAATGGCCCAAGTGGTATCGCCAGTGACAAACAGGTAAATTGTGGCTGGAACCCAAATAAGTGCAGTACCAACGACGGGGATAAACGAGGCAAATCCCATCATCGTGCCCCAAAACAAGCCAGGGAAGCCGGCTAGCCACATAGCAAAGCCACCCGCAAAACCTTGTGCGATAGCGGTTAAGAACGATCCTAAAACCGCCGACTTAGAGACACTCTCAATTTCGCCTAACAGTCGGTCTTCTTGGCTACGTGAGAGCGGTAAAATATGGCGTAGTGTGGTGATGATTTTGTCGTTATCGCGAAGCAAGAAAAACAGCACAAACAACATCAGGAAAAAATCCATTAAAAAGCTGGTGGCGTCGCCCAGTATTTTGGTACTAATCGTAAGTAGGGTTGAACCTAAGGTCGAGGCAAACTCAGTGATTTTAACGGTAATAGACTCAACAGTAATGGCATCAAAGGGAGAGTATTGGTTAATAAAGGCAAGGCCTTTTACTACCATGTCGCTTTCAAAAGCGGTATTGACGCCTCCGCTGCCTACCCAATCAAATAGGCCTTGAGTAAATACCACACCTTGTTGAGCAATGGCCGCAACCACAGTCAGTGCCGGCATTACAATGATAAAAATGAGCACCAAGCACGACAATACCGCAGCGGTATTTCGATATTTTGGCATCTTAGATTCAATCCATTCATGAATTGGGCTCATTAATAGCGAGATGATAAATGCCATAACAATCGAGTTAATGTAAGGCTCTAGCAAAAAGTAGCAGGCAACGGCACTGGCCATCAGCGCTGCTATCATCAATCCGTGACTAGGATGGAACTTAAATGGGGTATTCAAGGTAGCGTCCTTATTGAGCTTGTTGGGTACATAATGGCGGTAAAACACCCTGTGTGCAAATCTACTTCTGAGACAGACTAAAACGACTAAAGTTCTGTTTTTCATCTAAAAGAAGTAGAAGAGTAAGCGTTTAGTTATGCTGAATACTGGCATTTAAAAATGTAAAAAAGCCAGCACATCGGCTGGCTTCATTGATATCGTCGTTAAACGACTCGCGGCGTACCTAGTACTCTATTTTGCGAGTTGAGCAAAACAGGCGTCAGCAGCCTTAAGAGTGGCTTCAAGGTCTGCATCTGTATGCGCCAGTGACGTAAAGCTTGCTTCAAATGCCGATGGCGCCAAATACACACCTTGCTCAAGCATTAAGTGGAAGAACGTTTTAAAGCGCTCAATGTCGCATTCCGCCACGTCTTGGTAACAGGTTACTGAGGTTCTTTCGGTAAAGAAGAAGCCGAACATGCCACCCACTTGGTTAACCAGCAGTGGAATACCGTGTTTATCGGCTGCAGCTTTAAAGCCGTCGGCCAGTTTTTTGGTCATGTTAGCCAGTTTTTCTTCGTTGCCTGCTTTAGACAGCTCGGTTAGGCAAGCCAAACCCGCGCTCATCGCAATAGGGTTACCCGACAGTGTACCCGCTTGATAAACAGGGCCCGTTGGCGCGATGTGTTGCATCACTTCTTTTTTACCACCAAAGGCACCAACAGGCATACCGCCACCAATGACTTTACCCAATGTAGTTAGGTCTGGCACGATGTTGTAGTGTGCTTGTGCACAGCCTTGGGCAACGCGAAAGCCAGTCATCACTTCGTCAAAAATTAATAGTGCACCATGCGCGTCACAAATAGAGCGAAGACCTTCCAAAAAGCCTGGCTCAGGTGGAATGCAGTTCATGTTACCGGCAACCGGCTCGACAATGATGCACGAAATTTGCTCTGGGTTGGCATCGAATAACGCTTGAACAGAGTCTAGGTTATTGAAGGTTGCGGTCAGTGTATGTTTGGCAAAGTCTGCAGGCACACCAGGCGAGCTTGGTTGGCCAAGCGTCAATGCGCCAGAGCCCGCTTTAACCAGCAAACTGTCGGCGTGACCGTGATAACAGCCTTCAAACTTAAGGATCTTATCGCGCCCAGTGTAGCCACGGGCTAGGCGAATCGCACTCATGGTTGCTTCAGTACCAGAGCTCACCATACGCAACTGTTCCATTGAAGGAACCAGTTTTGACACTAAGTTTGCCATAGTGATTTCAAGCTCGGTTGGCGCACCAAAGCTTAGGCCACGATGGGCAGCCTCAATCACAGCATCACGGACTGCCGGGTGGTTATGACCAAGAATCATCGGCCCCCACGAGCCAACATAGTCGATGTAATGTTTACCGTCGGCATCAAAAATATAAGCGCCATCTGCTTTTTCAATAAACAGGGGATCGCCACCGACGCCATTGAAGGCACGAACGGGAGAGTTAACACCACCAGGTATAATCGCTTGGGCTTGTTGATAGAGCTCGGAAGAACGACTCATGATTAGGTTCCTTGTTCTTATTAATGAAGGCATTGTAGCGAGCAATGACGAATAGTCGAGTCTTGAGATCGCAGAATAGTGTTTAGTCGAATTTCCTAGAAAAAATAGATCTAAGTCAAAGCGGGGTAATACTTGAACGAAACGGTCAGGTAATAGATAATTCATGGATCAAAACAACCGACCTTAGGTTACAGTGTATTCTAAGGTGATTTATAGAATGTGAGGCTAGTGTGAGCGAGATGAATGTACCACTTAACTTTTCGGATGCTGCGGCAAGCCGTGTTAAGACTCTGATTGCCGAAGAAGAAAACCCAGAACTTAAACTGCGAGTCTACATCACAGGCGGCGGGTGCAGTGGCTTTCAGTATGGATTCACTTTTGACGAAGCGGTCAACGAAGGCGATGCAGTGATCGTTAAAGACGAAGTAACGCTAGTTGTCGATCCAATGAGTTTACAGTACCTGATGGGTGGAACGGTTGATTACACAGAAGGCCTAGAAGGCGCGCGCTTTTTCATCGATAACCCTAATGCAACGACCACTTGTGGTTGTGGTGCTTCATTTAGCGTGTGATCCAATTTAAGTATTAAGCAGTATAAGGGTCAACTGCTTGTTTTTAGAGCCTATTACGTAAAAAAATTCTAGAATTATAACATTATTAAAAGGACTTAATTATGCCAACATCTCGAGTCGGCGGCTTCTTCGCGCAACGTCCGTGGATTATCTCACTCGTTCTATTCGTAGGGCTTAGCCTGTGGATGGGTCTGGGCGTTTTGAAAGCTGAGGAAGAAACTCAGAACAAAAAATCCCAAGAAAATAAAGAGGTCGAAATTCCTCTCGCCCGAGTGGTAGTGACCTCGTTTAACGCTGAACCCGTGGCAAAAAAAATCGACCTGTACGGTCGTACAGCTCCAGATCGCATTGTCAACGTAAGTGCAGAAACTGGCGGGAAAATTATTGCCCTTGACGTTCGCAAAGGCGAATACGTTAAAAAAGGCCAGATACTGGCATCCATCGACAAATCAGATCTGTCTGTGCAAATGGTTCGTGCGAAAGCGATGCTTAAAGTTAAGCAGAAAGAGTACGATGCAGCCAAGTCATTGAAAACACGTGGTCTTCAAGGCGAGGTCGCGTTCGCCAATGCAGAAGCATCGCTGGCTGACGCAAAAGCAACTGTGGACAGTGCACAGACGGCGCTAAACGATACAGTCATCAAGGCGCCGTTCAATGGCATCTTAGATGAGTTGCATGTCGAAGAAGGCGACTTTGTGGCGCGCGGTGACCGAGTCGCCAAAATACTTGATCTTGAAAAACTGGTTATTCAGGCTGACCTCAGTGAGCGTCACATTCAGCAAGTAGCCAAAGGGCAAGTAGCCAAAGTGACGTTGCTTAACGGCCAGCAGGTGGCAGGCGTACTCAGTTACGTTTCAAGAACATCATCAGTCACTACCAACACATTCCCGATTGAAGTTGAGATAGAAAATAAAGGCTTAGCGGTGCCAGCTGGTATTAGTGCCGAGGTCGAGCTTGAACTCGATACTCGTATGGCTGTGAAGCTCACCCCCGCGATGCTTGCGCTAGACGATGCAGGTAACTTGGGTGTGAAAACGCTACGCGATGATCATGTAGAGTTTGTTGGCATCCAAATTGTGAAAGCAGAGCAGGACGGCGTATGGCTGTCTGGCTTAGGGGAACAAGTGGATGTGATTACCGTTGGACAAGGGTTTGTTCGCAGTGGTGACCAAGTCATCGCAGTTCGTCAATAGGGAGACGGGACTATGCTTACTTTGATAGACGCAGTGCTGTCTCGTTCTCGGACGATGATGACGCTGCTGATCATGTTATTGATCGCCGGTATCTCTACTTATATTACGATTCCGAAAGAGTCGAGCCCAGACGTTACTATCCCGATCATCTATGTATCGCTCAGCCAGCAAGGCATATCGCCGAGTGACTCGGAGCGTCTTTTGGTGCGCCCGGTTGAGCAAGAACTTCGCTCAATTGAAGGTGTGAAGAAAATGACCGCCAGTGCAGGCGAAGGACATGGCTCGGTGACGTTAGAGTTTGTTGCCGGTGCTGACCTTAATAAAGCGATGGCAGACGTTCGAGAAGCCGTCGATTTGGCTAAGTCAAAACTGCCTGCTGACGCAGACGATCCTACTGTTAACGAAGTGACCTTTGCGTCCATGCAGCCGGTGTTGTCTGTGGCTTTGTACGGCACCGTTCCAGAGCGTTCGATTGTTCAAATTGCTCGCCAATTGCAAGACAAGCTTGAAGGCTTTAAGCAAATACTGGAAGTGGACATAGCTGGCGACCGTGAAGACATTGTAGAGATCATCGTTGATCCTCTACTTATGGAAAGTTATGGCCTTGACCAAGGCGACATCTACAACTTAGTCGCGGCCAATAACCGAGTCGTAGCGGCCGGATTTGTCGATACAGGCTACGGACGTTTTTCTGTAAAAGTACCTTCGGTATTTGAATCTCTGCAAGACGTGTTAGAGCTACCCATCAAGGTGGATGGTAAACAGATCATTACCTTTGGTGATGTAGCGACTGTGCGCCGCGCGTTTCGAGACCCTGAGAGCTTTGCTCGTTTGGACGGTGAAAGCTCGGTAGTACTGGATGTGAAAAAACGCGCCGGTGAGAACATCATTGAGTCAGTTGAGATTGTTAAAGCGGTTATTGAAGCCGCGCAAGCTCGTGAAGATTGGCCAACCAATCTACTAGTTAAGTACACCTATGATGGCTCAGAAGACGTTGATATGATGTTGACGGACCTTCAGAACAACGTGTTGTCTGCGATTATTCTGGTGGTTATTGTCATTATTGCGATCCTCGGAGTGCGTACAGCTCTGTTGGTGGGAATATCTATTCCTGGCTCGTTCCTAACTGGCCTTCTAGTGCTGTCTCTGTTTGGCCTAACTGTTAACATCGTTGTGCTGTTCGCACTGATTATGGCGGTGGGCATGCTGGTTGATGGCGCGATTGTGGTTACCGAGTTTGCCGACCGACGTATGCAAGAAGGGATGCCGCGAAAAGAGGCATACCGAGACGCAGCTAAACGTATGGCGTGGCCAATTACCGCATCTACAGCAACGACCTTGGCGGCGTTTGCGCCGCTTCTATTCTGGCCGGATGTTACGGGCGAGTTTATGAAGTACTTGCCGCTAACGCTAATCGCCACATTGACCGCGTCATTGGTTATGGCGCTGCTATTTGTCCCTGTGCTTGGCGGTATTATGGGTAAGCCACAATACCAAAATGAAGAGTCTCGCCAAAGAATGCTAGCACTGCATGAAGGTGATTTTGAACAAGCTCGCGGTATTACCTGGCTCTATTACAAAACCTTAGCCATCGCGATCAAAGCACCTATCTTAGTGCTGATCTCGGCTATCCTGTTTGCTGGTGGCGTGTTTTACGCCTACAACAAGGCAGAGTTAGGGGCGGAGTTTTTCCCTGAGGTTGATCCTTCTTATTTCACGGTAAAAGCGCGTTCGAATGGCGACCTATCGATTAGAGAAAAAGACGCGATCATGCGTCAAATCGAAATGGAAATAGTTGGCCACCCAGAGCTTGAAAGTGTGTATACCAAAACAGGCGGTCGTGACGAGATTGGCTCTATTCAAATCACTCCGGTAGATTGGACTTTGCGTCGTCCTATCAAAGAGATCATCGCAGATCTTAGAGAAGACACCGCTAAATTTGCTGGTGTAGAAATTGAGTTTAAATTTCCTGACGCAGGTCCTCCGGTAGATAACGATCTGGTTATCGAGATGACGTCTAGAAATCCAGATAATCTCGACCAAGGTGCGAAAATCGTTAGAACCTGGGCCGATCAGTATTCGATGCTAACCAACATCAGTGACAACTCTAATAAGGGTGGTATTGATTGGACCATCGACATTGCTCGTGACGATGCTGCGCGCTACGGCGCTGATGCTTCGCTTGTGGGTAATACGGTTCAATTTGTGACCAATGGTCTGCGTATTGGTGATTACCTTCCGGATGATACTGATGACCAAGTGGATATTTTAGTTCGTTATCCTGAAGACAAACGCGATATCGGTCGCTTTGATGAGCTGCGCGTTAAAACTCGCAATGGCTTAGTGCCGCTCACTAATTTTGCAGAAGTGACCGCTGAGCCGAAACAAGCCACCATTAACCGTTTAGATGGTCAACGCATCATCGAGGTGGTTGCTGACTTGCAAGAAGGGTATAACTTGGCGCTAGAGTTGCCAAACATTCAGCAAGAACTGGATAAATTGGATCTTCCAGATGGTGTGAACTTCGCCATTAAAGGTCAAAACGAAGAGCAAGATAACTCTAAAGCATTCTTGGTTAATGCTTTTGGTGCGGCGCTGGCTGTTATGGCGATGATTTTGATCACTCAGTTCAACAGCTTCTATCAGGCGTTTTTGATCTTAAGTGCGGTGCTGTTCTCAACCGTTGGCGTATTTGCTGGACTGCTGATCTTCCAGCGTCCTTTTGGTATTGTTATGTCAGGGATTGGGGTCATTGCACTGGCGGGTATTGTGGTAAACAACAACATTGTACTTATCGATACCTTTAACAAACTTCGTGCTCGCGGTTTAAGTCGTGAAGATGCGATTCTTCGTACCGGTGTGCAGCGTTTACGTCCTGTAATGCTAACCACAGTGACGACGATCTTAGGTTTGATGCCAATGGTATTAGAGACCAACGTTGATCTGATTAACCAAAATATCCAGGTGGGCGCGCCAAGTACTCAGTGGTGGAGTCAGTTAGCCACAGCGGTTGCAGGTGGATTGGCCTTTGCAACGGTATTGACCTTGGTATTGACGCCGTGTTTGTTGATGTACAGTCGACGTACACCGGAAGAGAAAGAAGCCGCTAAACGTAAACCTAAGCGTTTTCGCCTGTTTCGCAAAAAAGCGCAAGAGGTAGAGACCGACCCAAAGGCGGCATAGCGTCATCGTAATAAAAAAACCGGCGATCGCCGGTTTTTTTTACATCTGTGGTTTTAGACTATGGTGTGTCTTTACCAGGTTTTATAAGGAAGGAACTTACCATTCATGGTGATCACTACGCGATCGCCTTTAGGATCCTCCTGCTTATCGACATCCATCGAAAAGTCGATCGCACTCATGATGCCATCGCCAAACTGTTCTTGAATCACTTCTTTTAGGGTGTCGCCATACACGCCAACGACTTCATATAAACGGTATATCAAAGGGTCTTGTGGAACGGCCTGATCCCAAGATTTGGTTGGGTAAGACATTAATACCCGCTGGCTACCTTCCGGAAGGTCAAGCAACTGGCAGAGCGCTTTTGCCGGCTTTTCTGGCATGCTGTTCATGCCAAGACAAGCAGAGGTTACCCAAACCGTACCTAGTTCCAACTCAGCCGCAATGGCTTCCCAGGATAATCCTCGTTCGATTTTAGTTGCAACTATTGCTTCAACAACTTGTTCGCGTTTCATGATGACACTCCTTGTACTGAAAGGAGTAACCAGAGCAAGCATTGTGCCGTTGATATCTTATTGATAATAAATGAATTAATTGTTTCGGCTTCGCATTGTGCGCCCTATAGCAGTGCAATTAGGCCAAGGGTGTACGAAAAGCGGGCATAACCAAGAGGGCTGGCTGTGCCCATTTTATATTTGATTATTCACCAATAAGCAGGTGTTGGTAACGCTCTAACTCACCAATACGTTGTGATGCTTCCGCTAAGAATTGCGTCTTATGATCACCGGTGAGTGATTTAGATTGTGGCAATTTCACTGTGCGCGAGTTTTTGTGTACACCATTGACTAAGAATTCGTAATGCAAATGAGGGCCAGTAACACGGCCTGTACCACCAAGCGTACCAATGGTTTGTCCCTGCTTAACACGTTGCCCTTTTTTCACTTTTCGCGATTTAAGGTGCAGATATTTAGTAATGTAGGTATTACTGTGTTTGATAAACACATAGTTGCCATTAAATTGGTTGTAGCCCGATTGCAGCACCGTACCATCACCAGCGGCCCAGATTGGCGTACCTACAGGCGCTGCGTAGTCTGTTCCGCGGTGAGCCGTGACTTTGCCAGTAACAGGGTGGCGACGGTTGGGGTTGAAGCTTGAAGTCACGCGTCTAAAGTCGAGCGGTGAGCGAAGAAACGCTTTTTTCATTGCTCGTCCTTGGTTATCGTAGAAGTTGCCGGTTTTACTGTCTCGGATGGCGGTGAAAGTATCACCTTGGTTGGTGAATAGGGCAGCCATGATCTTGCCACGGCCAATCATCTCTCCTTCGACATAGCGTTCTTCGTATAACACTTGGAATCGATCGTTTTCACGAATGTCTAAGGCAAAGTCTATGTCCCAGCCAAAAATCCCAGCAAGCTCCATGATTTGATTTGCGGTAAGGCCTGCAGCGATGCCCGCATTCCAAAAACTGCTGCTGATGCTCGCTTCTGCATAGTTGAGGCGAGTATTCACCTCTTTTTTCTCTGTGCTGGATACAAAATCATCATTGCTATCGCGCGTGATCACAAAGGTTTCAAACTCACTCAATTGACGTTGAATTTGAATTAAGTCGCGTTGGTCGTTAAATCCAAACTTTAGCGTGTTACCTGGACGCAAGCGTGACAACTGATTCTTAATGTCGTCATTGGTATGGATTAATTGATGAAGCAGACGAGGGGATAAACCTATGCGTTGAAAAAGTATTGCTGCACTTTCACCATCGCCTACGGTGATGGTTTGCCACTCAAGCGCTACCATAGGGTCGATACGCTGTGTTGGGTTTAATGCTTCATTGTTGATGTCAAGAGGGTAGTGACGTCCGACCTCAAGCTTGCTCTCATTGTCATGCAGTTGGTGTGCATCAGGCAAGAAAAAAAGCGCGAACACAACTATTGCGGTAAAAAGGGCAATTAGGGCGCGATGCAGTAGGGGTAAACGTTGGAAAATAGACAGCATATTCCGTTATGTGGTCAAAAACGTGAAAAAAAGACAATTGTGTAGTTTAACCTGTTTCAAAACCAAGCGCTATTCAAGTACACTTCTCCTTTAATGTAATTTCAAAATCTGCGGGAGCAAACCACAATGGCCAATTTAGAAGCGGCACTGGCAGAGATTAAGCGCGGTGTCGACGAGCTGATCCCTGAAGAAGAGCTGATAGCAAAATTAAAAGAAAATCGTCCACTACGTATTAAGTTGGGCGCGGATCCAACGGCTCCAGATATTCACCTAGGCCATACGGTGATTTTAAACAAACTGCGTGCGTTCCAAGAACTTGGCCATGACGTGACGTTCCTGATTGGTGACTTTACCGGTATGGTCGGCGACCCAACAGGCAAGAATACTACGCGTCCACCTTTGACTCGTGAAGACGTATTGCGCAATGCTGAGACCTATAAGCAGCAAGTATTTAAGATCCTAGATCCTGCCAAGACTAAGATTCAATTTAACTCAGAATGGTTAAACGAGTTGGGTGCTGAAGGCATGATCCGTCTTGCAGCAAACCAGACGGTTGCTCGTATGCTCGAGCGTGACGACTTTAAAAAGCGTTATAAAGACAACCAACCTATCGCGATCCACGAATTTATGTACCCATTGCTTCAAGGGTATGACTCGGTCGCGATGGAAACCGATGTAGAGCTGGGTGGTACCGATCAGAAGTTTAACCTGTTAATGGGTCGCGAACTGCAAAAATCGAACGGTCAAAAACCGCAAGTAGTATTGATGATGCCTCTTCTGGTAGGGCTTGATGGCTCGAAGAAAATGTCGAAATCTGCCAACAACTACATTGGTGTTGCGGATGCGCCAAGCGAGATGTTCGGTAAAATCATGTCCATTTCAGACGACCTGATGTGGAGCTATTACGAGCTTCTCTCTTTCCGTCCATTGGCAGAGATTACGCAGTTTAAAGCTGACGTTGAAGCGGGCAAAAACCCGCGTGATGTAAAAGTCTTACTGGCTAAAGAGATTATTGCTCGCTTCCACAGTGAAGATGACGCTGAAGCGGCTGAGCAAGAGTTCGTAAATCGTTTTGCTAAGAACCAGATCCCAGACGAGATGCCTGAGTTTGAGTATGACCACGGTCGTCCAATCAGCAATCTTCTGCGTGAAGCAGGATTGTGCTCTTCATCGTCTGATGCGATGCGTATGATCAAAGCGGGTGCGGTTAAGGTTGACGGCGAGAAAATCGAAGACAATAAATGGGTGCCAGAAATTGGTACGTCGGTTTATCAAGTTGGTAAGCGTAAATTCGCAAGAATTACCATCAAATAACGTAAGCATGGTTTTCTTTGCATTAGTTGCAATGGCTTGACAAAATAGCGCCTTAAAGGCGCTATTTTTATGTCTTTAGAACCCTGTTTATAAGGGGAAGTAAACCAACTCCGCTCTACCGATATGGATGTTGGTATCATATACGAAGTGGAGACAGCAATGAGCCTGTTACTGTACACTCATCAACGTTTTCCTGAAGTACGGAGTCTGACCCAACTTTAGCTATTATGCCGTGATTGACCTAACGGCCCTTAGTGATGCTTAACTGGTAAAGACCCGCCATCAGTAGTCGGCTTGAAGTAGAGGCTCTGATCTATCAAACACAACCTTTTAGGACTCTGAACGAATAACGGTGCAGTCGTTTTACTCAATAGCGACAGGTTTGGCTTGTTTCGAATCAGAACACCTTCATTGCTAGTCGCACCCGATCTTTTGTTTTTTGAAGGTTAGTTTGTTGATTTAGCAAACCCCCACGCCTCAATACGGCAACAGAAGCCCGCAACGGAATCCCTAGGAGACTTTGGTCATTGGCCTGTCTTGTGCGTTCTTATCTAGGCGCGCATTTTGCACGTAGACAGAGACATTTGACAGTATCTAAACGTTACACTTGGCCGAAGATGCTTTTGTTTACTGTGTGAAATGATCTCTTACAATATATTAAAACGATCATTTAACCCCTTCAAACGGCAGTGTTATTATCCAGCCGCTGCAATGGGCAGCCTAATTTGTCATACAAAAAATGCAAAACGTTGATTTTCCTCCCAGTCTAAACGGGATAGGTAACAACTGACGCTCTGCCTTGCATAGCGGTTGACTTGCCTTTCCCACATTTAGCCTTACTCATATGTGAAATAAGGGGCATTTATGTCAGCCGTATCTTATAAAACGCAGATCTCATCTGCGTCTGTTCAGTGCCATGCATTGGACCTTTCTACCTTTTCTTCTCTGTGCCCAGCCGATCAAATTCTCTGGATAAAAGAGAGTGAGCTGAGTGATGTGCTTAGTACGTTAAAGCTATGCACTGTCGGTAATGTGCAAGAATTATTGCTCGAATTGCAAAATCAAGGATTTTCAGATAAAGCTCGCCAACTCTCTAGCTTATTAGGGGTTTCTTTCGACCTGTCTAAGCAGAGCGACTACTTCGAGCTTTCAACATTTACTCACGTCAAGCAACGTGCTCCTTGGATCGTACTTTTAGCGTTGTTTGGCATTGTATCTGGTTTGATCATCGCCTCGTACGAAGATACGTTAAGTCAGTTACTGCTCTTGGCGGTTTACATGCCAGTCATTGCTGCCGCTGGTGGCAACACCGGAACCCAAGCGGCAACCTTGATCACTCGAGGTTTGGCGCTAGGTAATATTTCGCCAAAGCAATGGTTTAGAGTGTTAAGAAAAGAGAGTCGAATTGCGGTTTGGATTGCTGTGATTGTTTCAGCGGTGATGGTCGGGCGGATCATTTTTGTTGGAGATAGCAACAGTACCGGTGGGTTTGATATCGAACTTATCGCCATCGCCATCTCCATCGCGTTGAGTGTGCAAATCATGTTATCCACGTTGCTTGGTGGAATCATGCCCTTGATTGCTCACAAAATGAAGATGGATCCTGCTGTTATGGTGAGCCCTATACTCGCATCGCTGGTGGACATTTCAGGTGTCTGGATCTATTTCACAACAGTAAACTGGTACCTAGGGCTATCTTAGCCTGTTAATCGGTAAGTAACTGTCGGTAGAAGGCCTTCTCAAACGACGTGTAAGGTGCTTCTACCGGTGTCGCAGGTGTTTCACTTTGCGGCGGATGATAGTCGGCAATCAACTGTACAAACCATTTGTTTGGTTCGCCTTGCGCATCGAGTGAAAACCCAGCCATATTGATACTTCCAAACAAGGATCCACTCTTCGCGGCTAATTGGCCTTTAACATCATCACCTCGCATGCTGCTGCGATACTTTAAAGTACCATCTACGCCAGCTGTGGGTAGCAGTTCAATAAAATTGAGTGTGTGGTCATTAAGTTGAATGTATTGTAAAACTGACGCTAATTGACTTGCCGTGATCTTGTTATTGCGAGACAGTCCTGAGCCATCGAAAAACTGAGCATAATCTAGGTTCGTTTTGGTGTGGTATTCCAGTATCGCTTTCATTGCTGCAGCACCGTTTGAGAAACTTCCAGGTGCTTGGTAGTACGAACGACCCAAAGCTTTTAGCACGTTATCGGCGATTAAGTTATCGGACTCTTGAAGCATAATCTTTAGCAAATCGGACAATGGCGGAGAACGATGCTCCGCAACCAGGGTGAGTTCATTTGGTGTGTCTCGTTTTGCCCGAGTAATAATCACACCCTGTAACGAAATATTGAGCTCTGAGAGCAGGCCTCTTAAGGTTGCCGATACGTAGCTTCGGGTATCTTGTATTGCAAACTTTAACGGAAGTGGTTTGCTTCTTTCTGCCATGCAGCCCGCGAGTCGGTAGGTATTACCAAAAGTGGTTAATTCAAGATCGCAATGCTGAATTTTTTGTTGGTCTTTGGTTAGGGTTATCGTATCCGTTGAGACTTCAATAGGCTGATGAGGTGGCACGTAGACACGCGTTTGACCGGTCGCCAAGCTAGATATTGAGCCTTGGATGCAGTTGTCATCAAGAGTGACAACACTCGATGGAGCGCTATAACATACGCCTAGGTTATCCCACGGCCAACCAGGGGCTTTCTCATACCCAGTAAACTGACGGTCATCAATGTAAAGATTGCCGGGGATGATGTTTCCGTGTTGAGTTTTATATTCTTGAAGAAGTTTTTTTATGTCGGTGCGGGCTAATTTAGGGTCTCCTGAGAAGCTTAAGAATAGATCGCGGTTGCTTTTTTGTAGTTGAGTAACAAACTGAAAATCGTCACCAAGCTCTATTTTGGCGGCAAGCGCGGTGAGAATTTTAAGTGTGCTGGCCGGTGGAAGAAGTTGCTCACTATTATAAATAATATCCGCGCCTTGCTCCGATGCGACATAGATTGCAGCACGACTACCTGCAGGTAGATACTCGATACCGTCAAAGGGAGCAGTCCACGCCGTGGCCGAAAACAAAAAAACAAAAAAGGTTAAGAAAATCTTGAACATGAGCAGCAACTTCAACGACAGTTGTTGCGCAGTATAACAAAAACAAAAAGCCCTGCCAGTGGCAGGGCTTTGAGATTAGACGTTAAGCATTATAGGTAGTAACGTGCACCGAAGTTCCACTTATTGTCTTTTTCGCTTCCGTAATCATCACCAAGGTCGACTTGGTAACCAGCGAAGCCAACGAACTTAGGAGTGAAGTTGTATTCTGCTTGGATTGCAGTATGGCTTAATACATTTTTGCTATCAATTGCATCTTCTACGTTTTCGTAGTTAAGAGACACGTTAAGGCTATTATCTAGTGCGTAAGCAACAATGAACTCAGTTGCAGTTGACTCTTCGATAGTATTCGAGCGATCTTTTGCACCGGCCGAATCATATGCATTCATGAAGTTGTTGTTAGCGTATACTGCTGCAACATAAAGACCTGCGCCGTAAGAACCGTATTTCGCTGAAACTAGGTTAGAAGAGGCTGTTTCTGTCTTAGAGTTGTCTTCAAAAGTGAAGTCACCAGAATTGTACGCGTAGCCTAGGTTGAAGCCTGCAAAGTCATAAGATAGTGCAACTTGAGCTCTGTTACCGTAGTGAGCACCTTTTGTCACTTCATTGTGGCTATCAGCTTCACTATCATAAACGTATTCTGTTGATCCGGTGTCTGTACGGCCCTGAATACCAAGACCTAGATTAAATACACCAGCATCGCCAAAGTCGACGCTATTACGGTAAGAAAGCATTGAGTTTGCGCGACCAGTACCTAGGTTACCATGGTCGTCGTATAGGTAATCTGTCGCAAAAGCGATTGGCATATCAGCAGCACCAGCAACGTCGTAGTAAGGTGCCCACTGAGTACCTGCTACTGCACGACCGTATACGTCGTGAGTAATGCCCATGTAACCTAGACGAGTTGTGAATGCTTGCTCACCACCGTTAAGAAGGTTAGTTGCCCACTCGCCTTTAACGTCCATAGTGTAACCAGCACCCAAGTTGTGAGTCGCTTCCATGTTGATACGTGGAGAGTTGCTTGTTACGCCTACATCGCCTTCGTCAGAACCCGCTGCAGAAAGAGAAAGGTGACCACCTACAGAAAAAGTAGAGTCGCCGTTGTTGTAAAGTTCTGCCGCGTGTGCAGTTGTTGCCATAGTGGCACCAGCGATAGCTAGTGCAATCAACGTCTTGTTCATCTTGGGTTTTCCTATGTTAGTTTGTCCATCAATGCGCTTGTTTATTCACGAAATAATCGAGTGTACTTGTTAATCAGTACAAATAGCGCTCGATGTCAGTCTGCTTAATTTGTTCCCCATGGGTTAGTAAAATGATGTCAAAACATCAAATTCATATGCGGTCGAACGTCAGTAGGTGTCATTAAGTAATTGTTATTGTTGTTTTTTTAGATAATGGTGGATGACTGGGTAGATGTGTGGCTAAATGATTTTTTATCTTTTTTTTTTGATTTATTCGCTGTTATAAAAGTGGGTTTGGAGTGAATTCGTGAGTCATCGCACAGGCTTTTTCTTATAGTTTATTTAAGCCTCATGGTT
>NZ_JXQD01000029.1:89767-146046 GCF_002100145.1 Vibrio sp. qd031
TCGTTAATGAGACAATCGTTCCTCTAATGAGTGTTAGGCTGTATTAATGACGTATAAAGTTAGAGAGTTTAAAGAGAGTGGTTTGTTGTTATGGCAGCAGCTTGGCTTGAGGTTCTTCCTAATGGGCTACGTCAGTTTTATCGCTGCTATCGAACGGAGTTAATCGCATTTGTTACAGTGCAAAAACTAAAGAGTGATGATCTATGGCTGTAATTTGGGTAAACTGACTCAAACATCAAATTAATCCGCCTAACTTAGTTTTTCACTGAGTGGGCTTTTGTTGCTCTAAAGTTTACTAGGAATCAGAAGCCGAGTAGCTTAGAGATTGAGGAATAAAATGGAAAAAGTACCTATGACTGCTCAAGGCGAGCAGTTACTTAAAACAGAATTAGAGCGTCTATTAAAACTGCGCCCACAAATATCTCAAGCGATTGCTGAAGCTCGGGAGCTTGGTGATTTAAAAGAGAACGCCGAGTATCATGCTGCACGTGAAGAGCAAGGCATCTGTGAAGCTCAAATCCGCGATATCGAGTACAAACTCTCTGTCGCACAAGTGATCGACGTTGCCAATATGGAAAATACTGGCAAAGTAATTTTTGGCACCACAGTTACGGTTATTGATGTCGATACGGACGAAGAGTTTACCTATCAAATTGTCGGTGATGATGAAGCGGATATTAAGGCGGGTAAAATTTCAGTGAGCTCGCCAATCGCACGTGGTCTTATTGGCAAGTTAGAAGGCGATGAAGTGTCTATCCAAACGCCTGGTGGCGCCAAAGACTTTGAAATCGATAAAGTAGAATACAAGTAACACCAATCGACGTCATTAACTGGTCAGAAAATTGCGCCGAAAAAATCGCTTAGAACAAGGCAAAGATTGCCATAGGTAGTTGTTCTACCTGCAAATATTTAACGCGGTTAGCAGTGATTTTAACGGGCAAGATTGATCAGGTAATTGCTTTGGTTGGTATAGTACTCTGCTTTAGAGCATATAAAAAAAGGCTGCCATTGGCAGCCTTTTCTCGTTTACTGGCTCTTATTTACGAGGCAGTTCGATTTTGCGCTCTTCGCTAGGGCGATAGATCACGAGTACTTTACCAATGGTTTGTACTTTTTCGGCTTCGGTTTCGCGAATAATGGCGTCAATGATCAGGCCTTTTGTTTCGCGATCTTCAGAAGCGACCTTCACTTTGATCAACTCGTGGTGATTCAGTGCGATCTCGATTTCCGCTAGTACAGCTTCTGTCAATCCGTTTGCGCCAAGCAATACCACAGGTTTAAGGTGGTGTGCTAAGCCTTTTAGATGCTGTTTTTGTTTGGTGCTTAAATTCATAGTGCGGCCAAAAATCTTTGTTAATAGGGTTGAAAAGTCGATAGTGTAACTGCATATACAACTCAAGACTATACTTTTACCATGAATAGTCTAGTTATCACTTTTACTCTGTGCCAGCTTTGTTGAGCATCTTTGGCCATTACGGCAGCAAAAAGAGACCACAACAATACTTTGTTTCAAGAAAGTTCCATGGATCGAGTGGAACGGATGTTGGATTGTCTGGTCAAGAGTTAGCAGTTACTGGGCGCTCGTGGTAAAAGTATTATAAGGCGAACGTTTTGATCACAATGTGTAAAGCGTTCGTAGAGTGTTCATAGCAACAAAGATTCGTACGCCTAACCCTTTTCTCGCACGCTCTAGCAATGTCTAAATTGTTGCACCGGGTTACAAAGGTTAACGTTTTTGAGTAAAAATAATGTAAATGAAGGGAGTTCGCTAGGTAAGCGAGCGATTATCATTTACTATTACATTTATAGTATTTCGCGTGGCTACAGAGTTCGTTCTGTAGTAATCTACTTTTTATTACAACTAGTTAACTAGGGGCTGACACCTTGAGTGACATGGCAAAAAATCTAATACTGTGGCTCGTTATTGCAGTAGTGTTGATGTCGGTTTTCCAAAGCTTTGGACCAAGCGACGGCAACGGTCGTACCGTGGATTACACCACGTTTATACAGGAAGTGGGTCAAGGACAAGTCCGTGAAGCACAGATTAACGATAAAGAGATCATCTTTTATCGGAATGACAGTTCACGTTATGTGACTTACATGCCGGTCTACGATACCAAGTTACTGGACGATTTGATCAATCAAAAAGTAAAAGTAACCGGTACACCACCAGAAGAACAGAGCCTTCTCGGCACCATCTTCATCTCATGGTTCCCAATGATCTTACTGATTGGTGTGTGGATATTCTTCATGCGTCAAATGCAAGGCGGCGGTGGCAAAGGCGCCATGTCGTTTGGTAAGAGTAAAGCTCGCATGATGAGCGAAGAACAAATTAAAACGACGTTTGCTGATGTCGCAGGGTGTGACGAAGCAAAAGAAGACGTTAAAGAGTTAGTCGACTACTTGCGCGACCCTAGCCGCTTCCAAAAACTTGGCGGTAAGATCCCAACGGGCGTACTTTTGGTTGGCCCTCCTGGTACGGGTAAAACCTTACTCGCGAAGGCGATCGCAGGAGAAGCAAAAGTACCGTTCTTTACTATTTCCGGTTCGGATTTTGTAGAAATGTTTGTCGGTGTGGGTGCATCCCGTGTCCGCGACATGTTCGAGCAAGCTAAAAAAGCTTCACCTTGTATTATCTTTATCGATGAAATCGATGCCGTAGGCCGTCAACGTGGCGCCGGTGTTGGTGGCGGTCACGATGAACGTGAGCAAACACTAAACCAGATGCTGGTTGAAATGGATGGTTTTGAAGGCAACGAAGGTATTATCGTTATCGCTGCGACTAACCGCCCAGACGTATTGGACCCTGCGCTACTGCGTCCTGGTCGATTTGACCGTCAAGTGGTTGTCGGTCTTCCGGATGTTCGTGGTCGTGAGCAAATTCTTAAAGTGCATATGCGCAAAGTACCGCTGGCAGGGGACGTTGAACCGTCACTGATTGCACGTGGTACTCCAGGGTTTTCCGGTGCAGACCTTGCGAACCTTGTCAATGAAGCCGCTCTTTTCGCTGCTCGTGGTAATAAGCGCAACGTATCGATGGTCGAGTTCGAGCTCGCTAAAGACAAAATCATGATGGGTGCAGAACGTCGCTCTATGGTGATGTCTGAAGAGATTAAAGAGTCTACGGCTTATCACGAAGCTGGCCATGCCATTGTGGGTCGACTGGTACCTGAGCACGATCCTGTGTACAAAGTGTCTATCATTCCACGCGGCCGTGCACTGGGTGTTACCATGTACTTGCCGGAGCAAGATCGCGTGAGTATGTCTCGCCGCCACTTAGAGTCAATGATTTCTAGTTTGTACGGTGGTCGCTTAGCTGAAGAGCTTATTTACGGTGGAGACAAAGTATCTACGGGTGCATCAAACGATATCGAACGTGCAACAGACATTGCACGTAAGATGGTTACCCAGTGGGGCTTCTCCGATAAATTAGGCCCACTTCTGTACGCAGAAGAAGAGGGTGAGGTGTTCTTGGGTCGTAGCGTTACACAGACTAAACATATGTCTGATGATACTGCAAAATTGATTGATGACGAAATTCGTCAAATCATCGACCGTAACTACGCACGTGCACAGCAAATCCTAGAAGAAAACATGGATATTATGCACAGCATGAAAGACGCATTGATGAAATATGAAACCATCGATGCAGGTCAGATTGACGACCTTATGGAGCGTAAAGAAGAGATCCGTGAACCTGCTGGATGGGGCGATCAATCTCGCGCGACCGAAGAGTCGAATAAATCTCGACACGATAAGTCAGATGACTCGAATGCAAAGCAGGATGAGCCAACTAAGTCTGAAGGTAAAGCCGATAACAGCGCTGAACCTAAGCAAGATGCGCCAACCGATGATGCAACGAAGTCTAAAGACGCAGAGTAAGTATCGAAATTAAACCCAAACCCCGAGCTTGCTCGGGGTTTTCTGCTATTCATGGGTAAGGAAACTTACCGAGCGGCACAATTCAATATCAATAATGTTATGCAACTTAACCACAAGCACAAAGTTCTAGACTTATCGACGCCTCAAGTGATGGGGATACTCAACACAACACCTGATTCTTTCTCGGATGGTGGTGAGCACAACGCAATAAAAGACGCCTTGACGCATGCTAAGGCCATGATTAAGCGGGGCGCGACCATCATAGACATTGGTGGAGAGTCAACACGCCCAGGCGCACCAGAAGTGACGCTTGAAGAAGAGTTGCAGCGAACCATTCCGGTGATTAGAGCACTTCGAGCCGAGTCTGATGTTTGGATATCCATCGACACCAGTAAAGCTCAGGTCATGAAAGAGGCCATTGAGGCAGGCGCTGACATAATTAACGATGTGAGAGCACTGCAAGAGCCTGGGGCTTTAGAGGCTGCTGCAGAGTGTGACGCACCTATCTGTTTAATGCATATGCAAGGTCAACCTCGCTCTATGCAACACAATCCGACTTATAATGATGTTGTTAGTGATGTCTCGGCATTTCTGGAACAGCGAATGATCGACTGCGATCGTGTTGGTATTCGACGAGAGCGGCTGATTTTAGACCCTGGGTTTGGCTTTGGAAAAACTATCGAGCACAACTATCAATTATTGAGTGCTTTAGATCAGTTTCACTCATTAGGGGTTCCTATTTTGGCGGGAATGTCGCGTAAATCGATGTTGTTTAAACTTCTCGATAAAGCGCCTAACCAATGCGTAGCGGCCAGTGTTGCAGCCGCGACCATTGCTGCTCAAAAAGGCACACAAATAATTAGAGTGCACGACGTTGCAGAAACGGTCGATGCGCTTAAAATAGTACAACAATTACAATTAGTTAATATCAATAATAAAGGTTAATTTATGGCTAGCAGACGCTATTTTGGTACAGATGGTATTCGCGGGAAAGTAGGGCAATATCCGATCACTCCTGACTTCGTATTGAAGTTGGGTTGGGCTGCTGGGCGAGTGTTGGCTAAGCAAGGTACGAAAAAAGTCATTATTGGTAAAGATACGCGTATATCCGGGTACATGCTTGAGTCTGCTTTAGAAGCTGGTCTGGCGGCGGCTGGCTTAAAAGCAACCTTAACAGGACCAATGCCTACACCTGCGGTCGCGTACCTCACCCAAACGTTTAGAGCAGAAGCAGGCATAGTTATTTCTGCTTCTCATAACCCTTATTACGACAATGGAATCAAATTCTTTTCATCGGAGGGGACCAAACTACCAGACGATATCGAGTTGGCGATTGAAGCGGAACTTGAGAAGGATATTGAGTGTGTGGACTCAGCATTGCTGGGTAAAGCGACTCGTTTAGATGATGCTGCTGGCCGATACATCGAATTTTGCAAAAGCACTTATCCCAAAGACTTAAGTCTTAGTTCGTTAAACATTGTTATCGACTGTGCTCACGGCGCTACTTATCATATCGCACCAAGCGTGTTTAGTGAGTTAGGTGCAAATGTCATTGCCATGGGAGTGTCGCCTAATGGGACCAACATTAACCATGAAGTCGGTGCAACAGATGTAAAAGCTCTGCAAGCTCGAGTTGTAGAGGAACAGGCCGATCTTGGCTTAGCCTTTGATGGCGATGGTGACCGTATTATTATGGTTGACCATCTTGGCAACAAGATTGATGGCGACCAGATCGCCTACATCATAGCCCGTGATGCCCTACGACGTGGTGAACTTAAAGGTGGTGTAGTTGGTACGCTTATGACCAACCTAGGAATGGAAAATGGTCTAAAACAACTGGGTATTCCGTTTGTACGTGCCTCGGTAGGCGATCGATATGTCATGGAGAAACTTCTTGAGCGTGACTGGCTAATTGGCGCAGAGAACTCAGGTCACGTGATCCTTTTGGATAAAGTGACGACCGGCGATGCAATCGTTGCTAGCTTGCAAGTCCTAGCCTCCGTGGTGGGAAGTGAAATGTCACTCAATGAGCTTTCTCAGGGAATGACACTTTACCCTCAAGAGTTGATCAATGTTCGTTTTGAAGGTGACAGCGATCCTATGAATGCGGCAAGTGTACTTGCGGCGGTTTCAGGTGCTGAAGCTGAATTAGCCGATAAAGGCCGCGTATTACTGCGCAAATCAGGTACCGAGCCTTTGATTCGCGTTATGGTCGAAGGTGAAGACGGCGAGCAAGTATTGCGCTGTGCACAAACCATTGCTGAAGCAGTGAAAGCCGCGAGCTAATGATTGCTGGTTATCAAATAAGGGGCGCATTGGCGCTCCTTTTGTTATTGGGCATAGTGTTATTAAGCCTTACAGGGTGCGATAAGGGCGAGATTGCACAGTACAGTCCCATACGGTCAATGCTAGAGCAATACAGCCAACAGGTGAATGTGTTAGCGACTCAGCAAGGCCTTGAAGGGCAGAGACAAGCAGAGCTTTATGACAATGGAGTCATCACACTGACTTATGGCTACCCTGAGCCATCAGAAGATGGATTGAGCAAGCTGCTTAATAAGTTGGACCAACAGTGGCGTATCGAGACGCCTAATGTCGTCATGCCGCAAGGTTTTATGACAGTGTGGATTGTTAAGCACACTACACAGCGTTGTGGCGTGATTTACAGTATTAACACGGCGCACCCGCAGCCACCATTAATTAAAGTTCAGTGCATGGAATAATACTAACCAACGCAATAACCTGATCATTGTTGCTCGTTCAAATCACGGGTAACGGTGTTAAAGATTTTTTGTAAAACAACTACCTACGGAAATACTTGCCTTGTTCTCAGCGATTTTTGCCGTCGCAATGTTCCGACCAGTTAATTACTTCGATTAGTATAAAAAAAAACGGAAGATGTGCTCGTAAGCGCATCTCCCGTTATCAAAACTCGAGTTGTCGAAAAGTTTACTTCAACATACCTTCGTTAGCGTTCTCACGTACGTGCTTAAGCATCGCTTTAACACCACGTGGAGACGAAGCAACAATGTTGCCAGACGTCATGTATTCAGTACGGCCTGAAAAATCGGTGACGATGGCGCCTGCTTCACGAGCAATCAGATCACCGGCAGCAATGTCCCAAGGCTTAAGACCTAGTTCGAAAAATCCGTCAACACGACCAGCGGCTAGGTAGCAAAGATCCAGCGCGGCTGAACCTTGGCGACGGAAGTCAGCGACTTCAGTAAACATAGAGCTCATTACTTTAAAGTATGACTCAGAATGCTGCTTTTGCTTAAATGGGAAACCAGTCGCAATGATTGCGCCTTGAAGGTCTTTTGCTTGTTTTACACGGATACGTGAATTATTAAGTTGCGCACCTGAACCACGAGTGGCGGTGAACAGTTCGTTGGTCATTGGGTCGTAAACACACGCTACCTCAGTACGGCCTTTCATACGAACGGCGATAGAGACTGAGAAATGTGGGATACCTTTTACGAAGTTATTAGTGCCATCCAGTGGGTCAATGATCCATTGTACATCGCTATCTTTACCTTCTTGAAGACCACTTTCTTCTGCCACAACACTGTGTTCAGGGTAAGAGGCTTTGATGGTTTCGATAATTAGAGACTCGGCTTCTTTGTCGACGTTAGTCACGAAGTCGTTGTTGCCTTTAAGAGTAGATTCAATCTTATCAGCGTTTTCTAGAGATTTAGCAATGTGATTGCCTGCTTTTCGCGCAGCGCGAATAGCGATATTCAGCATAGGATGCATATCAAAATACCCAACAGATGTTAAAGAACTAAAGCGGCGCGCAGTATACCAAGTTTCATCCAAAAAGGAAGTGCTTATTTTTTAGTCGCCAATGTCTGTGTCATCGATTCTACAAATGGTGATCACAGAAAAGTTGCTACTGTAGTTCATGGTCCAAATTTGCTAGGATCGGCGCCGATCCACACACTCATTAACTCATTAAGAAAAGATAGCTTATGTTGAACAAAGTACGAGTTGTATTAGTTGGTACCTCTCATTCAGGTAATATTGGCTCTGCAGCCAGGGCAATGAAAGTCATGGGGCTTGAGCAACTGGTATTAGTGGATCCACAATGCGAAGTGGACGAGCAAACTTTGGCGCTGGCTTCTGGGGCGGGTGATGTCGCCACCAACGCTAAGAGTGTTGCCACGCTAGAAGAAGCGGTTGCAGACTGCGAATTGGTCTTTGGTACCAGCGCTCGCTCTCGCAATTTAAACTGGCCTTTTGTTGAACCACGCGAATGTGGCCAAAAAGCGATTGAGCAAGCTCTAACCGGAAACGTTGCGGTTGTTTTTGGTCGTGAAAGAACCGGTTTAACCAATGAAGAACTGCAATTGTGTCAGTATCATTTAGGTATTCCGGCTAATCCTGAATACAGCTCGCTGAACTTAGCAATGGCGGTACAAACGGTATCGTATGAAATCCGAATGGCTTTTCTAGAACATCAACGTTCTGCATTTAAGGAACAGGTACAAGAGTATCCTCGACACAAAGAGCTAGAAATGTTTTATGAGCACCTTGAAAAAGTGCTCATCGATACCCAATTTCTATCTCAGAAACAGCCGACTTTGGTGATGAATAAATTACGCCGATTGTTTAATCGAGCTCGCCCAGAATTACAAGAATTGAATATTTTGCGAGGCATTTTGACCTCGATTGAAAAGAAAAACTCGCAAAATGATGGTTAAAATTTAACCACTTAAAGTGTAGGGCTAAATACCTGACTGTTTTAGTCAAATAAATACTTGACCCTTTTAGTCAGGTATGGAACACTTCCCTTATGTAGTAAAGAGGGAACCGACAATGAGACTGACTTCAAAAGGTAGATATGCAGTAACCGCGATGCTTGATGTCGCTCTGCATGCGCAGACGAATCCAGTGCCGCTGGCTGATATCTCAGAGCGACAAGGAATATCGCTCTCCTATTTAGAGCAGCTTTTTTCTAAATTAAGAAAAGCCGGATTGGTCTCGAGCATTCGTGGACCCGGTGGTGGTTATAGACTTGGCTTAGAGCCAACAGCCATTTCAATCGGCACCATTATTGGTGCCGTCGACGAATCTGTCGATGCCACCAAATGCCAAGGCAAAGGCGATTGCCAAGGTGGTGTTCGTTGCTTAACTCACACATTGTGGAGAGACTTAAGCTCGCGCATCAGTGACTTCTTAGACAACATTACGCTTGGTGAGCTAATGGTGGACAACGAAGTATTAGAACTTTCAGACCGACAAGATGTAGACTTGGCGGTAAACCACGGACTTGGTCAAAAGGCGTCTGCCGCGACCATTGGCGTAAACATGCGTTCGTAACGAAACAGTTTTTGACGGAGTATTAAATGAAACTGCCGATTTATTTAGATTATTCAGCGACTTGCCCAGTAGATCCTCGCGTTGCTGAAAAAATGGTCCAGTTCATGACTATGGACGGCACCTTTGGTAACCCTGCGTCGCGCTCTCACCGATACGGTTGGCAGGCGGAAGAAGCGGTCGACACCGCTCGTGAGCAGATTGCCGATCTCATTAATGCCGATCCGCGCGAAATTGTCTTTACGTCTGGTGCAACTGAATCCGATAACTTGGCAATTAAAGGTGCAGCACACTTTTACGGTAAGAAAGGTAAGCACATCATTACCAGTAAAACCGAGCATAAAGCGGTGCTTGACCCATGTCGTCAACTTGAACGTGAAGGCTACGAAGTCACGTATTTAGAGCCTGAGACAAACGGCTTGATCGATCTTCAAAAACTGCAAGATGCAATGCGTGAAGATACGATCCTAGTATCGATTATGCATGTGAATAACGAAATTGGTGTAGTGCAAGATATCGCTGCAATGGGCGAAGTGTGTCGTGACCGCAAGATAATTTTGCATGTTGATGCTGCTCAATCTGCAGGTAAACTGCCTATTGATGTTCAAGAAATGAAGGTCGACCTGATTTCATTCTCTGCCCATAAAATTTACGGCCCGAAAGGCATTGGTGCACTTTACGTTCGACGCAAGCCTCGCATTCGCTTAGAAGCACAAATGCACGGCGGTGGTCACGAGCGCGGTTTCCGTTCTGGTACGCTACCAACCCACCAAATTGTGGGTATGGGTGAAGCATTCCGTATTGCAAAAGAAGACATGCAAAAAGATTACGACCATGCGCTAGCATTGCGTAATCGTTTGTGGAAAGGCGTCAATGAGATGGAAGCGGTAACGGTGAATGGTGATTTTGATCAGCGAGTCCCGCACAACCTAAACGTAAGCTTTGCGTTTGTTGAAGGCGAGTCACTGCTTATGTCACTAAAAGATCTCGCTGTATCGTCTGGCTCAGCTTGTACGTCTGCTAGTCTCGAACCATCGTACGTACTACGTGCACTTGGTTTAAACGACGAATTGGCACACAGTTCAGTTCGCTTCTCATTTGGTCGTTTCACCACGGAAGAAGAAATAGATTACGCTGTTGAACAAATCAAAACAGCCGTTAACAAATTACGCGACATGTCACCTCTATGGGATATGTATAAAGAGGGAGTTGATCTCGATACGGTTGAGTGGGCACACCACTAATCCAATCACGTCGATCAACCAGATAGAGGAACTGAGGAATTAATCATGGCATATAGTGAAAAAGTTTTAGACCACTACGAAAACCCACGCAACGTTGGTTCATTCGATAAGGAAGACCCAAATGTGGGCAGTGGCATGGTGGGTGCACCAGCTTGCGGTGATGTAATGAAGCTGCAAATCAAAGTGACACCTGAAGGCATCATTGAAGATGCAAAATTTAAGACCTATGGTTGTGGTTCTGCTATCGCATCAAGTTCCCTCGTCACCGAGTGGGTGAAAGGCAAGTCCGTGGACGAAGCTGCCGCAATTAAAAATGCTGAAATAGCAGAAGAACTTGAGCTACCTCCGGTAAAAGTTCACTGTTCAATTCTTGCAGAAGACGCTATTAAAGCCGCTGTTGCGGATTACAAAAAGAAACACGATTAATCAATCCAAGTGGCTACCTCTGAGTGAGGTAGCTCCTTTTAGAAATATATTACAGGTTGAAGTATGGCCATTACACTTTCACAAGCAGCAGCAACTCGCGTCAAAGCCTTTTTAGAAAACCGTGGTAAAGGCGTAGGATTGCGTCTTGGCGTTAAAACCACAGGTTGCTCGGGGATGGCTTATGTTCTGGAATTTGTTGATGATCTCAACGAAGAAGACTCAGTATTTGAAGACCAGGGTATTCGCGTAATCATTGACGCTAAAAGCCTAGTGTACTTAGACGGGACCGAGCTGGATTATGTGAAAGAAGGACTCAATGAAGGTTTCGAATTTAACAACCCCAATGCGAAAAGCGAATGTGGTTGTGGCGAAAGCTTTAACGTTTAGGTTGGCTTGACCACCTCGATCTAACTTTGGATGTTGTTGTATCGATGAATCATTTTGAACTCTTTGGGCTACCGCTTCAGTTTCAACTGGATGGTAGCCTTCTTTCTTCTAGCTTCCGTGACTTGCAGCGCCAATTTCACCCAGACAACTTTGCGTCTCAGGGTGATCGTGAGCAGTTAAAGGCCGTGCAAAAAGCATCGCAAATTAACGATGCCTACCGGATACTAAAATCCCCGATTTTACGCGCAGAATATTTGCTGTCTTTGCACGGTGTGGATATTCGAGGCGAACAGCAAACTTTGCAAGATCCTCTGTTCTTAATGGAGCAAATGGAACTACGAGAAGAGCTAGAATCTATTGCAGAAGGACCTGAGCCAGAAGACGGCTTATTTGACTTTGACGCCAAGGTGCGGAAAATGCATAAAAGCGCGTTAAACACCGTGCAAGACCTACTTGAGCAATCTGCTTGGGATGAGGCTGCCGATGGTGTTCGCAAGCTTAAGTTTATCGAAAAATTAGCACATGAAGTGGAACGCGTCGAAGAGAGTCTACTCGATTAACGACCTCCATTTCGGTATTTAACACTAGGATAGTCATGCCTTTACTTCAAATTGCCGAACCAGGACAAAGCTCGGCGCCACACCAACATAAGCTTGCCGCAGGTATTGACCTCGGAACCACAAACTCTCTGGTTGCCACCGTACGCAGTGGCGAAGCTAAGCCACTATTAGACAGTCAAGGCCGTGCCACGTTACCATCGGTAGTCCATTATACTCCTACAAGCGTGGACCTTGGATTTGATGCATTGGCGCATTCCGAAACCGATCCTCAAAACACGGTTGTATCGGTGAAGCGTTTAATGGGGCGCTCTTTAAGCGACGTAAGCGCGCGTTATCCAAATCTGCCTTATTCAATGGTCTCAAGTGATAACGGTTTGCCGGTATTGCAAACGTCGGCGGGTGACAAAAACCCGATTCAAGTCTCTGCTGATATTCTTAAAGCATTAGCCAAGCGCGCTGAGACAGCTTTAGAGGGTGAGCTGACGGGAGTCGTCATTACCGTGCCGGCTTACTTCGATGATGCGCAACGTGCGGGGACAAAAGATGCTGCCAAATTAGCAGGTCTAACGGTTTTACGCTTGTTGAATGAACCAACTGCAGCCGCTATCGCCTATGGGCTAGATTCAGGTCAAGAGGGCATTATTGCCGTTTATGATCTTGGTGGTGGAACCTTCGATATCTCTATTCTTCGCCTATCTAAAGGGGTGTTTGAAGTGTTAGCGACTGGGGGTGATTCAGCCTTAGGTGGTGATGACTTTGACCATCTATTAGTTGAGCACATTCAGCAGCAAATGGGTAAGCTTAGCTTGAATGCTCATGAACGCCGTGCAGTGACTCATGCTGCGACACAAGCAAAAATAGATTTGTCGAACAATGAGGTTGCTTCTATCTCGGTGTTGGGCTGGGAAGGGCAAATTTCTCGCGAGCAGTTTGACGATATCATTCGCCCACTTATTAAAAAGACGTTGCTTGCCAGTCGTAAAACCCTTCGTGATGCACAGGTGGATAGCGACGACGTTATGCAAGTGGTCATGGTGGGGGGGTCAACTCGTACTCCTCTTGTTCGGTCTATGGTGGGTGAGTTTTTTGATAAACAGCCGTTAACCAGCATTAACCCAGATGAAGTTGTCGCCATTGGTGCGGCAATTCAGGCAGACATTCTGGCTGGCAATAAACCCGACTCAGAAATGCTACTGCTCGACGTATTGCCGCTGTCATTAGGCATTGAAACTATGGGTGGCTTGGTAGAGAAAATCATTCCAAGAAACACCACGATTCCTGTAGCCCGAGCGCAAGAATTTACCACCTTTAAGCATGGACAAACCGCGATGACGGTACACACTGTGCAAGGTGAGCGCGAGATGGTTGATGATTGTCGTTCATTGGCCAAATTTACCCTCAAAGGTATTCCGCCAATGGCCGCAGGCGCTGCGCATATTCGCGTAACCTATCAAGTGGATGCTGACGGTTTATTGTCCGTGACGGCTATGGAAAAGAGCACCGGAGTGCAAGCTGAGATTCAAGTGAAACCGTCATATGGACTCAGCGATGACGAGGTGGCTCGAATGCTTAAAGAGTCGATGAGTCACGCACAACAAGACATGCAGACCAGAGCTCTTGCCGAGCAGCGCGTAGAGGCTGACCGTGTTATTGAAGACCTACTTGCGGCCATGTCGCAAGATGGGGATGAGCTGCTTAGCGACGAAGAGCGCAATACGTTAATTAAGTCCATTGAGGCACTTATTGAACTGCGTAATGGTCAGGATACTGGCGCCATCGAAACAGGCATCAAGCAAACCGATAAAGCCAGCCAAGAGTTTGCATCACGCCGAATGGACAAATCGATTCGTCAGGCCTTAGCGGGCCAGAAAGTCGAAGATATTTAAGTTTTAGGGAACGTTTTAACATGCCGAAGATTATAGTTTTACCTCATGATGAGTTGTGCCCAGAAGGTGCAGTACTAGAAGCCAATAGTGGCGAAACCGTCCTCGACGTAGCCTTAAAAAATGGCATTGGCATTGAGCACGCATGTGAAAAATCATGTGCGTGTACAACGTGCCATATTGTGGTTCGTGAAGGGTTTGACTCGTTGGACGAAAGCGATGAGTTGGAAGATGACATGCTGGATAAAGCTTGGGGCCTTGAGCCTGAGTCGCGTCTTGGCTGTCAGGCTAAGGTGACCGATGAGGATCTTGTTGTAGAGATACCAAAGTACACGCTTAACCATGCGTCAGAAGATCATTAACGCGTCAGAAGATCATTAGCACTCTTTAGCGAGAGCGTTTCAAGAGTAAAGGACTATATTGAGGAGCGACCATGAGTTTAAAGTGGATAGATAGCCGAGATATTGCGATTGAGTTGGTGGATAAGTTTCCGGATGTAGAGCCAACCTCGGTTCGTTTTACCGACCTACACCAATGGGTGATGGAGTTGGAGGGATTTGATGATGATCCCAACCATTCTAATGAGAAAATACTAGAAGCCATTGTTATGTGCTGGTTAGATGAACGAGACTAGCGTTAAATAATGTAACTTAGTTAACAAAAATTAATAAAAAGCGAGGCGTAGGCCTCGCTTTTTATATTTCTGACACCATATCTAGGCATAATAGCCGATCTAATTTGGCTAAATACATGTAAATAAGGCGCCGATGCAAGAGCGCTTACAAGGAGACTCCATGTCATCACTGATGAACATAACACTGACCAATCAAAGCGCGGGCCCACAATGGGGCGATAACGCTATTCTTTCGTTCAATGATCAAGGTGCATCCATTCACCTTAATGACTCTCACGACTTAGGTGCGATTCAAAAAGCTGCCCGAAAACTGGATGGGCAAGGTATCCGCGAGCTTCATCTACAAGGTGAAAGTTGGGATCTAGAAGAAGTATGGGCGTTTTATCAAGGCTATCGTAACCCCAAAAAACACGGCAAAGTCTCTTGGGACGCACTATCTAATGACGCGCAAGCAGAGCTTGAGGCTCGCATTAAAGCATCAGATTGGACACGAGATATCATCAACAAAACAGGTGAAGAGGTTGCACCACGCCAATTAGCAACCATGGCGGCAGAGTTTATTAAGTCGCTGTCACCAGAGCATGTGAAATACAAAATTGTAAAAGACAAAGATCTTCTTACTGAAGGGTGGGAAGGCATTTATGCTGTCGGTCGAGGCTCAGACAGAACGTCGGCAATGCTGCAACTGGATTACAACCCGACTGGTGACGAAAACGCACCCGTATTTGCCTGTCTAGTAGGTAAAGGGATCACTTTTGATTCAGGCGGTTATAGCCTAAAACCTTCTGACTTTATGACGTCGATGAAAGCCGATATGGGCGGAGCCGCAACAGCAACGGGTGGTATGGCGTTGTCGATAATGCGTGGCTTAAATAAACGCGTGAAACTGATTTTGTGTTGCGCGGAGAATATGGTCTCGGGACGTGCATTGAAGTTGGGCGATGTGATCACCTATAAAAACGGTAAAACGGTCGAGATAATGAACACCGATGCCGAAGGTCGCTTAGTATTGGCCGATGGCTTAATGTACGCTTCTGCTCAAAACCCTGAGTTTATTGTTGATTGTGCGACCTTAACAGGTGCGGCTAAAAACGCACTGGGTAACGATTATCATGCGCTAATGTCTTTCGACGATGCGCTTGCGGAAGTGGCACTAAAGAGTGCCAATGATGAAAAAGAAGGCATGTGGCGTCTGCCATTGGCCGACTTCCACCGTGGCATGTTGCCTTCAAACTTTGCTGATTTGTCCAACATCGGCAGTGGCGATTACTCGCCTGGTGCAAGCACTGCGGCAGCGTTTCTGTCTTACTTTGTCGACGATTATAAAAACAATTGGATGCACGTTGACTGCGCGGCCACGTACCGTAAGTCTTCGACCGATAAATGGTCTGCAGGTGCAACGGGTGTCGGTATCCGTACGCTAGCCAATATTTTGCACACTAAAGCTCAATAGCTTTTACTCTTGATGATCCCTATGCGGTTGGTGAGCTGTCGTGCTTAACAGGTCAACAATCGCTACATTGAGACTGAACACACTAGATAACTGTGGTTATCTAGAAAAGCCAACAAAGTATAAAAAGGAATTGAAATGGCGATTGAAAAAACATTTTCTATAGTGAAGCCTGATGCGGTAAAGCGTAACTTGATTGGAGAAATCTACAACCGTTTTGAGAAAGCGGGACTGCAGATTGTTGCCTCTAAGATGGTTCACCTCACAGAAGAACAAGCAAGTGGATTTTACGCTGAGCATGACGGCAAACCCTTTTTTAAAGACTTGAAAGCGTTTATGACGTCTGGCCCAATTATGGTTCAGGTTCTGGAAGGGGAAAATGCGATTTCTCGCTACCGTGAATTGATGGGTAAAACCAATCCAGAAGAAGCCGCGTGTGGAACGATTCGTGCCGACTTTGCACTGAGTATGCGCCATAACTCAGTACACGGCTCGGATAGCCCAGAGTCTGCGGCTCGTGAAATAGAGTTTTTCTTTGCACCATCAGAAATCTGCCCACGTTAATTTCTAGAATGATGAGCGCTATACTTAAAGGTCAGTCACTTAGGTGACCGGCCTTTTTTTGTGGGCATTCTCACCCTTGTTGTCGGTGACCAAACCCTGTACAATTCGCGCCCTATTTAGACTGAGACTGCGATGACAGCAGACTCAACCAATCTCGAGAACGAAAGAGGCAACATGACTCAAGCGAAAGTGAATTTGATGGATCTTGACCGTAATGGACTTCGTCAATACTTTACCGAAGATCTCGGTGAAAAAGCCTTTCGTGCCGAACAGGTGATGAAGTGGATATACCACTACGGTATTGATAACTTCGACGAAATGACTAACCTCAATAAGAAGCTACGCGAAAAGCTAAAGCGTGTGGCAGAGGTAAAAGCACCTGTCGTGTCTGCAGCCCAGCATTCATCGGACGGAACGATCAAGTGGGCCATGCGCGTAGGAGATCAAGACGTCGAGACGGTGTACATTCCTGATGAAGATCGAGCGACACTGTGCGTGTCGTCGCAAGTTGGTTGTGCTCTAGAGTGCAAGTTTTGCTCAACTGCGCAGCAAGGGTTTAATCGTAACCTCCGAGTGTCTGAAATTATTGGACAAGTGTGGCGCGCAGCGAGAGAGATTGGTCTGCAAAAAGACACAGGTCGCCGCCCGATCACCAATGTTGTTATGATGGGCATGGGCGAGCCACTGCTCAATATGAAAAACCTTATCCCAGCGCTAGAGCTTATGCTGGATGATCTGGGTTTTGGGTTGTCAAAGCGTCGTGTAACAGTATCTACATCGGGTGTTGTGTCTGGATTGGATCAGATGACCGGCACTATAGACGTTGCGTTAGCCATTTCTTTGCACGCGCCGACAGACGAGTTGCGCAGTGAAATTATGCCAATTAACGACCGTTGGAATATTCAAGACTTTTTAGGGTCCGTACGTCGTTATATTGAATCGTCTAATGCCAACCGAGGCAAGGTCACGGTCGAATATATCTTGTTGGATCATGTCAATGACGACATGGAACATGCAAGGCAGCTCGCAGACTTGCTAAAAGATACCCCAGCCAAAGTCAATTTGATTCCATTTAACCCTTATCCTGGTTCACCTTATAAGAAGCCAAGTAATTCGCGCATCGACCGTTTTATGAAAACATTGATGCAGTACGATTTCACGGTGACGGTTCGTAAAACTCGTGGCGATGACATCGATGCAGCCTGTGGTCAACTGGTTGGTGATGTGATCGACCGCACTAAGCGAACAAAACAGTTGAAAAGCGCGGAACCAATTGAAGTTAAGTCTCTCTAAACTCTGAGAGATTCCTAAAAATGAGCTCTGCGTCCAATTTTACGTAGGTAAGCTCAATGTTTAGAAGATTGATAACCATTTTTATTGTCAGTACTTCGGTAGGCTGTGTTACAGTGACAGAGCCTGTCGCTGAGGTCGATAATAAAAAAGCTGCGATTTCAAGAATTGAACTAGGTTTCAACTACTTAGAATCTGGTGATAGTGCAAAAGCTAAGCAAAATTTTACTAAAGCTATGCGAGTTGCTCCCGAGTTAGCTGCTAGCCATTTGGCCATTGCCTACTATTATCAAAGCGTCGGCGAGCTGAACAAAACACATGCAGCCTATCTGCGAGGTATTGCAACGGTTCAGCAACGGGGTGATTTATACAATAATTACGGAGCATTTCTCTGCTCGCAGAGAGAATACGAGCAAGCGCTGCACTATTTCGAACAAGCGATTGCTCAGCCTGATTACTATCAGACAGCGGCCAGTTATGAAAACGCCGGGTTATGCGCATTACAAGCAGAAGATAAACAACAAGCATTCGAGTTTTTCCAGCGTGCGACTGAACATCAACCGCTCCGCTTTCAAGCCACGTTGCAGTTAGCGAAACTGGAAATAGCACAGGGTGATCGAGCTAATGCTAGGCTTAGATTACATAGGTTTCATCAAAGGTACGGGTACCACGTTAATAGCATTACATTGTTGATAGAACTAGAAAAACAAGCTGACAATTGGAGTATGGTGGATAGATATCAGCACCTTCTCGAGCGACAACTACCCGTATCGCAGTAATATCAAAACAGATAATTCATGAACGAACAGAGTCAACTGCACGATAACGCAGAACAGCAAACAGAACAGTCTCAAACTCCTCCAATTGAGTTGGCGGGTGATTTATTGCGAAAGCAACGTCTTGCGCTTGGCATGAGCCAGAAACAGGTCGCCGATCGACTTAGATTACGGGAAACCACCATCGACGCGATCGATAAAAATGAATTCGACCTCGGGCAAGTCGACACCTTTGTGAAAGGGTATTTGCGCTCTTATGCAAAAATTGTCGGCCTTAAAGAGCACGATGTGCTTGCCGCCTACGAACAGCACAATCCAAGTGCAGCGGGCGATTCTGCCTTGCAAAGCTTTTCTAGAAAAACCAAGAACGAAAAGCACGACAATAACTTGATGCGATTAACCTATGTGATCGTCTTCATCTTAATTGGTATATCTTCACTGTGGTGGTGGCAAAGCCAGCAAAACAACGGTGTAGAAATAGACGCGCCGCAAGAAATGGTCAACGAACAAAGCAACTTAGCTTTAGAGTCTGAACCCGTTGTTGAAATCTCCGCTCCTGCCTCTAATGAACCTGCTTCTCCGAGTATCGACCGTGATGCTCAGCAGCGTGAAGCCAGTGTCATTGAACAAGACACTCAACCAGAATCGGTTACCGAACAATCAGAGCAAGAAGCAGAAGTTGCACAAGCACCTGCAGAGATCGTTGAAGAAGTTGTTGCTCAAACTGAGAGTCCAGAGCCACAAGCACCTGTTGAAGTCTCATCGAGTGAGCTTTTTATGACGTTTACGGCTGACTGCTGGATCCAAGTCAAAGATGCCACAGGAAAAGTGCTGTCTACCGGGGTTAAAAAAGCAGGCAACAGTTTCTCATTAGATGGAGAAAAGCCCTACAGCATTATTTTAGGTGCTCCAGAAGGTGTGGAAATGCGATTAGCAAGTGAACCCGTCGACCTTTCTGGGTATACTGCCGGTAAAGTAGCCCGATTTACATTACCTTAACGATATGCAATACGAATCTCCTATAAAACGTCGCCCATCGACTCGAATTTACGTGGGCGATGTGCCTATTGGTGACGGTGCTCCAATTGCCGTTCAATCAATGACAAATACACGCACCACGGATGTAGACGCAACCGTGGCTCAAATACGCTCGTTGGAGAAAGTAGGGGCAGACATTGTTCGTGTCTCCGTGCCAACGATGGAAGCGGCCGAAGCATTCAAGCAGATCAAACAGCAAGTTGCTGTCCCGTTAGTGGCCGATATTCACTTTGACTATCGCATTGCATTAAAAGTGGCGGAGTATGGCGTGGATTGCCTTCGTATTAATCCGGGTAACATCGGTAACGAAGCACGCATACGCTCGGTTGTTGATTGCGCTCGTGATAAAAATATTCCTATCCGTATCGGTGTTAATGGCGGATCGTTAGAAAAAGATCTTCAACTTAAATATGGCGAGCCTACTCCCGAAGCGTTGGTTGAGTCTGCAATGCGCCATGTCGACATTTTAGACAGACTGAACTTTGATCAGTTTAAGATCAGTGTGAAAGCGTCTGACGTGTTTCTTGCTGTCGAATCGTATCGTTTATTGGCTCAAAAAATTGACCAACCTTTGCATTTGGGGATCACCGAAGCCGGTGGTGCTCGAGCAGGTGCAGTTAAATCGTCGGTTGGGTTAGGTATGTTACTGGCAGAGGGGATTGGCGACACATTGCGTATTTCTCTTGCCGCAGACCCTGTCGAAGAGATCAAAGTTGGCTTTGATATTCTAAAATCACTTAGAATTCGCTCACGCGGGATTAACTTCATTGCGTGCCCGAGCTGTTCTCGACAAGAGTTCGATGTGATAGGCACTGTAAATGCCCTTGAGGAGCGTCTGGAAGACATCATCACACCATTGGACGTGTCCATTATAGGGTGTGTAGTCAACGGTCCAGGTGAAGCGGAAGTGTCTCACCTTGGATTGGCAGGAAGCCATCGAAAAAGCGCATTTTACGAGGACGGTAAGCGTCAAAAAGAGCGCTTTGACAATGACAATTTGGTCGATCAGTTAGAAGCAAAAATTCGCGCAAAAGCTGCGCAAATGGACGAGAGTAATCGCATTGACGTGAATCTCGTTGATACACAGTAATTGGACAGTAAAGTGGCTAAAACTATACAAGCAATTAGAGGCATGAACGACTGCCTCCCGACACAGTCTCCACTGTGGCAAAAAGTAGAAAATGCAGTTAAAAACACGGTAAGTGCTTACGGTTATAGTGAAGTGCGCATGCCGATCGTGGAACAAACGCATCTGTTCAGTCGTGCGATCGGTGAAGTTACCGATGTGGTCGAAAAAGAGATGTACACCTTTGAAGACCGAAATGGCGATAGCCTAACGCTTCGTCCAGAAGGGACCGCTGGGTGTGTTCGCGCTGGAATTGAAAACGGTTTGCTTTATAACCAAGAGCAGCGTTTATGGTACATGGGCCCAATGTTCCGACATGAGCGTCCTCAAAAAGGGCGCTATCGCCAGTTCCATCAGTGTGGTGTTGAAGTCTTTGGTCTTAATGGTCCAGACGTTGATGCCGAACTGATTATGCTGACGGCGAGATTGTGGCGTGAGCTAGGCATCGCTGATCATGTCCGTTTGGAGTTGAACTCGATTGGCTCATTAGAGGCTCGTCAGCAATACCGTGAAGCGTTAGTTACGTTTCTTGAGCAACACATCGATATCCTCGATGACGATTGTAAGCGACGTATGCATACCAACCCATTGCGTGTGTTGGACACTAAAAATCGCGACATTCAAGCGATACTGGTCGATGCCCCACAACTGTCAGACTATTTAGATCAAGATTCAAAAGAGCATTTTGCTGGATTGTGTGAGTTGCTTGATGCTGCAGGTATTGAGTATCAAGTTAACCAACGTCTAGTTCGTGGGCTTGATTACTACAACCGAACGGTTTTCGAATGGATCACCGATAGCCTTGGTGCTCAAGGAACAGTGTGTGGTGGTGGCCGCTACGATGGCTTAGTAGAACAGCTCGGTGGAAAATCTACCCCAGCGGTTGGTTTTGCTATGGGACTAGAGCGTCTAGTTCTTATGCTCGAAACGCTTGAACTCACAGACGTGAGACGCAGTGTTGACGTGTATATGGTGACCGCAGGCGAAGGCACACTGATGGCGGGTATGAAACTTGCTGAGTCGTTGCGCGAAGCGTTGCCTGGTATTCGTATCATGAGTCACTTTGGTGGCGGTGGCTTTAAGAAGCAATTTAAACGCGCTGACAAAGTAGGTGCTGTAGTTGCACTTGTGCTTGGCGAAAATGAAGTCGCGGAAGGCACGGTTGTACTCAAAGACCTTAAAGGTGGCGAACAACACAGCATTGCAACAGCAGACGTTGCACATGCACTCAAGGATTTAATTTAAGAGGTTACGATCGTGGAAATTTACGACGATGAAGAACAACAAGTAGAAGCCATTAAAAATTGGTGGCAAGAGAATGGTAAAGCGATCGTTGTGGGCGCAGTTGTTGGTTTAGGTGGCCTGTTTGGCTGGCGCTATTACCAAGACAGTGTCCTTGAAGCACAAGAAGCTCTGTCACAACAATACAACACCATCAGTGATGCATTCGCGATGCAAAGTGCATCAGCAACTGAAGACGCACTGGCGTTTATCGAAGCCAACAAAGGCGAAGAATACGCCGTTCTTGCAGCAATGCAGCTGGCGAAAAGCTATGTTGCAGCCGGTGAACTTGAGCAAGGTTTAGCTCAGTTGGAGCTTGCGCAATCGTCGACTAAAGACGCTGCACTTAAAACCGTGCTAACCGTTCGCAAAGCGCGCGTAATGGCGGAACTTGAGCAGTTTGACGGCGCACTAGAGCAATTGGCAACAGTCACATCTTCAGGTTGGCAAGGCCGAGTTGCAGAAGCTAAAGGCGACATTCTTCTTCGTCAGGGGAATAAAGAAGCGGCAAGAACCGCCTACCTTGAAGCTCAGCAATCTGTTGATGCTAGCCAGCTGATTCAACTCAAACTGGATGATTTGGCTCAATAAGGGCGGCTGGATGCGTAAACCAATAACAAAACTATTGTGGGCGGCAGCACTTGTAACAGGCTTAGCGGCGTGTTCGAGTGAAGAAGATACGGTGATCATGGCGCCGCTACCTGTGGTCCAAAGTGAGTTCACACCAGCGACCAACTGGACCTCGACCGTACGCGGTGGAGTAGGGCACTTTTTCAGCGAGTTATCACCAGTCTACGCGTACGACACACTATTTGTGGCCAGTCGCGACGGTATGGTGCGAGCACTGGAGCCTGAGACCGGCAAAGAAATTTGGTCTCAGAACCTTCAGCAAGACACGTCTGCAAGACTATCTGGTGGGATCCACGCGGCCTACAGACAGCTTTTTATTGGCTCAGAAAATGGCGAGCTGATTTCTTTGGACGTAGAGTCTGGCGAGATCAAATGGCGGGCACCGGTGCAGGGTGAAGTGTTATCTGAGTCGGCAACCGATTCTAACTTAGTACTGACTCATACTAGCCGTGGTATTTTGGTTGCTCACAAAGAGGAAACCGGAGAAGAAGTCTGGTCGATCAGTACTGAAGTTCCGGCATTATCGCTGCGAGGAACCAGTTCTCCTGTGACCGCCTCTGGCGGTGTATTTTGGGGAACCGCAAACGGTCGTTTGGCAGCCGCAATTATCGAACGGGGTCAGCTCATTTGGCAACAGCCTATCGCGACCCCAAAAGGTGCGACAGAAATTGATCGCTTAGTGGATGTGGATGCAAGCCCTCTTATTCTGGGTACAAATCTGTATACAGTAGGATTTAATGGTCAGCTAGTGGCGATTGATCTTCGCTCTGGTAGTCCCGCTTGGAAGCGTAACTACTCTTCCGCGATGGACATTACCAGCGATGGCCGCACATTGTACTTGATTACCGACCGAGACCACGTCGTTGCTGTTGATGCTCGTAGTGGTACAGAGCTGTGGAGCAACGTGCTACTTGAAAATCGACTGCTCACTGCGCCAAAACTGATCGATGACATGGTTGTTGTTGGTGATAGCGAAGGCTACTTACATTGGTTAGATCGTCGCAGCGGTAATTTTGTTGCACAACAACTGGTCGATGAAAGTGGCTTTGCTGTGGGTCCTGTTGAGTTAGACGACGGATTTGTTATTCAGACTCGAAAAGGCAGTGTAATTAAGTATTCGCTTAACAACGAATAGGTTAAGTTACACGTAAAAGAGTGATATAATTCACATTCGGCTCCATGCTGGCGACAGTTGGAGCCGTTTTGCTGTTTACAGCAGCCACTAAAAATGGCGTCTATGCTAAATAATACCATCATAAACGATTGAACGTTGTTGGTTGGTTTTGCTTTCGTAGGTGCGTTTTCTGAAACACTATCGTCGAGAAGACGACACGTAAGTGGCAAAGCCATTTACTTAGTTATTGAATTTTGAGGTCATTATGGTTCCTGTAGTTGCTTTAGTTGGACGTCCTAATGTGGGTAAATCCACCCTATTTAATCGCCTAACTCGCACTCGAGATGCGTTGGTTGCTGATTTTCCTGGTTTAACACGTGATCGTAAATACGGTCAGGCGAAGCTGGGTGAGCACGATTTTATTGTGATCGATACAGGTGGTATCGACGGCACTGAAGAGGGCGTAGAAACCAAAATGGCCGAGCAATCGCTAGCGGCGATTGAAGAAGCCGATGTTGTGCTGTTTATGGTTGATGGCCGCGCTGGCCTCACCGTTGCAGACGAAGCGATAGCTCAGCACCTTCGAGTCATCGAAAAGCCGGCAATGCTGGTGGTTAATAAAGTTGATGGTGTCGATGCGGACGCCGCCAGTGCAGAATTTTGGCAGCTTGGTATGGAGTCTATGTATCAGATCGCTGCAGCTCATGGCCGTGGTGTAGCATCATTGATTGATAAAGCTCTGAATCCGTTTGCAGAAGAGCTAAAGAGCCAGCAAATTGAAGATCTAACGGGTGAAGAAGCACCAGAAGAGGAAAAGCTGGAGTACACCGAAGAAGAAGCCGAAGCCGAATACAAGCGCCTGCAAGACCAGCCAATCAAATTGGCGATCATTGGCCGCCCTAACGTGGGTAAATCAACGCTGACCAATCGCATTTTAGGTGAAGAGCGTGTGGTTGTGTATGACATGCCTGGAACCACACGTGACTCTATCTATATCCCAATGGAGCGTGATGAGCGTGAATATGTGCTTATCGATACCGCGGGTGTTCGCCGTCGTAAGCGTATCAACGAAACCGTTGAGAAGTTTTCGGTGGTAAAAACTCTAAAAGCAATAGAAGACGCTAACGTAGTATTGGTTGTTATTGATGCAAGAGAAAATATTTCGGACCAAGATCTAAGCTTACTTGGTTTTGCGCTTAATGCAGGTCGCTCTATTGTTATCGCCGTCAATAAATGGGACGGATTGGATACAGACGTCAAAGAAGGCGTTAAAAAGGAGCTAGACCGACGTTTAGGTTTTGTCGATTTTGCTCGTATTCACTTTATTTCAGCCCTTCATGGCACAGGCGTTGGTCACTTGTTTGAGTCGGTTCAAGAAGCGTATAAATCTGCAACGACACGTGTTGGTACTTCTGTGCTGACTCGTATTATGAAAATGGCGACAGAAGATCACCAACCGCCATTAGTTCGTGGACGACGTGTTAAGCTAAAATACGCACACGCAGGTGGGTACAATCCACCTATCGTGGTGATTCATGGTAATCAGGTGAATGAACTGCCAGCGTCGTACAAGCGTTACTTAATGAATTACTATCGTCGTAGTTTGGAAATTATGGGAACACCTATCCGTATTCAATTTCAAAACAGCGAAAACCCGTTTGAGGGTAAAAGTAATAAAATGACCTTGTCACAAGAGAGAAAGCGCAAGCGACTGATGACAATGATCAAAGGAAAGAACAAACGATAGTCGCATCAGTGATGAAGAATGTATTAAGCCTCGGTATTTTACCGAGGCTTTTTTTTGAGGTTTATGCAGCAGAGTACCCAGGAAAATAAGGACTTATAGTTTGAACTCAGATTGACATGTGACATCGTCAATGGCGAAAGAATTTTGATACACTAATCAGGCAATGAGCAGAGAAACGCACTGCGATCGCAATAAGATCGTTTTGGTTTGTTCTGTAAATATGTAATATTGGAATGAAAATAGATTTTTATACTACCTAAAATTGAAATGCAGGATATGTAACTTATGCTTTCGGTATGTGGTTATATAAATGTTCTTTTTAGGGTAGATCGCTGATCAAATGCCTATAAGCCTAAGATCAGTGAGTTGATCCTTAACAATGCTTATGCGACAAGAGATCTTTTTCAATGGTATAAACAGTAAACGCTTAAAAGGTTCAAGGAAATAGTATGACAGATAACCTCTGCCCTAAATGTGATAAAGAGTTGAGTTGGAATAGTCGCTACGAATGCGAGAGTTGCAATGCGGCTTATCTAAAAGTGGGTTACTGCCCAAAGTGTGAGTCAGAATTAGAAAAGCTCCAAGCGTGCGGCGCAGCAAATTACTTTTGTAATACCTGCAATGAATTGCAATCGAAGTCTAAGGTTCGATTTGAGTTCAAACCAATCAGTTAAAGTGGTTTGGTATCAATCACGGTTGAAGTGATCTCTCCACTCGACAGTCGAGTAGTTAACGTATCACCTTGTTTGACGACAGTACTATCCACGACGACTGAACCATCGCTTTTATGTGTTATAGAATAGCCGCGTTTTAGAGTAGACAGAGGACTAACGGTATCGAGTTTTTCCATCTGCATGGCAAGTTGATGCTGCTTTTCTACCAGAGTGCGTTTGGCTAAGCTGTTTAGCTTATCACTTAAGTGAGACACCTTTTGGCTTTGGATTTCAATCCGCCTTTTGGGGCTTGCCATATGTAATTGATGGCCACTCTGGATCAGGTGTTTTGTCTGCGCATTGAAGTAGTGGCGCATCGCTTGCTCTATTCTAGACTGATAATCATCTAATCTTTGAGCTTGTCTCTCTAATCGGTATTGAGGGTGGGCTTTATCCAGTTTGTGCTGCAAGTGTACGAATGTTTGTTGCTGCTTACTTAACTGTGCGCTCATTGAGCGTTTAAGCGCTGCAACCAAATTCAACACTTGGCTGGCTTTATGACTTTGATCTTGACTGACCAACTCTGCGGCAGCGGAAGGTGTTGGTGCTCTTAAGTCGGCCACAAAATCACAAATGGTGACATCGACTTCATGGCCAACAGCACTAATAATCGGGATCTGACTCGCCGCAACGGTTCTCGCCACTATTTCGTTATTAAAACACCATAGATCTTCTAGCGAGCCGCCGCCACGACCAAGGATCAATACGTCGCACTCTTGACGATCGTTTGCACGGCCAATAGCCTGAGCAATAGATATAGACGCTTCTTCACCCTGCACCATAGTTGGGTAAATAATGACATTCAAACTAGGATCGCGTCGCTTGAGAACATCGAGCACATCGTGTAATGCCGCCCCAGTCTTTGATGTGATCACACCAACCGTTTTGGGATGTTCAGGTATTGGGAGCTTGCTTTGCTGTGAAAAGAGCCCTTCAGCAGCTAACTTCATCTTCAAGGCATCAAACTGCTGTTGCAGTTGACCGTCACCTTCTGGCTGCATCGAGTCTGCAATAAGTTGATAGTCGCCGCGAGGTTCATACAGTGAAAGACGTGCTTTGACTAAAACTTGCTTACCGTTTTCTGGACGAAAATTGACGCGCCGGTTGTTACCGCGAAACATCGCGCACTTTACTTGAGCACGAGAGTCCTTAAGCGTGAAGTACCAATGCCCTGATACTGGAGCAGAAAAGTTAGAAATTTCACCCACTAACCAGATAACACCCATTTCATTTTCCAGTAATAGACGCACCTCAGAGTTGAGGCGAGAAACAGTATAAATATTGGGGTTGTTAGTAGAAAGCACGATAAGGCTGACTCAAATCACGAAGACGTGGGTGTAGGAATTAGCGGCAATATAATACATATCAAGGGTAGAAAGGCAAATTTTTATCACAAAAATGTGTGGCCAACCGTTTGCGTAGTGCGTATAATCCGTCTGCAATATCAAATCCAAATCCGATTATGGCGCCGCAATTTCGCCGCTAATTGATTTGGATTTACTGTTTTTTAAACCACTTGTTGTGAGATATTGCAAATGCTAAGAATTGCCAAAGAAGCGCTGACGTTCGATGATGTCCTACTCGTACCAGCTCACTCCACTGTTCTCCCAAACACGGCTGATCTTCGTACTCGATTGACGAAGAACATCACGTTGAATATTCCTATGATTTCCGCCTCTATGGATACGGTAACTGAAGCTCGCCTTGCGATTGCTTTGGCCCAAGAAGGTGGCATCGGCTTCATCCATAAAAACATGTCCATCGAGCAACAAGCTGAGATGGTTCGCCAGGTTAAGATTTTTGAAGCAGGCATCGTGTCACATCCCGTGACCGTTAAACCTGAACAATCTATTGCTGAGGTGCTGGAACTGACCCGCATTCACGGCTTTGGTGGCTTCCCAGTAGTGACCGACAATAACTTGTTGGTGGGTATTATTACCGGTCGTGACGTTCGCTTTGTTACTGATTTGTCTAAGAAAGTCGAAGCAGTTATGACGCCTAAAGATAAGCTTGCGTCAGTAACCGAGGGTGCGTCTCGTGAAGAAGTCGAAGAAAAAATGCACAGTGCTCGCGTAGAAAAAGTATTGGTTGTCAACGACCAGTTCGAACTGCGCGGCATGATCACAGCTAAAGACTTCCATAAAGCAGAACGTAAACCTAACGCATGTAAAGACGAACGTGGCCGCTTGCGTGTTGGTGCAGCTGTTGGTGCTGGTGCTGGTAACGAAGAACGTGTTGCCGCTCTCGTTGAAGCGGGTGTTGACGTACTGCTGATTGACTCATCACACGGTCACTCTGAAGGCGTATTGCAACGTATCCGTGAAACTCGCGCAGCGCATCCTGATCTAGACATCATCGGCGGTAATGTGGCGACAGGCGCTGGTGCGCAGGCGTTAATTGACGCAGGTGTCAGTGCAGTAAAAGTCGGTATTGGCCCTGGGTCAATTTGTACAACGCGTATCGTTACCGGTGTTGGTGTTCCTCAAGTTACCGCGATTGCCGATGCAGTTGAAGTTGCCGATAAACACGGTATTCCAGTGATTGCCGACGGTGGTATTCGTTTTTCTGGTGATATTTGTAAAGCTATCGTAGCGGGCGCTTCTTGTGTCATGGTAGGCTCAATGTTCGCAGGCACAGAAGAAGCGCCTGGTGAGATCATTTTGTATCAAGGTCGTTCTTACAAGTCTTACCGTGGCATGGGCTCTTTGGGCGCAATGTCTCAAGGATCATCTGACCGTTACTTCCAAACCGATAATGCTGCAGACAAGTTGGTTCCAGAAGGCATCGAAGGTCGAATCGCCTACAAAGGTAAATTGAAAGAGATCGTTCACCAGCAAATGGGCGGTCTGCGCTCAAGCATGGGGCTTACGGGCTCTGCAACCATTGAAGTAATGCGCACAACCGCTGAGTTTGTTCGTATTTCTGGCGCTGGTATGAAAGAGTCGCATGTTCATGACGTGCAAATCACCAAAGAAGCTCCAAACTACCGTTTGGGCTAACGAATACCTTGCGAGCACTTAGCGGTGCTCGCACTGTTTCCGGTTAAAGTGATACACACTTTGACTACCCTAATTATTTAAAGTTTTGGTTCTAAGGAATGGAGCCGACCACCTAATATTTGAGATTATTTCTAATGACAAAGAATATCCACGATCAACGCATCCTTATTTTGGACTTTGGTTCACAATACACTCAGCTTATCGCACGTCGCATCCGAGAAATTGGTGTTTACTGTGAACTCTGGAGCTGGGATGTTGATGAACAAGACATCAAAGAATTTGCTCCTAATGGCATTATTTTATCTGGTGGTCCAGAGAGCGTTACAGAGAATGACTCTCCACGAGCTCCTCAATATGTATTTGACGCGGGTGTTCCAGTACTTGGCGTTTGTTACGGCATGCAGACAATGTCTGAGCAACTTGGTGGCAAAGTTTCGGGCTCTGACGAGCGTGAATTTGGTTATGCTCAAGTTGAAGTGGTGGAAAACTGTGAATTGTTCAAAAACATCGAAGATGCTATTGCAGAGGATGGCAATGCACTCCTTGATGTGTGGATGAGCCATGGTGATAAGGTTGTCGAGATCCCAGCGAACTTCACTAAAATTGCTCAAACTGATACTTGTCCGTTTGCTGCAATGGTCAATGAAGAGAAAAAATTCTATGGTGTTCAGTTCCACCCAGAGGTGACGCATACTCGCCAAGGGCAACGTATGCTAGAGAACTTTGCACTCAATATTTGTGGTTGTGAAAAGCTGTGGACTTCGCAAAGCATTATCGACGACGCAATTGCTCGCATTAAAGAGCAAGTGGGTGATGATGAAGTGATTCTTGGTTTGTCTGGTGGCGTTGACTCTTCGGTAGTTGCTATGCTGGTTCACCGCGCGATCGGCGACCGACTCACTTGTGTGTTTGTTGACAATGGGCTACTTCGATTAAACGAAGCGGACCAAGTCCTAGAAATGTTTGGCGACCACTTTGGGTTAAACATCGTTCACGTTGACGCAGAAGAGCGCTTTTTGAATGCTCTTGAAGGTCAATCGGATCCAGAGCAAAAACGCAAAACCATTGGCCATGTGTTCATTGATGTGTTTGATGAAGAGTCGAAGAAGTTAGCCAATGCACGTTGGTTAGCACAAGGTACGATTTACCCAGATGTGATCGAGTCGGCTGCCTCGAAAACAGGCAAAGCTCACGTCATTAAATCTCACCACAACGTTGGTGGCTTGCCAGATGATATGGAAATGGGGCTTGTTGAACCATTGCGTGAGCTGTTTAAAGATGAAGTACGTAAAATTGGTCTTGAGCTTGGCCTGCCATACAACATGCTTTATCGCCACCCATTCCCTGGGCCTGGTCTTGGTGTTCGTGTACTGGGTGAAGTTAAGAAAGAGTACTGTGACCTACTACGCCGCGCTGATGCTATCTTCATTGAAGAACTGCACGCAGCGGATCTGTACAACAAAGTATCTCAAGCCTTTACGGTATTCTTACCAGTTCGCTCCGTTGGTGTAATGGGTGATGGCCGTAAATACGATTGGGTTGTCTCGTTGCGCGCTGTTGAAACTATCGACTTTATGACTGCGCACTGGGCACACCTTCCATACGATTTCCTAGGAAAAGTATCCAATCGCATTATTAATGAGATCGACGGTATTTCTCGAGTGGTTTACGATATTTCTGGTAAGCCACCGGCTACCATCGAGTGGGAATAGTAGACTTACTAGAATAACAAAAGGGAGCTCATAGCTCCCTTTTTGTTTAATGCATTGTTTGCAATTACGAATAGCTGGTTCTACGACGATGTCTTAGTGACGCACCCAAGCCAATTAAGCCAAGACTGAATAGAACAAGAGTTTCAGGCTCTGGCACTGGGATACCGAAGGTTGTGATTTCAATATCGCTAAGCTCGAAGGTAATCGATTCGAGGTAGAAGCGAGTATCAACAGATGTAATTCTCACAAAGTCGTCAGTTAGCACATCTCCGGTTAAACCGTCTAATACACCATCCGGACTACCCGCAAAATTGTGGGTTTTTGAATCTTCGATTGCATCAGTGTCACCGTTGACGAGTTCAAATAAAATTTCATGAGAGTCGCCATCCCATGTATCACCATGTCCAGCACCAGGAGTGCCGGTACCACCATTGAACGAAATTGCGGTTACCGTTACATCAGATGAGAATGCTAATGTTAGCCACTCGCCGATTCCGGTATTGTCACCGTTGACGCCACCATCAGCACCAATACCCGCATTTGGGGGACTGATGTCTTGAACTGTATCGCCGGTGCTACTACCTACGGTTAAATAGTCGCTAACGTCATAATCATACACGAGCTCCACACCATCGTAATCATTACCGTTGGCCGCTGCGCCTCCATTAGGTATGGCATAGTCGTATGCCCCCCCGTTCCAATCAAACTGGAAAGTGATCGCTTGCGCTTGTCCTGCAATGAACATACATCCTAAAGCTGTAAATAAAGTCGTCTTAAACATAGTAAACCCCTTTCGGAACACTGCATCTTCGAGTGTTAGCAACCACCTTGGTCACATACCATTCACAATTTGCATAACGCATGCCAGCAAAAGAAAGACTATTTTCATCAGTCATTTAAAGTGAGTTGAATGTTAGTTATTTGTCTATTGTTAAGTTTTTGTAAGTAAACTTGACGCTGTGTTGGCGGTGTGCTGACCGAAATATGCTGCGAAAAAGAAAGGTATGAGGATAACTGGTTGATTAATCGCAGTTACTGACGCTGAATAGTCTCTGTAACGAAACTGTAAAGAAAGTCGACACCGAACGTGAAGGTGGCTCAGTGTCGAAGTGAAAGGTATTTATGCTATGCGCTAACTGGTTGATTTATTATCTGATTTGAAGAGATAAAGTCACTAATGTTTTGCTGTGTCTGTTTCGAACATAACAACCCAAGCTTAGTTCTGCGCCAAGCTATGTCTTCAAATGTTTGTGCAAATTCATGCTCACGAAGGTAATCAATTTCAATTTGGTATACCTGATCGCCGAAGTGCTCACCGCATTGTTCTTCTGCGTTGATATTGTTAAGTAGCGTTAGACTGCGCGAACCATATTGTTGAATTAGGCGCGAAATAGTTGCGTCAGTTAGCCACGCACACTGGGCCTTTAGCCTGTGGTGAATATCAGTGCTATTGAAGTTTTCGCCACCAGGGAGGGTAGAGTCGCTAGTCCAACTCTCGCCCATGTTAGCGAGAAAAGGCTTGAGTTGCTTCATCGCTGATTCACCAAGCTTTCGGTATGTTGTGAGCTTGCCACCAAATACCGATAGTAATGGAGCTTGTTCTTCTTCTTGGTTTAACGAAAGCGTGTAGTCGCGAGTGATGGCCTGCGGTGAATCGGATTCGTCATCACACAAAGGTCTTACGCCACTGAATGTCCAAACAATATCGTCCACTGAGAGTTGCTGTGTGAAGTGTTTGTTCAACACCTCAAGCAGGTAATCGCGTTCGGTGTTATCTAGTGCGACATCTCTTGGATCGCCTTTGTACTCGACGTCGGTGGTCCCGACAATCGAGAACTTGTCTAAGTATGGAATAACAAAAACGATTCGTTGGTCGTCATTTTGCAAAATATACGCGTGATCGCCGTTGTGCAATCTAGGCACGACAAAGTGGGAACCTTTGATCAATCGGATTCCGTAAGGAGAGGATTGAGAGAGGTTTTCCGTTAAAAAGCTTTTTACCCAAGGTCCGGTTGCGTTAACCAAAGCGTGGCTATAACGAGTGAAAGACTCACCGGTCAGTTGGTTACGCAATTCCACTTCCCATAAGTCATTAACGCGGGTTGCTTTGGTCACAGTGGTGTAGTTTTTCACTTCTGCACCATTTTCTTTGGCTTGCATAGCATTAAGAATGACAAGTCGCGCGTCATCAACCCAGCAGTCCGAATACTCAAAACCGCGTTTGATCTCTGGTTTGAAAATACCGTCTTTGGTCAGGTCAACATTGTGGCTGCCTTTGAGCGTGGATCGTTTTCCAAGGTTGTCGTACAGAAATAGGCCTGCACGAATCATCCAAGCTGGACGCAAAAATGGACGATGAGGCAAACGAAAACGCATGGGTTTTGCAATGTGAGGCGCTTTTTTCAAAATAACTTCACGTTCGCTTAATGCTTCCGACACTAAACGAAATTCATAATGTTCTAGATAACGTAGGCCACCGTGAATCAGTTTTGAACTGGCAGAGGAGGTCGCGCTTGCAAAGTCTTTTGCTTCGTATAAACCGACGCTAAGCCCACGACCCGAGGCGTCTGCTGCTATGCCAGCACCATTGATACCGCCGCCAACGACGATAATGTCCATTACTTGTTCGCTCATCACTAAACCTTTCGTTTTCGCTCGTTTATGCTCGTTTTGGGTATTGTACGAAAATTTGAGCAAAAAACCAGAGGTTTAGTGCATTAAACTTTACATTTTGTAAACATAATTAAAAAGCCGTTGCAGCGAAAGAGGTTGTCTGTCGCTGTAACGGCTTTGTTTGTGAGGGATAACGGTGGCGCTCTGTGTTAAACAGAGCCAAATAGACTCCTAGGGCGTCGCAATCTCGATGACGACGTCATTGAGTTTGGCAATTTCTTGGATAGTCTTTGAGGGGAGTTGGTCGGTGATCATACGGTCGATTTCACTAATGTTGCCTAGTTTAACCATCGCACTGCGCCCAAATTTTGTATGGTCTACCCCTAAGTACACTTGGCGGCTATTTTCAATGATGGCTCGTTTGACGCGAACTTCGTGATAGTCAAAATCGAGAAGAGAGCCATCGTCATCAATTCCACTGATCCCCAAAATGCCAAAGTCTAAGCGAAACTGCGAAATAAGATCTAATGTTGCTTCCCCGGTAACGCCACCATCGACGCTGCGAACTTCACCACCGGCAATAATGACTTTAAAGTCACTTTTGGTCATAAGCAACGTGGCTACATGGATATTGTTTGTCACGATATTGAGCTGTTGGTGAGAATTGAGCAGTGCTCTAGCAATAGACTCTGGCGTTGTACCAATGTCTATAAACAGAGTTGCTCCATTGGGTATATGCTTAACTAATGCCTGAGCGATGAGATCTTTTTCTTGCAGTGCGAGTACTTTACGTTGATCGTATGCGGTATTCTCTGAGCTAGAAAATACCGTTGCTCCGCCATGGTTTCGCTTGAGTAAATTTTGCTTCGCGAGTTCATTAAGATCACGACGAATCGTTTGTGGACTAACACCAAAATGGTCAACTAACTCATCGGTTTCAACAAACCCTTTGTCGTTTACCCATTTAACAATTTGGCTGTGGCGCAAACTAGATTTCACGTAAGTCCCTATATATAAGCGAGGTTGCAGTGGCTAATTTATCAGTCTAGGGGCCAATGGTTAAGGTTAGACGAGCTTTTTTTTGAATTGCTGACGAGAATGAGAGTGATTTCTTGATTAAGTTAACAATTCTTGTTTCAATTGTAGCGTTGATGTTGCTCGAACGAGCATTTACGAGCACTATTGCGTTCAAAATAAAATAAGATGATCCGTGGGAGATGGATATGACCCTCAATGTACACCAAGACGCCCCCTATATTGTTGCCTTGGACCAAGGGACCACCAGTTCACGTGCTGTGATACTGGATCATGACACCAATATAGTGAGCGTTGCTCAACGAGAGTTTGAACAGATTTATCCTCAGGCAGGTTGGGTAGAACACGACCCGATGGAAATTTTTGCCACGCAAAGTGCCACATTAGTGGAAGTGCTGAGTAAAGCCGGCATCGCAGCGGCGCAAATTGCGGCTATTGGTATCACAAACCAACGTGAAACAACCATTGTGTGGAATAAAAATACCGGTAAACCTGTCTATAACGCCATTGTATGGCAATGCCGCCGTACTGCCGAAATGTGCGACCAGCTTAAAGCTGAAGGGCTAGAAGAATACATAAAAGACGCCACAGGGTTGGTGCTTGACCCGTATTTTTCAGGGACAAAAGTAAAATGGATACTCGACAATGTGGACGGTGCAAGAGAGCAAGCTGAAGCAGGGGAGTTGCTGTTTGGAACGGTCGATACTTGGTTAGTCTGGAAAATGACCCAAGGCCGTGTCCATGTGACCGATTACACTAATGCCTCGCGAACCATGTTGTTTAATATCAATAGCATGCAATGGGATGACACCTTGCTCGAGAAATTTGGTATTCCTCGTTCAATGATGCCAGAGGTGAAAAGCTCTTCAGAAGTTTATGCCCAAGCAAACCTTGGGGGGAAAGGCGGGATTCGAATTCCTATTGCAGGCATCGCAGGCGATCAGCAAGCTGCATTGTTTGGTCACCGCTGCGTCCAACCAGGCCAAGTAAAAAACACCTACGGTACAGGGTGCTTTTTATTGATGAACACGGGCAAGGAAAAAGTCACCTCAAATAGTGGGTTGTTAACGACAATTGCTTGCGGCCCGAACGGTGAACCGAATTATGCGCTAGAAGGCGCGGTATTTATGGGCGGCGCGTCGATTCAGTGGCTGCGTGACGAAATGAAGCTGATCACCGACGCTAACGATTCCGAGTATTTCGCAACCAAAGTCGACTCATCGAATGGGGTTTATGTGGTTCCTGCCTTCACTGGATTAGGCGCACCTTACTGGGATCCTTATGCACGAGGCACAATTGTTGGCTTAACCCGAGGCTCAAACTCAAATCATATTGTTCGTGCAACACTGGAGTCGATTGCCTATCAATCCCGTGACGTGATGGATGCAATGAAAGTCGACTCAGGCAATGACATCTTGTCACTCAGTGTCGATGGTGGCGCTGTTGCGAATAACTTCCTTATGCAGTTCCAGTGCGATGTTCTTAATGCGGATGTAATTAGACCTAAAGTCACCGAAGTAACCGCCCTTGGTGCCGCGTACTTGGCTGGCTTGGCAGTCGGGTTTTGGTCGTCTATTGATGAACTTGCTGATAAAGAGATTGTCGATAAGCGTTTTGAACCTAGCCAAGATGACGGTAAGCGTGAACAGCGTTACGTTGGCTGGCAGCGTGCAGTGAAATGCGCTCAAGTTTGGGCTGAATTGCACGACTAAATGCCTGCAAATTAACAAACTAAAAGAGGCGTTAGCGCCTCTTTTTTTTGACTTACGCGCTCTTTTGCCAACAATAATTCGATACTAAAAACTGCGTCTATAAGCTATAGTGTAAAGAGTTTCCTTTCACTAAAGTTCATACCTAAGCCGTACCCATGTCGTCAAAATATCTCGAAAAAGTTTGGAGCCATAAAACGGTTACCATGGAAGAAAAACTGCTTCTACTCGCACTTGCCGAGCTTGCGGATCGTCATGGTGCGTTTATTACTAGTATGCAAGAGCTGTCGCAAATGACCAGTGGTTCAGAAAGTGCGCTCGAGAACTTGCTGTCTAAGCTTAGCCTTAACCACCACATTATTGGTCTTAATAAACGAGGTAACTCTTATCGCGATGGCGGTAACATCAAAGGTAAGTTGAATGTGGATACCTATGTCGATCATGGGGCTTCACAGCAACACACCAACGAACAGCCAGCGCAATTTGAGCAAGCGTTTCAAAAGCGCAGTAAAATGTCGAGTTTTCATCGCTCGCAAGTGTCGCCAATCCAGCCAAGCGGCAATAACAAAATGATCAATGCCAAAGAACTGTCTCCCAATGTTATCGAAGATTGGGCTGAATTGATCATGTTCAAAAGTGGCTTTGCTGGCCAAACGGCGGTATGGGCCAGTTTCATCGAAAAGCTGAGGCTGACACCTCAAGCACTGTTTAACATGGACGAAATGACCAGTCGATTGCACTCTCATCTTCATTCAGAGAAGATGCCGTATCAAAGCACGCGTAAATCGTCGAACTATCAAAAAGGCCAGTACCAAAAAGCGCCAAGACGTTCGGCGGTGGATGAGTTAGAAGAAAAGATTTCCAATTTTAAGTTTAACGACGAGTAAGGGACCGATTGAGATGAGCAAACCGACTCCAATGGGCGATACATTTGATTCTTATCTTAAAAAGGCGCGCCATTCGTCACCAACGAGCAAACCTGTAAAAACTGCGGCACCAAAGAGCCAACAAGGCAGCGTGTCTTTGCCCGTGTACGACCAATCAAAATTGCCGAGCAAATCAGACAGTGGCAGCGAGGTCGCGGCTGCGGTTAGTGAGCAAAAGCTGTTCTCAGCAAAAACGCAGCTGTTGTTAGAGCAATTTAGCGGTGTAGAGCAAAAGAAAATCCTTAAGTTTTGGTATGAAATGACCATCAGTTTTGGCAGCAAGTTCCGTTATGAGTTTGGGGATGAGCCCGATCGCCATGTGATGAAGTTTGCCGCCTCGCTTAATGAACAAAGCTATCAGCGCCTCAAAGACAACCTCGACGAACGATTAAAAAAAGGGCAAGAGTGGCCTCCAACGGTCGCGGCACTTGAAGCGCTAAAAGATACGCCAACCGATCGTGAGATACTGGAAGCTAGAACTAATATCTTGACCTTGAAAACCCCAAAGAGTCGGGTGGAAAAATACATTATTGATAGAAAATCGGCCAAGTTACGCACCTTGTCTGACATGCATATCGCCAAAGAGTTTAAGACTCTTTACCTAGAAGCATTTGAAGAAGTGTTACTGCATGACTTCGATACTATTTTGGATCACCAAGAGCAAAACAATCACTCGGTGGTAGCAAAAATTGAACCGACCGATCTCGATAGAAAAATCGATTCTCTGGCGGAGCAGGGCTATCGACCAAGTGGTAGCTTGGGCGAGCGTTTAGAGCGTATTGCGCAGCTACGAAAAGCGCAAAGCAAATGAGCCGTGAGATGCGATAACGCCGATGCAAGATTTTGATGTTATAGAAAAGCACTCAGACTATTTCCTCGCCCGAAAGAAAGGGATGCATTGCAAAATTGTGGTGGACGATTTTAGTCAAAGCATGCCGATTGGCCGACATCGTTTGCACGTTGAAGAAGTGAGTGACCGATATACCCACCACTCTCGAGAGGGCATTTTTCGCCTGACATTACCCTTTGCGCAGCAAGGATCTATCGACATCTGTACTATGCGCGCTTCTGGTCAATATAACCTTCGTGCACAAAAACGGTTTTTGCAGTTAGGTGGCAAGTGGGAGCCTGTGTTGGGGGAGTGGGTGTTTTCGGCCTCGGTGGAAGACAAAGTCAACGCACTTAGCGAACAATTAAATAGCCAACTCTACTGGGTTACCTGTTTGTTTACCGAAACCGTCACTGTAATGGGAGAGCCATTGACGCTATTTGGGTTTCCTGTAGTGAAAGGGCTCAATAAAAAACTGAACCCCATATTGGAATATGAAGTAACCCTTAAACAGGGAGAAATAGCACAAATGCCCGGTAAAGCGATGGTGTTGGCTGGCAGTGCTATTCGCCTAGCGGTGCCTCAGGCGCTTTTGGATAACTCTTTTTTCCATGAAGATTTTTTGTGTGTCGTTGAGCTGTCAAAACGTAAAAAACCGGATAAACGCAAAAAGTAATTCATCGTTTTCGCAGGCACCGGCTTGGCTAAAAACAAAAAAACCTATTACAGAAGTAATAGGTTTTATTAGGTCTTCGATATAGGGAGGGGGGGGAGGAGCAAGGTTACCGAAAGACCATTAACGGGTATTAAGCGCTTTTAGCCGTCGGTTTGGTTTCGCTTTTAGCGGGCTTTTTAGTGACAAGAGGCTCCACCTTGCTTTGTTTCTCGTAAAGGAACTTGAGTACCGATTGGCGATACTTCTGGTACATCGCATCTTCGGCCAACACCACTCGATTACGCGGACGATCAAGTTCTATATCCAATACTTCCCCGATAGTCGCTGCAGGTCCATTGGTCATCATCACAATTTTATCCGACAGCAAGACTGCTTCGTCGACATCGTGAGTGATCATGATTACCGTGTTGTTGAGCTCCGCTTGGATCCGCATTAATGAATCTTGTAAGTGCGCGCGAGTCAAAGCATCGAGTGCACCAAAAGGTTCATCCATAAGCAGAACCTTAGGCTGGAGGGCCAAAGCGCGGGCGATACCAACACGCTGCTTCATTCCACCTGAGATCTCATCAGGTTTTTTGTCCGACGCATGTTGCATTTGAATAAGCTCTAAATAGTGCTCTACTAGCTCTTTAATTTCAGCTTTGCTTTTTCCTTTCGCCACTTGCTTTACAGCAAGTTCAACATTCTGATACACCGTTAACCAAGGCAATAGCGAGTGGTTTTGAAAGACTACAGCGCGTTCAGGTCCTGGCCCATCCACTTCGCGGCCATCGACAATCACGCCACCATCGGTTGCGTCGAGCAAGCCAGCTACTAAGTTCAGCACCGTTGATTTACCACACCCTGAGTGACCAATGAGCGAGATGAACTCACCTTGTTTAATCTTTAGGTTTACATCGCGCAGCGCAACAAACTCGCCTTTTGGGGTGGGGAAACGCATTCCAAGTTGCGCAAGATCTAACATTAACTTTGACATAATAATTCCTTTTTCCTAGCGCAAGTCTTGGCTCTTATCCCATGACATTCGTTTTTGAAGTGCAAGCATCCCACGGTCTAGCAACAAACCGATGAAACCGATGGTGATCACCGCAACCATAATTCGACCAAGTGACGCAGAGCTACCGTTTTGGAACTCGTCCCATACAAACTTGCCAAGGCCCGGGTTTTGCGCCAGCATTTCTGCAGCAATCAATACCATCCATGCAATGCCTAGCGAGAGTCGAAGGCCAGTAAACACCATAGGAATGGCAGAGGGTAAAACGATGGTGGTGATGTGCTTCCACCAAGAGAGACGCAGTACGCGACTGACGTTCACAAGGTCTTTGTCCACGCTAGTTACACCCACTGCGGTGTTGATCAAAGTTGGCCATAGGCTACACAAAGCGACCGTCAATAGTGAGTTTACAAACGATTTCGCAACCAGCGGATCGCTACTTACATAAGTGGCACTCACAACCATGGTAACAATGGGTAACCAAGCCAAAGGCGAAACAGGCTTGAGTAACTGAATTATGGGGTTAAATGCTTGGTAGAGAGATTGATTCAGGCCAAGCAGTATTCCAAGCGGAATGGCAATTACTGAGGCTAAAATGAACCCACATGCCACAGTAAATAAACTGGTGAGAATTTGATCGAAGAACGTCGGCTTTCCGGTATATGGGCGAATTTTTACCGTCGCATTAGGATCTTTTTTTAGCTTGGCAGCGTTGCGCACCTCTTGTCTTTCAATAAACGCGACTTCTTTTTCACGCTCTGCAAAGTGCTCGTCGACTAAGTTAGAAAACTGACTGAAGGTTTGTATTGGACCTGGAAGTGTACCCAATGAAGTCTGTACTTGTTTGGCGGACAGATGCCAAATCATCAAGAACAGCGCGATACCTATGATGGGTAACAGTAACACTTTTGAGCGACTTGCTACCGCCCCTTTAAAGGGCATTAATGAAATGACATTGCTCGCCATAATTTACTCCTAAATTCTTTCCTTGAGAGGCTCATAATGAGCCTCTGTATCAATGAGGGTGATTACACCTCATCTTTTCCTTTTAGACCGATAGAGAACTTCTCTAGGTAGGCGTTAGGTTGCTTGCCATCGTAAACAATGTTGTCGATGAAATGGGTTTGCGGTGCGCGGAAACCATCTTCTTCTGTGAAGTTAGGGAAATCGCTGGCGCTCAATACGCCATCGTCGATAAGCGCTTCGGCAGCTTGTTGGTAGATGTCTGGACGATAAACGCTTTTCGCGATATCCATGTACCATTCATCCGATTTCTGATCTGGGATTTGTCCCCAGCGGCGCATTTGGGTGAGGTACCAAATAGCATCACTGTAGTACGGGTAAGTCGCGTTATGGCGGAAGAACACGTTAAAATCAGGCACGTCTCGCTTGTCGCCTTTTTCGTATTCAAAGGTGCCCGTCATACTGTTGGCAATAACTTCGGCGTCCGCTCCTACGTATTCACTTTTTGCCAGCATCTCCACCGCTTCTGGGCGGTTAGCGTTGTCATTTTCATCCAACCAATGAGCAGCTCGAATCATCGCTTTTACGACGCGAATATGGGTGTTTGGATTTTCTTCAGCCCAGCTTTTCGATACACCGAATACTTTTTCAGGGTTGTTTTTCCAAATTTCATAATCGGTAACGACAGGAACGCCAATGCCTTTAAACACGGCTTGTTGGTTCCACGGTTCGCCGACACAGTAGCCATAGATCGTGCCGGCTTCCATTGTGGCAGGCATTTGCGGTGGTGGTGTTACGCTAAGCAAAACATCGGCTTCAAGTTGGCCACTGTTGTCACCCGCTTTTGGCGCGTAAAAACCCGGATGAATACCACCGGCTGCTAGCCAATAGCGCAGTTCGTAGTTGTGGGTAGACACGGGGAATACCATTCCCATGTTAAAGGCTTTACCGTCGTCAAGGTAGCTTTCAACCACTGGTTTAAGAGCGTCGGCTTTAATTGGGTGCTGCGGCTTACCATCGGCTTGTTTAGGAACGTGCTGTTCCATTTGTTCCCAAATATCGTTAGATACAGTAATCGCGTTCCCGTTTAAATCCATTGAGAAGGCGGTAATGATGGGCGACTGTGTTCCAATACCAATTGTTGCTCCAAGTGGTTGTCCGGCGAGCATATGTGCGCCGTCCAGTTCGCCATCAATAACGCGGTCTAATAGCACCTTCCAGTTTGCTTGTGCTTCTAGGGTGACATAGAGGCCTTCGTCTTCGAAGTAACCATTTTCGTAGGCTACGGCGAGTGGCGCCATGTCGGTTAATTTAATGAAGCCAAATTTTAGATCTTCGATTTCGGGTTCGCCAAGTTCAGCCCATGCGACTTGCATACACAAGCCCAAAACCGCACTGGATGAAAGCGCAAATTTAGCCAGTCGAGCACTTTTGTTCTTAGAGTTAGAAAGAGTGTTTAAAGTTGTCTTGGGCATAGCAAATCTCCTTTTCGCTGCAGCTACCGTAGAGTAATTTTTGATGCTAACTGTCTGGTTTGCATCTGAAGTTAATTTCAATAGAACAAGTAGCGTGCCAACTTGGAAATCATATAATAAACAGTGGTTTAACTGGTTGCTCAGGTGCGGATAGTGATCTTGGTGCATGTTCGCTGTGCAGGTTGCACAATCATATGCTAACCATTTAGAGGTAGTTTGGTGTGCGAGGTATAGGTCATAATTCTTGGGAAATTCAACAGTGAGAACTAGGCATAAGGGTATGAGGAGCAATAAGAAAATAGATTTGTGATTTTGATTATTTAACAAGGGATTAGGCATAAAAAGGGACACCCTTAGGTGTCCCTTACCAAAAGCTTGGTGGGCTGTTGGGATTTGAACGACTTTCTTATTTTCATAAAATTCAATAGGTTATACGGTGTTTTGAATTTGATGTAACATCAAGATTCTAATTCAAAAGGAACTGAACCTGCGTCAAAGTATAACTTTTTAATATTAAATCTAGTGTTATTCATAGCAAAATGATCTTAAAACGACCTGCAATGGCGATTCACCGACAGGTGATTTATCACTGTTGACCAAATGAGTTTAGAATACTTGTTGAAGACGGTATTAGACCAAAAGGTTTGAATGCTTTGTTCAAATGATATGAGCCAAATATTGCTCATATCATGGATTCTTGGATCTTAATGAATACTTTCTTGCTCGCTCAGCTGCTATCTAGATCTCTTAGGTGATCAAGTAAGTATTCAGTGTAGTAAAGTGGCATCACGATGTGCACTTTCTCTGTTGCTGGAGAGCCTTGAGTACCTGTAAGTTTGATCGTCTTGTGGGGCTTGCACTTTTCAATGTAAGACTGCAATGATTTTGCACGAGTTCGCTTACCGCTCTTTACTTCTACAGGTACAATACGACCTAGGTCATCAGCGATGACGAACTCTATCTCAGCTCTTGCGTCTCCCCAAGAGAAACAGGGTTCAATGCCTAGTGCGGCGATTTCCTGTTGAACATAGTTTTCTGCGACATATCCCTTGTATTCATAGCCTTGTTGTTTGATTTCACGGTAACCCGTGCCGAGCATATGGTTCAACAGGCCTACATCAAAGAGAAATAATTTAACCGTATTTTCCTTCTGATAAGCAGCTAAAGGAGAACGAGGTTGTCCTTCAATAGGGTGATTCTTTAGTGCAAGTCGACACTTGTGAAGCCATGTGATCGCACTTTCATATTCAGCATAGCGAGATTTTCGTTCGTGAACGCCCTTGAATTTGAACCGTTTAACTGAGTCATCGAATACCGAAGATAACTGGGCTGGGATGCTTCGAAATACAGATTCGATGAGTTGCGCATCCACTTTTCCAGAGTATTTTCCGAAATCACGCATGTAGCCCTCAATTAAGTTTCGATGGACTTCAGAGACGGCTTCAATTCGGTCAATGATGCTGAGTTGAGAGTTTTCGAACCACGAGTTTACGGCTTCAGGCATGCCGCCAACGAAGTAATAATCAGTTAGTAGCTCGATTAACTTGGAATGAGCCGCAGAGGAATTCAGTTTTTGGTCAAATGCTTTTTGAAGTGCTTTCTCTCTAGATGCCCACAAAAACTCCCTGAAAGTCAGTGGCCTTAAGTTGTGTTGCTCAACTTTTCCAACAGGAAAGGAGGTGAGCAATCCGATATTGGAACCACTTGCAGCAACATAAGCTTCAGGAGCCTTTTCTGCAAAGTATTTAAGAGCGGTAACCGCTCTTGGGCATTCACCAATTTCATCTAAAATAAGAAGATCTGTAGATAGTTCGAAGATTTGACCTGTTAAGAGTTCAATGTTGGTGATGATGTCATCAGGGTTTAGAGAGCCAGAAAAAGCCTCCATTAACTCTGGACTTTCTAAAAAATCGATCCTTAGGACATTTTCGAATGTACTTCCTAATAGCTCCTGCAATAAGAATGTTTTGCCAGTTTGTCTAGCACCGTCAATCAGTAGAGGCTTCCTGGTTGGCTTTTCTTTCCAGGTAAGTAGGCTTTCAAGCAGTGTTCGTTTCATCTAGCCACCTTAGTGATAGCGATTTCATATTCGTTGTTTATTACATAAAAATGCGCGATAAAATGCAAGCATTAACATTTTAATGCGCATTAAAAAGTAATTTTTCACATTTTAATGCGCTTAAAAGTGTGTTTTTTGGTGTGTGCATGATGATGTGGGGGAGCGAGGTGCGGTAATGAGTATATGGTGAGTGATCCGCACCAGTAGTTTTTGGACACTGAGTTAAGTGAGTATAATCACTAACGAGGTGAATCAATGTCCATTAAGAAAACTAAACGAACTCGACACACAGAAGAATTTAAAACCGAAGCTCTGAAGCTAGCCGATTCGATAGGTGTGGCCAAAGCTGCTAGACAGCTTTCTTTGCATGAATCTCAGCTTTACGCTTGGCGAAAGGCTATAAAGCACAACGCCAGTATCACTGGTCGAGAGAAAGAACTGGTTTCTGAAAACGCTAAGCTCAAGCACCTGCTAGCGGAACAAGCAGAGGAACTAGAAGTCGTAAAAAGGCCGCAACCTACTTCGCCAAGCATCTAAAGTAGAGTCTTACGAGTTTATGCTAGAGCACTGACTACTCTTCGGCATCACCCAAATGAGTAAGGTGCTCGATGTCTCTCGAAGTGGGTTTTATCACTGGTTGAAACACCGCCACAAGGCAATTTCACGTGAGCTTGCACGCTGTGAGCTTGATAATAAGGTAAAGTAAGCCTTTGTCGAAGGTAAGGAGCGCGATGGTGCTCGACGCATTCAGAAAGCTCTGGATGAAGACAAAAGCCCCCATAATATCAAGACAATATCACAAAGCATGAAACGGCAAGGCTTGGTAGCGAAGGCTGCACGGAAGTGATTGAAGTTGATTATAACCAAACAAGAAGGCGCAGTGCTCTTGGATATCTAAGTCCAATCAACTTTGAAAAACAGAATGTCGCTTAACCGAGTGTCTAGTGTTGCTGGGGCAGATCACTTTTATCTTTTGCATGGTTTAGTACCTACATTTAGTACCAAACAGCCAATAAAGTGAAGCAATATATAAAAAAAGCCCTACAAATCAATTGGTTACAGACCTATCCAAACGTTTGGTGGGCTGGCGGGAGTTGAATGGTTGTGTCAAAGCTTAACTTGTAAGGCTTTAGAGTTAATGTTCTAATTTAGTGTTACTTCAGATGTTACATTAAAATCCTGCTTAAAAAGGAACTGAACTCCCGTCTTTATATGTACTATGGATATAAATATTTATTCAAATATAGCTAAATGTTCTATTGCTCAGTAGAGCATCTATATAGCTTATTGCATCAGATATACTTTCTGAATACTAAATCTTCGAAAGTATCTTAGTAGCATTTTCAAAAATTGAATCTGAGATCTTCTCAGGGAAATCTTCAGGTAGCTTTGCTTTTACTTGTAAGACTGCTTCGGGAAACTCATCTTTCAGCTCATTCAATATCTCTTGCATCTTATCTTGGCTGAAGTTTACAGCTTTAGCTGTATCCAGAAAGTGGCGAGGTAAAATTTTGTTAATTTCATACTTTTTCCCTCTAGTCGCTTTGAGTCCCATTGCTAGCTTGAGTTTTCTAATATTTAGACCGCGACCGCCTAGAAGTGGATATGCTGATAAAATATCGTAGAATGGAGTCAATCGATAACTCCCTCCCTTCTCAATATAAATAGAATAGTTCTTAGCATGTCCATCGGTAGCCCCTATTATCCACTGAAAAACTTGAAACTTCATGAAGTTATACTGATCTTCTAGAGCATTACTTGAACCCATGAGTAGCTTCATGATTTCCGAAATACCAGGGCCACCTTGAGATTCGTACTTGATTGATGATGGCATACCAAACACTTGGCACATGTCTTCTTGAGGTAGACGGAGTAAGTTAGCTTTACCTTTAGTCCAGCGTCTATCGAATCGCTCTACAGCTAAAGCTTTCAGGTTATCAGTTTTGATCATGTGGACATTGGGAGCTGCAAACCCTAGTGCTTTAGCTAACTCGATGCAAAGGTACTCATTTTCAACACTGTCTTTAAGATCTAATGTTGCGTTTGCTTGTTGTATTTCGCCAATTGGTAGTTTGATGATATGAGTTGTTGGAGTATTACCTTTAGGGATACACCACTGTTCATCAACGAATAGGAGTGCTGTTTTTTCTTGAGCACCAGCCACTGATATTCTGAAATCATCTTCTTCTTCAACCATTCCGAGGGGGATATCGGATTTGTAAGCTGAGAGCACGGCATCCAACTTTTTATCATCTAAGACTTGGTAATTGAGCGGTTCATTTTTGTAAGGCTGCTCAGGAGAAATTAAAGCAATAGCTCCGACGCTATCTTTACCAACCTCTTTGAGAAGATCAAATGGCTGCTTAGATGAGGCTTTATAACGAGCTACGATCCTATCTCTCACCTTTGGGCTATCAGGTAAAAGGTTGTCGAAGTAGTTGATGACTGAGTCTGAAGTTATAGGTGGCAGTTGTAATTTTAGAGATAATGATAGTGGTCGGGATTTGTCACTGGTTACCCAGGTCTTATCATACTGAAAAGTATGAGCACCATTCTTCTGTTTGTTGAGAGTCCCTACGAGTTTTCCGTTCATGTATGCGTTTAGTTTTTGCATTACCAGTTCTCATCATCTTGGCTATCTTGTGAGCTTACTTGTGTTTTTTCCTGGATGCTCAGTGTCAGTTCCATCGCCTGAATAAGTTTAAAGAAAGTCGAAAGTGTTGTCTTATCAGGACTATTTTCGAAGTTTGAGATAGTTGCTTGCTTTATGCCTACCCTTTTGGCTAACTCTGATTGAGTCCAGCCGTTCTTTTGCCTTATTAGGAGCATCATGTCAGCGAGTTGCTTTGGACTATATATCATTTCTTCCAACCCTCTATAGAATTAAGGTGCGACTTCATATCTCTCATTATCCTCTATTGAGGATAGAGTAAAGTATATCCCTTAGTGGGGGTATTGTCTACCGTATCCCCACAAGGGTATTTTATAGTTGATATCCCTTTGTGGGGGTATTGGATTGTATGGTGAGACATAGGGAGCATCGGGTTCTGTTCATTTTTTTAGTTTGTTCATAAAAATGAACAGGGGAATAAAATGAACACTTGATGTGTCTTTATTTCGAAGAGACTTCGCTAGCATACAGGTGGTTATGACATTTTGGGCAGGTAGGTTGCCCTGGCAATAAAGCTTGCTATTGGCAGTTACACATGATGCATTCGAATGTTGCTGTATTTTTGGGTATTGCTGGCGGAGGATCTATCGATTTGTTTCTTGGTACAAGCCAAGGATCGTTGTGTTGATAGGACACTCGACTCCCATGACTAGAGTAACTAGTTGTTGAGTGACGTTTGACTCGATGGCTATCGATAGCTGAGTTCAAACGTTGATATGCTGTTTTTTGCATTGGTGCTTAAGGTCAAATAGCGCATGTTTTAGTACCTATGTTTAGTACAAAACCGCTAAAACTAGATGTATAAATACAAAAAGGGCGATAACTCAATGAGTTACCGCCCTTTCCAAACGTTTGGTGGAGCTGGCGGGGGTCGCCTTCAACTGCCTTAAAAAACAGTAACTTCAATAGGTTAGGGTGTTTGTGATATTGAAAAATAACCCTTTAGTACCTCATCTTAGTACCATATAAACCCAGTATCAAGACTAAGCCTTTACACGCAAATAAGAACGCGGGTTCAGCTCCCATTTGAGGAGTTGAACCCGCGTCCTAGTTTTGTCTGAAGCACTCATAGATTTAAGACGGTTAAAAGAAGCCACTATGGTGTTCTTTTGTAAGTCTGAATCGATTGCTCTTGAATAGTGTCTCGGTTAATACCTTAAGAAATCCTTTGTAACAACAAGAGTCTGGTTGCATTCTGTTCTAAGAGCAATAATTCTTTTTTTTCAGTTAGTTGTAGAAAAGGGTTTGTTGTGAAAAAACGATTATTAGTGGGGCTTGTATCAGGGGTACTTATCGGTTGCAGTGGTGGCGATGATGATAATGGTAGTGGTGGCTCAGATAGAGATCCTTTGCCAACAACAGAGTCGATGACAAGGATTCTGTCTAATTTGGGAGCGAGAGATTTTTCCTATTCGACAGAGCACTTAGATCCTGCTTACCCGTTTAGTGATGGCGATTACGTTGGAGGTGCTGGCTTAGAGAATAGCTGGGCTTCAAGAAACGATGAATTTTGGTGTGGTGGGATGAGTGCTTGTGTTGGTGACAATAATTTTCCTCCTCAAAATGGCACTTTAAGACGTTTTAATCCAACTCCGAGTGAACCTATTCAAGTCTTTATTAACAACCCTGAAAATACGCCTGATTATGATGCAACTGCTGATATCTATGCGGGACTAAAACTAATCGAAGATGCGATAGGTTATGATTTTCCTATCTTCAATTATGCTGAAGGTGGTAAGTTGGAGCAGGTAAACATTCCACTATATGATGAGAATGGAGACAAAGAATTCTATCCTGACTACTCAAGCGTACCGTACAAAGGCGGTATTATTTTTTCTGTAGGCACTTATTCAGATCCTAGTCAAACAGGTTATTGTGGTAGTGTTTTTCATAGCCCTTGGGGTGGTTCAGGTCAGCCTGTTATTCATATCAATGAGTTTAGAAAAGATGTGGGTTGGCTTTGGGTCGCATTACCGCCAGAGGGGCATAACTGTGGAACATCTCCTGAATTGGTTGCACACGAATTGACTCATGCATTTGGTATCACTAATCATTTTGTCGGTTTTGGTGGGCAGCAAGCTAACGGGAATGGTTCCGCTGCGTTTGGACATCAAGCAAAAGAAGCGTTACGCATCCTATATAGTCATGAAACTGGTAGCGATATGGATAACCTAGATATCCCGAATTACTAGTTTTAAATGATTTGGATTTAGATGTCGGTCAATTTTGCTTGCCATCATAAAGTGTATCTATTTGGGGCATGACATCATGCCCATGTTTTATCCAAACTAACTTTAGAATAGCGATTTAATACAGGAAGTTGAGTAGTTGCCTCTCATTCGATGCTTGGGGTGTTGAGCCTGATTATTTTACTTTTGATGTATTTTGAATTGGGTGATCGGCAGTTGATTCATTAAAGATTTTACGATCTTACTTGTCGGGTGAGAGGGCGCTCTTTCTTGTCATAATGTCGATTGAAATGTCAGGGTATAGCATTCAATGATGGCGAGTTCTTTAACTCGCCAAGCTGAGTCGATTCTCTATGCTTAAGATACGCGGTGCGGGAATTCTTTGAACCCATTTTCCATTACAAAGATCTTGTTGTTAATTTGCGCATGTTTTAGTACCTACGTTCAGTACAAAACGGCTAAAACTAGATGTATAAATACAAAAAGGGCGATAACTCAATGAGTTACCGCCCTTTCCAAACGTTTGGTGGGCTGGCGTAAGTTGAATCTGTGCTTTATGTAATTGTTTTTATTTGATTTGCTCCGGTTTGATTTTTCGCTATGTACCTATTGGTGTACCCATTCGTTTATGTTACCTCGCTTTTCTCATCTTTAAGCGTTTTTCTGAGCATCCCTTGCTTTCACTGTAAGATTGATTGAACAACTTTTAAGTTGTTATTAGATGTTATAACAACTTAAAAGTTGTTATTGGGCCTTCATACAACTAAAATGTTGTTAATAGGGTTTGGAACAACTTGTTGGTTGTTTGGTGGGAAGAATGAAAAGCTTAGAAGAAATCTCAACCTTGCTCTCTGAGCAGCGCAGAAAACTCGGTATCGAGCAAAAAGACATGTACATGCGAATCGGTATGAAGCAGCAACAGTATCAGCGCATTGAAGCGGGTAGCGACGTAAAGTTATCGACCTTGCTTAGAGTGTTGGAAGGACTTGATTTGGAACTTTCTATCTCGCCGAAGCAAAGCAAAGGGCATACCGTTCCAATAGAGGATGCTTTTAAAAGTCAGAGTCAAGGACCTAAAGGTGAGTCGCTGCACGACGATGATGATGATCTCGGTTTTTGGTTTGGTTCTGAGGATAAATGATGAGTAAGCAGATAGAGGAGGTGGAAGGTCTGAACATTCAACTGCATGGTATCGATGTTGCTGTGATAGCCCATTATGCTGGTGGCAAAAATATACTGACCTTCAACCCTGACTTTGCCGCAATGCCTGATGATCTGCGCCCAGTCTTTACTCTGAGGCAGATGCTTGACCCCAACTATTTGAACAAACCGCAGATTAGAACCGATAAGATCCCTCCCGTCCTTTCCAATTTATTGCCTGAGGGAGTATTGAGAGAACTGACGGCCAAAGCGCTTCGATGCCACACCAATAATGAGTTTTCAATCCTTGCTTATCTGGGCTCTAACTTACCGGGGGCGATTATTGTCAAGCCGATTAAAGCGGGAGATTTGCCGGGTTGGGCGTTAGAGCAACGGCTGTCGACAGAGCCTCAACAGATTGATGTTAAGCATGCCGATACTAAGTTTTCATTGGCTGGTGTACAGATGAAGTTCTCGTCGTCACACGTGGATGGTCGTTATCACATCGATCAGGAAATCTCTGAGGATATGTGGATTGTCAAAACACCATCGACTGTTCACAAAGGTGTACCTGTCAATGAGTATACCTGTATGAAGCTGGCTGAAGCCGCTGGTGCAGACATTCCGGAAGTACGACTGATCGAACTTAGCGAGCTGGAAGGGTTACCAAGCATCCGATTGCCAGATGAGCAGTACGCCTATGGTATCAAGCGGTTCGATCGCAGCAGCATTGGTCGTATTCATACCGAGGACTTTGCACAGGTCTTTGGGCTTTACCCGTCAGATAAATATCAACGGGTCAATTATGAGCAACTTGGTAACGTACTTTATCGAACAAGCGCAGAGCGGCTGAAGGACATCCAGCAAATGGCAAGACGGCTACTTATCAATATCATGCTTGGCAATGGTGATGCCCACTTGAAAAACTGGACGCTTATCTATGGTGATAAGCGATCTCCGCGTTTGTCCCCGCTTTATGATGTAGTGTTTACCGCACCTTACATCGAGCACGACAGCCTTGCTCTTAATATGGCGGGTACCAGGCAGTGGTTTGATATCACGATGGAGCACTTCAAAGTGTGGTCAGAGAAAGCGGGTGTGCCGTGGGTTGCCATAAAGCCGCATCTTCTGGATGTAATGGAAGTGGCGAGAACTCAGTGGTTAGAACAGCTACAAGAGCTACCTATGCTGGATGAGCACAAGATTGCTCTTATTCAACACTGGAAACGGTTGAGTACGGACTTTCAGGTTCTATAGGAAGCGGCAGAGAGTCAAGTATGGGCACTAAACCTTGGCCTAAAGCGTTTATTGTGATTCCTTGGATAAACCCTTGGGTTGCGACCCTTTATTTACACTAGCGTTATAAAAGGAAGAAATGAGTAAGTTATCAGCAATTAAAGGCTACCTTTCAGAAAGTGAGGCTAGCCAATATTTGTCTAAAGCACTTGATGAGTCAGTGTCACTAGGTCAAATATACGAGTTGTGCTTAGAAGGACACTTGACGGTTTCCGCTAAGTTTATCAAAAAAGCTTTTGCTGTTCGGAAGCATGATGCGTCTGCTAGTTTGGATACTACGCCAGCTGGGAACTGTGATGACGACGTAAAGGTTCTCGATGGTATTTGGGATTTGGCAATGATAGGAGATGAGCTCCAAGACATTAGACATCGCTACCAGGAGGAGTCACATCAGACTTATCCCGTATGTGAGTTTGTTCGTGGTTTGCACTTTAAGCGTGATAATGAGGTGTACAAAGTCCGAGATGTACTGAAGTTTGCACATTCAGATGCCAATAAAGCTCGCCTGAATGAAATCCTATCCTCACAGGGATACACCGAGGAGGATCTATATGAACGCTCTTTGGCTTATCAAGTCTTTGAGAGCCTGACTGACAATGAGATTGATGAAGTGTTGAGTTTATCAGCGGCGCTTGAATCTGATGACGGATTTGATAAGGATGATGAGGTTGTCCAGCTAGAAACGCCTGTTCATCAGCTGGTATTTCGAGTTAGTGAACTCGATCGCCTCATTCACTATCTGAATAGTAATAAGAGTTCTGATTCGAAAGAAGTCAAGCCATTGACTGCTAAAGAGAAAAACAGCTATCTCATTTTAATCAATGCCATGCTTAAAGACATGGGCTTTGATCCTAGTACTCGGGGGATAGCTTCATCTTTAGTGAAGATGACTGAACTGTGTGGAACGGCTCTCTCTGAAAATACCATTCGAAAAATACTAGGCGAAATCAACGATATAAAATCGTAGTGGTTGTATGGCAAAACGCAATTGAGTTTTTGCTTTCCTCAATTGCGTTATTGCCCCTCTCTTTCCTCATAACCTCTTTGTCATCCAATAACTGACAAAGAGGTTTTTTTATGTCTTATAAAATCATGCGCTTACCTGAAGTGATCAACATGACAGGCTTGTCGCGCAGTACTATCTACTTGCGTATGTATCATGGTGTTTTTCCGCAACCCATTTCACTAGGTGAACGTGCCATTGGGTGGTTACAAACCGATGTGGAGCAGTGGCTTGAAGCTTGTGTTGTTGCATCTAAGGAGGTTGATGATGAGTAGGCGAAACAACCCGAATCGAGTCAAAATTCATCGCAGCTATACCGTTATTGAAGCCAGTGAAGTCTTAGGTGTTCACCCTAAAACTGTACGTAACTGGATTCGAGCTGGGTTGCCTGTTGCGGATCACCGACGCCCACTCTTAATCAGCGGTGCCGACCTGAAAATTTTCCTGACACAGAAGCGGAAGACTTATATGCACCGCTGTGAGCTTCATGAAATGTACTGCTTCAAATGCAAACAACCGAAAAGGCCAGCCATTGGGTCAATTCAATTCATCGCGAAGCCTGCGGGTATGGCCCAAATGACAGGGGGGTGTGAAGACTGTGGCTACCAAGGGAATAAGTATGTTTCTTGGCGTAATGTACACCAAATATGGCAAGAGCTTGGGGGTAAATTGCCGATAGCAGAAAAACACTTAACCCTGAGAGGAGACGCTCTCTTAAATTGTCCTTTAACTAAGGTATTAAATGATGAAAAAAAATAGTGCAAATAATATTCGAATTATTCATGAGTACGCTAGGTACCTGAAGGATGCCAAGCGTCAAGATGACTCGACGATTGATGGTGCATTAAAGTCAATTAATCGCTTTGAAGAGTGCACAGGGTATATCGATTTTAAGAAGTTTCGAGCCAAGCATGCTATCGCGTTTAAGAAGTACCTTATGGGGAAACAGTCCATTGTGACAGGGGAAAAGTTAAGCAAGGCTACTGTGTTGACAGCAACTCGTCATATGAAGGCGTTCTTCCAATACTTGGGTACGCAAAAAGGCTATCGCGCAAAAATTAATCACAGTGATATCGATTATTTCAACCTGTCGGAAAAGGACACTCGCATAGCTAACGCTAAGCGGACAAGGAGCGTGTCCACCATTGAGCAGGTTACTCAAACCTTAGAAAGCATGCCTTACTCGACAGATATTGAAATGCGTGACAGAGCCCTAGTTGCTTTCGTTATCCTAACTGGTGCACGAGATGGTGCTGTTGCCTCAGCAAAGATAAAGCATATTGACCTTGTTGAACAAAGCTTTTATCAGGACGCAAGGGATGTGAATACCAAGTTCAGCAAAACATTCACAACATACTTTTTTCCTGTCGGCGAGCTGCCTCTAAGGATTTTGACTGAATGGGTTGATTACTTGGTACAGGAGCTGGGTTTCAAGCAAAACTCGCCGTTGTTCCCTAAAACCAAGTTGGCACATAACGCTAATCAGCAGTTTGAAGTTGTCGGTCTACTTGAAGAGCATTGGAGTAAAGCCACCCCAATCCGCAAAGCTTTTGCTAAAGCGTTTGAAGCCGCAGGGTTGCCTTACTTTAATCCGCACAGTTTTAGAAATACTTTGGTGCGATTGGGGGAACGACTTTGCCGAACACCTGAAAAGTTCAAAGCATGGAGCCAAAACCTAGGGCATGAAAGTGTACTGACCAGTTTTTACAGTTATGGTGATGTACCTGATTACAAGCAAGCCGAGTTATTGCGGAAACTAGCCAAACCAGCAGAGGGGACATCTCCGGATATGGAAGAGCAGTTTAAGCAGTTCATGCAGTTTCAACAAATGATGGGAAATAAGTAATACCCATCAAGTTGTTCTAACCAAGCTGGTATCAAAAAACAACCGTATATTGATACCAGCTTTCCTCACCTTAGGCTGGTACCATAAAATTAGGGTTATTACTTTATGATGCTATAGTTAAATGATACCCCTATATCTGATACCGATTCACAGGGAGTTCCGCACCAATGCGTATATTTTCATACTGCCGTGTTTCAACCACGGAACAGACGACTGAAAACCAAATTATCGCTATCCGCCAAAAGGGCTACGAGGTAACTGACTCGCGTGTTATCAGCGAAACGGTGTCTGGCTCTGTTGAAGCGATGAAGCGGCAGAAGTTCAAGACGCTTATTAATCATAAAATGGAAGCAGGTGACACGCTGGTGGTGTTGAAGCTCGACCGCTTAGGCCGAGATAACATCGACGTTCAAAGCACCATCAACCTGCTTACAAGCAAAGGTATTAAGGTGGTGTGCTTGGATCTACCCGTAGCCGATTTATCCAGTGCGGAGGGCAAGCTGATGCTACAGATGTTCTCAGCCTTTGCGGAGTTTGAGCGCAACCGGATTAGAGAGCGAACCAGAGAGGGAATTGAGCGGGCCAAGGCACAGGGAAAAAAACTCGGCAGGCCACAAGCCCATGCTACCACCGTTTCAGTCCAGGCAAAGAAAGCCGAGGGGCTGTCGCAGTCAAAAGTAGCGGATGCGCTTGGTTTAGGCATTGCGACGGTTAAAAGACATTGGAACAAGTGAGGTAGTAGGGCAAGGGCTAACAAACTATTGCCCCAAACCTTCTTAGACCCAAAGGGTGTACTATCTCGCTAAGGCGGCACTAGACTAAATAAATCTAATAAGTACTTTTGGTATTTGTACGGTAATGTGCCGTGACTCTAACTCGAAACGCTCAGTTATTCACACAAGGAATGATATCTATTGAGTTTCATAACAGAAGGTAGCAACATAAATCAGATAATCAGGCCTATAAAGCTGGTCAACAACAATAACAAGGAGTAATTGTGCAAGAAAGTAGAGTCCAAATTCGTCCCGCTAGAGCCAATGAACTACAAGTCTTGTATTTATTGATCACATCAAATGACGAGTGGACTAAGTTCAATGGACCATATTTTCCATACACTCATCCAACGATAGAAGTTTTCGAAACAGGCATGTTTCAAAGACTTCTAGAGGGGGCTAGCCTACAAGTTGTAACATTTGATAATGTACCCGTAGGGACGGTAAACAGTTACTGGGAGTGTAAAAGAACTCGTTGGCTTGAGGCGGGTGTTGTTATCTATGATTCAGAATATTGGGGCAACGGAATAGCTTCCGAAGCGATCTCTCTTTGGGTTGATTATTTATTTGAGAGTCATTTTATTGAGCGTGTGGGCATGACAACATGGTCTGGTAACCCAAGAATGATGGTGACCTTTCCCCCAACTTAGAGCCATCACTCCGATGAGATTTTTAAGGTTATGCCGCTTGATTGGCATATTCAACTGGCGACATATAATTTAGAGAGCTGTGTGGCCTTACGTGATTGTAGTGCTCTCTCCATAGGTCAATTTCATACCTCGCTTCATCCAATGTTCTGAACCAGTGCTGATTGAGACACTCATTTCGAAACTTACCATTTAGGCTCTCCACGAAAGCATTTTGAGTTGGTTTACCAGGCTGAATAAACGCTAACGTAACAGAGGCTTCCTTCGACCAAAAGAACATCGCTTTGCTCGTAAACTCGGTTCCATTGTCACAGACAATGTTGTCTGGTTTCCCTCTTGTTTCAATGAGTTGGTCTAAAAATCGGGCGACCTGCTGACCACTGATTGACACGGAGACAAGCTGACAAATGAGTTCTCGAGAGTAATCATCAACAACATTGAGGATCCGAAAACGCCGTCCACTGCTTAGCTGATCGGATACAAAATCCATCGACCATCGCTGATTAGGACCACTTGGCACGTCCATGATTATACGAGGTCGTTGAAGCTTCTTTCGTTTTTTAGTTCTGACCTGCAAACCTTCTTCTGTATAAAGACGATATGTGTGCTTTCTATTCACAACTAAACCCTCTGCTTTTAGCAAGCCGTGTAACATGAGATAGC
>NZ_JXQD01000030.1:0-176022 GCF_002100145.1 Vibrio sp. qd031
TCGGCTCTGGCTCTGGCGTCGGCTCTGGCTCTGGCTCTGGCTCTGGCGTCGATGAGCCGGTTGGCGAAACATTTACAATAGTATGATCAGGCGTCATTTTCCCATTCAATACGTCGGCGATCCAACCACGATAATCCGACACTTCAGTGTATGCAGAAGTAAAGCTTGCCGATGTAGAGCCGCACGATGATGGCCCAAAACTCGCTACACCAACTTGGATGTATTCACCGCCATCAAACCAATACAGTGGCCCACCAGAATCACCCGAACAAATAGAGTTCTTAAATCCGCTGTCCGCATCAATCTCTCCATCCATACACAACTGCTTATCGGTCATTCTCGATGTGCAAGATTTTTCATACTTATAGGTTAACGTGGTTTCCATAAGGTCATCGTCGAGCGCGCCACCAGCGCCAACGTACCCGAAACCGACCGCCATAAAATCATATGCATCTGAACGATAGAGTGAAGAATCACTGTTGCTTGCTAATGGTGAGAAATACTGTGATGACAAATCCAATGACTCTCTCAACTGGATAATTGCAATGTCATTTGGCCACGCTAATGACGAGCTATTTACATATTCAGGGTGGATGTAATACTTAGCCACCTTAACTTTTGGTATATACCCTTCCGAGTACTCGCTGCGTCTGCCCAATTGAACAGCGACTGCCGTATTACTACGAACTGAGCTATTGGCTTGAACGCAATGCGCTGCAGTTAATACATGCCAATTATCTAAAATAGTTGCGCCACAATAAAGTTGAAAAGATGAATCATTAATATTCGGGTCATAAGCGATCGCCGCCAATGAAGGGTAATCATTCACCGACGCAATTTGCCCATTAATAATTCTCGTAGAAATATTAGATCTTGATTTTACACTGCTTTCTAGATCAACGACGCTCGGGAAATGAACTAATTCTGAGCTTTCCCCTGCATTCACACCAGCACAAAAGCTAAACGCAAATAGGTGTGGAACATACTTGTACATGACTGTGTTTCCATTAATAGTAATAATTATTTTGTTACAACTTAAATTTTCAACACGCAGCGCTTCGTGTTAGTGACAGCGATACTAGCAACCAACAGCACGGGCTTGCAAACGTGAAAAGGTTGTTTTTCGGTCAGTGAATTGTCGGTTAAATGTCAGGGAATGTATCAATTTGTATCCGCCGGGACATCAACAAATTGGCTACATGACGCTACAAACAGTTTACTTTTATCGGAGGGCGTACCAAAAAAAATTAAGCAAAACAGGGGAATGCGAACGAGCTATTTTGTATTAAAAGTGTTCAAATTTTGCACGCTACTAGTACTAGATCGAATATTAACTAATGGACTGGGTTATTTTTTGAACCTGATATTTTGTGAAAATTCAAGTTTCAAAAATGAGAGATCGAGCAAGTTTATTTTTTCGACAAAAGATAGACGCGATGAATGCATAACTATAGTGCCATAATCGCGACTTTGTGATTTGGCACTATAGTTTATAAATTTAGTGGAGATTAATAATTATAAATTATTAGATGGAAGATGACTTATTTATGAAGTCGACTTATCACTGCTTTCAGCGTCAATCACAGAGTCGAACCATTCGTTACCATGGAGCGGCTCTAAGTCCGGTTCTTCTGCAAGACGCTCTCTAAACGAAGAGGAGTATTCCACAGCCTGTTGTAGATCGTAGATGGCTTGATTTTCAACACCGAGTTGAGCATACGCGCAAGCGCGTTGAAAGAAAGCGTGCGCATTCTTATCATCCACTTCCAATACCTTATTACAAATACTCATTGCCCAGTGGTATTCTCGCATCTCTATGGCGGCATCGGCCTTGTAGGTCAGCGCTTCTAAGTCACCAGGACGGATTTTAAGAAGCTCATCGTAGATGGCAATCTTCTGCTCTGGAGTCGGCGCATTTTGAGAGCGTAACCATAGCTTTTGCACTTCATTAATGATCTCAATTTCACGGTTGTTTTCGGTAATGATCCGAGTCTTTCTACGTAGCTCGCGCTCCAGAGACAAGAACTTTTTCTCATATTCCTGTGTCATTTGAGTTAATCGTTTATCTGCTAGCTCTTTAGTATTGACCTTAATATCCTTGATGGATTGCCAACCAATAACAGCAACAACTGACGCGACTGCGGCAATCAAATAGAAAAAGTAGTTGATAGTTACATTGGCGTAGTTGAGCGATTTATCTGCAACGGACAGCTCACGATCAGTGATCTCAACCACCATTCGACGCTCCAAATCTTGCTGTTCTGTCCGCAACGCCTTGAGTTCATCCAAAATGTAGCGCTCAAGCAAAGGCCTATCTAATAGAGGTTGTTGAGAGTGTATCGGCGAAGCTTGTGTCTGCTCTGGGGAGGCAATAACGGCTTCCTCGGCAAGGACGTTTGGCACCATGAATGTCCACGCTGCCAGTAGCAGCAGTAACGAGTGTATTGGTCGAGTCATACTATGAAATTCCGCAAAGGATTGAATTATTTGAACATATTGAGTGTATCAAGAAAATTATCGAACACCACTTTGAAGGTGCAAAAAAGCCCAGATTAATCTGGGCTTGTTGACGTTATTTTTGTTGGTTTACTAAGCGCGGCCCATAAACTTAGCTTCAACAGTATTAATCTTAATCTTGTCACCAGATGCTATATACTCTGGCACCTGAACGGTTAGACCCGTGCTTAATATCGCGGGTTTTGTACGGGCACTGGCTGATGCGCCTTTAATAGATGGATCGGTTTCTTCAATCACCAGCTCTACCGTTGCCGGCAGTTCTAAGGCTACTGGGCTATCGTCTACCAATACCACTTGTAGACCTTGGGTTTCTTCAGTCACAAATTGCAGCTCTTCTTCAATGGCGTCTTTATTGAAGTTGTATGGCGTGTAATCTTCATTATCCATGAACACGTATTCGTCTCCATCAACGTAAGAGAACATTGCATTGCGACGGCTTACGTCGGCCAGTGAAATAATCTCATCAGCTTTAAAGCTTTCGTCTGCTTTGGCGCCTGTCGCGACATCGTACATGCGCATACGATAAAGACTTGCACCTGCTCGTCCACTTGGAGTGAGCTTACTGATCTCTTTTACGAAGTAGACTTTACCGTTGTGCTCTATTGCGGCACTTTTTTTGATTTCACTTGCCTTTGGCATGGAATGTTCCTTTACAGGGGTAGATTACGTTATGGACAAAAATTATCACGCTAATTGGATAGATCAAGTGAAATCTCCCCTACATGATGCAATTGTCGGTTTTTCACCTCAACGGAGCCAATAGTGGCTAATTTTAACCCAAGGTAAACATCGCTGTTTACTTTCTGTAAGATTGCCTCTAAACTGCACTTGCAAGTTTACTTTTGTAAGGACACTGTGTGAAACGTATTGCTTTAGCTATTGGAGTGCTATTTATGACAAACACCCTGAACGCGACTGAGTCATCAATCAAAGTCGATGGCAAATTTCAAAATCAAGAAGTCAGCTACGACACTAAGCTCAGCCAATTGTGGGATATGACTAAAATGTACGCCAAAGCCAAGCGTAAAGAACCCGCACCGACAAAAGAAGTACCGTTTCTTAGCGTAAGCAAAGAACAGCTCGACAGTATCAACACAGACTCTGTAATTCGTCTTGGCCACTCGACAATGCTCATGAAAGTTGACGGTAAAACCATCATGGCTGATCCAGTGATGAGTGAGCGTGCATCACCTGTTCAATGGGCAGGACCAAAGCGCTTCCACCCTAATCCTATCGATATTGACGCATTACCAGTCATTGATGTGGTTATCATCAGTCACGACCACTACGACCACCTTGACCGTCCTGCGCTTAAGAAGTTAGACAGTAAAGTTACGCAATATATTGTTCCACTCGGTGTTGGTCAACGTATGATCAATTGGGGCGTCGACGCCGATAAAGTGACAGAGTTAGATTGGTGGCAAGAACACCAAGTCGACGGGATCAACTTTGCTGCAACGCCAACTCAGCACTTTTCTGGCCGAGGGTTGTTCGACAAAGACAGCACATTATGGGCTGGCTGGGTGATTCAAGGACAAAACAGTAACCTCTATTTTAGTGGTGATAGCGGCTATTTTGGTGGATTCAAAGCAGTAGGTGAAAAGTACGGACCTTTCGACATTACCATGATCGAAACCGGTGCCTATAACGACATGTGGAAAGAGATCCATATGCTTCCAGAAGAAAGCGTACAGGCTCATATCGACCTTAAAGGTAAAGCCATGATCCCTATTCACAATGGCACCTTCGATCTCGCATTACACGATTGGTACGAACCTTTTGAGCGCGCTCAATCGGCTGCAGTACAACATGATGTTCAATTGCTAACACCAAAATTTGGCGAGCAGGTCGAGATACACAGTCCTGGTATTTATACTGCATGGTGGCGTGAAGTAAGTGAAGCAGAAGAGTTAAAGCTTACCGCCGCTTCTGCTCAATAGTAAAAAGCAAAACCCCGCACATGGCGGGGCTTTGTTTATCCATATATTACTGATTATGCGTGCTGCTTGAGATCGACTTTGTCATCACGCACGGTAAGTATTTAGAAACATCCCAATCGCCGATTCAATTATGGACTTCTCTTCTTCTTCCAAAGGCGCTTTAGCGCGCAGCATAAGTTGAGGCCAATAACCAAACGCCTTGAGTAGTGCCGTAAACTGCTTACACGCTCGTGGGATGTCATCGATGTTCAATGCGCCCGCACTTACCGCTTCTGCCATCCAATCATTTAAGGTACTGTTACTTGCTGCAATGATATCCATAACATCACTCGACAGCTCTGATTGATGGAAGAACTCACCAAACAGCACTCGTGATAGATCAATGAATCGAGGCGCGCGCCACAACTCGAGTTCCATTTGAGCAATGTCAGTAAGTTGAACCGAAACACTCAACGCAGGATTGAAAGGGTAATGAGTGGCTGCCTTCCCCTGCTCCCACGTTTGTAGAGTGATTAGTTTAAAGAGTTCGTCCTTGCTTGAGAAATGATTGTACACGGTACGCTTAGACACGTTTGCTCTGCGTGCAATGGCGTCCATGTTGGCTTTTTGGAATCCTTTATCCAAAAACTCCTCAATGGATGCCTCGATAATAGCTTCACGCTTTAATTCGCTGACCGATTTCTTCTTAATTGTCATTTCTTTACTAAATTTAATTCAATGATTTCCATCTATTTTATACTTGTGAGTTTACTTTTCAATTCATATAAGTAAACTGCACAGTGTAGTTTACTTATGGAAAAGGATTTGTCATGAAAAAAGTCGCTATTGTTACGGGAACATCAACTGGTCTAGGGGCAAGCGTAGCCATCAAACTGGCTCAACAGGGTTACGTTACCTATGCCACGATGCGCAACCTTACAAAAAGCGCGGTGTTGGAAGAGTTGGCCAAAACAGCCAACGTTACCTTAAACATCACTCAACTTGATGTAGAAAGCAGCGAAAGCGTCAACAGCGCCATTGCGAGTATTATTGCGGATGAAGGTCAGGTCGATCTTTTGGTCAACAACGCAGGGGCAGGCTTTGTTAAAACCACAGAGCATGCGTCAGAAGAAGAGATCGAATGGGTAACCGATGTCAATTACCATGGCGTTGTACGCTGCACAAAAGCGGTACTTGGCGCCATGCGAGAGCGCCAAAGTGGTCATGTTATTAATGTCACGTCTGTGGGAGGCTTGGTTGGACAGCCATTTAATGAGCTCTACTGCGCGGCTAAATTTGCTGTCGAAGGCTATACCGAGTCATTAGCCTCGTACGTGACACCCTCTTTTGGAATCAAGTTTACTGCCGTTGAGCCAGGTGGTATTGCTTCAGAGTTTGCCAACAGTGTCCTCAAACAGCTCACATCAACTGGGGGCATGCCAGAAGACCAATACAAACCGATTTTGGAGAACTACATTGCAGGTGCCCAATCCCGAGCAGCGCAGCAAGGTGATGTATATCAAACCGCGGATCAAGTGGCCGATGTGATCATAGACTGTGCAAACATGGACTCTCCGCCAGTAAGAACCAGAACCTCAGCATGGGGTGAGGAATTTACCTCGTTGAAAACTCAAGCCGATCCAGACGGCAGCAAACTGCAAGCGAAGATCAGTTCGCAACTAATTTAAGCAGGCAATAACATTTTGCTCAAATCAAAAAAAACGGAAGCCATGCGGCTCCCGTTTTGTCATTTCTAACGCTTATAGTTGATCAAGTCGAATATGACTGTTCTTTAAATCGTCTTGCGTGATGCCAGTGCCATCGTTCAGTTGGTTGAACTGACGCAAAAGCGCCGCAATGGCATGAATAGACGACAATAAGTCACCGGTGTGCGCCGACTCTGACCCCGTGTGCATGTTGCGGATTGGGTAACCGATGCTAATAGCAGCACTGTCGACACCCGCGAGTGCTGCGGCCATGCCGTCGGTGCCCATATCGCGACCAGAAAAGTCGAGTTGGTACGGAATGTTTTGCTCGCGGCACACGTTCTCGATGCTTTTCACCAAAAACTCAGACGTTACCGAGCCGCGTCCAACGGTAAACCCTTCACCCATTTTCAATGGGTTCATGTTACGGCTGCCAATGCCCGGCGCCGCTTCATAATCGTGGTTAACGTCGGTAGCAATCAGCACGTCAGGTTTCAGCTCACCCACCAACTGCGTGGAGCCAAAGCGACCGATCTCTTCATGAGTTGCAACGGTGTACAACACGCGCACGTTGTCTAGCCCTTCTTTGGCGAGCATGCGGGCAATCTCAGTGACCGAGAAACAGCCTAAGCCGTTATCTAAGTACGCACCATAGAATGTGTCTGGTGATACGCCGCGTTTGATAGGGCGATCCAAAAGAATAGGATCGCCAACACGGATCCCCATCGCTTCCACTTGCGCTTTACGATCGTCACCGTGAGTGTGCAATTCTAAATAGATAGATTCAGGTTTAATGCCTTGCTCACCCGAGCGCTGCGCCGGAGTTGAGAAATGAATTGCACCCAACGCTTCAACGGTACAATGGTTGATCACTTTATATTTTGTGGCGTCGTCTGGATGTTGGCAAAAGACTTGGACTTCGTGTCCGATAAGCGTCGTCGGTAAAAATGAGTCGGTGTTGATCCACACCTTACCGTCACTGTCGATTTTGCGCACTTGCATGCGAATTTTATCGGCATGACCAACAATCATTACGCTAACAAGGTCATCACGGCCTGGGTGTGAGTCAAATACTAACCCTGCGTTTCCTTTAAATTGATGAATGCCCCACTCTTTTGGCATAAAGGATTCGAATTCTGGCTTGATGACGCCGTAAGTCATCGCAGCTTCAAATCCAATTGGGGAAGGTGCGGCTAAGACTTTTTTCATAAACTCAAATTGATCGCTCGGCATTTCTGTTTGCCAAACGGGTTTATTTTCCATGTCATTTGTAGAAGTCATGTTTTGCTCTTTCTCTTTGTGTACAACTGCCTCACACGTCAATAATCCACAAAATGCAGCGTTGCTGGATCATCGGCGGCAAGAGAAGCCGATACGCTATCGCTAGTTGCTATTAACTGCAAGTGCAATTGCCCCTTAGAGCAGCGATTTAGTTAGAATCCGGATAAGTCATTTTGTTTTAATAACTCATTTAATAAGAGAAGAAATACCATCAATCACTTTAGTTATATCAATACGATAGGCATAAAAAAGCCCTCCGAATGGAGGGCTACGTGCTAGTGTATGTTAGCCACGGTAATACCGCTGCGGCACAAACGGCATTTTACTTACTGTCATGGCTAGCATCTTACCGCGAACTTCCGCAAATACTTCGGTTTCAAGGGCTGCAAATTCAGCTTTTACATACCCCATAGAAACAGGCTTGCCCGCATTAGGCCCAGCGGTGCCACTGGTCACAACGCCAATTTCGTTGTTGTCAGCATCAAACAGTTTTGCCCCTTCGCGCACTGGCGCTTTTGTTTGCCCAATCAATCCGACGCGCTTTTTAGAAATGGCTTTGGTGGCAATTTGCTCGAGGATAATGTCAGCACCTGGGAAGCCACCTGGGCGCGCGCCATCTTGACGGCGTACTTTGCTAATGCCCCAAAGCAAACTTGACTCAACCGGTGTCGTCTCTGTATCCAGATCGTGCCCGTACAGACACAATCCACATTCTAAACGCAGCGAATCACGCGCGCCAAGACCAATCCACTCGACTTCATCTTCCGCCGTTAATACGTTGGCTAGCTCAAGTGCCTTGTCTTGTGGAACCGAAATTTCATAGCCGTCTTCGCCCGTATAGCCAGAGCGACTTACAATACAGTCCACACCCATTAGTGACACAGTGTCGACTTGCATAAACACCATATCGGCTACTTGAGGTGCAAGGCGCGATAGCACACTAGACGCTTTTGGCCCTTGTAGCGCAAGCAGCGCACGGTCGGTAATAACGTCTAGTGTGACATCTTCAGGCAGGTTTGCTTGAAGGTGTGCTATGTCTTGCTCTTTACACGCGGCGTTGACGACCACAAACAAATGATCACCCAAATTGGCAACCATCAAATCGTCCATGATCCCGCCTTGTTCGTTCGTGAAAAAGGCATAACGCTGCTGGCCTGCTGGTAAATCGATGATATCGACGGGTACAAGTGCCTCTAGTGCTGCAGCTGCGTTGGACCCTTTTAGTCGTAGCTGACCCATGTGCGATACATCAAACAGACCCGCATTGTCACGAGTGTGTAGATGCTCTTTCTTAACACCCAAACCATATTGCACTGGCATGTCGTAGCCAGCAAATGGCACCATTTTGGCGCCTGCGTCTACATGCGCTTGATATAATGGGGTCTTAAGTAATGTATCCGTCATCTGTTTTTCTCCTAGCGCGGCTTGGCCGCTCTTTTTTATTGTTTGGTTCATGAAGCTCCGCAAGTTTGCATGGGCAAAACCACGACATGCAAACGTTTGCGGACACTATAGGAAACTTTTGTTTTTTACTTTCTTTGGGTAATTGCTATTTCGCTGTCACCCAAAGTATCTGTGCATCTTCTGCACTAGTGGAAACCAGCATGTGCCCCATATTGGCATCGTAGTAGACACTGTCGCCCTCGCGCATCGCGAGCGGTTCGTAAAACTCGCTATAGAAAAGCACTTCACCGTCGAGGATTAAAAGAAACTCTTCACCGTCATGTCTAACCCAGTCTTGGTACTCATCAAACGCCCTTGCATGGATACGACTTTTAAACGGCATCATGCGTTTGTTGGACAGTTGAGTGGCCAAAAGTTCGTGCTCATAAGTGGGGGTTGGATGGGGTTTCCCCTCGCCCTTTAGGGTAATATCTCTGCGACCAGACGCCTGCTTTTTTACTGGCGGTTCAAAGAGTTGCGGCATATTTATACTTAAGCCAGTGGCCAACTTCTGCATAGCTTGAAAGGTCGGTGATATTTGCTCGTTTTCTATTTTACTCAACGTTGACCGAGCAAGACCTGTGCGCTGGCTTGCTTCTTCCAAAGTAATGCCCAATTGGGTGCGGATCTCTTTGATTCGAACCCCAAGTTTTAGCGGTTCTATCGAGGTGTCGTCCGACGCCTTTTCGAGCGTCATCGATGGATACTCATCAAAAATAGATTCAGACATTCATCCCTCTCGCCTGCGATACTTTGACTAAATAAGAAGCAGAATCTTGCCACAGCTTGACTATAAAAGGAAAGCACGAGGTTTATTTTAGTGGAAAATTGCGCCTTAAGTTGGCAAATATATTTCCTATAGGAAATTTTGCTTGAGAAAACGTTTGCTTCGGGCTATTTTACGCTCAATATAAATGAAAACTGTTCTGTTTTTCTGGAGACACACAATGGACATGACTCTTAAATTTACCGAAAGCCACGAGTGGGTTCGCGACAACGGTGATGGCACGGTAACAATTGGTATTTCTGATCACGCACAAGGCCTATTGGGCGACGTAGTATTTGTTGACCTACCGGACGTTGAAGACGAAGTAGAAGCTGGCGAAAGCTTTTCTCTTGTAGAATCGGTAAAAGCCGCCTCTGACATCTACGCACCAGTAACGGGTGAGATTGTCGAAATCAATGAAGAACTAGAAGACAGTCCAGAACTGATCAACGAAGAGCCGTACGAAACAGGCTGGATCGCTAAAGTGAAGCTAAGCGATGCCAGTGAGCTCGACGGACTCAAATCTGCTGAAGATTACCTAAACAGCATCGAAGACGAGTAATCGAAACGATTGAATAAAAGCAGCTTCGGCTGCTTTTTTCACTTTATATACCGCGTTTACCCACGACAAAGTTACGGGTATTCACGCACCGCTTTCCTCAACAAGGACGTATGAAAACACAAGCCCGCAGAGGCGTTTTTCTACTCAGTTGCTCAACAAGATAACGATTATGTCAAAATTACTTTCGCAATTAGGCACCGCCAACGAATTCGTGGCTCGCCACAACGGCCCAAATCAAGCTGATCAAAAAAGCATGCTTGATGTAATTAATGCAGACAGCCTGGATGCGTTAATTGACCAAACTGTTCCAGCTCAAATTCGACTCGAATCGCCAATGTCATTGGACAAGCCAATGAGCGAGTCTGACATGCTGGTCGCATTACGTAAGATTGCTGACAAAAATCAGGTCAAGCGTACCTTTATTGGTCAAGGCTACTACAACACCTTCACACCAAACGTTATCTTGCGTAACGTGTTTGAAAATCCAGGTTGGTATACCGCGTACACGCCTTACCAACCTGAGATCTCTCAAGGCCGTTTAGAGGCATTACTTAATTTCCAACAGATGGTCATGGACCTAACAGGAATGGAAATTGCCAACGCCTCTCTTCTAGATGAAGCGACCGCAGCGGCAGAAGCGATGACCCTTTGTAAGCGTGCCGGTAAAAGCAAAAGTAATGTATTTTTTGTTGCAGACGATGTTCACCCTCAAACACTAGAAGTAGTTAAGACTCGCGCCGAGTTTATAGGCTTTGAAGTGCTTGTTGCCCCAATGGAGTCACTGGCGAAACAAGATGTATTTGGCGCGCTATTACAATACCCAAGCACCACCGGTGATGTGCGCGATCTCACCGAGATTATTGCCGCAGCGCAAGCCAACAAAACACTGGTGACGGTAGCCACAGACCTACTCGCTTGTGCTCTACTTAAGCCAGCAGGTGAAATGGGCGCAGACGTAGTGATTGGTTCAGCGCAGCGTTTTGGCGTGCCTATGGGCTTTGGTGGCCCACACGCGGCGTTTATGGCCACTCGTGAGAAACACAAACGCACCATGCCAGGCCGCGTGATTGGTGTGTCGATTGACACCAACGGCAACCAAGCCTTACGTATGGCGATGCAAACGCGCGAGCAGCACATCCGCCGTGAAAAAGCGACGTCGAACATCTGTACCGCCCAAGCACTACTGGCCAATATGGCCGCGTTTTATGCGGTGTATCATGGCAGCGAAGGCCTTAAAACCATTGCGCGTCGTACTCACCACATGACCGCTATTCTTGCAGCAGGGCTGGCGAAAAAAGGCTTTGAACTTGCACACAACAGCTTCTTTGACACCATCACCGTAAACACAGGTTCAGAGACAGACACCTTGTATGAAAAAGCACTGCGCCTTGATGTGAACCTGCGTAAGTTTGATGAGCAACTAGGTGTGTCTTTTGATGAGACCACCACAGAAGCCGACATTCATATTCTGTTTGAAGTGTTTGATATTCATAACAAAGTCACCGAACTTTCGGATGCGATTTCGGCTAACGAATTTGCCGCTATTCCTGAAGCGTGTCGCCGTGACAGCGCGTTCCTAACGCACCCTGTATTCAACACGCACCACAGCGAAACGCAAATGATGCGTTACCTTAAGCAGCTAGAGAACAAAGATTTCTCGCTCACCCACGGCATGATCCCACTGGGCAGCTGCACCATGAAGTTGAACGCAGCCGCCGAAATGATCCCTGTTTCTTGGCCAGAGTTTGGTGCGATCCACCCGTTCGCTCCAGCGAAGCAAACCCAAGGTTATCAAATTCTCGCCGACGATCTTAAGAAAAAGCTGTGCGAAATTACTGGTTACGACGACTTTTCACTGCAGCCTAACTCTGGCGCATCGGGTGAATATGCAGGTCTTATTGCCATTCAACGCTATCACCAAAGCCGCGGAGAAGGACATCGTAACGTATGTTTGATCCCAAGTTCGGCGCACGGCACAAACCCTGCGACAGCATCAATGGTTTCAATGAAAGTGGTGGTGGTGAAATGTGATAACGATGGCAACATCGACATGGGCGATCTAAACACCAAAATTGAAAAGCACGCTGATAACCTTTCAAGCATCATGATCACCTACCCATCTACTCACGGTGTGTATGAAGAGCAAGTGAAAGAAGTGTGTGAGCTTGTGCATGCCGCTGGCGGTCAAGTATACCTAGATGGCGCTAACATGAACGCTCAGGTGGGCTTAACAAACCCTGGCATCATTGGCTCAGACGTGTCGCACCTTAACTTGCACAAAACCTTCTGTATCCCGCACGGCGGCGGCGGCCCTGGCATGGGACCAATCGGTGTAAAATCACACCTTGCCCCGTTCCTACCAGGACACATTGAAAATGGCGCTCAAGGTGAAGATTACGCCGTTGCCGCAGCCGACCTAGGCAGCGCATCTATCTTGCCAATCTCTTGGGCTTACATCGCCATGATGGGCGAGCGCGGCCTAACAGACGCCACCAAAGTGGCCATCCTAAACGCTAACTACCTCATGGAGCGTTTGCGCCCACACTACCCGGTACTTTACCGCGGCAGCAACGGACGCGTAGCCCACGAATGCATCATCGACATTCGCCCATTGAAAGAAGAAACCGGCATTAGCGAAGAAGACATCGCCAAGCGTCTAATGGATTACGGCTTCCACGCTCCAACAATGTCGTTCCCTGTGGCCGGCACGCTAATGGTAGAACCTACTGAATCGGAAGATTTGGAAGAGCTAGACCGTTTCTGCGAAGCGATGATCGCTATTCGACAAGAGATGGACAAAGTTAAACAAGGCGAATGGCCACTAGACAACAACCCACTGGTTAATGCACCGCACACTCAAGTCGACTTAGCAAAAAATGACTGGGAGCGTCCTTACTCGCGTGATCTTGCTTGTTTCCCAAGCAAAGCGACTAAGATTTCGAAGTATTGGCCTACGGTGAATCGAGTGGATAATGTTTATGGGGATCGGAATTTGATTTGTTCGTGTCCTAGTATTGGGGATTATGAGTAACGAAGATGCTGTGTGCCAGAGTATTTAAATTTTAGACAAAGTATTTAAAAAGTAGACAAACTGCCCTTTTTGGACGAGATCTGAACTTGGTGGATTTAAAAAATAGACAAACTTCGGTTTGTCTATTTTTTTAGGTACTCAACTGGTATCGAGTTGTCGATTTTATAGCGCTTGAGTCTACTTTTTGTCTAAATTTCTTGCCTAACGCAAGGAGATAGCACAAAACATTTTAAGTGGTTCAAGTTACATTTAACCTCAATCGTGGTTCAGTAAGAATCGGCCTAACTCACTATTGGACAAAAGCTTGTTAGAGGACTTAGCCCAATGCAATCGAGCCTGATGAGAAAAAGTATCTGAAGCCTTAAACGTTTTGCGTGCTTTTCTGAGATTTTTCCCATGCCTTTTCTAACTCTGAAACTAGCATAATTTGAGAGAATACCTTACTGTCAGTTTCATCACGGAGCTTTGCAAAGTGTTCATCCCCAGTAAGTAAATAATCGGCGTAATAACTATACAGAGCATGCATACAGTCATGCACAAGCCCTCGACTTTTACAATTTTCCATCGAAACTTGTGCTTTAGCCATTAGCGCCATTTCAAGTAACGGACCACCAACCATTAAAGATGGGTACTTACTAAGGATATAGTCAAATCGCTCGACAGGATCTAGGTCTGGATGTGACTCCCAAAACTGCCTCAATGGTTCATTTTGTAATTCAAAACCAATACAAATGAAGAAGAAAACGAAAATGAGAGCTATCTTAAATTCAACTTCATACTCAATGACCATTGTTTCAGAGAGCTCCAGCTTCTCTGATGTATTGAGCATAGCAAGATGGAACATATCTTTTTCATAGTCGTAAGTGCCATCTTTCTTACTGCACATACCCTCAATGATTCGCTTAAATTTCTTCGACAACTGTCTATGAGCTGCCGTAGCATCTTTCAATGCCTCCAAATCGATAGGTATCGTTAAGTCGAGGCGCTGATGGATATTTTCCCATGTATTGCCCATATCGAGAGAGGTGAATGGTTGTTTCCGAAAAAGCGATTTATCCGTTTTAGGGCATCCAGCCCCAATATAGTCAATTAGGATTTCTGTAGGGGATTTCAGTAGCTTCGAGCCACAGTTAAATTGAGCCCAATAAATTAGCTCATCTCGACGCTTTTCATTTGAGTTAAGTAATACTTCCCATAGGGTGACTGGTGACAAATAAAGCTCCATATCAAGATACTTTTTAGCACTTGTAATCAAGTTTGCATCTTTAGCTCTGTCTGCAAGGAAATTTAATCCTGATGTATCCAAATACAATTGTCTATTCATATAATCTCCGAAGTGTGAATAGCCACCACATCACTAGACGCTAGTTAGCCTTCTTTCATATTGCTTTTCATACTCTACAGGCGACAGTTGATTATTGGAACCATGTCTTCGATTCACGTTGTAGAACATTTCGATATACTCGAAGATATCAGTTCGAGCATCCTCTCTCGTTGAGTAGATCTTTCGCTTAACTCTTTCTCTTTTTAAGAGTTGGAAAAAGCTTTCTGCGACAGCATTATCATGGCAGTTCCCACGACGACTCATACTTCCTTCCAATCCATGTTGCTTTAAAAATGAACTCCAGTCATGGCTTGTATATTGGCTACCCTGGTCTGAATGCACTAGCACATTGTTTATCGGAGAGCGCCGCCAAATCGCCATCAGAAGAGCGTCTAATGCGAGCTCTTTGGTCATTCTGCTCTTCATAGACCAACCAATCACCCTGCGTGAATATAAGTCTACGACCACAGCAAGATAGAGCCAGCCCTCATGAGTTTTGATGTAAGTAATATCGGTTACCCAAGATTGATTTGGAGCTTGTGGATTGAAGTTTCTATCCAATTTGTTTGGGGTAACAATGTCCTCAGACCCCGCTCTGGCTCTTGGCTTTCGGTACCCTCTTTGGGATTGCAGTCCTTCTCGTTTCATCAAATGATGAATTTGATTGACACCACAAGTTTCGCCCTTATCTCGCAAGTCACAATGTATCTTTCGATACCCATAAACACAGCCAGATTCGAGCCAAAATTGCTTAATTAGTCCGAGAAGATACTTACGTCGCCTTTCTTGTTTGCATTCTGGATGCTTCAACCATGCGTAAAAACCACTTGGATGGACGTCAAGCACGCTGCACATTCGTCGTACAGCCCAGGTAGGCATATTGGCTTTGATAAAGGCATACCTCAGTCGGACTGACTTGCGAAGTACACCGCGGCTTTTTTTAGGATGTCACGCTCTTCAGTCATCCGTTGCAATTCTTTTTTTAGTCGACGGATCTCTGCGTTTTCATCGGACTTGGTTTGATGAAGAGAAGAGTCTGGGCCATACCGTTTGATCCAGGCATAGAGACTATGAGTAGTTGTCCCTAAACGAGCGGCAACTTCAGCCACACTGTGACCTTTTTCAGTCACTTGCTTAACGGCTTCAATTTTAAATTCTTCAGGATATCTTTTACTGTTCATAAGCACCTCTTGGTTAGTTATTTTGTCTAACTAAAAGGCGTCTATCAAGTCAGTGGCTATTCAGTTTTCGCTGCTTTAGTAAGAAAGATAACGGTGTAGTGGCTGAGTGAATTTGGCCACTCAATTAGAGGTTTAGCAATACCTGAAGTAATCCTTTAAATGCTAATTTAGCAAAATTGCTGACTCATTTATGTCCAATTTTGAGTTCAGACACCAGCAGCTCGATGTATGATTTTGCGTTCACAAACTGGCAGGTGGGTAAGATCTAGTATGGGTTACTACATTTTAAGTCACGTTACATAGATTGCGACTAGATCGTCCGGCTAATAGTGTTTCAGCCAACAACACCTTCAGCAACAGGACGTTCCAACCTACACCACTTCACTTGCAAAATCGCTGATAAGCTACATAACAATCCCCCCTTCTTTGAATCACGGAAAGGCTTTTCGCAATGTACGCGCCTAAAACTGATGCTTACAGTTTGAACTTCATTTAATGTAAGTTACCGAATTCGAAAGGCCTGAGCATTTCTCATAATGTAAGCTAAAATGAAAAGTAATAGCTATATTTAACAATATAGGAAACAGCGTCACATCGAAGCTCAGAAAAGACTAGTTTTACAAAATCTGAAATAACAGGAATTTGGGTCCCAGAATCAGACTACCGAAGCCGCGTTTCTAGTGTCGCTGGGTGGAATATCGAAAATGGTACGAACAACCTACTACTAGAGCTACCGAGGGCTGATTGATACCAACGCCTGCAATACCATTTTGTAGTAAATTTAAATACTTTAGAGGCTCAAAAATGTCTATTAAAACTTGGGGTAGGTGTCAAGTTTGTCTACTTTTTGAATACTTCAGTACAGCTGTTGACAACTAAAAATTAAGATTGTGACTACTTTAATTAAGTACGTGACCGCAATGAAGATTGTGACTTAAGAGCTTATTTAAAAAGCGAACCGTATAGGTTCGCTTTTTTACATTTAAGTACAAAGATAATAAACGTTCATTGTGGCAGAGTATTTAAAAGTACTCTGAATAGTAACCCGGCATATGCCCGCGACTATGTTAATTTAACCTAACTCATTTATGGACATAAGTGCGTTAGTGCAGTTAATCTAAAACTCTTCTGTCGGATAAGAGTAAGTAAGGTGACTTTGAGATTGCATGCCAAGAAAAAGTTTCGTGTTCTCGTTGCTCCATATACTAAAGTACAATGCCAAGTACTTCCGCGAAATCCAAAGGAGCTTAAAAAATGCCAGGAATGAATTTCTTATTAAGAAATCGCGTAATTAGGGCAAGTTCAACTCGCTAGAAGGGTGAAATAATTAAGATAATATACGTCGCATAAACCCTTTATAGTTATTTATAAAAGCCTTCATATTCTGAAATTGAGATGTTTCTTCATAGCTTAGTTCTTGATATCCTATTTCACTCAGTTCGTAAATATTGGCATGAGGGTAAGAAAGAAGTATAGGCGAATGGGTACAAATAATCATTTGAGATCCATGTTTAGCTAATTCATCAATACGTGATAACAAAGCCAACTGATAATTAAATGACAATGCTGATTCAGGCTCATCAAATAGATAAAATCCATGGCCTGAAAGTTTGTTATTAAAGATGGAAAAAGCTGCTTCTCCATGAGAACGCTGGGACATGGAACCATTATACCCATCAAGATAGCCTACTTCATCTATATACTTAGACAACTGATTCAAGCTTTCTGCCCTAAAGTAATACCACTCCTTTGGTGTACTAAATGTTCTTGTTATTTTGATGCTTTCTTTCAAACTCGATAAATCACTGTCGGCCGCGTCGGATACTGTGTTTTTAGTACCACCAAGAGTATTGAAACCTAAATTAGCTGCTATAGCCTCTAGTAAAGTAGATTTACCTACTCCATTCTCACCTGTAATGAATGTAACCTCGGATTTAAAGTGTAAGTCATCTATATTTCTAATTGAAGGAATATTGTAAGGGTAGTTGTCAGCGCTGCTTTCTTTTGTTATCGTAATGTTACTGACGTATATTTTTTTTGAGTGCATAGGATATGATTGGTCCACATGAGGGGATAGAGCTGGAATTAATGCTCTCTGGTAAAAAGAAATTAGCTTTTTTTCCACAAAAAGAAACATATCAAGCTTTTCCATCCGCGGTTAAGTCGGGAAAGGTCTTTCTTTTACCTTTTTACCACGAAGGTGATTGCTATCAAATATTTTACACTGCAGGAAATAAAGATAAAGCACTTACCTTAAAAAAGTTGATTTTAAAGCAGTATACAGTCCGCTCTATAGATGACGAAATAATGATTGGTAAGCTACTTGGTTATGACAGTGAAGATATTGAGCACTACGTGGAAGCAGTGCTCAAAAAGACTATGTGAAAATATTACTGTGCTTTCTTATAGCAGTCAGGACAAGCCTTTGCACTTGACGACCCTCCATGCTTTGCACCACATGTTTGGCAGGTGTACCTTGGACTAGAGGCTGCATCGGCTACGCTCATTAGCGGAGCTTGGAAAGCTATTATAGATAGGGTTACAACTAACATGTTTTTAAGTTTTTTCATCAAAAATATCCTTATATAATAATCACTAAATCAGTTTTTGGCTTCCTTGCTTTGAGCTATAATCATAAAAAGTCAAAGGGAAACGCAAGGGCTAGAATAGCAATTTGTGAGTGGTTTGTAGTCTCAGATATGAAACCAGGTGCGCACTCTGCTTCTTTTGACGATAAAAGCCTATTATCTAAATACTTACCTTGACTCTAAACATTAATTGCTTTTTATACGCCCGAACAAGCACCTCGCTTGAAATAGCAAAATCAAGCGCTAAATCATTTCGGGGCATAAATGAGTTACTGAATCGCTTTTTATGCTGCTTGGCTGTGTAGCTTGATCAACTGCCTAAGTGCATATGTTACGTAGAAGGGCTTTTTATCTAGAAGCTCAAAATACGTTCCATGATAGAGCATTGCCCTCTGAGCTAATCCAATGGACATTAGCTCTTTGGCTGAGCCAAACCTAGCTTCACCGTAAGCCGCAAGCTGATACTCTAGGCTCAGCCTTTCAATAAAGTCGTTTGTGGTTTCTATTTGAATACCGAGCTGTTTACGATCCGGTGTTAGCCACCACAGAAAAAATCCAAGATCACATACCGGATTGCCGATGTGTGCTTCTCTCCAGTCAAACCAGCGAACATCTTCGTCACTGTCTACTAAAACGTTTCTAGCGTGACTGTCGCCATGGCAGATGCTCAAAGTAGAAACGTCAAAAGGTGAATTTTTAAAGGATTGAGCGATATGGTCGGATATCTCTATCAGCTTTTGCTGGTCTAACTCGCTGATGTCCCAGTACTCCATTGCTGATTTGGACAAAACGAAGTCTCTAAAGTCATCAACAGAAAACGTGCTTACGGGTAGAGTTTGAAAATCTTGCGCCGTCAATTTCAAAAGATGTAAACGAGCTAGCGAAGTCATGGCTTGGAACCAATGCTTCTTTTGCCGCGCATTAAACACTTCACTACCAGCACAACGTGAAAGTAGCCAGTTGTTGCCACTAGATGCCCCGGCAATATCAATCGTGCTCGCCCCAAGGCGATTAGCAATATGTATAGTTTTTTTTATCTCACAGCCCAGTACCTCATCAGTTTTGAAGAAGAGAGTCTGAGATGGAGAAAGAACCTTTACCACCTTGCCAAATGGTGTCTTGCTAATGCTATCGAAACTCAACGATTCAGTTGGCAGATCTAGCATCTCTGATACCCACGACTTCTCAATTGCTTTCATTCACACCCCTTTAAAACTTCATATCGCCGATCATATAGACGGGAATAAAGCCTTGCCGTTTGCCCCATGCATCAGCTTTTCTAATGCGATTATGGTACAAGTGTAAGTATGCTTCTGTCGAGGCTGACGCAGTTTGGGGCATTTCTGAGCTAGAAGTGTCCGCCCTGAGAAAAACGTCTACGCGACAACCCAGTTGGGCACCATAGCAATATTTCCATTGATAAGTGGCTTCGGGCTTGTTCAACACTTGGTTTAAGTGCTGGCTGCGCAGCGTTTAAACCTTATTTGTTATGAGTATGATTTAAATGGTGTGAGGTCTATACCCTCTATGTCGCAAACCGCTTTAATAGTTGGATTCGAGCAAAGACGTTTCATATACGCTGCTAGGTGTTCAAACTTAAGTGGTGACTTCTCAATTGGCAACGACCATTCCGCAAGCATAAACAAAAAGTAGTCACATGCTGTTAAGGTGTCACCTATCAAGTATTCATGACGCTCTAACTGGTCGTTGATAATTGACAATGCATCAGCAATTCTTTCGTCCTGAGCCGCTATAACATTTGGAATGGTCGCTTCATCGTTAGTGTGGCGATGAGGGTAGTAGCGAACCATGAGCTCCGCTTGCAACGTATTATTAAGAAACGCGAGCCATTGGTAAAACAGAGGACGAGTCGGCTCACCTAACGATGGCATTAAATCTGATTCAGGGTGCAATTCGCAGATGTGTATGCAGATAGCTGGACTTTCGAAGATTGGCTGGTCATTAACAACTAAGGTCGGTATGCGCCCAGCTGGGTTAAGCTTAAGATAATCCGCTGATTTTTGAGAGTTTAATTTTTTATCAACTAACAACAGCTCATAGTCTGCTTTTAAATGATGAAGCAAAAAATGAGGAGCTAGACTCGCGTTATTTGGATAGTAATAAAGCTTGAACAAAGTTGCCCCCTTGTCTCTAAAGTTGCGGATACTCATAACATTTATCTTAGTAGGTGCACCGTTTAACCGAGACGTAGCTGTCGCGGCTGAACACTCAGTGTTACTAGTCCTGTTAACTCGCTACGGTATAGGGTAACCTTATATCTACAAAGACTTATTTTGTCACCTCCCTAAAAATAAGATGCTCGTCACAGGTTATTTCAGACATTAAAACAGAGCTAGGTCTTGCGGATCGCCGACTAGCTTCTTTTATGCGACTGTGGCGATAGAATATCCTTGTTGCTAACGGTGCTAACACACAATGGGGAAAAAGTTCTTCAGACTGAAATTCGCATCAGGCAGAGGCAAAGTTAGGGCCTTTAGGAGTAGTTGCAAATTCTGCAACTACGAAAGATTCCTGGCTAGTTGCTTAATGAGCAGTATCAGATGCCTCGCACACACTGATACTGCTAAAATGGAGCGTTTGGCTCAATGTATCAACTATTAGACGTTAAACTGGCTTAACCTGATTATGACTCTGAACAGCTCGAGCTTGCTGTACAAAACGTTTCATCAATATCGAAACCAGAAGCGCGAGAACGAAGGTTCCGGCAAAGATGTAAAGGGTCAATTCATAACTCCCCGTCGCCGTTCGGACATATGCCGCAATCTGTGGGCCGGCTAAGCCCGCTAAAGCCCACGCAGTAAGTACGTAGCCATGGACAGCTCCCAACTCTTTAGTACCAAAAAGGTCACCGATATAGGCAGGAAGAGTGGCAAAGCCACCGCCATAACACGTCAAAATGGCGTATAGCACAACTTGGAACATCAGCACACTGGTGATGTTAGGTAATGCATAAAAGGCCACAATCTGTAGCACAAAGAATATGGTATAAGTATTGGGTCGTCCTAAATAGTCGGATGCTGAAGCCCACGCAATACGCCCAAGTCCATTAAATAGAGACATCAAACCCACCACACCGGCGGCTTCAGCCGGGCTTAAGCCTATGCTTTCCTGCGCTAAAGGCGAAGCAGCATAGATCACTGCGATACCGCAGCTAATGTTAATGAACATCATCGTCCATAGGCCCCAAAACTGGGGTGTTTTTACCGCTTCATTGGCGGTGCTTTGACTCAAATCGGCAACGACTTCTTTTTCACCCGCATCGACTGCCGCTTTCATTGCCTCGGGCATCCATCCCTCTGGTGGTCGTTGTAGATAGTTAGCAGATACCATCATGATCACCAGATAACCAACCCCGGTAATAAACCAGGTATAGGCAATACCATTGCCTTCAACCGTGAACAACTCGATAATATAGTTAAACACCGGGCCACCAACCATTGCACCAAACCCAAAGCCCATGATAGCAAGGCCTGTGGCCATGCCTCGATGATCGGGAAACCACTTCACCAATGTTGAAACCGGAGTAATATAACCGATGCCCAGTCCAATACCTCCCAACACACCGTAACCAACCCAGATCACGTAGAGATTTTGGATTAATGCACCAAAACCAGCCAACAGTAAGCCACTTCCAAAAAAGGCCGCTGCGAGCATGCCAGAGGTGCGTGGACCACGCTTTTCAACAAAACGCCCCATGACTGCAGCTGACAGCCCTAAGAAGAAGATAGCAAAGCTAAAAGTCCATGCGATCTGATTATTTGATGCGCCTTCAAGTAACTGCCCTAGAGGTTTTTTAAACACACTAAATGCGTAGACCGAGCCAATGGAAGCGTGTACACCAATCGCTGATGCGGCGATGAGCCAACGGTTTTTCATGTCCCTACCTCATGCAATATTGACTATGAAATAGGCTACACGATGTTGCGCAATTGTTTCTTGATGTGTATCAATTGATATGCAGTAGTTAACACCTTGTTTCGCGGGCAATCTTTTGGAGCACTTTTAAGCGATGTTGTAATCTACGTCTGATTTATTGCGGCCAGCTCAGTATCGTCAATAGCCGGTGTTTGCATATAAAAAGGATGAGCAACTCGCTCATCCTAGGAGGGATACCACTCTTACATTGAGCTTTGCGTCAGTTAACCCGTACTTCGGTAATAGTTAAGATTAAGTCTATCTTCAGTGCCCAAGCGAGCGACTATCGAGAGCCCTTACTTTAATGCCATGCAGTACCATTGGAGAAAAGCTGGACAGCATTGCGTGATGAATTACCGCAATTACGCTTTATAGCGACAACTGATAAGCACAAATATTCACTGCACTCGCCAAATTCAACGAATCAATCTTCCCACTTCCCGCAATTGTAAACGGCTGCGCATTACAGTCTGCGAGTGCTTGCTTTGGCACACCACGGGCCTCATTGCCAAACAAATAACAATCGTAATCCGCAAACTGTGGTGAGTTAACTTTATCGCCTCGCATATCAAGGTACGCAAAGCGCTTAAAGCGTTGGTTGAGGTCTTCAAGCTCCACACCTTGCTCGATTGGAAGATGGAAAATCGCGCCCATGCTTGAACGAACAACTTTTGGGTTGAACGGATCAACACTGTTGTGGCTCATGAGCAAGCGGAACTGCCCAAACCACGCGAGGCTGCGCAAAATGGTGCCGAGGTTACCGGGGTCTTGTACTTCATGGAGATAGATACAACGCTCGCCTTTTTGCAGCGGTTGGCTCGCTGGTGCGGTTGGCAGCGGGACACAGGCAATGATGCCTTGTGGGGTTTTCGTGTCGCTGAGTCCTGCCATGCTTTTTTTGCTGATGGTGGTGATGGTGTAGGAGTGCTTAAGCTGCCCTACCCACTCTTGGTACTCTTCGGTCACATACAAAATAGTGTTTTTTAGGTAAGGCTGAGACTGGGCGGCTTTGTCGAGCTCGAGTATTAGGTGCTCACCTTCGACTAAATAGTGACCAAACTGCTCACGATATTTTTTTTGATGCAGCTTCTTTGCGTTGTCCAGTTTCATTTATTGTGCCTTACCTTGAATGTCGCGCCAGATTGTACCTTGTTGATTGGCAAAATGTCACCATTAGTGCGCTGCAGAGATTGGCAAAACAAAACGACGCGATTACAATAGCGCTCCCTTTATTCCGCGAAGATGGCGAAGATCCTATGGCACGTTCTAAAACCAGCAAAAAATGGCTCGATGAACACGTAAACGACCCTTATGTAAAGAAAGCTCAAATTGATGGCTATCGTTCGCGTGCAAGTTACAAGCTAATAGAGATCAATGAAAAAGATCAGCTGATTAAGCCAGGTGATATCGCGATGGATCTGGGTTCTGCGCCGGGTGGTTGGTCACAAATTGTGGCGCCTATGGTGGGAGACCACGGTAAAGTGATCGCGTCTGACATATTGCCGATGGATGGCATTGTTGGGGTGACCTTTATCCAAGGCGACTTCACTGACGAAGCGGTGTATGAACGTATTTTGGAAACCATCGACGGTGAAGGGGTCGACGTGGTGATTTCGGATATGGCACCCAACATGAGTGGCGTGAAAACCACCGACCAATACAGCTCTATGTATTTGGTCGAGCTGGCGCTGGATATGGCGCGTAATGTGTTAAAGCCAGGCGGTAATTTCTGTGCCAAGGTGTTTCAGGGTGTTGGCTACGAAGAGTATGTAAAAGACGTTCGCAGCTCTTTTAATAAAGTGATCATTCGCAAACCTGCGGCATCACGTCCTCGTTCACGTGAGGTGTATATCGTCGGTAAAGGCTTTAAAGGCTAGCGCGTCCAATGACTCCCTTTTGCAAATTGGCGAAGGGGAGGCGGTTCACTTACCGAGTAATACCACTCTACCTAACTGTCTGTTCAGATTACTGTTTGGCCGTTGTTGTTAGCGCCACTGCCTGTTGAGAAGTGGCGTCATAGGCTGCTACTTTTCAAGCATTGAGAGCTTATTCTCTACCCCATTCCACTTGTCGGCGTCCTCGGGTGGTTCTATCATCTCGGTAATATTTGGCCACTTCTTACTTAGCTCGTCATTGAGCTCGATAAAATGGATCTGATCGTCCGGTATATCGGTATCTTGGCAAATGGCATTCGCGGGACATTCAGGCTCACACAACGAGCAATCGATACAGATATCGGGGTCGATCACTAAAAAGTTAGGGCCTTCAAAAAATGCATCGACTGGGCACACGGCAACACAGTCGGAATACTTGCATTTGATGCAGTTCTCGGTCACTACAAAAGTCATTTATACGCTAATTCTTCTTCAATCATTTACTGTGGCGTAAGTTTAAAGTAGAACCCTCAAAACACAAGTTTCTTTAGGGGCAATATGGTGTAAAATCCAGCCACTAATTTCGAAGTATCGATCTTATCCTGCCCTGACGGAGAGGCCGTCCGGCAATATTAAAGAGTAATTTACCTATGCTACGTTTAACCGACATCAAACTGCCCCTAGATCACGATGAGCAAGCGCTCGAAAACGCCATCTTGGAAAAACTAAACATCAAAAAAGCGCAATTGTTGTCCTTTACCATGTTCAAACGTGGCTACGATGCCCGCAACAACAAAAACATCCAGCTTATTTACACATTGGATATCGACGTCGAGAACCAACAGCAGCTACTTGAGCAATTTGCCGATGATCATCGAGTCAAAGAAACGCCTGACATGAGCTACAAATTTGTCGCCAAAGCGCCAGAAAACCTAGAAGAGCGACCAGTGGTGATCGGTTTTGGCCCTTGTGGACTGTTTTCTGCACTTGTTCTGGCGCAAATGGGCTTTAAGCCAATTGTTCTTGAGCGTGGCAAAGCGGTACGTGAGCGTACCAAAGACACGTTTGGCTTTTGGCGTAAGCAGCCGCTTAATACCGAGTCCAATGTACAGTTTGGTGAAGGCGGTGCGGGCACGTTCTCAGATGGTAAACTGTACACTCAAATCAAAGATCCAAACTTTTACGGCCGTAAGGTAATCAAAGAATTTGTGGAAGCCGGCGCACCTCAAGAGATCGAATACGTGAGTAAGCCGCACATCGGTACTTTTAAACTGGTGGGCATGATTGAAAAAATGCGCGCCAAGATCATTGAGTTGGGCGGTGAAATTCGCTTTAGTACTCGTGTTGATAAGTTCGACTTAGTCGACAACCAAGTACAAGGTCTACACCTTTCAACGGGTGAGTATCTAAAGAGTAAACACGTGATCTTGGCTGTTGGCCACAGTGCGCGTGACACCTTTGCCGAACTGCATGAGCAAGGCGTGTATATTGAACCAAAGCCGTTTTCTGTGGGCTTTCGTATTGAACACGAGCAAAGCGCGATCGACCGTTGTCGCTTTGGTGACAACGCTGGGCACCCTCTTTTGGGCGCAGCCGACTACAAGTTAGTCCACCACTGCAAAAACGGTCGCAGCGTATACAGTTTTTGTATGTGCCCAGGCGGCACTGTTGTGGCAGCAACGTCCGAAGAAGGGCGTGTTGTCACTAACGGCATGAGCCAATACTCGCGCCATGAGCGCAACGCAAACAGCGCCATTGTCGTCGGAATCTCTCCAGAAGAAGACTACCCAGGCCACCCATTAGCGGGCATCGAATTGCAACGTAAGCTCGAAGCGTTAGCCTTTAAAGAAGGCGGTGAAAACTACCATGCTCCGGCTCAGCTTATTGGAGACTTCCTTGCAGGCAAATCAAGTAAAGAGATTGGCGACGTTCAGCCTTCTTACACGCCAGGTATCACCCTTGCCGATCTAAGCAAAGTCGTTCCAGATTACGTTACCGAAGCCATTCGCGAGGCTATTCCTGCGTTTGAGAAGAAGATTAAAGGCTTTTCAAAACCTGATGGCATGCTAACTGGTGTTGAAACTCGTACTTCTTCACCTATCTGCATCAAGCGTGGCAAAGACTACCAAAGCATCAATACCCCTGGCCTATATCCTGCGGGTGAAGGTGCGGGTTATGCGGGTGGTATTCTTTCTGCGGGGATCGACGGCATCAAAGTGGCCGAAGCCGTTGCACTTGCCATGACTGAGCAAGCGTAAGTACGCACCAGAATATAGATATTAAAGCCTTATCCTTGGGCACCCTTTATACAATGGGGTGTTCAGGGGTAGTGGCACGATTAATACTTATTTTGACAAGCTATCTCGTCATAGCTTGAGCTTACACCGTTTATTATAGTCGCCTGATATTGTTTGTATTTTTCAACCCGCTGAGGCGTGTTCATCGTATAAAGAATCAAGCTATCGACGATGCTTCCCGCTTTTTCGACATCTTGCATAGACTCCACAAAACAATATAGATGGGATACGTAATCCTGATGATTTTTTTGTAATGTGGGTTGGCTGTCGAGGCTTCTCTCAGGGCCTGTTTCAAGGTCAGTTTCAAGGCTAACTTGCAGCGACACCGCCAATCGATTTAGCGCTTTTTGCTGAGAATCATTTAGATCTATAGTCCCTAAGTAACGCTCAATATCGTCCCTTATACCATTGCCGTCAGTATCTATGCCTGCGAGAGTCGGAGAGTTATCTTGCTCAAACTCAGGTAAAGGATTGCTGGGATACAAGGAAAAGCGGCATCCACTTACTAGCAGTAACAACATACCCGTCATCAAAAAGCGTTTAGCGTTTTTCATAGAAAATATAAGTCTCGTCGTTCAAGTAGTCGAAAAAAATTAGACAATTTATCGCTTAATCGTCTCATTTGACGTCGCGATTGTTGTGTGTTTTTAGCGCTCGCCTTATAAACAAAGCTCACTCAAACAGGACACTAATCTCTGGCTCAATCGCATCCTGCAAGTGTGAAGAGTGATTAAAATACTCAAAATCCCACTCATTTTCAAAGACCAACTTGGTCACCCCTGTATGGGTCATATCGTGTCCAAAGGATTTACCAATAAGCTGCTTTAGCAAATAGAGGATAAAGCATCCGTGCGCCACAATTAACACTGTTTCCCCATCGGCTATGCGCAAAAGATGAGTTTCAATAAAGCGCAGCACACGTTGTTTCTGCAGTTTAAATTCTTCAATGTCTGTGTTGCCTAAGTTTTTACCTATGCACTCACAATACAACTCTCTAATATCGGCAAGCTCAAAAAGCGCATTCGACGCAATATTAAGTTGAGCAAAGGTTTCTTTAGCTCGCAAGTAGTCGCTGGTGTAGCTGCGATCGATGGAGATTGAGTCAAACACCGTGTTTAACTTAATGGATTGTTCAATACCCCGTTGGGTGAGCGGCTTGTCGTATTCATTTATCGCGGAGTAACTTACCTGCTCAATTCTGTCGTCTCCCGCTTCACCATGCCTAACCAAATACAGTGTTTTCATTCGCATCTCTACTCATTGTGGTTTTTCTCATATTGATGTGCGTTACCAACGCTCTCGCACCTTAGATTATCATCGCGCTATTTAGGGACAATTGACGAGCAAAAGCTTGAATGCTTTCAATATTTCAGCCACAACGTGTCACCTTTGAGACCGTAATAAGGGAACACTTCTTTATCTTAAGTTTGCAACACAGACCAGTAATCCGTTCGCGTAGTATGAATGAAGGTGTAATTGGTGATTATTTGCAGCGTAAAGCAAAGCGGAGTTTAGGCTAAAAGGATGAGCAAACGTAAACGCGTTTTAGTGATTGGCGAAGATTCGAGGAGCTTTCTTAGCTCAATTCGTTCGCTGGCTAAAAATGAGTATGAGGTCCATGCCATTTCGCTCAATGCGCAGTCTATTGCACTGCGCAGCCAATACCTTCACGCCTTTAAATGCGTCAGTCAACTAGCCAACACGGAGTCTGCGTGGTCACATGCCATCACGCAATACGTTACCGAACACGCCATTGAGCTGATTTTTCCGTGTGATGAGCGAGCGATTTTCCCGTTGCTTGAATTACGAAAATCTCACCAAGACTTCCCACCTTGCGCCATCGTTAACGAAGATGCGTTCTACGTCTTTTTGGACAAGTGGAAAACTAAATCTGTTGCCATGGAATGTGATGTTCCCGTGGCAGATGCACACCATGTTGATAATTCATCACAGATAGACCTTGAAGCCATTGAGCTGCCTGTTGTGTTTAAGCCGCTGCAATCCTACCGCGAAGACGACATTCACAACCGTGGTAAGGTCGCAATAGTGCGCAATACCGAACAACTAAAAACGTTATTAGACGGACAGCATCAGCCTTTTATTCTAGAGCAATATTTTGAAGGCACAGGTGAAGGCCTGTCCGTGTTTGCTATTGAGGGCGTGGTCAAAACCGCGTTTGCTCATCAGCGGCTTTGGGAGTCCGCCGACGGGGGTGGCAGCTCCTACCGTAAAAGTGTCGAGGTCGACCCCGCGCAGCTTGAAGCCGTTAAAAAGCTGTGTGCAAAGACCCACATGACCGGTCTGGCGATGTTTGAATTTAAAAGAAACCTCAATAATGGCAAATGGATCCTCATCGAAGTAAATGCTCGTGTATGGGGCTCAATTCCATTGGCCGTGCAATCAGGAATCGACTTTCCAAGCTACTTTGCCAACTACTTGACCGAACCTCAAAGTGTTCACAGCGATTTGTATCCCAAAGACTATCGTGTCGATCAATACGCTCGTAATCTTACGTCTGACTTTAATATGGTAAGAAGTCAGTTTCAGGGCATTCGTCGACGCAAAGGCATACTAAAAGCGTTTAAGTTTTTAGCAGTTAGAACCTTTGAAGCAAGAAGAATGCTGGTAGGTAAAGAGCGAATAGACAGCTTCGAGTTGAAGGACACAAAACCTTTTTTTGCTGAATTGATGGGTATCGTTAAGCTGATTAGCTCGTTCATCAACCGGAAAGTACCGCAGCTTAGGCTTTTTTACCGCCCATTTGTACGCGCAACCTTACGTAAAAAACTAGGGAATGGTTACTACAACTCGATCTACTTCTTATGTTACGGGAACATCGTGCGCAGCTCATTCGCAGAGTTCGACTTAAAAAAGAAACTGACCGAAGACACTACGTTATCTATTCACTCTGTAGGTATCCATGATCCAACTGGACGTCAGTCCCCCGATATGTTTATCGAGGCCGCCAAGCAGTTTGATGTGGATTTGGCGCCGCACAGATCTAAACATATCCGAGATTTTCAACTTACCGATAGAGACTTGGTTTTGTTTTTTGATGAGAAAAATCAACTGTTTTTTGAACAAAACTTGGCTCCGGCAGAAGGCGTTAACATGACAGATTTGGTTGGCCCTTTGTGGTTTGGCCGAGCCAATATTGACGATCCGTATGGCAAAACCACCCAAGACGCTAATGACAGCTATAGCATGATTAACGCCGCTGTCGAGCGACTCTACAACGATATTAGTCGATAGGTACCACAATGGAATGTGCGGTAGTCATTCACACAGAAGAAGAGTTTGATTGGAATGGTGGGTTTAATCGTTTCAATGATAATGTCTCGCATCACACACAGTTCACAACTACGGTTAAACAGCTTGTCGACATTGGAGCAAAGGTCACGTTGGCGCTTGATTACGCGTTTATAAATAACCTACAAGGTCGTCAGGCCATAGAAGAACTGGTCGGGTTAGCCTCTCCAAACATCGAATTTGCCAGTCACCTGCACCCTTGGGTCACTCCGCCGTTTAGTGAGTCAGACTCCGAAGGCAACGTGGATGAGTACCACACCTTTGCTGGAAACTTGGCGCGCGACCTTGAGTTTGCCAAACTAAAGACACTGACAGACGCTATTGAAGCATTAACCCATCACGCACCGACAACTTATTTGGCGGGTCGCTATGGCATTGGCAAAAACACCTACGAGATTTTGCACGCCTTGGGCTACAAAACAGACATCAGTCCGAGCGCATTCAGTGACTTTACCTCAATAGGTGGCCCAGATTTCTCGTCTACAACCAACGGACACTACATCAAACAAGGGATAGAAGTATTCCCTCATAGCAGCGCCTTCTTGTCTGTGGTTGCGCCACTGGCGAACTACCTCAATAAAAAGCCTGAGCTGTTTGCCCGCATTCAAAGCTCACCACCACTTAAGCTGTTGGGTAAAATAGCACGGCTAAAAAAATTACGCTTTAGCCCAGAAGGTGTTCCCATCTACGAACTAAAACGCATCTATTCGAGATTGCAGCAAACGGGCCATCAACACCTCATTTTGTCACTGCATTCTTCCAGCTTAAAATCAGGGTTAACTCCCTACTCAACCGGTAATACGGCTGCCGATATTGGTGAAAGTACTGTTGAGATCATGACTTGGCTACTTAATAACAATAAAGTAACCCCTAGTCTGGTTTCGGAGTTTTCTAGGTTAGAGAAGGCGAACAATGACTAACGTTTCGATAATTATCCCAACTAAAAACAGGGTTGGTCTATTTAGCAAAGCCTTGGATTCCGCACTCACCCAAAGCTACCCGCATACTGAAATTATCGTGGTTGACGATGGAAGCTCGCCCGATGTCCAACGCCAATATCAACAGTTGATCGCCACACACCCAGATAAGATTCAATACTTTCACTTGATAGAAAAACGCAACGGTCACGGTCCAAACTATTGCAGAAACTACGGCGTGGCTCAGGCAACAGGAGAGTATGTCGCGTTTCTTGACGATGACGACTATTGGACAGACCCACACTATCTATCAAATGTGGTGCGCGATCTAGAGCAATACCCTTCTAGTGTGGATGTCATCTACTCGAATCAAATCGCATATGAACCTAACGGGACATTGAAAGAGGCCGTGATTTGGATTGAAGACATAGCCAAAACATTTCAATGGAGTGACACTCAACCTATCAACGTTGATCAACTGCTTACCAGTAACGGATTTGCGCACATGAACTGCACATTTATGCGTCGTGACTTTTTCTTGCAGGTGGGTGGGATGGATGAATCTCTCGCTTACGAAGGGGATAGAGATTTTTACTACCGAAGTATCGACCAAGCCGTCTCGATATTGTACAACCCAGCCATAGTATCAAGGCACAACATTCCTGATCGAGGTAAAGCAGACAACGTTTCTACGGCGGTAAACGCGGTTGGAAAGATCCTTAACCGCCTCTGCTACATTGAGAAGAACATCACCAATGTAAAACACCTTCAAATTAGGCAGCGGTTTATTCAAGCTAAAGTATACGAATACAAACACTTAGCTAGTATCATGAAACAGCAACAGTCATACAAACTGGCCAGCATTTACGCTAATCAAGCACTGGCCAATCAGTTCACCCTAAAGTGGTCGCTTTATGCGGTGTACTTGTCGGTGCTGGCATTAATAAAGCGCTAAATATTCTGCTTTGCACAATGGGCTTACTCGTGCTCTAGCGGCATTAACTGTCAACTTAGTAACCCAACGCTATTGAGAAAGAGAAAAAAGGCGTTTAATTGTGGAAAGAACACCCGACTGCGCATTACTTGGCGCAATGTGTTTTGCGTGTTGCTTTACCTCTGGATGAGCATTTTCCATGGCATAAGATTCACCGCTAACTTGAAGCATTTCAACGTCATTAAAGAAGTCACCAAAGCTCATGGTTTGCTCATAACCAAAGCCCATCGTACTTTGTAAATGCTCGATCGCTGCACCTTTTGAAGCGCTTTTATCCATCACGTCGAGCCATATTTTGGCGCTGACGACCACTTGGTGAGTGCCACCGAATTCAGCATTAAACGTCGGTGCTACATTAGCCTCAGTGCCACCAAAATGCAGCAGCGCCACTTTAATAAACTGATCATCTACGCTGAGCAAATCTTCCACCTGAGTACGTTTGGCGTAGTATTTTTGAATTTCTTGGTGCGCATTAGGATCTGTCGACTCAATGTATGCACCCGACTTACCGCACAGCACAATGTGCACACCATCTATTTGTCTCGCGACCTCAATCACTCGAGTAATATCCTGTCGTTCGATAGTATTGCTGTACAGCTCTTGTCCTTGGTGCATCACCATGGTGCCATTTTCGGCAACAAACAGCATCCTATCTGCGATAGGAGCGAAGGTATCTTGCAAGCTGTAATACTGCCGACCCGACGCTGCTGCAAATAGAACATCTTTTTTTGCCAACTGTTCAAACACATCAAAAAAATCAGGGTCCAAATTACCAGAAGGATCCAACAGTGTGCCGTCCATATCGGCAGCAATAAAACGGATATCAGGGGTAGTCATTACGAAACTCACTAGAGATTGAAGCGCATTCATGCGCGATGAGATGGAGTATAGGGGGTGTATGTCAGAAAAAAAAGGGTACGAAATGGCAGAAAATATTTCCTCAATTCTTCTTTTTTCGGCTTTGAGTTGGCGTAGAGGAGTGTGTTAACCGATCACGTAGTACTGCAGCATGATCAATGGCTAACTTAATCGAATTAGCCAAATTGATGTTTCGGTAAACCCGCATTTCCAGCGACATCTCTTCATCGCTTAATGTTCTTTTGTATTGCAGCTCCCCACCCATAAAATCGTAATACTCAAAACCACTTTTTTGAGCAGCCTCAATCAACATATGGTGGGTGACTAGACCTGGTTTTAGGTGCTTATCGGTAAAGGTGTAGTTAAATGCGCTCAAATAGAAATACGCACATCCTTTGAAGTGAAAGTTATAGATATAACCAAGGTGATGCTCACCTGCAGACACTTTGACTAACTGAACAATGCCTTGTGGGACGCCTTTCATCGCTAGGCGATGATGAAAATCTAAGAACTTGGGGTTATTGAAGCCACTACTTTTTCCCCAGCGCTCTAAGTGATACGGGGCGCAGTCGTTAAAAAACTGATCAATGTTTTCGACATTGTAGTGAGTAAACTCAACGCCTCCCATACCCTTATACCGTTTTTTACTGCGCCGGATCTGATAACGGGCGTTTTTTGATAAAGTCTGTTTTTCATATTCTGAGAAGCTATGATAGCGATGCAGGTTCACTCGATAAGCCATCGTACTCCATATTGTGCGCTGACTGTGCTTAAAGAGACCAGAATGGGCAAGTACCTCCTGTTTCGATACGCCTATTGAAAAGCCACCGCGCTTTACTACATTGTCCATAACGTACTGATTCAGCAGTGGCCTTAGTTGGTCCGCTAGCTCGGTATCCAGCAAATAGTCATTATACTCGATCCAGATTTGATCAAGATCTCGCTGGCCAGTGCGATGGAGATGATAATCTTCAAATCCGGGCAATGGTGAATTCGAAGGCGTCTTCACAATAATGCCAAGACCGACTGGCACACCGTGATCGCTCTTTGCAACCACCAAAATAAAATCAGTGACGAACACCTCAAGCCAGGTTCCGATCCAAAACCAACTTAAAAACACATTACTTGGCGCTCGATTTTCGAGCTCGCACCACAACTCCCGCACGAGGGTTAAATCGGGCGTATCAATATGTTCAATAGTCATTGAGGTTGATAGGTCAGTTTGTGGTGAAGCCAGTTCCATTAGCTCTACTCATAATTGATGTACTGAATAGAGTAAAAGAGCCGCATCAGAAGTCTTGTAACATTTATAAGATCGAGCAAATTGAAGCCGCATATAGCGATTTAAAATGTGCACGTCTCAAAAGTGTGAGGGCAATTTTAAACGCACAAGCAAATGGTCAAATATATTGGCCCATTTCCCAGACTACTCAAACTCTATTTTTTAAACACCATCACTTGTGTTCGCAGTTCACCTTCAGGCACTGTGTTTGGCGAATCCAAAAATCGCTCCATGCCTAAAATGGCTTTAGATGTTTTCACCTTATAATGACGTGATGCCATCATCACCATCGACCAAGCATTGCCCAAATAATTGTACGCCCCTGTATGCTCAACCGCATAAGCCTGTGTGGTAGGAAGTTGTTTCACTACAAATGGCTCAGAGAGATCAACTGGGGATTCGATTGGCAAACAGGTTTCGAACTCAGAGTAACTGGTGTTCATGTCCATTTTGGTATAAAGCGCAAACAATGGGCCATTCGGCACCACTTTTTGCTCGGTTACCAGCTGAGTTAGCGAGTCGATATGACCTGGCATCACCTCTTTCATTTGTTCAATGGTTGCCCCGCCGCGTAAAGAGACATAATGCGTCGCATCTATCGTTAGATCACCAAGTAAACTCAGCTTACTCTCCACCTTCCCAGTCTCTATTTTTGCCTTAAGCATTCCCAGGCCACGGTCGTAATCCATGCCAATCATGTTCTTAAACAAGTTTTTTAAGAAGAATAAAAACCAAGGAACTTGGCTGCCCATGATCCACGATACTTTACAACCGCCATCCACTGCGTCAAATTCAAAACCCACTTTAGCCTGCGATTTAAAAGGACGAAGAAACCTTAAATCCATGTTAAGTGTGCCTGGCTTGACCTCGACCAACTGCATTTCACCAGAGCCAACTATCTCTCCATCCCATGTGTAACTGGCTCCTTCACTGCCTTGATCTCCGCTATACACTAACGGGCAATCTGGCTCGGTGATTAACCATGGCGACCAACTTGGCCAATGGGTGAAATCTGCAACAAACTGTTGAACCTGCTCGGGCTCTGCATCGATAACAATAGACTTTTTAACCTGGTACTTTAGCATCGAATTTCCTTATTCTTTGTTTCTTAACCTTGTTTTTACTTTGGCGCGTCGCTCTGTAACCGCAAGTATAGACGCTCATGGCACACATACTATGATGACTGAGTCTGCTCAAGCTTGCGCTTAGATTACCCTTGATTAAACGCTTCAAGAAACTCAGTTCCAGCTAGCAAGCCCAACTCATAGTCATGCAGAATGTCCGTTTTGCTGCTCATCAAGCCTTTGCTTTTTAGTGGAACCGTCGGCGATATCTCATGCAATGTGACTCCTTCTGGTGGAGTCTGAATGAACTGACGCACAGCGTTATGACTCACGTAATGTTGCACAAGCATATCCATATTTTTATTGCCAGTAGATGTTTGCATCAACCGTTGTTGCTGCTGAGCAACCAATTGCGTCAACGTGTCTTTGTCGGGCAGCCAATCAGGGGTCACAGAGTCAAAATTAGGCAACTTAATTTCGTGGCTAAGTTCTTCTATTTTTTTAGAAAACTGCTTTTGAAAGTCGAGCAATTTATCACGATGACCGTGCAGTTTGTATTTGTCGACATACGGAGCAAGGCCTTCTTCTAATTCTTGACGAAAACGACCTAGTCTCAGATCTTTTTCTGCCTCTTCAACCGCAGAAGTCGCAACCGTAATTTGTTCTGCCGCAGACTGCTGTGATATAGGCTCTGTAGAAATAACAACAATGTTTTTGAAGCCCCTTCGATACGCTTCCTCAACGGGTATGGTCGCAGTTACGCCACCATCTACCCATTTGGCGCCATCAAATTCGACGTCACGGAAGTAGAGCATAGGAATCGCGCAGGTCGCTCGCAACACATCAAACCAATCCTCAGAAAAAATCGGGTAATAGTAATCCTTTACCTCATCGACATTAGTAATACATGCGAGTGCCTCACGGTCACCGCCAAGGTGGCGCCGGCCCTTTTCGATGTCGAGTGGAAAGTCGCCGCTATTTACAAACTCAAACGCCCAATCAAGATCCATCGGCTGCTCTTTTTTCACAAACTTATTGAAATCAAAGAAGCGCTCACGCGTGGTGTAATTAAGAATGAAGTCGAGGCCTAACCCAGGCTGCCCTGCCACAAATGCCGCAACGTTTAGAGCGCCTGCACTAGTGCCTAAATACAATGAAAATGGGTCAAAGTTTTCTTTTTTAAACTTATCTAATACCCCAGAAGCAAAAGCGCCTTTTTGACCGCCACCTTGAACGGCGAGCGCGTATTTAATGTGTTGATCCATTGGGTAACTGCCTATTTATAATTAGTATTCGACTCTAAAGTAAACGATAGTGTACACTTTAGAATTCCAGTCAGTAAAGCTTGTAGAATGAAATGTTGGCAAATTTGAGAGGCATTTACCTTGAGCAAAATGAGAGAAGCAAAACAGCACGATATCTTCAATGCTGCCATGACGCTATTTTCGGAAAAAGGATTCGATCAAGCGAGCATGGATGGGATTGCAAAGCTTGCTCGAGTGTCTAAACGTACACTGTACAAATACTTCCCAACCAAAGATAAGCTGTTTGAAACAATTGTCGACTCACTGATGAGCAATTTTGAACAACATTTGCCCGTCGACTTTGACCGCAACACGTCCATCTCAGATCAGCTGTTTGCGATTTTGAGTGAACGCATGTCGTATTTGCTAGATCCACAGTTCATCCAGCTATCGCGGCTGGTCAGTGTCGAGTGCATGAAACAGAAACGATTTGCAGAAATTGCGTTAGCGCAACTGCAAACGATTGAAGGTGGGTATGGGCTACGGCATTGGGCTAAACAAGGCGTAGAACAAAACAAACTCTCATTGTCGGAGCCGTTACTGGCTATTGAGCAGTTAATCGGTTCAATAAAGGGGACGTGCTACTGGCCATCATTAATGACCCATCAAGACCCTGTCACCAGAGCAGAGCTTGATCAAGCTATACGATTTGCCTGTGATAGCTTTGAGTCTGCACATAGTCGCTAACGCGATAACGCGATTAACATTTGCAAAGAGGTTTACACCGGTAAACCTCTTCAAAATGTATCAGCAACGAGACCTATTAATTCACTGCTAAAGCAGCTTTCCAAATTATCGACGAGCGATTGCCTGTTCTGCAAAAGGCAAGTACGCGCTGATGCTGCTGCATAAATTGATTGAACTGTTCAACCATTGGCATGGTGACTTCGGGGCCATTCATTGGGATGGCGACAATGTCGATACCTTGGTTAGCGGCCTCTAACATAAGTTCATCAAATAGCGGCTGTCCCTGTTCTTCCCCATTGGGTCGATTACACACGATACCGTCAAAGCCCATCTCTTTTATCGTCGCAATATCTTGCACCGCAATTTGTGGGCTGACTGAATAATTTTCTGCAATTTTAGTAATGTTCATCCATGTTCTCCTGCTTGTTCAAATAATGTTCTGCAATTTACAGGGCATTAAGTGGAATCTTTAGATAGCTTACACCATTATCTTCTGCTGGGGGTGTCTCACCTGCTCGCATATTGATCTGGACCGAAGGCAATAAGAGAACCGGCATAGCTAATGTGGCATCTCGCTCGCTGCGCATGGCAACAAAGTCACTTTCCGCTGTCCCATTGGCAACATGGATATTACGTGCTCTTTCATCACCCACTGTCGTGACAAATTGGTGCTCACGTCCACCCGGAGCATAGTCGTGACACATATATAATTGAGTCTGCTCGGGTAGCGATAAAATTTTGCCAATGGACTGGAACAGCTCTTCTGCACTCCCCCCTGGGAAATCACAACGCGCCGTGCCCATATCAGGCATAAATATCGTATCTCCCACAAACGCAGCTTCCTCTTCTACAATGTAAGTGGCGCAGGCAGGGGTATGTCCAGGAGTGTGCCAAGCTTTTGCGGTTAGCGAACCTATGTTGAAGGTTTCGTTATCATCAAACAGGTGATCAAACTGGCTGCCATCGGTTGCAAACTCGGGTTCGGCATTAAATACACCTTTGAATACGGCTTGAACCTGATTGATTTTAGAGCCAATGGCGACTTTGCCACCCAATTTTGATTTTAGATAAGGTGCCGAAGAAAGGTGATCTGCATGAACATGCGTCTCCAATATCCAGTCAACCTTAAGTTGATGGCTATTAATGTATTCGATCACTGCATCTGCAGATTGAGTGCTGCTTCGTCCAGACTTAGGGTCATAATCAAGGACGGGATCGACAATAGCACAATGCTGCGTCTCTGGATCGATAATCACATGAGTATAGGTTGAGGATCCTTCATGGAAAAACGTTTCAATCTTCATAACACTTCCTTTCATTGAATTAATCTAAATTAGCGTTTGCTAATCAATGAAAATAGCGTAAGATAAAAATCAAATATTAGCAACATCTAATTTAGAAAAAACTTAATACGGGAGGCAGGGATGATTCATGTAGTCGCAGGAGCAATGAGCATTGGCATAACTCTAGGCTTGTTAGGTTCGGGAGGCTCTATAGTGACAGTGCCTGTGTTGGCCTATTTAGTTGGCCAAGAGCAAAAAGTGGCAATTGCAGGGTCATTAGTCATTGTAGGCTTAATCAGCTTTATCGCTTCTCTGCCGCTTATTAAACGTAAGCAGGTCGATTGGCACAGTGTGCTCTACTTTGGTGTCCCAGGCATGATAGGGACGTACTTAGGAGCATGGGCGGCGGGATTTGTTAATGGTGATGTGCAGTTTATCGCCTTTGCTGGGGTGATGGTGATTGCCGCCTACAAAATGCTGCAACCAAAACAACAAAGCGAGTCCGATGGCGACACAAAACGCTCAATAACAAAAATTGGTCTCGACGGTATTCTGGTGGGCTCAGTTACTGGGTTTGTTGGCGTAGGTGGAGGGTTTTTAATCGTTCCCGCGCTCGTCATCCTCGGCGGATTAACCATGCAGCGCGCTGTCGCCACCAGTCTTGTCATCATTGCAATGAAATCACTGTCTGGTTTTATTAAATATCAGCAAGTCCTTGATGCTAATCAACTGCACTTAGATTGGTCTGTCATCGCATTGGTGACCATCATTGGTATCGTTGGTAGCCAAGTAGGAACGCAGCTTAATCAGCGCATTCCTCAGCAAGCGCTAAAAACTGGATTTGGCATTTTCTTGGTGCTAATGGCAGGCTACATAAGTTGGCAGACTGTACCAGCACTCATCTAGCACGAAGCTCAAGTAAAAAAGTCCCTATCTAGTCCGACTAGGTAGGGATTTTTTGTTGCGTTTGCGCCTATGAATTGCTGTGGATTAAACGAGCGAATGCATCATAGGTTTCTTGGCATGACATGATGCGACCATGTCCTTTACCTTGCGTCGTTACTAGCTCGACATTGTTGGAGCTTTGACTGGCTTGTTCTGAAACGCTATGACTGGCAAAACGGTCATTTTCGTCATGTACAATAATGGTCTTCGATGCTCGACGCTTTAAATGTGCCTGCGGATCAATCGAATTGAGTGGGTAACTGTATTCAGCTTCAATTTCTTCTACCACGGCGGTAAATAGCTTTATCGAGTATCCTGAGCGGGCAACACTGCCAAATAAGTTTTCGAGATAATTAAGAACAGGTGCAACCAACAGTAAAGGCACGTTTTGCATTTTTGCATGTCGACACTCTAACGTCGCAGCAGCACCCATACTATGAGACACCACGCCAGCCAATTCATCTACGCTATCAAGTATCGTTTCCAGTCCATGCACAAAGGCTGGAATGTGCCCATAGGCTCCATCACTTTGCCCATGAGCAGGCTGATCATAAGCCAGTGCCGTAAAGCCACTTTTGGCGATTTGTTCCATTAAAGGAAAAAACTGGCTGGCACTACCGGACCACCCATGATTAAGTACCCAAACAGGACCTTGGCCTAGTGAGTAGGTTGTTAAAGCACCGTATTGACTCTGCACAGAAGCAACCTGCAAGTCCTTCGGTGATTCGTTCTTCGGCTTGGCTCGAACCGGTGTTAACAACAATTTTCTGGCGGTTTTCTTAGCGTGCTTAGGAGCTAAGGTATGATGTAATCGTGTGGTTGCATTGATCAATTGTTTCTTGAAGTTAAATCGATTCGAAGTGTTAAAGTAGATTTTGTCGCTCATCCGTACTGCTCTTATGTGATCCTTGGTACAACATGCCACTGTTGCTCAAAAATAACAACTTATGGATGGTTTCTCATACATCTAATTTGATGAACGAGTTCCCCTGAAAGATTACTCGATAACCAAACTGCCATCATCGTTAAACTGCCATGAGTCCGCATAAGCAACTTCCCACAAATGACCATCAGGGTCTTGAAAATACCCACTAAACCCACCCCAGAAAACCAACTGTGCTGGCTTGATGATGGTGCCACCCGCTGCCTCCGCTTGAGCCAACACCTGTTCGACTTCGTCTTTGCTTCTCGTATTATGGGCTAAAGTAACCGGTGAACCTTGCGCATTGCCAATAGACACCGCTCTGTCGGGAAACTCTTCAGCAAGTTTGTCTAATGGATACAGCGCTAAACAGGTTCCAGCGGTTTTAAAAAACGCAATCTCAGCGCCATATTCGGCAGAGGTATCCAAACCTAACCCTTCTTTGTAGAACTTAATTGAACGATCTAAATCCTTCACGCCAAGAGTGATGATACTGATTCTTCCTTCCATGAGATGTCCTATCGTCTATGTTTATCTGGCCCATTTTACAGGCCTGACTCAGCCTCAAACCATAACATGTTTTAATTCAGCCTGCCCGACTTAACAATTTGATAACAAATCTGTTCTGGTAGGCTGTTGTTTTCTGTTATAAATCTCTCACGCAGTCTATTGTCATCTTATACAAGGAGTTACTATGAGAACGCTGCAGCAATGGCTAGACGCCTATGGTGAGAGTCACCAAAATGGCACCAATCGTAAAATCCATAAAGTAGCGGTACCCGGCATTTTCTTATCCATCGTCGGCCTCATTTTTTCTATTCCGCCTCTAGAGCTTTTTGGCCTGAGCTTAAACTGGATTTGGATAGTGTTGCTGCCCGTTATGGCGTTCTATTTAAGCCTGTCAATGAGTGTTTTTCTTTCAATGCTGAGCTTTAGCTTACTGTGCATTGGTATCGTATTTGTGTTGCAAGAGCAGATCAACATTTTCAACTGGTCAGTCGGTTTATTTGTGGTGTTGTGGATTTTTCAGTTTATAGGTCACAAAATTGAGGGGAAAAAACCTTCCTTTTTCGATGATGTTCAATTCTTATTGATAGGACCAATTTGGGTGTTTAAACAAAAGGTATAGGTGTAGTTATGGATCTCGGTGCATTTTCAGTCAGTCTCAACGTAAAAGATATTCATCAATCTTTTGATTTTTATCAAAAATTAGGGTTTTCAGTGTTTGGTGGGGATATTGACCAAAACTGGCTTATTCTGAAGAATGGAGAAACCGTCATTGGACTATTCCAAGGCATGTTTGACAAAAACATGCTCACCTTTAACCCTGGTTGGGACAGCAACGGTAAAGATACCGAAGCATTTGACGATATACGAGCTATCGAAGAGTTATTGCTTCAACGCGGTATTGCGCTAGATGCGACTACAGCTGCGGCCACTGGACCCGCGCACGTAATGCTCACTGATCCCGATGGTAATCCAATCCTCATTGACCAACATCGAGCCACATGAACATAACACTAGATTTAAATCCAAGTGCCCAAGATATCGAAGAGATCCGGTTAGGGCTTGTTGAGCATAATAAACCTCATTTAGGAAACTTGAGAGAGCAACCCGTTGCCTACTACTGCTACCACCCAGACAGCGCTAAGCAAAAAGTTGCAGGGGTGTGCGGTGAAATTAGAGGCAATTGGCTGATGATCCAATTCTTATGGGTCGCTCCAGACTTTCAGCTTCAAGGCTTAGGCTCACAATTGCTCACTAGTATCGAAGGCTACGCACAGTCATTAGGGTGCCATTCAGTATTGCTTGATACTTTTAGTTTTCAAGCTCGTCCTTTTTATGAAAAGCACGGCTACATCGCTCAAATGACATTAGAAAACTTTCCTGAGAATCACGAAAAATATTTCTTAATTAAGAGCTTGTCGTCCAAATAGACTAAAGCCGACACAGTCATGTCGGCTTTTCTATCTTTGCTAATTTTAGGCCACAAATGACAGCACTGGCCCTAGTAACATAAACAACGACACTAACCCAACAATCGGTAGTTTCAACTGTTTTAGTAGCAAAAACCCAAGCAGTACCGCAGCCATATCAAGCCCGCTGAACACCGCGCTAGAAACGACTGGCTGATACAGCGCAGCGGCAAGTAATCCCACAACCGCCGCGTTAACTCCAGCAATCGCTCCAGCAACCTTAGGCCGCTTAGCTAGCTGCTGCCAATGGCTCAATACACCAAGCAGCAGTAAAAACCCTGGCAGAAAAATAGCCATGGTTGCTAACAATGCACCTGCGATTGGGCTGTTTGGCAACAAATGAAAGCCTAAGAAAGTCGCGAGCGTAAACATAGGTCCCGGCACGGCTTGCGCGGCTGCGTACCCCGTCAGGAAGGTTTCGGTTGTCACCGCATCGCCCAAGCTATTTTGTAGTAGCGGGAGCACCACGTGACCACCACCAAACACCAAACTTCCTGCCTGAAAAAACTGTGAAAATAGGTTGATGCTTTGGGATGCAGCGCTCACCAGCGGTAATACCAATAGAAGGCCCAAAAATAGTGCCAGCGGCCAAGGGTTTACCTTTATAGGCGCGTGGGCTGTTTTGTCCGTTGACGAGAGCGCAGACATGCCCACCAGGGCCGCCACTACGAGCACCAACATTTGACTGACTAACGACGGCGCGATAAGCAACACTATAGCGGTGCCGAAGGCGACAGCAATAGAGGTGCTTTGCTTACAGAAGTTTTTATACATGCCCCATGTCGCATCGGCGACCACCACCACGGCGAGTAATTTAAGTCCATGGACAACTTGTTCAAACAGTGGCACACCCATAAGCTCGGCACTTGCCGTCGCAAGAGCCACCATTATTGCAACCGACGGTAAGGTAAAACCTACAAAGGCTGCTATCGCACCGGGTAAGCCACCACGGTGATAACCCACCGCAAAGCCAACTTGGCTTGATCCTGGCCCCGGTAAAAACTGGCTTAACGCGACAATTTGCGCGTAATCACTATCGGTTAACCAGCCACGTTTTTCTACAAAAGCTTGGCGGAAATACCCTATGTGCGCGGCAGGCCCACCAAAACTGACCCAACCCAAAAAGAAAAAAATCTTAAATATCTGAAACATCGGTATCCATCAATTGACTATTGAATTTGTGTGAGGCTAGAGTAAGCTGACAGCAATAATGACTCAAATTGATAGTAATAATACTTAATATGAATAGTATTGATAGTGTGGAATCTAGAAACTGGCGAAATGTTGATTTGAACCTCTTGATCGCGTTTCACTATTTGTTTAGCAGCCAATCTGTCTCTCTGGCTGCACAGCAAGCTCATGTGAGCCAATCGGCGATGAGTCACAACCTAGCAAAACTCAGAACGTTATTTGACGATCCTCTTTTCTATCGGCGCGGCCATCAAATGCTGCCAACAGAATACGCGGTCACGCTCGCCCCAAAGATCAAACATATTTTGAGCCACATTGACCAAGAGTTATCTCACAATCATCAATTTATTCCGTCTCAATTTGATGGGCAGTTCAAAGTTGGGCTGACAGATTACGCGGAATGGCTATTCGCCCCAGCCATTTACGACCATCTGCGCCAACTCGCTCCTTCGGCACAAATCCTGTTTCATACTATCAATCGAGATAATTATCAGGCTTTGTTTGATAAACAACGTATTGACGCCGCGATAGTGGGATTCACCCCAGCGTCGACGGGCTTCCTGCGTCACACTTTGTACACTGAAGACCATGTTGTTTTGTTCGATTCGACGACCGTAGATCGCCAGCAGCTTGCTACTGCTAAAGGGTTTGCTCAACTTCCGCACGCATTGGTAAGTCCCGACGGTAGCGTAGCAACCAAAGTCGATACGATATTGAACGACCTTGGGCTGACTCGACAAGTAACAACAACCTCTGCAAGCTTCATGTCTATCAGTCGAATGTTACAAGGTCGCAGCATCGTCGCTACACTACCTTCTCAGCTGGCCAAAGCCCTTCAACAGCATAACCAGTTAAGTTACTGCAAGCCGCCCATAGAAATGGGTGGGTTTGACGTTTCTCTTATTTCGGAGCGGCACCAACACACCACACAAAAGGTACAATGGCTAACGGGTGAGCTATTAACGCTATTTAAAAAAAACTGACCCAATACTGAAACATTGCCCTTTTAGACTTAGCTGAAGTTTTTACACATTTTAGCTTTGAAAAATTATCAAGAGGTGCGAGGATGAGCGAAATTGTTACCAGCATGTTGGAAGTTAGTGTAATGCCCATTCATTCTCCGTTGTTAGTTGTCGGTCATCGTGGACTTTCTGGTCACTATCCTGAAAATACCGCAAGCAGCATTAAAGCGGCTGCAGAAGAAGGACTCTCTTGGGTCGAAGTAGATGTCCAACCCACAAAAGAAGGTGCCTTGGTGGTCACGCATGATCACACCTTAGAGCGCTGCAGCAATGGAACAGGTCGTGTCGACGAACATACCTTGTTGGAATTATACGAGTTAGACTTCGGGGTATGGAAAGGCCCTCAATTTGAAGGGGAGTCTATTTTAACCTTAGAAGCGTTACTGCATCTCGCCCAACAGTACGATTTAGGCATCAACTTAGAAATTAAACTGGATCGTTCTCAGCAGTCTGATGACACCATTAACAGTGTGGTAGATAACTTGCTTAGTACTCTTGAACATTGCGAATTTTCCAGCGACAAAGTAGTGATATCGAGTTTCTGCCAAGCAGCACTTCGCGAAGTTCGTCGTCAGTCAAGCAGCGTGTGTATTGGTGTGTTAGCGGATCGGTTAGGTAAAGATCATCTTCAGCTAATCGAAGAATTAGGTGCCTACAGCTGTCATTTGAATCATTTTTGGGTGACCGAAACTCAGATTTCAAAACTAAAAAAGCTAGGGGTTAAAGTTTGGTGTTACACCGTAAATAAACCGCACAAATTCAAACACCTAGATCAAGTTGATGGCATTTTTACAGACTACCCAGAACGCTTTGCAGGTATCATATCAACCAAAGCAATTACCTGATCACCCTTGCTCGTTAATTACTACGATTGGTATCAATGGCCGATAGCGCTACCTAGGCGACGATATTTCTAAACGTAAAGTTGAGTCTCAACTGTTGCGCCACTTTCGTCTTTGGCAAGGCGTGCATCCAGTGATGTTGAATGGCGCCTGCCATCACTAGCAGGCTGCCAGATTCTAGCCAAAGCTCGTGTTTAGCACTTGTCTCCTTGTGTTTGAACACAAACTTTCTGCGTTGTCCTAAAGTGACGGAAGCAATTGTCGGCTCCTTACCCAAAGCGGCTTCGTTATCTTGATGCCATCCCATGTAGTCGTCGCCATTGCGATAGTAGTTACCCAACACACTGTTAAACTCTGTTCCGCACACAGACGATACAGCTTGTCGCATCATAGCAAGCGATGTAGGAAGCTCGCGCGGCTCTATAGTAAGACCTGAATATTGATAAGCGCGGCTTCCGTAACCACAAATTAGCCTAGGCTGATCTATCCATCGGCCAAATAACCGAATTTGCTTTTGTTGCCAATCCAATTGCTCAACACATTCGTTCGTCAACGCCTTAGCGCCAGTAGGCGAAATGAAATTAGGCAATACCGCAATGCTACACCGACTCTCATCATCAACCTGTTTCGGCAAGGTTAACCACGCTAACGGGCTGTTCAGGTTATACATTGTGGCTAATTACCAAAGATTTGGGTCATCAAACGCTGCAACCGCCTTTAGGGTCATGCTCATGTCGGCGATATTCTCAGCAGCCAAGCTTTGCCCAAGCCACCCCATAGGGTGACTTAAGGGCTGAGGTGCAACAATCTTGTTGTTATCGATTTGCTCAAAGCCGACTTTTCCATAAAAATTAGGGTCCCCATACGTAAAGAGAAGCTCGACACCCTGTTCGGCCAATGCTGTGCGAGCAAATTGAATCAACGCCTGTCCCACACCTTGCCCTTGCGCCCTAGTAGCTACAGCAACAGGAGAAAGTAGATACGCACTCTGTTGAGTCGAGGTTTCGAGCTTAGTCAAAATGATCGCGGCTTGTAATTCAGACTCTGTTGCGCCAAAAACTTCAACCAACGACGGTTCGGTGGTGCTGAGAATTGCGGCAACTAAACCGCTGACGACCTGCCCTTCTTCGGCACTTTCTGAGTCGGTAAAGGTCTCTAGAAATAGAGTTTTAAGTGATTCAATGTCTGGATGACTAATGTGAGAATAGTCCATACTCACTCCTTAGTGGATTTGTTTCATTGATTATACTATCAAAGAGAAAGTCTAGGCCGAATAAAGTCAATAAACGCGGTGATCCGTTTAGACAGTGTAGACGACTTATAGTACACCGCATTAACGCGCTCTCTGCCTGTATTACTGATAACGAAAGGGTGAAGTAAGCTCACCAGCCGACCCTGCTCGATGTCTTGGTTAACCATAAAACCCGATAAACACGCTATTCCATTGCCAGCTATTGCCAGTTGACGCAAGGTTTCACCATTGCTCACCATCAATTTGGGCACAACCGTTTCCATTGGCAATGGCCATTGATTTAAGGTTTTACTCTCAGTAAAGCCGAGCAGTTTGTGCTGAGACAGATCGCTTACCTGTTTTGGCACGCCGTTGATGTCCAAATAAGAGGGCGAGGCGACAATAAACAGTGGACTTTCGCCTAGCAACGTAGAGTAAAGCGTAGAATCTTGCAATTGGCCGATGCGGATCGCAATATCGGTGCGTTTTTCCAGTAAATCGACAATACCTTCATTAGAGGTTAATTCTAATTCTATCTCGGGGTACGCCGCATTAAATTCGGCCACTAGAGGCACAAGTTGATGCAATACAAACGGGCTAGCAGCATCGACTCTTAAACGTCCTTTAGGCTGGTTTTTACGCTCAACGATCTCTGCTTCTGCCTGCTCAAGGTACGACAGTCCTTGTCTAATTTGCGCGGCAAACTGTCGCCCTTCTTCAGTCAACTCTATGCGACGAGTGGTTCGATTAAGCAAAGTAACCCCGAGCTGTTTTTCAATTTTACTGACGGTACGGGACACCTTGGCAACCTGAATATTTAACATCGACGCGGCGGCAGAAAACCCTCCACTATCGATAACGGTTAGTAAGATATTCAGTTCATCTGAGCGTGTGCGCATCGCTATCCGCCTCGTTCATGGGTTGAGTTAGGTTTAACTTCAAATATAGCAATAATCGACGAGATCTAGTGCAATATTTAGCAACAATAATTTGATGGCACCAACTTTTTATGAACAGCGTACGTAAAAACAGTGCACAATTTCTTCAAAGCCGCTAAAATCTCGCCAATTATCCCGACACATATGAACACCGCGTTACCGCTACTATCATGAAATTTTTGATTGCCTTTATTGCTCTATTCAGTCCACTTGCCAACGCCAGCGTTGACCTCGTCAAAGTGGTTAAATCGCAAAACCGTATGTTTCTTATTTACGATGGGCAAGTCGTCAAAGAGTATCATGTAGCGTTTGGTCAAAACCCTAAAGGCCATAAACAAGAGGCCGGCGATCAACGCACTCCCGAGGGTAATTACACCTTAGATTTTAAGAAAGAAGACTCCGAATTTTACCGAGCAATGCGCATCTCCTATCCAAACAATTACGATAAGATCATTGCTAAAAATAGAGGGGTGTCACCAGGTGGACACATCATGGTGCATGGACAAAAAAATGGTTTTGAACATTTAGAGTCATTTACTCAAACTGCAAATTGGACCGACGGTTGCATCGCACTTACTAATCGTGAAATGGATGAGTTTATGGGGCTAGTGACTATTGGTACCCCTATTGAAATTCGTTGGTAATTCTTTCTTAACCGGTGACATTTGGCCCAAAAAAGAAGGCCAGCCTAAGCTGACCAATATTTGTCGTGCGACCGCACAAATGCCTTTAACTTTTAGACAGTAAGTGGTCGTAAATCATCCCTGTTTGCTTAATATCGGCGTCACAGGGACCCAGCGAACTATCGCAGATCCTTACGCAGAATCTTACCTACCACCGATTTTGGCAACTCATCACGAAACTCCACTTCCTTTGGCACTTTGTAGTTGGTTAGGTGCTTCTTGCAGTGCTTACGCACTTCCTCAACGCTGATTGGCTGATTGGTCACTACGACAAGTTTTACGCGCTCCCCTGTTACGTCATCGCTCACGCCAATAGCACCGGCTTCAACAATGTTTGGATGCAACGTAGCAACGGATTCGACTTCACTTGGGAAAACATTAAAGCCCGATACCAAGATCATGTCTTTCTTGCGGTCCTCGATATAAAAGAACCCGTCTTCATCCATACGACCGATATCACCTGAGCTAAACCAGCCGTCCTCAGTCAATACCTGCTTTGTCTCTGCTTCTTGATTCCAATACCCCTGCATCACTTGGTCACCACGAATCTGGATCTCGCCAATGCCCCCCAGTGGCATAGGAACCCCTGAATCATCGACAATTCTGAGCTCGGTACTTGGAAGCGGAACGCCAATGGACGGCTTAAAGTGCTGCTGAGTGTGAATACCACCTGCTACAACAGGGGAGCATTCTGTCAGACCATAGCCTTCTACCACCGTCATTCCTGTTATCGATTGCCACTCTTCTGCAACATGTTGCTGCGTCGCCATACCACCAGCAATGGTTAAATTGGCACTGCTAAAATCTAGTTTTTTGAACCCTTCGTGACGATTGAGTCCATTAAGCAGAGTGTTTAAACCAAAAAACGTAGTAAATGGGTAGCGGCTCAGATCTTTCACAAACGCGTCCAAATCACGAGGATTGGTAATCAGTAAGTTGGTTGCACCCATGTGCATCATCAGCATCATGCTGACTGAGTTAGCAAAAATATGATAAAGAGGAAGTGGCGTAACCACATGTTCTTTGTCGCGCAACGTACGTGGAGAAAAGTGCGCATCGACTTGCAAGACATTGGCAACAATATTGCGGTGAGTTAAAACTGCACCTTTTGCCACACCGGTCGTTCCACCAGTGTACTGCAGGTAGGCTATGTCATCACCCGACAGTTCTGGCGCATCAAACGGCAGCTTTTTACCGTTAGTGATCACTTTTTTCAGTGAGATCGCATTGGGTAGGTGATAAGCAGGCACCATCTTTTTAATGTATTTGACGGCAAAGTTCACTAACGTACGCTTGTAGGGTGCAAGTTCATCACCGATGTGGGTGAGTATTACGTGTCGTAAACTGGTTTTACTGATCACTTTTTGTAAATTGTTGCCAAAGTTAGTCACTGCAACAATGGCACTGGCACCAGAGTCGCGCAATTGATGCTGTAGCTCTGTTGGCGTATATAGAGGATTCACATTGACAATCACTAAGCCTGCTTTTAATGCACCAATCAAACAGATTGGGTATTGCAGCAAGTTTGGCATCATCAATGCTATTCGCTCACCTTTTTTCATGCCCAATTCATTTTGCATATAGGCAGCAAATGCGTCACTCTTTTCGTTTAGCTCTTTGTAAGTCAAACTCTGCCCCATATTGACGAAGGCAGGCTTATCTGGATAGGTTTCAAAACTACGATCGAACATCGACAGCGCATTGGGGTATTTGTCTGCGTCGATCATTGCAGGGACATCTTTCGGGTAACTTTTCAGCCAGAGTTGTTCGATCATGTATATTCCAAAACAAGTAGTCATTTTTTCGAGCAATAGAATACTCTATATCTAGGTAGATCGACCTCAAATGACCGAAAAATTGCGATCAATTGCTAGTTTTACACGCACATTGTGCAACTTTCATCCAGCGACCTACTGCAGTAAGTCGCACCGCTGCCGTCTATTAACCTCCACACTTTCAGCGACTATGGACAATATGCAATGCCACCGCTATCGTAAACAAAACCGTTACTAACCTTGGATCTAGATGAAAGACTACAATGCGTTACAAGTTTTTTTGATACTGATGCAAACCCATTCAACGAAACGAACGGCGCAGCGACTAGGTCGCTCTCAATCATACGTCTCCAAAGTACTGGCTCAACTCAGAGAGAGTTTGGACGATCAGCTTTTTATCAGAAGCGCAGACGGCCTATTGCCAACAACCTACGCTAAGAATATAGCGCCTAAGTTGCAGGAAGCGTTTGATCAAATTGGCGTTGCTCTATCGCCGGAAGTCTTCGACCCTAAACAGGTAAATAAAGTCACATTGCACATTGTAGACATTTACCTCACCCAGATCGGTAAAAAGCTCATTCAAGCGATTCGAGCCCAAACCGATGCGATTATAGAGATTAGAACCTGGACAAATGTCACCGAATCTCTTATCGAGCAGGGAGACGTTGATATGGGCTTACACATTTTAGGGGACAAGCCACAAAGCATTTATCAAAAGCGACTGCACAGTGGCGTTGGAGTCTTTGACGGCAATCGCTCAGGCGAATACGTAAAGTACATCGTCAACGCCGTAAACGACTACCGAAATCACTACAAAACGATTGATCCTAGCATTGAAGCAACATTGATCATTGATAACCACCATTTAATGACTCAATTACTCGATAACTGTTTTACCCTTCGCTACCAGCCCACAATTGACGATGTCGATGGTGTAAAACTGTCGCTCGATGTTGCACTTATCATGAAATCCACCAAGCGACAGTCACCCAAAAGCCTCTGGCTAATGAGCATAATCGAGCCGCTGGTGCTCGACTACATTAAAGATTGGAACGAGAAAGACGGCTTTTCTTAGTCGCCACTTTTCAGTTCAATCACCAGTGCTTGATAGGGTTGCAGCGTTATCGATGCTAAACTGGTCGGGTCGAGGTCATAGTTATTTAACACAACCGACCCAAGTTCGCCCTGATATTGCCTCTCAACGGTATCTTCACTGAAGTTTGCAATGACCAAAAGCTGCTTACCATGAAAACAACGTAAATAGGCGTACACATCGCTGTCATTCGGGTCAAGCAAGGTGTAACGTCCATACACAATCACATCACCATATTGGCCGCTTTTACGTAACTCAATCAATTTGCGGTAGTGATGGTAGATAGAATCTTGGTCACCTACGGCTTGTTGGGCATTAATGGTCGAATAGTTATCGTTGAGTGGAAGCCAAGGCTGACCATCGGTGAACCCCGCATGCTCAGAGTCTTGCCACTGCATAGGCACGCGCGCGTGATCACGTGAATAACGATTAAGAAAGTCGAGTGCATCTTGCGGTTTTACCCCTTTATCCATAAGTTTTTGATAATGGAACTTCGCCATTAAATCGTTAAACTCATCGATAGAGGTAAATTGTTTGTTGGTCATGCCTATCTCTTCACCTTGATAGACATAGGGTGTACCACTCATCATGTGGAGCACTGTCCCCAACATTTTAGCGCTTATAACGCGATACTGTTCGTTATCGTTACCGTAACGGCTGACCGTTCGAGGTTGGTCATGGTTGCTCCAGTAGACCGAGTTCCAGCCTTTTTGGTAAAGGTCAATTTGCCAGCGGCTCATGATCTCTTTGTACTGAACGAGATCGAAAGGCTTAGCGACAGCGTTGTGTTCTTCACGATCAATACTCACGTGTTCAAACTGAAATATCATGCTGATTTCTTTGCGATCAGGATGCGAATAATAACGACCATCTAACGTGGTAGTAAAGGGGGTTTCCCCCACGGTCAGGACATTATAATCTTGCAACACCCGCTGGTTCATTTCACGCAGGTATTGATGACAAAGATCGTTATTAGCCCAGTGCTCCCAACCCGCGACACCGGAGTCAAAAATTGTCGCGTCGGGGAAATCGGCAGGTTTACCGATCATATTGATGGTGTCCATTCGAAAACCACCTACGCCTTTATCCAACCAAAATCGCATCATTTGATAAATGGCTTCTCTTACTTCTGGGTTTGCCCAGTTAAGATCAGGCTGCTTATTGGAGAAAAGGTGCAGATAATACTGACCAGAATCTTCATCAAAGGTCCATGCTTTGGGTTTAAAGAAGGATTCCCAATTGTTAGGCTCGCTACCATCTTCCTTAGGATCTTTCCAGATATACCAGTCGCGCTTCGGGTTATCCATACTGCTTTGGGATTCTATAAACCAAGGGTGCTCGTCCGAGGTATGGTTTGCCACTAGATCCATAACAATTTTTATTCCGCGCGCATTGGCTTGTGCGATCAGTTCATCCATATCTTGCATTGTGCCAAACTCTGGAGAGATCGCTAAATAATCGGAAATATCATATCCATTATCGTCCATTGGGGACTGATACACAGGGCTCAGCCAAATGACATCCGCACCGAGCTGAGCAATATAGTCTAACTTTTGAATGATTCCTCTCAAATCACCTACACCGTCACCATTACTGTCATTAAAACTGCGCGGATAAATTTGATACACCACGGAGTTATGCCACCACTTCCTCATAACTTGTTGTTTTGTAGTAATTAGCTCGCTCATACGTGACCTACTGTGCATTGAGAATATGCGCTTTAGTCTAGCGTTTTAAAACGTAGCTGTAACAAAGGTTGGTCACCAAACGTGCGGAAAATTGACTATCATCAAATTTATTGTTTGTTTTTCAGCCAAAAAGCGAGATCGCGCACACATCGGTACTTTTTGCACAGCAAACTTTTTACAGGGGTATATGGTTATTGGGGAAGTATATAATTAAGCAAATCAGAAGTTTGCATTCCTAGCACTTATGTAACATCACTTACATGGAGTTGACGATGAAATCTACCCTACTCTCTACCGCTGTAGCACTCGCTATAGCCTCTACCTCTACCTTTGCTGCCGATCTTATGTTTGCCCCTGGCGAAGACGATCGTTTTAACTGGCAAAGTTTTGAAGAACTAAAAGCAATGGATCTAAAAGGTGAAACCATCACTGTCTTTGGTCCATGGCTAACTGCCGATAAAGATTTAGTTGAAAGTGTCATCGCTTATTTTGAGGCGGCTACTGGCGCGACCGTAAATTACTCTGGCTCTGACAGCTTTGAGCAACAAATTGCCATTGATGTGCAAGCTGGTAGTGCACCTAACATTGCTATTTTCCCTCAGCCTGGTCTTGCGGCTGATCTTGCGTCAAAAGGATTCTTGACTCCATTAAGCGACGAAACTGCACCATGGCTAGAAGCCAACTACGCCGCTGGCTCTTCATGGGTCGATCTTGGCACCTTTGCAGGTAAAGATGGTAAAGATGATCTGTACGGCTTTTTCTATAAAGTCGATTTAAAATCACTCGTTTGGTATGTACCGGAGAACTTTGAAGATGCCGGGTACGAAGTGCCTGAGACTCTAGAAGATCTTAAAGCACTTACTGAGCAAATGGTCGCAGATGGTGAAACGCCATGGTGTGTTGGTTTAGGTTCAGGTGGTGCTACAGGTTGGCCTGCAACCGACTGGGTTGAAGATCTCATGCTTCGCACACAGTCTCCACAAGATTATGACAAGTGGACCACCAACGAGCTTAAATTTAACGATCCTAAAGTGGTTGAAGCTATCGACGAGTTTGGTTGGTTTGTACTAAACGACAAATTTGTCGACGGCGGTTCTCGCGCTGTTGCGGCAACCGACTTCCGTGATTCACCGAAAGGAATGTTTACATCACCTGCGAAGTGTTACATGCACCGTCAAGCGTCGTTTATTCCTAGCTTCTTCCCAGAAGGTACTGAGCTAGGTATGGATGCAGACTTCTTCTACTTCCCAGCGTACGAATCTAAAGACTTAGGTAAACCGGTTCTAGGTGCGGGTACTATGTTTAGTATTACTAAGGATTCTAAAGGTGCACGTGCCTTTATGGAATTCTTGAAATCGCCTATCGCGCACGAGGTATGGATGGCTCAATCGGGCTTCTTAACTCCGTACAAAGGCGTGAACATGGACGCTTACGGTAACGATACGCTTAAGAAACAAGGGGCTATCTTACTTGATGCAACCACATTCCGCTTTGACGGTTCAGACCTAATGCCGGGTAAAATTGGCGCAGGCGCATTCTGGACAGGCATGGTGGACTACAGTGGTGGTAAACCTGCTAAACAAGTGGCCGATGAAATCCAGAAAACATGGGATGCACTGAAGTAATTCCATCGACAATGGGCTCCTTTTGATATGACAAAGGAGCCTTTCTTGATTGATCAGCTCGTCAATAACTAACGAATAACGCGAGGTCACGATGGAGCAACTCTATACATCACTGATTATTATGGTCATAGGTGTCGCGACCTGTGCGTTTTACTATGTTTTTTCTAATTGGCTACTGACTGTATTTTTCCCAACACGTAACGTCGCCAATGCAAAGATGGCCAAAAATATACGCCGCGCGGCGGCTATTAGACCTTGGCTGTTTCTCTTTCCAGCACTGGCCTTTCTTACCCTTTACTTGATTTACCCTGTATTTGAATCGTTTTACTTATCATTGCATGACCGCAATGGTGACCAATTTGTCGGACTCTCTAATTACACATGGCTATTTCAAAACCCTGAGTTTCAAGAGTCTTTGGTCAATAACTTGTTGTGGCTGTTGGTTGTACCTGCCGCCTCTACCTTCTTTGGGCTCGTGATCGCCGCACTGACCGATAAAGTCAGCTGGGGCAACATTGCCAAGAGTCTTATTTTCATGCCGATGGCCATCTCGTTTATCGGTGCATCCATCATCTGGAAGTTCATCTACGACTACCGAGGGCCAGGCTCTGAGCAAATTGGTCTTCTCAACGCCTTCGTCGAATTTTTAGGCTTTGCTCCTCAAGCGTGGATCACCATTCCGTTTTGGAACAATTTCTTCTTAATGGTGATTTTGATCTGGATCCAGACGGGTTTTGCAATGGTGATTTTGTCAGCGGCGCTACGCGGGATCCCAGAGGAAACCGTCGAAGCGGCTGTCCTTGATGGCGCTAATGGCGTGCAGATTTTCTTTAAAATTCTCATCCCTCAAATTTGGGGCACCATCGCTGTGGTATGGACCACGATTACGATTTTGGTTCTCAAAGTATTCGATATTGTACTGGCCATGACCAATGGTCAGTGGAGCACTCAGGTTCTCGCCAACATGATGTTTGATTGGATGTTTAGAGGGGGCGGTGACTTTGGACGTGGCGCAGCGATTGCGGTGATTATCATGATTGCCGTTATTCCTGTGATGGTTTGGAACATGCGCAATGCCAGCGCTGAAATGGAGGATAGATAATGAGCTCAGGGACTCCAAAAGCAGCGAGTTTTAGCTTTAGTGCAATGCGTCGCTCGCCACTCACTATACTGGTTCATGTGTCAGTATTGCTCATTGTCATAATGTGGACTCTACCCACTGCTGGCTTGTTCATTTCGTCATTTAGAGACAAAGACCAACTTGCTCTTTCTGGCTGGTGGACCAGCTTAAGTGCTTCCGAGCAAAACTTAGTAGCGCGTACCGAAGATCCTGACCAACAACGTGAAATGGATGGGAAGTTTATTTTAGAAGGGCAATTACTTGTCGCAGATAAGCCCACTGAAGTGATGGCGTTTGGCTTTTCGTCGCGTGAACCCAGTAAGTTCCTACCGGGTGAAACCGCAGAGATGAAAAATGGCACACTCACTGTGACTGAAGACGGGCACTATCAAATGATCCAAGAGGAGCCCTTTACAGGCTCACGAGGTAAGCGGGTATTCTATACCGCGGTCGTTCCGCCAAAGTTTGGATTGGATAACTACCGAGAGGTACTTACTTCAGAAGGGATTGGCCGCTCATTCATCAACTCACTGACCGTTACCATTCCTGCGACTGTTATACCCATCTTAATTGCGGCCTACGCAGCCTACGCGTTGTCGTGGATGAAGATGCCTGGTCGGAGCTTATTGCTGGCGGTTGTGGTTGGCTTGTTGGTCGTGCCACTGCAAATGTCACTCATACCGCTATTGAGATTATACAACGATATTGGCGCCGTTTTCGGTGTAGGGGCTAAGACGTACCTGGGGATATGGCTCGCGCATACAGGGTTTGGCTTACCCTTAGCCATTTATCTGTTGCGTAACTATATATCCAGTTTACCGCGAGAAATTATTGAGTCGGCCAAAGTTGATGGGGCAACAGACTTCGAAATATTTATGCGGATTGTATTGCCACTATCGTTTCCTGCTCTGGCATCGTTCGGCATATTCCAGTTTTTGTGGGTTTGGAACGATCTGTTAGTCGCCACAGTATTTTTGGGAACCGGAGAAGAGCATATGGTGTTAACCGCTCGTCTAAGAGAGTTGCTCGGTTCGCGTGGTGGTAACTGGGAAATCTTGACTGCGTCGGCGTTTGTGTCGATAGCCGTACCTTTATTAGTCTTCTTCACACTGCAGCGCTACCTCGTTAGAGGACTGCTCGCTGGCTCTGTGAAATAGATACTTTTTCGTTGTACCTGATTAAAGAGAACAACCTATGACAGGATTAAGTCTTAAAAATATTAAAAAGGCCTACGGAAAAACCGAGGTTATCCATGGGGTTGATTTGGACATCGAACAAGGTGAGTTTGTTGTCTTTGTTGGACCTTCCGGCTGCGGTAAGTCTACTCTGCTTAGAATGATAGCGGGGCTTGAAGACATCACCTCGGGTGACATGTTCATTGAGTCGGCACAGGTCAATGATATGCCAGCGGCTATGCGCGGCATCGCCATGGTATTCCAGACCTACGCTCTCTACCCACACATGACCGTTTATGACAACATGGCATTTGCGATGCGGATTGCCAAGCAAGACAAAGAAACCATCCATGAACGTGTTATGGACGCCGCAAGAATGCTGCAATTAGAGCCCTATCTAGATAGGCTACCTAAAGCCCTATCAGGCGGTCAAAGACAGCGCGTTGCGATAGGCCGAGCGATTGTCAGGCAGCCCAAAGTGTTCTTGTTCGATGAGCCTTTATCTAACTTGGATGCGGCCCTTCGTGTACAAACTCGAATAGAAATCGCTAACCTTAACGAACAGTTACCGCAAACCACCATGATTTATGTTACCCATGATCAGGTAGAAGCAATGACACTGGCCGACCGCATCGTGGTTTTGTCGGCGGGAATTATTGAGCAAGTGGGAACCCCGCTCGAGCTGTATACGAGTCCGGCAAACGTATTTGTGGCTCAATTTATTGGCTCACCGTCGATGAATATTGTGACCTGTCAATGTCTAAAAAGCGGCGATACGACCCATCTTAAGGCACCAAGCGGTCTAGATGTAGCAGTGCCTATTTCGTCTCACAATGAGTTAGTAGGCCAGCCATTAAGTCTAGGTGTGCGACCGGAAGATTATCAACTGGCAGATCAACACAATGCCATGATCAGTGGCGAAGTGATGTTTGTCGAATCACTTGGTGAAGTGACGCTTTTGCACATCAATGTTGAAGGGGTTGAGCAAGCCATTATTGCGAAGTTACCTGGTATTTATGACTTTCACAAAGGGGAGACTATTCACCTAACTGCCGACTTAGAGAAGGTTCACCTATTTAACGAAAAAGGAATATCGCTCAAACACTTAGTTAATTAACCACAGCAATATGATAGTTATCACAACAGCCCTCTGATCCCTGAACCATACTCACACTAGGTTTACGGAAATAGGGGGCTATTTATGTCGGCACCGCATCGCGCCAGTTTATCCATCGACAACCACCCCTGGTTCGAACATCATCGTAGCAGCGTAATATTTTGCCTCGACGTTATGATATTCGCGCTACTTTATACCTATTTACCATTAGAGCATGACGTCACTGTAGGTCTGGCAATACTGGTGTTTATCGCCATTTTGTGGCTCACCGAAGCATTACACGTTACAGTCACTGCATTGTTGGTGCCAATACTCGCGGTAGTATTCGGCGTATTTGATCTCCAAAATGCCTTACACAGCTTTTCCAATTCGATAATATTTCTCTTCTTAGGAGGCTTCGCGTTAGCGGCGGCATTACACCGTCAGGGGCTGGATAAAATTATCGCAGACCAGGTTCTGGTGCTGGCACGCGGTAAACTGCTAAGCGCAGTTCTGTTACTGTTTGGGACGACCGCATTGTTATCGATGTGGATCAGTAACACCGCGACCACGGCTATGATGCTGCCGCTCGTGTTAGGTATTTTGACCAAGCTTGATCCTAACAAGCAACACAGCGGCTATGTGTTTGTTTTATTAGGCATTGCCTACAGCGCAAGCATTGGTGGTATCGCGACCATTATTGGCAGCCCTCCTAATGCTATCGCCGCCTCAGAAATGGGCCTAACCTTTACCCAATGGATGTCTTTTGGCGTTCCAGCCGTGATCGTTTTGCTGCCAATCGCTATCGCTATACTCTATATGGTCTTGAAACCCGATCTTAGTGGTGAATTTAACTTTGCCACTACAAACATCAAGTTAACTAAGAATCAAAAATTGGTCTTGGGGATCTTTGCGCTAACCGTAGGTGCGTGGATATTTAGCAAACCTCTTAGTGCGCTATTTGGCGGAATAGCCAAGTTTGATACCTTGGTAGCAATCACAGCAATCGTTGCACTTGGACTGGCAAAAGTCGTTCATTGGAATGATATTGAAAGAACCGCAGATTGGGGGGTGTTGTTGCTGTTTGGCGGCGGTATTTGCTTAAGTAACATCCTTAAAGCCACCGGAGCCAGTCTTTATTTGGCGACCACACTCAGCCTATTGATCCAAGATTGGCACACAATATTGATCATCGGCATGCTGGCCATGTTCGTGGTGTTTTTGACCGAATTTGCTAGCAATACCGCCAGTGCAGCATTATTGATTCCAGTGTTTGCCGGCGTTGCTGAAGCGTTTGGGCTGTCGCCCATGATTGTGTCAGTGCTTATTGCAATGTCCGCTTCATGCGCGTTTATGTTGCCCGTCGCAACGCCACCAAACGCTATTGTCTTTGGGTCTGGTCACATACAGCAAAAAGAGATGATGCGTATAGGTCTGGTGCTGAACCTATCCTGCATTGTCATTTTGACTGTTCTTGTGAGTATCTGGTTGTAGCAATTGACTCTAGCGTTGCGGGTAACTAATTTACTTCCGCTTGTAAATACCCTTTTTCGAATAAACGATATTACATGTATTTTTCGGGGGCTCGAATAAAATGGCGTTCCTGTTCCCGATCAGTTCCTCATTCCATGAAAAAATCACTATTACTCCTATTTCCGTTTGCTTTACCTGCATTGGCGGAAACCGACAATAAGCAAGAACTTCAAGACATGTCTGATCCACTAGCGGTTTATACGCAAGCGGGTGCTGGCTATACCGTTAAAGGTGTGAACATGAAAGTAGGCCAGACATTTGATACCGGTAGCGACACCACCGTAGGCATGAATGTATTTGAAATTAAAGGCTTTGCTGGTGAAGCACTAGGCTGGGCCGATACTGCTGATAACAGTATCGATTCACTAAGATATCGTAAATTTGGCGTAGACCTAACTAACGGCCGCGGCTCTCAGGTCGATCTTAATTTGGCATTTACCGATGGTACTGGCGCGCAAGGCAGTGCTTCTTACAGCTTCATTCAGGCATTGCCTAAGATGGGACCAGTAATGCTGTACCCTCTTGCGGGTGCCGGTGTTGCATTTGGTGAGACGTTTGACACTACGCGTGATGATGCACAAGCCCTCGATCGCTGGGATCTGCACGGCACGTTTTACGTGGTTGGTATGTACAGCAAGATTGATGTCACTGACACAATTTGGCTGAACTATAACCCAATGTTCATGGATAGCATTTCAGGGTCAGATATCCATAAGGATATTATCGACGGTGAGCTTCTCCATGAAGTGTCTGCGAGTTACCAAATCAATGGCCGCACCAACATTCGTTATTTCGCTAACTGGAATCAAGACTCAAACTTTGCCGATGGTGACCATCGAGTCGAAGTTAACTACCAGTTTTAAGAACGCCTATCTCAACGCAAAACAGGAGCCAAAGTGCTCCTGTTTCTTAAACTCTAATTTTTTCCCCTGCACTCTTATACTACTTAAGCTCAAAGCGAATGGATAATGAAGTCGACTAAATTCTATTTACTCCATAAAATTAACTTGTTAACTGTAAGGAATAGTAGACATGGCGTCAGAAAAAATTGAATTACCCGTCGGGTACTATTTAGAAAATTTTCGACGCTTGGTGGATCATGCTCAAAATAATTATTCCTCGCTAATAACGAAGCAAGAAACTCGTTGGCTCGCGACGTTTGCCTCTTTGTCCATACAAGGTCAACGATTGACCGTCAGACTGCTGACTCGTAAGGGGGTATGGTTTCGAAGTGATAAGCTGATTTACCGGGAAATCCCCAATACAGAAGAAACGCTCAAAGAGTTGGACAATGCAGAGATAGTACATCTCAATCCTCCCCTGAGTGCTGTCGAGTTGGGCACACAACTATTAACTAAGAACGAAATCATTCAACGGTTTCCAGTCTCGAATAAGCAGTTAAAGAAGCCGCAACTCATCGAAGAGTTATGTGATACCGCGCAGGTACATCACTGTTCATTTACCATCGTTCAATTGATAGACAACGAGATACTAGACACTCTGCTGCTGCTGTTTTTCGCCAACTATCATCAAGATCAGAGCCAGTTTATTCTCGAAGATCTTGGGGTACACAAGTTTGAAAACTATACACTGGACGAGCGCAACCGCTTTTACCAGCATCGGCAGCAACTAGAAAGTCTTCGATTATTCTCTCAACTGACCGATGATTACTACAATCGATATCGCTCGTTACCCAAGGATGATAAGATCGGTGCGTTAGAGCACTGGTACTCGCTCATAGACAACGACCGTAAACAGTACGCGGATCCGTCTGCACATTCATACACCCATACAAAAAGGCAAAGTCTGGTTAACCTCATTGCTCGGGACTTCGAGCGATTAGGTATGCACGATAAAGCATTAGAACTGTTCAATAGTACCGAGCTTCCACCATCACGTGAGCGCCGTGCGCGTATATTACTTCAGCAAGAACATGTTGATGAGGCCTCAATGATCATTAATGAAATGCTCGAACACCCTCTAAGTATCGAGGAACAAGAAGTGGCGCAGCGTTTACTGACTAAACAGTTGAGAGCTCAAGGCGAAAAAGTGCCGCGCACGTCTAAGCCTAAGGTTGCTGAAGATTTTATCCAGTTAGACCTCTCGACACAAAGAGTAGAGCTCGCTGCTGCAGACTACTATCGAGCACAAGGCTTTAAGGTGTACTACGTTGAGAATGCATTCTTATGTGGATTATTTGGTTTGCTGTACTGGGACGCTATATTTGCTGCTGTAGACGGTGCGTTCATCAATGCGTACCAAGCGCAACCTAAAAACCTTTACTCTTCAAAGTTTGCTCTGCTAAGGCAAGTAGAGCTAAATCGCTGTAGAGAACAGTTTGAACAACAGGGTTATGCGTTCTTATCGAACACGCTGCAAAAAAAGCAGGATATATTAAACCCTTTTGTGTACTGGTCTTTGTTTGATCAAGAGTTGCTGTCGCAGGCAGAGCAATGCATACCACCCGATACCCTCCTTCAACTCACCGACATCATTTTGAGTGACCGAAAGGCTTACCGAGCAGGTATGCCCGATTTAGTTGCCTTTAGAGACGGTCAAACCTTCTGGATCGAAGTGAAGGGTCCGGGAGATAAACTGCAAGATAATCAGTGGCGATGGATAAAGCATTTTCAATCATTACAGTTACCGATCAGAGTCTGTTATGTAAATCATCAATAGTATGAGTCTAGCCAAAGATGTTCATGATAAAAGTAAAACCATATTGTAACTAAACGCCCTATCTATCATACTGATTAAGCACGGATTTTGATACGCTACACAAAGAGATGGAACATGAAATCAACCACCCAGCTCCCCAGCAATAAAGCATTGCGTTGGGCAAAAGTATTGCTAAAGGCATTGATTGGACTCGCAATTTCTGTGGGGTTAACCGTTGTAGCGGTCGCGTTTATCCCTAGTGCGTTCAAGTTTGGGTTAAACCTAACCCTAGATTTGCTGTCAGAAAAAAAATTCACCATCTACGATGTCAGCAACCGAGAGCAATTGGTTGAGCATTTCGAATTGTCCAATCCAAATAACGACGATCATCTTTTGTTCAATCAATTATCCGAAAAGTTTGCGGATACGCGACAGCGCGATACTTTTTTTGCGCGGATGTTTGTCGCGCTTGATCACCCAGATATGTGCCAATACACCTTCATAGGAAAGCACCGCTTATACAATATTGCTTGGGTGGTACAAGCGAATGAATGCCGAAAGAAACACATCTGTAAGGATAAAAGTAAGCAAGAGTGTCAACTTATTCTGGAGAAAAGAAGTTGACAAATAAACTGATCAAGTTTGTTTGGTTGGTCATTGCAATCAGCGCTATTACCACCACACAAAACATCGTCTCCAATTATTCACTCGACGAAATGCAAGCATTGGTCGACGAAAATTTCTATCCGCTTATCGCAGCCTATGCACTACTTATTAGCGTTAGAGGGCTGTTGTTCATTCCCACACTCCCAATCATCATAGTCATGGCGAGTTCACTGCCACCACTTATGATGTTTGGGGTAACTTTGTTGGCCTCATGTTGCTCTTGCTACTTAGTGTGTTTGGCTGTGGATCATTTTGACATGAACAAACGGATCGAGAAACTGCCTCAAAAGTCCGTCAAAAAAGCACAACGTTGGATCCAGCGATTAGGTGTACCAGCCATTGCTGGTTGGGCATTCTTCCCTTTTGTGTTTACCGAGCTCATAGTGTATTTATCCCGGATCTCGGGAATGAAACGCAAGCACATTGTTTTTGCCGCTGGGTTGGGCGAAGGTTTGCTTATCGCAGGCATTATTTATGTCACCGACTGGTTTGTCACCTTCACCTTGTAAGCCTAATCAACCATGCCAAAACGCAAAAAGCCAACCCGGAGGTTGGCTTTTTAGTATTCTTTTTTTTCTTTTACTTACTGATGCGCTTTTTAAGCTTTTTCAGTAGAGATGGCTTGCGTGCTGGCTTCTTATAGTTCATGTAATCTTCTTGAACGCGCGCTGCTACAGCTTGACCTAATAGTGTTACACCAAATTCATAACTCATAATGCTTCTCCTAATCTTCTTTTCATCTTGCTCATCGGCTATGTTGTAAATTTACATAACATCGAAACAAAAATCAAGATATGTATCACATTTATTTTTCATTTCGCTCAAATTAGTGTGATATAGGACCGCGATCACGTAATAATAAGTCAAATATGTAATTAAATTACAGTAGAATCTTCAATATAATAGACAACGTCTGTGTTTTTACGGTCAACTAGCACGTTAGATTTGCCTAAGTGAACACTATCTAGGACGCATAAAAAAAGAGCACGACGTGCTCTTAGTTAATAATAGGAATGCGGTGATTATCAGCTACGTTTAGGCTGGCGATAGGTTTTTCCAGCAATCTGATAGATCTCTTTCGCACTATACTCGAATTGAGATTCAAAAAACCACGCAACAAATTGGATTACATCATCACCTTCGTTCATGACATGCTCAAGAAATTGCTCGCTATTGCCTTCGTCATCTGTCTGCTCGGTCACATGGTAAATGCGCAGCTGTCCATCCAATTCGGCAGCACTAAACTGGCCTTTTAGAGATTGGGCGGCATCGCTGATTTCTTTATGCTCACTCTGCGTGAAAAACTCAAGCGCTGGTGCTAATCCTTTGGTTTGAGTGGCTTGCTTTATAATCGCTTCAAATTCGGCGTGTTGCACATCTATTTCCTCTAACTCGATGGTGAGGCGAGATTGTCCTCTTTTCCTTCGCTTTGAGCAAGTGTCGGCAACTGTTTAAGCATAATATCCAACTCATTGCGCTTAGCAATAAATTGTTTGATTTGGTCGCCATCAATACCATCCGCCATCGGGATGTTTGCTCGCATTGCATTAACGGGTCGATTGTTGACCAACAACTCAAAGTGCAAATGTGGCCCCGTCACACGACCGGTTTGGCCACTTAGCCCGATTCGTTGTCCTCGCGACACCTTTTGACCCGTCCTAACTAGGATTCGGCTAAGGTGTAAATAACGGGTTTTGTAGTTGGACCCATGGTCAATCACAATGTATTTGCCCGCATAGGGATGGTCGCGCACCATGACAACGGTACCATCGCCTGTCGAGTTTATTGGCGTACCATTTGGCGTTCCAAAGTCGGTACCATTATGAGGGGTCACTTTGCCCGTCACTGGGTGCTTACGATTAGGGTTGAAGCCCGAGGTAATTCGATAACCGTTGACTGGATTACGAATAAACGCGCGCTGTAAACTTTCGCCGTTGGCATCGTAATATTGACCATCGTCATGCAAATACGCACTGATTTTGTTTCGACGGCTGTTTATTACAATGGCTTCAATTTCTTTGTTTCCAGTGAGTTTTCCATCAATGAACTGAACTCGCTGGATCACGCCAAACTCATCACCTGCTTGTAAATCTCGAGCAAAATTAATCTTATCGCCAAGCAAGTCTGCGATTTGGGCGATTTGATAACTGCCTAATCCTGCATTGTTAGCCGATAAAGAAAAGCTGCCATGCACCTCTCCCTTAATGACTTGCTGCTTCCAGTCACCGTTGAGCTGAATATCCTGATAGCCAAATCCATTGTCACCATCTCGCTCATATCTCACTTTATGCGCCAGTGAAAACTCAATTTCCATCTGATTGAGTAAACCGTTGCCTTCATCAATCCAGAAACGAAGTGTATCGCCAGGCTTTAAGGTATCTAGTGCCAATACATTGAGATCCGCTTCCATAACCGAAAGCAATTGAGAGTGGCCGATGTTAAATTTGTCGAAAATGGTGCTTAGGGTATCCCCTTTTTGAATGGTGGTTTCAAAGCTTGGAGGGGAGAAGGGTAATGTGTCTGATTGCTCAGTCAACTGAGACACCTCAGCTTGTGGCTCTGCGTTCAGACGAGTGAAGCGAGAAGTGATCTGGTCTTCAAGATCCAGCTCTACCTGTTTTCTGTTATTTGCGTCACTAGCCCAAACAAGTGCGGAAGTAATCAGACCAAAAGTCGCGGTCATTACCAATGTATTTTTTAACAAACGAGCCAAAATAAGTCGAACCTAAAACGAAGCTGCGGAATCTAATGAGGCGAAAATATACATAAAAAAGCATTAATTTTCATTACCTATTTATTGTAACTTTTTGTTCGATCAAAGTTGGCGATTCAATTATTTGAGCTAGGCTGCAATTGTGTTTTTGCAATCTCTTGAGAGTTAAGGGAAAAGACTTTTTCTTTGGGCAACGTTACGGGCTCCGAGAATGACTGCTCTTCACCACGATCAAGGAGCAAAACAGTCGCAGTAAAGCCAAGTAATGGAGATTCTTGCAAGGTAATTTGGTTTATTTCGATACGATCGCCCAACCATTGCCCCTCTAGCGGCAGTTGTTGGACTGTTCCCAGTGCCAAATAATGAAAAACGCCACTGCCTTGAGTCGTGACCATAAAAGGAAAGACTGCAACAGGTTGGTTTGAATCCTTGTAGAGCATCACACAGTTTTTAGAATGGACAGTTACATTGCCCCTAACCCACTCATCTTGGTAAGGGAAGTGAGTCATTCCAGGCTTAAACTCTATCGCCAGCACGACATCGGTCTCAGGAACCAACAAGTCGACCTGCATTGCGTCCAAACTGCACGACATACTTGCTCTGTCGGTCTGATTGACCCACGTGACGGTCGGTGAAACAGGCGGGTTTTCAGCAATTACAATGCTCGCGCGGAAAGTCAAAAAAAACGCGAGGGCCAACATTGTTATTCTTCTAAAAGCTGTCATCGTTGCACTCGTCCAAAGCCACTTCGTCACCCCTCAAGTTTAGCTGGCAACACGATATGGATCTGCCAGCACACTGACCCCTAAGCCGCTTTTTTTACTCACCACTAATTGTGTTGGGATCCTCTCTTTCAAAGCATCAATATGGCTGATCACACCAATCATTTTGCCACTGGTTTGCAAGTTGTCTAAGGCATCAAGCGCAATATCCAAGGTTTCGCTATCTAATGTGCCAAAGCCCTCATCTAAGAACAGTGAGTCGATAGAGGTTTTATGACTCACGAGATCCGAAAGGGCTAATGCCAATGCAAGACTGACTAAAAAACTCTCCCCGCCAGATAGCGTTTTGGTATCTCGCTCCACATCGGCTTGCCAGCTATCAATAACATTAAACTGTAGATCCGTGTTCTGATTGCGCTTGAGACGATACCGTCCATGCAATTGCGCTAAACGCTTATTGGCCAAATAAACCAAATTGTCCAAGGTGAGACTCTGAGCAAACTTTCTAAACTTATCGCCGCTACTAGAGCCGATAAGTCCATGTAAGTAAGCAATATCGTCGTAATAGATATCAAATGCCTTCATCTCTTCAACAAGCTCTGCGGCTTTGGACTGATTCTGGTGATCGATATCGATACGGCTGTTAATTTCGCCATTCTGTTGTTGGATTTGTTGGATCGCTTCTTCGGTTGTCGAGACGGCCCGTTTACAGCTTTCCTCATCGGGGAGCTCGCTAGGTTTCTTGTTTAGAATCTCTTGCTGCTGTTTATCTATGGCGCTCCATTCTCCGAGCGCATGCTGCAACGCCTGCTCGGCTAAAGCAATCTGCTTCTTCCATATTGGGGCATTAGCATGTAATTGGAGCGTTTGTTTGAAGGCTTCTTCATTATCAAATGAAGACTCTTCGACAGTATTTAACCATTGTTGGTTTGCTTGCTGCTGTAAAAGGGTCAGTTTTTGGAGATGTGCTTTGACCGAGTTTAGTTCGGTCTTAAGCTGGGTAATGCTGGTTTCACATTCGCGCAGTTTCGCACTCGCAGCCTGTTGCCCACGTTCATTGATAACTAATTTTTGTTTGAATTCTGCTCGTGTGTCGTCAATGGTTTTACGACCAAGGATTGAGAATCGCTTTTCTTGCAACTCGTTTAATTGCTGCTGTTTAGTCGTAAGTTCGCTTTGCATCTCATTGAGATCCGTCGTCCACTGCTCATTAATCGTGTTTTTCTGCGCAAGTGCTTGAGAGATTTCTATACGTGCGTTCTTTGCATTTAGCAGCTCAGACTCATGTTTTTTCCATGCTGCTAATCGCTCACGCAACGCCGTTAGTCCGTCCACGAGCTCTGAAGCATCAACCACAGAATCGATCTCTACGAAGCGATGAATTGACGCTTTTAGGTCTTCTAAAGCCCCCTGCCAAGACTGCTTAGTCTTCGACAACTGCTCACGAGTGTGCTGCTCTCGCTCTTGGCTGGATTTAAGCTCCGACTCAATCGCCCGAATATCGTTATCAAGTCCTTGAATAGCCGTGTTAGCTTGCTGAATAAACGCTTCCATGCGACTGGACTCATGGGTTAACGACTGAATCAACAATGCCAATGCATTGGTTTGCTCAAACTGCGCACGGCAGTGCTCTGCGGCGCTCTGAGAAGTCTGGATCTGTTCGAAGTCCACAACTAAGTTGAACCCAGTCTCTACAAGAGCATTGAGTTGTGTATTCCATTTTTCGCGTGCGACATCGTATTCGGGCTGCAGACTTGAGATAAGGTGCTGCTGATGTTCTATTTTCTGCTTAAGTACCGCTTGTTGCTCTCTTTGCGCCTGACCTTGCTCTGTGATGGCTTTTAGCTGCGCCGCTTTTTGCTGAAGTTGTTGCTTTTCATCAGACAACTCTGTCAATGTGTCATCAATGGCTTGATGCTCGCGAGATCCACACACAACACAAGGCTGATCGTCTTTCAACTCAGTTCTAAGCATCGCAATAGTATCAGCTTGACTGACCAACTTTTCCAACCACTTCACTTGAGTATCGCATTCTCTATAGTCTGCTTTAAGCGTGGCAATACTCTTTAGGCACTGTGCCTCCAGTTCACGGTCTTCGCCAACGCTTCGCGCAGATTGTGCCAATTGACCTTTTAAGTCTAAAGCTGTGTTATGAGTACGCAGCAGCTCGTCTGCCATCTGTTGTTGAATCCGTGCTTTCTCAGTCGCGGCATGTAGCTCTTTTATGTCTCCCTTAAAAGAGGCTAATCCATCTTCTATTTGACGCTTTAGGTCAGTCAGTTTTTTTTGCGAAGGTTCAAGTTCGACAGATTGCGCCTCCCTCGTAGAGACGAGTGAAGCTCGACGTTGTATGCTCTGTTCAATCAGCTTACCGTCTGCGGCTAAGGCAACTTCATGATCTCTAACCTTGGATTGTTCTTGCTGCAATTGCGCCATTTTGTGTTGCCACAAAGGCAAATTTTGCTCGAGCTGATCATCCAAGCTGTACCTTTTTTGGTAAGCCAGCACGCGTTCAATATCCTGCTCAAAACCCAGTTGCTTCTCTATGAGTAGCTTAATCTCTTGCTGCAAGGGAATGTGCTGCTCACTAAGCGTGTCGTGTTTAGCTCTAAGTCGCTGTAATTGTTGGCTTTCTATATCGATCTGTTTATCTAGCGGAGCGATTTGACTCACAATGTGCGCCTCAAAATGCTCCAGCTGCTGACGATCATCTTCCACAGCTTGTGTTGCCGCGGCCACGTCCTTTTCAAATTTCGGCAGCAACTGCTCACTCGCCGTTAAGGACGACAACACTGTACGCTCGTTTAGCGCAGCTTGCTCACGCTCGTTGCTTAATCGCTGATACTCCTCATAAAGAGGTTCCATTCCTTTAGCGAGCTCAACATCCATCAATTGCTGTTTTACTGCATCACACGCGTCTAACTCGCTTTGCGCCTGTAGCTTAGCGCTTGCTGTGAGAGCTAACCGCTCTGCGGTGGCGTTATAATTTTGCCACCAATTCAAATTTGACGAATGGGTAACGAGTTCTTTTTTAAGGTCGCGAATACGGACTTCATTTTCACTCAACGATTGCGCAAAGGCACTTTTTTCATCATCCGACAACAATTCAATACCCTGCGAGCGAGCGCTCAACAGTTCTTTCTTTTGCTTTGCTTCGGTAAAGTGCTGATGAACTTGCTGCGATATCAGACCGTAAATTTCTGTGCCGGTAAGTTCTTCTAAAAGCTCAGCCCGTTCGCCCTCTTCTGCATTTAGAAATGCCGCAAAGTCTCCCTGAGACAGCAACATCGATTTGGTAAAGCGCTCAAAATCTAAGCCTGTTACCGATTCAATGGCGTCCAATTTGGGCTTGATTTGTGACGCGATAATCTTGCCACTTTGGCGTTCAGCTAGACTGACTAACGCGCTTTGCAGCTTTCCATCCGCTTTTCCTCGCGCTCGCTTCATCGACCAACTTGCGATGTACTCGACAGACTTTACCGAGAACACCACTTCTGCACTGCATTCACCCGTCCCGTGGGTCATTAACTCATTAGTGCTGCTGGACACCACCTTGATACGCGGCGTTTTGTGGTAGAGCGCCAAACAGATAGCATCTAATATGGTGGTTTTACCGGCGCCCGTCGGTCCAGTGATTGCAAACAGTGCGTTTTCGCTAAAAGGCGGTTTAGTGAAGTCTATTTTCCACTCACCTTTAAGCGAATTAATGTTGCTAAATTGAACGCTTAATATTTTCACTTATTCGTTCCTTGCTTTGATGCATCTGCAGCGATATTTGACGAGGGATCATCTTGTTGAGAGGTTTCAACCTGATTGAGAATGTCATTAAACTGCTTGGTAACACGTTCGATTCGTTGCATGTACACATCGGTCATGTCGTCAGGTAGTTGTTGATTTAATTTACGCTCAAAAACATCTATAGGCAGCAGCTCGTCAAGAGAGTGTTCAATCACTTCGCTATCCGTTTTAGAGGAACTTGCCTGCCGTTGAATTCTTAAAACATCGGCATTTAAAGGCTCTAACATAGCGTAAATCTTTGCTTGCAGATCCGAGTATTGTTCAACCGAACTCACGCTGATACTTAACCAAGTTGTTAACGAGCTGTCTTCTAGCGAATTAATACTTGATTCAATCTCTGCTAGGTCACCAGATAAAGAAATCAATGGCCGAAATTTGGGTATGTTATGCAAGGTTGCCTGGCACTGTTGATTGCAATCTACTATCACCACCGACTTTTGTGTTGTCGCTTCATCAAAACTGAGCGGGATCGGCGATCCTGAGTAGCGGAAGTTACTGTTTTTGGAGACTCGCTGAGGGCGATGTATATGGCCAAGTGCTAAATAATCGAACGGAGGAAACTCGGTCGACGCAAACCCTTCTAACGTGCCAATATATATGTCTCGAACCGATTCAGACTGTGACATGCCAAGAGTGGTTAGATGCCCTGTCCCAATGATTGGCGCGCTAGGGTTTTGTTTGTCTCGACGTTCTGCAGCATACTGATAAAGAGATAGGTAATGCGCTGAAATCGCCTGAGATAGGTCTAATTGACGCTGCTGGGCGCTGATGCCTTGATTTTGCGATATCACATCTCTTGGGCGTAAAAAAGGGACTGCGCAAACCATGGCTCCAAGCTCACCGTTGCTATCGCGAAGCTCTACCAATTGCTGGTCATAGTCATCACTGGCGTTAGTGATCACCGAAGTATTAAGATACGCCAGTAGTTGCTGACTCTCTTGCAATACTGCTACCGAATCATGATTCCCCGCGAGTATTACTACTTGGCAATCAAGCTTGTGCATACGCACCACAAATTGATTGTACAGTTCGCGGGCGTAACTTGGCGGAGAACCAGTATCAAACACATCACCAGCCACAATAATTGCGTCAACGCGCTGGTTAACGACTGTGTCGCACAACCAATCGATGAACAGCTGATGCTCTTTAAGACGCGATTGTGTGAAGAAGTGCTGACCAAGGTGCCAGTCGGATGTGTGCAATAGTCGCATAACGATCTAATAACCTATGAATTTTTCTTGGTGGTACGTTACCAAAAAAAGACTCAAGGCGATACGTCAAGCTAAAGCAATTCAGCACACTTAAGCACAATGGCGACTATTGTAATGATGGGCTATCAGATAGGCACTTGTACGGTGCTAATACTACCCCTCACCTTCCACTGATTTTGCTTGGATCGCTTCGTAGATAATAAGGCCAATGAACGCCAGTACAATGCTAACCACACTCCCCAACAGAGCAAACTTAAAATCGACCCATTGCGCAAGCAATCCGGCGATACTACCACCAGCCATAGAGGCGATAGTCATTGAGTTACTGTAAAACGCGGAGGCGACTCCAGGTCTATCTGGTAGCGCGTCTTGGAATAGACTGATCGATAACCCAGCAAATACCCCAAAGAATATCCCATTAAAAATAGTCAGCATAAAAATGCTTGGTACGCTTTCGACCCATTGGAGACTTGCGTAGAAAATGAAACCAGAAACAAAGCTCCAACGGAGCAATCTTGACACACCCAATCGAGCACAATAGCGGGCTGCTAAAAGCATAAATGGAATTTCTAAACCTGCGGTAAGACCGAGCAACAACCCGGAAACGCTCACTTCTGCCCCCATCTCCTGAACCAAGTAGAGAGGGATGGCAGTGAAATAAATCGAGTGCGCAGCAAACGCAAAGAAGGTGATAGCACCCAGAAGCCAAAACAGCATTGGGATGGGTTCTGAATCTTCTCGCTGCTGCTTAGTTTTCTTGTTGGAAGTGGTCTCTGGCAAATTGTAGTGCGCAACCAGCATCACCACTACTGCCAGAACAGCAGCGGCTAGAAAGCTGGCTCGAAAACCAAACGCACCTGCAAGTCCAAAGGCAATCGGAGGACCAATGATCCAAACGCCAGATATTGACGAACGCATCTGCGCATTCAATGTGGTGGTGTTGAGTTTGCTGCGCTCCGCATACTTTCGGATCATCGTCATCGACTGACTCATCGACGTTCTCGCAATACTTAATAGCACGACGCCGGCAATAAGTAGCTGCCAAAAGCCATCTAATACCATCAGCGACACTGCGAACAACAACGAGCCAAGCATGGAGATTTGGTATAGGAGTTTGTCGTTTACCCCATTGTCAGAAAGTCGACCCACTAACTGGCTATAAAGCACGCCCGATATGGCTGTCGCAACCATAAACAGGCCAATGTACATTGGCTCCACACCTAACTCCTCCACCATAAAAGTAGGGATCAGGGGCGAGAAAAAGCAAAATACCATTGCACCAAAGGCATTGATGAAAAAGAAACGACCAGTTTGGCCGGACAATGCTGATAACGAAAATCGACTCACAAGACAATCCCAAGAAAGGAGGATAAAACAGAGACCAAGAACGGTCGAGGTGGCGACTATACCGAAGTGACGGATTTTTGTCCTGACTTTACGCAAGAAAAAGTCTGTTTTAATTGTGCCTCCTGGACCACGCTAATACCAACTAAGACCATTAACTGCTTATTTTTCCTTGTTGAAATCACAGGTGGCGAGTGAAATATTTCACTTTAAAAAACAACTTCCTACGGCAATCCCTTTCTTGTTACAAACTATTTTCCAGCGTATTTTTTCTGACCCGTTGATGATTTCGATTGGTATAAGCTGATTATCCGATATCACTGTGCTAAAAACAAAAAAAGACCGAAGGGCTAGCCCTTCGGTCTTAGTCTAAACAAGTATTAGTGCTGGTTACCCTTTCACACCACCGGCAGTCAGGCCACCCACCAACCAGCGCTGAGCCAGTAGGAATACAATGGTTATAGGAAGGGCCGAGAGTACCGCCGCTGCCGCAAAGTCACCCCATAGGTAGTTTTGCGGGTTCAAGTACTGCTGCATGCCTACTGCCAATGTGTAATTGTTCACATCAGTCAAAAGTAGTGAAGCTACAGGCACTTCTGTGACCACACCGATGAATGACAGGATAAATACTACCGCTAGAATTGGCACAGACAATGGCAACAATACTAAGCGGAAGGCTTGCCAAGGTGATGCCCCATCGAGAGCTGCGGCTTCTTCAAGCGAGTTATCAATCGACTCGAAGTACCCTTTTATCGTCCATACATGCAGTGCGATACCGCCTAAGTAGGAGAATATCAAGCCGCCGTGAGTATTTAGCCCTAAGAATGGGATGTATTGACCCAACTTATCAAACAGTGCGTAGAGAGCAACCAGTGCCAGTACCGCTGGGAACATCTGGAAAATCATCATGCCTTTTAGAATCGTTTCTTTGCCTCTAAAGCGCATACGGGCGAACGCATAAGCAGAAGTGGTCGACAGAGCAACGATAAGGACAGAAGTGATCCCTGCAATTTTCACTGAGTTCCATAGCCAAGTTAATACTGGGAATGGAGGTGGCGTAATACTGCCGTCTGAGTTAGTCACTGAAAATCCAAGTGCTAGTTTCCAGTGATCCAGTGTCGGGTTCTTCGGAATGATATCACCCACCGCAAAGTTACCCGTACGGAATGAAATCGCGACGATCATCAATAGTGGGAAGATGATCAGTGCTAGGAAACTCCACATCGCGATGTGAGTTGCCCAAACACGGTATTTTAAGTTTTTACCTTGTACCATTGGCATGGGAATGTCTCCTTAGTCTTGCGTAAGCTTGGTGAAGCGTAGGTTAAGTAGTGCTAGACCACCAACCAATAGGAAAATAAGCGTTGCGATTGCACTGGCTAGACCGAAGTCTTGTGTACCACTACCTTCAAACGCGATGCGATAGGTGTAGCTCACTAGTAGATCGGTATAACCGGCTGGCTCAGACACGCCAATCATGTTCGGTCCACCTTCTGTTAACAGGTAAATCATAACGAAGTTGTTGAAGTTAAAGGCGAAACTTGCGATTAACAGTGGAGTCATTGGCTTCATGATCAGCGGCAATGTGATGTTCTTAAAGTTCTGAAGGAAGTTTGCACCATCTATAGCTGACGCTTCGTACAGATCTTCTGGAATCGCCTTAAGCAAGCCCATTGCAAGAATCATCATATAAGGGAAGCCTAACCAGATATTCACAATGATGACCATGAGTCGAGCCAAAGTTGGATCGGTAAACCATGTTGGCTTGATGCCGAAAATAGCGTCCAAAATCATGTTTATCTCACCAAAGCTGTTATTAAACAGACCTTTGAACACTAAGATAGAGATGAATGATGGAACCGCGTAAGGAAGAATCAACAGAACACGATAGACCGCACGGCCTCGCAATGCTTCCCACTGAACAATACACGCGAGTACTAAGCCGATAATCAGGGTTAGAACAACCGTTGAAACTGCGAAGAAGATTGTCCAAATAAAGATTTCTAAAAATGGTTCTTGGATGCCCTCGTCCTGATAGATACGCTCAAAGTTTGCAATGCCGTTGGCGACAATAAAGCCAGGGGCAAGACCTTCTTCGCTCACAAATTGCTGGGTAGATTCGTCGTATTGTTGGTAGAAGCCGGTCTCGAAGTTGGCTTTAACGATCTCACCCGTACGGTTATTTTTAAGTAGCTCACCGTCTTCATCAAGCTTGGTATATAGTGGTCCAACAGCACCAAAGTTACGAAGGCCACTCATGCGCACTTCTTCTTGGTTTGGTAGCATCAGTTCGATCTGACCAAGTTGGTTTTTCTTAGCGATAATATCTTTTATTTTTAGTGCTTCGCCTTGAGCAGTACCTGGTGTCAAATCTAAGTTAATAACCGAGTCGTTATCCAGTGCAATCACTGGAGTCACTAATTGCTCGCCATCAACTGTAAGAGAAAGCTGGTAGCCGTTATCGGCTTCATGAAGCTTAAATGGGTAGTTATCGCCACTTCTGTAGGTGCGGTCCAAAAAGACGCCTTGAGCACGTTCAAAGGTGAGCTGGTTCTTACCGCTGTAGTTGGTAAACGCAAGGTTGACCGTGTAAAAAAGCGGAAAGAGTACGAATATAATCATGCCCGCAATACCTGGGAAGATATAACGGTGCGCATAGGTCTTTTGGCTTCCGAAGAAGTACAGACCGAGGGAAGTCACAATGACGGTTAGCATAGCGAACGGGAATTCGCCGTTCATATACATAAGGGTAGCTGCGTACCCATTTACAAGACCAATCAAACCCAACACAAACCATTTTAGAAGCTGTTTGTAATTGAGATTCATGCCGTTATTTGGCATTTTTGCGCCGCTAACTGACTGCATAACTTAACCTTAACTTACCTAACTTAAAACAAATAGGGGCCAAATTAGCCCCTATCAAAGACTTACGTATTATTAGCGAATCATTGCTTTATCAGCGTCAGCAAGTGCTGCGTCTACTGTTTGACGACCAGAAGCAATGTTTTCTAGTGCTTTAGTCGCTGCGTCCCAGAACTTAGGCATTTCAGGGATGTTAGGCATAGCCTCACCGTTCAATGCGCTGTTCATCGTTGCTGCAATGCGTGCATCGCCTTCTAGCTCAGCTTGATATTCTTTGTGTGCTACCGCGCCTAGTGGTACGTCAGCGTTCACTTTACCAAGACCTTCAGAAGTTAATAGGTAGCTCTCAAGGAATTCTACCGCTAGATCTTTGTTTGGTGATGCAGTGCTGATTTGCGCCGCTAGTACACCAACCATAGGCTTAGCATCTTGACCGTTGATCTTAGGAATGTACGTTACGCCGTAATCGATGCCCGCTTTGTCTGCGTTACCCCAGCCCCAAGGACCGTTGATGATCATTGCAGTTTCGCCTTTAGCGAACGTAGCATCCATAACACCGTAGTTCATGTCTGGAGAAATAACACCTTTGTCCATTAGATCGCGCATGAACGTTAGAGTGCTGTTTACGCCTTTCTCATCGATACCAGCGTCTTTAAGGTCGTAACCCGCTGCGCCACGCTTGTAGATGTAACCGCCGTCAGCAGCCATCATAGGCCAAGTGAAGTAAGCGTTTTTGAAATCCCACATGATGGCTTTTTTGCCTTCAGCAGAAAGTTTCTTATCGAGTGCTTCGATCTCTTCCCACGTTTTTGGTGGGTTAGGAACAAGAGCTTTGTTGTAGATTAGCGAGATAGCTTCTACAGAGATTGGGTAGCCGTAGTATTTACCTTTAACATCTACCGCATCCCAAGTGAAATCGAACATTGCGTCTTTTACATCAGAAGAAGGGTTAACTTCTGCTAGTAGACCAGATTGAACGTAAGCGCCGATACGATCGTGTGGACCAATGAAAATGTCTGGGCCGTCACCTGTTGCAGCAACTTGAGCAAACTTGTTTTGAATGTCATCTGGGTATTGAACACTTACTTTAATACCCGTGTCTTCTTCAAATTGTTTACCTACTTCTGCTAGGCCGTTGTAACCTTTATCAGGGAAAATCCAAACGGTAAGTTGACCTTCCTCGATCGCAGCGTTTGCGCCAAATGAACCTAGAGCAACCAGTGTACCTAGTGCCACAGAACTTAGGGCTTTTTTCATGTTCATAATCCTTTGTTATTTTGATGTAGGGCTTTCTATACAGATAGCCAGAAGTCAGGGTCTATCATCAGAGATTTTGAAGCATATATCATCCTCCTACCCTCTACGCCCCTGAGGGGTTAACACGATTTCGTGATCTTAGTCCGATCGCGCTCGAGATCTCGCTCACAGATTTTTCAGTAGAGTGACTTTGCTCCCAACTTTTTGGCGGGCAAAGTTGAGCAAGATCAGATTTTGCGGCTCAATAGGCTCTAATACTCCTCCTCCTCTACTCCCCCCCCAACTTTTTTTAACCGGGAGGATGTCATGGGTAGCAAAATCATCAAAACTAAGCTCATCCTAGAGTGGATAGTAAGAACCTTAGCGGTCGTTAGCTCACCGGTTACGATCGCTTTACATTGCGCAGTGCTTGATTTTGATTGATAGACAGTTTCGTTTTGGGGATGTGTATCAAACGGGGGAAGTCAAGTCACCATTGCTGATGGCGGGTGGTGTGATACATTATGCACCACCCTAATTTTCTTGCTAGCTCTAACACAGTTTCTAGTAGTTATCGCACACAACTTCATACAAGTATAAGTGGTCGATAAATTTAAATTAAACTCGAGGACAAGCTTAATGGCGAGTGTCACGTTAAAAAATGTATGTAAAGCCTATGGTGACGTTCTGATCTCAAAGAACGTTGACCTAGAGATCCAAGAAGGTGAATTTGTAGTATTTGTTGGGCCGTCAGGTTGTGGTAAATCTACACTATTGCGTTGTATTGCAGGCCTAGAAGACATCACATCAGGTGATCTTTACATTGGTGAAGAACGCATGAACGATACCGAACCTTCTAAACGTGGCGTAGGTATGGTGTTCCAATCATACGCTCTATACCCTCACCTAAACCTTTACGACAACATGTCTTTTGGTATGAAGCTAGCAAAAGCTGAAAAAGGTGAAATCGATAAGCGTGTTACTCATGCTGCGGACATCCTACAGCTTACTCACCTATTGGATCGTCAACCTAAAGCATTATCTGGCGGTCAACGTCAGCGTGTTGCCATTGGTCGTACTTTAGTATCTCAACCAAACGTATTCCTTCTGGATGAGCCTCTTTCTAACCTGGATGCAGCACTGCGTGTACAAATGCGCAGCGAAATCACTAAGCTACAACGCAAATTGGGTTGTACCATGATTTATGTAACGCACGATCAGGTAGAAGCCATGACTATGGCTGATAAAATCGTGGTACTTGATGCAGGCTTTGTCTCTCAAGTTGGTAAGCCACTTGAGCTTTACCACTACCCACAAAACCGTTTCGTAGCGGGCTTCATTGGCTCACCAAAAATGAACTTCATGAGCGTGCACATATTAGAAGCTGAGCCAGAGCGAGTTAAAGTAGAACTAGCCAATGGCGCGTCTTTCTGGATCCCTGTAGAAGGCAGCACAGTGAATGTTGGCGACCGCATGTCTTTGGGTATTCGTCCTGAGCATTTACGCACCGCAGACGATGGTGATGCATCTATCCAAGGCGAAGTAATGATTGTTGAAAAACTGGGCCAAGAAACTCAAGTTTATCTTAACCTAGACGGTGCAGATGCAGACGTTATCTTCCGTCAACCAGATACTCTTGACGTAGAGCCAGGCGATCACTACTCAATTGGCATCAATGCAGACCGATGTCACCTGTTCCATGCCGACGGCCAAGCTTGTCGTCGTCTATTTAAAGAAAAGGGCGTATAACCCTTTCTTATACCTCAAAAAAAACCTCCTAACACGGAGGTTTTTTTATAGGCATGTTTGCCACTTACACAGTAACACCAAGGACGTACAGTGGAGATTCACTACTTAAACATTACTGCGTCATTTAACAGCTTAAGGTGCCATACCTTGCAAGGGTTCGTCTTCAAGAAGCATGTGCTCGCGAGCCCAGATTAATGCTTGCAAACGGTTCTTCGCATGGATTTTCTTAAACACGTTGTGTAAATGCGTTTTTACCGTGTTTTCACTGACGAATAACTTTTCTGCGATCTCTACATTCGATGCACCACTGCCCAGCAACTTAATGATTTCCTGTTCACGCTTCGTTAAGTTAGCGTCGACACTGTGCGCTTTTGGACGGTGCATGCTTCGGAAATACATAATGTATTCCTGAGCTAATTTTCGGCTAAGCCACATCTCACCCTCAGTGATGCGCTGAATACCTTGAGCAAGCATCGAAATATCATCAGAAAGATAGAACACACCAACCAAATTGGTCCATCCGAGCAAGTCTCCGTAATGAAGGTCTTTATTGCAGTTGATCAAAATTTCATTGGCGTGCGGAAAATCCACAGCTTTGCAATTCACGTAGTACTCTACATAACGCTCTTCAAAGGCAGACATATCAATCATTAGATAATCATCGACATCGATGCTTTGTTCAATCAGTGCATTGAGTGGATAAACCTTTAAGCGAATACCTAAGTTGTGCTCCAAGGACTCTTTCAGCAGCGTGGTTTGCATGCTGGGTTCTGTCAGCAGTACAATCTCTTTTTGATAGAGTACTCCCTGCTGCGGGTCTGTATTCATTGTTCTAGCCTCCTACTGTACGATAGTTAACTTTTAGTCAAAATCTTAGACCAATTCAACCATAGCAAGTGAGACGGGCGAGCGAAAAAAGGAAAATTGAGGAAATCGGTTGCTATTTGTTAGCAATATGGTGTTACATTCTCATTTGTAAGACGGTGTAGAAGTGGCAGGCTTTACGCTCCTACCACTTAAGACTCTTAGTGCACAGGCTTGTCATTCTGAGCGTAATAGTGACCAAAGAACTGCTCTAAAACTTCAGGAGTGAGCTCGCCCTTTTCTTCTAATTCTTTCAGCTTAGCTGCGATCTCTTTTTGCTCTTCCATGCTCGGTAACTTAACCTCTGGTTCATCTGCTACCTGCTTGCTCATCGCCTCTAACTCTTTTTCAAAATCACTCATAAAATACTCGTTGTCTCATTACCAATGGGAAAGGATGCCTATAGGACAGTGTGAAACACATTATTCTACACTTAACTCAAAATTGGATCTTGTATCACATTGATACAAAAGCAAATTCACAGGACACCACAAACCGTATAATATACTATTTATATAAGCCACTCCCGTGGCCCATAGATTATAACAAAAAAGAGTACCTTTGAGATGTTCGATTCACTTTGGGCTGCACTAGAGCGTAAAATCGTCCAGGTTCAGTCCTTTCCTCCTTTTAGCACAATTGATGGTGACTTGGCAGCTCATCCAGTGTCACTGGCGGTTCTCGGGTTAATAACAACCCTATCGTTAGCAGCCACCGCCAAAAGAAGAAGCCATAAGTACAGCCGACCAAAACAAACAGCACTGCGAGTGATAGCACTGGAAAAACAGACCATCTCCCCGTCTGCGGCTATGGAGGTATTACGTCAAGCCGTTCGCTACTACTACCCGCAATCTTACATTGACTCACTGAGTGGTGACGCTTGGTTTGTATTTCTAGACTCTCAAGCAGAAAAGCCCCTGTTTAAAGAACACTCTGCTGAGTGGCAACAAGCGATGCATCCACAATATCAACTGCGTCGTCAACAAATAGATAAGGCTACTCTTGTAGAGCAATGCGAAGCTTTTATTCACCAAGCACTTCCTCCTACGCGTCAACAGAAAGCGGCTGCCAGGATAGCGTCTAAAGCGCAATAGCGGCCACAAAAAAGCCCCTCATATGAGGGGCAAAAGTTCCATCGCTTATTGTTGTAGTTTATACATTTATCAATTAACCAAAGTCACCGTTCACGTAGCCACGTGTACGATCATCTTTAGGGTTTGAGAAAATCACTTTAGTATCATCGTGTTCAACCAGCTCTCCCATGAGGAAAAATGCTGTTCTATCTGAAATACGGCGTGCCTGCTGCATTGAGTGAGTCACGATTACAATGGTGTAGTTCTGCTTGAGGCTCTCCATCAAATCTTCAATTTTTGAGGTCGCTATTGGGTCCAAAGCCGAGGTTGGCTCATCCATTAAGATGACGTCAGGCTCCATAGATATAGTACGCGCAATACATAGACGTTGCTGCTGACCACCGGATAATCCAAACGCATGAGATTTAAGGCGATCTTTCACCTCATCCCAAAGTGCTGCACCGCGCAATGAACGCTCTACCACCGCATCGATATGCTTCTTGTCTTTAATACCTTGAGCTCGTAAGCCATAAGCTACGTTCTCATAAATGCTCATTGGAAATGGGTTTGGCTTCTGGAAAACCATACCGACACGAATACGCAAATCAGCAACGTCGATGTTACCGTAAATGTCTTGATCATCCATCTGTACAAGACCGGTGATCTTAACGCCAGCAATAAGGTCATTCATGCGATTCAAACAGCGTAGCAATGTCGATTTACCACAGCCTGAAGGGCCGATAAGTGCGGTAACTTGCTTTTTAGGCACTGGAAGATTAATGCCTTTAAGTGCTTGGTTTTCACCGTAAAAAAGGTCTAAGTTTTCGATGTTAAATTTGTTCATTGTTCTTTCTCTTCAATTCTTTTTCGTTCGCAGTCGCGGTGAAGACTGAGCCTATTTCGCTATCGCTTAAGGCAGTCTGTCTCGAGTTTTTGCTTAAATTAGTAAGTAGCTTTGCTAATGCGACTTGCGAGTAATTTGGTAAACATATTGATCAGCAGTACAACTACAATCAGTACAGTTGCGGTGCCGTACGCTTGGTTCCATTCATCTATCGTGAATAGCTCCGTAGTCAGTTTATACAGGTGAACGGTTAGGGTACGTCCAGAGTCCAATAAAGAATCAGGAATACGCGCTACCATACCCGCGGTCAAGAATACCGGTGCCGATTCACCGATCACACGACCAATACTGAGGATAACCGAAGTCAAAATGCCAGGGGTTGCACTTGGTAGAATCAAACGCCAAATGGTGTAGATTTTTGAAGAGCCTAATGCGTAAGAACCTTCTCTATAGGTCGATGGCACAGCCATCAGCGCTTCTTCAGTGGTACGGATAATGACTGGAAGTATCAAGATACTCAGCGTTAATGCACCAGAAAGAATAGAGAAACCAAGGCCAAGAATGGCAACGAAGAACGTCATACCAAACAGACCAAAGATAATAGACGGAATACCAGCCAATGATTCAGTACAGAAACGAATCACTTTCACTAAGCGGCTACCCACTTTCGCGTATTCAGTCAAATAGATTGCCGTCATAATACCCAATGGCGCTGCAACCGCTATGGACGCAAATACCATGTAGATGGTTGACACAATCATAGGGAAAATACCAGCTTCATCGCCTGTACGTGTGTAGTCATCGGTCACAAACTTCCAATCGACGAACTGCAGTCCGTTCGACAAGATGTACCAGATGATCCAAAACAAGAACCCTACGGTCAGTGATGCAGCAAACCAGATCATCGCGTTTAAAAAACGGTCTTTATTGACGCGAGCCTGTTTAAGTTTTGATTGAACTTGAATAGACATGTTTTATCTCGCTTTTTCGCGGTTGAGGTAAAGTAAGCTGGCGTTGAGCAGCATAATGAACACTAGAAGCACAACACCCGTTGCGTACAGTGCACTTGCGTGTGTACCACTTGCGTAGGACATCTCAATCGCGATATTAGCTGTTAACGTACGTGCAGAGTCTAAAATGCCTCCAGGCATCGCAGGGGCGTTCCCCATCACCATGATGATTGCCATGGTTTCACCCAATGCACGACCGATACCCAAAATAACCGCTGTCATAATGCCAGAGCGAGCTGCTGGCAACAGTATTTTAAAAATGGTGTATATCTTTGATGCGCCTAGTGCGTACGAGCCTTCTTTGTAAGACGACGGCACGGCGCGAATCGATGTTTCTGAAACAGTAATAACTGTTGGCAGAATCATCACACCAAGCACAATAATTCCCGCCAGAATAGTGTTACCAGCAGGAACATTAAAAATGTCTTGGATGAGTGGAACAATAATCACCAAGCCAAAGAATCCGTAAACCACTGATGGTATACCGGCAAGAAGCTCTACCGCAGGACGGATGATATTAGCGAGGGATTTAGGCGCTACTTCTGCAATAAAAATAGCGGTAAGAACCCCGATTGGAACACCGACAATTACCGCACCTAAGGTTGAAGCAACCGAGGCGACGATCATTGTAGCAACACCATACAGTGCCGGTGGAAGCCAGTTTTGCCCCAAAACGATGCCGGAAACTCCGGCCTCTTGGAATGCAGGGATACTTTCTTTAACAATAAAGTACGCGATGATAGCCAGTGAAACGATACCGATAATGGCACTGGTTAAAAACAGCCCGTGGAAAATTCGTTCTTTCCAGTCGATTCGTTTATTTTGGCGTAGCGCTTTTTTGTCTTGAGGTAAGTTGCTTTGGTTCTCGGCAACGTCACTCATTAGAGACTTAGTATTAGCCATAGAATTTTCACTACTGATTGCGATGGTCATAAAACACTCAAAAAATCATTGAGATAAATAGAAAAGGCTCAGCCCTCACGGGCTGAGCAAGTTAGTCATTAAAATTAGTTAACTGAGATGTAGCCTTTGCCGTCTACCAGTTTCTGAGCTTCGTCAGCAACCATCCAGTCTAGGAACTTTTGAGTTTCAGCTGTTGGTGCGCCTTCTTTGTAAAGCACTAGGAAAGGACGAGCTACTTTGTAAGAACCGTTCTTAACGTTGTCTACTGATGCTGGAATACCGTCGATTTCTAGCGCTGTAACAGAGCCGTCAACAGTACCTAGTGAGATGTAACCGATAGCGTAAGGGTTAGAAGCAACCATAGTTTTTAGAGCGCCGTTACCGTTAGCAACTTGAGCACGTTGAGAAATTGCAGACACTGTTACGTCGTTGATCTTCATTTTCAGGCTCATGATGTCTTCAAATGCGCCACGTGTGCCAGATGCAGTATCACGAGTTACAACAACGATTGGCTTGTCCATACCGCCAACGTCTTTCCAGTTTGTTACTTCACCTTTATAGATTGCAGATACTTGCTCTGCAGTCAGACCTTCAAGGCTGTTTTTAGGGTTTACAACAACTGCGATACCGTCACGAGCAACAACCAACTCTTTTAGAGTAGGCTCTTTTTCAGAATCTTTAAGGTCACGTGAAGACATACCTAGGTCTGCAGAACCGTTTTTCGCCGCTTTTACGCCAGCAGAAGAACCAGGGCCTTGAACTTCGATGAATACGTTTGAGTTAGACTTCATGTAAGTTTCAGAGAAAACTTCCATCAGAGGAGTCACACTGCTCGAACCCACAGCAGAGATAGTTTCTTTTGCTACTACTGGGTTGATCGCTAGAGCGCCTAGAAGTGCCACTGCGCCGATAACTGTCTTTTTCATTACTTTTTCCTTAAGTGGTATTCAAACCGTTTATGTTTTGTGAACGGTGCTCAATGTATCCTTGTTATATGACAGTTATGTTTCACCTGATTGAAAGGTTTATGACAACGCAATATTTATTCTCATACCGTACAGCACCCTAAGTGCTATCTAGCATGCAGCGAGTTTCTTAGCGTTTACAACATTTGACTCGCATTGTTTGCATGCACAAATAGCGCTCTGTGTGACACATTGCTGCAGCCGAATATGACAATGTCTATTGCCGCTGTTCGGGCATTTCACCTACTATTATCTGATCTGTGATAAACACTGGAAGCGCTAAAGTAGTTAGAGTGGTAGAAGCTCTGAGGAACCACAGAGCTAAAAGAAGCCTCGCGTGATATTGGGCATGGTCGAATCTTATACACCCACCATTTGACCGTCTCTGATCAAAAGGCACTACCATTATGGATGAGGTTTTTAAGTTTCTATGGAGATATCAGAAGAGAACAAACACAAAATGCAGGACAAAAAAAAAGCGTGACCTGTGATTTGCTGGCCACGCTTTTAATCGACTAATACCTGTTTAGTAATTGTTTAGCAAAATGTTTACCACCAGGCTTCCCACATTGCACCCAGCGCAAAGGTATCCTCAGCAACATAATCATCGGCAGCTACGTCATTAGAACTATCACCGAACGTCGCGTAAAAGCGTAACATTGGACGATCGCCCCCCTTCGCATTACCGTAACTAATGTTTTGCGACAAAGTGATTTTCCAAGCACTGTTTTCGCCATCGTCTTTATAATCAACAATCGAATAACCAGCCTCAACCCAAGTAGAGTGTATGTCAGTCCAGCTATACATTGGACGAACTATTACGCTGTAGTTATCTCTTGACGCATCAACATCTGTTGTCGGTGAGTCATTGTCTAGAGTGTGGTACGCAGCAATGTAGCCAAACTCAAATTGGTCCGTAAAGTCATACTGGCCCTGCCAATGCGCCAAAATGGTGGTTAGATCGTCATCACGAGTAAACACCGAATTGTCCGCGCCATCACCAAAACGTAAGAAAATTTGATCGTACCCTCGCTCACGCGTGAAATCGTAGACACCCGCAATATGGTAAGAGCTTGCTTTGTTTAACTCTCCTGTAGGGTCACCATCATCGTCGAGTACAGCCCATCCTTTTTCAGACGCAAAGCCATAGTTCACTAGGAATGAGAACCCACCAATACCATGCAGTTTAGAAGTAAATGCGTAGTTGCCATTGTCGGCAACCCCAGTACCCGCGACCTGCGCCACGATAGAGGCATCAAACACTACACCGCCAAGTTGCAAGTCGGTGAAACCACCCCCTTGGCCATCATGGGACATCAAGAAGTAATCGTTAAGTCCTGCTTGTGGTCGTTGATGAAAATCTCGACCTGCCCAGACCGTCATTCCTGGCTGAGACTCAAAGACATTCGTCACTTTCGCGTAGAACTTTTTAAGATTGAGATCATCACTGTAGTGATCGACCATCAAAGCGATGTCCCACTTAGTGCCATTATCAGAAGTTAACCGTTGGCCAATCTGAAACTCGCCGCCGTTCGCTTCGTTACCCAAACGACCAACGTTATGTCCTATGGTTTCCCCCAGAGGTGCAACGTATTCATTGACGCTGTCGCTATAATGCAAACCGTACCGTGCGTATCCAGAAAAATAAAAGCCATCGTCGGCGATAGCAATGCCACTGCTGAGTAGACCACCACCGAACGTTGAAAGACCCATTGCGGTCATGGTAAATAATGTTATGTTTTTCATATAATTACCCTGGACGTGTTACAACATTGGCTGCAACATTCTTCTTTCGCAATTGAAAGTCTAAAAATTATAGTTGGCAATCCGAATTACTAAGGATGAACTTATGGTGTATTTATAGGTGAAACTTGTTTAATTTTAGCTACATGCGAACGATTCTCGTCATGTTGTGCAGGAAAATGAAAGAGAACGATTTTTATAGGTAGATGCCGTTAGGCTTTGCCGCTAATAATCCTCGCACCAAAAGTAAAGTGACGAGTACAGAAAAACCCCAACATTCCAAATAGAACATTGAGGTTTTTAAACTAACCAGCTTTAATTAACGAAAATCGTTAGTTGTGAAAGCTGCTCAACTCATTGACTTACCACCAAGCTTCAAACATTGCACCTACAGACACTGTGTCTAGCTCAGTTTTGTCACCTGTCTCTGTAACTTCGTTGGTTGCATCACCCACTGTTGCGTAAAAACGCAGCATTGGACGGTCGCCACTCTTCGCTTCACCAAAGCTGATGTTTTGAGAAAGCGTTGCTTTCCAAGCACTGTTTGTACCATCGTCTTTGTAGTCAACTACAGAGTAACCTGCTTCTAACCATGTAGAGTGGATGTTATTCCAGCTGTACATCGGACGTACGATTGCGTTGTAGTTGGTACGTGAAGCGTCTGTATCTTTGTAACGGTTATGCACTTTCTCATCGTTAGTTAGGTTCTGGTACGCAGCGACATAACCAAGTTCAAATTTGTCAGTGAAGTCGTGACCACCTTCCCAGTGAACCATAGTGGTAGAGATGTCATCGTTACGCATAAACACTGAGTCTTGTGCGCCATCGGTGTAACGCAGGATAACTTGGTTCCAACCACCTGTGTGATTAAAGTCCATGACAGCGGCAAGCTGGTAAGAAGTCATTCCGTCAAATTCGTCGGTATTACCCACGACGTTTCCATCTGCATCTTCAATATCTCTGCCATTAGCAGCGTCAGAAGCAAAACCGTAGTTAAATAGGAACGATAGAGAACCTACATCACCAAGGCCAATACCGTGTAACTTAGAAGTAAACGCGTAGTTACCGTTATCACCCGTACCGCCGCCGTCTACTTGACCAACAACCGATGCGTCAAATGCGATGCCTCCAATTTGAAGATCAGTGAAACCACCACCTTGACCATCGTGTGTCATCCAGAAGTAGTCGTTCAGACCTGTTTGCGGACGTTGATGGAAGTCACGACCAGCCCAAACCGTCATACCTGGTTGAGATTCGAAAACATTGTCTGCTTTCGCATAGAATTTTTTAAGACCAACTGAATCGCCCCAATGCTCTAGCATCACTGCTAGGTCCCAGTTTGTTCCGTTGTCAGACGTCATTTTGTTGCCGAACTGGAATTCACCGCCGTTGCTTTCGTTACCTAGGCGACCTGCTGATGCACCATTTAATGCGCCATCTGGTGCAACGTATGCTTCGTCACCAGCTGCGTAGTGAGCGCCGTAACGAGCGTAACCTGAGAAATAGAACCCTTCATCTGAGTCGTTCGCAATGGCGATGCCAGAGCCTAGTGTTGCTAAAACCGCAGCGCTAATTGGAAGTAATTTAAGTGCTTTCATTGATTTACCTATGCTGTTTGTACGATCTAATGTGATGTCGTAACTTTTTATATTTTTGACTTACTTATTGTTATTGCCAGTAGCGAGCGCAAATGAAAGTCCAATTCATTTTTGCTACAACAATTGACCGAGCCAATTTAGTGCAATAAGGGATATACAGTTTGAGCACCTGATCACCGTTTATTTTTTATAGAGTTTACATTTAGAATAAAAAAAACTAAATGACACATAAAACAAACAAAAACAAAGACTTATTAAGTGAAATAAATGTATTATTTTATTCTATTGCAATAGCAACTTCTCCAAATGCTGCATTGATCACAACATAATTATTGAAAATCATATGAGTACCGAGTGAAACAGAAAACGGTAAAGATATTACTTGGCGAAAATTAACAAAACTTACCGCTATAATTTAACAACTTAAGCTGCAAACATAAAAAAACCGCTTAAAAAAGCGGCTTTGAATTTCTAATAATCAGGGAGTGTAAAGACTCAATCTGTAGAATCCTCATTCTGAGGACGTTTTTTAGGAACAAATACGTTATCTCCCACCGCCACATGCTGATAAAAACTTTTATCCCGTTTTACAGGTTTGCGTGCCGCTTTCTTAGGTTGTGCCTTGTGCGCCGTCTTGCCTTTGCTTGGTTTGCCTGCAAACTTAGGTTTACGAGGTTTAATGCCTTTAAACTTCCCTATTAAGCCTTCAAGAGTCTCGAATCGAATGTCTTGTTGAAGATAGGTTTCGATACGCTTAAAACTTGCCCAATCCTTGGGACCAACCAACGACAGCGCCTCACCACGATTGCCGGCTCGACCTGTACGGCCTACGCGGTGCACATACTCTTCAGTGTGTTTTGGCATATCAAAGTTAATCACATGAGAAACATTTGGAATGTCGATGCCGCGAGAGGCAATATCGGTGGTCACGAGTATTTTGTGCACGGCACGTTCAAACTGACTCATGATCGCATTACGTTGTGATTGAGAAAGCTCGCCACTTAATGCCACAGCTTTCAACTTGCGTTGATTAAGCAGTTCTGTAAGTCGTTCTGTATCGCTTCGGGTAGCGGTAAAAATCATCACCTGACGATAGTTTGCGTCGTCAAGAATACGATCCAACAAAGCCTGTTTATGATCCAGGTGGTCACACAAGTAAAAGCGTTGGTCGATGTCGGTATGTTGCTGATTGGCCGCACCCACCGCAATACGTTTTGGGTCTTCCAACATCTGCATTGCGATGTCATTCACTTCGGCATGGTCCAACGTAGCCGAAAACATCAAGGTTTGACGACGGCGATGGTTTGCAGCTTTGTGAATACTATGAAGCTCTTTCACAAAACCGAGATCCAACATACGATCGGCTTCATCCAGTACCAGGGTATCCAAACCGTCGAGATAGAGAGAACGATGCTCTAAATGATCGGCAAGTCGACCCGGGGTCGCGACAATAAAGCGAGGGTATTTCCTTAGCGCTTTTACTTGATCATTAAAGTTTTCACCGCCCACTATTAACGTCGCCGTATAAGATAGACCACCTAACATGCCGCGCAGTTCACCGTAGACTTGCTTCGCCAATTCACGCGTCGGTGCTAAGATAACACCTCGCGGGTCTCTAGCAGAGAATGCCTTACTTTTTAACGCCTTATGTAGCATTGGTAATACAAACGCCAATGTTTTACCCGAGCCAGTTTTAGACGAAGCCAGCAGGTCTTTATTTGCCAAAGCAACAGGTATGGCCTGGCGCTGTATATCCGTCGCTTTCTTAAACGCGAAATGATCTAAGTTTTTTAGTAAACGGTTATCAAGACCTAACTCTTTAAATTGCAATGTATTCTCCGAATATAACTGGATGGGTGAAGTGCGTTGTCGACTTCAATTCAAAATCTTATTGACGCCTATAATAGCTCGTTTTGACCAATAATTGATACAAGTCACAAAAAAAAATTAGATTTAACTGGAAATTAACGAAAACCCTTTGTTATTCACATAAAAGGTTTCTACACTGTGTAAGGGAATAAGGGACTAACTGCTCATAATACAGGCAGATGGAACCGCTTCGCGCAATTCTCCAACGGCAATCACACGTTATGTGGCCGTTGTACTACACGTGTAACTAAATAATTTAAAAGGAATGGAGTTATAATGAATTACAAACTTCTTATTGCAGTGGCGGGCACCGTTGCTCTTGCGGGCTGTGCATCAGGACCAGACGAAGCAACTACTGAGCAACTAACTTCAATGAGCTCTCAAATCGAAGCTCTAGAATCAAAAATTGACTCTTTAGAATCTGAACACGCAACTCTAAAATCAGACGCTATGGCAGCTTCAGAAGCGAAGCAAATGGCAATGTCTGCTGAAGACGAAGCAGCTCGTGCAAATGAGCGTCTAGACAATCTAGCTCAGTCTTACACAAAATAATCCATAGCTTCGCTATAGGATTTGCTAATTACCGGTATTTCTCAACATCTATAGTAACTGAGGAATACCGGTTTGCGTTGCAAGCATTCCACTCACCAACGCCGAATCTTTAGGATTCTGCTCAAGCCACATTTCAAGCTCCATTGTTGTTTCCGGGCGCATCTTAATCCCTTCATCGTTCGTCAATGGCTCATGAACTTCCACAAATAAAGAATCGTCACTGTAAGCGACTTTAACCGGATCGTTGACTATCGACACCGGTGTTTTGTATTTGACCTGATTAAACAACCATTCAATATGCGGAGGCTGCATGCGTATGCAACCTGAACTAACGCGCAGCCCAATACCAAACTCTTTGTTTGTTCCATGGATTAAATATTGTCCTGCACCATAAGCAAGTCGCAGCGCGTGGTTGCCCAGCGGATTTTCAGGGCCCGGTGGAACGGTAACAGGAAGGTCGATGCCCTGTGCTGCATACCGTTTCCTGATGGATACGGTTGGTGTCCATGAAGGTCCGTCTATGATCTCGTTGACGTAAGTTGTCATGGTAGGTGTTTCTCGCCCAATGGCGCCGATGCCTACCGGAAAAACATGTACTTCTTTCCCGTTTGGATCGTAGTAATAAAGCCTTAGCTCAGCCAAGTTAACCACAATCCCTTTGCGAGGTGCATTGGGCAATATCATTTTAGTCGGCAAATCTAAGATGACCCCTTCACCAGGTAAGTATGGATCCACACCAGGGTTTGCCGCCAAAAGGGCCAAAAAACCCACATGATGCTTGTCCGCTATTTCGGCAAATGTTTCTTTTGCCTCCACAATGTGAACTTGGTTCTTCCCAATGACATTGGATCCATCTTCTGGCAACGCAAAAGTGGCGGCATGAGACACAAAAGGCAACAGCACTAGCAAACTAAAAACACGGCAAAGCATACAGTTCTCCAACTTCTATGTATGCACTTTAAACAGCTCCCTTAAGAAGTGCAAGTCTCCCACATTGTACCTATGCCTATAATGCATATCGTAGACGCAGCTCATGTGGGTGAGGGTTCAAAAAAGCTTGGCTCGACAAATACTCATTTGGGTAGAGTGTTAAATAATGATTCACCATAGTGATTGCGCTAAGCAAGGGCAAGGTTCCCACGCGGTATTCATCTATCACTTTTCTAAACTGCTGTCTCTCCACTGAGCTCAACAACTTTTTAAAATACCCTTGAGCATGCATAAGTACATTGGCGTTGTTTTTGCGTGATGCTCTTTCTGTCAATGCCGTCATTAATAGGCTTCTATACTCTACATAAAACTCTTCAGCAGGATACTGTTTTACGTTTGCCACCAGCTGTCCAAGTGTTTTATAGGCATCTTGACTGTGGGCCATCAAGGTCAACTTGTAGCGAGAATGGAATGCCACCACTTTGCCCGGTGTAGGCGCTCCTGCCATCGATTCGTAGAAGTCAGAGAGAGCAAATACCCGTGAAATGAAGTTTTCTTTCAAAATAGGATCGTTGAGTCTGCCATCCTCTTCGATAGGTAACCAAGGCATTGTTTTCATCAACTGCTGAGTAAAAAGTCCGACGCCCTCTTTTGAGGCACTATTTTTGCTGTACACTTTGACGCGTTCCATCCCGCAAGTTGGAGACTTTGCGCAGACGATGTAACCACACAAGTCTTGTTTAGCTAGGTGCTCCGATTTTGCCTTCGAATAGTCGACCATTTTTTGCGTGTAATCGATCGTGTCATCTTTGGAATCTACCAACAAGACTCGTTCATCATTACTCACTAATCGGATAGTGGGTCGTGGCACCGGCATACCGATCCCTACTTCTGGACACACCTTCACAAATTCGAAATGTGGTGACAATTCGTTTTCCACAAATCGGCTGGCTTTGTGGCCTCCATCAAAACGAACTTTTTCACCCATAACGCATGCGCTAATGCCAACTTTAATACCTTGTCTTTCCATAGCAGAACTCCTTGTTTAATCTTTCATACGTAGAAGCCACATAAACGGTCCAATTATTTTAAAAATTATTAAAAACATAGTCTTAATTAAAAATACCAGTCTATGCTAAACAGACAAGCGCTGCGATCACTTTGCCCTAGCGGTTCATACTGCCTTTTCTAAGTCTGCTTTTTTTCCACAATACTATTCGCCTCTGAATGTCACATCACCGAGCAAGAAAAAGACTGGCAGATCAAGAATCCTACTCTAAAAGTAGCCTATTCTCGTGCGCACTATCCATTTATCTACTTAGATGCAGTAAAGCTGTCTCTAACGATTGTTGAACAGCTAAAACACACCCACTTTGGTATCGCAATGAGTAATATAGAACTGGCTATCACTACGATGGTGCGACGCAGCGGCTGAACGCACTGTTAAAAGAGGTCCGACAGCGACTCAAGTCATAAAATAGTGGACCCAGACATAAAAAAGAGCTATCGACTGTCATTGTCGGTAGCTCTTATCAGTAGTATTTGTAGGCGTTTACACAGACTTTAGCCGATGTACTTGTAATACAAAGTCGCGAGAGGTGGAATGTCCAGTTGCAGAGATTGCGGTAAACTCTGCGATTCTTTTTCTCGAGTCATAATGTCTGACTTAGTATCGAAATTACTTCCGTTGTACACACTAGCATCGGTGTTTAAGATCAGTTCATAACGACCTGCGTTCGGCACACCAAGATCAAAGCCGGTGTAGGGAACAGGCGTAAAGTTGGTCACAACTAACACACGTTCACCACTGTCTCCGATGCGTTCATGAGCCAAAATGCTGTGGTCAGCATCATCTTGAAGACGCCATTCATACCCTTTAGGCTCACAATCCAAACTGTGCAATGCATCCTCTGACTTATACAGATGATTAAGATCGCGCGTTAGATTTTTTAGCCCTTGGTGACGTTCGTAATCAAGTAAGAACCATTGCAATTGATCGTCGTGGTTCCATTCACCCGTTTGACCAAATTCGGCACCCATAAAATTGAGCTTTTTACCCGGTTGCGCATACATGTAACCGTAGTACGCACGCAAATTAGCCGTTTTCTGCCATTCGTCCCCTGGCATTTTATCGTGCAGTGCACCTTTGCCATACACAACTTCATCGTGTGATAGAGACAAGACATAGTTTTCACTATGGGCATACACCAATGGGAATGTGATGGTATTGTGATGATACTTACGATGAATAGGGTCTTCTTGGATATAGCTGAGGCTATCGTGCATCCAGCCCATATTCCACTTAAACCCAAAGCCAAGACCGCCTAAAAATGTCGGAGCGGAGACGCCAGGGAAAGCGGTAGATTCTTCAGCTATGGTCATCGCATTCGGGAAGTGTCTATACACTTCTTCGTTCATCCACTTTAATGTTGCGATAGCGTCGTAGTTTTCTCGACCACCATCAACATTTGGGATCCATTGGTCGTGACTGCGCGAGTAATCCAGATACAGCATCGAGGCAACAGCGTCGACTCGAATACCATCAATGTGGAACATCTCAAACCAGTACAGGGCGTTGGATACTAAAAATCGACGAACGTGCTCGCGACCTAAGTCATAGATGAATGAACTCCAATCTTGGTGCCATCCGCGACGTGGGTCAGGATCGTGATAAAGCGGAGTGCCATCAAAGTTTGCCAAGCCGTGATCATCGGATGGGAAATGCGCTGGCACCCAATCGAGCACCACACCTAATCCCGCTTGGTGACACTGGTCAACAAAATACTTAAAATCGTCTGGTGTACCAAAACGGCTGGTTGGTGCAAACAAACCAATCGGCTGATATCCCCATGAACCATAGAAAGGGTGTTCGGAGACAGGCATGAGTTCAACATGGGTGTAACCAAGCTCAACTAGATAAGGAATCAGTTGCTCGGCCAGTTGACGATAGTTAAGGAAGTCACCTTTGTCATCACGACGCCAAGAGCCTACGTGCAATTCATAGAACGACAAGGCTTGCTTACGTTTATCGCTAAATGGGCGGCCTTGCCACGCATCATCTTGCCACTCGTAGTTTTCGTGGTTATAGGTGACAGACGCAAACGATGGGTGCTGCTCGGACTGGAATCCCCAAGGATCCGCTTTATGAGGTAAGCCCTCACCTTGCGGTCCCTTCATTTCAAACTTATATTGCGCGCCTTCTTCCAAGTGCGGAATGAACAGCCCCCAGATACCATAATCTAGACGTTGCATAGGATTTCGGCGGCCATCCCACGCATTAAAGCTGCCTACAAGGCTAACTGCTTGCGCATGAGGTGCATACACCAAAAATCGTGTACCTGAAATTAGCTCACCTTCACGCTCCATCTCGACAAATTGTGCCCCCATGTGACGGTACATCTCTTTTGGGGTGTGCAAGTGCTCAAACTCTTCATAAAGAGCGTGATATTGATAAGGGTCATCAATGATTTGCTCATTGTCTCCCCACTGAACGGCCAACTGATAGTGGGTGAAACTTAAATCACGAGGTTCCAATAAAACAAATGCACTGTCCTTATCTCGAGTCAGCGCGAGTCGCTCGTCGCCAATAATCACAGAAACAGCGTCTGCTCCGGGCATCCATACCCGCAATCCTATCTCTTCTTTATGGCATACAAAGGGCCCAAGAAGTGAAAATGGATCAGAATAAGCGGCTTGTTCCAGTAATGGATAATAATCATGTGCAGCTTTGATCTGTTGATTCACGCGGTCTCTCCTGATTTTTTAGAATTAATCGTTTTTAATTTACTCAATACTAGAGCCTTTGGCTCAATGTTGTAATAGGAAAAAGCCCCGTTACAAAAAAAGCCCGCAGATAAGTGCGGGCTTTCATAGTAGCAAAGAAAAAATCAGCATTTGTTGACCAATGCGCCATTTCCCCCTTTGCTACAAGGGCTTTGATGATTATTTAGACGCTTTAGCGCGAACTTCCGTCAGTTTAGCCGCAATACTATTAACTTCTTCTTTCGCAAACACTTCATCAAGGTTAATCGACAGTTTACGACGCCAGTTTGGGTATTCGTCGACAGTACCAGGAATGTTGACTGGTTTATCCATTTCTAACCAATCTTCAAGCTGAGTACTCAACAACGTTGACGAACCTGCTGCTACATGAAGTTGAATCGCTTCGGCAAGGAAACGGTCCATTGGAACGAATTGAGCGTCATATCCAATTCCTTCTGAAAGCCAGTTCTGTGTATGACCACGCATGCTGTCCAAAATACCTTGTTTGCACTCTAGACGGTCTGCAAACAACGTTTCAAGTTGCTCTTGGTTTGGATACAAACCAAGCTCTTTACCCATCTTAAGGTCATCACAATGCCAAAATCCGCGAAGTGTAGGCATATCGTGCGTACAAATAGCCGACATAGATTGAGGTTCGTAATGCCCAGGTGAAATAAAGCCACCGTCTTCCGCAGTTTCGAATGGGAAAACTTTATACGAGTGAATACCCGCTTCTTTTAGAATACCGACAACTTCATCTGGCACAGTTCCTAGATCTTCACCAATAACTGAACACTGGTAGCGATGAGATTCTAGCGCAAGGATAGATATCATATCTTCCACAGGGTAGTACATGTACGCCCCTTGGGTCGCATTTTCACCTTTAGGTATCCACCATAGGCGAAGTAGGCCCAATACGTGGTCGATTCGCAATGCGCCACAATGCTTCATGTTGGCACGAAGAAGCTTAATGTATGCATCGTACGCGGTATCGTGCAGTACTTGTGGGTTCAATGGTGGCAGACCCCAGTTTTGGCCAAGAGGACCAAGAATATCAGGTGGCGCACCAATGCTGGCATCTAAAATCAGGTTGCCTTCATCGGCCCAAGTCTCCGAACCACAGTCCGCAACACCAACCGCTAGATCGCGATACAAACCAACGGTCATACCTTTGTCTTCAGCAAGCGCTTGAACTTCATTGACCTGAGAGTCTGCAAGCCATTGCATGTACATGTATAGCTGTACTTTCTCCTGGTTATCTTTGATGAACTTCTGTGTTGCCGGAGCGTCGAAGCGGCGGTATTTCTCAGGGAATACAGGCCAGCCCCATACGTTCGAATCTTCGTCATGCAACACCTGATGCAGCGCATCAAATGCAGCTTGATGCAATAGACTGTCACTGCCTTGCTCGACGAAATCGAGGAATGCACGACCACGCTCTGTCACTTTAGTTAGGTGACGAGTTTTGAATTCTTCAAACAGAATCGGTAGCACACTCATTTTCAGTGCGGACACTTCACTGTAATTTACCCAGTGTGAATCACGAGCGGCTTGCAATCGTTTTTGGAAATCTGAGCTGCCGACTTTTTGCTGTGCTTCCGCACTCAAAGAAAATTCAGGTACTGAGCTGACATCAATGTACATAATATTCAGCCACTGACGAGAAGATGGGCTGTAAGGGCTGGCGCCTTCTGGATTTGCTGGGAATAGCGAGTGAATTGGGTTTAAGCCCACGAAGTCACCACCACGCTCTGCAATCTCTGCAACCAACTGTTTTAGATCGCCAAAATCACCCAAACCCCAGTTGTGTTGGGTACGCAATGTGTAAAGCTGTACACTTGGTCCCCAAATTTTCTTACCGTCGATAATAGGCTGTTGCTTGTAACACGCGGTCGGTGCAACGATTAGAGTCATCTCGTACGGTGTTTTGCGACGCTTACGAGACACTTCCAATGTGTGGTAGCCCAAATCAATATCCGCTGGAAGAGCAAACACTAAAGCGCCACCTTGTTCACGGTCATCGCGAACAATTTGAGACTGTAGGTAACCTTCTAGGATTTGCCCTTGCTCGGTATTGATTTTCCAAGAAAACTCGCTTTCACGCGCACTGGTGCCAAGGTTTAGCTCAATCTCAATAGATTGGCCTTTCTTAACCACCTTAACCGCTTCTAGCACTGGCTTTTTATGTTTCTTTTCTGCTGATGCGAGTAACGCTTCATCTGAAGAAACGTCGTAACCCATTGAACCTAAAAGGCGACGAATCGTATCGTCGCTCACATATGCTTCATCGCCCCACGCACTGATATAGTTGTCAGCGATGTGTGCTTGTTCCGCAACTTGTTTTAGTACAGATTGATCTTTCATTGCTCTCTCCGAAGGACGAGTCCTTCATCTAATATGTGCTTAAACTTTTGTTTCCATTCCAGGAGTGGCTTTTCTATTGGGCAATAGCCACTTTTGGAATGTTTATTATTAATTAGGTTTTTAGGGGAACAACTTAGGCGCCCAAAAGCTGGGCGCCTAAATTAGTCACTATTAACGGTGAACCGCTTCTAGTTTCCAGATATTGTCCACGTAATCTCGAATCGAACGGTCAGAGGTAAACTTACCCACTAGCGCTGTGTTAAGAATCGCTTTCTTAGCCCAACCCGCTTGGTCTTTGTACTGCTCGCCCATCTCTTCGTGCGCTTTCACGTACGATGCGAAATCAGCAAGACATAGGTAAGGGTCACCGCCGTCAAGTAGGCTATCGAACGTAGCACGCAGTAGACCAGGTTGGCCTGGAGTGAACTCGTCACCCAGTAGAAGGTCCATTGACGCTTTCAGTAGGTGGTCAGCGTTGTAGTAATCAAATGGGTTGTAACCTGCAGCTTTAACACGCTTAACGCCGTCAACATCGAGACCGAAGATGTAGATGTTTTCATCGCCTACTTCTTCACGGATCTCAACGTTTGCACCGTCCATCGTACCGATAGTCAATGCACCGTTAAGGGCCATCTTCATGTTACCAGTACCTGATGCTTCTTTACCCGCTAGCGAAATTTGCTGAGAAACGTCGGCCGCAGGGATGATGATTTCAGCCATGCTTACGCGGTAGTCAGGAATGAAAACTACTTTCAACTTGTCACCAACGCGTGGGTCGTTGTTGATCTTGTCTGCAATCTTGTTCACCGCGAAAATGATTTCTTTCGCTAGGTGGTAGCCTGGTGCCGCTTTCGCTGCAAAGAAACATACGCGTGGCGCACATTCAAAGTTAGGCTCGTTCAGGATGCGATGGTATAGAGAAAGAATGTGCAGCAAATCTAGGTGCTGACGCTTGTACTCGTGCAGACGTTTGATTTGAACATCGAAGATCGCGTTGGTATCCAGCTCGATACCCATGTTGTCTTTAACCCAATCCGCTAGACGCTGTTTGTTTTCTTTCTTAACATCCATAAATTCTTTTTGGAATTTCGCATCAGTTGCGTACTGCGCAATGCCTTCAAGCTGCTCAAGTTTTGCTGGCCACTCATCACCAATCTTATCGGTAATTAGGTTAGAAAGGCCTGGGTTACAGAACTTCAACCAGCGACGAGGAGTAATACCGTTAGTCACGTTGTGTAGACGCGTTGGGTACATCTCGTGGAACTCAGGGAACAGGTCTTTTTTAACCAATTCTGAGTGCAGTGCTGCTACGCCGTTTACTGCGTAAGAACCGATAACGCTTAGGTTCGCCATGCGCACCATGCGGTTGAAACCTTCTTGGATGATAGACAATTTAGCTTGTTTCTCACCGTCACCAGGCCACATCGCACGTACTTCTTGTAGGAAGCGGTGGTTGATTTCAAAGATGATTTCCATATGACGTGGAAGTAGACGCTGCATAAGCGACTCAGGCCAAGATTCTAGTGCTTCTGGCAACAATGTGTGATTGGTGTAAGCAAATGTTTTAGAACTGATTGCCCATGCCGCACTCCACTCAAGACCTTTTTCGTCAACGAGAATGCGCATCAACTCAGGGATCGCGATTGCTGGGTGCGTATCGTTAAGCTGAATGGTTTCTTGCTCTGAAAGTTGTTCCAGAGTGAAACCTGCTGCTTCGTGGCGACGTAGAATATCGCGAACAGACGCTGCTGAGTGGAAGTACTGCTGCATTAGACGCAGAGTTTTACCTTTCTCGTGGTTGTCGTTCGGGTATAGAACTTTAGTGATGTTGCCCGCATCGATAAGTGAGTGCTGAGCTTCAAAGTAATCACCGTTGTTAAAGCTTGCTAGTGAGAATGGTGCAATCGCCTGACATTCCCAAAGACGCAATGGGTAAACAGTGTTTGATTCGTAACCAACAATTGGTAGATCCCATGGCATTGCTTTTACCGTCATGCCCGGAACCCACTTACGTACTTCTTTACCGTCTACGTAAGACACTTCTACGCTACCGTAGAAACCAATTTCTTGTGCGATATCTGGGCGAGCAACTTCCCAAGGGTAGCCTTCAACGCCGCGCCATGCATCAGGTGCTTCTTGTTGGCGACCGTCTTCAAATGATTGCTTAAATAAACCGTATTCGTAGTGTAGACCGTAGCCCACTGTTGGGAACTCTTGAGCTGCACATGAATCCATGAAACATGCGGCAAGACGACCTAGACCACCGTTACCTAGTGAAGGGTCACGTTCTTCTTCTAGAAGGTCAGTTAGGTTGTGACCAAGGCCTTCCATAGCGTCGGTTACTGCTTCGTACAGACCCATGCTAATTAGGTTGTTACCTGTTAGACGACCGATGAGGAATTCAAGCGATAAGTAGTTTACGCTACGTGCGTTTTTGATTTTGTCATCTGACTCCGTAGCCAGAAGATCGAAAGTAGTGATGTCAGCAAGTGCGCGGCCCATTGCTAGGTACCATTGACGTTCAGTAGCGTTCTCTACTGTTGTCGCATAAGTTGCTGAAAGGTGATTTTTAACGCTTTCTTGAAAAGCTTTTTTATCAAATTGCTTCTGTTGAGTAGGTTTCATCTCGAAATCTCACATTTGGGTTAACTTCATCTTGTAGACATCATGGGCCGTTACAGTTTTAAGAGCATCCTCCCGTATCAGGGAGGAGGAGGAGGAGGAATTAGGGCGTAGAGTCGTAGAGATGGTATCTGTGTTGATCTAACTCTCATAGGAGCGAACTACTGCCAAATTTCTCGTGACCACGATCACCAAAAACAGCTCTTTACACAAAAATCGAACCAACTTCACAAAATACCCAGCTCGGTGTATTAACGCGCATTTTGAGAGCTGGATCACGCAATCATTCGATCTTTGACTCGCCAAATACCGCTCTAATTCTCCCTGCGCACCCTTTCAATCACCCACCAATTGAGATAGTCATCACATTAACGGGGCGTAGACAAGCAGTTGTGGACCAAAAATAGCCAAATAGGACTTTGATCAATCTGATGGCTCAATAAATTGACGTACACTAATGGCCGGTGCGCAAGTGGGCACTCAACGAAATCAAAATTGTCATTAAGAACTCTTAGGATCACTTATCACTATGTGGATACCCTCTAAACTTACTCGTCCTGGCCGTTTGCACAACGCAATACTGCGACCAAGAGTGTTGGATCTAGTCAATCAAGCTTCTCACTATAAGCTAGTGCTATTTCGCTCTCCCGCTGGTTACGGTAAAACCACCATGGCAGCACAATGGCTTGCAGACTGCCCTAACCTTGGCTGGTTAAGTTTAGATGACAGTGATAATGACACTGTAAGATTCATGAATTATTTTATTCAAGCGTTAAATAGAGCCACGCACGGCGCTTGTCCAACAGCACAGTCATTGGCAGAAAAACGTCAATTCTCTTCAGTTTTAAGTTTAATGGGCGAGATATTTGGTGAGTTAGGCCAATACCACGAAGAGGCCTTTGTGGTATTGGATGATTACCACATCATTAATAACGAAGAGATACACGAAGGGTTGCGCTTCTTTCTAAAGCACATGCCCGACAACATTACCGTCGTGGTGACCAGTCGTGCCAACCCGCCACTTGGTATCGCCAATTTACGTGTTCGCGATCTAATGATCGAAATAAACGACCAGCTTTTAGCTTTTGACACTGAAGAAACCACTCGATTCTTGAGTTCCCGCACTGGTAACGACATCGACAGCGACACAGCTAACAATTTGCGCGGTTACGTTGAAGGTTGGCCATCGGCACTGCAACTGATTGCAATCCAAGCTCAACAGCAAAACATCAGTTTGGCTCAATCTGCCGAATCGATGGCCGACTTTAATCATGCTCATCTTTGGGAATACTTGGTTGAAGAGGTGTTTGACTTCCTAGATGACAAAACGCAACTTTTCCTTTTGCAGTGCTCTGTACTAGAAACCTTTAATGACGCCCTGGTCTCCCAAGTCACCAATCGTGACGACGCACTGTCGGCATTAGAAAACCTCAATCGATTTGGACTGTTTGTCACCATGATTGAGGGCGAACAAAACTGGTATCGATTCCATCGCCTGTTCAATGATTTCTTGGGTCATGTGCGACTTGCCCGCATTCCACAGCAAGAACAAATGCTGCATCAACGCGCGGCAGAAGCGTGGCTCAATCTCAATAGCCCAAGTCAAGCACTCTATCATGCACAAAAAGCCAAAGATTCGGAGTTGTGCGTCACCATTTTGGTAAAACATGGTTGGACTATGTTCAATATGGCTGAGTTTGCGGTCATGGAGCAGGCTATCCAAGAGCTGAATGACGACGAACTGTATTCAAATCCAAAAATTCCATTGCTAAGAGCCTGGGTTGCTCAGACACAACATCGCTATAATGTGGTCGAAGAACTGCTCACGGAAGCCGCTAGGCAACTCAAAGAGCGCAATATTCCTATATCAGAAAGCGAAATGGGTCAAGTTAATGCACTGCTTGCTCAAGTCGCCATTAACTTTGGCAAGCCAGAAAAAGCCCTGCAACTTGCCGAGCTTGCCCTAAGCCAAATCGACAACAATGATTCACGCAGCCGTATATTTGCCACGTCGGTGATTGGAGAGGTCAACCACGTATTGGGCCGACTCAATCGTGCCCTACCAATGATGCAGCAAACAGAGAAACTTGCGCGCCAATACCGAGTCTTTAATCAGGCTTTGTGGGCGCTTCTTCAACAGAGCGAGATTTTGATTGCCCAAGGCTACGTGCAAGCCGCTTATGAAGTACAAGACAGTGCCTTTAAACTGATTGAAGAGCAACAACTGCATCAACTTCCGCTTCATGAATTCTTATTGCGGATCCGCTCACAAGTACTGTGGTGCTGGAATCGCTTTGATGAAGCCGAAGAGTATGCCTATCGCGGAATTGATGTGTTGGGAGAAAAAGCCGCCAGCAAGCACCTGCACTGTTACTCGATGTTAGCTCGAATTGCCATTGGCCGCGGAGAGTTGGATCGCGCCGGTCGATTTGTTGAGCACATTCAGCAGTTACTGAACGAATCAACCTATCATATTGATTGGAGTGCTAACGCATCGCTTACCCTCATTTTGTTCTGGCAAGCCAAAGAGCAGCACGACGACATGCAAAAGTGGTTAGACAATGCAGAACGACCAGAGATTGCTCCAAATCACTTTATGCAATTGCAGTGGCGTAATATTGCACGCGCACAGATCTATTTAGGCCAACTTGAAGCCGCTAAACAATCAGTAGCGTTTTTGGTAGAGCAGGCCGACTCACACGAGCTACTGACCGATCGCAATCGAAACCTCATTGTGCAAGCGCTGTTAGCCGATGCCCTAGGGCAAGAAGAAGGCGCAATGAACCTGATGCTGCAAGCCATTAAACTGACCAATCAAACTGGCATGGTGGCCAACTTCCTTATTGAAGGTGCTATTGCTGGTCGCTTACTCGAAAAACTGATCCAACGCGGCGACCTTGGCGATCTAGAGAAGCATCGTGCGCAATCACTGATCAAAGAGATATCCAGTAAGCAGCGCAGCCGCTTTGTCCATTTTGATGAAGAGTTTGTTGAACGTTTAGTCAATCATCCGAGCATTCCTGAATTAGTGAGAACCAGTCCGCTTACTCAGCGCGAGTGGCAAGTCCTTGGATTGATCTACTCCGGCTACAGTAATGAACAGATCGCTCATGAGCTTGATGTAGCAGGAACAACCATCAAAACCCACATTCGAAACCTGTATCAAAAGCTCAATATCGCCAACCGTAAAGAGGCTATAGAAACCGCTGAGCGACTGATGAGCCTTATGGGTATGTAAGTCTAATTATCAGTTACACCAAAAATTAAGCCCTGCCTATGCAGGGCTTTTTAATTACTTGTTTTATCTAGAGTTAGTTCGCTTAGCAGTAAAATTATCTAGTTTTCGATGTTGCAAGGCAAAAAAAACAGCGGTAACCACCAACAATAAATTAACAAACAGATATAAATACTATAATTGATAATTTTGGACGAATTTAACTCGATATAAATTGATTTAGATAGAATATTAATAAAGAATAAATGTAAATCAAATGTAAACAATAATTATAAACATGTGTGTTTCTGAGGAGACCGTAATGTTACATGCACATACCCTACACATCACCCAGCTCAGCGAAAAAGCACTTTCTCAGCTTTCGCCTAGCTTTACTCAACTTCCACGCACTCAACATGCCGATGGCCAATATCGTTTAAGACGATATTCAGTGATTCGTGTCGAGCAAGGTAAAGTGGTCAGCACGGGTAAAACCGAGTTTATGCAAACCGATGACATTAATCGTTTTCAAGGCAACGTGGTGCGCGAGTTCGAACCCATCGAAGAGAGCACATTATCCAGTGAAGGCATGAGTGAGATGTGTCAAAAATTCATGGAGACCAATAATCTACCTGATGGCCAAGAAATAGAGATCCATCAAATGCGCATCACTGCCATTTATGACGAAACGCAAGTAGCCCCTGAGGGTGTACACCAAGATGGATTCGACCACATTGCCCTCATTGGAATTGGTCGTCACAACATCGTAGGCGGTGAAATCATGCTCTATGAAGATCAACATCAAGCCCCGTTTTTCCGCAAAGTACTCGAGAACGGTGAAATTGCCATTTTGGCCGATGATGTTCTGTGGCACAACGCTCAGCCAATTCGTTCTATACAGCAAGGTAAAGAAGGCCATATGGACGTGTTTGTATTGACCGCAAAAGAGGCATCCCATGCTCTTCACTCCTGAGAAAGCTCGTGCTCAGTTTTCGGCATTAAGCCAAACGTATCAAGGCGAACCCATCATCTTTGCCGATGGTCCCGGTGGCTCTCAAGTACCTCAGTCGGTGCTGGACGCTATGGTGCAATATCTCGGTCACTTTAACTCCAACCTTGGTGGGCACTACTTTTCCAGCCGGATCACCACCGATCTGGTTACTACGGCTCGCGAACACGCCCAAACCCTGCTGAATGCTGAATCTGCGGGTAATATTGTGTTTGGGGCAAATATGACCAGTCTCACTTTCTCGTTGAGCCGTGCGATTTCTCGCCAGTGGCAAACGGGCGATGAAGTGATCGTAACTGCGCTTGATCATTACTCCAATGTCTCTAGCTGGCAACAAGCCGCGGAAGATAAAGGGGCCACTTTGCATCAGGCTCGCGTCAATACTGAGACCGGCTCGTTAGACGTCGATCACCTGATTAGCTTGTTAAGCCCTAATACAAAACTGGTGGCTCTGACCTACGCGTCGAATACCACAGGCAGTATTGTTGATGTACAACGAGTGATTGAAGCCGCGCACAACGTGGGTGCTCTGGTGTACGTCGATGCTGTCCACTACGCCCCTCACCATCTCATTGACGTGCAACAATTAGGTTGCGATTTTCTTGCCTGCTCTGCGTACAAATTTTTTGGACCACACCTTGGCATTGTCTATGTTGCAGACCATTGGCTTCATAGCTTGTCACCCTACAAAGTGGAACCTGCAACCAACATAGGGCCTGGCCGATTTGAAACAGGCACACAAAATTTTGAAGCATTAGCAGGATTCATTGCAACCGTCGATTATCTGGCTCAATGGGGCAACCCTACCAAGCCTTTGCGTGAGCGACTGCAACAAAGCTTTGAACAAATTAACGCTCATGAGCAGACCTTGAGCGAACGTTTCATAAGCAGAATCACACAGTACTCAGCCATTACGCTGCATGGGTCATCGCAAAGTGCGAGCGCAATACGAACACCAACGTTCGCTCTCACCTTTGATCGTGTATCGCCAAAGCAGGTGGCTACAGCATTAGGTAAACACAATATCTGTGTCTGGAATGGTCATTTTTATGCACTTGGATTGATCAAACAACTCGGACTCGATGAAAACGGCGTGCTTCGTGTTGGTTTTATGCATTACAACACACTGCAAGAAGTCGATGCACTTTGCGATAACCTTTTTGCTCTGCTGCCAGAAACAGAAATCATCTTATAACCCTTTTTGTCATTTTTATCTGTTGTTTAACAGCGCCACCATTCCCTGTGTGGCGTTTTTTTTCTTTTCACCTAGCAACAATGGCCCTTTGTTCAAAACTACATCAAATTTTTTGACCATCTTGATAAATCTTACCGACTACCGACTCATTACCACTCATTTTATACTCACTGCAACTAAGGAGATACACATGACTCTATTTAGAACGGTAAAACAGCTGATTGCAGCCCACCCGACCAGCGATGGTGACGGTGTTAAGATTTCGCGCGTGGCAGGATTTCAAAACAGCCTGTTCTCACCCTTTTTAATGCTAGACGAACTTAAATCCGATCAGTCAAAAGATTATGTCGGTGGATTTCCTCCGCACCCACATCGCGGTATTGAAACGCTCACCTACATGAAGCACGGCCACTTCCAGCATCGCGACCATATGGGCAACGTAGGTGAGCTGCGAGGTGGTGGCGCACAGTGGATGGCGGCGGGACGAGGGGTAATACACAGTGAAATGCCCATTATGACCGATGGTAAACTGCACGGATTCCAGTTATGGATCAATCAGCCTGCTAGCCACAAAATGACGCCGGCAAAGTATAAAGACTTTCAGCCTGAATCCATTGTAGAAGTGCCGCTCCATGAGCAGCAAAATAGTCCGTTACGATTACTTGCAGGCGAAATTAGCGTGGAGGGTAAAACCCACCAAGCTGCATTAACCGATACAGCCGCCGAAGCTACCGTTGCCGATTGGGCACCTCAAACCGAGCAATCGTTACAGTTTGAGGTGCCACAGAGCCACAATACGCTGCTTTTTGTCTACAAAGGCGAGATGAATATGGACAACCACACAATCAAACAAGGTCAGCTGGCGGTGCTATCAGCTGGCGATACAGTGGCTTTGCAATCTGCAGATGCTCCATCAGGGGTATTGATATTAAGTGGCGAGCCCATCAACGAGCCCGTCGTTCATTATGGCCCGTTTGTCATGAACACGATGCAAGAAATCGAACAAACGATTCAGGACTACAACAGTGGCGTATTCGAAACTTACTGAATAGCAACGCACTGATTAGCAACGTCGTAGGAGGCTAAGTGATTTGAGATCACCATTGATTAAATGCGCGTTGAGTCATACGCCCAGTGCAGTAAGGCTTGACGCTGTTTTTTACGACAGTTGTGGTCGAAGGGCTCGCAATTCTTGACCACCGCACTCCAATGACGTCGAAAGCTCTTCCATCGTTTGATTTGTCTTGCATCATCCTCAGTTCTGCGCCCCATATAGTACCGGCAATACCACTGAAACCATCCTCGAGGATCTTGTGGGTGTATCCACCCTTTTCGTTGCCACTCAGCCAACGGTTGGGATGCATCCACACCAAAATAGTTAAGGGAGGTATCTTTAATGTCTGGACTTATGCGCGCCTGCTCAAACCAATCTTTAGGGAACTCATTTTGGCAATCGGTCAAATACTTCCCGCCAAACACGCCCAGAGCTAACATCTGTTTAGGGGTAAGGTGAGGGTCAAAATCTGGTGCAAAATGTTGACCTTTAGGCTCGGTTAAGCAGTATTGATAATCGGTTTGCATTTTGTCTTCAACGACCACTGTAATCATGGTTTTTTCCTAAAATGAATCAGTCACCATGTATACGAAACGCGCCCCTAGTACGATCATCAATGTCGCTGAGAAATCATCACTTTACGAGCGAAAAAAAGCCGCTCATTATCAATGAACGGCCTTATTTGAAGTAACCAACAAAGGTTGAGGGTAGAATTTACGGCGCAGGATCGGCGTAAATGGTGCCATCACCTTCTAGTATCCACACTTCTAGGTCAGTCTCAGGCACGTGGAACAAGTCATCACTGCTGTTTTTCTCATCCCCTTTATGCACAATGAATCCAACTTGCGCAGTGGGATCATCCAACTCAATCAATGCGTATTGGCCGAATGAGTCAACCCCACTAAACGCTATGGGTTGTGTCCATGTAGGAATGCTAGCAGGATTTACCCCATCTCCCCACACATGGAGTCCCCAGCCATCGTAATCAGCGTTTTGACGTTGATAATGTACGATAAGAGCTTGTAACTCATCGACCTTCAAGCTTGGCGCGGAGGTATCTGTCGCATTGAAGGTAACGCGATAGGCTGTAGTACTTGCCGGTGTTGCTAGTGTTAGATTTCCCCCATTATCAACAAGTTCCTGCTGCTCACCTGGGGTTACAGCAGTGCCACCAAAGTTGATTGATGCCCAATCGGCATCCGCCACCTTAAACTCAATGACCCCATCACCATTACCATCCGATTGCGGCCCTAATACCACATCCAGTTGATAGCGATTTTGACCGATATACTTAAGCTCGTCTTGGGTAGACCAACCGTTTAGCTCGCCACGGACAAACACCGGAACATCAAACGTCGGTAAATCCTCGCCTAAGCTTGCACCTTGCTCAACCAGTAACTCTAAGTTGTCGCCAATAGGCGTAAACGTAAAGTCGTAGTACGCGGCAGCGGGTGCATCAAATTGGTCATTTCCAGACTCAGCGCTGGTCAATAATACCGGCTTATCTAACTCAACCAATTCAGACGGTGCCGACAACTGACGACTCCAATCGCTATTGGCTAACTTAAATTGAGTGTTTCCAGCATCCAGTACAATTTGATGACGATAAAGCCCATCACTCCAATAACTTAATGGAGCGTCTGCCGCCCAGCTATTGTGGTCTCCACGCAAGTACATCGCTTCCCCAAGCGGCCCAAAATCTGGACGTATCAACGGCAATAGATAATCTTGCACACCATCCCCATCTTCATCGGCAACCACCAGCACAAACTCAGTCAGTCCACCAACCTCGAGTGTGCTCACCAAATTGCTCGGGTTTGACGACATCAACAAACCATTTTCTGTCACTGGACCACCAATATTAAGCGGGCTCCAGTTACTGTCCGCAAACTTAAACTCCATGTCACCGGCAGACACATCAATGCTGACACGATAATGTCCTTGACCTAGGTACTCCATAGGATCTGCACCCCACCCATTTAGACCGCCGCGCAAGTTAACATCACTGCCAATTGGGAGATCCACCGCACTCAGTAAATCAATGCTTATCGCATGTTGAGCGCTGGAGTTGTCTTCTTTGGCCAATGCGCCTTCATGGTTAAGGAATAAATTGGCGCTAAGCTCCGCCGAATCATTTTCATCAGACAAGCTCACTACCTGATTGCGAGTAATGATTAAAGGTTTGTCCAACTCGTAGAAAGGTTCCGAGTAATCGCCAAAGACCAGTAGTTGAGTTTGATCTGACTGCAGCCATTCCAACTTAAACTGCCCCTGGTTAAGCTCGATAGGACCTTGCATACGTCCACTTTGGTTGATTGCGTACGCAATGGATCGATCATTGCCATTTTGGTAGGTAACACTTAAATCTGTAGGTACTCGAGAGTCCACCAGCGCGTTCACCCACTGCTGGGCAAAGACACCATCAGCATTACTGGTGCTCACTTCTACTTCTAATTGAGTACCATCAGCAAACTCGCTGACATCCCAAAATAGCTGATAAGGGGGGGTCATATCTGTGGCGATAGGCACCAACTCACCACCATTGGCTCGATAGGCGAAGTTAACTTGGTAGATAGGAAGTGGCGTCGAGGCAAGCGCGTCTAAATCGACCGATAGCGCGATGCTACCGCTGGCAATGTCACCATCACTTAACCCTGTGACTGACAAAGAGGATGTTGGCGAAACTTCAGCAGCGCCTTTTGCTTTTAACACCACAAAATCCAACGCGCCAACCTGAAGTTGCAGCTCTCCACTACGAACTTTGCCGGCACGTTTTCCACCGTAGACCACATCGTATTTTTTAAATTGAGTCTCCAGAGTTAAGCTCTGAGCGTCGCTGGCGTTATTCATTGCCACTAGATAAGTTTCACCAGTTTGAGGATCGACACGGTTAATCACATAGAGGCCAGCACCTTCGGTTTCGGCGTAGCGTTCGATCTGGATCCCGGTTCGTAATACAGGATGCTCGCGATAGATTTTGGCAATCTTGCTAAGGTGTTTATAAATAGGGTGCTGCTGATCATAATTGGCATCAGCGGTCGTCGCAGACGTTCCGATGAGCTGATTGTCGTTGTAAGTATCGACTAATGATGGGTCCATATTCTCTCGAGCATCTTGATCGTTACCATCACCGGTAAAGCCCTGCTCATCGCCGTAGTAAACCACGGGTACGCCGCGTAAAAAGTACATCATTGAGTGAGCTAATTTGGTTTTTTCCAAGTTCTCGGCGGTATCCTCGCCACCCAAGAAAAATCCAAAGCGTCCCATATCGTGGTTACCCACGAAATTCATTAAACGACTCGCGTCGCTGTCCGCATCGTTGTAATAGTCATCTGCGATAAACAAATCACGTAGTGCAACGGGGGACTGCTGATCCGCAACCACCGATCGCATAGCGCCTTGAAATCCGAAATCGAGCACTGAGGGCAGTTGACCAACAGTCGTAAACTTGCTTAAATTTTGTGGATTGGCGTCGTACACTTCGCCAAACATAAAGAATTGTGGAATGCCTTCTTGCTGTGCATGCGCTTCAATCGCGGGCGCAAACTCCTGCCAAAACTCAATGTTTACGTGTTTTACGGTATCGATTCTAAAACCGTCTGGTTTAAATTCAGACACAATGTTTTTAAAAATATCGATCATACCTGCGACCACTTCAGGGTCATCGGTGTTGATATCGTCTAATCCAACAAAGTCGCCATAGACCGAGTTTTCACCCGAGAATGTGCTGTCACCTTGATTATGGTAGTACTTAGGATCGTTCAACCATTCTGGCACTTTGTCGTACTCTTCTCCTGCGGGAATAAACGGCGTGTAGGTATCACCGGCCGCGACTTGCTCAAGCGACTTATATTCACAAGTGGTTAAGCCCTCCTGAAAACGACCATCGACATCGTGACACTCTTCGTATTTGATAACGTCAGCAGTGTGGTTGGTAATGATGTCAAAGAAGACTTTGATGTTTCTGTCGTGAGCGTCATCAATCAGCGCTTGAAGATCATCGTTACTCCCCAAATGTGGGTCTATTTGCGTAAAATCGAGTGTCCAGTATCCGTGATACGCCGAGCTTTCTCCTTGTACCGCTTTGTTCTTAAGAATCGGGGTCATCCATATTGCCGTCACCCCCATGTCTTCTAAGTAGTCAAGCTTAGCTCGCAGTCCTTGCATATCCCCACCGTGGTACCAAGCTTTATGCGTAGGGTCAAAGCCGTGGTCCTCGCGACCACCACCAATATAGCCCTGGTCGTTATCGGTATCACCGTTGTGGAATCTATCGGGCATCACAAAGTAAAAAACGTCATCTTTAACGTCTCTATCTAAATAATGATCAAGTTGACTATCTGGCTTACAAGCACTCAAGCCTAGCGCTAGGGTGATCGCTGCTGCTACCCCTGTCCAAGCCGCCTTTGGTTTTGACATTTTGTTGTCCTCCATTGACATTGACGTGTATTTTTCTCACACCTCAATGTAGCAACGAAATTGACGGTTTTTTTGCAAATAAAAGGGTTAAATGCTGATTTGCTAAATAAAAAGCGGTTTCTTAGCATTTCTTTATTAAAAACATGATTTTTATAACGTTTTGTAGGGTCTACAAAATGCGAGGTAGATACCCATTTGTACAATATTGGATTACTCTCAAGCAAAATATGCACTGTACAGAATGTGACCAGCAACTCATTCGCTTTTACCGGCTGTCGCACCAATTATTCGGCTATCACAAAGTAAGCTCTCATATATGAGAATAGTCAACCTGCTTCATAAAAAAGGCGAATTTCAATTAGCCAATTACTCCCCACGTTGGTATTGCGGAAAGGGTTTGTTTTTGAACGGTAGAAACGGATTTTGGTCACATTTTGAACAGCAAAAACTACACCTTTAACATTCCCCAATAAGACTTGGATCACACGTGCTCATACTTCATTAGCACTGTCTAAGTAGCTCACTACTTTCATTCATTGTTCAGATTGGAAAAGGAAATCAATCATGTTCAGAAAGCCCTTATTGACCAGCAGTATCATTGCCGCGATTGCCGCGCTCCCTGCTTACGGTTCGTCACCACACTTTGTGTTTATTTCAGAGTACATAGAAGGTGGCAGTTTTAATAAATCAATTGAACTCGCAAACCCAACCGAAAGTGACATTACTCTCGACAACTATTCTTTAGCTAAGTCCGTCAATGGCGGTGGCACGTGGGATAACGTGCTAAGCCTCAATGGCTATTCCATTGCGGCGGGCGATGTTTTGGTTATTTCACACACCGATGCGAACGCGGCCATACAATCAGAAACCGACTTAACCGATACCAGCGTCATTAGTTTTAACGGCGATGATCCTGTTGCATTGCTCGACAGCAATGGCGACGTGGTCGATGTTGTCGGCGTTATGGGCGACATTAACTTTGGTAAAGACGTAACCTTAGTAAGATTGTCAGAGTACTTCACTCCATCAAGCACCTATGATGCAAGTCAATGGCTCCAATTAGGTAAGGACATCAGTAATGATTTGGGCAAGTTAGGCGCAGCCACTGCACCGACGGCCTTTAATTGCCTGGACAATGATTTAGAGCCTGTATTTACCGATATCCAAACATTGCAAGGGGATGGTTTCAGTTCTCCCTACGTCGATGGCTACCCCTACGAGTCGTCACAAGAGTTTTACGTTAAAGGTGTCGTATCGGCAGTTACCAGTGGGCTCACTAAAGGGTTTTATTTACACGCCTTAGTCGACGACAATGATCCAAATACCTCAGAAGGTCTGTTTGTCTCAACCCAAGCGAATGTCAGCGAACTGAGCCCCGGTGACGTTGTGTGCGCCTATGGCAAAGTACAGGAATACTACGACCTTACGCAGCTAAAAATTGATGACGACAAATGGGTCACATTAGACCGCCAAGAAGCGCCGCAAGCTATTGCGATCTCAGTGCTCGATACCGATCAAAGCTTTGAGCAAACCTTAGAACGCTATGAAGGTATGTTGGTCGAACTCGATCAAACTTTGGACATGCGTGTCTCTCGCACCTTTGGCTTCGATTACGCCGCCTATCGCAACAACATGGTCGTGGCCCACGAGCGCGTCAATATGCAGCCTAATCAGCTACACCCTGCTGGATCGCTAGAAGCAAACCTAGTACAAGCTGAAAATGATGATCGCCGATTGTTTATTGAGTCTGACACCAAAGCACCCAACGGCGTGATCCCTTATTATCCCGATTTCGGCCTGTACGATGATGATGGGGATGGTTCTGCCGATGATTATATTCGTATAGACGACACCCTCACTGGAGCTCAAGGCGTGATCACCTACAGTTACAACGATTACCGTCTAATTGTCACCAATACACTGTCGAAGGATAATTTTGTTCATAATCAGCCTCGCTTAGATGAGCCAGATGTGGCCGCAGGTGATTTGCGTATTGCGACCTTTAATGTCCTAAACTATTTCAACTCTCCATTTGGTGGAAATGACAATCAGTTTGGCAGTAATCGAGGTGCTTACAGTGATGACGAGTTTGCACTGCAACAGCATAAAATCGTTCAAGCTCTAAAAGGCCTAGATGGCGACATTGTTGGTCTAATGGAGATTGAAAATAACGGCTTTGGAGAAGGTTCGGCTATCGAGCAACTCGTGACCGAACTCAATGCCATTATTGACGACGAAGATAATCATTATGAGTACGTAGCCGTCGACTCGAACCTTAATGATGAATTCGATGCGCTTGACTCGGTGGGAACCGATGCGATTGCAGTCGGCGTTATTTACAAACCAAGTGCGGTAAAACTGCTTGAAACTGACGTGATCGTCATGCCACGCCAAGATGCCCCAGCGGTGATCATTGACGGCGAAGAGGTGGAAAGTGGCAAAAATTACCAACGTGATGCACTCGCGCCCACCTTCCAAGTATTGGGTGGTAAAAAACGTATTACTGTCGCGGTCAATCACTTTAAATCGAAAGGCTCTTCGTGTTGGGAAGACGTTGCGCCCGTAGAGGAAGGTGGTCAAGCTTCACAAGATCCTGATAAACAAGGCTCGTGTGAAGCATTTCGCGTTGCAGCGGCTGTTGCCTTAGGCGAAGCTCTAAAAGGCGGCGGCTCGTATAAAGTGATACTGGGCGATCTCAACTCTTACGCAAAAGAAGACCCAATGCTTATCTTAACCGATTACACCATGGGTCAATATGGCAAAGAGATTCGAGCTGCAAGAAACACCTACATTGGCGATGAGCCTCAGTTTGGTGACGAGGGGGCAGTGATTGACCACCATTACGGTTACATCAATGCGGTTGAAATGATGCAACCCGAAAGTTGGAGCTACTCGTACAACGACGAAGTGGGTGCTTTGGACCATATTTTGGTCAGCAAATCTCTTAAAAATCGAGTCGTTGATGCCGCTGAATGGCACATCAATGGTGCGGAATCGAGTCTGTTTGCATACAGCGGTCAATACACTGGAGACTTACCTAAATACTCAGATATTTACCGCTCTTCGGACCACGATCCTGCCGTTGTCGAGCTGCAAATTTATAAACGTGGCGCATCAATGGGATGGGGAGTGATCTTTGGTCTTATCGCGTTGATAGGATTGCGAAGACGTAACCTCGCTTAACCAATAGCGCTGCAGCCCAAAAGTCAATAAGGTCCCTAAACGCTAGGGACCTTTTTACTTTCTAATCCATTTATTTTCTAATCCATTATGGTAATACCGTCTTCCTTTAACAGATCCTCACTTAAGCAAGTTGACAGTATCAATTAATTTTTGTGACAATGATCGAGTTTTAGTCCACTACGCAGCAAATATAATGAAAAAAACACTGACTCTATTGGCGATGATACCGCTATCCAGCCTAGCGCAAGCGGCAGAAGCCAAGGAAGACAATCAAAAGTTGGCGGATGACCCAACCCGTGTTACGACACAAATGGGTGTATCATACTCAGATAACTACCAAGGCAATAACGACAAATGGACGTTTTCTGGTTCATTGGCGTTTGATCCAGTACGAAAAATCAATGTCTCACTTAACGAAGATGCCTCACAGTGGCGTGTCGGTGGCTCTTGGTTATTCGACGTAGGGATAGTCAATTTTAATTTTGGAAAGAATGAATTTGCCGACGGCACAACACAGACCAATTATAGCGTTGGGACATTTATGCCGTTGTCTTACTTTGGATTTGCCCCTGGTGGCTTCCAAATATTCCCTATGGCCGGTTATACCTACAACGACGCAAAAGTTGTGTGTGATAGCTCTGACACCAGCGGCGAATGTTTTAACTCTAGCACCTCGCAAGACAATCCAATCGTAATGATCCCACAAACCAGTCACTCCGGATACCTTGGTGCGGTTGCGCTTAGACCTTTAACCACGAATTTGACCTTCACCATGTTTGGTGCGGGTACACTAGGTAGTAATGATTACAGTGGTTACTGGCTTGGTGGTGGGTTTGGTTACCAAGTTACCGACCAACATAGCCTCACCGCGTATACCTTTATTCAAGATAACTCTTACGGTCAAGAAGAGCGCTTTAGCTTAGGCTACAAATACCAGTTTAAATAAGATTGTCTGCCCACATCCAAAGGTGTGGGCGCATCACCTTCAGCTCTAGTCGCAATCGTCTAGCCGATTCGGTATCCTAGGCGCAGACTCCCACTGCATTCTGCGCGATGTACTCTCATGCCGACCCCCACTCTCGATACACTGTTTTTCCCTCTGCGCTCTGACTCTATTGAGCTGCCAAAGCGATTTACTTTCCCTTTTTATTATCAGCCACATGATATCGCGGTCTTAGCCTCTCAACACTTGCAGCAAAGACTAATAGCGAACAAAAAGTGGAACACTCTATTTGCGCTTTCTGAGAGCGGCGATTTAAGTGATACGCAACTAAGTTCGCGCGGAAAAATGTTTGGGGTGCTAATAGTAAAAAACGCACAAGGTGAAGTGGGTTATTTGTCGGGCTTTTCTGGCAAGATTGATAACAGTAATCACCACTTAGGGTTCGTACCTCCTGTTTACGACATGCTGGATGAAACGAGCTTTTTTGCAGAGGAGATGAACACGCTTAACGCATTGCACGCCAAGCTAAACAAGCTGGAAGCCGACCCTACACTGCCAGATCTGCTTTCTAAGCTATCCACTATCGAGCAGCAAGCCAAAAGCGAGATTTCTACTTTACAAGCAAACATGGTGATCAGTCGCGCGGAGCGTAAGCAGCAGCGTCGCCTCGCTGAAACGTCTCAACAGCCGCAAGCCATTGAGGAACTTAATCAGCAGTTGGCGCAGCAAAGCATTGTAGAAAAAAGAGCGCTGGCGACACTAAAAGCGGATTGGAAGCAAAAGACAGAGCACATTCAGTCTCAAGTGAATGAGTGTCAGCAAAACTTGGAACACGCTCGGCAAGCTAGAGCCGAGCAGTCACATCGACTGCAGCATAAACTCTTTGCTCAATATTCGTTTCTTAATGCGCAGGGTGAATGCAAAGATTTAAACCAAATCTTTGCCAATACCGCCTATAAAGTGCCGCCCGCAGGAGCTGGCGAGTGCGCTGCACCTAAACTCCTACAATACGCTTATGCGCAGGGCTTAACGCCAATTGCCATGGCCGAATTTTGGTGGGGACACTCGCCTAAATCTGAAATTCGCCACCACAAGCAAGTGTACCCGTCATGCATGAGTAAGTGTCATCCAATTCTGGGGCACATGTTACTAGGCCTAGAGGTTGACCCAGATCCATTGGAAGAAAATCCAGCGCAGCATAAATCCATCGAAGTGATCCATCAGGATGAGCATTTTATCGTGATCCATAAACCCGATGGGTTGCTATCGGTACCGGGGAGAAAAATCACCGACAGCGCCAAAACACGCGTTGAAGCATTGTGTCCAAATGCCGATACAGTGTTTGTGCTGCATAGACTCGACATGGCAACGTCGGGACTGCTGGTATTTGCACTTTCGCAACGCGCTAACAAACACCTGCAGAAACAGTTCATTACCCGAGAAGTCAAAAAGCGGTATGTCGCGTTATTGCAAGGTGAGCTAGCAGAACAAAATGGTCAAATCGACTTGCCGCTGTGTGCTGATCCTTATGATTTGCCACGCCAAATGGTCAGTAGCCAAGACGGCAAGCCAGCATTGACTCATTTTTCAGTGCTGGAGCACGTCGATACCTATGTCAAAGTCGCGCTCGAACCTCACACAGGACGTACTCATCAGTTACGTGTTCATTGCGCCCACAAAGAGGGATTGAATGCTCCGATCGTTGGCGATGCACTGTATGGACAAAAAAGTGATCGCCTATATTTGCACGCAGAGCAGCTGGCGTTTACCCATCCCATCACTCAGGAGTGGATGAACTTTTGTCGAGAAGCGGACTTTTAAACTAACCCATTGGGCCAAGATTCTTAATCGTAAAGAAGTGAGCGTTATTGTAGTGCCGACAGCATAGAAAGTTTTTAGTGCAATTCACTTGACCTGGGAGCTACTCCAAGGTTTTATGCTTAGGTCATGATGTAACAGTGGATTGCCATTATGCTCACTTCTCAACTCGCCAAAAAAGCGTCCGTACCAACGGACACCGTACGTTACTACACCAAACGTGGTTTACTGACGGCAACGAAAAACCCGCACAACGGATACAAAGAATACGACTTAGCGGCGTTGCAGCGACTCAAGTTTATTCACCAAGCGCGTGAAATTGGTTTCAGCTTAAATCAAATAGAGCAAATCATCGACGCAGCGAATGAGGGGCAATCTCCCTGTCCAACCGTCCGTCAGTTATTGCTGCAGCACATAGAACAAACCAAAGCTCAAATAGAGCAGATGAAAACACATTTGGCCATGCTGCAAGAGACCAAAGCACAGTGGGCGCAAGAGCCTGACTCAACGCCAAATGGTGAATCAATTTGCTGTTTAATCGAATCTTGGGCGGACACCAGCAAGGAGACCAACTTATGAACCAGTATCAATTGAATGTCAGTGGTTGGTCGTGCATGGGCTGCGTGAACAAGACTCACAAAGCGCTCCTTGAGCACGATCCCCAATTAGAATTAGCAGCCGCTGAGGATAAACAATCTGCAGTATTGACCACTCACCTAGCACCACAACAAACCATCGCCATTATTGAAGAGGTGGGTTACCGCGCAAGCTTATGTCATCAGGATAATCAGCAGCATCAATTCGACACTCAAAATGTTAATTGTGGTGGCTGCGCGAAAAAACTCACTAATGCCATTTTAGAAGACGATGCGAGTGCAGAGGTTACGGTAAATGTCGCGGACAAAACGGTGACGATTGAGTCGTCGCTTAGCCGAGCACAACTGTCTGAGCGTCTTAATGACTTAAATTACCTTGCGACTTCCAGCGCAGTTGAAACGGTTAAAAAAATCGTACCTAATCAAGACCAAACCAACTCTCTTCCAGACAGTGACTCTCAAGCAGAAAAATCAGAGCAACCAAACACTCAATCCTACTTGCGATACAACTTGTCGGGTGTCACCTGCGCAAGTTGCGTGAGAACTATCGAGAATGCATTAAACAAAGTCGAAGGGGTTGAAGACGTTGCCATCAACTTTGGTAATCGGACCGCCACTGTCTATACCGAGCTTGATTCTACTCGTATCAAGCAGGTTATCGAAAAGGCCGGATATGACGCATCGCCGATTGTCGATGAAGCAAAATCTGCAGAGCTACGAGAGCAAGCAATACAGGATGAATACAAGCATAAACTGCGCAACGCCGCACTAGGGACAGGCTTGGGGCTGATCCTCATGGCCAGCATGTTCGTCGATGGTAGTATGGTTCTTGTTACCACCAGTTCGCGCATTCTTTGGTTCTTTGTGGGACTTGTCACCCTTGCCATCATGTGGGTTGCAGGGAAGCATTTCTTTACTGGCGCGATCAGTGCACTGCAAAATCGAACCAGTAACATGGATACCTTGATTGCCCTTGGCACCTCATCGGCGTGGCTGTATTCCATGTTCGTGGTGTTATTTCCAGAACTCGTGCCCGCCAACTCTCGTCATCTCTATTTTGAAGCAAGCGCGATGATCATAGGTCTCATTAACTTGGGACAAGCTCTTGAGGTAAAAGCGCGCGGTCGAACATCTAAAGCGATCAATCGCCTACTCGACTTGCAAGCCAAAACCGCGATGGTCCTCGATGCCAATGGCGAGCCTCAACTCACTCCCATAGACGATGTGCAGGTGAGTGACCAGATTCTGATCCGTAATGGCGAGCGCATTCCCGTAGACGGCATTGTACTTAATGGGGACACCAATATTGATGAGTCCATGTTAACGGGTGAGCCAATTGCGGTCAGCAAATCGACAGGAGATAACGTATCGGCTGGCACTGTTAATGGCGATCACTCCATCACCATCGAGGCCACTAAAATTGGCCGTGACACGTTGCTAGCGCATATTGTCGACATGGTGTCCAAAGCGCAAAATTCAAAACCACCCATTAGTCAGTTGGCAGATAAAGTGTCGGCGATATTTGTCCCTATAGTGATTGCCATCGCGATTATCACCGCTGTCGCTTGGGCTCTGTTTGGACCGCAGCCTGTACTGGTCAATACTTTGGTCGCCGCTACATCGGTATTAATCATCGCTTGCCCTTGTGCTCTGGGATTAGCCACGCCCATTTCGACGATGATTGGTATCGGCAAAGCTGCCGAAGTCGGTGGGCTGATCCGTAATGGGGATGCATTGCAAAAAGCCAGTGAGATAGATGTGGTGATCATGGACAAAACCGGCACGATCACCCAGGGTAAACCTAGCGTGACACACCATTATTTACACGCCAGTGAGCTCGCCACGCCAAAACAGATTTTGACATTGGTGTATCAAATGGAGATAGGGTCGTCGCACCCTCTTGCCGATTGCCTCAAGTCTTTTAGTTATAGTGCGCATGAAGCCACCACCAACCTTACTCTTTCAAACATTCAAGCGGTTGCTGGGTTGGGCTTAACAGCCCATTGGAATGAGCACCGCATTTCGCTAGGCAATCAGACTCTAATGGCACAAGTTGGTGTCGACAGCACCAAAGGTCACTGTTTTGCTAATCATCCTAGCGATACCCATGTCTATTTGGCGATAGATAACCAACTTGTGGCTGAGTTTGCAATTAGCGACCCCATCAAATCCGATTCCAAACAAGCCATTGCTCAATTGCAGGCGCTCGGTGTCAAAGTCGTCATGCTTACCGGAGACACGCCAGAAGTGGCGAAGGCAGTGGCAACGCAAGTCAATATTGATGAATACCATGCCAGTTTAATGCCCTCAGATAAGCTCGACTGGGTTAAGCGCTTGCAGCAACAGGGATTAGTGGTCGGAATGGTTGGAGATGGGATCAATGATGCCCCTGCTCTTGCGCAATCGGACGTAGGATTTGCCATCGGCCAAGGAACCGATGTCGCCATCGAAAGTGCCGACATCACGCTTATGCGAGGCTCACTCAATGGCATTTCGCACACAATAGCCATCAGTAAAGCGACACTCAGCAACATTAAACAGAATCTGTGGGGGGCGTTTATCTATAACAGCTTAGGCATTCCTATCGCTGCGGGGTTGCTGTACCCAATTACGGGTATGTTGCTTAACCCAATTGTCGCTGGCATCGCAATGTCTTTGTCGTCAATTACGGTAGTCAGCAATGCCAATAGGCTCAGGCTTGTTAACCCCGAGTCACGTTCTGGTGCAAATTAATTCATTAGACACAATAGGCGGCGAATCGGTCGCCTAACTGGCTTGTCGAGGTTGCTTGCTGCGATTACACTGTGCCAAATACTAACGCTGTCAGACGGTTGAGAACTTTAATGCCAAATCCACACCCTGTAAGTTGGGTTATTTTAGCCGGAGGCCAAGCCACGCGTATGGGAGGCGAAGATAAAGGCCTTATTGAGCTGGCAGGCATCCCTATGATACATCATGTGTTCAATCGTTTATCGCTCCAAACCGATCGCATTAGCATCAATGCCAATCGTAACCTCGATGAGTATCGCCAGTTAGCCCCGGTTTTCACCGATGAGCTATCGGGATATCCGGGGCCGCTAGGCGGCATCCATGCAGGACTCACCCAATCAAGCACTCATTGGGTTGGCTTTGTGCCCTGTGATAGCCCTTACCTTAGCGATCATTACGTTGAGCGCTTCATGCGCGAAATTTCTGATGATGTCGACGTCTTAGTCGCTCATGACGGCAAACATCAGCAGCCGGTTTTTTGCATGTATCATCAAAATGCTCTTCCTAAGCTCAACCAATTTCTTGAAAGAGGAGAGCGTAAAGTTCGCTTGCTCTATCAAGAGTGTAAGGTCGGTTACGTCGACTTTAGCGATGCTACGCATTGTTTTATCAACCTTAATACGCCGCAGCAACTTTCTGAATATGGACAAAAAAAATGATAACCAATGACCACACACTGCCCATACTAGGCTTTGCTGCGTATTCAGGAACCGGAAAAACCACCCTTCTTGAGCAACTGCTGCCTAAGTTAACTTCTGCAGGCCTAAGAATTGGCATGCTTAAACACGCTCACCACGACTTTGACATCGACCAGCCTGGTAAAGACAGCTATCGGCTGCGTAAAGCAGGAGCCGCTCAAATGCTAATAGCGTCTGCAAATAGATACGCAATGATGGTTGAAACACCTCAGCAAGAGCCCAGCTTTGAAGAGTTACTTTCTCGCTTTGATGTCACACAGTTGGATCTGATTCTTGTCGAGGGCTATAAGCATCTATCCTTTCCCAAAATAGAGCTTCATAGAACGGAACTGGAAAAGCCGTGGCTGCACGTAAGCGATCCAACGATTATCGCCATTGCTGCCGACGAGCCTGTGCAACGCACAGACCTGCCGCAGTTAGCGATTGATGATATCGATTCTATTGCACAATTTGTGGTGGATTACGTATCGCAACACTCAGCGTTAAAGCGCAAATAACACCGCTGCACTAGAAACGGTATCGACCGGCGACGCCCACAAGAAGCTGCTTATCGTCGAACTCAAGATCGCGCATATGGATAGAGACAGTACCTCGTATATCAATATGGCGGCTGAGCGTGTGGATCACATCAAAATTGGTGTAGGTCGTTAGCCCATCACGCCAACCCAATGGCTCAACACTGAACGCTCCACGCCAATCAGAACTCAGCTGATATCCAGTGTAGAGATTGCCAGTCACTCCAAGACTTTGATAGTGTGAAAATCCGTAGTCTTCGGTGCCCCTGACTGGACCTGCATTAAACCCAAATGACCAACGCTCACCGTCATACTGATAGCCCATAAGCAGCGTGAATTTACTAAACGAATAGTCAATCTGCTCTAACGAGGTCGCTTCGTATTGATATTTGGGCAATAGATACAGGCCATTCCAATTCGCACTTTTTAAAGCCATGTCCATGCGAACAGGGTGCTGACTAGACATTTTTGATTCATTGGCCACCAACAGCCCAAGATCCGCATACTCTAGATAGCGATTCACCTCAGCCTGAGTGATCACAGGGGTTATGCTAGCCATTGCCGCCAGACACATTATGCTAATAGACTTCATGTTACCCCTGGTAGTACGCGTAATCTGGATAGGTTTGGTCAAACTCGATGATCGGTATGTAACGCACACCCTCACTAGAAATCTGCATCGCAATTGCTCCGTATTGAGGAGCGGAAAAAATGCTGCCATCGCCAACTCCTGATTTGCGTAAAGAGCCACCACCACCGCCACTCACCATATAGGTTGTGCCGTCAAAGCTTTCTATCAGCTGCAAGTGATGATCATGCCCAGCCGCGCAAAGGGTCACGTTATACTGCTTCGCTAATGCACCAATGGTGTCGATCAGATATTGATTGTCTTCATATTGTCCATACACACGTATTGGGTGGTGGGTGACAATGATTTTGTGGTCGGCTGTAGATTCACGCAACTCTTTGTCCAGCCAAGCGATTTGGTCCAGACAATAGCGGTTTTTAATAAACGGATACGAATCCAAGACATAGATATCGACGCTTAAATTACTGTCACTGATTTGAGTTTGAGTGACTTTAAAAAAACGCGAAGGCATCGCCAGTACTTCACTATGTCGGTTCGCGAAATTGATGAGTGCTTGTGGGTTCCCATAATGATCGTGATTGCCTAGTGATCCAATCATAGGAATGTAGCTGCCATCAGATTTTGTCAGCGCTGGGTTGGCGTAGATATGTTCGAACTTCGTGTACGCTTGGGGATCTTGGGCATCCAAAATTCCGTCTGGATAAATAATGTCGCCCGTATGGATCATAGCGTCCACTGGATACAGTGCGTGATAATCAGCGATGTTATCCGCCACTCTCTGCTGCTCAGCATTACCCATACCTGAGTCCCCCAAAATGACCAAATTTATGGTGTCATTGGGGAGCGGCAATAATTCACTGAGTGGATTAAAATAGCGGTCTAAACCGAAGTTGCCTTCACCGGGTTCTAGATAGTAATGTGCTGTGTTTTTTGCCTCATCACGTATATATTTACACCCAATAACAAGAGGGCTGAGAATAACAGGAAGCGTTGACATACCCTTAAGAAAGTCGCGTCGTTTCAAAGCGAAAATGACTCCAATTGATAAATCATCGGGCGGCTTAAGTCACCAATCTGGATAGCACGCACGACAAATCACGACCACTGCATATTTACAGTGACCGTGGGTTAATTTTGGGGTGCGATAGTAGCAACTTTAGAGAGGTAGCGCTGTACTGAAACTAGGCAAAACAGTAACCAATAATAACAAAAAGACCCAAGGTAACTCATTGAAATAATTAATTAATGTTTTTTACACACAAAAGCTTGCTCTTCAATTAGAGTGCGCGTGTTGCAGCGTATGTTCAAACTCAGGGCATGAGCGCACACACTCATCGTATTGCTTCAGCGTGCAGAACTCCATTACCTTTTCTACACCGGCCCGATTGCATCAACTTCGGTCGAATAACACCGTCTCACCCGCCAACGGGAAATGCGCGACATAGCACTGAAAAATACCACTGGGTTTTCTCTTTTTCAGTCGGTGAACCAACTATAATCGCCATTGCCGCCGACGAGCCTGCGCATCACACAGATCTGCCGCAATTATCCATAAATGGCGTCGGTTCTATTACACAATTTGCGCTTGATTGCGTGTGGCAACACACGTCAAGAACGCGACAGTAAAACATCTATTTTTTATCTACATAGAAACTAAGGCTTGCTATTGCACAGCGGAACGGTGCGTTTAAATTTTATTTATCCAGCGTTTGCTCGTCTAATATACCGAGAAATAAAGGCTATTTTTTAACCCTAAGATAGGCCGTCAATATGTTCATAGTTAACTCTGGCCTATAATTAAGCGGTGGACCATGGCGCTAGATAATAACCTTCCTTAATAGAGATGAATACCCGCCTTAACTAACATCAAATCCTAAATAAAACAACATCACAACTACTCACGTCAAAACAAAGAGCACCTATTTTTAGACAATGAATATAACTAATTACCATTTCTATGGTCACTAATCTTCCTATACATGTAATCTAAGAATCTTTTGAATACTAAATAATCTGTGTGTTTGTTGCTTTCTGGCACATTAGGATAACCAATGGCAAAGTTTCCTTGGTCTGTTACATAATCAATGATTTCTCGACCTTTAGCTGTCGCAACCACTATTTTTTTAAGTCGCATCGTAGATTCATCATGAGTAATAAACACATACCCTTCTTTTTCCAGCTTTTTAATCACTGGATTTACTCTCGCAGGTAAGACATGCATCACCTTCGCAATTTCGTACTGAGTGCAACCCGCTTTCTGGGTACTTTCAATGTGATGAAGTACAAAATGCTCAAAGAGCGAAAATTTTGTATCGTACGATTTTGACACTATGTCCTTATATTCCTGCACTACACGATACATTTGAAAAGCTGGACTTGACTGCACAACCCTCTCCTTTTAGATACCACTGCAGCAAGTTTACCACTATGGGGAAAGAAAATGCGAGTGCCAATAGTCGTCACCACAATGCACTAAAAACCTTACCCTTTCCCTAAACAGTTAAACCTCGATCAAGATATTAAAACCAATCCCTACATACCAACTTACATACCAACTCACATACCTATAAAATTAATACTTAAAAAATATAATCATAGTAAAATTTACCCATAATTTAGTTTGAAGTAAGTCACATACCCGCGCTCAAAATCAATTTTTGTTTATTTTTTTAATAGCATTAAACTACTGATAAATAAAAACTTTGTGATTTTATAACGCCTTATATTTTTGATTTGTCGTGTTTATTTATTTTTAGATCTCACTGTGAAGGCAGTCACAGACTGGCGCTAAAATCATCCCCCAGCCCAAATAAACCACTTTCAGGCTCTTTTTGACAAAATAACGTGTGATCAGCAAGGTAACTCTATCGACAACGGGTTGGCCGATGTATTCATTGGTGCAATTCACACAATATGAAAATCAAAAACCCTATTTAACATACAAAAAGGTATTCCTTATCATGAAAAAGGCACTGATCGCTATCGCTGTTATGACAGCAACAACCTCTGCTAGCGCAATTGAGCTATACAACCAAAACGATGTTTCTGTAAATCTAGGTGGTAGCATCGAAGTTTTCTACGGCAATGACTTTGACGACTCAACGCTAGTACAACAACTTGGCGATGCCGATTTTAGCTTTGATACTCGTTTTGCTGTAAACGAAGAATTTTCAATCGGTGGCTTCTGGGAATTTGACGGCACTGGTGGCGACGCTGCTCTAGGCGATGCGTTCATTGGTTTGTACTCTAAAACTTACGGTACGTTGCTTGCTGGTAAGACAGCAACTATTTTAGACGACATCGGCATTGGTGCTGATTATCAGTACGGTTTGACATCAGCAGTAAGTGACATTGACTTTGGCGGTACTCAAGTACTGCGCTATGAGTTGGATTCTGGCACTATCTATGGTGGTGTTGCTCTAATGCAAAACCATGGTCTGGATAACGCGCCTGGAAATGAAGACGGTACACTAATTGACGCTAAAATTGGTGTGCGTGTAGCTGACTTTGACTTCGTCGCGTTCGCGGGTCAAGAAGACATGACCGACAAAGACAACAAAGCGTCTATCTTTGCTCTAGAAGGTCGCTACGCTCTAGATAACCTAAATGTTGAGCTAGGTTACTACAACGTAAGTGATTCAGACAATACTCGTGGTGGAGACACTGTTGCATTCGGTGCAGATTACTCACTAGACGCATGGCTTTTCGCAGCAGGTGTAGCTAACGTTAGCCCTGAAGGTGAATCTTCATTCGCAGAAGGCTTTATCAACGCAGGCTACGGCATCGCTCCAAATACAACGGTTTACACTGAAGTTGGGTTTAACAACGATGACGCTAAGAGCGAATCAGTTGCGTTCGCAATCGGTATTTCGGCTGAATTCTAATTACTCTGTTTAATGCTTAATTAGAATTACCCTTTATATTTAATGCTTCATCGCTTAACGTTGCTTAACTCTCTAGTTTAGCAATGTTAGATGAAGCATTTTATTTTTTATGTGGTGTACATTTCCTATGAGGAATGAGTAAAGGATTAATTTAGTCTATCTTTTCTTACTGCGCTAAATTCACTTCTACTGATCCCTTATTAAATTTTAATCTTGGTTTTGACTTGCAGAACCAATATTCACCTGCGAACCTATGTCTCTAACCTATGGATAGGTTATTTGTCCAACACTTTTTTTGCTCAATATTATTTTTGGGCTACGTGCCATGGATGGCACAGTTTTTTGCTTATTGCATTACTCGATAAAGTACCATTTCCACCGCTTCCTAAATAACAATAAATACCAATCGCAATAATATCGGCCATTATCATGACACTTTAGGCGAATACACAATCCTAATATAGAAACTCAAGAACCTATTGCATACCACGCCAAATTAAGTTTAATAAAAGGTTGAAACCCTAAGTTTCACAGTACGTTGGTTTTGAGAAAAGAGGTAGCCCCACACACGAACATGCCTCCAGTGGATGACTCCTCGAGTTACATAAAAACACCAAACTGACGAACACTCATGACATGCCTTAGTTGCTGCTAGCTACAGTGAGCACGAATTCGTCAGGAGATAATAAAGCAACCTTTTTATGGGCTTAGTACTGCATAAGAGCTATCTCAATAAGGACCATTCACGTGTATCCTGATTTGAAATTATGCATCAATACTTCTGAGGCACAAACGCTTGTTCTTCAATAGGGGCTCGAATGTAACCTTCCTTATTCAGCTCAGGCAAATCGATGGTGTCGTATTCAATATCTTTATAGTCAATCTGCGACAGCAGATGACTTATGCAGTTAAGTCGAGCACGCTTTTTATCATCCGACGGGACCACCCACCAAGGAGAGTGTTTGGTATCGGTATAAGCAAACATTTTATCCTTTGCTTCGGAATACTCGGCCCAGCGATTACGAGATTCCAGATCCATCGGACTAAATTTCCATCGTTTCACCGGTGTTTTTATACGCTCCAAAAAACGTTTTTCTTGCTCTTCATCGGAGACCGAGAACCAATACTTAATCAAGATAATGCCAGAGCGTTGCAACATACGTTCAAACTCAGGGCATGAGCGCAAAAACTCATCGTATTGCTCCTGCGTACAAAACTCCATCACCTTTTCAACACCGGCTCGGTTGTACCAACTGCGGTCGAATAACACGATCTCACCCGCGGACGGTAAATGCGCGACGTAGCGCTGAAAATACCACTGGGTTTTCTCTTTTTCTGTCGGTGCAGGAAGCGCGGCAATTCGGCATATACGCGGGTTGAGCTTTTCGGTGATCCGTTTGATCACTCCCCCTTTACCCGCAGCGTCTCTCCCTTCAAACAAGACCACGACCTTAAGACCTTCTTGCTGCACCCACTGTTGCAGCTTCACCAGCTCGACATGAAGCTTGGCCAATTCCTTCTCATACAACTTTTTGTCTAACTTATTTCCCATACGCCTTTCCTCCTTGGCTTTTCAATATGTTAGCAGTTAGAACTGTGTTTAGCCTGTTGCAGCAATCAATTTTGTGCGCACCTTATCTCATCGAAAATAGGCTCAGCAGAACACTTTAAACCCCAGTAACAAACAGGTACAGTGCCTTATCTTCCCCTTAAACACGATTGCTATGACTATCTCTACTACCATCATTACTGGCTTTTTAGGCAGCGGTAAAACCACCACTATTTTAAACTTACTCAATACCAAGCCCTCGAACGAAAAATGGGCGGTGTTAGTTAATGAGTTTGGTGAAGTAGGCATAGATGGAGCATTGCTATCGGACTCTGGGGCGTTAATCAAAGAAGTGCCTGGGGGCTGCATGTGCTGCGCCGCAGGAGTGCCCACGTCGGTCGCACTTACTGCACTGCTGCGCCAACAACCCGACCGGCTGATTATCGAGCCAACCGGATTGGGACACCCAAAAGAGATTATTGCGCTATTAGAATCGCCACAATTTGCGCCCTACCTCACGCTCAATGCGACCATTGCCTTGGTTGAAGCTAAACATTTAAGCATTCCGCGCTATGTAGAAAATGACAACTTTAACCAGCAACTGTCGGTTGCAGATATCGTCATCGCCAATAAAGCCGATCAAGCGACCGAGCAAGATCGTCAACGCTTTGAACAATGGGCCAAGGCGCAAACGCCACCTAAGCAACACTACCAGTTCTGTGAGTATGGCAATTTGCCCCTTTCCTTACTAGAGATGACGAGAAACCACGAAGACGCGGCGCATTCACAGGATCCGCACAATCATCACCATCATGAGCACGCGCAGCAACAGCCGCAGTTTGAGTTAACTCCGCAACAGCGATATATCCGCAAGCAAAATCAAGCTCAAGGCTACTACAGCTGTGGTTGGGTATTTGGGGCGGAGTTGGTGTTTCCGTATCAATCCCTGTTTGATGCTCTATCAGCTCTTCAATGCGAGCGGATTAAAGGCGTTATAAACACCGATGAGGGCTGCTTCTCTTACAACAATGCCAAAGGTATGATCACCATTACGCCAATAACGCTCGAAGGCTTTGAAACACGTCTTGAGCTTATCCACCCTGCAGTACTCAATTGGGAAGAGATTGAACAAACGTTATGTCAGTTAGTCTCGCTGTAGCTGCGATTTTACGTAAACACAAAAAGACTCAAGCAGAGGCATAGGCGAATCGCAACAATATCGTTACAATGAATTTACTTTCACTCGACGATATTGCGCTTATGTCTGCTTTGGATCGCTTCCAACACCGCTTCGCTAATTTACCTAATGGGTTTTACACCCGCGTCACTCCACAACCGCTGGAGGGATGTCAGTGGCTGATTTGGAACGGCGAACTTGCCTCTCAATTAGGTCTGCCAAGCACAGAGCCCACTGGTGAGTTGCAGCAGTTTTTGCTGGGAGAACTCAATACCGCTGAGCACCCCATTGTGGCCATGAAGTATGCCGGTCACCAGTTTGGCAGTTACAACCCAGATCTTGGTGACGGCCGAGGTATGCTATTAGGGGAATTGCCCGATCAGCATGGAACTTGTTTTGACATACACCTCAAAGGCGCAGGACTGACGCCATACTCAAGGATGGGAGATGGCCGCGCGGTACTTCGTTCGACCATTCGTGAGTACTTAGGCAGTGAAGCCTTGGCCGGCCTCGGCGTTCCTACGACTCGCGCGCTTGGGATGTTTAGTAGTCACACTCCGGTCTATCGCGAACAACAAGAAACCGGAGCCATGTTACTTAGGGCAACGGAAAGTCATATTCGCTTTGGCCATTTTGAGCACTTTTTTTATACTCAGCAAAATGACCATTTACATCTACTCGCCGACACAGTGATCCAGTGGTACTGGCCCGAATGTGCTCACCAAGAAAAACCCCATCTGGCGATGTTCGAGCGTATCATTGATGCCACAGCGTTGATGATTGCCCACTGGCAAACCAAAGGCTTTACCCACGGGGTAATGAATACCGACAATATGTCGATATTGGGCCAAACTTTCGATTTTGGGCCTTACGCCTTTATGGACGGCTTCTTCCCCGAGTTCGTTCCCAATCATTCCGATTATCAAGGTCGCTATTCATTCTATCGACAACCCAGTATCGCTCTATGGAATCTAAGTGCACTGGGCTATGCATTAACGCCTTTACTCGACAAACAGGATATTGAGCAATCCCTAGAGCAATTCTCTACGCTGTATCATGGTTACTTTGATCAGCAAATGTCATTAAAGCTTGGATTGGTCGATTGGCAACAAGACGATCGTGACAGAGTTCGCTCGTTACTGGATATCCTCACAAAAGAGCGCACCGACTATACTCGATTTATGCGCGAGCTTAGTCATATCGACCAGCATGGGTTAACTCCAGTTACCGACCTATTTATCGATAAAGACGCTATCTCTCAATGGTTGACAGAGTACCTAGCACGCTGTGAACACAACGTTGATGAGCCAGGGAAAAACCTTGATGCCGCTGCGCGTTGTCAATCTATGCGTGCACACAACCCCAAGTATGTACTTAGAAACTACTTAGCTCAGCAAGCCATTAGTCTCGCCGAAGCGGGGGATTTTAGTGAAGTTCATCGATTAGCAGAGCTGCTAAAACGCCCCTATGACGAACAACCCCACAACCAACATTATGCGAATTTACCCCCTGGCTGGGCAGCCGATATAGAGATTAGCTGCTCATCTTAAGTCACTTGATGCAGCCATAAGCGCTGAAACTCGTTGCGCGACCTCACACACGGCAACTCGCAGATTTACATTGTAAATAGGTACTATGCTTGCCTTTTTATGACGACAAACGATAGACTTCTTGTCACGGACATGAATAACAAGAAAAGGAGGTCTATTATGTCGCTGTGGTGTTCCATCAACCCACGCCTGTTTGGTATAGACACTCGCTCAAGAGTTTTTGATATCGCACTGCGATAATCTCAGCTTGAGCGAACGATATATTTGGGCAAATCCCACCTAGAGGTCTCACCTCAAGCTCGTGAATTATTGTCAGCATAGACAACGGTGCCTCGCACCCTAAACTCTTGAGTTTATTATGAATACATTATTATCAGCACAATCCTTAGCACTGTCTCATTCTAGCGCACCGCTATTTGAAGATGTCAGTTTCACCTTATCGACAGGCGACAAAATTGGGCTTATTGGCCACAACGGATGCGGCAAAAGTTCTCTACTTAAACTGCTCGCAAGCCAAAGTGACCCCACTTTAGGCCATCTTTCCGTCGCAAAACATTGCATCGTCAGTTACGTAGAGCAGCACTTACCCGACACATTACGTGGCCAAAGTGTCTTACAAGCTCTGTGCGACAAAACGGACCCTATGCAAGAATGGCAAGCAGAGCGCTTGCTCAATGAACTTGGCTTTGATCCTCGTGAGCAAGCTATGTCAGTTGACAGTTGCAGCGGTGGTCAGCAAATGAGGTTGCTACTTGCAAGAGCAATCATTAATCAACCTGACTTGTTACTGCTTGATGAGCCAAGTAACCACTTAGACCTTCCTTCACTGCTCTGGCTTGAAGGCTTTCTTGGTAGTTGGAAAGGCGCATTTGTACTGGTTTCCCACGATCAAAGAGTATTAGACAACACCACCAACACTAGCTGGATCATGCGAGATGCAACGCTCTATCACTTTGACTTGCCTTGCTCTGAGGCCAAACTCGCGCTCGAAGAGCGAGATCGTACTGACGAATTAAGGCATGCCAGTGAACAAAAAGAGATCGACCGCATTGAGAAAAGCGCCAAACGCCTCGCACAATGGGGAAAGGTGTATGACAACGAAGATTTAGCCCGAAAAGCAAAAACCATGATGGCTCGAAAAGTAAGACTGCAATCCCAACAGACGCAGTTAACTCAGGGTGCGCCATGGACACTCAGATTGCTTGGCGATGCGCTGCCCGCCAACAGACTGCTCGAGCTCAATCGCTATTTAGTCACCCCACCAGAGAGTGATTTTGAACTGTTTCAAACCGACCTACAACAGCTCAAAAGCGGCGATCGCATCGCGATTATGGGCGAAAATGGCAGCGGAAAATCATCTTTGCTAGAGCAGCTTTATTCTCAGTACTGTACGCAAGTAAACTCGGTTCCAGACGATCCAGTACGTTTTCACCCATCGATTAAGCTAGGCTATTACGATCAATCGCTTAGACAGTTACGTGACCATCACTCGCTAAGCGATGCGTTGATTCAGTTTGCGTCCATTAACGATGATGACCGAAAACATGCACTCATCAGCGCCGGATTTGAATATGCAAGGCACGGGCAAACTGTCTCCTCATTAAGCGGTGGAGAGCGTGCGCGACTACTGTTTATTGGTTTATCGTTGGCTCGCTATCAACTGGTCTTTCTGGATGAGCCCACTAACCACCTCGATATGCATGGGAAACAGGAGCTAAGTGCAACACTCAACGACTATCAGGGCGGAGCAATGATTGTCAGTCACGATAGAGAGTTAATCGAATCTAGCTGCAATCGATTTTGGGTGATTCACAACAAGCAGCTCCATGAAGTACCTGATGCCGATCACGCCTATGAGTTGATGAGTGAAGGAGGGTTCGATCAAAAACAGAAACATTACGCTCATGATGAAGCTCAGCTTAAGAATCAAAGCGCTGTTGAGGGTCAGCTATCTGAAGAGCAGAAGCTAGAGCGGCTTATCGAACTTGAAGCGTTGCTTGAAGCGGACAGTGTTCGTAAGCCAAAGCATCAAAAACCAGCGATGCAAAAAATATGGCAGCAAGAGATAGACGAGCTGTCAGCCCAACTTGAATAAAGTACTCGCAAAAAAAAGCCCAAATGTTCTATCTCATTTGGGCTTTTCTTAATGATTAAGCTTGGTTAAAACTAGACTGTGGCCACAACATCTTCAAGTGCAAGACGCGCTTTAGGAAGGCCGTAGTTGTAGTCTTCACCGTCTTTGTGGTAACCCATAGAGAGCGCTACAGTACAGATGTGTCCGTCCAATTCTTTTTCAAACGCTTGACCGATGAGTTCGCTGTCTACTCCTTCCATCGGCGTAGAGGCGATGCCTAAGCGAGCCAAAACATGCAATAGGTTTCCAAGCGCGAGGTAAGACTGCGCTTTTGTCCACTCACCATTGTGTCCATGTTCATCGGTGTTTGCATCAGCAAACGCGTACGCACCCATAAATTGGTCGTACATCTCTGCTGGCAAATGGCCAGATGCGACTTCTGCATCAACACGTTTAGCAAATTTCTCTTTAGTAAACTTAGGATCGTAAGCAAACAAAATGGTGTGTGACGCTTCTTTAGCGTGAGGCTGGTTAAACTGGTGCATGCGAGCAAAAGTATTGTGAAAGCGCTGCTTGGCTTCGTCACTTTCTACCACAACAAACTTCCAAGGTTGAGAGTTAATTGACGAGGCAGACAAGCGCAACGCTTCTTTGATCACCGCCATATCATCGGCAGAAATGCGTTTTTCAGCATCGTATTTTTTAGCAGTATAACGAGTATTTAAATCTTTGATGATTGGGTGAGTCATAGTTGAATCCTCTAGTAAATTACGCCCTAACGCACGCCTTTGTCTGCTGTGCCTAGTTGATGAAGGACATAGTACGCTTTTTGATTGCGACCACAATATGTCACCCAAATGAATCACTTTCAATATTTCGTTGATAATCAGATCACCACCAATTGAGTAAACGTGAGCTCGTTTACAGTATGCGCAATCAACACTTTCTATAGTGGATGCCGCTTCCTACCGTCACCCTAAATAGAGCTTATTATGCGACTCTTGGTTAAATTGTGTTTTGCACTTACTTTTTCAGTCTCTGCAGGTGCGAACGAATACCCTCTTCCAACAGGCGAAGAATGGCTCACGCACGCTCAGCAAGGACTGGCCCCGTATTGGATGATGCCTGAGGCGCAAGGTGAACCGGTAGGCAACTTTCCTACCTTTCGATGTGACGATGGATCGTTGATGAAGCTACAACAACTATGTTCTGAGCTAAAGCAAGGGTGGATGGAGCCTCACTACGCACGTGAGTACACTCGGATGAAATCGCGGCAAACATACGCGTACGGCGTTTTATTCCATCTCACCGGCGATCCACAAGCACTTAAACTTGCAAAAGCGGGGGTCGATTACTTATTAAATGAGTTACGTGATATAGAAAATGGTGGCTTTTATAGCTTTACCATCAACGGGAATCCTGGCTTAGAATGGACACAGCGCACCTCTCAAGATCTGTCTTACGCCCTGGTCGGTTTGGCTATGTACTACTACCTTACTCGCGACAAAGAGGTGGAAAAGGTTCTAATAGACACTCAAGCTTTTATATTTGAACATTATAAAGACATTGAGCTTAACGAGCTCAAATGGGTCATTAAAAACGGCGATGGGCAAAGCAACCATCAACGAGAGCTCGTCGCCCAGTTGGATCAGATTAACGCTTACATGCTGTTAGTGACACCTCTGCTACCAGAGCCTTTCCAAACCCAATGGCGCAGCGATTTGGATTGGTTAATCGAGAGTATGATCGACAACTACTACAGCGCCGAGGACAATCGATTTTACGGCGCAATTCACGATGAGTTCGCTAAGCAGCAGAGCGCTCGCCATAATGATTATGGACACACTGTTAAAGCGTTTTGGATGACGTATTTGTCGGGAAGGATGCTAGATAATGAAGGATTTGAAGAACTCGGGTGGCAAGGACTCAAGTACATTACCGATGCGGCGGCCAGTACCGCGCTGATCTATCAGGTGGACCGCTACTTCTCGGACGAGCTTAAACAGCAATGGAAAGGGCTGCGACAGATTCCAATTTGGATTAGTGGCCCCTACGACTACAGTGTATCTTCTTGGCAATGGGCGGAGCTCGCGCAAGCCAGTATGACACTACATATGCTTGAGGGTAGCCAAACCAAGCACCTTCACTACACACACAACCTGTATTTTGACGCTTGGGTGGACCATGAATTTGGTGGTGTGGGCATGATGCCAAAATCGGTCAAAGCGTTTCATTGGGGTAATGGCTATCACCAGTTCGAACATGCATTAATCGGCTACTTATCTGCTCAGCAGCACTACAATCAACCTGCAACACTCTATTATGCATTGCCTGTAACCAATGAATTATCGGTATCACCCTATTTCTATCAGGCTAAGACCCAAGCTAAAACACAAATAGGCACCCAGCAGGCACCTATTTTAAAAGTCGAATTTATCGACGTCACACCATAGTTGCTACGCACTGCCAAGGACTGCGTTACGGTAGGCGGTGACTTGGCCGTCGAAATTGGGGTTGAGTTAGCGGCCTAGCATTCGGCTGATCGTGCCATCTTTATCGATAAACTGATGCTTAATCGCGCCTGCGAGGTGGGCCAATAGCAGCAAAATGATCACGTTTACTGCACTATGGTGCACAGTACTTCCTACACTCTGTAGCCACTCAATTTTATCGCCTTCTGCAATTAGCTCGAGCCCAAAGACTTCAAGCGCTCTACCGCCACCGCTATTCATCATGATGCCCGAGATAGGCATGGCCAATGTGGCCAAAAGCAGCAAGTGGTGGGTCGATTTGGCAGCGATTTCTTGCCATCGAGGAGACTGTGACAAAGGAGGCAGTGCCCCTTCTTTAATGCGCCAAGCAATACGAGCAATGGCTATCACCAACACAATAACCCCAAAGGATTTATGATTAGCAAGTAACTCAAACTTTTCTGCGCCTCTTGGCATATTTTCAACAATTTTACCGACAACTAGAGTACCGATAAATAATACTGCAGTGAGCCAATGAAATAGAATGGTTGGTTTAGAAAGTCTTTTCACGGTTGCTTGTCCCAATGCTAGTTAATCTGTGCATAGCGACTGCTACCAACGCTAATTGGCGTTAGCAACAGTCTACTTCTGCGTAAAATGCAATTTGCAAGTAACTAATTTAACTAAGATGTAGAGTTAAAACCAGTAAAAATAAAGACTTAAACAGAAACCAAGCATTAGCCATGACCGATTAAGTCCTTATAGACACATTCTGCCAGGTAACTGTGAAGTTAATTCATCGAGAGTTAGACATACTTTAGCTGGATAATTACACGGACCTTTTATGCTTTGCTAAGCGCATGGCTTAGAGTCTCAGTCGAATAGGTTTAAGCTTTAACTAATTTTGCTCGGGCAACCACACAAAGGCTTCCAAAAACCGATGGCAGTGCAGACAACACAATCAACATCATCGTGCTGTCTATTTTTAACAGTTGATCGGCAATACACGCGGCGATAAGTGGGCAATTCACCCCTATTGCCCATTTAGCATTGATGCCTATCTTCACTTGCTGACTGCACTGAGGACAGTAACGGTGGCCCATATCTGCTCGCTGCTTTACCCCGTACTTGTGAGTTTTACTCAATCGACTTACAGTGAGTCTAAATCCACACTTAGGGCACAGCTTTTCGAACATTCTTGTTCCACCTCTAGATTCAGCATCCTTAGCGCACCAACTCGACTGCCGGCTACGACGGTCTGAGAATAGTGTACACATACACCCAAGACAATCTCAAAATTGAGAACTAAACCGAAGGCCCTATTTGGGTTGATGTATCCATCACCTTTTTCGCTAAAATATTTTGGCTTCAAACGTAACACGCTTAAATCAATTGTCATTAATATACAAAAAAGCCAGAAGGAGAAACCTTCTGGCTGTTTACTATTAAATCGATTATCGAATCATATACAGGTTATTGCTGCGCAAGCTGTGGCTTACCACCACTTCGAGATGCGTTGATAAGCAATATACCGACAGTCAATACAATCGAACCACACAACAAGAACAGTAGACGTCCAGTTGGCTCATTTGGAATCAATGCCATTGCAAGGATACCAAAGCCAGCCGCGCTGATAAGCTTACCAAGCATGCCACGTTGTTTCGTGTCTAGGTTAGCTTGCTCTTCGCTATCTGCAACTAAAGGTGTATTCCAGTTCTCGAACAGTTTATCGACTTCTTTCTCGCGCTCAGGTGATAGACCTTTGTAGAAGCGCGTTGTCATTAGGAAGTAACCACCCGTAATCACTACGTGCGCTGCCAAGCTTAGACCCACTTTCAAGTCAGACCATTCGCGACGAGTTAGTTCGTGCTCAAGACCAAATAGGCTTTCGATTTGACCCGCTGTTAGCGCAATACCAAATACATAAGAGACAATACCACCGACAATTAGAGTGGTCCAACCGGCCCAATCTGGTGTCTTTCGTATCCACATACCAAGTAGTACTGGGATAAGCATTGGGAAACCGATGAGTGCACCGACATTAAGTACGATGTCAAACAAGCTTAGGTGGCGCAGTGAGTTTATAAATAGACCAATACCAATGATGATAATACCCATCATGATCGTGGTGAACTTACTCACGATAACCAATTCTTTTTGAGTCGCTTGTGGGCGAAGAATAGGTGTGTAGAAGTTAACAACGAAAATACCCGCATTACGGTTTAGACCCGAGTCCATAGAAGACATGGTCGCGGCAAACATTGCTGACATAAGTAGTCCAACCATACCCGCTGGCATTACGTTTTGGACAAACGCAAGGTAAGCAGCATCGCCGGCTTTATCACCCATTGAAGCGTATTGGTCAGCAAATTCTGGCATGAATGCACTCACGTACCAAGGAGGTAGGAACCAAATCAGTGGACCGACAATCATGAGCACACAAGCAAGACCAGCAGCTTTACGCGCATTGTCGCTGTCTTTCGCACATAGGTAGCGGTATGCGTTGATGCTGTTGTTCATTACACCGAACTGCTTAACGAAGATGAACACAACCCAAAGAATAAAGATGCTCACATAGTTTAAGTTGTTACCGACTAGGAAGTCACCATCAAAATTCGCAACAATATTGCCAATGCCACCACCGTGGAAGTAAGCCGCTACCGCACAGGTAATGGTTACAGCCATGATCACAAGCATCTGCATAAAGTCTGATGCGATAACCGCCCAAGAACCACCTGTAACCGCCATAAGCATAAGCACTAGGCCAGTTACCACAATTGTGGCTTCCATAGGAATGTTAAATACTGCAGCTACAAAGATTGCTAGACCGTTTAGCCATACACCGGCTGAAATTAAGCTGTCTGGCATGCCCGCCCAAGTGTAAAACTGTTCAGACGTTTTACCGAAGCGCTGACGGATAGCTTCAATTGCCGTAACAACACGAAGTTGGCGGAACTTTGGCGCAAAATAGATGTAGTTCATGAAGTAGCCAAACGCGTTGGCCAAGAATAGGATAACTACAACGAAACCATCGCTGAAGGCGCGTCCTGCGGCTCCCGTAAACGTCCATGCTGAAAATTGAGTCATGAAGGCGGTAGCACCTACCATCCACCATAACATCTTACCGCCTCCTCGGAAGTAGTCACTGGTCGATGTCGTGAACTTACGGAACATCCAACCAATAGCGACTAAGAAGAAGAAGTAGACAAGCACAACTAAAGTATCAATAGTCATCTTTCAGCCCTTAATAATTAACATTTTGATGAAGCGTAGCTTACCTGCGACTCCACTCCATTTGTACTACAATATGCCTTTTATGTGATCTAGAACAAGGGTTTATTACCGGCCACAATCACGACGAAGGCACGAAATACCTAGATCCACGGCATAACACCTTGTTTCAAAACACAATATAAGAAAATCCAAAAATTACTTTTGTATTACAAATGAATTTTAATATGCAAATTGACAATTAGCTGACATCCGCATGAAAAACATTGACCACTAACCTTTTAAATCATTTAAATACAAACAGTTAAAAGTATATCTCACTCTAAAATCCGATACCAATCCACTCACTAAACTGCAGTATCACCTGTTAGATTAACAGACAACACTCACCATACAATGCGACAAAACTCTCCAAAAACTCCCTATAACAACAATTTATTGGGCCAAAACCCTCATTTGTACTATTTTAACGCCAAATCAAAGGAGATTACCGAATGCTATTTTGTAGTACAAATATGAAGCATGCCGTTTATTAGATTGAGCCAAATTAATAATTCGCTACGCCATGAGTGTTGTAGAGCGTCGCTTACACAGAGAAATATATGCATTAAGTTTAGTAGTATATCGCCATTGAGAAACACCTTAAGTGGTGTGCCGCGAACAAAAGGGTTTACTCATTAATGGCATAGTGCGCCGCTTAAGCCCCATGGGACTCTCTAGCAGGCAAACGAAGCAAAACCGTTATTTATTACCGTTTCGCTGATGAGGCGGGTATGGACGCTATTTGGGAAAAATCAAAAAAAGCGAGCACAGAGGCTCGCCAAAAATTGACAGAAATAAAATTATAATTAGTTTACTTTTGCAACTGCGTCTTTAACTAGTGCACCTAGTTCGTCCCACTTGCCTTCATCAATAAGGTTAGTAGGAACCATCCAAGTACCACCGCATGCCAATACAGAAGGGATCGATAGGTAGTCGTCTACATTTTTCAAGCTCACGCCACCAGTAGGCATAAATTTAACTGGGTAAACAGCTGTTAGCGCTTTAAGCATACCAACACCGCCTGATGGCTCTGCAGGGAAGAACTTAAGTGTGCGAAGACCCATTTCCATTGCTTGCTCAACAAGGCTAGGGTTGTTAACACCAGGTACGATAGGCATATCTTTATCAAGACAGTATTGAACCGTGCGTGGGTTGAAACCAGGGCTTACGATAAAATCAACACCGGCTTCAATCGCTTCGTCAACTTGAGCGTTAGTTAGAATTGTACCTGCGCCAATCAGCATTTCTGGGAACTCTTTACGCATGATAGAGATCGCTTCAGCCGCACACTCGGTACGGAATGTGATTTCAGCACAAGGCATACCGTTTTCAACCAAAGCACGGCCAAGAGGGATCGCGTCTTCTGCTTTGTTGATAGCAATTACAGGGATAACTTTCAGGCTCGCCAGTTTGTCATTTAAAGTGGTCATATTGGGTTTCCAAATTTTAAATGGCCAGGCTAACTGGCCGTTCAACTTACATATAAATTAAAGAGTTACAGCTCAATAGTTGGCATAACTGCGCGATCGATTACCGCACCTTTGTGCTGAATCACTGTACCAGCCATCACATGGCCCGCTTTGGCAGCTTGCGTTGCTGTGCCACCAGTAAATCGCTTCGCTAGGAATCCAGCACTAAAAGAGTCGCCTGCTGCGGTTGTATCCACAACATTCTTAACCAGTGTTGGTGCTACGTATTCAGATTTCTCTTCAGTAACAACAAGACAATCTTTGCTGCCGCGCTTGATGATTAACTCACCAACACCCATACCAAGACTGCGCTCAATACACTGCTCTACATCAGAGTCACCGTAGAGGTCTTGCTCGTCATCAAAGGTTAGCAACGCAATATCGGTACAAGACAATACGTGTGCATAGGCTTGTTGTGCTTGCTCAGCATTTTCCCAAAGTTTTGGACGGTAGTTGTTATCAAACAATACCTTGCCACCTTTCTCTGAAAACGCTTTAAGAAAGTTAAACAGAACCTCGCGACCAGCCTCTGTCAATATAGCTAGAGTGATCCCGCTTAGGTAAACCGCGTCAAAGGTCATTAGCTTATCAACAAGTGCTGCGCTGTCTGCTTGTTCAAACAAGTATTTTGCTGCGCTGTCGTTACGCCAGTAAAAGAATGTACGCTCACCTGTATCATCGGTTTCGATGTAATAAATGCCAGGTTGCTTGTCTTCAACAGTCAAAATAAGGCTTGTATCGATACCTTCAGCATCCCAAGATGCTTTCATATCACGACTGAATGCGTCTTTACCTAGCGCTGTTACATAGCTAGTAGAAATATCTTTCTCACCCGTCAAACGTGCTAGATACGTAGCAGTGTTTAAGGTATCACCACCAAATGCTTGTTCAAGCCGACCATCCTTATCTTGAAGCTCAATCATGCACTCGCCAATAACGGCAATGTTCATTGCTGCAGTCATCTGCTTACCTCTTAAGTTGGAGTGGTCTTATAAAAAGTCTTGACGAACTGGGTTGAAGATATCAACTAGCACGCTGTCTTGCTCTAGTGCAACTGCACCGTGCATGACATTTTTAGCGGCAAAGTAAGCATCGCCTTTCTTAAGTACTTTTTTAACACCGTCTATTTCGGCTTCGAAGCTACCTTCAGCAACGTAACCAATTTGGTCGTGGATTTCATGGCTGTGAGGAGCACCGATAGCGCCTTTGTCAAACTTAACAAGGACTGCCATAAGGTCGTCAGTGTATGCTACGATTTTGCGGTGAAGGCCTTCGCCTAGATCAATCCACTCTACGTCGTCTGCAATAAAAAATGGGTTCATTGTTATCTCCTAAACCAAAACTGAATTTGTTTGTTGCCTAATACAATAAGGTATTTCACCCAATTGTCATACAATATATCCAATAAATTGTGATTTTAATCAATATATTTTGTCGATGCAATGATCTAACTCTATTTGCATCAAATCAGCACAGCCACTAGAAATTACAATTTAACCCTTTAAATACATAGAGATAGCAAGGACGCCGTGATGTTGATCATTATTTTTTGCGGCAACACTACCTAAATAGCTATTATTGTATTACTTTATATAGCAAAATTGACATCACAAATCCGCATAGGGTGGCCAGCAATCATGACAACACAACCAATTTTGTTAAATGCAGACGAAATCGAGGCACTTCGCAAAGAAGTCGGGACATCAACCCTAATGGGCAAAACCATCGCTTCGCACATCAAAGACGTTGAAGCATTTATGGCACTGCCACTCGATGTTCCCGGTCACGGTGAGGCTGGCGGCTACGAACACAACCGCCACAAACAAAATTACACCTATATGAACTTGGCAGGTCGATTGTTCTTGGTTACCCAAGATGACAAATTCGCAAAGTTTGTTCGTGAGCTACTGGCACTTTACGCAGAAAAGTACCTAACGTTTGATTTTCACGTTCAGAAGAACACCAATCCAACAGGTCGATTATTCCATCAAATTCTAAACGAGCATTGCTGGCTAATGTTTACAAGCCTAGCCTATTCTTGCGTGGCGTCCACCATGAGCGAGCAAGAACGTCAAACTGTGATCGATCGCGTGTTCGATCCAATGCTCGATATGTTTACGGTTAAATATGGACACGATTTTGACCGCATTCACAATCACGGCATTTGGGCTGTTGCTGCTGTCGGCATCTGTGGTCTAGCAGTAGGCAAACCAGAATACCTAGAAATGTCTGTGTATGGATTGGAGCGTAACGAAACTGGCGGTTTCTTAGCTCAAATCTCTAAACTGTTTGCACCTTCTGGTTACTATATTGAAGGCCCTTACTATCACCGCTACGCGATCCGTCCTTTGTGCGTGCTTGCAGAAGTGGTTCATCGCCACATGCCAGAGCTCGATATTTACAACTACAAAGATCAGGTGATCGGCAATACTGTACAAGCTCTGCTGTCTACCGCTTACCCAAATGGCGAATTTCCAGCGTTAAATGACGCGTCTCGCACTATGGGCATTACCGACATGGGTGTGCAAGTGGCTGTGAGTGTGTACAGCAAGCATTACGGAATGAACGACAACATCCTCGGGATGGCAAAAATCCAGGACAAAGTGTGGATGCACCCTTGTGGTCTAGAGTTATCGAATGCTTACGAAGCTGCTGTTGCACAGCGCAAAATTGGCCTACCGTTCTTCCCAAGTGTCGAATTGAACGAAGGTCCAAATGGCGATCGCGGCGCACAAGGCTTTCTCCGTATGCAGGATAAGACCGGTGACGTTTCTCAGCTCGTCATGAACTATGGCCAACACGGCATGGGCCACGGCAACTTCGACACCCTTGGCATTAGTTTCTTTAACCGTGGTCAAGAAGTGCTTCGCGAGTACGGCTTTGGTCGCTGGGTGAACATTGAGCCCAAATTTGGTGGTCGCTACTTAGACGAGAACAAGTCGTACGCCCGCCAAACCATTGCTCATAATGCCGTTACGGTCGATCAAACCTGTCAAAATAACTTCGACGTAGCCAAAGCAGATTCAGTGCATGGCCTTCCTCATTTCTTTAAAGTAGACGATGAGCGTATTAATGGCATGAGTGCGTTTGCCAATGAACACTACGACGGTCTTGGTATGCAGCGCTCAGTATTCATGCTCAACCTTGACGAATTAGAAGCACCGTTACTGCTCGACCTCTATCGCCTCAGTGGCGAAGGTGAACATCAATACGATTACTCCCATCAATATCAAGGCCAAGTGATCCGCACCAACTTCGATTACCAAGCAAATCAAGAGCTGCACACACTGGGAAATGATTTTGGTTACCAACACCTTTGGAACGTAGCATCTGGCCAAGTTGATGGTCCTGCGCTAGTAAGCTGGTTGCAGAACAATCAGTACTACACCTGGTTGGGTACAAGCACCCAACAACAAGGCGAAGTGATCTTTACCCGCACCGGTGCCAATGACCCAAGCTTTAACTTGCGCAGCGAGCCTGCGTTCCTATTGCGAGCAAATGGCAAGTCGACTCTGTTTGCCTCTGTTCTCGAGACTCACGGTTACTTTAACGAAGAGTTTGAGCAGTCAGTCAATGCTCGCGGCAAAGTTGACAACATTGCTGTCATTGGCAGCAACGAAATTGCATCGGTTGTAGAAATTGCGACCAAATCGTCTACGGTTACTGTCATGGTAAGCAACAACGCTTCGGCAACAGATGCTACAGAACACACTGTCGAATTTAACGGCAATACTTTCAGCTGGACTGGTTTCTACTCCCTTGAAATCGCCAACCAATCTTCTCAGGAGAAATAATAATGAGCTATCAACCTCTTCTACTTAACTTTGAAGAAGCAGCGGAACTACGCACAGCACTTGGCACGGATAGCCTATTAGGAAAAGCCCTTGCAAGGGACATTGAAAAAACAGACGCATACATGACAGAAGTAGGAATTGAAGTTCCTGGCCATGGTGAAGGTGGCGGCTACGAGCACAACCGCCACAAGCAAAATTACATTCACATTGATTTAGCAGGCCGTCTATTCTTGATCACTGAAGATCAAAAATACCGTGACTACATTGTCGATATGCTTACTGCATACGCCAACGTCTACCCAACACTGGAAAGCAACACCAGCCGTGATACCAATCCTCCTGGTAAGATTTTCCACCAAACACTTAACGAAAACATGTGGATGCTCTATGCATCGTGCGCATACAGCTGCATTTACCACACGCTTTCAGACGCGCAAAAGTCACACATCGAAACCGACCTGTTTAAGCAGATGATCGACCTGTTCGTTGTGACTTATGGCCACGACTTTGACATCGTTCACAACCACGGTCTGTGGGCTGTTGCCGCTGTAGGTATTTGTGGTTACGCCATTAACGATCAAGAGTCTGTCGACAAAGCACTGTATGGCCTAAAACTGGATAAAGTGAGCGGCGGCTTCCTAGCACAACTAGACCAACTGTTCTCGCCAGACGGCTACTACATGGAAGGTCCGTACTACCACCGCTTCTCATTGCGTCCTATCTACTTGTTCGCAGAAGCGATTGAACGCCGTCAACCTGAACTAAAAATCTATGAGTTTAACGACTCAGTGATCCAAACAACCTCTTACGCTGTGTTTAAGACTGCGTTCCCTGACGGAACTCTACCTGCGCTCAACGATTCATCGAAGACGATTTCAATTAATGATGAAGGCGTTATCATGGCAACGTCAGTGTGTTATCACCGTTACGAGCAAAGTGAAACACTGCTCGGCATGGCGAATCACCAGCAAGATGTATGGGTGCACATTGCTGGTAAAACCTTGTCTGATGACGTTGCTAAAGCCGACAACATCAAACCGTTTACTTGGGGCAGCTTGTACGTAACCGACGGTCCTAAAGGCGAGAAAGGCGGTGTCAGCATCTTGCGTCATCGTGACCAAAATGACGACGATACCATGGCACTCATCTGGTTTGGCCAACACGGCTCAGACCATCAGTACCACTCAGCACTGGATCACGGACACTACGACGGCCTGCACCTAAGTGTGTTTAACCGTGGTCACGAAGTGCTACACGACTATGGCTTTGGTCGCTGGGTTAACGTAGAGCCTAAGTTTGGCGGTCGTTACATTCCCGAGAACAAGTCTTACTGTAAGCAAACTGTTGCGCACAATACTGTTGTTGTTGACCAGAAGACGCAAAACAACTTCAACACTGCGCTAGCAGAAAGCAAGTTTGGTTCTAAGCACTTCTTCAATGTACAAGACGAAAAATTCCAAGGCATGAGTGGCCGTATTTCAGGCTACTACGAAGGCATCGACATGCAACGTAGCGTGATTTTGGCAGATATTGAAGAGTTTGAAAAACCACTCGTTATCGATGTTTACCGCATCCTCGCTGACGCTGAGCATCAGTATGACTTACCAATGCACTACACCGGTCAAATCATCCGCACCGACTTTGATTACCAAGTAGAGAGCACGCTTAAGCCACTGGGTGAAGATAACGGCTATCAACATTTATGGAACGTAGGTTCTGGTAAAGTCGAAGGTAGTTCACTGGTTAGCTGGCTGCATGACAACAGCTACTACAGCTTGATCACCACCGCAAACAGCGACTCTGAAGTCATTTTTGCTCGCACTGGTGCTAACGATCGCGACTTCAACCTTCGCAGCGAACCAGCGTTTATCTTCCGTCAATCAGGCACGAACCATGTGTTTGCCTCTGTTCTAGAAACGCACGGTTACTTCAACGAGTCTATTGAAGCCTCTGTGGGTGCTCGTGGTTTAGTCGAGTCTGTGACAGTTGTAGGCACAAATGATGTCGCGACAGTGGTTGAAGTGAAAACAACCACCGGTAACAACTATAACTTTGCGATTTGTAATCTTGATGAAACACAGCAAGATGCAGCGCACAGCGTTGAATTTGACGGCCGCACCTTCACGTGGAACGGCGCATTTGCACAAGTGTAATACTCGATAGTAGATGTCCAAAAATTAAGTGAATAAGCCGAGCAACGCTCGGCTTTTTATTGCCTAATACACTCATTGCCTGCTTAGACAGCACAATTTTTGTTTATAGGAATCGTGACTATAAACAACCTATTTGATCTATCAGGTAAAGTGGTCATTGTTACCGGATGTTACACCGCGGTATGACAACAAGATGAGTCCCACAATAAGCAAGTTACCACCTGAACGTCTAAACCTAGGTATCATTGTGTGGAGCGGAACTGTATTTTACAGTGGGCGTTTCTATTTCTATCAACAAATTGTGATCTAACTAAGTGGCTTAGGGCTATAACTTGCTCTTAAAAAGCAGATTACAATGAAATGGATACTACTCTTTGGCACAGCTTGCCTGTGGTTTACGCAATTGAGTCATGCTGCAACCTACGTGCGTTATCAAGCCGGTGGCGACGTTCAATACGGTGAACGTCGGGGCGAAGCCCTCTACCCCATTTCGGGCGATATTTTCAGTTCCTTCGAAGTAAGCACAAACAGCGTCCCAATCGATGACGTCGAATTGCTATTACCCACTCAACCTGAAAAGGTGTTTGCAGTAGGAATGAACTTTGCCAGTCATTTGGCTTCTCGCTCTAGCGCGCCCCCTCCCATTTTTCTCAAACTGCCATCATCATTAGCTTTATCCGGTCAAAGCCTTGCGATGCCTTCGGACGCCACCAATGTCCACTTCGAGGGGGAGTTAGTTTTGGTCATTGGTAAAACAGTATCTAAAGCAAATGAATCTGAAGCGAGTGCCGCCATCTTTGGCGTCACCGCGGGCAACGATTTGACCGAGCGAAACTGGCAAGGCAGCGACCTACAATGGGTACGAGCCAAAGCGTCAGATGGGTTTGGACCTATCAGCCCCGAGATCATTACTGGCATTGACCACACAGACGTGGTCATAACCACGAAACTCAATGGAACAACCGTACAACAAGAAAGCACCAGAAATATGATTCACAGTGCATCGAAAGTGGTTAGCTATTTAAGTCAGTACTACACGCTTAAGCCAGGAGACCTCATATTTATGGGAACACCAGGGCGAACAAAGGCTCTATCTAATGGTGACGTTGTAGACGTTAGTATTGGCGACTACACGCAAGTGAGTAATCAGATATCTTTTTAGCGCCATCGACATATGCATTGGGTGCAGAAAATGATAGATACGTCTCGAAGCCGTTATTTTGTGCTAATCATTAAGCACCCTTAGTGTAACAATTCATTTCTATTGGAATCATAACGCGGTATTATACGGGCAAATATTCTGTAAACGTTTTAAGTCATGCCACAACAAGATTCCAATTTGGTCATGGTAGAAGTAGACCGACTAATACCCGGTATGTTTGTCTCTGCCATTGAGCAAGGTAAACGCATCGATCTAGCGTCTCCGGGCCGAGTATCTTCCGACAAAGCTATCCAAAAACTGCGTGCAAGCAAGGTGCAGTTTGTGTGGGTAGATGCGAGTCGTTCCGCCAAAGGCGTAAACGTTGTAGGGTATGTTGCTCCCTTAAAACCTGCTCCAGTTGAAGAGCCCAGTAAAGCCCCAAAAAAGAAAGTCAGTCGAGAAATCAGCCAAAAGCGGGCTAAGAGCTTAATTGTAGAAGCGAAAGGTCTTGTTAATAAACTGCTTATCCAAACCAAAGCCAATAAAGAGATGGATATTGGGTTGGTTGCCGACCTCTCTGACGAAATGATAGATTCTGTTCTTTACGCGCCTGATGCCATTAAATGTATGGCCGCACTGCGTCGAAAAGACAGCTATTTATTAGAGCACTCTATCAATGTTGCACTGCTTTTAGTCACCTTTGGGCGCAGCTTAGGATTTGAGCGTGAAGAGCTTAAGGCCCTGTCCATTGGTGGGCTCATCCACGACATTGGCAAAACCCAAATTAGAGACGACGTGCTGCTTAAACCCGGCAAATTAACCCCAGAAGAGTTTGAACACATCAAACTGCATCAGGTGTACGCGCAGCAGCAACTTAAAACCATGGATACCTTAGACGAGATTAGCCGCAACGTGTGTCTAATGCACCACGAAAAGCTTGATGGCAGCGGCTATCCATTGGGGTTAACAGCCGATCAAATACCACTCTATGGCCGTATGAGCAGTATCGTCGATATCTATGATGCGCTGACTGCAGATCGAGTTTATAAGCAAGGCATGTCGTCTTCAGAGGCCTTTAAGATATTGCTAAAACTAACCCCAAATCACTTAGATGCTGATTTGGTGTATAAATTTATCAACTGCATTGGTATCTACCCGGTAGGCTCGCTGGTCGAGCTCAGTGATGGGCGTGTGGGGATTGTATGGACAGGAAACGACAACCAACCGCTTAAGCCTGAGATAAAATGCATTTACTCGAATAAGTACAAACGTTTTATCGACGTGTCGCTTATTAACCTTAAAAATAGCTCTGTAACTATCAGCAAAGCGATTTCGCCCAATATGCTCAACTTCGATGTAGCGCCTTTTTACGATTAATGGATCCTACTGCTACAGAGTCTTACCATTCCCCGTCTTAACATCTAAGCGTTTCAAAAAAATAATGGCCACCTTTTGGTGGCCATTATTTTGTCTAAGGCATTAACTGAGCAATCACCACTAAAGAATCTTTCTTGGCAAATTCACCATACGATTCGATATTAACCACCCTAAAGTCCCGCTCAAACAGTTGCTGTAATTGCGCCGTTTTGTAGTACTGAAAGTGCAACTCATGGAAGACTTCAAACCCCTCGCCCGCCCAAAAAGTGTGTACTAACCAACCATTAGGGTGCAGCTTTTTTTGTTGTTGTTCTAACGAGCGCTTTAACTTTTCAGTATCTAAATGATGCAGTACTTTATTACTGTAAATCACATCAAATTTGGGGTCTGCAGGCAGAGAGGTTGCGTCTAAATGAACAAAGTCATGGCTAGGATAGTGATTACGTAAGTGCTGCAAAAATGGCTCCGCACAATCAGAGCCGGTGTAATCAAAGTATTTGTTAAGAAAGGAAATGTCATTGCCTGGACCGGCTCCAAGCTCAAGCAGTTTTCCTTGCATTGGAATTGAATGTTGAATAATCTTCTGCAACGATTCGCCATCGTACTCGGCGCACGAAGCGATGTAATCGTGCACATTTTTAGCGTCTTGATAAAACGACATGTTGGATCCTCGTTAAATAACTAATCAACACTACCTATTATTGGTCCACATCAAATTGATAGTGACGTTTAAGCTCAAACACTTCCACACGATACGAAAGATACCACTTATCCTTACCCAATTGCTGCGCCAGCTGGTGCTGTCCATCCTTACGCCACGCGACTATGTCTTGCTCACTTTGCCAATAAGAAATCGCTATTTCTTCACCCTTGTGGGTAGTGGTTATAAAGTCGAGACATCCATATTTATCGAACGCCAAAGCCCGTAAACACTGCACCATGTCATCATAGTGACTATCTTGAGCGCCAGCTTTCGCCCTAAAAATTACCGTAAACATTGTCACTCCGATTCTTGTAGGGGTGGGTCGTAAGGATATTGCGGCACCCCATCTGCAATCTGTTCCCACTGCGCCTTTGATGCCACGTGAATATGCCGCTCTAAGCGGATATCTGGATCACCGTTGACACACCCCAAGGTAACGCCATGCACGACCCCATTGCCTATCCCAGTGAGCGTGGAGCCACACTTACTGCAAAATTGCAGGCCGTAACCATGTTGACCGACATACGATGTTAAGAGGTGCTCGCCTGATGTCCAAGTAAATTGCTCGGGCTTAACCAGTGCATAGGCCGACGCCTGTGCGCTAAATGCTTTACGACACCGTGAACAGTGGCAAGAACGCGCATCAAACAACTCGCCAGAAATACGATAGCGGATGTCCCCACAAAAGCATTCTCCTGTTATATCCATATTTATGCCCTTACACATCCATTAGCGAACCACTTCAAAGTCGACACCTTGTTGTTGGGATAAATCGACTTCAACACTTTTGCCACCGCTCGATTGAGTCGCTGTGACAAACACCACCTGCGCATAGTCCAAGCTTGGCTTGGCGTCAGCAGATGCAAAGACATTCATCGGCAGCATCATTACAGCGCCAAGTGACACAAAACCAAATAGAGATAGTCTTTTAGCAACTCTCTCCTTGTGTGTCCTTTTGTCAGCTTGCAATCGAAGTTATAGATCAATGCTGGTGTTGTTTAACGCGTAGTTCCACACTCGATAGAAGTAGAATATGTAACCTATTCCCAAAGTTACAATAGAAATCAGCATCCAGATGATCACATGTCCCAAATCACTAAATAGGTCGATATTACAGCGCATTTTTCTTTCAATACCGCTGTCATCAACCAGGGAAGTTCTGTTAATGATGAACTTGGAGAAAGAATAGGGGAAAAACATCATCGCAATTCCAAATGTAATAATACTCAATATCAGCCATAGCACTATATGACCGATAATATCCATAATCGCGACATCTGCTTTGAGGTTCATTGAAGGCTCCTTGCCAAATAAATAGTCGTCATGGAGATACTACCTGCCATTCCAGTTCGGCTGCATTGTCATTCTGAATTTAATCCGGTTTAGTTGCAATTATGAACACGCCTAACCCGTTTTTTCCGTGGTGCCACTGAGTTTCTACCACCAAGCCTGCCTGCTCCAACTCAGCAACCAACTGCTGCTGAGTAAACACAAACACGTCAGGCATCAAACCCAGCGCTTTGCCTAAGGGCGCCACCCATTTAATCAGAGCAAGCGGTGTTCCACCAAGGCAAGCACTGCTGCTCACAAAAGATCCACCTGGTTCTAGTAGTTCCACTACGTGTTTGATGACGTCTTGCCTATTGGGCAGCAAGTGTAAAATATTAAGACCTAGCACCATGTCAAAACGGTGCTGTGTTGCATCTAGATCCTCCAATGTTTTACGTTTGAAGGTAACATTGGTGATGCTCTCTTTGTCTGCCTTTTGGCGAGCGATCTGCACCATATTTTCTGAGATGTCGATAGCCAAAATGTGCTCAACAAAGGGTGCGTGAATAAGCGCGGTGCTACCGGTTCCACAGCCAAATTCCAGTATGTTCATATCGGGGGTAAATTTGGCTTGGGTTTGTTGCAGTTTTTTCTGGTAGGCTTGCTCGTCCGCAATGGGAGACTTAGCGTATTTTTTTGCCGCTTTGTCCCAAAATTTCTGAGATGTGTTCAAAACAGGACCTCTTTATATCCGTATCGAGAGTAATCAGTGTAGACCAGAAGCGTATTGAAAAGAGAATCAATTTACTGAGCTAGCCACTGCTGCTCGATGATAAGCGTGTCGTCTACCCAAACCTTAGCACTAAACCGATCTCCAGCCTTCACTTCACCCACGCCTTTTGGCGTCCCTGTCATCACAATATCGCCATCTTGCAAAGTCGAGAATTGGCTGATTTCTTCGGCGATTTGTATGGGACTGTGGATCATAAGGTTTGAATCACCGCGTTGGATAACGCTATTGTTTATCTTCACCTCAAAGCGAAAATGATGATCCAAACTATCGATGTCGACAAATTCACTAAAGACAGCAGAGCCATCAAACGCTTTTGCTCTCTCCCACGGCAACCCTTTTGCTTTTAACTGAGACTGCAATCCACGTTTAGTAAGGTCAAATCCAAAGCCGACAGCGCTCAAAACACCGTCTTTTGCAATGAAACACAGCTCTCCTTCATAGTGAAGCGGCTCTTGATCAAAGGAGTGCAGTTGGTCACTGATCGATGAGTTAAATTTTGCAAACAGCACCATCGAGTCGGGGATGTCGTTATTGAGTTCTTCAATATGGGCGTAGTAATTGCGCCCAACACAGAGAATTTTACTGGGTGAAACGTGAGAATGATTGACGACGACGTGGTTCATTTGGCCTCCTTGCCCTAGTGGTTAGCGGTAAACTTTTACAGCAATTAGCAAAACGTTTGGATGTACAGCGCTTCGACTTTATCTCTTGCCCAAGGTGTTTTTCTAAGAAACTTTAGCGATGATTTTATCGAAGGGTCGTTACTAAAACAGTTGACTCGAACCTCTCGATACAGTCCTTCCCACCCATAATGTTCGACCAATTGTGTGACGATTTTTTGCAACGATAATCCATGCAGTGGGTTGTTTGGCTGTTGTTGGGTCATTATCTACTCCTAATGTTACGAGGTGCGGTCACTCGTGAATGCCTACACGGTAATCACATTATTTTAGGAGTACAACCGATTAATAGCTTTTTTCGTAAATCACCCCTTCACGCTGCTCATCGACTTTTATAAAGCCACATTTTTGCTCGTAAAATCGATGATTTCGCGTAGACCAATTTGGCGTATCTAATCGCCAGGTTAACGTTGGAAAGTGTTGCTCAATGTACGCCCATGCTTGTGTGCCAATACCCTTTCCTTGGTAGGCAGGATCGACAAAGATATTGCCCAACACGCTGGTACCATTTGGGTTCCACCACACTATAAACGCACCGACTGGCTGACCATCTGCAACCAGTTTGAACGCCTTTGAGTCACCGTTGTTAATCGCATATTCAGTCAAGAAACTGCCATCGTCGTAGCCTGGAGGCCCCATTTTTTGTTGCCCTAAATGCACAAACGCATCATCGTCAAACGCAAAAGTCATTGGCTGTATCAATGACGATATGTCCTCAGCTAGCAGCGGCGATATGTCGAGCTGAGAGACTTTCCCTACCCGCATAAATCGACGAAAGGTGATTTCACCATGAGCTTTTAGATAAGCTTGGTTGCCTAGCAAATCTTGCCCATAATTGTCCCAGCGGCGAGCGAACCGTTTAAATTTGAAGCATGGGTAAGACGAACATTGATGGCAAAACTGCAACTGTTTTTTGGTGACACAGCATTGGTAAATCCCTTTGCATTGGTGACAACCGTATTCAGCGCCTAAGCAGTCGTGACAATTTACATAGCGAGGACACCCCCCACAAAAAATTCCACATGGAGGAATTGTCCCTTGATAGGTTTGGTTCATACCACCTCCACGACAACACACTGATTTATCGAGTGTAGTAAGTGGAAATTTGTGCGCAATAATGGGCATTTCAAACAGTGAACCAGACGCTCTAAAAGGTCCTTTAGTACTAGCTAAATTTTCTCCTAACCTAATAGTTGTAGCTCAGCGATAGACGACTTTAAATCGATCTAAAAGCAGTAACATTGTTTCGGCTGGCTTAATGTTTAGCTCCCTGCACTCATCGCTAAAAAATTGCCAATGCGCATCACGCCACCACGCGAGTGATTTATCCCCTTCTCCTTCTGCCGCAGCAAACGCTTCGTCCACATTGCAGAATCGGCTTTCAGACACAGACATCGTTTCAATAATACACACCGGCTCGCCATCCCATCGTGTCACTACCTGTAAATGGCCAACGGCAAGCCTCAATTCGCCCTTTTGGCTGTACCAATATTCAAGACTGCATGTCACCTTGCACCACAAGATCAGCACACACATTCGCGTTGTGCTCATCGGCACAAAAATAGTCCGCACTGAACGACGTATACTGGTTGGCGACATCCAAAGGCAAAAAAGATAAATAACGCTCCAAATACGCTTGGATTCTAGAGTCCATAGCCTTTCCCTAACATTTAATTTTGTTAAGCAGCGTCATCAACTGCGTGATCTCGTGCTCTTCAAACAAGGAGAACGCTTGATTACAACTGTATTCGAATGACACCAATGCATTGGTATACAGTTCATGTCCGGTGGCCGTTAATCCGACTAGGCTTTGCCTCGCATCTCTAGGGTTTGCCGTTTTTTCGACAATATTGTTTTTATCCATAGGCGCCAGCAATCGGGTGACGCCCGATGCTGTAAGGCCCACCGCTTCGGCAAGCGCAATTCGGCTCATCACCCCACCAGGAGAGTGATGCAGTTTATGCATGATAATAAATTCACTGTAACTCACCCCATGAACGCTCAAACCGCCCTCGACTCTTTTACTGAGTAAAGCGCTAATATAGGTCTGCTCTAACATGAGCGTGGAAATGCTTGGTGATGTTGGGGTGGGAGATGACTGACTTGAAGACATAATAATAACCTTGAAATATACTTGATTAATCAAGTATATTTCAATTACTAAGCAAGTCAAACCGTATTAGAAGCTATTAGGTAAATTGGAACCCACCAGGGTAAGAGTGGCGGCCATCAAAATCGCCTTTATTTAGGACGCCATGTGCTCCTGCAATCGCGTACAGCATCTAAATATGAAACGTGGCAAGCTTCACAATAACCAATGCTGGAGAGGAAAAGCAAAGCCTCGGCTATTTGACCAATGAAAGAATCGACTTAAAAGCAGGAGAGCGGCAGTCTTGAACAAGCTCATATAAGCACATTTCTAACCCAGTAATGGATACGCCTATCGAGCTGAGCTTATTGATAGCCAAGCGTTTATTCTCTTCCCTTCGAGACGAAACACAGTCACTGACAATATGCACATCGTACTCGTTATCCCTCAGTCCAAGAGCGGTCTGGTACACGCAAATATGCGCCTCGATGCCACAAATAAGCCATGATGTTTTATGGCTCAGTTCAATCTGTTTAATAAACTGGGGCTCTTCACACGCATTAAAACCGAACTTTGTAATCGGCTGTGAATCCGACAAGCGCTGGTGCAACTCTTCTACCGTTTGGCCAAGTTTATCGGGATTCTGCTCTAGCCACACTACAGGTAATCCTAGTAGTCTAGCACCGTCGATCAATGCTGCGCAGCGTGCGATTAACTCGTCGCTGTTATCAACCAGTCGCGCAAGCTTGCCTTGAACGTCTACGACAATCAGTCCTGTGTTATCTGGGTCTAGCATGGTCACTCCTTTGACGCTTAACAATTAACCTTGGTGCGCCATCCACGAACAAGGCTGCAAACTCAACTCACTAAATCGAGCGGTGAATGACGAATCCAACGGACTGCTGCCTATCGTGCGGCATTGCAACAAAGCCCAACTTCTCCAGCAGTTTTATCGATGCCACATTACTTTGATCTACCCCACCAATCAAAGCGTGCCACTGCCCTAGCTGAGAAGAGTGCGCCATAAACGCTCGCAGTAATTCGCTGGCCAAGCCCTTGCCCCAGTGCGACTCGGCAAGTAAATAACCAATATGCGCACCGTCATCGCAAGGGGACACAAACAAAAAACCAACCACCTCTTCACTGTCTCGCGACTCAACCATAAGCAGTACACTCTCTGCGAGCACAGTCTCTAACCACTTACGCGCATCTTTCGCACTAGCAATATTGTGAAAATAGGGCGGCAGATTTTCCACAACTTTTGCGGTTAATAGAGTTGGGATCCGCACACACAGAGAGTCCATAAACGGCTTTTGCAGATCGGCGCGACTGAGCTCTGTGATCATAAGCCGCTCGGTAGAGAACTTAATCATCTGGGCACTACCTTTGTTGCCATTGGTAATCCATTTGACGAGCCACCGATTGAGCAAATAGATAGTTAGTTAAACGCGAAACCATATGCAAACTCATATCGATGCCTGCAGAAATTCCGCCGCTGGTTACGTACTTTCCGGTATCGACCCAACGCCTACCCTCAACGACCTCTAATTGAGGAAAGCTGTCTCGCAAATCGCCAATATCTTCCCAATGGGTTGTCACAGCTTTACCATCAATAACCCCAGCTTTAGCCAACAAAAAGGCTCCGGTACAAACGGAAATGACATGAGTAGCCTGCTTGTCGACTCGTGCAATCCAATCGATCACTGCTGGCTTCTCAAGCTCGGCGGTATGAACGCCACCAACCACAACCAGTAGATCAATCTTAGGATGGTTCGACATACTATAGTGAGGGAGCACTTGATAACCACCTCTGGCGATAACGGGCTTGTTGTGCTCAGCCACTAAAAAGACATTCCAGTGATTAGAGGCTAGACGCTTTGCGGTGCTAAATACTTCAAATGGACCCGAAAAGTCGAGCACCTCAGCATCATCGTAGATATATATCCCTATGTTCATCGCGTCTCCTTACGCTTGGCTGTTCAGTTATTCGCTGGTTTGATAATCACCACAATGGAATGTCATCGACACACAATCAATGCCTTGGCCATATCCATTTTCAACAATGTCTGCTACCTCAAAACCACGCTTGGCGTAAAAGCCTTGCGTAAGTTGTGACGTTTCAATCTTAATCCTGTCTATGCTGGAAATACGTTTGATCTGCGCCATGCGAAAATCGGTTATCTCAGCGCCAAATCCTCGCCTATGGTAGAGGCGATGTACCATTCCCCAAGCCAGCGAGCCTGTGTTTTGATTGGCGAAATACCCACCACAGGCAACAACGGTTCCTTGCTGCTCAAACACAAAGTAGTGTTGCGCTGCATTTGCATCTTCTAGATAAGCGACAAAATCGTTACGCTCTGATTGGTCAAAATAGACCCCACATTACTGTCAAATATCGCCAAACATTGAGACTGGCACTCTGTGGTATATGGCTTAACGTTCAAAGTAAAAGGCTCTTCACAAATGATTCATTGCAACGTTAGGATACCTGTTTAATGTGCGCACGCAATTTCTTCGTTGCCCAATCATAATGGCTCGGTAATGCAGAGACACAGTAACTGCCTAGGGTTGTAGTGCCTGTCCAGTCATAAAACTGTTTGGTGAAGAGTTCGTCATTGGTAAACGTAGTAACAAGATCTAGGGCCTCTGCATGACTTTGTCTAAGCATCTTTTTAGCTTGTTGCAATTGAGTCGACTGATGCTTATCCCAAAATTGAATATTCAACTCTCCATAGGTTTTCCAATTGTATGGAGGGGGTAAGAAAGGGGTGTGTTTTCCGCACAAATTACCATTGACCCAGTTGAGCAGAAGTTGATGCCACTCGTAGAGATGGATAAGTACATCGCGAAGGTTTTTGTCTCTTTGCCAGTGGGCTTCTTTCTTTTTGGGGTCAGAGTCAAAATCGAACTCTGTCTCTAGCGCACGCGTTGACATACTGTCGATAACTTGCCAAAGCTTATCGAAGTTAACCTGAGATTGTTCTATCAGTTCTTGCTTGGTCTTTGGCCTGGCCATAGTGATACTCCTCATCATCGTGCGCACAGACAGCTGAGAAAAGTGTCCGCCGGTTCATCGCACCGCCACCCTACGACTGCCAGAGTAGTACAAAAAACGACCAAGCTTACTGATTTAGGGCAACCAAACACTGTTTATCGGCAACGATGCTTCGGGGGTTCAAATACTGCATCAACTCAACAGGGGCACCATCAACTTCAAAGGCAACGTGCGGCACGGATTTAACCAGTTCAGGATAGGGCGCATCATCCCAATATCGCTGCCACTGGATCCCATAAGGGTTACTTTGATGAACCGATACGGTCATTTTTAGGTGTGGCAGATCGATTTCACCCTCAAAACGCTCGGTGGTAGGGATCCCTAAATGGTTAAATTTCATCAATCAGAGTTTCCGAATTCTTGTTATGGCTTCCATTGAATAGGGATGTCAAAATGCAGTACCTCTTCTTTCCCACCCAAAGAGTCATAAAGCTTTATAGCAGGTTCATCGACATAATCAGCTTGCACAAAAATCACCCAAGCGCCCATGTTCTTTGCGATAGGCTTCAATGCGTTAATCAGTCCGGTTGCGATCCCTTGTCTTCGAAAGCGTTCATACACGCCCAGGTCGTATATGTACACTTCACTGCGAGCCTGCTCAAACTTTTTTAGCTCATAGGCCACCAGCCCAGCCACTACTTGATCTCCCTCCAACGCCACCAGTGCGATAAATGACGGATCATCCAATCGCTCTGTTAAATAAGCGTCCGTGGGTCGTTTGTGGCCGTAAGTCTCTGGTTCTTCAAAAACGGTTCCAAAGCAATCCATAAGCTGCTTCATCCACACGAGGTGATCTGCAGTAAGACGAACATATTTAATGCTCATAATGCCTCCATCTTCACAACCCAACTTTTTGAACAATCATATAAGCATGGAGCTCTGGATACTGGTCAAACTCCATGTGTTTTACCTGGCAGTTCAACTCAATGAACAGCGATAGAAAGCCGTTTGTCCCCAAAGTGGAGTAATACACTTCTGGCCCCATAAAGTCATCAACGTGATCGCCTGCTTCATCTACGCCACCAAAAGAGAAAATAAACACACCATTAGGATTTAGGCTATCCACAATCTTTGTCAGCACCGCTTTTTGCTCACTTAACGGAATATGCCAAATGCTGTCCCATGCACTAATAAAATCGTACTTTTCTTGCATGGCATAAGTGCAGATATCCGCTTCAATAAATGAGATTTCTGGCATCCGATGTCGAGCAATATCCAGCATTTTCGTCGATACATCGAGACCGCTTGGCGTAAAACCTTGTTGCTTCAACAGCTGTATAAATCGTCCCGTTAATCCACAACCAATATCCAACGCCAACCCACGTGATTGGGTAAACTCAATCGCTTTGACATGCGCATCTATACCATTGTTTAGATTAAATTCTGGCTTCTCCCACAAACCAGTAATGTGATCGTAAGCTTGGCCAATCTGTTTTGGGTTCATGTTGCACATCCTTGCGAATCAAAATTGTGTGTCACTGGTTTAGTGCTCTGTCGGGCTATTTAATCAACTTGGAAATATACGGCACATTCCTAAACTCATCTTGCCAAGGTAGACCATAACCAACTAATAAATCATCGCTGTCCAACTCGTATGCAAAGTATTGAGTTGCTGGAATCGCGACTCGACTCGGCTTTACCAACAAGGTCGCCACCGAAAGGGACTTTACCGCATAATTATCAGCAATATGCTGCACTAACCGTTTCATGGTACCGCCAGACTCAATGGCATCATCGATAATAATCACGTTATTCCCTGCCAGTTCAATCGTCTGCTGATACACAATGGCAGACTGGTTGTTTGACTCGCCGGGCGTATGTGGGCAAGAAATGCAGTCCATTTTCACTCTAAAATTAAGCTTTCGGACTAAATCGGCAGTAAATAGAATTCCACCGGGTACAACGGTTATAACGACCGCGTCGTTAAATTGCGCATTAAGGGCTTGAGCAACCAGCTTTACACCTTGTTGGATTTGTCTTTCACTTAGTACTGTGGTTCCAATATGTTTGTTGGCCATTGCCCGACACCTTCTGCATAAATAAGCTAGCCCTAAAAATGGCCGCCCATTTGTTGACCTAACACTGTTTGCGCATTATGCGCTATGGCTCTTCAGCTGCGCTGTGATGTAGCTCTAGAGTTTTTTCAAACCTTTGGTTTCATTATCAGAAATCCGCTACTCACTGGCTAAATAAACCGAACTAAAAAAACATAGGCATTAAATATGGACGGCGCTGTCTAAGTGGCAGCAAAAGACTTATTCGCGGCGTCAAAGCACCGAATAACTTGAACAAACGAACGGGAGAGAGTTAGCGGTTATTTAGAGGCTGATTTGAGTTGTAGCAGATCCAATTTGCTTCCATAGAGATCCTGAAAAACCACACCGGCTCCGTAAGGCTCAACCCTTGGTTCTTCATTAAACACCACACCAACGACTTTGACGATAATCTCGCCAAAGTCGTTGGTGTGCAAAAACAAAAATACACGACCACCGGTTTGGTTTCCTACCGCATTAGACTATTCAGCATTACTCGCTTTAGCCAGCAACAAGTGTGTCATTTGAGTTTGGTGGGGACACTAATACCCAACGCTTTCCGTTGCCTAGATCGGTGTCTTCTAACAAGGTAAATGCGAGTTTACGAGTATAGAACTTAATAGCATCATCATAGTCTTCGACTACCAGCGCGGCGGTGGCGACAAAGGTGTGTCGTAAAAGTATTGGAGACAGAGCGAAGCGCGCTCTATCTCGTCTCACTTTGTTGGTGAGTTGCTTACTTGTAATAAGCCTCAACAGCACCTTTTAGTTTGATCAACATTGGTTGACCCCAACGGTCTTTCGCTTTTGGTGAAGGGATCTTCACCCAACCTTCACTGATGCAGTACTCTTCCACGTCTGTACGCTCTTTACCATCAAGACGAATACCGATTGGATGTTCAAAGCATTCTGCCACGTGGTGAGGGCTGCGTGGGTTACCTGATAGGTGATCTGGAAGTGCTGGCTTAGTGTTAGAGTCGCTCATTATTTTGACCTAAATTTGGAGAATGAGCCCGCATTCTAGACAAGTCCAGTGACCGACTCAACCCACTTCACCGCATGAACCAAGATTCGGACGCTATAAAGCATGAGCCATTTTGTATAAACGGCTAGGTAGTAGCTTGTTGAACCACTCTATGTGCGTGATTTTTGAAAGTCATGTATTGCGACAAGCTGAGCAAAGGTTTTGGCCGAACGAGAAAGGTCTTTGTACTTCATTGCGTCTATCCTTAGTGGCATTTTGCTCGATGCGATATGACTTAATGCGGCTATGCTTAACGCCCTTTAAATCTTTACCCGCAATACAGAGGTATTGCGTGAACCTGACGTTCGCTTGTTTGGGTCATAAAAGGTTTCGACCAATTCAAAGCCTGCTTTTCTCATCATGCCCGCTGAGGCTAGGTTTTCTTCATGGCGCTCAATATACACCTCGGTACATTGCTTGCTATTGGCGAGCTTCACCGCTTCAAGCAACATTTTACTTCCTAACCCCTTACCACTTTGGCTTGAAGCCACAACCACATCGTTGATGTAGGCCACATCCGTTAATTCAGCATACTCGCGCAATTTAACTGGACAGGCATCTTTGAGCGCAAGTATGGCAAAGCCAACAATCTGCTCTTCTTCGGCTAGGATCGCAAATGCTTTGCCCTGGCGAATAAGTTGAAACTGATGCGCGATGCTTTCGTCTGTAATGTAGTTCCATTCATTCGGACCTTCTTTTAACAGCAGTTCGCGCATAGAGAGGAGATCCGATTCGCTTAATGGACGAGTATGGATTTTCATAAATTAACCTTTAGTGTTCGTTATTCACGTAATGATTTTTGATGACTCACTCGGGTTTCGGCAACAGGTAAGTAACCTCGCGCTACATAATACTTACTCGCGCTCGCAGCGTCAGTAAACGCTTCACATCCACTCTAAGCGCTTGTGATGTCACTCCCCAACAGGCACAATTGCTAACCAAGACATCAACAGCCCGTGGCTAGGCAATCGAAATATGCTATTTGATAATGACATTGAAGAAATGATGGTCTATTTGGAGCGTTACTGCAAACAGCCCCATATAACAGCCCTTGATGACGTCTCAGATGAACAAATCAACTTGTTGCTCGATTTTTTATCACTCGCGCATAAGCTCAAAAGCGATATCTATGCCACGTCAAACAAAAGCAGCTCGCACTTTCTGGCCATCGGGGTGTTTGCACTAGAGCAAGAAAGAGCGCCACAAGGAAATCTGTTTCTCAAACTCGAAGCAAATCAGCTCTATTTATCGTTTGAACTAGATAGCTGTGATGAAGACACGTTGCTCACACCGATTCGGGTGATAGACGCTCTGAACTACTTATCTGATCTGCACGGCCATGCTTATTTACCTGAGCATTATAAGTAGCGCCTGCTAAGCTGCCTTTACTCTCATTGTAATTATGATGAAACGGATCCGGGTGTTCGGTGATACACTCGCCTCACTCTCCCTAACCCTGATTGAGCGCCATGAATGAGTGTAACCAGTGCGGTAAATGCTGCATTAAATATGGCGACGGCGATCTCGCGGCCACGCAGGAAGAAATTGACCTTTGGGAGCTATTTAACCCCGATATTTTTGACTATGTCCACAATGGAAAAATTTGGCACGACCCTAGCACTAAAGAGCCTCTGCGCCGCTGCCCATTCTTAGAGCTTGCTGCTAAAGCTCGGCCAAACGAAAAAGACAAATACACCTGCAGCATTTACCTCGACAGGCCAGAAGATTGTCGCCACTACCCAAGTTTGATTGACGAAATGGTGCGTGATGAGTGTGAAATGATTGAGGTTGTAGACCTAAATAACCCAACAAAAGCTCAAAAGACATTAGACAAATTAATGAGCAACAGCCGCCCTACTAGCCACTCATAGCGCTATTTATACCAATCGAAGTAATTAACTGGTCAGAAAATTGCGCCGGAAAAATCGCTTAGAGCAAAGCAAAGATTGCCGTAGATAGTTGTTCTACCTACAAAACCTTTAACGCCGCTATTAGCTATTTTAACAAGCAAGAATAACCAGTTAATTGCTTTGGTTGGTATTACTAAGCCGAACCAACGTAAACGAAAACGCCCAAAGCACACTGCTTTGGGCGTTTTATTCACCATTTGGTATTTACTGCATAATCAGATTTATTCTGAATCCATCTCAGCAGAGTTGGGACGCAGCTGGCGCTGAACACCCAATAAAAAATTACGCAAGATTTGATCTTTGCATTCGCGGTAATGCTTATTACCAGGCTTGCGGAAAAATGCGCTCAGCTCGTGTTTACTCAAACGAAAATCAACCAAATCTAAGATCTCTAGAATATCTTCGGCCTTTAAGTTAAGGGCAATACGCAGCTTTTGGAACACCATATTGTTATTTAACTTATCTTCCGGGGTTGGTTGTTCACCATCGCGCTTTCCGCGCTTAAGATTAATCAATCCATTTAAAAATGTGGCTAATTCTGTATCGGTCAGCGTGATAAAGGCATCATCTTCATCTTTCTTAAGCCAGCCAGTCACTTGTTCGGCAGTAACGCTCACATCGGCCAGAGCGAAGATTTCGATGACTTCATTATCTTTAAAATCAAAGGTGTAACGTACACGACGCAAAATATCATTATTGGTCAAAATAGATCCTAGTCTTAGGTAAACCCAGCATAATCAGAACGATCACTGGAGAGACGTTGATTTTAGCAGAATTACGCCTCAACCCCTATTAATACTATGCAGCCACCCGCCCAACACACCAATCAATCAGGTACAACAATAAGCCCTAACGGCTCCAACAACTGCTCTTGTTGCCAAGCACAAATCTTCACCCCGGTAAGATCGACCCTTCTTGGATCTAAGCCATAAAGCTCTGAGTGACTAAGATCGCAACCGCGTACATTAAACTGCGACCAACACTCTTCAGAAAAGACGCCGCGGCTCAGATCGGACTCTTTAAACGATGCACCACTTAAATTGGCTCCAATCCATCTGTTTTCGAATAGCTCACACTTTTCAATCACCTGCTTTTCGAAGTTTGCGTACGACAAATTGCAGCCGGAAATGTACGCCGAACAAAAGTACATCTTGTTGGACACCTGATTCAAAAAACTGGTTTGTATAAAGCTAGCCCCTTTAAGATCGCACTCTCTCATCTCAATACCAAAGCAGTTGGCACCATTAAATGTGGCCATTGAAAGTCGACATCGCTTGAAGGATGCATCGCGTAGGTCAGCATAAGAGAAGTTACAGCCGTCTAGATCGCCTTGTTCGAGAAAGGTACAATCTACAAACTGAACGTCTCTTAAATTTGCACGGCTAAAGTTACAGCGGACAAAGGTGCATTTTAAAAATACGCTGCCACTTAAATCCTGCCTAGAAAAGTCCATTTGCTCATACGACTGTTCTGTTTTTTCCATTGCGAGTTCCTCATCATTTTATTGCGCTGAAGACTACCACGTAGTGTTAACTTCACAAGAAAAACAAAACCATTAAAAACAACAAGTTAAAATCGCTCGAAATGGGCTATATAAGGCGCCAAACTGGCTCTGTGAGGTGTTTGAAGCGGCCCATCGGAGGGTGGCAACCAGAAAAAAGTTTAGCCGCCTGTATGACGTAATTAGAAAAGAGGATGTATTAGCCATTCGTTGCGACTCACTCAATATCAACCTGCAGCAAAAAACCATCACAAAAAAGCACTTAAAGAGTCAATGACTGTAACCTGTCATTGTGCATTGTCTGCCACCCAACTCGACACTAGCTTACCCTCCTCAAAGCTCAGTGACGCAGTGTGGCTGTAGCAAAGCTGATAGCCAAATGCAGATTAGGGATGTTTACTTAGAACATCAAAAGTGTAACGTGATAGCCGAGTAAGCACTGTCTCAACGATTACGAAGGCTTATTCTCACGAGCTTGTTTTCGAACTTGTTTTCGTGCATGGCAATGATGCAGGACGGTTATCTTTTCTTGGTCTGATGCACCCGACCAAGCGACAATTTCGTCAATGCTACGAAAACAGCCCACACAAATATCGTGCTCATCTAAACAGCAATTTCGCACGCAAGGCGACTCGACGCTGCAACATTCAATCTCACTGTCCATGTTGGAATTCTAGCCTGTGATTATTTTAGTAAGTGTATCTTAACGTTACCTTTAACTGCCTACAAAGCCAACACCGTCGTAATTATACAGCCGGCCTACACAACTGCGAGCGACTCCGCATGCTTTTTGAAGTTATTCAATATGCTTAGCCAGCCTTGGCGTTGTTCTTCACCTGTGTGTATGTTCTCTGCATCAAAGGTTTCAATCACTTGAGTACCCGTTGCTGATTCAATAAACCTCACCGTGACTGTTCTGCCGTCTTCTAGAATAAAGTCTATCGCTGAGCTCGGTTCGATCGCTGTAAACTCACCGCTAAAATCAAACCCCATAGAGCCGTCTTTCGCTTCCATTCTATAGGTGAATGTCCCGCCAACAGTAAGATCAATATCGGCCGATGGGCAGCACCAGTCGTCAGAGGCAAAATTCCAATGGGTGATGTCTGTCGGCGACGTCCACGCGCGCCAAACAGTGCTGGGAGGGGCATTGACCATGACCTCTATAGAAATATTCATCGTAACTCCTTGTACGCTTTAAACTGTCGCAGCCAATCACTTTATTATCCGCAATTGGGCGGTTTCTTTTAACACAGCAAATCCACTCGCAGCGCCTCCCACCAGAGAGTGCTACGTACGACTTAAGACATGCCTACATAGCCGTCCAGTGACGCAATAGACTGAATCCAGCGCGCAATGTTGGGATAGTTATCTAGGTTAAAGCCTCCCTCATCCGCCACATGGGTGTAGGCGTACAGTCCAATATCGGCGATAGTGAGTGTGTCACCCACCAAGAATGTCGATTTGGATAACTGCTGCTCCATGATGCGCAGCGCTTTATGCCCACCAGCCTGCAGCGAGTGATATTCATCGAGACGCTCGGGTGGCATACCTTGGTATTTTTGAATAAAACGCGCCACTGCAATGTATGGTTCATGAGAATACTGTTCAAAGAACAGCCATTCGTACACTTTGGCTTTTTGATAGGTGTCGGTGGGTAAAAAGTCGGTGCCTTCTGCAAAATACCCCAATATGGCGTTGGATTCACAGAGTACACGTTGATCATCGAGAACAACGGTCGGGATCTTGCCGTTAGGGTTAAGGGCTAAGAATTCGTCTGTATGTGTTTCTTTTTCTAAAATATTGATGTGCATCCATTGATGCTCAATATTGAGTAAAGACAGTAGCAATTTCACTTTTAAGCAGTTACCAGACTGCATATCTCCGTATACGATCATTGCACACTCCATGTGTTCATCGTGAAAGGCAAAAACGCCTCAAATAGTTTGTAATTCGCTAACCCACTTTACCTACGCTAGGGTGTTTGTCCGATGCGTACTCATGGTCAGTATCATCAAGATACCTGCCCAATTTAATGAGAGGCTTGCAATACACCTTACCAGTTTATTTCTTTTCCACCTTCAACCACGTGGCAAGATTCGATCAACGATGTCATTACAATAACCTTATCCGGCACGATCCCAAAGTACTCAGTGAGAGCGGTTGCCAAGCCTAACTGGAGCACACTCACCGATTTAGGTGACCACAGATTGGGTATGGTTAAGGTGCAAGTCGCGTCGTACGATTTACCTGCTTGGTCTGCTGCTTGTACAACGGTTATGGTCATTTCTGAGGAGTCGAACCCAGAATATCGAGCCCATTTTTCAATAAGCTGAGTTGAGTCGTTGCTTGGATTAGCAACATCGGGTGATAGCACGCAGTGGGCAATGGGCATAGAGTCCTCCGTGACAAAATGAGATGAGGGGTCGTTAAATAGTCAATCAGCCCCGTGTTCTCAGATCACACCTTGTTCACTAGTTGTGGTTCGGCGACTATTTACTGCTCAGTTTGCAGTATCGAGAATAAGAGCATTTCCTCCCCCTTAAAGGGGTCATGTTGAAGAGTAAACGATGTATCTAACGAGAACCCATTATTGATAAGCACTTTCTTAGAGCCTACATTTTTCGCTAAACAGCCACTTTTAATCCGACTAATACCTTGCTCCACAGCCAGATTTACAGCTCTGCTGAGTGCCGCTGTCGCTATTCCTTTACCCTGAAAATCGGCGCGCACCCAATAGTCGACATCTGTACTTCTTTCAACTTTAGAATAGTTATTGAGAGCCATAATCCCACAAAACTCATTATTGAACTCAATCACATACACTTTCGCTGTTACAGATTCTATTTTAGGGCGAACATGGGCAAACCACGTCTGTGCGCCATCGTCGGGATAGGGCGATGGCACATAACTCAATCGGCTAATTTCAGGATGCGAGGCATGCTTTTGCACATTAGGCAGGTCACTTTCTTTTAGTATTCTAAGCTGAATCAACATCATCTCCTATGTGGAATAGCCAGTAGTAAGCAAGCTCGTGTCCTACGAGGCTATTTACCCACTCATCAACGAACCTGGGCCTAAGAACTCACTTTGGCTCGCAAAACGCAAAGAATACGTAAGGCTTCTCATGCGACTTACCACTATGAGCGATAAACTTGTTTACCATCCATCCATGTCTCTAGCACCTTAATGCTTTTGATTGTTTCTACCGGTACCTTGCGTGGGTCGTTATCTAGAATAACTAGGTCGGCAAATTTACCCGGCTCTAGACTACCAATCTCTTTTTCGGAGAAAAGCTGCCACGCCGCTTCGGATGTAATGGCGCGAATTGCAGATTCAACCGAAATTCTTTCCTGTGGGCCCAGAACGTAATCCGGTTCCTTCCAAGTGCGTCGCGTCACGGCCATTTCCATCATATGCAGCGGCACGGGATCGGTCACCATAAAGTCCGAATGCAGGGTAAAACTGATCCCTGCATTTTCAATCGACCGACAACGGTCAAGCAATTGCGCTTTTTCAGGCCCAAAGACATCATCGCGCATCGCGACTCCCCAGTAATATACGTGCCCAATAAGGAAACTGGCTGAAACACCGAGCTCCTTCATGCGTGTAATCTGGTCGTCGTGGAGTATAGAGCAGTGCTCTATCCTAGGCCGTACCTTGGCCATGTCGATGCCGGCATCACGCAAAGCCTCGCAAGTATCGAGAATGTTGTCGATTGCCGCATCACCATTGCCATGAATTGCGAGATGCCAGCCTTTCTTGGCCCGCTCCATTGCAGCGGCTGTTAACTCTTCTGGGGACATGTAGGCAATACCACGATCGTCACTGCCCAAGTATGGTTCTCGCTGAAGGCCGGTATAGCCCTGATTCGATCCATCCGCCACCAGTTTGTAGCCAGCAATACGCGCCAAGCCATTCCCGTCGCCTTGCTTCACATTAGCCTGATCCCATGTGTCAGCGCCAAGTGTATAAAAAGGGTAAGCTCTGATCCGTGCGTTCAAACGGCCACTCGTTGCTGCGGTGGCCAACACCTGAGCATCGGCAGGCGACTGCGAGAGGGCACCTAGGCTCAGTTCAGATACCGTGGTCAAACCTGTCTCAGACCATTTATCCAACAAGCTCACTAGACCTTCAACTGGATCCACTTCTGCCATAGCGGGATAATTAGACACGACCTTCATAAACGCCACGTTGTTCTTCATGACTCCGGTTAAATTACCAGCCGCATCCCTTACAAACTCACCGCCAGGTGGATTCTCTATATCATTGGGAATATTGGATACCTCGAAGGCTTTCGAGTTAGCGTACGCCAGATGACCAGAGGCATTGATCACGAAGATTGGATGATCCGTAGACAGGGCATCAAGATGCGAGAAAGTCAGGGCATCGGCGCCTTCTTGGACCGCCGGGTCGAAATTTCGGAAAACCAGCCACTCACCTGCTGGCGTCTGTGCCACCTTGGCAGCAATGTGTGCCAAAACCTCATCGACCGTCCCATATTTCGCCATACCAACATAGTCCATAAGGGCATCCACTACAGAGCCGGCAACGACATGGCTGTGCGGATCAATAAACCCAGGAAGTACAACCTTACCTTCGAGATCCACAATGGTTGCATCGCTTCCAGCCGCCTCACGCACCGCAGCATCGGTGCCCACGGCAAGGATGCGATTGCCGTGGATAGCGATCGCCTCTGCCTCAGAGAAGTTGTCATCGACGGTTAATACTTTACCGCCCGTAAAAACAGTCGTCTTATTATTAGTCGCTTCGATGTTTGATCCAGTGCAACCAGGCAACATGAAAGCAAGGCTTGTAGCGGCTGCACTTGTTTTTATGAAGCCGCGTCGGCTCAATGCTGAGAAATCAATCCCCCAGTTACAAGCCCATCCGCTGCCACTGTCCGCCTTAGCCTTCATCGCCTTAAATGCGCTATTTCCCGTAATGAACCCATGAAATCCGCCGCTACAGCAGGCACAACCGTATTTTTCTCTCGTCATAATGTAGATGTCCTTCCTAGCTAGACATAATGACCCCCACAAGGTGCTAGCCTCTAATAACGTGGGTTAGCTTGATGCCACAGCCATAAGTAGTGTGCAAACAACAAAATCTAGAGACCAGTATCACTAACGATAGCATAACTTTCATGAGTTTAGATACGCAGATGCCCTTTATACAAATTGCAGTTCTAAAAGAGATCACGCTGAAAATCCAGCAAGGCCGCCTCGCACTAAAACGTTACTCGATGTCATCACCATGACTCAGCAACGCCGCTATTAAGTCTTCTTCCTCACCTTGAATAGCGACTATAACGTGACGCTACCCAATGATGGTTTTAGCCATATTAAAACCGGTGATCTCGAAACCAACCTCTTGATATAGCTTAAGTGCACGCTGATTGTAATACGCAACTCTTAGCTTAATTTGAGTAATACCTATCTGTTGCAGCTTATCTTCTAAAGCCTCTATCGATTCGGTACCCAGTCCTAACCCGCGATAGGCAGCCGCCACAAAGAAGTCATAGATAAAAGTGGATTTCTCTGTGTGATTTATTGAGTGCCATAAATAACCGACCCGCTTCACTTCGCCAGCGATATTTGCATCAATGCACATGAGTGAGTGCTCCTTGCTTTCTAACCCGTTGGGAAAGCAGCGCTGCAGATCTTTCTTCGCTAGGTCGATGGCAACCTCTATAGAGTGCCCATAGTTTTGCGAGATTTCTTGGCTGTAATCATCAATAAAATACTGACAGTATGCCGGGTATTCCTCTGGACGCATGTCCCTTAGTACGACCATTGTTACCCCTTGTTTTTGATTATCTAGATTGCACTCGCTGTCACTCTCGATTGCTTAGAGGATTGCAATAAGTCGTGCGCTACAGCGTGAATTTGCCTTGAGTACGGGCGCCTAGAATACGGCGCTTTAAGTATTGCGCTTTTTCACTCGTCGCAACTATATGGCCCGTGTATTCATCAACGAACCGCGACACCTTCAACTTCAATCACAGAACTCACGTTCGCTCTCTCAATAATCTTTAGCACGGTGGTTTGAATAAGCTCATTTTCTCGTATCTCGGTCTCACAAGAGAAACGCTCCTCTTGGGCGCTTTCACCCTCGGCGATCTTAAATTGAAGCACCACCTCTGTTGCGCACTCTTTGGTATCGCCATAGTAAGCTAAGGTGATTTGTGGGTAACCATTGAAGCCTTTTTTAACGTGTTTTGCGATTCGCTTTTTTGCTTTATCTAAATTCATGTTGCTTCCTTTTGATTCGGTATCCCATGGGAGAATAAGTCGAGTTAAACAGCAAGTGAATGGTCACTTACTTATGAACTGTTTAAGGCTGGTACGCATTATCTGAGCCTATCATTTTGTTAAGACTTTTTCTCAAGCAGCTCAGACACTGTGACAAATTCAAACCCGTCTTGTTTTAATCCGTCGATAATAGAGGGTAAGGCGTCTCTGGCGTAAGTGTTTTTACTGCCAAGAACATGCAGCAATATAATCGCCCCTGGCTTTGACTGCTCGATGACAAACTCTGCGATGGATTCTGAGCTTTTGTTTATCTCTGAATAGGTCTCGGGTTCAATGCTCCACATTACAGTGACTATGCCTTGCTGAGACAAGTAATGCGGCAATACAAACAGCTTTTTACCGTAAGGCGGCCGAAAGGTAATGTCGCCCTCATACCCAGCCGAACGAATTAACTGATTGGTGGTTTCAATTTCGTAGGCTATTTGTGTGGGAGTTTTAAACACCAACCTGTCGTGTGAGTAGCTGTGATTGCCAATCTCATGCCCATGACCAACGATGCTGCGGGTCGCATTAGGGTTGGACACCATTCCTTTGCCATTCAAATAGAAGGTTGCTTGAACCTGGTGCTGATCGAGGGTGTCTAACACTTGGTCAGTAATATCGGCATTCCACGGGCCATCATCAAATGTCAGCGCAATGACCCTCTCGGACGTCTCTACCTGTGACACGATGTCGCCAAACAGCTGGACACTTCTCGCTTTGCTCAGCTGCCACAAGCCTGCAGCCAGCGCGACGACGAGCAGCAAACTAACCATCACTTTTTTCATTGTGTATTTCTCGATAAATTATGGACGTAAAGCACCGAACAAATCTGCGTTAGCTTAGACAACGGGCAAACCGATGCGCGTTCCCATCATACATGCTTAGACTCGTAGAAACGGACGCTTAGCGCTTGAGCCAACGTTGGTTAATTGCCTTAGCGATTTGTAGAAACGCATTAACCGCTGTACTTACTGCGTGAGAGTTATTCATCTCTTCTGTCAGGTGAGTAAAGTGGGAGGCGTACTTCTCGATGGCTTCGCGATCGGTGGACGCAAAAATGACGTCACCGTCAACCTCAAGCCCAGAGTTCAATAGCTGAGCCTTTTCTTCTAGAAAGGTCTCGCTCCCCATGACAAGAAACGTGAAATTTTGTCGCTCTTTTCCTGGCTGGCAGAAGAACTGATACTTGGCCATTACTCATTCCTTTTACGCAATATCCAATACACTGTGTATGCTAACTTAAAAGTGTTGGGAGGCTTAGTAATCAATTGATAATCAATGATATACATCCCAAACATTAGCGAGACCGTGATGACAAATATATCTCGTATCCAACACTTTGCAGGCTGATTTTCACACTAAGACAAGTCAAAAAGCAAACCATAACGATCGATAGCTTATGGGGAGGATTGGCAATCGACTTCACCACAACAGCAAAAATGGTAACATGCTGCATCTGTAAAAATCATGAGATAAAACAACCATGTCCAATCAAAACCCAGTCATCAAAGACGTATACGTCGCATTCCAAGTTATCCCCAGACTAAAACAAGGGAACAACTTTGAAGTTGTTGATAAAGCGATTGAAGTGGTAAAAGCGGCGGATGTGCCCTTTCAGGTAGGCGCGATGGAAACAACAATGCGAGGAGAGCTAAACCATCTGCTCGAGATTGTAAAAGACGCCCAACAAGCCTGTTATGACGCGGGCGCCCTTGAAGTGATCACCAACATCAAAATTCACAGTAAAACTGAAGCCGCAACCGATACATTCTGCACCTACGATCGCGGTGTGACTAAAGCCAATCACATGTTTGTAGACCAGTAGTTTTTTAGCCACCGCGATTACATCATCGTGGTGGCTTACCGACTTTAAGGAGAAACTGGCGCGTAACCTAGTTAAGCAAAAGTGAGTTCACTAGCGTTCATAAAGCCGACTCAAATGACCTTGATAGGCGTATCAATATTAACCCGTACGCAGCGCTAATATGGCTGGAATATCATCAATCTCTCGGTAACGTGATAAATTCTCGTCCTTGGCCTCAATAGCAACAATAGACATCCTGTCGGCCAACTCATTCCCCTCAATGCCCACGTGCCCGTTGACATGATGGATAGCGATGTTAGAAGCAATTTCCTGATACAGCGCATACGCAGGTTGAATAATGTCTAGGTTTTTAATCTCACCACCCGCTTTCGTCCAACCTTTCTTCTCCCAGCCAGCGGCCCATTTTGTAATGCAGTCGATTGAGTATTTAGAGTCACAAAAAATACCCACCGATTGGCCAGAGCTTAGCTTCTCTTTGGCGATGATTAGCGCTTGGTTTAGGCCATTTAGCTCAGCGGTATTATTTGTGCCCATCGATTGGTAAAGGCCATACCAAAGCTCACTCAATACATTATCGTTATACACCGCCAGACCTGTCCCCGCTTCACCTGGGTTTGGATCGCAGGCGCCATCGGTAAAGATTTTAACTTGATACTCCATAGCATCAATTTGCTGCTGAGTAAGCGGTGCTGCTTTTGCTTTTTTAGGCTTGCTAGCGCCCTTTACGGCTTTGCTCGCAGCGGTATTGGTTGAGCTACCACCAAACGCAGACTCGGCTTCTTCTAAAGTTGGGAACGACTTATACCGAGCACCCGCAAAACCATCGACCAGTGACTTGCACTTAGGCCAAGTAGTGAAAATGCCCGTTTCACGGCCTTTCCAAACAACATAATATTTTTTAGCCACATAGCCTCCGCGACCGAAATTATAAAATAGAACTATCAATGCCCAATTTAGAGGCGAAAAACGCAACCTCATGGGTTGAACAAACCACCGTGATCACCACAGCCAAAACCCAAACCAGTGGCGCCACACTGTGACTGCCCGCTAGAGTTGACTGTTAAAGGGTTAGTTCACCATTATAAATTGTGTTCGGCTCGTTCATCCTTGCATTCGTATGAGCCCATTTCAAACTCTCTACAAATTAAAGGGCGATTTTCATAAATAGTGCAGGTGTAGAGCTCACGATCTAACGCAGAGCACCAACCATCGGATAACCTGAGCATAGTTTCACCGCCCCATCTATCACGCTTTACATGCTCTTCCGGCACGCCAGTATCGGTGAGGATCATGACCTCTAAGCGGCAACAACACGCTTTGCAATTTGAGCAGGATACGTCGGGGGTTGATAGAGTTTTGGTGGGAATATTCATATAGCTTAGTCTGGTGGTCAATTGGGTAGTATACCTGAATAAGCCTGAGCGATGCATTGGTAGATGGCGCTAAAAAAATTAACAGCCAATTAAGTCGTGAGCAACGCGACCACCAACCTAACCCGTTGTGCCACAATCACTGAAACAAAAGACAAACTGAAAACGCCGAGTGCAGCAAATCGTATTGATGCATTTTTTCAAGGTACAGCACCCTGAAACGACAATCGCACAATTTGCTTATAGAGACACAACGGGCTTGTTTAACAATCGGGATTTAACGCTGGCTGGCGCGGCACTTAATCCACATTTGTTATGCATTAATTGGTTCACTATGCCGACACTTGGGAAATGCACTACACGCCCAAAACTCACTGCCAACAGACTTTCCCTTTTTAGCCACTTTTACACACATTTCAGAAGAACACTTAGGGCAAATTTTCAGTTCCCTTTCTGGTTCCAATGTCAGTGAAGGCTCTGCCAATGATACAGATGTATCTTGAAGTTCAGCAAAACAAATACTCAATGATTGTCGAATATCGTCAACACTATATGCGGTTTTAGCGGGAAATCTAATTAATGGGAAACCTGCTGATTTACATGCACTTTCTAAGAAAGCATCTCTCGCTTTTTGTTTTTCACTATTGTGAGATTTATCATCCAGTTCAATACTACAAATAAAGGATAAATCGCCTTTATTACAAAGAACAAAGTCAAAGTGTTTCGCTGATATTTTATTAAAGGCGGATTGCCAAGCTCCTTTTACCCCACCTTTCTTAGGTGTGATTACATCGGCAACTCGCACTTTACCAAAAGCAACAACATCGTTATTAATCGCTTGATTTAGTACACCAAAAAAAGACCGTTCGGCAGGTGTAAAAAGCACATTTAATCTCTCATAAGAGTGCTCAAACTCGTCACTTTTTTGTTGAGGCTTTACCTTCAATTTGAAAACAAACAACAGGATAAAAGCGATTACTACTAAAATAATTAAATTCACAGCGGCTCCTTATTGATACATAACGAATGACATGAACACCCCCTTGCGAGGATCTGCCACACGAATGGGGTGCCTAATGACACCGGAGGCACCATGTCTGATTATTTTTAATTCTGGGGTATTAACCTCGTTGGTCTTCAAACCGTCGACCAAAAGCGTGAGGTCATACTTCATAAGTTAGTATCGCGCTCTAACCTACTGACTACAATACCAAATATACCACTTATACGTATAGGCGTTGCAGCGTGTTTTGCGCACATTATTAGGCAAGAACACTCCATAAACTTGGGCATTCCCCCCAAATTATGGCGGCTAAATACGGAGTGCCTTCTCACACTAAAGAGAAGAATGACCTTAGTGATGCCGTTTATATCTGCGACATTGTTCCGCGCCCATCAACTCGATTTGCACCTGTAAAATATTCCGAGCACCTCGCCCTCAATCCACTACCGCGACTCTCGCGTCACTTGCTGATGGTACTCGGTTTGATAAAACCCGTGATTTCTCTGCTTGGCTAAGTTTTGTCCCGACACAATACGCTACTGCCAGAAAGCCTCGGTTAGGCAGGATCACCAAGCTCGGAGACTATCAGCATTAGGCGGAAGCGGTGATGAGTTATACCCGAGTAGCTGCAATTTCTCGGCTGGCGAGCACACAGCCTACTTTACCAAAGAAGGCGGCTTTATTGTGACCGTTGCTGCTCTTGATTGGTACACTAACCGAGTCCATCTTGAGTTTGTTGCAAGACAACTCCCAACTATTTCCAGTTAAAAAAACACCAAATCAATTCATTTATTTGAACTTCGTCACAAAAACAGTAGAATGCGGCGGTGTTAGAAAATTGACTTACAACAGGATATAAGACGATGAATGCTACATCACTGCCTATATCGGACACTGACAGCGCTAATATTTCGGATAACATGACGAAACAATCCACCTCAGCATTGAGCGAAATTGTCACTCTATTACTTATGTATTTAGTTACTGCCGCTATCAGTTTGGCGCTTACCCTAACTTGGGTACTGTAACCAGTTTTTCAAGGATTTGAAAAGTGGTAATGCTCTCACAAAAAACAGGGAGCATTACCATCTGAATAACTGACCATTGGCTTATAAAGAACGGCATAGATTCCCCTTCCGAGGGTTCGCCTATGGCTACGCCATCCAACACTCACTCTAAGCTATTCCTAGATTCCGTAAACGATACGATTCTCATAGAAACCTCACATGTGCATTAAACGAGACAGGTATAAACCTACAAGCCTAAGTTGTACTACATCAAGTACGTATATGCGATAGGCAGGTCATGAATGACATGGACTGCATTGGGGTCAGTCGACCGAGTTAGCACAAAGTAGAACGATGTATTTAACTCCAGCCATGAGGCATGCTTTCATCGTCGTTATACTCGGAACCACAAATAGTGCACTTGAAGTAACTGACATTTGATTTCGAGCTGTTTTGATTGAGTAATACGGTGAACACGAAATGAAGAATCTTGTACTTTGGATTGTTCTTTTTAGCTATTTGGGCTTCAACTTCTGAACCACTTAATCTGCGGTGTGCTGTCTTTTGATTACATCTACCACAGTGTAGTTCTGTTCCATTATCAGACATATAAACCTTCCTGGTATGAAATTCTCAATCTGTGTGCTAACGCCTTGCTCACCGGAAAATTGCGAGCGCAGAGAGTCATTTTTGCCCCCTGTCAAATGCTTGTTATATGCCTAGCGCGCACCTATACTTAATGCGCATATAAAACACGCATAGAATGATACTATGAGAAACGCATTTAATACACAAGCCCCAAAGAAAGCGGCCAACTTGACTTTGAATAGCGAGTTGCTTGCAGAAGCGAAACGTCTGAAAATTAACTTGTCAGCGACAATGGAAAAAGCACTTGAGAAAGAAGTAAGCCAACGCCTTAAAGCTGAATGGCAAGAGCAAAATGCTGAGGCTATCAATGCTTGTAACGGGCTCACTGAAAAACATGGTCTATTTTCTGAGTCTTACCGAGTATTCTAATGTCACAATTTGCCCTATACCAAAACAACGATAAAAGCACTGCAACTGCTTACCCCTACTTTGTCGATGTTCAGAGCGAATTGCTCGACACACTGAATACTCGGTTAGTCATCCCACTAACGCCAATTGAACTGTTAGAAAAAAAAGCGCCTAGTCACCTATGTCCAGTGATACACATAGATGAAGGTGACTTCGCTATTTTGACTCACCAAATGGCGAGCGTACCAACGAAAATCCTAGGTGAACCTGTCAATGAACTGACTCGTTTTAGAGACGAGATCATTGCCGCCATCGACTTTCTGATTACTGGCATATAGCGCCCCGCTAAGTGGATAACCAACACAACCACTTAACTAAAAATTACCGCCGTAAACGCCAAAGCGGATTAAACCCATTCTAACGGCCCTTAAAAATCAAATTAAAAAGTTTGAAGATAAAGTAGAAAGACTCATTGAACCCTGTCCTAAATACCACGCTAAAAACACGATCCTTCAAAGTTTGCCCGGCTTAGGAAAAGTGGCAGCTGCGAGCTAAATTTGCAACGCACCTGAGCTAGGATATATAACCAATAAACAAGCTGCCCCATTGATTGGTGTTGCCCCTAAAACGGAGAGAGCGGTCGCTATAACGGTAAAAGAATGATCCAAGGTGGTAGGCATCAAGTGCGCACAGTTTTCTATATGGCCATGATGTTAGCTATACAATGTATCCCTATTTTCAAGGGTACATATCAGCGATTATTAGCTGCGGGTAAACCCAAAAAAGTCGCAATAATTGCCTGTGTTAGGAAGATGACTGTGATCCTAAACTCGATGCTTAGAGACGGTGTGATGTGGGATGTATCTACGGCGAAAATTTAATTATTGACGCCATAGTCTCTTGTTGAACGAAGCCGCTCCGCGGCAGAGCAAAACGTAAAAGCACCATACTTCTTGTTACTCCATCACTCGATGGTAAACAAAGGAGTTACCACTATGAACGCCAACGAACTTGCTCGATACAACACTCTCTATAAACAACACCTTACCAACCTTAAACTGCAAGGTAAACGGCCTGCCACCATGGATGCCTATTCTCGTGCGGTGCGCCGCATCAGTCACTTCTTTGATTGCAGCCCGACTCGCTTACCACTTCTCAGCTCAAGCAGCACTTTGCTCGTCTGATTGAAACTCACTCCTGGAGTACCGTTAAGCTCGACCGCAACGGCTTACAGTTTTTCTATCGCTATACCCTAGACAAGCAGTGGGAGTGGCTAAACATCGTCAGGCCACCTCGCACTAAAAAATTACCCGATGTCATCACGGCTCCTCAGTTCGCACTGCTCATCACCATGACTCGCCAGCGCCGCTATCAGGTCTTTTCCCTCACGCTATATTCTATGGGGCTTCGACTCAGTGAGGCGCTTAACCTGACCGTTCAAGATATTGATGCACACTCAATGCAAGTGCACATTCGAGACGGTAAAGGAGGCAAAGGCCAATCTGCACTGGAGTACTTGTC
>NZ_JXQD01000030.1:176247-182886 GCF_002100145.1 Vibrio sp. qd031
ACAGCACACATTACCAAAGGGCTTACAACGTGTACGAGACTGCGGCTTCTTAAGAGGGCAAGCACGACATATCCTGAGCCGTATTCAATGGTTACTGCTTGGCGATAGCCTTCAAAAGCTCTTATTCACACTGGCAAAAAAGAGCAAAGCAGTACGTGTCTGTCCCTGCTGTTAGCATGAGATGGGGTGCGTTGGGATCACGCGACCGAGATAGCCGAAAGGCTGAGACAATAAGGATAATGATGATAACTTGAGAAAAGTATCAAGGCGTGACCACCTGAGCCGACAATCGCACAATTTACTTGTATAGAGACAACGGGCTTGCTAAACGCTCGGGTTTAACGCTGGCTGGGCAGCGCTTAATCCTTATTTGTTAGCCGTTTAGTTTGAAGTGTGATGGTGAGCTACATTTTCAAGCCTTTCAGCCAACCAAATCTTGATGATTGACTGTCTTGTAACACCTACTCGACTAGCTTCACGGTCTAATGACTCTAACATCCATGCTGGAAGGTCAACATTGACTCGTTTCTGTTTTTGCATTGGACGTTTAACTTTAGATAAATCTAGCTCACCTAAAATGTCATCGTCACTTTCAAACTTGGCATCAAATTCATGCGCTTTCATATAAATTTACCTCCGCTTTGCGTGAGCGTCTGACTGAAATGATCCGAATATTTAACCCACGATATGTAATGACACCAGACCAGTGCTTGCCATTGAGCATACCGATGACTAAATATCTAGGCTCATCGCTTGTACTTGCAGGGATCTCTATAAGTTCAGAGTCGTTCCACAAACCTTGAGCTGTATAGAAATCAATTCCATGCTTCTCAAAATTTGACCTGCTTTTGTTTTCATCAAACTCAAATTCAACCATGAGTAAAAACTATACCCTTTTTACTCATTTAGCAAATTTTACATTAGTTGAAAATTTTGGGACTGGCTAACTAACGCCTTGTTAGCGCGAGAAAAACTAGAGTGCCATACTATTGAGCGAAGCGAAAATGGCACCCGTTTTGAGTCGCTGTTGAACAATTTGTTAGCCCTGTGCTTGATTAGTACATATAGCCTAGCCAGTCTATATGTCCTGCACCCCATTGCTTTCCACTAATTTGCTTTACATACAGTTCATCGACATGCTCAACAGCTATACCATAGTTAGTGTGCTCATGGAGCCTGAGCCAAGATTGTATCCCCTGAACCTTCTCATAACCTTGCAAAGAGTAGAAGTCATGTAACTCAGAGATAAGGATAATAAAATCCACGTCTTTATCCCTCGCAAATTCTGCTAGCTCAGACAGCATATTAGTTCCGATACCTTTACCTCTGTGTTCCTTGCCAACACAGAAATCTATGACACCAAGAACTTTATGGACTTCCTCGCCGACTTTGATTACTCGGTAATCTAATCCAAGATAACCAACTAGGTGTTCATTTTTAAAATGGAGAGCGCGCATATGAGGAAGTTGTTTGAAGTAAGAGCGATTTACTCGGTGTTCTGGAAACGCTTGATTTCTTAATGTCTCGATTGCTTTATGATGCCTCTCGCATACATCAATTTCTTGTATGATTTCCATATCACTTCCTCGAAAAGGGCAAACGCCCTGCTAAGTCGCTGACAACGTACCATAAAATTTAAACAGACCACCGTAAACACAGACCAAATATTGAAGTAAATTCTCCGAGCGTTGGCAGTCCACCTTAAGCAGTTTGTTGAACGAAGCCGATCCGCGGTAGAGCAAAACGTAAAAACACCATACTTCTTGTTACTCCATCACTCGATGGTAAACAAAGGAGTTACGACTATGAACGCCAACGAACTTGCTCGATACAACACTCTCTATGAACAACACCTTACCAACCTTAAACTGCAAGGTAAACGGCCTGCCACTATGGATGCCTATTCTCGTGCGGTGCGCCGCATCAGCCACTTCTTTGATTGCAGCCCCGACTTGCTTACCACTTCTCAGCTCAAGCAGTACTTTGCTCGTCTGATTGAAACTCACTCCTGGAGTACCGTTAAGCTCGACCGCAACGGCTTACAGTTTTTCTATCGCTATGCCCTAGACAAGCAGTGGGAGTGGGTAAACATCGTCAGGCCACCTCGCACTAAAAAGTTACCCGATGTCATCACGGCCCCTCAGGTCGCTCTGCTCATCACCATGACTCGCCAGCGCCGCTATCAGGTCTTTTCCCTCACGCTATATTCTATGGGGCTTCGACTCGGTGAGGCGCTTAACCTGACCGTTCAAGATATTGATGCACACTCAATGCAAGTGCACATTCGAGACGGTAAAGGAGGCAAAGGCCAATCTGCACTGGAGTACTTGTCACGATACCTGTATCGAGGGGTACTCCCTGACCAAAACATCGTGAGCGTTGAAAATGATACCGTGACCTTTCGCTACCGAGAAAGCAAAACCAAACAGTGGACGACGCGAACACTGCCTACCCTTCAATTCTAGCTACTTGTCTTGTAGCACACATTACCAAAGGGCTTACAACGTGTACGAGACTGCGGCTTATTAAGAGGGCAAGCACGACATATCCTAAGCCGTATTCAAGGGTTACTGGTTGGCGATAGCCTTCAAAAGCTCTTATTCACACTGGCAAAAAAGAGCAAAGCAGTACGTGTCTGTCCCTGCTGTCAGCATGAGATGGGGTGCGTTGAGGCCACGCGACCGAGATAGCCGAAAGGCTGAGACAATAAGGATAATGATGATAACTTGAGAAAGGAGAAGCGATACCAAAAAGCCAAGAAAATAAACGCTAACCTGCTGATAAGATGTCACTTTAGGTCTTATCTCGACAGCGCTCGCCTTGAGAAAAGTATCAAGGCGTGACTACCTGAGCCGACAATCGCACAATTTACTTATATAGAGACAACGGGCTTGTTCAACACTCGGGATGTAACGCTGGCTGGCGCAGCGCTTAATCCTTATTTGTTAGTTTAATTTTCGCAAAGATCGCACGATTTAATTAAATTGAACATTTCGCACAATCAATTATACTCTTACTAGTAACCAAGTTTGGAGCTTTAACATGCATACATTAACAGCAAACGACGCTAAACGTAATTTTGGCGAACTACTTCTAAGTGCTCAACGAGAGCCAGTTAAGATCAGCAAAAACAGTAAAGATGCTGTCGTTGTAATGTCCATTCAAGATTACGAAGAGCTTGAAGCAATGAAAGCTGGTTACATTAAACATTGCTTTGAGGCTGCAAAACAAGATCTCTCGGAGGGTAATGTAGTTGATGGCGAAACATTCTTGAAGAGCCTATAACCTACAGTATGCAAACGAACAAATATAAGCTAAGTAAATTGGCGCAGAGCCATTTGCGCAAAATTAAAAGCTACACCGTTACAAACTTTTCCGAATCACAATGGAATCGCTACAGAGACAACCTACTAACTGCTTTTCAAATGCTTGCTGACAATCCAGCAGTTGGCAGAAGCTGTGATGAGTTATACACAAGTGGCTTCTACTTCCCTGTTGGCAAGCACACTGCCTACTTTACCAAAGAAGATGGCTTTATTCTGATCGTTGCCGTTCTTAGTCAATCGCAGTTGCCCCAGAATCATTTGAAATAATATCCACACCCTAGCAATTACAGATAGGGTGCTGAACCTGATTGGTAAAGTACCCGAAAGCGACAGTACACTTCGTTTATGAAGCAGGTCCATGTGGGTACTGGACCTATCGACGGCTCACTAGCCTCGGTCATTGCTGCTGTGTCGTTGCCCCGTCGCTTATTCCAAAGAAATCCGGAGATCGAGTCAAAACCGGTAAACGAGATGCAGCTAAGCTTGCCAAGCTATTCAAGGCAGAAGAGCTTACCTCGATTTATGTACCTGAAGCCGAAGACGAGGCGATCCGAGATTTATCTAGAGCACGCGAGACCGCTATGAAGGATTTAAAGGACGCCAAGTTTCAACTTAAAGGCTTTTTACTGCGCAACAATGTTCAGGCAACTGTGAACGACAACTGGTCTAAAAAGCATCTACGGTGGCTAACAGACCTCATCATGCCGCACCATAGTCAGCAAATAGTTCTGCAAGAGATGATCATCACTATTAGTGAACGCATGCAACGCCTGCAAAGGTTAGATAACGAGCTGCTTCATCAAGCCAAAAACTAGCGCTACTACCCTGTAGTAAAAGCGGTCCAGGCAATGCGAGGTGTTCGGGTGTTGGTTGCGCTCGGTACGATAGCAGAGTTGGGCGACCTACGTCGCTTTGATCATCCTAGAAAGCTGATGGCTTACCTTGGTTTGGTTCCAACAGAAAACTCCAGCGGAGGTAAAACAAGGCGTGGTAGCCTCACTAAGTGTGGGAATAGCCGAGCAAGACGGTTGCTAATTGAAGGTGCCCAAACCTACAAGCACAAAGCCAATATCTCGGTTGAGTTGCTGCGCGGGCAAGAGAGTCTTCCAAAAGAAATCGTCGATATTGCTTGGCAAGCCCAACAACGGCTCTGCCGTCGTTATCAGCGGCTTCTTCAGCGAGGCAAGCATCGCACCGTCGTAGTCACAGCGATCGCTAGAGAAATGATCGCGTATATTTAGGCTTTAGCAAGAGAAGTGGTGATCTGCGAAGTGGACAGGCAAGCACGACATATCCTGAGCCGTATTCAATGGTTACTGCTTGGCGATAGCCTTCAAAAATTCTTGTTCACACTGGCAAAAAAGAGCAAAGCAGTAGGTGCCTGTCCCTGCTGTCAGCATGAGATGGGGTGCGTTGGGGTCACGCGACCGAGATAGCCGAAAGGCTGAGATAATAAGGATAATGATGATAACTTGATAAAGGAGAAGCGATACCAAAAAGCCAAGTAAATAAACGCTAACCTGCTGATAAGATGTCACTTTAGGTCTTATCACGACAGCGTTCGCCTTGAGGAAAGTATCAAGGCGTGACCACCTGAGCCGACAATCGCACAATTTACTTATAGAGAGACAACGGGCTTGTTCAACACTCGGGATTTAACGCTGGCTGGCGCAGCGCTTAATCCTTATTTGTTAGCCGCTCATTCCCAACGGTTATTACTTACTCAACAGGAACTTGCGTAAATCTCTCTCAACACGCATAACAAACAGAATAAACACTTTGTCACCGTCTTGCTTATAGAAAACACGGCATGGGTTAACGACAACTTCACGATAACTTAAATGTTCTAGTTCGGGTGGAATACGACCTGACTCTGGGAAAGTTTGTAGGCGTTCGACTTTGGAGAAGATCGTTTGTACTAACTGCTTTGCCGCAACAATATTTTCAAGTGCGATGTATTCCGCGATATCATTTAGGTCGGATAACGCAGGCTCAGTCCAGATTATTTCAGCCATTTTGACATATTGTCCTTGGCTTCATCATGACTTACCACTTTACCGTCAGCTAGTGCGCGTTCACCTCGTGCAATCCCCTCCAGAATAGCCAAACGATTTTTCATAAACTCGTAATCATCAACATCAACCAGATATGCCGATGGCTTACCATGTTCGGTAATTAACACTGGTTCTTTAGTGTCGTGGAGATCGGCAAGGATCTTTGTTGCTTGACGTTTGAGTGATGTAACTAGTTCTACTTTCATGAGAGCTGCTCCAAAGGAATACTAAAGTGATACTATTCTATCACTTTAAGTATGACAAACTCCATGTAGCCAGCTTAAGGGGTGAGTAAACGTGTGTCATGTTTGAGCGAGGCGAGTCGGCACGCGTATGGAACCCATGTTAAACTTTTTGTTAGCTTTTGAGTTCAGCGACGATTTGTTTATTAAACATTGGTGTCGCAATACCACTATTGACCATATATTTATACGACTCATCATGGAATGATTGGTCATAAGAATCCAAGCATTCTTGAGCAAAAACCAGCTTGTAATCACGTTGATACGCATCAATTGCCGTTACTCTTACACATGCATGAGTATTAACACCTGCAATTACTATTTCACTTGGCGAATCGTCACATAAAATAGAATCAAGCTCTGTACCAAAAAATGCACTATACCGTTTTTTGATAATTTCAACTTCACTCGGGAGTTTGATTAATTCAGGTAAAAATTCACAACCCGTAGTCCCTTCGATAGTCCATTTTTGATTAGTATCCCTCAAAGCTAGATAGCTATCTGACAAATCGTCTTTGAATATTTGGCGAACCCAAATGATTTTTTGATTATTTAGACGAAACGCATCCAATAACTCATTCAATGAGCGAACCATTTGAGCTCTTTTTAAGGCAAGTCGGCCCTCTTGGAAGAAATCATCTTGCATATCAATAATTAATAGTAACTTGCTCAAATTGTTCTCCATGAAAACTAACGCCTTTGATAATCGACGCGTTTTTCAGCGTCCGGTTGCCCTAACGTCTTTTTGCTAGGGTAACGTAATTGATTAACTTGTTGAACGAAGCCGCTCCGCGGCAGAGCAAAACGTAAAAGCACCATACTTCTTGTTACTCCATCACTCGATGGTAAACAAAGGAGTTACGACTATGAACGCCAACGAACTTGCTCGATACAACACGCTCTATAAACATCACCTTACCAACCTTAAACTGCAAGGTAAACGGCCTGCCACCATTGATGCCTATTCTCGTGCGGTGCGCCGCATCAGTCACTTCTTTGATTGCAGCCCCGACTCAC
>NZ_JXQD01000030.1:182990-184096 GCF_002100145.1 Vibrio sp. qd031
TGCCTGATTGAAACTCACTCCTGGAGTACCGTTAAGCTCGACCGCAACGGCTTACAGTTTTTCTATCGCTATACCCTAGACAAGCAGTGGGAGTGGCTAAACATCGTCAGGCCACCTCGCACTAAAAAGTTACCCGATGTCATCACGGCCCCTCAGATCGCACTGCTCATCACCATGACTCGCCAGCGCCGCTATCAGGTCTTTTTCCTGACGTTATATTCTATGGGGCTTCGACTCGGTGAGGCGCTTAACCTGACCGTTCAAGATATTGATGCACACACAATGCAAGTGCACATTCGAGATGGTAAAGGGGGCAAAGACCGCTTCGTTCCTCTGCCACTTCGAACGCTGAACGCTTTGCGTGCCTACTGGACAACGCATCGGCACCCTAAGCTCCTTTTCCCTGGAAAGGAGTCATGCCTACCGTCCCTATGGATCGAGGCGGCGTGCAAAAAGCGATGAAAATGGTGCTCAAGGACTGTGGGATCAACAAACCCATCTCGCCTCATTCGCTGAGACACTGTTTTGCGACCCACCTACTTGAGCAAGGAATGGACTTGCGTTCGTTGCAGATCTTACTTGGGCACGCCAGTCTCAACACCACTGCCCGTTACACCCGCATGACCCAACTAAAACAAAAGGATGTGGCGTTAGCCATCAATCAACTGACCGATGCACTGATCATTATGTGGGAGGGAGTATGAGCACCTTTATCGACCTGCTTCGCGCTCATAAAGCTGAGCTTGAACGTCACCACGGCCATCGAATAACCGACGACATGCGTATAGCCATGCACGCGATGCTACGATGTCAGACTGAGAAGCTAGGACAATCTCAATGGTACTGTGCTCATTGCCACTTTGATGACCGGCGGCCACTCTCTTGTGGGCATCGCCACTGCCCGCAGTGCCTACACCGCACCACCTCAGACTGGTTAAAGAGACAAAAGCAGAAGTTGTTGCCCGTTCATTACTTTATGGTGACCTTCACCTTACCCTATCAACTCAGGCCACTGGCACGCAAAGCCCCCAAAGCACTCTACAGTGCGATGTTCCAAGTCGCCGCTGGTGTGCTAAAAAGCTTTGCTCACAGACAGAGCAGAGGCG
>NZ_JXQD01000031.1:0-171 GCF_002100145.1 Vibrio sp. qd031
AAGCACGACATATCCTGAGCCGTATTCAATGGTTACTGGTTGGCGATAGCCTTCAAAAAGTCTTGAAAAAAAAAAAAAAAAAAAAAAAAAAAAAAAAAAAAAAAAAATGCTGTCAGCATGAGATGGGGTGCGTTGGGATCACACGACCGAGATAGCCGAAAGGCTGAGATA
>NZ_JXQD01000031.1:323-142284 GCF_002100145.1 Vibrio sp. qd031
CAGTAAATAAACGCTAACCTGCTGATAAGATGTCACTTTAGGTCTTATCACGACAGCGTTCGCCTTGAGAAAAGTATCAAGGCGTGACCACCTGAGCCGACAATCGCACAATTTACTTATAGAGAGACAACGGGCTTGTTCAACACTCGGGATTTAACGCTGGCTGGCGCAGCGCTTAATCCTTATTTGTTATGGCTTTAGCTCAAATTTATCTACTTTAGTTCCTTGATGATAAACCATTTTCCAGCCGTCCACTTCTAGTCTCCAAATTGAAGTACGACGAGAATATGCCCCGACCACATTATCGCGAGTTGTAATATGTGCTCTAAAAATTAACTGAGCAATATTCTCATCCAACTTTCGAAACTCAAAATCTTGTGCATGGCATTTCCAGTTATTTTGAATCGGCAGTTCGTTCAATACTTCTGGTAACCCGAAATAATCTCCTGATGCACCAACTTCTAAGAACTCAGATGATAGCAATGATTTCAACGCGCTTTCACTATGCCTTACCTCAAAGGTTAATAGAGAAAGCTCTTTTTCAATGATCAGTTTTTCTAAATCCAAGTTAGTCATCCTTAGCAAACGGTTAGGAGAGCCATAACGCCCAATTAACGTGTGAGCAACGCAAGCACTGAACTTGAACATTATGCCGTAAACACCAAACTCAACTCGAAGTGAGAGCGCCAAGCGTTGCGAATCACTGTTGAATTGTTTGTTATGTTTTACCACAAATACATGATTTACTTGAGAAAGAACTGCAATTTCTAACTAGTTTTCTGAACCAAACCACAAGGCTAAAACCTACTTGACCGCCAAAGGCGACCAACCTAAAACGTGTAATTCCACTTCCCTGCCTAATGAGACAACTCAGAAAAGCACCAACAAGTGCCCTGTCTTTCCAAGCAAAGCGCAAAACAATGGCAAATTGCCGAGACAACTGCCAAGCCAAAATACTACTTGGCTAAGAATCTCAAAGCGACTTTGAGCCAGTTAAACCTGAAACCGACCGCTACGACCTTACAATGAAGCAACCCTCGAATATTGGCATGTTTTACGGCCTGAGTGATTCAAGAATTTAAGCCGACAATACGGATTTGCTGAGTCTACTCGGAACAAATTGCCAGAGGGACAAAGAGCTAAAGCCTAAGATATTTAAGCCTTTGAAATACAAGTAAACATAACGCCAGCTTAAGCGGACAAAAATAGTTGGCTATAATTGTGGAGCGTAGCGGAACGTAGCCAACTGTTTTTGTTCCGTTTAAAGCTCTTGTTAGCAATAACTTACGACAATGCTTGTCTCATTTTACGACCACCAACAGGATTCAAACCGTTTTTTTGATAAAAGTTTAACGTACGTTCAAATTCAGGTAGAGGTGGCGTACATAATTCAATACATGACCATTCATTCTTATTACCATACTTTTTAACCTGTTCAATTAACATTGAACCTATACCTGAAGCTCTAAAATCAGGTGAAACGTAAAACTCTTGTATGACACCGATTTTACCACCGGCATATAATGCATATGTTTCTGACATAGTTACGACTGCAATAGGAGTATCGTTTTGACTTCCAATAATTGCGGCATAGTGACCATCGTTAATTAACGTTTTACAACGTTCAATTGTGCCTGATAAATCTATATCAAAATGTGCGGTATTGGTTAATTCACATATTTCAGCAGTAAGATCTACAACTAAAGAACCTATTAAATCTACATCATTCACGGTTGCTACTCTAAAGCTAATTTCCATATACCCACTCGATTATTGCTAACAGCTTATTAGTAGGCGTTCCCACTAATCCAAACAACACCGTCGGGACTCATAGCCTACTAATAGGTTTCCTATTAATTCATCAAGATAGTTATTAACCTGTTAATAATCAAACACATTTATCCCTGATTGCGATCCAATCGGGAATACTCATCGTAAATTCACACCTTTTTCAGTCCCTCAGTTTTGTTCAATCCCATATGCTAATAGCTTTATAACAGCGAGGGTAGGCTCGGCCGTATGGCAAGCGAATTTCTAAGTGAAGTGAAGCAAGGAATGCGACTGCGTGGGTATGCGCTTAAAACAGAAAAGAGCTATCTGTATTGGATCACCTACTTTATTCGGTTTCACAAGTTTCGACACCCCAGTGAGATGGGCGCAAAAGAGGTTGAAACATTTCTATCGCACCTTGCCAATCAGAAATGTGTTGCTATTGGCACTCAAAAACTGGCTCTTAATGCATTAGCCTATTTATACAACCAGCACCTTAATAAGCCGTTGGGAGATTTAGGTTTTCATCATGCAAAATCGCCTCGGAAGATACCGAGCGTCCTCACTCCTATGGAGGTAAAGCAACTTATTGAGGCGAGTGATGGTAAATTTCGCACGCTTTTTTCTTTGCTCTATGGTTCAGGGCTGCGGGTGAACGAGGGGCTTAGGTTACGGGTGATGGACTTTGATTTTGAGGCTTGCGCTCTTACTGTGCATGATGGGAAAGGGAAAAAAGATCGCAAAACACTACTAAGTCAGCATCTTGAACCCGAGGTTTCAGCATTAATTTCTCAAGCGAAAGCGCTGCAAATTAGAGACAATAAACAAAATGTTGGCCCATCGCTTCCCTATGCACTCGATAGAAAATACCCACACGCTTATAAGCAGCTAAGTTGGATGTATGTTTTTCCATCTGTTGGGTTGTGTCTACACCCTTATACAGGAGTTTTATGCCGTCACCACCTGAGCGACTCTGCGGCAAGAAAAGCATTGAAGAAAGCGGTGAGTGCCTGTGGGTTTGGCCACAAGCGGATCCATTGTCACACCTTTCGCCATAGCTTCGCCACCGAGTTACTCAGAAACGGCAAAGATATTCGAACGGTGCAAGAGCTGTTAGGCCATACCGATGTTACTACCACCCAAATTTATACTCATGTACTGGGCACTCATTTTGCTGGCGCTAGAAGCCCTTTAGACGACATAAAATAAAGCCCCGCGACTGCGAGGCTTTTGGAGTGATTATCGCGACTTATACGTCGTAGGTAGTCGATGCGGTATCGCCGCCTGTCCCTGTCCAGTTGGTGTGGAAGAACTCACCACGTGGACGGTCAATACGCTCGTAGGTGTGTGCGCCAAAGTAATCGCGCTGTGCTTGCAGCAAGTTGGCTGGCAAGCGAGCGGTTGTGTAACCGTCTAGGAACGTAAGCGCTGAGGTTGTACAAGGCATTGGAATGCCGACTTCTAGCGACTTAGCCGCAACTTTACGCCACGCGCCTAGGCAGTTGTCTAGGATGCCTTTGAAGTACGCATCTGAGCCAAGGAACGCAAGCTCTGGATCGCTTTCGTAGGCGTCACGAATGTTGCCTAGGAATGCTGAGCGGATAATACAGCCGCCGCGCCACATAAGCGCTACGTTGCCGTAGTTTAGATCCCAGCCGTTTTCGTTAGACGCTTCACGCATCAACATAAAGCCTTGTGCGTAAGAGATGATCTTAGATGCAAGCAGTGCTTGGCGCAGGGCATCAACCCACTCTTTTTTGTCACCCTCAACCGGTGCAATGGTTTTGCCAAACAGTTTTTCGGCGTCAACACGTTGGTCTTTTAGCGCCGACAGGCAGCGAGAGAACACAGACTCAGAGATCAAGGTCAGTGGAATGCCAAGATCTAGGGCGTTAATACCGGTCCATTTACCGGTGCCTTTTTGGCCAGCGGTGTCGAGAATTTTCTCAACCAACGCTTCACCATCTTCATCTTTGTAGCCAAGGATGTCGGCGGTGATTTCTACAAGGTAGCTGTTTAGCTCGGTGGTGTTCCAGTCGGCAAACACGGCTTGCATTTCATCGGCGTTCATACCAAGGCCGTCTTTCATGAACTGGTACGCTTCGGTAATCAGCTGCATGTCGCCATATTCGATGCCGTTGTGCACCATTTTAACGAAGTGGCCAGCGCCATCGTTGCCCACCCAGTCACAGCAAGGCTCACCGTTGTCTGTTTTTGCAGAGATGCCTTGGAAGATTGGCTTAACCGCTTCCCAAGCTTCAACTGCACCACCTGGCATGATAGACGGGCCAAAGCGCGCGCCTTCTTCACCACCCGATACGCCAGTACCAATAAAGTGGATGCCTTTTTCGCGTAGGCTTGCAACGCGACGGTTGGTGTCTGGGTAGTTGGTGTTACCGCCATCAATAATGATGTCGCCTTTGTCCAGCAGCGGTACCAATGCGTCGATGAACTTATCGACAACATCACCGGCACGTACCATTAGCATCACTTTACGCGGTGATTCTAGTTTCTCTACCAATTCTTCCAGTGAGTAAGCACCCACAATGTTGGTGCCCTTTGCTGGGCCTTCCAAAAACTCGTCCACTTTTGCAGCAGTACGGTTGTGAGCCACCACTTTAAAGCCGTGGTCGTTCATGTTCAATATTAGGTTTTGCCCCATTACAGCAAGACCAATTACACCAATATCACCTTTCATTATCTCTTTCCCTATATGTTTTGGTAGCAGTCAAATCAGGCGATTTTCGCTGCTGCATCTAAATCTAAAAACCACTCGGTGTCACCCTTAGTGGAGTGAATTTTTGCTGCCGGATAAGGCAGGTTCGCCGCGTCGGTGGTGTGAATTTCTTCTACTATGTCAACCTTGCCTGCGCCTAGCACCAAGTAGCTAATGCGTTTGGCCGCTTGCAACACTTTGGCGCTTTTGGATACGCGCACTTGCCCAGATTCTGGGTGTGTGGCGGTAATTCCTAGTCGCGGCTCGTTGTAATCGGTTTGCCCTGGAAACAGTGACGCAGTATGGCCATCGGCGCCAACGCCTAGCAGTATCCAATCGAACACCGGCACGCCGTCTTCGCAATCAATCTCGCTGGCCATTTCGTTGGCAAATCGCTCGGCTTCGGCTTGTGGCTCGTTTTCACCTAAAATGCGGTGAATATTTTGCGCAGGAATATCAATGTGGCTAAACAGCAGTGAATTGGCTTCGCCGTAGTTGCTCTCGGCGTCGGTTGGCGCAACACATCGCTCGTCACCCCACCAAAAATGCAAGTTAGCCCAATTGATACTGGTGGCGTAATCTCGCGCCAGCAAATTGAACAGCATTTTCGGTGTGCTGCCACCAGATAAAGATATATGAACAGGAGTGCCCTGCTCGCTCAGTTGTTTTAGCTCTTGCGCAAGGTGCATGACCACCTTGTCGGCTGAATCAAAGATCTTGGCATTGATCATAGTTCGCAATAATCCGTGTCAGTAAGGTTTTTACATGGGAAGCGCCAAGCGCGATCGCGACGTGCTAGCAGGTCGTCCGCTTCTTTTGGTCCCCAAGTACCACAGGCATAACCAAACAGTGCTTTTGGCTCTTGCTTGTAGTCCAGTATGGGTTGTACATATTCCCAGCACGCTCGCACCGCATCGCTACGGGCAAATAGAGTTGCATCGCCGTTTAGTGCGTCGAGTAGCAGCCTCTCGTAGGCGGTCAACATGCCAGTTTCTTGTAATGAGGTGTAGTGGAAGTTCATTTTCACTTCCTTGGCTTTAAAGCCAGCGCCTGGCTCTTTTAGACCAAAGCTCATCTGTATGCCTTCATCAGGCTGAATACGGATGATCAATTTGTTCTCTGGTGCATTTTGGCCAAACACAGGGTGTGGCGTGTTCTTAAAGTGGATCACCACCTCGGTGACACGCGTCGGTAGGCGTTTGCCACTGCGAATGTAAAATGGCACACCGTTCCATCGCCAGTTGTTAATGCACGCTTTTACCCCTACGTAGGTCTCGGTACGCGAATCGTCTGCGACACCGTTTTCATCTCGGTAGCTGGGTAAGAATTTACCGCGCACGGTCGATTCGGTGTATTGGCCTAGAACGAGATTGTCTTTTAAATCGTTTTCATCCAGTGGCTTTAAGCACTGCAATACTTTAACCACTTCGTCACGCATTGAGTCTGCATTAATTTGAGCTGGCGGCTCCATGCCCACCATCGCAAGCACTTGCAGGAGGTGGTTTTGGAACATGTCGCGCACCGCACCCGACCCATCGTAATAGCCGCCGCGCTCTTCAACGCCAAGCGACTCGGCGCCGGTGATCTCGACATACTCGATGTAGTTGCGATTCCATAGTGGCTCAAACATCGCGTTAGAGAATCGAAACACCAGTAGGTTTTGAACGGTTTCTTTGCCTAGGTAGTGGTCAATTCGGTAGATCTGATGCTCTTCAAAATGCTGATGAATATCGGTGTCTAGTTTGATCGCCGATTCCAGATCATAACCAAATGGCTTTTCAACAATGAGGCGTTTCCAACCGTCACTTTCGTCGTTAAGTCCATGGTAACCAAGGCTTGCCGGGATCACGCTGTATAAGCTCGGTGGCGTTGCCAGATAGAACAACGTATTGCGCTGCTCAAAGCTATATTGCGTGGCGAGCTCGTCTAAACGGGTCACTAACTTCGCGTAGTCTTCGCAGTCAGAGGTGTTCACTGCTTGGTAATGCAAATGCTCACAAAACGCATCGAGCTTCGAAGGCTCGGTTTTTTCTAACTGGTGAAGGGATTCTTTGAGTTTTTCTCTATAGCTTTGATCGCTATATTCAGTGCGGCTTACGCCCAAAATAACAAAGGATTTTGGCAGTTTGTCTGCGGCATATAGGTGATAAAGAGCAGGGATCAACTTACGGGAAGTTAGGTCACCAGATGCACCAAAAATCACAATACTACTGTTTTCAGGTATTACCATGGTCTTTCCTTGAGAAATAGTCACAGTTTGCACGTTAAGGCCTTTTTCCCCGACTCAATGCGGATAGGAGTCGACCAAGTCGCTTCGATCCCAAGGCTAATTTGTTAAAGAAGATGAGTCTATCTTGTTGCGAAAAGGCTATATGGCTAAGCCAACATCGTCAACATAATTTGATATTTATCACAATTCTCATTCTCACCTATACAGTTGTGGTCGACCTTAGCTATTTTCAACCCTCTAGGCGTAGATTCTGCGGGCTATTTTGTTCCTGTCTATACTTAATGCATCAAACTGATCATAAGGACAGACTATGAAGATTCGCCGCCTAGTAGCTCCCTTAATTTTCTTAGCTTGTTACGGCCTATCGTTAAGCAGCTTTGCCGCGGTAAACTTTGGCTTAAAGTGTCAGCTTATTGATACTCAAGATCACTTTGTTTTCTATCCGTCGCAATTGGTTTTTCAGAGCGAACAATTTGCGCTGTTTCAGAACTTTAAAGGACGTGTTGTGACCCAAGTGGATGTCAAGACATCGCAAATGATAAGGACAACCTACTTAGGGGTAGATTACACCCCTCAATACCAAATACTGTTTGGCCGCTGTAACAAAGTGACAGAAACTTTGTCACTTTGGCGTAATGAACAGGTGTCACTTCACTCTCTCAATTAACAAGCCATTAACCAGCGTGACGAGAAAATAGCCAGCCATTAATTTCAGCCGATTTTATGCGTGACATAAAAATGAGATTTGCTTACCATACGCCCAATTATCGAAACCCGATAATTGTTCCGGTGAAGACCGCAGGAGAGTGGAAACGTCCAGCTTATGATTAAGAACTGGCGCTTCCTACCGAAGAAGTAAATCTTTCAGGTGCTTTATTACGCAAGTAATGGGCGGGGACTGTCGTTGGAGGAACCTCTGGAGAGAGCCGTACTACTTAGTGGTAGAAATCGGCCGCCGAAGGAGCAAGCTTTGCGCATATCGCAGAGTGAAACTCTCAGGCAAAAGGACAGAGGAGCGAAAGGCACCAATAGTATAGTATTGTTTTTACTTCACATTTTTGTACGTACTATCTACTGGTCTGCAGGTTAATACCCATAAAATTTACCCTTTACAGTGTAAATCCTTTCTCTCTTCTCCTTATTTTTTAGTTGTTTAAGGAGAAATCATGCTTGATGCACACGCGATACTGCTCGCAATTGATAATTTTGTTTGGGGGCCTCCCCTACTTCTGCTACTGGTCGGCACGGGCGCGTATTTTACGTTTAAGCTTGGGCTTATTCAGATCCGCCATTTACCTACGGCTTTAAAACTCGTTTTTAGCAAATCCAGCTCCAGCAGTGCCAAAGGCGATGTCTCGAGTTTCGCGGCATTGTGTACCGCGCTATCGGCGACTATTGGTACGGGTAACATCGTTGGTGTCGCCACCGCCATTAAGGTCGGTGGCCCTGGTGCGCTATTTTGGATGTGGTTGGCCGCTTTATTTGGAATGGCGACCAAATACGCAGAGTGCTTGCTCGCGGTTAAATACCGCAAAACCGACAGCAAAGGCGAAATGCTAGGCGGGCCAATGTACTATCTGCGCGATGGTGTTGGTTCTAAATGGCTCGCAAACCTATTTGCTCTATTCACTATTGGTGTGGCGTGTTTTGGTATTGGTACATTCCCGCAAGTTAACGCCATTTTGGACGCCGCCAGCATTACTTTCTCACTCTCTCGCACTGGCTCAGCGGTTGTGCTAACCCTACTGGTTGCACTTGTAACCTTAGGCGGGATTCAATCTATTTCAAAAGTCGCGACCAAAGTGGTGCCTACCATGGCCGTTGTCTACGTTGTGGCGTGTTTAAGCGTGATTGTGCTTAATGCCGATAAACTGGCCGACGCGGTGCAACTGGTGCTAGTGTCTGCATTTACGCCAACAGCAGCCAGCGGCGGCTTTTTAGGGGCCAGCATTATGCTGGCCATCCAATCGGGTATTGCGCGCGGGGTGTTTTCTAACGAATCAGGACTGGGCAGTGCGCCAATGGCCGCAGCAGCAGCAAAAACCGACTCTTGCGTTAAGCAGGGCCTCATCTCTATGACGGGGACGTTTTTCGATACCATCATCATCTGTACCATGACGGGTTTGGCACTGATCCTAACGGGCGCATGGCAAACAGACTTTGCCGGTGCCGCCATGACAACCCATGCCTTTGCCACGGGGCTCAACTCGGACACCTTAGGTCCAATGCTGGTGTCTGTGGGTCTTATCTTCTTTGCCTTTACCACTATTTTGGGTTGGAACTACTACGGTGAGCGCTGTGTAGTTTACTTGTTTGGCCAAAAAGCAGTTCTGCCTTTTAAAGTGCTATTCATCGTACTGGTGGCGCTTGGCTCTGTGATGAAGTTGGATATGATTTGGATCATCGCCGACATCGTTAACGGATTAATGGCCATCCCTAACCTAATTGGCTTAGTGCTGCTGCGTTCTGTGGTGATTGAAGAGACTAAGCTGTTCTTCCAGCAGTCTAGAACTGCACCTGTCGATCACAACGCTTAATCTTCTGTGCTCGCCTCATTGATCGATTATTCTCTTTAACATCGATCAATGAAGCGAGTCGAATTGATACGTAACCCCATCCCAGCTTTGCTGCTTAAAGTAAAACTGCTTAGGCTGGACGCTCGCCAAAGACAAGCCTAGCTGGCTCAATACCTTGATTGCAGCCTCGTTGTCACGCAGCGTCTCTGCGTAAAAGCGCGTCACCTGATACTCGCTTTGCATAAACCGCATTAACTCTCGCATCGCCTCTACAACATAGCCTTTTCCCCAATGCTCAGGCGACAATCCAAAACCTATCGACGCAGTACCACTGCTTTCAATTCGTGCGCTGGCTACGCCAATCCAGCAGTCGTGCTGCGAGTGACAGATCGCCATGTGAAATCGCAAACGCGGCCACTGCTGAGATTCGTCAATAAAGCTGTTCACCAGTTGAGTGCCAAAGGCTGCGCTACACTGCTCGTCGGGGTAATAACGTTGATACGACTCACTGGCGGTCATCGCTAAATAGTGGGGAAGATCGTCTAAACAAAAATTGCGTAGCATGAGTCGGTCGGTAAATATTTTCATATCGCAGACTCGTTTTGATAGATCCCCGGCTGCCAAATTTGCATCAGCATTTCTGGGTACAATACAGGCTCAAATCCAAATTGCTTATACAACCCATGGGCGTCTTTTGTCGCTAACATCATGCGGCGAAGGCCCTGAAGCTCCTCATCGTCTAATAGTTGTTTTACCAGCTGTTTCGACAGGCCTAGCCCGCGATAATCGGGCATCACAAATACATCTGCTAAATACGCAAATGTGGCGCAATCGGTGATCACTCGCGCAAACGCAACTTGCTTACCATGTTCGTCTAAAAAGCCGTAACAGCGAGAATTGGCCAGCGCTTTATCAAACAGTGGCCGCGGCATATCTTTCGCCCAGTAGCTCTGACTGATAAATTTATAGATGGTCTCTGTGTCCATCTGCTCCAGTTGAGTATGTAGTTTATAGATCACAACCTCTCCTTGGTTATTACGGTTCAATCAATCCTTGAATGATTGTGTGTCGGTTTGAGTGCATATACTTAATGTCATTTTTGTAGGTGCCTAACTGCGAAGACGTCCCGTATTCGCCACCTTGGCTCGACTGCATAAAATCCACCAACGCCTGTACTCTATCTTGCATCACTTGCACAAGCTGAGTCCGCTGCTGATTGTCTAAACCATAGCTATCACAAAACACTTTGGCTCGTTGGATTTGCTGATTTAAGGTAAACAGCTGATCGTGCTCGTCGGTTTTAAAGGGTGCGAAGCAATACACAGTATACGCCACATCCCATAATGCAGGCCCTGGGTGTACGGTATCAAAATCAAATACGCCAGTTACCGTCTCTTTATTGAGCGCGACATTGTAAGGACTGAAATCCCCGTGACATAACACCTCAATAGGCTGGCGGCTGGGTAACATCCACTCTATTTGTTGCCAATCTGGGCGTTGACGAAGCTGCATTAAGTAAGCCGCAGAAAGAGTGTGGTAACGCTTGAGTAATTGTGCGCAACTTTTTAAGGCCGTTGTCGAGGCTATGGGACCTGTGAGCGGAAAGTCATACGTCTCTCCCTCGACCAGCGTCAACACTTCCCAGCGGCTGTGCTGCTGGTCTGTTTCTACACGTATTAGCTGTGGCGCAGTCTCGTATCCGGCCTCAGCGAGAAAATTAAGCAGCTTATGGACCTCGCATGACCATGGTTGAAAGGGTCTACGTACTTCACTGCCGTTTAGCGAAATGCCATCGCGGCCTACTGCGGGTTGCGTCATTGATAGTCCTGTTCTGTTTCTATGTTCTTAATCTCGCCATATAGATAGCATCAACATACTCACCTTTTCGATAAGCAAAGCCTTGTGCGATCCCTTCTTGGACGAACCCAAACTTTTCGTACAGTGCAATAGCCGACAAGTTATCTTCAAAAACGGTGAGTTCAATGCGTCGTACATTCAACCAGTTGTCGGCAAGCTCGATCATGGCACCAATCAGTGCGCTTCCTACACCTTGACCCTGATAATCATCCATAACCCCCATCCCAAATGACGCGACGTGGCGGCGACGAGGATTTTTTTGGATCTCCATGCCTAAGTTACCCACAATTTTGCCGTCAAATTCGGCGACAAAGCTGTATACATTATCGGGAATGTTGGATAGTCGCTGCTCCCATACCTTTCCTGATGGGTAAGGCAATTGTAGCGTACCGGAATGAGCCACCGGATGGGTGTAAATGTCTTTTACCGATGGCCAATCTTGTGGTTCGGTATGACGGACGACAATGGATCCCATAGTGCTTCCTCGCTGCTTTTAACTGTGATCATCTACAATTACAGTGTGCAACGAATGAGCAATGTAAAACAATAAGATTTTGTTTATTAACGGTAAATAGACGCAAAAAAGCCAGTCAATGACTGGCTTCTATCTTAAGAAAATTGGCTACTGTTGACGGCGACGGCGTACACCCACTCCCATACCAATCAACGCAAGACTGAATAGCGCGAGATGAGCCGGCTCTGAAATTGGGTCAGGGTCGATGCCGAATGTCGTAATCTCAAGGCCTCCTCCATAGATAAATGCACTGTCACTACATTCGCTATCCTGATCATCATCAAATGAAGTAATTACATCACAAGTCAACTCTAGTGCTTGCACGTGTGCGCCAAATATTCCACCAGGACCTGCGGCGTCGTCATTACTTTTGCCTAAGGGTGCACCGTCAAAATCTTCGATTACCCACGCTGAATTTTTGGTGACAGTAAAAATTAGGTCGTTGCTAACAGTGACATCTTCAACATCTTTTCCTGGAGGTGGAATGTCAGCTTCAAAGGCAAAACACGCACCACCAGACCCTTTAGCCGTACCGCCAATCGCACATGTTGGAGAGTCAAGCTCATCAATTGCCCACCCAGTTGGTGCTAAGCCGCTAAACGAAAACTGGTCAAGCTCACCGTTCAAGTTAAAGTAAAACGCATCTAGCTTCGCGCCGCTATGGAAATACGGCGGTGTCAGTCCAGCGTCGCCGCTTTCAGTCCAATCCAACAAATCGAATGTAAATTGAATCTCTGTGTCGGATAACGCTTCTAAGCGCAATTCGGCAAAGACGTTATTAGGGTTAGCTGGCCTTGAGTCCCCAACCATCAAAATCGTTGCGGTATCACCCGCTAAAATCGGGGTGGCCTGTGAGGTAAAAGGAAGTAACATCACTACGCAGAGTAAAAACAGTTTTCTCATTTGCGCTCTCCTATTTCTGATGTACGCCTTTTTCTAAACGCATAATTGATGCCATATTAGTAAATGATTGAATACGTTCACCTTGAAGTATTAACTCTAAACCCAAGTGTAAAAAAACCTGACAGTTACTAACTCTTAAACAAGCGTAGCCAGTTAATCCTTGGCAGCGTTATACTACTTGCAATTAATGCTTCTTTAGGAAAAGAACATGCAGAAAGTAAAAACGGCCATAATCGGCTTTGGGATGTCAGGACAAACGTTTCACGCGCCTCTTATTGAGGCTATTGAAGAGACTGAGTTAGTTGCATTTCTTTCCTCTAATGAAGCGCTGGTGCATCAGCGTTATCCGCAAGTCAAGGTCTACCAAGAGTACGATAAGTTGCTTGCTGACCCTACAATAGAGCTTGTTGTGATCACCACACCCAACCAACTGCACTACTCAATGGCTAAAGCCGCTATTTTGGCTGGTAAACATGTCACAATCGAAAAGCCTTTTGTCGTGGAAACTGTCGAAGGAGAGCACTTGGTTGATCTTGCAAAACAACATGGCGTTGTGCTCTCGGTCTATCACAATCGCCGCTTTGATGGCGATTTTAAAACCGTTAAAGCCCTAATAGAAAGCGGTGAACTAGGCGATGTTCATACTTTCGAATCCAGCTTCAACCGATATCGGCCTGAGGTTAAAACCCGCTGGAAAGAGTCTGATGATGCAGGAAGCGGTATTTGGTACGATCTTGGTTCTCACCTCGTCGACCAAGCATTGCAGTTATTTGGCTTGCCAACGTCTGTATACGGTTCTCTACGTGCACAAAGACTTAATGCTAAAGCAGTAGATCAGTTTATGGTTATCCTTAACTATCCGCATTTAGATGTCCTTCTACGTGGCGATTGCCTTAGTACCGAAGCAGGACCAAGATTTACCATTAAAGGTACGAAAGGTCATTTTATTAAATATGGTTTAGACCCTCAAGAAAGCGCGCTACAGCAGGGCCTTACACCCGAAAAAGGCTGGGGTATTGAGGATCCAAGTTATTACGGTACGTTAACCAACGAAAATGAAATCAGCAGCAAAGTCGCTACAGAGAATGGAAGCTACCCTGAGTATTATCAGCAACTTGCTGGGCACATACGCCATCAATGCGACACTCCAGTGTCTGCGATTGACGCGCTAAATGTTATTAAGGTTATTCAGGCGGCAGAGGAAAGCGCCGCGACACACAAGGCAACATTTGTTTAACGCCATGTAATTTCCACTTTCACCTAGGACATATTTTGAAACACACAAAACACGCCCCAGCTCACAATTTGCACACATCATCACAATTTAGTGAACTTTAGGACTAAAAAACAGTCCAGCTTACACGCCGTTACAATTGACCCTGTTTAACGTTCGTCGTACTATTAATCAGATAAGGAACCCCGTTCCGTAACAAAAAATTAACAACGACACAAGGCAGTGGCTATAATGAAAAAAACTCTTCTATCGGTGGCGATCTTGTCAATCGGTTTTGGCCTAGTGGGCTGTAACGAAGTTGACCAAAATGGTGAGCTTTGCAGATACTACGTAAAACAAGATCTAAGCACCCAAAATTTCAACTCAGCATTGACTCGTCTTGACTCCCAATCATGTCAAGATTCGTACCCAAATGGTGATTACATGGTTGATCAAGGCGCCGCCTATATGGGACGTGCGGGATCATCTTTAATTGATATCATCGATGCGACGACGAATGAAAACACAGAAGGGTTTTCATCTTTCGTTAGCTCAATGCAGCAGAGTAAAACGGATACGACATTAGTCGACCTACAATCAGCGGCTCAAGTTTTTAATCAATACATCACAATGCATGAAAGCGCTAATGTCAGTAATACCACCATCGATAGTGTTAGGTTGTTTAATGGCTTCACTAATGTAGTAAAGACCAGCACAGCTATTGACTCACTTCTAAATGGCAACTTAGACGCTTGGATTGATAGCGATAACAATCCTGATGATAAAACCGTTGATCGTGCAAGCTGTGCTTTGGAATACATTTATCAAACTAACTCTTCATCAAGTTGTGATGATTTAGAGACAACTGAAACGGCCAACATTAGCTTCGACGATGGAAGTTCTTATACATTACTTACTGTCACAGACCCTGCGCCTAGCTTTGAATTCGACCAATACCTAATAGGCACTCTAGCTGATGAAAACGATAGCATGGTAATGACCGATGGCTATTGTTTCAGCGATTACAGTCCTGCAGAAAAAGGGGATGTAACAAGCTACCCTTGCCCTGTGAATAAGGGGGTTGGTGACGATCTAAACATGGAAGAATTCCTTGTTGGTGCAATCAATGAAGGCTTTGACTCCATTCTAGCGGTTGTTGATTCTAGTGGACAAGATGAAGATGGTGATATTCGTAAATCAATCATTGAATTTAAAGAAGAAATAGCAAGTGGACTCGGCGAAAACGACGAAATCACTCTAGATCACATCATTCAATACTTAAACGACCAATAGGATTAACGACCATGTCAAACAAATGGATACTTCCAACACTGGTCGCTTTGACCGTTTCTAGTTCTGCTTTGGCTGCCCCACACGCTTATTTATACAAAGACTCACGCGTTATGGCGATGGGTGGTGCTGGGGTTGCGACTGGTGGATACAGCACGTCACTTTTTCAAAACCCTGCTGGTTTGTCGAACCTCTCAACAGAGCACGGCCTCATCGTCGAACTATTGGGCCTTAGCTTTACAGCCTCTGGCGAAGCGGCTAACGTTACGCAAGATATTTTAGATGCTATCGACACTGATGATACGGAAGCAGTAAAAGACGTTCTGAACGCTTATGCAGGTACTCCTGTCCATCTCGATTTCTCTAACTACTCGTCGGTTAGCTATAACCATGGTGACATTGCATGGAGCTTAGGCTTGCTAGCTGCGTCAGAAGCTAATCTTCTTGTTAACCCTTATAGCGTTGCTGACTCAGTCGAAATACAAGCACGAGGCTATGGTGGTTTAAATGCGGGTGTTAGCTATACACTTCGCGAGCTTTGGATCGGCGATTTGGCTTTGGGTTTAGGTGGTAAGTTTTACGCCCAAAACTCTTATGAAGATACGCTTAATGCTCAAGAGTTAATCGACTTTGAACAGTCAGGTGATGACATCGCAGATAGAGCAAGCGAAACGCGCACTGCTTTTTCATTCGATATTGGTGCAATCTATCAAATCGACGCCCCTCTTAGCCCTTCTCTAGGCTTTAGTGTAATGAATATTGGCGGTCTCGACTTCGAAGATGCGTTTGGATCACAGCCAATGACCGTAAATATTGGTGGTGCAATTGAGCCTGAAATCCCATTTATTAAGCGTACTCGACTGGCTATCGACTACATGGATCTACTAGGTGCAAATACCTACCGTTTGTATTTCCCTACAACGAATGAAGATGGCTCACCATACTACAAAGATATTGAATCTGATGACATGATGCAGAACCTTCGTTTAGGTCTGTCTGCGCTTATTTATGATAACTCATGGTCTTCACTTGAACTTGCTACAGGACTGTACCAAGGTAACGTTACAGGTGGCATAGACTTTGTTGCATCTATATTTAAGCTATCTGTTTCCACCTATGCTGAAGAGGTTGGACCCGTATCGGGCGACTATACCGATCGCCGTTACACTGTTGATTTAGGCATCGCTTGGTAGCCGCAATCAATCGACACTGATGCATTCGCTCAATCTCTAGAATAAACAACCAAAGCGCCTTACCACAGAGGCGCTTTTTTAATTTTCGGCCTCCACACCATGCTATATTGGTTTCGATCACCAAAGTTAAAAACTAAAACACCGCCTGCTTGTTTAAGTCTATTACGCACAAGGTCGATGAAGCCACCTAGCTAGGCTAATCAATGATTGACCATACTGCGATTGCCATCGGTGATCTTACCCAACAAATCGACCAGGAGATTTGAAGAAGTGGGGACACTGGATGCCGCTACCGACAACATTGAAACGATGTTAAAAGTCATCAACGATAGTACTGACCAAACCAACCTACTGGCACTGTGCTGTCCAGCAATAAGTGCGATGAATCCTAGTAAAAGCGAGGGTGTACAGTGTGTGGAGCAGTGTCCAATTTTATAAATTAGCAGTAAAACCCCCTTCATCTACCAAGCAAAATCACTTTATGTAAGCCTACAAAATCTGAGTTTCATCATAGCTCAATTGAATACGGCCAAGCGTCACTATTCGGAAATTAAATCCGATTTTAACTTGGCATTTCCACTTCTAATTCCTACTATTTCTCAATAGGTTATGAAATTATTGAGGGAATAATGAAAACACTACTTCATGGAATGATGCTATTCATCCTGTGCCTTACTTTGCCAGCGCTTGCTAATCAAGAAACAGAGCAAAGTGATTTAGCAGGGCAAATCTTAGCAGTATTAGAATCGGATGCGACTCAAGCCATCTACTTAGAAGATATCTTACGTCGAAAAAACACCGAACATCGAAAAACTCTCGCGGATTCAATTGATGCTGGCATTAAAACCCCCGACACTAAAGCTCAAGTTTCTGAACAGATTTATGTGTTAGAGACTCTACTAGTTCATTCCGATAAAACAGCCGATCAGCTATTAGAAGCGGCGTTAACCGCAGAGCCGGACAAAAAAGCGGTGCTATTTTTTGAAGCTCAACAGCGGATCAGTGCAGCAGACATCTACACCCGACAGCTTGCTCAAACCTTTAAGTGGGCTGACCAACTTGACATAGAAGCAGACACCAGTGATTTTCTGACCGAGCTTAATCTTCGGGCGAAAGATCTGTCAGAGCTCATTCTGTTTTTCGATGAGCGTAACAGTGGCTTAGCGCAACTCGCCAAACTCACCCCAGCAGACGAAGTGGCTAACGTCGAGAAGCAGCAACTTATCTATACCCAGATGCAGAAGTTTATGTTGATAAGCCTCAATATAACTGTTGGCCTGTTAGAAACCTATAAGCAAGATGTCACCGAGTACAAACAGTTGCTGTTCACTTTCACTGGGGATATAAACTCTGGCATATTAGATATCAATGTTGCGTATGGCCTTCTCAATCAATGGCTGGAGTCTTTTAAAGATTGGGCAATTGAAAATACCCCCACAATCATCATGAAGCTGCTGGTATTTTGCTTGATCATTTGGGTAACTCGAATGGTGGCACGCGGTGTGGCTAAACTGGTTAGGCGTAGTGTTACGCAAGCTAAGCTTAAGTTCAGTGTTTTGATGCAAGAGTTCTTTATCTCAATGGCATCCAATACCGTAACCTTTGTGGGTATTCTCATCGCGCTTTCGCAATTGGGTATAAACCTCGGCCCCTTGCTAACCGGTTTTGGTGTGGCTGGTGTGATCATTGGTTTTGCACTGCAAGATACACTGTCTAACTTTGCATCGGGGCTTATGATCTTAATCTATCGCCCATATGATGTACGCGATTTAGTCCAGGTTGCTGGGATCAAAGGTAATGTGAGTCACATGAGCTTAGTGTCTACTACCATCCGAACCTTAGACAATCAGACACTGGTGATCCCAAATAACAAAATTTGGGGGGATGTGATCAATAACATGACTGCGGAGCGCGAACGCAGAGTCGATATGGTGTTTGGCATTGCTTATCAAGATAACTTTGAAGATGCAAAAACCATTATTAAGGAGATACTCGCCCAGCACAAAATGATCTTACCGGCACCCGAGCCTATTGTACGTGTGCACACGCTCAATGAATCCTCCGTCGATATTGCCGTTCGCCCGTGGGTAAAAACCGTCGATTATTGGGATGTATACTACGACGTCACCGAGCAGGTGAAACAGCAATTTGATGCCAAGGGCATTACCATTCCATTCCCACAGCGCGATGTACATATATACAAAGAAGAGAGCTAATACCAACCAAAGCCCCAAGTGACACAATCACTTGGGGCTTTATTTAGAGCTCGTCTATTAGCATGACATACCCGCGAGCTGGGATCTCAAACTGAATGTGCGTCGCGTCTTGGTGTACCCATTGTCCATCGACCATATTTTTCATCGCTTTAGACCATCGCAGTCGCACCGTTTTAGCCTGTTGCGATTTATTAATAGCAACAATGCCTTTATCGCCACGACGACAGACAAAATGGTCATCGCTGACTTCAGACACACCCATTTTTTTGCCATGAACCAAATTATGAAACGCTATCATTGGCTGAATGCGCGGATCGCACCACGCATTCTGCCAGCGAGGTTCTCCGTTTGAGCCTTTAATACCACTAGTATTCAAGTCGGTGTAGATCAACGGTACGCCGCCGTCACGACACAACACATAGCAATACGCCAACCATTCTAGCTCTTCAGTCATGATCAGCGGCATAAATACATCGTTATTAGGAATATCGTGCGTGATGGCAAAGGTGATAGCACGCTTACGAGACAACGCTTCACCAAAGGTAAATGGGTCGACCAAGTCTGACAGTACGCCGTCGGCTTGCAACGAACGATACAAGGTACTGAACAGCGGGAAATCGTACGCTGCGAGAAGCGTCTCTTCTAAATAGGGCTTCAAAAACAAAGCGTATTCTTTGCGCGTAGCACCACCATCGGTAATGATTTCACCAAATATATGCACACCTTCACTGATCTCTTCGGTCCACACTTGTTTAATATGTTCAATGCTAAGATGTTTTGCCGCATCGATTCTAAACCCTTTCACACCTAATGCCTTGAGGGCTTTAATATAGTCTTGCTGCACTTGAACAACGCGATCGCACACCTTTAACGTTGGTAGGCCTGGATCGTGCTCACCGCCTGTAATACGGCCATTTTGAACTTCCCATGTGTTTTGCCAATCCTTGATACCAAACGCTTCAACAAAGTGCTCTTCAGTAAAGAGCGGTTCGGACAAATCGCCAAACAGTTTTAACGATTCATAGTACTTAGCGTCTTTTTGGTAAGCGGCCATCTCTTGCACACTCGGGTATTGCAAGTCTTGGCGCTGATAAGCTTCATTGGCCATATGGTTAAACACGACATCGACATACACACGCAATCCGTGCTGCTCAAGCGTCTTGACCATTTTTTTAAAATCTAATGTGTTGCCTAACTGATTCTCGATCACTCGATAATCTTGCGGCTGATATCGCTGCCACCATTTTGTGCCCGACTCATGGACGAAAGACTTCATCGGTGGTGATATCAACACGGTTTTATAGCCAAGCAGATGGATCTGCTCAGCGCGTTCGGTGATCAATTGATATGGCCAATCAAATGCGTGCAAAATCACATCTTTTGGCTCACTTTGGTGGGTTAAATGCCCCATACCTTTAATCCTTGTGTCTCGATCGTCAACTGGACGCACTGTAAATCAAGCAATAATTGCACCTAGTGGCGCTCAATGGATCGTTCTGGCCTGCCTTAATGCAGCAGGCTAATTGAGAGTATAACGACCAATGATTACAGTTCCGTCCTTTAATGGCCGACATTATAATCAACTCTCGCTGTTCTCACTCCCCCCTAGTCAAAAAATAGACGGTGGAGAAAAAAGGCGTAGAAACAAAGCTATACCAATGTGCGAATATCAACTTGCTGCATAAGCAAGGGATCGATTAGAGGCGTTTCAGGCGAGCTAGTTGTTGTGTGTTCCAAAATTCACAGCGTCCATACCAAAGGCAGATTGCTGGTCAAGAGTGTATGAAGTGTTCGATATTCCCGCAGGGTGCTCGCTACTCACCTGCCCGGTTTGTGCACCAATTTGAGTCGCACCGTCAACAGGAGCCTGTTGTGAATCGATGGGTTTTGAATCGGTTTCAACAGTTTTTGCTGTAACCTCGGGAAAATAGATGGGCCTGTTGTACAACTTATTGAGCGCCTTAATTATGGAGTGTTTCACCACGTCACCCTTGGCAATCTTTTGATGTAGCGGCTTTGCCAGTGCCTGCAAACCCACAATAACGTCAACCCCAATCGCTGAGGCGACCACATCACGTTGCTTAACTGACTCGGCGTGGCCACTTTTAGCCGCCATGAATAGCCAAACGTAGGCCACGGTATGAACACCAGCATTGGACCATAGGCACCCTGCTCGATATTGAGCGTTTAAATCACCTTTTTCGCCCGCCAGCTCATACCAGTACCCGGCTTTACCGATGTCTAACGGCACACCCTTTCCGTGCTCATACAGCTCGCCCAATCGAGTCATGCTAGCGGTACTTTGCAGCTTAGCGCCGCGTCGAAACCAAGTTGCCGCTTTAGAGTAATTACGCTCTGAATTATTAGGGGACTGCCACCAGTCACCCATATAGATGATCGCATCAATATAGCCAAGCTCTGCGACTTCCTGCATTTCTTGAATGCCTTTCTCTAAAGCTATATCAACCCCATAACCTTCAATTAACGCAATAGCCTTCTCTACTTTGGCTTCATTGCTGCCTTGTAGCGCACTAATAGCTAACTGCCAAAATTGTGCTTTTTTCTGATAGATAGGGTCACTTTGCGCTCGTTGACACACACGTACAATGCCTCGCATCGCAATTTCGTTATCTTGCATGGCGGCTTTTTCGTACCAGTACAACGCCTCTTTAGGTTGGTTTCGCTCTGCTTCTTTAGCCAAATAGAGTTGCGTCGCTATATGACCCGTCTCGGCTTTAAATACTTTATCACTGTGCTCTTGCGCGCGGGCTTGTTGCATAGCTTTTCTGTAGGCGATTTCTTGCCTACGCTTTTCACGGCGCTCACGCTTTTGACGCGCTATCGTAGAAGCGATGAACATACAGGCCATCAGAACTAAAAAACAGATCGCGCTAATAACCAGCGTGGTTGAGGTCATATTTCCTATACCGTTTGCATGAATCAGGGTTCAAGCATCAAAAAAGAGTCAAATGAGAGTATACAGTAGCCCTTCTAATATCGGCCAATGCATTCCATTCTTTACAAAAATTTATCTGGATCACGGTTTTGCGCTCTACGCCCCCTAAAGTTCCAGAAAAGGAGGAGTATGAGCCCCACGGTTCAGCGATATGATTATGGCATTAACCTCAACCTTATAGAATGCCATGTCATATAATAAACTTAACGTGTACCAAGTTTTCACCCGTCTTTTTGGTAACACTCAAAGCCACGTCACACCATGGGGCACCATCGAACAAAATGGCGTCGGCAAGTTCAGCGATTTTTCGCCTCTTGCATTACAAAAAATCCACGAGCTCGGTATGACCCATATTTGGTATACCGGAGTTCCGCATCATGCTGTTATTAATGATTATAGCGACATTGGCATTAACAATGATCACCCAAGCGTTGTAAAAGGTCGTGCGGGCTCGCCTTATGCAGTAAAAGACTATTACAACGTTAATCCAGATCTCGCAGACGACCCCTCGCAGCGTTTACAAGAGTTTGAATCGTTGATCGAGCGAACCCATCAAGCCAACTTGAAAGTGATTATCGACATCGTGCCTAATCACGTTGCGCGCCAATATCAAAGCACCACTAATCCCACAGGCACGGTCGATTTTGGCGCAAATGATGACACCAGCGTTGAATACGCCAAGCACAATAATTTCTACTACATCCCGCAAACACACTTTGAATTGCCGGATATCCCGCTGCACCTTCAGCCTTTAGGTGGGGAGCAGCACCCTTCAATGGTAACGCCATTTGAAGAGTACCCGGCTAAATGGACGGGCAACGGCTCTCGCCTTGCCAAGCCGGATGTGGACGACTGGTATGAAACCGTCAAAGTAAACTATGGCGTTCGCCCAGATGGAACCAAAGATTTCGATACCCTCCCCGAGCACTACCGCACACTGGGTCACCGCGAACACTTTGAGTTTTGGCAAGGTAAAGAAGTCCCCGACTCGTGGGTTAAATTTCGCGATATAGCTTTGTATTGGATTGAAAAAGGGGTCGATGGTTTTCGCTACGATATGGCTGAGATGGTGCCTGTCGAGTTCTGGAGCTACATGAATGCCTCAATTAAAATGCGCAATCCTGATGCCTTTTTAATGGCCGAGGTCTATCAGCCCCACCTGTACCGAGACTACATTCAGCTCGGCAAAATGGATTACCTGTACGACAAAGTAGACCTCTACGATACGCTAAAAGCCATTATGCAAGGGACGCAGTCCACACAGTCGATTAATTCCATCCAGCGCGACATGCTCGATATTGAGCATCACATGCTGCACTTTTTGGACAACCATGACGAGCAGCGAATTGCCTCACCGGAGTTTGCGGGCGATGCCGATAAAGGCAAACCCGCGATGCTGGTCAGCGCGCTGTTAAGCACTTCACCCACCATGATCTATTTTGGTCAAGAAGTCGGAGAGCCCGGAGACGAGATGGCTGGATTTGGCCAACCCACTCGCACCTCAATTTTTGACTACGTGGGTGTGCCTCATCATCAGCGCTGGATGAATAACGGTAAATTTGATGGTGGGCAGCTGACTGAGAAAGAATCTAATTTACGCCAATTCTATCAAAAACTGCTCAACTTCACTCTGGCAAGCAAAGCGTTAGAAGGCGACTTTGATGCGCTGCATGAGGCCAATGAACAGCAGATGTCTGACGCCTTTTCTCGCTGCTACGTCTTTGCACGCAGTAACGTAACCGATGATCAGTCGTCGATCGTGATTGCGGCGGCTAACTTTGACGCGCAGGCTGCTCATGAGTTTGAGCTCACAATTCCTGCCGAGTTAATCTCAAAGTGGCGCTTGTCTGATGGAACGCACTTAGCCGTCGAGCAGATCGAACAATCCGACGCTTATCAGTTGGAAGTGACGCAAGGTGTTGGCACATTAGCCATTACCTTGTCGCCACTCGGTGCGATTGCGCTCACGCTATAAGGCGTTAGGTTAGAAATAGGGTGGTACAGCGTCTTGGGACAATGCACCACCCTTTTTATTTTCCCAGTCGCTTTTCTAAGAGCAATGTTGGATGAAATTTGGGACTCGTTTTTGCCAGTCCCGTTCGTTGTGAATGGCGTCCTCGCATACCTCAAACCGGACACCAACATTGTCCATATGGGTCAATACTCTGGCCACTTGCTTTGCATCATCAACATAAACTTGGTTAAAGTCATCGCGTGACTCATCGCTGGTCTCATTGGTCCCAACGTCCATATACAGTTGCAAAGGCAAGTCCAATTGCACCCCAGACAACCAGGCTAAAAATTTGGGTTTGTTGAACCAGAACGCGGGAGAAAACACACCTGCACTCCCAAATACAGAGTTATAGCGCATCGCTATATAGGCGCTGATCAAACCGCCCATCGAACTTCCCATTACAAATCTATGTTCTCGTGCGGTCAGGGTTCTAAATTCTCTATCTATATGTTGGCGCACATCGTTAGCAACAAAGTCAGCGTAGAGGTCACCGAGTCCTCCTAGCTCATAAATGCCAGCGTCTCGTCCGGGCAACTTAAAATCTGGGTCCATTTTCCACGGAGAGTACTCATTAAATCGTCCATTGAAATCATGAGTTGGGCTGTTATCTATTGCCACCACAATCCACTCTTTGTAGGGATCGGCTTGATAAATACGGTCAAGTTCATCTTGAATGCGCCAGCTAGTGCCATATTTGGCGTCCTTATCAAAAAAAGCATTCTGCCCATCGTGAAAGTAGATCACGGGATAATGCGCGTCCGATTGTTGGTAACTGCGTGGCAGTAGCACCCGAATTCGTCGGGTGGTGCTCAGGCCCGTAAAGGGAAAGTCGTCAAGAGTGACAAGTCGTGATTCGATATTTAATGGAGACATAGCTGCCCAAATGAAAAGAGGTTTATGCAATCACAAACTCTTTCATATTTTGCAATTTCATGACGTGATCTCGTTAGCATTCAGATGAAAAGCGTCGTTAACAAGGCGGAATACTCGTGTTGGGTGTCCATCGCGACGAAAATGGAAGCATAATTTGCTGCGGAGCCACAATGCGGGAAAATAGGCATGTCAGTCGAAAATAACGTCCAACCATAAAAAACACGACAAAGTAATGTCCATAAAGGCTATCCCCAGCTAACCAAAAATATAAAACATTGCCTAGCAAAGCCTTATGCACTTCACTGTCCAGAAAAGTTCAACCACGCATAACCTCAATAAACATTCATCGGTAGTGGACTGGGAGGATGCCATTGCGCGATTTAATGTGAGTGGTAAGCCATTTGAAGTTGGCGTTAAAGTTCGCGGCATTGAAAAAGCGGGTTAAATAATGGGGATTCACTGGCCCCGTATGACTTGTGAGGCGAGAGTTTGATGACTGAGAGCTTGGCCCGAATCCACGGCGAAATCCCACCCGTTGGTGGGCCCGAATCATGGCTTCGCGTCGAACCAAGCTCTCATTCATTATCTGAAAGTGTACGAGAAGAGCAAATTTTAAGCAAACGCCTTGAGTTGGTGGAAATTGAATGGAAATCACCGAGCCCCCTACTCTGGCCGAATCAGCGCTTGATTCGCAAGTCAAAGCAACCGAGCTAGTGCGCCAAGCTAAAGACTCTAGGCAGAACATCGATGAGCTAAAGAGCCCTACAACCGGCCTACGAACAGTGAGCAGAGTCACTTTGTCATGACTTATTCATGAAATGATGCGACACTGTTATTGATTTTCGTCCGTGAAGTATTAATTTAGCTATCAAAACAGTAGATTCGCAAAACACTATGAATGTTCAGTCTCGCCCGTTCCCACTTGGCGCCACACTTAGAGACGGTGGCTGTAATTTTGCCGTCCATGCTCCACACGCATCGCAACTCAAATTAGAACTCTTTGACGGCACTTCGCGCCGCTCTATTGAATTTGAGCATCATTACTCTGGTGTACGTCATGTATTTGTACCGGGTGTCACTGCTGGTCAAGAATACGGTTTTAGCGTCAACATTGATGACAATGCCTATTTACTCTCTGATCCTTACGCTAAAGCGATTAGTAAAGCCCTTGATTACAAGCTGCCGTACACCGCTGAAAAAAGCTGGGACATGGCGCACTCAGTGGTCTGTGATCCTGACTTTGATTGGCAAAAGACTCAGCCGCCACGCATTCCTCGTGAACAAACGGTACTGTTTGAAACACATGTGAAAGGCTTGAGTAAGCTTCATCCCGAATTAAGCAAGCAGGAGCAAGGTACTTACCTTGGCCTTGTGAGTAAACCAATGCTGAAATACTACAAGCAGCAAAACATTACCTCTTTGCAGTTGTTGCCTGTTGCAGCGTGCATGCACGAGCCGCATTTGCTCGATATGGGTAAAGTGAACTATTGGGGTTATAACCCTTATCTTTTCATGGCACCAGACCCACGTTACGCCAATCAAGATGCAGTAACAGAGCTTAAAACTGCAATCAGAGAGCTGCACCGTAATGGCATCGAAGTCATTTTGGATGTGGTTTACAACCACACCGCAGAAGGTGGCGAAGGCGGACCAATCTTTAACCTTAAAGGCCTGGATAACCACTACTACCTGAAACATGGCTGCCACTACGCCAACTACACGGGCTGTGGTAATACTGTCGATTTAGATCATCAAGCGTCGCTAAATTTGGTTATGGATACTCTGCGTCACTGGGTAAGCGAATACCAAATTGATGGGTTCCGTTTTGACCTTGCCGCAACGCTGGGTCGCAATGGTGACGACTTCAACCCGCGCGCTGCGTTTTTCCGCGCGGTCGCTCAAGATCCTGTTCTTCAACAAGTCAAATTGATTGCAGAACCTTGGGATATCGGTCCTAACGGTTATCAAGTGGGTGCTTTCCCTGACGGCTGGAATGAGTGCAACGATAAATTCCGCGATATTACGCGCAGTTTCTGGCGCGGCGATCAAGGCTACTTGAAAGAGTTCGCTACGCGCCTTATGGGCTCTCGCGATCTATACAGTGCCAGCCGCTGGCCTCAAAAAATGACCATCAACTACATCACCTATCACGATGGTTACACCCTACAAGATCTGGTGAGCTACAAGCATAAGCATAATGAAGCAAATGGCGAACATAACCGTGATGGTCATGGTGACAACCGCTCTGACAACTACGGTGTAGAAGGTCCAACAGACAGCATGACCATAAAAGCCATGCGCGAAAAACAAAAACGCAACTGTCTGGCTAGCTTACTATTCTCGTTCAGTATTCCGCACATTCTAACCGCAGACACCCTGTCACATACGCAGAATGGTAATAACAACGCTTACTGCCAAGACAATGAAATCAGCTGGCTAAATTGGGAGCTCACTGAGCGTAAGCGCTACTTTAGCCAATGGATTTCGGATATGTTGGCTGCACGTAAGCAATATATGACTCCGTTTATCGAGGCCTTCAGTGGTGAGACACGTAATCAAAACCGTGTCGGTTGGTATCGTCCAGATGGGCACAATATGGAAATTGCAGATTGGAACCAGTTAAAAGCTGTCGCGCTGCATTTGGGGATCAATAAAGACGGTGACGAACTACTGTTTTTCATTAACCAATCACCATCACCGGCTCGATTTGTGACTCCAGTAAAAGGCGACAAATGGAAACTGATTGTCGACACCTCTCAACGCTCTGTGGGCGAAGGGGATTACATCGACAAACCACTCATTGAACCTGTTTCGATGATGATATTCAGTCGAAGTGTTAGTTAGCTAACTAACCAACGCCAAGCCTAATCAGCTTGGCGTTTTTGTTTACCCTAAAGCCCACCACACACGTCAATAAACGATCCGGTGGTAAACGAGGCGTCTTCAGATAGCAGCCACGCAATAGAATGAGCGACCTCTTCTGCTTGTCCGCCTCGCTGCATCGGTATGTTCGATGACAGCCTATCGACGCGAGCAGGCTCACCACCATCGGCGTGCATCTCGGTATAAATCAATCCTGGTCTAACCGCATTGACCCGTAAATTTTGATGGGCGACTTCTTTGGCCAAACCAACGGTTAACGTGTCGATTGCCCCTTTACTGCATGCGTAATCTACGTATTCATTCGGTGAGCCACTTTTGGCCGCGCCAGACGAGACGTTCACTATCGCCCCCGCCTTACCATTGCGACGCAATACAAACTCTCGACAGCACAGAAAGGTGCTGGTTAGATTGGTTGTTACAGTTTGCGTAAAACGCTCAAGCGACGTATCCACTAATCGCGATTGGGCAAAAAGCCGACCCGCATTATTCACAAGCGCAGTCACTTCACCGTACTGCTGCTCGGCAAAGTCAAACAGCTGCTTAACCTGCACTTCATCCGACACATCTGCTTGATAGATCTGCACTTCGAATCCGAACTTGGTCAACTGTTGTTGCAACTGCTCAGCGGGTGCGCGTTGAAAGCGAAAATTAATGATCACCGAATAACCTCTTTGCGCAAGCAAAGTACTCGTTGCCCTGCCAATACCGCGGCTTCCACCCGTCACCACCACCACTTTTTTCACACGTAAATCCTTTTACATTATTGAGTTAGGTGCGAAGCAGTATGACCAAAGTGACGTTTAAATTCACGACTAAATTGCCCCAAATTGTTGTAACCGACTTTGTAGGCAGCTTCCGACACACTTAGTCCTTGCCATAAATAACTGCGCGCCTGTTTAAGCTTTTGGGTTTTTATAAAGTGTAGCGGCGTATCGTGCATCACCAGTTTGAATTTTTCATGAAAGCTCGAATGCCCCATGTTCGCCAAGCTCGCCAGCTCATCCACGGTGAAGTGTTGTTCAATGTTTTGGGTGACATGTTGTACGACTCTCGACATGGTGCTTGCATCTTTGGTTTGATGTAAAAGACGTGACAACTGCCCAGCAGGCAGCGGTGACAAAAGCCGGTAGTACAGTTCGTCGAGCAGTGATTCACATAGCACCTCTCGCTCACTCGCATCATCGAGTAACCACGAAAGACGCAGCAAAACCATCCATAGTTTGTCGTCTAAATCCATCGCAAAATGATCGTTGGGATTGTTGCTTTGACTGTGTGACGGTGCCCCACGACTCGATTGCAGTTGAAGTGCGACTTTGGTCATTCGGTCTGGGTCGAGCAGCAATACCAGGCAACTGATTGGGTGTTCTGCGCTGATCATGTTTTTTTGGCACTCCACCATAGTGGGCGACAAATTGGAAAATAGAGTCCCTAACGGTTGTGCATATTCTTGTTCAGCGACTTTCAATACTCGCTCACCCTGCAGACCTACAATCGCCATAGGTTGATACAACTCGTCTACGGGACGCCCTCTACGGCTATTGCGATAAACAAACATCTCAGGAATCGGCGTTTGATGGAATCCATCAAACTGCATATACGGCTTAAATCGCGACTCAAGCTCTCGCAAAGATTGCGTCTGTTCCATCAAACTGCTCCAGTTAACATTTGTGTTACTAATATACTATGTAAACGTTACCAAAACTACAAATTGGAGTTTTGTGTAAAAGACTCAGATTTTCGTGCATTCATCCCTATAGGCGGTTTTCTTAGACTGAGGCCACTTTTCTAAGACCGCGATACGTCTTAGGCCTTCAACCCGTTACATCAAGGATCGAGTATGAAACCAACAACCGCACTATGGTTAACTGTTGGCGTGTTCAGCGCACTATTAACCGGCTGTAACTCCTCCAGTTCGCCCAAATCCGACTCAACACCCAGTAAATCAATATCCACTGCAACCTGTGAAACCGAGTTCACACAGGGTCGCTGTGTCTCCAGTACCGATGGTGTCAATGACCGTGGTTATTATGAATACATAGCAGACAGCGTCACGGACGAATCGCCTGCATTATTAATCAGCCTACACGGCTTCGGAAATAACATTGATTTTGTGACTGAGTTCGCACACGGTAAGTCGTTGAGTGAGGCGCAAGGGTATGTCTATGTCGCCCCTCAATCTTTCAAACAAATCGACGGCGGAAGCGCATGGAATGGTCCGACGGCGTGCTGTTGGTTTGACCGATTTAACCCCGCAGGCGTGCCCGAGCCAGACGACAAGGCATTTTTAAAGAACATCATCGACCAGCAAATTGCAGACAACAACGTGGATCCTAATCGCGTGTTTATTATGGGACACTCTAATGGCGGATTTATGGCGCTGCGAACCGCGTGCGAAATGTCTGAAAAAGTGACTGCAGTGGTGAGTATTGCAGGACTTATGAGACCGGATGTCGACCAATGCCAACCAGAGAACCCCGTCTCTGTTTTGCAGATCCATGGTGAAGCAGACCAAACCGTTTCCTACTTGGGCAACACCTTTAACGCGCGTCTTTTGGCAATGGCGAGTGCCGAAGCCGTAGTCGGACGTTGGGCGCAAATTAACCAGTGTGATGCTACCCCAACAGCGAGCAGCACTATCGATTTGACCGAATCCGATGTAGTCGGTGGCATTGGTGACCCAAGACACCCATTACTACTGACAACTCGACAAGCGCAGGTCTCTCAATATCAACAGTGTGCCAACGACACCAGTGTCCAACTCGCTACCATAGAACAAGGTACTCACGTACCTGAGTTTATTGAATCCCAGTTTATCGATCTTGTTGGACGCTTTTTAGAGGATTACGGCACTCGTACCATTAGCACGGTGACTGATGTCGCCGATATGGCAGAGCCTATCGTTGTTGATGTGCAAAATTACGCCATTACACCGCTTAATCGCAAAGCCTTGTCGCTAAGCAGTCCATCAGAGGCATTTGGTATCGCGAAAATGACCCGAGTTAACGACGACACGGTTCACTTTGAGCTCAACCTCTACGATATTGATCCAACGACCATCACCTCAATTGTTATTAATAGTGATGCCACGGGTAACGCTGATAGTGAACTGGTCGAGCTGTTTGCTGACTCCTCCTACGCGTTTCAAGGTCAAAGTCTCTTTGGCTTGGCGACACTATCCCAATCTGCGTTCGATGCAGCCAATCAACCCTATTTGCTGATCAAAACCACCAACAACACCGCAGGTGAACTTAGCGGTAACATTGTCTTTGATCGTGCACTGCTGCCGACTCAGCAAATGGCCACCTTATCAGGTGGAAGTGGAGAAACTGCAGACGTCACGCTGTCTTGGAATGGCCGTGGTAACATGAGTTACTCTCTTGCCTTTGAGGGTATCGATAGTAATACCATCACCTCGATCACCATTAACCCAGTAGGCAGCGATGAGGCTGTGCTCAATTTGTACCCTATCCCATCAGGCTTCCCAGATCCTGACGACTTTGCGGGTATCAACGCAGTGAAACCAGAGCTAGAAGCGTTGTATGGAAGTGCAGACTGGGTTGGAACCATTGTAGATGATGGCGGTCTGCAATTTGTGAGAAACAGCGCCACATCGGCTGAGCTGTCTTCTACTCTAGAGATAAAGTCGGGCACACAAGGTGTGTACGAACAGATGCTTGCCTACCCAGAGCAATTTGAAGTTATTGTCGACACCAACGCTCAACCGGCACAGCTAACTGGCGCCATTGCCCCTTAAGCAGCTTTACCCTTCCAGTACTAACGATTCAGCGAGCAGTTATCTGCTCGCTTTTTTATTCCGCTGTTGCCAACTCAAAACAGACGGCATAGAGCTGAGTGACCCCAGGGTAAATCTCTCCAATAACACTGACCAGCTCATCTAATGTCATATTCTCTTGCTGCGCGTGTTCGATGGTTAAGTCCTCCAGCCTAACGGGCTCAACAGACAGTATTTTTAAATCGCAAAAATAGCGGTCTTCTACAAAGGTTGAAACTGGAACGACGCTACCAACTTTATAGGCTTTTTCAGCCTCATCACGTAAGGTAATGGTTTTCTTTCCAGCAACAATATCGTGCTCAAATCGTTCGAAGAAGGTCATTTTAGATAGGTACATTGTGTGCTCACTGTGTGGGTCTGTTAAGACGGGTTTAGTGGTGACATTTAGCTGCAGTTTAGGCCATTGACTGAGCCAGCGTTTTGCGACAATGCGCTGCTCAACCACGTTAATATCTCGTTTGGGGTTAGGAGTAACCTGCAACGACATCAGAGAGTCGAAACCAAAGGCCGACACACACTGGTATTGCTGGTATGGAAGCTGACGAATAGCGACTGCCGTTTCAATTTCCGGCCAATAACGCATCGCATCTATCGAACCGATGTAAGGAGCGTCACCGTTTTGTGCATGCATCCTAGCTTGGTTTCGAACTTGCCAGTTAACGTCTGGCATCCATTGCGAAAGCAACCGCTCGTAGTGACACTCCGTTTCCACTGAGATAGTATCCGGATCGTAATAAATCACGTCGATGTCATTGAGCGGGGTCGACGTTTCAACGTGGTGCAGACGGTCCCACACTAAGTTGCGTACAAATCCCGCTGCTATATAACACTGTGGCAATTGCAGGCGAAATACACCCTCTAACGCCTTACATCGGAGCGGATCGTTTTTGACCCACTGAATTATTTGCTGCACCAGTCACCTTTTAGTTGGTTTACGCGCGTCGACCTGCGACAATCATACCGAATTTAATCTCAGGCAACTATTATGAAATTACTCGTACGCAATTTGGCTCGTACAACTGCAGAGCAAGATCTTCGCGTGGCATTTTCTGCACACGGAACCGTCACTCACTGCAACCTCGTCTTAGACCAAGAAACCGGCAAATCTAAAGGTTTCGCATTTGTTGAAATGCCAGAAGAAGCAGAAGCAAAAGCTGCAATCACGGCGTTAAACATGACGTCTATGGACAAAAGCACGATTCGAGTGAAACAGGCTAAGGACTAATACCATTAATCGAAGTAATTAACTGGTCAGAAAATTGCGCCGGAAAAATCGCTAAGAGCAAGGCAAAGATTGCCGTAGATAGTTGTTCTACCTACAAAATATTTAACGCCGCTATTAGCGATTTTAACAAGCAAGAATGACCAGTTAATTGCTTTGGTTGGTATAACCTCCCCGTTTTGCTCTTTGGCGATATTGGTTGGCAACACAATGACGAAACCGGATATTCAAACAACGATTGAACGCTTCACTTGCATTGAAGAGGCGCTTGATTACTTTGAGATTGGTTACGACAGTCAGTTTATCAACCAATATCGCTTACCACTGACCAAGCGTTTTAATGGGTATGTGATCCTCGAAAAACCTGATGATTGGTTTTCAGCAAGACGCGCGCTTAAAAACGCCTATTGTAAAATCCAACGTGGACGACTGGACAAACACACCCGTCAAGCGTGTACTGGATGCACCACCTGCCAGAGACGCTAGCCCCTTCGTTACTCGTTAAGTATCACCACTTCATTATCCAGTTTCTGCAACAGTGGCTTTAGTTGAGCCGTATTAATCTCTAGCGTAACCGCATTATCAAACGGATGACATTGGACACTTTCGGAGCTCCACACCGATGGCGTCACCAACAATGTGACTTGCTGTGACTGAGCCTTAAACATATCCAATAGCGATACGCGACCCGGCGCCGAATCAAGGAATGTTGCTAACCGCTCACTTGACGCCAAACTGAGTCGCTTCACCTCTAAGCGCTGTGAAAGCCTCGCAAGATCCAATGAATCGTCGTCCGCACCTACCCACAACCAGTGACGCTTTCCCTTGCCATCACGCAAAAATAGGTTTTTTGTCGCCAAACCCGGTATGTTCACATCCAGTTGATTGGCCTGCTGAACCGTAAACACCGCAGTGTGCTCGTAATGCCGAAACGACACATGATGCTCGGTGAGAAATTGAATGATGTCCATTTGTACCTCCTCCTTCATTAAATCAGACCTGCGAAAACGAGAAAAGGCACTTTTCAACTTGAATAAGTCTCTAAGTGCCTTTTATTACGACTAATGATGAGAGCGAATCTCAGTTAATTATTAGGTTTTCGCATAACGTAATGAGTGCGTCGCTAGCTCTGTTTTAAGTCCCATAAGCAATGTCACACACATCAGCAGCAAAATAATGGTAAATGGCAGTCCTGTGGAAATAGTGCCTGCTTGAAGTGCCTCTATGGTTTCTTTTCCACCAACCCAAAGCAGCGTACCGGCAATAGCCCCCTCTGTAGTCGCCCAAAATATTCGCTGTGGGACGGGTGCCGTCACCTTGCCTCCCGCGGTAATACTGTCAATCACCAGCGACGCTGAGTCTGAAGAGGTTATAAAAAAGATCATGATCAACGCTACAGAAAGCAGCGACAATAGGTTCCCCATTGGCATCGCATCGAAAGTATGGAATAGCGCTAGCGTGATATCGTTAAGGCCATTTTGCCCTAACTCGCCGACTTGATTAGCCAACTGATCGATCGCCATACCACCAAAAGCCGCCATCCAAAGAAAAGTGATCAGTGTTGGTATAAAAATCACTGCAGACAAGAACTCACGAACGGTTCGCCCCTTTGACACTCGCGCGATGAACATGCCGACGCAAGGTGACCAAGAGATCCACCAAGCCCAATAGAATACCGTCCATCCGTGCATCCACGCTTCGTCTTCTCGACCATACGGATTACTGAGTGGGATCATGTTTGTCACATACCCACTTACTGTCGCCCAGAGCGAATCAAAAAATATTGAAAACCCAGCGACTATCATGAACACCAACAGTGCAAATGCCGCCGCTAAGTTAATATTACTCAGTATTTTAACTCCGCCATGTATGCCACGGATCACCGATACAATGGCCAGTGAAGTCACAAACACCACAATTGCCAGCTCAACTTGGACCGTCGCATCAAAACCAAATACATGGCTTAATCCACTTGCCGCTTGCTTTGCGCCTATGCCCAAAGACGTCGCGAGACCAAACAGGGTCGCAAGTACCGCTAGAATATCGATGACATGTCCCATCCAACCCCACGCACGATCACCCAAAATAGGATAGAACGCAGAACGAATCGACAGCGGCAAACCTTTGTTGAAGGCAAAAAACGCCAACGACAAGGCCACTACGGCATAAATTGCCCAAGCGTGGATTCCCCAGTGGAACACACTGGCACCTAAAGCTGCTCGTTTTGCTTCTTCTGTAAACGGTTCAACAGCCAGAGGGGTTTCGTACCACCCTGTATAATACGCTGCAGGCTCTGCAACTCCGTAGAACATTAACCCTATACCAACGCCAGCAGCAAAGAGCATCGCTATCCACGACACATTAGAATATTCTGCTTTGGCATCGGCTCCACCAATACGGATTTTTCCGTAAGGGGACACGATCAGCCCTAAGCAAAATAGGATAAAAATGTTACCTGCCCACATGAATAAGGTATCAAACTGATCAATGATGCTCCATTTAGCACCATCGAGGACGGCTTTTGCGGTAGATGGGTCGGCGACTAATAAGGCCGCTAGAAAAAGAAAGATGAGACCGGCGCTGGCGCCAAAAACAGGGTTATGAACATCAAACCCCCACTTCGTAATGTTGTCTTGACCAACTTTATAGTCGGTGTTTTCTATACTGTACTTATCAATGCCTCGAGTCATGAATCCTCTAGTGTCTTGCGGACACATTTAAAAATGAGCCCGAAGTATACCAATCCATCGTCCAGTATATTGGCTGTGGTGTAAGCAAACCTCTCTAAGTGTGTACAGAGATGTCTAAGTGCCTTTTCAATAAAATACCTTTTAGGCTAAATCCATCAAATGTTTAAGCCTTTGGAGTCGCAATTAGACAGCGTTAATACCTAAGGTTTGGCAAGTATTTTGATAGGCGTCCAGCAACTCTTGTTGCCTAGGGATCTCAGCGATCACGTCGGGATCCAGCGGGATATTTTTTAAGACTTTTCCAGAGTAGATATTTTTAGAGTTATCACCGACAAAACGTGTCCCCGTTTTATCCATAATTGTGTAGGACTCGCTAAGAGGTTGTTTAAGCTCCATGAATTGACCGATTTGAGCCAACGTATCTGTTGGGTTATCCCGAACGGCGGACGCTCGAAAGCACAATGCACGACTCTTATCACTCAAGGATTGATACAGTTTGGCAAGTGAATTTACACGCTGGATATAGTAATCGATAGCACCTTGGTAGGTGGCACATTCATGCTCTGGCTTGTTTTTTTTGTATAGCTTGACCGTACTCACCACGGTTTCAAATGGCTCGCGAATAGAGAACAGCAACTTAACGGACGGGTGATTGACTATCGCTTCACTCACGTGATGCTCATCATGCAGCACTTTATCAAAAAAGATCGACCGAAACGGCTTACCTGGATTTTGTTCCATGTATTTCAATTTCTGGCGATACAAACTTTTCCAGCTGTAATAACCAATGTGCATTTCATAATAGCCACTGACCTGTGGATTACTGCCAATTAAGTGAGACACAAGGCTTGAATTAGAACGCATGTGGCTTAACAGCAACACATGCTTTGCAGGTAATAATACCTTGGAATAGTTAATTGCAGTATTCACCGACTCTCCTTAACAGGCGCACATACTTGTTCCATTTTGGCAGCACAAGTAATGAATAATTTCCTATAAGAGGTGGAAAAAAGGCCTCCTCTTTTTGAGCAAGAATAAGAGAAAGTGTGGGGCTTTAGATGTAGCAAAACTAAGATCAGCGGATCAGTGACCCTATTTTCACTTTAGATTGAATGTTTGTCTCATAAATGGGGACAAAAGCATTAGCAGCAGGCGTGTACTCCATTCACACATCGGCAATGCCCAACTCTTGTCGTTTTCGCTTGCTCAGACCTCGTGCCACCAGCTTATAAGACTCGGATAAATAATACTCTAAGTCGTCATCCAGTTCGCCATTGGTGTTGATTTGCTGGATCCATTTCATACCGCGATTGGCAAAGTAAGGCGCAGGAATATAACCGTCATGATCACTAAGAAATTCAAAATTCAAATCGGAGGTCTTAAAGGTAAACGTGGCTTGGTTGGCTTTACTCGTCCCCCCTATGGCAAACACCTTTCCGCCAACTTTCCACACATGAGCGTCTCCCCATTGGACAACGTGCGTAGTTGCCACAAAGCTGTTGCAGAAGTGATTAAATTGGTCATGATCCATAAGTGTTATTAACTCCATTTGGTCTGTTTGATTGAGCGCCTTTATTAAGCTAAGCCCCCAGCAAAGGCAGATGCTTTACGCGGTTGTAAGTGAGTACTAACTCCAAACAATGCTCAACAACCGAGCGCGAGAGTAATGCATCCATTCTCAGTATCATCGCTCGATTGCCTTCAAAAGGTAAGCAGTCGAAATATAGCTCTCCAAACGTCTCAACCAGTCTAGTACAAATTGAGCCTCTCCCCTATTCACCTTTATTACGTAATCGCATTATGCTGACGAAGCGCCTTATTGATAAGAAAGTGCTTAGGGCAGCACTAAGTCACCGTGGCATATGTGCCTCGTCATGCCTTTATTCCATACCGATTCTTAAACAGAAAATCCGCTTAGATCCAAAGCGACTTCATCCCCAAGCCAGTACGCGTATCGCGTATGGTCACTATAGTCATCACCGGTATCGGCATGAATTAGGACACTAAGTGACTGCCGGTGTTGCTCTAACCACGGAATAAGCTGCTCGAAGTGCGAGTGATTAAACAGTATTTGGCAGCTCCATAACGTATGAGGACCCACGGGCTTTTTATGCACGCGCCCTACAGGGAGGCCAAATTTATTACCTGCGGCACAACACAACTGTTGTGCCAGTGGTAACGTTTGTTCGTCAAAGTAGACGTGCGCATGATAGTGCTGGTGAATGTTAATGGGACGATTAGGTGATGACACAGTGTATGACCTTCCAAAGGCGAGCCCTTGAGTTACACCCAAGTACGCTGTTTATTCTTAAACTCTTTATCGACAAACGCTTGTTTAAGGTCGATATCGTAGCGATTCGCGATTGAGCATAGATAGATAAAAATATCCGCTAACTCATCACCGATGTCATTAATTTTTGATGTTGGGTCAACCGCAATTCCTTCGGCTTTACGCACCGCTTTAAAAAGCTCTCCGATTTCCTCACCCAGCAGTAAACACTTTTGCTGAGTCGGTTGATCAGAAAATCCGCGTTCAACTTCCAGCTCAGAAACATATTGTTGGAAGTCTAATAGCGTCGGATGCTCAGGTAGTGATGGCATTCGTACTCCTTAAAAATGGGGTCAATACAAACAATGCGTCACCAATGCTAAGCTTTCTTCACATATTTGGCCGTGATCATCATCTCACCCGCACCGTCGACTCTACAATCAAGTTGATGATCTTTACCTTCAACAATGCGGCGTATTTGCGCTTTGGTGCCTATTTTTATTACCTGCGAGCTGCCTTTCACTTTTAGATCTTTTGCTACCGTCACCTTATCGCCTTCTGACAGCAATGTACCATTGACATCCTTTACCATCGGTTGTTGTTCTAGCTCATTAGGATCCCACTCATAAGCGCACTCTGGACACACCAAAAGACGTTGGTCTTGGTAAACATATTCTGACTGACAATTTGGACAACTAGGAAAGGACATGATGGCTCTCATTTCATTGAAATGAGTTATGACTACCATAAATGTAGGGGAGTCAAAGAAGGCTGTAGTGGGGTTCAGAAAAGTTGGCAATCATCTGAAAATAGATAAAAAAATGCCTAGCTCAAAAGCTAGGCATTGATTGTTAGTAGCAAAAAGCCACCAATCTAACAGATAGATTATACCAATCGAAGTAATTAACTGGTCAGAAAATTGCGCCGGAAAAATCGCTGAGAGCAAGGCAAAGATTGCCGTAGATAGTTGTTCTACCTACAAAATCTTTAACGCCGCTATTAGCGATTTTAACAAGCAAGAATGATCAGTTAATTGCTTTGGTTGGTATTATAGCTCGATAGTGACTTTTTCACCGTCGATGACTAGCTCAAGCGTACTACCGTTTAATTGGTAAGATACGTCTGCTGCTACACCATTTTTCTCTGGTACTAATAGCGTCAATACATTGTGCTCTTTAGCGGCAGAAAACTCAGTTTCAACATGGCGGTGGACTTCAAGATCTTTAAACTCGTACGGATCAACCTCACCAAAACCTTCAACGTTCTTAATTGAAGTGATGTTGTCTGCGCTGTCGTTAATGAAAGACACGTTAAGCGTGGCTTTTTCGCCAACAATCTTGAACGATTTGTCTGAAGTCTCAGTGCTGAATGTGGTGTGCATTAGCCAAGTCAGGTCTTTTTCAGACTCAAAGCTTGCTTTGTCTTGCATTACGAAGACTTTACCTTTTGCAAACCAGATCTTACGCTTGTATGACTTGATGTCTGGAGTAAAGAACTTGTACGACGCAGTCGCATCACCTTCAACAAACTTCACTTCAGACTCGGTATCGTAGTCAGTGATGTTGCCGCCTGCTTCGATACAGAAGCGATCTTGGTGACCTTCAAACTTAGTGTTTTTGTTCTCACCGTATTGGCCTTTACCACCAAACAGTGGCAAGTTTTTAGAGAACGTTTGACGACGCCACTTAGTGTGCATGTCTACACCAAAACCACCGTAGTAACCCGTGATAGACGCAAGCGTCTCGCCAAACGCGTGCAGCGTAAAGGCATTTTGGTCACCGTGTGAGTGGCTGATAGAGCCAAATGGGCTGCACTTGAAGACCATATGAATGTGCTCGTCACGCTCACACATCTTGTTGTGGAACGCAGCCCAACCTGTGATTGGGAACACTTTCAATAGTGGATCGTTTGACGGAGCTTTCTCTTCCGGGGCATCCCAAAGGATGTTGAAGCGAAGATCGTCATAGCCAAAGTCCCACCAACCGAAGTTGTAGAATTTAGTGTGCGCTTCAGTGTCACGGCCTTTAAGTTGGTTGTAGTACCAAACGTATTCAGGTTTTTGGTTAACACCAGCGTAGTGCTTGATGTTGTAAGCCAGTTTAAGTCCTGGGAAGTCACCAATCGAAGACTGGTCACAGAAACTTGCGCGCTTTGAGTGAACAGGCATGCAGTAAAGTGGGAAGTCGCCAGTGTTTTCGTAGAATGTTTTGTTAAACATGTCTACACCACAGTAAGCTTTCAATAGGTCAAACGCTTCGCCTAGGAATGCAGTCTGCGTGTTCCAGTAGTCAGGACCTTCAGCCCAACCACCATCTTCACCGCCCCATGGTGGGTAGTGTACTGCGTAGTATTCTAGTGCGTAAGCGATGTACTCGCCTGCTTTCGGGTGATCGTGATAAAGCGCGATACACGTTGGGATGATAGCAGAAGAAATTGAGCGAACACCGTGGCTGTTTAGTGGGTTGTTCAGTAGATCAACGGTCACTTTCAGGTGGTGCATGATTTCGTCTAGACGCTCAATCAACGCATCTTGAACTTGCTGACGCTCTTCGTCAGTAAAGTAAGCGTGTAGCCAGTCGTAGCCCCATGCCATTGCTGCAATAACGCGGAAAGCCGCTTCGTCGTTGTAACCGCGAGACGTTACGCCTTCTGGATCGTACGTCGATAGCTTCAACGTCCACGCTTTCGCTTTTGCGATAAGCTCGTCGTCTTCTTTAACGATACCCGCAATAGACAGGTTACGCGTTGCGTTCATCGCCATTTGGCAATCAACGTACATTTGACGCCAGTAAGGACGCCACAATGATGCTTTACCAACAGTCTCTTCTGGGTAAGGCTTTGGCTCTTCGTAAGGTGCCGTATCAACAAACTTCTGAGTTGAGTTTTTGAAGAAATCGTCAAACATGCAGTATGAAGGGTCAGCCTTCACTTTTGCTTTAAAGTCAGCCAAGTCTGCAGACTGAACCAACAAGCGTGGACGAGCCTCAGATAGGGTGTCTAAGAAAGAGAGGTCGAAGTCGCGCTTTTGCACTTCGATTGGCAGCAAATCAACTAAGTTACCTGCTGAGGTATCATTTTCTAACTTCATCGCTCTAATAGCGTCTAACGATTTTTCTGTACTCATAAGAACCCTTTACATATCTAAATATGGATGCATATTCACCGTACCGGTGTTTATATGACTTATTGTATTACAAAACGACAATAACAATAAAGTGTAACCGACTAAATTGAGATCTCAGTACGAGAAATCGTCAGCCATACCCCTGATTTCGCAGCAACGCTTATAGCGTAGAAGAGTATGTTTTAGGGTCAGGCTGAACCGCGAGAAAGCGTAACCGAACGTGACAAAGAGCGTTAAGGTATGATTTAGTATGAGTACTGACTAACCGAGTTAAATAAAGCTCGATTCAACGTAACTGAGATGATGAGTTGGGATGATCTAGATTGAAAATTTATCAACATAATTAGTGGATTACGGTTAATTTTATCGCTAACGTATACGGATAACGATTGAAAGACTTACAAGGATCGACGAATAGCGATGGCAACCATGGAACAGTTAATTGCGCAGTACACCGGTGCAAACGAAGATTCTCGTTTAACGCGCCAATACATCGCCCAACTAGAATACGACACCACTATGCACATGCTGCAGCTAATGATCTATCGACCAGCATCATGCTGTGGACGCAAATACCATAATATTGAGTGGTGGTGGACTCTAGACTGTTCCACCAACCAACTCATTACACGTCGAGCAGATAGATCAAAACTGTCATTGCTGCTGCGCAAACACTTCCGCCAGCATGCAACGCACACTACCGCCGCCAATGGATTCGATGGTAGACACATCAAACGGCAATAACTTTCCATGAGAAGCCAACTGCGCTTTTTGCGCATCGGAGAAATGATCAAACGCAGACTGTGACATGGCAATCAGCTTGTGACCTTGAGCGTTCTCTAACTGCAAAATGTTTCCACAAAAATGGGCCATTTGCTCAGCACTGATTGAGATCACCTGTTTCGTTTTTGCCAACTGCTTAATCACATAACGCCTTTCAAACTCTGGGATCACTTCATCACAAATCACCGCAAAACGTTCACCCACTGCCATCATTACATTGGTGTGATACACCGGGGTGCCAGATTGAGTTTGGGTTTGGAAAGTGATCGCTCGATAACCGACCTGCTCGGCAAATCGCTCTAAAAGATCACGATCGCACCGCTGTGAAAGCCCAGCGTACAACTCACGATTTTGATGATCAAAAATCATCACCCCCGTGCTTTCTAAAAAGCTCTCGTGGACGGCATCGTCCAACCAGTGATCTTGCACGTTTTTTAGGTTAAAGCTGTGCTGAGATAGCAGCTGTGTAAGCTGATCGGTGCGAACCTCTTCTCGTCGATTGGCACAGGCCATGGGAAACAGGTGTAATTCACCGTTAGGCAACGAGCAAAACCAGTTGTTTGGAAACACGGCATCAGGTGTCGATATTTTACTTGGAGAATAATCCAGCGGCATCACATTGACGCCATTTTCTCGAAGTGAAGTGACCATGCGCAAAAACTCACCCATCGCCTGTTCACGGATTTGTTCAGAGGTCAGGGAGCTGCTGTGCTGAAACTCATTATCCGCTGCCGTTTGTGGGTTAAATCCAAACTCTTTGGGCGGCACCATCACAACATGACGAGTATTTTGAACAGCCAATTTTGGCTTATGCGATAAAAAATCGAGTGAGCGCATGGTTAATTCCTTTAACCAAATTTAAGACGAAAGCCAATTGTAATCAGTTTGTAACCCTTACATTTACCGTTTAACCTTCCTTTTTGAAACAGCTGCAGTTATTTTCACTTAGAAAGAATACATATTCAGCAAATATAGCTTTTAACTAAAGCCAACTTAGCGGCAGCCGATATAGAGTTATGTAAACAGTTGATGTTGTTATGTTTGTCTGTTTTTTCGTCGCACTCCCCTTTTAACAGGTATACAATAGTCACGTCACGGATGATTTAAGCAATGCATTTCACAGCGCCTTTCCAAGGGTTTTCTATCAATCGTCCTCTTTGCTTACTCTGTTTAGGAAAACACTATGTTCAAACTGTTTGAAGGCTTCACTCAAGCCTTCCCGCAAGACGATCCCGGGCAACCACCAAAAGGGGTGTTTGCTTTTTGTCGTCACTACACCAAGGGATTTGAAGTACCACTGATCATGATGGCTATCATGAGTACCATTGTTGCCATTGTCGAAGTGTCACTATTTGGCTTTATGGGGCAGCTGGTCGATTGGTTATCCCAAAGCGATCCCGCTACCTTTTTAGAAGACAATGGCTCAACACTTTGGTTTTACGGCATTCTTTTGCTTGTGGTCATGCCCATCCTGATTGTCGTCTATTCGCTGTTAGTCCATCAAAGTTTACTTGGTAACTACCCAATGTCGATCCGTTGGTCAGCCCATAGATACTTACTAAAACAAAGCCTGTCATTTTACCAAGACGACTTTGCTGGACGTGTTGCCACCAAGGTCATGCAGACCTCGCTTGCGGTACGCGAGAGCGTCATGAAAACCATGGACGTATTTGTCTATGTCGCGGTGTACTTCACTTCTATTGTTGTCTTACTCGCCAATGCGGACGTAAGGCTAATGATTCCATTTTTGGTTTGGTTGGCGGTATATGTAGGCATTCAAATCTACTTTGTACCTAAGCTTAAAAATGTTGCTTCACAGCAAGCCGAAGCTCGCTCGATGATGACCGGACGCATTGTCGACAGCTACACCAATATCGCCACCGTGAAGCTGTTTTCGCACAGTACTCGTGAAACCGAATACGCGGAAGAAGGCATGGATGGCTTTTTACAGACCGTTTATCGTCAAATGCGCCTAGTTACTGGCTTCGATGTGTGCGTAGAGATCACCAATTACATCTTGGTATTCAGTATTGCAGCTCTATCTATCATGTTATGGATGGACAGTGCAATTTCGATTGGTGCTATTGCGATTGCGATTAGTTTGGCGCTGCGTATTAACGGTATGTCAATGTGGATCATGTGGGAAGTGGGTTCGCTATTTGAAAACATAGGTACTGTGGTCGATGGCGCATCGACACTGTCCAAGCCTATCGACATTACTGACAAAAAAGACGCCAAACCCATTGATGTGGCCAAAGGTGAGATCACCTTTGACGATGTTAGTTTCCACTATGGTGAGAATAAAGGTGTCATTGATCACCTCAACCTCACCATCAAGCCGGGTGAAAAAGTCGGTCTTGTCGGACGCTCAGGTGCTGGCAAGTCAACGCTAGTCAACCTTCTGCTGCGTTTTCATGATGTTGAGCAAGGCCAAATTCGAATCGACGGACAGCCTATTGATGCTGTAACCCAAGACTCTTTGCGCAGTAATATTGGGATGGTGACTCAAGATACGTCACTGCTGCATCGCTCCATCCGTGACAATATTTTATACGGACGCCCCGATGCGACTGAGGAGCAATTGATCAAAGCAACCTCTCAAGCGCAAGCGCACGAATTCATCGAAACCCTGACCGACCCGTTTGGTAATATTGGCTACAATGCACAAGTTGGTGAGCGTGGTGTTAAGCTATCTGGTGGGCAAAGACAACGCATCGCTATCTCGCGAGTATTGCTCAAAGATGCACCCTTACTTATCTTGGATGAGGCAACATCGGCACTCGACTCTGAAGTTGAATCGGCGATTCAAGAAAGCCTGAACGAGTTGATGCAAGGTAAAACGGTGATTGCGATTGCGCATCGTCTTTCTACCATTGCTGCGATGGATCGCTTGATTGTCTTAGACAAGGGGAAGATTGTAGAAGAAGGTACCCATCAGCAATTGATCAAAGGCAGCGGTATCTATGCTCAGTTGTGGCAACATCAAACGGGTGGGTTTATTGGAGACGATCCTCAATAGCACTTCTGTTGTTTGTTTTGATCACCCCTTTTAAATAAAGCCCGCGTGCGGGCTTTATTGATCGAGATCCAACACATCCACATTCACACCAAAACTGGTTTTGTGCTCTTCAATCACAAACTCACTGCGGGTCTGAATCACGCCGGGCAAGGTCGGCAACTTGTGAGCCATAAACGCTTGGTAAGCACGCATATTTTTTACTCTTACCTTTATCATGGTGTCAAAGTCGCCAGACAAAGAATAACAAGATTCTATTTCGGGCAGCACCGCTACCGCATCAGAAAACTTTTGAAAAATCGAGAAGTTATTTTGATCTAATCGTATGTGTATGAATACTTGCACATCCATACCTAACTTTTCTGGGTTCAATTGTGCATGGTAGCCAATAATGTAGCCCTCTTTTTCTAAACGCTTTACTCGCTCAGAACATGGGGACGTGGTCAGGTTTACCGCTTTCGCCAATTCAACCACAGGCATTCGCCCCTGTTTATGCAATAACCTCAATATTTGTTTATCAACTCTGTCCAATTTCATCCGATCAAACCCCATAGTTTCGGCGCAATAATTGCTTACATATTATCCTGTTATGAGCCAAATTTGAAAATTGATTCTATACCGTATAGCGTGAGCTAAATTGAAACATAGCATTAGCATTCACTAAGATAAGTGTGAACAAATGTAAGATCTCGATCACACCACGGTATATAAGGTCTTCAGCGTATCAATGATCTTATTATTCAATACCAGATAGATACTAAATGCTGACAAATGTGTGCTTTCTAATCAATCTTTTGAGCTAATTTAGAAAGCCTCGTGTCAGAAAAAAGTCAATACTGTATGTGTAAAGTGTAAGAAGTTACCCTTAGGGTAAGGCGCATAATAATAACTAGGAAGATTTTTTGCGAGGGTAAGGAAAATGATTAAAGCAACATTGTCGTACATTCCGTTGGGAATTGGGTCTTGGAATACAGTAACTGTTTCTAAAGAAATCGCCGTAGCACTAGCGGAAGAGTACAGCTCATACGGCTGGCCAGTACAGCTAGATGGTGAAGAGTTCTCGGTAGATTTGTCGTCAGCAGCATAAGCTTAGCAATCACCCATGAAAAAAGCAGCCATTGGCTGCTTTTTTATTTTTAAATTCATTACTTTACATCGACAATCGCTTGACTAATCAAGTGTGATCTTGACTGATTTTCTAAACTGGTTTGCTGATTACATTCTCGGCAAAAATAGCGATGAACAAACTCGTCGTTGTCGTCAAACTTACTTGAGCCAAATGTAAGTAACGACAAAAACGTTGCAGATTTTGGTGTTAACTTTCGCTTTACCAGAGATTTGTGCTGAGTTTCACGCTCACATTCGCAGCAAAATAGTTGAGGCATCGCTTCCTCTCGACTTATCTTTCAATTTATCAGTTATTCGAACTACTCTATTAAATTGCTTTGGTTTTGTACCACTAAAGTATCAAAACTGTGTACTTTCTCGCCAAATCAGCTGGACTTACCAGTTAAACATTGATCATCATCACGTTCAAACTATGACCAAAATATGCCCTGCCAGCGGCAAGGCATCTCCTCAACTAAAGTACTAGAAAAATCTTAGTGGCTCAGCTCCAATAAGGTGGCATTACCCCCAACCGCCGTAACATTTATGGTGCGAGTGCATTCTGTGATATAACGAAAACTTAACCTCGGGTCATTGAGCAGCGGTGAGTCCAGATGACCCGAGTCTTCAATAACCGACGTTATCGCCCCTGTATTGCCTGCCAATACTGACGCAATATCGTTGGTTGGTGCTTGCTCTCCCACCAACGTAACGACGGCAATATTTTCGTCGCATAATTGCACCCAATCTTCAACCGATACCACCTGCAACACACCCTGCGGAAAGTCTAACCCTATAGACTTTAATCTGCCTGATAGTTCCTCAGAATCGGTGGCAACTAATGTCGTGTTGCCGGTCATCAGAGCAATAGCCGCATGCACAACCACGGCTAAAGAGTTACCGTCGACTGTAAAATCACCAATCAATGCCACACCACGCCCTTGTGTGTAAAGCTCATTGCTTTCGCCAGTTGGGCCAGGCATTCGCAGCGTCTTACTCACAAAAGCCTCGATGTCGTGGCGTAACTTCGCTATCGCAGCGTCGCCACACACTGCGTGTTCAAGGAAGGATTTCGCCACTAACTCAATGCGAGCGTCAATGTCCACTAAATACCAAGTCTGAAATGCACTCGCCGCATCGGTCTTAATAAGGGTATTATTCATAATAGATCTCCAATTACTGCCAACGACTTGCACTAAAACGCGCTAAGTATCTCGGGCCACCCGCTTTAGGGCCAGTCCCAGACAATCCCTGCCCGCCAAAGGGCTGGACACCAACAACCGCTCCCACCTGATCTCTATTGATGTAGCAGTTTCCAACCCGAGCGTGTCTTTCTATCCAGCGATACGTGGTTTCATTTCGGCTGTGAACACCCAATGTCAGGCCGAAGCCTGTCTGATTGATTGCGTCGACCACTTGGGGCAACTGATCCGATTTAAAGTGAATGATGTGCATGATTGGGCCAAACATCTCTTGTTCCAGTTGGGCAATAGAATCTAAGCGAATCACTGTTGGTGGGACAAAATCACCCTGCGCGCAGACATCACCGATCTCTAACTGAGCAATCACGCTGTGTTGATGGTGTTGAATGTGTTGCAGCAGTTTCTGTTTTGCCGCGTTATCAATGACCGGTCCAACATCCGTTGAATGATGATATGGGATGCCAATGCTCAACTGCTCCATTGCACCTTTAATTAAGGTCTCTATTCTTGGAGCGATATCTTCTTGTACATATAAGACACGCAGCGCTGAGCAGCGCTGGCCAGCCGATGCAAACGCCGATCGAACAGCATCTTGAACAACTTGTTCTGGTAAGGCCGTGCTGTCGACAATCATCGCATTTTGGCCACCGGTTTCAGCAATCAGAGGGACACTACCGACTCCTCGTGCACTCAAACTGCGGTTGATTGCTTGCGCAGTTTGAGTGGAACCGGTAAATGCCACGCCCGCGACACTTAGATTGGATGTGAGTGACTGCCCCAACTCCCTGCCACTTCCAAGAATCAATTGGATGGCCTGTTTAGGAAAGCCAACTTCTAACATAAGCTCAACAGTGCGAAAAGCGATCAAACTGGTTTGCTCTGCAGGTTTTGCAACGACAGTGTTGCCTGTGACTAGTGCTGCACTAATTTGCCCCAAAAATATCGCTAGCGGGAAATTCCATGGACTGATACACACAAACACTCCTCGGCCATCGTAATGCATCGTGCGAGTCGTTCCATCAAATGAAGCCATAACTTCCGGCGTTAGCTTTAGCGATTGATTGGCGTAGTAACGACAAAAATCGACCGCTTCTCTCACTTCATCAATACTGTCATGAATGGTTTTTCCGGCTTCCATATGACATAGGGCGACCAACTCTTCCATATGTTCTTCTAGCTTGTTGGCGAGTTGATCGAGTAACGCACTTCGTTGTTGTCGAGGCGTGCTATTCCAAGTTGGCTGATAAGACTGAGCAAGGTCAAAAGCTTCGGAAACATGATCAAGGTTAGCCGGTGTCCAACGCCCCACTTTTACTCGACGATCAAACGGCGCGCAGACATCAATACTCGCGTGCTCTTCCTTGATCATGCTTTCGTGATTGGCCACACCATTTACAATTGAACACGCCTGCCAATGATGACCTAAAAAGTGTTCGACACTGCGCTCAAAAGGTAAGCGCTCACTATCTACATCGATATTGATGCCTCTAGAATTTTTTCTATCTTCAAAGATCTCTAGTGGAAGTGGGATCTTGTCATTGAATAGCTGGCTCTGACGCTCGATTGCTGTGACTGGATGTTCGGTCAACTCTTCAATGGGGCATGTCGCATCAACGAGTCGATGGACAAAAGAGCTATTGGCACCATTTTCCAATAGTCGACGCACCAAGTAGGGCAATAGGTCTTTATGGCTGCCGACAGGTGCATAAATTCGAACGCGCTGTTCATACGCCGCAATAGCATGTTCGTATAACGCCTCTCCCATGCCATGCAGTCGTTGAAATTCATAGTCACCGTGTTTAGCCATTGACGCTATGGCACTGACCGTGTGTGCATTGTGACTGGCGAATTGCGGAAATAGCGCACCTCGAACCGAGTCACTCAATAGAAAACGAGCACACGCTAAATAGGAGACATCCGTCCCTTCTTTGCGCGTAAATACGGGGTAATTGTGATAACCCGCTTGCTGAGACCATTTTATTTCACTGTCCCAATAGGCACCTTTCACCAACCGCACTGGAATGGTGTCGCCCATCTCTTTTGCCAGTGCCGTTAGCCAAGCCAACACAGGAAGTGCACGTTTAGAATATGCCTGAACCACCAAGCCCAGCTTACCCCAGCGCCGAACCGCTTCATTTCTATAGACTTTTTCAAACAGACGTAAACTGAGCTCGAGCCTATCGGCTTCTTCTGCGTCAATGGTGATAGCAACATCTTGTGCAATCGCCCGCTTAACAAGGCTCAATAATGTGCTAAATAATTCGTCCATGACTCGCGCTTCGCAAGCCACTTCATAACGAGGATGCAGCGCTGACAGTTTTATAGAAACCGAAGGGGCAGGATCAACCTGATGCTGCCTCGTATGCGCACCGACTTCGTCGATCGCACCCAAATACGCATCATAATATTTCTTCGAATCCTGCTCGGTGAGAGCCGCTTCCCCCAACATATCGTACGAGTAGGTTTGGCCCTTTTTCATCGCCGATTTGCCGTTGGATTGGGCTTCAGCGATTGTGCGGCCAAGGACAAACTGGTGCCCCATTATTTTCATTGCTTGTTGCATCGCCTTTCTGACTACAGGCTCAGAAAGCTTATTGACCAAACCGCCGAGAGCCGAACTGGCTGAAGCGTTGCCCTGAGGAGCAATACCCACGACTTTGCCGGTCAACATTAGACCCCAGGTGGAGGCATTGACGAATACAGAGTCGGAGCGTTTAAGATGCGACTTCCAATCTGCAACTGTCAGCTTATCTTTAATGAGTGCATCTGCCGTGGCTTTGTCGGGGATGCGCATTAATGCTTCAGCAAGGCACATCAATAAAATGCCCTCCTGGGTATCCAGACTATATTCCAACAACAGTGCATCAATCATCTGAATGGCGTTTTTATCTGCACGGATTGCTTCAATCAAACGAGTCGTAGAAAGCGCTATAGTCTGACTTTCGTCTTCAGTGGGTGTTGCTACGGGGATCAGTTGCTGTAACCACGCCGATTCATCAACGCTGTACATTGGAGAGATTTGTTGCCACAAAGATTGAACCAAATCGCTACTCGATGACTGGTCAAAATACCCTGGTGCAAGCAAATGCGATGCAGTAAACATGTCAACTCCTCACAGTAATTTATGCGCGCCAATTGTTGCCCTTTTGCAGGGCGTGGCACGTTAGTGTCGTGAGACGCAGTGTAATTGGATAGCAACGCGTAAAATTGCAAAATTCTCGGCCATGATTGCAATATTCTTCACAACCTAACAAACCTAGAACAACCTCTCACATTTTGCTCACAACTATGGCAATTTGTTGGCAGATGTAGGAATGAGTGATTGGAATTTTGCCGGTGTCACCCCAACCGCTTTTTTAAAGCTATTGGTCATCGCGCTTTGGCTACTGTAACCGCATTGCTGGGCTATTTGAGACAGAGGTAGATCGGTCAGCAGCAAACACTGCTTAACCTCTTCAATACGTAACTGAGAGACATAATGCGCTGGTGTAATGCCCATTTGCTGCTTAAAACGGGTGTAAAACTGGCTGTCGCTCAGATACACCAATGCAGCAAGTTGTGGAACCGTGAGTTTGCTCCCCAAATGTCGTCGAACGTAAGCTTCGATGACCAAAATATCGAGCTTAGACTCTCTAAACTGACGCTCAAAAGTTTGGCTACGGCGCGCGACAAGAGTCAGCATTGTTTGCTGACAGGTTTGCAGCAGAATAGCGTCACTAGGATCACTGCGCGTTTGCGCCAACAACATGGCAATGAGTTGCTGCACTTGAGCATCGAGTTGAAAAAAGGCTGGTGAATGCGTATCACCCAATGAGGAGGTCACTCCCGGCTGATTAAGCACCAAAATTCGAGAATCGTCCGACAGGGCCGCATACTGATGCGGCAAAAACGCATCCACGGCACAGCCTTGCCCAGGCAAGATTTGCCTTGGCTCACCATTCACTTCCATCAACGACACCCCTTCTAATCCAACCACCACTTGCGAGTGCTCGTGATGATGAGAATGGGCCTGTTCTGGTAGCGTGATCAAATCGATTAAAGGAAGTCGTTGCAGCATACTGTATTTTGAAAGCTATTCACCGTATAGTGTGCATCAAACCCTAAACAGAGCGATCTGGTTAAGACTTTTTTACTTCTAATCTATGGAAGAATGATCAAGCGCACACTAATTACGGTAAACGCTTGCTCAACCCCCTTAAAAAAGGATTTACTCAATCGATCAGTTTAGAACTTTTACACCCATTAGTATGAATATTAGTGGTATATTATTTGCTTCTACTATTTACTTTCAGCTTGACTGGCAATGACCATCAATTGGATGATGACTATTGCTATCGGCCGTTAAAAAATAACTAATAATGACATATTTTGGCAAGGAACTATGATGAGATGTCGACAGTCAGCGCTGCTTGTTGCGCTGTTATCCACGCTAACCGCGACCAGCTATGCTGCCACTGAGAACCGCTCTCCTGTAGATCCGGTTTCCGCAATTACGCAAGATATTGAACAAAAAAGAACTGATATCGTCGCAATCGATGCGGTAGTCGCTCAAGAAGCTGACGCCCTCAGCGAACTGCAACAAAATAGCGTCATCTTAAGTCGTCAATACAATGATCTAGAAACGCGCCTAAACCGTGCAAAATCAGAACTCGACAAGCAGTACGCTCGCCTTCTCGAAGATCCAGATGTCGATCTCTCTAGCTTTCAAAAACGCTATCAAGAGACATGGGCTCAAATTAAAGAGAACCAACGTCTACAGCTTGAAACCAAGCAAAAAATAGCCGAAAGCGAACTCAAGGTTAGCCAAACTAAGCAGAAAAAAGCGCGTCTCTACAGCGAACTAGAAAACCTACGCGAAGCAAAAGTGGGGGCACGAGTTAAACGCATCAACAGTGAATTGCGTGAAAGCTCTGTTGTTGAGACTAGCTACCAAACAACCTGTTCAAGTACGATGACCCTAGGTGAATGTAGTAACCAAGGACGTCATCTCAACAAACAAAAAGCGGTTAACGAATTCAAAACCCAGTTGATTGCCAAGCTCACCGAAACCAATCTTGCTAAGCAACATATTGAAGGTGTGCAGCTGAATATTCATATTCAAGAAAGCCAGTTTTTGACCAGCGGTTTTACCGGAAGCAATGGTTACTACACAGAGCTACAAGCTCAACTGCAAGCCAAGCCAGATACTACGGCCGCATGTACGTTACTCAACGTGGCAAATCGCTACTGCTTAAACAACAGCACCCAGACGAAGAAAAATGACAAAGAGTGGGCGAACATTACTGTTCGTTCTGATCAGTATAACGATCGTGTCACGATTAATGGTGTCAGTTACGGCAGCACGCCGGTTGAAATTGTACTGCCATCGGGTCAGCATCAGATTTCTGTTACAAAAGATGGTTACGAAACATACAACCGTAAAGTAAGTGTAAATGGTAACGACACCATTTGGGTGAAATTATCACCGTCTAAAGAAGGTTAGCCCTTCTAAAACAGAGACTTTTGCGCTTCTAACGCCACTATGTTCACATCTGCATCGATTGCACGTTGTGACCTAGTGGCGATTTTGTATAGAATACGGGATATTCAACTTTCGTTTAGCTATTGGAACATGCGCCAAGGATTATCAGCACTATGTAGTGCACTGCTTTTATGTGGTGCAGCAAGCGTCAATGCGGCAGAAGAGACGACTCAATCCGTCGATCCGGTCGCTCAAGCACTGCTTGCCATTGAACAACAACAAGCGGAAGTTACCAGTACCGGTACCGAGCTCGACTTAATCAAGCAATCTCTTGATAACGCCAAGAGTAAACAGTCACGTCTCAAAAATGAAGCCATAGAACTTGAGAAGCGACGTCAGTCTGCACAGACTAATTTGGATCGCGACTATGCGCGTATGCTTGAAGAGCCCGACCTCGATATTGCCGCGTCCCAGCGTGCTTACCAACAGACTTGGGAAGCCATTAAAGACCACCAGCAATCGGTACTTAATAACCAACATCAAGTCCATGAGTTAACGGCGTCGTTACTGCTTGCTCAAGCTCAGCAAAAACGAAACCTCGAGGCGCTTGAGCAAGTCAAAGAAGAGCACATCCGTGCTCGCGTGACTCGATTAAGAACAGAGCTTAGCACTGGAGAAATCGCAAACGTCGATTTTACTCACGACTGCGACACGTCAATGACGATCGCTCAGTGTGCTGATCAAAGCCAAACCCTTGCGGTTCAAAAAGCGGTGAGCCAGTATCAAGACAAACTGATCTCAGCCACCACCGAAACCAAGCAGGTTAAACGTCACTTGGGAGAAGCCTCTCTCAATATCCACGTTGTCGGTAAAGACGTAAAACAGGCCCAGTTATTTGGTGATAACAAGTACCGCACTGAACTTGATATTCGATTGGAAACTCGACTTGCAACCAATGCACCATGTCGCCTATTGGACGTAGAGTCTCGATACTGCTTTGCACCAAGTAATAACAGTAACGAAACAAGCCAAAGCCAAGAAGTTCAGTGGGTCAATCTAACGATTCGTTCAAACCAATACGATGATCAAGTGTGGGTTGATGGTGTGTCTTACGGAAGCACACCCATTGACGTGATGCTTCCTGTAGGTATCCACCGCGTTACCGTTTCCAAAGAAGGCTATAAGTCGTTTAACCAAGACCTCACTATTCGAACGGATCATACGTTGCGTGCGGTTTTACGCGAACACAGTAACCTGCCAAAATCTGGCAAGACGTTTGCGGACAAACTCAAAGATAAAAGTAACGGCCCAACCATGGTAGTGATCCAACGTGGTGAATACGCTGTCGGTGACAACGCCAGTGAAACAGCCCTCATTAAGCGCTCGTATGCGATTGGTCAAGCTCCTGTCACCGTGGCTCAATTTGGTCGATTTGTCGAAGAAGCCGGTTACCAAACCGATCCAGAAGTGAACAAAAGCTGCCTAGAGTTTGCCACTAGCACACTGACGCCAAAAGTGAACAGTAGCTGGCGCAGCCCTGGTTTTAAACAACAAGGAGACTCTCCGGTTGTTTGCCTATCACGGACTGACGCACAGACTTATGCCTCATGGCTGTCAAGCCAAACGGGATTTAAGTATCGCTTACCGACTGTGTACGAATGGGAAGTTGCGGCACGAGCGGGAAGCGACACGCAATATTGGTGGGGCGACGAGTTTGGAACGAGCCGAGCCAACACAGGCTGGGGCGGAACTAATTGGTCAAACCTTAGCAGCTCTCCGGTAAAAAGCTTCAGCGCGAACGCTTGGGGCCTCTACGACACGGTCGGCAACGTATGGGAATGGACTAATTCTCCAGAAGGCGTTGCTAAAGGGGGCGCATGGAGCTTTGCACCAAGCAAAGCAACAGCATCAGAGCAGCTGTATGTGAACCCTAACTCTGGCGCGAATTTCTTAGGCTTACGCTTAGTGCGAGAAATTAATTAGCGCTACCATTTAGTTCACGTTTAATTCAATTAAGGCCTTTCATTGTGATGAAAGGCCTTTTCTTTCTTACCAACTCCCACTCATCCCCAACGCCCCCCCCCTAAAAACAACTCAGAAATTGCCCTCAATCCCGTTTTTATTCTATCAACCTATAAAAAGTGTGAGCTTCCGCACTGCACAACATTCTATAAGCTGAAAGAATCTGTGCGAACTTTTAAACCATAAAATATAAAAAAATAGGTTTAATTAACTATTTATTTGCATAATCACAACACAAGGTACAATAATGATCAATAAAAAACGATATCTCAACAATATCGGAGTTCAAGTCGTCATCGCGATGATTGTGGGTACTCTCGTCGGTGCTCTCATGGGCGAAACTGCGGCTGTTTTTGCCCCTCTTGGTGCTATCTTTATCAGCTTAATTAAAATGCTAGTGATCCCGCTGGTCGCCGTTGCGCTAATTTCTGGTGCAGCTGGATTGGGTAACAGTCAATCTGCCGGTAAAGTGGGCGTTGTGACTCTAGGCTACTTTGCACTCACCAGTGCTTTAGCGGTTGCGTTAGCCCTAGTTATGGGTGAAGTGTTTAAGCCAGGTGTTAACATCGACATCGCTGGCATCGAGAACATGTTCTCAGCAGAATATGCGTCTCAAGGAGAGCTACCTACATTTTGGGCGACCGTTATTGGTATGATCCCAACCAACATTTTCCAGTCTCTCAATGAAGCGAATATTCTTCAAATCTTAGTGTTCTGCCTATTCTTCGGTATTGCGCTATCAAAACAAACAAAAGAGAAACGCGATCCGATTATCAGCGGTGTAAACACCGTTGTTGATGCAATGGTATGGATGATCAACAAAGTGATGATCATTGCTCCTCTTGGCGTATTTGGCCTGATGGCAGAAGCGGTTGGCACCTTTGGTTTTGGCGCGTTGATGGTGGTATTCAAGCTATTTGTTGTTTACGTCGCAGCGATCTTAATCTTTGGTTTTGTCGCTTACCCTCTTATGGTGCAAATCTTTACCAAAACATCGGCGAAGAAGTTCTTGTCGGTAATGAAAAAGCCGCAAGCGGTCGCCCTGTCTACAGCATCTTCTATGGCCACTCTGCCTGTGACTATGGACGCGGTTGAACACGACCTTAAAGTACGCAATTCAACGGCGTCTTTCGTACTACCACTGGGTGCGACAATCAACATGTCGGGCAACGCGATTTACTACGGCTTGGTCGCTATCTTCTTTGCTCAGCTGTTTAATATCGACTTGTCGATGGGCGCGTACGTTGCGATCATTCTAACGTCGACGCTAGGCGCTGTTGGCCAAGCAGGTGTCCCTGGTCCGTCTTTCCTTGTTGTTGCAGTACTGATTGCAGCAGGTATCCCAATTGAAGGTCTACCACTGCTGTTCGCTTTGGACCGTGTATTTGACATGATCCGCACCGCATTGAACATCACCGGTGACGCAGCCTGTGCTGTGATTGTGGATGCGTTGATTGAAGAAGAAGATGCTCAAGCTCTTGATCTTGCTGAGCAGAACTCTTAATCGCAACACCAACAAATAGTCGTTAAGGCAGCCACTGGCTGCCTTTTTTGATTCAGTCACTCACCGACCAAAGCCATTTCCCTATGACTCAGTCATTGACCCTCCCCCCACGAAACGCGTAATTTCAACGCCAAAACATCAACTCAAACAAATAAATAGACATCCATACGTCTAACTATTACACTGCCTTTCGCTGGTCTCCGATTGTCACAACAAACGGATCTAACAGGGAATCTGGTGCAATTCCAGAACTGACGCGCAGCGGTAATAGAGAACAAGCGTTCATTCGCACACTGTCTTATGGAAATTAGGCGGGAAGTGGAACGTAAGGTGGGTGATTCACCCGTGCTCTTAAGTCCGAATACCAACCAGTGAACGGGGATGGATATCCCTTCAAACTACGCGATTTTAGGATACAAAATGAAAATCACACCTTTAGCGAGCAAGGTTGCATCGCTGTGCCTTTGTGCGCCACTTTTTACAAGCCCATTCGTATTTGCTCAAGATACATCTGATGAACCCGTTGAACTCCAAATTTCGTATGCCGCGAACCGAATGGAACAACCAAAAACCTCAGTTTTGGCTTCGATTGACATTATCGAGCGCGAAGATATTGAGAAAATGCAAGCAGATAGCGTTTACGATGTTATAGCCACCCTTCCAGGTGTAGAAATTGTACCGCAAGGAACAAAAGGTTCCTCGTCTACAGGAATATTTCTTCGTGGAACGGAAACGAATAAGACACTAATCTTAGTTAACGGCGCTCGAGTTAATAAATCGACTAGCGGAACTTCCTCGATCGGCCTGATTCCAGCTTTTGCAATCGAGAAGATTGAGGTTATTCGAGGCCCGCGTGCAGCAATATATGGTTCGGATGCAATGGGGGGGGTTATCGCAATCACGACCATTCCTGAGTCTCAACAATCGCAACATGAAGTAGAATTAGCTGGTGGGAGTAACTACTACAATTTCCAAGGCTGGAAGTCTTCTGGACAAATCTCTGATAACACGTTTGGCCACTTCATTGCTAGCCGCGAAGCCGACAAAGGTTATGACACCTACAGTAGTGGCGAAGACGAAAACTACGGCTATAGTAGCCAGTCGTTTTTCGGCGGTATCGAGCACACCTTCACTGAACGATGGTCACTAGCCGTAAATGGTTACTATCAGTCAAACTATGATGAATACCAAGGCTACACATCGAAAGATAAAAACGAAGAAGAATCAGCCGGTTTAGCAAGTGCCTTACAATATGCTCGCGACAATTACACCTCATCATTGAGTTTGGACTACACAAGCAGTGATAGTAGCACTTCACCTGTTGATAATGGCAGCGCACCAGCCACTGTCGATTCGAAACGAACTTCATTCTCTTGGTTTAATAGTTACCTAGCCACTAACTGGCTAACGGTAAATGGTGGCTTAGATCATTACTCTGAATCGGCACACTTGGGAGGCATATACAACGACTTTGATGAGACTAACAGGGACAACACAGGTATTTATGCCAGTGCGCTATTCGATTATCAATCAGTGTTAGCTGAAGCAAGTTTACGCCATGATGAAAGCAGTGCCTACGGTGGTAATACAACTTGGAACGCAGCGTTAGGCTACTACTTTTCGGAGTATTTAACAGCGTCGGCGAGTTATGGTACTGCATTTGTAGCGCCTACTTTTGCCGACCTCTATTGGCCCATGTTTGGAAACCCTGACTTAAAACCACAAGAGTCAGATTCAGTAGAGTTTTCGCTTAAGGGTAAAGTTAACAGTTTCGATTGGTCTGCAACCGCCTACCATACAAAAATTCAAGATCTAATCGTTGTAAGTAATGATACTGAAAACATTGATAACGCAACAATTAAAGGTATTGAATTGGACCTTGCATTCAGTACTGGTGATGTAAATCACAGGTTAGTAGCGGATCTAAAAGACCCTGTAGATGAAAGCGACGGTTCCCAACTAATTAGACGAGCTAAGCAAAATTACACCTGGCAGGCAAACTACACCTTTGATAAATTCGATTTTGTCTTGATCTCTCAATATATCGGAGAGCGTAAAGACAACGAGTGGATATGTGACGCATTCTTTAATTGTGTCACCAATGAGGTTGACTTAGACGCCTACCTAAAAGTTGATTTTGGTGCAACTTACCGGATAACTCCGAAGTTAAAAACCACCTTCAAAGTCGATAACTTATTTGACAAAGAGTACGCATACTCTAAAGATGACTTTGGTGGATACATTGTGGGTCAAGAACGAAGCTACTACGCGGGTATTAACTACTTGTTTTAACTATTGACGATGTAGCAAATAATATCGGCGCGTTTTGCGCCGATATTACTTTTTAGTTCTAAACAGTTTAACTTACGCAGCACCTGCTCTCGCTGCCGATACGCCCATCTGATATCCCTCCTCCAAAATCTCCACGTCCGTCGTTAACCTCCCAACCCGAAATTCAGGCGGTGGTGCAATCACATTGATTTTGCAATCTGCTGGAGGGTTTTCAATAAAATCGATGGCAGTATTATAGTTTTGCGCGCGACGTAGCATAGCTTGGGCTAACACTGGTTGCTGCTTTAACAGCGCTTTGACTAGCCAACCGGCTTTAGTAGGCTTTTTGCGATATCCGAGCGGTCGCGACAATACAACAGTAATCTCCTTCGCCCCCATTTCGTATGCTTTGATCACCGGAATAGAATCGGCTATGCCGCCATCGGTCATCTCCTGCCCAAGATGTTTCGGAAAGCGGCGAAATGCCAAGGGGACCGAGCAAGACGCCTTTAAAAGCTCTTCCAATGTTTCATTATCACCTTGATGGTACTCGGCTTTTCCTGTTGCGATGTTGGTGGTCACCACATAAAAAGGCATACTTTGCTGGTTGTAGGCGTCCATATCGAACGGGCAGTCGGTCGCTAATATATTCCACAGCCAATCTAAATCTAACCAGTGACCGCCTTTGACAAAGCGCCTGAAGCTAATGAACTCTGGCATACAGGAGAAGTGGGTGATAATGCGGTAGTTACGTTGTTTTTGCCCAGACAGCCATGACGCCAACGCTGTTGACCCGGCAGACACCCCAATACAGAAATCAAAAGGGTTGTATCCCCTGTCTAAATAGTCGTCGAGTACGCCAGTGGCAAAGATGCCACGCATAGCGCCCCCTTCAACTACTAATGCGTGCGTAGCGCAAGGTTGGTTTACCGATGATGAGTTAGGCATAGCAGAAGCTCTCAGCGTCCTTGTTTTCATTTAACATACTGATAACTAGCCTAAAGGGTTTTTACTCTAGACACAACTTCACGATGTGGATGTCCGAGGGTAAATTATAGGGTTTTCTGCATCCACACATCACACCCATTGTGGATAGTGCCGGGCATAGGTTGGTCGAGGTGCTCGAAACCAAACTTTTGATACAGACGAATAGCCGATAACATGCTCGATAACGTATCGAGATAGCATTGGGTGTAACCTTGCTGCACGGCAAATTCTAAACACATTGCTGTCAGCTTTCTCCCCAAGCCTAGAGCGCGATACTCAGGTAAAATAAACAGTTTTCTGAGCTCACACGTCTCTGGGTTAGGCGCCCCCTCAAAAGCGGCCACACCACACCCGCCAACCACTTTGTCGCCAACGAGTGCGACATAGTAAACACTCTTATTAGCTTGGTTGTAGTGTTGGCTCATTTGGTCCACTTCCGCATCTGACGGACCAAATCCATCCCCTACCGCGCCAAACTCCTCGCCCACTTGTCGAATAATCTCAGCAATAGCTTGGTCGTGAACGGGCTGAATAGGTTCAATTGTTAACGTCATTTTAGCTGCAGTGTCATCCATTTGAGTCTCCTAATGGTATGGTCGCGTTAGATCGGTGTTTTTATGGCGCGAGTCGCTCTATCTGCCACGCATCGTCTTCACGTGTATACACAAAGCGATCATGCATGCGATGAGCGCCACCTTGCCAAAACTCTATCGACTCTGGTATCACCCTATATCCGCCCCAAAACGCCGGCACAGGCACTTCACCTTTCTGGAATTTTTTCTTTAATTCCAAAAACTTACCCTCCAACACCCCCCGTGCTGAAATGCGTGAACTTTGTTTGCTGGCCCATGCTGCAATTTGGCTTTCGTGGGGGCGACTTAAAAAGTACTTCATATTTTCAGCGGCGCTGAGTTTTTCTACACGCCCCGTAATGTGCACTTGTCGCTCTAACGGGTGCCAAGGGAAATGCAGACTAATATTTGGATTGTTTTGAAGATGTTTGGCTTTGCGGCTTTCAAAGTTGGTGTAAAACACAAACCCCTGCGCGTCGACATTTTTGAGTAGCACAATACGTTGAAACGGCATGCCTCTCTCGTCGACGGTCGCGGTTGTCATGGCGGTTGGATCCGTTAACTGCGCCTTCACTGCCTGCTCTAACCAATGATTGAAAAATTCGATCGGATCGTCGGTTAAGTCTTCTCGGCGGAGCCCACCTTGTAGGTAGTCTCTACGAATGTCCGCTAGTTTCATGCCATGTCTCCTGCTGTATGGGCGTGAATCGATACCATTGATGTTGTTCGCTTGCAACGCACTTTCGCGTACTGCAACTAGGCTGTATATGCGCCTTGTTTGCCACAAAGTGATTGAAGTTCTGTTACTTAGGATTGTGGAGTGAAGCGTTTTTAAATACAAGTTCAATTCAACAAATGGCGCACGCATCAATCATTCAACGTTAAATAGCGCCGCTGCGGTCTATTTTTTTTCCCAAATAGACCTTTGGAATGAGAAACCTGCCACGTTGGTACAACCCCGACTTAACATTTGTGTGATAACCTCGTAAAATCAGACGGTGTGCTGTAAAAGTTAAGGAGTACTTTGCAGCACGGTTCGGGCTTGTCTCTAGTTAGTTAGTGCCCACCCACTTTTCACCGTAGACATACGGGAGCACATGGAAGTATATGGACAAAAAAGATCTTAAGCGGCTCAGTTCAGACGAACTGGAATTTGTCGACGACAAAACCGCGGCAATTCTGTTAAATACCCCGTCTCACGCGCGTATTTTACTGTGGATATTGGTGCTGTTTTTTGGCTGCGCGATTGCTTGGGCGCACTGGGCAGAGATCGACAAAGTGACCGTGGGCTCTGGAAAAGTGATCCCAAGCTCTCAGTTGCAAGTGGTGCAAAACCTGGAAGGCGGCGTCGTTAAAGAGATCCTAGTTCGAGAGGGCACTCAAGTTGTCGAGGGCCAACAACTGTTGCTCATCGATGACACTCGCTTTCGATCAGACTTTCGAGAACGCGAACAACAGGTTCTCAACCTAACGGCGAGCGTTCTGCAACTTTCTGCATCCGTCAGCAGTGTGCAAATCAGCGAAGATGTGAACCTTAGTAATTGGAAGGAAAGTGTTGTCATCGAGCTAAACAAGCTTGCTTTCCCTCCCTCTTTTGAACGAGAAAACCCTCAACTTGCGGCTCGTCAAAAAGTGGAATACCGCCAAGATCTCCTCAATTTACGTAACCAAATCAGTCGTCTTGATCAGCAAGTGGCTCAAAAACAACAAGACCTCGTTGAGATAAAAGCCCGCATTCGTAGCTTAGAAGAGGGCTATCAGTTTGCTCAGGCAGAGCTAGAGCTTACTCAGCCGTTAGCCGATGAAGGCATTGTGCCTAAGGTCGAATTATTAAAGTTGCAGCGTCAAGTCAACGACACTAAGCGAGAGCTCACCTCTTCACAACTCACCGTACCGGTGCTTGAATCCGCCAGTCGTGAAGCGGTATTTGCGCGCATAGAAGCGGCGCAAAACTTTCGTTCTGAGCAACAAGAAAAACTCAATAACGTTCAAGATGAATTGTCTTCATTAACCGAATCGACCATTGGCCTGCAAGACAAGGTCAACAGAACCACGGTGATATCCCCGGTAACAGGCACAATTAAGAAACTGTATGTGAATACCGTGGGCGGCGTGGTTCAGCCTGGCATGGACATTGTAGAAATCGTCCCAACGGAAGATACCTTACTGGTTGAAGCCAACATACTCCCCAAAGACATCGCTTTTTTACGCCCAGGATTACCGGCTATTGTGAAATTTTCAGCGTATGACTTTACGCGCTATGGCGGCTTACAAGGACAACTTGAACACATCAGCGCCGATACTATTCAAGACGAAGAAGGTAACAGTTACTACTTGGTCAGAATACGCACCGACAAAACAGAGTTTGGCCAGCAGGGAGAGCTTCCAATCATCCCTGGTATGACGGCAACCGTAGACATTATTACCGGAAAACGAACTCTGCTCGATTACTTGCTTAAGCCGATTATTAGTACCGGCAGCAACGCGCTGAAAGAGTAGGAACACCCTTTGCGTTTTTGGATATGGCTATCACTGGCGTTATTAAGCAGCTTTACTGTAGCGCTAAACACGCAAGAGCAAAGGTGGGTATCCGCGGTCGAGTCGCTTTATGGTGAGGCTGCAGGTCGACGAGTCACTGCTTGGCGTAATTTAATTGCCGACCTGCATTCGCAGCCAGAACAGCAACAAATTGAGCAGGTGAATCAGTTTTTTAATCAGCTCAACTTTGTCGACGATATCGACTTGTGGGGTCAGAGTGACTACTGGGCGACCCCGCTTGAGTTTTTAGGCGCCAATGCAGGGGATTGTGAAGATTTTACTATCGCCAAATATTTTTCATTGCGTGAACTGGGTGTATCCGACAACAAACTACGCCTCATTTACGTAAAGGCATTAGAACTTAACCAATTTCATATGGTGTTGGCTTACTACTCCACCCCTAGTGCCGTACCAATCATATTGGACAACTTGAACAAATCTGTACTGCCCGCGACGGCTCGCAACGATTTACTGCCGATTTACAGCTTTAATGCTCAGCACCTTTGGATTATGAAAGAGAACCCATCAGGAAAACTTGCTGGAAACTCTTCTCGGTTGAGCTTATGGAACAATTTGCAACAGCGAGAGCGCGACCTGTCGCTCAAGCTGCCTGTATTAAAATACTGAACGAGTAACGATTATGACACTATCTCGACAACTGGTGATTGGAATGATTTTGGTCCTTACCCTGCTACTGAGCGCGGTATTTACCATTGAGTTTCGATCGACACAGAATTACCTGATTGAGCAGCAGCGCTCTGAAGTGCACAACACGATTAATACTGTAGGGTTGGCTCTCGCACCCTATTTACAGGATAACGATCATGTTGCCGCTGAGTCGGTCATAAACGCACTGTTTGATGGCAGCTCGTATTCGGTGGTTCGGTTGGTGTTTTTAGATGATGGTCACGAGATTGTTCGCTCTTACCCCATCACCGCAAGCCATACCCCAAAATGGTTTGTCGACCTTGGTCTGTTCTATCCACAACACGATAAACGTATCGTCACCAGTGGCTGGATGCAGTTGGCTGAAGTCGAAATTATCTCTCACCCAGGTCAAGCCTATGCTCAGCTATGGAAAACCGTAAACAATCTTGGACTGCTGTTTATTTCGACGCTGCTGTTTGGGGTGTTTGCAATTTCTGTATTGGTGCGTAAAGCACTCACCCCACTCAACGCCATTTCGACCAAAATGCGCCAAGTGGCAAACAAACAGTTTGGCGAACCTCTTCCTCTGCCAAACACTAAAGAGTTAATCCCTGTTGTGGCGGGCATTAACTCGATGGCAAAACAAGTTGAAGCCAGCTTTATTCAACAAGCCAACGAAGCGGAAGCCCTAAGACAACAAGCCTACATGGATCCTGTATCTAAACTTGGTAACCGTAGTTTCTATATGGGGCAAGTTACCCAATGGTTAGAAGAAAGTGCCACTGGTGGATTAGCACTTATCAAAGCACCTTTCATAAAAATCGCTTACGACGAACTCAATTACGAACAGGCCGATAAGTTAGTCAGCAATATGGGCGAGCATTTTGAAGCAACCCGTCCAACACAAGATACCGTTATAGCTCGACTCAACGTCGATGAATTCGCATTTATTATCCCTAATGTTGGCGAGCAAGAGCTGAAAGATATTTTTGATAACTTGTACAGCTACGCCACTAACCTGCGACCTGATCCTCTCGGTACAGCAGAGAAAGATTTATTCGCCGGGGTATTGTTTAACGATGGTCCAAGCGATAAAGGCGCAATATTGTCGCAGCTCGACAACGCATTGTCACTGGCGCTCTCTCAGCCAGAAATTAACTTTGGTTTCGTTGGCAGCAAGCAGCAGCACACCAGTTTGGGCAAGCAGCAATGGTTAACGGCGGTGCAAGAAGCGATCACCAATGACAGCGTCGCCTTTCGCTTTCAAGCGGCTAAAGATGCGCAAGGCAATATTTATCACCAAGAAGTCCTTTCCGCTATTGAAATCAATGGTGAGCGAGCAGGTGCGAATCAATTCCTGTTTGCTCTAGACCAACTCAAATCCGGAGCACTGTTTGATGAATACGTGATTGCCTCGATGATAGAAAAACTCGAGTCCAAAGAAATTACCACACCAATCGCAATCAACCTTACCCCAAGCACTATTGAGCAACCTAGCTTTATTCGCTGGTTGAATGACACGTTAGCCAAACACTCATCCATCTGCTCAATGCTGCACTTTGAGATCCCAGAAAGCAGCTTTATCGACAATCAACATCACACTGCGCTCCTTTGTCAGGCGATTGAACATCAAGGTGCGCTGTTTGGTATCGACCACTACGGCCGTCGTTTCCACAGTTTGGAATACATCAAACAGGCCAACCCTAATTACGTGAAGTTGGACTACTTGTACACGCACCAATTGGAAGACGAACAGCAAAAATTCACGTTAACCTCGGTGGCCCGTACTGCGCAAAACTTGGGTATTAAGACCATTGCGTCGCGAGTCGAGACTCAAGATCAGCTCGACTTTTTGTTGGAACACTATGTGGATGTGTTCCAAGGTTTCATTGTTAATCAATAAGCGGTTAGATTACTTATGCAAGATGCATTGCTTCACTCTCTTATCTATGTGAGCCGCTACTATGGGCTTTCAAATTCTCCCGAGGCACTGATTAACGGCTTGCCTCTTTCCGATGGGCAGCTCACCCCATTTTTATTCACTCGTGCTGCCAGCCGCGCTGGTCTGCTCGCCAAAGAGCATAAAAAATCTCTAGCCGATGTGTCGAATATTAGCTTACCCGCAGTATTACTGCTGGAATCTGGCCAAGCTTGTGTCTTGCTGAGCGTTGATATCGAGTCTCAACAAGCCGAAGTTGTCACTCCCGACTCTCATAACGTGCCAATTTCTCAACCTCTTAGTGAACTCGAGCAGCAATACATCGGCCGACTGTTTTTGCTTAAAAAACAATTTCAGTTTGATCAGCGCTCGCCAGAGGTATTGAAACCCAAAGAGGGGCACTGGTTCTGGGGGACGCTATTTCAATCCAAGCACATTTATCGTGATGTATTGATCGCAACGATACTCATCAACTTGTTTGCGTTAGCCACCCCCATGTTTACTCGATTGGTGTATGACAAAGTCGTCCCTAACCTTGCGTTTGATACGTTGTGGGTCCTCTCGTCAGGGGTGCTGGTGGTGTTCTTGTTTGACTTCGCACTTAAATCTCTACGCGCTTATTTTATTGATGTCGCCGGGAAAAAGTCGGATGTACTCATCTCATCCAAACTGTACGAGAAAGTACTGGGAATGAGAATGGAAGCTAAGCCGGCTTCAACGGGCGCCTTTGCCAAACATTTGCAAGAGTTCGAGTCCATTCGGGAGTTTTTTACCTCGGCAACCATTTCATCTCTGATAGACCTTCCTTTCGCCATTTTATTCTTGGTTGTAATTTGGCTTGTCGCTGGTCCTGTAGTGATTGTTCCGATCATTGGTATTGTGCTTCTATTAATCCACTCTTTGATTATTCAGGGGCCGCTGAGGCGCAGTATTGAGGAAGGGTCGAGGCTATCGTCGCAGAAATACGCAAACCTAGTAGAAAGCCTTGTTGGGCTTGAGTCGGTTAAGTTGTTTAATGCACAAAGTCACTTCCAGTATCGCTGGGAAGAAGCCGTCGCACACATGTCCAACTGGGCCATTAAATCTCGTCGCTTAACGGACTCTATTCAAAATAGCGCCTCTTTGGTTCAGCAGCTTTGTAGCGTTGGAATGATCATTGTGGGTGTGTATCTGATTTCGGAAGGCGAGTTGAGCATGGGTGGTTTGATTGCCGCGACAATGCTTAGCAGCCGAGCCATTGGCCCAATGATTCAAATCGCCGTGCTCTCAACACGTTACAACCAAGCCAAGTCTGCCATGACCATCATTGAGCAGATTATGCAAACGCCCGATGAACAAGTAGAAGGTCAGCGATACATTCACCGTCCTGTACTGCAAGGTAACATTGAACTTGAGAATGTGACGTTTAACTACCCAGAAGCACCGATGCCCTCAATCCGAAACCTATCATTGCGCATCAAACAAGGGGAAAAGGTCGCGGTGATTGGGCGTATTGGATCGGGCAAGACCACTCTAGAGCGCCTGATTATGGGATTGTATCTACCGACTCAAGGATACATTCGAATTGACGACACAGACATCTCCCAGCTACACCATGTCGACCTACGCCGAAATATTGGTTGCGTCCCTCAAGACACTCAACTGTTCTTTGGCAGCATTCGTGACAACATCACCTTGGGACAAACCATCGTGGATGACCGTGAAGTGATGGAAGCTGCGCAACGCGCCGGTGTTACCGCATTTACTCAGCAGGATCCTGCGGGACTAGAAAGACAAGTAGGAGAAAGCGGTCAAATGCTCTCTGGAGGCCAAAGACAATCTGTTGCTATTGCTCGCGCATTGCTTGGTCGTCCTCCGGTACTGATCATGGATGAGCCAACCAGCGCCATGGACAATCGCTCTGAGATGCACATTAAGACGCAACTGCGCCAGCTTAAAGACGATGAAACACTGTTATTGATCACCCACAAAACCAGCATGCTAGACGTTGTTGATCGGCTTATTGTTATGGAGAAAGGCGCTATTATCGCTGACGGCCCTAAAGAGCAAGTACTAAAAGACCTACAACAAGGCAAAGTCAAAGGTAGCAGTTAACGTCGGTTAGAATAACTGCCAAGCTATAGCTACATTAAGCCCCTCTTGATTTGATGCAGAGGGGCTTTTTTATAGGCAGTAATTAGTCTCAGATTTTGGGTGTAAATTTTGCTTTTTGACAAAGACTACCTACGCTTAAATTGGGTTCCCAAACGACTTCAATTAAATAAGAGGCTACGCACTATGTTAGGAGAAAATCACTCCCTTTTGCACGACTTCCCCGAGTACAAAGATCAGATTCAAACCTTGCTCAACAGTGACAGCAAGTTTGCTGAAGACACCAAAGCTTACAACGCGCTAGATAAAGAAATTCGCACCTTGGAATTAAGAGACTCTCCTATCGATGACATCGAAATGCACCGCCTAAAGGCTCAACGAGCAGACCTAAAAGATGCTCTATTTCATCAGTTAAAATAGAAATCTATTGATAGAGAGGGCTATCAATACGCCCTCTTTTCCCTGCGATACCCAACCTCCTTGCCCCCACAGGCTGCAAATTTCTGCAACTCACTCGCCTGTAGACTGCACACTATAGTAACGCTGCAAAACCATAAATCGCGCTTGAGACTCGAATTTACACTGTAAAGGCAAATATTCGAGAGCATGGTAAAGCATAGATATTAGATTTCGTTCTAAAACAGTGACATTTGTGCACTTGGATTGGCTGGCGCTTCGGTATTTGAAATGATGAAATCTTCATCTGGTAGCACATTAAGCAAATCTGCTCGCTCGTCAATAGTGCCTAGTACCCAAGGCGATATTTGGTCTTGATGAAGAATGAGAGGCATACGGTGATGGTAATGACTGCATTGCTCGGTCGGTGAGCGAGTTAAGGTGACTACATTCCCGTCTACAACAATAGCTGCCATATAAAGAACAGGGCTTTGCCCCTCAAACAAAAACTTTTGCTTTGCTCCTTGTTGCGTCGACCACTCGTACCATCCACTGCAAGGAACAACCACCGGTGAGTGGGCGAACCCATACTTAAACGTTGATTTACTGGCGACAGTTTCGCTTTTAGCATTTATCAATAACTTGGACGACCATGCAGGTTGGACTCCCCACCCTAAGGCCGTGTGCTCCAAGCGATGATTTAATGAAGCAGATACAACAGAGAGCGGCTGTGTTGGTCTAACGTCATTATTAGTGGTTGTCCAAAACTCAATACCTAATGCTTCAGACACTAATTGCGCTAGAGGGTCGGCTATGATGTTGAGTCGTCCACACATACGAATCGTTCCTAATCTGTAGCTTTAGTGAGTCACTATTCAGGCTTTATACTTTGGCGATCGATGTGGTATTTATCGAATGAAAACAAACTGTAATCGTGTTCACTGCGAGTGGTCACCACCTCTTCACCGTAGTGGATGCTGACATGAGTATAGACCTTTTTCAAAACTTCAACGGTGCAGTTTTCTAGATGATCGTTAAGGGTATCTTCTAGTTTCTCTTTACGCCTTTTAGCGACTTCTAGGTTACGTTGGGACTGCTCTCTAAACTCATCAAGAGCTTGAACTTCTTCCTCGGTTCGCTCTGTTTTGGGCTTTTTCTTAAGTTCAATTTCTTTACGCACCACGTCCATGGTTTTTTCTTGAGCCAGGGTGTACGCCTTTTTTGCTTCAGCCAGATCGATAAGGTGCTGTTTGAATGCACCAAACATGTAGACTTCTGTTGCAGCATCGCCTTCGCTGCCCAGCTGCGAGCACAACAGTTTCCCACCCACATTGACCACTCCACCGCTTAATAAGCCGCGGTTTCTTGATTGGTTGAGCACCGTAATGTCACCTTTAGCGGTCAATAACGAGTTAATGCAATGTAGACCTAGCTCGATGTTTTTCCCGCTTTTAATCTGGGCATTCAATGCGTAGCCGGCCACAACGCCTTGTTTAGCGGTCACTTGGCAATTGGACTCATTCCCTGAAACCTGTCCTATTATTCCTTTTGCAGCAGTGACCGTACCGTGAGCCTGAACCGTTGCCGATTCAATAAACCCTGTCACCTTAACGTCGCCAGTGGCTTTCACCACCATACCTGGCTCTATATTGCCTTCGACAACTACATCCCCTTTAAACCCAATGTGACCCGTTGCAACCGACACAGAAGAGAGTAGTAATGCATCGTCTACATCGACACCATTATCACGGACTTTAGGTAAGCCATTTCGGGCCGCAATCATGTACGCGGGGTCTTTCTTCGAGAGACGACTGCCCGCAAACTCGCCATATGGAATATCTTTACCTGGTTTGGGCGCTAAAACGGCTCCTGTCACCGTATAGCCAGGCGTACCCGGTGTTGCTGCAATGCGTTTCATTAACACATCTCCAGGTGAGACAGTGATCTGTTCACCAAAATCTTTCAGGTCGACTTTTCCGGTTTTACTGTTGGAATCAACTTGGGGAGAGAGCACTCGCGTTCGAAAATCTTTGGTCATTGAGATAAAGCGAGTATCTGTTCCTGCGGTGGCGTATTCACCCTTTGCTATTGGCTGAGAAAGTCTTTCACCAGGCTTCAACCTTTTCGCGTCATTCAGCGCTTTGTTTAACGCTCGCTTATTAATGCCCTTAGTTACATGGGCTTTTGATAACGCATCCATGATCATTCCGGGTGTGAGACTTTTGCCTCCATAAGCACCAATAACATGCAAAACGGCCAACAAATCATTATTTTGAAGTTCGATCTCAACTAAGGTGTCGACGCGTTCTGCGATGACCACTTTTTGGCTTTGCAATGTATCACCGGAGTGGATCAGCCCAATAAAGGATTTAACCGCCTCATCATCGACTTTAAATGATTCTGCTCCGACTTCTTGCAACGCATGAGCTAACCCTTGGATATCAATATTGCCTTCACTGTGCTGACTATCGTCAATGATAGCCATCAAATTAGGCTCCTCGATAACCAGGTACTGTGTCCACATTTGATGTTCCTCAAAGGTTGTTTTACACTAAATTTAACCGAATTCTATACTTTATGCTGCGCAAGCGGTCATAAAAATAAAACAAAAGTGTTAAGAAATTTAACGATTTACACTGTAAATCAGAACTTATAGGGTCGACACTACGAGTCCAAGTTCAATTTACAGTGTAAATTCATCCATTCACGAACGATATCACGAAGCATTTGTTCAATCTGTCGAATGCCCGTAACAGGATAACGCTTAACCAGCTGTTCGGTGCTCATGTTCTTGATACACACATCAATGAGTAAAGTTCTAAACTCAATTGTTTGCAACGCTGTAGGATCACATCGCAGTCCTTCAATTACTGACGATCGCACACTTGCAATGCTGTTTCCACCTTGCCCGAACAGTGTCATTAAATGTACGTCATTCTTGGGTATTTGATGAGGCTTAAAGTTACTCAACAAGACAAGCGCTATGTCACTGTCAAGAGCCCCTGTTTCATGACTTAACTGATCAACAAACTGAGACCTAGAAATACGAATAGCCTGCTCTATCCAGTCCATAGGCGTCATCGAGTACAACCAAATTCCTGAGTAGGTGCCGCTACTGTTATCTTTAGACACGCCCATTTTTACAAAGCGAAAACCACAACGCTCCCAGAAGTACACCAAATCCTGAGTGACACCGAAACTGGTAGAAACGAAATCCACCTTACCTCTTTTGCTGTCGATAAGCTGTTCAAGTAAGTACTGCCCTACCCCATGCTTTTGCCAGCGCGGATGTACAGCAATTCTCATTACTCGGCAACTAAGTAATGTAAGCGCTTGCTGTTCGCCTAAGTGATTCGCTAGATTAGCCGCGACAAGATGCCCTTTCGGGCGACGTTGCCCTTTTTGAACATCAGCCACCAAATTTTGATTAACCCCACCCTCATCCACACTGAGCAATACACCTACTACGCGATCTTGGATAGTGGCAACATTAAGAGATATTGCGTCATCGTCCAACAAGTTAAATATATCGTTTGGAGAAGTTTGATAGTGAGCGTTGACTAATAGCCCTACACAAGAAGTAAGAAGCGCAGGATTGATGAGCAACTGTGTCTTATCAATGTTGCTAAAACACAGCTCGTGCTTGTTAACCGACTCTATAGCATCGGACTCCGCAGACAACAAAAATGTCTGGTTAAGCCACTTTTCGAGAGGATCGAGTGGCGCCCAACGCATAGGGTTCTCTAGGTGAAGTTGCTGCCACCCCTTACGATGGTTGTCCAACCATTGCATAAACTTAAGTGTAAACCCTCGCCCGCACCCTTCATATCCGTGGATGGTGGAAGAGTACACCAGTCGATGATAGTGCTCGGCAATCTCTGTCAATATCGGTAATGGAAGTGCTGATGCTTCATCAACAATAACAAGGTCGGCAGATGGCTGAGTATCAATGAGTTCATCAGGCGCGATGAATCGAATCGAGCTATCTTGATATTCAAGTGTAGCTGAGACAGAAATTCCAAGGCTTTCTCTAGCGTACTGAAATAGTGTCTCAACAGCGGCTCGACTGGGTGCAGTAACGATGACTCGACAACGCTGCTTTTTTAGTAGATTGGCCAATGCGAGTCCAATTCCTGATGACTTTCCCCTACCCCGGTCAGCCGTTAGTACCAATGGACGTTTGCGGTGCCCTGTGACAACCTTGTCTAAAGCGGGAACAATGCGTTGTTGCTCTGTGGTGTCACAGCGATAGCGAGAAAATTGTATTTCGGGAAATAAATCTTCAGCTCCTGAAGAAGCCGAAGATGTTCTATTTTCGTCAAAAAAGATTGTAGGTAACCGATCTAACGCGGCACTAAGCCAGATCATCGAATTTGAAGACGGTTCATCTTGAATCGACAAAACCAATAGACCGTTTCCAGCAAGGCAACCTATCGCAGCATTAAATCCATTAGCATCAAACGAGTGATCTAAGCTAATTGCAAGAAACTGACATTCACTTCCAAGCAGCGTGCGAGCCTGCTTGTACATAACATGACGACGAAAAGGTAATGTATTCCAAGCAACGGCAATGGCATCGATGGTGTGAGAATCGAGTATAGAGTCATAGTACGTGCGAACTATGTCAGTCGCCCACTCTGTCGGGCCTTTTAGAACGACAACTGCGCGATGACCGCTGTTTGCGGCTTGCTGATGCAACGAGACAATGCGTTGCAATTCCTGAGCAATTTGAGTCACATTAATACCTTTAACCTGAGAGCTTAATAAGTGTAACACGCAGCTTTCTTAGTGGTCATGATTGTTGTAAGTATTCTGCACTAGCACCCCTTCCAAAAGTGTTGTTCTAATGGCAATAAAAAAGGCTGCGCAAGGCAGCCTCAATCTTTCGATATCTAATAATTAACGCTTAATCCGCTATGACAAAGTCTTTTGCACAAACTCAAGAATCTTTTGACTCAATTCTTCGTCAACAGATTTTAGGTTCAGAGTTAGGGTATTGCCCTTCCTTACATAATCTGCACGGCCTTTAACCAATTGCTGCTTCACATTCGCTTTCGCTGCAGATTTAGGCGCGTGTTCGCCAATCCAGCTGAGAAGCGTTTCTGTTACTTCCTTTGTCACTTGTGTCAAACTAGACAGCTCGACATGCTGCTTATCGACAATCGCTTCGGTTAAGCTTTTCTCAATAATTCTTTTTTGCTGCGATGGTGCGAGTTCAAAGAATTGTTTGTGAAGTTTTACGACTGTCGGACGACCTAGTTCGGTGACGCTAGGGTATGCTTGCAATAACTCAACCGGCAAAGTCGCCGCTTTTAACGCACCAGATACCAATGCTTCACTGCATTGGAACAGTTCGGCCAATCCTTTTTGATCTTGCACTTCACCCGAATCAAGCTTAGCTTGCATTTCGCGGCCTTTTTCGTAAAGTGACAATGGCTTGTGTGCATTGGCCACGTCCGACAAGAACTTAGCGTGTTCTACATTAATGCTTTCCGCGACGTAGACCAGGAAATCTTTGTTGGCCAAAATGCACGACATGCGACGTCGGCTACCATCAAGGACTTCTATTTTACCCTCAGGGGTACGACGACCTACTGCCGGATATTGCTGACCGTGCTCTTTAAGAGTGGTCAAAATATCCGATAACGCGGTTTCATTTAAAAACGATTGTTCACGAGCGTTTTGGTCAAATACAACCGTTGCAGTCTCGATATCAGAGGCTGCAATAGTCGTCAGTTCAAACTCGACTGCGGCTTCCCCAGCTACGGCGAGTTCAATCACCTGAGCTTTCGACTTAGCAGCAGATTGTGCCTGTTCAGGACTGGTTACTCGACGCTTATTTGCTTTGCCGAACAATTTGGCATTTAGTTCGGATGTTTTAATGGCCATCGTAAATTACTCCTGATTTAGTGAATGCCAGTGGCTGTGTAAGACTCGCTCAAGCTCTAATGCGCTTTTCTGCACTGCATCTTGTGCTGTGGCTAATGTCTTTTTGCCCCCTTCAAAATCCGATGCGGTCAGATCGAACACCGTACTATAGGTGTCGGCACAGGTTTCAAACGCTCGACTTCGAGGAATGGTCGCCATCATCACTTGGTCTTGTAGCAAGTAATTCATCTCAGTCAGTACCGATACTTGTTTCTTATTGTCATCTTCAAACATGGTAGGAAGCAACTTAACAAATTCTAAGCCACTCCAATCGTCCGGGAACATTTCGTACACTGTTGGAAGGTGTTGGAAAAAGTTAACCGTAGAAGCCCAATCAAGGCGTTTTGCTGCGCACGGGATCAACAGTGAGTTAGAGGCATACATCGCGTTCCAAACCAATGGATCAACATGCGGACCTGTGTCTATCATGATGATATCAAAGTCGTCTGCGATTCGATCAATGAGCTTTTCTTTCAGTAGCTTAACGATATCCAGTGAGTCACTTTGAGTCAGACTTTGCCACGCATCAGCATTAAACATCGCATCTTCCGGGAAAGCTGAAACGGTCTTTAAATTAGGATACTGAGTCGGCAACAGCACGTTTTTGCGCAAGAATGCGGTATCAACAGTGACCCCCTCAGGAACGTTATCCAGCATAATATCGACAGCTGAATAGATGTTGTCGTGTTCACTAATGCTGATCTGTGGGTTTAAAAACAGACGTAACGACCCTTGAGGATCCAAATCAATAAGGCAGATTCTGTAACGTTTATCTAAGTTTAATGCTAGACAAGCAGCCAAATGTACAGCAGTCATTGACTTACCGGTACCGCCCTTTTGATTTTGAACGTTCACCACCCATGGCTTATTGCCAACACTTTGCTTACGCTCGTGAAACTTGGGTACGCCAGCAGCATCCATCAGGTGATGCGCTTCTTGTAGAGAAATTGAATAGTGATTAGCATTATTCTTAGTAAACTGGTGTCCGTCTTGTTCAAGTTTAGAAATTGCATCATCGAGTTTTCGGCGCGTCAGCCCTGAACGGGTTTCCATTAACGCTTTGGACATAGGAGGAAAATGCTCATCTGAGCGCTCTTCTAATACTATCTCGATACGATCGGCTTGAACTTGCTGAGTTTGCTCGGCAAGCCGAGCTAAATTTTCTATCGTTTGTTGTCGCTTCATATTACATGCCCAATTAACTTTTTATCCATTGTACAGCATTTCTTTAACCAAACAACGAAATGGTGCACACCTCTAAATTTTTACCAATAGTATCAAAAAACTGATTTTTAGCTCAATCAATATGAGGTATGAATTTGGTACAAATGGGGTCAATCGCACATTATATCAGCAAAACATCATCCTCTTTTTGACTAACATTATGCTCAAATCTACACAGATTTAAACTGTTACGGTGTCACTAAACTTTACACTGTAAACGGTACTCAGAGTATGACTAGTTAGCCAATGTACAATTAAGTCGGAAGCATAATAAACATACGATAAATTACAGTCGATGTCACTTTGACTTAGAAAGCAGAGACAAGTTGCGTGGTGCTCAGTAACTATGGACGTATACACCAACAAGAGCAGGAACGATGATCAAGGTAATACTTGATCATGCTTTCGGATCGATTTGGGGCTAAATACGAAGGTCCGAAACGATGATCAAGGAAAATATTATGCTATTACAGAGCAGGGCAGTCTCAGACACTTAAACATTGCAGTCGGAACGATGATCAAGAGAGTACAATTAACGGAAGCATGTAAATCTCCAGCCAAATTACGGTCAATGTTATATACAGCGGGGGCTGAGAGGATCCAAACGAGATCTTCATTAAGCGTATTCCGATCTTCATTTTTCCAGTATAACCACTGGCATCTCTTGATCAGGCTTCCGAATTGACTATTTCTATATAGAAAAGATGCATTTACCTACGACGATGGTGATAAAGACTAGCTGGCTATCGACGGTAGTGTAAACAAACAGCAATCACAATTGTTTGAGGCATTATCAACGTCTTGATCATCGTTCCGAACCGGTGCATGCAAGCTGTCCCAAGGGGCAAAGTGGCAACGATCACACTTCTACTGTGGATAACCTGTGACGTATACATGATCATTGTTTCGTAAGCCGCTTGATCATGACTCCTAAATCCAGTGATCATCGTTCCCGTGAAGATTGATCATGCTTACGGAGTTAGCTTGATCACCGTTTCAAAAGCGTCTTGATCATCTTTCCGACCACACTTAAAATTAACACTCATAAATACAAAGACTTAGGATAATTTTCGCTCCCGGATCATTAGATCAGATTTATCAATATAGATCAGTTAATCAAATAAGATCAGTATTATAGAAACAATAATAAGTGCTTTATTTATCTGTGGATCCCCGTTAGAGTACTCGGAACAATGACATCTTTACAAAGTCAGTCAAATAGAATGAGCAAACCGGAAAAGATCTTAATCAAGCTACCTCGCAGTCACAAGGATGGACATTTATTTGAAATCAATGACCAAGCTATCGACTGGATCACTCAGTATCAACACTTTAAGGGTGTGACTAAAAGTATTGTTGAACTACTGAATTTAATTTCTCTCAACGGTATGACATCAATCGATGGCCTAGTGTCGACAACCCAAATTATTGATGCGACGGAAGGGCAACTGACTCGAGCAGCAATCCAGCAACGACTTCGTGCAGCGGTAAACGTTGGTTTGTTCGAACAAATTCCAGTACGGTTTGAGACAGGTCTAGCGGGTAAAACGATGCTGCATCGATTCATCAACCCGTCGAAACTGGTGACTGTGTTGGGAACTCAGGTGTTGAATACTGAGTCCACTAAACAGACTCAAAAACAGAAAAAGTCTAAGGCCCTCGCACAAAACCTCGTAAATAAACAGCTGCTTACAGAGCATGGTTTACCTACGCCACCTTCAATGCGCAACGAAGCCGACCAGTTTGTTGTTTCGCCGACTAACTGGGCAGGTATCATTGACCAAGCATTGGCGCCACCGCGGACTCGTAAAAGTTATCAGAAATCACTAGTGTCAATTTCGGGAACACGCGCAGTGATTGAAACACGCTCGTCAAAGAACATTATGACTGTCGACGATCTGATGACGCTATTTGCCTTGTTTACATTGACAGTGCAGTATCACGATCATCACAAAGATGAATACCACATAGATGTTAAGACGCCGCCAAATAAGACGCCGTTGTATATCACCGATATTTTGTCGATTCGAGGCAAGAAAGACAGTGGGCCAGCACGGGATTCTATCCGTGACAGTATTGATCGAATTGAATTCACCGATTTTCAGTTGCACGAGCTTACTGGGCAATGGCTCAGTGAGAATATGCCAGAGGGCTTTAAGAGTGATCGATTCCGCTTTCTCGCTAGAACGATCACCGCTTCAGAAGAAGCACCAATTGAAAGTCAGACTGGCGAGATCAAGATCAAACCCAATCTGTACATATTGGTGTGGGAGCCTTCGTTTTACGAAGAGCTGCTAACCAAAGATTATTTCTTTTTGTTTCCACCAGAGATCTTGCGCCAACACTCGTTGATCTTTCAGCTGTACTCGTTCTTCCGTAGTCGACTGTCTCGTAAGTATCGTGAAAACATGACCTTAAGCGAGTTGAACCAAAAACTCAGTCGAAATATTGAATGGCGTCGATTCTCTATGGATATGATTAGAGAATTGAAACGTCTCGCAAAAGACCCAGTCACTGAAAGCATGATCAAGGTGAATCTCTGGGGCTATCATTTGACGATCACGCCAATTGAGTCGGATCTAAAACTAAAAGACTACCAGTTTGATATAGAGTGCCACGCCGATGAGGTGCTGAAGTACGCTCGCGCTAAGATGAAAAATCAGGGCAAGCGGAACATGGCACCAACACTTCCAAACCCATTACGTCACGAGATTGTGTCGAAGAAGAAGCTGGAAGAGTTAAGTGAAGTGATCGATGGTGAGTTTGAACCGATCAAGCGTAAAGCCACTAAATCGGGTCGCTTAGGACGTCGTGTGAAATTGAAGAAGCACCTCGTCGAGATAAATGCAGAAGAGATCACGATAACATTGACCAAGTATACCTCGTCAGAAGCGCTAGAACGCAGTATAACAGCGTTGTCCGCTATGACAGGTCACCCAGCCTCGATAGTTGAACAAGAGTGCTTAGAGTTGATTGAGAAGCTCGATTGGCTAAAAGCCGGAGAGCAGGTTATTTCGTACGATAAGCTTAGTGAGGTCATAGACCTATTCCAGCAAAGCAATCAGGACAAGCACATGACCATAGAAAAGCTGATTGGTGGGTTGGCCGTGCGCCGCAAGGTGTGTCGCAATATTGCTGATGGTCATTACGATGAAAGCGTGATGATTGCGTTACAAGATATTGCAGGGTAGGGGTCTTACCTTGGGTTAGCACGCAACTGACGACACATTGACATTTGGGTCGAATTCAAAACTTAAAATGACGTTGAGTTCAGCCTTTTTCATTGTACCCAAGTGTTGGCTCATTAATACCAATCGAAGTCATTCACTGATCAGGTAATTGCTTAGGTTGCTATTAATTACATTCATAGTTTATTTTTGGGCGAGGTTTCATACCTCGCCATTTTTTTGCTTGTACGGATAGCGTGTCATGAACTTTACATGCGCTTCTATCTGATCGAACTGTTCCTGCTTCCACTCTTCCCCTTGTTCGCTACAAAACTCTAACGCCAATATGATCAATTGATCCAAACGCTGCACGCACCAAGTTTTAATTTCGATGTCGACGTCGCAATCACTGGCAACTTGTTGCAATTTAGCGATGGCAAAATTGAGGTATTGGTATGAGTCGTCTGGATGACCGGTTGAGCTAAAATGTTGATGAGCACGCAGACAACCATCGAGCCAACAGGTTAACCCTTTTTGTTGGAAAGACGAGAGGGCAGGTCCCCAAATTTCATTGGGAGGAGATTGCAGCAACGGTAAGAGATCTTCTACTTGATCATGCTTCCGAGATTGATACCAATTTGACACGGCTTCTTGCCACAGCTCTTTGTTAAGAGACGGCTTTGAAATCATTTCGCACACCTTCGACGCTAAATAAAGGGAACCGACTAGACGTATTCTCTACTTTAGTCCCTTCAAATCGTCATGCTAGGTTCATAATTGCGACACATTCAAAGTTGTAAACTGTGTCCGAGCTCACGCCCAGATTTGCGACTGCGAATTTCTTAAACCTACCGCGAAATTTACTCGGGGGCAACGAATATCCATCGTGTAAATAGGGTTTATTGTGAGAGTTTCTATGAGCTCACATTTCGCGATTAATCGGCTTTTCTAAGCCGTGTTGTATTGATATCTATAACTCGAGAAAACAACCTAACGAGGAGATGAATCATGTCTATCAATTCGATTAATCATGACGACATTTCAAACATTGCTGAAAAGTGGACACCCGTTGACGATACGCCGAAAACGCGGTCTGACCGACGCGTTAAATCTGCCGTCGCTCGTAGACGTATCGAAGCGCTTCAAGAGATCAAAGAAAGTGGTTTGACGATTGAAGAAGCACGCGAATTGGGTTTAATTCACTAAAGGAATGTCTGTGACTGTCTATAATTGACACCAAGCAGTGGCAACATTGCTTGGTTTTCCATTTCGGTCACCCCACGCGCATTATATCTTGTTGCCCAGTTTACACTATAAATACCGCATCGAGAGCAGCAGTTACCCTCACCTCATTTTGTGTTAAACTTCTCTCCCTAACATACTCACAGCTAAGATACCCTCAACATATGGCTTTTAATCTATCGCTTCTGCCAGCCGACGAAAAAAACGCAATCGAACTCGATAAACAAGCGTCCTATATCGTATGGCAAATCAAAAATGGCAAAGTAGGAAATGAAGCGCTTCGCGATGCTCAACAAAAACTGTCTCCGCAGCAGAGTGCGATTTTTGACAGCAGCGTCAGTAAGTACAAATCGATGTTAGGTGTGCAGTAATTCGTTTTTGGGTCTAGAAATCGAGCTTTGCTTCGCATTTTTAGACTGGTCAATCTAAAGCGCGTTTTGATATCATGCGCGCATTGTATGTAAAGATGAGAGATACCCCAAATGGGAAGAAGTTTTGAAGTGCGCAAAGCCTCGATGGCGAAAACACAAGGCGCAAAAATCAAAGTCTATTCAAAGTACGGTAAAGAGATCTACATGTTAGCCAAGAACGGCGGCAGTGATCCTGATACAAACCTGTCTCTGAAACACTTAATCACTAAAGCAAAACGCGACCAAGTACCTGGCCATGTTATCGACAAAGCGATCGATAAAGCGAACGGCGGTGGTGGTGAAGACTACCAACCGGCACGTTATGAAGGCTTTGGCCCAGGTGGCGCGAGTGTGATTGTTGATTGTCTAACAGATAACGGCAATCGTACGTTCCAAGATGTACGTCAGTGCTTTGTTAAAACAGGCGCAAAGATTGGTAGCCCAGGCACGGTTTCACACATGTTTGATCACCAAGCTGTCTTCCAGTTCAAAGGCGACGATGAGGAAGCTGTCCTTGAAGCTTTGATGATGGACGACGTCGATGTGACAGACATTGAACTCGACGATGGCGTGATCACTGTCTTTGCTCCTCACACAGAGTTTTTCAAAACGAAAACCGCATTAGGGGCAAACTTCGCTGACGTTACTATGGACGTCGAGGAGATCACTTTTGTTCCTCAAACCCATACTCCAGTAACGGGTGAGGACGCTGAAAAATTTCAGAAGTTTTTAGATATGTTGGACGACTGTGATGATGTTCAGCAGGTATATCATAACGCTGAATTATAGATTGAAAGAAAGCCGAGCACCCGCTCGGCTTTTTTCGTTTTGGTCAGACTAGGATTTACAAGGAGAGGGCAGTGAAGGTTACATTTCTAGGGCTTGGAGTGATGGGATTCCCAATGGCAGGGCACTTAGCTGCAGCAGGGCACGATGTGACGGTGTATAACCGAACTCAGAGCAAAGCAAAGCAGTGGTGTAAAGAGCATACTGGACGTTGGGCTGCAACTGTCGCAGAGGCCGTAGAAGACGCTCAGGTGGTATTTAGTTGTGTGGGTAATGACGATGATGTGCGCTCAGTGACGACAGGCCCTGAAGGCGCGTTTTCGGCAATGACTAAAGGTGCCATTTTTGTGGATCATACCACGACGTCCGCAGAGTTAGCGCTAGAGCTAAACGCTGCCGCCAAACCGCTAGGTATTCGTTTTATGGATGCGCCGGTGTCTGGTGGGCAAGCGGGTGCCGTAAGTGGCATGTTAACCGTCATGTGCGGCTCAGACCCTTGTCTTTTCTCGACCCTTGAACCGGTGTTTGAAGCTTACGCTAAGTCTTCGGTTATGATGGGTGATGTTGGCCAAGGTCAACGTGCAAAGATGGTCAATCAAATCTGTATCTCTGGCGTGTTAGCGGGTTTATCTGAAGGATTGTTGCTGGCGCAAAAATCTGGGCTTGATATTGAAGCTCTTATGCACTGCCTTAAAAATGGTGCAGCGGGATCGTGGCAGATGGAAAATCGTGGTTTATCGATGAACTACGACAAGTTTGATTTTGGTTTTGCTGTTGAGTGGATGATTAAAGATCTTGGCATCTGTGCAACTGAAGCGCGTAAACACGGCTTAGGGTTAGCATTGACAGAAAAAACCTTGCATGATTATCAAGCTCTAGCAGCCCAAGGGCATGGCAGAGATGATACCTCTGTGTTGATCAAAGCGATTGCAGAGCAGTCCAAAGTACCTAAAAAATAATAGATTGCCGTGGAGCCTTGTCCGCGGCGCTATAACTTCTGAGTAATCCAAAGCACCTCACAAAGCGTACAACCGTAATAAACCTTTATTACGAGTGCGCTTTATGCCCCTTTCAGCCACCTCACCGTCAACTATCACCGCTCGACGTGGCCTTTTTGTGTTCACTCATGATTTGCGAGTGTGTGATAATCGAGCCCTTAGCGCATTGGCCTCCCAGGTCGATGTACTTGATGCAGTGTACGTATTGGAACCGAGCACTGTTAACTTCCGCAGCGCCTCTCGAGGGGCTCTCCCAGCGTTATATCTCGATGCAACTCTCAAACAGCTGGACGCAGCATTGCAGCCTTTTGGCCAACGCCTCGTGGTAGAACAAGGGGCATGGACAGAGACTATTATTGCGCTTTGTCTTCGACATCGCGTGACGCATGTTGGGGTCAGTGCAGCGTTTGGTTTTGATGAGTCCGTACGCCAAGCTGCATTAGCAAGAGCATTGCAAGAATTGAATATTGCACTCATTACCGTCGATCAGCATTCGCTGTTTGACAAGGGGCACTGGCCCGTCGTGTCTCACCCACATCAGTTTAGCTTTAGCCAGTTCCGCCGCTTTATTGAACGCGCGAGTCTTAGCGTAGGTGGTGTATACACACCCACACACTTACCTGCACCAATGGCGAATTCTACTTTTACGAACAGTGAGCGAAGTGCTGCTGGCACGCAAAGCCACAGTGCATCAGTATGGGTTGCGAAAGCGGGCTGCATAGAAGGAAAAAAGCATCTAGTCGGTTATTTTGGCAGTGACTTACCGCAAGTTTACAAGCAAACGCGCAACGCAATAGACGATTGGGATTCGTCCACCAAATTGAGCCCTTGGCTGGCGTTGGGTAGCCTATCGGTGCGTCAAGTATTGCGTGAACTAAAACAGCATGAACACCGTTTCGGCAAAAACGATTCGACACAGTGGATCCAAGTAGAGCTGTTGTGGAGAGAGTATTTTCATTGGCAAATGCACCACGCTGGACCTGAGTATTTTTCAGTATCAGGTGTCAATCGACAGCCTAGTGAGAGCCGCCAAAGCACGGCCGATTTTAAAAATTGGAGTTTGGGGAAAACGCCTTATCCCATTGTAAATGCGATCATTAAGCAGCTCAATCAAACGGGGTACATCTCCAACCGAGCGCGACAAATTGCTGCCAGTTGCTGGGTTAACGAGTATCAGGGAGATTGGCGCTGGGGTGCTGCTCATTACCAACAGCAGCTACTCGACTATGACGTCGCGATTAACTGGGGCAACTGGCAATACATTGCGGGCGTAGGGTTTGATAAAAAAGGAGGAAGACATTTCAACTTGGGTAAACAAACGCAGTTGTTTGACCCGCAAGGTCATTATATCCAACGTTGGGCGCCCACATCGTATCAAGATATTGAGCAAAAGGGGCACGCGTCAATCGTGCCAAAAAGGTCAGGTGAGTCTAATCGTGTAGAGAGTGACAGTCCACAATTAGGGCTGCCATTGTCGTTTGGTTGAACCCTTAACATTGCTATATTAGACAGGTTTATTAGTACGCTTTAATACCGTATTGGCGAAGGCGTTTTGGCAATAGGTCGTCCAACTGCTCAATCTCATCGGCAAATAGCTCAATCAAATCGAGGTCATTGCTCTGATACAACGAAAGCAACGCGTCTCGCTCTGGAGATGGCTGGCTGCAATTAAAAGGCCAATACTGCAAGTACAAATTTGCTTGAGGTAAATAGAAATCGCACCACTCTTCTTGTTCGATCGGTAACTGGCGTGCATAGGCGTGGGTGACTCCGGCCATGTACAGCCAGTTATCCAAAATAAGCTCGCCTTCAGTTCTTACGTAGTGACCATCAAGGGTGCGATGTTTTGCTTCAAATTTTTTCCTAAACTCACTGATGGAATGATCGGTTGCTAGCTTTGCAGACTCTTGGCCGGTAAACTCTCGCACCGTTTGCACCAATCGAGGGTGACGTTGAATTGATGGGTGCCACAGCGCATAGTCATTGTCGTCATGTTTTTTCTGCTGACCACCTGCACGTTTTCCATGATCAGTCACGCGCCAACCCGAGTCTGTTTTGGCTAGCCAACCTAACTCTTTAAGCAACAAGTTGATCTTTTTTGCCGCAAGGGAGAAATGATCACCCAGAGCTGTCGCTGTCATTAAGGGGTGATTTTGCCACGCATGATCAATAAATAGAGTTCTTGGCCACGCTATGTATTTACCATAGGTCGGATGATCTTTATACTGCCCACCAAATCGCTCTCCAAGATAAGTGAGTACCCAACGGGACTTACCTTTGGTTGACTGTCGGTATAAGTACCCGGCTTGTTGCAACTGGTCAAACAGTTGCGCCGCCTCAAGCTGCTTGGTTTTGGCCAGTGCAGTGGTTGAGAGCATCGAATCCATATAGTTCCCCCCTTTTATGCCTATTGCTATTGTATGTGGCGTTGGTGGGGTTTGAACAGCACTACAGAGCAAGTTTCCTCAATTTGGCGACGATTACCCAGTTGAGACGCTTTGAACGTGCCATAAGATAAGTACCATCATCGTATGAAACAACATGTCATCGTTTCCATATCTACCGTCGAAGGATCGCGACACTACCAATTGGGTAAGTGGGTTCGACGCAGCCTAAAAGGGTTGGGTTATTTGACCTTACTAGGATTGGTCGCCATTGGCGGAGTCATTTTTCACCTAATGGATGAGATTGACTTAAGTAAACTGCGCCATGATCAACTGCGCAACGAGTCACAGGCGCTTAACGAAGAGTTAGTGGATCTTAAGTCTCTCAAACAAGTGCTTGAGCAAGATCTGGTTGAGCGAGAGCAAGACATCCTCGAACGAGAAGATCGACTATTGAGTGTATCTGAACGGCTTGGCGATCTTGAAGTCGTACTTGGTGTGGCGAATACAGGAGGGGATGTCGATAGTGAAATTGAAGCCCGCCTCGATACCGCAGCCATTACCTCGACAGTTAGAACACATATGCTAACACTTATTCCCTCGGGCTCCCCTGTTGGTGACGAGCGAATTTCGTCAAAATATGGCTATCGAATCCACCCTGAAACCAAGCAAAAGCGGTTACATCGTGGCATCGATTACGCAGTGAATATCGGAACCCCGATATACGCTCCTGCTGACGGCGTAGTGGAAGTGGTTAGGCCAAGTAATACGGGCTCTGGAAATTTTATTCGCTTACAGCACGCTTATGGCTTTAGCAGCTCCTATTCTCACCTGCAGAAATTTGCGGTAAAGTCAGGCAGCTTTATTCAAAAGGGACAATTGATCGGATATAGCGGCAATAGTGGACTGTCTACTGGGCCCCATTTGCACTATGAAATTCGATTTGTTGGGCGCGCATTGGATCCCATAGACTTTGTCGCTTGGGACGTAGAAAATTTTGACACTATATTTGAAAAGGAACGAGGCATTCGATGGGACTCTTTGGTAAAAATGGTCGAGCTAAGAGTAAGCAGTCAACTACAACTCTCATCGCAGATGGGTGTTTCATCACCGGAGAGCTCCGGTTAGAGACTGATATTCAAGTAGACGGTGAAGTACAAGGTAAAATCCAAGCAGAAAAAACGCTGATCATCAGCCCATCCGGACATTTGGTTGGCGACGGCTATGCCAAACTGGTGATCGTAAACGGTCGTGTAGAAGGGGCATTACACGCCGAAGCGGTTGAGATTCTGCGTCATGGCGCGGTGTCTGGAACGATTTTTACCGATGATTTAAGTATTGAGCGTGGTGGAAAGTTCAATGGTGAAACATTGCCTTACGCTGTCGATGATGGCTATGCCCATAGTAATGAGCCGCTAAGCGAATCGATGGATGAGCAAGATAGCGATAATCGCGACTAACCGGTGATCCAAATTTATGCCGATGCGTAAACAGCATGATAACCGTAATTAACAAGGATTGTTCAATGGACGTTTTATGCTCGCGCATCGTGTCTACAATAGGTATTGCGTCAGTCGCTTTGTTCTATTCACTTTCAGCATTTGCACAACTACAAGTTACTGCCAACGTAACGGGATTCACAAACCCAAAAGGCAATGCCGTGTTTGTGTTGTATGCCGGTAAAAAAGGGTTCGCATCGGATTTAGACACTGCAGTGTCATTGCAAACTCTCCCAATAAAGGGCACTAGCGTATCGGCGACATTTGACGGCCTAAAGGACTCGGACTATGCGCTGTTTGTGTTTCATGATGAAGACAATAATGGTGAGTTTAAAACCAATTGGATAGGTTTCCCGAAGGAAGGTGCGGGTAATTCTAACAACCATCAAGGTATGCCCAGCTTTGCGAAATCAAGCTTTAACCCCGTTGACGTTGATACGCTCGATATCGAGATGTGGTATCCCTAATCAAACCGAAATTCCATTTAAAAAGGTAGAGACAATCTTGTCTCTACCTTTTTTTGTATACCTAGAAGTAAATGGCATTTAACCATAAGTGAACGGCAATACTTGCTGCGTACCCAAGGGCGATGACTGGCATCCACTTTAAATGTCCAAAGAATGTGTATTTCCCATGTGCCGCTCCCATCAGAGCCACACCCGCCGCAGAGCCAATCGACAGTAAACTGCCTCCGACACCGGCAGTTAAAGTAACCAGTAGCCAGTTACCCATAGAAAGATCCGGATTCATGGTTAACACCGCAAACATCACTGGAATGTTATCGACAATCGCCGACAATATACCGACCATCACGTTTGCCCAGATAGGATCCCATTGGGTATACATGATTTCGGATACGATGGTGAGGTAGCCCATTAAGCTTAATCCACCCACACACATCACAACGCCGTAGAAGAACAGCAGCGTATCCCACTCCGCGTGCGAAACACGGCGAAACACATCAAAAGGGACCACTGAGCCAAGCCGTTTTAACGCTGCGGTATCATGATGTGCTTCTGCTCGGGCGCGTTTTTTAGCCAGTGATGCCGGTAAGGTTTTGCGAAGGAAAAACCCAAAAAACTGCAGATAGGCCAGCCCCATCATCATGCCGATGACCGGTGGGAAGTGCAAAAAACCGTGAAAGCCCACGGCCGTAGCGATAGTCAGGATAAATAGTCCTACAATCCGTTTAGCGCCGCGTTTGAGTTCAACATACTCGTGCACCACTTCTGGCTGCTCTTTAGGAACAAACATTGCCATGATCATGGCTGGTATTAAATAGTTCACGACGGATGGAATGAACAGCAGTAAGAAGTCCTTAAACGGCAGATGACCGGCTTGCCATACCATTAGGGTAGTAATATCGCCAAATGGGCTAAAAGCGCCCCCTGCGTTCGCTGCAATGACGATATTGATACAGGCTAAGTTGACAAAGCGATAGTTTTTCCCACCGACTTTAAGTACCACAGCACACATCAGAAGTGCTGTGGTCAAGTTATCGGCAATAGGCGATATGAAAAAGGATAGAATACCGGTGATCCAAAACAGCGAACGGAAATCGAACCCTTTGCTCACTAGCCAAGCTTTTAGAACGTCAAACAGTCGCCTCTCTTCCATGGCAGAGATAAATGTCATGGCCACCAACAGAAACAGCATTAGTTCTGAGTACTCTAAAAGGTTATGCTCAATGGCACTTTGTGCAACCTCTGACATGCCCATTTTTGAAAATGTGAATCCGATAATGATCCAGATTAACCCCGCTGCAAGCAGCACAGGTTTAGATTTGCGTAGCTGCAAATACTCCTCAGCCATAACCAGAGAGTAGGCGGAAACAAAGATTGCGATACAGAGATAACCGGCTGTCGTCTGCGTGAGATCGAAACTGGGCATTGGGCTGGAAGCAAAGGTAAGAGGGCTAAAAAAAACAAACAATAAAAAGAGTAGTTTTAGAGGCATAAACAGGGGTCCACTAGATCTGAGCTTTTAAAGTACTTTAAGGTTAGGGATTAATAAAAACAATGACTTGAAGCGGATCACTTTTTTATTATCTCAGTGGATTATTGTTTGCCTTGCCTCACAAACTAAACGATTATCCCGCAGTATGAGCGACGACATTTTTCAGCGCGTTTTCTAAGTCTGTTGGTTTAAAGGGTTTGAGAATAAAACCATTAAACCCTAGTTGCTCACATTGCGCTTTCGCGGATTGTTGTACATCCGCGGAGAGGGCAATAATAGGAATATGTTTAAACGGTTCGAGTTGACGAATGCGCTGCGCAGCCTGATACCCATCCATTACTGGCATATGCAGATCCATAAAGATAAGATCAATGACGTGCTGCTGCACGGCATCAATCGCTTGAGCACCATCACCGACTATAATCGACTCAACCCCAAGGTTTTTGAGCATACGCTCTATGACAAGCTGGTTCATCAACACATCTTCAGCGACCAATACCTTAAGTTTCATTGACGTCAACGAGAGGCTATTTGCCGTTTGTTGTTTCTGTGCATTTGTCGAAGTCGAAATGCAATTCTGGACTGTGGTGAGTAACTTAAGCTTGGTGAATGGCCAAGGCAGGTGCGTTACAGTGCCCCAGTGGTTATCTTTTCTGTTTTGCTCAAAGGCGTACAGCGGCCCAATAAACACCAGCGGTATGCTGCGCGATATTGAATGTGGCTGAGTATGTGTAGCAGCATGATGGTCAACGATCAGTAGAGAACATGACTCGAGATGCTTGCTTACCTTTATATTCAGCTGCTTGAGCAGCATAAGGCAATGATTATATTGATGCTTATCAGTTAACTGTAGCCCAACTTGAACATAAGGGTCTGAGTAAACTCGGTCAGAAAATACCTCTGGTTGCGCTGATGCATCCGGTACTTTTAGTGGCAGAGTGAGTGTGGCCTGACTTCCCCCACCCAGTCGGCTTTTGATGGTGATTTCACCGTCGAGCAGCTGAGCGTATTTTTGTGAAATGGCCAATCCAAGGCCAGTACCTCCAAAGGTTCTTGTGGTGGAATTGTCGGCTTGGATAAAGGGGTCAAAGACTCTATCGATTTGCTCTTCACTCATTCCTATGCCGCTGTCGTTAACGGAAAAGTGAACGTGAGTCGGCGTTGCAGATACCTGCAATGTGATGGTGCCTTGCTGGGTGAACTTGATCGCGTTACTTAGCAAGTTGAGCAGGATTTGACGTAATTTTGCTGCATCCGATAGTAGCGTTACAGGCACGTTCTCATCGATAATAACATCGTAATTGAGAGATTTTTCCTCTGATGACAGTCGAGTAACGCCGATGACAAAATCTATCTTTTCACCAAGATTAACCGCACTTAAGTCGATGACACTTTGTCCTGAGTCGACCTTAGACCAATCTAGAATGTCGTTGATGATGGACATTAATGCGTTGGCAGAGCGCAGTGACATATTGGTGTAGTTGCCTTGGGTGTCGTTTAGTTCTGTCGCTTGAAGCAAATGACAAAAGCCAATAATCCCATTCAATGGCGTTCGTATCTCATGGCTCATATTCGCCAAAAATTGCCCTCGAGCCTCGGTTGCTGCTTCGGCTTGACGCTGGGTTACCTCCAGCACCTCTATCTGCTTTTGCGCTTGAATTACATCGTTGTGGATGCGCTCTTGCATATGGTTGATGGCGTTATTTAAGCTTTTTAGCTCGTGAATTTTTGAACGTAGTTTTAGCCGCCCAAAAGGTTGGCTCGGTGAGTATGTGTTCGCGTAATCACTGAGAATAAAAAGCGGGACAACAATAGAGGAGTATAAAATACGGATCAGCACTACAATGGACACCACCAGCGAAATATTCACTGTCCAACTGATGCTTCTGTATAAGCGAATGTTGTCGATGATAGTCTGTATTTGACCACTATATTTGTCATCCACATCGGTGGCTAGGTGCTGAATGTGCTCAAAGATGCGCTCTTTGATTGTATAGTAATCTGCATTATACAGCATCGCTAAAGCCTCGGTTTTGTTGACATTGGCGAGCGCAATGGCGTCCTTTTCAATAAGGGAGAGGCGGTTGGACAACTGCAATGCTTGATCAAACTCTTGCAAATCAACTTTTACTAAGGGTGGTTGAGTGAGCTGCTCGCGAATGGCGTTTATCTCGGTGGTCGGTAAGACCAATTCACCCCAAAAGTATTTTTGTTTCACGGTGGACAAGATGAGTGGAGACTGCCCTTTGCGAGCTTGCAGAATTTGATCATAATCGTCTGCAAACTCGGGATCCAACGTTACCACGTAGGCGCGAGCAAGCCGGGTAAGGTCTTCTGAACTGGCGGCGAGTTGACGGACAATCAACTGAATGCTTTTCTGCGACTGAGTCAGTTGATTCAACTGACTCAGTTCAGTTTCATACACTTGCTTAGCCACTAAATTGACGGTAAGCAACAACCCCATAAGCGATAAAAATAAAACAAAGTAAGTGCGCAGTGACATAGTAATCTTTATGATCGTTTTAGGGTGAGTATTGTTATTACCGCATGCTTAGCCCACTCACAACGTTAGACTAGCACTCATCACTCAACAGTATATAGCCTTTACCACGTATCGATTTAATCAGCGTCTTGCTTGCGCCCGCTCGGGCTAGCTTAACTTTAATTCGAGAAATGTTAAGGTCAAAGCCGCGGCTTTTACCATCGTATGTAATGCCTTTAATCGCAAGATAAAACTGCTCTCGGGTAATGACTTGGTCATGATGTTGCGCCAAGTAAAACAGAATCTCAAATTCGCTTTCACTTAAGCTTATTGACTGCCCGTTTAGTTGGCACCACTGATTTTTAGCGTTCAGTGCGAGATGGTTTACGTCAACGATGTGTGATTCGCGTTTTTCTGGCGGACTGCTCAGTAGACGTTTTACTCTTTCAATTAATATTTGGCTATCTTTTGACTTAAATACGATGTCGTCTACCCCTTTCTGAAGGGCGCTGATTTCGTTTAGGTCCGACTCGTGACTGGTGTAAAAAACGATAACCCCGTCGAAGGTTGACTTGATACGCTCCAGTACTTCATAGCCGTCTAAAACGGGCAAGCCAATATCTAAAACCACGCACTCTGGGTGAAATTTGTAGATCGCACGTTCGACCTGATCACCTTGATCTACGATGTGAGTAATATACCCAGCATGACTGAATTTTTGGGCAAGCACCGCCGCGGTGATTTTGTCGTCCTCGGCAATTAGCAATGTTTGATTCATCTTTTCCCTTAAACCAGTGTGGATACTCTCCATCGTAGAGATAATGCGATACATTGTTAATGTGGTTGTCGTGTGTATGGTACAAGTTTCACACTTTCAGTGAGTTATTCAGTAAATTCTCGGCGTAAACGGTCTAAAATAGGCGAAAGCAGGGTCTGAATATCGTGTGGCATCGAGGTCAACTCGATCATTGTGGCACTTTTTGAATATTGGTAAAGCTCATCAAGAGTGCTTTGTTGTTGACTAAATCCTAAAATAGCCGTGCTGCCTTTGAGGCGATGCACGAGCTCACATATCATGTGACGATCATCATTGTTCAACGCATCGTCTACTTGCGCTGCTGTTTGTTGGACTGTGTCGATATACATCTCGGCGAGTTGTTGTGCCAGCACAGGATCATGATCCGCAGCGTTCCAAAAGTGAGTTAAGTCAATCATAGGCTGTCGTCAGTTTAGCTGTTTATGTTTTTAGGGCGAGCTTGGTACCGTCAAATTTCAATTGGGCCAGCAGTTTCTTTACGGCCTGTTGCCCCATATCGTCGAAAGCAACGCCATATTTTGCGTAGTGTTGGCTATTTTGCTGGTTGCATATAGTCCCACTAAGCACCCCAATGTTAGGGATGGCTTTCCCTTCGTGCTTCACTTGCAACTTAACAACATCTGTCAGCTTAAACTGACGAATGAGTGGCGATGTCACCATTCGGCAACCTCCCCGCGATAGATCTCTTATTTCGCATTCAAAACGATTATCGTCGACCAGCCCCATTGCGTCGAGTGCGACATCGTAACGAGCTTCTTTGCGAAGTTGTTCGACCTGCATTTTAGGTGGCAGAGTGATCACTGCTAATGAGATTGGCTCAGTAATTAGGTGTTGAATTTGGCTTCTAAAGTGAATGAGTGCGCCTTCACCTCGATGAGATATTGCTCGAACATTTATCCAAAACCCGGATTGGAAGAAGTAGTCGCGATCGCTGTCAGTCATGCTGGGCAGTTCTATCAATATGAGGCTTTCATCTTGCGTTCCAATAAAACGACTGCTGCCCAGATATTTTATCCCTACTGGGGTAGTAATATTGTAGGTTAACTCACTGCCGTGAGACACCATCGCTATAGCATCACTGCTTTTGACCGCAAGCTCGATAACGTTGTTGCTGTCTGATACGCCAAGCAACTGGGTGTTGGGGGCACTCATCTTCCGCACTTCCTTTATGATGTTCTTTTTATTTGTTGGTGTTGGATTAATACCCTAAGCTTGTGATTTAGATAAATATTTTTCAACACTGCTTGGTTTTTGGTGTCATACTTTGTAACACATTACCTTGGTATAGCTAAAATCTTACCAGATGACGTATTGAAATCAATCGAAACCCTACTACCAATAAGACAATTATTGGCCAGAAAAAAGGAATTAGGAGAGGTCATGCCCAACTCAGATCAACAAGACGCACCGCATAACTCTAAAGTCTTGGTACTCTTTGCTCACCCATCCATTGGACGGTCCGAGGTCAATAAGCCGCTGTTTGAATTGTCACAAACTATTCCAGGAGTAACTGCGGTCGATTTATACGCCGAATATCCGACTTTTCGAATCAATATCGATAAAGAGCAGCAGCGGCTTAAAGACCACGATGTGGTGGTGTTTATGTTTCCGCTTTATTGGTATTCGACACCAGCGATTTTTAAAGAGTGGCAAGACTTAGTCCTTGAATATGGATTTGCTTATGGCCATGACGGGACCGCGTTACATGGTAAGTCGTTTATGTGCGTGATTAGCGCGGGTGGCAAAGAAGAAGCCTATCAAACCGATGGCTACAATCACTTTTCTATTCGAGAGTTACTCCAACCGTTAGAGCAGACGGCAAATTTAACCGGAATGCGTTATCTCGCGCCTTTTGTGTTGTTTGGCTCACGCACCGCTGTTGAAGAGGGCAGGGTTAAAGCGCACGCCGAACAGTGGAAGCAGACCTTACAAGCTTTGGTCGCGGATCAAGTGGATCTTAAAAAGGCCCGCCAAGTCCCTTTATTTAATCAGCACCTCGGAAGCGTGATCAAGGAGCCTCAACTATGACAGGTCTGTTTTTACAAGCATTTATCTATTTGATTGCAGCGGTCATCGCGGTGCCAATTGCTAAGCGGTTGGGCTTAGGGTCTGTGTTGGGGTATCTAATTGCAGGGGTGATTATTGGGCCTATTACCGGTTTAGTCGGAGAAGAAACCACGACCATTCAGCATTTTGCCGAATTTGGCGTGGTAATGATGTTGTTTCTTGTGGGTTTGGAGCTCGAACCTAAGATGCTGTGGGGAATGCGCCACAAACTGTTGGGGCTAGGGGGTCTTCAAGTTGTCGGTACCGGCGCTGCCGTGATGGGCATCGCTTTGGCGCTTGGACAACCGTTTACCATCGCGCTGACCATCGGGATGATCTTTTCACTCTCTTCTACGGCGATTGTGTTGCAAACGTTCAGTGAAAAGGGGCTGGCCAAAACAGAAGGTGGGAAAAGTGCGTTTTCTGTGTTGTTGTTCCAAGATATTGCTGTCATCCCTATGCTTGCCTTCATTCCTTTATTAGCCATACCAGAACTGGTTGAGCTGGCACAAAATGCCGCTCATCACAGTGACGGGCATCATGAAGAGTTGAGTCTGGTCGCTGGTTTGCCAGGTTGGGCGTATGCGCTTGTTATTGTGGCTTCAATCGCCATTGTTGTGGTGGGGGGGCACTTTTTAAGTAGACCGCTGTTTAAGTATGTAGCTGGCTCTGGATTGCGAGAAATCTTTACCGCGACCGCATTAATGTTGGTCATCGGTATCGCTGCATTAATGAGCCTGGTTGGCTTATCCCCAGCTCTTGGGACGTTCTTAGCCGGGGTTGTATTGGCCAACAGTGAGTTTCGACATGAGTTGGAGTCCAACATAGACCCTTTTAAAGGGCTATTGCTGGGACTGTTTTTTATTACCGTAGGCGCAGGCATCGATTTTGGTATTTTAGCTAACGATTTTGTGGTGATTGTCGGGTTAACTCTGGGTGTGATGCTGCTTAAAGGGGCGGTGCTATTTATTCTGGCGCTGATCTTTAAGATTAAAAACAGTGACCGCTGGCTATTTGCGTTAAGTCTGGCGCAAGCGGGTGAGTTTGGCTTTGTGTTGCTAAGTTTTAGTGTGCAAAACCATGTTCTCCCGACAGAGCTGGCGCAGACACTTCAGTTAGTTGTTGCGCTCTCAATGTTCCTAACGCCGGCGCTGTTTATCTTATTCGATAAAGTCATTTTACCTCGCTATGAGGCGAGCAGTAATGATCGAGAGTCGGACGACATTGATGAGCAAGGCAGCGTGATTGTTGCGGGCGCAGGAAGATTTGGACAGATCATTAATCGCCTCTTATTGGCCAATGGCATAAAAACCGTGGTTCTGGATCATCAAAGCAGTCAAGTTGATGTGTATCGCCGTTTTGGACGCAAAGCCTTTTATGGGGATGCAAGCAGGCCAGATTTATTGCATACCGCGGGGATTGAATCGGCAAGTTGCTTGGTCGTTGCGATCGATAATCGCGAGACCAGTGTCGAACTGGTGCATTACGTTAAACACACGTATCCACAGGTGAAAATATTGGCGCGCGCGTTCGACCGAGGTCATGGCTACCGACTTAGGCAGGCAGGAGCTGACGTTATAGAATCAGAAACCTTCCACAGCGCGTTGGAGGTGGGGTGCCATACGCTCATCGAGTTGGGCATTCATCCCTTTAAAGCCCAACAACAGGTCAGTGCGTTTCGAGATATTGAAGATTCGTGTTCTGATAAATTGTTTAAAGCGTGGCAAGAAGAGAGCGAAGAAGAACGTTATGACAACAACTACCGTAAGCTTTTTATTGAGCTGGAAGAGTCGATTAAGAGCGCGGTCAATACCGAAAGAAGTGATCGACATAACGGCAGTGAACGAGGCTGGACGCCGCCGCCAAAAGGTTATGCCGATGATCTTGATGAGTAACCAAAAGTCGTAAAAAAAGCGAGCCGTCTGGGCTCGCTTTTGCATTCTGTTGTGTGTGTCGCGCAAACTAAAATCGATACGTCATACCCACACTGGTGATTAGGCCTTTAGAATTGTAAAAGTCCACATTAGCGTCGCTTTGGGTATAGCCTGCGATAGCGTTGAGACTGGCATTTTTCCAACCAAATATTCCAGCGTAATCGTAAATGAAGAACCCGCTGTATTTAGTTTGTTCAATGGTTTCATCAAAGATTGGATTGGCCTCTTTAGTTTCACTCTGACCCCCTTCAAAGTTCATGATGAAGGTGTGAGGGGCATTAAAGTGAAGTACACCCATTTTTAGCGTGTAATCGGTAAAGGCGATTGCTGCGCCTTTAGCATCGCGGTAAGTCGACTGAATCGCTGGGCGCAAAAACCACCCTTTAGTAAATGGAAACATAGTTTCTAGTTCGAGGCGATGAGCGTTGCCATCTCGCTCTAAAAGCTGCTGCTGCGCTTCATTAAGATCTAAACTCGCGCTTGAACCACTGCTTTCCGTTTCTATATCAATGTTTGCGTATGCGTATTTCACCGTCAGTGGGGTTCCCAAAAACTGCTGCCAAGCGATACGCGCGCCAGTGGCATTTTCTTCAGTTTCAACTCTGGGTGCACCCAATAGGTAAGGATCTTCCCAAGTAGAGTTTAGAAAGGGTAATTGCGGGAAGTACGCCAAGGTCACTTCACCCAGTCTTGGCGACTGGTGGGTATAGCCTAGCTCGTACTGAAACTGTGCGTTAGAGATCTGCTCGCTAGAGTTACCAATATAGAGTTGGTTTCTGCGATCTCGCGTAGTGTATTGGACACGCGCTAGCGGGTAAGCGAGAGTGGACGACGTCTTGTGCTCTGGTGAGCCAAATTCAGTGATGGTTTGATTGTCGTCGCTGGTGGAGAAATTATTTTCACTGGTAACGTAACCCAAGCTGAGGTTAAGTGTGAAGTCCCAACCGGGTTCGCCGAGGGGACGAAGCTGCGCTTGAGCTGAGGTCGTGCCCATCAACAACAACGACACAATAATGGCCTTTGAATGGTGCATTCTGTCTAAATCCTTTTTGTTCCCTGAGTAGGGGCGTCCATAAAGTGAGGGAGCCTTGGCTCCCTCTTTCCAGTTTTAGTGATCCAAGTAGAGGTAATTTTGCCAACTCTTCATTCTAATCAACACTTTTCGCATGATCGCTACGTGGGTAAAGCTGTCAGAATACACCGCTATTTCAGCGGCGCTGCCCATTGGAAGCTGATACTCACTAAGATCATCATTTATACGTAACTTAACCAAAACTCGACCACTTGTGACTAACGCTGCGGAATTAAGCAGTGCGCCTCGTGCTTGAACTTGGCCCTCTGCAATCGCGGGTATCACCTCGACGACTTCACCTTTGAAGATTTTGCCGGGAAGGGCACGGAAGATGAACTCGGCCTCAAACCCTTTTTTTAGACGTTGGGTGGAGTTTTGTCTAAACGCACCCACATAGTGGCCATCGTCGGTATGAACAAAGGTTAACACGGGGCTAAGGGGTAATGGCACGGCCATCATGCCAGGACGAAGTGCTAGGTGTGATACGTAGCCATCGGTCGGTGCACGAACCGTGGTTTCTTCTAGGTTGAACTCTGCGGTAGCAAGCAGTGCTTTTAGGCGTGCCACCGAGGTGTTTTCGCCATTGATTTCAGACTCGAATGCCAAGCGTGCGCTGTTTTCAAGTGCTTTCGCCGCGTCTAGTTGCGCTTCACTGGCTAAATAAGCCTGTTTGCGGGTGTCGACTTGCTGAGCGGTAAATGCCCCTTTTTTAAACCCTGCTTCATAACGTTCGTATTCGCGCTGAGCTTTATCTCGATCGGCTTGTGCAGCAATACTGTTGGCGGTTGACGCTTTGTAGCTCGATTCCAATTGGAATACAGATTGTTCTGCGGCTGCGACTTCAGCTTTTAGACGAATCACTTCACTCTCAAACGGCGTGGATTCAATCTTGAACAATACGTCCCCTTTCAGTAGAGGCTTATTGGCTTCGACCTTAACCTCAGTCACACGGCCGCGAACTGAAGACACAATCGGCGTGGTGTTGAATACGCTGCTGCCGGTTTGAGTATAAGGGTGGTTGTAGTTCATCAATAAAATCAATGTACCGATCAGCACGATACCGCCCAATACAGCGGTGGGAACGGTCCACTTGTTGAGTGGTATTTTAAATATTTTAAATACAGCAACACAGAGCGCAGTGTATGTCAGTATTAACAGTAAATCCATTATGCGTCTCCCTTGCTTGACTCAGCATCTGTGGTCACAGTATCTTGCGCACTGGCCACACTACTGTTTGCTCGCTCATTTTTGAGGCTGTCGATTTGATGGTGTAAGTACTCGATATTCTTATGCAGGGAAAGTATTTGAGATTGGAGCTCATCCTGCTCGTGTTTGATTTTGCTGAACCCCCAACCTCGGTCTTTGCGCCACAATGTTGACCAGATCCACAAAAATGGCCAAATTGCGTGTAGAGTGAATAGACTCACCCAACCTGCTACATGGATGGCGTCCGCATGCGGGTGGTCGCGCTCGAGCGCGATTTCGTAGGGAATATCATGAATGACGATGATGCCGTAGAAAATGACTAGGGCGACGAAGATGAGCAATCCGAGTGCGAAGTAATCGAGAAACATAGGTATCCTTATGTTTTGCTGTGTTATATATCGGTTATCATACGTTATTATTTGGTAATCGGTTTAAATATACAAACCTTTGTTAGATCAAATTGTTATTAGTCTGTGCCTAAACATTACATAGGGAAGTGTCAATGAGCTTTGTTGGGGAAAGTGCCGCGTTGTCTGCAGCGGTTGTGTGGGCTATAGCAACGTGGATATACGGGCAATTTAGCCATCAATTTAGTGCCTTTCAGCTTAACTTTATTAAAGGTGTCGTCGCGTCGACACTGATGGTCGTGGCGATAGTCTTTACTGGCGCATACAATGGCCTTGCCGAGATACAAGCGGAACATATTTGGATTCTGGCTGTTTCCGGGGTCATTGGTATCGCGATTGGCGACAGTGCCTACTTTGCTGCGCTAAAACGTATCGGCGCGAATAAGACTTTATTACTCGAAGCGTTAGCACCACCGCTATCCGGCGTTTTGGCGTTGATGGTGTTAGGAACGCAAATTCCTATGCTGTCATGGTTAGGGGTTGTGGTAACCACTATGGCTGTGACCTATGTAGTGTTTGAACCCAACGATGCTGAGGCAGTGGACCGAAAAGGCATTCTCTTTGGCCTTCTTGCCAGCGCTTGTCAGGCAACTGGGGTGGTGATTTCTCATTTTGCTTTGGTCGCGGGCGATGTTGATCCTTTGGTTGGCGCGTTAGTGCGGTTATCTGTCGGCACGTTAGCAGTCTGGTTGGGCTTACGCTGGATACAGAAGGTGACGTTGAAGCAACTATTGTCGAAATGGCGAGAAATGCAAGCATCGCAACAAACTCTACTGATGTGTGCCATAGTTATCGGGACTTTTCTTGCACTTTGGTTGCAACAAATTGCGCTCAAGTTTGCGTCACCAGCGATCGCTCAGACGCTGATCGCAACAAGTCCTATTTTTATCCTAATGATCTTTGCATTGCGTGGAGAGAGAATCACTCTTAAACAAGCTATGGGGACACTATTGGCCGTTGTGGGCATTTCTCTATTTTTTGTTCGCTAATACCAACCAAAGCAATTACTTGATTATTCTTGCTCGTTAAAATTACTGATAACGGCGTTAAAGATTTTGTAGGTAGAGCAACTACCGACAAAATCTTTGCCTTGGTCTCAGTGATTTTTCCGTCGCAACTTTCTGAGCAGATAATTACTTCGATTGGTATATCTCTGTTTAGAGGGGCGTAATCGTGAGATTTGTCTATCACTGCTAGCGCCATACGACCGATGTATTTACAGCAAATTGACTGGGCTTCTTGTATATTTCACCTACGCTTAGAAGGTGTGTAAGTAGGAGGTGGCATGGAGTATCCTGTTAGTGACAGTCAACGACGCTCAGCAGCGTTTGTGACCTTTTATCCCGTGCTTTTGGTCGCTATGGCGTGTTTAGGAAATTGGGTTGTTTTTGGGGTAAAGCCCCTTCAAGTCGGTCTTCCATCTAACTTTAGCTTGGCCATTATGACGATAAGCGCGGTATTGATGTGTCTAAATCACACCTGGTTAATGACCGTGACGGAACTCACCCGAGTTCGATTTCATATCCAAACCACTCCGGAGGAGTGGTCCGACAGTTCTGTAGCGCGAGATGAGATCCCGCAAAAGGGGTGGGATGAGCTTGCACGAGCGCGCAATGCACATCGCAACTGCACTGAAAACAGCGTTTATTTTGTGATGTTAGGTATCCCACTAATGTTTTGCTCCGCCAATGATATTGTCAGTGTTTGGCTACTGGAGTTTGCATTAGGGCGACTTGGGCACACTTATGGCTATCTATACAAAAGCGACGTGCTAAGAGGACTCTTTATGTCTATCAGTTTGCTCGCCATGTATGGCATGGCGGCCTATTTGTTAATGTCGACGCTAATGTTGTTATTTTAGAATGGCCCTACAGGTCGCAGCATACTTGGTTGCGGCCATTTGCCTTGGCTTCATACAGCGCTTTATCTGCACGGTAGAAGGTTCGCTGGGTATTTTCACCCTCGCGATGTAACGTAACGCCTATGCTCACAGTAAGTGCTCGCTCACCTAGCACCTTTTCCCAGTCGTACTCGGCGATTCGTTGACGGAAATTATTGGCATACATTTGCGCTTTTTTAAATTCAGTATGCTCTAGCAGCACCAAAAACTCTTCACCACCAAAACGAACCGTGGAAGAACCCTTAAACTTAAACTGTTGTTTTAGCTCGCTGGCTACTTGGGTAATCGTTTTGTCACCCACTAGGTGGCTTAGTTCGTCATTAATTGATTTAAAATGGTCGATATCGATGATGAGCAGGGCGAAAGGTGTGGTATTGCGAAGCAAGTCTTTCAGTTTGATATCGAGCCAGCGACGATTATTTAACTGTGTTAAAGGATCGGTGTACACGTCCTGTTGCAAGCGAGCAACATGGCTTTTTTGCGTTTTGGTCTCCGCTTTAAGCTCGCGATTCTCTTGTTCGGACACAATGAGTCGTAGTTTCGATTCGTTTTGGGTTAAGCGATCAATTTGTCCCGTTCCTAACTCAGAAATCGGGATCGCTTTAATCAGTTGCAGATCTTTACTAAACGCGATTTTATGTCGAGCTAATGCTAGTTCGAACTGTCCTTGTGCTGCATATACCTGGCTCAATTGATGATTGACCGTTCGAGAAATAGGTAGTGACTTTAAGCGGTGGCTTCGTTTAGCAACATTGGCAAGAAATAATTCTGCTTTTTCGGTTTGTCCGCAGTCAAAAAACAGTTGAGCAATTTCCAGGTGGATCATACTTTTGAGCCAAAAATTTCGATTTCCTTTAGACAGCTCGATGGCCTGCCCTAGTCGGTGTTGAGCCAGCTGAGTTCTTTTTTGCAAACGATATAGCCTGCTTTTGAAAAAATAGAGGTACGCTTTTAGGCTTCTATCACTAACCAGGATGGACAGTTCTTTACATTCTTTAAGTAGCGAGCTGGCATCACTAAACTGCTTGAGCTCTAATAAGCAGCTGATTTTATGTAGTTTGTAGCGAAGGCGAAGTTCACGACTTGAAATCGCAGCGTCGAGCAAATCGATGTGTTTAAAGTAACGCAAAGATTGCTCGTATTGCTGCGCATCGGTACTCAAGATAGCAATCCCCAACACCGCATATACGTACTCATCTATTTCACCATGCTCCAACGCCAAAACCTGTGTGGCTTCGCAAATGCGTAGACACTTTTCAAATTGATTATCGGTGTGCAGCACTTTATAGAGTTGGTGATGGATCTCGAAATAAAGGCTTAAGTTCTCTGGTAGATCAAGCATTGTCAGCGACAGAGTGAGCTCGTCAACGCTGCGGTTCAGCTCGCCATTGGAAAGATAAATTTCAGCTTTGAATAGATGACAGAGTGCTTTTTCCGGCCCTTTATCAGCAATATGCAGTTCAACGTGATCCCAAAAAGTCAGCGCTTGTGTATTGTTGGTTTGTTTTTGCGAAAAACCGGCTTGGTCAATTTTGTCTAGCAGAGTTTGTAGAGGCAAAACTACTCTCCCATTTGGGTCAATTGTTCGAGCGTGAACGGAAATCGAGTCAAATTGTGCAGTGAGACGTCGATTGCGCCACTAGGGAGAGCGTGACGCTCCCATGGGAAATGGTTGATAAGCTGCTTAAATTCACGAAATGCGGCATTCGCTCCTTCATTTTGTTCCTCAATTAGCCATCCAAGATACTCGTTATTAAGTATCGCTAAGTAATCGTTGTGGCTTGCAATGCTATTGATAAATTGGGTCGTACGTTCAACAACTTTCGCATCGTTACATTTGATCAAAATGACACTGTGTGTGCTGCTATTAAGTTGTGTTTTAAACAGGATCAGCTTTTCCCACCAACTGGTTTCTGGAACAAGTGCACCATTGTTGTTTCGTTTGGTGCTATCGATCAATTGGCGCAGGCGATGCAGCAGTTTTAGTGAGCGTTGGTCAAGCTGGCTCTTAGACCAATGCGCTTTGCCATGTGTGAAGCTGGCAGTGTAATTGGTATATTTTTTGAGGCTGTACTCGCGATACTGCTTGTGAGCCTCGAGAGCTTGTTCAAATTTGCCTTGCTCTTCTGCAGATTGAGAATGGCCTAAAAAGATCTCAGCTAAGATTTCACCATTGTCGAAGGTAACGGCAATGCGCTGTGCAATCGACAAATGATGGTCGACCATTTCGTATTCGTGCTGGCTGAGATAAAATCGCGCTCGAGCGACATGAGCCGGTGCACTCATCCACGTTAAGTCGTAGTGCTGGCAGAGTTCTAAGGTCTCTTGCGTGGCCACATCAGCGTCTAGTACCCTGTTGAGCTCCAGCATCGCCATTGCTCGATAATTGCTGATTTCTGCTTCCCATGTATGGTCCACATGCTCTACCGCAAGCTCTTCTGCCGCATCAAGCTCCATCAACATATTCAGGTAGTCACCTTGTTGATAAAGGTCTTTGGCTAATAATATTCGCGACTTCTTTTCTAAAATTAACAGGTGCTGGTAATTCGCAAGTTCGATGGCGAGTTGGTGAGCAGTACTTGACAATATGGCTTCGTTAGTCAAACGCCATACATTGCCGAGCCCAATCATGGCCTCAAGCTCTATGTGAGAATCACTGTTTAGCGCCGCTTGTTCAAGGGCGATATTCCAGTGGTGCTGCGCGATGAAGTATTCGGCTTTACCAAAGTGGTTTAGAGCTTTTAAGTGATTAATTTCGGATGAAAACTCATCACTGTCGAGCATATCTTGTACCTCGCCAGCTTCAGTGGCCACTTTTAGTCCCTTGCCATAGCTCATGTTGTTCCAATGGCAATATGCAAGGATCACTTTCGAAAAGATAATGCCGTGCGGGTAATGGTATTTTTCAGCGCGCAGTAATACCTGCTGAGTTTGTTCAGCCGTTCTTAAGGGATCCTCGAGGAGCGTGGTTCGCAGAACACTCAGTTCTGAATCGATCTGCTTTTGTGGTTTTTCCAACATCATCCTCTTCCTTAAAGAACCTCTCATTATACGGACTGCTATACCATTTACCATCATGAAATGGTCAATTATTGCCGTACAATACTGTTATTTAGCAACAATTGGCAACTTCTTGCAATAAATATACCAAATGGATGAAGGTTAGTTGGCTATGCAAGTAACTGTCTTAAAGACAGTGGGTGGTGGATAAGTCCTTGTTTCATCGCCGGTGTCTTTCCTTGTTTGTTTTGACTGCACAAGTTGTTCCAAGCTCTAAAAATATCCAGTAACGGAATGATCCCAGCGGGTCTTGCCTTGCGTCTAGGTTCGTTAATAAATGAGGCAAAATGAGCCTGAAACTTTGCCTGGTATTTATGAACAGCATTGATAGAGGCATGGGACAACCAATAATCGGGATCCGATGTCGGGCCAGCAATATAGCAAATGCCTTTTTCTATATTTAGATTCGAATCACGGTGTGTCTGTGAAGAGATAGCCCAGCGATCTTGCCACCAGCCCATATGCACAATATCTATCTTTCCGTGGCTTTGGTGTTTATTCCAAAGGTACGGCTCATCGACATAGAGTAGGTGCATGCTGTGATCGTTGATGCGGTCTTGATAAACGCTGATCACTGCAGAGCGAAGTAAAGGCTCTTGCGTGAGATACATGATTAACGGCTTTTTGGGGTCGCATTGCAATTTCAAATTATAAAAATGCGCATAACTGGTGTACGGCGGAAAGACCAGACGTCCTTTTTTAGGGTGATGCAATTGATGGTAATTGCCTAAAGGATCTTCAACGTTGTTACGCGCTAAAATATTCTGGTATTTAGTGTCGATTCGTTCTCTAACAGTCAGGTTGTCGTGTTGCGACGATTTGCCAATGTCTGCAAGGAAACTACTCTCTACATAACGATTTGGTGTGAACGGCTCAGATATGTGCGCATCAAAATCTTGGGTAACCGATACATCGGCTTCGTCGTAGCTTACGTGTTGGCTCACGACATAGCCGCTTTGAGGCTCGGCGGTGACCAACCACTGGACGCCATTGTGGCTTTGAGGTTGCAGTGCTTGGTGGTGAGTGGCCAGTTGATACTGATCGACTTGACCAAACCATCGCATATCGAACAAAGCCTGCTTTTTACGGCATCGGCTGGCGATTTGGTTGATGTGGTCGTAAAACGTTTTTGGATTTAATCCAAGCTTAGAGCAAATCTCTTGCACTGAATATCCGGTAAAAAGCAGTGCTAATAATTGCTCTTGGATATCGAGCTTTTTGTTCTCACCTGACCATTTATCCACAAAGGTGGATTGACAAGCTTTACAGCGGTATCGTTGGCGCTCGCCTGAGTACCCAAACGCATGATAAAGATGTTTATGATGATAGATAGACAGGCCGAGGTTTTTACATTCGATGTTTCTGCAGGCGGGCAGTCCATCGGATTCGTGTTTGCGTAGGCGACGCCATTCGTCATGAATTAACTGATTACTCAGTAGTGGTGGAAATGCACCACATTTTTTGCACACAATCGCGGGACGCTGAGGATTGAGGTATTGAATGACATACCGCTCTTCGTCGCTGCACGCAAAATTTTCACAACCGACCGTTTTGCAAAAGTTGACTTGCAAATGATCGTGCCTTGGGGGAAGTGTTGCCATTAAAGTACCTGCTGTAAGTTCCATGCGACTCTATATTAGCTGCAGCTAACATGCTACCACAGGGTTCAAATAACTGAAATTGTTGAGCGGTGAATGATGCGTTATTTGCGCTTTGTCATTGCCTTCATGTAATCTGAAACCAAAACACGCTAAAGGTGTCACTCAATGACCAAAAAGGTATGGCTCTCGTGGAGCAGTGGAAAAGATAGCGCTTGGGCTCTGTGGCAGATGCAACAGGACCCTTCGCTTGATGTAGAACGCCTGTTTTGTACCATCAATCAGCAGTACGAAAGAGTGGCAATGCATGGGGTTAGAGTCGCACTTTTACAACGGCAAGCTAAGGCGTTGGGGCTTCCTATCACTATTATTGACCTTCCAGACCCCTGCACCAACGACGACTATCAACGCATTATGGGCGAGTTTGTTGAAAGTGCTCAGCAGCATAAGGTTGATGCGTTTGCATTTGGCGATCTCTACTTAGAGTCGGTACGAGACTACCGGGTAGCGCAGCTATCAGGCACCGGCATTGAAGCGCTGTTTCCATTGTGGTTAACCCCGACGACAGAGCTCTCGCAACGACTTATCGACCAAGGACTGAAGACCGTTTTGACCTGTGTGGACAGCAAGCAGATTGATGCGAGCTTCTCTGGTGCAATGTATGACAAACAGTTGTTAGATTCGTTACCCGATGAGTGCGATCCATGCGGGGAAAATGGCGAGTTTCATACGTTTGTGTTCGATGGACCTATGTTTAAAGCGCCCCTTTCAATACAAGTTGGTGAGCAAGTAGATAGAGGCGGCTTTGTCTTTACGGATGTGTCATTGGCGAATTAAAAAGGCCATTAGCAGTGCTAATGGCCTTAACGTTTTTAGCTGGATATTGGCTGAAGCTAGATTGCGCAGTACTCTTTGGCGATGTTTGCGCCTAGGCGTGCATTGTTAAGCACCAATTCAATGTTGGAATCTAGGCTGTTGCCGCCTGTTAGCTCACACACTCGAGCCAGCAAAAATGGTGTCGAATCTTTACCTGCAATACCTTGCTCGTCAGCTTCAGCGAGAGCTTGATCGATAGCGCCAGTGATCGTTTCAACAGGCATTGCAAACTCGGTTGGGATTGGGTTTGCGACTACAACACCGCCTCTTAGTGCCATACCCCATTTAGCGCGAAGCGCTAATGCGATCTCTTGCGCTGAGTCTAAACGGTAGTCAATACTGTGCTCACTTTCGCGTGTGTAGAAAGCCGGTAAAGAGTCCGTTTGATAGCCAATCACTGGAACGCCTTGTGTTTCCAAGTATTCGCGAGTTAGTGACAGGTCGAGAATTGATTTAGCACCGGCGCAGATAACAGCAACGTCAGTATTCGCAAGCTCTTGTAAGTCGGCAGAAATATCGAACGTCTCTTGAGCACCACGGTGCACACCACCAATACCGCCGGTGGCAAAGACGCGCACGCCCGCCATCGCGGCTAAAATCATGGTCGCTGCTACTGTAGTCGCGCCATCTTTTTTACCTGCTACCATAAAAGGAATATCACGACGACTTACTTTCGTCACTGCAGTGCCTGCTTTGCCAAGGTATTCGATTTGGTCTTTTGACAATCCTACCTTTAAACGACCTTCAATGATTGCAATAGTCGCTGGAATAGCGCCTTCTGCACGAATGGTGTCTTCTACGAGCAATGCGGTTTCAACATTACGTGGGTAAGGCATGCCGTGAGAAATAATGGTCGACTCCAACGCGACAACAGGTTGATTATTAGCTAACGCTTGTGCGACTTCAGGTTGAATATCTAGGTATTGGTCTAGCATTGTGGAGACTCCTCTAGCAGATCTAACACGGCCTGCTCTGTCAGTTGTTTATTAATGGTTTCTGATACTGTAATGGCGAGGTGCGATGCACCGATGGCAAATTCCACACTCTCCACCCAGTTGCGATTGTTCAAATAAGAATGGATCAAACCAGCCATCATAGCGTCACCCGCTCCGGTAACATTGTTTACCTGAGTTGGAATGGCTGGTACTACATGCTGCTCATATGGGCTGCTGGCTAACACTCCCTCACTTCCAAGACTGATTGCCACTTGCGGAACGCCTTTATCATGCAGTGACTTGGCCAATTGCGATGGTGCTATGTCGGCATCGATATCAACACCAGCCAAGATCTTAGCCTCAAGAATATTGGGTTTCAGGCAGTCAATTTTGTCTAAATAAGGGATAAGCTTTGAGGCTTTAATTGAAGATACAGGATCGACAAAAATAGGCTTAGTACCATGGTGTGTAAATAAGTAGTTCAATGCATCTTCGGGTAGATTGGCATCTAGAACGAGTACGCTGGCTCGGTCGATGACACCGGCACGCTTTGATAATTCATTGGCGTTTAGACTTTCGATAAGCTGCATATCATTGAGCGCGACTAAAAGCTCGCCTTGGTCATCGAGTATCGATAGGTAGCTACTGGTTTTCGCGTCATTTTTGTATAACGAATGATCCGTACCAATGCCGCATTGGTGGCAAGAGTCTTTTAAGTCTTGTCCCCAACTGTCTCCTCCAAACGCACCGATAAATTCGACCGTTGATCCAAGTCGTGCCAAGTTTTCGGCAATATTGCGTCCCACACCACCGGCGCTCGCGTCTAGGTGACCTGGATTCGAGTCTTGCAGGACGATGGGGTTGGATGAGTGACCACACAAATCGATATTAGCGCCACCTATGACAATGGCGTAACGATCCGGAGCAATAATATAGCCTTTTCCTTGAATGTAGCCTTTGCGGGTTAATTGCATGATGTGTCCAGCAACCGCGCTGCGGCTTAACCCTAATAGATCAGCAAGCTCTAGCTGGGGGATCAATGGGTTGTGTCGCAGTATTTCGAGTATTTGTTGTTCTCTATTGGTCATAAACATTTGTCCGCAAACCAAACATTTGTTTATTTTAGGGGGAAGGTAAGGGGTTGTAAAGAGTTTATCTGCGATTAGACTGTGATGCAGCGCAACAGATTACGCTCTAGTTACAGAGCCATTCTGAGTTACACTAGAACTCATTTTTAGCCAATGTTGAGGCTTAAGTCTGTTACGTGCAGTATTTATCTATACAGCAAGCTATATTAGAGCAAATTGAGTCGGGTCAGTTAGAAGCTCGACAAAAACTGCCATCAGAGCGTAAACTTGCCGAGCTCTTTGATACCACAAGAGTGACGTTGCGCGAAGCACTAGCGCTATTAGAGGCGAACGGAAGGCTGTATCGTGAAGACCGAAGAGGGTGGTTTATTGCACCTTTGCCTATCATATACGATCCAAGCTTGTTGATTGGGTTTGTTGAGCGAGCGCAGCAACAACAGCGAGTAGCAAGTCATCAGCTTTTAACGGCTCAAAGCACCTTAGCGACAAAAGAGGCGAGTAGGCTAATGACCCTTCCTCCCTTTAGTGATCTGATCACGATCACGCGTATACGCCAACTTGAGCACAGGCCCGTTTGCCATGTCACGAGTATGATCGTACCGCGCTTTGCTCCCAATTTATTGGATTGTGACTTTGCACCGTCGGTCAGTGGTGCATTGCGCGAGTCGTTTGGTGTAAGTATTTCTAAAATCCAATATAAAATCTCGGTAACCTCATTAATTGGCGACGTGGCGGCAGCGTTAAATGCGACCGACGGTGCCATCGCGATAAAAATTATGCGCCATATGTATGATCAGCAGCATAATCTCATTGGCTGCAGTATCGAATATTGGCGTCACGATGCGATAAATATCCAGACTGAAGTGGTGAGTTAGATGAAGAAAACACCTTCCACGCCGCGTTGCGGCCAGTGCAGACAATTCACGCGAAGCAAGCAGGCTCAAAAAGACTATTGTGAAGCTTGGGATCAGCCGACTGTTGCGACGCAAGCTGTATGTGGGCACTTCATGCCCAAAACCGTGGTACCTAACCTGCGAGATTAACGCCCAGCGAGGTCAACTATGACTACTTCAATGGCAAAAAAAAATTTAGGAACACTTCATTTGTTGTGCGGAAAAATGGCGTCAGGTAAGACAACATTTTCGCATCAAATTGCCGCTCAATACCAAGCGTTGCGGTTAAGTGAAGATGAATGGTTAGCTGAGTGTTTTGCTGGTGATGTAAAAACCATTAAAGACTATGTCCATTACAGTGACCGTATAAAGCCGTTGGTGGCAGCCTTAGTCACACAGTCGCTGCGTAATGGCATAGATGTGGTGATGGACTTTCCTGCCAACACACCGCAGCAGCGAGCGTGGCTATTGGGACTTGCTCAGGCTTGCCAAGCCTCTCACCAGCTCTATTGGATGATCACGAGTGATCAGGAGTGCTTGCATAGGCTATCGATACGGCGGGCAGAGCAGCCAGATCGCAGACGTTTCGACGTACCTGAAATGTTCGAAACAATGAGTGCCTATTTTACGGCACCAACTGCAGACGAATCCGAGAATATCATCACGGTTGATCCTAGTCTGGCAGAGCATTTTTTTGAGCTGACAGTGACGTTGGAGAAAATAGAACCCACCACTATCCCAACTGACTTACTATTGATTGCTGACCCCAATATAGAATGCATCCAGTCGTACCAAGAAACGGGCTTTGGTTTTGTTGCCATTGCCCACCAACGTGGCGAACGGAATATTGTGGCGGCGTGTGTTGTCAGTGCTCACTCTACCGAGTTGGGTGAACTGATGAATATTTCTGTAAGGCCGGATTTTCAACAACAAGGTATAGGTCGTCGCTTGTTAGATTTTGTCATTGAACAGGCAAAAACTAAGGAGTGGAAAACCCTAAACCTTACCACGGGGACCTTTGGCTATCCGCTGACACTGTATCAACGTGCAGGATTTAGAGTTACTGAGGTGAGAAAGAACTACTTCATTGATCATTACCGTGACGCCATTTTTGAGCATGGAATACAGCACCAAGACAGTTTATCGCTATCGCTAGATCTGACTTCTTTTGATACTAGCATTACCCGTTAATTATCAATAAATTGTTGAAACTGTTTTATGGGTTGAGCGCTGGGTGATTGCTGTAAACCTCCTATACTAGGGCCACTGACTCAATAATGATCAAGGCCCATTTATGAAGAAAATCATACTGCTCACAGGTGCAACTGACGGCATTGGATTGCAAACCGCAAAACAATTGGCTGCGCAGGGCCATCATTTACTTCTGCATGGACGTAACCAAAACAAGCTCCAGCAGGTGATCGATACTGTATCGGTGCTACCGGGAGCTGGGCCTGTTGAGGGCTTTATAGCCGATTTATCAAACTTAGCCGAAGCCTCACAGTTGGCTACTCAAGTGGCCCAATTGCATGGCAAGCTTGATGTGATCATTAATAACGCGGGTGTATTTAGTATGGCCGATCCTAAAACCGTGGATGGTTTGGATGCTCGGTTTGTGGTCAACACAATCGCGCCGCTTATATTGACCCAAGAGCTTTTACCTCTATTAAACCAGTCGGGAAGAGTGGTTAATTTATCATCGGCTGCCCAAGCCAGTGTCGATCTGTCAGCGTTGACCGGCTCGCCAACTCTTTCTGACAATGCAGCTTACGCTCAAAGCAAACTCGCCATTCTTATGTGGACTCAGGAAATGGCTAAGCGCTACCCCAAAGGGCCAATATTTATTGCGATAAACCCAGCATCGTTTCTTGGCAGTAAAATGGTAAAAGATGCCTATGGTGTGGCGGGTGGTGATTTGTCTATTGGTGCTGATATTCTGTGTCGCGCTGCGCATAGCGACGAGTTTTCGGCGGCTAACGGCCTTTATTTTGACAATGATCTCGGTCAGTTCTCATTACCTCATAGCGATGCGCGAAATGTCGCGATAAGTGGTTCAGTATTTAGCGCTCTTGAACTTTTTATCAAGCAAAGAAGCTAGTATTTTGAGATGCAATAAAAATGGGATTAACATTCGTTTATCCCATTTTTTTATACGCAGAGAGGTTATTATTTGTTACGACGTCTCACAACACCTAGACCAAATAAACCAAGACCAAATAGAGCTAAACTCGCTGGCTCTGGAACGAGTACTGGTGGAGAGAAAGTACCGAACGAATCACCACCGACATACAGCGCACCTAATGCAAAGTCATCACCAAGTAGTTCGATTGATGATACATAATCCATACCTACATCAATGGTATAGAAACCGCCATTGACTTTGCTCGGGGCAGTAATACAGTCACTGGTGAAGAAAGAAGTTCCATTTATATCCGATAGTGAATAGGTCGCGGAGTCATCTTGAACAACGCCACAAGTGTCTTGTGGGAAGAGGTCGACGAGTACAATACTTTCTAGATAGCCAGAGATGGCTTCGTCTTGCATGTTGAAAAATGAAATTGTCATAGATTCGTTATTTGATACTTCGTCATCCACGATACCAAAACCATCGATGTCACAGGCAAGTGCGCCACCGTCATCGGCACAATAGTCAGCATTAACCCCACCGTCATAGGTGGTTGCGGTTAGGTCATCTGGCGTTACGTCAAACACGACTTTAAAATCGAATGGGTCAATACCACCTGTGGTAAAGTGAAAAGTATTGTTGCCCTGATCGACTAACGTACTGTCCGTGAAGTCGAGTAAAAACGCCTGAGCATTAAATCCACAAAGCAGAGCGGATAACCCAATCAGCGACTTGTTTAATAAAGGATGTTTCATGTGTCCTTACTCCTATACATTTAAATCAAAATAGCATGTTGCTTTACTTCCATTTCAAGGGCTGTCACAGCTAATCCACCCTTTTCATTACTCTACTAAGCAAAACCCGATCCATTTTACAAGCTGTTGTTTTAAATGAATTTTGTGGTTATTCTAATATCTGATCGTAATGTTTTCTGACACTGTGTAGACAATCTTTTGAGGGAGTTGAACAGCTAATAATGTCGATATGATTTATAACCCTATGAAAATCATGAACTAATACTTTGTGGGTATTTGAAAGCTCTACTGTAAGATAAAGAAAACGGTAATAAGGACGTATAGGAGCTCTTTTGAAAACGACAATTGTTCAAGATATCTGTGAAGGTCGATTAGAAGCAGCGATAGCTTATCGATCTGATTTAGTCATTGCTTTTGCGGACCATGATCCTATTAACCGTGGTCATTTGCTGATTTGCCCCGTGCAGCCTTATGAATCATTGTTGGATTTACCTGCTAACGTAGATGAAGAAATTCAACGGGTTGCCAAGGTACTGTACGCGCGGGTGATGGAACATTATCAGCCTGATGGGATCTCCTTTATTCAAAACAACGGGGCGTTTAATGAGTTGACGCATTACCACTTGCACCTTTTTCCACGTTATCACGGTGATCAGTTTGGCTGGAGCAGCAGTGAGTTGGGCATTCAATCTGTCGAAGCGTTAAAAAAAGAGATCCTCCCTATATGTATTGAGCCAACGCAAGTCCAAACAGGTTGCAAATAGGCACGCACTCGTTACCTCGACGCTAGAATGCGCAGCTGTCTCTGTTTCGATAATCCATAGTGAGTGAATACAGGTATTCTATTCATTGGCGAGCTATTTGGCTGTATTGGCGAACAGGCTATTGCTACGACACGAAGGGATGATCATGGATATCGAAGTCAAACTTAAGCAACTGAATATAGTGTTACCCCCTGTAAGCGAACCGCAAGGAAGTTATCGAAATTGCGTGCGCACTGGAAATCTCTTGTATGTCTCTGGCAAGGGGCCAATTACAGCCGGAAACATACCCCCTAAGGGTAAATTGGGGGACGAGTTTGGGGTTGATGAAGGCTATTACTTTGCCCGGCAGACAGGGCTGGATATTTTATCGACGGTGCAATACGAATTGGGCAGTCTGAATAAAGTCTGCCGGGTAATAAAGCTCCAAGGGTTTGTAAACGCCACACCTGAGTTTGACCAACATCCCAAGGTGCTTGATGGATGTTCTGACTTAATGGTAGAGGTTTTTGGTGCCAAAGGAGTACATGCGCGTTCAGTGTTTGGTGCGACGTCTGTAAGAAACAATCTACCGATCATCGTTGATTCCATTTTTGAAGTGATTGATACCCATATTTTGTAATGACATTAACTGAGATAGGGGATTCGATGTGATTCTAGCAAGCTGCCGGCAATGTACAGATTGTGCTTCCGAAGCTGACAGATACCGCAACTGAGTGTAATTGTTCGATCTGTTTTCGGTATGGCGCGCTGGGGCTATTTTACTGAAAAAGACCTTGCGATATCGGTTGGCAGTATGTGTGTTTAGTCATTTTACAGTGTAAATTCGTTCAAAAGTTTGAACTCGACATCTCATGTTTTTTGACAATACCAGTATGATAGCTCTCTACAAAGTAATGGTGTGAAATCAGTATGGATCTAGAAGGCAAATTACACAGTCAACAAGTCTATTTTTATGACGAAGGGCTAGAGGCAGAACAAACCAAATGTTTAGAGTTGCTGTACGATTTTAATCATACACGCCCCAGTGAGTACAACAAACGCCAGCAGATGATGAAAACACTGTTCGCAGACGTTGGCAAAGGGTGCTACATCGAGCCGCCACTTCAGGCTAATTGGGGGCGCTACACACACTTGGGAAACAATGTGTATGCAAATTTTAATCTAACCTTAGTGGATGACACTCACATTTACATCGGTGATCACGTTATGATCGGCCCCAATGTCACCATTGCAACTGCAGGGCATCCCATCGAACCTTCACTTCGCCGCCGCGTAGCGCAGTTTAATATCCCCGTACACATTAAAGCGAATGTATGGATTGGCGCTAATTCGGTGGTTTTACCCGGCGTGACCATTGGCGAAAACAGTGTGATCGGCGCTGGAAGCGTGGTGACCAAAGACATCCCAGCCAATGTTGTGGCCGTAGGAAGCCCTTGTAAGGTCGTTAGGCCCATTGATGAGCACGATAAAGCTTATTATTTTAAAGACCGACCATTAGCTGGAAATATCCTAGACTGATCCTAAGCGAATCGTCGCTTAACCACACAAGGACCCAATTATGGCTGGAGCCAGTTTACTGACACTGATCGACGATATTGCGGCGTTAATGGATGATGTAGCGGTCATGTCTAAGGTCGCGGTCAAAAAAACTGCGGGTGTATTGGGTGACGACCTTGCGGTCAACGCAGAGCAAGTGAGTGGAGTATCCACAGAGCGAGAGCTTCCCATTGTGTGGGCGGTGGCGAAAGGGTCGCTGTTAAACAAAGTGATCCTAGTTCCCGCAGCACTGTTGATCAGTCTGTTTATTCCTTGGCTTATCACGCCGCTGCTCACCTTAGGTGGAGCATTTTTGTGTTATGAAGGGTTTGAAAAAGTTCATCATTGGTGGACCCACCGAAACGCCCCAACGGACTCGCAAACTGATCCCATTGCAGCGATGAGCGACAGTGAGATGGCCAGTTTTGAGGCGAATAAAATCAAAGGCGCAATACGAACAGATTTTATCTTGTCGGCAGAAATCGTGGTCATCGCACTGGGTACAATGGTATCTCAAACACTTACAATGCAGGCCCTATCTTTGAGCCTAGTCGCCTTGCTGGTGACGGTCGGCGTGTATGGCTTGGTTGCGTTGATCGTCAAAATTGATGACGTAGGATTATGGCTGCTAAACAATAACCCCAACTCGCGACCTCTGCGCAAGAAGCTGGGGATGGGACTGCTCAGTTTTGCTCCGTGGCTAATGAAAACACTAGGCGTGGTAGGCACCATTGCCATGTTCTTAGTGGGTGGCGGCATTATTGCTCATGCGCTGCCTTGGCTTGAGCACCTCAGTGAAGCGCAAGTTGATACCTTCAATCACATTCCGAGCATCGATCTATTTTGGGAAAATATTGGTGCCACAATGATCCATTTAGTCAGTGGCATGATATTGGGTGCGATCTGCTTTGTTGTTGTGGGATACATTTCAAAGGCTCGGGGTAAATAGCCCAATCAACTCTGCGTTAGTCTTTTTCTATTTTCTGTTCAACCACATGCCAGTAATTATCAATAATCTCTATAAACTGATTGTAGTTTAGGCTCCATTATCAAGACTGGACGAGGTTGTTAAGCTCTCTCCACGATAAGACGGTGGTCATGATGCACCGTTACTATGTGTTGATCTTGCTTTAAGGAAATAGGGCAAAGGTCGCTGGGAGTTGAAATATGCATTTTGTTGGAAAAGTATAGCGGGTTAAATGACTTTCGTCGTAAAAGTGTGTCAGAGCTAATGGAGTTGAAACAGGCGGGCCTAGATACCGCGTATTCAGGTTTAGAGTCTGGTGATGCGTTGTTCTTAAGCGCATTAAGAAACATCTCACGCTAAGCCAAGCAATAGAAGGCGCTCTAACGGCGAAAGAAGCTGGCATTGAAGTGCTGCAGTTGTTTATCTTTGGTTTGGGCGGGCGCTATCCTTCACAGCAACATATTGAAGCGACAGTCGATTGGCTTAACCAAATGCAACCAGAGCAGATCGCCAAAAACCCAGGCGCTCAAGAGAATGTGATACAGACATTCGCGTGGTAATAAACCGTGCGCAGGCATCTTAGGCCAGCGCCGTTGCTTATTAGTGATCCCAGTAGGGTGGCTCACCAAAGTAATCTGAGAAGAAGTCGATAAAGGCGCGAACTTTGGGTGCGACAAAGCGCGAGCTAGGATATAAAACCCAAATCGCGGTATCCGATTTGTAAGGGGTGTCGGTTAAGATTTCAATTAGCTCACCGCTTTTAATTTGTTGATACACGCTCCACATAGAATTCATGGTGATACCATGTCCTGCAACACATAACTCTCGAATGGCATCCCCGTTATCGGTTCTAATTTTGCCACTGGTTTTGATGTCGATAACTTTGTCGCCAACACTAAATAGCCAGTTTTCGATCCCGATAATATTAATGCATTGATGGTCTTTTAGATCATTGGGGTGCTTCGGCGTGCCATGCTGCTTTAGGTATGCGGGTGAGGCGCAAATAATACGCCGATCACTGGCGAGTTTTTTGGCAATCAGGCTTGAGTCCTTTAACTCAGCATTTCGGATCGCGACATCAAACCCACCGTCGACAAGATCAACGATTGAGTCCGAGAATCGAAGATCGACACTCAGCTCGGGGTATTGCTCAGTAAAGGATGTCATCGCTGGGATAAGGTGCATTCGACCAAACGAAGAGGGTGCTGTCACACGCAGCACACCACTAGGAAGAGCGCTCTTTCCACCCACAGATTGTTTTGCTATGTCGACAGCGTCCACCACATTTTCTGCTTGCGGTAAAAACGCTTCTCCCTCTTGTGTGAGCGAGACTTTGCGTGTGGTTCGGTGAACCAATCTTACGCCAACCGACTCTTCCAGTTTATTTATGTGGGCGCTTGCAACCGCAGGTGACAGTCCTAACTCAGCACCAGCCTGACTAATATTATGCGTCGATGCTAGGCGGATAAAGAGGCGCAAATGGTCGATATTCATCAGTGATTGTCAATCCTTGCTAAAAAGTCATGCCAAAAGGAGAGGGATTATATAGAAAAAACTATAGATCTTGCGATCGTTTGTTGCAAATTGTTCGCCGCTTTCAAGGTGCTATACCGCTGTTTTTATTGGGTTATACCAATGTGGTTAGGCGGGCTTAGTTGGCTGTGAGTTTACACCGATAAAAACAGAGTAATACTCGGGTTTTTACGTGTTTCATTTTCCAATTAAACTGGTACGATCAGACTTGTGTGGTTGGTTAATTGATTAAACTATGGGCTTTAATAACATCAAATCATTCGCTAAAACGAGCTTAGTGCTGGTGGCTCTATCGCTGACTGGTTGCGGCTTGATCTATCCAGATCCCTTTCCTGTACTTCACACAGTAGAGGACGAATCTGTAGTATTAATTCATGGGTTAGGGCGTGGCGCTGCCAATATGCGGCAGCTAAAGGTGCGCTTGCAAGTTCAGGGCTATGAAGTGTGCAACATCGATTACCGCACAATTGGTAAAGGTGTTGACAGCATGGTTGAAGAGACGTCTGAGAAAATTGATAAATGCATTTTGTCAGAGCACAAAGTTCACTTTGTGGGGCATTCTTTAGGCGGCTTAGTCATACGCAGTTATTTGGCAGAGCACCCAAATGTTGTTGCCGATGATAGCCTAGGTCGCGTCGTGACATTAGGGACGCCACATCATGGCAGTGAAGTCGCAGACAAATTTGATGGTGGTGTGCTGATTGAGGTTGCAGGGGGAGTAAGCCAATCACTGGTGACAGGAGACCGTAGCTTAGGTAACCAACTACCACCGCCAACCTATAGCCTTGGGGCGATTGCAGGTACCAACAGTAACTTCACCACAGATCGCTATTTTGACGGTGTAAATGATGGTTTGGTCTCTTTAGAGTCCTCGCAGATCTCGGGTATGCAAGACTTTATTGCGCTGGAAGTCACGCATATCGATATGCCTTACGATCCCGACGTGGCCTACCAAACCATGCACTTTTTACAAACAGGGCAGTTTGATCACCTAAACAATCGGGCTTACTAAGTTAGTCTTTTACTCCAAGTGTGCGCAACTTGCGATACAGAGTATTACGACTGATCTTTAACTTGCGAGCCGTTTGGCTTACATTTCCTTGATTGTCATGAAATGTTCGCAGCAGCAGTTCATTTACTGACTCATCCAGCCCACCTACATTGTTAACATCGGCTGCGCCCAAGGCAGAATTTTCCTGTTCATTCAGAGTGACTGAAGCGTCGCTATGCACAGTCTGTGACTGCATTTGCAAAAGAGTATGCTGTGGAATGTGCTCTAGGGAGAGCTCTGGCGAATCACCGGCTAAGGCGCAGGCAACTTTAAGAACGTTATCTAATTCTCGTAGGTTTCCTGGCCACGCATAATGGGTGAGTAGCTGCTGCAATTCAGGAGCTATTTTCTGGTTAATTTGAGCGTATTTGCGATGAATATTGTGTACCAATGCCGCTTTGTCTTGGCGCTGCGAAAGGCTAGGAAGAGCAACAAATAACCCCTGTAATCGGTAGTAGAGGTCGTGTCGAAACTTCCCTTGCATCACCAGTTGTTGTAAGTCTACATGCGTTGCCGCCACTATCTGTACGTCAATTGCGTGACTTTCAACAGCACCCACTGGTGATACTTGCTTATCTTGTAAAACATGCAGTAATCGAGTTTGAGCGCTGATGGGAAGATCGCCTATTTCGTCCAAAAATAATGTTCCTTTATGGGCTTGACGAAACTTTCCAATGTAGCCTTTAGGGTTCGCGCCTGTAAAGGCACCCGCCACGTAGCCAAACAGTTCAGATTCGATGAGTTCATGTGGAAGTGCACCACAGTTAACTGAAACAAGCGGGGATTGGCGCCGCTGACTGACATTATGCAGCGCTTTCACAAATTCATTTTTACCGACTCCTGTCTCACCGAGTAAAAGAATAGGAATGTCTTTATCTAGAACCTTTAACGATTGCTGCCAGCATAGTTCAACGCATTCATCACCATGATGCAGCGTTGAGTGGAGAGAGCTTGCCACGCGGTGTTGATTTGGCGTATTAGGGGTAAATAACGATTGTTGTCTGACCGATCTGTCTATAAGAACGTCCAACGGCAAGGATTCAATATTTGGTCCCATTAAACTTTGTGCTGCGTGGTTATAACCCACAACCTGGCCGTCCTCATCGGTGATCACAATGCCTTTCCAGCTGCAGAATTCTCCCTCTTCGGCATCGAACTCAAGGCGCGTGTGAGCGCTGGGTAAACGTTCGAGTAGTTTATTTTCGATCAGTTGTACAAGGGTCTGGACGAAGAGTTGGGTATGTAAATCGTGCTCTTTTTGCTCGCTAGTAATATCAAGCACACCCAACAAGCCTCCGTGAGTATCAAAAATCGGGCAAGCAGAACAGCTGATAAATCGATGTCGTAAAATGTAGTGCTGTTTCGCGACCACAGATATGGGTTTTTGCTCAATGATCGCGGTGCCGATGGCGTTTGTCCCTTTTAGACTCTCTTTCCAGCAGGCCCCAGAACTGAGCGCTATGCCTGTAAGCTTCTCACGAAACTTTGGTTGGCCCCAACTGCTAATGATCACTCCGTCTCGGTCACTCAAAATGAGCCGGCTATCACTGCGTGCGAACCTTTCAGAAAATAGAGGAAGGGCAGAATGAGTGACAACATCGATTAGGTCATTGTGTTGATGGCGTCGCTCTTTTAAATCGTAACCACTTAAGCAAAAGTCTTGCGGGCGCTGCCTTTGACTTAATCCTGCCTGTTCGCTGCGTTCCCAAGATGTGGAGAGCCAACTGGGGAGTAAGGGTTTTGATGAGAGCATAACTGTTCCATTTGTTCACATTGCGCTGTACCAAATATGAACACCTCGTTTTTAAACGGCAGTATCGAGAGATTGGGACAGGCTTTAATTTCATGTTGTTAATGAATGGTAATCATAGTGTTACATCTTTATTGCGGCAAGTTTTACGTAGTTGGCCAACTTTTTGCCTTAACCAGTGTGTCCCTAGCGTCATAGTGAACAGTTCAAATTTCTGTTTAGAAACTTCGCCTAGGGACAACCATAAAAATAAGAGATTCCAATATAACTGAAACAAAAGGATTGATTATGATTTACGCACAACCAGGATCGGCGGACTCTAACGTTAGTTTCAAAAGCCATTATGACAACTTTATTGGTGGAGAGTGGGTTAAACCCGTCGAAGGGCAATACTTTGATAATCCATCACCTGTGAATGGGCAGCCGTATTGTAAAGTGGCACGCTCAGGCGAAAAGGATATCACGCTGGCACTCGATGCCGCTCATGCTGTGCGGGAAAGTTGGGCGAATACTAGTGTGGGTGAGCGCTCTAACATTTTACTAAAAATCGCCGATCGCATAGAGGCGAATCTTGAAGAGTTGGCGATTATCGAGACTTGGGAAAACGGTAAACCAGTACGTGAAACGCTGGGCGCTGATTTGCCTTTGGTTGTGGACCATTTCCGCTATTTTGCAGGCTGTATTCGAGCGCAAGAAGGCAGCGCAGCAGAGCTTGATGCGAATACCGCAAGTTATCATTTTCCGGAACCCGTTGGTGTTGTAGGACAGATTATTCCGTGGAACTTCCCAATGCTCATGGCTGCTTGGAAACTTGCCCCTGCACTCGCTGCAGGGTGTTGTGTGGTATTAAAACCAGCCGAGCAGACTCCAGCTTCTATTTTGATGTTAATGGAAAAAATTGGCGACTTGATCCCACCAGGCGTTGTGAATGTGGTTAACGGGTTTGGTGAAGAGGCGGGGCAAGCATTAGCCACTTCAGAACGCATATCAAAGCTCGCGTTTACTGGTTCGACGGAAATTGGTCAGCACATCTTAAAATGCGCCGCAAACAGTTTGATACCGTCAACGGTTGAGTTGGGCGGAAAATCTCCCAATGTCTACTTCCCAGATATTTTCGATCATGAAGATGAATACCTAGATAAATGCATCGAAGGCACTCTTTTGGCGTTTTTTAACCAAGGAGAAGTCTGTACCTGTCCATCGCGCGTACTGGTGCACGAGTCGGTCTACGACAAGTTTGTGGCCCTGTTAGCCGAGCGGGCTAAGTCCATTGTTCAGGGAAACCCGTTGGACATGAATACTCAAGTCGGCGCTCAGGTCTCTCAAGGGCAGTTTGACCGTATACTAAGCTACTTAGAAATTGGACGCCAAGAAGGGGCAAAAGTGGTGTTTGGTGGCGAAATCGCGCAGCAAAGTGATGATTTCTCAACCGGATATTACATTCAGCCAACGCTATTGGAAGGCAACAATAAAATGCGCGTCTTTCAAGAAGAGATATTTGGCCCAGTTATCGCCATTACTAAGTTCAAAGATGAAGCTGAGGCACTAGCGATTGCAAACGATACTGAGTATGGATTGGGCGCTGGCTTGTGGACGCGAGATGCCAACCTTGCCTATCGCATGGGACGCAAGATAGAGGCGGGGAGAATTTGGGTTAACTGTTATCACGCTTACCCTGCTCATGCTGCATTTGGCGGCTACAAAAAATCGGGCATTGGCCGTGAGACACACAAAATGATGCTCGACCACTATCAAAACACTAAAAACCTGCTGGTCAGTTACGACATTAGTCCGCTGGGTTTCTTCTAAGACGCTGAAGGTAGAACAGGATGCACGGCCTGGTAAAACAACGCTGTGTTGGCTAGCAAAGCCCCCCACTTTTATGGGGGCTTTTTTTGTTTAGTCTGGGAGACTGTAAAAGAACATAGGCTACACAGCCCGCGTACTCTGAGTCTATTGTACAGGAGGTGGTGGTGGCGCATCAGGCCACTCCGATTCACTCAAGGTCCCATTACCGTCTGTGTCGAGCTCATCAAATAGGTTCAAAATAGGTCCTTTGATTTCGTCTTTGGATAGTTCCCCGTTTCCGTCATTGTCCATCTGCTCAAAAGAAGGTGGTGGTGGGCGTCGTTCTTGGTTTGCAGTGACGGTTTGCATTGAACCTAAAATAACAGTAGTTGCAATGATAGTGAGCGCTAACTTTTTCATAGGGTTTTCCTGCCTGTTTGAATAACTAAAAACTCGATAGAAGTCTATGTTGATGATGGCGGAGTAATGTGCAGAAATTGTGGAGCAATAAAGGAGATCAAGTGCGACTACATTATGTAGCACGCAAGTATTGATTGAGAATATCTGATATAATATTTGACTAGAATTATAAGAAAACAAATATCATATATTTGAAAACACTATGAAGCATTCAGATTACAGTCTCATTCCTACTTTTGTATCGGTGATGCAAGAGCAAAACTATACTAGAGCCGCCAAAAAACTGGGGATCAGCCAGTCTGCGGTTAGTCAAAATGTCGCAAGGCTCCGAGATGTATTTAACGACAATTTATTTATTCGAGGCAGTCACGGTGTGACCGCCACCCCTTTTGCTCATGATATTTACCCTACGCTTGCCAGTGCCGTTGAAAGCATTGAGTACACGTTGCCAGAGCATAAAAACTTTCGTCCCCATGAATGTACTAAACAGTTTTCGATTGCAGCGCTCAGTGCTTTCGGTTACACCTTGTTACCGGATCTGGCGTTAACCATGAGTCAAAGTGCGCCGAAAGCAAGAGTCAAGATTGATCCTTTTGTGGGGCAGGACATAGGTAGCTTACTACGGGCCCAACAATGCGATTTGGTGCTAGAAGCCAAATCTAATCGTTACCCTCAGTTACGTTCAGAAAGAATACTCAAAGATAGGATGGTAGTCTTGTGCCGAAGCGATCATCCTAGATTGAAGGGACAAACTATCAATAGCGACCAGTTCTTGGCCGAAAAGCACGTCGTCCATACTACTAATCAGCAAAGCAAAGGTTACTTGATTGGCTATGGGCTTAAAGCGGAAAGTACATTGAGTCAGCGGGACGTTGTTTGGCAATCTGGAAGCATCATGGAGGCGGTGCCCGTAGTGGCTAAGAGCGACTACATCACCTTAGTACCTCAGCGTTTAATCGCCAATGTGTTAAATGAGCCCAGTATTAAAATTCTAGATGTTGAGTTTATAGACGAATCCCTTGACGTCGTTATGTATTGGCACCCTTCACGAACACATGATCCAAGCCACAAATGGTTACGTAGCACGTTATTGAAAGTTGCACAGCACATTTAGTCACTATACCCACACCGTCTTAGGCGATGTGGCAATACTACAAATATTAAGGAAGATAATGAACGGTAAGATTAAATTAGACATCATTTCAGATGTTGTTTGCCCGTGGTGCATTATTGGGTATAACCACCTGATGGCCGCGATCGAAGAGTTGGGTTTGCAAGATGTTGTTGAGATAGAATGGCAACCTTTTGAACTTAATCCGGATATGCCTTCAGAAGGTGAAAACCTGCGTGATCACATTATGCGCAAGTACGGGTCAACAGAGCAGGACAGCGCCCAAGCGAGGATCACCATTGCAGAAAAAGGTGCAGCCTATGGGTTCGATTTTGCGTTTACTGATGACATGAAAATGGTGAATACCCTTGATGCACATGTCTTGCTGGGTTACGCGCATTCTGTGGGTAAACAGACAGAGCTAAAATTGCGTCTATTCTCGGCCTATTTCCAAGAGCATAAAGATGTTTCTAATCGAGAAGTATTGATTGCGGAGGCTGTTGCTGTTGGGTTAAATAAAGAAGAGGTTGAAGCGCAATTAGAACAATCACAAGGGCGAGAAACCGTACGAGCATTGGAATCTCAGTGGCACCAAATGGGCGTGTCGGGTGTACCTACTGTGATATTTAATCGCACCAGTGGTCTAACGGGAGCCCACCCTCAAGATACCTACAAACAGGTTCTGCAAGAGCAATTACAAGCCTAAATAAAACAGGGTGACAGCTATTCTATCGCTGTCACCCTTAAATAAGTTCGTTCTTTACTGCCCAAATAGGGTCACTTATTCAGAAAGATTTTTAGCGATTTTTTTCGCAACCGCATCAAATTGAACCAGATCTTCGTGAGAAATGTTTTGGGTCATCGACTCAATTACCTCTGCCTCTGCACGGTTCAAAATCTCCAGACGTTCTTTTCCTTTCGCTGTCACAATAAGTAGCTGACTTCTCTTATCTTCTGGGTTCGGCGCTTTTTCAACCAACCCTTGCTCAATCAAAGTCTTAATGAGACGTGTAACCTGAGCCTTATCGCGATGCAGAAAATGAACAATGTCGACGGCTGTGCAGGGTGATTTTTTGTCGATGATTTTGATCACCCGGATATGCATAGGTGCGATATCCATGCCTAACGATTCAATATGCGAATGCATACGACGTTTTAATGCGTGAGTGAGATGGAATACCGTATTCAAACTTGTGCCAGTAGCCATAATGTACCCTTAAAAATGTAGTTGACAATATCAACCTGTGTATCTATAGTTGACATTATCAACATAAATCGACGGGAAATCAACAATGAACCAGACTTTCACCGTAAATTCTCCTGAAATCGAGACGAGCGCAACATCAACACCGCTCTATAAAAAGAGTTTGGTGATAATGGGCATGATGTCACTGATGGCAGGCACGTTAACAGGTGTGATGACATACATGAACGTAGGGCTGAGTGATGCATTCTACGGGCAGTGGCTACGTGCATTTTTGACCGCTGCATTTGTCATGGCTCCGCTTGGCTTTAGCACTATGACAGTCCTTACCAAATTAATGGAAAAGTGGTTACCCAATGCAGCTGAGAGTAAGCGAAACATCATAATAGGGCTGATAATGGCGGTATTTATGGAGTCGATGATGGCGTTCACCACAGCTGCAACAACCATTGGTTTTGCCGACAGCAACGCACTGTCTAGTGGCTGGTTGAGTGGGTTCTTGGCGGCCCTTCCTGTTGGGTTAGCATTAATGGTTTTGGTTTCAACCACCATTAAGCCCAAAGTAGAGCGTTTTTTGAAAAGTTAAGCGAACAAAAAAGTAGTGAGTTAACACATGAACCTATTTAGCAAGGTAAAGCAAATGAAACAAAAAAGAGCACCAATGCGACTAGAAGTGGTTTCTAATATTCAATTAAGCCAAAATTTTCAGCGTGTTGTAGTCACGGGCGAGGCATTGAGTAAACTGACTAAGACCTGTGAAGGTCAGTACATCAAGCTGCTGTTTGATGCACAAGGTCGAAGTGATGTGGATGGCTTTAGCGCGGAGGATCGTCCTAGTATGCGCACCTATACCATTAGACGATTTGATCCAGATACACTGCAATTGACCATCGATTTTGTTATTCATGACTCTAAGCATGGTGGGCAAGCGTCGCGCTGGGCAATAAACGCGAATGTTGGAGACCCCCTCACCATCGCAGGCCCTGGGCCGATTAAGGATGTTTCAGCAACCGCCGATGACTATCTGTTTGTTGCTGATATGACTGCGCTGCCCGCGGCTGCGATCGCCATCGAACGGTTGCCGAGCCAAGCAAAAGGCAAAGCGTTTATACAAGTGAGCCATGAAAGTGACATTCAACCCATAGATGCGCCAGATGGCATTAATATCCAATGGCTAGTCGGTAGTTATGATCAATCAATGCTAGCAAGCAGTGTTGAGCAGTTACCCGAAGTGTCACCCAATACCGCCATTTGGGTAGCGTGCGAATTTAGTCAAATGCGAGCGTCGCGTCGCGCGCTTTCTGCTCAGTCACATTTTGAACGAGAGCTGGCGTATTTTAGTAGCTATTGGAAACCCGGTGTGACGGAAGATGGGCACAAAAAGCTAAAACAAGAAGATGCTAAGTCATACGCATAACGTCCGTCTTGTGTGAATGAAGAACCCAAGTTACGCGCTATGTAAAGTAGCGTAAATGATGTTGTTAATATCAACCAATAAGGCACTATAACCTTGCTTTATATATGGTTAAATAACGATGTTAAGGGATGGGCATGACGCAAAGAGCAAAGAAATCATGGAAAGATGATCTCGGAAAAACTCGATATGTAATGGACGTTTGGTTACTGATAGGCTTTGTTCTTGTGTGTGTCCCACAAACCACAGGCATTCCTATTCATGAATGGATTAGCCTTGCCTTCATTGTGCCACTGGTGATCCACATCTTGTTACATTGGGAGTGGATTAAATCTGTACCGAGTAAGTTCTTTGCTCGCTTCTCCGATGAGTCTAAGTTTAACGCCGTTTGGGACGTTATTTTCTATTTGGCCATGGTTATGGTGACGTTAAGCGGCTTTTTGGTTTCGGAAGCAATGCTTCCTCAACTAGGGATCCCATTAGTCATTCAACCATTTTGGTCTGAAATCCATCACAGCTTAGGAAATATGCTGATGCCCATGTTGGGGATCCATTTAGCGCTGCATTGGACATGGATAAAGAATATGACGAAAAAAATGCGTCAATCAAACTCTAAAAAAGCCAATGGAGAGGCTGCACAATGAAATATGTAAAAGAAGATTGGATCCGTAGAAGCAGCATTGTGCTTGTGGTGTCACTGATTGTCAGTGCGTTGCTGTGGACACTCTCCTTAACCGATTGGGCTGCGACCATGAACACTGCCCAGCAACTTGGCAACCATCCAGAGCGTGAAGCCCCACCTGCTATCCTAATGTTTATCATGCCGTTTATTAAAGTGACATTTTTGACCATTATTCCTGCCGCGATTTGCCTATTTGTGGTTCGTGCTGCGCGTTGGGTAAAAAGCATTGTTAAGACCGGCCTACATATGCAGCAATAGTGCTCTGCGAAAGGAAGAGAGTCGCATTGCGGAAATGGCCCTTAAAATCAATCAGCAATGTGCGATCTTGACCGAACTGTAAAAACCAGCAGATAACCAATAGTAACCTCGACATTACACGCTATGCTTAAACTCGATAATAAATTCTGCTAAGGAAGCACCCATGTCAGAGAGCAATAGAAGCGAAGTCACCGTTGTTGATATAAAAATGCCCTTCATGTCGATCGTTATCTTTTTGGTGAAAGCGGCGATTGCGTCTATCCCTGCGTTCATCATTTTAACGGTTATTTTTGGGCTGATGAGTGTGCTATTGAGCGGATTGTTTCAAAGCCTTGGCATGGGGAGCTACTAGTTTACTCCACGACCACTGTGGCAAAATCAATCCAACCGTTGGCAAGCATGCCCGTTGCATCGAGCGATGTTGCCGTACTGATCTGCTGCTGGACATGAAATAGCGGCCAATAGAGCGCTTTGTCGATTAGCTGTGACTCAATACGGCGTAATGCATCGATCCTTTGCAACTCGTTAAGGTTCGATAACGATTTCTTAACGTCGTGTGCATCCAGGCAGCAAGCTGATTTATTCGGGGCTGAACACTTAGTTCTAACCCCTATTTTTTGGGTCTAAACATAATGAGTGCTACTATTTTTAATAATCTAGTTCTCAATTAGTTGAACTGAGCTCCAACAGTAAATGCAATCCAACTTCCACCTAAATCGTTATTTTCCTTTTTATCAGAATCGGATATCAAATCGTACCCATAAACAAAACTAATATTAAAAGATTGCATTAAATTTACTTGAAAGCCAGCACCCCCACTTAAACCAAATACAGTATCAGTAGTACCAACTTCATTTGAGGCAGGTATAAGTGCAGGCCCCGCAAATATTACGGGTCCCCAAGCAATATCGGTAGCATGTGAGTTCCATCGCCATCCAGCATAAGGAGCAATAGTCGAAGACGGAACTAGAGATCCATCGTTAAAGTAGTATTTGTAAGGGGCAACGAGTAATCCAAAATCTACTCCTGAGCGCATAACGTGCGTCAATGCTCCAGTCTCAACGATTTCAGTGTTTCTTATAAAAACGCGCTTTCCGGGTGGTAACGCTGCGACTTTACTCACTGTGCAAGAGGTTGGGGGTTTAGAAGTCCTTCGCCAGCCTACGACCATGTAAATACTTGAAAAGTCGCTGTTGATGCTCTCTATAATTCGAAAGTCTTCTTTTGCTGCTATACAATATTGTTTTCTTGATTCCTCATTTTGCGGCGACTCATAACCTGTAAATATAAACTCGTATGGTAATGAAAGTTTTTGGCTATCTATAACCTCCGGAGCTCTTTTTACGGTCTCATTTGCTATTTCTGTTTTAAGAATTTCAACTTCACGAGTGTCACCATCACTTGCTAGCGAGTAAAAAGTAATAAAGCACATTAATAAAGTGCCGATTCTTATTCGTCTACACATATTTATTCCCTAATTGATAAACTTAATTAATATAGTCTGACTCTGCTAAAGGATATTTTCATAATTGAGAAAGCAGCTGCTATGTATAAAAATACTAATTATTTATAGTAAGGGTGATAAAAATACTAGTACTTATTTATTAAAAGTTTTTTATTTTTATTAATATCTATATACGTTCTATTGGCTACGCCTAACTATAATGTTTGAAAGGGCTCAGTTTCAGAATAAGTTGACTACCGCGACTGCCCGTATGTGCAACTCCTATAAACTCAAAATACACAGTCGTTCTATGTCTCTATGGCTGAAGCATTTCGGTGATTGTGGGCAGTCGAACTATGGTTGTTATTACTCTAGCGGTGATGGTGATCAACACCACGGGCTCGGTATTTTGGATCCAAGCTATCTATTTTGCGAAGGCAGAGCTGACGTTAAATAGTGTGCAAGTGAGCTATCTGGTTGCTGCGTCTGGTATAGGAGGGATGCTTGGATCATTTACTGCCGATATTGTCCGTCAAAAAATGGGATTGGGTAGACTATTGATACTTTCAATTGCATTGGAAGCCATTGGTTTTTTGTTTCCAATTGTCTGGCCGACACTGTGGGGCTTGGGGTTGGGATTTTTGTGGGTGTCTGCGGTTGGGCTTTATAGCAGTATCTGTATCTGGAGTTTTCGACAAGAAGCGTTTGATGAAATATGGCTCGGACGCATCGCAGGGATCACCGGGTCACTGTTTAAACTCCTAATGCCACTGGGGCTTGCCGCCTCTGGATTCTGGGTAGAGGGGCTAGGCATAACAAGTTTGTTCCTTCTCTGTTTTGTGGTGCAGGCAAGTGTGGCATTCATGCTGCTTGCAACGCGGGTAAGAAACGTGGCTTAATCAATAAAATCAGCAAGATAAGGACATTGTGCTATGCATTACCCAAAGCCACTGACTAAAGGAAGTACTATTGCAATCACCGCATTTTCTAGTGGGTTAAGCAATGCTCATTTGCCTCGTTTTCAGCTTGTATGTGAGCATTTAACGCTGCACGGGTTCAACCTTGAGGTAGGACAATGCTTGATGGGAAAATACCAAGGAGCCAGTGCCAGCGCGGATGATCGAGCTCGAGAGTTGATGGGTTTTCTTACCAACGATAGCGTCGACGCAATTTATCCTCCTTGGGGTGGTGAGCTGGCGATGGAGGTGTTGCCGCTACTCGATTTTGATGCACTTGCGCTAGCCAAACCTAAATGGATCATGGGCTTTTCCGATGTTAGTACCGTAGCGGTCGCACTAACCTCTAAGCTGGGATGGGCCAGTGCACATACACCTAATTTGATGGACCTTATTCCTAATGCAAAGGATACGCTTACCGAGCATACATTGAGTCATATGGCGACTGCGTCGAAAGGTCAGTTCACCCAATTTGCTTCTCCAAAATTTGCACCTCAGTGGCCAGATTTTTGCCAAGACTCCGCTGCACAATTAGACCTTTGTGCTACCACACGTTGGCAGTGGTTGGTGGCACCCCAACAAGGCACGTCTGTAACAGGGCGCATAATTGGTGGGTGCTGGGATACACTTATTGATCTATTTAGTACTGAGTTTCTGGATTTAAGCCAGCTGAATCAACGTTATCCTGAAGGCATTATACTGTACTTAGAAAATGCTGAAATGAACCCCGAAGCCATCGCTAGAGCGATATTGAGTATGAAGTTTCGCGGGGTGTTTAAGCATATAAAAGGGCTGGTACTTGGTCGTAGTTTTGGGCCAGAGAGTGCAATGCTTAGCTATCGACAGGTTCTAAGTAACCACCTTGTAAACATAGGTATTCCCGTGGCGATTGACTTAGATATTGGGCATGCGCCACCCAACCTAACCATTATTAATGGCAGCGTTGCGCATTTGGATATGGGTAAACAGCCTTGTCTGACCCAACACTTAGTGTGAGTGGATAAAGGCTTGCCGAACAAACTCGATAAAAGCGGTGAGCCGTTGCGGTTGATAACGGTCTTTGTGATACAACATGGAAAAATCCACACTGGGTATTTCCCACTCATCAAAGACTTCGACTAACCGCCCCAATTTAAGCTCTTCGTCACAGTAGATTTTGGGTAAGCGCACAATTCCGTTGCCGAGCAAAGCACCATTGATCAAGCTGCGACCATTTTTACACTCAAAAGCCCCCGAGACCTGAATGTCTTGCTCGTTGCCCGTCTCATTATGCCTAAACCGCCATTTCTTCACCGTTCCGCACAAACAGCGATGCTCAGCAAGTTGTTTAGGCGTGGTGAGAGGTGGATGGTTAGCCAAATAGGCGGGTGACGCAAATGTACCCATTTCTATGGCGGTAAGCTTGCGTGCAATAAACCCTGCGTCTTGAAGCTGCCCCATCCTAAAAGCCACATCAAACTCTTCTTCCACTAAATCAATTCGGTGGCTGCTTAAATCGAGTAGAACTGTAACCTTTGGGTACTCGAGCATGAATTGGTGAGCCAGATTTGCGATGAGCGTTTCCCCAAGATAGCCACCCACACAATTAATCCGTATCAACCCTTGCAGGGTTTGCACATCGTCAACCGTTGAGCGCAGTGCTTGGTCAATGTTAGCGAGGGCTTGCTGGCTTTGCTGAAACAGCTGAGTCCCCGCTGCAGTTAGGCGCAAAGTGCGGGTGGTACGAATAAACAGCGTCACACCCATTTGCTTTTCTAGTTGGCTGACTTGTCGTGAAACGTGGGAGCGAGAGACGTCGAGGTGCTGTGCAGCTTTGGTGAAGTTGCCAAGTTGAGCAATCAAAACAAAGCTACGTAAGTCGGCAAGGTTGATGTCATCGAGCATGATCTAGGCTGCCTTATTGTTGCTGTATGACAACAGTGTTTCACTTAATAACCTATATATCAACAAAGCAGTCATGATTATGATTACTCCCATGCAGCACAGGCTGACAAATCGAATTAATGTGGAGTGAACAAACATGTCTAAACTTATCGTAATTACGGGCGCAAGCTCAGGTATTGGCGAAGCGATTGCTCGCCGTCTTAGCGCTGCTGGCCATCCTCTTTTGCTGCTTGCCCGCCGCGTAGATAAACTGCAAGCATTGCAACTGCCCAACACTTTGTGTGCCAAAGTAGACGTCACAGATAAAGCCAGTTTTGAACAAGCTATTACCGAAGCCGAAGCGAAATTTGGCCCCGTCGATGGCTTAGTAAATAATGCAGGCTGCATGCTGCTAGGCCAGATTGATACTCAAGACGCATCAGAGTGGAAACGCATGTTCGACGTTAACGTTCTAGGCCTACTCAATGGCATGCAAAGCGTGCTGGCGCCGATGATAAACAATGGCCAAGGCACCATTATCAACATCAGCTCAATCGCGGGTAAAAAGACTTTCCCCAATCATGCGGCTTACTGCGGGACTAAATTTGCCGTTCACGCCATCTCAGAAAATGTTCGTGAAGAAGTAGCAGCGTCAAATGTTCGCGTGACCACCATTGCGCCAGGCGCGGTAGAAACCGAACTATTATCACACACGACGTCTACCGACATTAAAGATGGCTACGATGTTTGGAAAGAAGAGATGGGCGGGGTCTTGGCTGCAGACGATGTGGCTCGCGCTGTAGAGTTTGCCTACAATCAGCCGCAGAATGTCTGTGTGCGAGAAATTGCGTTGGCACCGACTAAGCAGCAGCCTTAACGATTAAAAACTAAAAGCGCCAGCCTAGTTAGGCTGGCGCTTTTCTATGTGTGGCAGTATTTAACTGGCCGCAGGTGTGACAGCATCTGTTTGTCGAGCTTCTTTTTTGTCTAGATAGCCACTATAGGTAGTTAGTGCTAACGCCAGAAGCACTATCAATGCACCAATCCACGGTGTATCCATAACGTCTCCGCGAGCGACAATGTGACCACCACCCCAAGCACCTAGCGCTATTCCCACATTAAACGCGGCAATGTTAAGACCTGAGGCCACATCAACAGCATCTGGTACGGTCTTTTCTGCAATAGATACAACATAGACTTGCAACCCAGGTACATTTCCAAAAGCAAACGCTCCCCATACCAAAATGGTGAGTATTGCCAGTACTGGGTTATATGCTGTCATGCTAAATAGCACCAGTACCGCGGCAAGCCCGATAAATATCCACTGTAGAGCTTTAACCGGCCCCATTTTGTCGGCCATTTTGCCGCCAGTAATGTTGCCAAATGCAACCGAAACACCATATACCAACATAATGAGACTAATTTTATTGGCATCAAAGCCAGTAACGTCTTCAAGAATTGGGGCTAAGTATGTGAATGCGACAAAAGTGCCACCATAGCCAAGAGTTGTGATGAGGTACACCAATAATAAGCGCGGCTGAGTGAGCACCTTAAGTTGCGCGCTAAGCTTACTTGCAGGCGCTTGAGCAAGATTGTTGGGAACCAAAAGGGCACTGCCAATTAAGGCGATAGACCCTAAGATCGCGACAGTTAAAAATGTAGATTGCCAACCAAAGCTTTGACCAATATAGGTCCCTAAAGGAACACCAGTAACCAGCGCAACAGTAAGCCCTGTAAACATGATGGCAATAGCACTGGCGGCCTTTTCCTTACTGACTAAGCCAGTGGCTATGGTTGAGCCAATAGAAAAGAACACACCGTGGGCAAGACCCGTTAGGATTCTTGCGGTTACTAAGCTGCCGTAGCCAGGTGCTTGCCAAGCGAGAAGGTTTCCAGCGACAAACAGCGCCATGACCGACAGTAATACGGTTTTTCTTGGCCAGTTTCCAGTTAATGCGGTTAGTACAGGCGCACCAATCGCGACGCCTAAGGCGTACAAACTGACCAGTAAACCCGCAGAGGGTAGAGAAACATTAAGATCGAGTGCCATCGTCGGGATAAGACCGACGATCACAAATTCGGTTGTACCGATGGCAAATGCACTTAAAGTCAGCGCAAATAGAGCGAGTGGCATAGACGTACCTAATTGATTATTGTGAGAACAACACGGCGTTGTTCAGCGATGCGGGGGATTATTGCGGCTTTATTTGTTGCGATAAACAGCAGTTATTGCAAATTAATTTTGTAAATTTAGCAATAATAAGGCGGTTTGAACGGCCATGTTGCCCATTTGGGTCAGTACTACCTATTCTTAGTGGTATCCATTCGAACTTGGTCAAAATAAATGACACCGAATTTTTGCTTTTGACCGACTTGATGTAGCTTAGAGTTCAGAGACTTACAGACATTGGAAATCAACCATGCAACAAGATCATACTCCTCCCTATGTGCTTGCTTCACTTTGGGCAAGATTTGCCGGAAACTTCATCGATTCGCTCATTATCGGGATCGTGTTGATCCCCATCGTCTATTTTGCCGGTGGGTTTGACATGATGATGGAGTCACAACCTGCAGAGCCTAGCTTGGCGCAAAATGTGGGCGCGGCGATTGCGGGTTTAGCGGTCTATGCGTTGGTCAATTGGAAGTCACTAGAAAAAGACGGTCAAACGGTGGGCAAGCGCATCATGGGCACTAAAATTGTATTCTTGGATGGCACACAAGCGGGGGCAGCGGATGTTGTGTTAAAACGTTACGCTGTCTATCTGTTATTGCCTCACGTCCCTTATGTGGGTGGTGTGATCAGTCTAATTGGGCTGTTGCTTATTTTTGGCGGTCAGCAGCGTTGCCTGCATGATAGGGTAGCAGGAACCAAAGTAGTGTGCAGTTAACGATCGTGGCATAGACAAATGAATACTCAAGGAAGATACAGATGAAAATTTCGGGTACGTTTGACGTTCAACTAAAACCTATTGATGGTTATGCAAAAGGCGAAGACGGCATTAATTTAGGCCGCATGTCGATAGACAAAGTGTTTGTTGGAGAGCTTGCGGCATCAAGTCAGGGTGAAATGTTAAGCGCCGTGACTCAAACACCAGGCTCGGCCGGTTATGTTGCTATTGAACAGGTGTCAGGCAGTTTAAGCGGTAAAAAGGGCAGTTTTGTGCTGCAGCATTATGGGGTGATGGATAAAGGGCAGGACAGACTTATTTTAGAAGTTGTACCCGACTCTGGCTGTGGTGAACTCAAAGGGATATCTGGCGCGATGTTGATCACCGTGGAAGATGGCAAACATCACTACGAGTTTGACTATCAGTTCTAGACGCCGATATAGCGATTAATTAGGGAGAATAAGAGTGAAAACAATTGGATTGTTGGGAGGCATGAGTTGGGAGTCTACCGCGAACTATTACCGTGCACTGAACCAACAAGTAAATGCTCAATTAGGCGGGTTACATTCAGCTAAAATTGTGCTTTATAGTGTCGACTTTCATGATATTGAAACCCTGCAACATCAAGGACAATGGGAGCAAACCGCTCAGCTACTCGCCATTGCCGCTAAAAATGTTGAAAAAGCCGGTGCAGACTGCTTAATGATCTGTACCAACACCATGCACAAAGTGGCCGACCAAGTGCAGCAGGCTGTCTCCATACCGTTACTGCATATCGCTGACGCGACCGCAACGGCTCTAAAAGAAGACGGTATGATCCATGTAGGTTTGTTGGGGACACGTTTTACAATGGAGCAAGATTTTTACAAGGGCCGCCTTATCGAGCAACATGGAATCGACGTCATGGTTCCCGACTCGACCGAGCAAACGGTGATTCACGATGTGATTTATAAAGAACTGTGCCAAGGAGTGATTAATCCGGCTTCTCGAGCCGCGTTTATTGCCATAATCGAGAAATTGCATCGTCAAGGTGCTCAAGCGATTATTTTAGGCTGCACTGAAATCGCGATGTTAGTTAAAGCTGACGATACCGAAGTGCCTTTGTATGATACTACCGAGATCCACGCCGCCATGGGCGTGAGGTGGGCAATCTAAATTGGGGTCAGAGTCAATTGACTCTGACCCCAATAATTTACAGCTAATAAATGCCAGAGGACAAATAGCGGTCCCCACGGTCGCAAATAATCGTGACAATGATGGCATTTTCAAGCTGCTGGCTTAAACGAAGAGCTGCCGCCACTGCACCGCCGCTCGATACGCCACAAAAGATACCTTCTCTCCGCGCTAAGTCTCGCATGGTCGATTCGGCTTCCTGTTGGCCTATATCCATGACCTGGTCGACGCGGCTCGCGTCAAATATTTTTGGTAGGTACTCTTTTGGCCATCGGCGAATGCCTGGAATACTGGCACCGTCCTCAGGTTGGAGTCCGATGATCTGTACGTCGGGGTTTTGATTTTTTAGGTAGGTCGAGGTGCCCATTATGGTACCTGTGGTCCCCATGGCACTCACAAAATGGGTGATGTTGCCTTGAGTCTGCTCCCATATCTCTGGTCCAGTGGTTGTCATGTGAGCTAATGGGTTATCGGTGTTGGCGAACTGGTCGAGTACTTTGCCCTTGCCTTCGGCTTGCATCGCCTGAGCCAAATCTCGTGCACCTTCCATACCTTCTTCTTTACTCACCAAAATAAGCTTAGCGCCGTAAGCGGTCATTGCTGCCTTTCGTTCTTCGGTGGCATTTTCTGGCATGATCAGTGTGAAAGGGTACCCTTTTATTGCGGCCGCCATCGCCAGTGCAATTCCTGTATTTCCACTCGTGGCTTCAATTAGGCTGTCGCCCGGTTTTATTTCGTTGCGAGCTTCGGCCTGTGTGATCATGGACAGGGCCGCTCTGTCTTTGACAGAGCCTGCAGGGTTATTGCCTTCCAGCTTTAATAAAATGGTGTTGGTAGTGTTTCCCTGAATGCGCTGCAAGCGAACCAGAGGTGTGTTCCCTACACAAGATTCTATGGTTGGGTAATCCATAATGTTTATTCCTTCTAACATTTTATGGCGATCGTCTATTAAGCCGTTTCAACTTAAAGTTATAGCGATAACGTTGATTGACCCCATCATCGTTTATGTGATGCTCAATAATCAAGTTTGTTTTTGTAATTCTCAGCATCGCAGAAAGCTATGAGTACAGTTACTGTAGCCCACAGCTAATAAGGCTTACTCATTATGGCGTGATCTTACTATTAAGCTACGCGGTATTAGTTCGACCCCTGCTTGATAACGCTTAGCTGATGCGTTTAGTGCTGAGGCAAGCGCACTATCAGCGATGATTTCGAACTGCTGTGGCACCGAGTTTATTTTTATAGGCAAAAAGTCCAATAGTCGATTATCACCAAAGGTGCCGAGCTTTTGGTTTTCCATCAACTCTGGATGCTCAAGTAAGGCGTCGAGAACACCTTCAAGTAAGGTATATGATGTAGTCACAATTGCATCGGGAAGGGTGCCAGCCTTAATCCATTGCTCAAATACTTTTTTTCCTTCTTCGCGATTGAAGTGCTCTCCATAGCCAATATGTGTCTCAATTCCACGATCTTTGATGGCGTTCTCAAAGCCGATTTGACGCTCGCGAGATATGTTCAGCTCTGGCAGCGCTCCAATGAGACCAATAGAGTGCACATCGTTAGAGATTAACGAAGCAGTGAGTTCAAAAGCAGCATTGAAATCTTCGCTAATGACACAGGCAAAGTATTCGTCATCAAGCGGGCGGTCAATCGCAATTATGGGTGTACCGTGGTTTTGTACTTTGAGGTAATGTTCACTCGCGTTTGGTAGGCAGCTTGCGACAAACAGTGCGTCTATTCTGCGACTGATTAGAGTGTCGGCTAATGCTTCTTCAGTGGCTGGGTCGTCGTCCGAGCAGCCAATTAAAATTTGGTAGCCCGCTTTGCGTGAATTTTGCTCAATCAATTTGGCAAGCTTTGCGTAACTGGTGTTTTCTAAATCAGGGATAATTAGACCAAAGGAGCGGCTGTGCCCTGCTCGCAACGAAGACGCAGCATGGTCTGGTTTGTAATTGAATTCTTCAACCACTTTAATGACTTTTTTTTGCGTTTTCTCACTGATACGGTATTTGTTTGCTTTACCATTTATTACATAACTGGCAGTGGTTTTTGATACACCTGCGAGCTTGGCAATCTCATCTAACGTCATATTTTCACATCTCATTATGTGGGCTTGATCATAAATTCATTGTTTAACTAGCCTTGGAACTTGAATTATACGCTGAATCGTTTCAGTATAAAAGCTGAAAGGATTCAGCAAATCCTGAAGTTTGATAAATGTCACCCTAAGTTTGATATCGACGCCTTTAGAATTTGCTGAATTTTTTTAACCAAAAGCTGAACCGATTCAGCTTTTGATAACAACAACCAATTTACCGTCAGAGGTTAGCGAAGGAGACCAGATACCATGCTAAAACTCTCAACAAGCGACATAAAACTAAATCAAGCTGCCGTTCAAAAGCAGGAGGCCATTACGGCTTTAGCAAAAGACCTAGCGGGCAAACAATTAGTTGACGAAAAATACCTCGAAGGAATGCTAAATCGAGAAGCTCAAAACTCAACATTCTTGGGCAATGGCATTGCCATTCCGCATGGCACAACCGAGACGCGCGGTTTGGTGCAAAAAACCGGTGTAGCGGTTCACCACTTTCCTGCTGGTGTCGATTGGGGTAACGGTAATACGGTGTATGTAGCAATTGGCATTGCTGCAAAGTCGGACGAGCACCTCGGAATTCTAAAAGCACTCACCAAAGTACTTTCCGATGACCAGGTTGAAGCAAAGTTGCAATCGGCTACCACGGAAGCAGATATTGCGGCCTTACTTAATGGAGAGGTGCAACTGACGGCAGAGTTTGAAGCAGCTCTTATTCAACACGATTTTCCTGTGACAGACATGATTCCATTGAGTGCGGTTGTCAGTGGTTTGATTAAGAATTCAGGTGCCGCTAATACTGACTTTGTGACTGAAATTGTTGCCAAAACGCCCACCAGCCTTGGTAACGGATTGTGGCTAGTCAGTGGAACACGTGGTGTAACACGTACAGCAATCTCTTTTGTATCGGCCGCAACACCTTTCGATTATGAAGGCAAACCCGTAAAAGCGTTGCTGGCGATAGCGGCGTGTAATATGTCGCATCAACGTGTTTTGGACATTATTGGCCAACACATTGCTGAGGGTCGACAAACAGCGATCGCAGAGGCAACACCTCAAGAATTGCTCGCGCTCTTTAGCCCAGACAGTGAAGTCGCTGTTAGCTCGACCTCGACCAACCAAGCCGTATTTAAAATCAAGAACGCCCATGGGCTGCATGCTCGCCCAGGAGCGATGCTTGTGGCTGCCGCTAAGAAATTTGACGCGACCATAAAAGTGGCGAATCTAAATGGTGACGCCAAGTTAGTGAATGCAAAAAGCTTAATGAAAGTGATAGGCATGGGCGTGACACAAGGGCATGAACTTAAATTTGTCGCTGACGGCCCTGATGCAAAAGAGGCTCTTGCTGCTATAGGTGCTGCGATTGACGCTGGCCTTGGCGAAGGGTAAGGAGTCCGTTATGTCGATTAAAAAAGTTGTCACGGTAACGCTGAACCCTGCTTTGGATATGACGGGCCACTTGGACGCTCTCAATGTAGGCAGCGTGAGTCGGGTAAGCCGCAGCTCACTTGAACCTGCTGGAAAAGGGGTAAATGTTGCACAGGTGTTGTCTGACTTGGGTGCAGAAGTAACAGTCACAGGGTTTCTTGGCGCCGACAATCAACAGAGCTTTTGCCAGTTGTTCGAGCAGCAAGGGGTGAACGATCAATTCGTTCGTGTCGATGGGGCTACGCGGATTAACGTCAAGCTTGTTGATTCAACGGGTGCAACAAGCGATATAAATTTTCCAAGCTTCAAGGTTAGCCCTATCGACATAGAGCAATTCGAGCGCACGTTGTACAGGTTAGCTAAAGACCACGAATACTTTGTGATTGCTGGGAGCCTACCTAAAGGTGTGTCACCACAACTGTGTGCAAGTTGGATTCAACAACTGCATTCATTAGGTAAAAAAGTGCTGTTTGATAGTAGTCGTGACGCTCTTGCTTGCGGTCTCAATGCTAAACCTTGGCTCATCAAACCTAATGATGAAGAGTTGTCCGAATTGCTTGGTCGTGCATTAACCTCAGCTGAGCAATGTCAGCAGGCAGCCAATGAGCTCTCTCTTAAGGGAATAGAAAACATAGTCGTTTCGATGGGTAAAGATGGCGTTATGTGGCTCAACAACGGTCAATGGTTGCGCGCCAAGCCACCAGCGATGCAAGTGACGAGCAGCGTGGGCGCTGGTGATACGTTGGTGGCCGGCCTTTGTTGGGGCCACATGCAACATATGGATAAGACAACATTGCTGTCATTCGCTACTGCGCTGTCAGCTCTGGCGGTTACTCAGGTTGGCGTCGGTATAAAGAATTTGGACGAGCTCAATGCCCTACAGAAAACCATTGAGCTTAGCTAGCGTTCGCTAGTCAGATGTTAATAAATATAAGACAAGAAGGTCGATTACTATGAATATTGCAATTGTAACTGCGTGCCCTAGTGGGGTCGCAAACAGTGTTATCGCAGCAGGCTTGCTGTCCAAGGCAGCAGAGTCGTTGGCGTGGACTGCTAAGCTCGAGTGTCAGTCTAGCGTTATGGAGTCGGAGACGTTGAGCGCGGACGATATTGCGCGCGCTGAAGTGGTGGTGATAGCCGCGAGCACTTCGATTGATACCAGCCGTTTTGTAGGTAAAAAAGTGTATCAGGCTGATATTTCTGCTGTAACTGAAGACGCCAAAGCATTTTTAGAAAAAGCAGTAGCGGCCGCGACAGTGCTTGAACAGTCACACGCGACGACTGTGAATACTTCGTCGACTAGCGGGGCTAAGAAAATTGTCGCCATCACAGCTTGTCCAACAGGAGTGGCGCACACCTTTATGGCTGCAGAGGCGCTAGAGGGCGAAGGGAAGCGACGTGGTCACCAAATTAAAGTTGAGACTCGTGGCTCGGTAGGCGCGAAAAACCAGTTAACTGAACAAGAAATTGCCGATGCTGATCTGGTGATAATCGCCGCCGATATCGACGTACCACTTGATCGTTTTCATGGCAAGAAACTGTATAAAACAACCACTGGACCTGCATTAAAGAAAACCGCCGACGAGATGGATAAAGCCTTTGAGCAGGCTTCGGTTTATCAACACTCAGGCAATGCAGATTCGTCTGCTGCAACGGGTGAGAAAAAAGGTGTCTACAAACACTTAATGACTGGCGTATCCCACATGCTACCGGTGGTCGTCGCGGGTGGTTTGATTATCGCATTGTCGTTTGTGTTTGGTATTGAGGCGTTTAAAGAAGAGGGCACTTTAGCGGCGACGTTAATGGATATTGGCGGTGGAGCTGCTTTTGCTTTGATGATCCCAGTCCTCGCCGGTTATATTGCATTCTCCATTGCTGATCGCCCTGGTTTAGCGCCTGGTTTGATTGGTGGTATGTTGGCCTCGTCCACAGGCTCAGGTTTTTTAGGTGGTATTGCTGCAGGCTTTATTGCCGGTTATGCCGCTAAATTTATCGCCGATAAAGTCCAACTTCCCCGCACACTCGAAGCGCTTAAGCCTATTTTGATAATCCCTTTGCTTTCGTCGTTGTTTACGGGCCTTGTGATGATTTACATCGTAGGTGGTCCGGTATCGGCTATCATGACCTCATTGACCGACTTTTTGCAAAACATGGGCAGCGCTAACGCGGTATTGTTGGGCATAATTCTTGGCGCAATGATGTGTTTCGATTTGGGTGGGCCAGTGAATAAGGCCGCTTATACCTTCGGTGTGGGTCTATTGGCGTCTGAGTCGTATGCTCCAATGGCCGCAATTATGGCTGCTGGTATGGTTCCCGCTTTGGGTATGGGACTTGCGACCTTTATTGCACGTAGCAAATTTAACGCTGATGAGCGAGAAGGCGGTGTGGCATCTTTTGTGTTGGGTCTATGCTTTATCTCTGAGGGTGCTATCCCGTTTGCAGCGCGCGATCCAATGCGTGTGATCCCATGTACTATGGCCGGTGGTGCCGTTGCAGGTGCGTTATCTATGCTGTTCGCCTGTGAGTTATTGGCTCCCCATGGAGGCTTATTCGTATTGCTCATTCCTAACGCCATCTCTCCAGTGCTGATGTATTTGGTTGCTATCGCAGCGGGTACAGCGGTCACCGGATTTGGGTATGCGTTTCTTAAACGTACCGAAGAGCAAGAAGCGGCGTTAGCGAAAGCTTAATAAGATTAGAGGATTCTATTGCCGTATAGGTCTCCTCCCCCCCGATTTGTGGAGATTATACTTGGGACATTCTTAGAATGTCCCTTTTTTACTTAATAATTAACGTAATGTCTTTTTGCATGGCGCACTTTGATTCGATGATATAATGATACGGGCAATTTTGTCATAGCCATCGAACATCTTTTCGCACAATGAGGCGACATGCTAAACGAGCAACAATTACTAAAACAAGATTTTAACCTACTGATGTTACTTAAGATATTAGGGGAAGAGCGAAATACAAGTAAGGCGGCTCAGCGTATGTTTGTGACTCAATCTACGGTGAGTAAAGGACTAAAAAAACTGCGTCATCAATTTAACGATGAGCTGTTTACTCGACATAAAAATGGGTTAATGCCGACAGATTACTGTATTGGACTATTGGATAAATTACCTTATGTGCTGAACGCCATCTCTACGATGTATGAAGGTAGGGTGATTGATGATATCGATAACTACTCTGGAAATATTTCCATTGTTGTGAGTACCTCTTTGTTCAATCCGTTTGCTGTGCTGGCGGCGAAACATTTTCACCGCGTCGCCCCTAATGCTACGGTTGAAGTTAAAAATTGGGGGTGGCAGACTGAGAGGGATCTCATCAACGGTAATATTCATGTCGGTATTAACTATTTCCCGCTACTTATTTCCAAAGAGATAATTTCAAAGCCAATCTGTGACATTCCTCGTCAAACCTGTGCGCGTCAGTTTCACCCTCTATTGTCACTAGATCACAAACCTACGTTTGCCAACATTGCCGATTATCCTTAGGTGATCATGGATTTGCCTAATTATTCCAATCATCGCACTCACATAGAAAAGTTGCTGATTGATGAGGGGTTGTCACCCAAGGTGATCTTACGCTCGGACAATAGTTACCTATGCAGTGAAATGTTAAAAGAGAGCGACGGTGTGATGCCAGTGGTTCGCATTGCTGAACCATTTTTTGCATAACTGGACAGGCACGTTTATCGCCTCTCCAAATATTGGAATACAACTTAGGTAAAAGCCAGTTGCGCCTAAATCCATAATCCATGGTTTTTCTTGTGATAGATACAACTTAACCGCATAAGGTGTTTCATAATTCAGGACAGGCACCTCAAAAACTTGGAACAAACTGAATATGGCGCAGCGTCTCATAAAAATAGTAATGGCTCCTACTTATCTTGAACGCAGTAAAAGCCTTTTAGATGAGTTGGACAACCTTACTTACTGGGAAGAGGAAGAGTCTGAGCATAGTGTGGTGTGCAATGTCTTAAGCAGTGTCGAGCGCTGTGAAGAAGTCATGGATTGTTTCGAGCAACAGTTTGCACACAGTGACGGTTTTCGGATGATTTTGTTTCCTGTTGAGGCTACGGTGCCACGCATTGTAGAGCCTGTGGAAGATGCGACGACCGAAACCAAGGCTGATAAAGCCGCGCGAGTCAGCCGAGAGGTGTTGTATAGCACTATTGTGGACAGTACTAAAAACAACCGCACGTACGTTATGATGGTTGTGCTATCGACGGTGGTTGCGTCGATTGGCCTACTTAACAACAATGTTGCCGTCATTATTGGCGCAATGGTAATAGCGCCATTTTTAGGTCCAAATGTTGCGCTAGCACTGGCAACATGTTTAGCCGACAAAGAGTTAGGGAGCAACGCATTAAAGACTTTTGGCAGTGGTATTTTGATCGTGTTGGCACTTACTATTTGTGCAGGGTACTTATTACCGGTTGATTCAACCGTCTCAGAAATAGCAGCCCGAACTGAGCCCAGTTTTTATGACATTGTACTAGCGCTGGCATCCGGTGCTGCGGGCGTATTAGCGTTCACAACCGGTGCATCGGCTTCGGTCATTGGTGTTATGGTGGCCGTAGCCTTGCTTCCGCCTTTAGCAACCTTTGGGCTGCTGTTAGGAAATGGAGACGTAGGACTTAGTTTTGGCGCACTATTGCTGTTCTTAGCTAACGTTATATGCGTCAACCTAGCAGGCGTAGCCACCTTTATTTTTCAGGGCGTTACCCCGAGGGTGTGGTGGGAGGCGGATAAAGCCCAAAAAGCGTCGAAAAAAGCTCTAACGATCTGGGCTATCGGGTTATTTTTATTGTGTACATTATTGATTGTTTGGTGAGTCGCGCAGGTACACTGCAGGCTAAAGCCACCGGATTCGCTTGAACACAAACATTAAGGCACTCGCCATAGCTACCATTATCCCCCACAGCACGAAATAGCCGTATTTGAATGACAGCTCTGGGATGTATTCAAAGTTCATCCCATAAATTCCGGCAACAAACGTCAACGGCACAAAAATAGCCGATACCACAGTCAGGATCTGCATAGTGCGGTTGAGTCGGTGTGAGCTCAATGATATGTAGCCTTCAATCAAGTCACCACATAGGTCGTAATACATAGCGGTCAAACTTTCTAATCGTTCAAACTTGTCATGTACATCGCGCAAACTGTGTTTGATCTCATCTTGAGTTGTATCAATGAACAAGAAGGATTCATCCATCATTTGTTTGGTGAGTTTGGCATGATAAGACTGAACTCTTTGGATTTTCCTTAAGTGAGACTTAAGCAATATTAGCCTATTCATTAAATCGTCGCTGGAATTGGCCAACATTTCATCTTCGAGCTCACTGATTTCATCTTCTGCATCCAAAATGGCGTCAGTAAATTTTTGGGCGGAGGTGTTCATTATCTTGGTAAACAATAAACTTGGAGAACGCAGGTAATTGGCCAGCTGGGTACTATTGGACAGTGCTTGTATAGCGTAGGAGTGACTAATCCGGCGAGTGATAAGAATATTCTCGCCAAGAAATCCAGCTAAAGCCATGGTTTCGATATCGAGTTGTGGCTTTGATGAACTAAAGCCACGGTAAAGAATGAAAGTAAACTGCTCAAATTGTTCGATTTTTGGTGGCCGTCTAATCCGTTGAGCATCTTGTATTGCGAGTGGGTGGCAACCTAGCTCTGTCAGTAGCGAAGTCTCTTCTTTTGTCTCCACACCGTGCATATCGATCCACACATTGCCACCGTTTGCTTTCCAGCGTTCGATAAGCTCTCCCCCACCGCGGTGTAGGACATTGTTTTCTAGATAAAATACAGTGAGCATAAATACCTTCCATTGACCTATGTTTGTTGACTATAACTCTGATTGAATGGAGATACATAATTTTTGGTGGGTCTTTTTACTATGTATGCGAAGTCCGAATTAGACTAAAGTAGATTAAAGGACACACACCGAGTGAATAATGGTGACCTATCCCCATGAATTAGAACCATGACATTGATGAGATTTCTAATACACTAGAAATAATGGAGATCTCAAAATGAAAAAACGGTACACAGAAGAACAAATCAT
>NZ_JXQD01000032.1:0-31694 GCF_002100145.1 Vibrio sp. qd031
ATTGGTCACTCAGTTCATTGAAATCAAGTTGATTCCGAGGAATCTATTTTGATTATCATCAACGAGTGCCCACACAGATTGATAGGTTTATATTGTTAAAGAGCGTCCCATTACGGGCCCGATTTGTGACCTAAGTCTCAATCGGCAAGGATGCGTATACTACGCTTCCTCTCGAGTAAGTCAATCATTATTTAAAATTAATTTCGACTTCTCTACCGAGCGGTTTGTGATGTTTGTCTCACTCCCCGTTGGTGTGGGCGCATTATAGAGAGAAAGGAAACTAGCGCAACCCCTAAAGTGCGTTTATTTTCACGTTCGAACTCGAACGGTCAGTAAGTGACCACGCAAACGATTGCCTGTCGGTTGTCACAAGGTTTGGGGGACAAAAAAAGCGGCAATACGCCGCTTTTCTATTTCTATGATTGCATCGTGCATCAGATAAATGCGAATGCGTCACCGTGGATATGATGAATATCGGCATCTTTATTGGTGGTAAATGTGTCTCTTGCCGCGCCAGCCATTTCAAATCGCCCAGCAATATAGATTTCGTAGTTAGCCAACGAGTCGAAATCTTGATTAACGGCCTGTAGTACATTACCTACTTTGCCTGTCCAGCGCTCAGGTGCTATTTCGACAACTGGGATGAAGGTAATATTGTTGTGCTTCTTGGCAATTTGCTGAAGGTCGTCGAATGCATACAACTGCTCAATCTGTTTTGCTCCCCAGTATAGGTAGATTGGTTGTTCACTGTTCTGGCTTATGCAGTAATCTAAAATAGATCGTACATAGCTAAATCCAGTGCCACCCGCTATCAACAAAAGTGGTTTTTGAAGAGGTTCTTTAATCCAGGCGCTGCCGTGTGGTGCATCAATTTCGATCACGCTCCCACTTTGATGTGCGCTTTTGATTGCATCGACCACTTCTAATGCGTATTGATTTGCCTCTGCTGCACCAATGTGTAATTCGAGCTCGCTATTTTCTCTGCAGGGACTCGACGCAATAGAAAAAGGTCGTTTATCTTGCTCGCCCATAATAACCATTAGGTACTGCCCTGCTTTATAGTTTACAGGTTGTTGCGGATGGAGGATCACGCGATAGGTATTTTCGGCTAAAGGTTCAACGCTTTGAACAGTACATTGAATGGTCATTGTCTTCCTTCTATTTTTAACCATTGTTACTTCTTACTTGCGGTTTTGACGACACAAGTAATTCTTGGGACTTACACACTCGTCAACAAAGTCTTTGGATTCGTTGTGAGCTTTCAATATTGGGCCTGTATCGCCCTCAATCAGACACTGAAGTCGATGACAACATCGCTTTGAGCTTGAGCCAAACAAATAAATGTCCAGCCCTGCTCGTGCTCAGATGACGTTAACATCGGTTCAAGTGTGTAACTTATCTTTCCAGACACTCTTTTACATAAACAACTGGAACACGCACCAATTTGACAGCGGTGAGGTAAGTTTATGCCTTGCTCCAGCGCCGCATCCAATATGGTTTGCTCACTGGATGCTTTAAATTCAATCCGCTTCGGCAGTATCGTGATCGTATGTATTGTGTCATTCATTGTTTTTAAACACTGCTAACTTATATGTCGAGCCCTAGTTGGTCCCATATCTCATCGATACGTTCAACCACCTTAGGGTCTTTAACAATGGGTGTTCCCCATTCACGGGTGCTTTCGCCTTCCCATTTGTTGGTTGCATCCATGCCCATTTTCGATCCTAGCCCAACGACTGGAGAAGCAAAGTCCAACGAGTCGATCGGTGTATTCTCTATCATTACCGTGTCTCTTGCTGGATCCATACGCGTGGTAATGGCCCAAATGACGTCATTCCAATCTCTGGCATTGATATCATCATCGCAAACGATGACATATTTGGTGTACATAAACTGACGCAAAAATGACCACACCCCCATCATCACACGCTTTGCATGTCCAGGGTATTGTTTCTTCATCGTAACCACAGCCATGCGATATGAACACCCTTCTGGAGGAAGGTAAAAGTCGACAATTTCAGGGAACTGTTTTTGCAGTATTGGCACAAACACTTCGTTAAGTGCTACACCAAGTACCGCAGGTTCATCCGGTGGACGACCAGTATAGGTGCTGTGGTATATCGGATTCTTACGCATGGTCACATGGGTAACGGTAAATACTCGATGGCTTTCAACTTCGTTGTAATAGCCAGTATGATCCCCATAAGGACCTTCATCAGCAAACTCATTAGGGTCAATATATCCTTCAAGTACTATTTCTGCACTTGCTGGAACCTCTAATTCGTTACTAATGGACTGCACTACTTCTGTTTTACTGCCGCGAAGTAGTCCCGCAAAAGCATACTCAGAAAGCGTATCGGGTACTGGCGTAACGGCCCCTAATATAGTGGCAGGGTCCGCACCGAAAGCGACAGACACAGGGAACGGTTCTCCTGGATGTGTCTCCATCCAGTCACGTAAATCCAGTGCGCCGCCTCGATGAGCCAGCCAACGCATGATAATTTTGTTTTTACTTAGCTTTTGCTGACGATAAATACCGAGGTTTTGGCGTTTTTTATTCGGTCCCTTGGTGACGGTTAGTCCCCATGTAAGAAGTGGTGCAACATCGTCTGCCCAACAGCTCATTACTGGGATTTTATCCAAATCGACATCGTCGCCTTCCCAAACCACTTGCTGACAAGGCGCCTTCCTAAGCCGTTTTGTTGGCATATTCAACACTTGCTTGAACACGGGAAGTTTATCCATTGCGTCTTTGAAACCGCTCGGGGGCTCAGGCTCTTTAAGATACGCGAGCAACTTGCCTACTTCACGCAGTGCCATAACATCTTGTTGCCCCATACCTGTGGCAACTCGATCGGGCGTTCCGAATAAGTTAGTCAATACGGGGATATCATAACCAATTGGATTTTCAAACAACAAAGCCGGCCCGCCGGCTCGCAATACGCGGTCGCTGATTTCGGTCATTTCATAATGAGGATCAACTGGGTGGGATATGCGCTTTAGCTCTCCCTGATTTTCTAGATGCGCGATAAACTCACGCAAGTCCTTAAAGCTCATTAGCACTCGCCATGGATTTTTGTTGGCGACAGTATAACAGATGACTTCAGACTGTTAACAAATGGGAGACAATTGATAGTGTAGTAATTTAGGTTATGGCGTGTTGAGCGTACTGAGCAATTTAAAATTGTTGTTTGATTTTAAATAATCCACCACGATAGATTGCTGTCCGCTGCGATCAATTTCCGACTGTAAATAGAGTTTAACATTGTCGGAAGGTTCGGAAAAACGTGTTAGAAGATCGATTGATTGAGTGTAATGACTGGAGTGACTTGCTGCCATAATAAGTAAATCACCCTGCCGAGAAGTCGCGAGCCTATCCAATTCTCGCTCAATTACGCCATCGGCTTTCATTTTCCAAAGCAGAGCGTACACATCTGTATCTTGAGTCACCTTAGCGATTTCAACCATCACTCTTGAACTGGGCACCCAAGCTTTACTTGCCTCGCTGCGAACTTGAGCTGCAATATTCAGCTGTGCTTTATTTGATAACGATTCAAACTCAGCAAGAAACAGCATTTCTCTTACTTTGGGCTCTGCTGACAACCACCGTCTAAAATCTAATGTTCCCGCTTCAGCTTGCAAGTAAAAACTCATTACCGACTGCTGCTTATTCCAATCTTTCAGTATTGATGCTGCAATGGATGGGTAATTAAAGGCTGGAAGTTTAAATTCATAGCCATCACCTTGCTCAACAATATGATAAACAGAAGGCACATGCATTTGCTGTTCGACCAGTTGGGCAAGAGGGGGGGTTAATATGATATTGGAATAAGATAGCTTTTGAACAAACAGAGTTCTTAATGCCTCTTGTTGTGGGTATTTGACTTGTTCAAGTTGAAACTCAACCTCGGCCAGCTCTCCAGTTAACGCCTGAGTGACTAGATTGTCTGCCATGCTATTGAGCCGGTTGTCCTGCAGCCATTGCGCCACTTCACTATCAGAGAGTTGCTCGGCCCACACAGGCAATGCAGCGGCGATCAGTATTGTGATCATCCAATCTAAATAGCGCATTCAACCCTCCACGATTACCACCTGTTAACATGATCACAATAAAAATTAACAATAGCAAGTGGTGATTTTTGCGCTATCTAAGCAAAACGCAAAAAAAAGCGCCTCATTAATAGAAGCGCTTATTTCAATATTTTTATTCAATTACGATTTTTGTTTTCTCATCGCACTGAAAAACTCATCATTGGTTTTAGTCATAGCCAGCTTGTCGATTAGGAATTCCATCGCGTCGGTTTCGCCCATTGGGTGAACGATTTTGCGAAGAATCCACATTTTTTGAAGCTCGTCTGGCTTAGTCAACAATTCTTCACGACGCGTACCTGAGCGATTAAAGTCAATCGCAGGGAACACACGCTTCTCAGCTATCTTACGGTTTAGGTGCAGTTCCATGTTACCTGTACCTTTAAACTCTTCGTAGATGACTTCATCCATTTTCGAGCCTGTATCAACCAGTGCTGTTGCAATAATAGTTAGGCTACCGCCTTCTTCAACATTACGTGCTGCGCCAAAGAAGCGCTTTGGACGATGCAAAGCATTCGCATCGACACCACCAGTAAGCACTTTCCCTGATGATGGAATAACCGTGTTGTATGCACGCGCTAGACGCGTGATTGAATCGAGTAGGATCACAACATCTTTCTTATGCTCAACAAGACGCTTCGCCTTTTCGATAACCATTTCTGCTACCTGAACGTGGCGCGAAGCAGGCTCATCAAACGTAGACGCAATAACTTCACCATTAACCAGGCGTTGCATCTCTGTTACTTCCTCTGGGCGTTCGTCGATGAGTAGTACCATCAACTCACATTCAGAGTGGTTACGAGTAATGCTTTGTGCAATGTTTTGCAACAACATTGTTTTACCCGCTTTAGGCGGAGCAACGATAAGACCACGTTGGCCTTTACCAATTGGAGACGCAAGATCAAGAACTCGAGCGGTAATGTCTTCTGTTGAGCCATTACCCACTTCCATTATCATTCGCTCGTTAGCATGCAATGGTGTGAGATTCTCGAACAAAATTTTGTTTCGAGCGTTATCCGGCTTATCCATATTGACGGTGTTAACTTTAAGTAGCGCAAAGTAGCGCTCACCGTCTTTAGGCGGACGAATTTTTCCTGAGATGGAGTCGCCAGTGCGCAAATTGAATCGGCGAATCTGACTTGGAGAAACATAAATGTCGTCAGGGCCGGCTAAATATGAACTGTCTGCACTGCGTAAAAATCCAAAACCGTCTTGCAGGATTTCTAATACGCCATCGCCAAAAATATCATCGCCACTTTTCGCGTGCGCTTTAAGGGTCGCGAAAATGATATCTTGTTTTCGCAAACGTGCTAGGTTTTCTAGGCCTAAACTTTCGCCAAGCTGAACAAGCTCTGATACAGGCTTATTCTTTAGCTCAGTTAAACTCAACGCAGTACCCAAACCAGTTTTTGGTTTAGTTGTTGTACGGCGAGGTTTAGAAATAGTGCGCCGTTTCGTCTCTTTAGCTGCAGCGTCAACTGGAGCCTCTACAGCTTCAGCTTCTGGCGCATTTTCAGTTTCAACTGGCGCAGGTTTGCTCGCAGGCTTTGACGCTTTCGCTCGCGCTGTGCTTCTTGGTTTAGGAGCTGGCTTCACTTCTTTTTCTTGCATGATAGGCGCATCGACTTGCGACTCAGCTTGAGGTGCAGCATCCGCATTAGGTTTAGATTCAGTAGTCAAAATAGGATCTATTTGTGTTGGTTGAGAATTGAATATGGTGTTGAGAAATCACCACGAAAAGTATTGTTCATTAATCGTGCAATAACTTAGCACTTAATAGATTAGTAGTCTAGTACATAAATGCAACAAACCGCGCCTAGAAGCGCGGTTTGTCGTCAATTTTTATAGGTTTGCGTCGAGAAACTCTTTTAATTGAGTTTTTGACAGTGCGCCAACCTTGGTCGCGGCCACTGCACCATTTTTAAATAGCAACAGTGTAGGAATGCCACGAATACCAAATTTAGGTGGAGTCCCAGCATTGTGGTCGATATTCAGTTTACCAATAGTCAACTTACCGTCGTACTCATTGGCCACTTCATCCAAAATTGGGGCGATCATTTTACAAGGACCACACCACTCTGCCCAGAAATCAACTAGAACCGGACCTGCAGCGTTGATGACGTCAGAATCAAAGCTCTCATCAGACAACTGCACAATTTTATCGTTCATTTTACACTCCGAATGTGTCTTTCGTTGCCGAATTTACTACTTTTTCGACAAATTGATTCCTTATTGGACTGGATTTCGGTTCTTAATGCAAGCGTAAGCTGATATTCTATGCGCATGAAAAAGACACATATCACAGAGCAACGATTTGCCGACTTTGACCTGCACCCAAAAGTCATAGAGGGATTGAATAAAAAAGGATACGAATTTTGTACTCCAATTCAAGCCCAGGCACTGCCAGTTTTGCTCACTGGCCAAGACATTGCAGGGCAAGCGCAAACAGGTACAGGTAAAACCCTGGCCTTCCTAACCGCTACCTTCCACTACCTATTAACTACGGAAGCTGACGAAGCACGTAAAGCTACGCACCCGCGCGCAATCATTATGGCGCCAACGCGTGAACTAGCAATACAGATTTACAACGACGCACAACCCCTAATTGAGTCAACAGGACTTAAGGCGTGTCTTGCATACGGTGGTGAAAGCTACGATAAGCAACTCAAGCAAATTGAAGGCGGCGTTGATATTTTGATAGGTACCTGTGGCCGAATCATCGATTTCTACAAACAACGCGTCATTAGTTTGAACTCTATTCAAGCGGTTGTGTTGGATGAAGCAGATCGCATGTTTGATCTTGGTTTTATTAAAGACATCCGTTTCTTGTTCCGTCGTATGCCTGAGCCAACTGAGCGACTAAACATGTTGTTCTCTGCGACTCTGTCTTACCGCGTACAAGAGCTTGCGTTCGAGCACATGCACAATCCAGAGCATGTTGTTGTAGAGCCGGAGCAAAAAACAGGTCACCGTATTCAAGAAGAGCTATTTCACCCTTCTAACGAAGACAAAATGCCTCTTTTGCAAACTTTGCTTGAAGACGACTGGCCAGATCGCGCAATTATTTTTGCCAATACCAAACACAAGTGTGAACTCGTGTGGGGACACCTTGCGGCCGACGGCCATCGTGTTGGACTCTTAACCGGTGATGTTCCGCAGAAAAAGCGAGAGCGTATTTTAGAAGAGTTCACTAAAGGTGATGTCGACATCCTGGTCGCAACAGACGTTGCTGCTCGTGGCTTACACATTCCTCAAGTTACTCACGTATTTAACTTTGATTTACCGGATGATTGTGAAGATTACGTTCACCGAATCGGCCGTACCGGTCGTGCTGGCGCGAGTGGCCACTCTATCAGCTTTGCTTGTGAAGAGTATGCGATCAACTTGCCAGCGATCGAAGAGTATATCGAACACAGTATTCCAACGTCAGAATATGACACGGCTGCTCTGTTGACCGATCTGCCTCGTCCTTTGCGTTTACGCACCAAGCCAAACCAAGGACGTCGTAATAACTCTGGCCAATCAAACCGTGGACGACCACAACAACGTCGCCACACCAGGACTCGCTAAATATTCATGGAGTGAATTGAGATGAGTGAAACTGTCTCTCCTCTCTACGCCGCTATTGACCTCGGCTCGAACAGCTTCCATATGCTGATCGTGCGCGAGGTAAACGGAAGCGTTCAAACCCTGGCAAAAATTAAGCGTAAAGTCCGCCTTGCGGCGGGCTTAGATCAACACAACAGTCTAAGCATTGAAGCAATGCAGCGTGGCTGGGACTGTTTAGCGCTGTTTGCCGAACGACTGCAAGATATTCCGACCTCACAGATTCGTATTGTCGGTACCGCCACGCTACGAACTGCGACCAACATCGATCAATTTCTTACTCGAGCCAATACAATTTTGGGCCATGATATTCAGGTTATCTCTGGAGAAGAAGAAGCGGCTACAATCTATCAAGGTGTGTCGCATACTTCCGGTGGTCAAGGGCGCCGATTGGTTGTCGATATTGGTGGAGCAAGCACCGAACTCATCATTGGTCATGGTTTTGATGCAGAAGCGCTAACCAGCCTTAATATGGGCTGCGTCACCTGGCTCGAACGTCATTTTAACGACCGTCAACTCAATGCTCATAATTTTCGCCAAGCTATAGACGCGGCAAAACAAAGCTTGAGCCCAATACTGGCACGTTATCAGCAACTGGGATGGGAGACCTGTGTAGGTGCTAGCGGTACAGTGCAAGCCTTGCAAGAAATTATGCTTGCCCAGGGTATGGACGAAGTGATCACGCTCGATAAGCTTTACCGGCTGCAAAAACAAGCAATGTTAGCCGATGCTCTTGAAGAGCTAGAAATCGAAGGACTCACTCTAGAACGAGCGCTGGTGTTCCCTAGTGGTCTATCGATTCTAATCGCGATATTTGAGTTGCTCGACATCGATACTATGACACTGGCAGGTGGTGCACTCCGCGAAGGAATGGTGTACGGCATGCTGAGTCAACTTCATCAACAAGATATTATCGCTCGCACCTTAACCAGTGTGCAACGCCGATATCAGCTCGACAGCCACTACGCGAAACAAGTCTCGACGTGCGCTCATAAGTTGTTATCACAATGCGAAGCAGACTTTTTAGCCGAGCCCGCCGCTAAAGTGCTGCTTGAGGCCGCATGTCAGCTTCACGAAATAGGGGTGACACTCGACTATAAGAAAGCCGGTGTACACAATGCCTATCTGATCGCGAACTTGGACCTTCCTGGCTTTACTAAAGCGCAGCAACATCTGTTGGCCGAAGTGCTAAAACGCTACAAGGATGTACTGACACCTCTTGATACTCAGCATGCAATATCACAGCACAGTGCTGAACGAGTACTGCGGTTACTTAGAATTGCCGTTTTGTTGACTCATCGCAGAGATACTGGAGTGCAACCCGACTATCGCGTACAGAGCCATGGTGATGATATCTCACTCTCTATCAATACTCAGTGGCTGGACAAGAACCCGCTCACTCGCGCAGAACTTGATATAGAGAGCGACCGTCAATCCAATCTCGGATGGACGCTGACGATAAACTAGCGATCCCGCAATCAAAAAAAAGGCCAGCACGAATAACTTCGTGCTGGCCTTTTTTTGTGTCTAATGACTATTTTGTCGCAGCAACTTCCGCTTGCGTCGGTGAGTTAACCTCAACATGCGTCAATTTCTTAACCAAGAAGTTTAAAACCACGCCATACATTGGAATGAACAAACCCACGCTAATCACTAGCTTGAAGCCATAGTCCACCAGCGCAATTTCCTGCCAATGTTGCGCCATAAAGGCGTCTGGGCTGTTATAGAAAGCGATACCAAAGAACGCAATCGTATCCAACGCATTACCCAGCAGTGTCGAGCACAATGGTGCAACCCACCAAGCTTTTAACTGGCGTAGGCGATTGAATACTTGCACATCAAGAATTTGTCCCAGCGCGTACGCCATAAAGCTTGCTACCGCGATCCGAGCTACAAATAGATTAAACTCGGATAACGGTCCAAAGCCTTGATAACTGCCTTCGAAAAAGACCACTGATAACACATACGAAACGATCAATGAGGGCGCCATAACACGGAAAATAATTTTCCGAGCAAGCGGTGCGCCAAAAATACGAACCGTGAGATCAGTCGCTAGGAAGATAAACGGAAAAGTAAATGCTCCCCATGTGGTGTGATAGCCAAATACAGTAAAGGGTAGCTGAACGAGGTAGTTACTTGATGCAATCACGACAAGGTGAAAAAGAACTAACCAATAAAGGGCTTTGCGCTGCTGCGCGGAGGAAAAGTGACTCATTGTATACCTTTTTATTTTGTTTTGGGGTTGAGGGAACCCAAATGAAGTCGGCACTGCCGCACTTCGCTACATTGTAATACCTATCAGCAACTCTTACTTAAAATAGGCGCGATGCTACACATTTTGTGAGCGGGCGGGGATTATACAAAATTGATAACAGTTATCAAGTGCTTAATTACTGCCCATCCCATCAAATTCGGTTTCACGTGAAACGTGTCCAGAGAATGCCTAGTTCTTCTACTGTAAGCAAGAAGCTAAAAATTGACACTCTTGCTGGCTTTGCTTAGGTTCGAGCGCCTCGAGCCATACGCATTCAGAATAGTGCTCAGCTTTCATTAAAAACTGACAGCCTTCAAAGTCAATCAGCCACGAGTGTATATCGGCATCGGTCTGCTTCTCGATTATTTTGGCAGACAACATTTCAACAATATAACAACCCAACGCTGCAAACTCATCAAAGTCCCAGGTAGGAGTCGACAAAATCAGCTTACCTTGATCCGCAAAGTACTCTGTTACGACAATGCGACTTGCGGGTTGGTATTGAGTGTGTGTACTAGCCATGTGACGTTAAATGTTCCTGTATCAAATCTAAAAATTGATCGCCAAAGCGTTCGAGCTTTCGCTCACCTACTCCGCTAACGGCCAACATTTCCCCTGCAGATGTAGGCAGCATCTCGGCCATATCCACTAAGGTCGCATCATTAAACACAACATAAGGTGGCAACCCCGCTTTATCTGCCAGTGTTTTTCTGAGGTTTCTTAACTTAGCAAACAATTTCTTGTCGTAGTTTTTGGTCGACAGTTTTGTCGCTTTTGTTGCTCGTGCGCTTGCATCTATTCGTGGTACCGCCAATTCGATGGGCACCTCACCTCGCAACACGGGTCTCGCTTCAGGTGTGAGCTGCAGTGTTGAGTTTCGAGTGATATTTTGCATCACCAACCCTTTATGAATGAGCTGACGCATGATACTGACCCAATAATCATGGCTGTTCTCTTTTCCCAGCCCATAGGTACTGAGCTTGTCATGTCCATTGTCTCGAATACGGATATTTTGCATGCCACGCAGCACTTCCACAACGTAGCTCACACCAAAACTTTGGTTCACTCTGTAGATACAAGACAACGCCTGCTGAGCCTGAACGGTGGCGTCAAATAGCTTAGGCGGATCGATGCAAATATCGCAGTTTCCACAACTTTTCTCTCGATATTCACCAAAATAATGCAGCAATACTTGTCGGCGACAGGTTTGAGCTTCTGCAAACGAGCTCATCGCATTCAGTTTGTGCGTTTCGACGCGCTTCACTTCACCATCGTCTTTCTCATCAAGAAGTCGACGCAACCACCCCATATCCGCAGGATCATAAAGGGTGAGCGCTTCAGCAGGTAGTCCGTCTCGACCGGCGCGGCCTGTCTCCTGATAGTAAGACTCGATATTTCGTGGAATATCAAAATGGATAACAAATCGCACATTAGGCTTATTAATTCCCATGCCAAAGGCCACTGTGGCGACCACTATCTGAATGTCATCCTTTTGAAAACCTTCTTGAACAAACGCTCTTTCGTCACTGTCCATGCCTGCATGGTAACCAGCGGCACGCAAATTGTTATTGCACAGCTTTTCGGTCACCATTTCGACTTTTTTTCGGCTGCCACAGTAAATGATCCCACACTGCCCTTTTTGCGAGTCTAAGTATCGAATGATTTGAGACACTGGCTTATGTTTTTCGACCAAGTTATAGCGAATATTCGGCCTGTCAAAACTGCCTAAATAGACATCGGGTTCATCAAGTGACAGCCGAGATTGGATATCGTGCCTTGTGGCGTCATCTGCAGTTGCCGTTAGCGCCATTACAGGCGTGTCCGGGAAATAATGTTTCAGTTGTCCTAGTGACGCATATTCAGGTCTAAAGTCGTGCCCCCACTGCGAGATACAATGTGCTTCATCTACAGCGATGAGATTTAGCGTTATATAGCTAAGGCGCTCGATAAATTCAGGCATCAAAACTCTTTCTGGCGACACATAGAGCAGTTTTAAGTCGCCACGGTTCATCCGGTTGAACACGTTTAATAGTTCATCACGGTTCATACTTGAATTAACACACTCTGCCGAAACCCCATGTGCTTTAAGCTGGTCCACCTGATCTTTCATTAATGAAATCAAAGGCGATATAACCAATGTTAACCCTTCTTGGGCTAAGGCTGGGATTTGATAACAGAGTGACTTACCTCCACCGGTGGGCATGATCACGACACAATCCCGCCCAGCCATTGACGCATCAATAACTTGTTGCTGACCATCACGAAACTCCCCGTATCCAAAGACTTGCTTAAGAATCTCGGCGGGTTGTTGTATGGTCGGCTGAGGCTGCGCTATGAGAGTGTCGTTCATTAATGCGTATTCGGACTTGGTGAAGAAAGGGGCGAGCCATTGTAATGGGGATGGCTCAATAAGCAAACTGCAAAATTAGAGTGACGTCCTAAACTACATCGCTATACTGGTTTTCTTTTTTACGAAACTGACCATGCCAGAACAACAACGCGCTAAACAAGGTGTGTTACTCGCCATTGCGGCTTACACCATGTGGGGAGTTGCCCCTATTTATTTCAAAGCGTTAGGCAACGTACCTGCTTTAGAAATCTTATCTCACCGAATCGTCTGGTCTGTTTTACTGTTGGCCTTATTAATCCATTTCACCCAAGGCTGGACCCGCTTTAAGCAGGTTATCACCCAGAAAAAACGGACCTTCCTTCTGCTTTGTAGCGCCACTCTGGTTGCCATAAATTGGTTAATTTTTATATGGGCGGTCAACAGTGAGATGATGCTAGAAGCCAGTTTAGGCTATTACATCAACCCTTTGTTTAACGTCATTTTAGGTATGTTGTTCCTGCAGGAGCGCCTAAGAAAACTTCAGTGGTTGGCCGTTGCATTGGCAGCAACAGGGGTGTTTATCGAGCTATTTGCCTTTGGCTCCATTCCTTACATTGCGTTTGCGTTAGCCATCAGCTTCGGAATCTATGGGTTGTTGCGTAAAAAAATCAATATCGACGCGCAAACGGGTTTATTTGTCGAAACGCTATTTTTGTTTCCAGTTGCTGCGATATATTTACTTGCCATTGATACACCCACCAGCAGCATGTGGAACAACTCAATGTCTCTCAATTCATTGCTGATTGCGGCCGGTATTGTCACTACGGCTCCTCTACTCTGCTTTACTGCCGCGGCAACCCGGTTAAAATTATCGACCTTAGGTTTCTTCCAATATATTGGACCTAGCTTAATGTTTTTATTGGCGATTACGGTTTATGGTGAACCATTAACCGAAGCTAAAATGATCACTTTCAGCTTTATATGGATGGCGTTGATATTGTTCAGCTTAGACGGTCTCAAACACCATAAAAGACAAAAAGCTGCAAAGGCATAGAGAGACATGAACGAGTTCACTACATTGGCGACACTTGCCACCATACATTTCATTGCACTTATGAGTCCAGGGCCGGATTTTGCTCTGGTAGTGCAATCAACCGCAAAACACGGTCGTAAAGCGGGCCTTGCTATTGCTGCTGGCTTATCGGCAGGCATATTGATCCATTCGGCATTGAGTCTTACGGGTGTGAGTTATTTGGTTCACAACAATCCTGCTTTATACAGCGCCGTTCAATTTCTTGGTGGCAGCTATCTACTGTATTTGGGGTTAAGCTCGCTTAAAGCACTGCTGCAAACAAGTGCTTTGGATCAAGCAGAGACTGTGCCTGAAACTCAACCCTCTTTATCTTCAACATATCAACCGCTCACCCCCTTCTTTCGCAAAGGCTTAATGACGAACTTACTAAACCCAAAAGCGTTGATATTTTTCGTTAGCCTGTTGTCGAGCATCGTTCCTGCCACTATGTCATTGGTAGGTAAGGTCTCGGCGATGGCGCTTTTATGGGGGTTATCGATATTTTGGTTCTCACTGCTCGCGTACGCTCTTTCGACAAAACGAGTCGCGAGTAAAGTTGAGCAAGCGGGACCGTTTATCGACGGCATATGTGCACTCCTCTTTACCGCTGTTGGCGCATCAATTTTGTGGCATTTGCTGCCTTTTTAACCTCAACACTGAACCGTTGATAGTTTTGATTTAGATCAAAAACGGGATAAATGGCGTAATCCACCGCGCACCTTGTAAGAGATCTCTCACAAGGGTGTGAGTCAAAGTGAGTTTTCGTCGACTGCTCTGTACTACATGGCAGTTAAGGTATTGAAAAATAAGTAATTTGTTTTTTGTCGTATTTGGGCAACGTAAAAATGTGATCCAGAGCGATTGTTTAACTAAGCCATCAGCGTAAACTTTTCTCTGTCGACAAGGAGTTGGCAAGGAACAGGAAACACCAAGGATTTGGTAATCTTCAGGATGAAGATTCGGTTATTCAGGATGAATGATCGGCACGGATAGCAAAATGGACATTGAACGGACGCAATAGTAACTAGGATGGTTACTACTAAGGAAGGCAATGGATACCTCTGGATGAGGCATGGAACGATCATCAGGATGATGAAAGGGACACCGCTCAGGGAACAAGCGAAGTGAGCTAACTTGGATTGTTAGCAGACCAGGATAAGGTCAATGGACACCGCTAGGATGGCGAGAAAGGACTACGCTGAAGGAATACAGCACACTATCATGGATTAGATGCATGGAGCACTTTTAGTAGCTGGATTGCTGCGAGTAAGACTATAACCCCGATGGGCCTTGGCCCTCGGGGTTTTTCTTTGTCTATAGTAACTCAAGTTACAAACCCAGTGCAGAAGCCACTGTTCACCCCCACCATAAATCTAATACCATCGAAGCAATTAATTGGTCAGAAAATTGCGACGGAAAAATTACTGAGAACAAGGCAAAGATTACCGTAGGTAATTGTTCTATTTAAATAATCTTTAACGCTGTTATCAGTAATTTTAACGAGTAAGAATGATCAGGTAATTGCTTTGTTTGGTATAAAGCACTCAAAAGAGCTTTGTCGTCAAGATAAGTCGGTTTTGTTTACCGGAGTTCATTGCGATGGAGCAATCGCAACACAAGCTGCGGCACTCCACGGAGCATTGAATATGCCATTTTCATTACAAGCTCTATAATGTTAGAGCTTTTCAAGCTTAGCAAACTGGGTCACAAGCCACTTGATGCCTTCGCCATTGAAGGCAACCTGTACTCTGCCTTGTGGGCCGCTGCCTTCAAAATTAATAATTGTGCCCTCACCAAATTTAGAATGCATCACTCGTTGCCCAAGATTAAATCCGGACTCGTTAAAGTTTTGTGTGACTTTTTTATGGCTAAATCGCCCTTCCGAGCTTGGGCGACTCACTTGGGCTTTCATTCTTACTTCATTGAGATTCTCTGGCGGTAATTCCTTAATAAAGCGACTTGGGCGGTGATATTTATCCTGACCATAAAGCCTGCGCATCTCCGCATACGTAATGTGCAGCTTTTTCATCGCTCGCGTCATGCCTACGTAACACAACCTGCGCTCCTCTTCGAGGCGACCAATTTCTTCTGCCGACATCTGGCTTGGGAACATCCCTTCCTCTACGCCAACCATAAACACAACTGGAAACTCTAGACCTTTGGCGCTGTGCAAGGTCATCAATTGCACCGCATCATCAAACTCATCCGCTTGCCCTTCACCGGCCTCTAATGCAGCGTGGGTTAAGAAGGCCGTAAGCAGCGTCATATCCTCAGCCTCTTCAGGCATTTCAAATTGCCTTGTCGCAGTCACCAGCTCAGCCAAGTTTTCTAGGCGAGCCTGCGACTTTTCACCCTTCTCTTGCTCGTACATACTGTATAAGCCAGACGTGTGGATCACATGATCCGTCTGTTTGTGAAGTTGCATATCGTGAGTATCATCTTCAAGCGCATCGATCAGCTCTATAAATCGAGTTAGAGCACCTGCTGCGCGGCCTGCTAGCACCTTATTAGATAGCAAGTACTTACTTGCCTCCCATAAAGTACTGCCGTTATCACGAGCGGCAACCCTCACCGTATCGAGCGTTTTATCCCCTAGCCCTCGCGTCGGCGTATTCACTACGCGCTCAAATGCGGCGTCATCATTGCGGTTAGCCATAAGGCGGAGGTAACTTAAAGAATCTTTGATTTCTTGGCGTTCAAAAAATCGCATCCCACCATAGATTCGATATGGAAGCGCTGCCTGAATTAGCGCCTCTTCAAGAACACGAGATTGCGCGTTATTTCGATACAAAATGGCGCACTCATCGAGCTTACCGCCTTCGTCTTGCCAAGCCTTAATTTTACTTACCGCGAATCGAGACTCGTCTAACTCGTTATAGGCTGCATACACATCGATTGGCTCACCCGCACCACCGTCTGTCCATAGTTCCTTGCCCATTCGCTCATTGTTGTTCGCAATAAGTTGGTTGGCAGCAGTAAGAATGGTTTTGGTAGAGCGATAATTTTGTTCCAAGCGAACCGTTGACGGAGCACCAAACTCATTGAGGAACTTTTGTATATTCTCTACTTTTGCGCCGCGCCATCCGTAAATAGACTGGTCGTCGTCCCCGACAATCATGACGTGACAGTCGGTTCCGGTCATGATCCTCAGCCAGGCATATTGAATGTTGTTGGTGTCTTGAAATTCGTCGACCAGTATGTGTTTAAAACGAGCCTGATAGTGCTCGCGAATGGCTTTCTTTTCACGCAGCAACTCAAGGCTACGTAATAAAATTTCCGCAAAGTCGACGAGCCCTGCACGATCACAGGCTTCTTGATACGCACTGTACACCTGCAGCCACGTTTTTGTGATTGGATCACGGTAATCATCAATATGCGAAGGTCTTAGCCCTTCATCCTTCTTGCCATTTATCCACCAAGCAGCTTGTCGTGCTGGCCATTGCTTCTCATCTAAGTTCAGCGATTTAATGATTCTTCTTAGTAGTCTCTGTTGGTCATCCGAGTCCAGAATTTGAAAATCTTGTGGGAGCTTAGCGTCCAAATAATGCGCGCGAAGAATACGGTGGCATATCCCGTGAAATGTACCATTCCACATACCAGAGCTGCTGCCACGCATTAACGTATCAATGCGTCCTTTCATTTCTGCGGCTGCTTTGTTGGTAAAAGTCACCGACATGATTGAGAACGGCGATGCTTGCTCAACCGTCATAAGCCAGGCCATCCGGTGCACGAGTACACGCGTTTTACCACTTCCCGCTCCTGCTAATACAAGGATATTACTTAACGGTGCACCGACCGCTTCACGTTGCTTATCGTTAAGCCCGTCTAGGAGCATAGAAGGATCAAACATGATGACTCACTGTGTATATGTACATACCTGTCATTGTACAAGTTACGGTAGTTGTTAGCGAATAAAATTGTGCCAATTACATCACTTTTAATCCTATACATTTCAGATACTTAAAATTGGCTCGCCATTTTCTTTGAAAATATTTGAAAGTTTTCCCCCCGCATAAGGCTCTACTTACACGAGCCTCATGCAAACAATTCGTTAACATAAGGCCACCAACACATAATGGACAATATCGTGAGGAATTCGCAATGAACAAATCTACTTTAGCTGTGACAACCGCTGTATCTAGTTTAATCGCTCTTGGTGCCACGATGGCAGCTGCTCCCGCTGCTGCGGCAGAGAAAGAGAAGTGCTATGGCGTTGCCAAAGCAGGTCAAAATGACTGTGCAACCAAAAGCAGCTCATGCGCTGGTACATCAAAAGAAGACAACCAAAAAGACGCCTTTGTTGTGGTTCCTAAAGGGCTGTGTGACAAATTAACCGGTGGTAGCACCATGTCCTCTTAATCGTTCAATCACCGTTGTACTAGGCCAAGGTTTTTTCCCTAAGCTTTGGCCTAGTAGGAGTTCACTTCATGACCACACACTTACACACAAGTCATTCCAAGCAATCATCAACGCCTTCGCTCAATACCGTTGTTTCACGTGAAACCGACTCACCAAAGTTCACACTGTCTCAGGAGAATGCGATTGGGATTGGCTTGAGAGCGGCACACCATAGCACTGTGGAAACTCGGTTAGCTAATCATGAGCTTGGTGAGTTGGGCTGGCTTGAAATCCATAGTGAAAATTACTTGAACCCAAGAAGTGAGCTTTCTATTAGCTTAAATAGAATCGCAGACCAGATACCCATTAGCTGTCATGGCGTTGGCCTGTCTTTGGGGTCGGTAGAAGAACCGCACCCAGACCACCTTCGTCAACTGGTTGCTTTAGAGCAACGCATTCAACCAATTTTAATCTCTGATCACCTTAGTTGGAGCCAAAGTGGCGGTGTTCACTATAACGACTTGCTGCCACTACCTTACACAGAAGAAGCGTTAGATGTCTTTTGTAGAAATGTCGATATCGTACAAAACGCATTAGGTCGCTCTCTTCTAGTAGAAAACCCTAGTAGCTATCTACGTTTTGCGCATTCCACCATTCCGGAGTGGGAATTTCTCAACGAAGTGCACGCTCGTACAGGGTGCCGCTTGCTGCTTGATCTTAATAATGTTCACGTATCTGCATTTAATCATGGCTTCAGCAGTACCGATTATATCAACAGCGTTAATAACTCCGCTGTCGATGAAATACATCTTGCAGGTTTTACCAAGAAGCGGCTGCCTCAAGGAGAGATTTGGATTGACACTCACAACCAACCGGTCAGTGATGAAGTTTGGAGCCTTTACGGCTTTTGGCTGGAAAGTAATGGTTTACGACCAACACTCATCGAGTGGGATACGGATCTTCCAAAGTTGGATGTATTGCTCGCTGAGGCTAACAAAGCAAGTGACTTAATCTGCCAAAGCTTGACCAACAGTGAGGCTTTATCACCATCACTAACCTAATTCTATTACGACACCAAACAATCTCGCAGCAACAGTGGCGCAATAACAACACTCAAGCTGAGTATTACCATAGGACACTCTCATGCGACTAGCCGACATACAAGCAAACTTCTCACATGCGCTCTTAGACACAGAAAGTCGATTCGAAGTAGAATTTCATTGTGGGATTGTTAGCGATCAATTTAGAGCAGCAGATCGTCTGCAAATCTATAAGAACAATGTCATGTTTAGCTTAGTAGACGTATTGGCCGCTTGTTACCCTCTTACCAAAGCAATCGTCGGTGATCTCGCTTTTGAGCAACTGGCAAAAAGAAGCATAAGAGAACATCCTCCAACGCAAGCAGATACCTCTCAGTATGGTGAGCATTTTTGCCATACCGTAGCGAAGGTTAGTAGCGTGATAGAAACGGTGCCCTACATTTTAGAAGTGATTCGGTTTGAATGGCATGGCGATCGTTTACGCCATCAAGTTTACGATGGCAATACGCCTCTATGCGCTATTCAAACGTTTGGCCAATTACCACCAGAAAAGCAGCAGCAAGCCAAGATACAGTTAGCTGAGACCGTTGCTTTGTTTGAGTCTGATTGGGCCGTCGTTGATATCCACAACGCGATTAAAACCGACAACTACGAAGATTTGAATTTGAACGCTCATCAGTGTGTTGTCATTGCTCGAGAAGGAAAACAGCTGACCTCTACGATCGTCGACGAACTGACCTATCGAGTATTACAAACAATGCGCCAGCGAGTTGCGATTACGTCACTTTCACCAGAACAATTAACCTTGTTACCCACTTTTATTGCCAATGCCTGGATCACTCATTACAGCTACTAGGTCACCCGACATTGATAAGCCTTAGGAGGTCATATGCCTTTAAAATTACCTTATTCACCCCTAATTCAGCCGATGCAGGAGCAGCTATCCACGATAACTCTATTGGTTTGCCGTGTATGGGTAGCCTACGTTTTTTTTAATGCGGGGTTAACCAAAATATCGACTTGGGAAAGTACGCTCTTCTTATTTGAATACGAGTACCAAGTACCATTGCTGCCTTGGAAACTCGCTGCATATCTTGGTACCGCCGCAGAGTTAATACTGCCGGTCTTTATACTACTTGGGCTATTCACAAGACCTATGGCAATCGCACTGTTTGCGTTTAATGCAATTGCCGTAATTTCTTATCCGTTGCTTTGGGAGAAAGGATATTACGATCACCAATTTTGGGGTGTGATGATCTTAAATCTGGTCATTTGGGGGGGAGGTAAACTGTCGGTTGACTACGCGTTCTTTAAACAGAGCTAGTGTTACTTGGTAATAAAAGCGCGCAGTTCTTCTGCTGTGATCCCGTCTTCCTCTAATTGTTGCTTGAGCAGTTCAACGCTTTCGCCTTTGCGCTGCTCGATAACGATCTGAAATTGATACACTAGGTCTTTTAGCTTTTCTATACTCACCTGCTTGGCAGCACTACGAACGCGCTCTTCGCTCTGACTACCAAGCTCGTTGAGCAAGCGGCCATACATGACTTTTTCAGGTGATTCATCGAGTTGTTCTAAATATTTGGCCATTTCAAACGTGGTTAAAGACATATAACTAACCTTTTTGATTTAAGTGCGTACAACGCGGTGATTGGATCAACAATATACCCAAGCCTATTAAATGGTGCTAGCAAAGTTTCAGTCTATCGCCTTATATTCTGCTGTTCTATTTTTCTATCCGAATGCTATGTTGCGTGTGCTCCGCAAAACCGTTAGCTTAGGGGGGTTTTACACAAAATCGATGCATAAGGATCAGTAAATGCACAGTTCTACAGAACAAAAAGTCACACTGCTGCGTAAATGGATGTCGGATCAGCAACTTGATGCGATCATCATCCCACACGAAGATGAATACCTAGGCGAATATATTCCAGCGCATAATGAGCGTCTGCATTGGCTAACTGGGTTTACCGGATCTGCTGGTGCCGCTGTCGTTACACAGGATCGAGCAGCGATATTCGTTGATGGTCGTTACACAGTTCAAGTAAAAGATCAGGTGCCAAGTCCACTTTTTGAGTACTGCCACTTAATCACTGAGCCCCCTATCGACTGGATCATTAATAATCTAAGTATCGGTGCCAAGGTTGGTATAGATCCAAGCATGCATTCAGGTGCTTGGTACAAAGGTGCACAGAAAGCCTTAGGTGATAGCTACCCTTTTGCTCTATTAGATGCTAATCCAATAGACGTATTGTGGTCTGACCGCCCTACGCCTCAACACTCTCAAGTAAGACTAATGACAGTAGAACAAGTTGGCGTTAGCAGTCATAGTAAACGCGACGAGCTCGCTACTGTTATTAAGAAAAATGGTGCCGATGCAGCCGTAATAACAGCACTCGACTCTATCTGCTGGCTACTCAACGTTCGTGGATTAGACGTCTCTAGGTTACCTGTGATCCTTTCGCATGTTGTGCTTAACAATGACGGCAGCGCCATTTGGTTTGTTGAGCCAAGCCGCGTACCCGATAATTTCGAGCAACATATCGGTAGTAACGTTACCATCGCAAACCCAGCGGCCCTACCTGAGCACCTTAAGTCACTAAGCGGTAAAACCGTTCAGATTGATTCTGCTACAGCCAATGCTTGGTTCACGCTTACACTCAAAGATGCAGGCGCCCATGTTCTCAATTTGGCAGACCCGTGCTTAATGCCTAAAGCGTGCAAGAACGACGTTGAACGACAAGGCATGATTGATTGCCACATTCGTGATGGCGTTGCCATGGCTAAGTTTTTGAGCTGGCTTGATAGCAACGTTGCCAAAGGTCTACTGTATAACGAAGCGCAACTGTCTGATCAATTGGAAGCTTTCCGTCGTGAAGATCCGACTCTGGTAGACCTTAGTTTTGACACTATCTCTGCTGCAGGTAGTAGTGCGGCTATGTGCCACTATAACCACCTCAACCAAGAGGTACCTGGGCAGTTAAGTATGAACTCATTGTACTTGGTTGACTCTGGTGGCCAGTATATCAATGGTACTACCGACATTACTCGCACCGTTGCCATTGGCCAGCCAAGCGACGAAATGAAGAAGCAGTTCACCCTAGCCCTTAAAGGTCATATTGGAATTGCTCGAGCTCGTTTCCCTAATGGAACATGTGGTTATCAAATTGACTCGTTCGCTCGCCAACATTTATGGGCACAAGGGTACGACTTTGATCATGGTACTGGGCATGGCGTGGGTCATTTTCTCAGTGTACACGAAGGGCCACAAAGCATCAGCAAGCGACAAATCAATGTGGCTTTAGAACAAGGTATGGTGCTGTCTAATGAGCCTGGCTATTATCGCGAAGGTGCTTTTGGAATACGAATTGAGAACTTAGAGTTAGTTATACAAGAAGAGACCAACGGGGACTTTCCTGTTCTTACCTTCCAACCCCTTACTCGTTGTCCAATAGACCAACGCAATATAGTCGTCGATATGCTAAATGACGAAGAGTTAACTTGGTTGAACGACTATCACCTTAAGGTGTGGAACGACCTTTCTTCATTGGTCAGCGAAGACGTAAAAGTTTGGCTACAGCAAGCGACACAACCACTGGTTCGTTAGGTTAATTAGCCAAACACTATTAACGTAGTATTTTGATTGCTGCGTAACAAAAATAAGAGGTTTCACGTGAAACCTCTTATTTATACCCTTAAGAGTAAGCACAATGCCAGTCTTTCCAAACCGGCTGAAAACCAATACGTTCTATCGCTTTTGCTACATCTTTTGCACTTCTCTCGTCACTGATTTCAAATTGCTCTAACTCAATCTCAGAATTTGCGTAACCACCGGGTTGGGTTTTTGATGCTGCAGACATTGAGGTTATACCTAGTGGAACAAGCTTATCTCTAAACTCTGCCTCTTCGCGTGTAGATAAAGACAACTCTAACTCAGGATTAAGTAAACGATAAGCACAGATAAGTTGCACCAGTTGTTTATCGTTCATAATGGATTTGGGTTGTACACTCCCCTCACAAGGACGTAAGCGAGGAAACGAGATTGAATACCGTGTTTTCCAATAGTGGCGTTCAAGGTAATTCAAATGCAATGCAGTAAAATAGCAATCGGTACGCCAATCATCCAAACCGATGAGCGCGCCTAAACCGACTTTATCGATACCCGCAGAGGCTAGCCGTTCTGGTGTGCCAAGTCGATAGTCGAAATCCATCTTTGCACCACGCAAGTGATGCGCGGCGTAGGTAGAGCGATTATACGTCTCTTGATAAACCATAACGGCATTCAAGCCCAACCTTTTTAGCTCTTCGTATTCAATGGTGTCGAGCGGTTGCACTTCCATTGCAAGATAAGAAAACTGCTCTTTTATCTGAGGTAACACCGACCTAAAGTAATTCATACCAACCTTAGTTTGATGTTCTCCTGTGACTAAAAGTAAGCTATCAAACCCCATGGATTTAATGACTTTCATTTCCGCTTCAATTTCATTTGTATTTAAGGTTTTACGCTTGATTTTGTTTTCCATCGAGAACCCACAGTACGTACACGCATTAGCACATAAGTTAGAGAGGTATAATGGAATATAAAGCGAAATTGTGTGCCCAAATCGACGACGCGTTAAGCTATACGCCCGCTGAGCCATCGGTTCAATATAAGCTTCTGCCGCGGGTGAAATGAGAGCCTTAAAGTCTTCTGTATCAAGCTTGCTCTTACTCAGTGCGCGCTCAACGTCTGCTTTAGTTTTCGATAAAATCGAAAGTTGAACATCCACTGGATCAAGACGATTAAACTCGTCAACAAACGCCACTAGCACGCCTCTTCTGAGCTAAGGGAGTCTAGAAAATCGGTCAATGGACTCGACGCTATAGCGTGTGTAGAGCGACTTGCTAACCCAGCTTCAAAAGCCAATCTACCGGCTTCAACCGCTGCTTTAAATGCACGGGCCATATTGATTGGGTGTTGAGCCGCTGCAATAGCCGTATTCACCAAAACAGCATCAGCTCCCATTTCCATTGCTAGTGCAGCGTGAGATGGCGCGCCTATCCCCGCATCGACTATTACTGGAACCTTTGCTTGGTCTATGATGATTTCAAGAAAATCACGACTAACAAGACCTTTATTCGACCCTATTGGAGCGCCTAGCGGCATCACTGCAGCGCATCCCACGTCCTCTAAACGCTTACATAGAACAGGATCGGCATGGCAATAAGGTAAAACTATGAAGCCATCCTTAACTAACTGCTCAGCGGCTTTCAGTGTTTCAATTGGGTCTGGCATCAAATATTTAGGATCGGGGTGTATTTCCAGTTTCAACCAATTCGTTTGAAGTGCTTCTCGAGCAATGTGAGCGGCAAAAATTGCGTCTTGGGCCGTTTTTGCCCCGGACGTATTAGGCAATAAGGCAACGTTGGCGTTACGTATTGGCTGCACAATATCACTTGCAGGTTGATCAGAATCCATTCTTTTAAGCGCCAAAGTCGCCATTTCTGAACCACTCGCGACGATAGCATTTCGCATCACGTCACCACTTGAAAACTTACCGGTTCCAGTAAGCAAACGAGACTGGAAAGTTTTATTCGCTATTGTGAGCATATTAGCCTCCTGCGATCGCATTAAACACGGACACCACATCTCCATCGTTTAATAAGGTAAGGTTCCATTGACTCCGAGGTATCACTTGATTGTTTACAGCAATCGCGCAATGTCCCGTTTCGCACTTCATGCTCAAGACGAAAGCGTCTAAACACAGACGTTCTTCAAACGTCACCTCTTCGCCGTTAAAGCGTAGTTTCATGCTCACCTCCGCAAACAGAACAGCTAGGATCTCTGGACAAGTTTAAAGAGCGCCAGTCTAAGTATTGAGCATCGAACAGAAAGAGCTTGCCGAACTGACTTCGATCTTGCTTGGAAATAAATTTAATCGCTTGTAGAGCCTGGTAGTTTCCAATAATGCCAACCACTGGTCCCATTATTCCAGCATCACTGCATTTCGTTCCGGCAGCCATATGTTCGAAGGCATACAAACACCGATAGCAAGGTGTGTGTTGTTGATAATCGAAGCAGGCAAGTTGCCCTTGCCAACCAATCGCGGACCCAGAAATTAGTGGGGTTTGGGTACTAAAACAGGCGCTGTTGATAGCGTGTCGAGTCTCTATATTGTCGGTACAATCAAGCACCACGTCTGCCAAGCTGATTTCCATTTGTAGCTGCATTCCGTCAAGGTGCTTTGGAATGGCTCTAACCGAAACGTGGCTGTTGAGTTGCGTTAACTGCTCTGCCATCGCAGTCGCTTTATTACTGTCTTGGTTAACTTCACGAAAAACGATTTGTCGCTGTAAGTTACTGCTATCAACATTATCACCGTCAGCAACGACAAGTCGGCCTACTCCAGATGCAGCCAAAAATAACGCAGCAGATGAGCCGAGACCGCCACAACCAACAATTAGAACATGAGACTGCTTAAGATTAAGTTGACCACTTTCACCAATGTCGTACAGACTCAATTGTCTGTTGTATCGCATAAACTCTCTATCCGTTAGCATCACAATCTCCACAAGGCCGCTCTAATAATTGTCCAAACTGATCTAATGTTTTCGACAGGTCTAAAGACTCCGTGACTGCCCTTACAACCGCTACTGTTGTCACGCCACACTTTAGAACCTTAGACGCATTTTCTAGGTTGATTCCGCCAATTGCAACCGTTGGGTATCCGACTTCCAAGCGTTGTGCTGTAGGTAATGTATTCACTAATTCTTGATACCGTTTTAGTCGATTCAACCCTTGTGGTAACGATGGCATTTGCTTTGTTGTGGTAGGGAAAATATGACCAAGTGCAATGTAACTAGGGCTTAACGATGCAGCCCTTAACAACTCGTAATAGCCGTGAGTTGACAACCCTAGCCTAACTTGCTTCTTTTGCATCAACACCAAGTCCGCGGTCAAGAGATCTTCTTGACCTAAGTGCACCCCATATGCGTTGTACTTACAAGCGAGCTCCCAGTAATCATTAATGAACAGCTGTGCGCCATATCTCTTCGCCTCATCAATGGCGTCTTTAATGCTGTCTTCCAAATGTGGGGCTGCTGGGTCCTTTATGCGTAGTTGCAACGTTTTCACACCGAGCTCAAGCAATTTTTTAACCCACTCGACACTCTCAACCACCGGATACAACCCAATGTCTTGATGTATGAGCTTGGGAAACGAACGAGTCGGTTGACTATCAGACACGGCTTTGCCGGTACTTATCTGCTTAGTTGGCTCGTGGATTCTAGCAAATTGAGCATAACTGATTGGCCATGTTCCACGTGAAACATCTAGCAGACTTCGCGCAATGAGCACCGCATCATCAAATGCAAACTGATGGACGATCAACCCCACTACATAACCTAAGTATTGCCATTGTTGCCTTATATCTAAATCGCTGGCTTCAACCTTAGCCAATGAGGCACCGTCACCCGCCAATACCCAATCAAAAGTTGTTTTAGCGCTATAGACACCTACTGCTATATACGCACACTCTAGTGCCGCAGCGTCCACTCTAGATTGCTCACAAGGTTCAAAGTCAATATACACCTCATGATTCTCGCAGTTTTGATGACCAAACAGTGAACTTCCAATCCGCCACTGATGCTCTCCTCGTTGAATGAAGAGACTAGAATCCCCCATCTCAATCGAAGTAACAGCATGTGGTTCAAACAGGAGGCCGGCACTCTCTATAAGGAGTTCAACATCCTGTAAGTGCCCGTTAAACGAGTCGCCATCGACCGTCAATGAGGGATCAATCATACGCTATCCGTTCCTTCATTCACGTCTGCTAACATCGCTGGTTGATGATAGAGCTCAGACCCACTTTCTTTAAATTGCTTCGACATTTCATTCATACCATTGACTGCGATACTTTCGGTAGAGCCGTCGACATTAGTTATTTGAATGGTATTGGCATACTCACGCACTTCTTGTGAAATTTTCATCGAGCAAAATTTAGGGCCGCACATCGAACAAAAGTGAGCGACTTTTCCTGATTCTTGAGGCAGTGTCTCGTCGTGATACGCTTTGGCAGTATCAGGATCAAGTGCCAGATTAAACTGGTCTTCCCAACGAAACTCAAATCGAGCCTTTGACAAGGCGTTGTCTCGAACCTGTGCACCAGGGTGACCCTTTGCTAGATCCGCAGCGTGAGCGGCCAACTTGTAAGTGATCAACCCCGTTTTGACATCTTGCTTGTTTGGCAATCCGAGATGCTCTTTAGGTGTCACATAGCAAAGCATCGCGCAGCCATACCAGCCTATCATTGCCGCGCCAATACCTGAGGTAATATGATCATAGCCTGGTGCAACATCAGTAGTAAGCGGACCTAGTGTATAGAAAGGTGCCTCATGACAATGCTCTAGTTGCTCATCCATATTCTCTTTGATCATATGCATTGGCACATGACCAGGACCTTCGATAATCACTTGCACATCATGCTTCCAGGCCACTTTGGTCAATTCACCTAAAGTACGTAGCTCAGCAAACTGGGCCTCGTCATTCGCATCAGCAATCGAGCCAGGCCTTAAACCATCTCCGAGTGACAAAGACACGTCATACTTTGCACAAATCTCGCAGATCTCTTCAAAGTGCGTATAGAGAAAGCTTTCTTTATGATGCGCAAGACACCATTTGGCAATGATAGAACCACCGCGAGAAACAATACCGGTGACGCGCTTTGCTGTCATTGGCACGTAACGCAATAGCAACCCTGCGTGAATAGTAAAGTAGTCAACCCCTTGCTCGGCTTGTTCAATAAGAGTATCGCGCATCACTTCCCACGTAAGGTTTTCAGCAACACCATTTACTTTTTCAAGCGCTTGATACATTGGAACGGTACCGATTGGAACCGGGCTGTTTCGTAGTATCCACTCACGAGTTTCGTGTATATTCCTACCAGTAGAGAGATCCATCACCGTATCGGCACCCCAGCGTGTAGCCCACACAAGCTTCTCAACTTCCTCCTCGATGGATGAAGACACTGAAGAGTTACCGATATTGGCATTCACTTTTACCAGAAAGTTTCGGCCAATGATCATTGGTTCACTCTCTGGGTGGTTAATATTTGCAGGTATAATCGCACGCCCTCGTGCAACTTCGTCGCGAACAAATTCAGGCGTTATATCTTCAGGCAGACTTGCACCGAACGAGTGACCTTTGTGTTGAAGCTTTAGTGTTTCATCACGCACTTCTGATCGGCACAAGTTCTCTCGAATAGCGATGTATTCCATTTCTGGGGTAACGATTCCCTTGCGAGCGTAATGCAACTGAGTAACACACTGCCCCTCTTTTGCATGTCTAATTGTTGGCAGCTTGCCAAATCGCAAGTCATCTAACGTATCGTCTTGCAAACGCTCATTAGCGAAGTCTGACGACGCTCCAGATAGGGTCATGGTATCATCGCGACCCTCAATCCACGCTTGTCTAAGTTTTGGTAAACCATCATAAATATCGATTTGATGGCGAGGGTCAGTGTAGCTACCCGAGGTGTCATAGACTCGTACTGACTCATTTGGCTCGTACACCGGATCATCTTGTGTTCCGCCAACAAACGTGTCCGCGAGACTGATCTCACGCATGGCGACTTCAACACCAGGTAAACGGCCTTTTACGAAGACTTTTTTTGAGTTCGGGAATGATTCTACTGAAAGGTTATCAATATAAGATTTTGCAGCTAAACGCTGCTGTTTACGACTCGACATAGCATTTCCTAATTCGTTTGAATGAAAAATGCTTGCCGGAAAATTGCTGACAAGAGAGCGTTATGATAATTCACAACGCTGTAGAAGAAGTGAGGCGAGATCGCCTTTGATCAATTTCTACTCTTGTTTCCTTCGCAGATATTAATCTGAATCAGGTTCAACGGATCCCGAATAAACGGTCTCAGCCAAATGGCACTCCGACAAGTGGATTTGATTATAGGTAATGCGTTGCAGTTATCAAGCTAAATTATAGACAGTTCGGCTAGCTTTTTATGAGAATTTGAAATCCAATCCATGCCGCGGTGATGCTCAATGTAACATTCAACAAGACATTCAATCCCATTTTAAAGAATGCACCCTGCTGCATAAGAAGGACATTATCCATTGAGAATGTGGAGAATGTGGTCAGAGCCCCAAGAAAGCCTAATCCAATTATCTGACGCCACGGCTCAGTCGCTAATGAACCATTTTCAAACGCGGCAACCAATAGCCCCATCATCAGTGAGCCTACTACATTGACAGTAAGTGTTCCGTAGGGAAATCCTTTACCCAACAATGCAACACACAATTCAGAAACTAAGTACCTGGAACAAGCACCGAAAGCACCGCCAACTGCGATAAAACTTAAAATTTGAATTTGTCCCATTCCCAGTCCCTACAAAATGAAGTTGAAAAGAGTAATATTCTCTTGGTGATTGTGCGGCAAACTACGCTGCTTTTAAAAAGTTACAGGAGTCACAAAATCGCAGGTTGCACTGCAGATTCTTCTAGCCACTCGTCAAACTCTTTCTCGGGGACAGGTTTACTATAATAATAGCCCTGTACACGTCGACAGCCTACCATGAGTAGCTTGTCGATTTGATTTAAATTTTCTACACCTTCAGTCACCACATCCAATTCAAAATTTTCGGCAAGTGAAAGAATACTGCTGACTAATTTGAAATCATTGTGATCGGTAAGAATATTATTCACAAACGATCTATCTATTTTTATCTCATCGACAGGCAGCACTCGCAATTGGTTTAGACTCGAATAACCGGTACCAAAATCATCCAGCGAAACTTTTGCGCCTAGCGCTTTGCATTTTCGCATATTGTCGAACGCCGTATTATGATCTGAAAGTTTAAAAGACTCTGTAACCTCAATGACTAAGTTTTTCACTAGTAAGCTTGAATGACCAACCAATGCTTGAGTAAGTTGCGAAAAGAAACGGGGATGTTGGATATGACTAGCACAAATATTGATGCTAACGGTTTGTTGTGGAAAGTCTTTAGAAAGATGAGTAAGCCGCTTAATTGCTTTTCTAAACAGCCACTCTCCGTACTTTAAACAAATAGCATCATGATCAAGTAAATGAACAAATTTGTCGGGCGTTAAGAGACCTGCTGCTGGATGGTTCCAGCGTATGAGCGCCTCTGAGCCCACTGTAAGGCCTAAATAGAGGTCAACCTGAGGTTGGTAGTACAACTCTAACTCATCTTTCTCTATGGCTGTTATAAGCTCTCTAACAAGCTGGAGATCGTTTAACTTCTTGTTTTCGACTTCTTGATCATAAACGTAAATACCTGTTCCAATCGAACCTGTGCGGGTAAATGTGGCACTACGTGCTTTAGTAATTAAACGGCGAGTGTTTACACCGTCATCATCAGAGCGCACGTAAGCAATAGACGCTGAGCATTCCAACTTTGGTGCTCTCAATTTAGCCATTCGAGTCAACACCGTCTTAAGGATTATTATGCTCGACTTGTAACAATCAATGCCTATGCACTCAAATGCTATAGATATCTCATTTTGACCCGTACGGCCGATTGAGTATTGATCCGCAAACTCATCACGAATGATCGTTATACATTGTAGAAGAGAATCGTCTACAGAGTCGATATGGTGTGACTCGCACAACTGATGGTAGTTTTCAAAGGACAGCAAATACAATACAAACTGAGTGTTATTAGAAGTGCTATTGATTCGACTATCTAACCCAGTTTCAAAAAATCGAAAGTTTTGCAGTCCGGTTTGCGGGTCAAACTTAAGCTGCTCCAAGCTAGAGACGTCTTGCTGGTGACGAGAGTCAACCTCTTGCTTTTTTAACCATGCCAATCGAATGCTCAGCCACAGTAATAGTGATGGACTTAATATCAGTAAAAGAACAATTTCATCAAGTTGCCATAGGTCATAGTTCTCAACAAACTCGCTAATGCGTTGAAATGCATTAACGCGAATAAAATAGTACCCAGCAATAGCGTAAAGCACACATAAAAAAGCAAGCTCGATGTAAAATCGCCTTGAACCGTATTTCAACATATCCCTTCCATGGTAATGAAGATCATTAAATCTAGTCGATACTAAAGGCGAATAACCCTATAAGCATTAGAGTTATAACTCCAATACATTTACAACAATAGTTTATATTTAGTCACCATACAATCAAACTAAATGAATTTGAAATAAAACATTGTATGTAGTGACCTACTTCTTTTTTCTATTATTGATAGTGAAACTTATATGGATCAGATAGGCTTTAAGTGCTCCAGCATTGTCTATTAGTTAGACACAGAGGCCCTATTTACTATGCTGCCTTAAGTGAAATCGAGTAGTCCGAGTAGAGCGCCAATCGAATTTGCTCTCTATAGATCGGACTACTTTGGCCTAGCCGGCAATAAACTCATTAAAGACAGGGCTGGCGCGCCAGCGGGACTCGTTGTCCATAGCGCAAACCACTTTACCCCAGACAGCAAAAAACCCAGCACATTCGTACTGGGCTTCTAAACATAGATCTGCTTTATTCACCAGATTCATGGTCGTTAAATTCGCAAACGGGCCGGTATCGACTTGACTTTGCTGATACCGTCCCGTTTCGCGATAGCGGAGCGTAACGGTAGCATATCGTAAATACTTGATTGAATGAGCAAATGACAAATGGCAAAAAAACCAGCACAATCGTACTGGGTTTCTTTAATAGTGGCGGAGCGGCCGGGCTGGCGCTCCAGCGGGACTCGTTGCCCGTAGGGCAAATCGCTATATCCCAGATAGCAAAAAACCCAGCACATTCGTACTGGGTTTTTAAATAGTGGCGGAGCGGCCGGGCTGGCGCTCCAGCGGGACTCGTTGCCCGTAGGGCAATTCACTTTACCCCAAACAGCAAAAAACCCAGCACATTCGTACTGGGTTTTTGTATAAGTGGCGGAGTGGACGGGACTCGAACCCGCGACCCCCGGCGTGACAGGCCGGTATTCTAACCAACTG
>NZ_JXQD01000032.1:31704-37894 GCF_002100145.1 Vibrio sp. qd031
CGCGTAGTGGCGAGATGGAGTATCGTACTCTACGTGAGAAGTAGCGATTGTGATACCGCGCTCACGCTCTTCTGGAGCGTTATCGATAGATGCGAAGTCTTTCGCTTCACCGCCGTATACTTTAGCCAAAGTAGTACAGATAGCAGCAGTAAGAGTAGTTTTACCGTGGTCAACGTGGCCGATAGTACCAACGTTTACGTGCGGTTTCGTACGTTCAAATTTTTCTTTAGACATGGAGTGTCCCTCTAGGTACGGATTAAAGTGGCTTTGATGACCACGCAACCAAAAGTATTGGTGATAAAGTATATATCAAAAGGAAATATTTGCTTAAGAGCTGGTGCTGATAGGCAGACTCGAACTGCCGACCTCATCCTTACCAAGGATGCGCTCTACCACCTGAGCTATATCAGCACTCTTAATTGAGTGGAGCGGGCAGCGGGAATCGAACCCGCATCATCAGCTTGGAAGGCTGAGGTAATAGCCATTATACGATGCCCGCAACGCGTAACTCTAAGCGCTATTTCCTAAAGAAAATGGTGGGGGGGGACGGATTCGAACCATCGAAGGCAGTGCCGGCAGATTTACAGTCTGCTCCCTTTGGCCACTCGGGAACCCCCCCACGAACTTACGCCATTTTCGTCATCATTGCCCAAGGCAAAGTGAAAATGGTGCCGACTACCGGAATCGAACTGGTGACCTACTGATTACAAGTCAGTTGCTCTACCTACTGAGCTAAGTCGGCACGTAAGTGGGGCGCATTTTATGGGATGAAAATGAGCGTTGCAATAGGAAAAATAAAAAAAATCACGATAAATGGTGTTTTTTTCCGATTTCATTACTAAACCTTTACTTTAGATGCTTTTTTAAGCAGTCAATTTGTGAATTTGTCACCACATTGATTGATTTTCATCGTTTATGGTTTAAGGTGAGCCTCATAGAATTTGCTATTGAATGATTATGACTCCCTTTACCCAGTTTTCGAGACAACAATGGACCCAACTGCGTAAGTCAGTACCCATGACTTTAACAGAGGAGGATCTCATTGAACTTCAAGGCATCAACGAAAGCCTGACGATGGAAGAAGTGATTGAGGTCTACTTACCGCTGTCGCGTCTGCTGAACTTATATGTAGAAGCAAGACAGTCTCGTAATGTCGTTTTGCAGCAATTTTTGAACAAACAAGAATCCGCCCCTCCCTTTGTTATTGGTATTGCTGGCAGTGTTGCTGTTGGCAAAAGTACCACTGCCCGCCTGCTAGAAGCGCTGCTTTCACGCTGGGACAATCACCCAAAAGTCGAGCTCATAACAACGGATGGCTTCCTATACCCTAACCACGTATTGGAAGAAAGAGGCTTAATGCCTAAGAAGGGCTTCCCTGAATCTTATGATATTCAGCGGTTAGTGCAATTTGTGAGTGATGTAAAGTCTGGCCGCTCTACCGTAACGGCACCGATTTATTCTCACCTTACTTATGACATTACGGACGAAATAAAAACGGTCGACAGGCCTGACATTCTGATTATCGAAGGTTTGAATGTACTGCAAAGTGGCCAAGACTACCCGCATGCGCCACATAGTGTGTTTGTTTCTGATTTCTTGGACTTTTCTATCTATGTCGATGCAGAAGCGTCGCTGATTGAGCAATGGTACGTAGAGCGGTTTATGCAATTTAGACAAGGGGCGTTTCAAAAACCTGGTTCGTACTTCCATCACTACACAAAACTCAGTCATGAACAGGCTATTGCTAAAGCAAGATCGATCTGGTCTTCGATCAATGGTAAAAACCTTATTGAAAATATTGAGCCGACTCGAGGTAGAGCCAACCTTATTCTTCACAAAGAAACATCGCATCAGGTTGATACCATCTCGTTAAGAAAATAAGTTAGTTACCCCTAAGGCTAATCTCGCCACCAATATAAGGGGTAACGACACCATCACTTTCAACCAAAATAGCACCAGTATCGTCTATACCTCGAGCAATCCCTTCAATGGTTTGTTTTCCCATGATCAACTTAACCGGTTGATTGATAAAGTGATCGTACTTTTTCCAGCGCTCGGCGATACCTTGATTGCCTGTTAACTGGTACTGATTCAATTCATCGTGTAATCGGTTTATCAGTGCGGCAGCAAACTGATTGCGTTTTACCGGGCTATTTAGGTGCTGCTCGAGACTGGTCCAAGGCTGGTCAATGGCCTCTGCTTGTGAGCTTTGCTCGTTCATTCTTAGGTTAATACCAATGCCGATAACGACTTGTGCAGCCCCGCCGGCTTCTATCGCCAGCTCTACCAGTACGCCAGAGACTTTTCTACCTTCAATATAGACATCATTAGGCCACTTTACGCTCGACGATACACCTAGCTGGGTAAGCGTCTCAGCAATAGCAATGCCTACAATTAGGCTTAACCCCATCGTCGCGGCAACGCCTTCTTCAAATCGCCAATACATAGACATGTACAGATTCGACCCATAAGGTGACACCCATTTTCTTCCACGACGACCTCGGCCTGCCGTTTGATATTCAGCGAGGCAGACATCACCACTATCCCATTGCTCTAAGCGTCCCATCATATATTGATTGGTTGAGTCGATATGAGGAAATAGAGTTACCGTTGAGGGCATTTGGATCAGTGGTGTCAAAATCTGGTTATCGAGTAATTCGATTTGATTCGCTAGCTGATACCCTTTTCCAGGTAGGCTATAAACATCCAACCCCCAATCCGCTAGGCTTTTGACTTGCTTGCTAATGGCTGCGCGACTGACACCTAACTCTTTACCCAGTACTTCGCCAGACACACTGCTTCCCGAGCTGAGTAATTGAATAATCTTTAGTTTCGCCGATTGGTCTTTCATAACTTACTCACCAGTGCATCCAAATGTGTTTCACCCAATGCGCCTATAAACCGGACCTCGTGCTCAAGTTCAACACCAAATTTTGCTAACACGTCACGACGAACCAAGTGAGCAAGTCCGACAACGTCATTAGGAGAAGCTTGATTTGGGTTAGTGAGCACCAACGCCTGATTTGGGTGGACTTGCGCACCCCCAAAGAGCGTCCCTTTAAGCCCAGCTTGGTCAATAAGCCAACCCGCAGCAAGTTTTACCCCATGCTCCTGTTCAAACCCAACAACGTTGGGGAACGAATTTTTTAATAGCGAGTATTGGGCCTTTGAGATCACTGGGTTCTTAAAGAAGCTTCCGGCGTTGCCTATTTCGTCGGGATCAGGCAGTTTGCTTTTCCTAGTTCGACATACCGCTTCAAACACAGACTTTATGGTTACATCCCCTTCAATACTCTCTGACAAGGCACCATAGCTTAGAATCGGCCGCCACAGTTTAGGCACTTTGAACCCTACTGCGGTAATAAATACATGGTCTTTAATATCGTGCTTAAAAATTGAATCTCGATAGCCAAAGTTACATTCACTAGACGGGAGCCTCACTAAACGGGCACTTTGCAGGTCAACATACTCAACATAGGTACACAATGAGTCGAGCTCTACGCCATAAGCACCAATATTTTGTATCGGTGAACTTCCAACGCAACCTGGGATCATAGCTAAGTTTTCAAACCCACCGATGCCTCTAGTGACCATAGAAGAAACAAAATCTGGCCAATCTTCACCACCGCCAACATGGATATGATAAAACTCAGAATCTTCAACAATCTTGACACCGCCTATTCGATTGAGCACGACTGTTCCTTTGAAGTCTTCGACGAATAATACATTGCTTCCTCGCCCCAAAATTAAGTGTGGGCGGTTACCTAATCGTTCGAACACCTTAGGGATTTGATCGACACGGGTAATTTCAATGATATGATCGCAATGAACATCTAGATGGAAGGTGTGCAATGACTTGAGACTTGTTGAGTAGGATTCGTGCATCACGATATGACAGCTATGGGTAGTGTGTGCAAAGATAACACGCAGCGCATAATAATGAAATTTGAAGCCGATAAATGACCAAACCTCAGTACAAACTAACATTCCAAATAGTCGACCGGATCAAGTATCCATTGGTTAAGCGATTTTATAAGGAACATTACCCGTCGACTAAAGTCAAACCGACCGATATCGTGATTGCCGCAATCCACCGCGGGCAAATGGTTGGGGTGGTAAGATTCAAACCTGTTGGTGAAGAATTCCTCTTAACAGGCATGGCAGTTTCTAGGGAATGTAGATTAAAAGGTGTTGGTCGGCAACTGCTCACCCACTGTATAGAGCATTACTTAAATTCAAATTACTACTGCTTTGCACTGTCGCATTTGGACTCTTTTTATACTAACTCTGGCTTTTCCCTCCTAGAGTCATCTCAGTTACCCAATGACCTAAAAGTGTTGTTTGATCGATACTCACGAAACGGCAAAGGGCTTACCGCCATGAGGTATCGTTCAAACTAAACTATTTGTGATTATTATTTGACGGATTACACAGTTAGTTACCCCCATAATTAGTCAATCTTGAGCGTTCTCTGGTAAACTTCTTTATTGCATTTTAGTAATTATAGGTTCTATTAGCTTAATGATTGCGACTAGATCAGCGCTACGCTCATTACCATCGTTATCGCTTTCGGCTGAGCAGTTTACGACTCTACACTCTGCCAAAGAGTTTAAATCGACACTGCTTGATAAAATCCGAACGGCGACTCAACGTATATACATCTCTGCCCTTTATTTAGAACAAGATGAAGCAGGCATAGAAGTGTTTGATGCTTTGTATGCTGCAAAACAGAACAACCCTGCCTTAGATGTGCAGATCTGTGTGGATTGGCATCGAGCTCAACGTGGGTTGTTTGGCGCAGAAAAATCCGATGGCAATGCTGGGATGTATCGGGACTATGCGCAAAAGCACGAGCACTCCATACCCGTATATGGCGTCCCTGTTCGTGGCCGAGAAGTCTTTGGTGTATTGCACCTTAAAGGCTTCGTGATTGATAACACCGTCATTTACAGTGGCGCTAGCCTTAACAATGTTTACCTGCATCATAAAGACAAGTATCGCTTAGACAGATACCACCTAATTGACCATAGTGGGTTGAGCGACAGCTTTGTTCAGTACATTAAAACGGATCTCATTGATCATCCAGCTGTATGCGAACTTAGCAAGCAGGGGGTACCCTCAACTAAAAATATTAAGGGTCAAATTCGACAATTGCGTTCGTCCTTAGCCAATTCATACTACCAGTTTCACAATGAGTCTGTATCAAGTGACGCGCTAAGTATTACCCCACTTGTGGGTGTGGGAAAAAGGCGTAACCATCTTAATCATGCTATTGTGCAATTACTAAAAGCGGCAACGCTAGAAATCGTTATTTGCACGCCTTACTTCAATTTCCCTAAGCCTGTGGCGAAAGAAATTAGAAAGGCTATTCGCCGAGGTGTAGAAGTAAAAATCATTGTCGGTGATAAAACCGCAAACGATTTTTATGTCGCTCCCGATCAGGAGTTTCATACCGCGGGTGGATTGCCTTATCTGTATGAAATGAATCTTCGTCGTTATGCGAAAATTAATGAAGCACACATAGCTAGCCGTAAACTCTCTTTGTTTATATGGAAGCATGAAAACAACAGCTTCCACCTAAAAGGTATTTGGGTCGATAAGAAGCAAGTTATGCTGACTGGCAACAACCTAAACCCTCGAGCTTGGAGCTTAGACCTTGAAAATGGGTTATACATCAATGATCCAAAAGGTGAGCTTGAAGGGCAGTTTCAACACGAGCTCGATAGTGTATTAGAGCATTCCACTTTAATCTGTACTTATAAGCAATTAGAGAAACAAGAAAGCTATCCTGATGATGTTCAAAAGCTGTTAAAGAAAATCACCAGAATTAAAGCGGACAGTATTCTTAAGAAACTACTCTAATTAACGCTCTAGCTTCGTTTTAAGGCACACTATCCTGCGGCCCATAGACATTGATTATGTTTATGGGCCGATTGCTTTCAGCAAGCTTACCAACGCCTTTAAAGGCCTTTATTAACTCGTGAGTGGCTCGTCTCTGAATTACCTGCGGGACTCGTTGCCCGTAGGGCAAATCGCTATATCCCAGATAGCAAAAAACCCAGCACATTCGTACTGGGTTTCTTTAATAGTGGCGGAGCGGCCGGGCTGGCGCTCCAGCGGGACTCGTTGCCCGTAGGGCAATTCACTTTACCCCAAACAGCAAAAAACCCAGCACATTCGTACTGGGTTT
>NZ_JXQD01000032.1:37904-38106 GCF_002100145.1 Vibrio sp. qd031
ACATGGTAACTTGTTACTCGATATAGTCTTAAGTTGGCTATGCTATATCCAGTTTTTGCCTTTAGATTTTTGCTTAAAAATCTGAAAGCTAAATAGAAGCCTGGCGATGTCCTACTCTCACATGGGGAAACCCCACACTACCATCGGCGCTATTGCGTTTCACTTCTGAGTTCGGCATGGAATCAGGTGGGTCCACAACGCT
>NZ_JXQD01000033.1:0-2025 GCF_002100145.1 Vibrio sp. qd031
TTCATGCTAGCCTCCAGATTTAGTTGTTTGCACACTAATTATGGCTCTGGCGTCAAGCTAACCCACGATACTGGAGGCTAGCACCTCGTCGGGGTCATTATGTCTAGGTGTCTGTTCATGCTCAACATAATCGGTTTGATGTAAACTTCTGTTAAAACTATGTCGGTGGGAATTTTATGGACTACGAAGAATACGAGTTGTTAGTTGAGCAACAAAGGGTTAAGAACAACCAATTGCTAGAACAATTTGAATCACATTTAAAAGGTGAAAAGCTGTCCGAAAAAACTGTGTCTAAGCACCTCAATAATCTTGATTTCTATGTAAATCACTACCTTTTGTATGAAGAAATTATTGAGCCCCAAAATGGTGGTGTCGAAGAAATTGGATATTTCTTTGAGGGGTGGTTTCCTCGAAAAGCAATGTGGTCGAGTCCAGAATCAGTAAAGGCAACAATCACAGTCCTTAAAAAGTTCTACAAATATCTTTTATCACAAGGACTAGTTTCTCTCTCTCAATACTCAGAACTTCTTGAAGTCATAAAAGAAAACAAATACGAGTGGACAAGTTATTATCAACCAATGGAATCTGGGTGGTAACACCTAACAAATAAGGATTAAGCGCTGCGCCAGCCAGCGTTAAATCCCGAGTGTTGAACAAGCCCGTTGTCTCTCTATAAGTAAATTGTGCGATTGGCGGCTCAGGTGATCACGCCTTGATACTTTTCTCAAGGCGAACGCTGTCGTGATAAGACCTAAAGTGGCATCTTATCAGCAGGTTAGCGTTTATTTACTTGGCTTTTTGGTATCGCTTCTCCTTTCTCAAGTTATCATCATTATCCTTATTATCTCAGCCTTTCGGCTATCTCGGTCGTGTGATCCCAACGCACCCCATCTCATGCTGACAGCATGGACAGACACGTACTGCTTTGCTCTTTTTTGCCAGTGTGAATAAGACTTTTTGAAGGCTATCGCCCACCAGTAACCATTGAATACGGCTTAGGATATGTCGTGCTTGCCCTCTTAAGAAGCCGTAGTCTCGTACACGTTGTAAGCCCTTTGGTAATGTGTGCTGCAAGACAAGTAGCAAGAATTGAAGGGTGGGCAGTGTTCGCGTCGTCCACTGTTTGGTTTTGCTTTCTCGGTAGCGGAAGGTCACGGTATCATTTTCAACGCTCACGATGTCTCGGTCAGGGAGTACCCCTCGATACAGGTATCGTGACAAGTACTCCAGTGCAGGTTGGCCTTTGCCTACGCTACGGCAGTCAACCACCCATTTGATTGGCGTCTGTTTGGGCACCCATAACTCTGGATGCGCGGTGAGTGCATCTAATAGCCTAGCTCGCCACACCTTCGCCATTGCGAACGCATTAAAGAGGTACTGCTTATTTTCTTTGTACCACGACTGCTTTGATGCGTGATATCGACCTCCAGCAACAACAATATGCAGATGAGGGTGCAGGTTGCGTTGTCGACTGTGAGTATGCAGTACGGCGGTGAAGCCAAGTGCGCCTCTGCTCTGTCTGTGAGCAAAGCTTTTTAGCACACCAGCGGCGACTTGGAACATCGCACTGTAGAGTGCTTTGGGGGCTTTGCGTGCTAGTGGCCTGAGTTGGTAGGGTAAGGTGAAGGTCACCATAAAGTAATGAACGGGCAACAACTTCTGCTTTTGTCTCTTTAGCCAGTCTGAGGTGGTGCGGTGTAGGCACTGCGGGCAGTGGCGATGCCCACAAGAGAGTGGCCGCCGGTCATCAAAGTGGCAATGAGCACAGTACCATTGAGATTGTCCTAGCTTCTCAGTCTGACATCGTAGCATCGCGTGCATGGCTATACGCATGTCGTCGGTTATTCGATGGCCGTGGTGACGTTCAAGCTCAGCTTTATGAGCTTGAAGCAGGTCGATAAAGGTGCTCATACTCCTGTCCACATAATGATCAGTGCATCGGTCAGTTGATTGATGGCTAACGCCGCATCCTTTTGTTTTAGTTGGGTCATGCGGGTGTAACGGGCAGTGGTGTTGAGACTGGCG
>NZ_JXQD01000033.1:2112-2602 GCF_002100145.1 Vibrio sp. qd031
CAAGATCTGCAACGAACGCAAGTCCATTCCTTGCTCAAGTAGGTGGGTCGCAAAACAGTGTCTCAGCGAATGAGGGGAGATGGGTTTGTTGATCCCACAGTCCTTGAGCACCATTTTCATCGCTTTTTGCACGCCCCTCGATCCATAGGGACGGTAGGCATGACTCCTTTCCCAGGGAAAAGGAGCTTAGGGTGCCGATGCGTTTTCCAGTAGGCACGCAAAGCGTTCAGCGTTCGAAGTGGCAGAGGAAAGAAGCGGTCTTTGCCACCTTTACCGTCTCGAATGTGCACTTGCATTGAGTGTGCATCAATATCTTGAACGGTCAGGTTAAGCGCCTCACCGAGTCGAAGCCCCATAGAATATAACGTCAGGAAAAAGACCTGGTAGCGGCGCTGGCGAGTCATGGTGATGAGCAGTGCGACCTGAGGGGCCGTGATGACATCGGGTAACTTTTTAGTGCGAGGTGGCCTGACGATGTTTAGCCACTCCC
>NZ_JXQD01000011.1 GCF_002100145.1 Vibrio sp. qd031
GCGGATGGAGCTATTGGGAGTCGCAGATACCAGGTGGCTGCAACTGTTTATTAAAAACACAGCACTGTGCAAAATCGTAAGATGACGTATACGGTGTGACGCCTGCCCGGTGCCGGAAGGTTAATTGATGGGGTTAGACTTAGGTCGAAGCTCTTGATCGAAGCCCCGGTAAACGGCGGCCGTAACTATAACGGTCCTAAGGTAGCGAAATTCCTTGTCGGGTAAGTTCCGACCTGCACGAATGGCGTAATGATGGCCACGCTGTCTCCACCCGAGACTCAGTGAAATTGAAATCGCTGTGAAGATGCAGTGTACCCGCGGCTAGACGGAAAGACCCCGTGAACCTTTACTACAGCTTGGCACTGAACATTGACCCTACATGTGTAGGATAGGTGGGAGACTTTGAAACTTGGGCGCCAGTTCAAGTGGAGTCAACCTTGAAATACCACCCTTGTAGTGTTGATGTTCTAACTTAGACCCCTTATCGGGGTTGAGGACAGTGCCTGGTGGGTAGTTTGACTGGGGCGGTCTCCTCCCAAAGAGTAACGGAGGAGCACGAAGGTGGGCTAAACACGGTTGGACATCGTGTGGTTAGTGCAATGGCATAAGCCCGCTTGACTGCGAGAATGACAATTCGAGCAGGTGCGAAAGCAGGTCATAGTGATCCGGTGGTTCTGAATGGAAGGGCCATCGCTCAACGGATAAAAGGTACTCCGGGGATAACAGGCTGATACCGCCCAAGAGTTCATATCGACGGCGGTGTTTGGCACCTCGATGTCGGCTCATCACATCCTGGGGCTGAAGTCGGTCCCAAGGGTATGGCTGTTCGCCATTTAAAGTGGTACGCGAGCTGGGTTTAGAACGTCGTGAGACAGTTCGGTCCCTATCTGCCGTGGGCGTTGGAAGATTGAAGGGGGCTGCTCCTAGTACGAGAGGACCGGAGTGGACGAACCTCTGGTGTTCGGGTTGTCATGCCAATGGCATTGCCCGGTAGCTAAGTTCGGAATCGATAAGCGCTGAAAGCATCTAAGCGCGAAGCGAGCCCTGAGATGAGTCTTCCCTGGCACTTTAAGTGTCCTAAAGGGTTGTTCGAGACTAGAACGTTGATAGGCAGGGTGTGTAAGTGCTG
>NZ_JXQD01000034.1 GCF_002100145.1 Vibrio sp. qd031
CGCCTCTGCTCTGTCTGTGAGCAAAGCTTTTTAGCACACCAGCGGCGACTTGGAACATCGCACTGTAGAGTGCTTTGGGGGCTTTGCGTGCCAGTGGCCTGAGTTGGTAGGGTAAGGTGAAGGTCACCATAAAGTAATGAACAGGCAACAACTTCTGCTTTTGTCTCTTTAGCCAGTCTGAGGTGGTGCGGTGTAGGCACTGCGGGCAGTGGCGATGCCCACAAGAGAGTGGCCGTCGGTCATCAAAGTGGCAATGAGCACAGTACCATTGAGATTGCCCTAGCTTCTCAGTCTGACATCGTAGCATCGCGTGCATGGCTATACGCATGTCGTCGGTTATTCGATGGCCATGGTGACGTTCAAGCTCAGCTTTATGAGCGCGAAGCAGGTCGATAAAGGTGCTCATACTCCCTCCCACATAATGATCAGTGCATCGGTCAGTTGATTGATGGCTAACGCCGCATCCTTTTGTTTTAGTTGGGTCATGCGGGTGTAACGGGCAGTGGTGTTGAGACTGGCGTGCCCAAGTAAGATCTGCAACGAACGCAAGTCCATTCCTTGCTCAAGTAGGTGGGTCGCAAAACAGTGTCTCAGCGAATGAGGGGAGATGGGTTTGTTGATCCCACAGTCCTTGAGCACCATTTTCATCGCTTTTTGCACGCCGCCTCGATCCATAGGGACGGTAGGCATGACTCCTTTCCCAGGGAAAAGGAGCTTAGGGTGCCGATGCGTTGTCCAGTAGGCACGCAAAGCGTTCAGCGTTCGAAGTGGCAGAGGAACGAAGCGGTCTTTGCCCCCTTTACCGTCTCGAATGTGCACTTGCATTGAGTGTGCATCAATATCTTGAACGGTCAGGTTAAGCGCCTCACCGAGTCGAAGCCCCATAGAATATAACGTCAGGAAAAAGACCTGATAGCGGCGCTGGCGAGTCATGGTGATGAGCAGTGCGACCTGAGGGGCCGTGATGACATCGGGTAACTTTTTAGTGCGAGGTGGCCTGACGATGTTTAGCCACTCCC
>NZ_JXQD01000035.1 GCF_002100145.1 Vibrio sp. qd031
TCAAGTCCGGCCCGGGGCACCATTTATTTGCGACACTAGCTCAGTTGGTAGAGCGCAACCTTGCCAAGGTTGAGGTCACGAGTTCGAACCTCGTGTGTCGCTCCAAATTAAAAGAACCTCGTGCCCTAGCCGGTCGCGTCGTTCCAAATTAAAAGAACCTCGTGCCCTAGCCGGTCGCGTCGTTCCAGTTTCCTGCTATCAAGTAGAAAGCTCAGTAGCCCTTGCTACAGAAATATGGCGCGTTGGCAGAGTGGCTATGCAGCGGATTGCAAATCCGTGGACCTCGGTTCGACTCCGGGACGCGCCTCCATTATTTCAAAATAAACTTGTGATACCCGCTCAGTTAGCAGAGTCCAATCTGGCTATGTTTGAGATCATGAGTTTGAGCCTCGTGCCTTAACCGGTCGCGTCGTTCTAGACAATTTTGATATTGATTAACGTCGATATAGTTAAATGGTGTTACCAAACACAACAGATTTTGTGTGCCCTGGTGGTGGAATTGGTAGACACAAGGGATTTAAAATCCCTCGAATTTCGATTCGTGCCGGTTCAAGTC
>NZ_JXQD01000036.1:0-130761 GCF_002100145.1 Vibrio sp. qd031
TCGAAGACGTATTCTCTATCCAAGGCCGTGGTACTGTAGTAACTGGTCGTATCGAGCGCGGTATCCTAAACGTAGGTGACGAAGTAGAAATCGTAGGTATCAAAGATACTACAACGACTACTTGTACTGGTGTTGAAATGTTCCGTAAGCTGCTTGACGAAGGTCGTGCTGGTGAGAACGTTGGTGCACTTCTACGTGGTACTAAGCGTGAAGACGTTGAACGTGGTCAAGTTCTTGCAGCTCCTGGCTCAATCAACCCACACACTAAGTTCGAGTCTGAAGTATACGTACTGTCTAAAGACGAAGGCGGCCGTCATACTCCGTTCTTCAAAGGCTACCGTCCACAGTTCTACTTCCGTACAACTGACGTAACTGGTGATATCTCTCTACCAGAAGGCGTAGAAATGGTAATGCCTGGTGACAACATCCAAATGCAAGTTGAGCTAATCGCTCCAATCGCAATGGACGAAGGTCTACGTTTCGCTATCCGTGAAGGTGGCCGTACTGTAGGTGCTGGTGTTGTTGCTAAGATCTTTGACTAATATTTAGTTAAAATCTGCAAAACATTATAAGGGAAGCTTCGGCTTCCCTTTTTTATTCCTAATCGTAATATTTTTGAACGTCGATTAAGGGCTATGCTTCATAAACAACAAATGTTGGCTATCCCTACTATTATTCTTATCGCAACACGTCACTCTTTCCATCAACTTCCTGTCTCAGCAATGAGTATCGACACTAATTCTCAGCTTCGGACTTTGACTAGTGAACTGCTACTCTTATATTTGAATTTAGTTGAGTACCAATTTCGCCATTGACGAAAACTCAAATTATTATTCGAAAGGGAGAGGCATGATTGCTTTAATTGGAATGCCGCGTTCAGTAACAACTTGGGTGGCAAAGCTATTGGATAGTCATCCGAAAACCTACTACGTATACGAACCTGACAGCGAGAGCTGGTTGTCGATTCCTCAGATAGTTGAGAGCGCTGACGCCGAACAATATAAAGATAAAGTTGCCTTGTTCTTAAGAACTATCGAACACAGTAATAGTTTAAAGGTCAAAGGGCGACTACCTCTCTTCCCTAAGAGTTATTTGTCGTTATTTGATCTAAACTTTAATCGAGCGTTGGTTACTTTCGCTAAACTCTGGGCCAGAGTGTTTGACCTAAAACATGCGAGTATTCGTTTTTTACGACCTCCACATGGACATGTGACAGTATGGAAATCAATTGAATCTGCTGGGAGGGTTAGTGCATTTTCACAAGCGGATTATCAGATGAAGATTGCTGCTTTGGTGAGACATCCTTGTGCGGTTATTAATTCCGAGTTAAAAGGTGAGGCGCAGAAACAACTCAGCTCTTCTACCCCCATATATAAAAACTGGGGGTTGTTTGAAAAACTATTACAGAGCACATTTGCTCATTCTCAGGGCCTGACCGTTGAGACGTTGCATCAGGTGACTCCTGTCCAAAGATTAGCCTGGCCTTGGCTAATCTACTATACGCAGTTACAAGAGCACGATAGCAAAGAGAACGGTAAAGTGTTCTACCATCATCAGTTTTGTAATCAACCAAAAGACGCTCTACGGCAACTGTTAGAATTTGCCGGTTTAGACTTTGATGAGCAAACTCAACAGTATCTTCACCAAACGACGACGAATCACTCCGAATCATACTATTCAACCCCAAAATACCCTAAAGTCGCGTCGGAAGCGTGGAATAGTCAAATGCAGCCACAAGAGATAGAGGCTATTAAGCAAATAGTAATGCCTCACATACCCACAGAGCTTTGGGAGCAACAATGAAGGTTTTATATCACCACCGCATAGCGTCAAAAGATGGCCAATTCGTCCACGTTGAAGCTATTACTCGTTCACTCGTCGCCCTAGGCTGCCAATTGAAGATAGTCTCTCCTAGTGTTGCTGATAATCAATCCTTTGGTGGTGATGGCGGTTTTGTTTCTAAACTCAAATCCTTATTACCGTGCGCCTTGTACGAAGTTCTTGAATTTTTTTACAGTTTTTGGGCGTTCTTCAAATTGTCGATAGCGATCGTTCAGTTTAAGCCAGACGTGATATATGAACGTTACAACCTGTATTTACCCGCGGGCATTTGGGCTTCGAAGCTATTTAACATCCCAATACTTCTAGAGGTGAATGCGCCATTATTTGAGGAGCGATCTCGCTTCAACTCTATTGCGCTTAAGCCACTAGCACGTTGGACTCAATCTTACACTTGGAATAATGCAAGTGTAGTGTTACCGGTCACAGAGGTGTTAGCCAAAGTAGTCGAAGCGTATGGGGTCAGCTCTGATCGTATTGAAGTGATCCACAATGGAATTGATCAGAATTTATTTACACCTAAAGATGACGTGCAGGAAATTGATGCTAAAGAGACGATTACTATCGGCTTTGTCGGGTTTGTTAGGGAGTGGCATAAACTTGAGTATTTGGTTGAGCTTATTGCGAATAGTAATGATCAAAAGCTCAAATTGCTGATCGTTGGTGATGGTCCAGCAATAGAGTCAATTAAAAAATTGGCACAGCAGTTGAACGTATCTCATCAAATTGAGATAACGGGTTTGGTCGAACGAGACAGAATGCCGTACTACCTGAGTCAGATTGATATTGCTATACAACCCGCTGTAGTGCCATATGCGTCGCCGCTCAAGTTGATTGAATACCTAGCGATGGGACTTGCGATTGTCGCGCCTGCTCAACCCAATATTGAAGAGCTTCTTAGCCACGAACATAACGCGTTGTTGTTTAATCCTGATTCAGCTGAAGAATGTGCGCTTTGCGTCAAGCGATTGATAGAATCCCCAGAACTCATTTCGCGAATATCGGTCGCTGCAACGAAGACTATTTCTAGCAAGCAACTTATTTGGGATACTAACGCCAAGCGAATAATTGCTTTATCGAAGCAAGCTCAAGTCGAAAAGGCGACACTATAACAATTACGAACAGGCGAGCACGTGTATTAGAACGGTGGATGCAATAGATTGGATTAATTAGCGTCTAATATTCCACCACCCCTTGCATCCACTTTTGTGATCTGTATAATACCGCGCACTGGCCTAGCCAGTTGTGAACCAATGGGCACTGAGGAGCTCGGTTTTCAAAGCGGATATCCGTCATTGAAAACCCATAGGTAATGTATACTCAGCTTATGTTCGCAGTTAATAAAATTTAGTACTTGTCGGGGACACCGTCGTAAGACAGAGTCAACCAGCAAGCTAGCTAATCACTTTTAGCTGACAAGTCTCCTAATCTTGGAGACAACGGTTTCACATGAATCAATCGCACATTCTCTCGTATTAACGAGTCGGAGTGGCGATATTGTTTGTGTAATTTAATTAATTTGGAGCTCTGTCTCATGCAGAACCAACGTATTCGTATCCGCCTTAAAGCTTTCGATTATAAACTAATCGATGCTTCAACTGCGGAAATCGTTGAAACAGCTAAGCGTACCGGCGCGCAGGTTCGTGGTCCTATCCCACTACCTACTCGTAAAGAACGTTTCACTGTTCTTATCTCTCCTCACGTAAACAAAGACGCGCGTGACCAGTACGAGATTCGTACTCACAAGCGTTTGATCGACATCGTAGAGCCAACTGACAAGACTGTTGATGCACTTATGCGTCTAGACCTTGCAGCTGGTGTTGATGTTCAAATCAGCCTAGGTTAAGGGAGATTAGAATAATGATTGGTCTAGTCGGACGTAAAGTGGGTATGACCCGCGTATTTACCGAAGAAGGCGTTTCTATCCCAGTAACTGTTGTAGAAGTAGAACAAAACCGTGTTACTCAAGTACGTACACTTGAGCAAGATGGCTACGCTGCAATCCAAGTTACTTCGGGAGCTAAGAAAGCTAGCCGTGTTTCTAAGCCAGAAGCTGGCCACTTTGCGAAAGCAGGTGTTGAAGCAGGTCGCGGTCTTTGGGAATTCCGTTTGGAAAACGGCGAAGAGTTTGAAGTTGGCGCTGAGCTAAACGTAGAACTTTTCAACGAAATTAAAAAAGTAGACGTTACTGGTACATCTAAAGGTAAAGGCTTCCAAGGCGCTGTTAAGCGTTGGAACTTCTCTACTCAAGATATGACTCACGGTAACTCCTTGTCTCACCGTGCACCGGGTTCAATTGGCCAATGTCAAACTCCAGGTCGCGTATTTAAAGGCAAGAAAATGGCTGGTCACATGGGTGCTGAGCGTGTTACGACTCAAAACCTTGAGATCGTACGTGTTGACGCTGAGCGTAATCTGCTTCTTATTAAAGGTGCAGTACCAGGCGCAGTTGGCGGCAACGTAGTTGTTAAACCAGCTGTTAAAGCATAACGTCTAGGAGTAAGTAATGGAACTAATGGTTAAAGGTGCTGATGCACTAACTGTTTCCGAGACTACTTTCGGACGTGAGTTTAACGAATCACTTGTACACCAAGTAGTTGTTGCATATGCAGCAGGTGCTCGTCAAGGTACTCGTGCTCAAAAAACTCGTTCTGAAGTATCTGGTGGCGGCGCTAAACCTTGGCGTCAAAAAGGCACTGGCCGCGCTCGTGCTGGTACAATCCGTAGCCCTATCTGGCGCTCGGGTGGTGTTACTTTTGCTGCGAAACCTCAAGATCACAGCCAAAAAGTAAACAAAAAAATGTACCGTGGTGCAATGCGCAGCATTCTTTCTGAGCTCGTTCGTCAAGAGCGTCTAGTTGTTGTAGACAACTTCTCAGTTGAAGCGCCGAAAACTAAAGAGCTTGTAGCTAAGCTGAAAGAGCTTGAGCTAACTGATGCTCTTATCGTGACTAGTGAAGTAGATGAGAATCTATTCCTAGCTGCTCGCAACCTATACAAAGTTGATGCACGTGACGTTGCTGGTATTGACCCAGTTTCGCTAATTGCGTTTGACAAAGTAGTAATGACTGCTGATGCAGTTAAGCAAGTTGAGGAGATGCTGGCATGATCACTGAAGAGCGTCTACTAAAAGTACTACGTGCTCCTCTTATCTCTGAAAAAGCAACCATGACTGCTGAGAAAGCGAACACTATCGTTTTCAAAGTAGCTATCGATGCAACTAAGAAAGAGATCAAAGCAGCAGTAGAAAAGCTATTTGAAGTTGAAGTTAAGTCTGTAAATACTCTTATCACTAAGGGTAAGACCAAACGTCAAGGTCTACGCCAAGGTCGCCGCAGCGACGTTAAAAAAGCGTACGTTATCTTGAAAGAAGGTCAAGATCTTGACTTCGTTGGCGGTGCGGAATAACAGGAGTAGTTAAAAAATGGCTATTGTTAAATGTAAGCCGACTTCCCCTGGTCGTCGTCACGTAGTTAAAGTTGTTAACGCTGACCTTCACAAAGGTAAGCCTTACGCTCCACTTCTAGAGAAAAACTCTAAGAACGGTGGTCGTAACAACAACGGTCGTATTACAGTTCGTCATATCGGCGGTGGTCACAAGCATCACTACCGTTTGATCGACTTTAAACGTAACAAAGACGGTATCCCAGCGAAAGTTGAGCGTCTTGAATACGATCCAAACCGTAGCGCAAACATCGCTCTAGTTCTGTACGCAGACGGCGAGCGTCGCTACATCATCGCACCTAAAGGCATTGCTGCTGGTGACCAAATTCAATCTGGTGTTGATGCACCGATTAAAGCTGGTAACACACTTCCAATGCGTAACATCCCTGTAGGTTCTACAGTTCACTGTGTTGAACTTAAGCCTGGGAAAGGTGCACAAATTGCTCGTTCTGCAGGTGCATACGCACAAATCGTCGCTCGCGACGGTGCTTATGTTACTGTACGCCTACGTTCAGGCGAAATGCGCAAAGTACTATCTGAAGGCCGTGCAACTATCGGTGAAGTAGGTAATGCTGAGCACATGCTACGTGAACTAGGTAAAGCTGGTGCTTCACGCTGGCGCGGCGTACGTCCAACCGTACGTGGTGTAGTAATGAACCCAGTAGACCACCCACACGGTGGTGGTGAAGGTCGTACTTCTGGTGGCCGTCACCCAGTATCTCCTTGGGGTCAGCCTACTAAAGGCTTTAAGACTCGTAAGAACAAGCGCACTGACAAGTACATCGTACGTCGTCGTAACAAGTAATCTATAAAGAGGAATCGCCATGCCACGTTCTCTCAAGAAAGGTCCTTTTATTGACCTGCACTTGCTGAAGAAGGTAGAGAAAGCGGTAGAGAACGGTGAGAAAAAACCAATTAAAACTTGGTCTCGTCGTTCAATGATCATCCCATCAATGATTGGGTTGACTATCGCTGTCCATAACGGCCGTCAACACGTACCAGTATTCGTAACCGATGAAATGATCGGTCACAAACTGGGCGAATTCGCACCAACTCGTACTTATCGCGGCCATGCTGCAGATAAGAAAGCTAAGAAGAAATAAGGAGTAGATGATGGAAGCTATCGCTAAACATAACTTTGCTCGTATTTCTCCACAGAAAGCTCGCTTAGTTGCAGATCAGATCCGCGGCAAAAACGTAGATCAAGCTCTAGAACTTCTAACTTTCAGCAACAAAAAAGCTGCTGAATTAGTGAAGAAAGTTCTTGAATCAGCAATCGCTAACGCGGAACACAACGAAGGTGCGGATATTGACGACTTAAATGTCGCCAAGATCTTCGTAGATGAGGGCCCTATCATGAAGCGTATTATGCCTCGTGCTAAAGGCCGTGCGGACCGTATCTTGAAGCGTTCTTGCCACATCACTGTTGTTGTTGCAGACCGCTAAAAGACTAGGAGATTAAGCAATGGGTCAGAAAGTACATCCAAATGGCATCCGTCTTGGCATTGTCAAGCCGTGGAATGCTACATGGTTTGCTAATACCAAAGAATTCGCTGACAACCTAGACGGCGACTTCAAGGTACGTCAGTTCCTTACTAAGGAACTAGCTAAAGCCTCTCTTTCACGTATCGTTATCGAGCGTCCTGCGAAGAGCATCCGTGTGACAATTCACACTGCTCGTCCAGGCGTTGTAATCGGTAAGAAAGGCGAAGACGTAGAAAAGCTACGCACAGCTGTAGCAAAAATCGCAGGTGTACCAGCGCAAATTAACATCGCTGAAGTACGTAAGCCTGAGCTGGACGCACAACTTGTGGGTGACAGCATCGCGTCTCAACTAGAGCGTCGCGTTATGTTCCGTCGTGCTATGAAGCGCGCGGTACAAAATGCTATGCGTCTAGGCGCTAAAGGTATCAAAGTGGAAGTAAGCGGTCGTCTAGGCGGCGCTGAAATCGCACGTTCTGAGTGGTATCGTGAAGGCCGTGTGCCTCTACACACTCTACGTGCTGACATTGATTACGCAACTTCTTCGGCTCACACCCAATACGGTGTGATCGGCATTAAGACTTGGATCTTCAAAGGTGAGATTCTTGGCGGTATGCCTGCTGCTAACGCAGTGGAGCCGAAAGGCGATAAGCCTAAGAAGCAGCGTAAAGGCCGTAAGTAAGGAGTCGACAGATGCTACAACCTAAACGCACTAAGTTCCGTAAGGTTCAAACAGGTCGTAACCGTGGTCTTGCTAAAGGTACCGATGTAAGCTTTGGTACTTTCGGTCTGAAAGCAGTCGGCCGTGGCCGAATCACTGCTCGTCAAATCGAAGCAGCACGTCGTGCTATGACGCGTCACGTAAAACGTCAAGGTCAAATCTGGATTCGTATTTTTCCAGACAAACCGATCACTGAGAAACCACTAGAAGTTCGTCAGGGTAAGGGTAAAGGTAACGTTGAGTACTGGGTAGCCCAAATCCAACCTGGAAAGGTTATGTACGAAATGGACGGTGTACCTGAAGAGTTGGCACGTGAAGCGTTCCGCCTAGCGGCGCGTAAACTGCCTATCAAAACAACATTTGTAACGAAGCAGGTGATGTGATGAAAGCACAAGATCTACGTGAAAAAAGCGTTGAAGAGCTAAACAAAGAACTAATTGAATTGCTACGTGAACAGTTTAACTTGCGCATGCAAGCTGCGACTGGTCAACTACAGCAAACTCATACTTTGAAAGCTGTACGTCGTGATATCGCACGTGTTAAAACCGTTTTGACTGAGAAGGCAGGCGCATAATGAGCGACAAAATCCGTACTTCACTTGGTCGTGTTGTTAGTGACAAAGGCGATAAGTCTATTGTTGTTGCTATCGAGCGCATGGTTAAACACCCTATTTACGGCAAGTTCGTAAAGCGCACGACTAAAATACACGCACATGACGAAAACAACGAGTGTGGCCTAGGCGATACTGTTGAGATTCGTGAATGTCGTCCACTGTCTAAGACTAAGTCTTGGACTTTGGTTAAAGTTGTAGAAAAAGCGAAAATCTAATTTTCGTTATTTTTTAACAACTTAAAGCGGCCTCTAGAGAAATTTAGGGGCCGTTTATTTTTTGTCTACCCAATCACAAAAAAGGGTGGTACAATTCGCGTCCCTTTTAAAGAGGCAGCCCGACCCGAGAGGGTCTAGTTTTTAATATTTAGCGGAGCACTAACAATGATCCAAATGCAAAGTACACTTGACGCTGCAGATAACTCTGGCGCGCGCAAGGTAATGTGTATTAAGGTTCTGGGTGGCTCACACCGTCGTTATGCACACATCGGTGACATCATCAAAGTTACTGTGAAGGAAGCAATTCCTCGCGGTAAAGTAAAAAAAGGTGATGTTCTGAAGGCGGTTGTAGTTCGCACCCGTAAAGGCGTACGTCGTCCAGACGGTTCTGTCATTCGCTTCGACCGTAATGCTTGTGTATTGTTGAATGACACTACTGAGCAACCAGTCGGCACTCGTATCTTTGGTCCAGTGACTCGTGAACTTCGTAATGCGAAATTCATGAAGATCGTTTCTCTGGCACCAGAAGTACTGTAAGGAGCGAAAAAAATGGCAGCTAAAATCCGTCGTAATGACGAAGTAATCGTTCTTGCTGGTAAAGATAAAGGCAAGAAAGGTAAAGTAACTAAGGTTCTAACTACTGGTAAAGTTATCGTTGAAGGTATCAACCTAGTTAAGAAACACCAGAAACCTGTTCCAGCTCTAAATGTCCAAGGTGGCATTGTTGAGCAAGAAGCAGCGATCGACGTTTCTAACGTGGCAATCTTTAACGCGGCTACTGGTAAAGCAGACCGTATCGGTTTCCGTTTCGAAGATGGCAAGAAAGTTCGTTTCTTCAAGTCTAACAACGAAACCATTTCTAACTAATAATAGAAGTAATTTGGAGTTCAACTATGGCGAAACTGCATGATTACTACAAGTCGTCTGTAGTTGCTGAACTGACCAAAGAGTTCAGCTACTCAAGCGTCATGCAAGTCCCTAGAATCGAAAAGATCACCCTTAACATGGGTGTAGGTGAAGCAATCAACGATAAGAAACTTCTAGAGAACGCAGCAAGTGATATGGCGACCATTTCTGGTCAAAAGCCACTTATCACTAAAGCGCGTAAATCTGTTGCAGGTTTCAAAATCCGCGAAGGCTACCCAATCGGTTGTAAAGTAACCTTGCGTGGCGAACGCATGTGGGATTTCCTAGAGCGTCTGATTAATATCGCTCTTCCACGTGTACGTGATTTCCGTGGTGTTAGCGCTAAGTCTTTTGACGGACGCGGTAACTACAGCATGGGCGTTCGCGAGCAAATCATCTTCCCGGAGATCGACTTTGATAAAGTTGATCGTGTACGCGGTCTTGATATCACTATCACGACTTCTGCGAACACCGATGAGGAAGGCCGTGCTCTGCTGGCTGCCTTTAACTTCCCATTCCGTAAGTAAGGTGAAGGGTTACTGTTATGGCTAAACAATCTATGAAGGCACGTGAAGATAAGCGTGCAAAATTAGTAGCTAAGTACGCTGAAAAGCGTCGTGAGCTAAAAAACATCATCAGTGATGTGAACGTATCTGAAGAAGATCGTTGGAACGCTGTTCTTAAACTACAAGAGCTTCCACGTGATTCAAGTGCATCGCGTCAGCGCAACCGTTGCAACCAAACTGGTCGCCCACACGGTTACCTACGTAAGTTCGGCCTAAGTCGTATCAAAGTTCGTGAAGCTTGCATGAAAGGCGAGATTCCTGGACTTCGTAAGGCTAGCTGGTAATTGCCACTTAATCATTTGGAGTAAAGTTTATGAGCATGCAAGATCCGATTTCGGATATGCTGACCCGCATTCGTAACGGTCAGGCAGCAAACAAAGTTGCTGTAAAAATGCCTTCTTCAAAGCTTAAAGTTGCAATCGCTACTTTGCTGAAAAACGAAGGTTACATCACTGACTTCGCTGTTGCTGGCGAAGCAAAACCAGAGCTAGAAGTTACCCTTAAGTACTTCCAAGCGAAACCAGTAATCGAGCAAATCCAACGTGTTTCACGTCCAGGTCTACGTGTTTACAAAAACAAAGACAGCCTGCCATCTGTGATGGGCGGTTTGGGTATTGCTGTGGTATCTACTTCCAAGGGTCTGATGTCAGACCGTGCAGCGCGTAAAGCGGGCCTTGGCGGTGAAATCATCTGTTACGTAGCTTAATAGGAGTAGACTATGTCTCGTGTTGCTAAAGCACCTGTCGCTATTCCAGCTGGCGTAGAGGTGAAACTAAACGGCCAAGATATCACTATCAAGGGCGCTAAGGGCGAGTTATCTCGTACACTTAACGACGCTGTTGTGATTGCACAGGAAGAAAACAACCTAACGTTCGGCCCTAAAGAAGGCGTCGTTAAAGCATGGGCTCAAGCAGGTACTGCTCGCGCTCTTGTTAACAACATGGTTGTTGGTGTTACTGAAGGCTTCACTAAGAAGCTTGTACTTAAAGGTGTAGGTTACCGTGCTGCCATTAAAGGCAAATCAGTAGCTCTTACTTTGGGTTTCTCTCACCCTGTTGAGCATGAACTACCTGAAGGCATCAAAGCTGAATGTCCTAGCCAAACTGAAATCATCCTAACTGGTTGTGATAAACAACTTGTTGGTCAAGTTGCGGCAGATATTCGCTCTTACCGTGAGCCTGAGCCTTACAAAGGTAAAGGTGTTCGTTACGCAGATGAACATGTGCGTACTAAAGAAGCTAAGAAGAAGTAAGGTAACACTATGGATAAGAAAGCATCTCGCATCCGTCGTGCTACGCGTGCACGTCGTAAGATTGCTGAACTTCGCGTTAATCGCTTAGTAATACACCGTACTCCAAGTCACGTGTATGCCCAAGTGATTGCACCAAACGGCTCTGAGGTTATCGCTGCAGCTTCTACTGTAGAAAAAGCGATCCGTGAGCAAGTTAAGAACACTGGTAACATCGACGCAGCTAAAGCGGTAGGTAAAGCTATTGCTGAACGTGCTCTTGAAAAGGGCATCACATCAGTTGCATTTGATCGTTCTGGTTTCCAATACCACGGTCGAGTAGCGGCGCTAGCAGATTCTGCTCGCGAAGCTGGTCTGAAATTCTAAGGTAGGGTTGATCGATGGCTAAAGAACAACAACAAGCTTCAGATTTGCAAGAGAAACTAATCGCAGTTAACCGTGTTGCTAAAACGGTTAAAGGTGGTCGAATCTTTAGCTTTACTGCACTAACAGTAGTTGGTGACGGTAATGGTCGTGTAGGTTTCGGTTACGGTAAAGCCCGTGAAGTACCTGCTGCGATTCAAAAAGCAATGGAAAAAGCACGTCGTAACATGGTTACGATCGCGCTTAACGAAGGCACTCTTCACCACGCGGTGAAAGGTCGTCACACTGGCTCTAAAGTCTACATGCAACCAGCTGCCGAAGGTACTGGTATCATCGCTGGCGGTGCAATGCGTGCAGTACTTGAAGTTGTAGGTGTTCACAACGTATTAGCGAAAGCGTACGGTTCAACGAACCCTATCAACGTAGTTCGTGCGACTATTGATGGTTTGAGCGGTATGAACTCTCCGGAGATGATTGCTGCTAAACGTGGTCTAACTGTTGAATCTATTTCGGAGTAATTGACTATGGCAACTATCAAAGTTACGCAAACTAAAAGCGCAATTGGGCGCCTACCTAAGCACAAATTGTGCTTGAAAGGTCTAGGCCTTCGTAAAATCAACCATACAGTAGAACTTGAAGATACTCCGTCAGTACGCGGAATGATCAACAAGGTTTACTATATGGTAAAAGTTGAGGAGTAATCAGAATGCGTTTGAATACTCTATCACCGGCTGCTGGCTCTAAACCTTCTAAGAAGCGTGTAGGTCGTGGTATCGGTTCTGGCCTGGGTAAAACCGCTGGCCGTGGCCATAAAGGTCAAAAGTCTCGTTCAGGCGGCAGCGTACGTCCTGGTTTTGAAGGCGGTCAAATGCCTTTGAAACAACGTCTACCTAAGTTCGGCTTCACTTCTCGCAAGAGCCTAGTGTCAGCTGAAGTTCGTCTAAGCGAACTAGCTAAGGTAACTGGTGACGTTGTAGATCTAAACAGCCTAAAAGCTGCTAACGTAATCACTAAGAACGTTTTGTTCGCGAAAGTTGTACTTTCTGGTGACATTACTAAAGCAGTGACTGTTAAAGGTCTTCGCGTAACTAAAGGCGCTAAAGCTGCAATCGAAGCCGCAGGCGGCAAAATCGAAGCTTAATCTTCGAAGGAAAGGTACAGATGGCAAAGAAACCAGGAAATGATTTTAATAGTGCAAAGAGCGGCCTAGCTGAGCTCCGCGCGCGTCTCTTGTTCGTATTTGGCGCGTTATTGGTGTTCCGTATGGGTTCGTTTATACCGCTACCTGGTGTTGACGCTAATGTACTTGCCAACTTGTTCGAACAGCAACAAGGCACCATCATTGAAATGTTTAACATGTTCTCTGGTGGTGCACTTGAGCGTGCATCTATATTCGCTTTGGGCATCATGCCGTATATTTCGGCTTCAATTGTAGTCCAACTGTTGACTGTTGTTCATCCCGCTCTAGCTGAGCTCAAAAAAGAGGGTGAATCTGGTCGTAAGAAGATCAGTCAGTACACTAGATATGGAACGCTCGTACTTGCAACATTCCAAGCAATAGGTATCGCAACAGGGCTACCAAGCATGGTCGATAATCTGGTTGTTATCAACCAAACCATGTTTACCCTACTTGCTACCGTGAGTTTAGTAACCGGCACCATGTTCTTGATGTGGTTAGGTGAACAAATTACTGAGCGTGGAATTGGTAATGGTATTTCTATCATTATCTTTGCAGGTATTGTTGCTGGTTTGCCTTCGGCAATCGGTCAAACAATTGAGCAAGCGCGTCAAGGCGAACTAAACGCACTTCTTTTAGTGTTGATTGGAGTTCTCTCCTTTGCGGTTATCTACTTTGTTGTATTCATGGAACGTGGCCAACGTCGTATCGTCGTTAACTACGCCAAGCGTCAACAAGGTCGTAAAGTGTTTGCTGCACAAAGCTCTCACTTACCGCTTAAAATCAACATGGCTGGTGTAATTCCAGCAATCTTTGCATCGAGCATCATACTGTTCCCAGGTACTCTGGCACAGTGGTTTGGTGGCAACGGTGAAGGTACTTTCGGATGGTTAACCGACCTTTCGTTAGCATTGAGCCCGGGCCAACCACTCTATGTGATGCTATACGCTGCAGCGATTATATTTTTCTGCTTCTTCTACACGGCGTTGGTTTTCAACCCGCGTGAAACAGCAGATAACTTGAAGAAGTCTGGTGCGTTCGTACCCGGTATCCGCCCAGGTGAACAGACAGCAAGATACATTGATAAAGTGATGACACGCTTAACCCTAGCGGGCGCGTTGTATATTACTTTTATCTGTCTGATTCCAGAGTTCATGATGATCGCGTGGAACGTTAGGTTCTACTTCGGTGGTACATCACTGCTTATCGTAGTGGTTGTAATCATGGACTTTATGGCACAGGTACAGACTCATTTGATGTCACAACAGTATGAGTCTGTGTTGAAAAAGGCAAATCTTAAGGGTTACGGCCGTTAATCGGCGGTAGTCTTTGGATTTCAATTACGGAGTTTAGCAATGAAAGTTCGTGCTTCCGTTAAAAAAATCTGCCGTAACTGTAAAATCATTAAGCGCAACGGTGTTGTGCGTGTGATTTGCAGTGAGCCAAAGCATAAGCAACGCCAAGGCTAATTAGCAGAAATTTTTACTTGAAATATAAGGTATGGTCGAGTATATTCCTCGGCCTACCTTTTGCGTGCAAAAGAAGTAGTACGCCGCAACGTATCCTCTACGGGCTTTGTTGCGGTAAATTCTTTTTAGAAAAACTAGGAGTGAATAGTGGCCCGTATAGCAGGCATTAACATTCCTGATCATAAGCATGCCGTAATCGCACTAACTGCGATCTTCGGTATCGGTAAAACTCGCTCTCAAGCTATTTTAGCTGAAGTGGGTATTGCTGAAAGCACTAAGATCAGTGAACTCAATGAAGAACAGATCGATCAACTGCGTGATGGTGTAGCTAAATACACTGTGGAAGGTGATCTACGTCGTGAAGTATCAATGAACATCAAGCGTCTTATGGACCTTGGTTGTTACCGTGGTCTTCGTCATCGTCGCAGTCTACCTCTACGTGGACAGCGTACTAAAACCAACGCTCGCACCCGTAAGGGTCCGCGTAAGCCGATCAAGAAATAGTCGGAAGGGTAAAGTACAATGGCAAAACAACCAACACGCGCTCGTAAGCGCGTACGCAAGCAAGTTGCTGATGGCGTAGCGCACATTCATGCATCTTTCAATAACACAATCGTTACCATCACTGACCGTCAAGGCAACGCTTTAGCGTGGGCCACTGCCGGTGGTTCAGGTTTCCGTGGTTCTCGTAAGTCTACTCCGTTCGCAGCACAGGTTGCCGCAGAACGCGCAGGTGAAATGGCTAAAGAATACGGTCTTAAAAACTTGGAAGTTATGGTTAAGGGCCCAGGTCCAGGTCGTGAGTCAACTATCCGTGCACTAAACGCTGCTGGATACCGCATCACTAACATCGTTGATGCAACTCCGATCCCACATAACGGTTGTCGTCCACCTAAGAAACGTCGCGTTTAAGTTTCGTTTCTAGGAATATTGGAGAAAGAACATGGCTAGATATTTGGGTCCTAAGCTGAAGCTTAGCCGTCGCGAAGGTACTGACTTATTCCTTAAGTCTGGTGTCCGCGCGATCGATACCAAGTGTAAAATTGATAATGCCCCAGGTGTACACGGCGCTCGTCGCGGTCGTCTATCTGAATACGGCATTCAGCTTCGTGAGAAGCAAAAAGTTCGTCGTACTTACGGCGTTCTAGAAAAACAATTCCGTAACTACTACAAAGAAGCTGCGCGTCTTAAAGGCAACACAGGTGAAAACCTACTTCAGCTTCTTGAAGGTCGTCTTGATAACGTAGTTTACCGCATGGGCTTTGGTGCAACTCGCGCTGAATCTCGTCAACTAGTTAGCCACAAAGCTATCCTAGTTAACGGTAAAGTTGTAAACGTTCCTTCTTTCAAAGTAGCGGCTAACGACGTTGTGACTATCCGCGAGAAAGCTCAAAAGCAAGCTCGTATTAAGGCAGCTCTAGAAGTTGCTGATCAACGCGAAAAACCAACTTGGATTGAAGTAGATGCTAGCAAGATGGAAGGTACTTTCAAGCGTATGCCTGAACGTTCTGACCTGTCAGCTGACATCAACGAACACCTGATCGTCGAACTTTACTCTAAGTAAGGTTTAAACTAAAGAGAGGACACAATGCAGGGTTCTGTAACAGAATTTCTTAAGCCACGTCTTGTTGACATCGAACAGATCAACACGACACACGCAAAAGTAACTCTTGAGCCATTAGAGCGTGGTTTTGGCCACACTCTTGGTAATGCACTTCGCCGTATTCTACTATCTTCAATGCCAGGTTGCGCAGTAACAGAAGTAGAAATCGAAGGCGTATTGCACGAGTACAGCACTAAAGAAGGCGTTCAAGAAGATATTCTTGAAATCCTACTTAACCTTAAAGGGTTGGCTGTACGAGTAGCCGAAGGCAAAGATGAAGTGTTTATTACACTTAACAAGTCAGGCTCAGGCCCTGTTGTTGCAGGTGACATCACCCATGATGGTGATGTAGAGATCGCTAACCCAGAGCACGTTATTTGTCACCTAACGGATGACAACGCTGAGATCGCTATGCGTATCAAAGTTGAACGTGGTCGTGGTTATGTTCCGGCTTCCGCTCGCATCCATACTGAAGAAGATGAGCGTCCTATTGGTCGTTTGCTTGTAGACGCGACTTTCAGCCCAGTAGACAAAATTGCCTACTCTGTTGAAGCAGCTCGTGTTGAACAACGCACCGACTTGGACAAGCTCGTTATCGATATGGAAACGAACGGTACTCTTGAACCAGAGGAAGCTATCCGTCGCGCAGCTACAATCCTAGCTGAGCAATTGGATGCATTCGTAGATCTTCGTGATGTACGTGTTCCTGAGGAGAAAGAAGAGAAGCCAGAGTTCGATCCGATCCTACTACGTCCTGTAGACGATCTTGAACTAACAGTACGCTCTGCTAACTGTTTGAAAGCAGAAGCGATTCACTACATCGGTGATCTTGTGCAGCGCACTGAGGTTGAGTTACTTAAAACTCCAAACCTTGGTAAGAAATCTCTTACAGAGATTAAAGACGTTCTTGCGTCTCGTGGACTGTCTCTAGGTATGCGCCTAGAAAACTGGCCACCAGCGTCAATTGCAGAAGATTAATCGAGCTTAGTTAGAAGGATTAGGTCATGCGCCATCGTAAGAGTGGTCGTCAACTCAACCGCAACAGCAGTCATCGTAAAGCGATGTTCAGCAATATGGCTAGCTCTCTTGTACGTCATGAAGTAATTAAGACTACATTGCCAAAAGCTAAAGAGCTACGTCGCGTCGTTGAGCCTTTGATTACACTAGCAAAGACAGACAGTGTTGCTAACCGTCGTCTTGCATTTGCACGTACTCGTGACAACGAAGTAGTTGCAAAACTGTTTAACGAATTAGGTCCACGTTTCGCTACCCGCCAAGGCGGTTACACTCGTATCCTAAAAGCTGGCTTCCGTGCTGGCGATAAAGCTCCAATGGCTTACATTGAGCTTGTCGATCGCCCAGAAGCATCTGAAGAAGCAGCTGCTGAGTAAAATCAGTATTCGCTAGACTAAAAAACCGAACCTTAGGGTTCGGTTTTTTTTTGCTTAAAATATGGGGTCAGAGTCGATTTACTCTGACCCCATTTAGTTATTTCCACAGTCCAGTGAGAGAATCCATAAGTCCAGAGCTTGCGCCTTGGTCAGATAGATAGCCCATAATGACAGGGGCAAATTGTGCCACCATAGATGGGTCTAGGCCGAGTTTTTCGAATACATCATAGACAGCGTTAAGCGAGTCGATATTGCCTAACAGGCTGGACGCCGCTCCCATATTCTCTAGGCCAGGTATCATAGAAGCGAGCTCGCTGGTGTTTGCTGACGATAAGCTATTTTGGGCAAGGGCCAACATCGCAGCGCCTCCAGAGCTTGCTTGCTCATTCGATACATCTAATTGGCTAGTCAATAGCTCTGTAATCGGTGAGTCCGAGATTTGGCCGACACTGGAGCTTACTTGATTCATCAAGTCTTTGGTGTCGTCGCTTTTTAACAAATCGCCGAACGCGAAAGTCTGAGTACTTACTACAAGAGCGCTAAGAGTGATAGTTTTGACGAGTTTCATTGAGAGTCCTTTCATATTGGTCGGTTCTACACTCAGTGTAAGACAAAGTAAACAAAGACAGTGTCAAAAATTCGAGAGTATTTGGTTGGTATTATGTTCAGACGAAAAAAAACGGCGCATTAAGCACCGTTTGTTGCAGTACACAATATTGCTTATAGGATAGCGAGAAGCTCTACTTCAAATACAAGTGCTGCATATGGAGGGATTGCTGCACCAGCGCCACGCTCGCCGTAGGCAAGATCTTGTGGGATGTACAGTTTCCACTTAGAGCCAACAGGCATAAGTTGAAGTGCTTCAACCCAACCTTGAATTACGCCCGTTACCGGGAATTCAGCAGGTTGACCACGAGAAACAGAGCTGTCGAAAACAGTGCCGTCTGTTAATTCACCGTGGTAATGAACGCGAACTTGCTTGTCTGCAGACGGAACTTCACCCGTACCTTCTGTGATCACTTCGTACTGTAGGCCAGACTCAAGCACAGTGACTTCTGAACGAAGTGCATTGTCTTTAAGGAAAGCTTCACCGTCCGCCGCCGCTACTTTAGCTTGCTCTGCACGTGCAGATTCAGCGCGAGTGTGAAGATCTTGAAGTGCAGCATTGATGTCATCAACTGAGATTTCAGGTTGACCACCAGTAAGTGCTGTAGCGATACCTGCAGCGATTGCGTCAACGTTAAGACCTTCTAGACCAGAACCTGCAAGTTGTTGGCCCATTTGAAGACCAATACCGTAGCTTGCTTTTTGCTCTACAGTATCAAATTTTACATCAGACATGTTTATTCTCATATGTGTAAGGAAGCGAGAAGAATACCAGTTTCTAACCGCATTGAAAACGCCCGCACCTAAAAGCGTAATCAAGATTCTACCACTACGCTTTCAAGGCGTGGATTTGTGACTTTTAGGCAGGAATATCGCACTTATAGACTAGAATTTGCTGTTAAATGTTTATAACCTAGAGAGGTCAAAAAGTGGAGTCATGAATGAATCGAAGAAAACGCCAACGGGTCAAGGAAAGTACTGGTAAACAGCTGTTAAATCAGTTGAAAGGTATTGATTGGCGCGCGCAAAAGGCGAAGGTTCAAACAGCATTGGGTTCGCTAAAACACCGCTACTTGGAACTTCCTTCACTGCATCAGAAGTTAATTCCAGCCATCGCGGCGATCCTCATTGTACTATTGGTTATTCCTGCGCAAGACCCAGAGGCAACGCCCACACAACCTGCACCAACGCAAAGAGTTGAACTAGACATCGATACTCGTGGTTTAAGCGAGCAAGGCTCTACAGCGGTGAGCGCGAGTACGCCTAACGAACAAGTTTGGACTGAATATGTTATTCAAGATGGTGATACCTTAGCCAAGGTATTTCGTAGCAATGATCTGTCTGTGTCTGATCTAAACGCCCTAGTGAAAATCGAGGGAATTGATAAACCTCTTAGCCGTATTCGAAAAGGGCAGTTGATTCGATTTAAACTCGATGCTAACGACCAGTTGGATATTTTGCAGCTAGAGCGGGGCAGTGAAGCAGTAATGTTCTTTAGATTGTCTGATGGTGGTTTTGGCCGCAGTAAGTAGCTCGAACACGGTTTAGTTGACCTAAACGAAGACCGTAATCTCCACCACAGACTTACGTTGTCTTAATCATATCGATGTGCTCTATGCCATCCTCATCATACACCTCTGAGCACTGCACAAATCCATGCTTTTGATAAAACTTATGTAAGTGATGCTGGGCACCAATTTGTATGGGACCTGATCCTAAGCGATGACCGATTTCGTGAATCGACTTTTGCATTAATACATCCCCTAGTCGAGCTTGTCGCCACAGGGGGGCAACGATGACTCTCCCAATGCTATAACAGCCGTCATAGCTGACGTTTCTATCAAGAAGACGTGTATACAGAGCGAGCTCTCCCTCTATGTAACCAGCGAGATGGACAGTGGTCGCAAGTTTGTCTTTAGCGTCCAACTCTGGGTAGGGGCAATTTTGCTCAACCACAAACACATCGACACGCAACTTCATGATATCAAACAACTCATTGGTACTAAGTTGTGAAAATGTCAGCGCTCGCCATTCAATGTTGTGCTGTTTGTTCATTGAGTCTTCTCCATAAAAAAGCGCGGCTTAAGCCGCGCTTTCATTCTATCTTATCATCGACTATTGAAGATCGACTTTATACACGGCAAAGCCTACATCGTCCATGCCCACTTTTGTCATTGGGTATTGGCCTTTCTCTTTGATGAAAGCAGACGCTTTATCGCTTGGAGAGGTTTCAAAACGAATGTCTAACGGCGTGTCCGATTCAATTTTAGCAAATGACCAGTTGTTATCAGCGCTAGGCTTAACAAGTCCTTTTTCTGCCGATACGCTAGAAATATAGTTTGCTAGAACTTGACGGTTTTCATCCGGAGAGTCAAACGCGACATATTCTGAACCTGTTCCAGCAAACTTACCACCATAGGCACGGTAGTTGTTTGACGCGACAATAAACGGAGCACTCATGTCGACAGGTTTACCCATGTAAGTTAGGCCAGTAATACGCGATGAGTCAGCGTTAACAACGTTACAGTTACCATCGTACTTGGCAGGCTGAGTGATGTCGATTTGGTACTCAACACCGTCAATCACGTCGAAGTTATAGGTACGGAACTCATCCCACTCGATGAGGCTTTGAGGCTCTGAACTATTGACATCGATTTGCTTAAATTGACCTGCAGAACACTCAAGCCACTCTTTCACTTCTTTACCCGTCATCTTCAATGCAACAAGCGTGTTTGGGTATAGATAAAGATCGGCAGCATTACGGAAGGTGAGCTGTCCTGCTTCTACTTCTACGAAGTTGCTAGGATCGTTCTTACGACCGCCGGCTTTAAATGGTGCCGCCGCAGAAAGCACTGGAATACCGTCTAAATCAGGATCGCCTTGGATCATTGTTTCTACGTAAGCTTTCTGTGCAAGGTTAACAATTTGAACCGTTGGATCATCTTGAACCAATGCAAGGAAGCTGTACATCACGTCGTCAGCCTTACCAATTGGCTGGTTTACAAAGTCTTGAGTTGCTTTGTGGTCTTCTGCCACCGCTTTGGTCATTGCTACGTGCGCTTCGACTGCAGGTTTATTGTTTGCAGAGTCGTAGATTGGACGTGCTTCAGACATGACAGGCGTCACTTTCCATCCGTCGCCGTCTTTGTCTAGTTGCAGGTCCATAATACCTAGGTGGCTCCCCCAACGTCCCGGCATAACTGCTGCTACGCCATTGATGGTGCCTTTTTGGTTGTCGATACCTTTAATGTCATCAAAACCTTTACCTGGGAACACTGAGTGTGAGTGACCAAACGCAATTGCGTCGATGCCTTCAACTTCAGATAGGTAGTATGACGAGTTTTCCATACCCATTTTGTACGGGTCTGTAGATACACCAGAGTGAGGTATCGCCACAATAACGTCCGCACCTTCTGCTTTCATTTGAGGGACAAGTTTTTCAGCGCTCTCTTTGATATCCAGTGCGGTAACGTTGCCTTCTAGATTCTTTTTATCCCAGATCATGATTTGTGGCGGAACAAACCCGATGTAGCCGACATTAATTTTGTGGCTGTTACCATCCGTATCGACAAAAGTGTGCTCTTTGATGATATAAGGCTTGAAGTAGTAATCGCCTGTTTTCGCGTCTAACACGTTGGCGCTTACATAAGGGAAGTTAGCATCGTTAAGCGACTCGGCTAAGAACTCAAGGCCGTAGTTAAATTCGTGGTTACCAATGTTACCTGCGTCGTAATTGAGTAGGTTCATTGCTTTGTAAACGGGGTGTACTTCATCGGCTACAATACCTTTTGAAGCGATGTAGTCACCCATAGGGCTGCCTTGGATAAGGTCTCCGTTATCAACCAGCACACTGTTTTTAACTTCATCACGTGCGAGCTCTACAAGAGAGGCTGTACGGACTAGGCCAATCTTATCTGATGGTTTGCCTTTGTAGTAGTCAAAGTCCATCACATTGGCGTGAATGTCTGTGGTCTCGATGACACGTAGGTGAATCGTGTCGGCAATAGAGGGTGCTGTCACTCCCATAAGACCTAATAGAACTGATGTGCGGATCAGTTTCAGATTGGTATTCATACTTGCTCCATAAGTAAACTGCCTAATTGACGGGTGAAATGTAGCAGTTAATTGTTAAACTTTTTAGTTAAAACTCTAGGTTTTGCGAAGGTAATCGATTGCCTTGGTGGGATTTTATGCGTTTATTTTTGAAACTACCAGAATATCTCCGAATTAATAGAGTTACCGGCATTCAACGGGTCTAATATTGAACTACGCTGACGTCGAAATACTGCTTTTGACTTCACTAGTAATGGTAAACTTTTGACTCAGTAATGCGAGCAGTTGATCGTGATACTTCATATTGGGTTTGTTACCTAAAAGTCGACATAATTCGTTGCCAATTGGGCTGAACCGATAGTAAACCAGTCTCAGGCCTTTAGAGTGTGGCTCTAATGCAAGATGTTTACCTTGGTAGGTAACAACTACTGCTGGGTTTGTTTCGATTTCGCCCGACTCTAATTCGGTACCGATCAACACTCCCAGCTCTACAAGCAGCAGTAAGCTTGAATAGGGTAGTTGGAAGCTGCCTAAATTGAGCGTGGTATTGTCGTTTGTCCGCCCTAAAGAAAATAAACTGGATTTGGCTCTATAACCAATGATGAGTTTATTCGCACCATCGCCCCCGAAGGTGCTGGCGAGTGATGCCCCTCGTTGAATGATTTGAGCCTCTTTGGCTGACAGATCTTTCAATAGTTTGAGTGACTTGATGGACGTTGAACCTGGGTTAATCACTTCGCGTTTAAGGACTTGGGCCCATAAACGTTGCATTGCTGAATTCCCAATGTCTTGGGCCATATCAAAGAACCGATATAACCAGTCATCATCAGGCGTACTCGCAGCTTCATCTCTGCATGATGCGTGAGCAAATGCGATTATTTTCTCAAGGTTTAGCTGACGTCGCTCTTGGATTTGTACGCTGCGAGCTTGAATGCGTTTATCAATACTTAGCCCAGAGGATGGTGAAGTGATTTCTGCGTCAAGATGATAGCGTGTTGCAATGCTGGCGATATTGGCAGCGCTATCTTTGATGGCCGACTTGGATTGGGACTTACCCTGTTTAGCAGACGATTGCCCTTCGCTAGGTTTCTCCGACACTGTTACCGACGGGTTATCATGGTCTATCGTGACGGGTTTTTCAGTAGCGTTCATAGTCTAATGCTTAGGGTACGTGATTCTGTTAATTGTAGATCGGCCAGGACGAAAAAACTAATAGAGAAATAACAAATAGAGAACTGCGTCCACGCACTTGCATTATGTAATGGTTTTGTTAAATTGAATAACAAGTGCATTGCAAGGGGGTAACATGCGTCATCAAGATGATCGTCTAAAAAAGCAGCTCTCTATTGCTGTGTTACTGCTGCTCTATGTGGGAGTCATGTTTTTTTTATCTCGTTTCATTGGTTAACGGTGCCGTTGTCACCGTTAAACCGTGTACTGCAAATTTTACTCGTCATCGTATTGCTCGAGTCGCACACCATCAATGGTATACCCCGTTAATGCAAGATCTGTTGATTGAGTTTCTGCCGTTAACTCTCCCACGACATACACCACATCCCATAACTGTTGAACGGGTGCACCGGAAGGAAATCGAACATAGACGATTTGATTCGGCGGTGGCGGTGGAACATGGATACATGCGCCAAAGTAAGGCACTAATAAAAACTCAGTGATGTGTGTATCGGTTCCTTCCAGTGGGATCACAAACCCTGGAATTTTTACTTTGCTCCCAGAGAGCTCTTCTCGAAAGCCACCAGTCAGTGGTTGAAGCATTTGTTCACCGTCATGACTCACCTGCGGCATACCTTGAGTATCGAACTGCCCTCGCTCACTCTCTGGAATCAGGTCTAACCAATCAAGTTTAAGCGGCTCGTCGGCAATTGCCATGAAACTTACACTTAGGAGTAATGTGCATACAGACCAAAATTTCTTCATAATTATACTCGTATTGTCATTCCGTCAGACAAAGACTGACGATAAGCTCGAATGGCAGGTAAAATCCCTATTAGAATACCGGCAAGTTGCACTAACCCTAATAGTGTCCATTCGTGGGAGGTGAGCCAAGACAGCTCAATGGTAATGCCATAGTTGCTTTGAATTATAGGCTGTCCAAGTGCCAGTAACCCATATAGCCCTGCGACGCCAACCACAATCCCCATAAAGGTGATTGTACTGGCTTCCGTCACCAACAAGGCGAAAATATGGCTAGGTCGAGCACCCATGGCTCGCAAAATCGCCATTTCTCTGCGGCGTTCCTGCAAACTGGTCAACAGACTACTTAGCATACCTAGAAGCCCTGCAATCACCACAAAGACTGAGACTGCGAGTAGAGCTTGCTCGGCAACAGACATCATTTGCCACAGCTCTTGCAGCGCTAACGCTGGCATAATGGCACTCAGTGGTTCTTGTGAATATGTATTGATCGCTCGCTGCACGCCAAAGGTTTGTATCTTGGAGTTTAACCCAAGCATAAACGCCGTGATTTCATTTGGGCTGAAATCCATGCGCCCCAGCGTGTCTTGATCGGGCGCGCCGCCAAGGTGAGCACCACTTTCCCAACCAACGTGTATCGCCTCGATCGCTTCTAGTGAAACATGCACCGTTTTGTCTATAGGGGTACCTGTCGGTGCAAGAATACCTACAACTTTAAAGGGTGCATTGTCGTGCTTGGTGAAGCTTACGTCTCCCATACCGTGCGCAATAACAATGTCGTCATTAAGCTTGTAGTCAAGATCTCGAGCGACATCCGACCCAAGCACTGCTTCAAAAAGGTGCTCGAAAGGCTGGCCCTGCTCTACGTTAAGTGACTGCTTCTTGCCGTACTTATAGTGGGCAAAGTAATCTTGATTGGTGCCCATCACTCGAAAGCCACGGTGAGAATCTCCCAACGAGATGGGGATCGCCCACTTAACGGCGGGATTATTTGACCACTCTTGGTAGCTTTCCCAGGAGATGTTGTTGGTGGCGTTGCCAATGCGAAATACTGAGTACAGTAATAAGTTTACTTGGCCAGAGCGTGCACCGACGATCAGATCGGTGCCTGAAATGGTATTGGCAAAACTGCTTTTTGCTTCGGTTCTAATACGCTCGACACCCAACAACAAGATGACTGAAATAGTAACGGTCAAAACGGTAAGAAGAGCTGTCGCTTTACGGTTGCGCAGGCTTTTCCATGATAATAAGGTGATTGTCTTCATAGGTGTCTCATACCGTAGCGCTTGCGCGGTTTAACGTTTCTAAATTGATGGTGCGTTTAAAAAGTGACTCTAAAGTAGGGTCATGAGAAACAAACACCAACGTAGATTTAGATTGCTCTGCCTCTTCCATCAGCAGTTCGATAAATGCAGTACGGTTGTTAAAGTCTAAAGCAGAGGTGGGTTCATCGGCAATAATAAGCTCAGGCTGTCCAATCAAAGCTCTCGCTGCAGCGACACGCTGCTGCTGGCCGATACTCAGTTCAATCACCGGTTTATTTAATAATCCTTTAGGCAAGTGCAGGCGATCCAGCAAATGTTCAGCTTGTTTTTCTGGTGCGCCTTCTACTGCTTGTTTTCGCTTGCTTGAAAAACGGCAAGGTAGCACGACATTTTCAATGACTGAAAGGTAAGGGAGTAGGTTAAATTGTTGAAAAATATAACCTAAATGATCAGCCCTGAACTTGTCTCTTTTACTTTGAGACAGCTCTGATAAAGAACAGTCTAATACTTGAACCTGACCTTGCTGCGCGATATTGATACCCGTTAGTAGACCTAGCAGAGTTGACTTTCCGCATCCACTTGGCCCCTTAATGAACAAATGCTCACCGGCTACAACGTTAAGTGATTCTATCTGTAAAGTGGGAGCTTGCTCCGCCTGCCAACGAAACTCTACGTCGGTCAGGGAAATAATGGTATGACTCATAATTGTCCTATAAGTAAAGCTGGGACTAGCCCAGCTTTATTCTCGAAATTAGAAACTAAAACGAGGGCTATCTACTGTCAACTTGGTCGACGTTTGGATCTGATCGGTTAGCAGATTTAACGTTATGGCTTGACTTGAGCCAAACTGAGTAAACCAGGTTGTTTCAATTTGATTGAGATTCTCGGGCTTATCACAGCTAAATTGGTATTGAACATTAAACTCGCCATGGCCATTTTCGTGGTCATGATCTGAATGGTCATCATGTTCATTGTGGTCATGGTGATCATGATCTGAATGGTCATCATGTTCATTGTGGTCATGGTGATCATGATCTGAATGGTCATCATGTTCGTCGTGATCATCGTGATCATCGTGATCATCGTGGTCATGGTGATCGTGATCTGCATGGTCGTCATGATGGTCATCGTGAGCGTCTTCACCGCCTAAGGTGTGTGTTACGTCAGCGCTGATCAGTGTGCACTTAGCATTGCTATCCAGGACAAGTAATGTAGACCCGTTTTTGAGTGCGTCGACTGCTTGGTGAATCGCATGCTGTTGGTCGTGATTTGTTGGGGCATGTTCAAATCCAACCACGTCGGAACCTGGCGCTAAAATTTCGACCAAAACATCGCTTCCATCTTGAGCGATATTAAACTCTACTTGGCCATGAACGTGCGCTGCATGTTGGCGGAAAGAGTCGGCTTGCGCAACCCCAGAAAATGTCAGTGCGCTGAGAATGAGTGCGCTAAGCTTTGTATGTTGCATTGAGTGTTCTCCAAAAGTGTAAATTCATGATGTGAATAAGTGAACAATTGCTCTTGGTGGATCTCTGGCACAAAATTTTTCGAGGCTAAGAATGACGGATTGAATCGGTAATGCGGGAATGATTTCATCGGTAAATTCTAGTGTAGGCAGTTCATACACTGTATTACCAAGCGCGTGTTGCAAATTGGCAAATAGCTCGCACTGATGCTCTTCGTGGTGATGAGGGTCGATATCCATTGAGTGGCTGACATTGGCATAGCCAGCCCAGAATAGAATAATGAGACTAAGCTTGACAGTATGCGACCACAAATTGGGTAGTTGTTGGTGTGATGGATACATTCTTTCAGCTGAAAAGAGCATTGATTAGGGCAATGTATCAAGTTTAACAGTAAGTTGGGTAATAATACCAACCAAAGCAATTACCTGATCATTCTTGCTGGTTAAAATCACTGATAACGGCGTTAAAGATTTTGTGGGTAGAACAATTACCTACGGCAATCTTTGCCTTGTTCTCAGCGATTTTTCCGTCGCAATATTCTGACCAGTTAATTACTTCGATTGGTATTAGTGTCTTTTTCAGAAACTTTTACCCAACTTTTACCCAATCCTATTATTTAGAGGACGTTTTGAGTTTGGTATTTAGCTGTGGTGGTTATAAGTTTTCGGAGACAAGTGCCATAACTTGAGCAATTTCAGACTCGTCAAGAGCACCTTCTTTCATCCACAAAATAGTGCCATTTGCGTCTTGTACCGCAATGAATGAGTTTTCTTTTTGAAGTTCCCACGCTTTCGTAACGTTGCCTTTTGCATCGAGTACCATAGAAGACCAAAAGCTTTCGCGCTTACTGTCTTCAAGACTGCTCTTGACGAAACTGCCTGTGCCCCACATCGCATCATCTTGATTCACAATGGTTGTGGTTTGATACTTGTCTTCTGGAAATTTGGCTTCTGTGATGGCATCCATGAGAGGGGCATTCAGTGCTTTTGCGCTTTTACGACCGGCAATGATGTGAAGGACTCTTGTTTTGCCCAGCATTTGTTCACTGTCCCAAGACTTATAGGTGATTTTGTCACCATCAACAAACAGTTCTCCCTTGTCTGCGACCGTAACGGTGGGGGCTTTTTCACCAACAGAAAAAACGACCGCTTGGCTAGAAAATGAACAAAGGGAAAGGCTGAGTGCAGCCAAAAGTGAATACTTCATAAAGGGGTCCTTGTTTTATGGCATCGTCAAAAATAGTAGCTTATACAAAAACTGGTCGGATGTTAAGTTTTTGTTAAAGTGCGTTTATATAAAACACACCCCAGTACCACCTAACCCGCAGTATCCGTTCGGGTTTTTGGCTAGATATTGTTGGTGATAATCGTCGGCAAAATAGTACTCTTTAGCGCATTGTATCTCGGTAGTGATAGGGGCTGCTTTGTTAGCTTGTTGGAGCGCCTGTTGATAGGCCTGCTTGGATTGGTTGGCAATCTCTAAATCTTGTTGATCGTGGGTGTACACGACTGAACGGTATTGGGTTCCGAGATCTCCACCTTGTCGCATACCTTGTGTTGGATCGTGGTTTTCCCAAAATACTGTCAGTAGATCGTCCAGTGAGGTTACTGTTGAGTCGTATACCACTCGGACAACTTCGGCATGCCCTGTACGTCCTGTACAGACTTCTTCATAAGTTGGGTTTGGCGTAAAACCACCACAGTAACCGACCGAGGTTGTGACAACCCCAGGTTGTTGCCACATTAGGCGTTCAGCACCCCAAAAGCAGCCCATACCAATGATGATTTCTTTTAGAACACCGTCAGCCACAACGGCCATATCACTCTGATTCACAAAATGAATTGGGTTAATTCTTTGAGCTTGGGTCCGTCCTACTAAAGCGTCTTTTTGAGACACTAGTTGTTGCTTGTCTTTCATATTAACATCCAGTTAACTGTGGTATATTTTTTACCATCATTATCGATCCGATGAGCTTATGGTTGACGCAAGTGCAATCAGAGTCAAGCTATCTATTTCATTTAGGGATAAGTGTTCTTCAGACATGGAAAAAGTGTCATACATGACAAGGTTGCTGCTCACCAGCATTCAAAAGAGGGTCATAACCTTGGTTGTAGTGCTTGGGTTGATGTCGGCACCGGTCGCCGCGAAAACCAAACTCAACATTGAAGGGTTAAAAGACGATCTAAAAAAGAATGTTGAGGTTTATCTCTCCGCGATAGAAGACAAAGACTATTCTACCTCGCTTAGATTTCAATCTAGGGTAGAGAGCACCGTTACCGAGGCGCTAAAAGCGTTGGGCTACTACGCGCCGACAATCGTTATCCAAGTTGATGAAGAGAAGGACGTTTTGACGTTTACGGTGGATATGGGTGAGCCAGTAACAATAGAAGAAGTCGACGTCGTCTTAGATGGAGAAGCGGGTCAAGATGTAGCCTTTCGTAATTTGCTGCAACAAAGTGCCGTACAAAAAGGGGCTGTTCTTAATCATGGCGACTATGACGCCCTAAAAAGCGGTATTCGCAATATGGCGCTGCGTAGAGGGTATTTTGATGGCACTTATACACTCTCCCGGTTAGAAGTGTCACCAGAAAGAAAGCAAGCCTTTGTGAGGCTGCATTACGCCAGTGGAATACGCTATAACTTTGGCACGACCTTGGTACAAGGCAGTCAGATCGAAGAATCGAAAGTGCAATCGTTGATCCCGTATCAAGAAGGTCAGCCTTACCTGGCGTCCGATATTGGTAGTTTAAATCAAAACCTATCCAGCACCGGTTGGTTTGGTTCTATATATATTGAGCCCGATTTATCTCAAGTGGGTAAAGGACGGGATCTCCCGGTTAACGTCCAGCTTTCTCCTCAATCAAAGAATCAGATTGAGACTGGTTTGGGTTACTCGACCGATGTTGGTATTCGAGGCACCCTAAAGTGGAAGAAACCATGGATCAACCGATTTGGTCACAGCTTTGACTCGAGCTTTCAGTTGTCACAACCAGAGCAAATCATCACCGTGGGGTATGAGATCCCGCTTGAAGACGTACTCAATGAGTACTATCGATTCGCCTATGGCATGAAGCATTTGGATAACCGAGATACCGAGAGTCTAGAGGCGACAGCTGCGGTTGAGCGTCACTGGCAGCTCGATTCTGGGTGGCACCGCACGCTCTATCTCAAAGCGGTTCAAGAAGATTTCGAACAAGGCTCGCAAGACGACTCATTCTTTATGTTATTACCGGGTATTGCTTACTCTAAAACTCGCTCCCGTGGCGGTGCAATGCCCACGTGGGGGGACAAGCAGCGTGTCAGTGTTGAATACGGTGATGAAAACTTTTTCTCCGAAACTCAAGTATTGCGCCTATCTGGAAATACTACGTGGATCAGAAGCATTGGCTCTAACCATAGAGGGATTGCGCGCTTAGACGGCAGAAGTAATTTCACTGAAGACGTTACAAGACTGCCACCATCTCTGCGTTACTTTGCTGGTGGTGATAATAATTTACGCGGTTATGGTTATGAATCCATAGCTCCTGTTGATGACGATGGGCAACTGATTGGTGCAAAGTATATGGTCACCAGTACTCTAGAGTACCAGTATCGGGTGTACGGTAATTGGTGGTTGGCAGCATTTGTGGATTATGGTGATGCTTTTTCTGAAACCCCGGAGTGGAAAACCGGTACTGGAGTGGGCGTTAGATGGGCGTCGCCAATAGGACCGGTACGCCTGGACTTTGCATTGGGACTGGATGCGCCTAAAGGCGATCAATTCCAGTTTCACTTCGGCATAGGACCTGAACTATGACCGAACAATCAGAACCGTTAACCGACAACAGATCACAGCCCGACAGCACTGCAGCAGACGTTGGCACTAAAAAGAAACGCTTATGGTGGCCCGTGCGTTGGCTGCTGAAGTCTTCGTTAGGGTTGATTATTTTAGTGATTTTGCTGGTGTTGCTTATAGGCGGACTGTTATTTACCAACCCTGGCCTTAAAACCATAGTGTGGGGGGCTCAAAAAGCGCTGCCGCAATTAAGCGTAGAAAACAGTGAAGGGGCATTGTTGAGGGAGTTTACTCTCACCAATGTTCGATTTAGTGATGAGTCACTTGGCGTCGATACCGAGTTTGGTCAACTGCAGTTAGGGGTAAATGTTGAGTGTGCTCTGCGTTTGTCGGTTTGCGTTGAAAAACTGGTGGCTAAGCAAGGCTACCTTAAACTGTTTGATACAGGGACACCTGTCGAGCCGGAGCCGGAACCTGAACCAGCAGATGACGATCCTTCGCTCATTTTTGTGCCTATTCCTATTGAAGTCGGATTGATTTCACTTGATGACATTGAGCTTGATCTTTTCGGTATTGGAATCGATTGGAACACATTACACACATCGGGTGGATTTTTTGGCAGTAAATTAACCCTGTTACCGAGCGCGATCTCTGGGCTGACACTGTCGCTTCCTTCCTCACAAGAAGAGCCTGCAACTGAATCTGCTGAAGCTGAGGTTGTGGAGTCTGGCCCAATCATCCTTCCAGATGTGTATATCCCTCTGAAGATAGACATTAAGCAGCTGGAGCTCACGCAATTTGAGTATCGAGCTGAAACACCGATTGTTGTGAATCGAGCAATGCTTATTGGGCAAGTCGGTGGGTATGACATTGGTGTCGAGCAGTTTGAATTGGAGATGCCCGAAGTCGACGCGACTCTGCAAGGGGACATTCGCCTTGAAGCGGAGTATCCACTGGATCTTCAGGTGATTGCGACGGTGTTGCACCCAGAGTTGAAAGGTCAATCGGTGGATCTTTCAGTGAATAACTCTGTCGCCGATCTCGATTTAGATCTTACTTTATCTAACCTTTTATCGGGCCACTTCGCAGGAAACCTACAACCCTTGGACCCTGTTTTACCGTTTGATCTTGCAATAAAAGAGGTTGACGCTTTTTGGCCGTTATTTAGCGAGCCAGAGTATCAAGCCAGCATATCGTCTTTGGTGACTAAAGGGAGCCTAGATGGATTCAGTATTGAACTTGTGGGCGCGGTAGATGGAACGGTTGTCCCCACTACAGAGTTGGATTTACGAGGAAGCGGTGATTTATCCCATATCGACCTAACTCAGCTTACGGTGGGGGTTTTAGGGGGAGAGATCCAAGGTACTGCATCCGCAGATTGGTCAGCTCTGGTTAATTGGCAGGCCGAATTGGCGTTCGAGCAGCTTCAACCGGGGCTAGAATGGCCGGAAGCCGAAGGTGAAGTTAGTGGGCGCTTACGTACAGACGGCTCGTTAACAGAGGCTGGTGGGTGGCAAGTATCGCTGCCGCTGCTCGATATCGATGGAATATTGAGAGAGTATCCACTAAACCTAGAAGGCTCTGTTGATGTGTCGGATGTGGCGGGCGCCGGAGAGTTATACGTCGATATCCCATCCTTGTCGTTAAGCCATGCTGATAATAGTGTCCAGGTGAGTGGCCAGCTCGATACGTTGTGGGATTTGGCGCTCAACTTGAACTTCGTGGATTTAGCGGCGAGCGTACCAGATGCTCAGGGGCGAATCCAAGGTGAGGTTTTGATAGGCGGTGCGTTAGAAGAGCCCACCTTACAGGTCGACCTCAATGTTAATCAGTTCGCTTTTAAAGACATCGCGACGCTAAATTCATTGTCTTTGAAAGGTGATTTGACACCGTTGCCGTCACCCAGTGGCGATATCGCGTTAAAGGTTAACCAACTGCAGGTGAATCAACAAGAAATTGATAGCATTGCGCTTGGGTTTGTTGGCTCTCAAGACCAGCATACATTGCGCTTAGATATTCAATCCGAGGTGCTATCTGGCGGGTTAAGCATTCGTGGTGGGTTAAAGCTCGAGCCTGATCTTAATTGGAGTGGCGCACTGTTTGATGCTCACTTTAAAACGTTACAAGGAGAGTGGCGTTTGGATCATGAGCCAAAATTGGGTTACGACATGGCGACAAACATTGCTAATGTCGAGGCGCATTGTTGGCGACAAGCGCAATCCAAGGTTTGCTTAGACAACGACGTTGTTGCTGGAGAGTCTGGAGAGGCATCGCTTTCGGTTAATGAGTTTAACTTTGAGCAGTTGGCTGCATTTATCCCTAAAGGCACTGAATTGGATGGACTGTTTAATTTGCAGGCCCAAGCCAAATGGGCACCTGAGACCCCGATTGAAGCACAAGCAACGTTAACATTGCCAACCGGTAAGGTGACTCAGAAGCTTGAACCTGATTTGGTGGTTGGTTGGGAGCAAATGAGTGCCAAAGTCATGCTGGCGAATAATAATCTACGCAGCGAGTGGGCCATTGATTTGACCGAGAACGGACAAATAAAAGGCTACGCGAATTTGGATGATGTGTTGAATGACAGTCGAGACATTGACGCGAACATTGTTATCGAAGAGATCAACTTATCGCCTTTGCAACCACTGGTCGGCGAGTTTAGCCGGGTTGGCGCGTTGATTGAGTCTGACATTGCGCTAAAAGGGCCGATGTTAAAGCCAAAAGCCGAAGGCTATTTTGCGATCAATGATATGCAAGTTGCTGGTGACATAAGCCCTGTTGAAGTGAATAACGGTGAGCTTCGTGTTGATTTTACTGGGTATCAAGCCGCTCTTAACTCTCGCATAGATACTGCAGAGGGGAGCTTGGAGATTAAAGGTGAGGCCGATTGGACGGATACCGAGGACTGGTATACCAAGCTTAATATTTTTGCCGAAAAGTTGTTGGTGAGTGTCGAGCCAATTTTAGTTGCCTCGGTAGAGCCTGACCTAAACATCTCTATTGTCCCTGGAAACATCAAAGTCGAGGGTAAAGTGGCACTGCCTTATGGGCGAATTACGGTTCAAAGCTTGCCCGAGTCAGCGGTATCACTTTCTAGTGATGAAGTGCTTCTTGATGAAAATCTGCAGCCACTGGAAGATCAAAGTGAGATTCCATTTAACATAGAGACCAACATTAAAGTCGTCATTGGAAACGATTTTAGACTCTCTGCATTTGGCTTGAGAGGTAGTCTGGTTGGCGATCTTTCTGTCACTCAAAAAGATCAGGCGCCGTTCATTATTGGTGAAGTTAACATCGTCGATGGTGCTTATCGTGCACTAGGCCAAGATTTGGTGATCAGTGAGGGTAAGGTTTTATTTAATGGGCCTGCCGATCAGCCGTATTTAGCGGTCACGGCGATCCGTAATCCAGATAATACTCAAGACGATGTGACCGCGGGTGTGCGAGTCTCGGGGCCTGCAGATGAGCCAGAAGTGATCATTTTCTCTGACCCGTCAATGCCGCAAGCAAATGCGCTGTCTTACATTTTAAGGGGACAAGATCTCGATGCGGAGGCAGGTGGTGACGTAATGACGACAGCATTAATAGGATTAAGCCTTGCGCGCAGTGGTAAACTGGTTGGAGAAATTGGCGAAGCGTTTGGTGTGCAAGATCTTCAATTAGACACCGAAGGATCCGGTGACGACTCACAAGTGACGGTGAGTGGTTACATACTGCCAGGTCTGCAAGTGAAATATGGTATGGGAATTTTTGAATCGATTGGTGAGTTTACAGTGCGTTACCGAATTGCCAAGGATCTGTATGTTGAAGCCGTTTCCGGTGCAGATAACGCATTAGATGTGCTCTATCAGTTCCAGTTCGACTAAGCTGTATTAGGTGAGTAGTTAAGTTAGGAGTCATCCATGGACAGTAATCCGCATTTAGTGTTTGTATATGGCACATTGCGCCAAGGCGAAGTAAACCATGACTTATTGGCCTCTAGCGAGTTTATTGGCGGTCACGTGACTGAGCCCAAGTTCGAACTTCAAGACTTAGGTGAATATCCGGGACTGATTGCGGGTGCGAGCTCGATAGTCGGGGAAGTCTACCGAGTCGATGAACAGACGCTGGCCAAGCTCGATATATTGGAAGATGTGCCTATTGAGTATCGTCGTGAAGTTATCGATACCCCGTATGGCTCTGCTTACTACTACATCTACCAAGGCCAAGTTCAAGGGCGAGATATCGATGGTGGCGACTGGTTCTCGCGGTTTGGATAAAAGCATCCATAAAACTTATGACTTCTGAGGATCCTGTGGATCGATTTTGTGGCGTTCCCATTCAATCACTTGCCATTGTTGCTTCGCGAAATACTTTGCCACAATGGGAGTAAGTGGCCCACTCATCCCTGTCACTAAAAAAGCTTTTTCATCGAAAATTCACTCGTCCTAGTGATGGCTTTATTAAAAGGCACATCGCTCTTTCAATACAGCCTAACGGTCGCAACGACAAATGAATGCGAAGTGCTTCACATCAAAATTGATCGATGGCAGCGTACAATGAGTAACAGTGAACATAAGCAATTATTTTTTTGAAAACCAAGGAGCTAGGTATGTGGAAGGGATTGTCTCAATGCGTTGTTGCCTGCTGCGCATTTTTGTTGAGTGGCTGCGTGAGCGTGCCTGACGGTGTGACACCGGTAAAAAACTTCGATTTGGAGCGCTATCTAGGCACTTGGTATGAAATCGCGCGATTGGATCACAGCTTTGAACGCGGCATGGAGCAGGTTACGGCCACCTATTCATTACGAGATGATGGGAGCGTTACGGTTGCAAATAGAGGGTTTGTCACTGTCGACGCGCAGTGGGAAGACGCAAATGGTGTGGCAAAATTTACCAATGCAGAAGATGAAGGTCATTTAAAAGTCTCTTTCTTTGGCCCTTTTTATGCGTCTTACGTTATTTTTGAGCTCGACAATGAAGAGTATAACTACGCGTTCGTCACTGGACCAAACCGTGATTATTTGTGGTTTTTGTCTCGTACGCCAGAGGTGGATGAAGCGCTGAAACAAAGGTTTTTAGATAAGATTGAGCAATTAAATTTTGACACAACCGAGCTGATTTGGGTCGCGCAAAAGTAAGGGATAAATACCCGGCCTAGGGAAAGGTATTTGCCAAGGCCGGTAACGAGAGTTTACTGCTCAGGAAACTCCTTCAGAAACTGTTCAAGTTTTTCTACCATGTTGCTTGAGCCAACAAAGAAGGGCACACGTTGGTGCAGTTCGGTCGGTTTAAGCTCCATGATGCGTGTGTTGCCGTCTGAAGCCAAGCCACCCGCTTGCTCAATCAAAAAGGCCATTGGATTGCACTCGTATAATAGGCGAAGTTTACCATTAGGGTAGCTTGCCGTACTTGGGTAAAGGTAGAGACCACCTTTGAGCAAGTTGCGGTGAAAGTCTGCAACGAGTGAGCCAATGTATCGAGAGGTGTATGGACGACCATCATCAGGCTCGTTCTCTTGGCAATACTTAATGTATTTTTTTACTCCAACAGGGAATTTGATGTAGTTCCCTTCGTTTACCGAATAGATATTACCATCTTTTGGGATCATCATGCTTTCATGAGAAAGACAGAACACACCGATTGACGGATCGTAGGTAAAGCCGTGAACCCCGTTACCTGTGGTGTAAACCAACATAGTTGAAGAGCCGTAGATTACGTAACCGGCGGCAACTTGTTCGGTGCCAGGTTGTAAGAAATCTTCCTCAGTAGGCGGAGTGCCAACTGGGGAGATACGGCGATATATTGAGAATATGGTACCCACGGAAACATTCACATCAATATTTGATGAGCCATCTAATGGATCCATTAGTACCACATATTTGGCGTTTGCATTGCTATCGCGGTCGAAATAGACGGCTTCATCTTCTTCTTCACTGGCGATACCACAGACTTGTCCACGTGCTTCTAATGCGGCTTTAAACTTATCGTTCGCATATAGATCCAGTTTCTGCTGAGCTTCACCTTGAACATTTTCACTACCGACTGCACCGGTAATATCGGCGAGACCAGCTTTATTAATCTCTCTGTTTACGACTTTTGCCGCGAGACGAATCGATGCAAAAAGTGAGGACAGTTCACCTGTGGCGTGGGGGAAATCTTGTTGTTTCTCTACCACGAACTCTCCAAGAGTGCGCATATTGGGCATAATTGTTCCTTCAGTCATACTTAGGTAGGGGGAATACACCTGTCTTCTATGAGACTTTTCGGTGTTAGTTTAATCATAGGCGGTGAAACTTTTTAATGGTAATGAAGAAACTAGCAATCGTAGCTAGATTGTGAAATATATGTCAAAGTTTCTAAAAATGAGATCTGGCAATAGGTTAAAGTAGGTCTAGTGAGTGAAGAGTCTGGTGTTAGGCGTGATGTTAAACAATGGGTATAACTAAGTGAGAAGCCGATGATAGGTGAAACAAATCGGTATAAACAACTGGTCAGTTCGTTGTCTCAAGAGAGTTGTTTATCGTTAAATGAACAGCTTCAGCGACTGTGCCATGAACGCTGGGTAATCGCCATTCAAACCCCTACAAAGGACTCGGCAGTGGCAGAAGAAAGTATTTTCAAACAGTGTATAGAGTTGTTGGATCATTGTGGCTATCACCCAAGTTTTGCTTGGCTTTCTGAATCTGGTCCAAATGTTCGACTGATTGAACGTACACAATCCCCATTTCTAGTGATGCACTTGCCAACAGAGATCGATTCGGAAAGTGCGCGTGGTCTAACGATTCATACTTTACTGCGTTGTACTTATCAGCCGATGCATTTGTCGGGCGCTGTTCTTCATTCGTTGGCAAAAGTCGTGATATGGAATGATGACGATTGGGCACAGCAGCATTTTACCGCTGCAGAAAGCGTTTCGCAATTGACCTCAATAGCGCATAATGCTGCTAACTTGTTAAGTGAGAGTTCGGTGACGGAATCACAGTGCTTCATTGCCAGCGCGGCGCTGCACATTGGCGTGTTAGAATCCGTGAGTCACTCTTTTTTAAGTCAACATACGTCTAGTCAAGATAGTTAATCAGTTTGAGAGTCAATATGAGCGGTAACCAACCTCAGTACAGTCATCACGACAAACGGATCACTTTAGCTTTTACCGGCGCATCAGGCGCGCCATACGGTCTGACATTGCTGGGCGCTTTGCTGGCGGCCGACTATCAGGTCTTTTTGCTCATATCTTCGGCTGCGCGTGTTGTGCTAGCGACCGAAGAAGGCTTAAAGCTTCCTAGCGGGCCCGATGCGGCTCATAAACAGTTGGTTGAAATGTTTGACTGCGATCCCGAAAAATTGGTGGTGTGTGGCAAGGAAGACTGGTTCTCACCCGTTGCTTCTGGTTCTGCTGCACCCAAACAGATGATCGTGTGCCCATGCTCAACGGGCAGTGTCGCAGCCATTGCGCATGGCATGTCCGATAACCTCATAGAACGCGCTGCCGATGTGGTATTAAAAGAGCGTGGTCAACTGCTTTTGGTGGTGCGTGAGACGCCGTTTTCCACCTTGCATCTTGAGAACATGCACAAGCTGTCAGCTATGGGAGTGACCATCATGCCGGCAGCCCCTGGTTTTTATCATCAGCCACAATCAATACAAGATCTAGTGGACTTTATGGTGGCAAGGATATTGGACCATATTGGATTGGACCAAAAACTGGTCAACCGCTGGGGTTACGATCAGCGGTAGAGTTACTTGCGCAGGCAGAGTGCTAATTTACACGTTAAAACTAGGCAAATGTTTCATTTCCCTTTACAATTTCGCTTCACTCAACGGGGAGCTGTTATGAGTTGCTGGGTCTAATACCAGTATTCTTGTGTTCGGCTGAGATCAATGTTGGAACCCGTCGACCTGAACCAGATAATACTGGCGTAGGAATTGAGCACTAACATTCATGGAACGAAACCCTCTGGATACACTCAAGCCTGTGCCGCTCATTTTATGGAGAGCGAGCGATGACTTTAACCAAACCTTTATTATTGACCACACTGGTCGCTGCAACATTTAGCGCAAACGCTGTAGACACCTTAACCGTTTATACTTATGACTCCTTTGCTGCTGAGTGGGGCCCAGGCCCGGCTATAGAGCAAGCTTTCGAAGCGCAATGCAACTGCGACCTAAACTTTGTCGCCCTAGATGATGGCGTCTCGATACTAAATCGTATTCGCCTAGAAGGTAAAAACACCAAAGCCGATGTCGTTCTGGGGCTGGACAATAACCTAGTAGCGGAAGCTAAACAAACCGGTGCATTCGGAGCGCACAATGCGAATCTGAGTAATCTTACACTCCCTGGTGGTTGGGAAGATGACATTTTCGTCCCATTTGATTACGGGTATTTTGCGTTCGTTTACAACACCGAAACGGTAACCAACCCTCCGAAAAGCTTAAAAGAACTAATAGAGCGACGTGATGATCTCAGTGTTATCTACCAAGATCCTCGAACCTCAACACCCGGTCAGGGTTTGATGCTTTGGATGAAGTCGGTATACGGCGACGAAGCATCACAAGCTTGGCAGAAATTGGCTCAAAAGACAGTGACCGTGACGAAAGGTTGGTCAGAAGCGTACTCGATGTTCTTAGAAGGTGAGTCGGACTTGGTGTTGTCTTACACAACGTCACCAGCGTATCACGCCATTGCTGAAGGTGATTCTAAGTATGCCGCAGCCGATTTTAGTGAAGGGCACTACCTGCAAGTGGAAGTAGCAGCCAAAGTAAACACTACGTCAAACCCTGAACTGGCAGAGCAGTTTTTGCAGTTTATATCCAGCGATGAGTTTCAGAGTGTGATCCCTACAGGTAACTGGATGTATCCTGTGACCAACGTCCAGCAACCAGAAGGGTTCGCTGATTTAACCATGCCAAGCCGTACGCTAGAGTTTTCTGCTAATGACGTTGCTCAGCAACGTAAAAGCTGGATTCGCGAGTGGCAAACTGCACTAACACAATAACACTATCATGCCAGCTGTAGAGAGTACTCACAACGGGTCAACAAGCTGGCGATTTAAACCGTCACGGGCTGGGGTGAGTATCGCTGTGATACTCACCCTCTTCGTTGGTGGATGCTTATTTAGTTTACTGTCCTTTAGCGGTGACTCGCCCATTTCTGGGCTACTCATAGTGATTAACGATCCCTATTATCGACATGTCACCCAGTTTAGTTTTTCCCAAGCGTTGCTTTCTACACTGCTCAGCGTGGGGTTGGCTATCCCCCTGTCTGTCGCGATGTATCGTCGGCAGTTTTTGGGAAAAGCGTGGCTGACAAAACTTTTTTCCGTTACGTTAGTTTTACCAGTGTTGGTCGCGGTCTTTGGCATTGTCGCCATATATGGAAATAGTGGGTTGCTGGCAAAACTTGCCGCTAATTTTGGTGGTCAATTGCCATACTCGTTATATGGTCTCAATGGGATTGTGTTGGCTCACCTGTTTTTTAATTTGCCGTACGCGACTCGTTTACTATTACGCTCTCTGGAATCTATTCCCGTCGCACAGCACCATTTAAGTACTATGCTGGGAATGACGCCTTGGCAAAAATTTTGCCGTGTAGAATGGCCGAGGCTCAAGCAGCAGCTTCCTCACTGTGCAGGGTTGGTGTTTATGCTCTGCTTCACCAGTTTTGCCACAGTGATGGCACTGGGGGGAGGACCAAAGGCAACAACAATTGAACTCGCCATTTATCAAGCGATTAAGTTTGACTTTGACCTACAGGTTGGCGCTGTATTGGCGCTATGGCAAATGATGCTGTGTGGCACGCTTGTGTTGGTAATACATCAACTCACCCAGCAACCACCCGTAGGCGCGGTGGAGTATCAACCACTGCCAAAGGTAAAGCGGGACAGCGCATGGGCTAAGTTTGCTGATTCGATAATTATTCTATTTGCGATCTTATTAGTGATCCCACCACTTTTTATGGTTGTGATCAGTGGTTTGTCGGGGAGTCTTGAAGCCACGCTGACATCACCAACCTTCTGGACCGCTACGTTTCACTCCTTGTCTATTGCCAGTTGCTCTGCAACCATTGCTTTGGTGATGGCCTATTTGATAGTGAATAGCGCGCGTCAATATCGTTATCAACGTCAAACACTTAAGGCATCGGGGCTGGAAGTTATCGGTTCACTTGCGCTGGTCACTCCAGGGTTGGTGCTGAGTACTGGGTTATTTCTATGGCTCAGAACCTGGGGTGACGCTTATCAATTTGCCTTTGCGGTTGTGGTGTTAGTGAACAGCATGATGGCACTGCCGTTTGCTATTAAGAGCTTGTCACAAGCAATGGATAATCACTTTAGCCATTATCACGCTCTTTCGTTAATGTTAGGGGTGCGCAACACAAGGCGGTGTCGATGGGTCGATTTTGCGGGTTTAAAGTCTGTTTTCTTACATGCGTTTGCGGTCAGTTTTTTACTCTCATTGGGCGATCTCAGTGCGATAGCACTGTTTGGAAGCCAAGATTTTACCACCTTGCCTCTCTATCTTTTGCAATTGTTAGGAAGCTATCAAATGGACGCTGCTGCGACCGTTTCACTATGGTTATTTATGATCAGCATGCTTTTGCTTGCTCTAGCCGACCAATCAAAGGTGAATTATGACTAGCCATCTTTCTAAAAACACAGCTACGTTAAGTACTGAACCCCAAGGTCTTAAACCGCGCCTTGACTCAAGCCGTGATGTGACTAAAGAGCATGCTTTAGTTATTGAGAGACTTTCATTTGAATATAGCGATCAGTGCTTTGAGTTCACCCTCGAAGTGAATCAAGGTGATACACTTGCACTGATTGGGCCGAGTGGCGCGGGTAAATCGACATTGCTTCATATGATTGCAGGGCTAATTCCACCCAGTGCAGGCCAGTTAGCGTTTGACGGCAAGAGCTTAATTTCTCTGGCACCTTATCAGCGCCCAATCAGTATGTTGTTTCAAGACAATAATCTCTTTTCACACCTTACCGTTGGGCAAAACATCGGGTTAGGGGTAAACCCCAGCCTGAAGTTAACTGAGGCAGAAAAACAGGTTGTTCGCCAAGTAGCCAGTGATGTGGGTTTGGCAGATAAGCTTAGCCAAATGCCGTTAGCACTGTCCGGTGGACAGCGACAGCGTGTAGCACTGGCAAGATGTTGTGCGCAAAGAAAGCCCCTTTGGTTGCTTGATGAACCCTTTTCTGCGTTGGATCCAGAGTTACGCTTAGAAATGCTATCGTTGGTGAAACAGTTGGCAAATCAGCACAATCTCACGGTAATAATGGTGACCCACCAAGTGAGCGATGCACTGCGTATAGCGGATAGTTTTGGTTATGTTGAACAGGGCAACTTGTGCCACAGCGGTTCAATAGAACAGCTTAAACACCTAAAAGAAAGCTCGACAATGCATTCAACACAGTCGTTAGAGCGCTTTCTCGCGTCATCTTCATAATCGAGACAGTTTTCCTGTTTCGGCCCATAAAAAACAGAGTGATAATTTCGTCAGTGTAACGCTATGAATTTCATAGAGGGATGCGTACAATCGCTCCTTTTTGAAAGTAGGTGTGTTGCGACTGCATATACAGCAAAGCGCACAATTAACATCTACTATTTAGCATAGAGCAGCAATTTAGAAAGGGTGAATGCAGCATGACATTTGCGATTGGTCAGCGTTGGATCAGCGACACAGAAAGTGATTTAGGGTTAGGGACAGTAGTAGCGGTCGATGAAAGAACAGTGACACTGGTGTTTCCTGCCGGAGAAGAAGAGCGTGTGTACGCACAAAAAGATGCGCCAATTACCCGTGTTGTGTTTAATGTCGGTGATCAAGTTGAATCTCAAGAAGGGTGGATGCTCACTGTCGAGGACCTTTTTGTCGATCAAGGTGTTGTCACTTACACTGGCACTCGCTCTGATAGTGAAGAGTCTGATATTCGTTTGCGCGAGATCTTTCTAAGCCACACCATTCGATTTAATAAGCCACAAGACAAGTTGTTTGCAGGTCAAATTGATCGCATGGACAACTTTGTGCTGCGTTATCGCGCCTTGACTCACCAGTATCAACAACATAAAAGTCCACTGCGTGGATTGTGTGGTGTACGCGCTGGCCTGATCCCTCATCAGCTTTATATTGCCCGTGAAGTGGGCAGTCGCTTTGCCCCGCGAGTATTGCTTGCCGATGAAGTGGGCTTAGGTAAAACCATTGAAGCGGGCATGATATTGCACCAACAGGTTTTATCGGGTCGTGCCGAGCGTATTTTGATTGTGGTACCTGAAACGCTTCAGCATCAATGGCTTGTCGAAATGATGCGCAGATTTAACCTGTATTTTTCTATCTTTGATGAAGAGCGATGCCTTGAAGCTCAGCAAGAAGTTACCAATCCTTTTGAATCGCAGCAGTTGGTTTTATGCTCACTGGATTTCTTGAAAAAGAGTGAAAAGCGACAAGCCCAAGTTGCTGAGGCTCATTGGGATGTGTTGGTGGTGGACGAAGCGCACCACTTAGAGTGGAGCGTTGATGCACCAAGCCGCGAATATCAATTGATTGAGTCTATTGCAAGACAGGTTGCCGGAGTGCTTCTATTAACCGCGACCCCAGAGCAGCTTGGACGCGAAAGCCATTTCGCCCGATTGCGTCTTCTTGATCCGGATAGATTTTACGACTATCAAAGCTTTGTGGACGAAGAAGCCCAATACGAGCCAGTTGCGAATGCGGTCAGCCGATTGGTGAGTGGTCAGCCGCTTACTAATGAAGAAAAAAATCAAATTGGTGACCTCCTTAGCGAGCAAGATGTTGAGCCGATGTTTAACGCCATTGAGTCAGCGAGCGCGCAAGAAGAGCGAGACGCAGCTAGAGATGAGCTGGTGACAAACTTAATGGACCGACACGGTACGGGTCGAGTTCTATTTCGAAATACGCGTTCGGCCATCTCCGGTTTTCCAGTGCGTAATACACACATTATGCAGATGCCTATGCCTGAACAATATCAGCGCGCCTTGAAGGTAAATGCCATGCTGTCTACGGATCTTCCACAAGAGCTATTGGCGAAGAAAAACTTGTACCCAGAGCAAGTATTCCAAGAGCTAGGGGACAGCAGTAACTGGTGGCAATTTGATTCTCGCGTCGATTGGTTAATTGAGAAAGTGAAGGATAAGCGTTCGGCTAAGATTTTGGTCATTGCTTCACGTTCTCATACTGCGCTGCAGTTAGAACAAGCGTTGCGTGAGCGAGAAGGCATTCGCGCTACGGTATTCCATGAAGGTATGTCGATCATCGAACGCGATAAAGCGGCGGCCTACTTTGCACAAGAAGAAGGTGGGGCGCAGGTTCTGATCTGTTCCGAAATCGGCTCAGAAGGGCGAAACTTCCAATTCGCCAACCAATTGGTGATGTTTGATCTGCCGTTTAACCCCGATTTACTCGAGCAGCGAATTGGCCGTCTTGACCGCATTGGGCAGCAAAATGACATCGACATTTATGTGCCTTGTCTTGAGGGTTCGTCACAGTCTATTTTGGCCCAGTGGTATCACAATGGCTTGAATGCTTTTTCAGAAACGTGCCCAACAGGGCGCACAGTTTATGAAGCGTTTTCACAGCAATTAATTGAGATGTTAGCCACCGGTGATCATAGTCAACTGGACGATGTCGTAGAGCAATCCAAAGCGCTTAACACCCGTCTAAAGTCCGACCTTGAGCAAGGGCGAGATCGCCTCCTCGAAATGCACTCTAATGGTGGTGACGCATCGGTTGAGCTAGCAAACGATATTGCCCAGCGTGATGGCGATATCGCTCTGGTTACTTTTGCGCTCAGTCTATTTGATGCAGTAGGTCTTAACCAAGAAGACAAAGGTGACAACGCTCTTATTGTGACTCCGGCTGAGCACATGATGGTATCGACCTACCCGGGTCTACCGTTTGATGGCGCCACCATCACCTTTGATCGTGATGTGGCTTTGTCTCGCGAAGACATTCAATTTATGTCTTGGGAGCACCCCATGATCCAAGGTGGCATTGAGCTTCTATTTAGTGAAGGTGTTGGCACCAGCGCACTGTCACTGCTAAAAAATAAAGCGTTACCTGTCGGTACATTGTTGTTGGAGTTGGTTTATGTGGTTGATGCACAAGCGCCTAAATCCAGTGGTATCAATCGCTATTTGCCACATACCCCTATCCGCGTCTTAATGGATGCGAAAGGCAATGACCTTTCAGCACAGGTGGAGTTTGAAAGCTTTAACCGCCAATTAAGTCCGGTGAATAGGCATATGGCAAACAAATTGGTGACGTCTGTTCAGACTGAAATCAACCAATTGATTAATAGAAGTGAGCCTGTTGCAGAACAGCAACTTATAAAAGTGAAACAGCAAGCCCATCAAGAAATGACGGTATCGCTGACCGCAGAGCTAGAGAGACTGCAAGCACTTAAAGCGGTGAACCCGAATATTCGAGATCAAGAAATTGAAGCGTTGGAACAGCAAATTGCTACGCTAGACGACTATATATCTCGAGCGCAGGTGCAACTTGATTCTTTACGTGTGATTGTCGTATCACACAACTAATTGGCAGCATGTAGGAGTTGTTATGGCGATGGAAGCCTACCACCCGCCGATAGAACCATGGGTGGATATTGTGTACCAAGATGAGCATATACTGGTGGCTGACAAGCCACCAGGGCTTCTGTCGGTACCTGGACGTTTGCCAGAACATTACGACAGTTTGTGGAGTCGCCTCGTAGAGCTGTACCCTGATATTCAAGTGGTGCACAGGCTTGATATGGCGACTTCCGGACTGATGTTGTTTGCGCTTACCAAAGACGCTGAGCGTCATCTTAAAAAACAGTTTCAGTATCGCTTAACCCATAAAGTTTACTATGCACGCGTTTGGGGCTGTCTGGAAGAAAAAGAGGGGATCATCGATCTACCGTTGATTTGTGATTGGCCTAATCGACCTCGACAAAAAGTGTGTAATCAGGATGGCAAACACGCGATCACCGATTACCAGAAAGTGGTGTGTGAAGAAAAAACCACTTTAGTGCGACTACTCCCAGTGACAGGTCGTTCACATCAGTTGCGGGTGCACATGAGTGAGATTGGGCACCCTATTGTGGGAGACGAGTTTTATGCGACCGATGAAGCGCTGCAGTTCTCGCAACGATTGCAACTTCACAGCACCGAGCTCAGTTTTTACCATCCACAAAACGATGAATTAGCGTCCATATTTGTACCTTGTCCTTTTTATCCAGGATTGGCGCCGGTGGTGCTTGATCACTATCAAGCGCCACAAACCTTGCCAGATTACAAGACATTACCAAAACACTAGCTTAGGATAGTAGGGGCAGCAACACACGACCAAGGAGTGCATGTGGCCCCGTTATCAATTGTTTACTTAGACAGTGCAACCATCCCCTCGCACATTGCGATTCCAACACCGAGTTTTCCACATCATTGGACGGATCACCCACAGACAAGTGCTGAGCAACTCGATGAACGATTAACAGGGCAGCATATAGTCATCACCAATAAAGTTGTGCTCGATGCAGCCATATTGGATAAGCACCCTCAGATAAAATTAATCGCCATTTCTGCCACCGGCACCAACAATGTTGACCTCACCTATTGCAAGCAACAAGGTATTCGTGTGTGCAATATTCAGGGGTACGCGACACGTTCGGTCCCTGAACATGTGATAGCTATGATGTTTGGTTTACGACGTAACTTACGCGGCTATCAGCAAGATATCGAGCAAGGGGAATGGCAGCGTCAGAATCAGTTTTGTTTTTTCACTCACCCAATTCAGGACATTGAGGGCAGTCAACTGGGCATCATTGGATCAGGCGCGCTTGGACAAGCCCTTGCTGATAAAGCTCAAGCATTAGGCATGAACGTGGTGTTTTCCGACAGAAAGGGCGCTTCTTCTCTGCGCCCTGGTTATCAAGACTTCGAAACAGTACTACGAGAATCTGACGTGATTTCTCTAAACTGTCCGCTCAACTCGGACACCAAGAATTTGATTTCGTCCAAGGAGCTATTGTTGATGAAACCAAGCGCTGTATTAATTAATACAGCTCGAGGTGGGGTTGTTGATGAACAGGCACTTGTTGATGCGCTCAGCAAAAAACAAATCTCTGGGGCGGCAAGTGATGTGTTCATTGACGAGCCAGCCCCTCTAGATAACCCATTGGTGCTCAATGCTCACTTACCTAACCTAATACTCACCCCGCATGTGGCTTGGGGCAGTGATTCAGCCATCACTAAGCTGGTGCGAATATTGATTGATAATCTCAATGCGTTTGTGGATGGCAAGCCCACAAATGTGGTTATTTAGCGCTATTGCATATCGCAAAAGGGGTAGGGGCTGCACAAATTTGGATACTGGTACTTCAAAGGCAAAACAATAGCTGCACTAAAAGTGCAGCTATTTCAATGTAAGTCTGTTTAGTCCTGTTAGCCTTGAGGCTTAACCACTAAAACATTAACAGGAGAGTTGTGAACAACCTTACTGGCGACGGATCCTAAGACCACTTTATCGATTTTTGAGCGCTTGTGACTTGGCATGACGATGAGGTCAGCCCCAAGCTTTTCTGCGTAATCAATAATGGTGGTATAAGGCTTTCCTTCCGCAACATGTGTTTTATACACCACCGAATCATCAACATATTGATCGGCAAATGTTTTAAGTTGCAACTCCACGTCACGCTTCATTTTTAGTGCGGCTTCTTTCGGAAAGTAAGACGACACCATCGACATGTGAATTCCAGGCAATACGTTGAGTAGGTGAATGACAGCACCTGCTTTTTTTGCATGCCAAACGGCGGTCTTAATCGCTTTATCGCTAAACCCTTTTTCGTTTAGATCAACGGGGACTAGAATTTGTTTATACATAGTTATCTCTCACCAACGCAACTGGACTCAACCGTCCTATCTGTATAGTGCATTGCCCCACATTTGCCAATGTGGGGCTATGAGTTACATCAAAGTATAGAGAATGAACTCAGTTTTATACGTTTATTGCTTGTTTTGATACTCGTCGGCGCTGATTCCATAGCATCAGTCCAACAATTAAAAACGACGGTACAAATACCCATTCTTTCATTGGCCGATCCGCGGCAAGTACAATGGTTTTGATCTCCCAGTCAAAGTCGATGCCCGAAGCCTCAGCCGGAGATCCAAACTCAACCATATCAACAATCATTTTTGAATCTGTTTCAGTCAGCATTAACCCCATTGAAGAGATACGAGCATCTGCATCGCTGGCGCGATCATCAAACGGTAGGCGAACGGTTTTTGCGACAAAGTTTCCTTCGATGTTTTCGCCTTCAACCATCAATTCAAGTGACTCACCGACATCCAATGTATCAACAATTTCAACAATTTCGGTACCTGGGAAATATTCTTTTGCCGGGTACACTTTGTCCCACCAAAATCCAGGACGGAAGAAAGTGAAAGTTAGAACCAAAAGCAGCAAGGTTTCCCACCATTTGTTTTTCGTTAACCACCAGCCTTGTGTGGCGGCAGAGAACAGCAGCATTGCCGTCGTTGCGGAGATTATGGTTAACAACAAGTGCCACCAACTGTCGATGCCCATCAGCAGCAGCTGAGTGTTGAAGATAAACATGAACGGTAAAATGGCGGTTCGTATATCGTATGTAAAGCCTTGAATACCTGTACGGATTGGGTCGGATTTGGCAATGGCTGCAGCGGCAAAAGCGGCAAGACCCACCGGTGGTGTATCATCGGCCAAAATACCAAAATAGAACACAAACAAGTGCACCGCGATCAGCGGTATGATTAATCCATTTTGAGCACCCAACGTGACAATAACCGGCGCCATCAAGGTGGACACGACGATGTAATTCGCCGTCGTTGGAAGGCCCATACCTAAAATCAGACTAATGATTGCGGTGAACAGCAAAATAAGGAAGATATTACCGCCAGAAATAAACTCGACAAAGTCGGTCATAACTAGCCCGATACCGGTTAGGGTGACCACACCCACAACAGTGCCCGCTGCAGCTGTAGCGACACCGATGCCAATCATGTTACGCGCACCAGAGACCAACGACTCCACTAAATCGACAAAGCCTTCTTTAGTGTAAGAACTGAGTTCTTGCTGACCTTGAAATTTAGCCATGATCGGGCGTTGGGTGATCAAGATAAACATCATAAACACCGTGGCCCAAAATGCCGATAAACCTGGAGAGAAGCGTTCAACCGTCAAACACCAAACCAGCACGACAATCGGTAGCAAAAAGTGTAATCCTGATTTGATGGTTGGGCCCGGTTCAGGCACTTCGGTTAACTCGCCGTCAATTTCAACACCATCTTGATTGTGAGCCGAAATTTTAAGTAGACCTACATAACAGATAAGTAGAGCAACTGCGACTATAGGGCTAGCGGCGGCGCCAAACACATCTTTGGTCCAACCCACACCGTAATAGACGAGAGCACTGATAATGCACAAGCCTAAAATGGTTCCAGTGAACGACAGTAAGCTATATAGAAGTGTTGGTTTGCGGCGACGTGGAAGACCTTCCATGCCTGCTTTACAGGCTTCAAGGTGAACAATGTACAGCAGCGCGACATAAGAAATTAGCGCAGGCAATAGCGCGGCTTTAATGACTTCTACGTAAGAGATACCAACATATTCGACCATTAGAAACGCTGCTGCACCCATAATTGGTGGTGTCAACTGACCATTGGTGGACGCCGCGACTTCTACAGCACCCGCTTTGGTGCCAGGAAAGCCGACTCGTTTCATTAGGGGAATGGTAAACGTCCCTGTTGTCACAACGTTAGCAATAGACGAACCCGATACAAGGCCAGATAAGCCTGATGCAACAACAGCTGCTTTGGCTGGGCCACCACGCATATGGCCAAGTAGAGAAAATGCCACTTTAATAAAGTAAGCACCGGCACCCGCACGGTCTAACATTGCACCAAAGAGTACAAACAGGAATACAAAAGAGGTAGAGACGCCAAGAGCGACACCAAAGACCCCTTCCGTAGTCAGCCATAAATGCGACATGGCTTTGTTAATACTTGCCCCTTTGTGCGCGATTACATCGGGCATGTGTGGGCCGGCAAAAGTGTAGAGCAAGAAGACCGCAGCCACCACCATAAGTGGTGGACCGAGCGCACGGCGGGTTGCCTCCAAAAGAAGCACCATACCGCACACAGCGATGACAATATCTACAGTCGTCGGTGCGCCAGAGCGTCCAGCTAGCTGAGTATAAAAAATATAGATATACGCAGCAGAGAAAGCACCGACAGCGGCCAAAATCCAGTCAATCGTGGGTATGCGATCTCGAGGAGAGCTCGACAAAGCCGGATAAGCTGTAAAAGCTAAGAAGATCGCAAAGGTGAGGTGAATGGCTCGAGCTTCTGTATCGTTTAAAACGAAAATGTTGAAAATAAAAGGCAGTGGTGAGGCATACCAAAGCTGGAACAACGACCAAAGTAATGGAATAAACCATAAAATGGTGCCCGGCATGCCTTTGGGACTGCGGGCGCCTGTATCGGCTTGTGCCACCATCTCTTGTACATCTTGCGGTGGAGTTGTGTTTTTCGTCATATGTGGTTTTCCTGTTTTTGACGACAAGTCAACGATCTGTGATGACTTTACGATCAGTTTAGACTGACTTCGAGTAGGTTGTGTCGGAAGTTAAAAGTGTCGCGAAATTTGGACGGCGCAAAAATCGATTTTTGACCGTCCAAAAAAAGTGTCTACCACTAGAGACTGGCAATAGCGTCTTTGGCAGTAAACATAGAAAAGTCTAGTCTAGAAGACCGACTTCTCTATAGTATTTCTCAGCACCTGGGTGCAGTGGAATAGAGAGCCCAGCCGACACCATATTTTCTTTTTTAAGGTTTGCAAATGCTGGGTGCAAGCGTTTGAAGGTTGAAAAGTTTTCAAATACGGCTTTGGTCACTTGATAAGCGACGTGTTCTGAGACTTCGCTCGTGGTGATCATTGTTGCCGCCACACCAAAGCTCTTAATGTCGCCGTCTGTCCCTTTGTACATGTCGGCAGGGATAGTGGTAAACGTATAATACGGGTTATTCGCGACTATGGCGTCGATCTTTGGCCCTTGAATAGAAATGAGTTTAGTATCACATGAGGTCGTGGCTTCTTTGATCGAACCGTTTGGATGCCCTACAACGTAGACGAAGGCGTCTATCTTATTGTCACACAGAGCTTGAGAGCGCTCCGAACCTTTTAGTTCGGAGGCTAATTTAAAGCTGTCACTTGTCCATCCCATTGCTTTCATAACAACGCCCATTGTTGCTCTGTCGCCGGAGCCTGGGTTACCAATGTTTACGCGCTTACCTTCGAGATCTTCGACGCTGTTGATGCCTGCATCGTTACGAACGATGACATTAAACGGTTCGGTATGGATAGAGAACATTGCGCGGAGCTTTTTATATTCGCCTTGGTTTTCAAATTGGCTGGTACCATGGTATCCGTGGTATTGCCAATCAGATTGAACGACCCCAAAATCCAATTCACCGGCTTTCATGGTATTAACGTTGTAAATGGAGCCGCCTGTTGATTCAACGGAACAACGCACATCGTGTTCTTTACGGCCTTTATTGACTAATTTACAGATGGCCCCGCCAGTTGGGTAATAAACACCAGTCACAGAGCCCGTACCTATAGTGATAAAGTTTTGGGCTTGTACACCGCTGGTTGCGAGTACTGTTGCTGCCACAGCCCCTGCTTTAATCCATTTTTTCAATGCCATGAAATTGTCCTTGAAGTGTTTTAATAGCGGCTACTTTAGAGTGTAGCTCGCGTAATGAAGCTCTGTTTTTAGACCGCCAATAAAGTCGTAGTGACGAAAAAGTGGCGCGATAATAGCAAAAAATAGGCAGAAAATCGGTGAGCTTCCGCCAACGTGGCGAACGGTGGATTAAAAAAACAGCGGCTACTTTAAAGCGCAATAAAAAATTACTCTTTAAAATCAGGGTTTTATAGGTAGGTGACTGTATTCATTAGTAAATGACAGGGATGTGAGCTCGGTCACATTTGCCGGGGCGCAATGACTAAGCTCATGATTTGTGTATATTTTATCCAGAGTACTCGAACAATTCACACACAGATTCGAACAGTTGCTTGGTATCTATCGCCAATGTAGGGGTAATGAAAATGGTATCGTCCCCTGCAACGACACCCAAAATGCCTTCCGATTTGCCTAGAGAGTCTAGCAAGCGAGCGATAAGCTGCGCGGCACCTGGTCCAGTGTGTATAACCACTAGTGCTTGGTTGTAATCAACGTCCAGCACCAATTCGCGTAGCGAGCTTGATGCCGTCGGTACGCCTAGCTCAGCAGGAAGGCAATACACCATTTCCATTTTCGCATTTCGGGTACGGACCGCGCCAAACTTAGTCAACATACGTGAGACTTTGGATTGGTTAATATTGTCATAGCCTTCATTTTTTAATGCGTCGACAATTTCGCTTTGTGAGCCAAAACGCTCTTCTTTTAACAGCGACTTAAACTCTTTGACTAATAGGTCTTGTTTTTCGTTATTTCGCATAAGTGTCTTTTTGTTATCGATATTTCAAAACTATTTTCCCACAGAATGGCCCCACTCAATAGTGTGATCGTCCTGTTTTGCTAATGTAATCACTTTACAGCATTTGACTGGATAAAAAGAGACCTCTTTCAAAGGCTGATCAAATTTGGCGAGTGACTTCGCAATACCAGCGTTAAATAATTGTAATGGATTAGTGATTGTTTTAATTTCGAATAAGAATTTATGGAGGGCCATGAAAATGGCTTACCTGCTTCTGTACCCTAAAAAACTATAAATATTTGATTGATTCTTTCTCAAGGAGAAGCCCGATGAAAGTAGCTGTTATTGGTGCCGCTGGTGGTATTGGACAAGCACTCGCACTCTTACTAAAAAACAACCTGCCAGCTGGGTCTGATTTGGCATTGTATGACATTGCCCCAGTAACACCTGGTGTTGCTGCCGACCTTAGCCACATTCCAACACCTGTTGCGATTAAAGGTTTTGCTGGTGAAGATCCGTCTCCGGCATTAGAAGGCGCGGACGTTGTATTGATCTCTGCTGGTGTTGCTCGTAAGCCAGGTATGGATCGTGCAGATTTGTTCAACGTAAACGCAGGTATTGTGAAGTCTTTGGCAGAGAAAATTGCCGTTGTTTGTCCGACAGCATGTGTTGGTATCATTACTAACCCTGTCAATACTACGGTACCCATTGCCGCTGAAGTTCTTAAGAAAGCGGGTGTGTATGATAAACGTAAGCTTTTTGGGGTAACGACGCTGGATGTGATCCGTTCTGAAACATTTGTTGCTGAGTTAAAAGGCAAAAACCCACTAGAGACTAAGGTTCCCGTCATTGGCGGACACTCTGGCGTGACGATTTTGCCATTGCTGTCTCAAATCGAAGGGGTGGACTTCTCTGACGAAGAAATTGAAGCATTGACTAAACGCATTCAAAACGCAGGTACTGAAGTCGTTGAAGCGAAAGCGGGTGGCGGTTCAGCCACTCTGTCTATGGGTCAAGCGGCGTGTCGTTTCGGTCTGTCTCTTGTTAAAGCAATGCAGGGTGAAGAAGGCGTTGTAGAGTGTGCATACGTTGAAGGTGACGGTGCCCACGCTCCATTTTTCGCACAGCCTGTAAAACTGGGTAAAGACGGTGTTGAAGAAATTTTGAGTTACGGCGCATTAAGTGACTACGAAAAAGCCGCACTTGATGGAATGCTAGAAACGTTAAATGGTGACATTGCCATTGGTGTAGAGTTTGCAAAATAGAAGGCTCTTCCTTTATTAATTGCAGCTATCACTGACGATGAAAGCGGGCCACTAGGTCCGCTTTTTTGATCCGTTTATGATCATTAACTTTGAAAGTGACGTAGTAGGCTATAAAAGGGGAGAAAAGTGATGCAAACAGATAAGATCAAACCAGGTATGCGTGTTGAGGTTCCCCAGGGGGTTGGAGATGTGTTGGTCGTCGACCACGCTTACGATACTGTTCTTGTTCAAGGGGAGCGTCCTGAGCAGCAGTGGGCAGTGCATAGTGGCGACATCGTAAGCAACGAGCAATTGCACATCGGATGCGATCGCTATTACTAAATCGGCGCTGTCATCGTATTGGGAATGAAAAAGGGCAGGGTCTTCAAAGACTCTGCCCTTACTGTATATAGATGGTTAACCTTAACTGCTTCGTTTTACCGCCAAATGCGCTAAAGCTATTAACGCCTCTTTATAGTCTGAATCGGGTAAAGCATCCAATTCACGTATCGCCTTATCGGCTTCTTGTTCAGCTTGTTTGGTGGTGTAGGTCAAGGCGCCGGTTTCATCCATTGCTTGTAGAATGTCATCCAGCTTTTCCATTCCGTTGGCTTTTTCTATCGCTTCGTGGATCATCAGACGTTGCGCCTCTGAGCCGTTGCGCATAGCGTAAATTAACGGTAACGTAGGTTTGCCTTCCGCCAAGTCGTCACCCACATTTTTTCCCATCTCTTTGCCATCGGCAGTGTAGTCAAGAACGTCGTCGATGAGCTGGAATGCTGTGCCTAAGTATTTACCGTAGTTTTGCAGCGCGAGCTCAAGCTGCTCGTCAGCATCCACCAGTAACGCACCTATATGCGCAGCGGCTTCAAATAAGCGAGCCGTTTTGGAGTAGATCACTTCCATGTAGTTCTCTTCGGTGGTGCTAGGATCATTACAGTTGATCAACTGTTGCACTTCACCTTCGGCAATAACATTAACCGCGCCACTCATTAATTCGAGGATCTTCAGGGATCCTAGGCTGGTCATCATTTGGAATGAGCGAGTGTAAATGAAGTCACCAACTAAAATGCTTGCAGCGTTTCCAAAGGCCGCATTGGCCGTTTCTTTGCCACGACGCATATCCGATTCGTCGACAACATCGTCATGAAGTAGCGTCGCGGTATGAATAAACTCAACAAAGGCCGCGGCGGTAATGTGTTTGTCACCCTCATAGCCAAGTGCTTTTGCCGACAACAGCGCAATGAGCGGTCTAAGGCGTTTCCCCCCCCCGCTCACAATATAAAATCCAAGCTGATTGATTAGGCTGACATCTGAATTAAGCTGCGCTTGAATGGTGGCGTTCACTTTTTCCATGTCTTTGGCTGTAAGCGCTTGAATAGCGTTAAAATCCATATTACTTCCGGCTGAGCTAGCCCTCATGGGGGCTTGATTACTAATTATTTGCGAATAGTACACTAAAAATCGTTGCCAAACACCGCCTCAAAGGGCATGATCCTCTCACTTTTAATTGGTGAATACCTTTTCGCCATTTTTTTTAAATATTGGCTTGTCATAAGGGACTCATTCCCGTAGAATCTGCGCCCTATTGATTAGTTTAGCGCACACCCAAAAATAGTGGCTGTGCGGAAAAAGCGGAGTAAATTATGTACGCTGTTTTCCAATCTGGTGGTAAACAACACCGAGTAAGCGAAGGACAAGTTCTTCGTTTAGAGAAATTGGACGTAGAAACTGGAGCAACTGTTGAGTTTGATTCAGTTCTAATGATCGCTAACGGTGAAGAAATCACTGTTGGTGCACCTCTTGTAGAGGGTGGCAAAGTTGTAGCTGAAGTGGTTAAGCACGGTCGCGGCGATAAAGTTAAAATCGTTAAGTTCCGTCGTCGTAAGCACTCTCGTAAGCAACAAGGTCACCGTCAGTGGTTCACGGAAGTGAAAATCACTGGCATTAGCGCTTAATTGTAGGAGAGTTTAACAATGGCACACAAAAAAGCTGGCGGTTCTACTCGTAACGGCCGTGACTCAGAAAGTAAACGTCTTGGTGTTAAGCGTTTTGGTGGTGAATCTGTTCTTGCAGGTAACATCATCGTTCGTCAACGTGGTACTAAGTTCCACGCTGGCACAAACGTAGGTTTGGGTAAAGACCACACTCTATTCGCTCTTACCGATGGTAAAGTGAAGTTTGAGACTAAAGGTCCTAAAAACCGCAAATTCGTTACAATCGAATCTGAGTAATTTTAGCTTTAAAGCTGGAATTCAAAAGCCCTGCCGATTCGGCGGGGTTTTTTATTTGTGGGTAGAGTTTTTAACAGCAGTCTGTTTGGTGACAGGCTTTAGGTAGTAATGGCAAGGCAGTGCAGTGCGTAAACTCGCTATCAGGGTTTATACTTACTACCTAAACTCTGTTATTCAGCCTGTAGGCTATAGAGCCACTTAGTAATGTGGAGAGTAAAATGAAATTTGTAGATGAAGCGTCGGTAAAAGTACAAGCCGGTGACGGTGGCAACGGTGTGGTCAGTTTTTGGCGCGAAAAGTTTGTTGCTAAAGGCGGCCCTGATGGCGGTGACGGCGGCGACGGTGGTGATGTGTATATTCAGGCCGATGAGAACCTTAACACGCTGATCGACTATCGTTTCCAACGCTTTTACGATGCAGAGCGTGGTGAGAATGGCCGCGGTGGTAACTGTACCGGTAAACGCGGTAAAGACAAAGTCATGCGCGTTCCTGTCGGTACCCGTGCTGTGGATATCCACACGAACGAAATCGTGGGTGAAGTGGCTGAGCATGGCAAGAAAGTCATGGTCGCAAAAGGTGGCTGGCATGGATTAGGTAATACACGATTTAAATCGTCTGTTAACCGTGCGCCTCGCCAAAAAACCATGGGTACCAAAGGCGAGATGCGCGAGTTGCGTTTAGAGCTTCTTCTACTGGCTGATGTGGGCATGCTTGGCTTACCAAATGCGGGTAAATCGACCTTTATCCGCGCAGTTTCCGCAGCTAAGCCAAAAGTGGCTGATTATCCATTTACAACATTGATTCCAAGTCTTGGTGTGGTCAGTGTGGTACCAGAAAAGAGCTTTGTGGTTGCTGACATCCCAGGGCTTATCGAAGGCGCTGCTGATGGTGCAGGTCTGGGCATTCGTTTCTTGAAGCACTTGGAGCGTTGTCGCGTATTACTGCACATGATCGACATTATGCCGGTTGATCAATCGGATCCGGTGCAAAATGCACTGACGATCATTGACGAGCTCGAGCAGTACAGTGAGAAACTTGCAGAGAAACCACGCTGGTTGGTGTTCAATAAAGTGGATCTCATGCCTGAAGAAGATGCCAAGCAAACGATCCAAGAGATCTTGGATGCTTTAGGTTGGGAAGGCGAGTACTTTGAGATTTCTGCAATCAACCGCAAAGGGACTAAAGAGCTTTGCTATAAACTTGCAGACTTCATGGAGACTCTACCTCGTAGTGAAGAAGTGCAAACCGAAGAAGAAAAAGTCGACTTCATGTGGGACGATTACCACAAAGAAGCAATGTCTGGTAAAGGTGTTGTCACTGAAGATGATGATGATTTCGATGACTGGGATGACGAAGAAGATGATGGTCACGTCATTTATGTTCGTGACTAGTTAACAGTCTGTATAATATTTGAAAACCGCTCCAGATGGAGCGGTTTTTTTGTTTGAGAGAAAGCATTGCTAAGGCACAATAGGGAATCAGTATACCCAACAAGCTAAGGCACTATTTTGTGTAGTGTTGGGAATAAAACATTAGTCAAGGAAGAGCTGTCATGTCTAAACAGCGAGCAGTATCAAGATTTATCGCACAAGCTGGCCAAATGCTTCTTGCTCACGGCGCCGAGAGTACCTTAGTGAGTGATGTCATGCGGCGTATGGGGCTTGCCTGTGGTGTTCAGGAAGTAGAAATTGCGCTTTCTGCCAACGCGTTAGTCGTCACTACGGTTATGGACGAGCATTGTATTACCACTGCTCGCAGTTGTGCAGATCGCGGTATTAATATGCGTATAGTGACCCAAATTCAACGGATATGCATACTGTTGGAGCGCCAGATCCTAGATTTTGAAATGGCCCAACAACGGCTTAAAACCCTATCGCCACAGCGCTACAATCGTTGGTTAGTGTTAGTCATGATTGGCCTGTCGTGCGCCAGCTTCTCGCGTTTAGCCGGTGGCGATTGGGTAGTGTTTGTAATGACATTTTTGGCCTCAAGTGGCGGTATGCTCGTTCGTCAAGAGTTGGGGCATCGACACTTTAACCCTTTAGTGAATTTTTCCGCGACAGCCTTTGTCACTTCCCTTATTTCTGCGCAAGCAGTGCTGTTTGAACTCGGAAATCAGCCAACAATCGCAATGGCGTCATCGGTATTAATGCTGGTACCTGGCTTCCCATTAATCAATGCGGTCGCCGACATGTTGAAAGGGCACATTAATATGGGCATCGCGCGATTTGTTATGGCCAGCTTACTAACCTTAGCGACTTGTTTAGGTATTGTGGGTGCCATGTTAGTGACTGGAAGTTGGGGATGGGTATGATGGATTTACTGCTTGGTTTAGCTAACGATATGCTATTTGCCGCGATCCCTGCTATTGGCTTTGCATTAGTATTTAATGTTCCTCAAAACGCCCTCAAATACTGTGCGATTGGCGGTGCGCTAGGGCATGGAAGTCGCTTTCTGATGATGCATTATGGCGTCCCCATTGAATGGGCGACGTTTTTTGCCGCGACATTAGTGGGTCTGGTCGGGGTAAAATGGTCTCATCGATTTTTGGCGCACCCCAAAGTATTTACGGTAGCCGCGTTGATACCTATGGTTCCCGGAGTATTTGCGTTTAAAGCGATGATCGCTCTGGTAGAAATTAACCATCTTGGGTATACCCCTGAACTGCTTTCAAGTTGTTTAGAAAACTTCTTAAAAGCGATGTTTATTATTACCGGGTTAGCGGTTGGCCTTGCAGTACCGGGACTGCTATTCTACCGCCGAAAACCGATTGTCTGATCAAGGATTAATATGAAAATTAGTATGATTGCCGCAATGGCCAACGACCGCGTTATTGGCAAAGACAATCAAATGCCGTGGCACCTCCCAGCGGATTTTGCTTGGTTTAAGCGAAGTACTATGGGGAAACCCATTATTATGGGTCGCAAAACGTTCGAGTCGATTGGTCGGCCACTACCAGGGCGTAAAAACATTGTTATTTCCCGCGACGCTACACGACAGATTGATGGCGTGCAATTTTGTGCCTCAATTGAAGACGCGATTGCAGCTGCAGGCAATGTGGATGAAGTGATGATCATCGGCGGTGGTAGCATATATCAGCGCTGCTTACCTTTAGCGGATACTCTGTACCTTACATTCATTGATGCTAATATTGACGGTGACACCTGTTTTCCTGAATGGGGAGAACAGTGGTCAAAAACACACAGCGAACATTACTTAGCGGATGATAAAAACGCCTTTGACATGGAATTTGTCGTCTTAGAAAAGTCGGGGTAATAGCCAGTGGCGAAAGATCGGTTTGAGAACTTAGACCTAAACCTGCTCAAGGTGTTTCAAATTCTCATGCAGGAAAGAAACATGCGTAAAGCTTCGGCTCTATTGCATGTTTCGCAGCCTGCAATTAGCCAATCACTGCAAAAACTGCGCTTTCATTTTGCTGACGATCTGTTTGTAAAGGTAACACATGGGCTTGAGCCTACCCCCTTTGCATTGGAACTATCGGCTTCGATTACCCCACATTTTGATGCACTAAAGACCGCAGTTAACAGTCACCAGCAATTTGACCCAAGTAAAATTGATCATCCAATACGAATTGCATTGGTGGCTACAGTACAAACGCTTCTTGCGGGTCCACTATTTAGGGTAATGCGAGAACAAGCACCTAATGCGACCTTAGAGCTTCTACCATGGGGATCCCAGACCTTTGAAGAAATTAAGTATGGACGTACGCTGCTTGGAGTGACAGTCGATAAAGAGGCGCCGAGAGAGCTATACGGCAACTTTCTTATGCCTGTGACGGGACGTTTTATCGTTAGAAAAGACCATCCCATTGCGGAAGCGATCGTTAAGCCAGAAAGGCTGGAAGGCGTTGAGTTGGCTTCTTTTGTTACGCCGGGTTGGAATGACCACTTTAGCTACGCAAAAGAAGTATTAAAAGGATTTGGTGTGAATACTCATGTCAGTTTCCGTTCAGAGGCCCTAGATGCGGTTATCGATGTCGTGAGTCAAAGCGATCTTGTATTTGCACATTCTACATTGTTCCCAATCGAGCGGTACCCGCATCTCAGGTTCATTGATGTCGACATTCCGATTACGCGAAAGCAAGTTGACCTTCATAGTTACTACCATATTAAAGATCGCAATAATCCTCTTGTCAGTTGGCTGAACTCGGTGATTTTAGAGGTGCTCAAGCAACAGTCTGATAAGCATTGATTATTTCTCTGATAACCTAATTTGATTTTACTTAGTATAAATGCACCTTATAGTCGCAGTGTGTCTAGGACGACGGTTTTTGTATCAAGGATGACCTCTTAATTTCTATAGAGTATTCCAATGAAAAAATGTTTTTCTGCGCTATTAGCCACTTTTGCCGCAGCAGCTTGCCTTCCAGCTCTTGCTAACCCAGCCTATGTTGAAGGACACCGTGTTGGTGCCGGCTTCTCCAAAACTAAAGACGTGACAACGGGTTTTGACTTAGGCCTAGGGGGGGGATTGAAGCTTGAATATGGTTATGAGCTTAACCATATTATTGGTTTTAACCTTTCATATCAGGGCTTTGGCGAATCTTGGTCAGGACTAAAAGTCGATGGTTCCGTCTTTAAAGCAGATGCAGATATTGGCTATGCGTTTGATCTTCAAGAATTCTCGGTTAAGCCTTATGTGGCGTTGGGTGTCGCACTGGTGAACGAAGAGTGGTCGCTGAACGGTATACCAGGCTCTAGCGACCTGAGCGACTCATCATTTCTATTTGGTTTTGGCGCGCGGGCTACCTTTATGCACAACTTTTATGCCGATATGCGCTTCGACTACCTGATGACTGAGTACAGTGATTTGGACCAGTTTTCTATCAGCTTTGGCTACAAATTCTAATTGACGGAGTTCGAGCTCTTCTAATTACAGCGCTGCTTGAACAAAGTAGCGCTGATCTTCCCAGCGGATCATCGTCAGTGATCCACCCCAGACACAGCCAGTGTCGAGTCCAATTACATTACTATTTTGATAGCCTTCGAGGGCAGCCCAATGTCCGAACAGCACGGTTTTGCTTAGTTCTACGCGGTTAGGCCATTCAAACCAAGGCACTAAGTTGGGGTCAGAGACCTCTGAGGGCGGCTGCTTGCACGCCATATCAAGCCCACCATTAGCGTAGCAATAGCGCATTCGAGTAAACGCATTAATAATGTAGCGCAATTTTGCATAACCCTTTAGCGAACTGTCCCATAGTTCGGGTTGATTGTCGTACATCTCTTCGAGCAGAGTCACCCAGTGAGAGCCACTTAATGCCTCTTGAACATGCAGGGCATTTGCTCTCGCGGTTGCTAAATCCCACAGGGGAGAAATCCCAGCATGACAAACCACAAACTCTGCATGCTCTTGCATCAAAGGTTGCTGTCTTAGCCAGTCTAGAAGTTCATCGCGATCAGAGGCTTCAAGTATCGCTCTGGTGCGATCTTTGTCTTTAATACGGTGAATGCCATTGGCAACGGCGAGCAGATGAAGATCGTGATTGCCTAGCACCACTTTTACCGACTCGCCTAAAGATTTGGCAAATCGCAACACTTCAAGTGAGTCAGGGCCACGGGCGACCAAGTCCCCAGCAATCCACAGCGTATCGAGTTTGGGATCAAACTGAGCTTGCTCTAACAGCATCTGCAGCTCGCGACTACACCCTTGTGGGTCACCTACAATATAGTTAGCCACAGTTAATTGATGATATTTGGAATGGCGAGAGTAAATGGGTCAATGTTGGTAGAGAACTCTTGTTGCTTCGCATCCAGCATGATGTAACTGCCTTGCATTGTGCCCATAGGCGTTTCAATAGCAGTGCCACTGGTATAAGTGTACTCGTCATTGGCAGGAATAATAGGCTGCTCGCCGACAACGCCTTCGCCTTCTACCGATATTTGCTTGCCGTTTGCATCGGTGATCAGCCAGCGACGGCTGATCAACTGTACGGTTTCGGTGCTTAAATTTTTAATGGTGATGACATAAGCAAACACATAGCGCTTTTGCTCAGGGTTGGACTGGCTTTCAATATACTTAGTCAGTACTTGGCACTTTATGCAAGGGTCACTCATCATCACTCCATTGAGGTAGTATTAAACCGTGTGGTTAGCGTCTAGGTAATTAGCCATTGCCACAAACTGCTCGAGAGTAAGATTTTCAGGTCGCATGCTCGGGTTAATTCCTAACGCTTCCAATTGCTCTTTATCTAACAGCGCTTTATAGCAGTTGCGAACGGTTTTGCGACGTTGATTAAACCCTTCACGGCACACGCGATCCAACCATTTAAGGCTGTTTGCTTTGTGCGGCAAGACTTCATATGGCACGAGGCGAACAACCGCTGAATCGACTTTTGGTGGTGGAACAAAAGATTCTGGTGGGACTTCCAACACCGGCACAACTTTACAATAATACTGAGCCATGACCGTTAAACGGCCATAGGCCTTGGTTCCAGGACCTGCGGCAAGACGATTTACGACCTCTTTTTGTAGCATGAAGTGCATGTCTTGGATGTCTTTGTGGAACTCAAACAAGTGAAACATCAATGGTGTAGAGATGTTGTATGGCAGATTACCAAAGATGCGCAACTTATTGTCAGGCTTGACTAGCTGAGTAAAGTCAAAACGCATTGCGTCTCCTTCGTGGATAGTAAGCTTGTCAGCTAAATCCGGATGGTTGCGTAAGCGTTCTGCCAAATCTCGGTCTAGCTCAATTACCGTAAGTTTGTCGACTTCTTTGCCAACAGGTTCAGTGATCGCGCCAAGGCCAGGGCCAATCTCAACCAAATTTTGGCCTGGAAGCGGGTTAATCGATGACACAATGCCATCGATAATGTATGGATCATTTAGGAAGTTTTGGCCAAAACGTTTTCTGGCTTTATGTCCTTGGTGGACGTCATTTCTCATTGTTTGTTCTCTACTAGTTCTATTGCGTGAGCAAGCGCAGTGCGTAAACTTCCTGTATCGGCAAGCCCTGTACCAGCTAAATCAAGGGCAGTGCCATGATCAACTGATGTACGAATAAACGGAAGGCCTAGCGTAATATTGATAGACTCTCCAAATCCTTTAAATTTTAGCACGGGAAGGACCTGATCGTGATACATACCTAACACGGCATCGGCATCTTCTAGGTATTTTTGGTTGAAAATGGTGTCAGCAGGCAATGGCCCTACAATATCCATCCCTTGATCACGTAAGCGATCTAGGGTTGGAGTGATGACGTCAATTTCTTCTCTTCCTAAATGCCCATCTTCTCCCGCATGTGGATTTAAACCACACACATAGATCTTTGGACGTTCTATGGCAAACTTAGACACTAAATCGGCGTGTAAGATTTCCACAATGCTGGTCAGTCGTTCTGACGTTACTGCCTTTGAGACGTAAGCCAGTGGAATGTGCGTTGTGACCAGTGCAACTCGTAAACCTTCAGTTGCCAGCATCATAACCACGAGAGGTGTCTGAGACTTTTCGGCGAAAAATTCAGTGTGACCGCTAAACGCAACACCAGCGCGATTGATCACGCCTTTATGGACTGGACCCGTAACCAAAGCATCAAATTCACCACTAAGGTTGCCCATCGCGGCCCGCTCAAGCGTTTTTAGCACATAATGCCCATTTGCTTCATCCAAACTGCCTGCAACACAAGGTGATGACATCTCGATGTGGTCGACCGTTAATTCACCCGCTTGCGCAGGTGCTTTTGGCGCTGTGGCGTCATACTCTTTGAGCGTAACCTCAATACCCAAAAGGTCTGCACGCTGTTTCAACAGCTCTCGATCGGCACAGACGACAATCTGATGTGGCCAGCTTTGATGAGACAGTGATAGCACTAAGTCTGGGCCTATTCCTGCAGGCTCTCCTGGGGTTATTACGATACGCTTAGTTGACAACGTCGAGCTCCTCATCGGTTTCGATAAATTCGACATAGGCGCTGGCTCGAAGCTCTTGCAACCAGGTACTGACTTCTTCATTGAATTTACGGTTAAATAGTATTCGATAAGCGCGATTGCTAAGCGCAGAGTCCGTTCTATCGACTTCACGGCGGTCGAGCACTTCGACGATATGCCAGCCATGGACAGTTTTGAATGGATCACTAATCAGGCCAATGGGTAAGGTTTCGACTTGGTATTTAAACTCTGGGACGTATAGATCGGGTGTTTGATAACCTAACTCACCATCGCGCGATGCCGATCCAGGGTCTGCCGAAAACTGTTGTGCCAGGTCGGAAAAAGTCGCTTCACCACTGTTTATTTGGCGAATGTAGTTTTCCAATTGTTGCTTGGCACCATCGTCGCTAAGTATCACCGACGTTTTGATCAGTATGTGCCTAGCGTTGACCTCTGTAACTGCAACCGTTTCGAGACCTTTGACGTCTTTGATTTTAAGAATATGAAATCCTGCTCCACTTCTAAATGGACCGATAATGGCCGATTTGCCTTGAGTCGTAATTTGATCGGCAAATATGGTCGGCATTTCTTCTTTTCGCAGCCAACCCCAGTCACCACCTTCCAAGGCTTTTGGTCCTTTGGAGTAAGTAAGTGCTAACTTTGTAAAGTCCTCACCATCGTCAAGCATCTGCTTAATTTCTAGCGCCTGAGCTTCAACATCTTCTTTGGATTGATTGCTGTTGAATCTAAATTGGATATGCCCAATGTGATACTCAACACTCTTGTTGGTCTCTTCAGACAACAGCTTGCTGAGGTTTTCCACTTCCGCAGGTAATATACTTATTCTACGTCGAACCAGTGCATTACGTGCTTCAGATACCGCGACTTCATCGCGGATCTGTTCACGGTACTCTGCATAGGATAACCCCTGGTCGGCCACGCTTTGCTGCAGTTCAAGGAGAGTTTGATCGTTGTTTCGAGCAATGGTCGAGATGGCTTCATCAAGCCGTTGGTCGTTAATTCGAACGCCAATGCGCTCTGCTTCTTGTGCCTGTAGCGTATCTAGGATCAATTTATCCAGCACTTGATCTTTCAGCACATCTTCATCGGGCAGTGCTTGCCCTTTTTGAGCGGCACCCATACGAACTGATTTTAGTGATGCATCAATATCACTTTGTAGGATGACGCCATCATTGACGATGACAGCAACGCGATCTAGCTGTTGCGTTGCAGCAATACTGTGTGAACTCAGCAGCACAGTTAGTGACACCGCAAGCAGCCGTTTAAAACTCATCATTACATTGTCCAAAATATGTTAATTATCTAATCTAAATGGTCGGCCATAACCCAGAGCACCACTGTCAGAGCCTGAATCTGAGCCTAGTGCTTGTCCAAACCCAACAATACCAAAATTTATACCAAGGTTTTGTTCATATTCAGGTTCGCTGTTGTCGACACCAAGGTTTTCGTAAGAGCGGATTAAGTCGGAATAAGTAAAACCAATATACCAGCAATCCGAGTTGTACCGTAAACTGGCAACCAACTCCAATGGGATACTTTCTGTTGTATCGTAGTAGTACTGTATGTTGGCTTGCCAGTTACGATTAATGGAATAGCCAGTAACAAGACCGAGCTGAGAGATACCCTCAATAGTGATGTTTTCGGTATCAAAATCTACGGTGCTGTCGATGTAATCTTTTGTGACGTATCGGTAGTTACCCTGAATAAACCCTCGGCGGTGTCTGTACTCTAGACTGCTGTTTGCCGTCGCAAGTTCCCCTTGGTCAACAGAATAATAGAGACCACCATGGTAGTAGAGGTAGTCGTTAAAGTTAAAATCACCTTCCATTGCCCAAGCCAACTGATCGTCGTTAGGGGTGTCATACCGATCGTCTAAGTGAACGATTTGCCCGAATGACAAGCTGGCTCGCTCTCGGTATTCATCGTCGTAGAAGCGAGTCGATGCGCCATAACTGATTTGGTTTGCAGCGACAATATCATCGACACCACTTTTCTTATGCGGCCTAAACAAACTGTAGTAGTCGCCTTGCAATGTTGTTGTATCGTAACTGCCGTAGACCCCTGATTGATCAACTCTACCAACGTATAGGTATTGCACTGTGGGCTCGAGCGTTTGTGTATACCCACCAAACAATGAGGTATCGCGCTCTAGTATGAGTGTGCCGATCGAGCGAAATTGCGGGACAATCCTGACGACTTCCTCTTCAAGTTCGTCTGCTCCAACATAGTTTTCAATATCTTGGTTGTAGTAGGTTCCTAGTATCCGCGCTTCTGTTATCGACGATCCCCAAGTGGTTACGAATGGGATAGTGGCACCAGGTTCTATATGGATTCTTGTCGCCCCCTCAGGTTGCACACTGGTCGTGCCATCTGTTTGAAAGCGCGTTATGTGAGAAATGACATCTAAGTCGAGGTATTTATATACTTGCGGTAGATAGTAGTTGGCTTCTAGTTGTGGCAGCATTTCATAGGGAAGGCCATCTTCAGCGTTTGGCTCATACAAAAGCTGGAAGCTACGAACTCTTAATGTGGTATCCCAATTTTGGTTGCGGTAAGAGGTATAGGCATCTTGAAGCAGTTGACCGTCTTCACGTTCACCAATGCTCGAGTCGATATCGCGGAAAAAGTAAATGTCGCTTACTTGTCCGTAATCGATACCAAACTTCCAGTTGCTATTATATATACCATTGTGCTGTAAACCCACCCCCCAACGGTCACCAAGGTCTTCATATAGTCTGTCTTCACTTAACCACTGAAAGTCGACTTGAGATCGTCCAAAGTCGCTGAGTAAGCGAAATTGGTTATCAAGTTGCAACCCGCGGTTTTGCATATATTTGATGTTGGTTTCGAGATCGTAATTTGGCGCAATGTTCCAATAAAATGGGATTTCCGCTTCAAAACCGTCTCGAGAACCGAACGCTACCGATGGGTAGAGAAAACCCGTTTTTCGCTCATCCCCGGTAGGGATAGTCATATATGGCATCCAAAAAACAGGGACTTCTTGGATCTCAAAGCGTGGGTTATGCAACGTGGCTGTCTGTTTATCTTGATCAATCTCGATCGAGCTTGCCTTAAATTGCCACGATTTATCGTCTTCGGGGCAAGAGGTTATTGTACCGTCTTCTAACTCGTAATAGTTTTTACCTTCAGAAAAGATAAGTTTAGCGGTGCCACGGCCTTGCTCGCACAGCATTTCGTAGTCGGCATTTTCAATCGAGCTGTTGTTGGTATCGAGATCCGTTGTGACACGCGTCGCGTCAGTCTTGATTTGACCATCAGTCAGAAATACATTGCCTTCTGCAACTGCGATATTATCGGTTTCGTGGAAGGTGACGGTATCGGCTTTTAAAACTTTGACGCCTTGCGTAACAACTACATCACCTTCATAGCGAGCTTTATCACCGCGCTGTCCAGCCAATGAGTCTGCCTCAACATAGGTGGTTTGAGACTCAATGTCTTGATTTTCATCACTGTTGACCAAACATTGATCAAAGTTATCACCGAGAGCATGACTGCCATCAGTTGTGGTATTCTTGGTTGTGTCAGACTCTGCAGCCACAAAATTTGGCAACGCGCACAGTATGGCAAAGAGTAGGGTGCCAACTTTTGTGCGGGAATCATTATGCATTGAGTAGTACTATCCTATGTAACTAGATTTTCGGTCCATTAGAATGGTTGACCGAGTCCGTGAGGAAATGTTCCTTATAATAATGGAATTTGTGTCATCAAGCGAATTTTGATGCCGAGTTCTATAGATAAATTAGTCGATTGAGAGCAAATAGCATGCATTATTTTGGCAAGTTGATTGGGGTTTTATTTGGTACGATGTTTGGCGGTTTTTTAGGCGCGCTCATCGGCTTATACCTTGGCCATCGATTTGATCGCGCCCGTGCCCGCGCCAACCACCCATTCGGTGGTACTTCTGGAGGATATCGAGGCACCGCCTCGCAGCAGCAGCGACAAAGCGAGTTTTTTAAAGCGACTTTCGCAGTAATGGGGCATGTTGCAAAGTCCAAAGGGCAAGTGACTCGTCAAGAAATTGAGCTCGCTAGCAACATTATGCAGCGCATGCGCCTAGACCCAGAGCAAACTAGTGCGGCACAGGCGGCGTTTCGCGACGGTAAGGAGAGCGACTTTCCTTTAGACGAGATACTGCAAAAAGTTCGCACGGTAACGGCTGGTCGTTATGATTTGCTGCAATTCTTTCTTGAGGTTCAAGTCTCGGCGGCGTTCGCGGATGGCAGTTTAGATCCCAAAGAGCGCGCGATTTTACACACCATTGCTCAAGGGCTTGGGTTCAGTGCAGCGCAACTTGAACAACGTCTTCGTATGCAAGAAGCAGCATTTCGATTCCAGCAAGGCGGCTTTGGTGGCCATCACCAAGGGCAACATCAAGGTGGGCAATGGCAACAAGCGCCTAGCGCTGACCAATTAAAGGATGCGTTTGAGCTTATTGGTGTGAGTGAGGATGCGGATTCGCGTGAAGTCAAACGAGCCTACCGTAAACTGATGAATGAGCATCACCCAGACAAGCTGGTGGCGAAAGGTTTACCACCAGAAATGATGGAGATGGCTAAAGAAAAAGCTCAAGAAATTCAGAATGCGTATGATTTGATTAAGAAAGAGAAAGGGTTTAAATAAAATGCTCGTTAGTATTGAATTGATAGAAGAATAGTTCAATTCAACAAGAGTACACACAGGCTCATAAAGTTTTACGCCCTGCTATTGATTGGATAAGTCCACTCCGTAACAGGGCGTTTTCGTCTGCGATGAGTCGAGTCTGTTATTTCACTTCGTTCAGCGACCAGTCATAGTCAAATTTCACCTTACCTGAGAAATCCGCCAACTCTGGTCGTACTTCAGAAAGATGCTCAATGACACCATCACTTCCTCCAAAGTCGACCTCAAACCATTCGTAAATGGATGATAAGGTAAGTTGACCATTGGACAAGAGCACGCCTTTGTCGCTAGAAATATAGCTTTGCATCGCTTGTTGCAATAACTGTTCGGTATTGGCCTCAGTAAATGCACGTTGCTGTAGGTTGGGACAGCCGAGACTGGCACAGTTCACCGCATAGTGGGTGCGCGGTTCTTGCCAAATCGGGCGCAAAATTCTGTGCTCAATATCGTTCAGTGTCAGCGCTTGACCATTTATGGTTGTAATCTCTTTGTCCCAAGGACCAAAGCTAAATAGCCCGCCAATCTTAGTAATTGATTTTGTCGGGTAGTTATCCAAAATAATATCTATGGTATAGGCGTTATACAGGTTCACCCAAAACGCGTATTGCTGCCCACGCGTGAGCTGGTGGGGGTTGACCTGACTCAGCTTTGATAAATACGCTTTTAATGATTGTTTATCTTGGGAAGTGACTTGATTGTATTTCACCAAGGTGTGCTGCCCTTGAACAACTAAATAGCTGTCCAGAAACTCTTGATAGGGCCGATGATCGATTTCTACAGCCTTGGCATCAGCAAAGGGTTGCCAGTACTCCCAAAGATCCGCTTTGGGGGCGGCGAACAGTGAGCAAGAAAAAACAACAGCGGTAAGCGTAAGTAGTCGATTTACAAAGGTGAACATTGAATCTTCCCTGTCAATATTTTGGTTAAGTGTACGTTAATTAAGACCCCATGGCTGGGCATTTACTTTCACTAAAAAAAACAAAAAGCCGCAACACTCATCGAAGGCGAGTATTGCGGCTTTGTCTATAAGATAGCGTTATTTTAGAAAGCTAGGAATATTGCTTTCAAAATCAGAGATTGCTTGCTCATGTTGCAGGGTTAGACCTATGTTGTCTAAGCCATTAAGTAGGCAGTGGCGTCTAAAAGAGTCAATCTCAAAGCTGTACTCTTTGCCATTAGCGCGCACCTTCAATGCCTCTAGATCGACTTCAACGGTTGCCCCTTCGTTTCCTTCGACATACTCAAATAGTTCATCCACTTCAGCTTCGGTTAATTGAACCGGAACCATCTGGTTATTGATGGAGTTACCATAAAAAATGTCGGCGAAACTTGGTGCAATCATCGCTTTAATGCCGTAGTCGGCCAGTGCCCAAGGTGCGTGCTCACGCGATGATCCGCAGCCAAAGTTTTCGCGCGCGAGTAGAATACTTGCCCCTTTGTAACGAGGGTAATTTAAGACAAATTCTGGGTTTGCTTGTTGACCCGCATCGTCCAAAAAGCGCCAGTCGTGAAACAGGTGTTTGCCAAAGCCTAAGCGAGAGACTTTTTGCAAAAACTGTTTTGGGATAATGGCATCGGTATCGACGTTGGCAGCATCTAAAGCGACCACAATACCGGTATGTTGTTTAAATCCAGTCATGAGTTATCTCCTTAGTCCAACGTACGAATATCAACAAAGTGACCTGCAATGGCAGCTGCTGCGGCCATCGCTGGGCTAACCAAATGAGTTCGCCCTTCACGACCTTGTCGCCCTTCAAAGTTGCGGTTTGATGTAGACGCGCAGCGCTCTTTTGGACCAAGGCGGTCATTGTTCATAGCAAGACACATTGAGCAACCCGGCAGGCGCCATTCAAAACCCGCTTGCTTGAAGATCTCATCCAAGCCTTCCGCTTCAGCTTGCGCTTTAACTTGTTCAGAGCCAGGAACTATCAAGGCTTGAACATGAGAGGCAACTTGGCGGCCTTTGGCAACGGCTGCGGCCGCGCGCATATCTTCGATGCGTGAGTTGGTACAAGAGCCAACAAACACCTTATCGATGTTGTAGTCTGACAGCGCTTTGCCAGCTTCCAATCCCATATAAGCCAAGGCTTTTTCGGCGGAGGCTTTTTCGACCGGGTCATTGAAGCTCTCTGGTGCAGGAATTGGCTCATCCACCGCAATCACTTGACCTGGGTTGGTTCCCCAAGTTACTTGTGGTTTGATGTCAGCGGCTTGCAAGGTGACAACCGCGTCAAATTGAGCATCATCGTCCGATTTCAGCGTCGACCAGTAGGCTACTGCTGCATCCCAGTCGTCGCCCTTAGGTGCAAATTTACGTCCTTGAATGTAGTCGAAGGTGGTTTGGTCTGGGGCGACAAGACCGGCTTTCGCGCCTAGTTCGATGGCCATATTACACACCGTCATGCGACCTTCCATAGAGAGGGCTTCTATCGCCTCACCACAAAACTCAACCACGTATCCCGTGCCGCCTGCAGCGGTGGTTTTACCAATGATGGCAAGTACAATGTCTTTGGCGGTTACGCCTGGGTTTACGTGACCTTTTACTTCAATTTTCATGGTCTTGGCACGGCCCTGTTTTAGCGTCTGGGTTGCCAAAACATGCTCAACTTCTGAGGTGCCAATACCAAAGGCTAGTGAGCCAAATGCTCCGTGCGTCGCGGTATGAGAATCACCACACACAATGGTCATGCCCGGCAGAGTTATGCCTAGCTCTGGCCCCATAACGTGCACAATACCTTGGTATTTATGGTTGATGTCATACAAGGTGACGCCAAATTCTTCACAGTTTTTAGCCAGCGTTTGCATCTGGATGCGTGCCATATCACCAGAGGCATTAATGTCTTTGGTGGTGGTTGATACGTTATGATCCATAGTGGCAAATGTTTTGCCTACTTGGCGAACCGTGCGACCTTTTTCACGTAATCCATCAAACGCCTGTGGTGACGTGACTTCATGCACAAGGTGACGGTCGATGTACAAAATTGGGTTTTCACCCTCAGCCTCGACCGCAACGTGCGCATCGTAGACTTTTTCATATAGTGTTTTTGCCATGTTGTGTTCCTTGTAGGCGGGCGGGCCCGCCTAATCTAGAGTTCCATTTTGTTATAACAATTCTTTTTAGCCAGCGGCTTGATTATGCGTTGCTGATGTACGCTGCGATGGTGTCGCCCATTTGCGATGTCGTCAGGGCTTGTCCTTTAGCGGCAAGATCTGCAGTGAGCTCACCTGCAGATAGCGCTTGGCTCACCGCTTTTTCGATGGCTTGCGCTGCGTCTTCTTCACCTAGGCTGTAGCGCAGCATCAGTGCGGCCGACAGAATTTGAGCCACTGGGTTGGCGATGTTTTTACCTGCGATATCAGGAGCACTGCCACCGGCTGGTTCATACAAACCAAACTGGCTTTCATTGAGGCTGGCCGACGGAAGCATACCCATGGAGCCTGTGATCATGGCGCACTCATCTGAAATGATATCGCCGAAGATGTTAGAACACAGCATCACATCAAATTGCGCTGGGTCTTTAATCAGCTGCATGGTCGCGTTATCGATGTACATGTGAGAAAGCTCTACGTCTGGGTAGTCTTTAGCAATCTCTTCGACCACTTCGCGCCATAGAATGGAGCTTTGCAGCACATTGGCTTTGTCTATTGAGCAGACTTTCTTATCGCGCAAGCGCGCAGACTCAAAGGCAATTTTTGCAATGCGTTCGATTTCGTAGCGATGGTACACCTCGGTATCAAAGGCTTTTTCGTCTTTTCCTTCGCCTTCACGACCTTTAGGCTGACCAAAGTAGATACCGCCAGTGAGTTCACGCACTACCACAATATCAAAACCACGACCAGAAATGTCCGCGCGCAGAGGAGAGAAGTCTTCTAAACCTGCGTGAATTTGCGCAGGGCGTAGGTTACAAAACAGTTGGAAATGCTTACGTAGCGGAAGTAGCGCACCACGCTCTGGCTGCTCGTTAGGCGGTAAGTTCTCCCATTTAGGACCGCCAACAGAGCCAAACAGAACCGCGTCTGATTCTTCACATGCCGTTAGCGTCGCAAGGGGCAGCGGTGAGCCATGGTTGTCAATGGCGATCCCACCAACATCATGCTCACTACGAGTAAGAGTAAAGCCAAATTTTTGTTCAATTGCGTCGAGGACTTTGTTGGCTTGCGCCATCACTTCTGGGCCAATACCATCACCTGGCAATACAGCAATGGTGTAATTCTTGTCTGTCATGATCTTCCTTAATAGTTTTCTTATGCTTAATTCTTTTAAATGCGAGTTGATAGCACCGTTATCTCCTTCGTCATCAACTCGCTTTTGTTACTAAACCGTCGCCACTTTTTTTTGTTTGATTTCGGCGATTTGGTCGGCGCGATGAATGCTGTTTATGACATGCAGCAATGCTTGCCCTGAGGCCTCAACAATATCGGTTGAAATACCCGTACCGTGATATTTACGACCTTTATAGTTGGCGATAATATCAGCCTGACCCAATCCGTCTTCACCTTCACCTTTCGCAGTGAGGTCAAATTTGTCCAATACAATGTCATAACCTGTGACTCGGTAAATACATTGGTAAAGCGCATCTACAGGGCCGTTACCCACAGCCGCTTCAGAGGTTTCGGTATCGCCACATTGCAATTTAATGCTGGTGGTCGCCATCACACTGCCTGATTGCACGCTGAGGTAATTCAACTTATAGAAGTCGTCCTCATCACGCAAGTTTGAGAAGTGCATCAAGGCTTCTAGGTCGTAATCAAATACCTGGCCCTTGCGATCGGCAAGTTTCAAGAAGTCTTCATATAAAGCGTCTAAGTTATACTCTTCCTCTTTATAGCCCATGCTGTCCATGTGGCTCTTCACCGCTGCACGACCGCTGCGAGAGGTTAAGTTGAGTGCTTGATTTTTAAGACCAATAGACTCAGGTGTCATGATCTCGTAGGTGTTCTTATTTTTAAGCATGCCATCTTGGTGGATACCTGAAGAGTGACTAAAGGCATTGCCGCCCACAATCGCTTTGTTGTCCTGAATCGGCATGTTGCACAATTGGCTAACAAGCTTACTGGTGCGAGAGATTTCATCGTGTTTAATGTTGGTGCCAACACCTATTAAATTCTGACGAGTTTTTAGGATCATCGCCACTTCTTCTAGGGCGCAGTTTCCGGCGCGCTCACCAATACCATTGATGGTGCCTTCAATTTGGCGAGCACCGGCTTGTACAGCCGCAATAGAGTTGGCCACTGACATGCCCAAGTCATCATGGCAATGCACAGAAATGACCGCCTTATCGATATTAGGCACGCGATCAAACAAGGTTTGAATGATGCCACCAAACTCGTTGGGAACGGTGTAGCCGACGGTATCTGGGATGTTGACGGTACTTGCGCCGGCGTTAATCGCTGCTTCTACCATACGACATAGGTTGTCGATGGGTGTGCGACCCGCGTCTTCACAAGAAAATTCCACATCGTCGGTATAGTTACGCGCATGTTTTACCGCTTTCACCGCCATCTCAACGACGTCGTCATAGCTGCGACGTAATTTGTCCTGTACGTGGATCGTTGAGGTAGAAATAAAGGTATGAATTCGGAATTGCTCAGCAACGCTCAGTGCTTGAGCGGCAGCGTCGATGTCGGCGGCAACGGCTCTAGATAATGCAGCGATACGACTGTTCTTAATGTGTTTGGCGATGGTTTGTACTGATTCGAAATCACCTGGTGAGGAGATAGGAAAACCAGCTTCAATTACATCAACGCCGAGACGCTCTAACGCAAAGGCTATTTGCAGCTTTTCCTTCACCGTCAAACTGGCTGAAAGGGCTTGTTCGCCATCGCGTAGCGTGGTGTCGAAGATAATGACCTGATCCTTCATTTTTAGAATCCTCTTAAGAGTGAATCGTTTGCTCTAGCATTTTTCTAGGGCGATAAGTACAAAAAAACCCGCCTAGTGCGGGTTATCTATTTTGTGGTGTTTATGTTTCTTCCACAGCCTACCCGCGCGATTGATTCACGATAAGCAGGAGGAGCAGTGAAGAGACAAAACGGTGCATATTTTATGTCCACAAAAAGTTGATAACAAATTAGTACCCAAAATGACCAGCAGCGTCAAGGATAAAATCATATTTTTAAACAATTCCGTGCATACAGAATGATATCCAGATTAAAAGTCAGTTAATTAATCAATTGGGTAAATGTGAGTAATTAAACTATTATTAAGTTTCCTATAATTTGAATAAAATTCACCAATCGAGTAATTATTAAATAATTATGACAAAGAGTGTTAGTACAATGTCCGAACAGGCAAACAAAAAAAGTGTCGGTCGTCCTACAGGGAAATCCGATGCTCGAGAGCAGTTAATCTTGCGAGCACGTGAACTCTTTATTTCCATGCCTTACGACAAAGTGTCCACACGGTTAGTTGCAGAAAAAGCGGGAGTGAATTCCGCGATGATCCGTTACTACTTTGGCAATAAAGAGGGGCTTTTTGAAACCATGGTGAGAGAAACCATGGAGCCTATTAGGCATAATATCCAAGAGATGCGGAAGCGCCACGACCAAGTTTCGCTGCTAGACATTATGTCAATGCATATGAATCAAATGAGACAAATGCCAGACTTTCCAAAGCTGGTCTTCCAAAGTATGCACATGCCTGCCTCTGCCGTTCAACGACAGTTAATGGTCAAAGTCTTTTCCGAAATGATGGATACAGACCATCATCGTATTTTTGCCAAAATGTCTAAAAGTGCATTATTGCGAGAAGGACTGGATCCTAAAATGGCAAGACTTTCTGTGATCAGTTTACTTATGTTTCCATTTCTGGCTCCTGCACCAATGTTGGAGCTGCACGGTATTGAGTTAGACGATGAGTTTCTAGAAGGGTACTTGTCGCACAATATTGATTTAATCACCAAAGGGTTCATGAAACCCGGCGCTACAATTGACTAAGGAACGTTAATGTCTCTGTCTCGTAAACTGCTTTTCTTCCCATTCCTTGCGGCAGGTATCGCAATTTTAGTGATCGCCGTAAAATCGCAAAAAGATCTTCCTGTCGAACCTGTTTCGGAGCGTGCGCGAGTTGTCGATGTGATTCCACTTGAAAGGACGTCAATAGCCCCTACCGTGATAGGCTACGGACAACTTCGCCCTAAAACCGAGTGGAAGGCTATAGCCGAAGTGACCGGTCAGGTTTTGTACCGACACCCTGATCTTGAGAAAGGAAAGATCGTAGAAGCCGGTACACAAGTACTGCGTATTGATCCTATTGATTACGAATTGCAGCTTGCTCAGGCAGAAGCCGATTTGAGTAAGTCTAAGACAAGCCTTAAAAAGCTCACCCTCGAGAACGCCAATTTAAAGCAAACCATCAAAATTGAAGAAAGCAGGCTTAAACTGAGTGAGAATGAGTTATCGCGGATTCAAAACCTGGTTTCGAGAGGCTTGGCCTCGCAATCTGATGTGGACTCACAGCAGCAAAGCTACCTTTCGCAGCAAAAACTGGTTCAAGATATGCGCAATACATTAACCCTGTACCCAGAAGAAAAAAGCGCAGCGCAAGCGGCGGTGAATGTGAGTCAGGCGAATGTGGAACAGGCCAAAAACTTACTGGCTAAAACCAGCATTACCCTGCCGGCAACTATGCGAATATCCACGGTGGATATTGAGAAGAATCAAGTGGTTAACATGCAGCAAACCATGTTTGTTGGGCACTCAATTGAAGCCATTGAAGTTGAGGCTCAGTTGTCCATTCATGATCTGCAAACCATCGCGAGCAGTGCAGGCGCTATTGCCGCTGTGGGCAATCCTCAAGCTATCCCTAACTTAGATAAAATGAACGCCGTCGTTACCTTATCTAGTGGGCAGTTAACGGCTGAATACCCCGCGAAAGTTGCAAGGCTAAGTGACACGGTTGATGTCAACCAAGCAACGGTCGGTGTGATACTGGAAATTGACCAAGACTTACAGGCTAACTTGTCGCAAGGCAAACCCCTGTTGGTCAATGGTATGTTCGTTAAAGCGTCCATTACAGGGGCGCAACAAGAGTTGCTGATGGTGCCTGAGCGCGCGTTACATGGTGACCGAATTTACCTCATGGACGACAATGGAAAACTCGATATTCGTCCAGTCACAGTGCTTTATCGTCAACAAGGGCAAGTGATCATCGAAGGTGATGTAATGGCTGGTGATATGTTAGTGCTCAATGATTTGTTGCCAGCGGTCGAAGGAATGGCATTGAGAGCGGCTGAAGGAGATCAGTTATGATCCGCTTTTTTGCTCGCCACCCAACAGCGGCTAACCTGCTCATGTTAGGGATCATGTTGGTGGGTTTAACCTCTTTGGGTAACATCAAACGAGAAACCTTTCCTGAGTTCAGTCCCCCGTACATTTTGGCAGGGATCGTTTACCCCGGAGCGTCTCCGCAAGAAGTGGAAGAGAGTCTCTGTGTTCGCCTTGAAGATGCCGTCGATGGATTGTCCAATATTGTCGAAACGCGTTGTGAAGCGATTGAAGGCTCGGCTCGACTTGTGTTGAAGTTGAATGATGAAGCAGACATCGGTCGAATGTTGGTGGATGTTCAGACCCAAATTAACTCAATTAACGACTTTCCAGATGAAATTGAGTCGCCCGTGGTGCAAGAGTTAGATTGGAACGAGCCGGTCGTTGATGTAGCCGTTGTGGCAGATATGCCCCTCCCACAGTTAAAAGCCTATACCGAAGAGTTAAAGCGCAGCTTAAAACTCGATTATGGTGTTTCGTTAGTCGATATTGCAGGCTTTTCGGATCACCAGTATCAAGTTGAGTTAAATACTCATGCCATAAGACAGCTTGGTTTAAGTGTTGGCGATATTGCAACGCAAATTGGTCGGCAAAATATTAAATTGCCTAGTGGTAATATCGAAACGGAGCAGAAGAATTTTCTGATACGTTTTGATGAGCGTCGCGTGACCCCTCACGAACTTGAAACCATTGTGGTTGGGTCGGGCGAAAACGGTTCAGTGATCCGCCTGAGAGACATCGCAACCATAACCGATCGCTTTGAACTCGATGAGCAAAAAATCTTGTTTAATGGCTCTCCGTCCGCAGTACTAAAGATCAGTAAAAACAAACAAGACGATGCGTTGCGAATAAAAGATCAAGTAGCGCTGTTTGTGGCTGACCACCAAGCAATGGCACCCGACGGTGTTGTGCTTGAAATGACTAACGATCTCTCTTCACTGTTGTGGGATCGATTAAGCATGATGCTTAAAAACGGCTGGCAAGGTATCGTTCTCGTCTTTATCACCATGTGGCTGTTCTTTAGTTTACGATATTCTGTTTGGGTTGCAGCAGGCCTACCGGTGGCGTTCTTAGGTGGCCTGTTTATGATGGCGCAGTTAGGGCTGTCGATAAACATAATGTCACTGGTCGGCTTACTAATGGCGATTGGTATTATGATGGATGATGCCATCGTGATTGCCGAATCCATTGCCTCGCACCTTGAACGCGGCTATAGCATTGACGAAGCAGTATACAAAGGCGTTAAAAAAGTTCTTCCTGGCGTATTGTCTTCATTTCTCACAACCATCTGTATTTTCGGTAGCTTGCTGTTTCTGCAAGGGGAAATGGGTGCTGTACTGCGCGCGGTGCCGCAAGTGCTGATTTTAGTATTATCGGTCAGTCTGATTGAAGCGTTCTTAATTTTACCTCACCACCTTGCACACTCATTGCACCGTCAACGCAAGGAGCGAGAGCCACTCGCCTTCAAACGCCGTTTTTTAGAAAAGTTTGAACACTTTCGCAATGTTCATTTAGTATCTGCGGTCACCAAAGTCGTGGCTTACCGCTACGCCTTTGTTGGTTTTGTCCTGGCGTTAATGTTGTCGTCCATTGCGTTGCTTGCCAGTGGTATGCTGAAGTTTGTTCCTTTTCCTGATCTGGATGGTGATATTGCTGAAGCTCGCGTCATATTGCCCCCAGGCTCGTCGTTGTCACAGACGGAAATCGTCGTCGATACCATCGTAGCCGCAGCCGAGAAACTCAATACGCAATGGAGTGACGAACAAGAAGGTGGTGAGCAACTTGTCCGGCAGATCACAAGCCAATTTAATACTAACGCCGATGCTAACGAAACTGGGCCACACATTGCTACTGTACGTTTGGATCTGCTTAGTGCTGAAATTCGCAACAGCAACATAGATCGTTTTATTGACGCGTGGCGAGATGAAGTTGGGGAGCTGACGGATCCGGTTTCACTGGTGTTTAAGCAGCCGTCGATGGGACCGGGAGGTCGAGCCTTGGAAGTGCGGATTCAGCACGATGATGTGCATGAACTTAAGGCTGCTTCCCAAGAGATCCAAGACTATTTTTCTGGTTTCAATGGCGTAACCGGTGTGATGGACGATATGCGCTTAGGTAAAGAAGAGGTATTGGTTCAGCTTCGTCCGGGCGCAGAAACATTTGGTGTTAACGGCCAAATGATTGCCAATCAGTTACGCTCGGCCTTTTATGGTCAAACTGCCGATGAGATCCAAGTCGGTGTTGAAAACATAAAGATTGATGTTCGCTTGGATAAGCAAGAAGCGGGCGATCTGCAGCAGCTGGCTAACTTTCCCATCATGATGGCGGATGGCAGTCAAATCCCATTGGGCGCTGTTGCAACCTTGGACTTTCAGCGAAACTATGTGCGCATACAAAGAATTAATGGGTTGCGTACGGTCTCGGTATTTGCGGATGTAGACACCAGCAAGACCAACACAGCGGAGATTGAGCGGCAGTTCCGACGTGACATCGTTCCTGACCTTAAAGACGACTATCCTGGGTTACGATTCGATTTTGAAGGTCAGTCCAAGGATGCCGCCGAGACAGGTTCATCAATGGCCAAAGGGTTCATGATCGGTCTGTTTGGCGTGTTTATGATCTTAAGTTATCAGTTCCGCAGCTATGTGGAGCCATTTGTGGTGATGATCGCAATACCTCTTGCCTTTATTGGGGTGGCCTATGGTCATTTGCTTTGGGGACATCCAATGAGTATGCCGAGCATGCTTGGTTTCATATCGTTGGCTGGGATTGTGGTCAATGACTCAATCTTGTTGGTGCAATACATTCGACATCATATTGAAGAAGGGGACATTATTTATGAAGCGGTTGTAAAAGCCAGTCGTGAGCGCTTTAGAGCCGTGTTCTTAACGTCACTTACCACTGCAGCAGGCCTACTACCATTGCTTGCTGAAACCAGCTTGCAAGCTCAGGTGATCAAACCGCTAGTGATCTCGACGGTGTTTGGTATTTTTGCCTCGACATTGTTGGTGCTATTTATGATCCCATCGGCTTATGCCATTTTAGCGGACTTTGGGCTGGTGCATAAACGTCACGAAGAGTGGGAAGACGATATTAAAGGTTCCGAGTAATATTGCCTTTAACCCCACGTTTTGAAAGAAGGGCCCTAAGGTCCTTCTTTTTTCATACAAAAGACATCCACGCTTCACTTACTTGTCACTTTTGGAGGCTAATTTTTAACTTCAAGATGTGAAAGCCAAGGAGGCGAGAATGTTACTCCAACCAATCGCTCGTATTGCACAGTTTGATCTTAACTTTTCCATACTCTGTTTGGATCACCGATTTAGTATTGAAGTCGCAAAAGTGTGTCGCTGGATATCGCGTAGTGGTGATGGCCCACTCTATGTGGTACTTGCGATGGCGCTGCTGTGGCTAAGTCCAACGCTAGGGTGGAGCTTTCTTTGTGCAGGCTTACTGGCCTTTGCCATTGAACTGCCTATCTATTGGCTCACAAAAAACGCGGTTAGGCGCCGAAGACCAGCCGAACTAACACGTGTGATCCCTGCATTCATTACCCCATCAGATCGCTATAGCCTACCTTCTGGACATTCTGCGGCCGCAATGGTGATGGCGACACTGATTGCTTATTTCTTCCCGGCTTTTGCCATAGTAGCGTTGCTTTGGGCTATGGCCGTTGGTCTATCAAGGATTTTATTAGGTGTTCACTTTTTGAGTGATGTGATTGTTGGAATGTTGTTGGGCGCAGCTTGCGCTAATGCTGCATTATTGATGGTGAGCTAAGATGAAAATTTTGTATGGTGTACAAGGCACAGGTAATGGGCATATCTCTCGAGCACGAGCGATAGCCAGTGAGCTCGAAAAAACCAACGTGGACGTCGATTTTTTGTTTTCTGGCCGATCGCAGAATGGGTACTTTGCGATGGAGTCTTTTGGTGACTTCAGCCTGAGGCAAGGCTTAAGCTTTGTAACTCATAAAGGTCGCGTGAGTTACGCGCGTACGGCACTCAGCAATAATCCACTGCGTTTTGTCAGTGAAGCGTGCTCATTAGACTTAAAAGACTACGATCTGGTATTAAATGATTTTGAACCCGTGTCTGCTTGGGCGGCTAAATACCAAGGTGTCCCATGCATTGGCGTTAGCCACCAAAATGCTTTTCGCTATGATGTGCCTAAAGCGACCTTTGGGCTTGTCGATCGCGCGGTGATCCATCAGTTTGCGCCATGTGACTATGAGTTAGGTTTGCATTGGTATCATTATGATCAACCCATTTTGCCCCCCATAATCAGTCACTCAACTGAGCAATCCCCTGAGTTTGGCGAGGCCTTTCTGGTGTACCTTCCGTTTGAACTTTTAGGACATATTACGCGTTTGCTTACTCGTTTTGATGGCGTGCAATTCGTCTGTTATCACCCAAGCATCCAGTCGGAGTATCAAAGTGAGAACGTTGTTTATAAGCCATTAAGCCTACAAGGGTTCAAACAAGACCTAGCTCATTGCAGAGGCGTTATTTGTAATGGTGGATTTGAACTGCCCTCAGAAGCTTTGGCACTGGGTAAGAAACTTCTTTTGAAACCTTTAAAAGGTCAATTTGAACAACAGAGTAATGTAGCGACGCTGGAAGCTCTTGGGTTAGCGACCACAATGCAACACTTGGACAGCTCCATCATGAGCCAATGGGTGAAAGAGGATTTGGGAGAGCCAGTGTACTATCCCAACGTTGCGCAAGACATCGTTAAGTGGTTGCTGAAAGCGAATTGGTCTAATCAAAATGAGCTGGTTGACTCGCTGTGGAGCCAGGTTGTTTTTCCTAGTTATGTAGAGTTGAGTGCGTAAGGCTATTACTCAAACTTATCGTTTTAGGCCCCAAGATACACCAGTATTCTAGTTTATGTTAATTTTATGTTTTGTAAGTCTTTGAATGGCCTCTTAACATTAGACAAATCATCACGTACTGGAGTTGGCATGAAACGACTCAGCAAAGCTCCGCGCTTAGTTGGCTAAAGGAACAGATAGTCGGTATCGCAACGTTAAAACAGTTAAAATAGCACCGCAATAAAGGGATTGATTTGCAACACTGTGGGGACTTAGTTAGCAGTAGAAGCCCTGTTTTGTTCAACGGATAAACTAGCAATGTTTGGTTACATTCTAAGCGGTAAGATTTTGATTGCGTTTTGAGCGAACGGTTGTACACTTGTGGCGATTATTAGCTTACAAGTGTAAGCCCAACCGGTGAGTCTATGCAAAATTCCTCTTATCATATTGTCAAAAGAATCCGCGAACAGGTAGTTGCGGGCAAAACGAAACCCGCACTACGCTACAAGCAGGATAGCTCGTGGTTAGACATAAGTTGGAGTGAATTTGGTGAACGGTTAGATGCAGTATCTAGAGCACTGATAGTGAACGGCATTGCGCCTCAAGATAAAGTCGCTATCTTCTCAAACAACATGCCCCAATGGAGCATCGCTGATGTCGGCGCGCTGCAAGTTAGAGCCGTTACCGTACCTATTTACCCAACCAATACCCCAAAACAAGCGTCTTACATTATCCAAGATGCTGACGCTAAGATTTTGTTTGTGGGTGAACAAGCGCAATATGACGCTGCTCTAAGTATATTCGATGAATGCACGCAATTAGAACTTGTGGTTGCTATGGATGAGAATATTACGCTTAGTAACGAGATAAACAGCTATCATTGGGCTGAGTTTCTCGAGCAAGGGTCGGTTAACAACGATCAACTTGAACAGCGTTTAAATGACGCTAATTTTGATGACCTGCTTACCTTGATATACACCTCTGGTACTACAGGGCAACCAAAAGGCGTTATGCTTGATTACGCTAACTTTGCCAGCCAATTAAAGTCCCATGATGAGCGTTTAAGCCTCTCACCTGAGGATGTGTCACTCGCGTTTTTACCGCTATCACATGTATTTGAGCGAGCATGGTCTTTCTATGTGTTGTATACCGGCGCAACCAATGTCTACTTAAAAGACACAATGCAAGTGGCAGAAGCTTTAAAGGAAGTGCAACCAACCATCATGGCGGCAGTTCCTCGTTTCTATGAGAAAGTGTTCTCTACCATCCACGAAAAAGTATCCAAAGCATCGTTTGTAAAGAAACTGATGTTTACGTGGGCGGTAAATATGGGCGCAAAAGTGGCTGCAGCCAAGAAAGAGCAACGTAAGCCGGGTTGGTTATTGAAGAAAAACTATGCCTTAGCAGACAAATTGATACTGTCTAAATTGCGAGCTGGACTTGGTGGGAACATAAAATTCATGCCTTGTGGCGGTGCAAAACTGGATGAAACTATTGGTCGTTTCTTTCATGCAATAGGAATCAACGTAAAGCTCGGCTACGGCATGACCGAAACGGTGGCGACGGTGACCTGTTGGGATGATGAGCAATTTAACCCTGACTCTATTGGCACCGTTATGCCTGGTGCGGAAGTTAAAATCGGTGAGAACAACGAAATATTAGTCCGCGGCCCTATGGTCATGCGCGGTTACTATAAAATGCCCGAAGAGACTGAAAAAACGTTCGACGAGCATGGCTTCTTGAAAACGGGTGATGCTGGTCACTTTGACGAGCAGGGTAATTTGTTCATTACTGACCGTATTAAAGAGCTGATGAAGACTTCTGGCGGTAAGTACATCGCACCTCAAATGGTCGAGGGTACCCTGGGTAAAGACCACTTTATCGAGCAAATTGCCGTAGTTGCGGATACCCGCAAGTTTGTGTCGGCTTTGATTGTGCCAAGTTTTGAAGCGCTAGAAGAGTACGCGAAAGAGTTAAACATTAAGTATCACGATCGATTAGAGCTGATTAAGCACAGTGAAGTGGTTGAGATGTTTGAAAAGCGTGTCCATGCACTGCAAAATGAATTAGCACGATTTGAGCAAGTGAAAAAATTTAAGCTGTTGCCAAAATCATTCTCTATGGATGAAGGCGAGTTGACGCCAACTCAAAAGCTTCGTCGTAAAGTAATCAATGAACGTTATAAAGACGAAATCGAAGAGATGTACAACGAGAAAAAGAGCTAGTAATTGCTTAAAATAACAAATTGTTAACTGAAACACCTGTAATGCTACATTGCAGGTGTTTTTTTATGCAAATACGGTTGATCTAATTTGTCCAATAAAGGTACAGTGGCGTTAGAAGCAGTGTGAACCCACACCGCTGACATAGCACACCGAGTAGGAATCTCGGTCAGGCTAACCATAAGTCCTACTATGTACTACCACAGCAATGTCTTGGAAATTGAGTCATTACTTGGGTAAGGAGACAATATGAAAACACCCCCTACACCAGATGCTACAGCTGGTGCTGAAATGCTATCTGGCGCACAAATGGTCGTTCAATCCCTCATCGAAGAAGGTGTCGAACAAATTTTTGGCTACCCTGGTGGCTCTGTTCTAGACATCTACGATGCACTTCATGCCAAAACCGATCACATTAAACATGTTTTAGTTCGACACGAGCAAGCGGCGACTCATATGGCCGATGGTTATGCTCGTTCGACAGGAAAGACAGGCGTGGTTTTAGTCTGTTCAGGGCCGGGTGCAACCAATACCATCACCGGTATTGCGACTGCGTATATGGATTCCATTCCAATGATCGTCATTTCTGGAAACGTCCCCAACAGTCTAATTGGTAACGATGCGTTCCAAGAGTGTGACATTGTTGGCGTTTCTCGCCCGGTGGTCAAACATAGTTTTTTGGTGAAAAAAGCCGAAGACATCGCTGAAACCGTCAAAAAAGCATTCTACATTGCCAATACTGGGCGACCAGGACCTGTGGTCATTGATTTACCCAAAGATATTTTAAACCCACTGATTAAGTTTCCTTATCAATACCCTAAAACGCTGAAAATGCGTTCGTACAACCCCACAACTTCGGGGCACAAAGGGCAAATTAAGAAAGCGCTTAAAGCTCTTTCTGAAGCTAAGAAGCCGGTTCTTTATGTGGGTGGTGGCGCGGTGATTTCCGATGCCAGTGAGCCGCTGATTAAGTTGGCAAATGCGCTTAACCTTCCGGTAGTGAGCACTTTAATGGGGCTAGGTGCATTTCCAGGAACGCACAAAAACTCGGTTGGTATGTTGGGAATGCACGGTACCTATGAAGCGAATATGACGATGCACAACGCAGACTTTATCTTTGGGGTTGGTGTGCGTTTTGATGACCGTACCACCAATAACCTAGAAAAATATTGTCCAAATGCCAAAGTGGCGCATATTGATATCGATCCTTCTTCAATTTCTAAAAACGTTCGCGTTGATCTACCCATTGTGGGCTCCGCGGATCAAGTTCTAACCACTATGGTAGAGCTGCTAGAAGAGCAATCCATCACTAATGATGACGATGCGATGAACACTTGGTGGGGAGAGATTCAAGCATGGCGCAATCGTCACTGCCTTGCCTACGAAACCTCAGAGGACAAAATCAAACCGCAACAAGTCATTGAAGCTCTGTATAAAGCAACCGATGGTAAAGCGTACGTGGCATCGGACGTTGGGCAGCATCAGATGTTTGCGGCTTTGTATTATCCGTTTGATAAGCCGCGCCAATGGATCAACAGTGGTGGGCTTGGCACCATGGGATTTGGGTTACCTGCGGGTATGGGGGTTAAATTTGCCCATCCTCAAGAAGAAGTGGTTGTCGTGACCGGGGATGGCAGTATTCAAATGAATATTCAAGAGCTCTCTACCGCACTGCAATACGGAATACCGGTGAAAATCATCAACCTGAATAACCGATTCCTTGGCATGGTGAAACAGTGGCAAGACATTATCTATCAAGGTAGACACTCCAACTCGTACATGAGTTCGGTACCAGATTTTGCAGCAATTGCGGAAGCTTACGGCCATGTTGGTATTCGTATTTCCTCTCCAAGCGATCTCGAAAGCGGTCTTAAACAAGCACTGGATATGAAGGACAGACTGGTGTTTGTTGATATTAATGTAGACGAGACAGAGCATGTTTATCCTATGCAGATTAAAGGCGAAGGTATGGACAAAATGTGGTTAAGCAAAACGGAGAGAACCTAATGAGACATATCATTTCTTTGTTAATGGAAAACCAACCCGGTGCATTGTCACGTGTTGTAGGGCTGTTCTCTCAACGTGGTTATAACATTGAGTCACTTACTGTTTCGCCAACGGATGATGAAACCTTATCTCGTCTAAACATCACGACTAAAAGCAATACGCTGCAACTAGAGCAGATTCAGAAGCAGCTGAACAAGTTAATTGATGTACTAAAAGTGCAAGAAGTCACCGAGATTGATCATATCGAACGCGAGTTAATGATGGTGAAAGTGAAAGCGTGCAAAGACGAACAACGCGCGGAAGTGAAGCGAACTGCCGATATATTTAGAGGGCAGATTGTCGATGTAACCGCGAAGCAATACACCGTGCAATTGACAGGGCCTAGCGATAAGTTAGATGCATTTTTAACGTCAATCGCAGAGAACACCGAGGTGATTGAGGTCGCAAGGAGTGGTGTCGTAGGCATTGCACGTGGAGAGCGGGCGCTAAAAGCGTAATCGTTGCTATTTTTTTGTCAGTGTGTGAATGCGCCTTTTGGTTATAATAGAGGCGCATTTTTTATACGAGTTTTAAAACTATTGATGACCAAGTTTATTCAAACCACTCAACTGTTGCGCTTTTCAGTACTGGCAGTGATGGTGCTTATTGCCATTGTAGTTGCTTCTTATTTTACTCGTATGGATACAAAAGAAGATGCTCTCATGCAACAATATATTGCCGAGGCACAGCATCAACTGGAATTTACAAGGCGCGAGTTTTCCAATGTAAGAATGCAGCTTGTGAGTTTGACCAAGGTTATAGCGTCCGACTATCGTGTGGCAGAGATGCTAGAGCGGCCGTCCAAAGATAATAAACAGCGGCTTGAAGAGGCCTGGTTTAGCGTTATCGAAAATCAGCATTGGTTTGACGAAATACGCCTAATTGACGAAAAAGGTCAAGAGTTAGTCGTTGCTATGTTGGATGAGAACTCGGGTACCATTAGCTTTGAATCGGCAGAACTGCTCAACAATTTTCTGGATGACCCCTCTTTTAAGGACTTTGCGCACTCGATTACCGATACCATAAGCACTTGGGGCATTAACATTGTCGATGAAGAACTTCTTGCTGAAGGTGCAAGAATGTACGTCTCTTTTCCGCTGTCCCTCGAAGGTGTTCGTGAAGGGTACATTGTAGTGACGTTTAACTTGTGGAGACTTGTATCGGCCCTAAATTACTCTCCACTTAATCACATTGAAGCAGAGGTTATCGATGAGCATGGATTCTTTTTTGCTTCAGAAGATACCAATGTTTTGTTCGGCGGCATTATACCTGACCACGCTCACCACAATGTAGCAAAGCTGTACCCAGATACTTGGAAGGCGATGCAAAACCAGTTAGAGGGTGTGTCGTATGCAGATAATACGACCATTGTTTATAAACGTCTGAACAACCTACCTAAAGACGAGATGATTATTGGGATCGTTCGAATTACTGATGATATCGTCGCAAGCAGTCTAAAGTATCAGCGTGAAGCCTTAATTTCCCAGTCTCTTACTTTTGTTTTAATTGGTGTGTTGATGCTGGTGCCAGGCGTCTATTTCTTAAGCCAGTATCAAATGAGGCTGCTCGATAGCACGTTGGCTAAAGCGGCTCTTGAAGGTATGTCAGCGGTGATAATTGCTGATGAGGAAGGGCGCATCGTCAAGGTAAACAATGAGTTCATCAATATGACAGGCTACTCACCGGGCAAAGTGATTGGCACAAAATACGAAAAATTGGTGGTCCCCTCAAGTGTGGAACAAGTTCTTGCTCAAAGAGAGTCGGCATTAAAAAAACACGGTGTGTGGCAAGGCGAATTAATGGCTGTGTGCGCCGATGGGAACTTAATACCTACTCAAGTGAGAGAGCAACGAGGGGTTATTGAGAAAAACTATCGTTTTAATATTGTTTCTCTCATCGATATTAGTTCTCAAAAAGCGCTAGAAGAAAAGCTGCTCTATCTTAGCGAGCATGATGGGCTCACGAATATTTGGAATCGTCGTAAGTTTGATAACGAACTTCATAAATACGCATCACTTAAAATGCGCTACCCAACTAAAGAACCTGCAGCGCTAGCGATCATCGATATTGATCACTTCAAAGCGATCAACGATCAGTTTGGGCACGACGTTGGCGACAATGTAATAAAGAAAGTGGCGAAGTATTTTGTCGACAATCTTAGAGTCACTGACTTTGTTGCCCGAGTCGGGGGAGAAGAGTTTGCGGTGATCATGCCTCATACTGATAAAACTGTGGCTGGTAACGTGTTAAATAGATTGCGCGAGCATCTGAGCCTTGAGGAAGAGGGGTTGCCAGCAGTGACCGTGAGTATTGGTGTTGCCGATATGACGGACAGCGCGGACCATTGCTATAAGAGTGCCGATAAGGCGTTGTATCTCGCAAAAGAGCAAGGGCGAAATCAGGTCAAACTGAGTGGCTAATTAGTGGGCTCGTGTTGGACTAGCCAAGAAATATTAAGCTACAACGGATTGCCAAAGCTGCTGAATATTAAGCAAAAAAAAAGACTTCGTAAGAAGTCTTTTTTTATTATCTAGCGTAATCGAGGTGCGATTATAGTACGTGTACTGACGCAGTGTTAGTTGTGCCTGACGCTACAAGAGCACCAGAAACCATTACTACGATGTCGCCTTTCTTACCAAAACCAGACTCAAGAGCGTACTCTTTACCGTTTTTGTAGAATTCGTCAGTGCTGTCGATAGAATCAACAAGTACAGGGCGAACACCTTTAGTTAGAACAAGCTGTGCAGCAGTCTTTGCGTTAGTTGTTAGTGCAACAATGCTTGCCGTTGGGAAGTACTTACGTACAGAGCGAGCAGATTTACCACCTTCAGTTGCAACAATGATAAGTGGTGCAGCCAGTTTTTCAGCCGTGTCTACAGCGCCTTTACATACTGCTTCAGTGATGCGCAGACGTGGACTATCTAGACGAGAGCCTAGCTCTGCTTTAAGAGCTGAGTCAGTGCGGTTTGCGATTTGAGCCATGATAGTTACCGCTTCAACAGGGTATTTACCTTTAGCTGTTTCGCCTGAAAGCATTACTGCATCAGTACCGTCCATGATTGCGTTTGCAACGTCACCCGCTTCTGCACGAGTTGGACGTGGGTTTTGAATCATAGAATCAAGCATTTGAGTTGCTGTGATAACCGTCTTACGTGCGCGGTTACATTTCTCGATCATCATTTTTTGAGCGAAGATAACTTCTTCTGCTGGGATTTCAACACCTAGGTCGCCACGAGCAACCATGATGCCGTCAGAAAGCTCAAGAATCTCGTCAAAGTTATCAACGCCTTCTTGGTTTTCGATTTTAGAAATGATGTGAATGTTGCTTCCGCCGTTAGCGTTTAGGATTTCACGGATTTCTTTAACGTCTGCTGCTTTACGGATGAAAGATGCAGCAACGAAGTCAACGCCTTGCTCACAACCAAATTTAAGGTCGTTCTTGTCTTTTTCAGAAAGAGCTGGAAGTTGAACAGAAACACCAGGAAGGTTTACACCTTTGTTTTCGCCTAGTGCGCCGTTGTTTAGAACTTTACATTTAACGTCAGTATCCGTTGTTGAGATAACTTCCATTTCAATTAGGCCATCATCAACTAGGATGGTGTTACCTGCAGAAAGGTCGTTTGCGAAACCAGCGTAAGTTACTGCCACAACGTCTTTATTACCAACAACAGAGATGTCAGTAGTAAATGTGAACTCTTGACCAGCCACTAGATCAACGTCGTTGCCGCCTTCTAGTTTAATAGTACGGATTTCAGGGCCTTTAGTATCGAGAAGAATAGCCAGTTGCTTACCAGCACCTTCCATTACTTTACGGAAGTTTTCGATACGAGTACCGTGTTCTGCATAGTCGCCGTGAGAAAAGTTAAGGCGCATTACGTTCATGCCAGCGTTAACAAGTTCAGTTAGCTTTTCTACAGATTCGGTTTTAGGGCCAATCGTACATACGATTTTGGTCTTTTTCATGGAAGTGCTTCTCCAGTATTTACAAAGTGATAAATTCAAATTTATGGGCTGTCCAAAACAGCATAGTTGAAGTTTTCAGTTGTGCTGAAAAATCCCATTTAGAGGTACCACGGGGCCTTCACTATGATGTCTTGGTGTATCGTAACCCTTTCAGTTTTTTGGTAATTAAATTACATAACGGTGACCTATTTCTGTCCACTATTTCAACATTACACGCAAGCATTTGCAATTTTTGACCAGATTACGGCGCTATTGTGTGATGTCTTTTGTAATTTAATTTCTTAGCGTGACGGATTCTAACACTTAAAACCGAGGATTACACGGTTTAAGAGTTGTCATAGAACAAGGTTTTGGTTCAAAATATTATTTTTCTTAATGAAATAAATCATCTGGTTAGCACGAAGCCATTCCGTGTGTAATTTTGATGAAGTGATACCTATTTAGGGGTAGCCGGAAACAGTGCAATGGCTTGTTCTAGAGAACTGAGTATTGCTGTTGCTTTCTCGCGAATTGCGCTGTTGGGTGTGGTGAGGTCCGGGACCATGACGCAATCACATTTAGCGGCGAGACCCGCACGCATGCCATTATTAGAATCCTCAAGTACCACACAGTGTTCTGCCTTTACGTTTAATCCCTGTATTGCACGGATATAGCATTCTGGATTGGGCTTACCTTTAACCACGTCATCGCCGGTTACGACCATGTTAAAGTCAGGTAGGTAGTGGTAACCCTTAAAATGGTGTTGAACTTGGCTTAAAGATGACGAAGTTACTAAGGCTAATTTTATTTGTTGGTTCAAAAGGTGATGAAAAAGCGCATCAAAACCACGTTTTACTTCGGTAGCGTTGTTTTTTTGAGCTACCATGAGTCCATCTCTATCTACAATAAACTTATCTAGGCTAAAGTCGGCGTTTAAAAAATATTCCTTAAGCATGCCTTCACACTCAACATCTTTCACACCAATGAAGTTGGAATAAAATTCGTCTTCAATATTGAGGCTCTGCAATTGAGCCGCTTTTTGCCAAGCACTTTTGATGTTTCGCTCAGTATCAAAGATCAAACCGTCCATATCAAATAGGGCAGCACGATACATCAGTACCTCCTTTATTTAGCGTTAATAGTTGTGTAATTAAATTACACTCCTGCCTGCTCAATCAGTTTTTGGGTGAATAACAGCCAGATATCGCTCAATAAGCACCCAATATTGGCGTTATTTTTAAGTGACTTTAATATTATGTGACGCTTGTCACGTTATATTTTTATCCGCTCGGCACCGAAATGAGACCTGGGTCACTTATGAATGATTCTCATTGTCATTAAAATTGGCGTGTAATTTTATGACGTTCATTTGTTGTGATGGCTATCAATGTTTTTATTTCTAGGTGTCTTTTTATATGTGATATGAGTCACAAGAAACCCAGCAACGTGCAAAATCTAATGCTTGTGTTAGATTTTTGGTAAATCGAAATCGCGAAAGATTGCGATTACCACAACTTATAACATAACAAAAAAGACAAGAGGTCGCCCTATGCTTTCTCCTGAAGCGAAGATCAAGGTACAAAACTTTGGTCGTTTTCTATCCAACATGGTAATGCCAAACATCGGAGCGTTCATCGCTTGGGGTTTCATTACTGCTTTATTCATTCCAACTGGCTGGTGGCCAAACGAAACACTCGCCGCCCTAGTTGGGCCAATGATTACCTATCTACTGCCACTACTAATCGGTTATACCGGTGGTAAAATTGTCGGCGGAGATCGCGGTGCGGTCGTCGGTGCAATTACCACAATGGGCGTTATCGTTGGTACTGACATTCCAATGTTCATGGGTGCGATGATCGCGGGCCCATTTGGCGGCTGGGCGATCAAGAAGTTTGATGCATCTGTCGATGGTAAGGTGAAGAGTGGTTTCGAGATGTTGGTCAACAACTTCTCTGCCGGTATTGTTGGTATGATTTGTGCCATCATTGCATTCTTCGTTGTAGGCCCCGCTGTTAAGATGCTATCTGGCGCATTGGCTGCTGGTGTAGACGTCATGGTGAATGCAGGTCTGCTTCCTTTAGCGTCCATTTTTGTTGAACCTGCAAAAATCCTCTTTCTAAATAACGCGATTAACCACGGTATCTTCACGCCGCTTGGTGTCCAACAATCTGAAGAGCTTGGTCGTTCAATCTTCTTCCTGATTGAAGCGAACCCAGGTCCTGGTCTAGGTCTATTGTTGGCATACATGGTGTTTGGCCGTGGTAGCGCTAAGCAATCGGCAGCGGGTGCTTCAATCATCCACTTCTTCGGTGGTATCCACGAGATTTACTTCCCATACGTACTAATGAACCCACGTCTTATCCTTGCTGTAATTGCAGGTGGTATGACTGGTGTATTCACACTGGTTGTATTTGATGCTGGTCTAATTTCTCCTGCTTCTCCAGGTTCAATCTTCGCAGTATTGTTGATGACACCTAAGTCAGCGTTCGTCGGTGTAATCCTGTCGGTCATTGCATCAGCGACTGTCTCTTTTGTTGTCGCGTCGCTGCTAATGAAAACTCAAGCGCAAACCGATGATGAAGATTCACTAGAGCAAGCTGCGAGTCAAATGAAAGACATGAAAGCTGGCTCTAAAGGTGCACCAGTTGCTGCAGATTTCAACATGAGCAACGTGAAGAAAATCATCGTTGCCTGTGATGCTGGTATGGGGTCAAGTGCAATGGGTGCAAGCTTACTGCGCAAGAAAGTAGAAGCTGCTGGTCTAGGCATTAGCGTGACAAACTTAGCCATTAACAATTTGCCTCAAGATGTTGATATTGTCGTGACACACCGTGACCTTACTGACAGAGCTCGCTCTGTGGTCGCAAGTGCTCACCACATATCACTCAGTAACTTCTTAGACGCTGCCGTCTATGACAATCTGGTGGCCGAGTTAGAGCAAGCACAGTCTCAAACTACTTCAGCCCCAAGCGCTGAAGGAAAAAAAAAACCAGCTGAAGACAAGCTAACATTAACAGAAGACAACATCTTCCTAGGACTACAGTCCAAAGATAAACAGCAAGCAATCCGCTTTGCGGGTGAAAAGCTGGCCGCGCTGGATTACGTATCGCCTGAGTACATCGACGGTATGTTTGCCCGAGAAGAAATGGTTTCGACCTATTTGGGTGAGTCCATCGCGGTGCCACACGGCACCATCGAGGCAAAACAATATGTTAAGACGACAGGCATCGTATTTTGCCAATACCCACAAGGTATTCAGTGGGGTGAGGATGAAGATGATGTCGCTAAGATGGTCATTGGTATTGCGGCGCAAGGCGATGAGCACAACATGGTGCTGATGGCGATTACAAATTCACTAGATGACGAAGAAGCGGTGACATTGCTTCAAACAACAACTAACCCACAAGATGTATTAAAAATTCTGAACGGTTAAGTTGAACTTGATTCGTCAACGCTCCTAAGTGAACGAGGCCAGCATTCCCCCTATATTGCTCTGGCCTCCTTTTTGTTTCTAAAACATTGAATATTGGTTAGGTAAATTATGAAAGCTCTACATTTTGGTGCCGGTAACATCGGTCGAGGTTTTATTGGAAAACTGCTCTCTGACGCAGGAATTGCAGTGACGTTTGCAGATGTAAATGAAACAGTGGTCAACGCGCTTATTGAGCGTAACCAGTACCCAGTAAAAGTAGTGGGTGAAGACAGTGTTGTTGAAGAAGTCAGTAACGTAACTGCCATCAGTTCACTGGATCCAAGTATTGCTGATTTAGTCGCTGACGTTGATATGGTCACAACGGCAGTAGGTCCAACAGTACTAAACATTATTGCTAAGACCATTGCCGATGGCATTGAGAAGCGGCTTGCTAACAACAACACAGTGCCACTTAATATCATTGCGTGTGAGAATATGGTGCGTGGCACAAGTCAGCTTAAAGAGACAGTATTTAGTCATTTAAGTGACCAAGCTAAAGCATTTTCAGACCTACATATTGGATTTGTTGATTCAGCTGTGGACCGTATTGTCCCTCCTGCAGAAGAAGGCGAAACCGATCCACTTGCAGTGACTGTAGAAACCTTTAGCGAGTGGATTGTTGATCAAACTCAGTTTAAGGGAGACATTCCAGACATTCCAGGAATGGAGTGTACTGACAACCTAATGGCCTTTGTAGAACGTAAGTTGTTCACTCTAAATACGGGTCACCTTATCACCGCTTATCTTGGTGTGTTGGCTGGACATGAAACGATCAAAGAGTCGATTGAAGACGATGCGATTCGAGCGGATGTGACCGCTGCTATGAATGAAAGTGGTGCAGTATTGATTAAACGTTATGGTTTTGATCCTGAAGCACACGCTGCTTACATTCAGAAAATTCTTGGCCGATTTGCCAACCCATACTTACGCGATGAAGTGGATCGTGTAGGGCGCCAACCTATTCGTAAACTCAGTCCGCAAGATCGTTTAGTTAAACCATTAAACGGAACATTGGAGTACGGATTACCCAATGAGTACCTACTAAAGGGTATTGCGGCAGCGTTCTTGTATACGAATGACGATGACCCACAAGCTGTAGAGTTACAAGCCATGTTTGCAGAAAAAGGCTTCGCACAAACACTTGCTCATTATTCAGAGCTGAAAGCGGACTCGGAAATTGTTACACTTGCCGAGCAAGCATATAATGCACTTAAATAATAACACCTATAGCGCTGCATAAGCGGCGCTATCAACCATCGTATTTGAACGAATGCCAATATCTCCTGAACATGAAACTGAATTACTCGAAGCACTGTCTGAATCACAGAATGCCAACGAGTGCCTGCTTAGTGCCTATGATGTGCTAGACGATACTGTGGATGCAGTATTGAAGTCTATTTTTCACAAGGATGACTATGCAGTGAAGTTCGTTGTTGAACCATTGCTCACCACGGATGGGCCTCTTGGAGACGTTTTGATCCGCTGCAAGTTGTTGTTGGGGTTCGGTGGAATCAGTAAGCAAACTTATGACGATATCGAGGTTTTTGTCACTTTAAAAGAGTGGGCTCGTCATGAGCCAAACGTGAGCTTTGTAGATCCCAATGTATTGTTTGAGCTTAATCGAGTGCAGGCAATTCATAGCGTCATGCCATTAGAGTTTTCTGATGCACTCATTGAAGGTTTGGATGAAAGCTCCAAACAGATGTTCTTGCAAAGACACTTTTTAAAAGTGCGCTCAACGATTGTATTGGCGGTAACGTCGTTGATGCATTCACTGTGTAAAGAGAACGCGCTGACCAGTTAGTCGATTAGATTCACTAGGCAGTAAACATCAAAAGGCGGTTCATGATTGAACCGCCTTTTCTATTCAGAAGCAATCTATGTAAAGTCGATCGAATGGCTGAGGGGAGCGATCAACTTACAGTGCTTAAAGATCCTGGATGTTTTCGGCTTCCAGTTCTTTAAAGTATTTAACCGTCTTCACCTTAAGCTCTTGCTGAGCCGCTTCGTCAGCGACAATAACGGCTTTATTGTGCATTTGAAGCGCTGTTACCGTCCACAAGTGGTTGACGCTGCCTTCAACAGCCATCTGCAGTGCTTGCGCTTTATTGTGACCAATGGACAGAATCATCACTTCTTCTGCATCAAGCAGTGTCGCAACACCAATGGTCAGTGCATATTTTGGCACTTGATTTAGATCGTTATCAAAAAAGCGTGAGTTTGCAATGCGCGTATCTTCGGTGAGGGTTTTGATACGAGTGCGAGAGGCCAATGACGAACCTGGCTCGTTAAACGCGATGTGGCCATCAATGCCCACACCACCCATAAATAGGTTAACGCGACCAAAAGAACGCATTTTTTCTTCGTACGCAGCACAATGCGCGTCGATATCTTCAGCTTGTCCGTCAAGTAGGTTGATGTTTTCTTCTTGCACATCAACGTGATTAAAGAAGTTGTTGTACATAAACGAACGGTACGACTCTGGGTGCTCTGGATCGATCCCTACATATTCATCCATGTTAAATGTCACCACGTGTTTAAAGCTCACGTCGCCTTTGTTGTACATTTCTATCAGGTATTTATACGTGGTTAATGGTGTGCCACCGGTTGGTAGGCCAAGGACAAAAGGTCGATCAGCAGTAGGTTGAAAATTGTTGATCGCTTCTACAATGTGGCGTGCTGCCCACTTTCCTACTTGCTGCGCATTTGCTACGGGAATCAGTCTCATAACTCTACCTATTCTTAAATGTTCTTAAAATGGAAGTAACTAAGTTATTTTGCATTGTAAATTAAGTGTGGTGATTATCCAAACAATAATGGTAGTCCCTACTAAGATTTCTACACTTTTGTGCGCTCTCTCGCATCGTCAGTACACTGTGGTTTCTAACCAGATTTCGAATTGAAACTTATTACTTAGACCTACTGCTTCCCGCAAGGGTTATCTAAAAAGGTATATATGCAATTACGCTTATGATTCCTAGTAAAAGTGTTACTTCTGAGACGAATTTACATTGGACAATAACCTTTCGGTGTGAAAGAATTGTGAAATAGAAACGAAACTTAGACGATCATGACGAAACGAAATACTCAAATTCGAAGAAACGCAATTGCGACTCTAGTTGCCCGAAAAGGTGATGTCAGTGTTGAAGAGTTAGCGATCAAGTTTGAAACTTCTGAAGTTACGATTCGAAAGGATCTTGCCATGCTAGAACGTGGTGGTCAGCTAGTTCGTCGATATGGTGGCGCCGTGGCCTTACCAACGGAAGCAATAAATCAAGAGTTGGACAGCTTAGTTTCTACGGTCAAATTGTCCCTAGCGGAAGCAGCGGCACAACTGATCAAAGATCACAACCGTATTGTTGTTGATTGCGGAAGTACAACCGGGGCTTTGATTCCCCACTTGGCAGCCTATAAAGGGCTTGTTGTGATGACAAACTCTCTCAATGTTGCGAATGCACTGAATGAACTAGAAAGTGAACCTACTTTGCTGATGACCGGCGGGACCTGGGATGCTCATTCTGATTCGTTTCAGGGGCAAGTCGCTGAAGCAACGTTAAGAGCCTATGATTTCGACCAGCTATTTATTGGTGCCGATGGGTTGGATTTAGACCGTGGTACAACGACGTTTAACGAATTAACCGGCCTCAGCCGCGTCATGTCCGACGTGTCTCGAGAGGTCATTGTCATGATTGAGTCCGAGAAAATTGGCCGACGTATGCCTAACTTGGAACTGGATTGGGACGCTATTGATGTCTTGGTTACTGACGAGCAACTCAGCCAAGAACAACAACAAACTATTGAATCTAATGCCGTGCGCGTCGTTCGCGCTGAAAAATAAGTGGCAAACTAACTTTTTGGAGTAAAAACATGTGTGGAATAGTAGGTGCAGTAGCACAACGTGATGTAGCAGAGATTTTAGTCGAAGGCTTACGCCGCCTAGAATACCGTGGCTACGACTCTGCCGGTGTTGCCGTCGTTGACGCTGAGTCGAATCTAACTCGGGTGCGTCGCCTTGGTAAAGTGCAAGAGCTTGCTGATGCGGTAAACGAAGCCAAAGTTGTGGGCGGTACTGGTATTGCACACACTCGCTGGGCAACCCATGGTGAGCCAAGTGAAGTCAACGCTCACCCACATATGTCTGGTGACATTGCTGTTGTGCACAATGGCATCATCGAAAACCATGAAGAGTTGCGTGAATTGCTGCAAAGCCGCGGTTACGTATTCACCTCTCAAACCGATACTGAAGTCATCGCTCACATGGTGGAGTGGGAGCTTCGCACCTCAGAAACATTGCTCGAAGCGCTGCAAAAAACCGCTAAGCAGCTTGATGGTGCTTACGGTACGGTAGCTGTTGATCGTCGTGACCCGTCACGCATTGTTGTTGCGCGCTCTGGTAGTCCGATTGTTATCGGCTTTGGCGTCGGTGAAAACTTCCTTGCTTCTGATCAGCTTGCGCTACTTAGCGTTACGCGCCGCTTCATGTACCTAGAAGAGGGTGATGTTGCCGAAGTGACTCGCCGTGATGTGACGGTGTTTAATGCACTGGGTGAAAGTGTTGAACGTGAAATCATTGAGTCGACGGTCGAGCACGATGCCGGCGATAAAGGCAAGTACCGCCACTTCATGCAAAAAGAGATCTTTGAACAACCCGCTGCACTTATTAGCACAATGGAAGGCCGCATCTCTGAAAAGTCTGTGATCACCAATGCTATTGGTGTTCGCGCTGAAGAGATTCTTAGTAAAGTAGAGCATGTACAAATCATCGCATGTGGTACGTCATACAACTCTGGTATGGCTGCTCGCTACTGGTTTGAGTCAATTGCGGGAGTGAGCTGTGATGTTGAGATCGCCTCTGAATTCCGTTACCGCGATTTTGTGGTACGTCCAAATAGCTTGCTAGTGACACTTTCTCAGTCGGGCGAAACCGCTGATACATTAGCTGCACTGCGTCTTGCTAAAGAAAAAGGCTACATGTCAGCAATGACCATTTGTAACGTTGCTGGCTCGTCATTGGTTCGCGAATCAGACTTTGCTTTCATGACACGCGCAGGCACCGAGATTGGTGTGGCTTCGACCAAAGCGTTCACCACTCAACTTGCTGCTATGCTGATGATGGTTGTCTCTATTGGCCGCCTTCAAGGTCGCGTTGATGAAAAACGTGAAGCTGAGATTGTGAAGTCACTGCATGAGCTACCTGCGCATATCGAATACGCGCTCTCTTATGACAAAGCTATTGAAGCTCTGGCACCGGACTTTGCGGATAAACACCATACGTTGTTCTTGGGTCGTGGTGAGTTTTACCCAATCGCAATGGAAGCATCACTTAAGCTAAAAGAAATTTCTTACATTCACGCTGAAGCTTACGCCGCTGGCGAGCTAAAGCACGGCCCACTGGCTCTGATTGATGCCGATATGCCTGTTGTAGTGGTTGCACCAAGTAACGAATTGCTTGAGAAACTAAAATCAAACGTTGAAGAAGTGCGTGCTCGTGGTGGTCAACTGTATGTGTTTGCAGACGAATCCGCTGGATTTGAAGAAGACGAAAACATGAAGATCATCAAGCTTCCACACGTTGATGAAGTCGTTGCTCCTATCTACTACACCGTGCCTATGCAGCTTTTGGCCTACCATGTTGCTCTTATTAAAGGTACTGACGTGGATCAGCCTCGTAACCTTGCGAAAGCGGTAACCGTGGAGTAATTAAACTGGGTGCTTACTATTGCTGAGTACATCGAACAGTAACATCTGACATCCCAATACAGTACGAGCTCTGCCAACTTAAAGGCAGAGCTCGTTTTTTTAACCTCAACTTTGCAAACTCACCACTTTCGATAGTGTTTCTGAGCAATACTATTAGCCACAAGTCATGCCGCTATTTCCAGACATTGGCGCAAAAAACCAACGATTTTGGCGTAGTTTCCAGTAAAGCAGCGCACTGTTTTGCGTGGCTAGTTGATAGCTGCTCGATTAAATCGAACTTAATTTAGTTGTGCGGGGTTAAGGTAAAAGCTAGGATCAAAAAGGCAGCCCCACGGTGACTGCCCTAATCTATAGTGTGTCTAGAATACATGACTAAGCAGCAAATGCCCTAGCATCAAGTCATAGCCCAGACTAGACAACAAGGTGCTCTCGCCTTTATGCGCTTATAAGAGTACGAACGTAGTCTGCAACGTCTTTATCCTGGCAATGTTCAAAGAAACACTCTTGGAAGTGTTTTCCTGATACTGCCTGAGCAACCAATGATTGATCGATAGCTTTTAGTGAATCTAGGTAGCTATCTTTTGTCACGGCTGCTTTTACATCGTTCAGTAACTTGGCATTTTGTTGCTGCGGCTCTGCACGCTCACGTGGGTAACCTAAGCCGCGCTCACCGGTTAGCAAGGCTTTTTCAAACATGTAACGGACATTCAATTCAGCACCCCAACCGTACCCTTTAGCAAAGGCAAGAGACAGGGCATTACCGTTATTGATTTGGTTAAACAAAAACGCATCGGACGGATCAAGACAGTAGCCACAAACTACACCTGGGTGCAGGTTTAGCGACATCATAGCACCTTGGCCTGTACCACAACCTGTAAAGACAAAGTCTACAGCTTTAGTGTTGAGTAAGATGCTAGCCATAATGCCTAGGTGGATATAGGTCAGGTGATGATCATTGTCATCGTGCATACCTACGTTAAATACAGGGTGGCCTAGTTGGTCAGCGACAGCATTGAGTTCATTGACCACAGTAGCATTTTTGCCCGCTTGACTGTTTTCCATCATTAAAGCGATTTTCATTGTATTACTCCAAAGTTAAATAGATTATTTCGGTGCTTTAGCGAGCTAACCAGCCACCATCAACGGCGATGGTGTAGCCATTTACATAATCAGCCGCACTCGACGCTAAGAATACACATGGGCCAGCAACATCTTCAGGTTTGCCCCAGCGCTCAGCCGGAATACGCGCGAGTATGTCTTGATTTCGCTTCTCATCTGCACGAAGTGCTGCGGTATTGTCCGTCGCCATGTAGCCCGGAGCGATCGCATTGACATTGATATTGTGTTTCGCCCACTCATTGGCCATGGCACGAGTGACACCTTGTACAGCGCTTTTAGACGCTGTGTAGGACGGTACGCGAATACCCCCTTGGAATGAGAGCATTGACGCGATGTTGATGATCTTGCCACCACTGTTTTGAGCAATAAATTGCTTGGCAACCGTCTGTGACATGAAGAAAGTCGATTTAATGTTGAGATCCATAACGTCATCCCAATCTTGCTCGGTAAACTCAATGGCGTCGTTGCGGCGGATAATGCCAGCATTGTTGACCAGTACATCGATACGACCAAACTCTGTAACGGCTTGATCTATTACCGATGGAATGCATTCGGTTTTCATTAAGTCTGCTCTGATATCTAAAAACCGGCGACCTAACGCTTCAACTTGGTGCTTAGTGTCGGCAGGATCGGCAAAATTAATACCTACGATGTGACAGCCAGCTTGTGCAAGCCCTAATGCCATTCCCTGACCAAGTCCCGTATTACAGCCAGTTACGATGGCCACTTTTCCAGATAAATCGAACTGTTCTAAAATCATTGTGAGTTCCTTATTAAGATGCTTAAAGCGTCCAAAATGTAAATTTTGGGTGCAAAATTCTTGTACTCGACCGAAATGGTCGAATACGTAGGGTAATTTTTTTTAGATAGGTAATTCGTTTGTTGTCTATTCGAGCTTCTTAACGGAGTCTCGACTGTATAACTGCACACCTATGTTGATTCGAGTAGCAATATCACTGGTGTTGTTGAATTCGTGGAATAGTGCATCGATGGTTGACTTCACCATGTATGAAATTTCACCACCGATTGAACTGAGTGTTGGCGTGACCATAGAACTAATGGACAAGTTATCAAAGCCGATGACTGACACGTCGTCTGGAACGTTGATTCCGCGATTGTCTAGCTCTTCAATCAGGGTAATGGCCGTTCTGTCACACAGACAGAAAATGGCCGTGGCGTCATCAAGCATTCCCGAATCCAGTAACTCTGGAAGGATCAGACTGGCACCAAAGTCAGCGCCGGCTTTACCGACCATTATTTTCTGAGCTAACTCTTTGTGATCAAGCTTATTGCACATATCGATGATATCGATGATTTGCACTGACTCAGCGCCTAACTCTTTAGCTTTACGTTCAAATCCATAGGTGCGCTTTCGAATGGATGGACGGGTTTGCGCTGTGAGCATGGCGAGCTTTTTATGTCCATACTCAATAAGATGTTTTGCCGCTAACTCCCCACCAAGTTCATAGTCTAATGAGACACTAGAAAGACGCATTTTATCGTCGTAGCCATTGACCAATACAATGGGTTTTTCTTGATCAGCGAGCTTATGAGCAACTTCTGGTAATTCGGGCCCTAGCATCAGTACAGATTCCGCACTTTCGAGTTTTTTCAGTATCAGCTGCTGGTCTATTTTGCCGTTGATGAGCGTGAGTTTTGGTTCGATACCCATATCTCTAAGTTGCGTTTGGAACTCGTTCATCATGATGGTGTAGAACTGATCGGGTGAACCTACAGGCACCGTGGTCGCGATGTTCACTGACGTGACTGGCGCAGTCAGCTTTAGCTTTGCAGCTTTGCGTTGGTAACCACTTTTCTCAATGGCTTCTTCAACCTGACGCTTTATATCCGTATGCACATTTGGATTGTTATTCAGGACTCGAGATACGGTGCTTCTTGAGATCCCGGTCATTTCAGAGAGATCTGAAATCGTGACTTTTTTCATAACATTCAAAGTGTAATCCTTAATTTCTACTTGAAATCACTATCAATCTAATTCGACTCTTTACGGTTATTACTATAGATAATTTTTCTCTGAGTTAAAAGGTAAATTTCACAGAATGGGTCTATTTGTGAAATATTTCACGAATGGGATTAAATGTCTCAAAATTAGATCTTGTTCACGGTCGAGATTTTTCTCGTCGTGCATAATCATTTCCAGTTAGTCGACAACGACAAAGATTTAGAGAGTGAAATATGGATAACCAGACCAAATTCGAAAAAATGCAGAGCAATATTCTGCATTCCCTTGAGAGAAATATTCCAAGAGTCGGCACACGTAACCCAGAAATCGGTTATGGCGCCCCTGATTTCAATTGGCGTTACCCAAATGTTTACTACTGGACAGACTCATTCTGGACAGGGCAGCTCTGGCTGGCGTATAGCCTGACTGGAGAAGAGAAGTTTAAGAACAGCGCTCGTATGCGAAATGAGCACTTTGAGCGTGTGTTAGGCACACCCACTTGGATTGATCATGATATGGGCTTTCTGTTCAGCCTTACCGCTGTAGCCGATTACAAGCTCACTGGATGCAAAGAGGCGCGCCAACGTGGATTACGCGCTGCCGAAGCTCTAAGAAACCGTTTTAACTGGAATGGCGAGTATCTTCCTGCGTGGAATGCAGAGGCAGGCAACCCGGGACATGCGGAAGTTGTGCAAGGCAAAATCATCATTGATTGTATGCAAAATCTAGGACTTCTACTGTGGGCTTATCAAGAGACTTGTATAGAAAGCTTCAAACAAGTAGCCATGCAACAAGCAGAAACGTCACTGAAATACCTGATCCGTGATGACTTTAGTACTTATCACTCGTTTGACTTTGACCCACGTACTAACCAACCGGTTGGCGGAAAAACCATGCAAGGTTATGCCGATGAGTCTTGCTGGAGTCGTGGTCAAGCATGGGCAATTCATGGTTACGCACAATTGGCAGAGACCACGGGTGATCTGCGTTATGCCGACATCAGTGCAAAATTGATGGATTGGGTTGTAGAGCATATTACCGATGACTACGTTCCTGTTTGGGATTACCTACTGCCTGAAGGTGAAACACCGTTTAAAGATACATCCGCGGGTGCCGTTACTGCATCTGGGCTATTTATGCTTGCCGATGTCTATAAAAAGGCGGACAACGGGCAGCAAGCTGAAAAATATCAAGCACTCGCAGAGAAAATGCTACTGGCTCTGCATGAGAATCATGATCTGACCAAGTTTGAACATGCTCAGGGGTTGTTATCGGGTGGGGCGTCACACGTACGCAGAACCAATAGCGCTGAAACCAAGTTTTATTCCGATGGCATGTTGCCGTATGGCGACTATTACTATTTTGAAGCCGTAATGCGTGCCCAAGGGCATACCAATTTCTTCTGGAAAAAGTAGGTCGTTCTCATGCCATTCTATAAGCCGTTTTCTGAAAACCCGATGGTCACTAAGCAAGACTATCAACAATTGGTCCTAGATCTATTTGAGCCTGTTCGTCCGTACTTGGCATCACAAGGTGCAAAAATGGACTTTGATCAAGGTGGTGCAATCTTTGACATGAGTGCCAGTGCACTCGAAGGGGTTGCTCGTCTGCTTTGGGGAATCATTCCATTAGTAAAAGGTGGCGGGGAGTTTGAACACTGGGATCTTTTTCATGCTGCTATTTCACAAGGCACGGATCCAAATCACCCAAATTACTGGGGAGTGATGGATACCATCAATCAAACCAGCGTTGAGAAAGCCGCATTTGGCTTGTTGCTAGCGGTGTTACCTGAGCACGGTTGGGCACCACTGGATCCTCAAACTAAAGAGAATTTCGCGCAGTGGTTGGCTCAAATTCAACAGGCGCAAATGCCGCAAAATAACTGGCTATTTTTTACCATTTTGGTTCAAGCAGGGCTTAGAAAAGTCGGTCGCAGCGATCTAGTTGATATTAACAAAGAAGCCAGTTACCTAAAGACACTGAAAAGTTTTTACCTTGGTGATGGTTGGTATGGCGATGGTGCGGGTAAAAACATCGATCACTATGGTGGATTTGCAATCCATTATTACAGTTTAATCTATGCAAGTTTGATTGAAGATGCCGACAATGAACTCAAACATTTGTTCATTGAGCGAGCGAACGAGTTTTGTGAACCGTTTTCATATTGGTTCGCCGAATCAGGCGAATGCATGGCTCAAGGGCGATCGCTTACCTATCGCTTTGCGACTGCAGGCTTTTGGGCAAGTGCCGCAATTTCAGATTTGTCGGCGATGGAGCTAGGAACCATTAAAGGGCTTTGGGCACGTCATCTTCGTCAATGGAAAGACAAGCCTATTTTCACTGCCGAAGGGCTGTTAACCCGGGGGTACGATTACCCGACTCTGACAGTCTGTGAAGGGTACAACTCACCGACGTCCCCGTATTGGGCATTTAAAGCATTTTTACCTCTTGCCTTAGAAGACTCACACCCATTTTGGCAGGTTGAAGAAAAACCGTTGGCACTGAGCAAAAAAGTGTATGCCATGCCAGCGGCGAACACCATTATTCAGCGCGTTGGTGGACACAGCATTGCACATTTTTCTGGCACCATCGAACAGCAGTTCCAGGTCGATAAGTACAACAAATTTGCCTACTCCACCTGCTTTGGTGCAGATTTCGACTCATTGAAAGACAGCCATCAGCTGTTATTTGGCGATAACATTTTGGCAATAAGCTTCGATGAAGGTGTGAATTGGCAAATGCGCATGAATAATCACCACGTCGTTGTTGACGAGACACAAAACCGGATGAGCATTGAATGGACTACAGGCACCTTGAATATCACTACTGTGATTGACGTGCTGGATAATGGCGAGTCCATTCGCACTCACACTATTGAGCTTCCTCAGGATGCATGGATTGTTGAGTCTGGCTTTGCTGTGAGCAACTGGTATCAGCCTAAAGAAACCTTAATCCAACGACAGGGCATTCAGGCCAATATAGAAATTCGAGGCGCCAACGGTACCTCACAAATCATTAGCCTCGATGGCTATGAAAAAGAATCTCGCGATGGATATCGTATACATACGAACGTCGTTTCCCCTAGAACACACGTACCGTATCTGCTGACAAAGCTGAGTGCAGGAAAGCACCAACTGATCAGTCGGTACCGTGTTCACCCTACAACTTAATAATAAAAATATTGAATCAAAAGGACAAATGATGAAAAAGACTCTTATTGCACTGGTGGCGGGCGGACTGGTATCAAGTACATTTGCTGCGGACAACAGTACCCCTAACTTACGCATACTTGATGAGCAATCGACGGCATGGACGCGCAACTTCAACCCTTGGCTGGGCGGCCTAGCGTCTACTGGCTATGCTTACGAGCCGCTGTTTTTGTTCAATCAGTTAGATTCTCAAAAAGAGCACCCTTGGCTGGCTACCAGTTATGAAATCAGCGAAGATCTTAAAACGCTGACCGTAGATATTCGCGAAGGCGTGAAATGGTCTGACGGCGAAGACTTCACCGTTGAAGATATTTTGTTTACGTTTGAGTACACCAAGCAGAATCCATCTATTGATTTGTCTGGGGTTAACACTGCGGTAAGCAGTGTCGAAAAAGTCGACGAAAACACCATCAAGTTCCACCTTGCTGAGCAAAATGCGTTTGTACACCTTAATGTGTTAAAGACCACCATCATCCCTCAGCACATTTGGTCTTCGGTTGAAGATCCAACGCGAGAGATAGTTCAAAACCCAGTGGGTACGGGACCGTTTACTGAAATAGAGCGTTTTACCCCTCAAGTGTATACCCAGTGTGTGAATGAGAACTACTGGAATGACGACATTGAAGTTCGATGCTTGGAGTTCCCACAGTTTTCTTCGTCTGACGCGGCATTAGAAATGATGTCTAAAGGTTCTACCGATTGGCACAACATCTTTGTACCCGATATTGATCGCCTCTACGTGAACTCTGCCGACGGCAACAAATACTGGTTCCCATCGGGTGATGGCGTGCGCTTAACCTTCAACTACGACACAGAAAACGAAGGCGCAAAAAAAGCGTTCAGTGATGTTGAGTTTCGTAAGGCCGCAAGTCTTGCGATGGACCGAGAAGCGATGCGTGACCTTGGAGCCTATGGCTACGTTAAGCTGGGCAACTCTGCAACCAACCTGTCTGGATCGTTGTCCTCATGGAAAGACGACGCAGCTGAAAAAACATGGGCTGAGTTCAATCAGTTTGACATGAGCAAAGCCAAGCAGATTTTGGCTGATGCTGGATACAAAGATGTCACTGGCGATGGGTACATTGAAAATAAAGACGGCAGCAAGCTTGAGTTTATGATCCAGGTACCAAGTGGTTGGGGCGCAATGGTTAACAACGCGACGATTGCGGTTGAAGGCCTTCGCGAGGCAGGTATTAAAGCCAATCTTATTACCCCTGAAACCTCTGCTTACTCTAAAAACTGGAACGGTGGCAACTTTGACGCCAACATTGGCGCTGGTAGCTCAGCCTCATCGGTATGGAAGTTTTACGACTACACCATGCACTCTCGCTACGCGAAAACGGGTAACTGGTGGTCGACGGCAATGCATAACTACGCCAACCAGGACATCGATGAAGCGATTGCGGTCTTAAGCAAAACCTTAGACAGCGACAAGCAAAAAGAGATCGTTGGCGAAATCGAGCGACACTATGCCGAGAACGTTGTGCAAATTCCTCTGTATCTCAATGCGGTGTGGTACTCGTACAACGACAGCCGATTTACGGGCTTCTTTAATGCCGATAATCCAGTTGCACACCCTGCAACCTTTAGTGAAAACAAACTGCTGCACGTGCGCTATATCAAGCCAAGAAGCTAATAATCCGTTCTCCATGCAGTTTAAGAGACCACTATCTGTGGTGGTCTCTTTATCTTAGGGATTCAATCTATGAAATACATACTGAGCCGTTTTGGCTTCTACATGCTCGCATTTATGGCGGCAGTGACGATTAACTTCTTTCTGCCTCGTATGATGCCGGGTGACCCGATACAGTCGTTTTTGGCTCGCTTAGCGCAAAACGGTGGCAATGTTAGCCCTGAAATGATCGCTTCGTTGGAAGCTCTATATGGCTACTCGACCAATGTTCCATTATTTAATCAGTTTATTACCTACATTGGGGCAATATTCTCTGGTGAATGGGGCATGTCGACACGTTTCTTTGCTCCCGTATTTGACGTGCTAGGTCGCGGCATGCTGTGGACTCTACTACTGGTGGGTGTCTATCTTATCGTGTCGTACACCATTACCACACTACTAGGCATTTACGTGGCTTGGAAACGTGGCACGTGGGCAGACTCGGTCATCACGGTAGGCTCGGTCATTATTTCATCGACACCATCGGTTGTGATGGCGTTAGCTATGTATTTCCTTTTTGCATCAAACTTACAGTGGTTCCCAACAGGCTATGCCTACGATCCGCAACTTGATCCAGCATTGAGCTTCGAGTTTATCGGTAGCGTTATGCACCATATCGCCTTGCCGCTGACCTGTATGGTCGCCTTGGGCATGGGTAACGTTATGGGAATGCGCTCTAACATGATCAATCAGCTGGGTGAAGACTTCATCGTAATGGGCTGGGCCAAAGGCGTTAAAGACGACAAAGTGATGCTTCAGTATGGCGCGCGAAATGCTGTACTGCCGATGATCACAACCTTTGCGATGTCTATTGGTGGAATATTCGGTGGCTCATTGATCATCGAAATCATTTTTAACTACCCAGGATTGGGACAGATTACTTATCAAGCCATTTTGGCTCGTGACTACCCGCTTGTGCAGGGATACCTATTGATTATGACAGCGATGGTGCTTGGCGCTAACTTTATTGCCGACTGTCTGCTGTTTGTCCTCGACCCACGTCTTCGTACAGAACTAGAACAATAATTGGGAGAAACACACAATGAAGTTTCTAAAAATAGCAAAACAGTTTTTCCTGGATAACCCAAAAGCATTCATCGGAATCGCCTTGGTGTTTACCGTGGTATTGATGTGCACATTTGCACCCCTACTGACCGAGTATGTAGCATCGGCCCGTGTAGGTCGTCCTCATCAGCCGCCAAGTGCTGACCACATTATGGGGACTACACGTATGGGACGAGACGTATGGGCACAAGTGTTGTACGGAGGTCGTATTTCGTTAATGGTGGGGCTGATTGCCGGTACATTTGTTATTCTTATGGCAATGATTGTTGGCATTACCGCCGGTTACTTTGGTGGCATTGTCGATAACATCCTATCGTTGATCACCAACATTGTAATGGTCATCCCAAGCTTGCCTTTGATGCTGGTACTCGCGGCATTCTTGAATCAGGTTTCGCCGACGGTCATCGCCGTGATCATTGGACTTACCTCTTGGCCTTGGGGCGCAAGGGTACTGCGTTCGCAGACATTGGCGATTCGCAACAGAGACTTTGTTCACGCGGCAGAAGTGATGGGCGAAACCAAAAAACGCATGCTGTTTGCTGAAGTGATGCCAAACATGCTGTCGATTTTAGCTTCTAGCTTTATCGGTACCGTTATCTACGCCGTGATGACGCAAGCAACTCTTGAGTTCATCGGTCTAGGTGACCCACTCAGTGTGACTTGGGGCGGCATGTTATACAACGCGAGCCAAACCTCTGCGATTCGTATTGGTGCATGGTGGGAAATTCTAGCGCCAAGTGTGGCACTGACTCTGGTTGCGATTGGTTTAGCATTGATTAACTTCTCGATTGACGAGATTTCCAACCCGAAACTCAAAGCGCAGCGCATCATGGCTCGATTCCGTCGAGAAGAGAAAAAAGCCGCTAAACAAGCAGCAAAAGAACAACTTAAGACCGCGGAGCAGGCGTAATGAAAAAACTAGTCGAAGTTAAAAACCTGTGTGTGGACTACATTACCTTTGATGGCCGAGTTCGCGCGGTAAATGATGTGAGCTTTCACATTGGCGAGCGCGAAATCCTTGGTTTAGCCGGCGAATCGGGCTGTGGTAAATCGACCATAGCTTACTCGCTGATGCGATTGCACCGTCCACCAGCAATGATATCTGACGGCGAGATCTTGTTTGAAGGTCAAGACGTGCTGGGCATGAACGATGAAGAGCTAAGAAGCTTTCGCTGGAAAGATACCTCGATGGTTTTTCAAAGTGCAATGAACTGCCTTAACCCCGTGAAAACGATTGAGTACCAGTTTAGAGATATTTTTGAAGCTCACAATGTGGTCAATAGTCGAGAAGAATCGATAGAGAAAGCCAAAGAGTTACTGAGAATTGTGGATATTCCTACTGAGCGTTTGTTTGACTATCCGCACCAATTCTCGGGTGGGATGCGCCAACGTGTGGTGATTGCACTAGCGCTAGCGCTAAAACCTAAGTTATTGATCATGGATGAGCCAACAACGGCGTTAGACGTTGTGGTTCAACGTGAAATTCTGCAAAAGGTGTATCAGCTTAAAGAAGAGTTTGGGTTCTCTATCCTGTTCATTACCCACGACTTAAGCTTGATGGTCGAGTTATGTGACCGAATCGGCATCATGTACTCGGGCCAACTTGTTGAGTTGGCACCAGCGAAAGAGATTTTGAGTAAGCCTAAACACCCTTATGCGCACGGTTTAGGGGACTCGTTCCCGACGCTGCACGGCGAACTTCAAGAGATGAAGGGCATACCGGGCACACCATTGGATCTAAGTAACGTTCCACAGGGCTGTCGATTTGCTCCGCGCTGTTTCAAAGCGACCCAAGTGTGTCGCCAAACAGAGCCTAAGTTAGTTGGTGCGGGAGACAACCGCTGGGTTGCTTGTCACGATCCAATGCCAATTGAGTCAATACCATCGTCCACTTTGGAGGCTGTATAATGTCTGTAGCAACTCCTGAAAAAGATTTTGATAAACAGCATCCCGTTGTTTTAGAAGCGAAAAACCTGACCATCGATTTCTCAAAAAAACGCGATTCCTGGTTTGGTCCTAAGCAATACTTACGAGCGGTTAATGGCCTCGATTTTGAACTGCGCGAAGGACGCTGCTTAGCGGTCGTGGGTGAATCTGGATGTGGAAAAAGCACCAGCGCAAAAATTGCGACCAAAATTCACAAAGCGACAGAAGGCGCGATCTATTACCGTGGTAAAAACATTGATGAAATAGATGGTGGTGAAGAGCTTGCAGACTATCGCCGTGACGTTCAAATGGTGTTTCAAGACCCGTTCAGCTCATTAAACCCACTGCATACGATCCGTTACCATTTGATGAGACCGCTGCAGATTTATCATGGATTAAAGCCTGGACCAGAAGCCGACGAAAAAATGGTTGAGATCCTCACGGAGGTCGGCCTTACACCTGCCAAAGAGGTGCTAGGTAAATTCCCTCACCAACTGTCTGGCGGACAAAGGCAGCGTGTCTTTCTTGCTAAAACATTGGCCATTGGCGCAAAAGTGATTTTGGCCGATGAACCCACCTCAATGTTGGATGTTTCTATTCGCATTGGCGTGCTTAACTTGATGAACAAAATGAAGAAGGAGATGGGCAAGGCATTCATGTATATCACGCATGATATTGCCACAGCTCGTTACTTCGCAGAAGACACCGTCGTGCTGTATTGCGGGCATATGGTGGAGTGGGGAACCACTGAAGAGATCACCCAAAACCCGCAACACCCTTACACGCAATTGCTGCTGGCGGCCGTTCCGGATCCAAGCCGCAGCATTCACGAAAAGCTACCCACGCATCGTTCGATGGAAACACCGATGTGGTCGCCCGAGAGAAAAGGTTGCCCGTACGCGGCTCGCTGCCCACAAGCGAAAGCACAGTGCAGCGAATATTTACCAGATGCCGTAGAAGTGGCTCCTAATCACTTTACGCGTTGCCATCTGTTTGTTTAACCAACAAGACCAGCAATAAGTAGTGATGTTGCTGGTCTCAATAACCCCCTGTGCTTCACCCGCTTGACGAGGAGTCGTACTAACTCAAGCATCAACATATTCACATTATTGGCCATTTGCCATGCCACCAGTGTAAATCCTCACTGGTGGCCCTTTTTAACCAAGTAACCACTTGGCTGTATATTGTTTTGAGCATTTTTTTTGGTGTTTAAAATCATATGCTAGCTAATTACCCTGATCTTTTAGAGTTAGCAAATAAAATACGCCATTGATTAACTCAGTGTTTATTATCACTGAATTATTTATATATCATTAAGTTGTAGGGTAATAGAAGAATAACGATCTTCATCGTTATATATTCGAGTCAGTACGTTCAAGGTTTATTAAGGTGGAAAGATGAAAGCTAAGTTGGTAAGAACTAAAAAAGCGAGTAAAGAGTTTTGGACTCCGCAGCCAGATGTCATATTCAAAGATCTCAATGAAGTTGAGTTCAAGCCGCAAAATTTGATTGCAGTAGACTCTTCAAAAGAGTTTCAAGAACATATGGGATTCGGTGGTTCATTTACTGAAGCTGCAGCGGTAACGCTATCTGAGGCGCCAGAAGCGATTCGCCGAGAAGCGTTAACCGCGTATTTTTCTAAATCAGAAGGGTTGGGCTACAATCTTGGCCGCTTGAGCATTCATTCTTGTGACTTTGGACTGGGTAATTACACCTATATCGAAGAGGGTGATGCAGCACTCGACACTTTTGATATGTCACATGACGATGAGTTGATCATCCCAATGATCAAAGAGGCACAAGAGATAGCCGGTGAAGAACTTACTCTGCTCGCATCACCTTGGTCTCCCCCGGCTTTCATGAAAGACAACAATGAAATGAACTACGGTGGAAAACTCCTACCTGAATACCATCAAGCCTGGGCGAACTACTTCTCCAAATTTATTCATGGCATGCAAGATCGCGGTATAAATTTATGGGGAGTAAGCGTACAAAACGAGCCCGCAGCCACACAAACATGGGATTCATGCCAATACAGCGCCAATGAAGAAAAAAACTTTGTTCGCGACTACTTAGGCCCAACGCTTGAAATCAACAATCAAGCGGATAAAAACATCGTGATTTGGGATCACAACCGAGACCTTATCCTAGAGCGCGCTATCCCTGCTTACTCTGACCCCGAAGCGGCTAAATACATTTGGGGGGTGGGTAATCATTGGTATGTCAGTGAAGACTTTGAGTTATTGGGCAAACTGCACGACCTATTCCCTGAGAAGCACATTTTATTTACCGAAGGCTGCGTAGAGTATGGGATTTATGGCAATGATCCTGTTTGGGAAAACGGTGAGCATTATGGCCGCAACATCATTGGCGACTTCAATAACTGGTCGAGAGGCTGGATCGATTGGAACTTGTTCTTAAATGAAGAAGGTGGGCCGAATCACGTCAGTAACTTCTGTGAAGCACCAATTATGTATGATCGAAAAAAGCAGCAACTGATCTACAACATCTCCTATTACTACATCGGTCACTTCTCTAAGTATATCCAAACAGGTGCTAAAAGAGTTTTAACCACAACGACGGCTAAGCCTGTCGAGATCAGTGGTACCGGAACCAGAACCAATGCTAAGTCAGTTTCTGCAGTCGCCTACAAAAACCCCAATGGTGAGATTGTCATCGTCGCTCAAAATGAAGGGCATATTGCTGAGATGACATTAATGGTGGACGGAAAAGCAGTCAATATATCGTTGCCTAATAATTCAATATCAACATTTATTATTTAGTTACGTTAATCCAGCCATCAGTAATGTAATTGTGAGGGTTGTATTACTGGTGGTTAAATAAGGAGGTGTATATAGAAAATTAAACAACCCCAAGATATTTAGATTTATTTTAGTTACTACAAAAAGCAGTTTTCATCTTGAATTTCCATCAAGGTGTAAGTATTTCTGTACCTATAATTATTGGAAAAATAATGACAATTAAAAATATAAACATAGCAGCATTAGCCTTAGCAATTGGCAGCACTTTTTCAGCACACGCATCTACAGATTTTTTTGGATACGCCCGAGCAGGGCTCCATGTTTCCCCCGATAGTCCGAAAGGTAATGGTCACCCTGGCTATATCAGAGCAGAGGGCGCACCCAATAAATACCGCTTAGGTAATGAAGACGATTGGACTGAGCTGGGCGTCCGTCATGACTTATATGAAGAGGGCACTGAGCGCGCTGAGATTGGATTTATGATGGGTACATGGCATAACCCAGAAACACGTTCAAACTCATTCAGTATAATGCAGGCTTGGGGGCAAATGTACGGAATACTGGGCGGTGAGAAAACCAGTTTATGGGCCGGCCAGCGCTACACCCGAAATATTGCCGATGACATGTTGGATTTTAAATATTGGGATAATAGTGGTCGTGGGTTTGGTTTACGCGACATCGAAGCTGGTGACGTGCTGATCGACTTTGCTACGGTGTACAACAATGTCGCGTACACCGATTATCAAGACGATAGCAAAACTCGCCGCTCTGCAGTAATGATGCCCGAGTTTAGAGTTCATGGGATCGACTTTTTAAACGGCAATTTAACTCTTGGGGTGAACTATGCCGTCGTGGTTGACGATACTGACATTAAAGAGCACGTCGGTGAAGGCAACTATGATCGTGACGGGTACATGTTTACTGTAAACCATAAGTCTAACATTGCCGGTGCATACAATATCTTCACGGTGCAAATGAATGGTGGTATTGGTGTTGGTGGTTGGCATGATGGCGAAGGTGAGCTATTGAACCTAACTACTCCGGGCACGAGTTACCGCATCATGAACCACGGTTTCTGTACCATCAACGAGTCGTGGGGCTGTCAGTATTCATTGGCGTACGAAAACATCAGTATGGATGACGCCAATGATGATGGAAAAGACTGGTTTGCCGTAGGTATCCGTCCTAAATACTCTTGGAACCAATACATGCAAACGGAAGTCGAGTTAGGTTACCAATTGGTCAACAGCGAGCGCTATGACGACAGTAACTCATCTTGGAAAGCGACGCTGGCACAGAAGTTCCAACTTGGGACAGTGCCGCATATTCGCTTCTACGCGACCTATGCCGAAGCGGAGACTAACTGGCAAGAAGTGAGTTTTGGTAAGCACTCGTCTGAAGAGAACACCGCGATTGACTCATGGACCTTTGGTGTGCAATTTGAAGCGTGGTGGTAACCACTTACAATTATGCTGAGCATTAAATAGCAGCAAATAGTGTGAAACGGTCCTAATGAATTAGGGCCGTTTTTTGTGTAAGCTATGAGCACTGCTTTTAATGCTTTGGGATAGTGATGGGAAACTCAGTCAGTCAGACACTGCTTGTATTCGTCAGTATTCTAGCCATGCTACTATCCAGTATGGCGATGAGCTCCCCTGTCAGTACCACCATTGGCGTAAATGACAGTGCTATCCATTTAACACACGAACAACACAGTGTCGAAGGCCGCTGCCACCTAGCAGCGGGTGGAGAGTATGCCAGTGACTCCAGTTCGTCTATTGACGAAAAACACTGTCCAACAGTCAATACAGAGCTGTGCTGTCCCAGTACTTGCTTTAACACTTCCTTCGTTTTTCCTTCGATTGCTCAGCTTCAAGTGCATAGCGCAACATTGGCCCTACTGCATCCTGTGATGATCGGTCATAAAATTAGTCGGTTGCAAGGCATATTAAAGCCACCCATCACGTTTCCATTCCCCCAAATACAAATAAAATTCAATAGCTTACTATGGAATGGCAGACAAGACTCTGCTAAAGGATGAAAAATGAAAACGATTAAACGCGCTATTTATTTATGCACAATGATCATGGCAACCAACGCCGTCGCCAACACAACTGTCGAGTTGTATAAGTCCCCCAGTTGCGGATGTTGCACAGAGTGGGCCAATATCATGGAAGAGAAAGGTTATACCGTTCATGTTCATCACCAAAATAATTGGAATGAGGTTAAAAGCGACTTCGGCATGCCAAATCAATTGGTCTCCTGTCATACCGCGGTGATCGATGGCTACATGTTTGAAGGGCACGTGCCTGAGTCGGACATTGCGCGAGTATTAAAAGAGCGTCCACAAACACTGTCTGGATTGTCGGCGCCGGGTATGCCGCAGCACTCTCCTGGAATGGCAAAGCCGGGTGAGGAGTATAAAGACTTTGATGTGATTGCCTTCGATAAGGACGGCAACATGAGCGTATATAGCCAGTATTGATGGTGCTTTATCAACAATAGAGTTGGACTCTCTTAAAAGATGGCCACACTCTATAAATACAACTAAACGCAGTGTTCGGAGTGCTCTCTGTCCACTGCGTTTTTGTTAGGCGTTATTTTTTCGATACTCCAGCGGCTTCAAACCCACCGAGGATTGGAAAGTAGAATAAAACGCACTCGCTGATCGAAACCCTGCTTCTTGACTGATTTGGCTCACCGACATCGTAGATTCGGTGAGCAGCACCCGAGCCCGATGTATACGCATATTGGTGATGTATTTTTTGATCGTCATATCCAGCATATTATGAAAAATATTCATTGCGTACTTGGGGTTAAGCTTCACCGCAGTTGCCACATCATCGACAGTGATTGGGTTTTGAAAGTTGGCGGAAATATAGCTGATCATTTGATGAACATGCTTGGCAGTACTGGCACTAATGTTCTTATCGGGTCTGCCAACTTCAAAATGCGCGCTCACAATTAACTCTGCGTTGTACGAAAGTCGTCGTAAAAATAACCCTACCTCTTCACTAGTGATGTCCTGCATCACCGATGATTCATGGGCGTAATATTTGTGCCAGCGGCGGCACTCTGAGATATGGATCAGGTCCGTGCTCATTGCGCGTGCAATATCACCATTAAGTAGTCGAGCTCCCAGGTTATTGTGCAGTCGCCAGTTAAACAAAATGTGTACCGGGACGGACAATATGGTCATAAACGCGTCGTCACTTACGGCGGTAACGCGATGGGGGACAGTGGCCCAAAACGCGACGATGCTGCCCTGTTCAAACTTGATTTCATGTCCTGAAAGTTCATAGGTTAACTGGCCGTTATGTATCACATTTATCTCAATGTGCTCGTGCCAGTGATACTCCTTCATGACCAAAGGTGCACGAAACTCAACCAGTAGCTCACTGGCATTTAGGGGCTCTTTTATAATCTTATCAAGCCCATTACCCACGTATTTACTGGTCTTGGGGATAAGGTTTGGGTCTTGCAGGGTCATTCTAAAGGTCATGTGGCCTCCTAACGTTTCAGGAACATTGTATGAGACTTAGCCAAAGCAAGGAATGGGGGGATGTCACACTCATCGTAAACTTTTACTTACAAAAATTCCTGAAAAGTTATATTGCGTGAGCGGCAGGAGGCAAACGGTTTACAGGGTTTGACGACTCTCTTATGGTTTAAATGACTTCACTGGTAACGTTTACACTTATCGTTATCGATGAGGGGAAAATAGCAACACCATTATTAAAAAACACTATGGACGTGACGCTAATGAAACCTACAACCCTATTAAAAATTGCCATACTTCCGTCGCTACTGAGCATCTCAGTCGCGCAAGCCTTGCCTAATGGAGCCTCCTCGCTTCCAGAGCCAGCACAAATTCCAAATCGTTTGGAAATTAAGCAGTTTATGCCTGATGAACTGATGCAAGTGAAAGCTCTGGAGAGTTATTCTGAGCCTGCATGGGTCACTGAAAAATTTGTAAACGCCGGTTTGTTACCGCCAGTTAAGGACCGTTTGCCTAAAGAGCCTATCGTGATGATGACCGAATCTATGCCTGATGGTGTGGGTGAATACGGTGGCGTTTTCCGTCACTCTATTGGTGGTCGACCACAAGGTTGGAACTGGGCAGCAGCACAAACTCAAGGATGGGGTGGCATTAACTACACTGTCCAACAGTGTTTGACCAGCACCGGACCTATGTACCAGCTCAAAGGTGAGGCTCTACAAGTGCTGCCAAACCTAGCAACTGACTGGCAGTGGTCCGACGATAAAATGTCATTGACCATGAACCTGCTTGAAGGTGCACGTTGGTCCGATGGCAAACTGTTTACCTCTGAAGATGTGCGTTTTTACTGGGAAGATACTGTTCTTGAAGAGCGTATTCCGTCATTCAGTTCGGCAGACGCTATTGGCTCTGGTGCTAAGCTGGAAGTCGTTGATGAGTACACAATTCGTTGGCACTTCGATAAACCAAGCCAAAATCAAGCGTTGTACAGCATGTCATTCTTAACCTTCTGCCCTGGGCCTGCGCACGTACTCAAAGCGCACCATCCTAAATACACAGAAGGCAAAACATTCGACGACTTCACCAATGCGTTGCCGGCGGATGAGCTACCAGCCGTGACAATGGGGCCTTGGGTACCAACCGATGTGAAGACAGACCAAATCATTGTTTTACGTCGTAATCCGTATTTTTGGAAAGTGGACGAAAAGGGTCAGCAGTTACCTTACATGGATGAAATGCATTTCAACTTAGGTACATGGGAAGGTCGCACCATTCAAACTTTGGCGGGTACCGCAGACTTCTCTAACATGGAAAACCCACCTATTTATCTAGAAACCTTGCGTAAGTTAGCCGGTGATAATGCTAAAGCGACCGCAATGTTTGGTCCGCGTAACTTGAGTTGGGCGATCCAGATGAACCAAAACCCAACCATGTCAGTGGCTGATGCTCGTCAAGAGGGTATTCGTCTACTTAACCGAGATCTAAAATTCCGTAAAGCGATCAGCCATGCGGTCGATCGTAAAACTTTGGGTCAAGCGTTGGTGAAAGGGCCATTTACCGCCGAATACGCGGGTGGCTTCCATCCAGAAACATCGTTTTATGATGCCGACAGTGTTGTTTACTTTGGCTATGACCAAGAGTTAGCTAAGCAATACCTTGCAGAGCTTGGCTTAAAAGATACCGATGGTGATGGGATCTTAAACTTTACTGAAGGTCCAGCGAAAGGTGAAGAGTTGGAAATTGTGCTAACGGTTGGTCCAACAAGCTCAGAAGCCGCGCTCGCAGAGAACCTTAACTCGATGATGGGTGAAGTGGGCATTAAGATCATTCCACGTCCACTTGATAACGTTCAAAACGATGCAGAGCGCGATCGCGGTGCCTTTGATTGGCGTACACACCGTGGTGAGAAAGAGCTCGCGATTCCGTTCCAACGCGTTGAGTGGATTGCTCCAGTCGCAGAAACCGGTCCACTATGGCACCGTGGTAGCAACTCTGATCCGCAGCAGCTTCAAGACTTTGAAAAACGTCTTGCCGAGTTAGCATTAGAGTTCTCATCGGAAGAAGATACCGCGAAACAGAAGGCGTTGATGGCAGAGTTCAATACTCTATTCACCGAAAATGTCTACCACGTAGGCTTGGTCTCTTACCCTGGTGCACTGTTGGTGAATAAGCGAGTGAAGAACGTGCCTAACGCACCAATCCTTGCTTACCAATGGGCGGAAGACGCGGTAATGCGTGAACGTCTATGGGTGCCAAAATCAGATCAGATAGCAGAGCTTCAACCACAAACTCTGCCAACCCACTCTAAGTAAAAACACACAGAGGGTTGGCACATTATGCGCCTGCCAACCCTCTGTTCATTTTACTTCTAGTCACCTGTTACAAGGGGAGTAATACTCCCCTACCTGGAGAACTCCATGCTCGATTTTATAAGCAAGCGCTTGCTGGGCACCCTGATCCTGTTATTTGTGCTGAGCGTGCTGACTTTTGTCATCATTCAACTGCCAAGTGGCGATTACGGCGACTTGGTAAAAAACCAAGCCATGACGATGGGCGGGGCATCACCGGCTCAAGCGGAATTGCTCGCAGAGCAGGCGAGGGAACGCTTTGGTCTTAATGACCCACTCATTGTTCAATATGGCCGATGGATTGGTAATATTGTATTTCACTTCGACTTTGGTCACTCATTTGCCTACAACAAACCGGTAATGGAAGTGGTCGGTGATCGCTTGCCTCGCACGTTAGCCATTGCCCTATCTTGTCATATTGGTGCGACCCTACTAGGCGTACTTGCTGGTATTTATGCCGCACGCCGTCAAAACAAAGTAGGCGATCGCGTTGCGACACTCTTCTCATTTATTGCCATGACCGTACCACGCTTCGTGATGGCGATCATTTTGGTCTACTTCATGGTGTTTGTTTGGGATGTAGGCTCCATTGGTGCCATGAACTCCCCGCAATACATGTTTGAGCCGATGTCGTGGGCAAAATTTTGGGACACCATTGTTCATATTTGGCCCGTTATTTTGATTGCAGCCTTCGGTGGTATGGCCTTTAACCTTCGTATTATGCGCGGTAACTTGCTGGATGTGTTGAAGCTTCAGTATGTCGAAACTGCTCGAGCCAAAGGCCTAACTGAAAACCGCGTCATTTATAAACACGCGGTGCCTAACGCGATGCACAGTTTAGTGTCTTATCAAGGTGTGGCCCTTCCGTACATGATCACCGGTGAAATGGAAGCTGCGATGGTTTTGGGTATCCCGACTATCGGTCCATTGATCATCAGTGCTATGGCTGAACAAGACGTCTATGTCATCGGCACCATCATGCTACTTATCGCAGCGCTATTGGTTATTGGTAATTTGATTGCCGATATTCTTCTCGCTGTATTAGATCCACGCATTCGACTTGCTTAGGAGTACTCATGCAAACGCTTGATTCTAGTTCTCAAAACTACTCCAGTCTGGTCTGGCTGCGATTTTCAAAAAATAAGACCGCTCTGTTCAGTTTAGTGCTGATTGTGTTGTTGGTGTTGGCGGCTGTATTTGCCCCCTTCTTGTCACCTAACGATCCATTGAAACGCTACGGAGAAAACATTTACGATGCGCCAGCAAACCTTTATTGGTTTGATGAAGATGGCAGCTTCCACCTACGTCCTTTTGTTTATGGAAAAACGTCTGAGTTGGATCCGGTGACCTTTTTACCGGTCATTACGGAAGACCGTTCTCAACGTATTCATTTAACCTTTTTTAGCAAAGGGTGGGAGTATGAACTCTTTGGTATCAGTGCTTCACGCCACCTTGTTGGTTTGGAAGACGGTTCACCACTGTTTTTAATTGGCAGTGACAACTTAGGGCGAGACTTATTGTCGCGCTGTCTCGATGGCAGTCGAATCACTTTGTTGTTCTCGTTTTGTGTGGTCTCTGTGGTGGTGGTTGTCGGAACGTTAGTAGGAATGCTATCGGGGTATCTAGGGGGAACCTTTGATTTGATTGCGCAGCGGATTGCTGAGCTCGCCCTCGCGTTTCCCGCGGTACCACTCTATCTCGCGCTGATTGCGGTTCTGCCCGCCACGGCTAACTCCACCATGGTGTTTGTCATGTTGGTGGTGATTTTGTCGTGCTTGCAATGGGCCTTCATTGCTCGCCAAGTTCGGGGGCAGGTGATGTCTTTGCGCGGACTCGACTACATTCGCTCGGCAAAATCGGTAGGCGCTAAAGATATGCGTATCGTCATGCGTCATATATTGCCAAACATCACCAGTAACGTGGTTGTACTCGCCACCATGATGTTCCCAACGGTTGTGCTCACCGAAAGCTTTTTTAGTTTCCTATCGGTAGGCATAAAGGCGCCAATGATCAGCTGGGGATCGTTACTTAATGCAGCCGGTCAATATCAAACCATAGGCTCGTACCCTTGGTTGTTGGCACCGGTTGGCTTCATTCTCATTGCGGTACTTGGTTTTAACGCATTAGGCGATGGCCTGCGTGACGCCGTTGACCCATATTCATCTTAGGAGCAAACATGAAACAGAACGTTATTGCAGAGGTAAAAGACCTCAATATCAGCTTTGCGACCCTAGATGGCCAGGTGGACGCGCTACGAAACATTAATTACCAGATCCGCCAAGGACAGATGGTGGCGTTGGTTGGTGAAAGTGGCAGCGGTAAATCGGTCTCGGCACGTACCTTTATGGGGCTCACTGCAGAAAACGCCATTATTGGTGATAGCAGCGAAGTTCGCTTCAATCAGCGCGATGTGAGTAAGCTAAAACCCAAACAGCTTCGAAACTTGCGCGGCAATGAAATCTCGATGATCTTCCAAGAGCCAATGACCTCACTCAATCCTTTGTACACCTTGGGTGAGCAGATCACAGAAGCCATTTTAGTGCATCAAAAAATGTCGGGCGCCGAGGCAAAGGCGCGCACCATTGAACTATTTGAATTGGTGCAAATCCCTCAGCCTGCGGAGCGCTTTGATCAATACCCTCATCAGCTATCGGGGGGGCAGAGACAGCGTGTAATGATCGCTATGGCTTTAGCTAATGATCCTGAGCTGTTGATCGCCGATGAGCCAACCACAGCGCTGGATGTGACGGTGCAAGCGAAGATCTTACAGCTGATCAAAGAGCTTCAACTGCAAAAGCAGATGAGTGTACTGTTGATTACCCACGACCTAACCATTGTGCGTCAGTTTGCCGATTACATTTATGTCATGAAGCAAGGTGAAGTGGTCGAGCACAATACGACGACTGAGATTTTTGACGCACCTCAGCACCCTTATACACAGATGCTGATCAACTCAGAGCCAAAGGGCCGACATACCCCACTCGATATCGACTCACCAGAAGTGCTGCGAGCAGACAAAATGCGGGTTGAATTTAGCCTTGGCAAGAAGTCGTTCTTTTCACGCAAGCCGCCCAAGTCTCTGCTGGCTGTTGATGATATATCCATCTCGCTTAAACGGGGTGAAACACTGGGTATTGTAGGCGAGAGTGGCTCAGGTAAAACCACATTGGCGATGGCTGTCTTCCAACTGCTTAATGAAGGCAAGACAAGTGGGGAAGTGACTTGGGAAGGGCGCCGAATTGATAACATGAAAGCGGATGAGTTGCGCACTCTCAGACAAGAGCTGCAAGTGGTCTTTCAAGACCCGTTTGCGTCGCTCAATCCCCGCTTAAGTGTGGAGCAAATTTTGGCTGAAGGTCTGATTGTTAACAAGGTTTGCGCTAACGCTGATGAGCGCCGTGCCAAGTGTGAACAGGCTCTAGAAGATGCGGGTCTACCTAAAGACATTCTCAACCGTTACCCACACGAATTCTCTGGTGGACAGCGTCAGCGTATCGCGATTGCGCGTGCATTGGTACTGGATCCTAAAGTGATCCTACTGGATGAGCCGACCTCTGCTTTGGACTTAACAATTCAAAATAAAATCGTCGAACTGCTCAAAGAGTTGCAGCAAAAACGAGGCATTTCTTACTTGTTTATTTCTCACGATTTACGCGTGGTGAGAGCACTGTGTCACCGTGTACTTGTGATGCGTCACGGTGAAGAAATAGAGCAAGGGCCTACCTCGGAAGTGCTTGAGCAGTCCGTACATACTTATACCCAGAAATTGTTGAAAGCGGCGTTTGAAATCGCTGCATAACCTAAGGAAATGATCGCTATGAAACAACCTAAAATCTGTATCATCGGTGCAGGAAGCACAGTTTTTGCAAAAAATATCCTTGGCGATACGCTTTACTTGCCAGCGTTTAAACGCTGTCATATTTCGCTGCATGATATCGATGAGACGCGTCTTGAAGAGTCGAGTCTTGTGGTGTCAAAGCTTGCAAAAACCTTAGGTGCGGAGCCTAGGATCACGCAAACGACGGATCGTAAACTGGCGTTAAAAGAAGCCGATTTTGTGATCACTATGTTTCAGGTGGGTGGGTATGAACCGGCGACGGTAACTGATTTTGAGATCCCGAAAGCTTACGGCCTGCGTCAAACGATTGCAGATACCTTAGGTGTGGGTGGGATCATGCGTGCATTGCGCACAATCCCAGTTTTCTTAGACATTGCCAGTGATATGCGTGAGCAGTGCCCCGAGGCGACCATGCTCAATTACGTTAACCCAATGGCGATGATTTCTTGGGCGATGCAGCGTATGGCATCGGATATTAAATACGTTGGTTTGTGCCACTCAGTGCAAGGGACTGCTGCTGAGCTGGCTCACGATCTCGATATCAACGTAGACGATCTTCGCTACACCGCTGCGGGCATCAACCACGTTGCCTTTATGCTCACCTTTGAAGGTAAAAATGAACAGGGTGAATACGTTGATCTTTACCCACGTTTAAAAGAGGCTTACACCTCTGGTAAAGCGCCGAAAGCAAACATTCATAACCCTCGATGTGAGAACAAAGTCCGCTACGAAATGATGATGCGTTTGGGCTATTTTGTCACCGAGTCTTCCGAACACTTTGCGGAATACACCCCATGGTTTATTAAGGAAGGACGTGAAGACTTGCTTGAAAAATATAGCGTTCCTTTGGACGAATACCCGATACGCTGCGTTGAGCAAATAGCGGCGTGGAAAGATGAAGCGCAGGCGTATCGTGATGCGACAACTATCGAAGTTAAACAAAGCCATGAGTACGCGAGCAAGATCTTGAACTCCATCTGGACCGGTGAGCCGTCAGTGATTTATGGCAACGTGGGTAACTATGGCCTTATCGATAATTTACCAGAAGGTTGCGCAGTTGAGGTCCCTTGTTTGATCGATGCAAATGGTATTCAACCGGTTAAGGTCGGCCGATTACCAGAGCACTTAGCGGCGCTGATCCGCACCAACGTGAATGTTCAAGCATTGGTCGTCGAGTCCATGGCGACCCAAAATCGTGAACACATTTATCATGCGGCCATGCTAGATCCTCATACAGGCGCTGAGCTGGATCTCGATCAGATTTGGTCGTTGGTGGATGAGCTAATCGCCGCCCATGGAGACTTTATGCCAGATTATCTACGCCAGTAAACGCATAAGAAGTTGTTGGGTTAAGTTAAACCTCACCAGTACCTTGGTGAGGTTTTTTTGTGAAAGCCTGAGCGACAGTAGAAAAATTGCGACGCTAAAGGGAGCACTCCCTAAGAGCTCTAAAAGAGGCTATACTTCGCGGATTTTCCAAACTTGAAGAGTCAGTCATATGTCATTTACAGATCTTGTGCATGCAAGGCGTTCGGTACGTAAGTTCGACCAATCACACAGCTTTGATAGCCAAAGTGTCGACAATGCTTTGGCGCTAGCGCAGCTTAGTCCAAATAGCTCAAACATGCAGCTGTGGGAATTTCATCGAGTGGTCAACCCCGCCCTGATTGAACAAATGGGACCGCTTTGCATGAAGCAAAATGCCGCAGCCACCGCAAACGAATTGGTGCTGTTTGTCGTCACTCCAGATAAGTGGAAACAGCGTGCACAACTAAATGCGCAGCAAGTTAGAGCAAACTTCAGAGGAAGAGAAGATCTGCCTGTGGCCAAGAGGGCGTTCAAATACTATGAGACGTTGATCCCAGCGCTTTATAACAACGACGCTTTTGGCATTAGAGGCGCGGTGCGTAAGCTTTATTCATGGTGGTTAGGACGCACTAAACCGATGGTACGTGAAGTGTCAAAATCGGATGTGCGTGTCACCTTGCACAAAAGTGCCTCTCTGGCAGCAATGACATTTATGTACGCTATGAAAGAGCAAGGTTACGATACTTGTCCTATGGAAGGGTTTGACTCTAAGCGCGTGAAGGCGCTGCTAGGATTACCCGCTAATGTTGAAGTGTGCATGATTGTTAGTTGTGGCAAAGCGCTGTCGGAAGGTGTCTACGGTGACAGACATCGTGTAGAGCTTAGCTCAATTACCCACAACCATTAAATGTGCCATTAACACGCCTGATCTTTGAACAACAAAGTGTGGTTTGCTTGTAGCTTCTCGGGTACTAAGCAAACCTCCTCAAATTGTTGGCGAGGTACAGGTTTCGCAAAATAGTAACCTTGTCCAATGGTGCAGCCAAGCGCGGCAACGATATCGGATTGCTCTCTATTTTCTATCCCTTCAGCAACAGTCTCGATGCCAAAGCCTTCTGCTAGAGAGGCAATAGCGTTGACGAGATTGAAGTTCTTATCGTTGGATTCGATATCGTTAACAAAACTTCTATCGACTTTCACTCCGTTGAAGTTAAAGCGCTGCATGTAAGACAGCGAAGAGTAGCCGGTTCCAAAGTCATCCAGCCAAACTGAGTGACCCGATTTTTGCAGTTCGGTTAATACTTGATTGGCTTTTTCCGTATCGTTCAACAATAAGGACTCTGTCACCTCTAACTGCAACATTTCTGCGGGAACACCATGTTTTTGGGTAATTCTTCGTAGTATGTGTGGCAGGTTTTGTCGATATATTTGACGGGCAGACAAGTTGATTGCCACGTGAAATTCTTCGGAAATTTTGTTTTGCGATAACCAACTTTTTAAAGCAATGATCGCTTGTTCTATTAAATGTTCGCCAATTGTCAAAATGACATCGGACGACTCGGCAATAGGAATAAACTGATCGGGGAAAATGTAGCCCCGTTCTGGGTGCTTCCATCTTACAAGCGCTTCTGCGCCAATCAGTTTTCCACTGTTTAGATCGATTTTAGGCTGATACCAAAATTCAAATTGAGGAAGATCATTCAACGCCAAATGCAGTTCTTTTTCGATGATGGCTTGATGTTCAAAATGCTGACGCATACTTTCACTAAATTCTACGTACGCATTTTTACCATTGTCCTTAGCGCGATACATCGCCATATCGGCGTACTTGATCAGCTCGTTAGCGCTGCAATCAAACTTTGATGAAAGCACGACACCTACGCTGCCACCAGCTTGAATCAACTCATTCTCTATCTGAATCGGCTCACGCAGTTGCTTCAGGATTTCTTGAACACACAGCTCTTCTTTACTCGCATCTAAATCAACAATAGCGATGATAAACTCGTCACCACCAATTCGCGAAACCATGTTGAGATCCGCTGAATTTGCGTTAATAACCGCTTCGTTTGTTGACGCAAAATGGGTGAGCCGACTTGCAATAGTGTTGAGAAGGACATCACCATGGCCGTGACCAAAGGTGTCATTTACCCATTTAAATTCATCTAGATCAATGAAGTACAGGTGAATGGAATGTCGTGGTGTTGCCTTTAACAGCGCTTCTAAATGCTCGGTAAATTTGTTTCTATTAGGCAGGTGAGTGAGCGAATCGTGGAACGCCAAATGACGAATGGCTTCGTTTTTACGATTAATTTTGGCGCTCATTTGGTTGTAGGCGTCACTCAATGCGCCAATTTCATCGTCGCGATAGAACGTTGGAATGTTTTTGTGGTAATCCTCATTCTGGTTGAAATGGTTTATCAAGGTGTTTAGAGGCCGCGTCAGAGATTTGGACAATAATATGGCCAGTGATAGCCCCAACACCACGCTGATCAGCAGGACAATTAGCTGCACCAGTAGAAAGCTTTGTTGTCCTTCTGCTTGGATTTTTTCGAGTATACGGCGGTTAGTAAGGTTATCTTGATGTAAGGTGTCTTGTCCCAGTTCTATATAGACGCTACCCACGACGACATGCCCCTCAGTTATAGGCAATATGACGCTTAGCCTCCCGGGGTCTGAGGAGCTGCTAAGCGCGTCAAGTACGACAGTTTTTTTGAAAGTGACGGCTTGTTCAATTGCGTCTACATTAGGGTGTGGAAGCCCAAACTCATCGAGATTTTTTGTTCCGTCGTGGAAGATCAATCCATCAGAGTCAATCACATAAATGCGTTTTACTTCCTCAAGTGCAATAACCGGTTTGATTAACTGGTAAGTATGATCGAGGTTTAAGTTATAGACGGGGTTAAAGAGGTTGTCGGACAAAATTTTTCCAATCGACAAACCCTTGCGAATGAGCTGATGTTCCAGTGCTTTTTCGGTGGTTTGGTTTAACTCATCAAACAAATATTGCGTATTGGCAGTGTAAAAGGCGCGATAGGAAAAAAAGTAAACCACGGTGACCACCGCCAAGATTAACAAGGTAGTAAGACTAAAACGGACACTCAGTGGGAATTTTGTTTTCATTGTATTGGCTTACTCTATCAACGCTAATACTTCGGAAAAAGTATGCCGGCTCTGTTCGATATTCGTTTTTACACTATGGGATATGGGTTCAATCTTGGTGGTTTCTTTAAAACTTAATAGCGATGCTAGCCCTAGTTGGTTTTCATGAGCTGAATACATCGCCTGTTGAATCGCTAACCTTTCTAACCCACCCAGTTTGGTTGAGGTCAGCATTAAGCTTCTCGGGAGACGATTCGTTTCGCTAATAACATTCAGTGACTCGGACACTTTTTTGGGTACCGTACTTTTATCGGCCCAATCAATGTGGCTGAATGCCGCTGCTTCAACTCGTTTGTGGTAGACCCAAATCGACATGTTGAGCTCATTGGCATTGTTCAGATGTTGTTTGATAAAAAGATAGCCGACTTTGTCAGGGTCAGGACGCTGACTGATCGAGGACAGTTTTTGCAAGGTAATCCCATTGGCAATTAAATGACTGGCAGGTAAGAAGAACGCGCTGGTTGAAGAGGGCTTTTCAAAGACAATGGTCTTCCCTTTTAACTGGTCTAACTTATTGATATTACTATCGTGCCGAGTAAAAATTACCGAGGTATAATCAGGCGAATTTTGCTTCCAACGTAAACCTGACATTTCGACAGAGTTGCTTGATTCAAGATCGAGTGCAGAATACAGAGTGGAAGTAATTAGCTGCACCTCGCCATTTTCAATGCGAAGTTGCATCTCGTCAGCAGTCGAAGTAACAATGACGTGCCCGTGTGTGTAACCAAAGTGCGTCAGTTGAGCGGCCATATAATTGGCGAATGGAGTTGCAGCCTTAATTTTGCTTTTGGGTTTATCTGAAATGATACCTATGGTAAAGGGGTTACTCTGCACGGCCTGGTCGCCCGACAAAGAGCTCGCGTTAACGACATTCTGGAATATCATCAAAGTCATAAATAGCGCGAAAATCAATCGACCTGTCACAACACCATCCTTAGCATCCATATCGAATACACTATAACATACAGGATGGTGAACCGTAAATTGGCTTGGTTCACCACTTGAAAGTTTCTATTGAGGACTAAGAGGTGCGAGCGTCAGGGGGTAGCAAAGGGAAAACGAGCTTCTCTAGCCCTTCTATCTTAAGTGCCAATGCAAGTTTCATCAGATCACCTAACTCTCCTTTTGGAAACTCAGATTTATTGGCAAACCACAATAAGTACTCTTCAGGTAGAAGTATGATTGGCCTGCCCGCAAATCGCCCGTAGGGCATTTTGGTTTCAGCCAATTTAATCAGCATCTGTTTATTGAGCAATGACTCAGACAATGGGCAGACCCGCGATGTATTGGTGAAGAAATACCGCAACAATAGCGTAGAGAACAAGGGAAATCACTAGAGTGATTGCTTCTCTTGGCCAACTGTAGATTAACGTTGGTTTTTCCCATTTTCCGTCGCGCTTATTAATAAAAATAATGCTTAATTCGGCCCAAATTAGCAATCCACCAAAAAGGATCACAGAGCGTGCTTCACCGTTAGATAAAAGGTGGGCAAAGGCCCAAACGGCAACAGCCGTCAATTGAGGATGTCGGATCCACTGTTTGATTCGCGTTCCTTTAGATTGAGAGGCGCCAAGAAGGATAAATGAAACCATCATCAGCAACATGGTCACGTGACGTAGACCAGTTGAAGGTATGTACCAGATCTCTGGCAGCGTTGAACGCCACCCAAAAACGATTAGCAGTAACGAAGCCAAAATAGCGAGAGAAAACAAACCTTTGTACTTACCTTCACCGTGTTGCTCAATCCAATAACTGCGCTTTTGAGGTGCGGCGGAAGGAATTAAGTGAGCGACGCTCCATAGAAGCACGCCGAATATCAGTAGTATCATTTTGATTTCCTTATCAATGGTTAGGTAACTATCCTAACTCAATGGGCTTTTGATTTCTTGAGGTCAACAGGCAATAATTTAAATCGCAACGGCTCGTTAAATTAGAAGTTTTTTCCGATGCTGAGTTGAATGCCATCATAGCTGTTATAAAAGTTACTCAAACCGGTGTCGGCGACACTGATGAGATACTCTCCTTTAACCCAAAAGTTGTCACCAATGTCCCAGTGAAGGCCGCCGCCAATGTTAAACAAAACACCGCTCTCGTTACCGTCTCTTGCCCCATCACTGTATAAACTGGCGATGGTATATAAGCCACTTGCTCTCCCGTATAAACTAAAGGGTGTATCAAATAACGGGCCAGTAGAGGCTAGGCCAGATAGGCCAAAGGTGTAATAGGACAAACTGATTTCGGCATTATCCACCGAGTTGTCTATCTCACTTTCTGAATAGCGAAATAACCCTTCAATGGCAAAATGTTGACTAAAATTATGCCCCCAACCTAGGCCAAAACTGGGTTGGATAGAGGTTTCTCCAAAATCCGGAGTATCAAAACCTACATTGCCTAATGAAAAATAGACGTAATCGTTAGGGTAGGGTTTGATAGCCGCGCTAAGTGAAAATGAGGCCATCGCCAAACTCACGCACACAATTTTCTTAATCATCAATGATCCTTTGTCCATATTGAGCGGTTATGCCTATGAGTTTAAAACAAAAAAACCTCAAAGGTTGAGGTTTTTTTGTTTTTGGGGTCAGAGTCAATTGACTCTGACCCCAAGATCAGGGAGTGTGATTCATTTCTATCGTTAAGAGAGCCACACCATGTCGTTAACCATTACTCAAATCGAAGCGCTTAGCTTAGTCGCTGAGTTTGGCTCGGTATCGGAAGCGGCGCGGCAATCTGGCTATACTCGTACTAAATTGAGCATGGCGTTAAAAGCATTGGAATCTGAGCTTGATACGCAGCTTCTTGAGCGCACTGGTAACCACATCGAGTTGTCGGAGGCGGGCAAGGCGATTCAGCGAGATTGCCAGAGCATTCTGAGTGCTAGCCAACGGATCAGACAAACCTGTAAACAAGTTAAAGGGGAGTTTAAAGCCGAAATTTGGATTGCTCGCGACGACTCTCTTCCTGACGACTTCTGGCAGGATCTTGCCCATCAATTGAATCATAAGTTTCCGGCAACCTCGTTTAATATCATACTCGCGTCAACGGGGGACTTAGCTAACTTAGTTGAAACCGAGCAAGTGGATTTTGCGTTTGGTGTGGACTATGAGCGCGCTGATGACCCCCGTTTAATCTCGAGTCCATTAGGTAAAATCCGTATGATGTCGGTGTGCAGCGCCGAGAATCACCTAGGCCGGATGCGCCGTGTGACAGACGACGATCTAAGAGAAGAAATGCAAGCGTTAATGGTGTATCTCAACGAGAAAGACAACCCCGATCTCGCACCATTTTCGCGCCACTATATTGGTTTTTCTAGTTTTGATTACATCCTTTCTACCATTCAAACCGAGAACGCTTGGGGCGTTATGCCAGAGCCTCTGATCAGAGAGCTGCTTCGTGAAGGCTCGCTTGTAGTGATAAAGCATACTTATGGATTAATCCAAGAAAACTACTGCATGTTTGCCTCTGCTGGGATCAGCGAGCACCCGGGGATGAACTGGCTTTCCGATAAACTCAGCGACTACTTATTCGACTTCTAACTTAATCAATCCAGTCGCTGTCAATAATGCTGACACCAAAATTTGCACGTAAAGAATTGATATTTAATGGCTTATAATGAAATCGTGGTGCCAGAATCAAAGTGAGGTACGGTTGACGCTTGTTCGCTGCTCACAACTCGCTCAGTATAGTTTTTACTTAAACACCGTAGTATTCGGTAAAGGAAAGACCATGAGCCCTACCCATCAGCACTTAGAGCATAAAGTATTGCGCTTTTCATCGCTGCTCGCCGCCGCGTTTGCAGTGGGAGGGCTGGTGATAGGGATGCTGCTCGGCTCCATTGTTATTGCTTTTGATGGTGTGTACTCGCTGGTCAGTCTGCTGCTAACTTTGTTGTCACTGGCAACGGCGAAGGTTATACACGCACCTCGTGACGCGCACTTTCCCAATGGTCGCGCTGTATTAGAGCCTTTAGTGATTGCGATTAAAGGTGCGGTAATAATGGGAGTAGTGATTTACTCCATGTACAGCGCCGTCCAAACACTATTTAGCGGTGGAGTAAGCCTAAATATTGGTGTGGCGAGCGGTTTTGCGTTGGTTAATATCCTTGGGTGTGCGTACGCTTGGAAAAAAATACAATTGATGAGTAAGAGTCATCAATCGGGATTGATGGATGCCGAGGCTAAGCAGTGGAAGATGGACACGATCTTAAGCGTTGCTGTAGGGGCAGGCTTTTTGATGGCCTGGGCGATCACCCACACCACTTTTGCTCGATACGCTGTGTACGCCGATCCTGTAATGATGCTGCTAATTTCTGGGTACTTCATCAAAGTACCTCTGGAGATGATGGTTGGTTCGGGTCGTGAACTGCTACAAATGTCACCCAATGAAGCGCTAGTAGAAGAAGTGCAGCAGAGTGTCGATGCGATAGATCAAGCACATAATGTGACGCTAAACAGTGTGTTGAAAGTAGGGCCTGAGCTGCGTATTGAATTGCTGGTTAAACCTCAGGCAAACAGGGTCATGGCGTCCGATGAGCTGCATAGAATGAAAGCCGCCCTAAATCGAACGCTCGCAAAAGTGCCCTTAGACGTAAAGCTTACCTTAAACATGGCTTCTTAGTTTCTTCGAAGATAGATAAGTGTCCAATATGGTTAAAAATGACAATGTAATGGAGGGTTTGACTCTGTTAGAACATATTAGCTGATAAAGTACTATCCCACCTTGGCCATACCCCCCCCCCCTCATCATCTA
>NZ_JXQD01000036.1:130927-292949 GCF_002100145.1 Vibrio sp. qd031
ATACAAGAGGGGGTTACATTTAATTACAGTTAAAAATAGCTCGTTACTTTCAATTTAGTGTGCGACCTATTTATTACTAGACGCTATACGATTTAAAAAGTTAACCTTGATCTAAACGAAAAATACGCGTCAATTCAACATAATAAAAATTTAAAATTGGAAAGGGAATTCAATGTCTATTGCTAAAAATAGCATGCGAAAGCAGTGTTTATTTGCTTTTGGCTGTTTAGTCCTTGGTGGTTGTGCCTCAATTACCCAAAAACAAACGCTCTCTTCTTTTAATAATGCGATGGAGAAAGGGGATTACGTCACCGCTTCTACAATGGCAGTTCAGCACTCTGGTTTCAATGCTAAACATGGCACCGTCGACGATTTACTTTGGGGCCTTCAAGCCGGCCTAACGCAAGCCCAATTAGGTCAGGTCGACACTTCGATTGCTATTTTAGACGCAAGCGAAAACATGATGAAAGATGAAGACTTAGAAGGTGTCCTTTCACGAAGCACATCCATTATGGGCTCAACATTAACGAATGATGCTCAACTTAGTTATAAACAGTCTCATTATGATGGTGTGATGCTAAATACGACTAAAGCATGGGCGTTTTTGGCTCAAAATGATTATGCAAACGCTCGAGTTGAGCTCAATAGGGCAGAAGAAAGACAAAGAAGAGCGGTTCATTATTTTGAAAAACAGATCTCAAATCAACAGCAAGCGCAATCGGATGAAATCAATGCGCAAATCGATCAAACGTTAACGGCTAAAGAAACTCAAATCGCGCTACAACGAGCCGGATTCCAAATGGGAAAATGGGAGCCCTACCAGGGCTACGTCAATCCTTTTACAACTTATACTTTTGGGCTCAATTATCTGATTCATGGTAAAAGCCGCTCAGATTACCAAAGAGCCATAGAGGCTTTTGAAAGAGTCGATAGTCTTTCGCCATCACCAATGGTGAAAAAAGATCTTGAACTTGCGCGCCAATTAGCGGCGGGCAATACAAATGCTCGCAACAATAAGATTTGGCTAGTATTTGAAAATGGTCAATCATCAATTAAAGAAGAAAAACGCGTTGATATTCCGCTGTTCCTAGTAACCAATAAAGCCAATTATACCGGCATGGCTTTACCAAGACTAAAAGCGCGTGGTGCTGCCTATCCCGAAATTAGAGTGAATGGTGAATCAAGTACCATTGTTGCCGATATGGATCGGATCATCGCGGCTGAATTTGATAAAGAATTTCCAACCATCCTTAGTCGAGAAATATCACGCATGCTGGTTAAATTGACGGCAGAAGTCGCACTCAATGAGCAAGATGAATTACTTGGGTTGGCAGCGTCCCTTTATTCGATTGCAACTACATCAGCAGATGTTCGCAGCTTTAGTGCCCTGCCAAGTCAGTATCACACGGCTCAGGTTGATAAGGTAGGAAACAGCTTTACGTTAGAGATAGGCGGGCAATCACATATCATCGAATTAGACGAATCCGCGAACAGCCATATTGTGCATGTAAAAGCTCCCGTCGCAAACGTCGAACCTATCATCAATATAATTAATCTTTAAGGTCAAAATATGTCTAATTACCGCCTATTATTTATTGCAACCACTGTTGCCTCAACACTTGCCCTTACCGGTTGTTCTACACCTACTACGGTTATCGATGCCAAGGACCAATCGAGTAATATCGTTGCAGGGTTGTCATACGCAGATTTCAATGGTGCCAGCAGCATATTAATTGATGATCTAAACGCTAGCCCAGGATTCGATCGTGCAGACGGCTCTCGGATTATTGTTTATATGGGTAATATCGAAAACGACACTATGCAAAGAATTGATACAGACCAACTTGCAAAGGGTCTGCGCGTAAAAATGCTGAGATCAGGTAAGTTTGCAATGACAACAGCATTTGGTGAAGACAGTGCGACAAAGGATTTCCGAGATCTTAAAGACTCTGACATGGTTGATCAATCGACCGTCAATAAAGGACAAACGGTGATTGCTCCAGACTTTAGCATGACCGGTAAAATTTTGGAGCGTACCAACAGGTTAGATAATGGTGACACTCGCCTCGATTACTACTTCCAACTCTCGTTAACGCACCTTAAAACAGGGATTGCATATTGGGAAGGTGAGGAGGTAGTAGGTAAAATCGCTGATGGCTCGAGCGTAAACTGGTAGAGATGAAAAAAATGAAAACAAAAAATTCACTTAAACAGACGCTACTTGTTAGTGCGTTAGGCTTCTCATTTACGTCTGCTGCTATTGGTCAGACTGATGAGCAAGTTATCGTCGAAATTGATGAGCCAGCGCAAACAGCGGCGCAAATCACTCAAGATGCGAGTAGCCCTGCTGATGATACACAGCAACAAATTGAACGTTACTTAGCGAAGACTAATCAATCGATTATTAATGCTGGCAAGTCTCATTTGTTTAAGTTTTACAGTGGTACTGCACAAATCCCTGTAACCAAAGATAATCCCGATTGGGCAATATTTCGTGCTAATGCACTAGATGAAGCTGTTGCAAGTGCGCGAGAGGAGTACCTAAAGACCGTTAACACCTCTGTCATGCAAGAAACCGTTAAAGAGTTTTTTAAAGAGCGCGGATTGCCAGAACCAACAGCCGACGAATTTAAATCTCAGTCGACGTTTGAACAGCTTATGGATAAGGCGATAGCCGTTGTCGATACCGCGCTCCTCAATCAATTGAAAGGGATGGGTATTGACGCTGCTAAATTTGAATCTTCGCCACCGCAAAAGAAACAAACTTTATTACGCCAATACTTTGGAACTAAAACCGTTACCACAGCCTATGGTGATATTTCTGGCTTAACCGTCACTAAAACCTTTGAGAACTATCTAGATAATGGCAAAGGGACAGTAGGCGTCATTATGGTTTTGTCCGCTGACAGGCGCGATCAAATTGTGGATATGGTTAACTCTGATGGTCAGATAGCGCCGTCGCCTGACAAAGCCAACCCCAAGTTTGCTAACATTAACGCCGCACTTTCTGAGAATCCAGCCCCTTATTTAAACAAAGGTGTACGTGTTCATTATGACGCTCAAGGCTACCCGATGCTAATCGCCTACGGGCAAAGCGGAGTCACCTATAGCAGCGATCCCGATGAGACTTACTTTGAACGCAAAGCCGCATATGATTTTGCAGAATCAGATGCCTGGGGTTCACTGGCGTCAGCTTATAATCTCAGTGGTGAATATAGCCAAAGTGCGCTATCCGCTAAAACAGCAGAAAAAGAACGAATGTCGACACTCGTTGGTCCAGGCTCTGTAAGTACAGCTACAACGGGAATTCAGCACAGTATCCGTTCTAGCCTAGAGGCCAGTACTGCGATGACAGCAAAAGTTAGCGGACTAAATGGTGTGACGTTCCAACATAAGTGGCGCGCTAAACATCCAGCTAGTGGCAAAGAGATGGTTGGTGTTGCGTTGGTTTGGCACCCTATTGCGGTGCAAGAAACCATTAACTTGCAAAGTGGTAAACGCGCAACCGATATTAACCAAAGCACGGTTAACGCTAATGAACCCGTCAATTCAACTACTTCAAAAAGCTATGAGTCGGACGACGGTTTCGACTTAGCTGACTTTTAAACGATAAGGGAAAACGTGAAATCACCGATCAAATGGTGGCGCACCCTCGTCATCGCTGCGGCATTATGCGTGGCGATGACGGTTTCCGCGCATGCCGAAACAATCAACGTAGAGAACACGGGTACGGGTGCATCACTTCAACAGGCAATTGATGAAGCTGTTAGGCGGTCAATCGAGCAGGTGAAGGGTGTTTCGATTGAAAGTATTCGTATCAACGAGTCTTCCTATGAACGAGACAGCAATAAAGGTTCAAACTTTAAAAACCAATCCCAACACGGCCAATCTGTGACCACTCAAGGCAATGCCACCTACAGAATTATCAGTGAGAAATGTCAAGCAAACGAGTGTCGAGTAAGACTAAGTGTTGACGTGTCGGTACCTGACGGTTATGAACGTCAAAAGAACTTAAAATCACTAAACAAAAATCGCCGTACTATCGCCATTGCCCCCTTTACTGGCCCCAAGGCCGCGGCAATAGCACGTGAAGTTGAAGCGCGTTTTGTTCAAGATCGCAAATTCTCGGTACTGACTGACTTAAACAGCACTAATTTAGACTATGTACTCGAAGGAAGGGTTATTGAAGCGTATACGCATAAATCTGTCACTGATAACTCTAGGACCGTAAAATTAACCGGTGAATATATCGAAGATATCACCACCACCTATCGTTCTAAAGTATTGCTCGAATACAAGTTAATCGATCGAGTTAATCAGCAGGTAAAGTGGAGCGCCGTAGTTCCAACCACCTCCGGTCGCAATAACCTCAGTTTGCTTATTACACTGTCAGCAGGAAAAGTGTTTGATCAACTAAAAGAGAACATCTACCCACTTATGCTTATCAAGAATACTGATGGCAGCTTAGTGCTTAATTCTGGTGGTGAAACAGTCAAGCAGGGGCAGCGCTTTGATGTCTTTTCACTTGGTGAAAAGATTATTGACCCAATAACAAAAGAGTCTCTTGGCTACAATGAAACCAAAGTTGGCCAAGTGCGTGTTAGTCGCGTGTTGCCTAAACTTGCTTACGTTGAGTTAACTTCTGGGTCGTTGGATAATGTGGCAAAGCATGCGTTTGTTCGCAGTGTTCCTATTGTTTACAGTTCTCCCAAAACTCCGACTCCTGTTAAACCTGCCGCAACAAAACCTAAGCAAGATAGCACACCAACCCGCATCTCGTTTTAGATTTACTCCCTATGGGCAGCTAGTAGCTGCCTTATCTTATATATATATCATTTCACACGGATAGAGCATGAGTTATAAGCAATACTTGGTTCGAGCCTTCGGCATCGTACTCGCCACTGCTGCATTCTCAAATGTAAGCGCATACGAAATAACCACTCCAAGCGAACAGTTGTATTTAGAGTCGAGTTTCAAGTCACAAAATGGCGCACCTACCATTCATTTTTATACTAAGAAATCTTGTAAAGAAAACTGTGATAGGTATTTAGAAATAGGCAACAAAGTAATGCGTTTCAATCCTGATGCAAGCGTAATAGCACGGGCTCGATACAAAGGAAAAAGTTACGCAGTAGTCAAACAAGGTTATATTAAGAATGATGGTAAAAAAAGTTTTAGTCGTGATGAGTATCACTTCGCTAGTGAGCAGGGGGCACAAAGGCGAATAGCTAAAACGTTGTGTGGTAACTCACTTGATACAGGTATTACAGTTCGTGGTGAGCTTATTTGCGTCACAAACAAATCTATTGAAGTTCACGATGTCAATGACTCCCAACAAATCGAACTCCCTGTCAGTGCCGACATCGCTACTATCAACAATAACTTAGCTGGCACCTTGGGCATTTCTATTATTGACACTCAAAGTAAGCAACTGGCCTATAGCAATTATTACAATCTTAATGCGAATGGCGATAAGGCTTGGCAAACAATGCCGACCGTGATTCATAGTCGCTCTGATCGCCGTAACGTAATGGCTTTATATCCTGTAAACCGGGCTAAAAGTGTCGTTGCAGTCTATGAATATGTAAGCGCTTTAAACAAAGGGCTAAATCTATATCAGTTTGATGAAGAAGGAGGCAGTTATCGCGTTGTCACCAATAATGAAGACAATAGCTGGGGATTTGAACCTGAAGTGTTTTATATTGGCGGACAATACGTAATCACGGCTAAGCAAGGGTTTAACAACGATAAGGCAACTTACTATATAGACTCATCTTTACTATCGGAACCCGAAACATATTCTAATGAAAACAATAATGCGAGCATGTTTGAATTTATGGGAGGTTATGGGGTCCAAGCGAATAAATGGGAAGCTTGGCAGAGTGTTAACGAGGATATTGAAACTAAATACAGCATTGATGATTCATTACTTCACACTGTTTACCTGCAGGGGCGAATAAAGGATACTCAAGTCAGTCTAAAGTACTTAACCAGTTTAGCCGATGAAAGTAACACACAAGGTGCAAGCGAATCTGTAGACATTTTAACTGGCCTCGTCGACTTTGATGGTTTTTTTAAGGGTGCAGATACACTGCGTTTTAAAATGGATATTATGAAAACCAGTGGCACTGCTAATTTCAAATCCAGTAATCAAAATTTCTGTTTACAGAGTGGATGCAATGTTACTAGCGAGTTTGATTCGAAATATGTCAACATTGAAACTTTAGTATTCAGTGAAGGTGGTAACTTCATGGGACTGAGTTACACAAACTACGCTATGCCTAGCGCACTGGGTTTACAGACTTCGTCGGAACGGTTACACGGTATCGCGTTCGATGAAGACTATGAACACAAGAAATATATGTTTGTGATTGGTCGTGATGCTGCGGCTTACGCTTCCCGCTACGAATTGGATTACAAAGGTATTTACCTTCTGCCTACTCTTGGCATTGGTGCGGTGCAACACGGGTTCTCGGATAGCGCCATTCAAGAGGCACTAAATGGTGATGGTAGAGATGTCATTGGCGAATTCGCACTAGCACTAACAGGGACGATTGACTTCGGGTATATCTATCAGCGCCGTTGGCTGGAATCAAAAGGGCTTGGGTATTCAGTACAAGGTGGTCTGCGCGCTAAATACGACTGGACATCATCAAAAGCTGCGTTTACGCCGTCAAGTCATGATGACTTAGAGATCGCTTATTCAGGCTCGAATTTAATGTGGGGCCCGTATTTGCAGTTCAACGTTATTTTTTAGAGTTTAATCTACATTCTATGTTTATGCATAGTTTTAGAGCCAAATTAGCGAATAGCCTCAGTTCATAATTAATCCAGAGCTTCCGGAATGGGGTCAGAGTCAATTGACTCTGACCCCAAAAGCTAAAGGCCTGAGAACGCATGCGCTCTCAGGCCTTTATGTATTTGGTGGCCCCTCACAGACTTGAACTGTGGACCTAACGATTATGAGTCGTGCGCTCTAACCAACTGAGCTAAGGGGCCGAATAGGTGAACGATTATAGGGGATGCTTCTCAGGCTGTCTAGAGAGCAAAGGGTGGATTTGCGCTTAGTTTTTATCCACTTAGACCAGTAGATACAAAAAAGGTGAGCCTAAGCTCACCTTTTAAACACTTTTACATCAAACGATTACTCGTCCAAGAAGCTGCGCAGGGTTTCTGAGCGGCTTGGGTGACGGAGTTTACGCAGTGCTTTTGCTTCGATCTGACGGATACGCTCACGAGTAACGTCGAACTGCTTGCCCACTTCCTCTAGGGTGTGGTCAGTGTTCATGTCGATACCAAAACGCATGCGAAGTACTTTCGCTTCACGGGGTGTTAATCCAGCAAGAACGTCTTTAGTCGCGACTTTTAGACTGGTCGATGTTGCAGAGTCTAAAGGAAGCTCTAGAGTCGTATCTTCGATGAAATCACCTAGATGCGAATCTTCGTCATCACCGATTGGCGTCTCCATAGAGATAGGCTCTTTCGCGATCTTCAATACTTTACGGATCTTGTCTTCAGGCATTTGCATGCGCTCAGCAAGTTCTTCTGGTAGAGGTTCACGGCCCATTTCTTGAAGCATTTGACGAGAAATACGGTTCAGCTTGTTGATGGTCTCGATCATGTGAACAGGGATACGAATAGTACGTGCCTGGTCTGCAATTGAACGAGTGATCGCCTGACGGATCCACCATGTAGCGTAAGTCGAGAACTTGTAACCACGACGGTACTCAAACTTATCAACCGCTTTCATCAAACCGATGTTACCTTCTTGGATAAGATCCAAGAACTGTAGTCCACGGTTGGTGTACTTCTTCGCAATCGAGATAACCAGACGTAAGTTCGCTTCAACCATCTCTTTCTTGGCGCGACGAGCTTTCGCTTCGCCAATTGACATGCGACGGCTGATCTCTTTAATGTTTTGAACGGTTAAAGAGGTCTCTTCTTCAATCTGCTTTAGCTTATGAATGCTGCGACGAATTTCTTCTTCGTTACGTTTGATCTTCGGAATGTACGAAGAGCCAGACGCCAGTACGATATCAAACCAAGCTTGGTTTGATTCGCTGCCTGTGAACAACTGAATAAATTCTTTCTTTGGCATTCCACCGTATTCTACCGTTTGACGCATAATCAAACGCTCTTGAGTACGAACGCGGTCCATAGAGGTGCGCAATTCGTTAACCAAGTGGTCGAACTGTTTTGGTGTAAGACGGAACTCGCTAAAGATCTCCAAAAGCTCAGTATTGGCCTTTTGGTAGTCTGCGCCATCACGGCCTTTTTCGTTGATGACCAGCTGAAGATCTTGGTATGAGTTGCGAAGTGAAGTGAACTTCTCTAGAGCAAGCTCCGGATCAATACCGGTATCTTCTTCTTCGTCATCTTCGTCGTCGTCGCTGTCTTCTGCGTCTTCGTCTTTCAAGTCGTTTTCAGCCAGCTCTGACCCTACGTGTGTCGCAGTAGGTGCAGCTGTTTCATCATCGTTAGGGTCAACAAAACCGTTGATCACGTCAGTTAGACGCATCTCTTCAGCTTGTACTTTGTCGAACTGCTCTAAGATGTAAGGAATGGTACCAGGGTATTCAGCAACAGAGCGCTGTACTTGGTTAATTCCGTCTTCAATACGTTTTGCAATGTCGATTTCGCCTTCGCGAGTCAACAGCTCTACCGTGCCCATTTCACGCATATACATACGCACAGGGTCGGTAGTACGGCCAATTTCGCTCTCTACACTTGAAAGTGCAGCGGCAGCCGCTTCTACTGCTTCCTCGTCGACAACGGCATCGTCATCGTTGATAGACATGTCATCGTCTTCAGGGGCGCTTTCCACCACCTTGATGCCCATGTCGTTGATCATCTGAATGATATCTTCTACTTGTTCCGAATCTACGATTTCGGCAGGTAGGTGATCGTTAACTTCTGCGTATGTCAGATAGCCTTGCTCCTTGCCTTTTATAACAAGTTGCTTCAGCTGTGACTGCGGATTTTGATCCATAGACGGTATCCAACTTTAGGTCTGGTAAAGAATTATAGTTTGCGAAATGCAGACCGCTCATTATAGCAAAATATCACTTGACGCGCCATTCGATAGGGATTCATGCCTTTAAGTCTAGCATCAATGCGACTAGCTCCCTTTTTTCATCGACTGATAAGCCGACACTTCTCTCTTTGGCTTGTAAGTTTTCTATTTGCTTTTCAACGCATTGGGCGAATATTTTGTCCAATGAATCGATAAATATTGTTTGTTCGTTGTCTTCGTCGAGTGGGATATCCCACGCCGCTAATCGAAACAACAAAGACTCATGTTTTGTTCCGCGCCAATTCTCAAGTAACTGACCAGTGGTGATATTGGGGGTATTTACACAAATATCAACCACTTCACACAATAAACTTAACCCAGGTACGGTTAGTTCACGAACCGCATCAAGATTCGGGACCAATTCGATGAACGAAGGGTGCTGAAGTAGCAATGCAATCACTTCTCGCATTGGGGTACGTTTTATCTCTTGATGAGGTCGAGGAATTGTCGACTTTTTCTGGCTTGGTTGGGCCATTTGATTCAACAGGCGCTGATCAAAAATACCTATGCGCTCCCCAAGCCGTTTGGTGAGTTGCTGTCTCAACGCATCGGATGGGATTTTACCAATGAGTGGCTTGGCCAGTGCCGCCAGTTTTGCCTTGCCTTCTTCGTTACCTGAGTCAACTTGGGTGAGCAAGTTATCGAACAGATATTCCGAAACTGGGGTCGCTGAGGCAATTTGCGCCTCAAACTGTTGTTTTCCATGTTTACGGATGTACGAATCTGGATCTTCACCATCGGGCAAAAACATAAATTTTAATGTGTTGCCGTCTTTTAAATAGCTCAGCGCATTTTCTAACGCTCGCCACGCAGCTTCACGACCAGCGCGGTCGCCATCGTAACAACAGACCACGGTATTGGTTTGTCTAAATAGCAGCTGTAGGTGATCACCAGTGGTTGACGTGCCTAATGACGCGACCGCATAGTCAACATCAAACTGAGCAAGTGCCACCACATCCATATACCCCTCAACAACAAGCACTTCACGTGGTTCGCGGTGCGCTTGCAGCACTTCGTACAATCCATACAGCTCTTTGCCTTTGTGGAAAATCGGAGTTTCTGGTGAGTTTAGGTATTTGGGCGTGCCATCGCCAATCACACGGCCGCCAAAGCCAATGACACGTCCACGTCGATCGCGAATAGGGAACATCACTCGACCACGGAAGCGGTCATAGCGGTTGCCCTGATCGTTTTCTATGAGCATGCCGCCGCTCACTAACATCTCTTGAGTCGCGGGTTGTTGGCCAAAGTTCTTGCGAACGGAATCCCACTCGTCTGCGACCCAACCAATGCCAAACTTTTTCACCACCTCACCAGAAAGACCGCGATCTTTTAGGTAGTCGATGGCTATTTTGCCACTGGCTTGGCTGAGTTGGCTGCGATAGTAGTTAGAGATGGAGCCCAGCAAATCATACAGTGAACGTTTTTGCTCACTGTTGGCGGTAGGACCTTTTTGAAAGTGTCCAGAACGCTCTTCTCGAGGGACTTCGACACCGGAAAAGGAGGCGAGCTCTTCGATGGCTTCGACAAAGTCTAGGCGTTCGTACTCCATAAGAAAATCAATGGCATTACCATGCACACCGCACCCAAAACAGTGATAAAACTGTTTTTCTTGGCTTACGCTAAAAGAGGGGGTTTTTTCGTTATGGAATGGGCAGCAAGCGCCGTGGTTCTTACCTTTTTTCTTTAGTTTTACGCGAGGGTCGATGATATCGACAATATCTACGCGATTTAGGAGGTCATCGATAAAGCTACGTGGAATATGGCCAGCCATGACTTTAAGGTTGTCTCCGTAAAATTTTTACTAGAAATAAGGACGTTAGATACAAAACAAGCCGTGCATTCTTAGAATAGCACGGCTTGTTCTAAACCGGGGTGGGGTTAGCCAAGTTTTGAGCGAACGAGTCCGCTGACTTTCCCCATATCTGCGCGTCCTTGAATCTGTGGCTTCAATACGCCCATTACTTTGCCCATGTCTTGCATGCCCGCAGCGCCAGATTCGGCAATCGCAGCTTCAATAAGCGCGCTTACTTCATCATCGCTAAGCGGTTGAGGCATAAAATCCTCTAGCACAGCAATTTCGGCCAGTTCAACATCAGCAAGATCGGTACGATTTGCTTGTTGAAATTGAGCGACAGAATCTCGACGTTGTTTAACCATTTTTACTAAAACAGCAGTAATGTCGTCGTCCGTTAGCGTAATACGCTCGTCGACTTCACGTTGCTTAATAGCAGATAGAGCTAAACGAATTGTGCCAAGGCGCGGTTTGTCCTTGGCTTTCATCGCAGATTTTTGCTCTTCTTTGAGTCTTTCAATAAGAGCCATCATCAAACCTCAGTGACTAAACGTCAGTTTGTTGATTAGTAAAGACGAACGCGACGTGCGTTTTCGCGAGCAAGCTTCTTAGCGTGACGCTTTTGAGCTGCTGCTTTAGCGCGTTTGCGAACGGTAGTTGGTTTCTCGTAGTGCTCACGACGACGCACTTCAGAAAGGATACCTGCTTTTTCGCAAGAGCGCTTGAAACGACGTAGTGCAACGTCGAACGGTTCGTTTTCACGTACTTTAACTACTGGCATATGCCTTTCACCTCAGGGGTTATTCGTTTGTGCTGACGATTCATGTTGCTCAACATTGAGCGAGAAAGTGTCAGCTAGATCAAAAATGGTGCGGAATTTTAATCCGAACAGAGGGGCTTTGTAAAGCATTTGGTGCGAGAAAATCAGCAATATTTGTTTGCTTGAGGATTAACAGGTAAGATTCGCCAAAGTTTTTAGTAATTTGGATTCACCATGCGCATTTTAGGTATCGAAACCTCCTGTGACGAAACGGGCGTCGCAATCTATGACGACCAGCAAGGGCTATTGTCTCACCAGCTGTACAGTCAAATCAAGCTGCACGCAGACTACGGCGGCGTCGTGCCTGAGCTTGCCTCTCGTGATCACGTTAAAAAAACCTTACCTCTGATTCGCGAAGCGTTAAAAGAAGCCGGTTTAACCAAAGACGATATTGATGGCGTGGCGTATACCGCAGGCCCAGGCTTGGTAGGTGCACTGCTTGTGGGCGCAACCATAGGTCGCAGCTTGGCGTTTGCATGGGATGTTCCGGCAGTCCCTGTGCATCACATGGAAGGTCACTTGTTGGCCCCAATGTTGGAAGATAATCCTCCTCCTTTTCCCTTCATAGCGCTGTTGGTGTCTGGTGGACACACTATGATTGTGGAAGTAAAAAATATTGGTGACTACACCATCTTAGGTGAGTCCATTGATGACGCCGCGGGCGAGGCGTTTGATAAAACGGCCAAGTTAATGGGGCTCGACTACCCTGGTGGGCCTTTACTTTCTCGTCTTGCAGAGAAAGGGACACCCGGTCGCTTTAAGTTTCCTCGTCCAATGACCGACAGACCAGGGCTCGATATGAGCTTTTCGGGTCTTAAAACCTTTGCCGCCAATACTATTTCAGCCAATGATGATAGCGAACAGACTCGCGCCGATATTGCGTATGCATTTCAAGAAGCGGTGTGTGCGACATTGGTGATCAAGTGTAAACGCGCTCTTCAACAAACTGGGCTGAAACGTGTGGTTATTGCCGGCGGTGTCAGCGCCAACAAGCAGTTAAGAGTTGAACTTGAAACGTTAGCCAATAAAATTGGTGGCGACGTCTATTACCCACGTACAGAGTTTTGTACCGATAATGGGGCAATGATTGCGTACGCAGGAATGCAGCGCCTCAAAAATGGCGATACAGCGCCGTTATCGGTTAAAGCAATGCCGCGTTGGCCTATTGACCAGTTAACGCCTGTGAAGGAAGAGGCGACAAGTTAGAGTCGAGAAGCGAGAGGCGAGAAACGAGAAACCAGTGAAAGCGCTACATGGGTTAGCGCTTTCCTACTTTGGGTTCGGTGCCTTCGAATAGTCTTTTAATGTTGTCTTGATGTCGCCAGATGATCAGGCAGCACAACATGGCCACAGGCATGGTGTATTGAGGTTTGATTAAGTAAGTATAAAACGGTGCCAGCAGCGCCGCGATAATCGCCGCAAGCGAAGAAAATCGAAAAATGAACGCTGCAACTAACCAAGTCCCCATTAGCATTGCTGTTAAATCGAGACCAATAGGCGCAATTGCCCCAATGGCTGTCGCAACGCCTTTCCCACCATCAAAATGAAAAAAGATAGGGTAAATATGCCCTAAGCACGCGGTTATGCCAATAACACCTAGAAAGAACGGGGTGATGTTCAAGTAATACGCAAGCCAAACCGGTATTGTCCCTTTTAGCATATCGCACAGTAATACCAGCGCCGCAGGGGTCTTGCCTCCTAGACGGTACACATTAGTCGCGCCAGGATTTCCCGAGCCTGTTTTACGTGGGTCAGGAAGAGCAAAAACACGACAAATCAACACTGCACTCGAGATCGAGCCTAGCAAGTAGGAAAAAACGATCATGATTAGTGTCAGTGCGGACATACGCTTCCTTACATTTTGTCTAGATGATTGAGTATGTTTAGGGTGAAGGTGTAGTATATTACGCCATCGCGACATGTTGAGGAATCCGACCTCAAAAATCGTCTCTTTATTAGGAATTGTTATGGATTCGGTATTTATACAGCAACTGGAAGTCATTACCACTATTGGTGTTTACGATTGGGAGCAGACCATAAAGCAAAAATTGGTGCTCGACATTGAAATGGCGCACGACAATGCACCGGCAGGAAAAAGTGATGATGTGAGTGACGCATTGGACTATTTCTCGGTGTCACAAGCGGTGATCCAGCATATCGAATCGGGGCAGTTTTTATTGGTTGAGCGTGTGGCTGAAGAAGTTGCCGAGTTGATCCGTACTCAATTCTCAGTGCCTTGGGTGAGAATCAAACTGACCAAGCCAGGAGCGGTTGCGCAGGCTGCTGGTGTGGGTGTTGTGATTACTCGAGGTGAGCGTTGAATCGAGTCTATTTGGGGCTCGGTAGCAATATAGAGCCTCTAAAACATTGTGTTCAAGCGATTGTAGCAATCAAGGCTGTTAGCTCTGCGGTCCGATGCTCTACGGCATATCAAAGTGACGCCGTTGGCTTTGACGGGCCAAGGTTTGTGAATCTTGTGGTCGAAATGGAGACTGAGCTATCGCTTGAGCAAGTTGCCACGTTTTGTCGCGAACTTGAGTTTACGCTGGGTCGACCTGAACTGGCCGAGAAGAACCAAAATCGAAGCATCGATATTGATATTCTGCTATTTAACGACCTCATTTCTAATACACCCTCGATACCGAGGGCGGATATTCATCAGTTTGCGTTTGTGCTGTTGCCTATGTATGAGTTAGCCCCGAACTTGGTCATTCCAGGTACGGTGACCTCCATCTCTCAATTATGGGAACAACGACAGCATCAATTATTGGTACAACAACCTATTACTCCCATTCAACTGGATTGTTAAATGAGTTATTTCGAAGCCTTTTTCTTAGCCTTAATTCAAGGCCTTACTGAATTTTTACCTATCTCAAGCTCTGCTCACCTCATCCTGCCCTCAGCGGTTTTAGGCTGGGATGATCAAGGCCTTGCGTTTGATGTGGCTGTGCACGTTGGTACGTTAGCGGCGGTAGTGATTTATTTTAGAAACGAAGTAGTAACACTGCTTCGTGCGTTCTTTGCATCGGTGTTTAAGAAACAACAGACGAAAGAATCTAAACTTGCTTGGATGATCATTTTAGCGACTATTCCAGCAGGGTTAGCGGGACTGTTCCTAAACGATTTGATTGAGCTATACCTGCGCAGCGCGTACGTGATTGCCATTACCACTATCGTATTTGGCTTGCTGCTTTGGTATGCCGACAAAAATGCTCCGCAAAACCAAGATGAGTACCAAACCACATGGAAACAGGCGCTAATATGCGGTCTTGCGCAAGCGATGGCGATGATTCCAGGGACGTCTCGTTCTGGAGCTACTATCACCGCTGCTTTATATCTTGGGTTTACCCGTGAAGCAGCCGCTCGGTTCTCATTTTTGATGTCGATTCCAATCATCTTTTTAGCGGGTGGTTACTTAGGCTCTAAGTTGGTCGCAAGTGGTGAAGCGGTCACGTGGGGTCCTATTGCATTGGGGATCTTGGTCTCCTTTATCAGCGCTTATCTGTGTATTCACTTTTTCTTAAAGCTGATTTCTCGAATGGGTATGACGCCATTTGTGATTTATCGACTGGCTCTGGGTATTGGTCTGTTTGCATTTTTGACCATGCAATAGAGGCTTAGCAGGTAATAAAAAAGCAGCTTTGGTGCAAGCCGGCTGCTTTTTTTGTGTCTCTTTTTTAGTCTTCAGCGACAGGCGTTCAAGGCTTCTCTGACCGCTGCCACTCTGCGCCTATCCAGTTCTTGTCGAATATTTGCACCCTTGAATCCAGCCTCAATAATCGGTGGAATGCTCACACTTTCGGCGGCTTTAAATGCCTGTTCAAATCGACTTTTTTGTGGATAAGGTTGGGTTTCTAACCCTAATCGGCCCTGATGGTCTGCTTGGCATACTAGCAGTACATGCTCAAGCGCTTCAGGTTTTCGCCATACATCTATTTGAGTCAAAACCTTGATAAACGTTTCTGGTCTGAGCTCCATCGCCCGATGGATATTGGTGTGCTGTTTGCAGCTCACCATAGCTAACTGTTTGAACTTATTGGGCACTTTGAGTCTTTCACACAAATCTTTTATCAGCGCAACACCGGTTTGCGCGTGCATTTTATGACTGGGCCACTCTTCTTTGGGAGTGATCCCTTTGCCTAGGTCATGCACTTGAGCGGCAAAGCGAACTTGCACATTGTCAGTTAACTCAGCGGCTTGCTTTGCGACCATCAATGTATGAATGCCGGTGTCAATTTCTGGGTGCCATTTTTCCGGTTGTGGCACGCCAAATAACACATCGATCTCTGGAATCAGTGCATGCAAGGCTCCGCAATCTCTCAGTACTTCTAAAAAGCGCTGCGGTGAGTGTGTTGAAAGCGATTTGTGCCACTCATTCCATACACGCTCGGGCGTCAGTGTTTTGAGTTCTCCGCTTTGGGCAATCTCTTTCATCAATTGCTGGGTTTCTGCTGCGATAGTAAAACCAAGGTGGTCGAGTTTAGCGGCAAAGCGAGCGACACGAAGTACGCGCAGCGGGTCTTCGCTAAATGCCTCAGAGACATGTCGTAATACACGATTGTTAAGGTCCTGCTCGCCACCGTATGGGTCGTAGCGTTTTCCTAGGCTGTCTTGGGCAATGGCATTGATGGTGAGGTCTCTACGTTGGAGATCCTCTTCTAGCGTCACGTCAGGGGCAAAATGACACTCAAAGCCTGTGTAGCCTTGCCCGCTTTTGCGTTCAGTACGCGCTAGTGCATACTCTTGTGATGTTTTGGGGTGCAGGAATACTGGGAAGTCTTTGCCCACCGCTTGATAGCCTGCTTTTAGCATCGCTTCGGGCGTCGCGCCTACCACCACATAATCTTGGTCATAGTTGTCAATGCCGAGCAATTGATCGCGTACTGCGCCGCCTACGAGATAGACGGTTCCTACTTGTGCCATTTGTTATGTTCCCAAAAAAAGTGTGCCAACCTTTACTTTCTAGCGTGCAATGATACTTTGCCTCTACTGATATGTGAATGATAACTGTGAACAACGCCTTCTATGTACTTGTCTCATTTTGGCCTAAATGAAGAGCCATTTTCTATTGTCCCCAATCCGCAGTTTCTCTATTTAAGTGAGCGACACAAAGAAGCGATCGCTCACATAAAGTCGGGCATTGCGGCGGGAGGCGGTTTTGCCATGTTAACGGGCGAAGTTGGCACCGGTAAAACCTTGGTCTGTAAATCGGTACTGGAAGAGCTATCCGAGCATACTCAGGTTGCACTTATCGTAAACCCTAAGTTGTCTGAGCACGACTTGCTATTAAGTATTTGCGAGCAATTTTCCTGTCCAATCGATGTGAACCGCCCTTTGGTCGAGCAGTTAAAGCAGCACTTAACCGAGCTATTTGAAGGCGGTACTCAGCCACTTCTAGTCGTGGATGAAGCTCATCACTTGTCGGTGCTAGCGTTGGAGCAACTTAGGCTGCTGACGAACTTTGAAATTGGCCCTCATAAACTCTTAAAGGTGTGGCTCATTGGGCAACCAGAGCTTCAGCAGCGTCTACAAACCGCAGAGTTACGTCAACTCGCACAGCGTATCACCGGCCGTTATCATTTGCTGGCCCTGCAACCTCATGAAGTCGAAGCCTACATTCAACACCGATTGACCAAAGCAGGCGCAAATCAGTCAATACTGATGGCGGCGCAAACCAAACAAATTGCGAAAGCGGCTCAGGTGCCACGGCTCATAAACTTGATTGCCGATAAATCGTTGCAGCTCGCTTATATGGCAGGAGCGACTCACGTCAGCAAACACTATGTCGCAGAAGCAATTGAATCTGTGATGTTGCATCAATATCAACACCCACCCACGACAGGCCATAAGTGGCCACTCAAAGCGGTTACCGCGGCGATTGTTGCGGCCTGCGCAGTCACTGCATGGTGGTGGTATCAACCATCAAATACTATGCAGCCAACCGGTGTTAGTGCAAGTCAAAGCGATGTAACAGCGCCTCAATTACCCACTGAACCGGTTGAACCTGTGGCTACGATTTTATCTGAGAATGATCAGACTAAGAGTCAAGATATTGTTCCAGAGGTACCAGTGTCTCAAGAGTCGTTAGGTGAATCTCTTGACGTTGTGAACAACGCACAAACCACTGTTGTCACCCAGGTGACGACCCCTGACTGGCTGGTGGATGTAGACCCTCGCTTTAATAGTGAAATCATCGCCATGCAGCGGCTGTTTCAGCTGTGGGGATACCAAGCGTCAATCATGGCATCAAGCTGCTCGCAAGTGCCTTTACCATTTCGGTGCGTCGTGAATCAAGGAAGTTGGGAGCAAGTTGTGCAGACCCAAAGACCAGTCATTTTGGCACTACGTCACGATGAGCAGCTGAAGTATGGGGTTGTGTATGCCATTCATAACGATGCGGTCGATATTTTGTTTGACGAGGCTCGCCTTCGAGTAAAGACACAATGGATTGAGCGATACTGGGATGGGGATTACATTGAGCTTTGGTACAGCGCCTTGCAGGCACCGCTAAAACAAGGTCAGCAGAGTGATCAAATACAAGTTCTTGAGGATCAACTTTCGTTAGCGTTAAGCGAGCCGACCAGACTTAATGATCGCTTTGATTCTATATTGGCCAACAAAGTTAAAGCCTTCCAATTATGGAAAGGTCTGGACGTGGATGGTGTGGTTGGCAATCAGACGCTGAAAGCACTAGATAAAGCATCCAATAGTGCAGCGCCATCAACACGCGTTCCACCCGTTGATGCAGACATTATGATTGAAGATAAAGCGTTAAAGCTTATGTTACCGACAATTGCTTCCTTAGCGAGCTTGTCTGTATCTGAGGCGCAGTCAGCAGAGCAGTTTGACGCCTCTGAACGGGTGACGCGACAGCCGGTAGTCATTCCTACTCAGCCTGATGGCAGCGAACACTTTGATTTTAAAGAGCTTAACCTGGACGAACTTGATCCCGACATTGCTAGGATGGTCGCCAACGCTATTGAGAACACGCCAGAAGTTAATTCTGAAGCCTCGCCTTCAGTGCTGTCGAGCCGAAGGGTTAAGATCGAGAGTGCCGATCCGCAACTCACCGAGCGCCTTCCTACAATGAATTTTCAAACTCATATGTACGCCAGCGACCCACAAAAACGATGGGTTAAGGTCAATGGAAAAGAGTTGCAACAGGGAGAGTGGCTAGATCAAGAAGTGAAAGTCGTTGAAATTGCCCCTCGATATGTGGTGATGGAGTTCGATGGGCAGCAGATAGAATTTCCAGCCCTGTTTGAGTGGCAATAGCCATTGATTGTACAGTCAGTATATCCGAATAAAGAACCAAAAAATAAGGCTTGCCGATCGGCAAGCCTTATTTACGTATTCAATGTATCACCTATTAAGCCTAAGGTATTACGCCCAGCCGTTTGGTGATTTCTTTCTGCGTGGTAGCACATGTGGCAGAATCAAACCCAGCAATAAGCCACCACCAGCAACACCACCGCCGTACATGAAGTACTTAAGCAGTAGGTCCTCTTTTTGAGTGTCTAGCTTAGCGGTAAGGTTTCTAACCTCAGTTTGTGCCGCAGTGAGCTTTTGGCTGATCTCAGAGTAGTTCTGTTCCATCTCGGCAATTTGAGTATTGCGCGCTTCGAGAGAACTGATTAACCCAGCCTGCTCTTGATCGGCGGTATTGCGTGCTTTCTCAAGCTCAGTTTTTACCGTTGCGAGCTCAGACTCAATTCGTGGTAGGCGAACAGCCATGCTTTCTTGTTGAGAAACAAACTTAGATTCAACCCAGCCTTTACGGCCTCGGTCGTCTTGAATCTGAGTGTATCCAGTGCCGTTATTATTGCTAATGAATGTGACTTTATCACCAGCATTCACACTGCCAATAATACGGTAGGTGTTATTGGGGCCAGCGTGCATGTATGTAAATAGCTTGTCGGCGATAAAATACTGCTGAGCAAAAGCAGAAGGAAGTGCAAGTAAGAGGGCTAGCAGTACAAAAAATTGTTTTTTCACAATCGGTCCTTGTTAATGATAGGCGCGAGCGTCGATTTCTCTTTTCAAATAGTAAGAATATTTTGCGGGCGCTGCAACAAAATAGGGAGACTAAGCTCCCTATTTCTGATGTTGCATCTAATTTTTGACACAAGTTTTACATTAAGAGACGAAAGCCAACATGCAGTAGTAGAAGATTACCGCCAAACCAGCACCTGCTGGCAGAGTCACCACCCAAGAAGCGACAATATTTCGCACTACACCAAGGTTAAGTGCAGCAATACCGCGAGCAAAGCCAACACCTAGGACTGCGCCCACTAGCGTTTGCGTTGTCGAGATTGGAAGGCCAGTACCAGAGGCAAGCACTACCGTAGACGCAGTCGCTAGCTGTGCAGCAAAGCCACGACTTGGTGTCAGCTCCGTGATCCCTGTGCCGACCGTTGCCATCACTTTATGACCTAAAGTGGCCAAGCCAACAACGATACCAATACCACCCAGTGGCAATATCCACCAAGCAATACGTGTTTTATCCATGATTTCGCCGGCGTTTTCAACCGTTGAAACAATCGCAGATAGTGGGCCGATGGCATTGGCAACATCGTTAGAACCATGGGCAAATGCCATTGCACATGCAGTGATAACCATTAGCGTGCTAAAAATGCTCTCAACACCTTCAAAGCTATGGTCGTCTTCACGATTAGCAAAACGGCGGTTGATGTATAGGTAACCACATAGCATAACCAATCCAGACACTGCAGCAGACCAGAACCATGCTTCGCCATTGGTAAGCTCAAGCCCAACGTGTTTTAGACCTTTTTTGATGGTCACCAAAGAGATGATGATAGTGGTCATGAACATGTAGACAGGTACAAAACGTTTCGCATTAATGAGCGGGTTATCGGTATCGAAAATGAGGCGTTGTGCGCTCACAAAGATAACATAGGCGAAAAAGCCCGATATAAGAGGAGTAACAATCCAGCTACCTACGATGCCTTGTACTGAACCCCAGTCTACAGCTTCTGTACCCACAGCAACACAAGCAAAACCGATGATTGCACCGATGATTGAGTGTGTTGTAGATACCGGCCAACCCATAAAAGATGCCAGCAATAGCCATGTACCTGCGGCCAAAAGTGCTGACATCATGCCATAGACCAGTATGTCTGGTGTGTCGACAAACAGAGAGGTATCGATAACCCCTTTACGGATTGTGTCGGTCACTTCACCACCGGCCAAATAAGCACCGGCGAATTCAAAAATCATTGCGATAATAATCGCTTGTTTCACGGTCAGAGCTTTAGAACCGACCGAAGTACCCATAGCATTGGCTACGTCATTTGCACCAATACCGATTGCCATTAAAAAGCCGAAAAGGGCGGCAATCATAATGAGCGTGGTGCCGTGGTTTGCAATGATATCCATTGTCATTCCTACAAATTATTCAAATTACTTAGCGCCGCAGTTTGCACAGCGCTTTAAAAACTAAGTGCGAGATAGCATAAGCTCTAAGCGTGATCCAACACGTTGAGCCTGATCGGCAATGCCGCCTACCCACTCTAATGTCTTGTATAAAAACATCACATCAATTGGGTTAAGTTCAGCTTCTTGCTTAAGCAGTTGCTGGCGAAGTTCAATCTGCATGCTGTCGGTATCGTCTTCGATCAAATCCAATTGATGGATCATCTCTTCAACCAATGAAACTTCACGGCCTTTAAAGCCTGTTTCAAGTAGCTCATCAAACTCATTAATCACTTTTTGAGCTTGCTGCGCAGCATCTAAACAACGTTGAAGATAGGCGTTAAAGCCACCTTGCATGTTTTGAGGAATTTGCAATTGACGACCAAGTACACGACCTGAGATGTCTTTTGCTATGTTGGCGAGTTTGTCCTGTTGAGTCAGTAGGTCGAGCATGTCGCTACGATCAACGGGTAAAAATAGCCCACGGGGTAGTGAAAGTCGGATTTCACGCTTTAGTACATCGGCTTCCTTTTCCAGGTGAGAAATTTGCGCGCGTATTTCTGCTGCTTTTTCCCAGTCTCCTTGTGCACATACTTCAAAGAAGGTTAATAGGTGCGAGCAGCACTCATTGACACAAACCACATGCTTTTGCAGCGGTTGGATAGGGGATTTTGCGAATAACCCCATGATGGTATTTACTGGCATGGTATACAAACCTTTTAATTGAACCTAACTGTCTAACTCTAATAGTAGGTGAATAAATCGACAGCAGTCTACAAAGGCGCGAATGTTATCCTAATCCCCTACTATTTAAAACTGTTTTAGATCATAAACAGTGGCTAAAAATTCGATTCGTTTTAGCGCATAATAGATTCTAGTCTGTCGACACGAGTGTTATAGGAAAGGTATGGAAACAGAAATAGAGCTGAAGTTCTTTGTAGAACCAGAATTTGCTGACGTGCTACGCAAGAAAATTGCACAACATAAAGTGTTGCAACACAGCAGCAGAGAGCTAGGTAATATCTACTTCGACACGCCAGACAACTGGCTACGTCAACACGATATAGGCATGAGAATACGTTCTGTGGAAGGCGCTCGAGTACAAACTGTAAAAACGGCGGGCCGCGTGGTGGCAGGATTGCATCAGCGCCCCGAGTTTAATGCCCCTATCGATTCAGACCAGCCCGATGTGGGCCTTCACCCTAAAGATATATGGCCAGAGCAGCGCGATCTTGAACAGCTTCAAGACCAACTCGCCCCTCTATTCCAAACTAACTTTATGCGCGAGCAGTGGTTGGTTGGGACCACCGATGGCAGTCAAATAGAAGTGGCGTTTGATCAAGGTGTTGTTGAAGCCGCTAATAAACAATCGCCCATTTGCGAAGTGGAGCTCGAATTAAAGTCGGGGCAAACCGACGCACTTTTTTCTCTTGCCCGCGAATTGTCTGAGTCTGGTGGGATGCGACTTGGTAATATGAGCAAAGCAGCTCGTGGCTATCGCCTAGCGTTTGATGCGCCAGCGAGAGAGCCAAAGCCAATTACCCTTGTAAATACTCGCTACGATGATTCTGCAGAAGATTGCCTTATCAACTCATTGGAACACGCTTTGTCTCAGTGGCTGTATCACGATGAGGTGTATACCGAGTTAGACTCGATTGAAGCCCTGATAGAAGTAAGAAACTCGACCAGCTATATACGACATATATTGGCAATGTACGGTGATATTGTGCCGCGTCGTGCCAGTGCGATATTAAGGCAAGAGCTGAAGTGGTTAGAGCAAGAGTTGGAGTGGGTATATCGATATCAGTGCATCGACGAGCTTACCGAAGATAAAGGGCATGTGCTACGTAAGCTCGATGCTAAGAAAGTGTTGGTTAAACAGCTCAAACACGAACGTCAGCAATTACCAAATCGAGATCAAGTATTGGCTCTGTTTGCATCTGCGCGCTATACCGGCCTTATATTGGATCTTAATCGTTGGTTACTCACTCGTGGCTGGCAACCATTTTTGGATGACAAAGCTCGTAAAATGTTAGCCAGTTCAATTAGAGCATTTTCGAAACAACAGCTCGATTATACGTGGAAAGAGTTGATGGACACGTTTCCAGTCGAAACCTTTCTTGATGCCCAAGCCTATAAAAAAGAGTACTACAAGTTAAGCCGGTGCCTATATACCGGAATTAGCTTTGCCTCAATATACGACAAAGAAGAACGAATGCGTTTTCGCCTGCCATGGCATGATTTGTTAGAAGGCATTCACGATCTGGTTCAGTTGGATGTCTTGACGCCTTACTTGGCGGCGCTAGAAGGCGACGAAAAAGAGCAGCTGGAACGTTGGCTTGCTCGCCAGCAAAGCTCCATTTTGCACGCTATGGAACAAACTCGTACCAGCAGTTTAGAAGCCAGACCGTATTGGCGTGAAGACTAAACCTTAACAATTTGTTACTTATTGTTTTACCCTTGAAGCCTTACTGTGATCAGTAAGGCTTTTTTGGTGTAATTGATTAAAGTTGATCGAATAGCCGCCGATACGCGCAATGGATAGTGATAGCTTTTGACAACCAATTTAACCATAAGCTTCTATTCACGGGTCATCACAAAAAGAATATAGCGCACAACCTTAGGCGGGGTCTCGAAATGCAAAAAATGACATTCAAACCATGGCAAAAAGTGATCACAGATGTTCGCTTCACCAACAAGTTGGTACTGCTCATGGTATTCAGTACAATCTTGTTGGTTCTAAAGCAAACTTGGGACGCATCGCTGGTTTATAGTTACGTATTGGAGGCGACATCCGATCCTGCAATTGCCCAAGAGTTCTACATCGATTACGTAAAAAACGCGGCATTGCAAACGGTCGGGTTACTCGTGATATTTTGCTTGGTATTGCTGGGGGCGGCTAAATTGCTTAACGCCCAGTTTACCTATTTGCAAGAATCCATCTCCCATCTAGCCAATCGAGATCTCACCAAGCCAATTATGATGGATTGCAAAGACGAATTTGGTGATGTTGCACGTAACCTCGAAAAGATGCGTGTGACGTTTAGTGAAACTATTCGTGCTCAGCGTGATTCGTCTGAAGAGACTAAAGAAATGACCTCAGTGATGACCAATAGCATGGCTGAAACCAAGCAAGCCTCTGAAGAAGAGTACGGTCAGATAGAGATGTTGGCGACGGCAATGAGTGAAATGGCACAAACCGTCCAAACGGTGGCGGACAATGCTCGTGGTACTTCTGATGTGACGAAGAGCGCTGCTACTCAAGCAGAAACAGGTCAACGTTTTGTTCAAGACACGGTCGCTAAAATGACGGCGTTGTCGAAAGATATTTCGCAATCAGCGGGCGCGGTAAACCAAGTTGAAGAGCGCGTTGAAGCGATCAGCAGTGTGGTAGGAACCATTCAAGGCATTTCAGAGCAAACGAACTTGTTGGCACTGAATGCCGCAATTGAAGCTGCGCGAGCGGGTGATGCTGGCCGCGGATTTGCTGTCGTAGCCGATGAAGTTCGTAAACTGGCGCAGAGCACTCAACAAGCCACCGTTGAAATCCAAGACATGATCACTCAATTACAAGACAGTGCAAATCGGGCCGTGGGCTTAATGGAAAAAAGTGTGGTTGATACCGCTGACAGTGTGGATTTGGTCAGCAGCGCAGGTGGCGAGCTCGACGGCATTGTTGAGCAGGTGAACCAAATTAACGACATGAACTATCAAGTTGCCACTACCGCAGAGCAGCAATCGACAGTTGCGGAAGAGATGAGCCGAAACGTTGAGAAAGTGAAAGAGATTGTAGAAATCACCGTGATCACGGTTTCTGAGCTTGAGGAAAGTTCGCACTTTATTCAAAAAGGCGCGGAAGAGCTGAACAGCCGAGTAAGCCGATTTGCGGTGTAACCGCTAACATTGTGCGAGACCAAATGCCCACTCTGACGGAGTGGGCATTTTTTATGGAACATTTTTTGTTATAACTACAGTAGACCGTTCATTATTGCTTAAGGAAAGCCGATGCCATTACCCAGCACGCTCAACTTGCTCGCAGACAAACATTATACCGAGCTTGAATCTCTTTATTCCGACTGCACTTCGCGCTGGACACCAGAGTTTATTGAGCCGTTGAAGGCCGTGTTGGCCTTGAGCCCGTTTTGCATGCAAGTGCTGCAACGAGACGCTGAATTTGTGCAGATGCTCCCTGAGTGGCTGTCGCGCGATGTTGACAGCATCGATTATCGAGCCTCCCTTGCCGAGCAATTGGCGACTTGCGATGATGAACTGCAAGGTCTACGAATTTTACGAAAGACGCGTAATCGTGAAATGTTCTACATTGCGTGGCGAGACTTCTTAGGGCTGTGGGACGTCGAGCCAAGCTTAACGCAGCTGTCTGAGCTTGCCGAAGCACTGATTGTCGAGGCGTACAATTGGCAATACACGCTCTGCTGTAATCTATGGGGTACGCCTGTCGATGAGCAAGGTGTTCCTCAACCTATGCTGGTGATTGGAATGGGGAAACTGGGTGGAGGAGAGCTAAACTTCTCATCGGATATCGATCTTATCTTTACCTACCCAGAAAACGGCGAAACTCAGGGGGCACGCCGCTCTATTGCGAACGCGCAGTTTTTCACTCGCCTTGGCCAAAGAGTGATTAAAGCACTGGATCAGCAAACCTTTGATGGTTTTTGTTATCGCGTCGATATGCGATTGCGTCCTTTCGGGGACAGTGGCCCCTTGGTCATGAGTTTTTCTGCCTTAGAAGATTACTATCAAGAGCAAGGCCGAGACTGGGAACGTTATGCTATGGTCAAAGCGCGAGTCATGGGCAAAGAAATGTACCCGCAATACCAAAGTTTGCGCAAAATGCTTCGCCCCTTTGTGTTTAGGCGTTATATCGATTTTAGCGCGATACAATCATTGCGCCGAATGAAAGGGATGATCCGCAGTGAAGTGCGCAGACGTGGCTTAACAGACAATATTAAGTTAGGGGCTGGAGGCATTCGAGAAATAGAGTTTATTGCTCAGGTGTTTCAGCTTATCCGTGGTGGACGAGAGCCGCAACTGCGTGAACGCGGGCTACTGATCACACTTAAAGCGATAGACGATCTGCAATTGTTGCACGATGGGCAGGCAACGCAGCTTGCAGACAGCTACCGATTCTTACGTCGCCTAGAAAACTTACTGCAAGCGCTCGAGGATAAACAGACGCAAACCCTTCCACAAGATGATCTCAATCGATCACGCCTATGTTATGCGATGGGTTATGACGATTGGTCACAGCTAAGCGCTGCAGTGAGTGACAACATGTCGCAAGTTCATTCCGTATTTGAGCAGTTGATAGGTGACGAAGAAGAAGACGGTGACGCTGCAGTGCCAAGGCACTTTGCTGAAATGTGGGATAACGCAGCAGACAGTGAATTGGTGATTAACGTGATTGAAAGCGACCTAGGGCACCCAGCAGCAGAAGCGCTTACGCGAACGATCATTGAGTTTAAACAAGAGCTCGGCAAACGAACTTTAGGCCCCCGTGGCCGAGAGGTGTTAAACCACTTAATGCCGAAGCTGTTTGAAAAGGCCTTTTCCAACGCAGACGTTGAATTTGGTTTACCAAGAGTGCTTCACGTACTCAATAGGATTTCTACGCGTACCACGTATTTAGAGTTGCTAGATGAACATCCTGGAGCGCTGTCACAGTTGGTTAGGCTATGTACCGCCAGTCCGATGATCTCAGAGCTACTGGGTAAATACCCTATCTTGCTGGATGAGCTTCTCGATCCTGCGCATCTGTATAACCCGGTCGAACTGAGCAGTTACAAAAGTGAGCTTAGAGACTTTTTAGCGCGCATCCCGCAAGATGATATGGAGCAGCAGATGGAAGGTCTGCGTCAGTTTAAGCAAGTTTGCATTTTGCGTATTGCAGCGGCCGACATTGCGGGTGCATTGCCAGTGATGAAAGTGAGCGATCACTTAACCTCACTCGCGGAAGCTATTGTCGATGCCGTCGTGCATCAAGCGTGGTTACAACTGTCCGAAAAATATGGCGAACCAAACCACCTTGCGCAGCGTGATGGTAAAGGTTTTGCGGTGATTGGTTATGGCAAAGTGGGAGGATGGGAGCTGGGTTATAATTCGGATCTCGATATCGTCTTTTTGCACGATAGCCCGCTGGATAGTTACACCGACGGTAAAAAAGAGATCGATGCTCGACAGTTCTACTTAAGGCTTGCTCAGCGCATCATACACATTTTCTCTGTGCGCACAGCGTCGGGCATTTTGTATGAAGTTGATACTCGACTGCGCCCATCGGGAGCGTCGGGTCTGCTGGTCAGCCCAACAGAAGCGTTCTTAGAGTATCAGTTACAAGAAGCTTGGACTTGGGAGCATCAGGCGCTGGTACGTACGCGTATGATATATGGCGATGAACCTTTGCAGAACGCGTTTACCAATATTCGACAACAAGTGCTTTGCCAAGCACGTGACAGTAACAAACTGCGTAAAGACGTGGTCGATATGAGAATGAAAATGCGTGATCACCTTGGTGGCAAAAAGGCCGGTCGCTTTATGCTTAAGCAAGATCCTGGAGGGATCACTGATGTTGAGTTTATTGCGCAGTTTTTGGTGTTGGATCTTGCACACAAACATCCGGAGTTGGTGACATGGTCGGACAATGTTCGAATTTTTGAAACCTTAGCACAGTTGGATATTTTTACTCAAACGCAACAGCAAGCGCTCAATTTGGCCTATACCGAATTAAGAGATGAGATCCATCATCGCAATTTACTAAACCAAGATGCCGACGTTGATGAAGCACGCTTTACCGAGCACCGAGAGGTGATTAAAACGGCCTGGAAGCAATGGCTTGAGAGTGAAGGCTAATGGTTGAATTATCACCAAACAACGAGGGCTAGCGCTAAAGCTAACCCTCTAAAGTGATTAACTAAAATGAGTTGTGCTACACTCTCGCTAAACCCCCAGTGGAGAAAAAAATGAAACCGATTTTGCCTGAATATGCCAACGCTGGTGTATTGATTATTGGCGATGTCATGCTGGATAGATACTGGTATGGCCCAACTGGACGCATTTCACCAGAAGCGCCCGTACCGGTTGTGAAAGTTGAAGAGAACGAAGAACGTCCAGGTGGTGCCGCGAACGTTGCCATGAATATTGCCGCCCTTGGTGGCCATTCTCACTTGGTGGGGTTTACCGGCAATGATGAACCAGCAGCGGTACTAACCAACACTTTGCAATCACTGAATGTTAACTGTGATTTTATAGCTGTTGATACGCACCCTACAATCACCAAGTTGCGTGTGATGAGCCGCGGCCAGCAGCTGATCCGCCTCGATTTTGAAGACAAATTTGAAAACACTGACTTGTCCGCTATCACGCAGCGTATGGACACCGCGTTAACGCACTGCAAAGCAGTGATTTTATCGGACTACGCGAAAGGTGCATTAGAGCATTCCAAAGCCATTATCCGCAAAGCACGTGAGCATAATGTGCCAGTGTTCATTGACCCTAAAGGTGCAGATTTTGAACGTTATCGCGGTGCGACATTGCTAACGCCAAATCTATCTGAGTTTGAAACGGTGGTGGGTAAAGTTAAAGATGATGCAGACCTTGTTAAAAAAGGCATGGCGTTGATCGAGCAGTACGACTTTGAAGCCTTGTTGGTCACGCGAAGCGAGCATGGCATGACACTGCTGCGCAAAAATTGCGAACCTTTCCATCTGCCAACTCAAGCTCAAGAAGTGTATGACGTAACCGGGGCTGGAGATACGGTCATTTCGGTACTAGCAGCGTCAGTGTCGGTTGGAAAGCCGCTTGATGAGGCGTGTGCATTGGCGAATGCAGCAGCAGGCGTTGTGGTTGGAAAACTAGGTACGTCAACATTATCTACCATTGAATTGGCAGAAGCTGTGCATGGTAGCCGCGATACTGATTTTGGCATCATGACAGAAGAGAACCTTATTGAGGCGGTTAAAAAAGCTCAGTCTCGTGGCAAGAAAGTGGTAATGACTAATGGCTGCTTTGATATTTTGCACGCTGGTCATGTTTCTTACCTAAATCATGCGGCAGAGCTGGGAGACTTGCTGATTGTGGCAGTGAACACGGACGAATCAGTGAAAATATTGAAAGGTCCAGGTCGCCCTGTAAACCCAACAGATCGCCGAATGGCGGTGCTAGCGGGGTTAGGTGCAGTAGATTGGGTCGTACCGTTTGGTGAAGAAACACCACAACGATTGATCGCAAATGTATTGCCAGATCTATTGGTCAAAGGTGGCGATTATCAACCTGAAGAGATTGCCGGTGGTGAAGAAGTCATTGCCGCTGGTGGTGAGGTTAAAGTGCTCAATTTTGAAGACGGCTGTTCAACCTCCGAAATCATCAACGCAATCAAAGGTGGCAAGGGCTAAGGTAAAGAAAAGTTTGGTGCCTTATCGGCATCGAAGCCTTTTCCTTCTGGTACAAAAAAACCGCAATTCAAAAAATTGCGGTTTTTTTATTAGATAAAGAATTATGAAGTAGGCTTCATCAATCCTGCATTAATATCTAGGATATCTTGCTCGCTCAAAGAACCCGTCGCTTGGCGCAGGTTCAATACGCTAATGATGTAGTTGTAACGCGCATCTGCAAGGTTACGGTCAGCTTCAAACACACGACGTGTTGCATCTAACACCTCAACGATAGTTTGAGTACCCACTTCAAAACCAGCTTCCGTCGCTTCTAGTGCAGATTTAGCAGAAACTTGAAGTTGTTCAAATGCTCGGATAGAACCGATGGTCGCATTGATATTGTTGCGAGAAGCACGAACGCCTGACACGACTTCACGGTAGGCAGCCTCAAGGTCTTCACTGACAGCCACATAATTGAACTCAGCTTGTTTCACCTGCGAAGTGATGTTGCCACCAGTGTATAACGGAACAGACAAGTTGATGCCAATGTTGTATTGGTCTGACGTTGTCCAGTCAATTGAATCTGCTTCACCACGACCCACATCATAGCCACCGCTTAGAGACAGGCTGGGTAAATGACCAGAACTTGCTAGCTCAATTTGATCTCGGGCGATGTCTTGACTAATTCTTGCGGCCAGCAGTGATAAGTTTTCTTGCTCTGCTCGCTGTACCAGTGAATCGACTGTGTCAGCAGGGGCGCTAGCAGAAAAACGATCAGTATTTAGGATATCGAGCGACTGGTAATCGCGACCAGTGATAGTACGTAGTGATTCGTAGCTGTTCACCAAGTTGTTTTGAGCAACCACTTCGTCTGCCAATACGGTATCGTATTGAGCTTGCGCTTCGTGTACATCAGTAATTGCAGACAAACCCACTTCAAAACGCTGCTTCATTTGGTCAAGTTGACGAGCAACCGCTTTTTTCTCCGCTTGAACGAAAACTACAGCGTCTTGCGCTCTTAGTACTTCGAAATAAGCGGTTGCGACACGTAAAATTAACTGTTGCTGCTGAGCTGCAAGGGCAGAGTCTGCTTGACGCGCTTGTTTCTCTGCGGTGTCCAGATTAATCCAGCTTGAACGGTTATATAGCTCTTGAGAAAAACCAATGCCAGCAGAAAGCTGTTGGCTCGTAACATCAGAAGCATTATTTGCGTAATTGTATCCCGCCGTTAAATTAATTTGAGGCAATAGGGTAGAACGGCTAGAGGTAATCGCTTCAAAAGCGGCATCGCGCTGCGCAATTGATCGTAGAATCGTTGGGTCATTATCTTTGGCTTGAGTATAAACTTGAGCAAGGTCTTCTGCTATGACGAAAGTCGAGAGACTTGCTAGGCTTGCAGTTACTGCTAATGCGACTAGTTTTTTCATGTTTTAAACTCGGATCCGATGAGTAAATGTAAGAGTTGTACTGATTTCAACTCTACAGTAAATGGGTTAAGAGTTGAAATGCTAATAATAGTTAACTCTAAGAAGTTTAGTGTAAATTAGGGATCTCTATCACCTTTCAACTCCGTTTTTAGAGTAATTCAGGTATGATAAGCAGTTTTAGGCTTTGCTCAAGGAATGTTATGTCTAAACAACCTACCGTCTCTTTCTCGAAAGAAGATGTCGAAATTTTAGATAAGAAACCGTTATTTAACGGCTTTTTCCGTATGATCCAATACCGTTTTCGTCACAAATTGTTTGCTGGCGGCTGGAGTGAACCTATTGATCGCGAGATGTTTGAGCGTGGTCATGCCGCCGCCATGTTGCCCTATGATCCTATTCGTGATGAAGTGGTGATCATCGAACAGATCCGCGTTGGCGCACTTGAACAAGCAAGTCCTTGGCAGTTTGAAGTGGTTGCTGGAATTATTGATACCGATGAATCCGCTGAAGAGGTTGTTAGACGGGAAGCAATGGAAGAGGCGGGCGTTGAAGTTGGTCATCTAGAGTTTGTGACCAGCTATTACCCATCTTCTGGAGGCTGTTCAGAAAAGTTGGATGTGTATGTAGGTGAAGTCGATTGCTCAAAAGCAGGTGGTATTTATGGTCTTGAATATGAAAACGAAGACATAAAAGTGACCACAATGTCTAGAGAAAAAGCGTACGATCTGGTGAAACAGGGAGTCATAGAGAACGGAGCATCGATAATCTTGCTGCAATGGTTAGAACTCAATTACAAGCAGATCCAAGAGCGCTGGTCAGTGTGAGTAATACTACACCTTATCACGTCGATTTAGCCGCTTTAATGCGTCTTTATGAGACCAATTATGCCAAGCTGAACGCGTTAATATCGGTCAATCCTGAGGTCGACGATGTTCGAACCTATCAGGTCAATCACAATATTTATCAGATCACGGTATTGGAAGTTACTCGTTATACAACACTTGTAAACGTTGCTCAGTGTGAGCAAGTGCCCATTTTTCCACTTCCGAATATGACAGTACGCCTTTATCATGACGCAAGGGTTGCAGAAGTATTCGCGAGTGACAAAATAAGTCGGATGCATGCTCGATATGACTACCCCAACCCTGACATGCGACAAAAAGATGAAAAATTTCAACTTAATCAGTTTTTGGGGGAGTGGCTGACTTACTGCCTAAAACAAGGCATCAGCCGCGAGCAACTATTTTAGATTATTTGGTCATATTGACCTGAAAAAGAGAAACCCTTGTGGGTTTATGAAACCCCAATTGGGCATAGGATACGAGATTGAGCCAACACGTTGCGCCCTCAAAGGACAGGGTTGAGTTAGTACAGATTACTGATACGCATTTGTTTGAACCTGCGGATGGCAATTTGCTGAGTGTGAATACTGAGCAAAGCTTCCACGCGGTAGTGCAAAATGTGATCGATAGTCAATGTGCGTTTGATGCCGTTTTGGCGACTGGAGATATCTCTCAAGATCATACCCCAGCGTCATACCAAAAATTCGTTCAAGGTATTCGGCCGCTTGTAAAACAGTGTTACTGGTTGCCAGGAAACCACGATTACAAGCCCAGTATGGGCAGCGTAATTCCTACTGGCCAAATTGTCGAAGACACTCATGTGATGATGGGGAAACACTGGCAACTGATATTACTCGATAGCCAAGTTGTTGGAGTGCCATACGGTGAGCTGTCCCAACAGCAATTAGCGATGCTCGATCAATGCTTGAATCAACACCCCGACAAACACAGCTTAGTATTGCTGCATCATCATCCCGTTTTGATTGGCAGTGCGTGGCTTGATCAACATACGTTAAGGAACGCATCCCAATTATGGGAAGTGATCAATCGTCACAGTAATGTAAAAGGGTTGGTGTGCGGGCATGTGCATCAAGACTTTGACCAACTTCACAGTGGGGTCCGAGTGATTGCGACACCATCAACGTGTGCTCAATTCAAACCCAACTCCAACGATTTTGCGCTCGATAATGTAGCGCCGGGTTGGCGGAGCCTGAGCTTACTTGAAAATGGGCAGATCGAGACACAGGTTTATCGATTGGCATCGGGACTATTTGAACCAGACTTTGATGCGGAAGGTTACTAACGAGTCCGCTTATACGACCAAAGATAAAAGCGGATACTTATGTCTACTAAGCCTTCATTACTTCTCTATATTCACGGATTTAACTCATCTCCAAAGTCGATGAAAGCCAACCTCATGGCTGATTATGTGAACACTCATCGCCCTGATATTCAGTTACTTATCCCGCAGATCCCTTGCTATCCAAAAACTGCGATAGCCTTGCTTACTCAGCTTGTTGAGACTCACCAGGACGATTATGAGATTGGACTGGTAGGTAGCTCTCTAGGTGGGTACCTCTCTACATGGCTCAATCAACAGTATGGGTTGAAAGCTGTGTTGGTGAATCCAGCAGTTAAACCCTACGAATTATTGAGTGACTATCTTGGTGAGCAAACTAATCCGTATACCAATGAACATTACACACTTGATCACAGCCATATTGAAGATCTAAAGCAACTTGATGTAGAGCGGCTCAATGACCCCACTGATTTTTGGTTGATACAGCAAATGGGGGATGAGGTGCTAGACTATCGTCAAGCGGTCGACAAGTTCTCTGCCAGTCGCCAAACGGTAGAGCGAGGTGGAGATCACAGTTTCCAGCAGTTCGAACGCTTCCCTGAGAAAATCATCCAATTTTTAAAACTGTAATAGAGTGGCTAAATTCGCGGCAAATTCAAGAGGATGTTGCTGCGAAAATGCTCAAAGTCATATTTTCGCAGTTGCTAACAGCGCCTTTGCTTGACATAGATCCCCCAGATCTTGAGACTGTCTGCAATACTAGATTCAATTTTTGCGGTGATTATCGTTATCGCATCCCAAGTCTAAGAAACGTTCAACTATGACAGAACAATATAATGCCGGAGCCATAGAGGTTCTCAATGGATTGGAGCCAGTGCGTCGTCGCCCTGGCATGTATACGGATACGGCTCGCCCTAACCATATGGGGCAAGAGGTTATCGATAACAGTGTCGATGAAGCATTAGCCGGACACGCATCAAAGGTACACGTTATTCTTCACGCCGACCAATCACTCGAAGTGATCGATGATGGTCGTGGTATGCCTGTGGATATCCATCCAGAAGAAGGCATATCTGGTGTTGAACTTATTTTATGTAAACTTCACGCTGGTGGTAAGTTCTCCAACAAGAACTACCAGTTCTCTGGTGGTTTGCATGGGGTAGGTATATCGGTTGTAAACGCTTTATCGAAGCGTGTTGAGGTGAAAGTTCGCCGCGATGGCCAAGTGTATGAAATTGCATTTGAACACGGTGACAAAGTCTCTGATTTACAAGTTACTGGCACGGTCGGCCGTCGCAATAGCGGTACCAGTGTTCATTTTTGGCCAGAAGTCAGCTATTTCGATTCTGGAAACTTCTCTGTGACTCGTTTAGTCAATAACTTACGAGCAAAAGCAGTGTTGTGCCCAGGCCTTGAGATTGTGTTTACCGATAAAGTAAACGGTAAAGAACATCAGTGGCTTTATCAAAGCGGGTTGAAAGATTACCTCGCAGAAGGCGTCAAAGGGTACACTGTTGTACCAGAAGCCCCGTTTGTGGGTGACTTTTCTGCAGAAACAGAAGCCGCTGATTGGGCGATCATTTGGCAGCCAGAAGGTGGCGAGCTCATTACCGAAAGCTACGTAAACCTGATCCCTACGGCTCAAGGTGGTACTCACGTAAATGGTTTGCGCCAAGGTTTACTTGATGCAATGCGAGAGTTCTGTGAATTTCGTAATTTGCTGCCGCGTGGCGTTAAGCTTACCGGCGATGATGTGTTTGACCGAGCGTCTTACGTGTTGTCGGTGAAGATGCAAGATCCTCAGTTTGCGGGACAGACTAAAGAGCGTCTCTCTTCTCGTCAAACCGCCGCCTTTGTGTCAGGTGTGGTTAAAGACGCATTCAGTCTGTGGCTCAATGAAAAACCACAGCTTGCGGAATTGCTGGCAGATCTGTGTATTGCAAGTGCTCATCGACGTATGCGTGCAGCAAAGAAAGTCGTGCGTAAAAAGGTGGCTTCTGGACCGGCATTGCCCGGTAAACTGACGGACTGTTCTCAGCAAGATTTGTCTCGTACAGAACTCTTCTTGGTGGAGGGTGACTCGGCGGGTGGCTCAGCGAAACAGGCTCGTGACCGTGAGTTTCAGGCGATCATGCCATTGCGCGGTAAAATCCTAAACACTTGGGAAGTTGCGGCCGATCAAGTGTTGGCTTCTCAAGAAGTACACGACATCTCTGTGGCGCTAGGTATTGATCCGGATACCGAAAATCTAGATGGCTTGCGATACGGTAAAATCTGTATTCTTGCGGATGCGGACTCCGATGGGCTGCACATTGCGACGTTGTTGTGCGCACTCTTTATGCGTCACTTTGAATCGTTAGTACGTGCAGGGCACGTGTATGTCGCCATGCCACCGCTGTTTAGAATCGACTGCGGTAAAGAGGTGTTTTACGCCCTTGATGAAGATGAAAAAGAAGGCGTATTAGAGCGTTTAAGTCAAAAACGCGCCAAGATAAATGTCCAGCGATTCAAAGGTCTGGGTGAAATGAACCCATTACAACTGCGTGAAACCACTATGGATCCAAACACACGACGCTTGGTGCAGTTAACCATCGACGATGACCAATCAACGATGGAAATGATGGATATGCTGCTTGGTAAAAAGCGAGCAGATGATCGCCGTGCATGGTTACAAGACTATGGCGATCAGGCTGAGGTATAAGAATGTCTAACGAAATTACATACGATGGTGTCGAGCAGTTGCCACTGCGCAAGTTTACCGAAGACGCCTACTTAAACTACTCAATGTACGTGATCATGGATCGCGCATTACCTTATATTGGCGATGGTCTAAAACCGGTTCAACGCCGGATCATTTACGCCATGTCTGAACTGGGCCTTTCGGCCTCGTCTAAATACAAAAAATCAGCACGTACCGTTGGTGACGTATTAGGTAAGTATCACCCACACGGCGACTCAGCCTGTTATGAAGCGATGGTGTTGATGGCTCAACCTTTCTCTTACCGTTACCCACTGGTAGATGGTCAAGGAAACTGGGGTGCGCCTGACGATCCTAAGTCGTTTGCAGCAATGCGTTATACCGAAGCAAAACTGTCTAAGTTTGCCGAAGTGATGCTTGGGGAGCTGGGTCAAGGCACGGTTGAATGGCAGCCGAACTTTGACGGCACCATGAAAGAGCCTAAGATGCTTCCGGCACGTTTACCGCATATTTTGCTGAACGGCATTACCGGTATCGCCGTGGGTATGGCAACGGACATTCCTCCACACAATGTGAGAGAAATTGCTGATGCGACCATTCATCTGATTGATAATCCTAAATCAGAGTTGCCAGACATCATGAACTTTGTGCAAGGTCCGGATTATCCGACCGAAGCCGAAATTATCTCACCACGCAGTGATATTGAGAAAATCTATCGCACAGGACGTGGCAGCATTAAGATGCGCGCTGTTTGGGTTAAAGAAGGCAGTGACATCGTGATCACAGCCCTTCCTCATCAAGTGTCTGGCGCTAAGTTGCTAGAGCAAATCGCCAATCAGATGCGAGCCAAAAAGCTGCCAATGGTGGATGACTTACGTGATGAGTCTGACCATGAGAACCCCACTCGAATTGTGATTGTGCCACGTTCCAATCGTGTCGATTGCGATCAGCTTATGAACCACTTGTTCGCATCGACCGATCTTGAGAAAAACTTCCGAGTGAATCTCAATATGATCGGTTTGGACAACCGTCCGCAAGTTAAAGGCTTGGTGCAAATACTGGGTGAGTGGATCACTTTCAGGCGCGAAACCGTTCGTCGCCGTTTGCAGTTTCGCCTCGACAAGGTTATGGCGCGATTGCACATTCTGGAAGGTTTGTTAATTGCGTACCTCAACCTGGATGAAGTGATTGAGATCATTCGTACAGAAGACGAGCCAAAAGCGGTGTTAATGGCGCGTTTTGGACTGTCTGACATTCAAGCTGACGCGATCCTTGATACGCGTTTACGCCAATTGGCGAAGCTGGAAGAGATGAAGATCCGTGGCGAGCAAGAAGAGTTAGAGAAAGAGCGTGCGAAGCTTGAACTGACGCTAGGTTCTGAGCGCCGTATGAACACACTACTCAAAAAAGAAATCATCGCAGATTCTGAAAAATACGGCGATGAAAGGCGCTCGCCTCTGGTGGAGCGCTCTGAAGCAAAAGCGTTGACTGAGCGTGATTTACTGCCTAATGAAGCCATCACCGTGGTGATTTCTGAAAAAGGTTGGATACGTCATGCGAAGGGGCATGATGTGGATGTTGCAGGGCTTAATTATAAGTCTGGAGATAAATACCTTGCTCATGCACTAGGCAAGAGTAATCAGCAAGCGGTCTTTATGGGTTCTGATGGGCGAAGCTACTCATTGGAGTCGCACTCGTTGCCATCTGCGCGTAGTCAAGGAGAGCCGATTACAGGTCGATTAAACATTGCAGCGGGCACCTCTGTTCGTCAGGTTGTAATGGGCGAAGATGACCAATTATGGCTAGTAGGCTCTGACGCGGGTTACGGTTTTGTGTGTAAAGGCTCCGATCTGTTATCTAAAAATCGCAGTGGTAAAGCACTCGTCAACCTTCCACAAGCGTCTGAACTGGTTCCACCAATGCCTGTATCTAGCTTAGATACGGACGAGATATTGGTGATCACTAATCAGGGCCGCATGCTGTTATTCCCGATTAAAGATTTGCCTCAACTGGGTAAAGGTAAAGGCAACAAGATCATTAATATACCCTCGGCAAAAGCGAAATCTCGTGAAGAGATTGTCTCCCATCTAATGGCGATCCCTGCGGGTGTGAGTGTGACTCTTTATGCGGGCAAACGTAAGCTAGGGCTTAAAACGTCCGATCTTGATAACTTCCGAGGAGAGCGTGGCCGTCGCGGTGGAATGCTCCCTCGAGGACTGCAACGCGTTACACGCATTGAAGTCGATGATGTCTCGGATGTCGAAAGCTAAGCTATGTGCTGTAGAACGTAAAAAAGGTAGCCATTGGCTACCTTTTTTACGCTTGTAGTTTTACGTTTGTAGTTTGTTATTGGGTGTCTTCACCCACTATGACGTCTAAGGTCATAGCGTCACCATCTCGAAGAATATCAAATTTGGCGGTGGTGCCTGGGCGCAAATCTGTGACGATTTCCATCACGCTTTCACGGCCTTCTACTTTCTTGTCATCGATGGCTAAAATGATGTCTTGTTCTTGCAGCCCCGCTTGGTCGGCTGGTCCACCGGTATTGACCGCCAACACCATGATCCCATGGGTGTAGTTTACCCCAAGCAACCTTGCAGTAACCGCATTAATGTCTTGAGCATCAATCCCGATGTAACCGCGGATCACTCGACCATCAGCGATGATTTTTTTCATAATCACATTTGCTAGCCCATACGGAATGGCGAACGAAATGCCATAGGTATCCATATCAGTCGCTTGTTGGAACGAAGCTGTATTGATCCCTACGAGCTCGCCTAGGGTGTTAACCAATGCGCCGCCAGAGTTACCCTCATTGATTGCAGCGTCGGTTTGCAGAAATGAGTAGCGCCCATCGGCACTTATAGAGGAGCGGCCGGTGGCTGAAATAATACCAAAAGTTGTGGTTTGGCCGAGGTTATATGGATTACCAATAGCAAGCACGACATCACCGACTTGACTCTCGTTGTCTGGGTTTTGCGGGATAACGGGTAAGTCTGTCATGGCGATCTGCAATATTGCTATATCGGTGCGTTGGTCGCTACCGACTACTTGCGCGTTAGCGATGCGACCATCTTGCAGAGCGACAATAATTTGGTCTGCCTGTGCGATGACGTGATAATTGGTAATGATGTAACCCCGTTCGTCAATGATTACGCCTGAGCCCAAACCTTGGGTTTTTAACTGTGAACGGTCTTGCGGGGAGTATTGGCGTGAGTAGATGTTAACAACCGCAGGCGCTGCCTTGCGTACCGCATTTTTAAACGACACACGCATTTCAGTTAATGAATTGGGCTGAGTAATTTGCGAAGCAAACTTATCCAACAGTGGATCACGCAATGAGGGCACTACAGCAATAAGCAGTAGCGCAGTGACCAATCCAATGGCGATCGAGCGTGTCAGATAGCGAAGCATGCTAGCCTTAATATATTGGTATTAGATATGGTTTAAGGATAACACTGCCTTATAAACAAAAAAAGGATGGCCTAAGCCACCCTTGTTCATTAAATGAAGTACTTAGCGTACAACGATATACAAACCGCGTTCACCACGTTGAATATTGAGCGCCAATACGTCTGGCTTCTCTTCCAGCATTTCGCGCAATTGAGCTACGTTATTGACTCGTTGGCGGTTGAGTCCAACGATAATGTCACCTTCGGCCAATCCATAACGTTGAGCCGCAGAGCCTTCTACCACACTAGCGATTTTAACCCCTTCGACGCTGTCGGCTGATGTGGTGTTTGTGAGCTCAGCACCGGCCAACCCTTCATGGAGATTTTCCGCTTTGGTTTTTACATCACTTTGCTCTTGCAAGGTGACATCAAAGGTTTGCTCTTCACCGTCACGAACGATACCAACTTCAACCGTTTTTCCAGCGCCTAATGTGGCTACTTTAGCGCGCAGTTCACTAAAGGTGTTGATGCGCTTACCATTGATAGAAACGATGATATCGCCCGCTTCAATACCTGCAAGCTCGGCTGCACCATCTTCGGTAACTTCGCTGACAAATGCGCCTTTACTGGAGTTGTAGCCAAGTGCTTCAGCAAGCTCAGAAGTGACTTCGCCACCACGTACGCCCAATAGGCCACGTTTTACTTCGCCAAATTCGACAATTTGATCGGTTAGGTTCTTCATCATATTTGATGGAATCGCAAACCCGATACCGACATTCCCGCCATTGGGACCGATGATTGCGGTATTGATACCGATGAGCTCACCATTTAAGTTGACTAGAGCACCACCAGAGTTACCACTATTTATGGCGGCATCGGTTTGAATAAAGTTTTCTAAGTTTTCCATATTGAGGCCGCTTCGGCCAAGCGCGGAAATAATGCCGGATGTCGCGGTTTGTCCTAATCCAAATGGATTACCTATGGCAACGGTAAAGTCACCAACTCTGAGGTTGTCGGAATCAGCTAGTTCGATCTGGGTTAAGTTGGTGGCTTTTTCTTCCAGCTTAAGCAGAGCAACGTCAGACATTTGGTCTCCACCAATAAGCTCGGCGTCGTATTCGCGGCCATCTTTTAGCTGAACAGTGATACTGTCGGCGCCATTAATAACATGGTAGTTGGTGACTATATGACGATTTTTTGCATCAATGATCACACCGGACCCCAATCCTCTAAACGGTCGCTCTTGGACTTGGTTACCAGGAAAGTCATCCCCGAAGAAATAACGAAAAGCGTCGGGAATGCGCTGCTGAGAGACTTGCGTACCTTCAACCGCAATGCTAACGACAGCTGGAGTAATATTTTCTAGCATTGGCGCTAGGCTGGGAAGTTGCTCACCATTAACACTCAGTGGTAATGCGGCAGTAGCGTGAATAGGGGTAAGAACTGAACTCAAGCTTAAGGCTAATGTTGATAAGACTAACATCGGTTTTTTCATCGATTTAACTCCTCATTGTTCCTGTGAAGAGTATGACAAAAAAATCGAGCTTGAGTTCCTAATTTTTTATTTTCTTTTTGTTTTCAGCAGTTAAGCAGGCTTAGCAACGTTAGGAGAGTCGACGATCACTTTTTCTTCGCTCTTTAGCATACCTGTTGCACCATTCGCGTAATCTTTAGGTTGTCCCTCGATATCTGCGGCAGGTTCACTCTCAACATGGTTGTCGGTAACATCCAGTTTTTTGACAAACGGGTTATCTTGCTCGGGTATGTTTGGCAGCATCTCTGACGATGATTTTGCCATGTGCTGATAAAGATTAGAATACTGTTTACCCATCTCCTCAAGCAGCTCGGCACTGCGAGCGAAATGATCGGTAAGGTCTTGTTTTTGCTGTTCTAGTTCGTATTTTGACGTATCTAACGCCTTTTGAAGGTCTTTTTGCTTGCTGTATTGAGGCGCCGTCATACGAGTGGCTACGACACCTACAATCAGCCCAACGACCAAACCTACTACCCCAAAAATCCAAGGCATATTGACTCCTTAATTATTGTTTTTGTTACAGCTTTGTCACGCTCTGATTACATATCACCAGACTCCATGTTACTATGAGTTGGTCACTCAATAAAGCCGACTAAGCGAGAATTGACATCAGTTTTTCTTTGTTTTAGTTCTTCAATATCGCCTAAAAGTTCAGTGCGGTTTGCGATGTGCCTCTACTCTTTACCTTAATCCAAGACTTAGAAATATTTGCACTATGACTCCATTACAACGATATCAACACGACCTTGAACATAATGGTTATCAATCCGATAGCGTTCAAATGCACGCAGTCACCAAACTGGATGCGCTCTATCATCAACTCGCTGATTACCAGTCATTTAAGCCTGTTGCTGTGACCAAATGGAAAAAATGGCTAGGAATACAGCAACAGGCGCTACCTTCGACACCTAGAGGGCTCTATTTTTGGGGTGGAGTAGGGCGCGGTAAAACCTACATTATGGATACGTTTTTTGACACCTTACCCAGCGAGCGTAAGTTGCGTCTCCATTTCCACCGTTTTATGCATCGAGTCCATGATGAGCTGAAAACACTGTCAGATGTGAGCGATCCTTTACTGATAGTGGCAGACAGGCTGAAGCAGGAAACGGACATTTTATGCTTTGATGAGTTTTTCGTCTCAGACATTACAGACGCCATGATTCTCGGTACGCTGATTGAAGCGCTATTTGAGCGAGGCGTCATATTGGTTGCGACCTCCAACATTCCGCCTCACGATTTATACCGAAACGGGCTACAGCGCGCCCGTTTTTTACCGGCTATTGCGCAAATTGAAGCTCACTGTGAAGTGTTGAATGTGGATGGTGGGGTAGACTATAGACTTCGCACCCTCACCCAAGCAGAAATCTATCATTCTCCTCTTGATGCTCAAGCGACGGAAAACTTGCTCAATTACCGCCAGCAATTAACGGGTGAGCCCAGTTTGTCGTCAACAAGCATTGAAATTAACCATCGCTGGGTTGAGGTTGAAGCTGAATGCAAAGGGCTTCTTCATGCCACATTTGCACAGCTTTGTGAAAGTGCGCGCAGTCACAATGACTATATAGAGATGTCGCGGCTGTATCACACTGTGTTGTTGGCCAATGTTCGTCAGATGTCGTCGAGCAACGATGATGCCGCAAGGCGTTTTATTGCGTTGGTGGATGAATTTTACGAACGTAAGGTAAAGCTTATTATTTCGGCAGAAGTCGAGATGGATCTGCTCTATACACATGGGCAATTAGAGTTTGAGTTTAAACGCTGTATTTCTCGCCTTACTGAAATGCAAAGCGAAGAGTACCTCGCCTTAGAGCACTTGGCTTGAGCCGATTATTATAGCAACTTAAAAAATCATAGCTTACGCCAAAAAAAAGATGATTTTTTCTGCGACTTGGGTATAATCCTGCGACCCACCGTTACTGCGGCAATACTATTTTTCGAAATAGTGCCGAGAGTGCCAACCACTCGAAGGGGTGATGACTGGGCTCTTAGACAGTGGGAGCAAATGCTCCTTTTAGTTTAATTTTTAATTAACGGGTTATTATTAGCATGAAAACTTTCGTTGCTAAACCAGAAACTGTAAAACGCGACTGGTACGTTGTAGACGCTGAAGGTAAAACTCTTGGCCGTCTAGCAAGTGAAATTGCATCTCGCCTACGTGGCAAGCATAAAGCAGAATACACTCCACACGTTGACACTGGTGATTACATCATCGTTATCAACGCGGAAAAAGTTACTGTAACTGGTAACAAAGCTGCTGCGAAGACTTACTACCGTCACACTGAATTCCCAGGTGGCCTTAAGTCAATCACTTTTGACAAGCTGATCGACCGTAAACCAGAAATGGTTATCGAACTAGCGGTTAAAGGTATGCTACCACGTGGTCCTCTAGGCCGCGCTATGTACCGTAAGCTGAAAGTTTACGCGGGAACTGAGCACAACCATGTTGCTCAACAACCTCAAGTACTAGACATTTAATCGGGGACTATGAAAATGGCTGAGAATCAATACTACGGCACTGGCCGTCGCAAAAGCTCAACTGCTCGTGTTTTCATCAAACCAGGCAGTGGCAACATCGTAATCAACAAGCGTGGTCTTGATGAGTACTTTGGTCGTCCAACAGCACGTATGGTTGTTAAACAACCTCTTGAGCTTGTTGAAATGACTGAAAACCTAGACCTTTACATCACCGTTTCTGGTGGTGGTACTACAGGTCAAGCTGGCGCAATTCGTCACGGTATCACTCGTGCTCTTATGGAGCTAGATGAGTCTCTACGTCCTGCACTACGTGCAGCTGGCTACGTTACTCGTGATGCTCGTAAAGTTGAGCGTAAGAAAGTGGGTCTACGTAAAGCACGTCGTCGTCCACAATTCTCAAAGCGTTAATTTCTATTTCAGAAATTACGTTCTCTTGCAGAATATCTGGTCAAAAGCTCGGCATTATTGCCGAGCTTTTTTATTTCTGCAATTTGCTAATGCAAGAGCACACCTCACACTCCCGCCGATTCTGGTGCTATTTTAACAGTTTTGTGACGATAGCGATGATACCTCTCACAATTGTTATAAAAAGGTAGCTTTATCTTGTCAAAAAGTAGGGTTTTATTTATCATTTCGCGATAAATAAAAGCACTGTACTTGAGGCACGTTCAAAGCCATTTTTTTCGGTCATTCAAGTACAAATAAACATAGCCATGCTCTCTTAGGGATGAGACGTCGCAATTCAGGGGTTATTTTATCTGAATTCGGAGGTCCTAAAGGGCAAATGGGAGATAAGTTGGATGAGCAATGCGCCATTAAATAGCGGTCGTCGTAAGTTCTTAACCGCCACTACAGCAGTAGTGGGCGGGGTTGGAGCGGTCGGTGTCGCTGTACCTTTCATTAAATCTTGGAATCCGAGTGCCCGAGCCAAGTCAGCGGGTGCACCGGTCGAAGTGGATATCAGCAAGCTTGAAGAAGGTCAGATGCAACGTGTTATCTGGCGTGGACAACCTGTATGGGTGGTTCGTCGTACTCAAGCAACTCTTGATCAGTTAGCCCAAATTGACGGTCAATTGCGTGATCCTGCGTCAGCAGAAGAGCAGCAGCCGGGTTATGCGCAAAATGCGCACCGTTCACTTAAGCCAGAAATTTTTGTGGCGGTTGGACTTTGTACCCACTTAGGCTGTTCGCCAACCCACTTGCCAGATACATTCGGCGAGCACGTTTCTGGAATTAAAGCGGGTTTCTTCTGCCCATGCCACGGCTCAAAGTTTGATATGGCAGGTCGAGTATTCCAAGGGGTGCCAGCGCCGCTGAACTTGGTGGTTCCACCGCATATGTATCTGGACGATAACCGTATCCTAGTTGGACAGGATGAGGGAGCAGCATAATGGACGCTTTGCTTAACTGGATCGAAAAACGCATTCCAATGATGAATGCGTACAACAAACACATGGCGGAGTACCCGCAGCCGAAGAACTCTAACTTTTGGTACATTTTTGGCGCGCTCGCCATGATTGTGCTCATCAACCAAATTGTTACTGGTATTTTCCTTACCATGAGTTACGAACCATCCGGTGATGGTGCGTTTGCTTCTGTTGAATACATCATGCGTGATGTGGAATACGGTTGGTTACTGCGTTATATGCACTCAACCGGTGCGTCGTTCTTCTTTATCGTTGTCTATCTTCACATGTACCGTGGACTTATCTACGGTTCATACCAAAAACCGCGTGAGTTAGTGTGGCTGTTTGGTATGTTGCTGCTGGTGGTACTGATGGCCGAAGCCTTTATGGGTTACTTACTGCCTTGGGGACAAATGTCTTACTGGGGTGCGCAGGTAATCATAGGGCTGTTTGGTGCGATACCGTTTATTGGTGACGACCTAACGCTCTGGATCCGTGGGGACTATGTTATTTCTGGTGCAACACTGAACCGCTTCTTCGCGCTTCACGTTATTGCGCTACCGATTGTACTCATCTTGCTGGTTGCCTTGCACGTACTAGCGCTTCACGAAGTGGGCTCAAACAACCCTGACGGTATCGAAACTAAGTTACCCAAAGGCACTATGGGCGATGATTACGAGCCAGAGTTTAAGTTCCACAAAGACTTCACTAAGAAGTACGACATTATTGACTCAATGCCGTTCCATCCCTACGGTACATTGAAAGATTTGTTCTATGCAGGTCTGTTCTTTATCGCGTTCGCCTTAGTCATGTTCTATGCCCCTGAGATGGGAGGCTATTTCCTAGAGCCGCCTAACTTTGAAGTGGCAAACCCACTGAAGACCCCTGAGCACATTGCACCAGTTTGGTATTTCTCACCTAACTACTCCATTTTGCGTGCCATCCCAGATAAGCTTATTGGCTTTGTCTTCTTCGGTGCGTCTATTGTTGTGTTGTTCTTCTTACCGTGGCTTGACCGTAGCAACGTTCGCTCGTTCCGCTACCGCAGCAAGATCCACTACATTAACCTAGTACAATTCATTATTAGTTTTGTCGCGTTAGGTGTATTGGGTACATTGCCTGCAACTGAACTGTACACACTATTGGCTCGTGTATTTACTATCGGCTACTTCATGTTCTTCGTGCTGCTGTTTATCTACAGTAAAAACGAGAAAACCAAAGAACTACCAACGAGGATCACTAAATAATGAAGAAGTTAATGACATTAGTATTCGCTCTGTTGCCATCGTTGGTGTTTGCCGCTGGAGGATCGTCTGTTCCTCTAGATAACCCAAATAACGACATTCGCGATAAAGCGTCATTGCAAAACGGTGCTAAGTTGTTCATGAACTACTGTTTTGGCTGTCACGCAACGCAATATCAACGCTATGAGCGCGTTGCGACCGATTTGGGCATTCCATCAGAGCTGATGAAAGAAAACTTAATGTTTGATCCTGAGCTTAACATCGGTGAGCTAATGACCAATCCAATGAAAGCAGAAGACGGTGCTAAATGGTTTGGTACTGCGCCACCGGATTTGACTTTGGTTGCACGTGTACGTGGTACTGATTGGCTATATACATACCTTCGTACATTTTATGCAGACCCATCTCGTCCATTTGGTGTCAATAACATCGTTTTCCCAAATGTGGGTATGCCACATGTATTGGAAGAGCTTCAGGGTGTGCCACAACCTGTCTGGGGCAAAACTGTCGTTGGTGGTGAAGAAGTGGATACCGTGGTTGGCGTGCAAACAGATGGTACTGGTGAGCTAAGCACGTCTGAGTACGACGCGGCAATGCGCGACCTTGTGAACTTCTTACAGTACGCTGCTGATCCGGTACAGGTAGAGCGTGAGCAACTGGGGATTTGGGTGCTGCTTTTCCTAGTCATTTTCACAGCAGTCGCATTCTTGCTGTATAAAGAGTATTGGCGTGATATTCACTAGATGTGATATCATTAGGCGCTAATTATAAATCAGTGGAGGCAATTGGCCTCCACTGTTGTTTTTGTACTGTATACCGGAGGGCTCAATGGCTGTAGCTGCCAATAAACGATCTGTGATGACTCTATTCTCAAGCGCAACTGAGATGGAAAGTCATCAAGTACGCATCGTACTTGCAGAAAAAGGGGTGAGTGTAGAAGTTGAGTTAGTTGAAGAAGGTTCTCTTCCCACTGAACTCATCGAGCTGAACCCTTATAAGTCAGTTCCAACTCTAGTGGATCGTGAGCTTGCTTTGTACGACTCAAAGATCATCATGGAGTATCTCGATGAGCGTTTTCCACATCCACCATTGATGCCGGTTTACCCTGTTGCCCGTGGTAACAGCCGTTTGATGATGTACCGTATCGAACGTAACTGGTATAGCCTAGCTGAAAAAGTCGTCAACGCGTCTGGTGAAGAAGCACAGAAAGCCCGTGAAAAACTGAAAAACGATTTGCTCACTCTTGCCCCACTGTTCGCGGAATACGAATACTTCATGAGCGAAGAGTTTAGCCTTATCGATTGCTACCTAGCGCCGCTACTATGGCGTTTGCCTCAACTTGGCATCGAGCTGACAGGTCCAGGTTCAAAAGAGCTAAAAATTTACATGAACCGTGTATTCGAACGTGATTCATTCCTTGCTTCGCTCACAGAAGCTGAACGTGAAATGCGCTTGGTTCGATAACGAACATGGATAATATGACTCCTCGTCGTCCTTATTTGGTACGCGCTTTTTATGAGTGGCTACTGGATAATGAGTTGACTCCACATCTGATGGTCGATGCGAACATGAGTGGTGTTCGCGTTCCTCTTGAGTTTGTTCAAGACGGACAAATTATCTTGAATGTGGCGCCGCGTGCGGTGGGTAATATTGAGATCAGCAATGAAGTGATCACTTTTCAAGCTCGTTTTAGTGGCAAGCCTCATTCGGTGATTGTCCCTATGTATGCGGTGCTTGCGATTTATGCGCGTGAAAATGGTGCTGGGACAATGTTTGAGCCTGAAGAGGCGTACGATAATCTCGACCAACCAAGTAACGATGAGCCGAAAATTAGTGTTGAAAAGCCAAGTTTGTCTGCTGTAACACAGCCGCAACCAGAAGCACCGACAGTAATCCATAGAGCAGATGATGGGGATGACGATCCAACTCCAGAACCGCCTAAAAAGAGCAAGCCGTCTCTACGTGTGATCAAGTAGTACTACTCATTGAGTGCACTCAAAGTATAGAATCAAAAAAAGCAGCGAAAGCTGCTTTTTTTATGCGTAGACGCTAGCGAATAAGATCATTCCGATAGGTTAAACGCTCTCACGACTTGTTTCACGTCTTGTACATTACGTGCAATGTTGGTCGCAAGATCCGCTTTGGCTGGTGAAATATACCCTAATAAAAACACTTCCCCATCTTCAGTGATCACCTTGATGTTATTGCCTTTTAGTAACGGCTCTTCGGCGAAAGCCGTTTTCACTTTTGCGGTAATCCAACCATCTTTACTTTGTTCGGGGAACGCTAGCGGGGGCTTGATCCTAATTTGGTTGTGCACCAAGGTGACGTTGGCTATTTCACTGACCTTCTGTTCTAGACCTTGGCTTAACGTGTCATTGCTTGCCTGACCAAACAGCACCACTCTTCCATTGTATGCGGTCGCGTTGACACGCACTTCACCTTTGAATGGCGCTTTGTTATTCCATGAAGCGGCTTCAAACTCTATGGTGCTGTCTACCCACTTCTGTTTCGTTGTCCGAGGATCTTGCCCATCGACATCTTGAGGCTGTGTATTTACACATCCACCGAGAAGTAACAGGCTACATAGTACGAGTGAGATACGAGTGAATAACGTTGTTTGCATTGTCCTACCTTTAGTCGGCATGTGGAGGGAAAAGCACTTGATCAATCAGGTCACAAAGACAGTGAAGAGTAACCAATTGAACCTCGTGAATTCGAACTGTGCGATGAGATGGGATACGGATTTCCACGTCGTGTTCACCCAGTAGACCTGCCATTTCACCACCATCTTTACCGGTGAGCGCAATGATCGTCATATCGCGAGTCACTGCAGCTTCCATCGCTTTTAAGATACTGCGGCTATTACCACTGGTTGAGATCGCCAGCAAGATATCGCCCGTCTGACCAAATGCGCGAACTTGTTTTGAAAAGACTTCATCGTAATCATAATCGTTGGCGACAGCGGTTAGCGTTGTTGGATCTTGCGACAACATCAATGCTGGTAGACTTGGACGTTCAGTTTCAAATCGATTGAGTAGGCAAGATACGAATTGCTGTGCGATGGCATTTGAACCTCCGTTCCCACAACATAATATTTTGTTACCTTTCAATAGTGTGGCGACCAGCGCTTGTGACGCGTGGGTGATCGCGTCAGGAAGCGCCTCAGCTGCGGCGATTTGAATCTGAATACTTTCAGTAAACGTTTCTTTAATACTGTCTAGCATGATTATCCTTCATAGAATGCGCTTTTTATCCACTCAGGATGGGGTTGATCGGCGTGTATCGCAACGACGTCAAATCTTACGTCAGTAGTGTGAGGCGATAGACGCTTAGACAGCAACCAATGCTGAGCGGTTTTAATAATTTTTCGTTGTTTATTGCGAGTGACCATTTCTTGCGGTAACCCATAATGTGTTGATGTTCGGTATTTGACTTCGATAAACACGTAGGTGTCTTTATCTTGCATGATGATATCCAGCTCACCACATTTAGCGTGGTAGTTTTTATCAATGCAACGCAAGCCTTGTGACGTTAAATAGTCACAGGCCTGCGATTCGTACGACTCGCCGAGACGTCGGTTATTCATTGTCGACGAATGTTTCGGGTAGCTCATCAGCCACCTCGTCAGCCTGAGTTTGCTCGTCTTCAGCACTAAACTCGGCCCAACTAAGTTGTCTATCGACAACGCAGCTTTCGTCAATGGATAGTACACCGGTTTGACCTTTGTATTCGAACTCAGGGTCAAGCTTCATATTCGGCAATGCATGCGTCAGTGAATAGGCATCCATTCCTAAAGCAAACAGTCGCTTTTGAGCGTGACTTGATTTTTCCCAAATGAACTCATACTGCTCTTTCACTGTTGGATCCGGGGCAGCTAGAAATGGAATGTCACTGTAAATAACGCCAGTAAGATCGAGGGTTGCATTATTGCCACCAGAATTACTGTATGAGCTGGCAAAAACCGCAGGTGCCTGTGCTTCTGGGTTTATCGCTACATCAATAAAAGGTTTTATCAGATTTAAATCGCTGTCTTTGGCGACGATATAGACGGCATCTATGTCTCGACGACTTCGTGCTTCACCTTCAAGTGTAGTATCAAAAAGTGCGCTAAGTTGAGCAATTCTAGCCTCGCTATTTCGAATGTCGAACGCGGTATTAATCACGTACTGCAGTTCACGTTGATTTTTAAAGTACACATCGTCGGATACCGTGTTAGAAATAGTCTGCCATTGGGTGTCAAAGGCCGCTTGCATACGTTTGCCGTAGCTATTGTTTGGTGCAACAAGCAGCGGGAATCGATACCCTAAATCAAACAGGTGTTGCGCTGCTTCTGCGGCTTCTTGTTCAGGTGATAATGTAATGTAGCAAAGAGATTGGTCTTGCATAATCTCATCTGGGAAGTTTAGTGCAAGCATTGGGATTGGAGTAATTCTGGCTTGTTGCGAAACCTGCAATTCTTCAATGGTGTTTTTTTGTAGAGGGCCAACAATAAAATCAGAGTTGTTATTGGCAAGCTCTTGCTCTAACTGTTCGATGGATTTCCCATCTGTGTCAATTACACTAAAACGCAGAGTTTCGTCACGCTCTTTATCATTGAACAGCGCAAATAAAAATCCATCACGAATGACGCTTGCTTGTTTGGCGTATTTTCCACTCAGTGGGAGCAGCAAGGCTGTATTACTTGCAGTGACAATATCCATCGCCAAGACTTCTTTAATAGCGTTTGGCGTGTAAAAGGCGGCTGGGTGATCGAAGTTTTCGTTTAAGAAAAGCTCGTAGCGGCGTTTTTGGTTGGCAAAATCGTTCGGGTACTGCTGGGCGATCGTCGCGAGATCAATCCACCCTTGAAGGTCTAGATTTTGTGTGTCGAATGCAGCGAGTTCATCTGCCGAGTATGTGTTGAGTCGTGACCAGACGGTGTCAGAGAACGGTTGACGCTGCTCTTGAGTCAGGTAAGAAAATCCTGAAACCAACTCTTCTAACCCTGAAAGTGGATCAAATAGAGCAAAATAGATCTCTGAACGGGTTTGGTGGTACCTAGCCCAAGTCGAATCTTCAAGTATCCAGTTAGGTAAGAAGTTCAACTGTCGAATTGCGTCGCTTGGTTGCTCTTTGGCCAACAACAAATCAGCTCGACTCAATTGCCATAGTGCCTGCTGTTGCGCAGACATTTCTGATTGCGCCAATCTACGCATAATGCGATCGGATAGCTCCAAGTCACCTTCATTGATAGCAGCATCAAAGGCGATCAGTAGCCAGTCTACTTGCTCACTGCCACTGCTTCTATCCGCTTGCAGAAGGTAGTAAGCCGAATCCTGATTCTCGGCGACTTGTTGGTTGACGCGAGTCTCAGTTGGCTGGTCGGGAGTACTGCCACACGCTACTAAAAATAGAGAAAGAGCGATAGGTGAGAGTACGCGTGATACACTGTGTCGATTGAGTCGTTTTTCGGCCATGTTAAACTGCTGAATTAGTTGCAATACCCTCTATATTAATCCCTTGAGTGATGGTAAACAAATGACAGATAACATTTTGCACCCTGCAGAGGTCTCAACTCTCTATATTGTGCCTACTCCAATAGGCAATTTGGGCGATATTACCCAGCGCAGCATCGACATATTATCGAGCGTAGACGTGATTGCAGCTGAGGATACAAGGCATACGGGGAAATTACTGTCGCACTTAGGTGTGCAAACAAAAACTTTTGCACTGCATGATCATAATGAGCAGCAAAAAGCCGCTTATTTAATCGAAAGATTGCAAAATGGTGAGTCCATAGCCTTAGTTTCGGATGCGGGAACACCTCTTATTAGTGATCCTGGCTATCATCTGGTGACTCAATGTCGTGATGCTGGGGTCAAGGTTGTTCCTTTACCTGGCGCCTGCGCTGTCACTACCGCGTTGTGTGCATCAGGACTTCCTTCTGACCGCTTTAGCTTTGAAGGTTTTTTGCCCGCGAAGAGCAAAGGGCGTAAAGATAAGCTCAAAGAAGTTGAGCAGATGCCACACACGACCATCTTTTATGAATCTCCTCATCGTATCATTGATTCATTAAAGGATATGTTGGAGGTATTAGGCCCCGATAGAGAAGTGGTGATGGCTCGTGAACTAACTAAAACCTTTGAAACCTTCAAGAAGCTGCCACTCGGTGAGCTTATAGAATGGGTTGCTGCCGACAGCAACCAGCAGCGAGGTGAAATGGTGCTATTGGTTCATGGTTACCGCGCAACGACCACTGAAGAGATGTCTCCAGAGGTCATCCGTACCTTGACGGCCATAGCAAATGAGTTACCTCTTAAAAAGGCCGCCGCAATTACAGCGGAACTGTTTAGCCTGAAAAAAAATGCGCTTTATAAGTGGGGATTGGAGAATTTGGAGTAGCCAAGGAAGAGCAGGGCGCTTCGCTTCGAGAGGCGAGGACGCTGCGCTGCGAGAGGCGAGGACGCTGCGCTGCGAGGCGCGGGCATCAATACCGGCCCAATCTCGCGTCAGCGAGCATTGGCCCGGTAGTGGCCCACGGAGGTCTGACTGCATTTTTTCACCAATGGGAAAGAGCAGGGCGCTGCGCTTCGAGGGGCGAGGGCGCTTCGCTGCGAGGCGCGAGCATCAATACCGGCCCAATCTCGCGTCAGCGAGCATTGTACCGGTATTGATGCCCACGGAGGTCTAACTGCATTTTTTCACCAATGGGAAAGAGCAGGGCGCTGCGCTTCGAGGGGCGAGGACGCTTCGCTGCGAGGCGCGGGCATCAATACCGGCCCAATCTCGCGTCAGCGAGCATTGTCCCGGTAGTGGCCCACGGAGGTCTGACTGCATTTTTTCACCAATGGGAAAGAGCAGGGCGCTGCGCTTCGAGGGGCGAGGACGCTTCGCTGCGAGGCGCGGGCATCAATACCGGCCCAATCTCGCGTCAGCGAGCATTGTACCGGTAGTGGCCCACGGAGGTTTAACTGCATTTCCTCACCAATGGGAAAGAGCTGGGCGCTTCGCTTCGAGGAGCGAGGACGCTTCGCTGCGAGGCGCGAGCATCACTACCGGCCCAATCTCGCGTCAGCGAGCATTGTACCGGTAGTGATCCACGAAGGCCTGATTGCTTTTCCTCGTCCCTCGCTTCTCGCCCCTCGCGCCCTTCTCCAAGAGTTTTCAAACTGTTACCTAGCTCACACAATGGTTTTCCTACTGAGACTGGTTAAAAAGTGCCTAAACCCCTTGCAAAGAAACGTAATAAGAGTAAAATTCCGAGGCTTTATTTTGGCACGAGACCCCAGACTTCCGTTTTGAGTTACTCAAGACGGCGCAGTTATTGGGGTTAATTTTATTTTTGAGAAAGCAAAGAGGAACGACATGGTTACCATTCGTTTGGCACGTCACGGCGCTAAGAAGCGTCCATTTTACCAAATCGTAGTGGCTGATAGCCGCAATGCGGCTACTGGCCGTTTCATCGAAAAAGTAGGTTTTTTCAACCCTACTGCTAAAGGTCAAGAAGAAGGCTTGCGCCTAGACCTAGACCGTGTAAACCACTGGGTTTCACAAGGTGCTAGCGTTTCTGACCGCGTAGCTAAGCTAGTTAAAGACGCTTCTAAAGCGGCTTAATTGGCCATTTTCGGTGTATAAGGATTAAACATGAGTGAACAAAACGAAGCAATTATTGTAGGCAAGTTTGGTGCTACCTACGGTATTCGTGGTTGGCTTAAGGTTCATTCCTTCACAGAAAATCCTGAAAGTATTTTTGAGTATAGCCCTTGGTTAGTTAACCAAAATGGCAACTGGGTTGAACACAAAGTAGAGAGCTGGAAGCGTCATAACAAAGGTTATGTGTGTAAGCTTGAAGGCCTAGATGTACGTGAAAGCGCGCATTTGATGGTCAACTTTGAAATCAGCGTTAATCCAGCCGCTTTACCAGAGCTGTCAGAAGATGAGTTCTACTGGCGTGAATTGTTTGGCATGAAAGTAGTGACCACAAAAGGTTACGACTTAGGGGAGGTCACTGACATCCTCGAGACAGGTTCAAACGATGTTTTGGTAGTCAAAGCGAACTTAAAAGATGCTTTTGGACAAAAGGAACGCTTAATTCCGTTCCTTGAAGAGCAAGTGATCATTAATGTTGATCGCGAAGCTCAACGGATCGAAGTTGACTGGGATCCTGGATTCTAACTTACTCATCGGAGGCGAACATGTGGATTGGGGTGATTAGCCTGTTTCCTGAAATGTTCAAAGCCGTTACCGATTACGGAGTAACTGGTCAAGCGGTAAAAAAAGGGGTGTTGTCTATCAACACGTGGAATCCTCGAGATTTTACGCACGATAAACATCGCACTGTCGACGACAGACCCTACGGGGGCGGCCCTGGCATGTTAATGATGGTTCAGCCTTTGCGCGACGCTATCACAACAGCTAAAGAGCACGCACCTGGTAAGACGAAAGTCATCTACCTGTCACCTCAAGGTCGCAAGCTCGACCAACAAGGTGTCGAAGAGCTGTCTACGAGTGAGAACTTAGTTCTGATTTGCGGACGCTACGAAGGGATAGATGAGCGTATTATCGAATCAATGGTAGACGAAGAATGGTCTATCGGCGATTTTGTAATGACGGGTGGCGAACTGCCAGCCATGACGTTAATTGATTCAGTCGCTCGGTTTGTACCGGGAGTACTTGGGGATATGGCGTCAGCAGAAGAAGACTCTTTTGCCAATGGCTTGCTAGATTGTCCACACTACACGCGCCCTGAAGTGTTAGACGACAAAGAAGTGCCTTCGGTACTCAAGTCGGGTAACCACAAGGACATTCGTCGCTGGCGACTAAAACAGTCGTTAGGCCGGACTTGGCTAAGAAGACCAGAGATGCTGGAAAACCTAGCTCTGACTGACGAACAGGAAAAATTGCTTGTCGAGTTCATTGGTGAACACGAAAACAACAAGTAATTAATATATTTAGATTCAGTTTATTCTAGGGTATAGAAACATGAGTAATATCATTAACGCTCTTGAGCAAGAGCAGCTTAAAACAGATCTTCCTAAATTCGCACCAGGTGACACTGTTGTGGTTCAGGTTAAAGTAAAAGAAGGTGACCGTGAGCGTCTACAGGCATTCGAAGGCGTTGTAATCGCTATTCGTAACCGTGGTCTTCACTCAGCATTTACCGTTCGTAAAATCTCTAACGGTGAAGGTGTTGAGCGTTCGTTCCAAACTCACTCTCCAATGGTTGATAGCATCGAAGTTAAACGCCGTGGTGCAGTACGTCGTGCCAAGTTGTACTACCTACGTGAGCGTTCTGGTAAGTCAGCTCGTATTAAAGAGAAACTTGCTAAGAAGTAATGCACAACCTGCATTCTCTCAGTATGAAAACGGAGCCTTGAGGCTCCGTTTTTTTTTGCTTCAAATTTTGGGGTCTACGGATCTTTCGTGGTTAAATTGGCTTGGACCCTAATACTCGTCTTCAGACCATCCATCACTGTCGGACATATCCGGCGCACCTGGGATGCTGTTTTCTTCTTCAGCCCATTCACCAAAATCGATCAGTTGGCACTGCTTAGAGCAAAATGGTCGATAGGTGCTTTTCTCGCTCCACACAACAGGTGTTTTGCATTGAGGGCAAGGTACGGTGGTAACTTTGTTCATAATGGTACTCTATTGACAGACCGCCAAGTCAAACTCAACGTCTTGACTACTGGCTTGTCCGTTTTCAAAATTGACAAATTTTATGGCGAAACGATTTTTATGGCCCGATATGGTGGGTAATACACCATAGTTCATGGGAATATTTAATCGTAGGATATTGGCTTCTTCGGCATCGCTTTGGAAGAAACCGTTGCGCGCAATTTGAGGGTGATAGACACCTGTTTCTCGCGTTAGTTTAAGCCATTGGTTAAGAGCGGCATTCAAAGCGCTTACACTTTCAATCCAGCGCTGAGCATCTTGTTGCCTGCGTTCAATAGGAAGGTGTAACCAATAATGAAGGCTTGGCAGATCAAAACAGCAGCTGCCACCAGGCAAACTAAACCGCTGTCTAACCACGCTTAAAAATCGGTCTTCTTTTAGGGACACGCCAAACCGCTCTGAACTCATGAGTCCCCGGTGAACAGCATCGAGATCGCTAAGAACCGATTGCAGCATCTGTTGATTGACGCCATCGACATTGAGCCAATTGCGGTAACTGATGCGTTGTTTTTCTAGGTCTTTAGCAAGTTCAGCCTTTAGCTGTATCTGTTCAAAAATATCCAACAGATCAAACATTGAACGAAACAGCACTTGATAGTGCTGAGGGTCAGCAAAATCTGAGCAGTGATTTATTTGGCGCAATAGCGCTTCGACACGTAAATAGATACGTGTTTTTTCATTGAGAGGATGCTCAAATTTGTGAATGGTGCTCATGCCGTGCGTCCTTACCCGTTAGTCCTTGTATTTTGAACGATTTTTAGTGCTAATGGCTAGATACTTTTGGTGTAAATCTGTGACTTGTGCAAGCAGTTCATGATTTGCTTGATCATTATCAATCACATCGTCCGCAATTGCTAGACGTTCCGCACGAGAAGCTTGCGAAGCAATGATGGATTTCACTTGCGAGCTTGCCACTCCATCGCGTTTTTGAGTCCGTGCAATTTGGGTCTCTTCAGTCACATCCACCACCAAAACTCTGTCGCAAAGCTCGGTAAGTTGGTTTTCGACCAATAGCGGCACAACTAAAAGGCAGTAATCTTCTTTTACCTGCTGAATTTGCTGCAGCATCTGTTTGCGAATAAGTGGGTGCAGTAGGTTGTTTAGCCACTGTTTTTGTTCTGGGTGACTAAAAATACGCTCTCTGAGGGCTGCGCGGTTTAACACACCATCCACGACAATGTCGTCTCCAAAGTGCGTTTGTATAGCCGCAAGGCCCGGCGTGCCGGGTTCAACCACTTCTCTGGCGATGATGTCTGCATCAATAATGGGGACACCAAAGGCGTCGTGAAAACAGTTGGCAACCGTCGTTTTGCCGCTTGCGATCCCACCGGTGAGGCCAATAACATAGCTCATAGTTACATTCCTAAAAATCGAGACAAGTACCAAGTCACAATCTGCTCACCAAACATGACATAGGCCCACCCAGCGATGGCAAGGTAAGGCCCAAATGGGAACGCTTTATCAATGCCTTGTTGCTTCAGTCGCAATTGTATTACACCAAAAATTAACCCCACAAATGATGACATCAGTACAATTAGAGGTAGAGCCTGCCAACCCAACCAGGCACCCAGCGCGGCGAGCAGCTTAAAATCTCCGTAACCCATGCCTTCTTTTTTGGTCATGATTTTGAACATCCAGTACAAGCTCCATAGCGACATATACCCAAGTACCGCGCCAATAACAGAGCTGTTCAGGTCAACCGGAGAGTGACCAAGTAATGCTAATACTATGCCCGCCCACATGAGTGGTAGGGTAAGGCTATCTGGCAGCAGCATGGTATCTAGGTCGATGAACGTTGCAGCTATTAACACCCAAGTAAATACCACTAGAGCCATGCCAAATGGCGTCATGCCAAATTTAAGAGCAATGGCGGTACTCAGTACTGCAGTTAGCAGTTCCACCATGGGATAACGCACCTTGATGCTGGCTTTACAATGGTGACACTTGCCACGCAAAACGATCCAGCTCAGCACGGGGATATTGTCTATTGCGCGAATTTGGGTGTTGCAATGTGGGCAGGTCGAACGTGGAGTACTGAGGTCATATTCGCCCTCTGGAGCAGGGATATTATACTTTGTAAACGCTTCAGAGAAATCGAGTTGCCATTGTCTTTCCATCATAATAGGAAGCCTGTGGATCACAACATTCAGAAAACTGCCTACGATCAGGCCAAGCACTGCAATGACTGCAGGATAAAGCCAAGGGTAAGAGTAAAAAAGTTCCATTCTGTCTCTCATGATCACGAAGAGATTGAATTATCCCTGCTTACTCCCCCAAGGTGCAACCTAAATGCCTAAGTTTGTAAGAAAAATGACGATTTGTATCATCCCAGGTGATTCATAAGCTCGAAAATGGGTAGGTACATTGCAATCACCAGGCTTCCTACTATGCTGCCGAGGATGACAATCATAAGCGGCTCAATAAGTTGGCTTAGGTGGTCGACCTTGCTATCAATACTTTGTGTGAGTTGTTCGCTTCCGTGGGTTAACATCTTTTCTAACTGACCGCTTTGCTCACCAATAGAGAGTAATTGCTGCCGCGTAAGATCAAACAGCTCGCTGTCGTGCAGTGACTGTGACAAGGTGTTTCCGGACTCAAGTAACGAGCCGGTGTGGGTGATCTTTTGTTTTATGTAGTCGTTGGTGCACGAGGTTTTGGCACAGGCTAGGCAGTGTAGCAACGGCATACCTGCCGCTAGAGTGATGGCCAATGTTTGGCAGATGCGACACCAAGCCAACTGTTTGAGGGTATCCCCTACAAGTGGAATGGCTAGAGCGTACTTGTGCATGAGATAACGACCTAGAGCGTTGCGTTGGTATATCCAACTAAGCGAGCCAAACAGCGACAGCAGTACTAGGGCTAATGTCAGCGAGTGTGCTTGTAGCCAATGAGATAGAGCTAAAACATGCTGTGTAAATGAGGGAAGGCTGCCTCCTAAGCTGATAAACATCAGCTCAAATTCTGGGATCACTTGTGTGAGCATTAAATAGCAAACAATCATGGCGACAACGGTAACAAGGGCTGGGTAGATCAGCATTTTAGTTACTCGCTTTTTGAGGCGCTGACTTTTTTGTTGTAACGTCGCGAGGTCGTTGAAACACCCTGCTAAATCTCCGTGAGCTTCGGCAATTTTAACTAAGTTGGCGTAAAAGCCGTCAAACTTTTTGTCTGCCATGCGCAGACTGTCAGACAGTGAAATCCCGGAAGTTATAGCCAGCAAAACTTTACACAGCACTCTTTGTTGTGCAGGGTTCGAACTTCCTTTACGCATAATATTGAGTGATTGTTCAAGAGATATTGAGCTTGCTAGTAGAGTGGCCAGTTGGGTGGAAAATTCATTGAGTTGTTTAGTGGTAAAGGTCGATTGAAAAACGCTGGGTTGATAGACGCGGCTTTTTACACGCATCGGAGTTAGCCCCATATGGCTAAACTGATGTTGCGCGTCTGCCATCGACAGCGCATAAAAACGTCCAGTACGAACCTGTCGTTTTGCATCTCTCGCGCGATAATAGATACAAAAAATGGTGGGATGGAATGAGTCGATAAGCATTTAGTACTCACTGACAATGCGTTTGAGCTCGGAGTAACTCGTTAGACCTTTCGCTATTAATTCAAGCCCGCTGCTCATTAAAGTGCTAATACAGGCCTGTTCAATCACAGCCTCGCCAGGCAGTAAATGCTGAGTAGAGAGGAGTTCTCGTTTTATCGATGCATCGACCAGTAAGAACTCAAAAATAGCGATACGACCTTTGTAGCCCAAGTGGCAGTGAGAACACCCCATTGGGTTCGCCTGAAACAAAGTCGTGGCGTCAGCATCGGCATGATTTAGTATTTCTCTCATCTGTTGATTCATAACCTGAGGTTGTTTGCACTCAGTACAGAGTAATCGCAGCAGTCTTTGGGCAATGATCACACTCAATGACGCGGCGAGGTTATAGGGTTTGATTCCTAAATTGACAAGCCTAGTGATGGTTTCCAAAGCTGAGTTAGTATGTAAGGTCGACAACAGTAAGTGGCCAGTTTGTGAGGCCTTAATGGCTGCCAAAGCGGTATCATTATCACGAATTTCTCCGATCATAATCACGTCGGGGTCTTGGCGTAAAAAGGCTCGTAAAGCTTGATGGTAGTCTAGCCCAACCCCAGAATGCAGCTGCAATTGGTTGATCCCATCAAGTTGCATTTCTATTGGATCTTCGGCGGTTGAAATATTGCGATGAGACTGATTTAAGAACCGCAAAGCAGCATAAAGAGTTTGTGTTTTACCACTTCCGGTTGGCCCAGTGATTAGGATCATACCTTGCGGCTTAGTGAGCGCGTCTTTCAATACTTGAACTTGCTGAACATTTAGCCCCAATTGCGTTAATTGCAAAGGGGTTTGAGTTTGTGTACTGCGCAAGACGACTTTCTCACCCCAGAGTGTTGGCAGGGTAGAAACTCGGTACTCGGCGTTAACTTTCTCTGCCAACTCAATGGCAATACGGCCATCTTGCGGCACTCGCTGCTGAGCTATGTCTAAGTTTGCCATGATTTTTAGACGACTGATTAATCGCGCTGTGATTGTTTGCGCAGGGTTTGGCACATCGCGCAGCATGCCATCGACTCGGTAGCGGATCCGAAATCGAGACTGATAAGGCTCAAAATGTATGTCTGAACAGCCTTGCTGATGAGCATCGAGTAGTAAGTGAGTGATGTATTGACTAACAGGTGACTGATCGTCTCTATTGGTAAGTTGAGCATGAGAGGTCATTGGTTTTTGTGTTGCCGTTAAGCCTACAGAGTCCAACGACACGTTTAATGGCCGTTCAAAGGCTGTTTGATAGCACTGAGCCAAAGACTTGAGGGTGCATACCCCAACCTGGACAGGTTGTTGAAGCGCAAACTGATAATTTTGTTCAATCTCTTTGAGCGTAGGGTCAACGGCAGCGATACAGATATTACCGTTTTTATACAATATCGGTATCGCAAGGTGCTCCAAACAGAGATCGGCCAGTTCGCACCATTGAGTGAACTGTTTACGATCAACTAAGCTCAGCTCGACCGTCGGGTAGCTTAAGCGATCCGCTATCAAATGGCACAAATTGTCATCCGAGATGTCTGCCACTTTTAACAGCTCACAATGCCTTTGGTGGGGCGAACGTTGGCTTTGATTGCTTTGACGTTCATAGCGCTGCAAACCTTCCGCGGATAGATAACCTTCGCTATGTAGCAATAACGGGAGTTGAGAGTAAGTCATTGTCGATTTAACGCAGTGGAGTTAATTGCATGACTTAGGCAGCTCACTGCTTTCAATTGAGACACCCGCACTCACAAACTGGCAGCCCCACCCGGTACTGCTGCGCGTTAGTACAAAACTGGCATTGTCGATGGTTGAGTTATCATTAAACTCAAAGGTGACCGTTTGTTCTGTGTCGTCAAAACTCAGTAGACCCAGATTGCTCATATTGGCACTACCGCCAGCATCGGCAAGATCGGTTGGAAAGCTCCCTTGCTCTTGCAAATGCATATCAATATTAGTGAGTAAAGCCCGAGCGGTTGCATACCCTGCGGCTGCTTCTGATTTTTTTACGTAGTTTTTGTAGGTAGGTACTGCAATCGAAGACAATACCCCAATGATGGCGACCACAATCAATAGCTCTACCAAAGTAAACCCTTTTTGATGCGACGTATTCATGCTCTTCTCCTATGCTGATGGTCCACAAAAACTATCGCAAGTCGCGATTGGTAAGCAGTCCTTCAACACGGTTTTAGCAGCGACTTCACTTTTGTTTATGTTGATGAGTAAGAGGTGTGCGTTGGTTTTGGAGCAACTTTGCAAACTTACATACTTTGAGGCAGTCGTTATAAGGATTGAAACAGTGATCTAATCGGCGTTTTCGTTGGACAGCGGGAGCGAATATCAGTACACTGCGCGGCGGAATTGGCTGAGTAGTCGCTGCTTCGTTGACGTCCCTTCAAACTCGTCTGTATAGGCAAGGGTGGGGGAGACTGACGGAGGGGAGGAAAGTCCGGGCTCCATAGAGCAGGGTGCCAGGTAACGCCTGGGGGCTGCCGTTTTAAGACGGCGGTCACGACAAGTGCAGCAGAGAGAAAACCGCCGATGGCCTCTTTTATAGATGGCACAGGTAAGGGTGAAAGGGTGCGGTAAGAGCGCACCGTACGTCTGGTAACAGTGCGTAGCAGGGTAAACTCCACTCGGAGCAAGACCAAATAGGCCTTCACACAGCGCGGCTCGCGTTAGGAGGCGGGTAGGTTGCTTGAGCCAGTGAGCGATTGCTGGCCTAGACGAATGGCTACTACCGCGCAAGCGGATACAGAACCCGGCTTATAGGCCAATTCCCTCTATTTAACCCATCGCTTCGGCGGTGGGTTTTTCATTTGGCGTTAGGAGAACCGTAGATGTTCGCCTATAGGCTTCAATATTAACCAAAAATTTACCTAAAATTAGCCCGAAGTCACGTGCTGTGGTGCATTCTCCTCGGGCGAGTAGTGGCACCAGTCGCGTAATTGGGTAAACTAGAGAATTAAACCAAATAGTGAGAGCGGCATGACACAAGGCTTCAAACACATTTCTGTTCTGTTGAATGAGTCAATCGACGGGTTGGCGATTAAACCGGATGGTATTTATATTGATGGAACCTTTGGCCGAGGTGGTCATAGCCGAACGATTCTTTCAAAGTTGGGAGAGGCAGGTCGTCTCTACAGTATCGATAGAGATCCTACAGCCATTGCTGAAGCCGCAAAAATCGACGACCCACGTTTTACCATAATCCATGGCCCGTTCTCTGGTATTGCTCAGTACGCAGAGCAACACAACTTGGTGGGCAAAGTGGACGGGGTGCTGTTCGATTTGGGGGTCTCTTCGCCGCAACTTGATGACGCAGAACGTGGATTTAGCTTTATGAAAGATGGACCACTCGATATGCGAATGGATCCAACTTCTGGGATCCCTGTGTCAGAGTGGATCAAACAAGCGGATTTAGACGATATTACGTGGGTCATTCGCGAGTTTGGCGAAGACAAGCACGCGCGACGAATTGCCAAAGCCATTGTCGCGAACCGTGACGATGAAGAACTGCCACCCCTAGAGCGGACGTCCCAGTTGGCCAAGCTGATTGAGCAAGCTGCCCCTAAAAGCTTTAAAGAGAAGAAGCACCCAGCCACTCGTGCGTTTCAAGCTTTTCGTATTTACATAAACAGCGAACTCGAAGAAATCGACGTGGCTTTAAAAGGTGCGCTATCTGTATTGGCGCCTGAAGGAAGACTGTCCGTGATCAGTTTTCATTCACTAGAAGATCGCATGGTTAAACGCTTCATGCGTAAAGAAAGCCGTGGCCCTCAAGTACCGCATGGCATTCCGATGACGGAAGCTCAAATCGCTGCACTTGGCAGCGCGGCGCTAGATACCATTGGTAAAGCGATTAAGCCAACCGCAGAAGAAGTTGATGCTAACCCACGCTCTCGTAGCTCGGTACTTCGCATCGCTCAGAAGCGATAATACCCATTAGCAAAAGAACTCAGTATGTCTCAGCAAGGAACGCCTAACTTACTGTCTATAATTTTTCGCGACCTAATCAGTGTGGGGCGCTGGAATCTATTGGTGCTAATTCTTATCCTTGTTTCCGCTATGGGCGTCGTGTGGATAACACACCACACTCGGCAAGCCATCACACAAAAAGATATGGCATTTGAGCAACGTTTAAAGTTGGATGAGCAATGGCGTAACCTGATTTTAGAAGAAAGTGCGTTAGCGGAACACAGCCGAGTGACCAAGCTGGCGGTTTCAGAGCTTGAAATGAAGCGACCTGACTCAAAAAAGGAAGTAATAGTTAGATTCCCATGATGACACCTGTGACCCGTCGACGTAACGCCCCTCGCAGACCGAGCAGAGGTGCAAACGGACCCTCTAAAAAAGCACCCGCAAAAAGCGATACGAGCAAAGTTGTCACCAACAAAAAAGCTCGTGCAACTGGGGTACCTGCCAACAAGAGAAATAAAGCCAAACCTGAAGCCGAACAAAGTGTCAGTTCACAACCTGTACTGATTCGTTGGCGATACCTGTTTGTATTGTTTGCTATGGGGTTGGTCTTAGCAACACTTGTTGCCCGAGTCGCTTACATCCAGGTGATTGAACCGGATCGATTGATTAAAGAAGGCAACATGCGTTCGGTGCGGGTAAAAACACTTCCTACTGCACGAGGCATTATTTCAGACAGAAATGGTGAACAGTTGGCGGTTAGTGTGCCGGTACAGGCTGTGTGGGCCAACCCGTCGGACGTGTTTAAGTTTGGTGGCCTTAATGAGTTAGATCGCTGGTATGCGCTGGCTGATGTGTTAGGGCTTGAGCGTCAAAGTATGCTCAAACGAATCGAAGAACAAAGTACCCGAAAATTCATTTACCTGCAGCGTCAAGTTAGCCCTGCGATGGCCAACTACGTCAAAGAACTAAAGCTAAAAGGCATTGGCCTTGCGAATGAGTCTCGTCGCTATTACCCAACGGGCGAAGTGAGTGCTCATGTCATTGGTGTAACTGGCATTGATGGCCACGGTTTGGAAGGCGTAGAACGCAGTTACGATAACTGGCTTTCAGGACAGGCAGGCTCTAAAACTATACGTAAAGATCGTTATGGTCGGGTGGTTGAAAACATCTCTCTAACAGAGAGCGAGTTGGGTAAGCCTTTAGAGCTGACGATAGATCAACGATTGCAAGCAATTTCATATAGAGCAATCAAGCAGGCGGTAGCCGACCACCGTGCTACGTCAGGCTCTGTCGTGCTTCTTGATGTTAAAACTGGTGAAGTGTTGGCGATGGTGAACGCACCTTCCTATAACCCTAACAATAAACAGCAGCTGCAAAGTTTTAGAATGAGAAATCGCAACATTACCGATGCGATGGAACCTGGCTCCACCGTGAAACCATTTGTCGTGCTAGCGGCTCTGGAAAACGGTGTCGCTGACGAAGATACCATCATTGATACAGGTAATGGTTTGATGCAAATTGGCGGAAGCCGGGTGCGAGACTCCTCAAAGATTGGTAAAGCAAACTTACAAACCATTTTGCAGAAGTCGAGTAACATTGGTGTTGCTAAATTGGCGTTAGACATGCCGTTGGAAGCGCTACTAGGGCAGTACAGTTCTATAGGCTTTGGCAGCACGTCGGGGCTGAATTTAATTGGTGAGACGACTGGGCTGTTTCCAAATCGTCGGCGCTGGTCCAACTTTGAAATTGCGACACTCTCTTTTGGCTATGGGTTGTCGGTAACGCCGCTTCAGCTAGCTCATGCCTATTCGACCTTGGGCAGTTATGGTGAGTTCTTCCCGCTGACCATCATTAAAGATCAACACAACATTGAACCTAAACAAGTTGCCGATCGTGACAATGCCAAACTGGTGCTAGAGATGCTGGAATCGGTAACGCAAAAAGGCGGTACCGCAACACGCGCCGCTGTACCGGGTTATCGAATTGCAGCAAAAACAGGTACTTCACGAAAGGCCCAGGCGGGTGGCTACAGCGATGAGTATGTTGCGATTACAGCAGGTGTTGCGCCTATTAGTAATCCAAGGCTTGCATTGGTGGTTGTGGTTAATGAGCCCCAAGGTGACCTATATTACGGTGGCTCCGTAGCTGCCCCAGTTTTTGCCGAAGTTATGCAAGGGGCATTGCAGATTTTAAACATCGCCCCTGACGGCAACTAAGACACACACTACAGTATTTAACTATGACAAAAAATGCATTCACATCCATTAATCTAAGTGAGCACGAGTCGATGACATTGGCTGATTTGCTTGAGCCATGGGCGTTGAGTTTGGCTGACGATATCAGTCAACTCTCGTTACATCACCTTACTCTCGACAGTCGAGACGTTGGGGTGCAAAGTGCATTCATTGCCGTACCGGGTCACACTGTTGATGGTCGAGACTTCATTGATAAAGCCATTCTCAATGGGGCTAAAGTAGTGCTGTCTCAGTGTGATTCTGAACAGCATGGGACAGTGAGCCACAAGGATGGCGCTGTCATAATTGAAATGAGTGATTTGCAAGATAGGGTCTCTGAACTCGCATTGCGGTTTTACCCAGTAAATAACACTCAAGTGATAGCAGTGACAGGCACAAATGGTAAAACCACCATCACGCAGCTAATCGCTCAATGGTTAGAGCTGATTGGTCATCGCGCTGCTGTTATGGGAACAACAGGAAATGGGTTTCTGGACGCGCTGACAGAGGCAAAAAATACCACTGGTAGCCCAATAGAAATAGCGCAGACTCTCCATTCACTCGAATTAGCTGGCGCCGAGTACACAGCGTTGGAGACCTCTTCCCATGGTTTAGTCCAACACCGAGTGAAAGCGGTACCATTTAAACTGGGTATGTTTACCAACCTAAGTCGTGATCACCTTGATTATCACCACACCATGGCTGAGTACGAAGCCGCCAAGCGTTCGTTGTTTACCGAGCATCATTGTGAGCATGCAGTGATTAACGTCGATGATCCGGTAGGGGCTAGATGGTTTGATGAGCTAGACAATGCCTACGCGGTGTCAGTGAAGCCATTACCTAAGAATACTCGTGGCTTATGGGCAACTCAGCTCGAATTTACCGAGCAGGGCATCCAAATAAGCATCGATGGGACTTGGGGGGAAGGGCAATTGACGGTTCCACTCATTGGTGAATTTAATGCCTCCAATTTACTATTGGCTCTCGCAGGGCTTTTAACCCTAGGCTTCGATAAGCAGCGTTTGCTTTCAATCAGCAGCAATATAAAGCCGGTTATCGGTCGAATGGAGCTGTTTTCAGCGCCCAATAGGCCAAAAGTCGTGGTTGATTATGCTCACACGCCAGATGCACTGGAAAAAGCGTTGCAGGCGCTTCGTGTTCATTGCTCTGGGAAGCTATGGGTCGTTGTTGGTTGTGGCGGTGATCGTGACAAGGGCAAGCGTCCAATGATGGCTGCCAGTGCCGAACGACTTGCGGATCGAGTGATTTTTAGTGACGACAATCCGCGCAGTGAAGATCCAGCAACCATTGTTGCAGATATGCTTGACGGTACAGAGCAGCCCCAACAAATACTGACCATTCATGATCGCAGTCAAGCGTTAGAACGTGCGCTCGCCGATGCCAGCACCAACGACATTATTTTGTTGGCGGGCAAAGGTCATGAAGACTATCAAGTTTATGCGGATCGGACGGTTGAAGCCTCTGATAGGTATAACGCAGCAACACAGTTAGGAGTGTCACTATGATCCCAATCTCTCTGGCTCAGTTGGCAAGTGTTACCCAAGGCCATTTAGTTGGTGAAGACAAGGTTGTATCTGCGGTATCAACCGATACGCGCCATATAGAGCCGGGTGCGCTGTTTGTCGCTATTCACGGTGTTCGGTTCGATGCGCACGAGTTTGTAGAACAAGCCATGTCTAATGGTGCCTCTGCCTTGTTGGTCGAGAAAACCTTAGATATTGATGCGCCACAAGTCGTTGTGGCCAACACCACTAAGGCACTCGGTGATTTAGGGGCTTGGGTGCTTGAGCAATCGGATGTAAAAACAATAGCTATCACCGGAAGTTGCGGAAAGACCACAGTGAAAGAAATGCTGGCGTCGATTTTACAGCTAAAAGGTAAAACGTTAGCGACAAAGGGCAACTTCAACAATGAATTTGGTGTCCCACTAACGTTATTGCGCCTGGATAAAAGTGTCGATTACGCCGTCATTGAGTTGGGGGCCAATCATATTGGTGAAATCGCTTATACCAGTGGTTTAGTGAAACCCGCAGCGGCGATGGTGAATAATGTTGCCGCGGCACACTTGGAAGGGTTTGGCTCAATCGATGGCGTTAAGCAGGCAAAAGGTGAGATTTACCAAGGACTCGTTGCTGGTGGTTTCGCTTTAGTGAATATGGACAGTCAGGGCGGTCAACAGTGGCAAGATGCACTCAGCAATAAGCGCGTGCAGCAGTTTTCTCAACAGAACTCTCTGGCAGAATACTACGCCTCACATATAGAAATGGACGAACAGGGGTACTCGCATTTTCATCTACACACTCCATACGGCACATTACCTGTTTCACTCAATGTCATTGGCGAGCACAATGTCACTAATGCCGTTGCCGCCGCCGCTTTGGCGCTTAACGTTGGCGCAGATTTGGCGCAAGTCAAGCAAGGTCTAGAGCAACTGTCCAAAGTGAAAGGCCGTGTTGCGGTAGAATCGCTGACCGACAATATACGATTGATCGATGATAGCTACAATGCCAGCGTGCCGGCGGTGAAAGCCGCTATCGACTTGCTGGCTCGTTATCAGGGCCAACGCTGGCTGATATTGGGTTTTATGGCCGAACTTGGCGATGAAAGTCTTGCACTTCACCGACAAGTCGGAGAACATGCGTCTACTTTTGGGTTTGAGCACGTGCTCACCTTTGGTGACGATACTAAAGTGGTCAGCGAGTTAACTGGAGGGCGCCATTTTAGTGACCATCAAGCCCTAATAGCGCACATTAAAGCGCATTTAACACCTGCAGAGCCCAACACGTTGCTGATTAAAGGAGCACTCAGTTCCCAAATGGGAACCGTGGTATCTGCATTGAAGGAGATGTACCCATGATTCTTTGGCTTGCCGACTTGTTACAGCCATACTTTTCGTTCTTCCGCCTGTTCGAATACCTTTCTTTTCGCGCCATCGTTAGTGCGTTGACCGCGCTTGCTCTCTCTTTGTGGATGGGTCCGCGTCTTATCGCTCGACTGCAAATGTTGCAGATTGGCCAAGTTGTTCGCAACGATGGCCCTGAGTCTCACTTTAGTAAACGCGGTACACCTACCATGGGGGGGGTGATGATCCTAGCGGCTATTTCGTTTACCGTCTTTATGTGGGCCGATCTTAGCAACCCTTATGTTTGGGCCGTTATGGTGGTTTTACTGGGTTACGGTGTGGTTGGATTCGTCGACGATTATCGAAAAGTCGTTCGAAAAAACAGCGATGGTCTCATTGCGCGCTGGAAGTACTTCTGGCAGTCGGTGATTGCACTAGTGGTTGCATTTGCTTTGTATGCTCATGGTAAAGACACCGCAGCAACTCAGCTCGTGGTGCCATTTTTTAAAGACATCATGCCTCAGTTAGGCATCTTGTATATTGTGCTTACCTACTTTGTAATTGTAGGAACCAGTAATGCCGTTAACTTAACCGACGGCCTCGATGGGTTAGCCATTATGCCGACTATTCTGGTTGCAGCGGGCTTTGCTGCGATCGCTTGGGCAACCGGTAACGTTAACTTCGCTAGCTACTTACACATTCCTTATATTCCTTACACCAGCGAGTTGGTGATTGTATGTACCGCCATGGTCGGTGCCGGTTTGGGGTTCTTATGGTTTAACACATACCCAGCACAAGTGTTTATGGGCGATGTTGGTTCACTTGCGTTAGGCGGTGCACTGGGAACCATTGCTGTATTGGTTCGTCAGGAGTTTGTATTGGTGATCATGGGCGGCGTGTTTGTAATGGAAACTTTGTCGGTCATACTTCAAGTAGGCTCATACAAATTACGCGGTCAGCGTATTTTCCGCATGGCACCAATTCATCATCATTACGAATTAAAAGGCTGGCCAGAGCCGCGCGTGATTGTGCGTTTTTGGATCATTTCTATCGTATTAGTTTTGGTGGGATTGGCCACACTTAAGGTGCGTTAATATGCCATCAAAATCGGTGGGTTTTTCTACGTCGCTGCAAGACTATCGTCAAATTGTTGTGGTTGGGTTGGGTATCACCGGATTATCGGTGGTGGAGCACCTTCGTACTTTTGCCAAGCATGCTGAAGTTAAGGTCATTGATACCCGTGAACAAGCGCCAGGGAGTGAACACCTTGACGACGATGTAGAACTCTGCTGCGGTAGTTGGAACACCACGTGGTTGCAACAAGCCGAACTTGTGATTTGCAGTCCAGGAATAGCCGTGGCGACGCCTGAAATCGCGACTGTTATAGAGCAAGGTACACCGGTTGTCGGTGATATAGAGCTATTTGCTTGGCAGGTGACTAAGCCAGTCATCGCTATTACAGGGTCTAATGGTAAAAGCACCGTGACCGATTTGACGGGAGAGCTTGCCAAAGCTGCCGGCATTAAAGTTGGGGTTGGCGGCAATATTGGCACGCCAGCGTTGTCATTATTGCAGCAAAATTGTGATCTCTACGTTTTAGAGTTGTCGAGCTTTCAACTTGAAACCACCTATCATCTTGCACCAAAAGTCGCGACCTTCTTAAATTTGTCTGAAGATCATATGGATCGCTATGTCGGTATGGAAGAATACCGACAAGCGAAGTTGCGGATTTTCGACCATGCGAAGCAAGCGCTGGTAAATGGTGACGAGCCAGAGACTGCTCCAGTCAATTCACACTCTCTAAAACTGCATCGTTTTTCGCCCACACATACCCTGGGCGATACGGATTACGATATAGCAGTGATTGATGGCGAAGCTCGTTTCCGGTTGCAAGGAAAAGCAAGTTTTCTTACGCGTCAACTTTCGATTGTTGGCCGCCATAATCAATCGAATGCGCTCGTGGCACTGGCACTTTTGGATCTGGCGGGCATCGATACGACTCAGTGCCAAGGTGCACTGCAGTCCTACACGGGGTTAAGCCATCGTTGCCAAGTGGTAGAGCACCAAAAAGGGGTGCGCTGGGTGAATGATTCGAAAGCGACAAATGTTGCGAGTACACAAGCGGCATTGTCGGGTTTAGAGGTTGACGGTAGATTGTATCTTCTTGTGGGGGGAGACGGTAAGGGGGCCGATTTCACACCGCTTAAAGAGCACCTAGAGCAACTGCCCGTTACACTCTGTTGCTTTGGTCGGGATGGGGATGCATTCATGAACTTGTCTAAGGACTCTGTGCGTTTTCAAACGATGGATCAGGCTATTGAGTCAATTTCAACCAAACTGACATCAGGAGACATGGTGATGCTTTCTCCCGCATGCGCGAGTTTTGATCAATACCCCAATTTTATGTGCCGTGGTGATGCCTTTATCGCCTTGGCGAAACAATACGCTTAAGCTAAAGCATTAAGTAGCCGTTTCAAGACCACGTTACTATTTGACTCGATTTACCTGCAAGGGATGCATACGTGATTTCAAAATTGTCACAACTTGGCGCTTCACTGAATCAACCAAAACAGCCACTACCGGCCGTGCTGTATGATCGCCAGTTGATCTGGATTGCGCTTGCACTCATGGCATTTGGTTTGATTATGGTGACGTCTGCATCCATTCCAGTCAGTACGCGACTGACCGAGCAGCCCTTTCATTTCATGATACGTCATGGCATTTTTTTGGCTTTCTCGATGGTTATTTTGGGCATGGTTATCCAAGTCCCAACACAACAGTGGTTTAAATATAGTGCCCCTCTTCTAGGCGTCACCTTTGTCTTGCTGGTGGTCGTTCTTTTGGGCGGCAAGTCGGTGAATGGAGCGTCACGATGGATCCCGTTAGGTTTTTTTAACTTCCAGCCAGCAGAGCTGGCTAAGCTATCTCTGTTTACGTTCATGTCGGGTTACATGGTGCGTAAGCAAGACGAAGTCAGGGAAAGTTTTTTTGGGGGGTTCTTTAAGCCCTTTATCGTGTTTAGTGCACTGGCAGTATTGCTGTTGGGACAACCAGACTTGGGTACTGTCATCGTTATGCTCGTGACCCTCTTTGGCATGCTGTTTATTGGTGGAGCGAAACTTTGGCAGTTTTTGGCACTAATGGTTGCCGGCATATTTGCTGTGGTCCTACTCATTGTCTTTGAGCCGTATAGGATGCGCCGCGTTACTTCATTTTTAGACCCTTGGGAAGACCCGTTTGGCAGTGGCTATCAGCTGACCCAGTCTTTAATGGCGTTTGGTCGTGGCGAGTGGTTTGGTCGCGGTTTAGGTAACTCGATACAAAAGCTAGAATATCTACCGGAGGCGCATACCGATTTTGTATTTGCTGTGGTTGGTGAAGAATTAGGATTTGTGGGAGTGACACTGGTTTTATTGGTGATTTTTGCACTGGTGATAAAAGCGATCACCATAGGCAAAAAAGCTTTTGATGCCAGGCAGGATTTTGGTGGTTATCTTGCCTTCGCTATTGGTATTTGGTTTGCGTTTCAGACAGTCGTTAATGTTGGTGCAGCCGCTGGAATGGTACCAACGAAAGGGTTAACCTTACCTCTCATCAGTTATGGTGGCTCGAGTTTAAGTATTATGGCCGTAGCGGTAGGTTTACTGTTACGCATCGATTTTGAAACAAGATTGGCGGTTGGTAAAGAAGGCTCTGCAGACGAGCACACTCATTCCGACCCCGAGCAGTTAGAAGAGCAACATGGCTAAAAAATTATTAGTAATGGCAGGTGGTACAGGTGGTCACGTGTTTCCAGGATTGGCCGTTGCCAAAGTCCTCCAGCAACAAGGCTGGGAGATCCGTTGGTTGGGCACAGAAGACCGTATGGAAGCTGAGTTAGTACCAAAACATGGTATCGATATTGATTTCATAAAAGTCAAAGGCTTGCGCGGACAAAGTTTGGCTAAGTTGGTTAAAGCCCCATTTCAAATTGTCAGTGCGATTGCACAGGCGCGCAAACATATAAAACGATTTCAACCCGACGTAGTGCTCGGCATGGGAGGTTATGTGAGTGGCCCCGGTGGCATCGCTGCGCGCATGTGTGGGATCCCTCTGGTGTTGCATGAGCAAAACGCGGTTGCTGGGCTGACCAATGAGTGGCTGGCGAAAGTCGCCAGCAAAGTATTCCAGGCTTTCCCTGGGGCGTTTCCCCGCGCCGAGGTCGTTGGTAACCCTGTACGCGATGACGTACTGGCGATAGAACCACCACAACAGAGATTAGCCGGTCGAAGTGGGCCGGTACGTGTGTTGGTCATGGGTGGAAGCCAAGGCGCAAGAATATTGAATCACACTTTACCTGAGGTGTTTGGTCAACTGTTAAAAGACAACACAGCCAGCGTTGAAGTGCGACATCAGTGCGGTAAAGGCAACACCGACGAAGTTAGCGGATTGTACCAACAGGCTCAGTTTGATCAGGTAGACGTGTCTGACTTTATTGATGATGTTGCTAAGGCGTACCGCTGGGCGGATTTAGTGGTATGCCGAGCAGGCGCACTCACCGTATCGGAAGTCTGCACCGCGGGCGTCGCTGCGATTTTTATCCCGTTTCAGCATAAAGACAGGCAACAAGCGTTAAACGCGGATTATTTGGTGGATGCCAATGCCGCACTAATGATAGAACAGCCTCAATTAAGTGTTGAGTCGCTAAAGGATGCGATACAATCTTTAGATAGAGATGCCTTGAAAACGATGGCCATCGCTTCGCGCAAACGAGCGAAAACCGATGCAGCGCAGATCGTTGCCAATGCCATTATCGAATTACAACAAAAATCTTGAGAACAACTATGCCGATTAACCACAAGCAAGACTTAGCGCAAATTCGCGCAATGATCCCTGAAATGCGTCGTGTGAAGACCATCCACTTCATTGGAATTGGTGGCGCAGGCATGAGCGGCATCGCTGAAGTTTTACTAAATGAAGGCTATGCCATTACCGGCTCTGATATTGCCAGTAATCCGACAACCCAACGATTAGAGTCAAAAGGGGCGACGGTATTTATTGGGCATCAAGCCAGCAATATAGAATCAGCGTCTGTTGTGGTGGTATCTACAGCGATTGATCCAAGTAATCCAGAGGTTATGGAAGCCAAGTCTCGTCGTATACCTGTCGTACGACGCGCGGAGATGCTGGCTGAACTGATGCGTTATCGACATGGCATCGCGGTTGCAGGTACGCACGGTAAAACCACGACCACAGCCTTGGTCACTCAAATTTATTTTGAAGCGGGCCTCGATCCAACATTTGTTAATGGTGGCTTGGTTAAAAGTGTTGGCACCAATGCACGCTTGGGCTCTAGCCGTATTTTGATTGCCGAAGCCGATGAAAGTGATGCGTCGTTTTTGCATTTGCAACCGATGGTTTCTATCGTCACTAACATCGAAGCTGACCACATGGACACTTACGGTGGTGACTTTGAAGTGCTTAAGCAAACCTTTAGAGATTTCTTGCATCAGCTGCCTTTCTACGGCCAAGCGATTATGTGTATTGATGATCCCGTGGTTCAAGAAATCATTCCATCAATCAGTCGACAAGTGATTACCTATGGCTTTTCTGAAGAAGCCGATGTGCACATAAAAGAGTATCGCCAGGTTGGGCAGCAAGGACACTTTGTGGTTTCTCGCAAAGATCGCTCAGATTTGTCGATTACACTCAATATCCCTGGTCGACATAACGCCCTAAATGCTGCTGCAGCTATTGCCGTTGCAACAGAAGATGACGTCGCGGATGAAGCCATTGTAAAGGCACTTCTTTCGACAGAAGGAACAGGCCGTCGATTTGACCACCTAGGTGAGTTTGATACTGGAAATGGCGTCGCAATGCTCGTCGACGATTATGGCCACCACCCAAGCGAAGTTGATGTGACGATTGCAGCAGCTCGTTCTGGTTGGCAAGACAAACGCCTGGTGATGATTTTCCAACCGCACCGATACAGCCGAACTCGCGATCTGTATGACGATTTTGCCAATGTTCTTGATAAAGTTGATGTTCTGCTGATGTTGGATGTTTATGCTGCTGGTGAGTCTCCAATTGCAGGGGCTGACGGCCGTTCATTGTGCCGCACAATCCGTTCACGTGGAAAAATCGATCCAATATTCGTTGCCAATAAAAATGAGCTTCCTTCCATATTGGCTAATGTGCTGCAAGATGGTGATTTAGTTCTGACACAAGGTGCTGGCGATGTGGGTAAAGTGGCAAAAGAATTAGCCGCTTTAAAGCTAAATATTGCAAAAATGCAGAAAACTTCTTCAAACGAAGATAAATAGCACTGCTTTGTTCTCAAATACGGTTTTCAACGCTGGATTCGAGCAAAGAAAACCGTATAATTTGGACGGCGTTTTGTATATTCAATGCGCTTCTGCAAAGCAAAAGGGAATAGAGACTTGCAGATAACGGTAGAACAATTGGACGCTACGGACATAGACGACAGCAACTACGAACAACAGCAGGCTTCGCCAAGAATAAAATATTCGCTGTTTGACGGGTTGTTTTTATTGATCGTGGTGTTTCTGATTGGTGGATTGCTTTATAAAACAATCACTTGGATGAGTGATGAGCGTAGCATGCCGTTGTCGAACTTTATATTGCAAGGAGACTTGGCCTATATTACTGAGCAAGATGTTCATCATCAGCTTGTACAAATAGCGCCAATGGGCACCTTCATGACCCAAGATGTGAATCAGTTGCAACGAGCCGTTGAGTCGCTGGAATGGGTGAATAGAGCGTCGATTCGTAAACAGTGGCCCGATACCATAAAAATTTACGCGGTAGAGCACAGAGCTGCGGCGATTTGGAATGGTATTTCCATGTTGAATCAAGCAGGTGTGGTTTTTCATGCTGACGCAAGTCGATTGGATACCCCCAATATTGCAAAATTGTATGGGCCAGACGAGAAAAGTCTTCTTGTTCTTGAGACATATAGAGAGTTACAGCCCAAGTTTGAAGAACTTGGTATGCGAATTGATTCATTAGTGCTTAATGATCGTTTAGCATGGCAGATAATTTTGGAAAATGGCATTCGGTTAGAACTTGGAACCGAAGCATTAAAAGAGCGATTACAGCGGTTTATCTCCCTTTATAAAAAAATGGGTGAAAAGACCGAACAGATCAGTTACATCGATTTAAGATATGATACCGGCGCTGCAGTAGGTTGGATGCCAGAGCAAGACGCCATCGAAGAGAGTGACAATGACTAAACATACGGATGATGACCTAGTAGTCGGTCTTGATATCGGTACCTCGAGTGTGACGGCCATTGTCGGTGAAATGCTTCCCGATGGACAAATCAATGTGATTGGTGTGGGCACAAGCCCAGCTCGAGGAATGGATAAAGGTGGTGTAAACGATCTTGAAGCGGTCACCAAATCGGTGCAACGCGCGATAGATGAAGCGGCATTAATGGCCGATTGCACCATTAGTAAAGTGTTTTTGTCGATCTCAGGACAGCACATTACTAGCCGTATCGAAAAAGGTATGGGGACCATTTCTGACGAAGAAGTGGCACAAGAAGACATTGAACGTGTTATACACACGGCTAAGTCGATAAAAATTGGTGATGAGGAGCGCATATTGCATGTGATCCCACAAGAGTTCACTATCGACTATCAGGCGGGCATTAAAAATCCAGTCGGACTCTCCGGAGTTAGAATGGAAGTGAGCGTTCATATGATTTCGTGTCATAGCGATATGGCACGAAACATAGAAAAAGCGGTTCACCGATGCAATCTGGAGGTTGGGCAAGTTGTCTACTCGGGGTTAGCGGCCAGTGAGGCGGTCATTACAGACGATGAGAAAGAACTCGGTGTGTGTGTGGTCGATGTGGGTGCGGGTACAATGGATGTTTCCATTTGGACTGGTGGCGCACTGAGACACACAGAGGTACTCGCCTATGCAGGCAATGCCGTGACCAGTGATATCGCGTTTGCATTTGGCACCCCATTAAGTGATGCTGAACAAATTAAAGTGAAATTTGGCTGTGCATTGAGTGAGTTGGTCAGTAAAGACGACACAGTGAATGTACCTAGCGTGGGCGGCCGTCCTTCAAGAAGTTTGCAACGTCAAACTTTGTCAGAAGTGATAGAACCTCGCTATACAGAATTATTGGGTTTGATTAACCAAACGATTGAATCTGAGCAAGAAAAAATGCGTCAAGCGGGAGTCAAACACCAATTGGCAGCAGGCATTGTCTTAACCGGTGGTGCTGCTCAGATTCAAGGCTTGGTCGAGTGCGCAGAGCGCGTATTTGGCAATCAAGTCCGAGTCGGTCGTCCAATTGAAGTAAAGGGTTTGACCGACTACGTAAAAGCGCCGTATATGTCTACGGCCATCGGATTATTGCACTATGCTAGAGATAATCAATTTGTTGAAGAAAGCGACTATACAGAGCCCAAATCTTCTTCATTGTCGGATATGTTCGGCAAAGTGCGAAAATGGATACAAAAAGAGTTTTAACCTGAACAACAGGGATACGGAGAAAACAGATGTTTGAACCGATGATGGAAATGTCAGACGATGCAGTAATTAAAGTCGTTGGTGTAGGTGGCGGTGGCGGTAACGCCGTAGAACACATGGTGCGCGAGTCCATCGAAGGCGTGGAGTTCATTACCATAAACACCGATGCACAAGCTTTGCGCAAATCCAGCGTTAATGAAGTGATCCAGATTGGTAGTGATATCACCAAAGGTCTTGGTGCGGGTGCAAACCCTCAAGTAGGCCGTGATTCTGCTCTCGAAGATCGCGAAAAGATTAAAGATATGCTTGACGGTGCCGATATGGTGTTTGTAGCCGCAGGTATGGGTGGCGGCACTGGAACCGGTGCAGCCCCTGTGATTGCTGAAATTGCAAAAGAGCTCGATGTGTTGACGGTTGCCGTTGTCACCAAGCCTTTTGGATTTGAAGGCAAAAAACGCATGGCGTTTGCCGAGCAAGGCATTACAGAACTGTCAAAGCATGTGGACTCGTTAATTACGATCCCTAACGAGAAATTGCTTAAGGTGTATGGACGTAATGTCACTCTTTTAGAAGCGTTTGGCTATGCCAACGATGTATTGAAAGACGCTGTTCAAGGTATTGCTGAGCTGATCACGCGCCCTGGCATGATCAACGTCGACTTTGCGGATGTTCGCACTGTGATGTCGGAGATGGGTCAAGCAATGATGGGCAGTGGCGTGGCTAAAGGTGAAGAACGTGCAGAAGAAGCCGCAGAAGCCGCGATTTCTCACTCTCTACTGGAAGATATCGATTTGGCAGGAGCGCGTGGCGTTCTCGTTAACATTACTGCTGGTATGGACATGCGTCTGGACGAGTTTGAAGTGGTCGGTAACACAGTGAAAGCCTTTGCATCAGATAATGCTACAGTCGTGATTGGTACGTCACTAGACCCAGACATGACTGACGAGTTCCGAGTCACTGTTGTTGCAACGGGTATCGGTAACGAGAAGAAACCTGAAATCTCGCTGGTACACGGTGTGAAGCAAAAAGCAGTAGCTCCACAACCTGTTGAGCAAGAGGCTGTGAAGTCTGAGCCTGTTGTAAAACGCGCTCAACCTGTACAGCCTAAAGCGCCAGAAGTGGAAGCTAACGTTGCACCATCACAAGCGTCTGTGTCAAAAGCAGCGTCTACTGGTGGACAGAGCACAGCACCACAAACCGAGCGTGATGAGTCTGCGTACTTGGACATTCCAGCGTTTTTACGTCGTCAAGCAGACTAGACTGAAATTTCACAAACTTTGACATCAGTCAAAAAAGTGATAGGATGTGCGGCCAATTAGCAAGTTCGACGGATATTCATCGTCGGATGGAGGTAAATAGATGATTAAGCAACGTACAATTAAAGAGATTGTGAAAACAATCGGAGTAGGTCTTCACTCCGGTCGTAAAGTCACGCTTACTTTGCGTCCAGCTGCCGCGAATACTGGTATCATCTATCGCCGCACGGATCTTAACCCACCTGTGGATTTTCCTTCAGACGCAAACTCAGTTCGTGACACTATGCTGTGTACGGCGCTGGTCAATGATGAAGGCGTTCGTATTTCGACGGTTGAGCACTTAAACGCAGCGCTTGCTGGTATGGGTATTGACAATATCGTTATCGAAGTCGACGCTCCTGAAATTCCAATTATGGATGGTAGTGCGAGTCCTTTCGTTTATCTGTTGCAATCGGCAGGTGTTGAAACACTCAACGCACCAAAGCGTTTTATTCGTATCAAAAAGCCAGTACGCATCGAAGACGGCGATAAGTGGGCAGAGCTTGTCCCTTATGACGGTTTCCGTATGGATTTCGAGATTGAATTCGATCACCCAGCGATAGATGTGGACGAGCAGCACATGTTGTTCGACTTCTCTTCAGCGGGCTTCGTAAAAGAAATCTCTCGCGCACGTACCTTTGGGTTTATGCGCGATATCGAATACTTGCAGTCTCAAAACCTATGTCTAGGCGGCAGCTTTGACTGTGCAATCGTACTCGACGAATACCGAATTCTTAATGAAGAAGGTTTGCGTTTTGATAACGAGTTTGTTACCCACAAAGTGCTCGATGCTATTGGTGATTTGTACATGTGTGGCCACCCGATCGTCGGTGAGCTTCGTGCATTCAAATCGGGCCACGGTTTGAACAACCAACTTTTACGAGCAGTTCTTGCTGACCAAGAAGCTTGGGAGTGGGTGAGCTACGAAGAAGAAGTCGGCTCTCCAGTTGCCTTTGCAGAACCCAATATGGTTCTAGCGTAAGCCAAACAGCAAAAGAATGTGAAAACCGAGTTAGCAATAACTCGGTTTTTTTGTGCTTTGGAGTTGAGATATTGCTCGCAAATTCAGCATATGCACATCAAAACAAAATCTTCATCAAACAAACCGCAATCAAGTTGGTTTGGCAGCAGGTTTTTCCCTACACTGTTTGCCATAACTCAATTTCGATTAAAGCTTGAAATTACTAAAGTTAAACTCCATATATCAAGCAGAGCATTTTTAGGATACAGCCCAGTACAGGGATAGACCTCTAGGTCACTGGATAGAGAATAGATAATGATAACTAAGATACTGACCAAAGTCGTAGGCAGTCGCAACGATCGAACCATCAAGCGTTTAGGTAAAATCGTCAAACAGATCAACGCTTACGAACCCGAATTTGAACAACTCAGCGATGAGCATTTACAAGCCAAAACCGTTGAATTCCGCGAGCGCCTAGAAAAAGGCGAAACTCTGGATAAACTACTTCCAGAAGCATTTGCAACGGTCCGTGAAGCGTCTAAGCGTGTCTACGGGATGCGTCACTTTGACGTGCAGATGATAGGCGGTATGGTCCTCAATAGCGGCCAAATTGCAGAAATGCGCACCGGTGAAGGTAAAACCCTTACGGCAACGCTTTCAGCCTATCTCAATGCCCTCCCAGGTAAGGGTGTCCACATTGTCACGGTCAACGATTACCTTGCAAAGCGTGATGCCGAAACCAACCGAGAGTTGTTTGAGTTCTTAGGCATGACGGTAGGTGTTAACGTACCCAATATGCCACCACCTGAGAAAAAAGAAGCCTACAAAGCGGATATCCTGTACGGAACCAACAACGAGTTTGGCTTCGACTATTTGCGTGACAACATGGCGTTTCGAGCTGAAGATCGCGTTCAACGTGAGCGTTTCTTTGCGGTAGTCGATGAGGTGGATTCGATCTTAATTGATGAAGCACGTACGCCGCTTATTATCTCTGGTCCTGCAGAAGACAGTTCAGAGATGTACCAAAAGATCGATAAGTTGATCCCATCTCTTGAGCGTCAGGATGAAGAAGATACCGAGGATTACCGCGGTGATGGCCACTACACACTCGATGAGAAGAGTAAGCAAGTTCACATGACCGAAACGGGTCAAGAGTTTGTTGAAGAGCTATTGGTTAAAAATGGTCTGATGGATGAAGGCGATACGCTTTATTCTCCGGCCAATATTATGCTTCTGCATCACGTCAATGCCGCATTGCGTGCGCACGTGTTGTTTGAGCGCAATGTGGACTACATCATCTCTGATGAAGGCGAAGTGGTCATCGTTGATGAGCACACTGGCCGCACTATGCCAGGACGTCGTTGGTCTGAAGGTTTGCACCAAGCAGTAGAAGCTAAAGAAGGCGTTAAGATCCAGAACGAAAATCAAACTCTGGCATCAATTACCTTCCAGAACTACTTCCGTCTCTACGAGAAACTGTCAGGTATGACAGGTACCGCCGATACAGAAGCGTTCGAATTCCAATCGATCTATGGCCTAGAAACGGTTGTTATCCCAACCAACAAACCTATGGTTCGTGATGATATGCCAGACATGGTATATCGCACAGAAGTTGAAAAATTCAACGCCATTATTGAAGACATTAAAGGCCGTGTTGAAAAAGGCCAGCCTAGTCTAGTGGGTACAGTGTCAATCGAAAAATCTGAACTGCTGTCTAACGCGCTGAAAAAAGCGAAGATTAAGCACAATGTTCTTAACGCTAAGTTCCATGAAATGGAAGCCGAAATCGTTGCACAAGCGGGTACACCAGGGGCCGTGACTATTGCAACTAACATGGCCGGTCGTGGTACCGATATCGTGCTAGGTGGCAGTTGGCAGGCGCAGATTGCTAAGTTGGATAATCCAACTCAAGAACAAATTGATCAAATTAAAGCGGACTGGCAAGTTGTTCACGATAAAGTGCTCGAGTCAGGTGGCCTACATATTATTGGTACAGAGCGACATGAATCTCGTCGTATCGATAATCAGCTGCGTGGTCGTTCTGGTCGTCAGGGTGATGCTGGTTCATCTCGTTTCTATCTTTCAATGGAAGATTCATTGCTGCGCATCTTTACCTCTGATCGTATGGCAGGTCTTATCCAAAGTGGTATGGACGAAGGTGAAGCGATCGAAAGTAAGATGTTGTCTCGCTCTATCGAAAAAGCCCAACGTAAAGTGGAAGGCCGCAACTTCGATATTCGTAAGCAGCTTCTTGAATACGATGACGTTGCCAACGATCAACGTAAAGTGGTTTACGAGTTGCGTGACGAGCTGATGCAAGTTGATGACATTAGCGACATGATTGAAAGCAACCGTGTTGAAGTGCTTAACAGCACTATTGATCAGTACATTGCTCCTCAATCACTTGAAGATATGTGGGATATCGAAGGATTGACCGCTCGCCTTAAAGCTGACTTTGATTTGGATTTTGCGATACAGTCTTGGCTTGACGAAGACGACAAGCTGTATGAAGAAGCGCTGCGTGAGCGAATCCTCGAAGAAGCGGTGGCAATCTACAAGCAAAAAGAAGAAGCAGTGGGTGAACAAATCCTTCGCAACTTCGAAAAATCTGTCATGTTGCAAACGCTTGATACCTTGTGGAAAGAGCACCTTGCAGCGATGGATCATTTGCGTCAAGGTATCCACCTACGCGGTTACGCACAAAAGAACCCCAAACAAGAGTACAAACGTGAGTCGTTCGAACTGTTCGAAACCTTGCTAGATACCCTGAAGTTCGACGTGATCTCTGTGCTTAGTAAAGTTCGTGTACAAGCGCAAGATGAAGTTGAAAAGATGGAAGCTCAGCGCCGCGCGCAAGCAGAAGCCGCGGCTCGTTTAGCTCAAACTCAACATCAGCAAGCAGAAAATCAACTCGCTGATGATGAACAACAGCCGCAACAAGATGCTGCAGCGCAACCGATGGTCCGCGATGGTCGTAAAGTAGGCCGTAACGAACCTTGCCCTTGTGGCAGTGGTAAAAAGTACAAGCAGTGCCACGGTAAAGTTGAGTAACACTCTCTACGCGTTACCATAAGGCTGGTCACTTTTAAGTGACCAGCCTTTTTATTAGCTAGGCAATAACAGACCAGCCCCACCGTTTAATCAAAGGAATGACTATGAAGCGAATCCATATTGTCGCCGCCATCATCTTTAACCCTCAAAAAACTGAAGTATTTATTACCCAGCGCCCACAGGATAAACATAAAGGGGGGTATTGGGAGTTTCCTGGCGGAAAAGTTGAGGAGTCTGAAAGTGTCGAACAAGCTATTGCCCGTGAATTGGATGAAGAGATTGGCATTGAAGTGACCGAACAAAATTTGTTTGAGCATTTGCACCACGACTATCCCGATAAAGCACTTACGTTCGACTTTATTACGGTGACTCAATTTCGAGGAACCCCTTATGGAAGGGAAGGGCAACCTGCGCGTTGGGTAGCTATCGAGCAGTTAGCACAGTACGAATTTCCTGAGGCCAATGTGCCTATTTTGCATAAAGTTATCCAGCAATACGGTAAATAGAACTAGGGTGAAAACATGGATGGTTTTTTAGTTCAGGGCTTGGACACTTACCGAGTCGAACAACGAAATGAATTGATATGCCGACAGAGTCGTTATAGCTGATTGACCTAAGCGCATCTTTATTGATAGTTTAAACACACAACATATTTAGGGAGTAGACATAATGATCAGAATCGCGATTGCCGGTGCAGCAGGACGTATGGGACGTAACTTAGCAAAGGCGACGTTTATGCACCCGCAAGCAGAGATCTCGGTGGGCACAGAGCGACCAGGCTCAAGCTTGGTTGGGGCCGACATTGGTGAGCTAATTGGTGAAAGTAAATTCGATATTGCTCTCATCGACGATCTCGGCTCAGCGATCAATGATTTTGATGTCATTATTGATTTTACTGCCCCAGCTAGCACGCTAGCAAACCTTGAACTGTGTAAGCAGCATGACAAGCGTATCATCATCGGTACGACGGGCTTTAGCGAGCAGGAGCGTGCACAAATTGATGAGTACGCCAAATCGATTCCAGTGGTTATGGCCCCAAATTATAGCGTGGGTGTAAACCTAGTGTTTAAGCTGTTGGAGAAAGCGGCTAAGGTCATGGGCGATTACACCGATATCGAGATTGTGGAAGCGCATCATCGTCACAAAGTGGATGCTCCATCGGGAACGGCAATCGGTATGGGGGAAGCTATTGCAGGAGCTATGGGTAACAAGCTGTCAGATGTGGCGGTTTACGCGCGCCAAGGTATTACCGGTGAGCGCACTAAAGATGAAATTGGTTTTGCGACCATTCGCGCAGGTGACATTGTCGGTGAGCACACCGCCATGTTTGCCGATATTGGTGAGCGGGTAGAAATCACCCATAAGGCTACTGATCGCATGACATTTGCTAATGGTGCAGTTAAAGCGGCGGTATGGTTATCAAATAAGCCTGCTGGCTTTTACACGATGACAGAAGTATTGTCGTTAGACGAACTATAAATAAAATATAACTATTCATACATGAAGCCAGGCATTGCCTGGCTTTTTTTGTGAGCATTGCAAAATTAAAGTGTCGATAATTAATGAAAAAGAGATACTTAATGTGATCTTTTGGTGGGTTAATCTTTAAGTTGTCGTTTTGGGCTGCAAAAGTGGCTATTAAATTTCAGGATAACCGTTTGCTTTTTTGGTTTGCTAAAAAATGGTGCGATTATTCGTCACTAATAGCAGTTAAATTATAAGTAATGCATTACATGAATGAAAATCGCCCACTAAAAGTATTGTTTTGGTGGCTTGGCATAGCTTTCTAGATGACATTGCTAAAAGATTAAATAAAATGGGGTGCGATTGTTGACAGAGAGCTAGGTCACATTTAGAATGCGCCCAATTTGTCGAATTTCCCTAAATGGCATTTTTTAGGCATACTGGGACGGCATTTTTGCGAATTTATTTATTAATTTAGCATTTTTATTCTTTTGGAGGTTGTCTTGAATAAGCCAGCACTACTAGTCCTAGAAGATGGGACTGTGTTTAAGGGCGTATCAATTGGAGCAGACGGGTCTGCAGTTGGTGAAGTCGTTTTCAATACATCGATGACGGGTTACCAAGAAATATTGACCGACCCATCCTATTCTCAACAGATCGTTACTCTTACTTACCCTCACATAGGCAATACCGGAACCAATTCCGAAGACGAAGAATCTACTTCAATCCATGCACAAGGCCTTGTGATCCGCGACCTCCCTCTTATCGCATCTAATTTCCGAAACGAACAAACCCTCTCTGATTACCTTAAATCACAAAACATTGTTGGCATAGCCGACATTGATACGCGTAAATTGACGCGCATCTTGCGTGAAAAGGGTGCTCAGAATGGCTGTATCGTTGCGGGTAATAATATTGATGAAGCCGCTGCATTGGCCGATGCCAAAGCGTTCCCAGGCCTAAAAGGCATGGACTTGGCAAAAGAAGTGACCACTAAAGAAGCCTACCCTTGGAAACAAGGCTCTTGGACTCTGACTGGTGGATTGCCAGAAGCGAAAGCAGACTCTGAACTGCCATTCCACGTAGTCGCGTACGATTTTGGTGCTAAACGCAACATTCTACGTATGTTGGTTGACCGCGGCTGTCGTTTAACAGTGGTACCGGCGCAAACCTCAGCAGAAGACGTTTTGGCCCTCAACCCTGACGGTGTGTTCTTATCAAATGGTCCTGGTGACCCGGAGCCTTGTACTTACGCCATTGAAGCGACCAAGGTTTTCCTAGACAGAGGATTACCTATTTTTGGTATCTGTTTAGGCCACCAAATTCTGGCGTTGGCCTCTGGTGCACAAACAGTGAAAATGAAGTTTGGTCATCACGGTGCTAACCACCCTGTTAAAGACCTCGACCGTAACGTCGTTATGATCACTTCTCAAAACCACGGTTTTGCGGCTGACGAAGCCACGCTACCTGAGACGCTTCGTGCAACGCACGTATCGCTGTTTGACGGTTCACTGCAAGGCATTCATCGTACTGATAAGCCAGCGTTTAGCTTCCAGGGACACCCTGAAGCAAGCCCAGGTCCTCACGATGCAGCGCCGCTGTTTGACCACTTCATTGAATTAATTAAACAACATAAAGCGTAAGTTGGAGTAGAAGAAAATGCCAAAACGTACTGATATTCAAAGTATTCTTATTTTGGGTGCGGGACCGATTGTAATTGGTCAGGCGTGTGAGTTCGACTACTCAGGCGCACAAGCATGTAAAGCCCTTCGTGAAGAAGGCTACCGAGTTATCCTGGTTAACTCGAACCCAGCCACTATTATGACTGACCCAGAAATGGCCGATGCGACTTACATCGAGCCTATTCACTGGGAAGTGGTACGCAACATTATTGAAAAAGAGCGCCCAGATGCGGTTCTTCCAACCATGGGTGGCCAAACCGCACTAAACTGTGCGCTAGACTTAGAGCGTGAAGGCGTACTTGCCGAGTTTGGTGTAGAGATGATCGGCGCAACGGCCGATGCTATCGATAAAGCGGAAGACCGCTCACGCTTTGATAAAGCGATGAAGTCTATCGGCCTTGAGTGTCCTCGCGCTGATACAGCAAAAACCATGGAAGAAGCTTATGGCGTTCTGGATATGGTGGGTTTCCCTTGTATCATCCGTCCATCGTTCACCATGGGTGGTACCGGTGGTGGTATCGCGTACAACAAAGAAGAATTTGAAGAGATTTGTCGTCGTGGTTTGGATCTTTCTCCAACCAACGAGCTACTTATCGACGAATCACTGATTGGTTGGAAAGAGTACGAGATGGAAGTGGTTCGTGACAAAGCGGATAACTGCATCATCGTCTGTGCCATCGAAAACTTTGACCCAATGGGTATCCACACCGGTGACTCAATCACGGTAGCGCCTGCTCAGACGCTCACCGATAAAGAGTACCAGTTGATGCGTAATGCTTCTCTTGCGGTACTGCGTGAAATCGGTGTTGAAACTGGCGGATCTAACGTTCAGTTTGGTATCAATCCAGCAGATGGCCGTATGGTTATCATCGAGATGAACCCACGCGTATCTCGTTCATCGGCACTGGCGTCTAAAGCAACGGGCTTCCCAATTGCTAAGATTGCAGCCAAGCTGGCTGTAGGCTTTACCCTAGATGAGCTACAAAACGACATCACTGGCGGAGCAACGCCTGCCTCGTTTGAGCCAACTATCGATTACGTTGTGACTAAGATCCCTCGTTTTAACTTCGAGAAATTTGCCGGTGCCAACGACCGTCTAACCACGCAGATGAAGTCTGTAGGTGAAGTGATGGCGATTGGTCGTAACCAGCAAGAGTCGCTTCAAAAAGCCCTACGTGGTCTAGAAGTCGGTGTAAATGGTTTTGACCCTATGGTTGACCTAGACGCACCTGACTCACTGACTAAAATTCGTCACGAATTGAAAGAAGCCGGTGCTGAGCGTATCTGGTACATCGCTGATGCATTCCGTGCGGGCATGTCAGTAGACGGTGTATTTAACCTAACGTCTATCGACCGTTGGTTCTTGGTTCAAATTGAAGAGCTGATCAAACTTGAAGAGCAAGTAAAAGCCGGTGGTTTTGCAGGTCTAAACGAAGACACCTTACGCGTATTGAAGCGCAAAGGCTTCGCTGATGCGCGTCTGTCAGACTTACTTGGTGTTTCCGAAAGTGAAATCCGTCGCCTACGTGACCAATACGATATTCACCCAGTGTATAAGCGTGTTGATACATGTGCAGCTGAGTTTTCGTCAGACACTGCTTACATGTACTCGTCATACGACGATGAGTGTGAAGCGCAACCGACCGACAACGACAAGATCATGGTATTGGGCGGTGGTCCAAACCGTATCGGTCAAGGCATCGAGTTTGACTACTGTTGTGTACATGCTTCATTGGCGCTTCGTGAAGATGGTTATGAGACCATCATGGTTAACTGTAACCCAGAAACCGTATCAACAGACTACGATACTTCTGACCGTCTCTACTTTGAGCCGGTAACACTTGAAGATGTATTAGCGATTGTTCGCGTTGAAAAGCCGAAGGGCGTTATCGTTCAATACGGCGGCCAAACACCACTGAAACTTGCGCGCGCTCTAGAAGCGGCAGGTGTACCTATTATTGGTACCAGCCCTGATGCGATTGACCGTGCAGAAGACCGTGAGCGTTTCCAAGTCGCGGTTGATCGTCTTGGTTTGCTGCAACCTCAAAACGCAACAGTTACCACCATGGACCAAGCTATCGAGAAGTCGAAAGAGATCGGTTTCCCATTGGTGGTTCGCCCTTCTTACGTATTGGGTGGACGCGCGATGGAAATCGTGTACGACGAGCAAGACTTGCGTCGTTACTTTAACGAAGCCGTCAGCGTATCGAACGAATCTCCAGTACTGCTTGACCGTTTCCTAGACGATGCGACTGAAGTCGACATCGACGCTATCTGTGACGGTGAGCGCGTTGTGATTGGTGGCATCATGGAGCACATCGAACAAGCGGGTGTTCACTCTGGTGACTCAGCCTGTTCACTTCCAGCTTATACGCTAAGCCAAGAGATCCAAGATGTTATGCGCGAGCAAGTTGAAAAGCTGGCGTTTGAGCTGGGTGTTCGCGGTTTGATGAATACGCAGTTTGCGGTTAAAGGCAACGATGTTTATCTGATTGAAGTCAACCCACGTGCTGCCCGTACGGTACCGTTCGTATCGAAAGCAACCGGTGCACCGCTTGCGAAAATCGCAGCACGCGTAATGGCTGGACAGTCTCTTGAGTCGCAAGGCTTTACTAAAGAGATCATCCCACCGTACTACTCTGTAAAAGAAGTGGTATTGCCGTTTAACAAGTTCCCAGGTGTTGACCCACTGTTAGGCCCAGAAATGCGCTCTACCGGCGAGGTAATGGGTGTGGGCGCAACGTTTGCTGAAGCCTACTCTAAAGCTGAACTTGGCTGTGGCCATGTCTACCCTGAAGCCGGACGTGCTTTACTGTCTGTACGTAAGGGTGACAAAGAGCGTGTTGTAGACCTAGCCTCTAAGCTTATCAAGTTGGGCTACCAACTCGATGCTACCCACGGTACAGCGGTTATTCTTGGCGAAGCGGGCATCAACCCTCGCTTGGTGAACAAAGTCCATGAAGGTCGCCCTCACATTCTTGACCGTATCAAGAATAATGAGTACACCTACATTGTGAACACCACCGCAGGTCGTCAATCGATTGAAGATTCTAAAGTTCTTCGTCGTGGCGCTCTGGCTGAGAAGGTAAACTACACCACCACGCTAAATGCAGCCTTTGCCACTTGCTTGGCGCACGAAGCGGATGCGAAAACATCAGTGACGTCAGTTCAAGAGCTGCACGAAAAAGTAAAGCAAAGCCTTAGCTAAGTTAATTAAATAATAACAACTAGGGAGCGTATAGCGCTCCTATAGACAACCTCTTTGCCCGCTCTTCATGAGCGGGCTTTTTTATGCACTGATACCAACCAAAGCAGTTATCTGAACATTCTTGCTCGTTATCAGCGATTTGTTCGGCGCAATTTTCTGACCAGTTAGTTACTCCGATTGGTATGAGTTTTGGTTTCCCCTGAACTTGTTCCCTACATCTAAGCGACTTCATACTCACCCTTGATGTTGCCCCTTTTATTACGGCCAGTTTTTAGCCATATGAAAGGTCAATACCCTTATAGACAGTAAGCTTTATTAGGGGAGGCAATTGCGTACTTTTCTCTAGCGGCTAGTGCGATCATAGTCGTTTCTTATGCTCATAAGTGCATTTTAATTTGTATGATTATTGAATTTTTTGGGTGAAATAATCACCGAAAACACTACCCCTTTAGAGGTGTTTAAGGGGTAAAAATGATGTAGATCAGGTTAAAAAATAGGCCTATGAATAAGATTCGCCGTAGATTCTATTAACAATTTTGAGAGCGCTATGAGCAAGTTAAATCTCGTCATTATAGGCAATGGTATGGTTGGCCATCGCTATATTGAAGATCTCGTCGATAAAGGTGATTTGGCCAGCATGAACATTACAGTGTTCTGTGAAGAGCCACGTGTTGCTTACGACCGCGTGCACCTATCTTCATACTTCTCTCACCATACGGCCGATGAGTTGTCGTTAGTGAAAGAAGGCTTCTACGAGAAGCACGGCATCAACATGTTGATTGGTGAACGAGCAATCAATGTTAATCGTGACAAGCAGACGGTTTACTCAAGCTCAGGGCGTGAAATTCAATATGACAAACTGATCATGGCGACGGGCTCATTCCCGTTTGTACCGCCAATTAAAGGGCGTGAAAGCCAAGATTGTTTTGTGTACCGCACTATCGAAGATCTGAAAGCGATTGAAGCGTGCTCTAGAAAGAGCAAAGTCGGTGTGGTTGTTGGTGGTGGGCTACTTGGCCTTGAAGCCGCTGGTGCACTGAAAGCACTGGGTGTAGAAACACACGTGGTTGAGTTTGCGCCAAAACTGATGGCAGAGCAGCTTGACCAAGCGGGTGGTGAGCAACTGCGTAGTAAAATTGAAAGCATGGGCGTTCAGGTACACACCAGCAAAAATACGCTGGAGATCGCTCCAGAAGGTAAGAACGCTCGCAACGTGATGCGCTTTGCTGATGGCACAGAGCTTGAGACCGACTTCATCGTTTTCTCAGCCGGTATTCGTCCTCAAGATAAACTCGCTCGTCAAATGGAGCTAGAGATTGCTCCGCGCGGTGGTATTGCAGTGAATGATCACTGCCAAACGTCTGATCAAAACATCTACGCCATTGGTGAATGTGCGTCATGGAATGAGAACTTCTATGGTCTTGTAGCACCAGGCTACAAAATGGCGACCGTTGCTGTGGACCATGTCGTCGGCAACGAAAGCAAGTTTGAAGGTGCTGACATGTCAGCCAAACTTAAACTGCTGGGCGTCAAAGTGGGCTCAATTGGTGATGCTAATGGCCGCACACCAGGCTCTATCAGCTACGTATACCAAAACCAAGAGCAAGAGGTGTACAAACGCCTTATCGTCTCTGCAGACAACAAGAAACTGTTGGGTGCGGTTATGGTTGGGGATACCTCTGACTACGGCGACTTGCTGCAACTGATGCTCAACGAAATCGAACTGCCAGAGCACCCAGACACGCTTATCTTGCCAGCGCACGCGGGGGCAGAGAAGCCAACGCTTGGAGCGGATTCACTGCCAGAGACAGCGGTAATCTGTTCATGCTTTGACGTAACCAAAGGCAAGATCGCTCAAGCGGTTGCCGATGGCCATCATACTATCGCAGACATCAAAGCAGAAACGGGCGCAGGAACGGGCTGTGGCGGCTGTATTCCACTAGTGACCTCAGTGCTTAATGCAGAGCTTGCTAAAGCCGGTGTGGAAGTGAAGAACGATGTCTGTGCGCATTTCCCATACTCTCGTCAAGAGCTGTTCCACCTGATCCGCATTGAAGAGATCAAATCGTTCGATGAGCTGTTGGAAAAATACGGTAAAGGCTACGGCTGTGAAGTGTGTAAACCGTTAGTGGGGTCAATTCTGGCGTCATGCTGGGGTGATCACATCCTAAAACCTGAACTGGTAAAACTGCACGACACCAACGATAACTTCCTTGGCAATATTCAAAAGGACGGCACTTACTCAGTGATCCCTCGTATGGCGGGTGGTGAAGTGACACCTCAAGCACTAAAAGTGCTGGCTGAAGTCGCTGCTGAATACAATCTGTATACCAAAGTGACTGGCGCACAGCGTATTGGCCTATTTGGTGCGCAAAAAGATGATCTACCAGCGATTTGGAAAAAGCTGATCGAGGCGGGTTACGAGACCGGTCAAGCCTATGCTAAAGCACTTCGCATGGCGAAAACCTGTGTCGGCTCTACTTGGTGTCGTTACGGGGTTCAAGACTCTGTCGGCCTTGGTGTGATGATCGAAAATCGCTACAAAGGCATACGCACCCCGCACAAGATGAAGTTTGGTGTTTCTGGGTGCACTCGTGAGTGTGCTGAAGCCCAAGGTAAAGATCTGGGTATCATCGCGACAGACGCCGGCTGGAATATGTATGTGTGTGGTAATGGTGGTATGAAGCCTCGTCACGCCGACCTACTCGCCAGCGATCTTGATGAGCAAACACTGCTTAAGTACATCGATCGTTTCATGATGTTCTATATCCGCACTGCGGCACCGCTGCAACGCACCTCTGTGTGGATGGAAAACCTCGAAGGTGGCGTTGATTACCTTCGCCAGGTGATTGTTGAAGACAAGCTTGGCATCAATGATCAACTTGAACAAGACGTCGCGAAGTTGGTGGAAGAGTTCCGCTGTGAGTGGACCGATACGGTGAACAGCGCTGAACAACAGAAGCGTTTCGCGCACTTTATCAACTCAGATAAGCGTGACGATAATGTGGTGTTTGTGTCAGAGCGTGCTCAGCATCGCCCAGCAACATTTACCGAAAAATATCCAGAATTGAAGGGCGATATCCTTCATGTAACCGCAGAGTAATTGGGAGCAATCATCATGGCATTTACAACCATCTGTAACATTGACGACATTATCCCAGGCACTGGCGTTTGCGCGTTGTTGGGTGACGAGCAGGTTGCGATATTTAGACCTACTGCTAATGAGGAAGTGTTTGCAATTAGCAATATGGACCCATTCTACCAATCTAACGTGCTATCACGCGGCTTGATTGTAGAGCACAGCGATGAGCTATGGGTGGCAAGTCCGCTGAAAAAGCAGCGCTTCAATCTAAAAACTGGCGTATGTATGGAAAATGAGCAATTTAACATCAAAGCCTACCAAGCTCGCGTGACCAAAGGGCAAGTCGAACTCGCCTAAGAGTAAATAGCAATAAGCTCACTACCGGCTTCTCACTCTGTCATCGTTTTTAGGATTGATGATGAGGTGAGAAGTGCTGAGCTTATGACTATTTAATCTTAAACTTTTAAAGGAATTAACTATGTCTGCACTTAAACCGGCTGAATTCGTTCAAACCATGATCGATATCGGCGAAGCAAAAACCAAAACCGCCGCTCGCGATCTTGTTTTACGTGGCACTATGGCTGGCATTATTTTGTCGCTAGCAGTAGTCGTCGCGCTGACTACGATCACCCAAACAGGCATCGGTATTGTTGGTGCACTGGTGTTCCCTGTTGGCTTTTGTATTCTTAGCTTAATGGGTTACGACTTGGTCACTGGCGTGTTTGGTTTAGCGCCTCTTGCTAAATTAGACAACCGCCCAGGCATCACTTGGAATCGTGTTTTCCGCTGCTGGGGCTGGGTTTTCTTAGGAAACTTCATTGGCTCTTTGATTGTGGCTTATCTGGTCGCCCTCTCACTGACTATGAACTTTGCTGTAGAACCTAATGCTGTCGGTCAACAAATCATCGCAGTTGCCACTGCGCGTACCGTTGGTTTTGAAAATCTAGGCACTGACGGTTGGATCACCTGTTTCGTGCGCGGCATCCTGTGTAACCTGATGGTGTGCTTAGGTGTAGTAGGTAACATGACCGCACGTACTGTGGCTGGCAAAATTGCGGCAATGTGGCTGCCTATTTTCATCTTCTTCGCATTGGTGTTTGAGCACACCGTAGTCAACATGTTCCTATTCCCGCTAGGTATGTTGCTAGGTGCAGAGTTTGGTATCGCAACTTACGTTAACTTCAACTTGATCCCAACGATATTGGGTAACGTTGTGGGTGGCTTACTGTTTACTTGTATTCCACTTTACTTGACGCACGCTAAAACAGCACCGGCACTCGACAGCGAAGAGCAAGCACCTACTGCTGCGCCACAAACTGCGCGTTAATCGAGTTGAATAACATATAAGAAAAAACCACTAGTGACGATCACTGTGATTGTTTAGACTGGTTTTAAGCCCTTGCTTCGGTGGGGGCTTTGTCGTTTTAAAGGAAACTGTATTATGAGTGATTCGCAAAAAACCGGCCCAAAATCAGGGATTGTATCGTTGATTGGTGCAGGTCCAGGTGATCCTGACCTATTAACGGTAAAAGGGTATCGACTGCTGCAACAAGCGGATGTGGTGGTGTACGATAGATTGGTTTCAGAAGCGATTCTCGCGCTTGCCAGCGAAGATGCCGAAATGGTGTACGTGGGTAAGCAGCTCGATTTTCATTATGTTCCTCAACCAAAAATCAACCAGATCTTGGTCGACAAGGCGAAAGAAGGCAAGCATGTTGTCAGATTGAAGGGCGGTGACTCATTCATTTTTGGCCGTGGTGGCGAAGAAGCTCAAGCTCTAGTTGAGCAAGGCGTCGGCTTTGAAGTCGTTCCAGGTATTACCGCTGCTGCAGGTGCTACAGCCTACGCAGGGATCCCCCTTACGCACCGAGACTACTCGCAAAGCGTTCAGTTTATAACGGGGCATCTTAAGTCGGATGGTAAAGATGTCGCTTGGGATACGTTAACCGCCCCCAATACTACGCTTGTGTTCTACATGGGGCTAAAGCAATCTGGAAACATCTCTAAAAACTTAATCGGATCGGGTATGAGCGCAGATACTCCTGTCGCCATCATTGAAAATGGCACTACGGAGAAGCAGCGAGTGCTCATAGGTGATATTGATGGCCTTGCCGAGCTTGCCAGTCAAGCGCAAAGTCCTGCCCTTATTGTGGTAGGTCATGTAGTGACTTTGCACGACGAGTTAAAGTGGATGTAATGTTCTCATAAACAACACGCAAGGGTGCACTATGGACAATCAGTCGGATAGGTCGATAAAACAGCTAGAGTCGCAAGTTGTGTACCAGAATCGATGGATGTCGGTGCGTGAAGATCGTATAGAGCGCGCAAGTGGATCTCAAGGCATTTATGGCGTAGTCGACAAACCCGATTGTGTGGCGATCCTAGCCATTGATAATGGTCGAATTCATTTGGTGAATCAGTATCGTTATGCTGTACAGGGGCGCTTTTGGGAGTTGCCGCAAGGCGCATGGGAGTCTAACCCAGACGCTGATCCACTTGAGTTGGCTAAAGGTGAACTCAAGGAAGAGACCGGACTTGTCGCCAGCAAGATGACTTACTTAGGTTGTCAGTTTATTGCCTACGGTTTTTTAAACCAGACCTGCCATATCTATCTCGCGTCAGATCTAACTCAGTCAGAGCGACAACTTGATAGCGAAGAAGAAGATTTGATCGCGAAAGACTTTGCGATAGAAGAGTTTGAAAAAATGATTATTGATGGCTCGATTCAAGATTGCGTGACCACAGCCGCTTATGGGTTGGCGAAGCTAAAAAACGCCGTCTAGTCCAAACTTCTCTTTTGTTCTCTGTGTCGTTGATTCGATAGCGAATACGTCCATGATAAACGTATTTGCCATGTCGCGGTTGCGCGGCATTCATTAGGCTTGTTGCCACCATAGATCGAGTAACGCAATCAATCCGGTTTCCAGTCGTTTAAGGGAGTCTTCAGAGCAAAGTATGCTCTGCTCTGGCCACAGGTTACGCTCGACAATTCTTTTAAGAAGATCTTGCTGCCAGTTTAGAGTCCGATGGGACAGGGGGGAAATGCAGCGCTTTGGGCATGAGATTGCGAAATTAGATAATCAATACCAATAGGTTGCTTACGATCAAGTTCGTTTAAATTGTGTAGCAACAATTAAGTAACAATGATGTTCTGGCGATAGTTCTGCTACATAAACTCACTTCCATTAATGTGAAATTAAACCACCTAAATGAATCTTTTGTTAATTTATAAATCAGATGTTGATCACACTTTTTGGCTGATGTATTATGTGTACATAAAATATTGAAACTAAATTACAGGTATTGAGTATGATTAACGTAATAAAAGAACTATTTATCCCGAAGAAAGATTATGCTGGTCGTGACATTGATGTTGTTATCGAAAGGTTAGCACTGCAAACTAACAGCACTCGTTATGATTGGTCTTACATCAAAGAAGAATCAGTCTACGAAAACACAACTACCGGTTCTCGTGTGTACCCACACGAATTGAGCAAACACGCCGCTTAATTGCTGCGTACTTTGCCTCAAGGTAATCCCGTAACGCTATTTTGTGACTACTGCTGAGCCATACTCAAACTGCCTCACACAAAATAGCGTCTCGGTGAGCAAACACAAATTGCCCACCGCTCCCGCTAAAAATAGAACGAGTAAGCCTTAATCTACAGTTTGGTTTATCTCTCTAGCCATCTTTTTAAACCGTTCTAGGTCGTCAACGTTTCGGCCCGAGTCGACGGTTACCCACTGAAGTCCTGTCTCATCGATGTGCATAAATTCCACGCGAAGTTCATAGCGATGGCACGCCGACAGTGTTGCAATAGCCCCCACCGTAAACCCCATAACAGGTAACCACTGTGCAAATGGCAGTGATGCAGGCACAAAAAGAAACAGAAGACTCGAGATCAGCAGCCCACTCAACATTATTTTGAGTAAGTGGTTACGCCAACTCAGTTCTTTTACTTGTGCGCGAAATATCTTGTTTAGATCATACTGATCCTGGCGTACTCGCAGATGAGTATCGGTGATTGAGTACTGGTTTATGGCAGATGCAATGGTGTTAGACATTGATTGTCTCCTTACGCGCTATTGTTGGTTGTAAAAACGGTAGATAAGAAGATCACAACCGCAAAGCATATGCGCAAGTAGAATATCATTTTGTGTCAGTCGGTACGTCTTACTGGTGAGAAATAGACAAAATTTATTACCGAACCTAAGTTCGGCTGTGTCGATTTATTGCTTACCGAGTAATGTTACTATTCTCTGTCCAAGATACTCGGCAGTCGCGAGATCAATCGGATGTATCTTGTCGCTGTCTTCGTTATGGTGCGAAGCGACTAACCCAATACTGCATCCCAAACGATTTAGATTTTTCTTATCGGTGTGCTTGCAGGTGTCTAAACCGGTCCAAAGCATGCCATGCTGGCATGAGAGAGCGAAAAAGTTGAGTAGCGTTTGCTGCTGTTCACCGTTCACACTCCCCCCACAGGTAAACCCTGCAGCGAGCTTTCCATTCCAAGATTGCTTCACATAACTGTCGCTAGTGGCGTCCATAAATGCCTTAAAAGGTGCCGCGGCACTCCCCATGTAAGTGGGGGCGCCAAACACAATAGCGTCGCTTTTATCGAGCAGTGGCCATAGGTCGTTATCTCTGAACCGCCCTTCAACTATGAGGCTTGGATCAATACGGTATAAGTGACATTGGGCCTGTGAATCGGACACGCCTTTTGAAAGAGCTTGCGCCAAAGAATGGGTAGAGCCGTTTTTGGAGTAGTAAATGATAGTGACCGTTTTCATGATTTAGCTCTCATAGTCATTTCGTTTAAGGTTGTCGCTGGATAGGTATTCTACAAATTCCCATTCCAAACTATCGTGCTCAACAAAGGGTTGACTCATTCACGCCTCCTAATTAAGTAATGTTTTATGTTTATTAACTATAGGGTAGAAGGTTTGTTTTTTAAGTAAAGTTATTTATTTATATATTTAATTGTTTCGAGTGTTCAGTGGTAATGATCACAAAATAACAACTTCAATTACGCTGCGATTACAAATCTAACTTGGATATGATTTGGCGCAATATCCATTAATCAAAAATATGGAGTAATTACTCTAATTTGTGATTAAGGAGGATCTACAATGGGTATTCCAGTGTTGCAATACGCTCTTTCTATGAGTGTTTATATTTTGTTTCTACTGTTGCTAGTGGAGTTTATGCGCCGTTCGCCAAGGATCACGGCGGTATTTTGGCTTCTTTCGTTGCTTACCGCGCCGCTTTGGGCCGAAAATGTAGAAGGATGGTTTCGTTGGGCTAAAACTGTCAGCGTTTTGATCCCTACTGCGATTGTGGTTGGCGGTGCGAGGATAGCGTACCTGTATTACGACAATCCAAATCGAGTGCTGCAGTTTTTCCGAGGAGATTGGGTGCTTAAAGTGCTGTACGCAGTGCTGTTCTTAAATATTGCCGAAGCGACGCTGAAAGACTTCGCTACTGCAAACTACTTTAATGCCCTAGCGGGTGTGATCTTGTGTGCGACTATTCCTTTTCCTCGCTACAAAAATGGCCTGCGCCAGTATTGGGTCATAGGTAAAGATAAGCCCAACGACTTGCTGTTTTATTCGACTGCGTCTTGGAACTTCTTGTACACCACCTGGAATCTCGCGTTTGTGTACGGTGAGTCCCCAATGTTCTTTGCTAGCTCGTTCTGTATTTTGATGGCTGCCGAACTGTATCCACTCATTAAAGGGCGACCAGAGCTGTATATCATCGCTCGCGTCTACACCTTGGCTTTCCATATTTTAGCGCGCGCCTGTGCGGACATTTTTACCCCAGTCATGAACTCTGAATCGTGGCACAACGACACAGTACTGTGGTATTGGGGGGCGATTAACCTTGCTCTGCATGTCCCTTATTTCTGCTGGTACTTCTATAAAAAATCTCAAAGCGAGACGCACGAACCGCCGACAGATAAAGCCCATCCAGCACCGCTGGCTCAATAGGGAGATAACTAATGTTTTTCTTTGAATCGTTTACCACACCTGCTGTAATCATGTTTGTGGTGGTATTGCTCGGCCTTATTGGTGTGAATGAATTGTCTCGTCGAAACCTAAAGTGGTCGATGTTTTTGTTTGTCGGTCTGCCGATAATGTTAACCCCTTACTGGATGTACATGGATAACGAAGTCTCCAACTGGTTCGTTTGGGTCAAAGTGTACTCTGCGCTAATGGGGGCGGTGGGTTTTATGGTGATACGCTTTAGCAATTTTGCCAATAAGCACCGCTGGTACCTTCTATTTCCACCGCTCATTTTAAGTATCAATATACTCGAAGCGGTGATCCGAGAAATTCAGGTCGCGGATATTCAAGGTGTCAGTGAGGGGCTGTTGCTACTGGGCGGAGACTGGAACTACTTTAATGCCGCAGCAGGGATCTTAAATATTGTGACCATATGTGGTTGGGCGGGAATCTATGCAGTAACGCGTGGTAAAAATAGAGATATGGTGTGGCCAGATATGCTGTGGTTTTGGATTATCGCCTATGACATTTGGAACTTCGCATACATCTATAATTGCTTAACCGCCAATGTGCTCTATACGGGCGTCGCGTTATTACTTTCTTGTACCATTCCTGCATTGTGGTGGGCAAAAGGGGCTTGGTTACAACATCGTGCACACACGTTGGCGTTGTGGGCGATGTTTATGATGACGTTCCCGTATATGTTTACCGACAGTATCTATACGGTAAAAGTGAGCTATAACCCAGATGCCATGTGGTTGATTTCAATGCTCAGTTTTGTGGCTAACGTTGCGTTGGTGGTGTTTCAGGGCTATCGCATAGTTCAGATGAAACTGAACCCAATAAAGGATGAATTGTACACGGATCTTGCTAAATATCAGGAGGTCGCCAAAGCTTAACCTTCCACTGGCCCCAGATGTTTTTGAATGACTGGGGCTATTTGTTGAGCGCAAATGTAGGCAGTGACAAATGCCATCGAATGGCTGTGAGCCTAATGGTTAAAGTAACCACGACTCCAGCTAGCATTGCATGAGAGTGAGCGAGCCCCCACTGAACAAGTAGAACATGCGCGCTACCACCTGCGATACATGCGGTGGCATAGACCTCACTACGTAGCACCATAGGGATTTCTCTAGCAAGGACATCTCGAATAATGCCGCCACCACAGCCTGTTAGCACGCCCATCATTACCGCGACTAAGTGCGAGTCCTGAAAGGCAAGCGCTTTTTCTACACCAATACCGACAAATGCCGCCAAACCAATTGCGTCGCACACGGGCATAACGTACCAGGGCAGTCGTTTAGGATGACGAACCAGTATCATGGTTGCCAAACTAGTAATGATGATGATCCACATGTAAGTAGTATCGGTTACCCAAAAAACTGGAGTAGCGCCTAAAATCAGATCCCTTATCGTGCCACCACCAATGGCAGTCACCGTCGCCAATACCATGACGCCAAAAGGGTCCATACGAAGTCGGCCAGCCAATAGCACACCAGAGATAGCAAAAATGGCGGTTCCAAAAAGATCGATCAGATAAAGGAGTGAAAGGTTCATGGCATTAATGGATCGTTAGGGTGGGGCAATTCTATGGGAAACTCGGTTTAGATACCACCGTTAGCCAAAGCTAAGGTAATGAGTAGCAATACAATAAATAGGTACTGGCTGTTGCGAAGTTTAGTTGCCACTTGAGATAAATGAATGGCTGATGGAGCAATCTTGCCGCCTAGCTTGGCGCGCTCAAGTTTTTGACCTTGATAAAGCGCTGGTCCCCCTAAACTTAATTGGTATTGATTTCCAAGAGAAGCAAGCGCAGTACCTGATGACTTGTTTCGCCAAGTTTTTGCTTGGCTAACTATGGTTGAAAGGCATGACAACGATTGCTGATTTAGGAGGAGTAATAGAGAAAACAGCGAACTTGGTAGCCACTCGAGCAGAGCATAAAAAGTGCGAGCCAATTGACCAAAGGTTTTATATTGTCGGTAATGAGCTGGCCAAGCGCGAGCGATCTCGCCACACAGGCGAAACAGCGCTGCACCAATGGGACCTGCAACGGCAAACCAAAACAAAACACCAGTAACATTTCGAAGATGCCCAAGCGTTAGGGTTTCAACGCAAGCTTTTCCCAACCCTAACAATGACAATGTCGCACAGTCTCTGTTAAGACAGTGGCTCAGTGACTTTCTGAGTGAGGCTTTATCTTCTTGAGCCAATGCTTGGCCACTTTGGCGCGCAAACACTTCTTGCTCTCTCCAACCCAGCGAGAAAAACAGCAGCGTAAACTGAAACACCAAAGGCTCCCAGACTAGATTGGATACGGCTATCAGCAGTGCTGTTGCGGGTAGCATTAACATTAACCAGGAAAGTGACCCTGCAAATCGTTGATAATTTGGGTCGTTGCCTTGATTCACTTTATTGGCTAATAGGTGCGCGAACTTACGCCACAGCGTTGTAGGGTGTAATTCGCGAGGGATAGGGATCAGCAGATGAGCGAGCAAAGCGGCGCACAACACTAACACACTGCCATCGGCATAGAAGGTGTCTAGTGAAATACCGCTCTGCCACGCTTCATTCATTGATTAAACCAGAGATAGAATTTTGCTGACCATCTCAGATGAGCTTTGTGCCGCCAGAGGCAAAAACTCATCAAATGACATTGGGGATTCTTTGTCTGCAACGTCCGAAATAGCGCGTACCACAACAAATGGTACACCAAACTGCTCGCAGGTTTGAGCAATCGCTGAGGCTTCCATTTCAACGGCGACGACTGACGGGAAGTATTTCAGAATGTATTGCTGTCTCTCTGGTGTGCACACGAACGTATCACCGGTACAGATCAGGCCATGTACAGCATGTTTATCTGTCATTGTGAGGGCTTTCTCAACCAATTCACAAAGCTTAGCATCAGCGACAAATGCCGCAGGTTGGCCAGCCATTTGTCCCATTTCATAGCCAAAGGCTGTGACATCTGCGTCGTGATGACGAACTTCTGTTGATATCACCACATCGCCAAGGTTTAGAGAAGGGTCAAACCCACCCGCGGATCCTGTGTTAATGATCGCGTCAGGCGCATACTTTTCGATTAGTAGTGTCGTACCAATAGCTGCGGCGACTTTGCCGATTCCAGATTGAAGGAGCACCACTTCTTTACCATCGATCGTCCCAGTGTAAAAGACTGATTTACCAATGGTTTCAGTTGTGCAGTTGTTAATTTTAGCTTTTAGGATCGCGACTTCTTGTTCCATCGCGCCAATGATACCGACTTTCATAGTGAACCTGTTCAATAGAATCTGGAGATATTAGGCGCGATTGTAGCACTAAATGTTGAGTTAGGCAGCTGCGCCTAAGGCAATACCGTGCGCTTTTCGCGAAGCGAAGGGCTCATGGTAGTGGCGGTGGGAAAGGGTGTGTCGGTGCATTTTTGCTACCGTTACCCTTCGCAGGGCTCAGGGGGACGGTATCAAGGTGGGGACGGTATCGCGTTACAGCTCCCCTCATTGAAGAGGGGAGAGTATGAATAGGGGTTATTGCGCCATCAATCCAGCTTTAGTTAACCCTTCTCGTAGCGCTTCTGCGCGCTTACGATTTACCCCTAAGTCAGAGTGGCCAGTGCGGGACTCCGATCGAACGGTCAACATATCACCGTTAAGACTGAGCTCTAAATCATCAACAAAACGAAATACACTGCTGGTGCACTCTATACGCAAATACTGCTCGCTTTTTTCTGCCGTTTTCGCATTTTTTAAACCTAGTGCAATCAGTTCAACTTGATCGAGGGTGACGTCTGGCTTGAGTTTAAAGGGAGCCAAATTAAATTTTTCGCGCTGGTCTTGTGTCGAGACACAATTGGGCTTATCTCCACAAGGGTTAGAAGTACGGTCTTCCATTTCTGTTACTCCATTGCTACAGGCGACGATGCCTAAGCTGAACAATCCAACTATCCATGTTCTCATTTTATTTCAATCCTTTACAGTACATAAGCCTAAAATTGAGCTTCAACTCTAATAGGGTACCCTATTTTTTACGCATTGGCGTCAGAATCGTCAAACCAGTGACGGGTTTTGTTGGCAAAGGCGACGAGAGATAGCATCACTGGAACCTCGACGAGCACACCCACAACGGTCGCAAGTGCCGCTCCAGAATGAAGGCCAAACAGAGAGATCGCGACCGCTACTGCGAGTTCAAAAAAGTTCGACGTACCGATCATGCAGGCAGGCGCTGCGATATTGTGCGGTAGCTTAATTCTTTTCGCCATCCAGTAGGCTAGGGCGAATATGCCGTAGGTCTGGATCATCAATGGAATGGCAATCATCACAATGGCTTGAGGCTTTGCAATAATGGTTTCGGCTTGTAGGCCAAACAACACCACTACCGTGGTCAATAATCCTATGATAGACCAGGGTTTTAGCTTCGCCAGAAAGTGGTCTAATGCTTTAGAACCATGTTTTTTTAATAGCTGTCGACGGGTGAGTGCGCCAGCGATCAGTGGAATTAGTACGTACAATACCACCGACAACACTAAGGTCCCCCATGGTACGGTGATGTCGGTAATGCCTAATAGGAAGCCCGCAATAGGTGCGAATGCAATGATCATAATCAGATCGTTTACCGAGACTTGAACCAAGGTGTAGTTGGCGTCGCCTTTAGTGAGCTGGCTCCAAACAAACACCATAGCGGTACAAGGTGCAACACCAAGCAATATCATTCCAGCGATATACTCTGAGGCGGTTTGCGGGTCGACCCAGCTTGCGAAAAAGACTTTAAAAAACAGCCAACCTAAAAACGCCATAGTAAAAGGCTTGATCAACCAATTGATCACAAGCGTGAGCACTAATCCTTTCGGTTTTTTGCCCACGTCTTTTAGGGAGGAGAAATCAATTTGGATCATCATTGGATAAATCATCAACCAGATGAGCGCCGCAATCACAAAATTGACATGTTGGTACTCTAAACTTGCAATTCCAATGAATAGCTCCGGTGACAGGCTTCCCAGCAGTAGCCCCAGGCCAATGGCCAACCCAACCCATACCGTTAAGTAGCGTTCAAACAACCCCATCTCAAAACCTTATATGAATATATGTATTTCCATATATGTTAGGCCAATTCAGCCTAACGTCAAGCCAAAAAACAAAAAGGCAAGAAGATAACATCCTCTTACCTTTCAATCTCGGCTATCTAAGACTTTCGCCTTTCGAAGCGTCCTACTAGAGGCTTTCGTGGGTCACTACCGGTACAATGCTCGCTAGCGCGAGATTGGGCCGGTATTGATGCTAAGACTAACTCGCTTCTTGCTTCTCGCAGCGAAGCGTCCCCGCACCTCGCTCCTCGAAGCGAAGCGCCCTAGCCTTAAACCCACAAGAAATCCAAAATCCTCAGAGGCATTCGTGGGTCACTACCGGTACAATGCTCGCTAGCGCGAGATTGGGCCGGTATTGATGCTAAGACTCGCCTCTCGCCTCTCGCCCCTCGCAGCGCAGCGTCCCCGCACCTCGCTCCTCAAAGCGAAGCGCCATAGCCTTAAACCCCCAAGTAATCCAAAATCCTCAGAGGCTTTCGTGGGTCACTACCGGTACAATGCTCGCTAGCGCGAGATTGGGCCGGTATTGATGCTAAGACTCGCCTCTCGCCTCTCGCCCCTCGCAGCGCAGCGTCCCCGCACCTCGCTCCTCAAAGCGAAGCGCCCTAGCTCTTAAACCTCTAAGTAATCCAAAATCCCCTCAGCCGCCTTACGACCTTCATCAATCGCAGTAACAACTAAGTCCGATCCTCTAACCGCATCACCACCCGCGAAAATCTTAGGGTTGGTGGTCTGATACAAGAACTCGCCATCTTTCGGTGCTTTTATTCGACCCCACTGGTCTAAGTCGACGTTGTAAGGCGTTAACCATTCCATAGCATGGGGTTGGAAACCAAATGCCATAATCACAGCGTCGGCGGAAAGAACATGCTCACTACCTTCTACCGGCTCTGGACGACGACGACCAGCCTCATCGGGTTCACCAAGTGCGGTTTTGACGACTTTCACACCAGTGACATGACCATTTTGATCAACTTCTATGCCTAAAGGCTGAAGGTTAAATTGAAAGTCGACGCCTTCTTCACGGGCATTTTTTACTTCGCGACGTGAACCCGGCATATTTTGTTCATCACGACGATAAGCACAAATGACATGCTTAGCACCTTGGCGAATAGAGGTGCGTACACAGTCCATTGCGGTATCACCACCACCAAGCACCACGACCTTTTTGTTGGCCATATCTATGTAGTGCTCATCGGTCGGCAGATCCATGACCTTATAGGTATTGGAAATAAGGAATGGCAAGGCATCGTACACGCCTGGCGCTTCTTCGTTATCCAGTCCCGCGCGCATGTTCTTATAGGTGCCAACGCCTAAAAAGACCGAATCGAAATCATCAATCAGGCTTTGCATTGTGACGTCTTTGCCAACTTCAGTGTTTAATCGAAACTCTACACCCATGTCAGTAAAAATCTTGCGTCGGTTTTCCATCACCCCTTTTTCCAGTTTAAAGGAAGGGATCCCAAAGGTGAGCAAACCACCAATCTCTGGGTAACGGTCAAAGACTACAGGCTTAACACCGTTGCGCACCAAAATATCTGCGGCGGCGAGCCCAGCAGGTCCTGCGCCGATGATGGCGACTTTTTTGTCTGTCCATTCAACGTTGGACATGTCTGGCTTCCAGCCCATTTCAAAGGCCTTGTCAGTAATGTACTTTTCCACATTACCAATGGTGACTGCGCCAAAATCGTCGTTGAGCGTACAGGCACCTTCGCACAGTCTGTCTTGCGGACACACCCGTCCACAGACTTCTGGAAGACTGTTGGTTTGGTGTGATAGTTCGGCTGCTTCAATGATACGTCCTTCGTTGGCCAGCTTTAGCCATTGAGGGATGTAGTTATGAACAGGGCACTTCCATTCACAATAGGGATTACCACAATCTAAGCAGCGGTCGGCTTGCGCCGTTGCTTGCTGCTTGGTAAAGGGTTCATAAATTTCGACAAATTCAATCTTGCGGATCTTGATCGGCTTTTTGGCCGGATCCACACGACTGACATCAATAAATTGGTATACGTTCTGGCTCATAAAACTGGCTCCTTCCAATTACTGTGCTTGAACGCGCAATTCTGCGGCGCTGCGGCTTTGATGCCCAAGAAGGGTGCGTAAGTCTGCCGCTTTCGGTTTCACGAGGTGGAACTTTGGAATCCATTCATCAAAGTTTGCCAAAATAGTCTCGGCGTGGCTTGATTGCGTCAGTTCGAGATGCTGCGCGATGAGCCCTCTAAGATGTTCTTGATGTATAGCCAACTCGTTCAGCGGTAATGATTCGACGGATTCGCCATTAACACGGCCCGAGAAATCACCATTCTCGTCTAACACGTATGCAAACCCACCCGTCATACCCGCGCCAAAGTTCACCCCTGTGGCACCCAAAATCGCGACAATACCACCTGTCATATATTCGCACGCGTTGTCACCAGCGCCTTCTACTACCGCAATGGTGCCCGAGTTTCGAACGCCAAAGCGCTCGCCCGCGCGGCCCGCAGCAAATAGCTTTCCACCTGTTGCACCGTACAAACAAGTGTTACCAATGATGGTGGCTTCGTTACAGGCAAAGGTTGTCCCCGTATGAGGCTTGATGACAATCTTGCCACCTGCCATGCCTTTACCTACGTAGTCATTAGCGTCACCGGTTAGTAACAGCTCTAGGCCACCGGCGTTCCAGACGCCAAACGACTGTCCTGCTGTGCCATTTAGGTGCACTTTAATCGGTGAGCCTGATACGCCTGCATTGCCATAGCGCTGAGCAATTTCACCCGATAAACGAGCACCCACCGAGCGGTCGGTATTGATCACATCATAGAATAGATTTAGTGACTCTTTAGCTTCTACAGCGGCAAGGGCATCGGAAACCATTTTTTGGTTTAATTCTGCGTTATCAAACGGTTGGTTAGGCTCAGTCCAAAACAGTGGGAAGTCTCCAGGTGAAACCGGCGCTTCCAGTATGTGAGACAAGTCCAGCTTAGACTGTTTTGCGGTTTTAACTTCAACGGCTTCTAGTAGGTCGGTACGACCTATAAGGTCAGTGAGCTTTTCAACGCCTAACTCAGCGAGCAGCTCTCTAACTTCATCGGCAAGGCCTGTGAAGTAGTTGATCACCATTTCTGGTAACCCTTTAAAGTACTCATCTCGTAAGGTCTGGTCTTGGGTTGCAACACCGGTTGCACAGTTATTTAGGTGACAGATGCGAAGGAACTTACAGCCCATAGCGACCATAGGTGCGGTACCAAAGCCGAAGCTTTCGGCGCCCAAAATGGCCCCTTTAACCACATCCAGACCGGTTTTAAGACCGCCATCAACTTGCAGACGGATCTTATGTCGTAAGCCATTCGCGACAAGCGCTTGCTGGGTTTCCGCAAGACCGAGCTCCCATGGGCTACCCGCATATTTCACCGAGGTGAGTGGGCTTGCAGCCGTTCCGCCGTCGTAGCCAGAAATGGTGATTAAATCGGCATAGGCTTTGGCAACGCCCGTTGCGATAGTGCCAACTCCAGGTTCTGAAACCAATTTAACCGACACCAAGGCTTTAGGGTTCACCTGCTTTAAGTCGAATATAAGCTGCGCCAAATCCTCAATCGAGTAAATATCGTGATGTGGGGGTGGGGATATTAGCGTAACCCCTTGCACTGAATAGCGAAGCTTGGCTATTTCAGCCGTAACCTTATGGCCAGGAAGCTGACCACCCTCACCGGGCTTTGCCCCTTGCGCGACTTTGATTTGCAGTACATCGGCATTGGTTAAATAGTGCGGAGTCACACCAAATCGTCCCGATGCCACTTGCTTGATTCGAGAGTTTCGCTCGGTGCCAAAACGGCTTGGATCTTCGCCACCCTCACCAGAGTTGGAGTAACCGCCAAGTCGGTTCATTGCGGTGGCTAGTGCTTGGTGCGCCTCTGGACTTAATGCGCCTATCGACATAGCGGCTGAGTCAAAGCGCTTAAACAACTCGGTATTAGGCTCTATTTGATCCAGCGCTAACGGTGAGTCGCTTTTCTTGAGTTGCATAAGGTCGCGAAGCATCGCCGCAGGTCGCGCATTCACATGCTTTGCGTACGTTTTATAGTCGGTGGCTTCACCGGTTTTAACCGCAGTTTGCAGTGTGGACACCACATCTGGGTTGTAGGCATGATACTCACCACCATGAACGTATTTGAGTAACCCACCATGATCGATAGATTTACGTTTTGCCCAGGCTTTTCGAGATAGATTAAACAAATCCTGCTGGAAGTCCGCAAAATCGGCGCCTTGAATACGTGTTGTGACGCCTTTAAAACAGAGATCAACGACCGACTCGCTTAAGCCCACAGCCTCAAAAAGCTGCGAACAGCGGTAAGACGCAATCGTCGATATGCCCATTTTGGACATGATCTTGTATAACCCTTTATTGATGCCGCTTTGGTAATTTTGCATCACCTGACGGTAGCTTTTATCTATCGCGCCATCGTCAATCACTTTGCCTAGAGTTTCGTAGGCCAAATAAGGGTAGATGGCGGTTGCACCAAAGCCGAGTAACACCGCAAATTGATGAGGGTCTCGCACCGAGCCCGTTTCTGCGATGATGTTGGCATCACAGCGAAGGTTTTCGTCAATTAGTCTAGTTTGCACCGCGCCTACAGCCATGGCCGCAGGAACAGGAAGGAGACCTTTCTGCAGTTCGCGATCCGATAATACCAGCAGTACGCTTCCTTGCTTGACGGCCGCGGTGGCTTTATCACAAACTTGATGGATTGCCTGCTCTAAGTCTAGGTGTTGCGGATCATAGTTGATGTCGATGATGCTAGGTTGATAGTACTCCGTATCGAGCGTTAACAACTGCTGCATGTCGGAGTATAGGAGCACCGGAGAGTCGAAGGTGACTCGATGCGCGTGACCATCGGTTTCGTTAAACACATTCATCTCTTGGCCGATACTGGTCGCCAATGACATTACGTGTTTTTCTCGCAATGGATCGATCGGCGGGTTCGTTACCTGAGCGAATTTCTGTCTAAAGTAATCAGTAACCAAACGTTCCTTAGAAGAGAGCACCGCCATTGGGGTATCGTCACCCATTGAGCCCGTTGCCTCTTGTCCCATATCCCCAAGCACTCGTAGAACCTGATCCACTTCTTCGTTTGACACAGCAAATTGCTTTTGGAAGGTTTTGAGTTGGTTTTCATCAAACACGCGCTCACCGACTTTATCGTCAGCAAGCTCAGAGAAGGGGGTTAAGCGTTTGACGTGCTCGTCCATCCACGCTTTGTAGGGGTGGCGAGATTTTAAGTCGGCATCAATATCGTCTGAGTGCCACAGCTTGCCTTCGAGTGTATCAACAACCAAAAGCTCACCTGGGCCAACGCGGCCTTTTTCGGACACTTCATCGGGGGTGTAGTCCCAGATGCCTACTTCAGACGCAAGGGTAATAAAACCATCTTTAGTGATGACGTAGCGAGCCGGGCGTAAACCATTTCTATCTAAGTTACATGCGGCGTAGCGACCGTCAGACAAGACAATGCCAGCAGGGCCATCCCAAGGTTCCATGTGCTTAGAGTTAAAGTCATAAAAGGCTTTTAGCTCGTCGTCCATATCTGGGTGATTTTGCCACGCTGGCGGAACAAGCATGCGCATCGCTCGAAACAGATCCATACCACCGGCAAAAAACAGATCGAGCATATTATCTAGGCTTGATGAGTCTGAGCCTGATTCATTAACGAAAGGCGCAGCAGCTTGTAGATCAGGAATTAACGGGGTTTTGAATTTGTATGCTCGCGCTCGCGCCCACTGACGATTGCCTTCAATGGTATTGATCTCGCCATTGTGCGCCATGTACCTAAAGGGTTGAGCCAACGGCCATTTTGGCGAGGTATTGGTTGAGAATCGTTGGTGGAACAGACAAATGGAAGATTCCATTCTGAGATCGGCCAAATCCAAATAAAAACGAGGCAAATCAGCGGGCATGCACAGCCCTTTGTAGACAATCACATTGGTTGAAAGGCTACAAACGTAAAACTCTTTGTCGTCGACCAATGCTTTTTCTATGCGTCGTCTTGCCACATACAGGCGGCGCTCAATATCGCGCTCACTCCAACCCGCGGGGGCAGTGATAAATACTTGCTCAATATTTGGCAATGTCGTGAGTGCGATAGGCCCCAATACTTCAGCATTGGTCGGCACTTCACGCCATCCAGCCACGGTGAAGGTTTCGGTTGCCAGTTCTCGATTCACAACGTCTCGAGAATGATGCGCTTTGGTGGTGTCCGTGCTGGTAAATATCATACCTACGGCATATTGCTTACCAAGCTTTATACCACCTTCTTCGGCGACTAAGCGTAAGTAGCTGTCTGGTTTTTGCAGTAATAAACCACAACCATCACCGGTTTTACCATCGGCATTAATGCCGCCACGGTGGGTCATGCGATCGAGGGCTGAAATCGCTGTTCTGACTAACTTGTGGCTTGGTTGCCCTTGCATATGGGCGATGAGGCCAAATCCACAGTTGTCTTTCTCGAGCGTGGGATCGTAAAGAGCCATTGCTTTACTCCTTTTGCAACTTGTCTTTGCTCTGTCTTCCTGACAGATACTCTTTGAATTTTGACGAACTAAATTCTAATTTTTATCATCCTGATATGACTATTTATTTAACATTTTACTCAAGTTTTATTATCAGGGATTTGACAAAGTATAAGGAAATGACGCAAAGGTCAAGGTGGCTTTGATAGAGGTTAGTAAAGCAGTAGTTGGTATAAAAAGTCTCTTAGATTGCTATATTTCGATTAGGTTTTAGTGATAAAGAATAGACCCAATCAGAACATTGTTTCGTTTTTACCCGATCGATGTTGATGCTTGGCAAGTCGATACATCAACAGTCAAACGGGTAAAAATTGTTACGGCCTAACGAGCACTATAAATGAGCACTTGCTGTTTAGATGATTAATGCTTTATTCGCGATGACATTATTCTCGATAGAAAAACAAGATTTCCTCATTTCCATCTTCAATGACTGTCAACTGCAAAACGTTGTTCTCTACGACAACATAGAGTTCATCACCGTTCGTATTATCAACAAAACTAGATAAGCCGACCGCACCATTCAGGTCTCTAAACTCAGGATCCGGGATCGACACTGTTAATCGATTGTTAGATTCGTCAAGAGTGTATAAGCCCCATTCCAGGCCGTTTAATTCGTGAGGGTTATCGGCATTTTCAGGATCTAGGTCGACTTCTGCATGAACGTAACTCCCATCATCTAGAAAGGTAATAGACAAAAGCTCATTTTCTGTCGTTTGATTGAACCATGTACCTGTCAATCCAACATTCTCAACTTTCGTAAATTCACGCGTGTACACCTCGACCTCTTGACCAGATTCATAATCGGTAATAGTAAAAGTGATTTGGCTCGGTGTTGGGTAGCTTATTTTGATGGTTTCACCATCCAAATCGCTTGTGTTGGAAACATCTGAATCACTCACTACACCTGTGAGTCCGGTATTATCATTTTGATCGAGCATATTGCCACCAGGAACAGGATATAAATACCCAGTCGAAGTGACTTTATAGTTGCCCCATTCGAGCCCATTGTATTCATCAGGCCCCTGCTCAGTTTGATATTGGACATACGTACCATCAGAATAGAAGGTGAACATGAGTAAACCATCAGTGTTGCTGCTAAATTGACCTAACCACGTGCCGACAAATGGACCATTAAGAATACCGTAATGGTGCAAGCTTTCCGTGAAGTGGGCAATAGCATCGTTTTTTTCGACAAGGTTTCCATTGTTGCCACCGACTTTAGCGACTAGGGCCATAACTTCACTATTGTTTTCAAACACCGTCTCAGGAACCGAAAAGTCAATGTATTCAGATGCGGCTTCTTTTGCAGCGCCGGTTATCGTAATGCCGTTTGTGGGATCACCATCGCCATCGAGCGACTGCAAGAGACGAAGAATATTAGAGACTACAGCAGATTGTTCATCTCGATTATTTGCCAGATCCAACGGTGTGAGTACTGTTTTAGCAGGTACTGATTGAAAGACGATATTTCCGATGGAAAATTCGACTGTTTCTCCATCTAAATATTTAAATTGTCCGCTCTGATCGGTTACACCTTTTTGAGTCTCTGTGTTGTAATCAATATTGATCACTGCAGAATCAATGAGTTTACCGGTAAAAGTTGATGTTTCCGTTGTTCCCGGAGTGGATTGGACTGTTGGCGAATCCGAGCCTCCACAACCTATAAGTACACTTGCGACGCATAAAAATACCAACGTATATCTAGCCATACTAAGCTCCTAGACGTTAATAGCAATCTAAAATACGACCCATTGTATTTATCCAAATGGCGATCCACTTTCAATGATACACAAGAGGTCCGATGTGTTGTTGGTGCGATTTGAGTATATTTAAGTACCACCAAAGGGGTGTCTCAAATTTGAGAATTAAATGTTTTCGTTTGATTTTTGGTTGCACTATGGGAAACAAAGTTTTTTCTTGCGTTCTTCATTTGCAATGTATTTCATAAAAAAAGGCCAGCACTTTCGTGCTGGCCAACAATAAAGTTTGGAAGGAAACTTTATCGATTAGCTCGCGGATAGCATCAACGAGTCCGCTTTCGCTTCTAGCTTGGTGTTCCCCATGAGGTAGGCATCGACGGTGCGAGCACACTCACGGCCTTCGTTAATACAACGAACCACCAATGATTGACCTGTACGCATGTCACCTGCGGCGAATACGCCTTCTTGGTTTGTGGCAAAGTCCGTCGTCGCTACGTTGCCGCGCTCATCCAGTGCGATGTCAAGCTGCGCAAGTACACCGGTTGGTTCTGGGTGTAAGAAGCCCATCGCTAGGAACGCCATGTCACAAGGGAGTACGCGTTCACTGCCAGCCACTTCGACAAAGTTAGGGCGCTGGCCTTCTTCGGCTTCTTCCCAAGTGATGTCAGCAATACGAAGACCAGTCACTTCACCTTTGTCGTTACCAATAAACTCTTTAGTCAGAATATTCCAATGACGGTCCACACCTTCCTCGTGAGAGGTTGAGGTACGAAGAATCATTGGGTACTGCGGCCACGGCATGTTAGCAGGGCGCTTTTCTGGAGGCATTGGCATGATTTCAACTTGCGTGATGCTTGCTGCACCATGACGGTTAGAGGTACCCACACAGTCAGAGCCTGTATCACCACCACCGATCACAACAACGTGCTTACCTTTGGCGTGGATCTCTTCTGTTTTAAGATCCATGTCGTTAGCGCGGCGGTTGTTTTGACCCAAAAATTGCATCGCAAAGTAGACGCCTTTGTTGTCACGCCCTGGAATTGGCAGGTCGCGAGGCACAGTAGAGCCACCCGTCAGCAACACTACATCAAACTCCTGACGAAGCTGCGCGGCGTTGACATCGACACCGATGTGCTGATTGACTTTAAACTCTACGCCCGCTTCGGCCATCAGGTTGATCTTACGATCAATCACTTCCATGCTGAGTTTGAAATCAGGAATACCGAAGCGCAATAGACCGCCAACTTTTTCATCGCGTTCAAATACTGTCACGCTGTGGCCAGCGCTATTGAGCTGCTCTGCAGCAGACAAACCAGCAGGTCCCGAACCGATGATCGCGACGGTTTTACCCGTACGTGAACGAGGCGTTTTTGGTTTTGCATAGCCTTCACGGTATGCGGTTTCAACAATCGTCTTTTCAATATTACAGATTGTGATTGGATCTTGGTTAATCCCTAACACACATGAGCTTTCACAAGGTGCTGGGCAAACGCGACCCGTAAACTCTGGGAAGTTATTGGTCGAGCTTAGAATGTTCCAAGCTTCTTCCCAGCTGTCGCGGTAAACCGCGTCATTAAACTCAGGAATGATGTTACCAATCGGGCAGCCGTTATGACAAAACGGTACACCACAATCCATACATCGAGAGGCTTGAGTATTGATCTTCGCGCCAAACTCTTCGTTTAACACAAACTCTTTGTTGTGCTTGATACGCTCAGCCGGATCCACCTTCTGTGGCAGTTCACGACCATGCTCTAAAAATCCAGTAGGCTTACCCATTACACTGCCTCCGCTTCAGTTTGTTCCGCTTGTTCTTTACGTTTTTGTAGCACTGCTTTGTAGTCGCGTGGCATAACTTTTACCATCGACGCGAGGCTTTGCTCAAAGTTGTCTAAGAACGATTTCGCGACGTCACTTCCTGTGAACTCCACGTGTTTTGTGAGCATATCGAGAAGCAGGTCTTTGTCTTCTTGCTCGATAGGATCTAGGTCGACCAGTTCTGGGTTAAGTTTGGATTCAAAGTCACCAGACTTGTCCCACACGTAAGCGACACCGCCACTCATACCGGCTGCAAAGTTGCGTCCAGTAGAGCCAAGGATGATTGCTGCACCACCGGTCATGTACTCACAGCCGTGATCACCCACCCCTTCTACAACCACTTTGGCACCAGAGTTACGCACACAGAAGCGCTCACCTGCCATACCGCGAATGAACGACTCACCCGAGGTTGCGCCATAGAAGCAGACGTTACCTACTACAATGTTGTCTTCAGGAACGATGGTCGACTGGCTGTCTGGGTAGAGCACCAATGTGCCGCCTGATAAGCCTTTGCCCCAGTAGTCGTTTGCGTCACCTTCGACTTCAAACTTCACGCCTTTAGCCAAGAATGCACCAAAAGATTGACCTGCAGAGCCCGTAAACTTCACCTGCATTGGTTGAGGTAAGCCTTGGTCTTTATAGACCTTAGAAATCTCATTCGACAACATGGTACCCGCAGAGCGGTCAGTGTTGATGATTGGGAAATCGGCTGTCACCGCTTCACCTTTCTCAAGGGCAGGAATAGCTGCTTGGATCAGCTTGCGATCCAAAACCTCTTCCAGGTTATGGTTTTGCTCTATTTGGTTGTACACGCCGTCTTCTTCACGTGCCTGCTCAATGTGCAGGACAGGTGTAAGATCGAGGTTTTTGTATTTCCAGTGACCAATATCGCTGCGCACTTTCAGCTTGTGTGACTGACCAACCATCTCATCGATGGTGCGGTAACCAAGCTCTGCCATGATTTCACGCAGACCTTCAGCCATGTACTGGAAGAACGTTACTACATCTTCTACGCGGCCATCAAAGCGCTCACGCAATGTTTTGTTTTGTGTCGCAATACCTACTGGGCAGGTGTTCTTATGACACTTACGCATCATGATACAGCCTTCAACAACCAGCGCTGCTGTTGCCACCCCCCATTCTTCTGCACCAAGCAGAGTCGCAACGGCAAGGTCACGAGGGGTTTTCATTTGGCCGTCAGACTGAACCACAATACGGTTACGCAGACCATTTTTTAGAAGCGTTTGATGCGTTTCAGCAAGACCAAGTTCCCATGGCAGACCAGTGTGTCGAATTGACGACATAGGAGATGCACCTGTACCACCGTCAAATCCGGCAATCAGTACCACATCGGCTTTTGCTTTTGCAACGCCCGATGCGATGGTGCCGACACCTGCTTCAGAGACGAGTTTTACGTTAACACGGCCTGAGCGGTTCGCGTTTTTCAAGTCGTAGATCAGCTGAGCCAAATCTTCGATAGAGTAAATATCGTGATGCGGTGGTGGCGAAATCAAGCCAACGCCTGGGGTCGAGTGACGTGTTGCACCGATCCAGTCATCCACTTTGTCACCCGGTAGCTGCCCACCTTCACCTGGCTTTGCACCTTGCGCCATTTTAATCTGAATTTCGTCAGAGTTGGTTAGGTAGTAAGAGGTAACACCAAATCGGCCAGATGCGACCTGCTTAATAGCAGAGCGTTCCCAGTCACCGTTTTCTTTACGTTCGAAACGTGCTGGATCTTCACCACCTTCCCCCGAGTTGGATTTCGCGCCAATGCGGTTCATCGCAACGGCAAGCGTTGAGTGCGCTTCGTACGAGATTGAACCAAACGACATCGCACCTGTTGCAAAGCGCTTCAAAATGCTTTCAATTGGCTCCACTTCTTCCAGTGGGATAGAACCTGCTGGGTTCTTCACAAAATCCAATTGGCTACGCAATGTTGCAGCGTTGTCGCCTTGCGCGTCGACGGCATGTGCGTATTGCTTGAACTGAGCGTAATTCTTTTCGCGTGTCGATTGCTGCAACAGAGAAATCGTTTCTGGATTGAACAGGTGTTTCTCACCACGTTGTTTCCATTGATATACGCCGCCAACATCCAATACATTGACTGGGATTTCGCGTGTTGGGTAACCCACACGGTGACGCACTAATACTTCTTTAGCGATGTCATCGATGGTCAAACCCTGAATACGAGAAACCGTACCCGTAAAGTATTTATCAACAACCGGCTTGCTGATACCCAGTGCTTCAAAAATTTGTGCACCGTGGTAAGACTGCAAGGTTGAAATACCCATCTTAGAGAAAATCTTAAGCAGGCCGCCGTTAACCGCTTTACGGTAGTTGTCGAACAACACACGAGGATCGGCTTCTGGATCGAGTTTCTTCTTAGTTTGCAGATCCCTAATGGTTTCGATCACAAGGTAAGGGTTTACTGCGTTGGCACCGTAACCAATTAAAGTTGCGAAATGGTGCGTTTCACGCGCGTCACCCGTCTCTACGACGATGTCACATTTAGCACGTAATCCTTTACGAATTAGGTGGTGATGGACCGCGCCTACGGCCAGCATTGCTGGGATAGCCGCGTGGTTAGAGTTTACTGCTCGGTCAGTCAGCAAGATAATCGAGTAGCCATCGACCACTGCATCTTCAGCGTATTGGCAAATACGTTTTAGAGCGCGCTCTAGACGGCCAGTGTCTTCATTAGCCTGGAAAACAATATCTAAGGTTTTTGCCTGCAAGTGCTCGTTATCGATCGCACGCAGTTTTTCAAGCTCTGAGTTAGCCAGTACTGGCGACTCTAGCTCTACTTTTTGACAATGCTCTGGGGTTTCAGTGAGCAGGTTTTGGTCCTTACCTAGATAGGTATTTAGGGACATAACCATACGTTCACGAATCGGATCGATGGGAGGGTTAGTCACCTGAGCAAACAGCTGCTTAAAGTAGTTAGACAGATGCTGTGATTGGTGCGACAAAATAGCCAGTGGCCAATCCGCGCCCATCGCTGATAGCGGCTCTTTGGCGTCGTTCGCCATTGGAACCAAAATCTCATTGATCTCTTCAGAGCTCACACCGAAGGCTTGCTGACGATGCAGCAGACGCTCAGGCGTTGGTTGGCTAAATTGGTTGCTGGCACTTGGCAGTTTATTAATGTTAAGCAGGTTCTCTTTTACCCACTTTTCATACGGCTGCGAATTGGCGATGCCGTCTTTCACTTCTTCATCAGAAATGATGCGGCCTTGCTCAAGGTCAGCAACAAAGATGCGTCCAGGCTGCAAGCGACCACGGAATTCTACGTTTTCTGGTTTAATATCAACAACGCCTGACTCCGACGCCATGACTAGATAATCATCTTTGGTCACGGTGTAGCGTGACGGACGTAGGCCGTTACGGTCTAGTGTTGCACCCACTTGAACACCATCGGTAAAGCAGACAGACGCTGGGCCATCCCATGGTTCCATAACGTTAGCGTGGTACTGATAGAACGCACGGCGCGTTGGGTCCATGTTCTTGTTTTCTTGCCACGCTTCCGGAATCATCATCATCAGGGCATGGGGTAGGCTACGACCCGATAGGACGAGTAGCTCAAGGGCCATATCAAAGTTTGACGAATCTGAGCTGCCTTCCTGACAAATCGGCAAAAGCATGTCGATTTCGGCTTGGGTAAACAGATCCGACTCAATGATCGCTTCACGCGCTTTCATCCAGTTTAGATTGCCACGTACGGTGTTGATTTCGCCGTTGTGGGCAATGTAACGGAAAGGCTGTGCTAAGCGCCAGCGCGGGAATGTGTTGGTGGAGAAGCGAGAGTGCACAAGTGCAAGCGCGGTCACCATGGTAGGATTTTGTAAATCTAAGAAATACTGCGGCACTTGCTCGGTGGTGAGCTGGCCTTTATACACCAATGTCTTGTATGACATTGAGTTAATGTAAAAATCGTCGCCGATGTTGGAGATGCTTTCTAAACAGACGCGTACTGTGTAGTTACGCAATACATACAGCTTACGCTCTAGCTCTTCTGGAGAAACGCCAGGACCGCCGCTGATGAAAACATGTTCAAATTGAGGTTCAGTGCTCAGTGGATCAGCACCAATCATCGAGTTATCGGTAGGTAATACGCGATAGCCAATGACGTCTAACTCAAGGCGTTGTGCGTTACGCTCCAAAATGTCGCGACACTGTGCGCGTTTATATTCGTCTTTCGGGAATAGAACAACGCCTACACCGTATTTGTCGAATGATGGCAGCTTGATGCCAAGTTTTACGGTCTCTTCAAGCAAAAACTCATGAGGCTTTTGCAGCAAGATACCCGCACCGTCACCAGAACAAGGATCGCATCCTTGACCGCCACGGTGTTCCATACGCGCAAGCATATCGAGTGCTTGAGTTACGACCGCATGCGATTTGCGGTTTTTGAGGTGGGCAACAAAGCCGATACCACAAGCATCATGCTCTAGCTCTGGGGTATAAAGACCCTGAGCTGCTTGCTTGTGTTCTACCAGTTCATTAGACATAGAACCATCCTTCCAATTTGAGGGCAATCGTTTGCATTGAGTGTGAACGGAGCAAACGGAGCCAATCCTTATAATCGTATATTCAATCAGCTCTTTGGCTGATGTGAGTCCTTTCTGTCACTCACTGAAAATATCGTGAGAAAAACATTCCCTTGGTTTGGCACACGAGGAAATCACAAAAGTTAGTGAATCCTATTGGTGGGAGTGTGCTTTTGCCGAAGTATATCCTCTAAGCGAACCCGAATACGGTGTCCTTTTAGACGATATGTGAAACTATCCTACATTTTTGTTTCTGTGAATTCCATTCAAAATTGCACTTTTATTGCACATAGAAATGAACAACTATGCGTAAGAATGTGAATCAAACGTTAATGAAACGCACTTTTACTACATAATGGTGCATATCGAAGATTTGATGACACAAAATAGTGCAGGTCACACAGGCTTAATTTTGCTAGAATTAGCCGAAAATAAATTGCAGGGATGTAATTAAGTTTCACTAATTAGAATTGTCACTCTAATCTAACTTAGGTCGTACCATGCAGCTCCATCAATTAGTCAATACCATAGGTCAGGATCTCCAGCGTCGCTATGGTCAAAAAGTTCATAAGTTGTCACTCCACGGGGGGTTTAGCTGTCCTAATCGAGACGGTACGATAGGACGTGGTGGGTGCACTTTTTGTAATGTTGCCTCTTTCGCTGATGAAGCCACTCAAATCAAATCCATTCACGATCAACTGCAAGATCGGGCCGGTGAAGTTAAACGTGCCAAAAAGTATTTGGCGTACTTTCAAGCCTACACCAATACTTACGCTGAAGTGCAAGTGCTGAAAAACATGTATGAAGAAGCCTTAAAGGCTGCGGATATGGTGGGCTTATGCGTCGGTACAAGACCTGACTGTGTGCCTGATGCTGTATTAGAGTTGCTGTCTGGTTATGTTGAGCAAGGCTACGAAATCTGGCTTGAATTGGGTTTGCAAACCGCCAACAATGACACTTTAAAGCGAATTAACCGTGGCCATGATTTTGAGTGCTATGCAGAGATTACGCGCCGTGCGCGCGCTTTGGGGATTAAAGTGTGTACCCATTTAATTCTCGGGCTGCCAAAAGAGTCACGCGCTGACTATCACGATACGTTAGACAAAGTGCTTGAAGTAGGCACCGATGGTATGAAGATCCACAGCTTGCATATTGTCGACGGCAGCACCATGGGTAAAGCATGGAAAGCAGGAAGGTTGGATGTGATTAGCATGCAAGAGTATGTGGAAGCGTGCAGTGAACTTATTCGAAAAACGCCACCTGACGTTGTATTTCATCGCGTTGTATCTTCCGCTAAAAAGCCAGTGCTTTTAGCCCCTGATTGGTGTGAGAACCGTTGGTTAGCGATGACGGATATAGGGCGAAACCTAGATCAACTAGGTGCTCAAGGTAGTGATTTAGGTACGCCGTTTATTTATCAACAGCCAGTACTTACGTCAGCATAACTTCTCGGTTATTTTTGCCTAGATGTCACGCATTAGCTTTGACCACCTAAAATTTTTAATGTTTGGTGGTCAATGGCGCAATACCTCTCCACATCGCTAGCAATTTAGAGATCTAAACACCGCATTTATTTTTCAGTTTAGGTACACTGATCCAGTTCGATTTCAATGGATTGCTCGATGAAACCTATAAAAAATCTCGCTCAATATTATGTCGACCTGCTGGTCAAACTTGGCATTATCAAGTTTTCTATTCTTTTAGCCCTAGCGCTTGTCGCACTCGCTGTAGTGATTCAAGTGGGGATCACCATTGTTCTTAATAGCAGCGTATCTGACGTGGACATTATCCGTTCGGTGTTTTTTGGATTGTTGGTGACACCGTGGGCTGTCTACTTTCTTACGGTGGTCGTTGATCAACTGGAAGAGTCTCGTCAAAGACTGACTAAGTTGGTCGCGAAGTTGAGTGACATGAGAGACAGGGATCGCGAGCTTAATGATCAACTTCATCAAAAAGTGGAAGAGTTGAATAAACAAATCTCAGAGCGTGAAAAGTCCGAAGCGGCGCGCCTTGAGGTTATGGATGATCTTAAGCGGGAAGTGTTTGAGCGTGAAAAAACTCAGATTGAGCTAGCCGAGCGAACCGCGCTGTTGCGCTCCTTTATCGATGCGTCTCCCGACTTAACCTATTACCGTAATGCTCAGGGGGTCTTTTCTGGCTGTAACAAAGCGATGGAAGAGTTGACGGGGCGTAAAGAGAAAGAACTGGTGGGTCTTACTCCGTGGGATGTCTATAGCAAAGAAGTCGCGCAGCAAATTGTTGAGACCGACGATAAAGTCTTTAGCAACAATCAGGCGTTAACCTATGAGCAATGGCTGGAGTATCCCGATGGCCGTAAAGCCTACTTTGAACTGCGCAAGGTGCCTTTTTATGACAAAACAGGTCAGCACTTGGGGTTAGTGGGCTTTGGTCGCGACATTACCGAACGTAAAGAGCATGAAGACACCCTCGAAAAAGCCAGTCGAGACAAAACCACCTTTATTTCAACGATTAGCCATGAACTGAAGACACCGTTAAATGGGATCGTTGGGCTGAGTCGTATGATGCTTGAAAGTAAGCTGGATAAGCAGCAGCGTCACTACATGCAAACCATCAATGTAAGTGCCATCACTTTGGGTAATATTTTTAACGATATTATTGATATGGACAAATTTGACCGCAATAAACTCGAGCTGTTGCCTAAGCCACTGCAGTTTAAAGAGTTCGTCGCCGAAATGGAGAGCATTGCAGGATTAATGGGGGAGCAGAAAGGCTTGCGCTTTGATCTCGAAAGGTTAACCGAACTCCCAGATGTCATAGAGGTGGATGCGACTCGTCTAAGGCAAGTCTTGTGGAACTTAATCAGCAATGCCATGAAGTTTACAAAAGAAGGTGGCGTGGTCATGAGTGTTAGCGCCGACGTGAGTGGGCGATTGGCCTATATCCAGTTTGAGGTGGAAGATACTGGGATTGGGATCCCTGACACTGAAGTCGACAAAATTTTTGCGATGTACTATCAGGTTAAATCGGGCAAAGACAATTTGCACGCAATGGGTACCGGTATAGGTCTATCGGTGTCGCGAGAGCTGGTTAATATGATGGGCGGCGATATCGAAGTCAGCAGTGAGCTTGGCTTTGGAAGTACATTTACGGTTTCCATTGCGGTTCCTATTTCCAACGAAATATCGCTAGAAGTGGCCGATGAACAAGTTGACGCACTCAATATTTTTATGGTTGAAGACATCGAACTCAATGTGACCGTTGCGCGATCGCTCTTAGAGGGCCTAGGCCATCAAGTCACCGTTGCAATGACCGGTGAAGAGGCATTAAGAAAGTTTGAGCAAGGGTCGTTTGATTTAGTGTTGCTCGATATTCAATTGCCCGATATGAGTGGCTTTGACGTCGCTCAAGAGTTGCGTAATCGACACCAGCATTTGCCTCCATTGGTAGCACTTACCGCAAACGTACTCAAGGATAAAAAAGAGTATTTCGAGCGAGGTATGGATGAAGCGCTTAGCAAGCCGTTATCGGCAAAAGCGTTGAAAAAAGTTCTTGCGAGAGTCGGCAGCAGTGAAGTTGGGGCGTTGCTGTCGCAACCGAGCTATGAATACGAAGCATCAAATGATCATTTTGACACCGTCGTGGATATTGAAATGCTCAGCTCCTACATCGATATAGTCGGCAAAAACCAAGTTCTCGAAGGTGTCTCTGTATTTGAGAAACTAATGCCTGACTATACCTCGATACTTCAATCTAACCTCATCGCCAAGGATAAAGATGCCATTGTCTCTGAGGCGCACAAAATTAAGGGAGCTGCAGGGTCTGTTGGGTTGAAGCGTATCCAGAGCGTTGCTCAAAAAGCGCAATCTCCAGAACTCCCTGCTTGGTGGGAGAATATCGATGAATGGGTTGACGAGATTCGCAATAGTTACCAAAGTGACGTAGAGATCCTAAAACAGTGGATAGAACAAGCGTAAACTAGTGGGGTCGCGCCTGATTAGAGGAATGAAAAGATGAAGAAGATGAGTGTGATTGCGCTAGGTTGCGCTGCTCTACTGTCGGGTTGTATGGCTCCACCTCCAGCAGAAGTAATACCTGACCCTTTGCTACCAACGTGGAATCAAAGTGCAGAGCAATTGGTTGAGCACGATGGGCAAAGTGCTGTGGTAAAGCTTGAGTCGGCACTATGGATTGATTTGATGCCTAGAATAGGAGATGAAGAGTTCCCTAAGTTAAAAGGCTCACTGGTGCTAAGCTCTATCGATGAAATTCCTGCAGGGGTTGAAGTTCAAAGTCTGTTGTTTGCCTTTAACGGTGCTACATGGCAGATCAATGACTTTGAATTAGAAGCAATCAGTCCATCAATCTGGAAAATCCGTGTTAATGCTAATGTAGATGCGATGGATGTAGAGACTATGGATGTTGCGGTTGAGTTGAGTAACGAGCAGTGGTTAGTTGAACGCACAGTCAAAGTCGATAAAGTGTATTAAGCTCTTAGAGTGCAGTAATAAAAAAAAGAGCCACCAGGCTCTTTTTTCTTGTGAACTATCGATTATTGATCTTCAAACTCACCACAGAAGCGGTAGCCTTCACCATGGATGGTGGCGATAATTTCTGGCGTACCTGCAACCGACTCGAAATGCTTACGAATGCGACGGATAGTCACGTCAACAGTACGGTCGTGTGGTTTAAGCTCACGGCCTGTCATTTTCTTCAATAGGTCGGCGCGAGTTTGGATTTTTCCTGGATTTTCACAGAAGTGAAGCAGCGCACGGAACTCGGAGTGTGGTAACTTGTAGCTCTCACCTTGTGGGTTAACCAAAGAGCGGCTATTGATGTCTAGAACCCAACCGTTAAACACATACTTTTCGACGTTACGCGCTTCTTCGTCATCACTTTTGCTAGACATTGAACGGTTTAAAAGGTTACGAGCACGGATAGTCAGCTCACGTGGGTTAAAAGGTTTAGTGATGTAGTCGTCTGCACCAATTTCTAGACCCAGGATTTTATCGACTTCGTTGTCACGGCCAGTGAGGAACATTAACGCAACGTTTGCTTGCTCACGCAGTTCACGGGCAAGTAGAAGGCCATTTTTCCCTGGCAAGTTGATATCCATGATGACAAGGTTTACTGAGTTTTCTGATAATAGCTGATGCATTTGATCACCATCGCTGGCTTCAAATACGGTGTAGCCTTCAGCTTCGAAAATGCTCTTTAACGTATTACGTGTAACTTGTTCATCTTCTACAATCAGGATTTTTGGGGTATGCATTACTGGCACCTAGTATTCTAAAGGAATTTGTCTAACGAGTTAAATTTTAGGCAAAAAATCAACACGCGGGCAATCTATTTTTAACAATATAGCAAACTTTTCGCTTGCTGTTTTGTTTCAGATCACGCCATTCCCATCCGTGGTACTGTTTAAGATAATTACGAAACCGTTATTATCTTTCATTTTTGACTAACTTGATGGCAGATTTTACCTATGTAACAGCAGTTTAACAATCAAGAGTTGTTAATTTTTTTCACTTTATTGATTTAAATCAATAGAAACTTTGTAACAACTGCGCATGATTAATTAGGTTGGTGAATACACTCTAATTTTAAAAATTTATTCAAGTAATTGATGATTTTCTTGGATATTCAAAGAGTTTGTAGAATAGTGTATCAACATTAGTGCATAGTCATGTGCACTTACGTGCATGGAGCACGAATAATTGAATGGAGGATTTATGCAAGATATTTTACCGGATCTGTGTGATAAGTACGAAGGACACGTCTTACTCTGGGATATCCCATTACAAAACTTTGGTGGAAAATCAGCGTTTTTTGGTGAAATTGTTACGGTTCGATGTTTTCAAGACAACTCCAAAGTTCGCGAAGTTGTAACACAACCAGGCAAAGGAAAAGTGCTGGTGGTCGACGGTAACGGCTCCACCCAACGAGCTTTACTGGGTGATCAGGTCGCTCAGACAGCCATCGACAATGGTTGGGAAGGCATTATTATTAATGGTGCGGTACGCGATGTGGGTGAGTTATCTGAAATGCCGTTAGGTATCAAGGCGATTGGAGCCTGCCCATTTAAAACCGAAAAACGTGACATTGGTGAGATCAATGTCAGTTTGATGATTAATCGATTTTCGGTGCACCCAGGAGATTACATCTACGCGGATTGGAATGGGGTACTGGTGAGCAGTGAACCGTTAGAAGTTGTAGCCTAGTCCTACCGTAATACCCTGTTGCCACTCGTCATAATCGAGAGTGGCATGCAGGTTAAGCCCGTTACTCATTTCAAAATTACCCGAGACCTCGGCATTAAAAGAGGGCTCTTCAATCACCGCAGTATCGCCGGTGTACAGTGTACTGTTGACTGAAATCTTATGGTTGAACTGGTAACTGACACCACTTAAAAAACCGCGATCGGCCTCAGAGTCGGTATTCTTGATACGAGTACCCACGTAGAGATCAAACGAGTCAAATAAGTTGTAGGCATAACCACTGTCGATCTGCCAAACATCAAAGCCTTCGTTAGTTTGGCTTTTAGAGTTCATGAATACTTTGTGCTTGGATTCAGACTCTTCTATGTTCGGTAGGGTGGGTGATGCAAATATAGGAAAAGCAACAGCACAAGCGATGAACGACAGAATGTGTTTCAAGATGCGCTCCTTGCTGCTATTAAATAGACGATAAGTATGGCCTTAAGTGCACAATATTTCTACAACACAATCAAGCCTTTTTACAATGGATCACAGTTTTCCTGCATCTGGCTGCATTAGGCGCAACATTAATTGCCGTACTTAGAGTAACCATCAAGTTTGGGTTGGATGTATCATTCTTGTTCTCATAGTCTAAATGAAAGAAAATTCAATTATTGTTTGACTCAAGTATCCAAAGTAGGTATTCATAGAGGAAAGCAAAATATAATTGAAACACAACGCAATGATTTTAAACAGCCGCCTAATTACCACCATGATTATTACCGACACAGAGGATGTTGGGGCAGGCTGCTAAGCGAAATTTATAAAAAGGCCTGTATCCAACAAGATACAGGCCTTTTTTTTGAAATTTGAACAGGGAGAAAGGAATGAGAGTATTAAAGTTTGGGGGCTCGTCGTTAGCCGATGTAGACCGATTCTTAAGGGCTGCTAACATAATTGCGAATAACGCACAGCAAGAAGACATTGCGGTTGTATTGTCTGCTCCAGGGAAAACCACTAATAAATTAGTTGCTGTTGTCGAAACGGCATTAAATGGGCTCAATCCAACACCTCAAATAGACGAACTACGCCAAAGTTTCTCGCAACTGCTGGAACACGTTCGCGCTGAACTCCCAACCCTATCTTCTGCCGCTTATCTTGAACAGGTGGAAGAGTCACTGAGTCACCTCACTCAATTTGTTGAAGGTATTCGTTTATTGGGTATGTGTCCAAACAACGTTTACGCGCGCATAATTAGTAAAGGTGAGCGAATTTCAATTCAGTTAATGAAAGCGGTGCTGGAAGCAAAAGGCCAGCCAGCAAGTTTAATCGATCCAGTAAAATATCTGATTGCATCGGGCGATCATCTTGAAGCGTCTGTGGATGTTGAGAAGTCGACCATCAACTTTGCCACTCAACCACTAGAAGGTGGTGTTGTACACATCATGCCTGGATTTACAGCCGGTAATGAACAAGGTGAACTGGTTACTCTAGGCCGCAACGGTTCGGATTACTCAGCGGCAGTATTGGCGGCGTGTCTTCGTGCTGAGTGTTGTGAGATTTGGACCGATGTCGACGGGGTGTATAACTGTGACCCAAGACTGGTTGAAGATGCTCGTCTACTCAAATGTTTGAGCTATCAAGAAGCGATGGAGCTTTCTTACTTCGGCGCTTCTGTACTGCACCCTAAAACCATTGCACCAATCGCTCAATTCCACATTCCTTGCCTAATAAAGAACAGCTTTAATCCTCAAGGTGCGGGTACTCTGATTGGACAAGACACTGGCGAAGATAACTTACCAATTAAAGGGATCACAACATTAAGTGATCTAACCATGGTCAATGTCTCCGGGCCTGGTATGAAAGGCATGGTGGGCATGGCGAGTCGCGTGTTCGGTGCGATGTCAGCAGCGGGCGTTTCGATTGTGTTGATCACACAATCTTCGTCAGAGTATTCCATTAGCTTCTGTATAGAAGAAGCTGACAAAGTAAAAGCAAAACGCGCCTTAGAAGACTCTTTTGAGCTTGAGCTAAAAGACGCGCTTTTAGAGCCGGTAGAATTTATCAGCAATGTGGCCATCGTGACATTGGTCGGCGACGGCATGCGCACATCGAAAGGTGTGGCATCGCAATTCTTCGCTTCTTTAGCTGAGGTGAACGTCAACGTAGTCGCTATTGCTCAAGGTTCATCAGAGCGAGCTATCTCTGCGGTGATCCCAGAAGACAAAATTTCAGAGGCGATTAAAGCCTGTCATGAAAACTTGTTTAACTCTAAGCACTTTTTGGATGTGTTTGTCGTAGGCGTTGGTGGCGTTGGTGGTGAACTGGTTGATCAGATTGAACGTCAGCAAGCGATACTAAAAGACAAAGGCATAGTGATCCGCGTATGTGGTTTAGCCAACTCTAAAGGGTTATTAGCGGATCCTGCAGGACTGCCACTCGAGCAGTGGCGCGATCGCATGTCCAACGTGAGCGAAAAGTTCTCGGTTGCTCAATTGAGCTCAATCGTGCAACGTAATCACATTATCAACCCGGTGCTGGTGGACTGTACCTCAAGCGAAGATATTGCGGCTCAGTATGCCGATTTCCTCGCTGCGGGTTTCCACGTAGTGACGCCGAATAAAAAGGCGAATACGGCTAGCATGGCGTATTACCATCAACTGCGCGATGTGGCCCGTTCATCTCGACGCAAATTGCTTTACGAGACAACAGTAGGCGCTGGTTTACCGGTTATTGAGAACCTACAGAACTTAATCTCTGCCGGTGATGAGCTTGAACGCTTTAATGGGATTCTCTCTGGGTCGCTCTCTTTTATCTTTGGCAAGCTAGACGAAGGGATGACCCTAAGTGAAGCAACCAATGTAGCGAAAAGCAACGGCTTTACTGAGCCTGACCCACGTGATGATCTTTCGGGAATGGATGTTGCCCGTAAATTGCTTATCTTGGCTCGGGAGGCAGGTATGTCTATTGAGCTAGAAGATGTCATTGTCGATCAGGCATTGCCACCAGGTTTTGACGACTCTGGTAGCATCGAAGAATTTATGGCTCGCTTGCCAGAAGCCGATGCCTATTTCTCTGGGCTACTTAATCAGGCACGAGAAGAAGGTAAGGTATTGCGATACGTCGGTGAAATCGCCGATGGAAAGTGCCGCGTGAAAATCGCTGCTGTCGACGGTAACGATCCAATGTATAAAGTGAAAGACGGTGAGAATGCGCTGGCGTTTTACAGCCGCTATTACCAACCGATTCCACTGGTCCTTCGCGGTTACGGTGCCGGTACTGAAGTCACCGCTGCGGGCGTATTTTCGGACGTAATGCGTACCCTTGGATGGAAGCTAGGAGTGTAATATGGCTGTAAAACAAAGCGTTGTCGTTTACGCACCAGCGTCTATCGGAAATGTGAGTGTCGGCTTTGATGTGCTAGGTGCTGCAGTGTCTCCTATCGATGGTACCTTGTTAGGTGACCGAGTTATGGTAGAAAGTTCTGAGCAGGAGTTTGAGCTCGCGGCAGTAGGGCATTTTGTCGATAAGTTGCCAGCGGATCCTAAAGAAAACATTGTCTATGATTGCTGGCGGGTGTTTGGCCGTGAATTAAGTCGTAAGCGTGTGCCGTTATTGCCCCTCAAGATGACACTTGAAAAGAACATGCCTATTGGGTCAGGATTAGGGTCTAGTGCATGTTCCATTGTTGCCGCACTCGACGCGCTTAATCAGTATCATGATAAACCGCTTGATGAAACAGAACTGCTCGCGCTAATGGGCGAGATGGAAGGCCAAATCTCAGGTGGCGTGCATTACGATAACGTTGCGCCTTGTTATCTTGGTGGATTGCAGTTGATGATTGAAGAGCTAGGGATTATTTCGCAGTCAGTTCCGAGTTTTGACCAATGGTATTGGGTTATGGCGTACCCTGGTATTACGGTATCTACGGCTGCCGCGAGAGAGATTCTTCCCGCACAATATCGTCGCCAAGATATCATTGCTCATGGTCGTCACTTGGCTGGGTTTATCCACGCAAGCCATGCGGGAGAACCAAAGCTTGCGGCTAAAATGATTAAAGATGTGATTGCCGAACCCTACAGAGAGAAATTACTGCCAAACTTCGCTGGAGCAAGACAGTTTGCTGCGACAGCCGGCGCTTTGGCTACCGGAATTTCAGGCAGTGGCCCCACGCTATTTAGCGTGTGCGATAATGAAGATATCGCGCAACGAGTGGCAAGCTGGCTTGCCGAAAATTATGTTCAAAATGACCAAGGATTCGTGCATATTTGTCGATTGGATAAGCAAGGGTCTGTCGTAACAGGAAAGGAATTATGAAGCTGTACAACATCAAAGAAAATGACGAGCAAGTCTCATTTGGACAAGCGGTTCGCCAAGGACTAGGCCGTAATCAGGGTCTGTTCTTTCCAAGCCAATTGCCATTTTTTGACGACATTGACAGCCTGCTGGCGGAAGATTTTACTTCTCGTAGCAGCAAAATATTGTCGGCACTGATTGGAGATGAGCTACCTGAGCAACAAGTCTCAGAGCTGGTGAATGCGGCTTTTCAATTTCCAGCACCAATCAAATCAGTCAAAGACGGCGTGTATGCGCTAGAACTTTTCCACGGTCCAACGTTAGCGTTTAAAGACTTCGGTGGGCGTTTTATGGCGCAATCACTGGCTGCGGTATCCGACGGTGGAAAAATCACCATACTAACGGCAACCTCTGGTGACACTGGCGCGGCAGTCGCCCATGCGTTTTATGGCATGGACAATATCAACGTGGTGATCTTGTATCCAAAAGGAAAGATCAGTCCATTGCAAGAGAGCCTATTTTGTACTTTGGGTAAAAACATTCATACCGTCGCCATTAATGGAGACTTTGATGATTGCCAAGCGCTGGTTAAAAACGCGTTCGATGACGAAAAACTGCGTCAGGATATTGGCCTAAACTCAGCGAACTCAATCAATATTAGTCGTTTGATGGCGCAAATTTGTTACTACTTTGAAGCCGCTGCGCAAATGAGTAAAGCAGAGCGAGAAAACTTGGTGATTTCTGTACCAAGTGGCAACTTTGGTAACCTAACTGCAGGTCTACTTGCGAAGGCGTTAGGTTTACCGGTTAAGCGCTTTATCGCCGCAACTAACGCAAACGACACAGTGCCTCGTTATTTAGAAACAGGCCAATGGGATCCTAAGCCAACAGTTGCGACAACATCCAACGCAATGGATGTAAGCCAGCCAAACAACTGGCCGCGCATCGAAGAGTTGTGCCGTGTTAAGGAGTGGGGATTAGAGACATTAGGAAAGGGCGCGGTCACCGATACGCAAAGTGCAGAGTCGGTGAAGGAGCTTCACGATCTTGGCTATCTTTGTGAGCCTCATGGCGCCATCGCTTACCGAGTGTTGGACCAGCAGTTAGCAGAAGGTGAAACGGGACTGTTTTTATGTACCGCACACCCTGCGAAATTTAAGGAAGTGGTGGACGATATTCTAGGTACGGACATCGATTTACCTGGACCACTTGCAAAACATGCTGCAATGGAGCTGCTCTCTGAAGAGCGCGACAACGATTTTGACGCGTTAAAAGAAGTGCTTTACGCCGCGCATAAATAACATCACGCTCAATGAATTATCTAGCCCTATGGCATTTATGCCCTAGGGCTTTTTTTATTTAAGTAGTTGCTTCACCGCGATTTTAGCGACTTTAGGCGCACCTTTTTTGACCGCTTTGCCTCCTAGCTTGCCCGCGCGTCTTAACTGGGTTTTTAGCGCAGTGCCTCGCTTGATAGCTTCTATTCGTTGGCGATTATGTTGAACCTGTATGGCGTGCTGAAGCTCCTGTTGTAAAAGCTGCTTTAGCTCTAGGACACCCATGTTGACTCTGTCAGGTGCAATGCATAATGGCGCACTGACATCAGCGTTTAGTAGCTCATGATTGTGCTTAACGGCAGCTGCAATTACCTTAGCTTTAGCACTGGTTGGGTTGCTAAGGTCATAGGGAGGGCTCCATTCTGCTTGTGGAGATAGCCTATCCACTTGATTCACTATGGCAATAATTCGTGGCTTCTTGCGCGAGATATTTTCTGGCAGAGTGTAGAAGTGATTGATCATCTCAAGTAACTGCGAATCTAAAGCTCTTGCAGGTTGATTCGCCTTTAATACCCACAGCACGATATCGGCGTGGGTCACCTGCTTGAGACTCTGTTTTGCGGTCTTCGCATCACCATCGAGTCCTTTTTGGTCGACGATTTTAACCGTGGCATCGTCCAATACAGTTTGATACACCGCATGCATATCGGTTGAGGGCAATGGGTCGACTTCTGCGATAAGTTCTTTTTGCATCGCATTGATTAATGAAGATTTACCACTACTTGTTTGGCCAACCAGCACAACGCGTATCGGCTCTGGCTCTACTGGCTGATATCGTTCGTCTTCTTCGGCGATGGTGGAGTCTGTTATGTCATCATCGTCTAGGCTAAATCGACCACTGTAGAGATCGATAGCGACCGCTGCCACCTCATCTAAGAGAAGCTTCTTGGCCTTCAATTGCATTTCGTCGGCCAATCCACGAGTCATCGAAGACGTTGCTTGCTGTTTACCGATATCAGAAAGGACTTTCGCGGGATTAAAATAGAGGTTCTTCGCATGGTTAGCCCATATTGCGGCAGTCACCACGTTCTTGCCTAGCTCGCCATATTTATCGTAGGCGTCATAACCTGCTCGAATGTATGAGATTTTCATGAGTTCAATAGCAGGGATATGTTCATTGACGGTTAACCGGTATCGCCGGCTGATCTCTTCAAACAGTTTTAACCCTTCAGGGATAGAGAAGTCGAGGGTCGACTTTTCGAACTCGGTGGCAACGGCTTCCAATACATTGATACTCGCAGTATCCATTTCTGACCAAGCGAGTTCGCGATTAAGTTGCTCCTCAACCACGTGTTGCGCGTGCTGCCATATACGTTGCTCGTTCTCAGACCAATCGGGATTTAGTGCAATATCGACTTCGTCAGCGGGGGGCTCATTGTGTTCTTTTTTTGCAATCCAGAATAGCGGTAGGGCAACGAGCAAGGTGCTAATGGTGGTGATCAGTGATAGTTGCAGTAAGTATCCATGCTGAAAGGCCAACACGATCCCATACCCCATCGTTATAAGCACAGGAAACAACAATGAGATGAGCGTAATGCCGATGCGCCCACCAGAAATTGCGGCCAGAAATCGATAGAGATTAGTGATCTTTTTCATAGCCAGATGCCTTTTTACCTCGTTTTAGTGCGTCGCGATAGAGCGCTTGTAGCTCTTCAGGGTTGGGCTCTTCACCACTGCTCTTCTTGTAAAAATAGTAGCAGGCTGCTCGACCTATCGCGTATGTGGTGCCAAAACTAATTGCAGCAGCAGCGGCGGCGGCAACGGTTTGTCCCCATCCAGGTATTAACTTGGGGACTTGTCTTGCACCCAGCTTAACAGCGTATTGAACCGCAAAACTGCCCCCCATACAGCCAATGAGCTCAGAAAAGGCACGCTTATTCCACTCTACACCATATTGGTTGGCTAAGCTGTGCAGCAGTTTTGCCTGTATAGCCGGTACGGTGACCAGCCCAACGGCGGGAAAGATATCGGTGGTCGCTGCGCTTCCGGCATACCACAGTACTTCATTTTCCAATGCTTTAAAGTTTTGCTGTTCAAGGGATGCGTGTTCAGAATGGTTGGCCATGAGGCCAATGACTGGAATTTGCGCAGCAAGCTGCTCAATCAGTTGAGGGTAATGATAACACTCGGTGCTGTTAGGACTGACACTGGTCTGCTGCTCTGGGTGTGCATCTAAAGGGGCAAAGTCTACTTCAATGCTGCGCACGTTAGCGCCCCAAAGGTGAGTGATTTGCTGAGTGTTAAACGCAACTTGGCGCTCTCTATCGGCTTTGGATGAGGATAAGACCGCCGTATGAACCAACAGTAATTGAGTCGACCCTAGCCGCTTTTTCACCTGTTTCAATGCGGCAAGTAACGCACTTTGTTCGGGATCGTCCGCTTTTACAAGTACTACAATGCCGTGACTGCCGCTCAAAGCTTGTTCTATATCGTGACTGGCGTCATACCCGGACTCAGCCAAACCTCTTGTGTCCATAAATCGAAGTAATGGGCTCTGCTTTGGAAACGTGTAGCTGGATGCTGTAAGCGTGCAGGGTTCAAATCCATTGCCGATTTCGATATGGCTTTCACCGGTTATGGCATGAACGAGTGAGGATTTCCCTGATCCTGTTTTACCTAAAAGCCAAAGAGTAGGAAGGTGCTGGCGCTGAACATCACGCGCTTGGGTTAGATCTGGGTTTTGACTCGGGTTAATCGCATTTTTTATCTTTTCGAACATGCCTACTACTTCCACCTCTTAAGGTCGTACAGAAGGCCAAATCAGCCAAACTGATCTCGCAAAGACTTACTGTATAAAATTCTGCTGCGCAGTGATAGTACTAGGAGAGCGGTATTCGATAGGGGAGGTCTTAAACAAAAAAACGCCCGGCAGTTGCCGAGCGTTTTGAATGGGTAGTGACAATTACAGACTTTCTGTGAAAGTACGTGCAATAACGTCTTTTTGCTGCTCTGTAGTGAGAGAGTTAAAGCGTACTGCATAGCCTGATACGCGAATAGTGAGCTGTGGGTACTTCTCTGGGTTGTTTACAGCGTCTTCTAGCGTTTCACGTTTTAGAACGTTAACGTTTAGGTGTTGACCACCTTCAATCTTAGGCGCTTTTTCGATAGCCACTTCACGGCTTTCGTACTCACCTAAATCGGCAGCTGGAACAACTTGATCAGCTTCAAAGCCGGCTACAGCTGCAACACAGCGTGCTTCGTTTTTGTCTGAATCGATTAGCCAAATTGAGTTTAGTAGATCATCGTTGGCTGCTTTTGTAATTTGAATACCTTGAATCATGGTTCACTCCTTTCCTGTATAGGAAGTTTAACTAGCTGTTAAGAATTGTTTAATTCAAACCAACAGGTAGCCGTTAAAAAACAGCGCGTGTTGATTTGGGTCAATAAAATCTGTTAATCCGTATTTTTCTTAAGGTTAAAAGATTGCGCTAAATCAATCAATGATTATTTTTTAAAAAAGTGTAGGTTATTCAAAAAAATTTGATAAGTTGCTGGTTTTTATGAACGGTTAAAAATAAGTTCAATATTTCTCTTACTTTACCCATTGCGCACAATATGTTTTGATGTCGCAAAATTAGCAGAGTTATCTCTATAAAGATTAGGAAAAGAACATGACACACACTCCATCTGTCAAATACATAGGCGCACACGTGTCTGCCGCTGGAGGTGTCGAGAATGCCCCGGTAAGAGCACAAGAGATTGGTGCTAACGCGTTTGCGTTGTTTACCAAAAACCAGCGTCAATGGAAGGCTAAACCTTTGGAGGCCGAGAGTATTTCGCTGTTTAAGCAACGGTGTAAAGAGCTGGGGTTTAGCGCGGATCAAATTCTTCCTCATGACTCTTACTTGATCAATCTTGGCGCTCCAGATCCAGAGAAGTTAGAAAAATCACGCGCAGCGTTTATCGATGAGATGGAGCGATGTGAGTTACTTGGGTTGACGTTGCTAAATTTTCACCCAGGCAGCCATTTGAAACAATGCAGTGAGGAAGAGTGTTTGGCGACCATAGCTGAGTCGATCAACTTAGCACATAAAGCTGTTCCTAATGTGATTGCAGTGATTGAGAACACCGCTGGCCAAGGGACCAACCTAGGATGGCGATTTGAGCATTTGGCGTCGATAATTGACCAGGTAGACGACAAATCTAGAGTGGGTATCTGTATTGATACATGTCACACATTCGCAGCGGGCTATGATTTACGAACTCAAGATGCTTTTAATCAAACGTTTGAAGAGTTCGATAAAATTGTTGGTATGCACTACCTAAGGGCAATGCACATTAATGACTCTAAAGTCGAGTTAGGAAAGCGAGTGGATCGCCATCATTCTCTTGGTGAGGGGCATATTGGGTGGGACTGTTTCAAATATATTGCTCAAGATCGCAGATTTGATGGTATCCCACTGATTTTAGAGACAATTGAACCTGAAATCTGGCACAATGAAATCCAACAATTAAGAGCTTACCACGCAAATCTTTTGGCTTAGTTTTACAATTAGCTACAAGGTGTTTTTTTAGCGATGGGCTGGCACGGAAATTGGATGGTTTAGAAAGGCAAGAGGCGTATAAGAGCTGTATGCGCCTCAATTTCGGTACTTATTTGCAGAAGGGGAAGTCCTATGCCTATTGTTCACGCTCATCCCGTACCCAATCGTAACTCACACTCACGTGGTCATTTCCGTACACCTCAAAAGAAAAAGCCTTCGACGTCATAACAAGTGACTCTCTAGACCTAAATAGCGTTCGTCCAACAATGTCGCTAGCAGAGCATTTTTGTTCAACTCTCTGTGTCTGACTACTTGGTGGGCGAGGGTTTTTATCTTCTCCAAAAAAAACTACACTTGTGCCACTGAAAAACAGAGGGAGGGTGTATGACTACCACTTGGTCTAGCATTTTAGATACACAGCGTAAGCTTGCCTATTATTCTGAGGTTGAGCGTTTTGTGGCTGCTCAAAGAGCGCAAGGTAAGAACATTTTTCCACCTCAAGACGAGGTGTTTTCTGCGTTTGATGCAGTGGCGTTTGATCAAGTGAAAGTAGTGATACTAGGCCAAGACCCCTATCACGGTGCTGGGCAAGCGCATGGCCTGAGTTTTTCAGTCAAGCCTGGTGTTAAAATTCCGCCTTCGCTACGAAATATCTATAAAGAACTTGATCAAGATATTGCGGGATTCACACCTCCAGAACACGGTTATTTGCAACAGTGGGCCGATCAGGGCGTGTTGTTGCTTAATACCGTTTTGACGGTTGAAGAGGGCAAAGCCCATTCGCACGCAAAATGTGGTTGGGAGCAGTTCACGGATGCCGTTCTTGGTGAAATCAATCAGCATCGACAGGGCGTCATTTTTCTGTTGTGGGGGGCTCATGCGCAAAAAAAAGCCGCAATACTCGACCCCGACAGGCACCATTTGCTCGTTGCACCTCACCCCTCGCCACTGTCAGCTAGGCGCGGTTTTTTTGGCTGTCAGCATTTCTCCCAAACCAATAAGCTATTGATTAAAAACGGTCACACCCCGATTAATTGGCAACTTTAGTCATCAAGACCGATACTCGGTATTGAATATTTAACCTGTGTCAAAGCACCATGTGGCGAAAAGATATACACTTATACTTCAGATGGGATTCTGGAGGATAGGATCATGATGATTGAAGCCATTCGTCGAGAGCACGGATATATGGTGCGTTTGCTGGCGATACTAAAGAAAAAACTGACCGCGCTCCAAGCGGAAGAAACAATAAACTATTCGCTGGTGTATGAAATCGCCGACTATCTGTGTAACCACACAGAAAAAACGCATCACCCTAAAGAAGACCTAATCTACCGCTACTACCTAGACCACTATGGAATGGATAAAACCATAACCAATCTGGAAGACGATCATGTTCAGCTGTCTGAGAAGTCCCATGCGTTTCTCACCACAGTGGAGATGATTCTGCAAGATGCCATTGTACCCACAGATATTTTTTCCCAGCAGCTGGGAGATTTCATCCGAGACCAAAAAACGCACTTGGACATCGAAGAAAGAGAAATTCTACCAAGGATCACCGATACCTTTACCGTGTCTGACTGGCAAGCATTAGAAGCACAGTGGGGAACGCAAGAAGACGATCCCGTATTTGGTGAAACCATTGCCGATAAATACAAACAATTGGCTGAGCGAGTCAAAGGGACAGAGCGCGAATACGTATAACGCCAACAAAGTGATAAATGGTCAGGCTTGCCTGGCCATTTTTTTTGCATATTTTTGCCTAATACCCTTGAAAAGTAATTTCGCGACCTTATCTAAGGGGCATACGAAATGAACTTTTGCTTCGAACTTGAAAAGTTTGTGGCATCCCCCCATTACTGGGGTTAGCAAGAAAACTGAATTTGGAGATGAACTGATGGGTAAAATCATTGGTATTGACTTAGGTACTACTAACTCATGTGTTGCTGTTCTTGACGGCAACGCGCCACGCGTAATTGAAAATGCTGAAGGTGAACGTACCACAGCATCTGTTATTGCTTACACCGATGGTGAGACGCTTGTTGGTCAACCAGCAAAACGTCAAGCAGTAACAAACCCAACTAACACGTTGTTCGCTATCAAGCGTCTGATCGGTCGTCGTTTTGAAGACGAAGAAGTTCAGCGCGATATCGAAATCATGCCGTTTAAAATTGTTAAAGCGGACAATGGTGATGCGTGGGTTGAAGCGCAAGGCCAACAAATGGCGGCTCCTCAAGTTTCTGCTGAAGTTCTTAAGAAAATGAAGAAAACCGCAGAAGATTTCCTGGGTGAAGAAGTGACTGGCGCTGTTGTAACAGTTCCTGCTTACTTTAACGATGCCCAGCGTCAAGCAACCAAAGATGCTGGTCGTATCGCAGGCCTTGATGTTAAGCGTATCATCAACGAACCAACAGCTGCAGCTCTAGCCTACGGTTTAGACAAGCAAGGTGGCGATCGCACTATCGCAGTGTATGACCTTGGTGGCGGTACATTCGATATCTCTATTATCGAAATCGACGAAGTAGAAGGCGAGAAAACCTTCGAAGTATTGTCTACTAACGGTGACACTCACCTTGGTGGTGAAGACTTCGATAACCGCATGATCAACTACTTGGTTAGCGAATTTAAAGCAGAGCAAGGCATCGACCTGAAAAACGATCCTCTTGCGATGCAACGTGTTAAAGAAGCGGCAGAGAAAGCGAAAATCGAACTTTCTTCAGCGCAGCAAACTGACGTAAACCTACCTTACGTTACCGCTGATGCAACCGGTCCTAAGCACATGAACATTAAAGTGACTCGTGCAAAACTTGAGTCTCTAGTAGAAGACCTAGTACAACGTTCTCTTGAGCCGCTAAAAGTCGCGCTTGCGGATGCTGACCTATCTGTTAGCGAAATCACTGACGTTATTCTAGTTGGTGGTCAGACTCGTATGCCTATGGTTCAAGCTAAGGTAACCGAATTCTTTGGTAAAGAGCCACGTAAAGACGTTAACCCTGACGAAGCTGTTGCAATGGGTGCTGCTGTTCAAGGTGGTGTTCTTGCAGGTGACGTTAAAGACGTTCTTCTACTTGACGTTACTCCACTGTCTTTCGGTATCGAAACGATGGGCGGCGTAATGACTAAGCTTATCGAGAAAAACACCACTATCCCGACTAAAGCGGATCAAGTGTTCTCGACAGCAGAAGACAACCAAAGCGCGGTAACTATCCACGTTCTTCAAGGTGAGCGTAAGCAAGCGACGTACAACAAGTCTCTTGGTCAGTTTAACCTAGAAGGTATCAACCCAGCGCCACGTGGCATGCCACAAATCGAAGTCACTTTCGATCTGGACGCGGATGGTATCTTGAACGTATCAGCGAAAGATAAAGCGACAGGTAAAGAGCAAAAGATCACTATTCAAGCGTCTGGCGGTTTGTCTGACGAAGAGATCGAAGCAATGGTTCAAGAAGCGGAAGCGAACAAAGAAGCTGACAAAAAGTTCGAAGAACTTGTCACTACTCGTAACCAAGCTGACCAAATGATCCACGGCACTCGTAAGCAAATGGAAGAAGCGGGTGACGCTCTACCAGCTGAAGAGAAAGAAAAGATCGAATCAGCGATTGCAGCACTAGAATCTGTTAAGTCTGGTGATGACAAAGAAGCGATTGACTCAAAAGTTCAAGAATTGATGCAAGCAGCTCAAAAGCTAATGGAGATTGCTCAGCAGCAAGCTCAAGCAGCTCAAGGCGGCGCAGACGCAGGTGAACAACCTCAACAAGACGATGTTGTTGACGCTGAGTTCGAAGAAGTAAAAGACGAAGATAAGAAGTAACAACGACCCTCTTTAACTAGAGGGTAATTTTACATTCTTGAAGTGCGGGCGTTGGAGTAATCTCTCGCCCGCATATTTGTAATAAGTTGCTAGTGATAAAGAAAGACCAAAGAGAGACTTAAGCAAGGCATATTGCATTAGTTGTTCTTTACCTCTTGAACGAATAAGAGCTGATCTTTATCTCTATCAACATGGGCAATTCGCGGCTAAGCCGCATGCAGTAATTTTTTTGGTGACACATAACATGTCTAAACGTGATTTTTACGAAGTATTGGGCGTAAGCCGTGACGCATCTGAGCGTGATATTAAAAAAGCGTACAAGCGCCTAGCAATGAAGTATCACCCTGACCGGAATCAGGGCGATGCGGGTGCTGCGGAACAGTTTAAAGAAGTAAAAGAAGCGTACGAAATATTAACCGACGCACAGAAGAAAGCAGCCTACGATCAATACGGTCATGCAGCCTTTGAACAAGGTGGTATGGGGGGCGGCGGCTATGGCGGCGGTGCTGGTGGCGATTTTGGCGATATCTTCGGGGATGTGTTTGGCGACATCTTTGGTGGCGGTCGCCGTGGTGGCGGTGGTCAACGTGCACAGCGTGGCTCTGACTTGCGTTACAACATGGAGCTGTCGCTAGAAGAAGCCGTGAAAGGTGTCTCCAAAGAGATTGAAGTGCCTACACTGGTTAATTGTGATACCTGTGAAGGCTCTGGCGCGAAAAAAGGGTCAACCCCTGAAACCTGTGGTACCTGTCATGGCCATGGCCAAGTGCAAATGCGCCAAGGTTTCTTTGCGGTTCAGCAAACCTGTCCTACCTGTAATGGTAAAGGTAAAACGATCAAAGACCCATGTAATAGCTGTCATGGTCAAGGTCGCGTACAAAAAACCAAGACACTCAATGTTAAAATCCCAGCAGGCGTGGATACAGGTGACCGTATTCGACTTTCTGGCGAGGGTGAAGCGGGTGAAATGGGGGCTCCAGCCGGAGACTTGTACGTGCAGGTCCATGTGCGTGAACACCATATCTTTGAGCGTGAAGGCAACAACTTGTACTGCGAAGTGCCCGTTAGTTTTGCCATGGCTGCATTGGGCGGAGAAGTTGAAGTACCAACGCTTGATGGCCGTGTAAACCTAAAAGTGCCAGAAGAAACCCAAACGGGACGTATGTTCCGTATGCGGGGTAAAGGCGTTAAAGGCGTTCGAGGCGGCGGTATTGGTGATTTAATCGTTAAGTTGGTTGTTGAAACTCCGGTTAAGTTAAGCGCGCGTCAAAAAGAGTTACTCAAAGAGTTTGAAGAGTCGTGCGGTGGCGATGCTGCGAATAAGCACAAGCCAAAATCAGAAGGCTTTTTCAACGGTGTTAAGAAGTTCTTTGACGACTTAACCAGTTAAGATTACTGTTTAAACAGACAAAACGGAGGCGAATACCTCCGTTTTTTTTATTGTCCCCAACATGATGTGGGGGCTTTGTGCTGAGCTTGAGTCAAGGTCATCATACTGCAGGTGTCATCGTCACCAAAGAGTGAAGTAGCTTGTATGGTATAGGTTGCTGCAGACGTTATCCCAAACTCTACGTTGGACGAAGAGGTGCAGACCGTACATTGCCCTTCTGAAACGATTTGAAAATCGTAGCCGTTAATAAAGCTTGGATTTAACCGGTCATAGCGCGCTTCTAAATGAAGTTGCAGTGTCAGTAAATCAGATTGAACATTTGCCCGATGGCTACGCATTAGATGCTGCTGGTAACTAGGGTAAGCAATGCTCGCGATTATCCCAATCAGCAGTAAGACTATGGATACTTCGATAAGCGTCATCCCTAGCGATGCAACTTTTGTCGAGTTCTTAATAAACATGTTTTCTCCATCCCACTCTAAGCAATACCCCTCCATACAACCTGCGATCACATTACACTTTTCGCAACGGTCAGGAAGCAGTTGCATGAGGTTTCATGAAATTTTACGAGACGCTTCGAGGGGTTGGATTACTAGAGTTTCTCATTGGTATGTCGCTACTTACGCTACTTGTAGCAGTTGCGACACCAAGCTTTATTCGGCTTCACGAGTATCACCAAATGAGAAACTACGCCAATCAAATCAAACGCCTAATGGATCAAGCTAGAATCGAGTCGATGAAGCGGCGACAGCCTGTTTATGTTCATCGGGCGATTTCTAGCAGCAGCGAAATGAACTGGCGGGTGAGTTTGTATCTGGATGATGCTGAACGGGATTATTCGGATCATGAGCATAATGCATTAGCCACAGTCTCTGGCAGGGATGCGCTGTTAACGTCTACTCACTCTATTGTTGGCTACTCACCCAGGCATGGCCGAATAAATCAAGCTGGGCATTTTAAGCTTCAGTTACCGGCTCAATCGAGTTCGCTAAAAATTATCTACCACAATGGCAGTGGGCGAATTCGTGTGTGCAGTGCAGGGGAGGATAAATATGGCTACAAAGGCTGTTAAGCAAATGATGTTCGCTACACAGCGTGGCGCGAGTCTTATTGAATTGCTACTTGCGACGTTAATTGCGAGTGGTTTACTTGTGTCTAGTAGCCGTCTGTTTATTAAAACGCAGCAGCAGTCGTACCAACTACTGCAGGATGTTCAACTGATCGAAGATTTGTATCGAACATTGTATATGCTCAAGACAGAAGCAAGGCGAGCTGGCTTTAATGCAACATTGGGCCATTCGCTTACTTTGACTGGTGCATCGAAAGTGATCGAGTCAGGCAGTGATTGGGTCGATGTTATTTCGCTTATTGACGATGAGGGTAAATGGTACAAAACACGTTATCAGAAGGATGCTAGCGACCCAACGTTAGACGTCTGTACTCAGAGTGTCGCTACGCACCTTTTAAAGCCAGGTATTGGACCATGCAGTGGGAACTTTTTCTCGTTGCTGGATAATAACGCTGTTCAGCTCAGTGAGTTTTCCATTTCGCAGGCGATGTTAGCGGGCGGAAATACAAGTCTACTATCGATAGACATGACGCTAAGCCATGCCAATACCGCGAAGCAACTGAGCCAATCTACGTTGATCAAACAGCGAAACTGGCAGTGATGATAGCGACGGGCAAGCAGCGGGGTTTGGCTGTATTACTGTTAGTGCTCACTATGTTAAGCGCTTCATTAATGATCACACTGACAATGCATCATCGCATATTTGGCCTGCTCAAGGAGAGTCATATGCAAATGATTATGACCGAAGAGTTTTGGATTGCGGAAGGGGGATTAGAGTGCGCATATGGGCAATTGCGCAATAGCGGAATTGTATCGCACAGCTGCGGGTTAACAGCGAGTGATATTCACCTTTTGGCTATACCCGATGGTTGGGTGATTCATTCTACGTCGGGCAGCGTCACGGTGCGTAAAGGTTTTAATACTCTTGAGAATCGTTGGATAAAAGGCAGTTGGAATGACCTCTAACCAGAAGGGAGCCACAATGATCGAGGTATTGGTTGGCTTGTCTGTTCTAACCGCTGGGTTACTGTCTCTATTTTCACTGCAGGCTCATTTTATTACTAGCACAGAGCAAGCTCTGCAAAACTTGCGCGCCCTGCACCAGATAGACTCTCAATTGGAATACTTTCGCACACGTTCAAGCTCGCCGAGTGCCGCTGTGGGTAGCTTAGATTTTGCGTTACTGACCACTGGCCATAGAACTGAGCAAATCGATGGAATAGAGCTGTCCTGGGAGGTCAATACGGTGGCCTTGGCGGCCGAACCGTTAAAGCAGGTTGAGGTAACAGCAACATGGCAAGATAGAAAAGGAGCGACACATACAAAAAAACTCACCACACTGTACAGTCAGTATGGTGAGTTTGATTGAACGGGTTAAACTTTTTGAGTAGCCGTATTTGGCGCGTCTTGTTTTTCGCCAGGCAACTCGTCTTCGCCTTTTCCTTTTGAGGTTTTAATGACGAGTGTTGTTACGCCAAGAGTAAATAGAATGCCCACAATGGTGGAGAAGTTCATAGGTAACCCAAAGCCTAGTGTGCTGTTGTTTAGGATAAAGGTGACACACACAGTCGTCATAAACATGGCTGGTACTGTAGTTATCCAGTGCAGTTTGTTATGACGTAGTAGGTAAGCAGAAGCCGTCCATAGCATCATCACTGCAGTACTTTGGTTAGCAAAGCCGAAGTAACGCCAGATAATACCAAAGTCAACTTGAGTCAAAATGCCACCAATAACGAATAGAGGCAAAGCCATAAGTAGTCGATTGCGAAGTGTTTTTTGTTCTAGGTTGAAGTATTCAGCCAAAATGAGACGACTTGAGCGGAATGCAGTATCGCCAGACGTAATCGGAAGAATCACTACACCTAAGAACGCAAGTACACCACCAAATAGACCAAGTAAGCCAAATGATGCAGAGTACACAACATTACCTGGGCCGCCGCTCGCGACTGCGGCTGCAAGTTCATCCATGGTGCCAAAGAATGATAATGCCAGTGCACACCAGATAAGTGCGATGACACCCTCACCGATCATTGCTCCGTAGAATACAAAACGGCCATTCTTTTCGTTTTGCATGCAACGTGCCATTAGCGGAGATTGAGTTGCGTGGAAACCAGAAATTGCGCCACAAGCGATAGTGATAAATAGAGCAGGCCAGATAGGCATGTCATTTGGGTTGAGGTTAGTGAACATATCACTGACTTCATATCCACCTAGTACAGTGTGCTCAGAAGATAGGCCGACAGCGGTAATCAAACCGACTGACATGAAAATGAGTAGCGCACCAAAGAGTGGGTAGAAACGACCAATGATTTTGTCGACGGGAACAATAGTGGCGATGATGTAGTAACCAAAGATAATTGCCACCATCACAGACATTGTCATTGTGAAATCAGTTTTGTCATTGATTAGGTTAGTGATCATGCCAGCAGGGGCAGAAACAAATACCACACCAACAAGAAGAAGCAGAACAATGGCAAACACATTCATGAAGTGTTTGGCACCATTGCCAAGATAACGACCGGTAATTGTTGGTACGGATGCGCCGCCATTGCGAATAGACAACATGCCAGAGAAGTAGTCATGTACAGCACCGGCGAAAATACAACCGATAACAATCCAAAGCATTGCTGCGGGACCGTATAGAGCACCCATGATAGGGCCAAAGATAGGGCCAACGCCGGCAATATTCAGTAGTTGTACCAAGTACACTTTCTTGGTCGACATCGGAACATAGTCCACGCCGTCATTTTTGGTGTGCGCAGGAGTTGTTCGATGTTCGTTGATACCAAACACCTTTTCAATAAACGCACCATAGATAAAGTAGCCACCAATTAAAGCCGCCACACAAGTTAGAAACCAGAGCATAATTTTAGTCCTTTACGATTAATCTACAGTTATTGTAAATCGCCACCATCGATAAAGAAGTGAACAATGATTCACTGGTTGTATGTAAAGCTGAGTGGTTGATGATGCAATTAAACGGTTTTATCGCTGAGGGTAAGCGGTGATAAAGTAAAGCCGAGAAAGTGACGAGCGTCTCAATATGGTGTCACTGATAAATAAGGTAAGATGTTAAGACTTCACAAGGACAATTTTATGAACAAACAACAGTGGCTATTAGTAGGGTTCGCGGTTTCTCTAATGGGATGCGCGGTTTCGCAGCAGCAGCTTGCAGACAAGGGCGATTGGCGGGCAATTGGTTACCAAGATGGCGCTAAGGGCGTCACCGCTCGCAGCTATAAAGCGTTAAGTGAACTCGGTGAAGCTGATGTGTCGCAATACCAACAAGGTTATGAGCGCGGAAACAAAGAGTACTGCAACGCAGACTTTGCCTATCAAATAGGTCTATCTGGTCAATACTACGAGGGTGTGTGTGAGGGGCATCCGGATGCTCAAAAATTCCGTATGGAGTGGCAACGTGGCTGGGCTCAATCGCAGTAACGGCTGACAATCCCGGTCGCCTTCGGCGTTAAATGATGCCGAGATGCTCTTTGACAGAGCGTAAATAACGGCGACTAATTGGCACAGTAAAACCAGATTGTGTCACGATCTCTGCCAATCCATTCTCGAGCAAAGAGATCTCTTTGATCCGTTTCACATTGATTAGATATTGTCGATGGCAGCGGATCAAGGGTGTTTTGTCTTCCAGTACTTTGAGTGACAACTGGGTGGTTAGCTCTGAATCTGCTGTTCGAACTAATACTCCCGTTATTCCCGTATACGCACATTCTACGTTTTGGGTCGAGATGATCATGATTCTGTGGTTACCCGTGCACGGTATTTGTTCGAGTTGAGCAGGGGCAATCGCTTCTACAGGATTAGGCTGGTGTTTTTTCAGCTTACATAAAGTCTTTAGTAATCGCTCAGGGTTGATGGGTTTAAGCAAGTAATCAAAGGCATTGTCTTCAAATGCTTGGATTGCGTATTGATCATAAGCTGTGACAAACACAATTTTGGGCATCGTCTCGGGATCTAACATCGCCAACATTTCGATACCACTGATTTGCGGCATTTCGATGTCGAGGAAAACCACGTCAGGCTTTACCGACTGGATCACTTTTAATCCTTGAATGGCATTGCTGGCTTGTTCGACAACTTCTACTTGGTTGCTTTGGTGGAGAAGATCAATCAGTTCTTCTCGTGCTAAGGGCTCGTCATCAATGACTATGGCGGTAAACAGGGGCATTTTTAGTCCTTATGATTGAACGGGGAGCATAAAGCGAGCACGAGTCACGGAGCCAACCTCACAATCGATTTTAAGTGCAGATTGCGGTCCCAATAAGTTTTGCAGTCGTTTATCGACAATATTGAGCCCCAAGCCTTGTGACTGAACACTGGTTTGAGGATCGAGATCAATAGGAAACAGGCCTGCGTTATCTTCAACCATCAAGAAGTGTCGCCCATTTATAGGTTGAGCATAGATTCGAACCGTCCCCCCTTCCAGCATTTTTGAGATGCCGTGCTTAATCGAGTTCTCGACTAGAGGCTGAATAGAAAAGCTTGGAATGACCGTTTCTAACAGTGCATCTGGTAGATCAATGTCAACGGTTAAGCGATCCATGAATCGTGCCTGCTCAATCGTCAAATAGGCATTTACGTGCTCGATTTCTTGCCCAAGTGTCACGGTCTCTACATTACGTTTTAGATTCCCACGGAAGAAAGTAGATAGGTGCTGAATTAAGTCTCGCGCTTTGTCTGGGTCTTTGCGGATCACCGCACTGATGGTGTTGAGAGCGTTGAACAAAAAGTGCGGATTTACCTGGGCTTGGAGCAGTTTTATTTCGGATTGTGACAGCAGCATCTGCTTTTGTTGATAATCCATATACAGTAACTGCGTCGATAGGAGCTCTGCGATACCCTCGGCCATAGACATATGAATGGATGAAAACAGTTTTCTACGGGGCTCATACAACTTGATGGTACCGATCACCTCCTCGCCGCGGCGCAGTGGAATTACCAGTGCAGAGCCAAGCTTACATGTGTCTGATATTGAACATTGATAAGGCTTTTCAGAGCCGTCTAAATAGATGATTGAATTATTGTTGATCGCGTCTCGGGTATATTGCGAAGAGATGAGGGTGGAGGGTTTATGGTGATCTTCTCCGATACCAACAAACGCAAGAATTTGTTTGGTATCGGTGATCGCCACTGAGCCGACACGAGTTTCTTGATACACAATTCGCGCAATTTTATCTGCGCTTTCAGAGGTTAATCCTTGTGAGAGTATACCCACCGTTTTTTCGGCGATGTTTAACGATTTCCGTGAGAAGGTGGCAGAAAACTTTTCGACAATGATTTTTCGATCTTGAAGAATACTCACAAATACCGCAGCACCGACAGAGTTGGCAATGATCATCGGTGCGGCGATAGCTTGAACTAAAGAGAGTGCCTGATCAAAGGGGCGCGCAATGGCCAATATAATCAGCATTTGAACCACTTCGGCAACCAGCGTGATGACGAACACGACCATTGGATTAAACAGCGCCTCAGCGCGTTCTCTGCGCACGTAATAAAGGTGAACAAATCCACCAATGAGCCCTTCCGCTGTGGTGGAAACGGCGCAGGCAACGTCAGTAAAACCGCCTAGAAAATAACGGTGAATACCACCGGTAAGCCCAACCAAAAACCCAACAATAGGTCCGCCAAATATTCCTCCCAGCACTGCACCAATAGCGCGAGTGTTGGCGATGGCGTCGTCTATTTGTAAACCAAAGTATGTGCCTAAAATGCAGAAGGCAGAGAACAATAAATAGCAGGTGGCTTTGTGCTTGATATGGGTAGAATTGTTCAGCAATGGAATGATGATGGGCGTTTTACTTAATGTATAAGCAACCATTAGGTAGACGCACATTTGCTGCAATAGGCTAAATATCAGTTCCATAACGCTATAGAGTGTTGAGTGTTTTCGTTATTGTAATTAATTGGTTTAGTAAATACTGTTACCCTGCAGGTCTTTTATGAAATCTACGGAGTGTAAATTATATTGTACACATCATTTATTTTATCAAATGCCTTGAAAAGCTTGTTTAAGCTGGTATTGTTTCTCGTAACGAAGTCTTGTTTACATAGATGTAAACTATAATTTACGGTGATTGAGATGCAAAAAAGTGAACTTAGTAACGTCCATATTAGCGATGAGCAAGTGCTCATTACCCCAAATGAGCTGAAAGCAAAGCTTCCGCTAAGTGAAAAAGCGCGAGCATTTGTATCTGAATCACGTGACACCATCGCAAATATCATTAAGAAAAAAGATCATCGCTTGTTGGTGGTGTGCGGCCCTTGCTCAATCCATGATGTGGATGCGGCAAAAGACTACGCACTTAAGTTAAAAGCACTCTCTGAACAGGTGGGTGACCAACTGTACCTTGTAATGCGTGTTTACTTTGAAAAACCACGTACGACAGTAGGTTGGAAAGGGTTGATTAATGATCCACATCTTGATGGCAGCTTCGATATTGAGCATGGTCTGCATGTAGCTCGACAGCTGTTGGTTGATCTCGCTGAGCTAGAAATACCATTGGCGACAGAAGCGCTCGATCCCATCAGTCCTCAGTACCTAGCTGATACGTTCTCATGGTCTGCCATTGGCGCGCGTACTACTGAGTCTCAAACTCACCGCGAAATGGCCAGTGGTCTATCTATGCCTGTTGGGTTTAAAAATGGTACTGACGGCAGTTTGTCTACCGCAATTAATGCGATGCAAGCTGCATCTTCAAGCCACAGGTTCATGGGAATCAACCGCGAAGGGCAAGTGGCACTATTGACCACACAAGGCAACCCCGATGGTCATGTGATCCTTCGAGGTGGTAAACAAACGAACTACGATTCAGTGTCGGTAGCAGAGTGTGAAGAGTCGTTATCCAGCGCTGGCCTAGACAGTGCGTTAATGATTGATTGCAGCCACGCGAACTCACGTAAAGATTACCGCAGACAACCTTTAGTGGCAGAAGATGCTATTCATCAGATTCGCGAAGGTAACCGCTCAATCATTGGTTTGATGATAGAGAGTCATATCAATGAAGGGAACCAGTCTTCAGAGCAACCCCTGTCAGAAATGCAATATGGTATATCCATCACAGATGCGTGCATCAATTGGGATAGCACAGAAGCATTGCTAACTAAAGCGCATCGTGATTTGATACCCTTTTTAGAACAAAGAATTAAGTAGTAGGAAACAACATGGCACACCAACTTGCGGATCTGCGAGATAAGATAGACGCAGTCGATAAGCAAATGATCGACCTATTGGCACAGAGGCTGTCTCTGGTAGAAGAAGTCGGTGAAGTGAAAAGCGAGCACGGCCTTCCTATTTATGCCCCTGATAGAGAAGCGGCCATGCTAGCATCGCGTCGAGCAGAAGCCGAGTCGCGAGGAGTGCCAGCTCAACTTATCGAAGATATTTTGCGTCGTACCATGCGTGAGTCCTACGCGAGTGAGAAAGACTCGGGATTCAAATGCCTTAAACCCAACCTTGGAAAGGTTGTTGTCGTCGGTGGTAAAGGTCAACTAGGTAGTTTGTTTGTTCGAATGTTTGAGTTGTCAGGCTACCAAGTCGACATTCTTGGTCGACAACAGTGGGAAAACGCAGAAGAGATCGTCAAGGATGCGGGATTGGTCGTGGTGACCGTCCCTATCGATAAAACATTGGATGTGATACGTACGCTGCCACCACTGCCAGACAATTGCATTCTTTGCGATTTAACCTCGATTAAAGATCAGCCTCTACAAGCCATGTTGGATGTGCACCAAGGTCCGGTGGTTGGTCTGCACCCTATGTTTGGCCCCGATGTACCAAGCCTTGCAAAACAGGTGATTGTGCATTGTGAAGGGCGCAAAGCCGACGAGTACGCATGGTTGCTTGACCAATTTACGATTTGGGGAGCGTCTTTGTGTGCGATGCCTGCAAAGAAACATGATGAGGGAATGACCCTGATCCAAGCGCTTCGCCACTTTACGTCGTTCGCTTACGGCTCACACTTAAGCCAAGAAAACCCAGAAATCGAAACGCTATTGCAGTTAAGCTCGCCCATTTACCGCTTGGAATTGGCGATGGTAGGGCGTCTATTTGGGCAAGATCCTAATCTTTACGGTGATATCATTTTGTCGTCCCCGGAGAATTTAGCCATGATCAAGCGTTTCCATCAGCGTTTTGGGGAGGCGGTGAATCTTCTTGAGGGGGAGAGCGCAAAGCAAAATTTTGTCGAGCATTTTGAACAAGTAAGCGATTGGTTTGGTGATTACTCCAAGCAATTTATGCAAGAGAGTCAAACCCTACTCAAGCAAGCTAATGATGCGGTCCACCGAGGATAACGCGGCAGTAAAAGACAACAAGGCCGAGCTTAATGCTCGGCCTTGATCGTTAATTGTGATGACTCGACAACCTTTACTTGGTCATGCGCTTGTACTTGATGCGATGTGGCTCAGCAGCCTCAGGACCCAAAGTCTTTTTCAGCCAATCCATGTACTCGGTGTAGTTTCCTTCATAGAAATTCACTTCACCTTCATCACGGTAGTCAATGATATGTGTGGCGATTCTGTCAAGGAACCAACGGTCGTGCGAGATGACCATTGCGCAACCTGGGAACTCAAGCAGTGCTTCTTCAAGGGCACGCAGTGTCTCTACGTCAAGATCGTTGGTTGGCTCATCGAGTAGCAGTACGTTACCGCCAGTCTTAAGCAGCTTGGCCAAGTGAACACGGTTTCGCTCACCACCAGAAAGCTCACCGATAATCTTTTGCTGATCGGAGCCTTTAAAGTTAAAGCGAGAACAGTACGCACGGGCTGGAATTTCAAAGTTGTTGATCTTGATGATATCAGCGCCTTCAGAGATCTCTTGGAAAACGGTTTTCTTATCGTCCATAGAGTCACGGAACTGATCAACAGACGCTAGTTTAACAGTGTCGCCAAGCTCAATAGTGCCCGAGTCAGGTTGCTCTGTTCCACTTAACATTTTGAACAGGGTCGATTTACCCGCACCGTTTGCGCCGATGATGCCGACGATTGCACCTTTAGGCATGCTAAACGAAAGATCGTCAATAAGCACACGTCCATCGAAAGACTTGGTAAGGTTGTTAACCTCGACCACTTTGTCACCCAAGCGCTCACCCGGCGGAATGAACAGCTCGTTGGTTTCGTTGCGTTTTTGGTGATCTGAGTTTTGCAGCTCTTCAAAGCGTGCCATACGTGCTTTTGATTTCGCCTGACGTCCTTTAGGATTTTGGCGAACCCATTCAAGTTCTTTCTCGATGGTTTTTTGGCGTGCTTTTTCAGATGACGCTTCTTGTTGAAGTCGTGCGTCTTTCTGCTCTAACCAAGAGGTGTAGTTGCCTTCCCAAGGAATGCCTTCACCGCGGTCTAGCTCAAGAATCCAACCCGCGGCATTGTCGAGGAAATAACGGTCGTGGGTAATGGCAACAACGGTTCCTGTGTAGTCGACTAAGAAGCGTTCTAGCCAAGCGACAGATTCGGCGTCCAAGTGGTTGGTTGGCTCATCGAGTAGCAACATATCGGGCTTTTCAAGCAACAGGCGACAGATAGCGACACGACGACGTTCACCACCAGATAAGTGCTCAATTTTTTGATCCCATTCCGGCAAGCGAAGTGCATCCGCCGCGCGCTCAAGCGCGTTATCTAGGTTATGCCCATCTTTTGCTTGAATAAGAGCTTCGAGTTCGCCTTGCTCTTTTGCCAATGCATCAAAATCGGCACCTTCTTCTGCGTATTCTGCGTACACTTCGTCAAGACGTTTAAGCGCCACTGCGACATCCGATACCGCTTGTTCGACGATTTCACGCACGGTTTTGGATTCGTCCAGAACAGGCTCTTGCGGGAGGTAACCTACATTCAATCCAGGTTGCGGTCGTGCTTCACCATCAATGTCGGTGTCGATACCTGCCATGATGCGCAGAAGTGTCGATTTACCAGCACCGTTTAAACCCAACACACCGATTTTTGCGCCTGGAAAAAAGCTCAGAGAAATATCTTTTAGGATCTGTCTTTTCGGTGGCACAACTTTGCTCACCCGTGACATGGTATAGACGTATTCAGCCATTGCCTTTAAATGCCTTTTTGTAAATGGATATAAAGGGTAGAGTTTAACTCAACTCCTGTCATATTGTTAATCCATTTACTGTGATAGGTTGAATTATCTAAGCTCATAGCGGTCTAACTGGACAGTGGTACGGGAATTGCAATTTTGGTCTATTCTCGTCCCTATAACGACGACTTTTTGGCGCTACATGCGCCGTTGGTAAGTGTGATAAATAGGATTTAGGTAACGCTGACAATGCCCTTCTTGTATAAAATTCTCCTTGGATTAGGCTTCATTTCTCTGGCCACTAGTGCTTCGTATGCCACAAATCAGCTGTCTATAAAGGATCAGCGAGAAATCTATGAACAATCGCAGCGCCTGTTGGACAACAACCATATTGATCAGTACTACCAACTTAGACCTCATATCGCTCATTACACGTTGACGCCGTACCTCGATTATCGTGTCTTTCTTGCCGAATTGAGTGAGCGCTCTCCACAAGAAGTGGAGCAATTTATGAAGGACTACCGTAAGTTTCCTTTCTCAAATCGCATACGCGGCGCGTATTTAGATGCCTTGGTGGAGAAAGAAGATTGGGTGCGATTTTTTGAGTTCCAACAAGAGCTTCCTCGAATGGAAAGCTATCGTTGTAGTTACTACTATGCGCAACTGCAAAACGAACAGCAGCAAAGTGCGTTTGAAGGTGCGGAATCACTTTGGCTCTCGGGCAATAGCGTCTCTGAACGTTGCGATGAGTTGTTTGAAGAGTGGCACATGGCAGGACTTCGTAGTGACGATCTGGTTTTGCAGCGCATGCTCCTGGCCTACGAAAAGCGCAACACCAGTTTACTGACTTACCTTGCCAAGATGCCAAGCTCAGACAGTGCAAAAAAATTAGCTGCTTGGATGGTAACTTTAGATAATACCCCTGAACAAATTATTTCATTTGTAGAGCGTTATCCAGCCACAGAGTTTAATCAAAAAGTGGCCGCGTTGAGCGTAAAGAAAATCGCTAGAAGTGACGCTCAACTCGCTATCGATACACTTGAGCAGTTAGACTTTGACAACCAAACCAGTCAGCAACTTGCCGATTACATCGCTTATCAGCTGATCAATACCGACAATGAGGTGTTGGCGCAGTGGCGTGATATTGCCTTGTCTCACAGTGACAATGTGAACTGGTTAGAGCGGCGTGTGAGGCTTGCGATACAGCAAGCAGACTGGAAAGGCATTAGCGATTGGATCGCACGTTTGCCCGAATCGAAACAAAACGATCGCCGCTGGCAATACTGGATGGCTAGGGCTGAAATCGAAACGGGTTACACTCAAAGAGGCGAACAGCGATTAAAAACGCTATTAGGATCGCTAAGCTTTTACAGCGCGGCCGCTGCGCACCATTTGGGTGTGCCAATAGAGTACTACAGCGCGGTTACCGAAGTGAATCTTGATGATGTTAAGAGATATGAATCAACTCTAACTCGAATTGAAGAGCTGATAGAGCTGGATAAAATTGCTGCCGCAAAAAGTGAATGGCGCTGGCTATTAACCCGAGCCTACAACGAAGATAAACAGACCTTAGCTTACTACGCCTCTCAAAAGCGCTGGCATAACCTAACCGTAACCGCGACGATAGAAGGTCGTATGTGGGAGCATACAGCACTGCGTTTCCCAGTCGCCCATCAGTGGTGGTTTGACTTTTACGCCAAGCAAAATGAGATGGATCCCATCACACTGATGGCGTTGGCGCGCCAAGAAAGTGCCATGGACATTCAAGCTCGCTCACCGGTTGGCGCCCGAGGTTTGATGCAGGTTATGCCGACCACCGCGCAATACACCGCCAACAAATACGACATCAACTACGCAGGAGCAGAAGAGCTGTATGACGTAGGCAAGAATATTGAAATAGGCAGTCACTACCTAAAGGGGCTTTTAAATCAATATGATGATAACCGTATATTTGCGTTTGCGGCATACAACGCAGGACCTAATCGTGTCCGTAGTTGGCGCGAAAGAAGTAACGAAAATATTGATGTGTTTTCGTTTATAGAGGCCATTCCATTCAAGGAAACACGAGGCTACGTTCAAAATGTATTGATGTTTGAGACGTATTATCGCAACCTTATGAATGAATCAGGGCCTTTTCTAACGCCGTCTGAAGCAACATTAAGGTACTAGTAATGGAAAGCAATGAGTGGCACGCGCTGGTCGAACGACTCTCTCAAGCAGCTCACAAGGGTGAATTAAATGATTTACTGCAGTTTCTTTTGACTGCGGACGAACGTGAAGCCCTATTGGTACGCGCCAAAATCTTCGATGGGCTGCTACTTAAATCGCAGTCCCAAAGACAACTGAGCCAAGATATTGGAGTCGGCATCGCCACCATTACTCGCGGGTCTAAAGAGCTTCAAAAACACGATCAAGCCGAATTGGCTCGATTGCAGCAGTTTCTAGACGGACTATTTGAACAACCCTAGCCTGCTTGAATCGCTATGGTCCGGCGCGATTGTTTCCCTGAGGACGCTTGTCAGCCTAGTGGGAAATTATAGGTTACTCGGAAAATCCTGCGGGTTTAGAAACGGGATCAGCGCCAAGATTAACGCTTGGTGATATACGCTGCTTCGGGTCAGCCTCATTTGAGTGAGTAACCCAATTGCTCCACCTTTTTGCTTAATGTTGTCGGTATCGTATTGTGCATCCATCGCGTGACCCAACTCCATGCCTTGTTGCACTTTAGCCATAACCTCAGGCGGAAGTGATAAGCTAGAAGAGCGTGACTCACCTCGGACTGTGTCTGTCTCAATGATCATCCACGCGAAGGTTTGATCACCCTCAATACCAGCCTCTACGCCAACAAAATAATCCGCACTATGGTCAGCTTTAGCGTTGCGAACTCGGTTTAGGGCACCTTGTTTGGTTTCATGATTACTCATAGGCTGATCGGGTACATCGCTCGCGACACTGACCCCAACGAACTCAAACTCTTGCCCTTCAAAAGCGTCTTCAAAAGCGCATTGAACCGCAGATATCTTTGCTGGGTTCAGTGAAGTAACAATCACTTTCTTAGACATGCTTTACCCTTCTAACTTCACTTGAGTTGCTTTTATATTTTCGCTTGGGTAGCACCCTAACACCTTAATTTGCCTAGTTAAGGCTGTGAGCTCGGTCAAGGCTGCTTGCATGTGCTCTGACTCTAGGTGGCAGTCAAGATCGATGTAGAACATCTCTTCCCAAGGATTGCCCATGATTGGACGAGACTCTAGTTTGGTCATATTGATTTGGAATCGTTTGAACACCAACAGACACTCAACCAGTGAACCGGCCGTCTGGTCTGTAGACATGATCAAAGTCGTCTTAGCAGGGATTTGCAGCGACACCTCGACGGCTTTTCTGGCAACTAAGATGAATCGAGTATGGTTTTCGGTCTGGTTAGCGATATCGCCTTTAATGGGCTGGAGTCCATACAGCTTGCCACTTTGAGAGTTGCCGATTGCGGCGACGTCATCTCGACCAAGATCTTTGACGATACGCATAGCATCAGCGGTGCTTGCGCAGGTTTCTAATGTCACCCCTTTTAGGTGGCTAATAAACTCACTGCATTGTGCATGCGGTTGAGGGTGTGAATAGAGAGTTTTCACCTGTTCTAGAGGCACGTCTGATGACGCCAGTAAACAGTGCTCTATAGGTAAGGTAACTTCGCCAACAAGATAAAGATTGGTGTGTTGAAGTAAATCGTATACCTCGTTGATCGACCCAGAACTGGTATTCTCGATAGGCAAAACGCCATAGTCAGCGTGTCCTGATTCAACGGTATTGAGCACTTCTTTGAAACCGGTACAGTTTAGCTCAACCAACTCGGTATTTTTTCGGCTAAAGTACTCACGGCTGGCCAAATGAGAGTAGGAGCCACGGGAGCCTAAGAAGGCGACACGAGCCAACGGCTTTCTTGCAAGTTTTGGGTTGGCCAAATTCTGTAAGTAAGATTGCTGCAGTAATACCGAGTCTTCAATAATGGTATGGAAGAGCTTGGTAATGTATTGAGCGTCTAAATCGAAATCGTTTTGCCCCATTTTGATCAATTTGACCAGCAATTCTTGTTCTCGCGAAGCATCACGAACGGGTTTGGAGGTTTCAACTTTGCTTTTAGCTACCTCTAAACTCAGTGTGCGTCGCTCTGATAATAGCTTAAGTAACTGTTTATCCAGATCGTTGAGCTCGAGTCGAATTCTATCTAACGGCATTGATGGTTGGGGCATTTCTTGGCTTCCTTACAAAAAAGCCTCCCAGTTGAGGAGGCTTCACTTATTTCGAAACGTATAGGTTTCAGTCCAGCCTCTATATAGAGTGAATCATAAACTGAATAAAACGGTCAAAATAGGCTGATTTCATGATGTTAACTGCATGAATATGTTGTGTCTTTACACAGTAAGCAAGGGGCAGATATTCGTCAAGCAAAAAAACGGGGAGCGATGCTCCCCGTACGGAATCTGTTATGACGCTTCTTCTACTTCCTCATCGGGCTCTACCGCCGGTTGTTCTGCGTGACTTGCACGTCGGGCGTCTGGTTTGTGTCGCAGCTTGTTAAGTTGGCGCTCTAGCTTTTGCTCAACTTCATTAATAGCGACATATAGGTCTTGATTGCTCGCTGAAGCGTTAAGCTGTCCTTTTGGTACCGTTATGCTCGCTTCAAATTTTTTCTGCTTATTAGGCTCTTCACTAAAGCTGGTATTACAGGCAATGATATCGACTTGCCACTTTTCTAGTTTTTTAAACTTCGTCTCTATATGTGAACGAATTGCAGAGGTAATTTCTAGGTTTTTGCCGGTTACATTTATTTTCATAGTGTCTTTTCCTCTGTGGCTTTCCCTTGTGGGATGAGTTCAGATTACGCATTTGAGGAATCAATTTAGTGATATGGATCACTAAATTGAGGTGGAGTTAGCGACTCCAATGAAAATGTGACCAAACCATAAAAAGTTATCGAAACTCGGTGAATTTTGCTTGAATTATTACGAGGGGAGGGTAGATTGGGAAGGGTAAGCAGCTAAAAATTCATTCGTTTTTAGGGCATTAGTTCGACCTAAATAAAGTCATTGAATGAACTTTCACCACCTACCTTTTGTGAATTTCATCACACTCTATGTTTACTCATCCGTTAGCGACTCAAGTACGACGCTTTGATAGTTAAAGGCGTTCGCGTTGCTCTGCTGATCGCGGATCAATCCTAGCTGTTTGTAAATAATGTAGTAGCGATTTATGTTCCCTACATAAGTCACAGGCTCTTTGCCTATATTGCGACGAGTAATGATTTCTACATTTTGAAACCACTTGTTAGGATCATAACCGTGTTTAGTCGCTAAGGTACGCATTCGTCTGATCGCGGCTGGGCCTGCGTTGTACGCGGCTAAACTAAAGTAAACCTTGTCGTTGGCTGAAATATCGTCGTCACTGAAGTAGCGATCGTGGATAAATCGCATATATTTGGTCCCTGCGTGCACATTATTATCAAGGTCTTTGATATCGGGAATGTTGATGTAAGGATCCGATGCAGTAGCCGGTAATACTTGCATGATGCCCACTGCACCACGGTGAGAAACTTTCGAGTTATCTAACCCAGACTCTTGGAACGCTTGCGCAGATAGCATTAGCCAGTCGATGTCATATTGTTCACCGTATTTTTTGAACACCGTTGAAAGGTCATTGAGCTTTTCAAGTTGATCCGGATTCAGTGCTCGCGTTAACCAACTGGTGTTATCAATGTACTTTTCGTAGATGACATTGCCTAACCAGGTACCTTTCTTAGCGGTTTTTAAATAGGCATTGACGGTACTTTCCAGTTTTGGGCTTTCCTGTCGCATGGCCCATGCGATCTCTCCCTCGGTTCTTAGCGGAAGTTCCTCATGTGCTTTTAAGTTATCCATGACTTTAAGCCAGAGTTCAGCCTTATGAGAGTCCAATACAGTGAGGTCGATATAGTCTTGGTTCACCATCTCCATTAACTCGTAATCTTGAATGGTCTCTTCAATAAATCGCACCTCCATCGGTTGCAATCCCATGCTCGATAGCTCGTTGTTGATGCGCTGAATGCTTTCGAAGTAGCTAGAGCTGGCTCGTACCCAGACTTCTTGTCCACTGACATCGCTGATCTCGTCAATTGGATCTTCATCAGCGTTGGTAATAAAAAGCTCGGAAACATCTTCTAAGAAAGGCGTACTAAATTGCACTTGCTGTTGGCGTTGAGGGGTAATGGTTAAATTTGCTACGGCTAAGTCTCCATAACCGGCCTCTAATGCAACGAATAAATCGCTGCGCTCGATAGGGATAATTTGTATCTTTAGCAGTGGATTAGACTTTTGCAAATAGGCTTCAAAGTGTGCAAGTTGCTCTGCAATGATGCCTTTGGGACGACCTTTCTCGATATAATAAAAACCGAGATCAGCAGAAACCAGCACGCGAAGGTTGCCAGATTCGACTATCTTATCAAAGTCGCCAAGCGAATGTGATTTGGAAATCGGGGAGAGTTCTAAAGCGAATAACGGTCCTGAAAATAGCAGTAACGCCAGCTGCAATAACTGTTTTTTCATACAACATCCATGTTTGATTGCGCATAGTACGCATGCCTTACATCTACATTAAGTGTAGGTCGGGGTGGGCTTAGTGTTGTAAAAAAAGTGAAAGCCCATCAATTCATTCCTTGAATCGATGGGCAAAATGTAGCATTTATAGCTGATTGATCTCAATCAATTTTTCAGTTCTAGCTATGGCGTCTTCTAACCCTAACTCTTTATATGCCTGAAGCTGAATGTCTAGAGATTCCTTTGCGGCAACGGTATTGGGGTAGGTTTTTTGTATTTCCTGGCAACGATTAATTGCTGCGATCCACGCCTCTCGTCGCAGATAAAAATCTGCGGTTGCTAAGTCATAGCGGGCCAGCCTGTTTTTTAACGACACCATCCGAAGTGCGGCATCTTCAGCATAGGCACTGTCTGGGTAGCGCTGTACCAAACGTTTAAAGTCAGCAAAGGCTTTTTTTACGGGTTCTGGATCTCTGTCGCTCCGATCGATGTTAAATACATCGTGTAAAAAGTTGCGGTCTTGTGCCATGTGTGACAAACCGCGCATGTACAATACCCAATCACTTTTAGAGTGCGTAGGGTTTAGACGAGTAAAGCGTTCTATCGTTGCGAGACCCAACGCAAGTTCGTCATTTTTATAGTATGCATAGATCAAGTCTAACTGAACTTGTTCAGAGTAAGGGCCGAAAGGATAGCGTGAATCAAGCGCCTCTAGTTGATCCACAGCCGTCACCCAGTTACCTTCTCGTAAGGATTTCTGCGCTTCTACGTATAGTTCTGCTGGTGGAATATCCGGAACGACGTCTTCCGTGCTGCTGCAGCCAAAAATCAATGCGCAACTGAGTGCGGCAGCTAAATGTCTATATCTCATGGGATAGATACTGTCCCTATTTTTTATTTAAATTGCTATTGCCCGTTACAAGTAGGGGCTGAGCAGATACAATATACAAAGTCGCTATTTTTTCACAGTAGCAAGCATTAGTCCCACAGTTTTTTAAAAAGTTCGATATGGCCCAGACAATAGAGTTAAAAAAACAAGTACAACCAAGCCAACTTGGTCAGCGTTTAGACCAAGCCATTGCCGAGTTGTTTACCGAATATTCTCGTTCGCGACACAAAGAGTGGTTGCTGGCTGGACATGTGCAGGTAGATGGTGAAGTAACCACTAAACCTCGTCAAAAAGTGATGGGTGGCGAAGAGATCGTTATTCAAGCTGAACTGGAAGACGAAGAACGCTGGGAAGCACAAGATATTCCGTTAGATATCGTCTATGAAGATGATGATCTTTTGGTTATCAATAAACCTCGCGATCTTGTGGTACACCCAGGGGCAGGAACACCGGATGGAACGGTATTAAATGCCTTATTGTTCCACTACCCAGATATTGCTGAAGTGCCGCGTGCCGGCATCGTCCATCGTCTCGATAAAGACACGACTGGGCTCATGGTAGTGGCGAAAAATGTACCCACTCAGACACGTTTGGTGAGAGCGCTGCAAAAACGCAAAATCACTCGTGAGTATGAAGCAATCGCTATTGGTAAAATGACCGCTGGTGGCATGATTGAAAAACCGATAGGCCGACACCCGCAAAAACGTGTGTTAATGGCCGTTAACGAAATGGGCAAACCAGCGGTGACTCACTATCGTGTTGCAGAGCATTTCCGTGAACATACTCGTATTCGCTTACGTCTAGAGACTGGTCGTACACACCAAATCCGTGTTCATATGGCGTATTTACAGCACCCATTGCTTGGTGACATCGCTTATGGTGGTCGTGCTCGAATTCCAAAAGGGGCAAGTGAAGAACTCACCGCCAAAATTCGAGGGTTTGACCGTCAAGCATTGCATGCAGTGATGCTGCGTTTTGACCACCCTAGTCACGGTGAGTCGATGGAGTTTCATGCACCGGTACCCGACGATATGATTGATATCGCGGAAGCTCTGCGCGTAGACGCTAAAGAGAACCCGGAAGAAGATTACTAACCAAGTGCCATTTTGAACAATGACATTAATCTTCATTACTGAGCAAATACAGTGAGTCTATTGTGAGTTGGATTGTCCCTAACTGGAACGCACCTAGAAATGTTAAGGCCATCAGCACGACACGAGAAGGAGGCTTTTCGAGTCCGCCATTTGATGGCTTAAACCTTGGTCGGCACGTTGGGGACGACGCTCAAACCGTCGAGCGCAACCGACACTGGTTAATGAAGAAGGCAAAACTGCCTTCTTCACCCGCTTGGCTAAATCAGACTCACTCTACCGATGTGGTCGCACTTCCGCTTGAGCCGGATGTGATTGTTAGCGCTGACGCATCAATAGCATATTCACCACGGCAAGTTTGCAGTGTTATGACCGCAGACTGTGTTCCGGTATTGTTTTGCAATGCTGAGGGGACACAAGTCGCTGCAGTGCATGCGGGCTGGCGAGGTTTACTTAATGGCGTGCTCGAAAACACCATTGATAAGATCGATGGTCGCATTATTGCGTGGATCGGACCTGCGATTCGACAACCTCGCTTTGAAGTGGGGTCAGAGGTTCGGCAGCAGTTTATCGACTGCAATGACGAGGTTGAACGCTGTTTTGTCCCTTCAAGCAATCCGGGGAAATGGATGGCTGATTTAGAACAGTTAGTCACGATTCGACTGTTTAATGCCGGCGTAAACGAGGTTAGCAGTAGTGGGCTCTGTACCTATGACGACGTTCGATTTTTCTCTTACCGTCAAGGTTCCATTACCGGCCGTCAGGCCACGATGATCTGGATGGAAACATAACCCTTCATAGAACTCTGCTTCTACCAATGAGAAACTTTTCTTTTTTTGCCCCCCGCTTTTTGTTATCGCTCAATTAATGCCTAATTAGCACTTGAAAATAGTGAATTTGATGACCACTTTCTATACATAGTAGAAACAACTTTCACCCAAGTGATGTGTGAGGAGTGGACATGCGATTAGATAGATTTACCAGCAAATTTCAGATGGCGATTTCAGAAGCGCAATCGCTGGCATTAGGTCGTGACCATCAATATATAGAACCCGTTCATTTAATGTCTTCGCTGCTCAATCAAGAGGGCAGTTCGATACGCCCGTTATTTACATTACTTAATGTTGATGTGGTTCAGTTTCGATCCTCAATTGCAGAGATGTTGGACAAATTACCTAAAGTCTCTGGAATAGGGGGCGATGTTCAACTGTCGTCACAAATGGGAACCTTGTTTAACCTTTGCGATAAGATTGCTCAAAAGCGTAATGACAGTTACATATCATCAGAAGTCTTTTTGCTTGCGGCTGTGCAAGACAAAGGCCCAATGGGGCAACTGCTCAAGAAGTTAGGCATCACCGAAGAAAAAGTGACGGCTGCGATTGAGAAAGTGACCGGTGGCCAAAAAGTCGATGATCCTAACGCCGAAGAGCTGCGTCAAGCGCTCGAAAAATTTACCATTGATCTGACCGAGCGAGCTGAACAAGGCAAGCTTGATCCTGTTATTGGTCGCGATGATGAGATCCGTCGAACCATCCAAGTATTGCAGCGCAGAACCAAAAACAATCCAGTGATCATTGGTGAACCTGGTGTGGGTAAAACGGCCATAGTCGAAGGTCTTGCTCAGCGAATTATTAATAATGAAGTCCCTGAGGGGCTGCGCGGAAAACGTGTATTGGCGCTGGATATGGGATCGCTCGTGGCGGGTGCGAAATATCGAGGCGAGTTTGAAGAGCGTTTAAAATCATTACTTAATGAGCTGGCAAAAGAAGAGGGCAATGTGATCCTCTTTATCGATGAAATGCACACTATCGTCGGCGCAGGTAAAGGCGATGGTGCTATGGATGCGGGCAATATGCTAAAGCCAGCGCTGGCACGTGGTGAGTTACATTGCGTCGGTGCGACTACTCTCGATGAGTATCGCCAATACATCGAAAAAGACCCAGCTTTGGAGCGTCGTTTCCAAAAAGTGCTAGTGAACGAGCCAACAGTAGAAGATACCGTTGCAATACTACGTGGCTTAAAAGAGCGTTACGAACTGCATCACCATGTTGATATTACCGATCCAGCAATCGTTGCAGCGGCAAGTTTGTCGCATCGTTATGTGTCGGATAGACAGCTTCCCGATAAAGCCATAGATCTTATTGATGAAGCCGCTTCGTCAATTCGTCTGCAAATCGATTCCAAACCAGAGCAAATGGATAAGCTAGAGCGCCGTGTCATTCAGCTCAAAATAGAATTGCAGGCTCTAGCAAAAGAGGGCGATGACGCCAGTCGTAAGCGTCGTGATCTTCTTAATGTAGAACTCGAAGACAAAGAGAAGCAATTTGCTGAGCTCGAAGAAGTATGGAAAGCAGAAAAAGCTGCTCTCTCAGGTACTCAGCATATTAAGGCGGATTTAGAGCAAGCTCGACAAGATATGGAAATAGCCAGGCGTGCTGGCGACTTGAACAGAATGTCCGAACTTCAATACGGCAAGATCCCTGATCTTGAAAAGCAGCTCGACCTAGCTGCCCAAGCTGAAATGCAAGAGATGACGTTGCTGCGCAATAAAGTGACCGATGTTGAGATAGCAGAAGTGTTGTCGAAGCAGACGGGTATCCCTGTGGCCAAAATGCTTGAAGCAGAGAAAGAGAAACTACTTCGTATGGAAGAAGTGCTCCACGATCGGGTCATTGGTCAAGGAGAAGCTGTTGAAGCGGTCTCTAATGCTATACGACGCAGTCGAGCTGGATTGTCTGATCCTAATAGGCCCATTGGTTCGTTTCTATTTTTGGGCCCGACCGGAGTCGGCAAAACCGAACTGTGCAAAACGTTAGCGACATTTCTGTTTGATAGTAGTGACGCAATGGTCCGTATCGATATGTCTGAGTTTATGGAGAAACACTCTGTCGCAAGATTAGTCGGTGCTCCTCCAGGTTATGTTGGCTATGAGGAAGGTGGATACCTTACAGAAGCTGTTCGCCGCCGTCCTTATTCAGTCATTCTTTTAGACGAAGTAGAGAAAGCACATCCTGACGTATTTAATATTTTACTTCAGGTGTTGGACGATGGCCGATTAACCGACGGCCAAGGTCGTACTGTCGATTTTAAGAACACGGTATTAATCATGACGTCCAATTTGGGCTCTGATCGGATTCAAGAAGGGTTTGGTCACTCAAGCTATCAACAAATGAAAAGTAGTGTGATGGACGTGGTGAAAACTCATTTTAGACCAGAGTTTTTAAATCGCGTGGATGAAAGTGTAGTGTTCCACCCATTGGGAGCGGAACATATTCAGTCAATCGCTGCTATACAATTACGACGAATGACCGACCGATTGAAAGAGAAAGACTTTATTGTAGAAGTAACAGAAGAAGCATTGGAGTTTATTTCGAAAGCTGGATTTGATCCTGTTTATGGTGCACGCCCTCTAAATAGAGCGATTCAGACCTTAGTAGAGAACCCAATGGCGAAATCTTTACTCGCTGGTAAACTTCTTCCGAACAAAACGATTACTCTGAGCGTACGTGATAATCGCATTGTAGCGAGCCAATAAGCGCAGTAATTGTACGATTAAATGACGATTTGACGGTTTTTTATTCGCTTGGAATAAAAAACCTGAAAATCGTTGTTTTAAGGGTTGCGCTACCCCGAATTCTACTTATAATGCGCCTCCGTTGTCAGGGATAACTGGCAAGGCCAAAGCGGTGATGAAAATCAACGTTTTAAAGTTAAAAAGAAAGTGGTTGACACTGAGTTTTAACTGGTTAAAATGGCCGTCCGTTTTGAGGGTGACTTCGAAACAAGCTCTTTAACAATATAAACCTATCAATCTGTGTGGGCACTCGTTGATGATAATCGCTACTTGTTTTTACTTTTTTTATAAAAAGTAAAACAAAAAACGATGTCAAT
>NZ_JXQD01000036.1:292959-293301 GCF_002100145.1 Vibrio sp. qd031
AGAAAGCGTATTATACGCGTCCTGCTTAAGTGCTAAGGCACTGAAAGCAAAGCTCTTTAACAATATAAACCTATCAATCTGTGTGGGCACTCGTTGATGATAATCAAATAGATTCCTCGGAATCAACCTTGATTTCAATGAACTGAGTGACCAATACGAATAGCAACTTCTTTCGGGAATGAGTTATTTGGCACAGTCAATTCATTATCGTTCTGTTGGAACGATAATAGCTTTAGAATTACATGTTCATGTTTACATGGATATTAAGTTTTGAAGTCAGTATTCATTGAGTCACAAAAAACTTTAAATTGAAGAGTTTGATCATGGCTCAGATTGAACGCT
>NZ_JXQD01000037.1 GCF_002100145.1 Vibrio sp. qd031
TCGTGTGCTTTCGCGGCAATCCTAAAATTTGGAGCGACACACGAGGTTCGAACTCGTGACCTCAACCTTGGCAAGGTTGCGCTCTACCAACTGAGCTAGTGTCGCATAGAACCCGTTTTTCAACGTATTCTTGAATGTGGTTGCGCGGGCTGGATTTGATCCGGGCGGCGCTTCCGTCAACGGCCTGAGGGTTATGAAAACCTCATCCATTGAACTTAAAAGTGGTTGCGGGGGCTGGATTTGAACCAACGACCTTCGGGTTATGAGCCCGACGAGCTACCAAGCTGCTCCACCCCGCGTCCGTGTCATCATTTAAAGCTGATGATGGCTTTTTTATTTGGAGCGACGCGAATAACTTGGAAACAAGGTTTCTCGTGAGCTTTCGCGGCAATCCTAAATTTTGGAGCGACGCGACCAGCATGGGCACGAGGTTCCTCGTGTGCTTTCGCGGCAATCCTAAAATTTGGAGCGACGCGACCAGCTTGGGCACGAGGTTCCTCGTGTGCTTTCGCGGCAATCCTAAAAT
>NZ_JXQD01000012.1 GCF_002100145.1 Vibrio sp. qd031
ATTGACATCGTTTTTTGTTTTACTTTTTATAAAAAAAGTAAAAACAAGTAGCGATTATCATCAACGAGTGCCCACACAGATTGATAGGTTTATATTGTTAAAGAGCATTGCCTTGTTCAGGCTGCTTTAAGGTCTCCCTTGAAGCGGACGGCCATTCTAGCGATTTAAGTTGGAGTGTCAAACACTTTTTCAAATTAAATTTTCATGCTTCAAATTGCCTGCTAACCCTTGTGAACCCTAGCGGCTCATCCCGTGTCAGCGAGGGGGCATTATAGAGATCCAACTCACATTGGCAACCCCTTTTTGCACTCTTTTTGTCACTTTTATTTCGATTGCTTGCTTAGTGACCAAAATCGCGTTTTTTCCCAGTACCACCATCCTTTGATCGTTGTCACATCATTAAATTGGAAAAACGTTAGTAAAGCTCGTAATATCAATGTGTTTCAAATGTTATTAATGTTATTAATGTTAATTACCATTCAACAGATCTGTAGTGAATCAAAATGAAATCAAATCAATCTTTTCTTTTTTTCGCAGGTGCGACCGTAATTTTAGCGGTTGTAGCCAACTTCCTAGCACTTAATCCAGCTTTAGCAGTGGTTGCTGGCGCTGTACTTGGCTTTATCTTTCTTAGACCATCATCCAAACCAAATGCATCAACTTCAATTTCATCAGGCAAGGTAGACGGAGACGAAGACTCTCAAACCCTATATGTAGGCAACTTGCCTTATCGCGCAAATGAAAAAAACGTTCGAGACCTATTTGACGAGCACGGCAAAGTACTCAATGTTCGACTAATGAAAGACAAACGTACGGGTAAACGCCGTGGTTTTGGTTTTGTGGTGGTTGCGGCAAAAGATGCTGACAAGGTTATCAGTGCCCTTAACGACGCAGAATACATGCAGCGCACTTTGAAAGTTCGCGTTGCGAACGATCCTAAGCACCCTTCAGAGGACAATGCTGAATAGCAGAGAAATTCAATTTGCTTAAGTATCGCTCCAGTGCCTCGCTATTTGGCTCTGGAGCACTACTCAAAATAGTGTGGCATTTTTTACTCCCCTCACCGACAACGCCATCGCTTAGTTTTAGAACTTCCATCACTCTACGTGCAATCGCTTCTCCAGAATCAACGAACGTCATGTGCTCACCAAGTATGGCCGCTAATTCCTCTTCTAATAGTGGAAAGTGAGTACAGCCAAGCACAACCACATCACTATGTGATTTAATCGGTTCTACTATTTGTCTGAGAAGATGCTGATCTAACTGTCTGCCTCTTAGCTTATCTTCTGCCATGTTGACAAGCTCTGTCGTACCTATTAATTGCACAGGAACAGAATCGACAAACTGCTCTATAAGGTCTCGCGTATACGCTCTACTCACTGTACCCGGCGTAGCTATTAGAGTGATCCCTTGTTTTGCAATAAGGTTTGCAGGCTTTAAGGCAGGTACAACTCCAATAATAGGAAAGGAAAAACGTTCCCTTAACGATGGGAGTGCAATCGTACTGGCACTGTTGCATGCAATAACAACCGCATCAACACCATATTGCTGGTTTACCACCTCCACACAATTAACGACCCGCTCCACCAACACATTGGGTTCGAGCTCCCCATAAGGGTAGCCTTCATTGTCATACATATAGACAACATCGATATTAGGCAATAATGCCGCTATATCTCTATGTACAGACAACCCACCCACACCAGAATCAAAAATCATTATCCGTGGAGGGGTTCTGTTCGCTGTGGTTGTCTTTACTGATGTTGTCAAAGCGCTGTCCGTTTATTCAATAAACCATTTAAAGTGGAGTTTTTATCACTAATTCTGGACAATAAAAAGTGTTTGACTAAAATCTGCGCGTCCATAATCAAAAGGTATCACCATGTCTATGTATGACTCTCACTCTTATCAAGTTCAACTTACCGATAAGATCCAGCGCTTAGAATCAGATTTTGCTAAGTTTGAGCCACCTGTGTTGGACGTCTATGCCTCAGAAGAGCAGCATTACAGAATGCGCGCAGAATTTCGAGTTTGGCATGAAGGTGATGATCTTTACTACATCATGTTTGACCAACAGACTCGCGAGAAGTATCGAGTTGACCAATTCCCAACGGCAAGTGCGCTCATTAACAAAATGATGCCCACCCTTCTGGATTCGATTAAAGACAATCAACTGCTTCGCACTAAGCTCTTTCAAGTGGATTTCTTGTCTACCCTGAGTGGTGAACTGCTCGTCTCTATGCTCTATCACAAAGCAATTGGCGATGAGTGGGTACAACAAGCGAAGCAATTGCGTGAACAATTCATCCAACAAGGTTACAACGTTAACCTTATTGGGCGTGCTCGTAAGATTAAGCACATCATTGAAAAAGATTACGTCATTGAGAAACTGCATGTTGATGGCCAAGAGTTGGTATACCAGCAAGTTGAAAACAGTTTTACTCAACCAAACGGTAAGGTTGCTGAAAAAATGTTGGAATGGGCTATAGACTGTACCAAAAACAGCAACGGTGACTTACTAGAGCTTTACTGCGGCAATGGTAACTTCTCATTAGCATTAGCCAAAAACTTCCGACGTGTACTGGCGACTGAATTAGCAAAACCCTCTGTAGACTCTGCTCAGTTTAATATTGCCGCTAATAACATCGATAATGTAAAGATAGTACGTATGTCCGCTGAAGACTTTACGTTGGCGATGAAAGGTGAACGTACTTTCCGTCGCTTGCAGCAAGCGCAAGTTGAACTCAGCGACTATGAGTGCAATACCATTTTTGTCGATCCACCGCGTTCGGGGATGGATAATGAGACTTGTAAAATGGTGCAGGGCTACGACAACATTATGTATATTTCGTGCAATCCAGACACCTTAAAAGACAATCTAGAGATATTGTGCACTACACACCGTATCACTCGATTTGCTCTGTTTGATCAATTCCCTTATACCCATCATGTTGAAGCAGGTGTCTTTTTGGAACGCATCAAGTAATTCTTCAATTGCACTTTTTACTCGCTCATACCTACTGTTGGTACATAAAGCGTGTTTCAGAAACAACAACGCCAACGCAAAGACATTTACTCGTGTACTTGTCATTGCATTGGCGTCGATTTACTAACGGCTCTATTCTAGCGCTAAGTTAGTGCTAACTTACTTCCCTCTCATCTACTTGAGATGACTTCCCCATTCGGTATGCCACCCACAACATCAGTCCCATTGTGACTAATATCGAAAAGAAGTTTGAGCCACCATCTGGGTATGCGGCGCGAGCAAACGCTGAATGACCAAACGCACCTAAGAAAAAGCACGCCAGTCCCACCAAAGGCATATCTTCTGCGATGGGTGAATTGAGGTAGTCTTGATAGAGCATCTGCGCGCTCAACACCAAGGCAATTACGACAAATATAGAGAACCCATAACCCGGTAGAGATAACCAGCACCATAGGGCATTAATGCTCATACCTAAGATTAAGGCCAATACTAACGACTTTTTTTCATTTTTTAATTCGCTGCTCATTGTTTCCCTCGTTCTATTATCAGTGCAGTTGTGCACTACCTTTTGCAATCATTCTTAGTTGTTGAATTAATCGTTCAGACAACAACGCACGATCTCTTGGGTTTAGATCAAGCGCTTCGGCCCCTGCACTAAAGACTAACCTGACGGATGCTTCAGATTGCATCCACGCATGTTCTTTCTTGAGACCTGATAATATCAAATACTCACTTAATTCGGCGATAAAATGTTCAATTTCTCGTGCTACGGCATTACGAAATGCTTTTGATGTGCCAGAGCGTTCGCGCAACAGCAACCGAAATACATTTGGACTTTGCTCGATGAACTCCATGAATGTCTCAGTAGAGGTACGGATAACACTGCCGTTAGTCACAATTCGCTGTCGAGCTTGACGCATTAACTGACGAAGCAATAACCCACCTTCGTCGACCATCGTTAAACCGAGTTCATCCATATCTTTAAAGTGTCTATAAAACGACGTTGGTGCTATACCCGCCTCACGAGCTACCTCACGTAAACTCAGATTGGAAAAACTCTTATCAGAGCTTAACTGATTAAACGCAGAATCGATTAATGAACGACGCGTTTTTTCTTTTTGTTGCGCACGGATCCCCATGTTTTATCCGTCTCCTTGTAACAACAGGCTTTTTTGAGTTCAATTTCACAGTTTAAGCACTCGTTTGTAAGAAAACCATCATTGATTTTATCTGGGATTGCAACAATCTGTGTTTGCGTGATCCTGTCAACGCTCTTGACCTGGTTAGGTTTACCCGCTTTGTGAATTGGTTACAATACCGATAAAATTTTGTTATCAGTGTATAGGCGGAAGCAGTAATGGGCAGTTCAACTCGTTTTGATGTCATCGTTATCGGTAGTGGCCCTGGCGGTGAAGGCGCTGCAATGGGGTTGACCAAGGCGGGACTGAAAGTCGCGATAATTGAGAAAGAAAACAGTGTCGGTGGCGGATGTACCCACTGGGGTACGATTCCGTCAAAAGCGTTAAGACATGCGGTCAGCCGAATTATCGAATTCAACAGCAATCCATTGTTTTGCAAAAACAACACCAGCATTCACGCCACGTTTTCTGACATTCTAGGCCATGCTGAGTCAGTCATAGATAAGCAAACAAGGCTAAGACAAGGCTTCTACGATCGTAATTTTTGTACGCTCATTTTTGGTGAAGCCAGCTTTGTTGATCCCAATACCGTGAGCATTGCAAAAGCAGATGGCACTGCAGAGCTGATTCATGCCGACCGCTTTGTGATCGCGACAGGCTCTCGCCCTTACCACCCAGAAGACGTTGACTTCACTCATGATCGTGTTTACGACAGCGACTCTATTTTGTCACTCAAACACGACCCACGACATATCATCATTTACGGTGCCGGTGTCATTGGTTGTGAGTACGCGTCGATATTTAGAGGCCTTGGTGTTAAAACCGATCTGATCAACACCCGAGATAGATTACTTTCGTTTTTGGATAATGAAACCTCCGACGCCCTCTCCTATCATTTTTGGAATAATGGCGTGGTAATTCGAAATGATGAGACTCACGACTCTATCGAAGGTACCAACGATGGTGTGATCGTTCATTTGAAATCGGGCAAAAAAATGAAGGCCGATTGCTTACTCTACGCAAATGGACGAACCGGTAATACCGACAAGCTCAAATTAGACAATGTTGGGCTTACTCCAGATTCACGCGGCCAATTGAAGGTAAATAACCAGTATCAAACGGAAATCAAAAATATCTACGCGGTTGGAGATGTGATTGGTTACCCAAGTTTAGCAAGTGCTGCGTATGATCAAGGCCGCTTTGTGGCGCAAGCGATTGGACACGGCAAACTCGACTCGCACTTGACCGAGGATATTCCAACAGGTATCTACACTATTCCAGAAATTAGTAGTGTTGGTAAGACAGAGCAAGAGCTAACTGCAGCGAAAGTCCCTTATGAAGTAGGTCGTTCATCATTTAAACATTTGGCTCGTGCGCAAATTGGGGGTACCGACGCGGGAAGCTTGAAGCTTCTTTTCCATCGCGACACCAAAGAAATTTTGGGGATCCACTGCTTTGGCGAGCGTGCCGCTGAGATTATCCACATAGGGCAAGCCATTATGGAGCAAGAGGCTCCTGCAAACACCATAGAGTATTTTGTCAACACTACCTTCAACTATCCAACAATGGCAGAGGCTTACCGTGTAGCAGCGCTCAATGGACTAAATAGGCTCTTCTAAACAACTGACAGTAAAAACTAAAACAGCCGCTAAAAGCGGCTGTTTTTTTACTTTTAATCGGCTCGCCTGAGCGATTCTACATCCAATCGGTATTTCGAATAATGCCTACAGCTAATCCTTCGATTGCAAGGTGCTGGCTGGTGAGATCGACTTCGATGGTGTTGAACTCTTCGTTTTCCGCGTGCAATAACACTGTTGGACCTTTACGCTCTAAACGCTTAACCGTCACATCATCATCAACGCGCGCCACAACGACTTGGCCATCTCTTACGTCTTGGGTTTTATGAACCGCGAGCAAATCGCCATCCATGATCCCAATATCACGCATACTCTCGCCGTTTACTCTTAGTAAAAAGTCAGCTTGCGGCTTAAACATGCTTGGATCAACTTGGTAATGTGTTTCTACATGCTCTTGAGCCAAAATAGGTTCACCCGCGGCCACTTGACCAATTAGAGGTAATCCGACTTCGTCGTTTGCTGGCTCTTCGAGTAAAATCCGAATACCACGAGAGGCACCAGGAACTATCTCTATCGCTTGCTTTTTTGCCAGCGCTTTGAGGTGTTCTTCTGCAGCATTCGCTGAGCGAAATCCCAACTCTTTAGCAATCTCTGCGCGAGTCGGTGGCATGCCTGCTACTTCGATTTTTTCTTTGATCAAATCGTAAACTTGTTTTTGCCGTGCTGTTAATGGTCTCATGATAAGCCTGTCTTTTTGTACAGTTCATGTGAGTATATCCAGTATTTTTGGCAAAGCCAAGATTTTTAGAACAAAATCACGCCACCCCAGATCACAACTGCAATAATTAAAGAGACCATCACTGCGGCTGACGACATGTCTTTTGCGCGGCCTGCAAGTTCATGCGGCTCTTCACTTATGCGATCCACTGCCGCTTCTACTGCAGAATTCAATAGCTCCACCAACAACACAAGTAATAATGATACAATTAACGCGAGCTGCTCGTTGATGGTAACGTCCAAGAAAAAGGTCACTGGGATCAGTATTGCAACTACCGCCAGTTCTTGGCGAAAAGCCATTTCATGTTTAAAAGTAGCCCTTAGTCCCTGCAATGAATACTGGGCCGCATTAACCACACGTTTAAAACCACTATCCGTAGATTTCATTATTCATCCTTTGAATACAGCGCTATGCTTTGAATTATTGTGTAACATTCAATATGATTGGCGCAAAAGGTTTGACCAGTACAAAATTATGTCCGATTAGACAATGAAAAACTACCGATCACTGCGTCAAATTGACTTTACCAACTATAAGGCTACTGCATGATTTCCCCTACAATTTCAAAAGCGCTGTTTAAGCTACCGATGTCGATATTGGTAAAGGGACAAACCATTCCGGCAGATCCGATAGACAACCTCAACATCGACACTAACCGACCGATCATCTACGCCTTACCATTTCACTCAAACATCGATTTGTTGGCATTAAGAGAACAGGCTAAAAAAGTAGGGTTGCCTGATCCACTGCAACCCATCGAGATTGGCGGAAAAACCTTTGAGCGATTTGTCTACATTGGTATGCGCGCAGCGCTGCTTAAATCACGCGATCACGACATTCCATCACGCTCTATCACTCTATTTTCAGACTTACTTAATCTGCATGCTGAAGATGAACAACTGGATATTCAAATGATCCCCATTACCGTGTTGTGGGGACGAAAGCCAGGTAAAGAAGAAAAGGTAAAACCGTATTTAGAGAGTAAAACGGGCCCCCAAAAAGCATGGACGGTGTTGACGGCCGGGCGAGATTGCTTAGTGCGTGTCAGTCCTTGTGTGTCGCTACGATATATGGCGGACGTGCATGGTACGGACCACTCTATTGCGCACAAACTGGCGCGCGTTGCACGAATCCATTTTTCTAGACAAAAACTGGCAGCCTCTGGGCCTAATTTACCTAACCGCGATGTGTTGTTTGACCGATTAGTCAAATCTGAAGCCATTAAGAAAGCCATCGAGCATGAATCAAAGACCAAAAATATCTCTCTCGAAAAGGCTGAGCATGAAGCACACAAAATCCTCGATGAGATCGCTGCTAACTTCTCTTACGGTCTGATCAAAAAAGGTGACACCATTTTAAGCTGGTTGTGGAACCGCCTTTATCAAGGAATCAATGTCAGCAACGCGAAAGCAGTCAGACAGCTTGCTCAAGATGGCCATGAAATTGTCTACGTGCCTTGTCACCGAAGCCATATGGATTACCTATTACTGTCTTATGTGTTGTATCACGAAGGCATGGTTCCGCCGCATATTGCCGCTGGTATCAATCTTAACTTCTTCCCGGCAGGTCCCATCTTTAGACGCGGTGGTGCGTTCTTCTTGCGACGCAGTTTTAAAGGTAACAAGCTTTACTCAACCATATTTAGAGAGTACTTATCCGAGCTTTTCACCAAAGGCTACTCGGTAGAGTACTTCAGCGAAGGTGGGCGTTCTCGAACTGGTCGTTTGTTACAGGCCAAAACAGGCATGCTCGCGATGACGATACAAGCCATGCTCAAAGGTTTAAACCGTCCTGTTACTTTAGTGCCTGTGTACATAGGTTATGAGCACGTAATGGAAGTATCGACTTACGCGAAAGAGTTGCGAGGTAAGAAAAAAGAAAAGGAAAATGCAGGTCAAGTTGTTCGTACAATTCGAAAATTACGCAACTTCGGTCAAGGCTATGTGAACTTTGGCGAGCCGATTGTGCTCAATCAATACTTGAACGAACACGCTCCGCAATGGCACGAAAATGTCGGAAAAATTGATGCGCCCAAGCCGCAGTGGATGCCTGGTGTGGTGAATCAATTGGCCAATCAAATGATGACCAACATTAACTCCGCCGCTGCAACTAACGCACTAACGCTATGTGCAACGGCTTTGCTTGCATCACGTCAACGCGCGTTGACCAAAGATGCCTTGATTGTTCAAATAGACTGCTACCTCAAGCTGATACGAAATGTACCTTATACAGAGCGCGTCACTACACCAAACCAAACTGCAGAAGAGCTGGTAGTGCATGCGCTGTCATTGAATAAGTTTGTTCTGGATACGGATAGCTTAGGGGAGATAGTCTCTCTTGATCGTCATCAGTCGGTGTTAATGACCTATTATCGCAACAACATTATTCACCTGTTTGCTATCCCATCACTGATCGCGCAATTGATCATTCAAAACCGCATCATATCGAAGGACAAAATTCACGCAGGTGTCGAAGTCCTCTACCCATTTTTGCAAAAAGAGCTTTTTATTCACTTTGATGCAGCAACGATCAAAGAGCAAGTTGAGCTGATCCTGAAAGAGTTTGAAGACCAAGGGCTTATCCACATTGATGATCATCAAGTCACACCAAACCAAGCTCAGATCCAAGAGTTGTATCTGTTGTCTAGAACCATTACAGAGACTCTGCAGCGCTACGCGATTGTCTTTAAGCTGCTTGTCGCTAACCCAGACATCGAAATGTCTGAGTTAGAAAACAAAGGGCAAGAGATTGCACAACGTCTAGGACGACTCCACGGAATTAATGCGCCTGAATTTTTCGACAAGCAAGTCTTTTCGTTCCTCTCGACAACATTGGTAGAACAAGGCTACGTACGTGCATCGGATGACTATCAGCCTGAGAAAGCGGCCTTAATGGCTCAAGGTTTAATGGATCTACTGGTGACTGAGGTACGTCTAACTATTGCACAAAGTGTCGAGCACGCCTAAATAGTTACCGCGATAGCAATGCCCATTGCTATCGCGAGTCCCACATAGTTATTGTTTAGAAAGGCTTTAAAACATGCTTGACGTTCTCTCGCCTTGATCAGCCACTGCTGGTATACCATAAGTGCGCCAGACACAAGCAAAGACCAGTAAAACACCCCACCTAACTGCTCGATGTAGCCAATCCACAATAGAATCAGTAACGCAGCAAATTGCAGTGCTGCGACGGCCATTTTGTCTCGTCGTCCAAATAGAATCGCGGTCGAACGTATACCAATTTTGACATCGTCGTCGCGATCGACCATTGCGTATTGTGTGTCGTATGCCACCGTCCATAAAACATTTGCGATAAACAGAGCCCAAAGCACGAGAGTTGGCTCTGCGCCTTGTGCCACCCATGCCATGGGTATCGACCAACTAAACGCAAGCCCTAAGAACAGTTGGGGTAAATGAGTAAAGCGCTTCATGAAAGGATAAATAAACGCTAGTAAGACCCCAATAAACGAATACTTTATCGTGGTTTCATTCATTGTGAGTACAAGCGCAAAAGAGACGAAGCAAAGCACAATAAACAGTATTACGGCTTCACGTGCCGAGACCTTTCCTGCCGGGATTGGGCGAAGCTTGGTTCTTTCTACATGCCCATCAAAATGTCTATCGGCAAAGTCGTTGATCACACATCCTGCGGAGCGCATTAACACGACACCTGCGGTAAATACCGCCCACACTTTTAAGTCAGGTAAACCACCAGCAGCAAGGAAAAGCGCCCAATAGGTGGGCCAGAGTAATAAAAGAATGCCAATGGGTTTATCGATGCGCATTAACTGCGCGTATGCAGAAAGTTTTTCGTTCATCAAGAGCCTGGTTATAAGTGATAAAGGGGGGCATTTGGCAAAAACAATTCAGACACCCAAATTGAGTGATCTTTTACTAGTAGTCTAGAGCGCCTTGCCCAAAGTCGTTGATTATCTGACGTCACTTGCCCTATTTGCAATTGATCGCGCATCACTTGTTGCGTACTAAACAGCGCGAGTCCAAGTGGTTTTTCATCATGCATTAGTTGGCGAATTAGAGGTTGCTCAAGTGCGTGATGCTCAACCTGAGACTGGGCGTACACCCAATGACTGTTGTCACCAAGCAATAAGACTTCACGGAGCCAATGAGAACTCTTTGAGCTACTGCTGTTTTCATCTTGTGTTGTTAGCTGATTTGACAAAACATCGACACTCAATTGAGAGCAATATGTCTCAAGTTTCTTTGAAAGTGACTTACTGTCTTGCAACCAAACAATTTCACCCTCACAATGATCCTTTAAGGAAAACTGAGACTGCCATTGTATGTCCTGGTATAGAGCTCGGTAATCATTTAACCAATTGGTCATATCAAACATCTGTACAAAATCTGGCATTTTAACTTGCAGTTGAATACTAATTGACCGCACAATATGCCATAAAGTTCTTTTGGCTATTGTAGCAACACATTGGTCAATAACATATCGTCAATCAACGAAAGCTTTACTTAACTATGTTCGAACGTCACATTACAGCGCTTCTTTCACTTCTACTACTGGTTGTGAGCTCAGGTTTGGCTATGGCCGAAGAAGAGACTACACAAGCTCACTTATTTTCCTACTATACGCTGGAGCCAGAACTTACCACCAACTTTCACACAACCGGAAATAAGCTAGGATATATTCGTGTCCAAATCGATATTATGGTGGCGCACGATAGTTACTTACCCATATTACAACTGCATGACCCATTAATTCGAGATACCGTGGTTGCACTTTTGGGTGAGCAGGATGAAAACACCATTACGTCTCTGCTTGGCCGAGAAGAACTGCGCAGAACCATGTTAGACGAAATTAACGCAATGCTATTGGTTGAAACGGGAAAAACACTGGTATCAGATCTCCTATTTACCAAATATTTGTATCAGTAACCTCGAGTCTAAAAACGCTACGCTATTTGAGTCTTTGCGTACCAATGCCCATAAGCGGCGCCACTGACTAATCCAATCAAGTGTGCCGTATTCGCGATGGCCATAAATGGCTGTACAAATCCAATAGCAAGCCAAACCAGCATAAAGCCTAACAATGGTTTTGGTAGATAACGTTGATAGGTTGGGTGCGCTACACCCACCAACCACCAAAAGCCAACCAGCCCATATACCACTCCGCTCAAGCCACCAAAATTAGCCCCCTCAACGAAATACTGCCCCAAGCCAGAGATCGCTGCCGATAAAAGGAAAACCGATATTAGTGGCTTAGGACCCAGCGATTTTTCGAGTTTTCCTCCCAGATCCCACCACCATAATAAGTTGAATGCGATGTGTAAAATGGAAAAGTGCATAATCGCATGGGTAAACCAACGCCACACTTGATAGCTTTGCTCAATAGAGCTTGGAAAATGTAACCACGCAAACACCTGACCATGTCGGCCAAGAACTTGAAAGAAAAAGACCGCGACACACAGCCCCATCATCAATAGCGTAATGGGACCTGCGCGCTCTTTTAGCATCTGTCCAAAACTTGGGGCGTGATAATGAAAGCGCGCATTACGCGACTCTGCCATATCCCACGAAGCTTGTGAGTATTTGGGATGCATAGGATCGGTCGCAAACTGACTGTATTCATCCATGACCATTTGGCTGTAGGACTCATCCTTTAGCCAAATAGCAAAATGATCGTTGGACGGTGCAATCGCAAGCACGATTTTCTTTTTGGCCATGTAGTCCACAAAGGACTGAGCAATGCGAGGGTTCGAAATTTCGGCAATTTTGATCATGGCGTATAACGTCTCTTTATGAGGTAGTAGTTGGTAGGTTCGCTCGCTTCCAAGCGTCAAATCCACCATCGATACTGTAGACCGTTTCAAATCCTTGATTCACGAGGTATTGTGCTGCACCTTGGCTGCTATGTCCGTGATAACACATTACCAGCAACACCCTGTCATAGTCTAAATCAGCCACAATCTCCTGAATAGTCTCATTACTCAGGTGCAACGCACTCTGCGGGTGAGAGGCTTTAAACGACTGTGGATCGCGAATGTCTAACATAATCGCATCTTGTTGGTGCTGCATTTCAAATGCACTGGTTACATCAAGGTGTTTAAATTCCATTTATTTTCCTACATAAGCACATATATACACTAAATGTTCCAATCCATTGTGACACAGTTGATGAGATGTTGAATAACTTTATCGTTTTGTGGATAACTTTGTGGATTGCGTTAATAAGCGATGATCATCTATTTTGATCCACAATATGTAGTATTGATCGTGCTCTAATTGTGCACATCTAAGGTGTTACCCACATTAGTGCAGACACTGCTCTTCCTTTGTACGTCTATGTTCTTAGGTTATGATGAATAAATAGGACACAGAGTTATCCACAATACAGTTACGTGCCACAAGATCAAAAAAGCCAAGGTATATACCTTGGCTTTAGGATCCAAAACTGTTGTCAGCGCTTGTTAGATCTCGCCAACCGCTAGCTTTAGCTTTTTCATGGCGTTTTTCTCGAGCTGACGAATACGTTCAGCCGATACTTGGTAAGTCTCGGCCAACTCTTGTAACGTTGACTTTGTATCGTCTAGCCAGCGAGAGCGAACGATGTGTTGACTGCGGTCGTCCAACGTCGCCATAGCATTAAGCAGCTTCTTATTGGTATGAGATTCGTAATTCTGTGCTTCGAAATTATCAGCAACATCAGAATGGCTATCTTCTAAATACAGCGCTGGAGCTGTATAAGAGTTGCCTTCATCATCGTCGTTAGACATTTCGTACGTTGAATCTTGGGCGGCAAGTCGAGATTCCATTTCACGAACTTCGGCTGGAGTTACTCCTAGCTCTTTCGCAACGGTTTCAACTTCACCATTATTAAACCAACCTAGACGCTTTTTAGACTTACGCAGGTTAAAGAAGAGTTTACGTTGTGCTTTGGTTGTCGCAATTTTAACAATGCGCCAATTACGCAAAACGTATTCATGAATTTCGGCTTTAATCCAGTGGACAGCGAAAGACACCAAACGCACACCCACTTCAGGATTAAAACGTTTTACGGCCTTCATAAGACCTATGTTGCCTTCCTGAACCAAGTCGGCCAGAGGTAGACCGTAGCCTGAATAGCCACGCGCGACATGAATAACAAAACGAAGGTGTGACAAGATCAAGCCTTTCGCAGCGTCAATCTCACCGTGATAGTGTAATCGTTCTGCTAATTTACGCTCTTCGTCAGCGGTCAACATTGGGTAGGTATTAACGTCTCTAATATAGCTGTCTAAGCTATCTTGAGACACTAGCGCCATTGGGTATGCTGATTTGCTCATTCGCTTCCTCGTAAAGTTCAACCTTGGGTGATCCTTTCAAACCTTGAGGTATATCAAAAGGACCCTTCATTATCCACAATTAGTAATCAGGTACAAGTGATCGTTAGCTATATCTTATATAGTATATCCTGACAGAGAGTTTAGACTGCCTTTAGTTAAACTGGTTCAATTTCTTTTAAGTGCCTTCTTGTCGAAACACTTGCCGCAAACAATCCCAAAAATGACCCTAACAATAACAGTATTAAGCTTTCATCCCAGTCGAGCCCAACCAGCCTAAACGGGGTGTCATATAGCGTCGCTAACATTTCTACGGCTTGGCTCAAAACGATGGTCAACAAAGCTGTCACCAGCCATGCTGCGATTGCGCCTATGAGTCCATACCACATGCCTATATACAGATAAGGCCGCACAATAAAACTGTCGGTGGCGCCAATTAGCTTCATCACTTGAATTTCTTCTTTCTGCGCCAACACACTGTAGCGGACGCTGTTTCCAACTGTCAGAATAACCGCCACTAACAATAGGACTGCCATAGTAAACGACACGGTTGAAACAAGGTTTTTGAGCGCATCAAAACGCTCTAACCAGTCTTCATTAAGTTGCAGGTCAGCGACATTATCCATGGTCTGAATTTGCGCCACTAAGTCTCTTATGGCATCTGGACGATCATTGGCAGGCTTGACGACCAACACCGCAGGCAATGCGTACTCATCAAGCAGTGACAATGCCTGCTCAAAACCGGCATATTGACTGAGCTCGTCCAAACCTTGCTGCGCCGATACATATTCAACCGCGTCAACGTGATCGATGCGTTCTATCTGATCCTTGAGTAACATCACACGCGATTCAGCTGAGCCTTCTTGCAAATACACATTAATCACCGAAGGCTGAGCCACACCAGATGCGATGGCTGTTGTGTTCTTCGCCACCAAATAGAGGCTGGTCGGGATCGCCAGTGACAATGCAATCACAGCCAATGTGAGCAAGTTTCCTAACGGACGCGTGAGCAGCTGCTTAAAAGACTCACTGGCGGTTTTGGTGTGTGTACCGATAAAGCTTTGACGCGTTTGGCCTCTAGCTGGCATAGCTGTCCACCTCACTCAAAAAGCCTTGATTAAGCTCGAACTGACGATAACTAGGCTGGCTGGTAATTAAACCGCTATCGTGTGTGGCAAGTAGAATACTCACACCAGCATTATTAAATTCTTTAAACAGCGAAAAAACGCGCTTCGATAGATCTGAATCCAAGTTACCGGTTGGCTCATCGGCCAGCAGCAATATAGGTCGATTGACCACCGCACGCGCAATACCCACCCGCTGCTGCTCACCACCAGACAGTTGAGTTGGTAAGCATTTCGCCTTGTCGAGCAGACCAGTTTTATCTAATGCGGCTGACACTCGACGTTTTATCTCTTTCTCATTGATCGCTTCAATGCGCATTGGCAGCGCTACATTCTCAAATACGGTTCGATCCAACAATAAGCGATGATCTTGAAACACCATCCCTATGTTGCGACGCAAAAACGGAATGTCTTGATTGGGTATTCGTGTAATGTCGTGATCGTTAAAGCTAATCTGCCCAGCAGAAGGGCGCTCAATAGCACAAATAAGCTTCAAAAGAGTACTTTTCCCGGCACCAGAATGACCGGTTAAGAACGCCAACTCCCCCTGGCGAAGATGGAAATCGACCTTTTGCAACGCTTGCCTACCCCCTCGGTAGGCTTTACTAACTTGTTCAAAGCGAATCACTGCAATTCCTTCCGTGGTTACTCTTCGCGACTAAAGAGAGCCTCAATAAACTCTTGAGAATCAAATGGGCGTAAATCATCAATGCCCTCACCGACACCGATATAGCGGATCGGGATACTAAATTTATCTGCAATAGCAAAGATAACCCCGCCTTTTGCGGTTCCATCCAGTTTGGTTAAGGTAATGCCGGTAACAGGAGCGACATCGCTAAACAACTTAGCCTGGCTCATTGCATTCTGACCGGTCGCCGCATCCAGAGTTAACATGATCTCATGAGGCGCTGAGTCATCAATTTTCTTCATTACGCGAACAATTTTGCGTAACTCTTCCATTAAATTGCTCTTATTTTGAAGTCGACCCGCTGTATCAGCAATAATGACATCTGCACCACGCGCTTTACCCGCTTCAATGGCGTCATATATAACAGAAGCACTATCTGCACCCGTGTGTTGTGCAATCACTGGAACATCATTGCGTTGTCCCCACACCTGAAGTTGTTCAACGGCCGCTGCACGGAAGGTATCGCCTGCCGCTAACATCACAGACTTGCCTTGAGATTGGAATTGCTTGGCAAGCTTACCGATAGTGGTGGTTTTACCCACCCCATTAACACCGACCATTAAGATAACGTAAGGTGTTTTTTCTTCATCAATGATCAGTGGCTGTTCAACTTTAGCTAAAATCTCCGCCATTTCACCTTTAAGGAGACCGTAAAGCGCTTCGCCATCTTTCAGCTCCGCACGTCCCGCTTTCTCGGTTAAACTCTCAATGATTTTGACCGTGGTATCCATCCCGACATCAGCAACCAACAATTGTTCTTCTAATTCTTCAAACAGTTCGTCATCAATCTGCTTTCCTTTGAACAAACCAAAAAAACCAGCCCCAATATTGGTTTTAGTGCGTGCAAGGCTACGGCGCAGTCGCGCAAAAAAACCTTCTGTCGGTTTTGTTTGTACCTCTTCTACGTCGACTTGAGGTTCAATGGTATTATTACTATCAGAGACCGGCTCTTCTAAGCCTAGCTCTGTATCGATAACCTCTTCTTGATCAACCAGCTGGGTTTCTAACGCTTCTTGCTCTAATGGAGAAATAGGGGCATCTGATTCATCCACCAACGAGGTGGTTTCAACTTGATTTTGCTCTTCTACGGATTGCTCGGTTTTAGGTTGTGTTCCTTCTTCCTCTCCAAAGCCTAACCAAGAGAGTAAACCGCGCTTTTTCTTTTCTGACATCAAATAGACCTATGGTTGTGTCGTTGCACTTTATTGAGTTGTGCTTACATCATTGTAGTTTTGGTACAGTATCGGAGGGTTGTGAGTTATCAATTCCCGACTTAACTGTTAAACTTTACCGAACCACCCATGATATCACTTATTTAAACGTTCAAAAAACATGACGAATCGACAAAGAGCAAAAACATCGAAGAAATCTCAATTAGGGAGTATTCGGATCATAAGTGGTCAATGGCGAGGCCGAAGACTGCCTGTATTGGAAAGTGATGGCCTTCGTCCAACGACAGATCGAGTAAAAGAGACTCTATTTAACTGGCTGGCTCCGCATCTCGCCCACTCACGCTGCCTTGATCTGTTTGCAGGTTCTGGGGGACTGGGGTTTGAAGCTGCATCACGTTATGCAGACCAAGTGACATTGTGCGAGCTCAACAAGCCTGCTTTTCAACAGCTCGAAAAGAATAGTGCACTTCTTAGTGCCGAAAACATCGCAATAAAAAACACTGACAGCCTTGCCATGTTAAAAGCGCAAGGTAGCGCCTACGATATCGTGTTTATCGATCCGCCATTTCGCAAAGAAATGCTCGACCAATGTGTCGCGTTGCTAGAAAGTAACGGATGGTTGGCCGAAAATGCCCTTATTTACGTCGAGACAGAGAAAGAGTTGTCTCACTTTACCCCACCGACTCACTGGACCCCCTTAAGAGAAAAAGTTGCCGGACAAGTGAAATATCAATTATTTAAGAGAGAAATAGTATGAAGTGGTTGCTTATTTTGGCAAAAATGGCCATAGCGTTTGTGTGGGTCGTATTGTTCATCAATATTGTACACCCCTTTCCTGGGAACTCGGCAATAGTACTTTATATTATGACCGCGTTCTTGTTGATCATGCACGGCTTACAGATGGCAATATTTATTGGTGCCTTCGGTGACAAAGTCCCGATGACCGGCTGGGAAAAAACGTCCATTTTGATATTTGGTGTATTTGCACTGCTGGGTATTCGTCGTAAATATATGATGGATTAAGCGTAAAAGGAACAAAATCTACCTTGGTGTTAAATTAGTACACAGCGAGGTAGATTTTGTAGTGGCCGGTGAAGAGGGATTCGTACGCGGCGGGCTTCCGTCCCCGACCCAAAAGTGCACTCTCCACTAAAACCAAATACATCAGAAAACAAAAAACCCTGCTATTCCTAGCAGGGTTTCTTTTGTAGTGGTCGGTGAAGAGGGATTCGAACCCCCGACCCTCTGGTCCCAAACCAGATGCGCTACCAAGCTGCGCTATTCACCGACAAATTCTTCCTGGCCATTCACTCATTTCGAGGGTCGAACCCTCTGGTCCCCCTTATACCCAAGGGACGAGATGCGCTACCAAGCTGCGCTATTCACCGACTTATTTTTCGTTTTGTTGAAAACAAAACAGGAAACCGAAGTACCCTAAACAATGGGGTGGCTAACGGGATTTGAACCCGCGACAACTGGAATCACAATCCAGGGCTCTACCAACTGAGCTATAGCCACCATCAAATTGTATTGTCTCGCATAAGCCAAACATTTTAATAGTGGTCGCTGAAGAGGGATTCGATCGGACTGGCGCTCCAGCCCCCGACCCGCCTTCGCGACCGGTGAGTCTTATAAATGAAGACTCAAATAATAGTGGTCGGTGAAGAGGGATTCGAACCCCCGACCCTCTGGTCCCAAACCAGATGCGCTACCAAGCTGCGCTATTCACCGACAAATTCTTCCTGGCCATTCTCTCATTTCGAGGGTCGAACCCTCTGGTCCCCCTTATACCCAAGGGACGAGATGCGCTACCAAGCTGCGCTATTCACCGACAAATTTTCGTTTCGTTTAAAAACAAAACAGGAGACCGAAGTACCCTAAATATGGGGTGGCTAACGGGATTTGAACCCGCGACAACTGGAATCACAATCCAGGGCTCTACCAACTGAGCTATAGCCACCACTGCTTTTTACCGAAGAGCCGTCCGAAATGGTACGCCCGAAAGGATTCGAACCTTCGACCTTTGGCTCCGGAGGCCAACGCTCTATCCAGCTGAGCTACGGGCGCATGCCCTATCGGCGGAGTGGAATAATACGTATATCACACTTTGTCGTCTAGTATTTTTTTAACTTTTTTTCTTGTTTGTTGGGTTTTTCTACAATGTTTTCTGTGTTTTTGCTGTAGATGGTGTGATTCATGCCTAACCCAAGTAAGTTAATGGTTTATTGCAACAAACGATCAGGATATAATCACTCACTATTTACAATGGCTTAACATACAATTACAACCTATAAGCCAGTCCCTTCGGGCCTAGATACACCATAAGCAAGTGAGTGAAAGGATATGCCTCAAAAATTACTGACCATACTGTGTGCTGCATTAACATTTTCAGCTACGAGTTTCGCCTCGAGCGTAAGCCAAGAAGAATACGATGCCATTGCCGAGCGCATTAAGCCCGTAGGTGATGTTTACCTAGTTGGTGCGGAGCCTGTTGTAGCGCAGCCTACCGGGCCTCGTGACGGAACCGCTGTTTACACCATGTTTTGCGGAGCTTGCCATGGCACGGGTGTAAGTGGCGCGCCAATTAAAGGCGATGCTGATGCTTGGTCACCGCGTATTGCCCAAGGCATGGATGTTCTTACCGATCACGCCATCAACGGATTCAATGCAATGCCTGCGAAAGGCGCGTGTATGGATTGTAGCGACGATGAAATCATTGCTGCTATCGAACATATGCTCGAAGGCCTTTAAACGCTAATTGATTAAAAAAAAGGGCTTAGGTCGAGTTTTGTTATTAAAACTCAACACTAATCCCTTTTTTCGTCTATCCCTACAATTTCTGCCACTTAAGTAGTTTATTTTTTAAACATGGCCCGTATATTTGCAATATGCGCTTGGCCTTTTTCCATACGCTCTTCAGCAGATTGAGGCTTTTTAACGGTTTCCCACTCTACATCGTCAAACGGGAGTTCATCCAGGAAGCGACTGTGCTCAGGTCGAATCAACTCGCCATATTGGCGACGTTCCTTACACATAGTAAAGGTCAGCTCTTTTTGGGCACGAGTAATTCCCACGTACATAAGGCGACGCTCTTCTTCAACATTATTCTCATCAACGCTGGATTGATGCGGTAAGATGCCCTCTTCACTTCCCATTAAGTAAACATAAGGGAATTCAAGGCCTTTAGAGGCATGAAGTGTCATAAGCTGAACTTGATCAGCGTCGTCTTCGTCTTCCCCTCTTTCCATCATGTCTCTAAGGGTTAAACGTTGTACCACTTCTTTTAATGTTTTCTCTTCTTTATCGTAGTTGTCACCTTCTAAGTCGGCAACGATCCAACTGTAAAGATCCGATACATTCTTCATGCGCATTTCTGCGGCTTTTGGACTCGACGAGGTTTCGTAAAGCCAATCTTCGTAGTTAATATCTCTTACAATAGAACGAACCGCTTCAACAGAGTCTCCACGTTGCAAATTGTCTTCAATCCCAACAATCCATTGAGTGAATCGGCGTAGGTTTTCCAGACCTCTTCCGCTCAAGTGTTGTTCAAGGCCGATTTCAAAAGAACATTCAAATAAACTCTTACCACGCATGTTGGCGTAACTGCCCAGCTTTTCGAGAGTCACCGGACCGATCTCTCTCCTTGGAGTGTTTACGATCCGCAAGAAGGCATTATCATCATCAGGATTCACCAACACTCTTAGGTAAGCCATGATGTCTTTTATTTCAGCCCGTGCAAAAAAAGATGTTCCGCCAGAAATTTTATAGGGCACTCGGTTTTGCATCAGCGATTTCTCTATGATGCGCGACTGATGGTTTCCACGGTAGAGAATGGCGTAATGCTTATAGTCAGTACGATTCAAAAATTTATGAGCAATCAACTCACCAGTGATCCGTTCAGCTTCATGATCTTCATTGTTCGCACGCAACACTTTTAATTTGTTGCCATCGGGCAATGCAGAGAACAATGTCTTATCGTAAACATGCGGATTATTGGCGATCAATATGTTGGCGCAACGTAAAATTCGACTTGTCGAACGATAGTTCTGCTCCAATTTAATTAATCGTAAATTTGGGTAGTCTTTGCCTAACAGCACCAAGTTCTGCGGCTTTGCACCACGCCACGAATAAATCGACTGATCATCGTCGCCAACAACGGTTAGACGGCCACGCTCGCCTACCAGCAGCTTAACCAGTTCATACTGGCTGGTGTTGGTGTCTTGGTATTCATCGACAAGAAGGTAACGAATTCTACTTTGCCATTTTTGGCGCACGTCGCTGTTGGTCTTAAGTAGCAACACTGGCATTGCAATAAGATCGTCAAAGTCCAACGCATTGTAGGCGGTCATTTGCTTTTGATACATGTCATAACAGTATGCGAATAACTGGTACTGCTCACCTTCTGCACTCGCTAGTGCCTGCGCAGGCGTTAGCATGTCGTTTTTCCAGTTAGAAATCGCACTGAGTAGCTGACTCAATAGTTCTTTATCGCCATCGAGCTGCTTTTCAGTCAGCTCTTTTAACAGAGCCATCTGATCTTGATCGTCAAACAAGGAAAAACCAGCTTTAAGGCCAAGCGCTTTATATTCTCGTCTAATGATGTTGAGACCCAGGGTATGAAATGTCGATACCATCAGCCCTCTAGATTCGCTTTTACCCAGTGATTGCCCTACTCGCTCTTTCATTTCTCGGGCGGCTTTATTGGTAAAAGTTACGGCAGCTATATTGCGAGCCTTATAGCCACATTGCTGGACAAGATAAGCAATTTTATTAGTGATCACACGAGTTTTACCAGAGCCTGCACCCGCTAGCACCAAACAGGGGCCAGACACGTATTTAACGGCTTCGTCTTGCTGCGGATTAAGTTTCATACTGTGCTCTTAGTAAAAAATGCGGGCACTAATGATAGTCGTCTCACAGATGCTTTTCCATCATTAGCGACAATCGAATGTTTTTTGCATAGAATGAGGCAAAGATTAAGGAGACCCCAATGTTTGACCCTAAGAAAATCGAACAAGTTGCAAAGCAAATTCAAGACTCTATGCCTGCACCTGTTAAAGAGCTTGGTTCAGATGTCGAACAAAAAGTTCGTCAAGTGATCCAAGGCCAATTGAACAAATTGGATGTTGTTAGCCGCGAAGAGTTTGATGTTCAAACTCAAGTGCTGCTGCGCACTCGACAAAAGCTCACCGAAATGGAACAAAAGCTTGCACAGCTAGAAGAAAAACTCGCTGATAAATAGAAACAAAAAGGGCTTGCCAGTGGCAAGCCCTTTTTTCATAGTCCGCTAAAGATTAGCCGCCTACCGCGATACGCTTCATATCTGTCATGTAGCCACGTAGCTCTTCACCGATGTATTCAACAGGGTGGTTACGAATCACTTCATTAACGTGAATTAGGGTTGCGTTATCCACTTGGTTGCTAGACTCTCCCAGTCCGCGACCAATAACATCTGTACCAACTCCAGGCATAAACTTCTCACGTAGCAGTGGTGTCGCAACGTTTGCAAATAGGTAGTTTCCGTATTCTGCGGTATCAGAGATAACCACGTTCATTTCGTATAGACGTTTACGAGCAACGGTATTGGCAATTAACGGTAGCTCATGCAAAGATTCGTAGTACGCTGACTCATCAATAATGCCAGACGCTGTCATAGCTTCAAACGCAAGCTCAACACCTGCGCGAACCATTGCAACCATCAAAATGCCATTGTCGAAGTACTCTTGCTCCGAGATTTCTACGTCAGAATCTGGGTAGTTCTCAAATGCCGTTTCGCCAGTCTCTTCGCGCCAGCCTAATAGGTTAACGTCGTCATTTGCCCAGTCCGCCATCATGGTGCTAGAGAATTCGCCTTGGATGATATCGTCCATGTGCTTATTATAAAGTGGACGCATAAGCTCTTTAAGCTCTTCTGACAGTTCAAACGCTTTCACTTTCGCTGGGTTAGAAAGGCGATCCATCATGTGTGTAATGCCACCAAACTTAAGCGCTTCGGTTACTGTTTCCCAACCGTATTGTAGCAATTTACCTGCGTAGCCTGCGTCAATGCCATCGGCGATCATTTTCTCGTAACAAACAATTGAGCCCGCTTGTAGCATGCCACATAGAATAGTTTGCTCACCCATAAGGTCAGACTTCACTTCAGCAACAAATGAAGACTCTAGGCAGCCTGCACGGTGACCACCCGTTGCTGCCGCCCAAGCTTTAGCGATATCCCAGCCTTCGCCTTTAGGATCGTTTTCTGGGTGTACTGCGATAAGCGTTGGAACCCCAAAGCCGCGCTTGTACTCTTCACGAACTTCAGTACCAGGACACTTAGGAGCAACCATAACAACGGTTAGGTCACTACGAACTTGCATACCTTCTTCGACAACGTTAAAGCCGTGAGAATAACCTAGAGCTGCACCTTGCTTCATTAGAGGCATAACCGTTTCAACAACATTTGTGTGTTGCTTGTCTGGTGTCAGGTTTACTACTAGATCCGCTTGAGGGATTAAGGTTTCGTAGCTGCCTACTTCAAAGCCATTCTCTTTGGCGTTTTTGAACGATTGACGCTGCTCATCAATCGCTGCCTGGCGAAGCGCATAAGATACATCCAGACCAGAATCACGCATGTTTAGGCCTTGGTTTAGACCCTGAGCACCACAACCCACAATGACGACTTTCTTACCTTTAAGGTAATCGGCTTCTGTAGCAAATTCGCTACGATCCATAAAACGGCAACGACCCAATTGGTCTAGCTGCTCACGCAAATTGAGGGTGTTAAAGTAATTAGCCATGTGGCGCTCCTGTTATTCATTCCATTAAAGGTCGGTGTTGTTGTTACCACCGAATATGTTCATCCTACTAAAGACAGCATATTGAACAAAGTGATATATTAACAACAATACGTTGCATTTATTGCAACACGACCGTCAGGAAACTTATGAATATCCGTAGCTTGCAGTATTTTGTGCATTTATGTGAAAGTAAAAACTTCGCCAAGACCGCCAAGGTGATGCACCTGAGCCCATCAACCTTAAGTCGTCAAATACAAAAGCTGGAAGCCGATTTAGATCAAACTTTGTTTGTAAGAGACAATCGCAGTGTTGAACTGACACCGGCTGGGAAGGCTCTACTTCCTAGTGCGATTACGATTGTGGGAGAATGGCAGCTTGTTCAAAGCCAGCACAAAAAGAACCAGCAGAAGCTCAGCGGGGAGATTCGCCTATTCTGTTCTGTCACCGCAAGCTACAGTCACTTACCAGAGTTGCTGTCGACATTTCGACTTGAGCATCCTTTGATAGAGTTTAAAATCAGCACAGGCGATCCTGCACAAGCCATTGATATTATTCAGCAAGATAAAGCTGATATTGCGATTTCTGCTATCCCTGATCAGGTTCCTAGTCGCTTGGCATTTGAAGCGATCAGTGACATCCCCTTATCGTTGATCGCCCCTAGTGTTCCTTGGGTTCATTCAGAAACACTTGATTCGGTAGATCCCAACTGGAGTATCGTCCCATTTATTCTACCCGAGTCCGGAAGCGCGCGTGATCGAGCCAATACATGGCTAAAAGAGCACAAAATCAGACCTAATATTTATGCACAGGTCTCTGGTCACGAAGCTATTGTGAGCATGGTAGCGCTTGGGTGTGGTGTTGGGATTGCACCTGACGTGGTGATTAATAACAGTCCGGTCAAAGATAAAATACTTCGAGTTAAAACCAGTGACATTGAGCCCTTTAAGCTTGGGGTATGTTGTAAGCGCAGTCAGTTAGACAATCCGTTGGTGAAGGCGCTGTGGAGGGTTGCCGAAAAGACGTATATCTTTAATTAGCTTTAAGTATATTGATTTTAGGTTTGATGGTTCACTACCGGTACATCAGCGCTACGCGCAGATGGGCCGGTAGTGTTTGCGCTAAAATGCAAAAAACCCAACCGATTAGGCTGGGTTTCTTTAATTAGAACCTGGCGATGTCCTACTCTTACATGGGGAAACCCCACACTACCATCGGCGCTATTGCGTTTCACTTCTGAGTTCGGCATGGAATCAGGTGGGTCCACAATGCTATGGTCGCCAAGTAAAATTTGTTAAATCACTAGAGAGTGAAGTGGTGCTGATAGGCAGACTCGAACTGCCGACCTCATCCTTACCAAGGATGCGCTCTACCACCTGAGCTATATCAGCACAGCAAATTTCATTGAGTCGATAAAAAAGCCCGTCTTTAGACGGGCTTTCTTTTAATTTAAAGCCTGGCGATGTCCTACTCTCACATGGGGAAACCCCACACTACCATCGGCGCTATTGCGTTTCACTTCTGAGTTCGGCATGGGTTCAGGTGGGTCCACAACGCTATGGTCGCCAAGCAAATTTTGTTTAAACTCGCCATCAAGGCCAGTTTAATAATCTAGAAAGCTGTTTTAAAAGTTTTTGTCTTCATCTTTTTCTAAAAAAGATGAAAACCAATTAGCCACACATTCAATATTCTTATTTGAGTCCATCAAAACCCTTTGGGTGTTGTATGGTTAAGCCTCACGGGCAATTAGTACAGGTTAGCTCAATGCCTCACAGCACTTACACACCCTGCCTATCAACG
>NZ_JXQD01000013.1 GCF_002100145.1 Vibrio sp. qd031
TGACCTATCCCCATGAATTAGAACCATGACATTGATGAGATTTCTAATACACTAGAAATAATGGAGATCTCAAAATGAAAAAACGGTACACAGAAGAACAAATCATCAAAGCGATAAAACAACATGAAGCTGGCGCTAAGGTGGACGACATTTGTCGTGATCTAGGCATTTCATCAGGCACTTTTTACAATTGGCGTAGTAAATACGCCGGATTAGAAGTGAATGAAGCGAAGCGTCTGAGAGAGCTTGAATCCGAAAACAGTAAGCTGAAGAAGCTTTTAGCAGAGAAGTTACTAGAAGTAGAAGCAATGAAGGATGTTGTTTCAAAAAAGTGGTAACGCCTTCAGCTCGAAAGCTTATAGTCAGGCACCTAATCGATGTCCATAAACTGAGTGAAAGGGCAGCCTGTAAGCTTGCGTGTTTGAGTCGAACGGCGTTTCGATACCAAGCAAAGCCTCCTTCGGATACTGCTTTAAGGGAGCGTTTAAGGAAGCTAGCGGCACGATACTCCCGTTATGGCTATCTCATGTTACACGGCTTGCTAAAAGCAGAGGGTTTAGTTGTGAATAGAAAGCACACATATCGTCTTTATACAGAAGAAGGTTTGCAGGTCAGAACTAAAAA
>NZ_JXQD01000014.1 GCF_002100145.1 Vibrio sp. qd031
GGCGTTGATATGACCCCCACTGTCAATTAAAACGCCAAGAATTCTGCTCCCACATTTTCAGAGCTTTGATGTGTATCAAGGGATAGTGTTAACGCATAGGTGAAGCAAGTAATTTCGTCGGTTCTCATGCTGATATTCGTGGATTACTCACTTTTCAATGAGCAGCGCCTACCTTACTTATTCCGTCGTGGCACCTGTCTTCAGTCTATGCTCGTGGTTCAGTAAAAGCTTTCGCTCTACTGCCGTCCTAACGCCGTCGGTGGTTGTGCCACACCCGATGCTTCAGCCAATGCATTAACACTAATTCTTTATTCATGATGGTAACCTTGCGATCCGAGTTTTTGGATCCACATCGCAGATCACCACTTCTCTTGCTATAGCCCAAATATACGCGATCATTTCTCTAGCGATCGCTGTGACTACGACGTTGCGATGCTTGCCTCGCTGAAGAAGCCGCTGATAACGTCGGCAGAGCCGCTGTTGGGCTTGCCAAGCAATATCGACGATTTCTTTTGGAAGACTCTCTTGCCTGCGCAGCAACTCAACCGAGATATTAGCTTTGTGCTTGTAGGTTTGGGCACCTTCAATTAGCAACCGTCTTGCTCGGCTATTCCCACACTTAGTGAGGCTACCACGCCTTATTTTACCTCCGCTGGAGCTTTCTGTTGGAACCAAACCAAGATAAGCCATCAGCTTTCTAGGATGATCAAAGCGACGTAGGTCGCCCAACTCTGCTATCGTACCGAGTGCAACCAACAACCGAACACCTCGCATTGCCTGGACCGCTTTGACTACAGGGTAGTAGCGCCAGTTCTTGGCTTGATGAAGCAGCTCGTTATCTAACCTTTGAAGGCGTTGCATGCGTTCACTAATAGTGATGATCATCTCTTGCAGAACTATTTGCTGACTATGGTGCGGCATGATGAGGTCTGTTAGCCACCGTAGATGCTTTTTAGACCAGTTATCGTTCACAGTTGCCTGAACATTGTTGCGCAGCAAAAAGCCTTTAAGTTGAAACTTGGCGTCCTTTAAATCCTTCATAGCGGTCTCGCGTGCTCTAGATAAATCTCGGATCGCCTCGTCTTCGGCTTCAGGTACATAAATCGAGGTAAGCTCTTCTGCCTTGAATAGCTTGGCAAGCTTAGCTGCATCTCGTTTATCGGTTTTGATTCGATCTCCGGATTTCTTTGGAATAAGCGACGGGGCAACGACACAGCAGCAATGACCGAGGCTAGTGAGCAGTCGATAGGTCCAGTACCCACATGGACCTGCTTCATAAACGAAGTGTAATGTCGCTTTCGGGTACTTTGATTGAAGTTGTTGCGCCAGTTTGATAAGTGCAGACTTGTTGGATTTAATGCGACCGAGATGTTCAGGGTGAGCGCCTCGATTTTCTCGCAAAACTGCGACTTGAATAAAGGACTTGTGAGTATCTAAGCCTATGAAAATTATGCTATCGTTATTCATGCTAGCCTCCAGATTTAGTTGTTTGCACACTAATTATGGCTCTGGCGTCAAGCTAACCCACGATACTGGAGGCTAGCACCTCGTCGGGGTCATTATGTCTA
>NZ_JXQD01000003.1 GCF_002100145.1 Vibrio sp. qd031
GCTTCACCTATGCGTTAACACTATCCCTTGATACACATCAAAGCTCTGAAAATGTGGGAGCAGAATTCTTGGCGTTTTAATTGACAGTGGGGGTCATATCAACGCCTTGCTAGGCTGTAAATGGACGTGTGCCATGTATGAACGAAGCGAGTTCGGCACGCGTTTACTAACCAGACTTAGGCAATTTATTAGCTACGTTTTAAATACGGTCGTAGTTCTTTTTCCAAATTTTCAACTGCTGCATTTATTTGTTGAGTTAATTTGTTGTCTTCACTTTCTGTACCCCAGACATCAGCTTCAATTGACTTTTTAAACTCTTTATTAGACTTAAAGTCTTCATTATTTTCGGCTTTGTTATGTATAAACGCTTCAATAGAAACTTGAAGGTTCCGAGCGCATTGCCTCATTTCATTAGTTTTATCTCTGCTCGCAGAACCCCATAATGCTTCCCCTTCTAATGATTGCACATCAAAGTTCTGTAAAGCCTCTACAACGGGTTTCCATCTATTGGTATAAATATGGGCAAATGCCTTCGCTTCTATATCTGGAGTTCGTTCAGACATATTGAGTGGATAATCATCTGGGAACTCATGTCCATGGATCCAAGGAGAACGAACGAGTTTCAAGCTATCTCTAAGCTTATATGTGGCCAATACCAAAGCCCTTGCTATCTCAAACTCAGCCTTCCCTTCAAGTTCACGTCTCCAACTCTTTAACCCTTGGTACGCCACAATAGCTGTGGTTATCGCAGCGCCAGCGAGAGCAATATCTTTAATAACTTGAATTATTTCGATGCAATTCAATCTTATAACCTTTTGTAGCTAAGATTTTATTAGTAGGCGGGCTCGTTTTTAGGAAACGTCGAACCGACCAAAATCCTTGTAAATGCATCAATAGTCACACAAAAGCTAAGGTTCAACCACACAAAACTGTTGGAAAAACGAGCCGGCTCGGATTATCAATACACCTTGCCTACAAAACTGAGCCTTTTCTATTGGTAACACATTGATTTTTTGTGTTCCGCTGTGAATTTTCCAACGAAACGAGCTGACTTGTGTACCGCGATTTAGATTGTTTCCATCGTATTTAACACTCATAGCTCGATGAGCTGTACGTAACGTCAGTACTTGGCTGAGCGCAGAGATTGAGGGCTTCATTTCAATCACGGGCATAAGAAAAAGTATCGCTAACAGTGCCAGGGCACTTTAGCGATATAAACGCTGCTGAAAAGGAATGGGGCAAATTCGCGTTGCACAGCCCAAATACGAGCGATTGCGCTATGCTCGACTCGTATGCGAAACATATTTGGCATCCAACTCAGCTACTTCGATGAGATTGATTGAATAATGGTCAGGTTGTATATTGTTGTTAGATGACTGTTCGCCTTGAGTGGCGCGGAAACGGGAATCGGACTTATCAACGGATAGGCTACCCCCCTGTATACCTCCAAGGCTTTCAGTCATCAATCACCGAATACTACTTCAATCTGTCTCTCGTTGGTTACACTCATGAACCGGTTTCAGTAGCAACGCTATAGAGATGCAGCAGTATACCAAGAAGTGGAAACGTAACCTGCTTTAGTTGAACCCAAAGTAACTCTAATGCAGAATCATTTCGGGGTATTAACCTCTTAGCCCTCATGCCCCGCCTCAACCGAGTTAGCAAAAACCGATCAGACTTAATTGAATCAGATCATTCTTTATTGTCTTCCGACATAAGGTCTCTATTAATCAAAAATCTCAGTTCCTATGGTAATCCCCCCCTTTTTTTAACAAAAGGTAAAAACTCAATATGGCCCTGAAACGTTGAATAAAAAAGCGAGCCCTATTAAATAGGGCTCGCTTAAGAATATCTATAGGAGTTTACTGAATGAGTAATCCGCTACCGGCGACTAGCCTACTTGTCTGTCTGATGAAAAATTTGCTCTGTCTCAAGCGAGGTCATGGTGCGAATTTGGCGCCACATGTAGTAGAAAATCCCCATCATCATCAATGTGCTTGGAATGGCGATTACAGGGTAGCTATATAGCGTTAACTTACCCAACTCTTCATTGAAGGCCGCTGTCCCAGCAGGGCTTGTAACGATATAAGTTGCCAAGATGTAGTTCATCACCGATGAAAAGCCAAATGTACTTGCAAACAAGTAGTTTGAGTTCATTAAGCTGCGTTCAAATGCTTGCTTTGTCCCGTTTAATTTAAGTTTCTCTTCGATCAATGCGATGTTCAAGATGGTGTCATTAAAAATAAATCGCTGAACCAGAGGCTTGCTTGTAAACGTTGAGGCAAGAACGGCAACGCCAATAATGCCTGGAATTAATGCTTCTTTAAGCGCTAACCATTTGGTATCGAGTTCGAGCAAGCCGATCCCACCAGTCAGAAGTACACTGACAAAACCCAGTACGGCAATGAAGTTCACTTTTTTGTTGCGAACCAACTCCAAACCACCATAAGCGACAGGAAATGCCAACGCTACGATCAGTGAAAGCACAATGCCTAAGTGCTCTTCCCCGCTCAGTTTCATTAAGATTAAAGAAGGGATCAAAACGTTAAAGATGATTTCAAAAAGTGGATTTGAAGTTTTAGTGGTGTTATCTGTCATGGTTACGTACAGTGAATGCGATACATTAGTTTATTAGTGGGTGATTGTTCCTTGCTTGGTCACGGTTGTAAAGTAAATAAACCGCGCCATCTGTCTCAAACAGTTGCAAGCGTCACGATAAAGGTAAAATTTCACTTTGCTAACAACTCCCCGCGTCCCGATTATTTCTGCTTTGCACTTGTAGCAGTTTGATACAACTCTTACCATTTTATTGACGTACTGCGGACTTTACCTGCAATTGATAGTGATAACGTCTAAGAGTGCACTGACGCTGGTAACCGCTGTTAGAGCGTCACAAAGACGATGTTAATTTTCGACATTGATTCGATACTATAGGAATATTATTGAGACTTAAATCACACTAATAGAGCAAATGGGCTTTCATACATTGTAATTACTTCCTACGACCCCATCTCTTAAATGCACCTATTTTGTCTTAACGCACCTTTTTACGTTACCGTTTTTGAGTCAATATGAAATAGGAGAGCGAATGAGCTTATTCTTACGTGCTGCAGCCCTATCTTTACTAGTGCTAACGCGGGTACCGGCATTTGCCGCGCTACCAAGTGCTCCAAACGCCGACAATGCTCGAACAAACAGTCAAGGTCAGGTATGTGCCACACGATTCAAGCGCAGCTTGAGCGGACTTTATGGTATCCCTAACCACAACGTTACCCCACTTCAACCTTATACCGATTTCGACATGCTTTACAGCAAAGCACATCAGGCCCAAGCTGAGCTCGAAACATTATGCAAAAGTACCGCATTACTCACTTCGTCCAGCGCGTATTTTGCAGGTGCGAAATCCTCAGAACGAGCGAAACAAAAAGTCCAATACGAACTGGATGGTAAAGCCGAACGTATCACCGATCTGGCTAGAGCCACCATTGTCGCTAACGACATCCCTAGTCTGGTTAATGTATTCGAAGTCTTAGAGCGTGAAGCGACCATCGTAAAAGTCAAAAATCGTTTTAAGAAACCAACCGCTTCGGGTTATCGGGATTTGAATGTGCTAGTGCAACTGCCCAAAACTAACATCATTGCTGAAGTACAGCTTCATTTAAAAGAGATCGCAGAGGTTAAAAATGGTCCAGAGCACGATATTTATGAGCAAGTTCAGCGTATAGAGCGCCTAGCGGCGAGTGAAAACAGAAGCTATAACGATATGGAGCTGGCCCAATTAAAACGGTTTCGCAGCATATCCAAAGATCTCTATCAAAATGCGTGGGTACCTTATGTAACCACCAACATTGAAGCCGCCTAAGCGTATACGTATGAGCTAAAATGGCTAAGCGACGGCACTTGGGGCTAGAAGCTTCAGTGACCAATACCAATAAGCAGTAAACAATGAGCAGTAAAAAGGCGCGATGGATCATCATCGCGCCTTTTTCATAGATGTCGTTCAGGTATATGACGTTGACTGATCCACAGAATTAACGAGAGTGACGTCTAATTGGATTCATTCAAACGCAGTTTTTTAGCAAGTGGCTCAATGGCGCCCCCTTGAATAAACACCGAGATCAATACGACAAAAAATACCATATTGACGATGGTCATCGAATGAGGAACCCCGGCTGCTGCGGGTATTAACGCAAAGACTATCGGTGTTGCACCTTTTAAGCCAATCGCAGAAACAAATAGCCTCTTTCTCCAACTGGCGCTTGGGAACAATAAATAGCACAGTTGCACTGCGAGAGGCCTCGCGACAAATACCAACAATAATGCAGGAACCAGCGATGACCAAAACACGCTATATAGCTGCTGCGGAAAAATTTGCAGACCAAGCACAATAAACATCAGAGCTTGAGCAAGCCAAGAAACGCTGTTGAAAAAGTGCTTACTGACCTCACGGCCTCGCTTCACACCGTTGCCGACAACCACGCCAAAGACATACGATGCGAGTAATATGTTACCGCCTAAAAACTCAGCGCCATAGGTCGCTAAGATAAACCCACATAAAACAAATACTGGGATCAGTCCGTACTCTTCCAGTTTAATATGGTTAAGCAGCCACACGCTAAGCCAACCCACGCCACCCGCAATAAGCAGCGCAACAGATATTTGCACGACTAGATCGATGCCAATATCCATAGCGGACATACTGGTACCACTTGTTAGCGCCATTTGAGTGAGTAGCACCACCAATATCAATGCTACCGGGTCATTGGTAGCGGATTCAAACTCCAAAATAGTATCGGTTTGCTCTTTGAGTTTTAATTTTTTGGATTGCAATATGGAAAACACCGCAGCGGCGTCCGTCGACGAAACAATGGCGGCAAAGAGCAAACAATATAGCAATGGATAACCCATAAGCGCGGACACTAACACCGCTAAAATACCAGTGGTGAGGAGTACTCCCAGCGTCGACAACACCCCACCTTCTTTGAACGCGACGCGGACGTTACTCATAGGCGTATTAAGTCCACCAACAAAAACAATAATGTTAAGCGCTATACTGCCCACTAACGATGTCAGGGCAAGGTCGTCATAGACGAAATTAAACTCACCATTACCAATTGATAAACCCACCCCCATAAAAATAAGCAACGATGGGATGCCCAACGTACGCGATGGATGATGCAGCAAAATACCGACACCGACTAGCGCGGCAATTCCTATCAGTACCAATTGGTATGACATCTAATCTCCTTTATTTCGTGTAGTTCTAACTGACACCGTTAATTGTACATCCTCCGCCGACGCAGAGGATGAAATTCGTGTCAATTCTTTCTGTTTCAATAGCCTATGAGGCAGTTTTCGCGGACATTAGACTCTAAAGTTGAAGCTCCATCTTATAGTCGTCCATAACATAGCCAGCACCAATGTCAGCGACAATCTCTTCAATCACCCTAAAGCCAATGCGCTTGTAAGCCGCGATGGAGTGTTCGTTGTATTTATTCACGGTGAGGAAAATGGTGTCTAGCTGATGAGAGTGAGCTAATTGCTTAATGAAATCCACCGCGCGTCCACCAATTCCGGCCCCCCGCTGACTAGACAACACATAAATTTTACTCAAGAACAATTGGTTAGCTTGTAGCTTAATGCCTATATAGCCTACGGCTTGCTCGTTGAGCTTAATGAGATAGTAATGGTTATTGTCGTCTTGTATTTCTTGTTGAACGGTTGCCTGAGAGTGAATGTTAGCCAGCATATAACTGACTTGCTCAGCACCAATGATGGGGGTGTAGTGCTCGGTCCAGATGATATTAGCCAGTTCGACAACAGTGTCGACTTGACTTGGCTCCGAGACTCTTTCGAAAATAATGTCCATATTCCCTCTTGAAACACTACCCATAGAGACACTGTTGAGAGATATCTTAAGAGATAGCGTTATTTATCTAACGATTGAGTCCTTAGAATAATCGATTTTATCGTATTCGGCACTAACCTCTAAACAGGTGGTGAATCTAAACACTTCTAGCGCCTATTTTTAAACAAAAAAAGCGTCCGAAGACGCTATAAACTTGGGCAGTTTTGTAAAAAGTGCCACGCATGGACGTAGCACAAAAAACCGTTATACCTGCTCTGTCGCTTTAAGCTTCAGACGCATGGCGTGTAATACAGGTTCGGTGTAACCACTTGGTTGCGCACATCCTTCAAACACAAGTTCACAGGCTGCGCTAAACGCAATACTTTGCTCAAAGTTAGGCGACATCGCTCGATAGTTGGGATCCCCAGCGTTTTGCCCATCCACCACTTTGGCCATACGTTGCATGCTGGCCATCACCTGCTCTTTGCTGCAGATCCCGTGATGGATCCAATTTGCTAAATGCTGACTAGATATACGCAATGTGGCTCTGTCTTCCATTAAGCCTACATCATTGATGTCGGGCACTTTAGAACATCCCACACCCTGATCAATCCAACGTACTACGTACCCCAAAATCCCTTGAGCGTTATTATCGAGCTCATTTTGGATCTCGCTGTCGGTGAGTGTTTGGTCCCCTAGCAGAGGTATCGTTAGGATGTCATCGACATTGGCACGAACTCTTTGGCTCAGCTCTTTTTGGCGACTTGGTACGCTCACTTGGTGGTAATGCAATGCATGCAGCGTCGCGGCCGTCGGCGAAGGTACCCATGCCGTATTTGCACCCGCTTGAGGGTGGGCAATTTTAGCTTGCATCATCTTGGCCATATTGTCGGGCTCTGGCCACATACCTTTACCAATTTGCGCTTTGCCTTGAAGGCCACACTCAAGCCCCAAATCCACGTTCTGGTCTTCATAAGCTCCGATCCAAGTCATGGTTTTCAGTTGTGCTTTTGGCGCGAACGGGCCTGCCTCCATACTGGTATGAATTTCATCACCAGTTCTGTCTAAAAATCCGGTATTGATGAAGACAACTCGCTCTTTGGCTGCGCGAATACACTCTTTTAAATTGACCGATGTACGGCGCTCTTCATCCATGATCCCCACTTTGATGGTGTTACGAGGAAGACCTAACGCATCTTCCACTCGGCAAAACAGCTCAGTAGTAAAGGCAACCTCTTCTGGACCGTGCATTTTGGGTTTTACAATATTGATGCTCGCGGCCGTCGAGTTCTGGTACGGACTATTGCCCTTCAAATCATGCATAGCAATTAAAGAAGTGATCATTGCATCCATTATCCCCTCAGGGACTTCATCGCCGTTACCGTCTACTATTGCAGGGTTCGTCATTAGATGCCCTACATTACGAATAAACAGCATACTGCGACCTTTCAAAGCGAGTTCACCGCCTTGAACGCTGGTGTATTGCCTGTCTGGATTGAGTGAACGGGTTAGCGTTTTGCCGTTCTTCTCAAGACGCTCTTGCAGATCCCCTTTCATTAAGCCCAGCCAGTTTTTATAGGCTAATGCTTTATCTTCGCCATCTACTGCAGCGACCGAATCTTCACAATCCATAATGGTGGTAAGCGCCGCTTCCATTAGCACATCTTTGATCCCCGCGCGGTCTACTCGGCCTATTGGAGTATTAGGGTCAATCTGAATTTCGATGTGTAAATTATTGTGCTTAAGCAATATAGCGCTAGGAGAGTCTGGCTCGCCCTGATAGCCCACAAATTGCTCACTATCTATCAATACGACTTCTTCATCATTTTCTAATGTCGCCGTAAGAGCACGCCCAGCCTTAACGCCGCCAATGCTGTATCCCACAACGTCTTTGTGTGAAGCCCCGTTAAGTGGCGCCGCTTCATCAAGAAAAGCTCTTGCGTAGGCAACGACTTTTTCGCCGCGTACGGGGTTAAAGACTGAGCCTTTCTCAGCGCCTTGCTCTTCGCTGATGACGTCTGTGCCATACAGCGCATCGTAAAGGCTACCCCAACGCGCGTTTGCTGCATTAAGAGCAAATCGAGCATTCATTATAGGAACCACAAGCTGCGGACCCGCTTGAGTCGCAATTTCAGGCTCTACTTGCTTCGTCGAGACTGAAAAACCCTCTCCTTCAGGAACCAAATACCCAATATCCGTAAGAAACTGCTTGTAAGCGTTAGCATCAAACGCATTGCCTTTATGGCCCTTATGGCCCTTATGCCACTCATCAATTTGCTGTTGCAGCTGATCTCGCTTGTTTAGAAGTGCACGGTTTTTGGGCGCAAGGTCGGATAATATTGACTCGAAGGATTGCCAAAACTCGTCGGCATTAATGCCCGTTCCAGGAATTGCGTGTTGATTAACTAAGTCAAAGAGGGTGCTATCGATGCTCAAGCTTCCCTGTTGAATTCGATTGCTCATAGAATCTCTCTTTTATAATCAAAGACTGTTCTAAAACTGTACAAAAGGCACCAAAATTAATCCAATTTATGCAGGTTATATTCGTCATTCATAAAATAAATAGCCAGCAATTGGTTACATTTCAACCACTCCGCTTTCAATTTCATTGGCCACAGTTTTAATTAATTGCCGCATCCATTGGTGATCGGGGTTACTTTGCAGCAGCGGACTCCAAGCCATCTTCACTTCGAAGGGTTCGATGGCAAAAGGCGCAGGTTTGATCAACAGCTTGGGATTGTTTCGCTGTGATTGAGCGGCTTTACTAGGGATGGTCAAGATAAGATTCGGCTGCTGGGCAAACAATACGGCTGATAAATAGTGACGGGTAAACACCGTGATGTTTCGAGTTTTGCCAATGCGCATAAGTGCCTCATCAATCCAGCCCAGTTTTTGAACCTCACTCGGGTTGACCCCAACTCCTGTCCCCATACCTGTTTTGCTTACCCAGATATGCTGCGCTTTTAAATAAGACCTAAGGTCAAATTGCTCGGCAATCGGGTTGTCTTTACTAAATAGACACGAGAAGCCGTCATGCCATAAGCTGACTTGGTGGAATGACATAGGAATATCGTCAAAACGGTTAATAATGATGTCGACTGTGCCCTGCTCAACATCCTGATAGCTCACATCACTGGGGGTCATGATGTCGAGGCGGATCTTGGGAGCGACCTGACTTAAACGCTGCAATAAAGGCTGGATCAAGGTCGACTCAGCGTAGTCACTGGCCATGATCCGGAACACTCTGGTGCTGTTTTCTGCATCAAATTCGTGGGTAGGTTGCAGCGCTTTTTCAACATTTGCCAGCACATTTCGGATCACTGGCTGCAGCTTCAAAGCGCGCTCTGTTGGCATCATTCCTTCGCTGGTTCTTACTAACAATGGGTCTTCAAATAGATCCCTTAACCGTTTGAGTCCATTACTCATTGCCGGCTGAGTGATCCCCAAATGGTTGGCCGCTTGGGTGACATTTCGCATTCTTAGCAAGGTGTCTAAATACACAAGAAGATTAAGGTCAATACGACTAATATTCATATGAAAAATACCGAGTATAAAAACTATAAATTTAATAAATTATCACATAGCTGCTTATACTTTGTCCAAGGTTAGATGTTTCTACGAAGAGAGAACACTCACCGCCAGCTTACAGGAATAGTAAGCAGGAACGCCCAAGAAACTTATAAGAAAGTACCCTACAAAACTAAAGGACGAGTCTATGTCGCAAATCAATCAAGATATCGAAATGATCGAAGTAGCCAAGCGCGCCGCTGGTACCCCTTGGGACGCAATCAACCCCGAATCTGCTGCTCGAATGCGTGCACAAAACAAATTCAAGACTGGTTTGGATATTGCGCAATACACTGCAGACATTATGCGTGCAGATATGGACGCTTTTGACAAAGATAAGACTCAGTACACCCAATCTTTGGGCTGTTGGCACGGTTTTATCGGCCAACAAAAGCTGATTTCGATTAAAAAGCACTTTGGCGGTAAAACTGACCGTCGTTACCTATACCTTTCTGGTTGGATGGTTGCAGCGCTTCGCTCAGATTTTGGTCCTCTTCCCGACCAGTCTATGCACGAGAAAACCTCTGTTGCAGGCTTGGTTGAAGAGCTATATACCTTTTTGCGCCAAGCGGATGCTCGCGAACTCGGTGGCTTGTTCCGTGCTCTTGATGCGGCTCGCGAAGCCGGTGACGTCACTCTGCAAGACTCCATTCAAGATCAGATCGACAATCATGTGACCCATGTTGTGCCAATTATTGCCGATATCGATGCTGGATTTGGTAACGCAGAAGCGACTTACCTCATGGCTAAGCAAATGATTGAAGCCGGTGCTTGCTGTCTACAAATCGAAAACCAAGTAGCAGACGAAAAACAGTGTGGGCACCAAGATGGTAAAGTGACAGTCCCTCACGCCGATTTCCACGCCAAACTTCGCGCACTTCGTTACGCCTTCTTAGAACTGGGCATCGACAACGGTATTATCGTTGCGCGTACCGACTCGCAAGGCGCAGGCTTGACCAAAGAAATCGCGGTGGTTAAAGAGCCAGGCGATCAGGGTGACGTATACAACTCTTACCTAGACGTTGAAGAGATTGACGTAGCGGATATGGCGGAAGGCGACGTATGCTTTAACCGTGACGGTAAACTGGTTCGTCCTAAGCGCCTACCATCAGGCTTGTACCAGTTCCGTGAAGGCACAGGCGAAGATCGCTGTGTATTTGACTGTATTGAAGCCATCAATGCTGGCGCAGACCTTTTGTGGATTGAAACCGAAAAACCGCACATTGGCCAGATTAAAGAGATGATGGACGGCGTACGTGAAGTTCACCCAGATGCGAAGCTGGTGTACAACAACTCACCTTCATTTAACTGGACCTTAAACTTCCGTCAGCAAACCTATGATGCAATGGTTGAAGCAGGCGAAGACGTATCAACGTACGACCGCGACAATCTAATGAGCGCAGAGTACGACGAAACTGAACTGTCTACACGTGCCGATGACCGAATCCGCACCTTCCAAGCCGACGCATCACGAGAAGCGAATATTTTCCACCACTTGATCACGCTACCGACTTACCACACGGCGGCGCTGTCTACCGACAACCTAGCCAAAGAGTATTTCGGCGACCAAGGCATGTTGGGTTATGTTGCAAACGTTCAGCGTAAAGAGATCCGCCAAGGCATCGCCTGTGTGAAACACCAAAATATGTCAGGCTCTGACATTGGTGATGATCACAAAGAGTACTTTGCCGGTGAGAACGCGCTTAAAGCCGCTGGCGAGAAAAACACCTCGAACCAGTTCTAATACTAATCATCGGATAATAAAAAGCGGCAGAGATGTCGCTTTTTTATCCTCCAACCTTTTGTACGATGAGCCTACTCATTGTTCTAATATGAAAAACGCTGAGAACGATCCTTCACTTCCTGTTTGTAGAGGCCTCTTATGACCACTCTTCCGATGTACTTACAAGATGCAAAACACCTTCTCACCGAGCACGGCTTCACCACCTCTGACGTGTGGTACCACGGTACTTCATCTGCATTAGTGCCTTCCATAGTGCAATCGGGGTTAAAGCGCTCTGGTGACAAGGCGTTAACCGACGCGGCCCAAAAAACAATGGCGACCATAGGCAACACCTTTACACCCACCCAAGAGCCCGTATTTCTTACCCAAAGCAAAGAGTTAGCGTATTACTGGGCGACACAGACAGTGCGCGATCGCAGCGTTCGCTTTGAAGGCAGCGAAGAGCCCGTTGTATTTGAGGTGACCCTCCCAGCAGAATCTCTTGCGAAAGTTAAGCCAGATGTCGGTGCGATGAGTCTATTAATGATGGACAGTGGCGAGCACTTTATGGCGCATCTAGCGGGCATTTACCAGCAGTGCAATTACCCTACTCCCGACATCGACCTAAGAAGCGCCGATAGAATGGAGTACCTAAACAAGTTAGGTATGGCGTACATCGACCAAGACATTGCTCCACAATTTGTCACCCTGTTGCAAGAAAATGTGAGCGAACAGGCTTAATTAACAGCTTGTGTGGCCGTTGGTGCTTCAGTAGTGATTGGCGTAGCAGAAAACTGCTGTAATTTAAGCCACGCATAGCCACCCGCCAAAACATTCGCTGTTGCCGCGCAGATGACTGTATTTACAACATCGCCGGTGGAGGTGCCAACCCATATCGCCGGTACATACAGCGCAAATAATCTCACCACAGACACCAGCAGCGCGCGTTTGGGCTTACCCAGTGCATTAAACGACGACACCACCAGCATACATAACCCTAATGGTCCGTAGCTAAATGGGATCACCCACAATACAGTGCTAAACCAACCCTGTATTGTGGGGTCATTGTTTATTAATGGAATGAGCAGTGACGAGCCAAAGCCCACAATTACTGCGGCTGAAAAATGAAACAGCAATAAGAACTTGCTTGTCGTGGCGAGCATTTCGTTAATTTTACTGTGCTCTCTTTGCCCTAAATAGCGCCCAATGATCGGTGGCACCGCCATGGTTAACGCCAAGGTGAACACCAACAAAAAGCCCTCAATACGAGCGAGTAAGCTCCAAAATGCAATCGCGTCAGTCCCCAAACTGGAAACAAACACCATGCACAAAAATGCGCTGACTGACGGTAAGGACTGATTCATCGTGGTGGTCACGGTTAATGCAGCCAGTTGTTTGGCGTGATGTATCGCCTTGAGTGCTCGGCCAATTGGGCTGAACCAATGCTTTTTCCCAGAACTTAGCAGCATATACAAAGTACACGACAAGTAGCCTATGCTAGTGGCTAAAGCGGCCCCTATGATCCCCAAATCCAATCCAAAGATCAGAATCGGATCCAATACCAGGTTCATCAAACTGGCGTACAGAAACATTTTTCCTGTGGACTTAGAATCTTCATTGGCCCGAAACACACAAGACACCAGATACAGCGCCGCCACAGAGGTTGCGCTAAACAACCAAAACGGCCAATAGCGGTTAAAAATAGTTTGCAGAACGACATAGTGCTCGGGAGACGCTTCTCCAGAAAGAAATGCATCCAACAAAGGCGCTTTGAAGAGGTACAAAATCACACTCAGCAGCGCAATAAATATCGTCCCTCCCAACACAGAAATCGTTGCGATGTTACTGGCTCTAACAGAGTCTTTCGCTCCACTCGCCTGAGAAATGAGCGATGTAGCCGCCACCCCCAGCCCCACTTGGACGCCAATAAACGCAGCTTGGAACGGCAAGGTAATACCATGGATCGCCAATTCATCCACACCAAGCCGACCAATAAAGATTGAGTCCACCAACTGCACCATCATCGTGGCAAATAGCCCAACGGTTAATGGCAAGGTTCGTTGGATAACCAGTCGTAGTGAGGGAGAAATAACAGGCATTAAGGCAGACCTTATAGGGTATGAATGAGCAAGCGATAACTTGACAGGCTGAGAGTATAACGAGATTGACGCTTTTGATAATTAGGCGCGTGGTTGAATCAGTTTTTAGTTTTGCTAGGTAATTAGTATTTTGATTGCTTTCTAAGGAGCTTACCGAAGTGAAACTAATCGACCGACTAAGTCTTTACCAACCCCTATGTTTTCAGGCACAACCGTTAGGCGCATTTGATTTATAGCAGTCTTGGTATGGTTTATTCAACCGGCCTAAACTCTATAAGGGCGAACGCTAAAACAACAGCAAACTATGTGGCTCATTCAGGATATTTTTCATGAAATACTTTTTTTAACGCTAGCTGCTTTTTCCTAAATGGTCAGCAAGAAATTTCGAGAGCCCCCTTATCTTATTATTATGTTGTACATCCCGGTGGCAGGCCAAATAAACAGGTAAGGATGGGATGACCAAGCCACAATCTATAGGCTTGAGACTTGTTTTCTCGGCGACATCTCGGTGAGTAAAAACAATACCTCCCCCATGACTCGCCAACTCAACGAGAAGAGGCATATTGTCTGTACGAAAGGAAAGCTGGTCATTTTTTATATCCCATCCCAAGGCCGCTGCGCCTTCTTCAAGCTGCTTGTCACGATCGTACCCCAGTATCCTATGGTTTGAAAACTCTTCTGGCGTCATTGGTTTACCCGATTTCTCCAGATATGCGTCACTCGCATAAGCACCAAGCTCAATATCAAATAGATGCTTAATAACAAGATCTTGCTGCTTTGGCCTATGCATTCTTATCGCAATGTCTGCGTCGCGTTTATCAAGACTGGTAATCTGGTTGGTGACCACAATTTGCACTTGCAGGTTTGGGTGTGAGTCTAAGAATTTGGGTAATATTTCAGGGATGTAGTATTGAGCGATCATCTCATTTACCGACAACCTTACGATACCAGACAAAGAAATGTCCTGCCCCTGAATTAACCTTTGGATCCTGTTTGCTGAAGCAGCCATTTTTTGGCTTTCTTCCAATAACGTTTGCCCAAAGCTCGTTAATACAAGACCACGTGTACTTCTGTCGAACAAGGTGCGTCCAACCTGGCTTTCTAATTGGTAGAGTTGTCTACTCAATGTTGGCTGAGAAGTATTGAGCGTAGCTGCTGCTTTGGTCAGACTTCCGCTCTCGGCTACTGCCAAGAACACATTCCAAGAACGCCAGTCAATATTCATATTTGTATACCCACCTTGCATTTAAACCCATTCTTTATAACAAATGTGGATATTAAAATCACTGTAATTATTGTTAGACAAACACTTAGAACCAATCACAAACCTACGGAGACTGTTCAATGGAACATAATACTAGTGCTATGATCTTTTCACATGGCGACCCCCTTTCCCTAAAAATGGTTACCACTGGTATACCATTACTTGGACCGAAGGAAGTTCGAGTTAAAGTTATTGTCGCAGGTGTAGGTTGGGCCGATGTTATGGCACGAAGAGGAGGCTATCCTCTAACTCCCAAACTCCCATTCGTACCTGGATACGAATTTGCAGGGATCGTAGATGCTGTGGGTGATGAGGTATCTGAGTTTAACATTGGCGACAATGTTGTTGGATTGAACCCAAAGTACGGTTGTTATACGCAATACTTGTGCATAACAAGTGAACTGCTCGTTAAGTATCCAAAACACTTAAATCCCGCTAAGGTTTGCGCCTTATCCTTAAACTATTTAACCGCTCATTGCATGCTATTTACTAAGGCTAATGTTCAGCCCAAACAAACAATACTAGTCCATTCAGCGGCAGGTGGTGTTGGTTCTGCACTGGCTCAACTCGCACACTATTTTGGCATAAAGGTATTTGGCACCGCATCTTCAACCAAACAACACATCGTTAAACAACTGGGAGCACATCCTGTCGATTATAGCCGCACAGATTTCGTTCAGGAAATCCTGTCTTACTGCCCTAAAGGGGTTGATGCTGCCTTTGACCCAGTTGGAGGTGCGCATCTAAATCGTACGATGCGGACGGTTAAAAAAGGTGGCATTACCGTCAGCTACGGTTTTTCTGGTGGTGGTTTTGGGGGTTTATTCAACATGCTCGCAGGAGTCATTCAGCTCACTTTTCTAAATTTCCTCCCCAACGGAAAGTCAATTGACTTTTGCGCACTACCGTCTGAGGCCAATAAAAATAGACAATGGTATCGTGACACTCTTACGTCCCTAATTGACATGTTAGACAAGGCCGAAATTGACCCTATTATCTCTAGCATTGTCCCACTGGCTCAAGCACACAAAGCGCATCAAGAACTGGAAAGTGGCAACAGCATTGGAAAAGTTTTGGTTCAGTGCAATGAGAGTCCAGAACAAATGACATCTGTTTAAGCTAAAGTGTCTGAGCAAACAGGAGGTAACGCTTGGGAGCAGGTGTTTACCCATGTCGTGATCTCCGCGTTTGAAAAACTAGCAATTAAAGCCGCCAGTAAGACGTGGATATACCCATTGAAAACTGAGGTAAGGCATAATTTGTTGAGCATCGAGTTCGAGAAACGTCTGGAAAAGCACAATAATTAACTGGCCAGTACACGGCGTCAGTCGCAACGTCAAATCAAACCCTATGCGGAAATGCTTACCTTATTGCGACCATTTTTTTTCGATTGATAAAGCGCTTTATCTGCTTTCTCAACAGATTCCTTCCAATTGCCTGTTGGAGATAACAAAGCAATACCAAAACTAGCGGTAAGTTGTAACGTTGGCTGAGTGTCGAGTGAAATCTCGGAGATAGACTGCCGTAACTGATTGGTCCAGTCTTCTGCGTCAGTGAGGTAATAACTGGGCAACAGGATCATAATCTCATCTCCTCCTAATCGAAAAGCAACCGCTGAATCCGTTAGTTTATCTTGAATGTTGTTTGCTACCGCTTGAATCACATCATCACCAACTAGATGTCCGTGTTGGTCATTAATCGCTTTAAAATTATCGACATCAGACATTACGATACTCACTGGAGTATTTTGAACTTTCTGTTGAAATTGGGGAATGGCGTCATTTAATGCTCTACGATTTTTCAGTTTTGTAAGAGGGTCTTGATGCAATAGATGCTCATTTATCCGTAGTAATCTAGCGTTAATCATCCAGAGCATTGAAAAACTCATCGAGACAATTAGGACAATGCTAAAAAGGAAGGTCAGTTGGTGAACTTGACTCGCTTGCATAAAGTCTGTTATTTCAACCTCAGATATTGACATCACTATTCTAAGTACCATAAAGGCACCATATGCAATAAAGGGAATTGCCATCATTTTCGTTGCCAAAGGTAAATCTTCATTTGCCCCTTTAACGGCAACAATCGCGGTACTTAGAGTCACGAAAACCATAAATAAACTAATGACTACAATCCGACTTCGTATCGAAGGCTCGTAATAGGTAAAATAGATAAAGCTAACAAGTACAACTATTAACAACACACTACTAAACTGAGAAAGCTTACTCGAATACCCTCGAAATACAGACAGGCTATACAACGTAAGATGAAACCCTAATGCTATGAGCGTATTGCTCCCAACGATACTAAGGTAATTAGGTATAATATCTCTCAAACTCAATAAAAGAGGGCCACTACCAATAATTAGGATTGACAATGAAAAGAGTGAAAGCCCTTCTATCGGTTTTTGAGTCACTTGAAAAAGTAGTAACCCAATACAGTAGATAAATGAAAATAAAATCACTATAAAATTTAGTGTTCTAATGTCTAACTGTAACCAAACGTTTTCCATGCCTTTTCTCAGCCATTGTGTTTATATACCTGTTTACTATACCAAATATTTTATACGATGTAGTACGGTAAATTTGGATATTTAAATGGCGTTGAGTTGTTGATAGCGATAGGACGTATCTATGGACACGCTCATGATCTTGCACGCTTTAGATACATTTTCCAGCTCCTCAGCAAGATTAAGAAGATCGGCTTTGTGTTTGATGATTAAATTGCTCGTATGAAGTATGAGAGTTACCTCCATTGCCTTTGATTACCTATTCAGCATCTTTAGCCAAAGTCGGTAACTCTCTTCATTTCAAATCAAAGTGCCGGTTCTGTCTGCACTAATACCACAAAGCCTCTATTGGAACTTATTTTAGACTCCTTCCCAAATCGAAACCGCGGGACGAGGAGCCCTTACTGATTTACGATGCCTTTAGATAACTCGAGTAGGCTATATTGAACGTGGCGCTCACCATGGTGCACACTAATAGTTGCCTCTTGCGTGTCGAGATCAACGTTAAGCTCGGCTAACTCTTCACCCTTCTTCCAGCTCATTTGAAGCTTGGTTGCTTCACCAACAACCGAAAAATCACCGTTAAAGGCATGACTTTGGTTACGGATTTTGATCAACTCAAACAAGCCCTTTACGACCGGTTTTTTGGTTTGTGATTCAAACACAGAGTCACTGATGTAAGGGCGATTAATATCCCGTCCGACTTGAGTTTCACTGAGCAAGTGCATATCGTTTTGCATTGCCAAAAGTCCACCATAATATACTTGAGGAGCACCAGGACTGAAAAATTGGATCGCTCGAGCAACCAGATAATTGAAATCGTTTTTACCAAGAGCATCGTAGTAGGTGCAATTTACTTGGTATAAATCTAGGTTATTCGCAGCCGCCCCAGTTGCTTTTTTGCTTTCACCCGAGCTGTTGTCATGGATGGTTTCTACTAGGCTATCAATTTCGGAGTCCTTGAGTAAGCCGGGTAGATCACCGCTAGGGCCCGCATCAATAATACCAATACCATCGTGGGTATCCAGCACAGTGATGCAGTTTCGTGGTGCAATCCTAAGCCACTTGATTAGAGCATCAACATTATTTGTGAACAGTGAATGAAGGACTAAAGGTGGCAGTGCAAAGTCGTATACTTTGTTCACTTTCTTCGCAACGTCAATTTGAGTCTGATAGTGGCTGTGGATCTCAGCGATGGTTTCCATACCTAGTCGGTTAGCGGAGTCGGAAAGTTCGCTGATGAACTTGAACGTATCGTCAATCATAAAACAACTGGTGTTTTTACGTTTAATGGCATAGCCAGCGGCATCAAGACGAATGATTTTAACACCGTTGTCGGCGAACAGTTGTAGCACGCGTTCTAGGTACTGTTTGCCTTCCGGGCTTTCAACATTAATGTCTATCTGGTTGTCAGTGAACGTCGTCCAGAAATTCACAGTTTTGCCAGAGACGAGGGATTTAGCGCTGAAACAGCTACCAGGACGAGGTCGATAGATTAGCTTAGCTTGTTGCTCTGTTATACCCTCAGGGTATAGATCGGCTTCTTTCAAGAACATCGACCAGTAACGTGAGTTTTCACCGTTTTCAAGGACATCTTGAAACTCTGGGGAGTCAGCCGATGCATGGTTGACAATTAAGTCTGCCATGATTTCGCATTCATCGCCAAGTGCCTTGAGATCTCCCCAGTCGCCGAGACGTTCATCAACGCGCGTGTGATCAATGGGATCGAAACCTGCGTCACTGCCGTCAATAGGATAGTAAAAAGGCAGAATGTGAATGCCTGAGAACAACCCTGATAAAGGTTGCTCAATACGCTGCTTTAGCTTTACCAACCCTCCATCGGTCAAACGATCTACATAAGTAATTAGTTGCACTTGATTTTTCATTATAGTTCTTATCCTCTTCGGAGGGTCCAATGAGAGCCGTAGGCAATGACTCTCATCAGACACTGATGAATAGCTTGTTGCTTAAAGGTGTTTTAGTGATTGGCCGTTAAGGTCAAATAGATGGATTTTATCGGCATCAGCAGTTAGGCTGATATATTCACCTTTCTTAAAGTCTAAGATCCCAGGCAACTTCGCCACTATTGGCTCTTCATAATGCTCTGAGTGAACATGTAACAAAGTCACCTCTCCCAGTGACTCAACAAAAGCAACCTCCCCACTAACCAAGGCTTGCCCTGCGGTGGTCACCACAAAGTCTTCTGGCCTTACCCCCATTTTTAGCTTGGTCTTTTCAAGATCTTTACTCGCCGCTATTGGCACGGTGATTGATGTTCCTGTACCGGCAACAATCGCACTGCTACTGCCCGCGGTTTCAAGGGTGACTTCACCAATGTTCATTGATGGAGAGCCAATAAACTGCGCGACGAACACGTTTGCAGGATTGGTATAGAGTTCAAGCGGCGTACCAACCTGCTCTATGTGACCGTTGGACAATACGACAATGCGATCCGCTAGAGTCATTGCCTCGACTTGATCATGCGTTACATAGATCATTGTCGTTTTTTCGAGCTGCTCTTTGAGGTTAGCAATTTCAATTCGAGTTTGTACTCGCAATGCTGCATCTAAGTTGGACAATGGTTCATCAAATAAGAAAACCTTAGGCTGACGAACAATAGCGCGACCAATCGCTACTCGTTGTCGTTGACCGCCAGAAAGTGCTTTAGGCAGTCGCCCAAGATATGGTTCTAGTTGAAGCATGCGCGCTGCTTCCATTACTCGCTGATGGATGTCGTCTTTATGCTGCTTAGCAATGCGCATGGAGAACGCCATATTGTCATAAACGGTCATATGTGGATACAACGCGTAAGTTTGGAATACCATCGCGATACCACGCATTGCAGCAGGCAGGTCATTTACTCGTGAGTTCTCAATGCATAAGTCTCCGGAGGTGATATCCTCTAAACCCGCGATCATGCGTAATAGGGTTGATTTACCGCAGCCAGATGGGCCAACGAAAACGATGAATTCGCCCTGATCAATATGCAAATCAATACCATGCAGTACTTGAGTGTCAGCGTAGGATTTTTTAATGTTAGTTAAAGATAAACCTGTCATATCATTATTCTCTATAAAGTCTAAGGCCTGTCTATTTCACAGAGCCAGATAGTAGTCCGCGAACTAAGTAGCGTTGCAATGTGAAGAAAACAGCTAAAGGTACGGCGATGGATACGAAAGCTGATGCGGTAAGCACTTCCCAGTTACCTCCACGTGAACCCAGAAGTTCGCGCAATCTTGCGGTTAATACGATGTGCTCTTCGCCGGTGCCAAGAAAGACGGTTGCGACGAGTAGGTCATTCCAAACCCATAGGAATTGGAAAATGGCAAACGAGGCAAGAGCTGGTAAAGACAGCGGTAGCACTATACGCAGAAATACTTCGAAATCGGTTGCACCATCTACCTTCGCTGATTCGATGATCTCGCGAGGCAGGCTCGAGATGTAATTACGCAACAAATAAATGGCCAATGGCAGACCAAACCCCGTGTGCGCAAGCCAGATACCCACATAGGTCTTGGCTCCTACACCAAAGAAAGCACCAACGTCGTTATAAATCCTCAGCAGTGGGATCAGCGACATTTGCAGCGGTACAACCAGCAATCCAACGACCACTGCAATTAATAGATTGCGACCCGGCATTTTCATCCACGATAGCGCATAAGCGGCATAAGCTGCGATCAGGATCGGAATAATGGTTGCTGGGATTGTCACCGTTAATGAATTAATGAATGACCGACCAATGCCTTCAGCACTTAGCACTTCACGATAATTGTCTAAGCCAAACTTAGGCGGAACGACTGCAGTCACAAATAACCGCTTGCCACGAGAACCGGTGAATGGTTCTAACGACGTCATCGTATAGCGCCCATTATCAGTGATGGTGAGCGTATCGTCGTTGGGCATTACTGCGATTTCTCCAGGCAAAAACCGGCTAGGCTCACGAGAAGAGAACCCAAAAGCAATAATATTAGGTTGCTTATTGTCGATGTCTAACTGTCCTGATAATACGTAGCGGCCATCTTGTTCGATTTGCATATCCGGCGCATCTGTGCGATACACCAAGTTTTGCTCCGACGCGGTAAGCGAAGTCCACCAGCCGGTAAGTGCGAGTTGCTGCTTATCGCGAAAAGACGAAATGAGTAGCCCTGCAGTCGGCAGTGTCCAGAGGATCACGATTAAAAGAACCGACAGGTGAACCAGCATCATTAATGGAGAGCGACGCAACTTACTGATGCTAAACTTGGCATTTTTATTGTCCGTGTTCGGTAGCGTTTCAACTTGTTGGCTCATTATCTTCCCTCCATTTGCGCACTGGCTTGACGCATGTTCCAAACCATGACAGGAATGACTGCCACCATAATTACTACCGCGATGGCTGCCCCTCTTCCAAAGTCACCTCCACCTCTAAACATCCAATCAAACATCATATTGGCGAGGACCTGGGTGTTCCACTGACCATTGGTCATGGCAAGAACAATATCAAAGACTTTAAGTACCAAAATAGTAATGGTGGTCCACACCACCGCAATGGTTCCCCAAATTTGAGGAATAAGGATCTTAAAGAAGATTTGAAGACCATTTGCTCCATCGAGAACAGCGGCTTCAACGGTTTCTTCCGGAATACCTCGAAGCGCAGCCGAAAGCAGTACCATAGCAAAGCCGGTTTGGATCCAAATCAAGATAGCCATTAGGAAGAAGTTGTTCCAAAACGGGATGGTTATCCATGCTTGAGGTGTTCCACCGAACATCTCGACAATGGCGTTAAGAATACCGATTTGATCTGACCCCGCAGCGCGATAGTCGTAGATGAATTTCCAAATGATTGATGCACCAATGAACGATATCGCCATTGGCATAAAAATAAGACTCTTTGCGATATTTCCCCAACTAACGCGATCAGTTAGTGCCGCAATGACGAGTCCAAAAAAAGTGGATGCTGCTGGGACAACCAATAACCACAACAAATTGTTAAACAACGACTCTCGGAACTCCTTATCGTTGAATAACCAAATGTAGTTGTCTGCGCCAACAAAGTGATTACCAGTACGGTCATGCAATGAAAGATAAAATGAGTCGAAAACTGGGTACACGAGATACAACCCAAGAAACGCCATTGCCGGACCAAGAAAAAGCCAAGGACGGATAACTGCCGCACGCCTTAAGTTAGTTGCCATTGTTTCTTCGGAAACACGCTTAGTAGGAAAGATAACACCTAGCAACCAGTTACTCCCGAAGAAGTAGATGATGCAGCTGGCGACACCTAACAGCATGATTATCAAAGAGGAATATAATTGTTCCATTGTAGCCTCTTACAAAAACAAGATTTACACATATGAGAGTTGCGCCGAAAGGTTAACGACCTAACGGCGCATACTTAGTGAAGGATTACTTTAGAGCGTCCCAAGTGCGTTGGATATCATCTGCAACTTCTTGAGCTGGTTTACCACCGCTGTAATCAACCATACCGGTCCAGAATGCCCCCGCACCAACTTTACCTGGCATGAGGTCAGAGCCGTCAAATCGGAACGTAGTTGCATCCAGTAAAATCTCACCTTGTTTTTTCAAGGTGTCATTACCATACGCTTCTACACTTGCACCTTTGTGCGGAGTTAGGAAGCCCGACTGCGCCATCCAAACTTCATGAGCGATTGGTGACTTCAAGAATTCCATGAACGCACGCGCAGCTTTAGAGTCTTTAGTGATGCTCCACATTGTGCCAGCGCCAAGTACTGGTTTACCGAGATCTTTAGATTCATAAGCTGGGAAGTAGAAGAAGTCTGCGTCTTCACCCAGCACAGTGCCTTCTGGGAAGAAGCTAGGAATAAACGAGGCCATACGATGCATGTAGCATTTTGCTGGTGATGTGAATAGGCCTTTCGGAGAGTCACGGAAATCCGTTGCAGCAACCGCACGAGACCCGCCATCGACGAAGTCTTCGTTGGAGATGAACCAACCAAATTCTTCAATTGCTTCAACAACTTTAGGATCGTTAAACTTCAACTCATTGCTAACCCACTTGTCGTAATCTGCAGGAGATTGTGTACGAAGCATCATATCTTCCACCCAGTCAGTTGCCGGCCAACCGGTCGCACCACCGGAGCCCAGCCCAACACACCATGGGGTTTCGCCTTCATCAACAATTTGTTGAGTTAGTGCTTTTAGCTCTTCCATTGAATTTGGCACATCGTAGCCAGCATCTTCGAAGTTTTCTGGTACGAACCAAACTAAAGATTTAAGGTCAACTTTATAGAAGAAACCGTAAAGATTTTCGTCACCATTTTTATCTGCAAACGTTCCCAAATCAACCCATGAAGAACCCGCTGCGTAGTTATTCTCTAACCAACCAGCGGTTGAAGCTGGAAGTGGCGTCAAATAACCTTTGGATGCTAGATCAGCAGCTAACCCAGGCTGAGGAAAGATTGCGATGTTCGGTGGGCTACCAGCTTGAACGTCGATGGCAATTTGCTGTTCAAATGAATCAGAACCAGAATAGTTGACTTTTGCGCCTGTGGCCTCTTCAAAATAAGCAAGGACTGACTCTACAAGTTCTTTATCTTCTGTTAGCCATGGGCCAAAGATAGTCAATGTTTCGCCTTTGAGATCCGTTGCTTTTAATTGCTCGTAACTTTGCCAGTTGAAACGGCTATCTTCACCTGGGGCAAACTTAAGATCCGCTGCGAATGCAGATGATGTCGAGACAGCGAGAGCGATAGCGCTCGCAAGTAGGGTAGATTTCATTCTTGTAACTCCATGTATTGGTTAATCGATGATTGTTAGTACCTTTGGTGTTTAAAATGAACTTAATCGTTTAAGTTTCGATAAAAAGTTAATCCTGTTTGACTATTCTTTCTAGTAGTTTGTTAGGCGAATGAGGCATAGATCATCCTTTTATTTACAATGATATAAGAAGTTTGATCACTGTCCGGTTTATGAACAATATTTGTGCAGACAGGTATTAAAGCCATCTTAATCGTTTTAGAATAATCCACTGTGTGTTTCTTCTATAACGACAATTGACGGTAGATTTCGCCAACATGACCCAGAAAAAAACAACTTTGAAATCAATGGCTAAGCAACTCAATGTTTCAACAGCAACCATTTCTAATGCGTTTAATCGACCTAACCAGTTGTCCGAAGCGTTGCGAGAGAGGATATTAAAAGAGTGTGAGCTGCTTGGGTATACAGGGCCGAGTATTACGGCCAGAAGCCTCCGAACGGGGAAGACTGGGATAATAGGGGTGCTTCTGGCAGACAGTCTTTCTTACAACTTTTCTGACCCGGTTGCGACTGAGTTTCTAGCCGGTATTTCTCAGACTCTTGATGAGCATCATGTGAACATGCTGCTCTTGCCTACAAAGATTGATAACTATAAGAATACACAAGTTGAAACGATTCCAGACAGTTTTATTGTTTATGGCAAACCTGCAGATTCAAAGGTATTGAGCCTAATTAAGTGTCAGCATAAACCGACGGTACTAGTCGATTTTAAGGAGGCAGAGCTGCCTTCCATTAATGTAGATAACTTTCATGCAAGCTATCAAATTGCTAAACATGCCATTCAATCGAAAGACGACCATGTGTTGGTTTTTGCCCTTAAGTTAAACGCCGAAAGCGCCATTACATTGGAGAGTTTGGAGAACTTATACAATATTGATGAAGCAATTTCACGAAGCCGATTCGACGGTTACGTAAAAGCAATGAGTGAGATCGGAGTTTCATTCGACCACTCACAAGTATGGCAACTACATGATTTGGATCCCTCAATAACAAAGCACCTGATACGAGGCGCGCTAACATCAAGTAAAAAGGTTGATGTTCTGCTGTGTATGAGCGACAAATTTGCGATTTCGGCCTTAGAAGTTGCTTCAGAATTGGGGTTGTCTGTGCCCAATGACCTGCGGATCGTGGGCTTTGATGGAATACCACAGTCGCAAGCTCACGGCCTAAGTACTGTCGAACAACCGATAAAGCACAAAGGCGAAATTGCTGCAAGAATGGTTCTCGGTGAGTTGCCTAACCATTCAATGACTTTAGATACAAAAGTTATTGTTAGGTCAAGCGGTTAAATAGACGTGCCGATCAAAGCGAATCACTGCTTACTCTAGCTTACAATCGTTCGACGAATAAACCGATATTGTTGCAGCCCATTGGTTTGTTGCTTGAAAAGATTCTGAGATAGAAACCTAACAATCCATAAAAATATAACGACGCAAGGAGTTGCACGTGCGTAGTGGACGTCTAAAAATATCAATGAACTCATTAGTTGCTAAGGTTATTACTGGCTTTGCTTTCATCTTTTTACTCATGGTCACCAATATGTTGATTTCGCTGTCAAACCAGCGAGCACAGAACGAGCAGGTCAACGTACTGACCAACCAGCATATGCCTCTCCTTTACCAAGTGAACTCATTGCTTGAAACGACCCAAGATGTAAACAAAACGGTTTCTCAACATGCCGCAAACGACAATGACAAAGTGTTGACAGCTCTGGAGGCAGAGTATGGGAACTCAACATTACTCTACGATGAACTCTTTAGAGATATACAAAATCAGTTAAAAGGGAAAAGCCAACTCGAAGAGAGCCTGCACCAAGTTGATCTGTATTCAAAACGCACATTTTTGAACGGAAAACAACACATAGACTTAAAACGGCAAACTCTTCGTCTTTCAAGTCAATACAAAGAGGAATACCACCAGCAAGCCATGGGCTGGCGAGACTATACCGATGATTTGAGAGTAGTAGATCGAGTGTTAGAAATGCTCAACAGTGATGAGCACAGCAACTATAATCCGACTGCAGGCGGAAAAGTTAAGTATCTGCTCGATAAGTTGGTGTCGCTTAGAAACACCATTACTGGTTTGAGCAATATCGAAGACAGTGAAGAACTCGACAAGCAACTTATGTCGGCTGCAAGCGACATAGAGATGGGGACACTGCGTCTTGAAGAGTTAGAGTCTGACTCGGCAATAATTCATCAGCGATTAACACCTTATTGGGATATTCTTGTTCGTGCCTATACCAACGAAAGTGGCCTTGTTGCACAGTATAAATACCTTATAGAACTGCAGGAGCAGAGCAATGCGCTGTTTTTGGAAATGTCAGATGACTTAAACCAGTCGCTGGCGTTACAACGTGTGCTGGCAGAGCAAATCACGATGTTGGTTGAAGAGGTTACTCATGAAGTTCAATCGGCAAACCATACATCGATGCAGTTAATGATTGTGATGTTAGCTGCTTCAGCCATCCTTGCTATCGCGATTGTCATTAGTGTGGTTTCATCGATTCGTAAACCGATGACGCGCATTCGTCTTGCTTTAAAGGAATTGTCTGAGGGTAACCTCAAAGGTGAGATCCCGGTTAATGGACGTGACGAACTTGGAATGATCTCTCGCGACATCAACAGTGTCACTGTTCACCTTGATAGTTTGATTTCAGAAATTGTCGGTAGCTCAGATACTCTCAACCAATTGGCGGAAGAGAACAAAGCGGTCTCAGATAGGAGCGATCAGGTGTTTGAGCAACAGCTTTCTGAGATTGACTCTGTTGCCTCGGCAATCACAGAGATGGAGCTGTCGTTTGAGGGGGTTAACACCAATGCACAGCACGCCCGAAAAAGTGTGTTGGATCTTAATAAGATCGTTGCTGTTGGACAAAAACAGATCCAGAGCAACTTGGTGACAGCGGATCGCTTAGTCGCTCAAACCTATAGTTCACTCGAGGTCAGTGCAAGACTGGATAAGACGGCCAACGACATCGGTGAGATTCTGCAAGTTATTTCGGGAATTGCTGAACAAACAAATCTACTGGCACTCAATGCAGCCATTGAAGCGGCTAGAGCCGGTGACCATGGCAGAGGCTTCGCTGTTGTTGCTGATGAAGTGAGGGGGTTGGCTATTGGTACAAGCCAATCAATCGATAAAATTGATGCGCTTATTAAGAGGTTACAGCAAGATACGGGAGAAGTTAGCGATGTACTTAATACCAATGTGGTTCAGATAAACGACAATGTCTCGCAGGTAAAGCAAGTCGGTGAAGCAATGGAGCAGATATTTGTGCAACTTGAACGTATCACTCTTGAAAGCGATGAGATCCACAATGCAACACAAGAGCAGTTAACGACCACCGAAGATCTGTCAAAACGTATCCACTTTATTGCCAATGTATCACGAGAAGGAAAAGGCAACCTGGAGAAACTGTTAGGCGTTAGTGAGGAGTTGAGTCGAGTGGCTCACTCTCAAGAAAACGCGACTCATCGATTCACATGCAGAGAAGAGGCCGCCGATTTTCGGACATAACATTAAGTGATCGATCCGTTATGATAGTCCCCTAAAAGTACTGCAACAGATTATCACTAGAAAACGGAGACACCACTCTCCAGAGATTAAAGCTAAGGTGGCATTGGCTGCTGCTAGCGGTGATATGACTGTCGATGAGCGAGCGCAAAGATACCACCTGTACCCAAGCACACCTCAACTTGGAAAATAGTGCCGCTTAAAAACGCAGCCATGATTTTTGTATGTGAAAGTCAGTTGGGCAAAGCCAAATGTGGGGAAATGGACAAAGCAGGTGGTACATGCGTGTGTTCTTACTCTTGCATATCTTCGACCACGGGGATGAACCACTTGCTTTATAGCGGAATACAATCCACTTGTGCACCATCAATCGACCGATCCAGCAATAACACTCATGACTGGCGGACAGACTGAATCAGCGCTTTAATATGAGCCGGTCCTATCGGATGGATGCCCGCTGGATTAAGTGCCTTTATTGAGTAATAGCCGGCCTTGATATGGTCGATGCTTACCGTCTCTACCACACCGGGCAGACGCAGGATCCGCTCCATATACGCAGACAAATTCGGATAGTCTGCTATTTGTTTTAGGTTGGCTTTAAACAGGCCGTGGTAGGCGGCATCAAACCGAATCAGTGTCACAAAGGTTCGGACATCGGTTTCAGTTAATCGGTTGCCAATGAGGTATTGTTGCCTGTTCAGGCGCTCTTCAAGTTCATCCAACATATCGAAGACGCCTTTAACAGCTTCTTCGTAGCAGTCTTGCGCTTGTGTAAACCCTGCTTTGTAAACGCCATTATTCAGTGCGTCATAAATTCGCACGTTGAGCGAATCAATCTCTGTCGTAAATTCTTGAGGGTATAACCTGATATCAGATGGCACAAGATGTTCAAAGGCAGTATCGAGCATGCGCAGGATATCGGCACTCTCATTATTCACCATGACATTTTGCTTCATGTCCCATAGCACAGGAACGGTAGCTCGCCCTGTATAATCGGAATCAGTACGTGTATAAATCTCGTGCAAGTAGGTCGAGTCAAACAGTGGATCGCTGTCTGCTCCCGGATATCCACCAAATCCCCATCCTTGAGTCGTCAGTTCTGGGTTAACCACTGTCACCGAAATCATCTCTTCGAGCCCTTTTAACTTTCTGGCTATCAATGTACGTGATGCCCAAGGACATATTAGCGCCACATAGAGGCGATAACGACCCGCCTCCGCTTTGAAACCACCGTCTCCTGTTGGCCCCGCACTGCCATCGGGCGTTATCCAGTGACGAAAACCAGAAACCTGCCGGACAAAGCGCCCCTTTTCATCGGACTTTTGTAAAGGCTTCCAGTCTTGTGTCCACTTTCCATTTACTAGCATAGTATTGTCCTTAGAAGGTTAAGCGCCGTGGAAAACAAATGAGCGCATTGATAATGAGCCAAGAACTATCCCCTCGGCAGTATAAAAAATATCGTCTTTTTCGGTTGATGCGCCAGCAATAGCAATAGCGGGTGCATAGTGCTCCAGCGTCGGGTTTGCCATTCTCATCAGACTCCCCATCGAAGCGACATCTGTGAGTGCGGAGAAATTCCGATTGTTCAACTGGTTCGTAACATAATGGTCAAATTCAATTGCCCAGTCATGCGGCTCTCCATTAAAGCGCAAGGCTCGAAGGTTATGCACCAGATTACCTGAGCCAAGAATGAGTACACCACGGTCTCGCAGTTGCGAAAGAGTCTTACCTATTTCAAGGTGCCAGTTCATCTCTTTGGTCATATCAATGGACAGCTGGAACACAGGTACATCAGCAGCAGGAAACAATGATTTCAACAAAGCCCAAGCACCGTGGTCGAGTCCCCATGTTTCATCTTTTTGCACATGATAATCAGAGAGCAGCGCTGCGACCTCACCGGCAAACTTAGGGTGGCCTTTTGCCGGATACTGCATTGCGTACAGCTCGTCAGGAAAACCATAGAAATCATGGATGATGCGAGGGGCGGCAGAAACATCAACCAATGTTGTTCCACGGGTCATCCAGTGCGCAGAGATGATCAGAATCGCCTGAGGTGGTGGCAGTGAACGCCCAAGCTCTGACCAACTGCGAGTGAAGACATTATCCTCAATCACATTCATTGGTGAACCGTGTCCCAGAAATAATGCTGGCATTCTTGGAGAGGCTTTAAGGCTCTGTTTTAGCTTTTGAAGTGAGGATGCGACGCTCATAACTCTTTCCTACTATTGACTACTTTACGATATTCATTTTGATAGAAGATGACCTTCAGAAGCCAGAGCTTCCGCTTGTGTGCGGGCAGCTTGCTCATCTATTGATGCCACATCGACGCCATGCTTGGCTGCGCCAAATGCACCAGTTAGATCTGAACCAATGTTTCCTGAGCCGATAATTGCGATAGTCATAACCGATATCCTATTGTATGGATGCCCAAAGTGTTGGACTGTGTAGGTATGTTTGGTACTAGAAAAGTATCTGTGTTTAATCTTTTCAACACAATGGTGAATATATAGAATGATAATCTCCAATATGTTCTTAATGTGGGTGTAGCATGGATTTAGTAGATGGATTGAAAGCATTTGTCGCAACCGCACAAACGGGCTCTTTTACTGAAGCCGCTGAACGACTCGGTGTATCAAACCGAATTACCTCCAAATATGTTGCTCAGTTGGAAGAGCGTATCGGAGCACGGCTACTACAAAGAACAACTCGTAAGGTAGGGCTAACACCAACAGGGCAACAGTTACTAATACGTGCACCTGCATTATTGGAGGCACTGGATGACTTACTGGAAATGGCCTCCGAAGAGTCAAAGGGGTTAACTGGTTTATTGCGAGTCTCTGCGCCAGTCACCTTTGGAGAGATATACATCACAGGGCTCCTCAGCCGCTTTTCTGCACTTCATCCGGGGGTCTCTTTTGACCTTCGTCTTAGCGACTCCTATGTCGATTTAGCTACCAACGGGTTTGATTTGGCATTTCGCATAGGGCTTCCTGATACCGCGACCCTTAAAGCACGAAAACTGGGGGAAGTCACCAGTTGCATCGTCGCTTCACCAGAATACTTGGCTCTTAGAGGAACACCGAAAACACCTCAAGAACTTAACGGACACACCTGTGTTGTCGATACCAACCGCAGGGGTCATAGTAAATGGGCGTTTTTCAGAGACGAGAAAGAAGAGCTGTTTAACCCAACAAGAAATTTAATCGTTAACAGCGCAAGGATAGCGAGGGACTGGGCAATAGATGGCCGGGGGATTGCGTTGTGCCCTGATTTCGTATTGCATGAAGCGATTGCACAGGGTCGTATTGTAAAACTCCTTAATGATTATGCCATGAAAACTCATCCAATTAGTGCTGTGTACTTAACGGGAAATGTCATGCCCCGTAAAGTAAGAGCCTTGATAGATTTTGCAGTAGCCGATTTTCAATCACAATGAATTGTGACGACATAGGATTAAGTTAACCGTATTACATCCAACCAAGAACAACGTGGTGATTGGCTTAAGGGTTATAGACCTGCTAAATACTTTGACGCTGGTTTCAGTGGCAAAATTTGCCACTGAGTAATTACCCAAATGGGGCATAATCGATTTACTTGGCCGTTTTAAATTACTGATAAGTGAATTCTTTATTGCTGTCCTAATAATTTCACTACACTATATTCATCAGGAACAGCTAAAAGGTCAAACTCGCTACTAAAATTGCCACTACCATCATTGAGCCAGGTTCTTCCAGTGGAACTTTCTTCCTCAACAATGTCAAGGAAACCATCTCCATTGACATCTTGAATTCGCATCCAATCAACCCACTCCTCGTGGTTATTCCATGAAATTCTTTCTTGAGTACCTTTATAAACAGGCCAGCGAAGGAAGTAGGTTATAGAGTCGTTGTTACCGCGGCTAACTAAGGCGATATCACTACTATTTTCAATTGTATCTTGCTCAATAAAACCACTGTCTGATCCTAACAGTAGCTGTAAATAATAACCACTATATAACAGCTCTGGTATTTGTGACGCAGGAGTTGAGGCCCCTGTACGAGACACTAAAATATCAATAAAGCCATCATTATTAATATCAGCAAAATTTATATCTAAAACCACGCCCATGTAGTCTACAGGGGGTATTACTTCACGCTTATCGTAAATTCCTGATGCACTGCCATATAGGATTTCACTATCGCTACCTTCAAAATCATGTCCTCCTTTAATAATATCGACATACCCGTCATCATTCACATCGTATAATTCACAAGTAAAAGCGCGTCGATACGTTTCTCCACTATCGACGATACGATTTTTTGCAGGTTCAAAGTTAGCCTTACCATCGTTAATAAGAAAGTACATGCCATCGTTATTTGCATCACCCATTAATACATCAATATCACCATCAGCATCAATATCAGCAGAAGCACCGCAGTGATGATAACCTATGAAGGAAGATAGAGAATCAGAAAAAACAAGTTCATTACCTGTATTCAAATACATATCTGAGACTTCACCGGGAAATGGTTCCCAGTCTTCTCCTGTAGCGAAATTGATTACATCAAGATAGCCATTTCCATCAAAGTCTCCAGCGATACTTTTTCTTGGGTGAATTAAGCCACTGCCACCGATAATATAGTCTGGATGTTCGACATAGTTGCCGTTACCATCATTGACAAAATATCTAGCTCGTTTCTTACTTCGACCATTTGAGCCACTTAGAACCAGATCGGTAAAGCCATCTAAGTTAAAGTCAGCATAAACTGCACCACTATAAAAGTACTCACCGGTATCATCACCACTTAAACCAAAACGCCTATCTATACGTGGGGAATCGTCTTCAATGGCGTAGGAGGTGGTTCGGTTTACAGCGCTATTGCGGGGAATATCATAAGAAATACTCCCACGGTTATCACTTTCATTATCACTATCGCCGCATGCGACGAGGCCAATAATAACCATACTGGCAGTAAATATAGACTTATAGTTCATGTACTTTCCCTGTCAATATTTAGGAATACGTGCGATACCTAAGAGGATAGTTTAGTACATATTTTGTCCCTTAGTTTAAAAATAAACATGCCTAGTCATTTCAGGTGAGATGACCCAATAAATACCTGAAAGAACCTTGCTAGGGAACTTAAAGGCAGAGACGTGTTACGACGTTACTTTTAAAAACCTCTCTGGACTATGCTTGTCAGGTGCTTTGCTAATTTAGCAGCATACGCATAACTCCTGGCACGGAAAAGTCGCGTAGTAATGTGTTCAGTATTAAGGGTGCAGATCATTGCACCCTTACCCCTTTTAGTTGTCAATCGCCTCATTGAGCAAAAAATCACTCGCCCTCAACCAAGCAATCGCAACGTGAGGCACAGATGAAATCGTTCTTATGCAGACCTTTAATCGAGTGACTCCACCACGTCACCGTGACTTTGCCCCACTCTAATAAAATTGAAGGGTGATGAAACTCCTCTTCCGCTAACTCAGCAACTCTGTTGCTAAATGCCCACGCCAGCTTGAAGTTTTTAAACGTATACACTTTCTCAAGCTGTGAGATGCCCTCTCTATCCATTATCTGCCATTCAGACAACTCCAATAACAACGATTGTTGCTCCTCTTTATTGAGAGCAATTGCATCGATACTGCAGGCTTCGCATTTTAGTTCATTCAACATGTACTGATTCCTTAGGTTCAAAAAGTGGTGGTAGTAATCCTGCTTCTATCGCGAGATTGGCTTGCTGTAATAGGTTGCACTGGCTGATCTTAAACAGATCAGACAGCGTCTCTATCACATAGTATTTAGGTTGAATGATATCGATGCGGTATGGGGTCCTTAGAACGGTTTGAATATCAAATTCATCACGGATCGCAGCGCTGCCTTCAAGCGCATAAAGGGTTTCTGCCGGAGACGACAAAATGCCACCGCCATAAATTTTTAGTGTCTGCCCTTCTTTAACTAAGCCAAACTCAACTGTAAACCAGTACAAGCGAGCCAGATAAGCGCGCTGTTTGGACGTCGCCAATTGCCCTAGCTTTCCATAGTGCTCGGTAAAAGCGGCAAAGTCGGTATTGGTCAACATTGCGCAATGTCCAAAGATTTCATGAAAGAAATCTGGCTCTTGTAAATAGTCGAATTCGTCTCGCGTTCGTAAAAAGGTCGCTACGGGAAATCGTTTGTTGGCAAGCAAATCAAAAAAACGGTCAAAGTCTATCAGCGCAGGTACTGGCTCTACTTGCCAACCTGTCGTGTCTTTTAGCACTTTGTTTATCTCTGGTAACTGAGGCACTCGGTCCATTGGTAGATCAAGCAAAGTCAAACCCTGCAAGTACGCGTCACAAGCACGCCCCTCTACAATGGCCAGCTGCTTTGTCACCAAATCGTGCCAAATGGCATCTTCTTCAAGACTCCACTCTACCCACCCCTCTTTACTCACGGGCTTAGACTGATATTGCGTCACTAAACATCTCCTTATGCATGTCTCCCTTTAAAACTATCCCGACTTTTTTATTAGCGCCATTTCGCAGCGTTTTTTGCAAACTGCCGATCTGTAACATTTTGTTTACACCATTTTACTAAGTGCTTATTTCATTGGGCTTTTGACTTTCCAATGCCGACATACCAGACTGAAAAAGTTAAAGTTTTGTTAAAGAGAACGAGATGTACCAAAGCAGCGAGCCCATTTGGCAACCAAGTACTCAGCGTATTGAACAAGCCAACCTAACCAAGTTTATGCATAGCCTTGAACAGCAAGGTGTTGGATTCAGCAGTGCACTGTTGCGTTACCAAGATCTTCATCAATGGTCTGTGCAGCAGCCAGAAGCGTTTTGGCAACATGTTTGGCAGTTTACTGGAATGATTGGCTTGCGAGGTGACAGGGTATTAGCCCAAGGCGAAAGCCGTTGGAAGCAGCCACAGTCCCAGCGCGATGCGCTGTGGTTTCCAAATGCTCAAGTTAATTATGCCGAAAACTTACTGAATGCAAGTAAGACATCACCAACTGATCTTGCGATATGGTTTGAAAATGAACGGGGCGAGAAGCAAGTTTACTCCTGGCAAGCGCTAAGAGAGAAAGTCTCGTGTGTACAGCAGTGGCTCAAAGAGTGTGGCGTGCAACAAGGTGATTTGGTTGCAGCCTATACCCCTTATCTCCCCCAAACCGTGATCGCAATGCTGGCCACAACCAGCTTAGGAGCGACTTGGACATCCACATCACCAGACTTTGGTGTAGAGAGTGTCATTGAGCGATTTGGTCAAGTGAAACCCAAGGTACTGTTTACCTGCGATGGCTACACTTTTAATGGCAAGACATTCGATATGGCCAGCAAAAATCAGCAAATTATTGCACAGTTAAATGAGCTGCAGCAGGTTTGCACTATCCCTTACCTTAAACGGGAGAGTTATCAGGAGCAGAGTATTGAATCGAAACTGGGTAGAGAAGAACCCAGCCCTCACACCCAATACTGGCCACAAATCCTCAATCTCTTTGAACCACAGCCGCTGCAATTTACCCGAGTTGACTTCAATAGCCCCCTGTTTGTTCTCTACTCTTCCGGCACAACAGGCAAGCCAAAATGCATTGTCCATTCCGTCGGTGGAACCACGCTTAACCATTTAAAAGAGCACCAGCTGCATTGTGACATAAAGCCGAATGATCGCGTATTTTACTACACCACTTGTGGTTGGATGATGTGGAATTGGCACGTTTCTGCGCTTGCGAGCGGTGCCTGTTTGGTGATCTTTGATGGTAGCCCAGTGTATCCACACGCTAACGTGTTGTGGGATTTAGCGCAGCGCGCCGAAGTATCAACATTTGGAACGTCAGCCAAGTATTTAGAAACGATGGAGAAAGCTCAACTTTCTCCTATCAACAGCCATACTCTTCCTCACTTAAAAACGCTCTGCTCGACAGGGTCTGTGCTCTACCCAGAGCAGTTTGATTACGTCTACAAGCATATCAAACAAGACCTGCATTTAGCGTCTATTTCAGGCGGCACCGATATTTGCGGCTGCTTTGTTTTAGGTAACCCTATTTCCCCAGTTTATCGCGGCGAATGCCAGCAAGCTGGGCTAGGTATTGATGTTCAAGTCTTCAATGCCGACGGCCTCCCAGTCAAACAACAACGTGGTGAACTGGTATGCGCAAACTCCCTGCCTAACTTCCCAACAGGTTTTTGGAACGACAGCGGCGAGCGCTATCACAGCACCTATTGGGACAAGTTCGACAATGTTTGGCACCATGGTGACGAGGTAGAACAAAGCGCCAACGGAGGCTACCTGTTTTATGGTCGAGGCGACACCACACTTAACCCTGGTGGGGTAAGAATTGGCACTGCCGAAATCTATCAGCAAGTAAACACCATAGAAGGCATTGTCGATTCCATCGCGGTCGGTAAAGAGATCGACCGCAACGAGCAAATTTGGTTGTTTGTGCAACTGCAGCCTGGCATAACCTTAAGTGATGAAATGCGCACAGCCATCAAGAGCAAGCTCAAATCATGTTGCTCGCCAAGGCATGTCCCTAGTCAGATATTTACGATCAGTGAAGTGCCAAAAACACGATCGGGCAAGCTGGTAGAGCTGGCGGTCAAACAGGTAATCAATGGCAAAAGAGTAGAAAACCTTGGTGCGATTGCTAACCCCAAGGTGTTGCAAGAGATTGAGCAGGTTACCGCCCTCTGAACAAAGGGAACACTGAATTCGCACTTAATTAGATTAACTCGATCAGTAGCCTCGGTTACTTGGTCGCATCCGCTTGATTTTCAGGCATTGCATCTATAAAGGATGGCAGCTGATTACAGGCTTTAACAATCGAGTTAATCAACGGATACGGCGACATGTCCACAGCAAAGCGCTGCGCGTTATAGGCTTGTGGCACCAAGCAGATATCAACAATACTTGGTGAGTCCGTCAGGCTAAAAATGGTATCACCTTGAGTTTCGCGGTGCGTGCTAAGCTTCGCTTCAAGTGCAGCAAACCCTTGGTGGATCCAGTGATGGATCCACGCCATTTTCGCCTCTTGCTTGCACGACAACTCCCTTTCCAAATACTGCAGCACTCGCAGATTATTAAGAGGATGGATCTCCATCGCAATATCTTGCGCCATGGCTAAAGCCGTATAACGCAGCGGCGACTTTTCGGGGATCAGTGAGATTTCGGGATAGCGCTCATCAAGGTATTGAAGAATGGCTAACGACTGATTAAGCCTCACCTCTCCATCCACCAAAACGGGCACCAACTCACTGGCATTGAGCCGCTGAAAACTGGCGTCGTGCTGCTCGCCACCATTTCGCACAAGATGCACCGAGTTAGACTGGTAGTTAAGTTTCTTTATATTCAACCCTATACGCACTCGATAGGCGGCAGAGGAACGCCAATAGCCATACAGTATCCTTGTCTCACTCATATCATCATTGCTCTTGGTACTGGCTAACTTGTTGATCTATCGCGCCAAAAATAGAATCGCCTTGATCGTCAAACATTTCTAACCGAATTGTGTCGCCAAACGACATAAATTGAGTCGATGGTTTGCCGTCTCGGATAGTCTCAATCATCCTCACTTCAGCAATGCATGAGTACCCTACTCCGCCTTCCGCAATAGAAGTGCCGTGATCCGTACCTTGTTTGTTGGACACCGTTCCCGAGCCAATGATCGAGCCTGCGGACAGTGGACGAGTCTTAGCAGCATGCACCACCAACTCAGCAAAGTTGAAGGTCATATCAACAGCTGCATTGGGGCATCCAAAAGCAGCGCCATTGTAGGTCGATACCAGTGGTAAATGCAGTTTACTATCTTGCCATTTTTCACCCAATTCGTCGGGCGTTACTGCCACCGGAGAGAACGCTGAAGACGGCTTAGATTGGAAAAAGCCAAACCCTTTTGCCAACTCTGCTGGGATAAGACCGCGCAGCGATACATCGTTCACTAACATCAACAACCGAATCGAATCTTGCGCCTGTGCCACACTCGCACCCATTGGCACGTCACCCGTCACTATCGCGACCTCGCCTTCAAAATCGATGCCCCATTCGTCGCTGGCAAACTCAATGTTGTCACAAGGGCCAATAAATGCGTCTGAGCCGCCTTGATACATTAGTGGTTCAACCCAAAAGCTTTCTGGCATCTCAGCGCCACGCGCCTTGCGAACCAGTTCAACGTGGTTCACATACGCGCTGCCGTCAGCCCATTGATACGCGCGTGGCAAAGGCGACTCACAAGACTCAGCGGTAAAGGGTTCGCTGCCCGCCACTTGGCCGTGATTCAAACCAATGTAGAGCTCTTGCAATTGATTGTACACTCTATCCCAGTTATCCATCGCCACTTGCATGGTTGGAGCAAGGTGCAACCCATGAAAAATATCCGTAGTCGCTGCACACTGTTTGAGATCTTTGCTCACCACCATCAATAAGCCATCACGAGTGCCATTTTTTTTGGTTGCTAGTTTCATTGTGCTCCCTCGCTTTCGTTACCAGAGTTCTCTTTCCAGCTGTAGACATAGTCTTTGTTCTCAACGCTGTCGAGTTCATCAGAGAACTGAAGCGCATGGCGAGTATCGATCATCACCGCCACCTCATCGGTGAACTTTTTAGTGTGTGCTTGCCCCGCTTTGAAGGCGTTTGGATGAGGTCCATGGGTAAACCCTGCCGGATGGAACGTCACCATACCCGCTTCGATGTTGTCGCGACTGAAGAAATCCCCAGCGTGGTAGAACAGCACTTCATCGTAATCATCATTGTTGTGATAAAACGGTACTTTTAGTGCGCCAGGATCGCTTTCAATTGGACGAGGCACAAAGGTGCACACCACAAAACCAGCCCCCACAAACGTGGTGTGTGCAGATGGAGGTAAGTGATAGCGGTGAGACATCAGCGGTCTGATATCCCGCCAGTTCACTTTTACCACAGCTAAATCGCCATGCCAGCCAATCGCATCTAGCGGGTTGAACGGATAGGTGATCACGCTGACGGTATCGTGACGTTTTACCTGCACCTGGGTTGGGTTTTCTGAATACTGAGCGCGAAAGCTGTCATTGATTGAAGGAATGTCGAGAACAGCAGGATCAAACACGGCGTGATTGCCAACCATGCCTTTTTCTGGCAACGAATAGGCCGCATCGGTGTTTTCGATCATCAATATAAACAGCGGCTCGCTTGGCTCTAAGCGCCAGTTGGTTGAGCGCGGGATCATCACGTAATCCCCTTCACTTACCGCCAAGTGGCCATAATCACAATACAGATCCGCACTGCCTTGGTGAATGAATAGCAGCTCATCCCCATCGGAGTTTCGCACCAAAAAGTCCATTTTCTCATCCATTCGCCACACGCGGATTTTACAGTCCGCATTGTGTAAAAGGTGAGGAACCGCCCACGGCGATATCTGACTGGCTTTTTCAATTAACGTAAAATCATAAGCGCGAGGGCGTAAATCTCCCTCCCACTCAGACCAACCGGTTGGGGCATGCTGGTGATGAAAGTGAGCGGCAGGGCCAAAAAAACCACTGCGTCCTGCTTCTCGTTCGTAGATTGCCTCTTTTGGGAAGTCGGCATGCGCTTGTTTAGAGCACACGCCCTCCCGATGAGGAAAGGAGATCCATTTATGCATCGTCTAACACTCCCCGACGGATCTGGTCCTCTTCAATCGATTCAAACAACGCCTTAAAGTTACCTTCGCCAAAGCCTTCGTTGCCTTTGCGTTGAATGATTTCAAAGAACACCGGCCCGATCACCGTTTGGGTAAAAATTTGCAGCAAGATACCGTCTTTGGTGGGTGCTCCATCAATAAGGACGCGCAAGTCTCGCAGTAGAGCGGTGTCTTCACCATGACCTTTAACACGCTGATCGACTTTCTCGTAGTAGGTATCTGGGGTTGGCATAAAGTCCATGCCGCGATCACGCAGGGTTTTGACCGTTTTGTAAATATCATCCGTCGCCAGCGCAATGTGCTGGATACCTTCGCCATTGTATTCACGAATAAACTCTTCGATTTGTGATTTGTCGTCCGAAGACTCATTAATTGGAATTCGGATCTTGCCACAAGGTGACGTCATGGCTCGGCTGACAAGCCCTGTCAGTTTACCTTCAATGTCGAAGTAACGAATCTCTCTAAAGTTGCCAAGACGCTCGTAGAACCCAGACCACACGTCCATATTGCCTTGCTTAACGTTATGGGTAAGGTGGTCGATTTCAAAAAGGCCCGCATCAGCTTTCGCCATGCGATCGTTCGCGTCGTCATAGAATCGAAAATCCACATCATAAATACTCTGCTTACCATAGCGATCGACAAAATAAAGTAAGCTTTCACCAATACCGTAAATGGCAGGAATGCTAAGCTCCATTGGCCCTATCTCGGTCTTATACTCTTCACCGCCGCTGTTAAACGCCTGCTCCATTGCAGGCGTGGCTTCGTGAACACGAAAAGCCATCCCACACACCGAGGGTCCATGCACCTTAGCAAACGCTTCAGCTTGGCTGTGTGGTTGCGCATTAACGATAAAGTTGATGTCACCTTGTCGATACAGCCAAGCCTCTTTTGAGCGGTGCTTGGCTATTTCAGCAAAACCAAGTGACACAAACAGCGCCTTAAGTTGCTCAATTCCCTTATGGTCAACGGCTGTATATTCAACGAATTCAAATCCATCCGTACCAAGCGGGTTGTATGTATCCACCATGAACTTTCTCCTTGTGCATTTGCGTGTTTTTTGTCCTTGATTAAATTTGGCCTACAAGCGGAGATAATGGAATACGTGGAGGAAAATGGGCAATTTCGATGAAAGCCCGCCAAATTGTAAATAAAATGTTACACCAACTCAGTCTTCAAGAAAAAGTGAGTGCTATCAAGGGATTGAAAGGTAGTGGTTTTATTTACAAGTAAACGATAAATGTGAATAAAATGTTACATGCGGGAGATTGATCAGCAAAGTATCATTTAGAGAAGTGTGTCGATTGCGATAAACCGTAGTAGTCAAAAGCATAATGAGTTGTACGGTGATCATAAGTTGAATAGTGAAACAACGGTTAACGCGCCGTTCTCAGATCGATTAAAGACCAAACTAGTTTAGGTTACTATACAGCTCAGCCAAACCAGATCTGACTCCGCGTTTGTTCTACGCGAATCCTACCCAAAGTGAGGCATATTCTAAAAATTTTGACTACACATTTTCATTGCTTGCTAAATCAGTCAAAATGCAGCAGCGCATCAACGTAAAGGACAATAAATCATGAGTGAGTTAACTCCTCAGCAAGAACAAGCTATTGCAACATTTAAAGCCAATATGCATTTCCCAGAAAACGGTTTTCATGACCTGATTCTTGAACTGTGCAAAACCTATCAATTACCTTTCCAACAAGTGCGTAAGGTTGTGATGAGTTCACAGATAAAACTCGAAAAAAAGATTCGCGTTCAATTCGATACTCTAGATAGCAATGAACTCACGCAACAAGCTTGGCTAGAAAGTGTTGAAGCAGAGTTGCTCGAAATGGCCAAAGAAAATGTCCCGGTAATGACTGCATTGCAGGGTAATAGCCACTACGTCAAAGCGACGACTGCTTTAAAAGCGACTATTCAAAGTGAAGTCGAGCGGGAGGAAGCATTAGAATGTTTATTCTTAGCCTATGAAAAAGAGGTATTTAAACCTCTGCTGGCGATGCTAAGAACCACTAAGACCTACTGGCAACTGATGCTTGCGGATGAAATTGCTAAAATGACACCTGATTACCAACAAAAATTCAGTGATTATCCGCAATACATGGAAGCCGCGAACCATTTATTTCAGTTAGAGGCTCAAATAAAAACGTTGATTCTAGAATAGTATGAAGGCTAGCACCCTATTAATTCACTTATCCAACAATCTAAGTAGGTTGCCTAAACGGACAAATAACTTAACAACCTGAGCCCCAAGGATGATCACAGTACTTCATAACGTGATACTCACCTTCTAGTTCTCTTTTAATTACGCTATGCGTCAAATTCGATGTATACGGCTTTGCCCATATCTCATCAATTGGCCTACCGAGAAGTGTGTTAATCAGTGTCTTAATGAAGCCAGCATGTGAAATAAGAAGAATTGTTTTACCACTATGTTCGGCCGTAATTTCATCCAGTACTGTGACTGCTCGTTGCTCTAACTCTTCAAAACGCTCTCCACCCAAGGGTTTGTAGCAACTGGGTTTATTCCAAAAGTTATGATACTCAACTGGGTACCTTTGTTGTATCTCTTCATAGGTCATTCCTTCCCATATACCCATATCAATTTCCTTTAATTTATCCAAAGGGTGTATCGGGGTAGGTTGATCAGCGAGCAAAATTTCCGCCGTTTGATAAGCGCGTTCTGAAGTAGAAGTAAATGCGACATCAAAGCTCACGCCTATGATTTTGACTCGCGCGTCTTTAGCCTGCGTTCTGCCTAAAGCGGTAAGTTTTGAGTCCAATGAACCTTGAGCTCTGTGCTCCAAGTTCCATTGGGTTTCACCGTGCCTAAAAATGTGAATTTCGGTCATTAGAGACCCTCTAACAGCGACTAAACGAAAAAAAATAGTTCAACAAAGTACTATAGAATTGTTGCGCTATTCCCTTGTAAATAAGACGTCCTGCACGATACGTGCATCGCGTAAATTCCAATCGTGTGGTCCTTCTGGGTCTAAATACATATTCACTTCACTCAACTCTACCCAAACAGGATGCATGCCTAGTTTTTCCTCATAGTCATCGAGCTGTTGAGCGCCAATTTCAAATGAGACCATCGATATCGTCGCAACGTAACTTGTGTGTGAGAAAATACAATCAGGTTCAAATTTGTCCGCTTTCAGCTCATGGACTTTACCGGCTATTCTGATGTCATAGGACTCTATTGCTATCCCGCACTCCTCTAAGAACTCGCGAATCAATGCATTTCTGACCGTCTCATTAGGTTTTAGCCCACCACCAGGAATTTTGTAAGAACCATCGCGAAGCTTAAGCAACAAAAGCTTATCTTCGTGCATCGCGAGCCCTTTTGCCCCATCCCGTACAAAAACATCACGGTAGTGCTTTGCGTCTTTAAGTTGATTAATTTCTGCCAATAGTTTCAAACGGAAAACCTCTCAAATATGTATTTTAAAACTATATAGCCATCGATGTGTAGCAAATTGATTTCAATTATAAAAATGTATAATTCTGATTCCGATTAACTAGGGGCGTCGCCTCTAAGTGCTTCAGCGAATGGCTCCTAGAGCATTTCCTTACCAACTCAATCTAAATCCATCAAGGTTACTTTTTTAGCCACTCCAAAATACAGCGATTGGTGTCATCTGGTTTCTCTTGCTGGATCCAATGGCCACAATCTATGCTCACAATGTCCACGTTAGGCACAAAACTTGTAAGACTGTCCGATTTTGGAATGACATCTTTCTCGCCGTAAATCATAAGGGTTGGATGATGAATAATAGGATTCACATTAGCTAAAAGGTGCCAATTTCTGTTGAGGTTTCTGTACCAGTTGATGCTTGCAGTAAACCCAGACGACTCGAATGAAGTTACAAACACCTTCCGTTCACTGTCACTCATAATAGGGAGCCCTTTAGGTTGCTCAGATTTGGCAAGGTTTATCATCATCATGCCCGGCTCGGGCGCACTGTCTTGTGAGACTGTTCTATATAAATTATTGAGAAATTGCTCTGTATTGCTCTCTAGTATCGCGTCAGCAACGCCGGGCTGTTTGTTGAAATGGACAAAATAGTACTCTTCACCCAAAAACTGCTCCATGACATCTATCCAAGGTCTATCTCCACGCTCTTGGTAAGGCAAACTTAGATTGATTATCTTGCTCACACTACTGGGATGCAGCAACGCAAGACCCCAAACCACCATCGCGCCCCAGTCGTGGCCAACAAAAATAGCGTCTTTGTACCCGTAATGAACCAAAAGTGCGGTTAAATCGCCGGTTAGATGTTCAATGTCGTACGCTTCTACGTCAGGTGGACATGAGGACTGTCCAAAGCCGCGTTGGTTGGGCACGATGACATGATAACCGGCTTCCACTAGTGGCTGAATTTGGTATCGCCAAGCGTAGGCAACTTCAGGCCAACCGTGACACAGCACAATGGGGTTGCCGTAGTTTTGCTCGCCCGCTTCAAACACTTCTAATATCACATCATTTACAGGGATCATCTTCGCGCTTGGGAATTGGTGTTGTTCAAACATAGGAGGACTCCGAGGGTCTTTAAATTCTAAAGTAGCGGCAAATCCATCTAAATTTACTTTGCCGACGAGTGAACCCCTGTTATATCCTTTAAAGGTGTCAAATTGTGGCACCTTTAAAGGATTAAAAGCCAACAATGACAGTTCGAAAGCGACATGATTCAATTATCCGTATTCTCCGGCGTAAAGGCACAACAACCATTGCGGAGCTTGGCCAAGAGGTGGGAATATCGCGACGCACCGTATTGCGCGATCTCTCTAAACTGCGCGATGAAGGCTTTGTTATCCATTCGGAGCTAGGTCGTGGAGGCGGTCTTCAGCTAGACCAGAGGTCAGTACAAACAACCGTACGACTCTCTGTCGCAGAAGTGTTTTCATTGGTGATCAGTGTATCTACCGTCTGCGCTATGGGTGGTGTCCCCTTTACCAGCCTCGCCGACACGGCATTAGCTAAGATCGAAAAGTCTCTGCCTTCCGACAAGCTCAATGACCTACGACGACTTTTAGATTGCCTATATATTGGCACTTTGTCCCAGCAAGTTAACCTTTCTAATATGAGAGCTGTAGACACTTCCCTACTACCAGAATTTGAAACGGCCTTTTTAAATCAATGCCCTTTGAAGTTTCGATACCAAGATGTAAATGGCAAGAAGTCGCAACGACGGGTTGAGCCTCAGGCAATGCTAATATTGCCGCCACTTTGGTACTTGGTGGCATGGGATCCATCAAGGCAAGATTTTAGACATTTTAGAATGGATAGGATCAGTGACCCTGAAGTGATTGAAGGTGAAACCTTTCTCCGTCGCCATGTTGCTTTTGATCAACAGGTGTCTCCCGTTCGAAATTTTGCTCACGGCTACAAGTCGCTGTAGAAAGAACGTTGCATTGATATCCTAATAGGAAATACCTGTAAGTTTTTTGAATCATCGCAAGTTAAAGCCCAACTTAATCCATTGATTTAATTTATCGATATTCATTCCACCAAGTTGCTCTAGGTTACTTTTGATCTCTTCATCTATGGAAAGTTGGCGCTCAACTTTCTTTAGTTCTTTCTCTAGGAATATTTCAACTTCGTGGAATACTCTACTCAGCCTACTACATAGGAAGAACCACCTTGTGAGGTGGTCCTTCCGTTGCTTGGATATTAGACCTCTTTCAACCTAGCGGTGAAGTGACGTAATACAGGTGGCTCGTAAACAAACTCAAGTCCTTTAACATGAGCCGCTCGCTCTTTCACCTTCTCAAACGCTTCAATAATGAAGTCCATATGACTTTGCGTGTAGGTAGCCCGAGGAATGGTTAATCGCAATAACTCCGCTGGGCATGGGTACTGCTTACCGGTTTCAGGATCCCGCCCTTGCAATAGTGACCCAATCTCTACCGCTCTAATTCCAGCGACTTTATACAGCTCACAGGCGAGTGCATGGGCTGGGAATTGATGAGGTGGGACATGAGGAAGTAACTTCCCTGCATCAACAAACGCGGCGTGCCCCCCAGCCTGTTGGCAAACGACACCAATTTTTTCAAGCCCATCAACCAGATACTTCACCTGAGCAATTCGGTACGCCAACCATTCTTGTCGCATTCCGTCATAAAGACCTACGGCTAGACGCTCCATAGCGCCCCCTTCCAGACCTCCGTAGGTTGGGAAGCCTTCTTGCACAACACAAAGCGTTCGACATTCATTGTAGGCGTCTAAGAACTTTTCATTCTTAAAGCACAATAAACCGCCCATCTGTACCATGGCATCTTTTTTGGCCGACATCGCCAGACCATCGGCATACTTGTAGGTTTCGCGCGTGATCGCCTCTATTGTCCAGTCTTGATAGCCAGGTTCACGCTGTTGAATAAAGTACGCATTTTCTGCAAAGCGTGCTGAGTCCATAATCACTGGGATGTCGTATCGCTGGGCAATCTCATACACCGCTTTTAAGTTCGCAATCGAAACTGGCTGACCACCAGCCGAGTTACAGGTAATGGTACTCACGATATAAGGTACGTTCTTTGGACCCGCTTCTTGAATTGCGTATTCAAGCTTGTCCAAATCAAAGTTACCTTTGAAGTCGGCGTTAACACTGGTATCAAATGCATCTTCAAGGTAAGCATTCTTCGCTTTACAGCAGTTCACCTGAGTATGACCTTGAGTGGTATCGAAAAAATAGTTAGAAATAGCGACCATTTTACCTCGGTCTAAGCCTTTTTCTTTTTCACGCATACTGATCAAAACCGGTATGTAGATTTGCTCGGCGCCGCGTCCCTGGTGCGTAGGAATCGTGTACTCATAACCAAAGATATCTTTTACTGCATTCGCAAGCGCATGATAACTACGACTTCCGCTATAGGCTTCATCGCCTCGTAGCATTGCGGCTTGCATATCTTGGGTTACGGCACCCGTGCCACTGTCTGTCAGCAGATCAATAAACACATCTTCGCTATCAAGCAGAAATGGGTTCATGCCCGAGTCTAATATCGCTTTTTCTCGATATTCATAGGTTGTTGTTTTTACTGGTTCTATAACACGAATACGAAAGGGTTCAGGTAAGTGCTTAAAGTTTTCCATGATAATGTCCTATCAATCTCGATCAGCAGATCATTACTCGACTTCACATGAAATCTTTAGAGTGATCTACTAATGCTTTTATTTGAATATCACGACGAGTACCGATGGCAACATTTGGCGTCACTATTCGGAATTTCTATCGTGTAAAAGAAAGCGCTCTGGGCAAGGCCCAGGCGAATTGAAGAGGATTAAGCGTCTAACTTAGAAAGGATCGATAGCGTGTAGTCGTGGGTGTACCAAGCTGTTGAGCTTGATCGCCATCCATTTTTGTTTTTCACTTGTGTATTCATATCCATGCAATACCAATCTAAGTTTTAGGAGCGCTGTTCTAACCGAGTATCAGATACCATTAACAGCTACCGTTAAATATTGTCGTTTTGCCGACGAAAGTAAAACCTTCTTAGTCACAAATGTGAACTTAACTAATTAGCGAAACTAAGTTGTGATGGGGTTCTTAGGGCAGAAATGGTTGAAATACAGTGTTTGGGTATGTCAGTTTACGTGTAACGTTAAAGAAATGCAGTGACGAAGGATCAGTAGTATTGCCCTAGCTCTCTTTAGTCCCCACCAAGCAATGGATCCCTCGCTGGTTAAAATACTCGGCCAATTGATTCACTCGATGTTGAAACTCAACCCGATCAAACTCTAAGTCACGCATCGGGTAATCAAGACCTAGTGAAGCATACTTTTCTTCACCTAAACGCATAAAGCTCAAAAGCTGCAGCGTTCTTACCCTACCGTCCATTTCATTGAGAATAAAATCTGCGGTCGCTTCTGCGTTACCAAGATCATCATTGACGGACGGGATCACAGGGATGCGAAGTATAAGCGGTTTGTCAGTTGTAGAAAGTCGCTTAAGGTTGTCGAGTATCTTGTGATTGTCTACACCAGTGTGCTTTTTGTGTTTTGCTGAATCCATCAGCTTAATATCGGAAATAAACAGATCGGTGACAGGAAGCAGTGCGTCAATTTTGTTCCAGTTGGCGAAAAAACTAGACTCTAGACAGGTATGGATCCCTTCTTTTTGGCACGCTTTGAATAAGTCATAAACAAAGTCGCTTTGCAGCAGTGGCTCTCCACCAGATACTGTCACTCCTCCGCCAGAGCGCTCGTAAAAACCGCGGTCTTTTTTAATCACCTCCACGCACTGCTCTACCGACATCTCACTTCCCCACTGCTTAATCGCTTCTGAGGGGCACTGTTGCGCGCAGCCTAAACAGCTTGTGCAGGCGCTTCTATCGATCTTTTGTAATGCTGCATCGGAAAAGATGAGCATATTTGGCTGCACACACACATCAATGCATTCGCTGCACTTATCTGTGGTGAGACATTTGTTTTGATAAACGCCGACTTCGGCTTTTCGATTGAAGCTTTCTGGGTTGCCACACCAATCACAGCGCAGTGGGCAGCCTTTTAGAAAGAACTCTGTTCGTATTCCAGGGCCATCGTGCAAAGTGAACCTTTGGACGTTAAGAACCGTTGCTTGGTTTGACACAATAAACCTCAAAGTGAGTCGCGACGCGAGAAATGGGCATGAACTTACCGAAACAAACTCTATGCCCAATAGGGTGTTTTATAACAAGGTCTAATTATTAGGCCATAAAAAAGCACTAAGAATTAGACGTTTAACAGCTGCAATTCAAACCCTTCAACCTATTATATGCAGCTTAGAATCTTAAGTTTAGAACCTTTAGTTTAGAATCTAAGCTCAGTACGTTGAATCAGATCGTCTTGCAGCGGCTTACCCAGCTCTACAAAGTAGGCGCTGTATCCCGCAACTCGAACCAACATATCTCTATACATCTCAGGGTTCTTTTGCGCCGCTTTCATCTTCTCGGAACTCATGATGTTAAATTGAACATGCATGCCTTGCTTAGCGATGTACTCATCGACAAAGCTCACTAAAATGTCACGACCTTCAACCCCAGAGACCGCGTCTTCTGGGAACCTTAAGTTAAGTAATGTGCCATTGGTAGCCAAGCTGTGATCCACCTTGGTGACAGAGTTTACAATGGCTGTTGGGCCCGAAATATCGTGCGAGCCACCGGCGGTATGAACCGGTCCCATGTTGTCTGAAATAGGCTCGGCGTTTTTACGGCCGTCTAGCGTTGCGTTGGTGTATAACCCCATGCCTACGTTAGCGTTTACAGTGTAAACTCCAGGACTAAATTTACCGCCGCGAGGGTTTTTACGACCTTTGATGTGTTTACAGAAACATTCGAACATGAAGGTAAACAGCTCGTCTGCTTCGTCTATATCGTTGCCGTAGTGCGGGATCTTTGAGCTATTGACCAGAGCATACAGTTTCTCATGCCCTTCCCAGTTATCTCGTACGGCATCTAATAGCTGTTTGCCTGTATACTTCTTGTCATCAAACATCAGTTTTTTGATGCTGGCTAATGAGTCTGCACAGGTTGCAATGCCTGCCGCTTGTGGCGCTGTGCCGTTATATTTAACGCCGCCATAGGTCATGTCTTTACCCGACTCTATACAGCCGTCAAAAAACGCAGAAATATAAGGGGTCGGTTTTATCATGCGGTGCACTTTGTCGGTCACATTGAGGCAGCTGCACAACTGATCACACCAATAAGCAAACTGCTTGTTAACGCTTTCAAGTACTTCTTCAAACGATGTATAGGTCTCTAGGCTTCCTGTATTAGGCCCCAGTTGTAAGCCAGCGTTAGGTCCAGAAAGAATGCGCCCACCATTTATCACCATTTCCATCATTTTCGCAGTGTTCACGTACCCTGCATCAAGCCAGCCATGCTCTTTACCTGGAATCGTTGGCTCTACACAACCTACGACTGCGTAATCTCTTGCCTCTTCAATGCTTAAGCCTTTGCTGTACATTGCTTTAATTGCAGGACCGTCATTGAATAACTTAGGATGACCGTAGCCTGCGCGAATGCACTCAATGGTTTTGATTTTAAGCTCATAAGGCGTATTTTCGTGTAAGCGCACACACACCCAAGGGTTCATCATACGGGTATGCACAGACGCTTCTAGCATCAGCATTGTGAGATCATTAGTCGCATCATCGCCGTGGGCGTCAACCCCACCAATGGTTAAGCTCTCGCCACCAAAACCACGACCGTTACGCACTTTAACTGTGCCTTTGTCTTTAAGTTTGGTTGGGTTATTCATTTTGACGTAAAGCACTTCAATCAGCTCAAGAATGAACTCTTTTGACACAGCACGCTCTTTCACGTCTTTTTCGTAAAATGGGAACAACCACTGATCCATACGACCGTACGAAATTGAATGACCATTACCTTCAATTTGAGTAAGCGTCACAGCAAAGTTAAACAATTGAACCGCTTGCCAAAAGTTTTGTGGAGCGCCTCCAGCAATTTGAGCGCAGTTTGCTGACATAGTCTGCAATTCTTGCTGGCGCTTGCTGTCTAGTTCCGTGCTGGCCAGTTCATTGGCGAACTTCGCGTAGCGAGCGATGTACTTTTTCGCCGCTTCCAACGAAATGATGGTGGCTTTGTAATAATCTCGCTTATCACTAAAGTCGGGATCTTGTTTAGATAACTTTTCGAATGCGCTCTTAGCTTGCTGCAATACTCCGTCGTAGCCCAGTGTCATGAGCTTGTTGAAGTCCATGGCAAAATGACCAATTCCCGCAAAGTGGTAATTGTTGGTTTGGAACACTTTCTCGCCCATGTGCGAGCCTTTCTTTTGATCGTCGTCCAAGTGGGCGGTGATGATTTCGTTGGCGCTTTTGCCTTTCCAGTACTCACACAGTTCCAAGATTTCGGCGCGATCTTGATCGTTGCGAATGTAGAACTGATCGTTAGAACGCTCTTCAAACGGCGAATGCAAAATCTCGTCAATAATCCAATCCACGGAAAACTCGGGATAAATCGGAGAGGCTTTGGCAGGTGCAGCAATCTCACCCAAAATAAGATCGTGCTCGTAGATGTGTAACGTGCTGTTTAGTAGTACGTTTTCAAATGCATACGCACATTGCAAAATACGAGGCGTAGCCTCGTTGTCCTTATAGGCTTGAGTCACTAGGCGAAGTCGTTCGACATCAATTTCATAAGGTCTATCAAGGAAAGTCTGTCTCAGAGTATTGACTCGTGGATAGGGTGACCAATCCTCATGGCCCACTTCATACCCCAAGCCATACACCTTATCAAACGCCTCGACACCACGCGCTAATGTGTGCGTACCCGAGTTGCTTTGGAATAAAGCATCCTGTTCCACTTGAAAATTGTCCATTGTTTTCCTCTTAAAATACTCAATCTAATTCGGTAGGTGGACGCGCTTCAGTGCGGCAGTTCAACCGCACTCCCCTTAATATCATGGCACTTCTTTGGTAGCCCATTGGGGTCTTTTAATCGCTTAACGTCTCACTCAACAAGCCCACGTTAAGGTCGACTCGTTATTGTATTTTTTGTCTACAACCCGTTGGGTGCAGTTAGGGCTTTGTATTGTAAAGCCCATTATATAGAGCCGTTGAATTGCGTCTGGGAGAAATGTCACAATGCGAAAGTAAATCAACAAAAATTGACACAATGTGACACGTGTAATGGTAATTAACTGTATGAAGCCTATAGTGTCCATAAATTTACAGGGCAACTCAGCGCTTTTTAGGACGGAAGATGGATACAACCCTTATACTCATTTCGATGATCATCGCATTGGCCGGATTTACCCAAGGTCTTACCGGGTTTGGCTCGGCGTTGGTGTCGGTACCTTTACTTTCACTGTTAGTTGGTGCGCAAACAGCTGTGCCTATCGCCGGTATATTTGGCTGGATTGTTACCTTCCCTATCGTATGGAAAATGCGTCACTCTATTCAGCGAAAAGTCGGCTTAATTCTATTTGCAGGCTCAATTCCCGCCTCTTTTATGGGCGCGAAGTTACTGGCAAGTCTTCCTTCTCATTACATTTTGATCACCATGGGCTTGGTGTTGATTGCTTCTAGTATTCACTCACTTCGATCTACTAAGCCTTTGTTTCAAAAAACATCTGTCCCAGTTACTGTAGGTGCAGGGTTTACTTCGGGGTTACTGGGCGCCAGTGTTGGTGAATCAGGTCCGCCGGTTATTGCTTACACCTCTATGCAGCCATGGTCAGCCGACGAAATTAAATCAACGCTCGCGTTTTTCTTCATGTTGCAAATGATCGGTGCCAACATTGGGTTTTACAATGAGGGGTTAATTACTGCAGAAGTGCTCGACTATGTGATGTCTGCAATGCCTGCATTTATAGTGGGACTGGCAGGCGGTATGATTGCGTATCACTTTATGCAGAAATACAAAATCGACTACCACAAGATCGTTCATGGTTTCTTATTGTTCATGGGTATCGCGCTTGTGTTAAAAAATGTCAGTTTTTGATTATTTGTGTCATAGCGAACGGCATATATGGTAAAACCCACGCATAATCTGGACTGATAAACAGCAAAAAACCCTCACAGTTAGACTGTGAGGGCTTTCTATTTAGGACTTAATTCCAGTGTCAGCTAAGATTAGTTCCAATCTTCTTGGATGTTCTCGTAGCCTTTCACGTTCTTAAGGTGCTCACGAATATCAATTGGGAACGTCTCTTCATCAACACGAAGCTGACTTGCACGCTCGACTTCTTCACGAGGGTTCTCAACCGTTAGGAACGGCATTGCACGCTCTTGTTCAATATTCGGGAAGGCGTCGATCATCATAAGGTGACGCGTCTTCATGGTAGTGAACATACCTTTAGCAGGGAACATTGGTAGCATCATACCAACGCGCTCACGTGGATCCGCATACAGGTCGTAGTACTCTGCGCCTGATAGACCTTTTTGTGCGCCAGCAACGTGGTGCTTGTAGCGGCCTTTAACAATGGCGCCTAGCTCATCACCTGTGTAGATGTAAACGTAGTCACGACGGCTGAAAGTATCACCATTGATAAACAGAGACGTTTGGTCAACACCGTCGATAATACGGTCTGTAGGTACGTGGTCCATTGCTCCGCCTAAGCGTGCGAATGTAGTGAACAAGTCTGTTACGTGAAGGATATCACCCGGTACTGAACCTTCTTCAATCATTCCAGGCCAAGTAGCAAACATAGGAACGCGAACCGCGCCCTCTGTGTACATACCTTTACCACCCGTGTATAAGGTTTCGTTCATGCCAACTGGACCACCAGACACCATAGGGCCGTTATCTGCCATAGCGATGATCAGGGTGTTTTCTTCAATACCTAGCTCAACCACTTTTTCTTGGATTTCGCCAAGCATTTCATCGATGCGAGTTAAGCCTTCTGCCAAGATAGAACCATTGGTGGTGCGGAACTCATCCGATGGATGGATGTTTAGGAACGATGCCATAGTTGGCCAATGTGCCACATAAAATGGCTTGCCTTCTTCAACACTGCGCTCAATGAAGTCCAATGTACGATCGGTCGCTTCGCGGTCGATGTTGTAGTAGAAATCTTCCGTAGGCTCGCCCCACTCTGTTACTGGACCATTTTTGTTACCTTCTAACGCGTAAACAAAGCCGTTTGGTCGCCAGTTTGGATCCATGTCGTATGGGTCTTCAGGGAACATTTCAGGAAGCAATACACCTTTCGCTAGTGCGCCATGCTGTCCACGAGCGTTATATAGGCTCGGAACTTGGTTGTATGGCGTCCAGAATGCTTCGTCAAAGCCTTGCTCATTCATGTTACCGCCTTCGGTATCACCTTGGTGAGCTTTGCCGTGGAATGCCGTTTTGTAGCCCGCTTCGCTAAGGATCTCAGCGATGGTCACTTCTGAGCGAGGTAGACCGCCGTACTCGTATGGGAAACCAACTGTATACATACCATTACGAACCGCATAACGACCCGTCAGCGCTGCGGCGCGAGTTGGAGTACACGAAGGCTCGGTGTACATGCGCATGAAGTTAGCGCCATCGCGCGCCATTTGGTTTAGTACCGGCGTTTCGTAGCCACGTACCTTTTGAATTTCTGGAATACCTACATCACCAATTGGTGTGTCATCCCACATGTAGTGGATGATGTTTGGCTTAGTGCCAAAGCGTGCTTCTAATTCGGCCAATTTTGCGTCGAGATCTTTGTCTTCAACAGCCCAGCGTTCGCCACTTTGTGCGTGTAAGATGTAGTGCTCAGCATCATGGATGATTTCATTAGCGTGAACCGCTGATGCACCAAGGGTCGCTGTAGCGATGGATGCCGCTACGATAGATTTATTGAGTTTTAACACAGTATCGCCTCTTTAGTTATGCGTTTGTCGTCGAGCCGTAATACTGAATCGCCCGCCATGATGCATAACAAATAGGTTAATGGTTTTGTCAGGTGCCGCAGTGAGACCACTCGGCCAATGAGTTCCTAGTGCCTATCCTAAGGAAAAGAATCCATTGTATTGCTGACTGCTTTGTCCATCTCTGTTTGAGTAGGACTGCATTCCGTGCGAGGCCTATCTTCTACCGAGAGCCAATTTCAATCAATTAGGCTAAGTTGCTTTGAAACCTCACTTTCAATTATGTTTCACACCAAATACAGTGGGTTTGTTCAATGGCATTTAGGTTAAGTACAAAAAATGGCCACGATTAATCAGTTAGATGCGATCAATCGTGGCCATGTTAGGCTAAAGATGTACTTTTACAGATGATTAGAATTGATGATTAAACTCGAGTTTAAAGTCGCCTTTCTTAAAGTCAGTCTCATTATCCCAATTGGCGTAAAAGCGAACATTTTGGCGTGGGTTAAGTCTATAGGAGGCGGTAATTTCATGATCCAGCTGGCTCCAATCACTGAGCTGCCCACCGACACCTGCTTTATACATTGGGTTGTAGTTTAGCCAGATGGTATCGGTAAGCGTCACTTTGGTATACACACCCACCAAGGCAAAGCCGCCAGGAATGCCAATGCCATCCTCTTTCTCATCCGACACCGTAAAACCTGCACCAGCTAAAGGATAAAATTGAAACGCGCCGTATTTAGGCGTTCCTTGTAAAAAACTGTAAGAGGCGCTGCCCATATCACTGTCGAAGTCCCAATCCATATCTATTTGAGTACCGCAGTTTTTTTGCTTATCGAGTTGGAAATTGCGGTAGCGAATGGAGTCTATTGAGTCGTCTCGGGTGTCATGGTCACTCCATCCAAGCGCTTCACCCGCTATTCCCTTTATTTCGAGCACATGCATAGCTTGGTTATTGGAGTCTGGAGTCGCATATTCTATGCCAAACTTAAGGTTAATTCCGTTATTGGTCACGCCTGCTCCCGCACGATTATAAACCGCTAACGGATCCGACATGTCCGCCAGTTCGGTCTCTTCAGTATTGGCAACATCAGCATGGGAAATAATAGGCACAAAGGCTATTAAGCTTGCTAAAGCGATAGTAGATTTTTTCACAATTCATTCTCGGTATTTAAAACAGATTTATTCAGGGAAATGTATTTGTGCTGAATTGAAATCCATTATCTAACGCAACCGACTTACATAACTCCCCTAGCGTATTTAAATAGTCAATGAGAAACGACACCACGATCAATACGGTCAACTTAATGTATCACCTCACCCTCATTTATGAATCAATACAATACATATAAACCATTGATAACAAGTAATTTTAATCTCAATTTATTTCATTTTTTTAAGTGTTTTTCTTTGATTTCCGTTCAATTAACTGCGAACAAGAAACAACCTATTCACCTCAGTTATCTATTCATTTATAGTGACCGAAATTAATACTTCTTGGCACAAACGAACGAGTAATTGGAGATAACCATGACCGACACAATTAAGGCATTTCTTATAAGCGCTTCTGCACTTTTACTTATTGGATGCCAAGGCGACGATGTTCAGGTAAATAATAAGTCCGACGCCACAGCGATAGTAGAAAATAACGAGGCTGACTCGATACTGGTTCCTTCCAACCGCCTTGAGCAGCAAGCCTACGCACTGGGTTCAACCTTCGCCTCTCGCTTATCACAGAACTTAGAGCACCCACAGCAACTAGGCATCGAACTGGATCCTGATTTTGTGTTGCAGGGCATTGAAGACGCCTTTAAGCGCACTTCACAAATCACTCCTGCTGCTGCTACCGAGATTTTAGAGGCGCTACAAGAAGATATGGCGCAAGCGGCCGCTCGCAAAGAGCTAAGCAACAGCAACACGAGCGATCAACAAGGCTAATAGCCCTGCAAACCACTCGAATTTAAAAACCACAGTTTTCAGCGATTGTGTACACACACGATGACATAGGTAACAGACAATGACCGTACAAGACAGCTCCACTTTCAATGGTAAACCCACCAAGCGCACCCACATTATGGCTAAACCTGTAGGGGCAGCGTGCAACATTGATTGCACCTATTGCTACTACCTAAGTAAACAAGATTTTCTTGAATACAAACCAGGCTGTACACCAAAAATTGAAGGTGAAGCCTTAGAAACTTACATCAAGCTATATATCGAATCGCACAACGCACCAGAAATCATTTTTTCATGGCAAGGCGGCGAGCCCACGCTACTGGGGCTTGAGTACTTTAAAACTGTTGTTGAACTGCAGAAGAAATATCAACCCGACGGCGTAGTTATAAAAAACGATCTTCAAACCAACGGCATCTTACTAAACGATGAGTGGTGCGCTTTTTTGGCGGAGCACGATTTTTTAGTGGGCCTTAGCATTGATGGTCCCGAGCTTTTGCACAATGCCCACCGCACTAACCGCGCTGGACGCGGCACCTTTAGACAAGTCATGAAAGCCGTGGTTCTGATCCACAAGCACAACGTCACATTCGCGACTTTGACGTGCGTAAACAACCTGACCAGCAAAAACCCTGTTGAGGTGTACCGCTTCTTACGCGACGTTGTTAAATCAACACAGATTCAATTTATCCCTATTGTCGAGCAGAAGACCTTCCGTACCGATGCACCGCAAAGTGATACAGAGTCTTGGCAGGCCAAAAACCAAATTAAGCAAGGTGACAAGCGTCTTATTCCTGGTCACAAAAACTCAGTAGTTGAGTCATTTTGTGTTTCAGACCTAGGCTGGGGCAACTTTTTGATCGCGGTTTTTGACGAGTGGGAAAAAAGTGATATTGGTAGCGTGTTTGTTCAATATTTTGAAGCAAACCTGGCCTCGTGGATTGGCGAGCGCAGTCAATTGTGTACCTTAAACCCAGTTTGTGGCAAAGGGTTGGCGATGGAGCCTAACGGTGACCTCTATACCTGTGACCACTATGTGTATCCGGAGCACAAAGTCGGCAATATTTATCACGACAATCTCGAAGAGGTGTCGTACGGGCAGCAGCAACAAGACTTTGGCTACGCCAAAATTGAATCACTCACCAGCGCTTGCCAACGCTGCGAGTATGTATTTGCTTGTTACGGCGAATGCCCAAAAAATCGATTTATCAAAAACGCCGACGGCGAACCGAACCAAAATTACTTGTGTGCAGGCTGGAAAAAGTACTTTGCACACATCGATAAGCGCATGGCACACATCGCCCGCAGCTATGGCTACCCGGTGAAATTTGGCCGCTATAGCGATGACAAAATAGCAAGCCTGTTGGGCTCAAACCCACGCTACATGTTTAATACTCAATACTAATTCCTATCTTTAGAGTCGGCGACAATGGAAATTGCTGAGTCTAAAGATCAGTTTAAATCGAATCACCCATAATAAAGGAGTATGCCATGAGTGATTCCATGCATAAGTGAACTTTCTAATGAAAAAGGCACTCTCGCTTTTAAGCCTAGCTATCTTTTCTACAACCGCATTTGCTAACCCCACCTCAGACGAAAATCTACAACTCACCATTTCTGGATACGAATTTCCAAGGCTCAAACCCATCCTAAACGGTCAAGTTGAGATTGAAGGTGTTGATCTCCATTGTAAAAAAATGGGCATCGGTGAAATGTATAACGATGTCCTCAATGGCGATCAAACCTTAGACATAAGAGCATCTTTATAAACAGCGACTCGGGCATCGAAAAGCCTGAAGATCTAAGAGGCAAAACCATCAGAACACCTGGATACTCGTCCACCTCTCTCACCTATATACGCGGTATGCTGCAAGACGAATACAACATATCTCCACAAGACGTTAACTGGGTTGCCTCCGATGTAGATTCATCTAAAGGAGTAACAGGCGCGGTATCAGCTCAAGAAGCGCACATGCCAAACGGCGTTGTGGTTCGCACAGGCTCGGCAGATAAAGACGAGTCAGAATTTTTAGTCAGCGGTGAGGTAGACGCTTTATTCCATGCAGCAGAGCCCGAAGCTTATGTGCAAGGACACTAAAAAGTCGCACGCCTATATAACGATTCGCGCACCGCAGAGAAAAAGTACTACCAAAAGACCGATGTATTTCCAATTATGCACGCAGTCGCCATTAAAACAGAATTACTGGAAGAGCACCCATGGTTAGCAGAAGCTGTCTATAACGCTTATGTCGAAGCCACACAAATCGCGTATGGGCAAATGAACCAGATCGGTTGGGCGGCAGACATGATGCCTTGGTATGTCCAAGAGCTTGAGTCGGCGCGCGCGTTAATGGGCGATAACTTCTTTAGCTATGGCTTTGATGACAATAACACCAAAACCTTATAGACCTTATTCCGTTATTCGTATGAGCAAGGTCTGTCAGAGCGCGAACTCACAATAGAAGAGCTGTTCCACCCAGCAACACTCAAACTGGCTGAGTAGTTACACTTTGTCGTTTCAATCCCCCCCATTAACACCCATGGCAAGAAACAATGTTGTCTTGGGTGTTCTTGGCCAGTTTACGGCTATCATTTCGACTTAGAAGCCTCAAGCGACGCGACAATCAGCGACATTGGTCCTTTAATCATGTCCGTTTTAATCAATGTCTGGTCTTCACAGCAACTGATTGAAAAAGCAAAACCATGTAGATAATCGGCAAGCAAATCCAAACAGTCCTTTTCAATTCTTTCTGATAATTCAAGCGGCCTGATGAGTGCAAGATAACGACGGGTAAAAACGTGCGCCGGACTGCCCGATTTCATACTTAGCACAATAGCCAACAGCCCGCGATACTCCCGAAGAAGCTCAATATAGCTGACCGATAATTGTAATAGCTCGTGCTGCCAATCTGCATTCTGGCTTGGCTGATATATCTCTTCCACCAACGAAGAGGTGAGGGATTCTAGCAAGGCATTTTTATTCTTGAAGTAGTGGTAAATCGCCATAGGGTCGACATTGAGCTCTTTTGCTAGCAAACGAATGCTGGGCACTTGTCCTTCGCTTTTCATCAAAGACTTTGCCATACCTAAAACAACGTCAGCACTAAGTTGTGTTTGCTGCGCGCGCGGTCTACCGCGTTTTTTCTCATTGACAGCCATAAAGTCTTCTCGCTAAACTCCATTAAATCTACACTGTAGAATTAATTTTACCCTATCCCAAACCATGACTCAAGCAAGTCATCCTTTAGTGAGGTTTACATGGCGAACATCGTATTTATTGCAACAAGCTTAGACGGATTCATTGCCGACAAAAACGGAGGGTTGGATTGGCTTGAATCAGTGCCGAACCCCGATCATGTCGACACTGGCTTCTTTTCTTTGATGGAACGTATTGATGGATTAGTCATGGGACGTAACACCTTAGACGTGGTGTTGGGATTTGGAGGAGAGTGGCCGTACTCAAAACCTGTGTTTGTGTTAAGTAACACCATGACTGAATTGCCAATGGGCTATGAAGATAAGGTCACGTTAGTAAATGGCGACCTAAAAGACGTGGTGGCGGATCTAAATGCGAAGGGCTTCAACGATCTTTACATTGATGGTGGGAAAACAATTCAAAGCTTCCTGAAACTCGACCTCATCGACGAAATGGTGATCACACGTTTTCCAATGTTGCTTGGAGGTGGTGCGCCATTGTTTGGCGACTTGGACAACCCGTTGAATTTCACTGTGAGTAAAAGTAAAGTCGTGCTGGATCAGCTGGTTCAAACAACCTATCTGCGTAGTCGATAAGCCACTATCGAAGCGCATTTCTACAGATAAACGGGTGTCTTACCACCCGTTAAATCAATGGCTCAACTTGCCCTTATTCAGCAAGCCAACGACCATCCAGCGCGAACGATTTTTCATCAAAATCAATGGTTGCGCTCACACCCAATGGTGTAACTAACATTGGGTGCGTATGGCAACTGTCGAAGCCATTCAAAATAGGAACGGCTTTACCACTAAGCACTTCCATAAGAACATCCAGTGGCGAGCGACCGGTCCCTTTGTCGTTAAACAACTCATGCTTGCCTAACACAATGGCCCCTACCTTATCAAAAACGCCACACGCGAAAAGGTGCGCAAAGGAGCGCTCAACCGATTCAATACCCATAAGTGAATCTTCCAGCAACACTATATCGCCAGCTTCTATCTTAGGCATATACTCACTGCCCCATATCCCCGACATGGTATTGAGGTTGCCCCCAATAATTCGGCCACTAACCTTGCCGCTACCAATGTATTGCCATTGATTATCGAACGTAGGTTTTGCGGCGTCTTGAGTCTCCCAGTCATGCATCACATCGGTCCACACCGCTGGCATAGTGTATTGATGCGAGGACGACAACCCACATAAGATGTCGCGAAAGGAAGCAAATGTCTCGTCAACCAGCGGTGGCAGTTCACCAAAAGACGCCACCAGCGCAGGGCCATAAAACGTCACTATATCCGTTTTTGCGACTATGCCTAACAGTAGCGCTGTCGCATCGGAATATCCAATAATGATCTTAGGATCCGCTTTGAGAGCTTGATAATCGATGTAGGGAAGGAGCGAATTACTGTTGTAGCCGCCGATTGTGGACATAATACAGCGGACGCTAGGATCGCGAATCAGTTGATTGAGCTCGTCTGCACGCTGCTGAATGGACCCCGAACGATAGTAGTCGGAGCATCCAGTCAGTGAGCCTGCAACCAGCTCAAAACCATGAGAAGCTAAATAGGATTTGGCGCGTTCAAATCGATTGGGGGCAAAACTGGTCACGGGAGAAGACGGTGAAAAATAACCAATCTTGTCGCCTTGTTTTAATGCCTTGGGATAGATCACTCAGTTGATTCCTTTTGACTGGATACACTAGATTTACTGGGTATTTTTCGTGAAATGTCATCCCCGTACAATCTCTTAACTCTGTTTAATTATCAAGAGGTTATTTCACGTTGTTGGCCATAATGTCACCCGCTATGAAACCATTGAACGACTAGCGCTTTCGATTCTGTTGAACCAATTTCTCATTCCACGCGGTGTTGCCATCTCGTTTGCTCACATCGTACTCCGAACAAAACTGCGAGATCGTCATATTGTTATCACCGGTTGCGAGTTTTAACGCCAATTGAACCTGCTGCAGTTTACTTTGCAGACGCAGTATTTGTCCTGCGTTTGGGCTTTTCTCTTTCGCAAACTTTAACGCGGCGTGCTTACGCTCAGCTGCTCCGGCGCGGCGATCGGCTTCTCCCAGCAAGAATCGTAACTGAGCAATACTTTTACCTTTTTTGAATGCAGGATCAATCAGCTCGACACACTCTTCAAAAGAAGGGTCTACAACATAAGGATCAATTTTATGCGCTTGCTGGCGCATCCATTCAAGAGCGAGTTTTTCGTCAGACATAATCCAATCTTTACTGAAATAATGAGTGCTTATGGTATCGCTCAATACTAAACCACCGCAATAGAAGATTCCAATTGTCGGTACGCTCTACGGGTTAACGCAAAAGTATTGTTTCGACATATGTCATGCAGTCATTGTGACGCTGTCTCCAGCTCAATAAAGCCGAAGCAATGATTGATACAAGCGACATGCTCTAACAACAACCGTTATAAAGGTGTCCTATTGATCGTGAAATAAGCGATATCGAGATTGCAAAGCTATACCCTTTTCAACCTTCAAAGAGATCGCCAAAGAGCGTGACATCACCACAAATGATCCGTTAGATTAATTTTTTAATTGTCATCATGATGTCAGGTTTATGAGGCGACTCACGTTTATCAAACACTACCAATTATTGGGTAATAAGCAATCAAGAATGCACGCTTTACGAGCGGCCAGCCAGTTATCTTGCAAGCCGCTTTAATATCAACTGTCGTTTTCTCACTGCTTCGAACAAAAAGATGCCATAGCGCAGACCCGAAGGGGCTAAGTATCATCGACAGTATGATGAACTTACCTATTCAATTTTGGGCCGTTGGACAGTTAGACACCCCACCATTTAAGTCAATCGCAATAGCCCACGCCGACACTATACTTAAAGAGTTTATACGTGAAGACGTCTCTGTAAGACATCTGTTTGAGTTCGATTGTTACGCGGGCGAGGTTAAGCAATATCATGGCGGCCAAGGATACAACCCAAAGTCCGCATGGAGCCTTCGAGCAACATGGGCGGTTGACGGTTTGCATTAAACTATCAGTACACCAAAAAACAACACTCTCTAGACGCTGCAATGAAAACGGTTAACTTATTCAATGCCCTCCTCGGTGAGGACTCGGTGCCTTATTGGGGTTTCAGAGCCATAATACCCCCCCCTAAACGCTAAGAGATACCTTTGCTAGTACTTGCGCCGCAAGTGAGCTTGTAATGCTATCTGAATTAGTACCCTCCGGGGGACTGCGTGAGCGTTACTTACTCGCTACTAACGATATATTAATGAGCCTTCATCAGAACTACGAAACGTATAATGACGATAGCCAACAAGGTATTTTAGTTGGCGGTACCTTTAACTACCCTAAAGGACTCGGTATCGATTGTTCGTTGATCTATGGTGACTACTACTATGTTGAAGGGTTATACCGCCTGAAAAAAAAATTAGCGTCTTTCAACAACTACCACGACCCAACATTATGGTGTCAGTTTGGTCGTAATGGACTGACACAACTCTACAAGAAGGTTCTTTGTCGTCTCAATGCTGTACACTGCATGATGCACAGCATCGGAATCTAAGGTTACATAAGGAACTGTCAGCGCCGCCAAAAATCGATCCGCAGTAAAGATTGGAACACTTATGTTAGTGATGCCGGATATCTGCGGACTGGGCCCTATGTAGTAACCTTGTTTTTGAGTAGGTTCGATAAGAATACTGGCTTGATCGATTTCACTCTGTGTTGCACCACTTTGCTTGAGTATGGTGGGCTTGTCGATAGGGTCACAAAAGCTAAGCAATACGATTCCCGACCCCGACGAGCAAACATCGAGTTTTGCACCAATCTTTAAGCTAAAGCCCATTTTATATGGGCTCTCTTCTCGTCCGATAACCACTAGGTCTTGACTGTCATACCAAGATATATGACAAGATTGATTCACCTTTTCACTCAACGTTTTCATCAAAGGCTTAGCAACATTAAGCAGTTGTGCTTGAGGTGGGTATTGATTTGCTACTGTAAACATTTGCATTGAAAACAAATACTTACCAGTATATTCATCAAAGGTTACATACCCACGACGAGACAATACTGACAGTACTCGGAAAATCTCCCCAACGCTTCTACCCACCAGTTCAGCGATTTGCTTTTTGGACAAAGGCTGTGCAGAACTGGCAAGTAGTTCTAGTATATCTAGTCCTTTCTCTAGCGCAGGAGCGTTATACTCTTGCCTAACTGCTTTTTCCAAGTACTCTCTCCTTAGTTAACTAACCCCATCATTCTTGGGATCGTCATCGAAATAGCCGGTATATAGGTTACCGCCATCAAGACTAAAAATATTACCGCAAAGAATGGTAACAGCGTTTTGATCACGTGGTCAATTTTGATGTCACTGATTTTACAACCGGTAAAAAGAATTGGCCCGACAGGTGGTGTAATAGTTCCCAACGACAAATTAAACACCAACAGGATGCCAAATTGAACGGGATCCATACCTAAATTCACACAGATAGGTAGAAAAATTGGTGTGAAAATTAAGACTGCTGGTGTTGGGTCCATAAAAGTGCCGACAAATAGCAATACAATATTAATTATCAACAGTATCACTAAAGGATTGTCAGTCAATGCAAGCAACGTGTCTGCAATCATGCCTGGGATCTGTGTAAACGCCATCACCCATGACATGATTGATGAAGCGGCAATCATAAAAATAACGATTGCGGTTAGTTTGGCCGTTGCTAACAAAATATCGGGCAACTGCTCTGCTTTTAATGCTTTGTATAGAAACCCAAGAAGCAATGAATATACTACTGCAATAGCCGAGGCTTCTGTTGGTGTAAATATCCCAGCAAGTATTCCACCAATCACGACCACAACGAGCGATAGACTCGGTATAGCATCAATAAACAGGCGCACTCGTTCAGAGATACTCAATATGTGACGTGAGGTATAACCGCGTCGGTAAGCCATTATTCCCGCCACCAACATAACCCCACCACCCCACAATAATCCGGGCAAATAGCCGCCCATAAATAGAGCAGAAATAGAAACTGAACCTGCAACGGTGGCATAGACAATTAGCGTATTGCTTGGTGGAATCAACATTCCAGTCGGTGCAGATGCGATATTGACAGCTGTTCTAAAGGATTTGTCATACCCTTCTTTTTCTTGAATGGGGTTCATGATCCCACCAATAGCCGCTGCCGACGCGACACCCGATCCGCTAATTGAGCCAAACAACATGTTTGACACAACGTTCGTTTGAGCCAAAGCGCCAGGGAAATACCCAGTCACAATCTTTGAACAATTGATGAGCCGTATGGCAATTCCCCCATTGTTCATGATATTGCCTGCCAAGATAAAAAATGGAATGGCTAATAGGGCAAAACTGTCTAGTCCAGTGAACATACGTTGAGCCGCGGTTGTCGTTGCACCCGCGAGAGGTAAAATACTAATCATTGCGACAAATGATGGTAGCCCGATACCAATACCAATCGGTGCACCAAGAACCAATAATAAAATAGCGCCACCAAACATGATTAGGGCGGCAAGAGTTGCTGCATCCATGGTCAATTATCCTTTGAGTCTAATTTGTTGAAACTGATGAACAAGCTTCAATTGGTTAATCACGAAATAGATCAAGATCAACGCGCCTGAAATCGGCAATGCGGCATAGATAACTCCCATTGGAATCTCCAATGCTGAATCGAGTTGCCACATCTGTCGAACAGATGCTTTATAACCTCCCTGCCACATAACAATGAACGCAAAAATAGCTATCCCCCATTCAGTAACAATATCTACGATGATGCCGATTCTAGGTGAGAATTTGTCACGTACGTAAGTTATTGCCATGTGTTCCCTTAACCCAAAAACGTAAGCACTTCCAATTAGAACCAGCCAAACAAACATGTACCTTGATAACACCTCGCTCACGGCGCTAGGACTATTAAACACATAACGGGTAACAACTTGGTAGGTAACCAGTACCGTCAGCAGCGCCATTATGGCGATACAGGTTCGCTCTACCACCCAGTTAATGACCGCGTTGACTTTTTCTGTCCAGACTAACAATTTTTCCACTAGACTCATTCCTTGCATTTCAAAGAAGCTAGGCACAATGCCTAGCTTCATACATCATTAACTCAATTCATTGATTGCTTTAGTTAATTCTTTTTGGGCATCAGTTTTGATGAGCTTCTGCTGCAGAGGCAAACAGCTGTCTTGGAATTGTTTAACATCAACATCCTTAAAAGTTGCGCCATTCTTTTCAGCCAAAGCGCGTGCAGAACCAATCTTTGCGTTCCATTTAGCAAACTCATCGACAGTCGATTCCTTAGCTAATTTGCGAATCGTTGCTTGATCATCACTAGGCAGTGAGTTAATGAAGTCATCGCTGATCACAACAAGATCCGGAACCATTAAGTGTGATGTTTTGCTGAAGTATGGCGCGACCTCATAGTGCTTCATGTCCGCATAGGTTATTTCATTGTTTTCGCCACCATCAAGAACGCCTTGCTGCACTGCGGTGTATACCTCTCCCTGGCTCATTGGAACACCCGTACCGCCCATACATGTCAGCATTTCAACCATTGTATTGGACTGCATGACTCGAATTTTTTGGCCTTTCATATCAGATACCGACTCAACATTACTTCCTTTGGTATAGATGTTTCGAGAGCCTGCGGTATAAGCAGTTAGCACTTCAAAACCAAACTTTTTAGTTGAGGCAAATAGGTCATTCAACACACCTGATGTAAAGACCTTCTCTTGATGTTCGATACCGGTATAAGCGAACGGCATACCAATGGCTGTGAAGGTGTTATCATAATTCTCGACGAGTGGGTTTGCCACTACGGCCATCTGAACGGCACCAGCTTGCACCAACTCCAAGGATGCACGTTGATCACCCAATAAGGCATTGGGGAAAATCGTCACTTTATAACGACCATCGGTTGCAGTTTCTAGCTGCTTTCCAAACTCTTCCAGTGCAAGATATTGAGGATGTTGATCCGACTGATTAAATGCCGCTTTAATCTCTGTTGCAGCGTAAGTCAGTGAAGATACGGTGATCGCCGCGCCCGCTAGGGTTGTAAATAGTACGTTCTGTAGAGTCTTGTTCATGTTATTTTCCTATTATTTTTAATTTAAGCCAATGTATTCATTGGTATAAAGTCCATGTCGTCAAACGTTTGGTTTTCACCTAACATTCCCCAGACAAAGCTATAGTTTTGAGTGCCGCAGCCAGAATGAATAGACCAGCTTGGCGACAATACTAATTGGTGATTTCGCACGACTAAGTGGCGAGTTTCAGTCGGTTCTCCCATCATGTGGAAGACAGCCTGTTCAGGCTTAATATTGAAGTAGAGGTACGCCTCCATTCGACGCTCGTGAGTATGTGCAGGCATGGTGTTCCAAACACTGCCTGATTCTAAGTGAGTAATACCAAGGCAGAGTTGGCAGGTTTGCACAACATCAGGATGCAGGTACTGGTTAATGACACGTTTATTTGAGGTCTCTAGACTGCCTAGCTCCACCACTCGAGCATTTGCCTTGGTGATTAATTTACAAGGTAAGCTCATGTGAGCCGGCGCACTCAATCCATAGATACGTGCATCACCTTCTCTTCGGACAATTTCGATGTTTTTCGACCCTTGCCCGATATACAACACGTCCAGAGTATTAAGATCATAAGACTCTCCATCAACGGTGATCGTGACCTGCCCCTGCAAGCAAGCCAGTCCCATTTCACGTCGTTGTAAAAAGTAGTCTGTTCCAAAAGATTTACTGTCTATCCATTGATCGAGAATCAATGGCTCACTGTCAGGGCACACTCCCAGAGCCACGGCTCTATCAATATGACTGTATGCGAGTTTTATACTGGAACGCTCAAACAAATCCTCAATCAAGAACTCGTTACGTAACTGAGCTGTTGAATAGGTTTTTACGTCATTTGGATTGGCGGAGTACTTGGTTAGCATAGTGTTTCCTAATGATTACGACTGTCTATATAGTAATTAAATTTCCTATGCGATCAATATCGTTCATATGCGAACATGTATGGACGTGATCCATGATCGCTATTTCTTAAAATAATCCGCTGCATTTTTGAGCTAAATCGCATTTTGAAACTGCGTTTTATTATCTAGTTTGAAGTAAACATTGCTAGGTGAGACGTAAAGGCAGTTAAAATTTGAAAGTACGATTAAGTAGATAAAGAAAACCGCAGCTACCACTGATCATCTCTCGATAATCAATGGTAGCTGCGGCCAGTGTTTTGGTAACTAAGTGTGTTACCTGAGCTATACGTGCAGCGTATGCTTTGTCTATAAACTTAGTCGATTTCTGCTTAAAAAAACAACTATCCTTGTATATCTCGTAGCTTTAAAGTTTGGGAGTGGTACAGATAGTCAATAACTTGAAGATCATGTCCATTGTTAAATATTAGGCTCACACTTTCGTTGCCCCACCTTGCCTCTAACAATTTATAGTGCTGCTCCATCGAAATATCGTGGAGAACCGCTACGTTCCAGTCTCTGCTGTGGCTGCGCAGTAAGCTGTACGCCAAATCAGAAGTGGCAGGGTTATCTGGGGCATAACCTGTGAGTATGTTAAATGGCTGCTGCGACACAATATGCTGATTATATTGCGGCTGCGACTCGATCTCGTAACTTAAAGTGTGCTGAAGTGCGCTATCGAACATCGCAGTTTGCGTCATGCGCGCTAATGGCCCTTCTAGCGGGTTTGGCACTGGTCGTGGCTGCATGTTGTCTTCGTGACTATCGAACCCATGCGTTCCGCGCACATGGTACGTCAGGTCTAACTGCCTTTCGTGGGGATTATCAATTTTAATCAATTCGATGGTCGCATCCCCCAACCAAATCACCACACGGCGAAATCGCACGTCTTTGTATGCTTTTGCATCCCATTGCACAATGGTATGACTGTCGACTTTAGCGGCCTCACCTGACCAATCCGCCACACAATCAATTACTCGGTACTTGTCACCACTTTGATACCCAAGTAATTGCGGATTAATAGGCGACTGGTTTTGCTGCTCCACGACAAGCGTATTGTGAGTAGCACTATTTTTATAGTAGCCATAATGCAGTTCAGCGCCATAACCGGTTGTACCAAGATCGGGCAATATTTCTCTACCTTGGCGCGTTAGAATCAAGCCTAATCGATCGTAATGGTCATGTTCACCGCCATACGGAGAATGCTTGTAAAGTAGAGCATTATTCAATTCGCGGTCATATTCTATAGTGATGCCAGCACCCGGTGCGTGGATCGACTGACACTCAAGACCAACGCTATCTGGTAGAGAGTCCACACCGTAGAGAAGCGCATTTATATTATCTCGACTGATGTTTTGATAAATCGATGCCAAGACTGTGGCAAATTCATCACACGGGAACTGTTTGTAGGCAAACTCAAACAGATGTGCATGAGTTAACTTCTCTTGTCCTGCAATACAGTCGTTAAGGCGGGGGAAATCTCCGGTGTTCATCACCAGTTTTAAAGGAAACTTAAGTAGTTTTAGATAGTTCGGATTTGAGCTAATAGAGTACGGCGTATTAAACGCGATTTTTTCAAAATTCAGCAACGCTTGCAATGCGTAGTAGTGATAGTGAATGGATCCCTCAAACCACATTCCTTCACCAATGCAGCCATTATCTAACTGGTAATGCAGGCCGTACTCTGTGTTTAAGGCAAATTCAATGTAATTAGTGTCATCGAGAATAAGACCAATAACCCCGATGGTAGCATTGATCTTCATTTCGTGATTATGCAATTGTGGCGTTCGGTGGGCCATTAAAAAATCCGCACCTTCACGCAATAGGCGCTGTTCAATGTGTTGCTGTTCTGCTTGCGTCAGACCTTGTTTGATAAAATCGTATCCGCGCGCCAAATCTAAATGGCAATTGGCCTCACACAAGGTTTGTGCATTTGCTTTACCCGGCCCGTTGTAAGGGATCCCGCCATGAACTTCGTAGTCAGGATAATAGTTCGCGTACTCACACAAGATCTGCTTAACCTTGTTAAAATACTGACTATCATCGGTAAGATGCCACAACAAACCCAAATCGTAACAAGCTTTTGCATTGAGGCCATTTAGCCAACGCCACCAAGCACCATCATAAGGCTCTCCAGTAAACTCTTTCCCATCGACAGGACAGCAGTGAGATTCAGGCTTGTTTCGGTCCCAATTAAGGCGCACTCCATGCTCCGGACAGAAATAGTAAAGGTTCCAAGTCGCTCTGCCATCGCAAGGGACTAACACGTCGTTGTTAAGTACTATGTCATTGTCATTGCGTAGCGCATCAATGACGTCTGCAGTGGCTCTTTGCTTAATAGAGACCATCTCTTGGAGGGTAAATTGAAGCATGATAGTCAGTTCCCTAAAAAAAGAATAAGGCTAAAACTTGAAGTAACGTTTAGCATTGAAATAACAGATATTTTGGATCGTTTGTTTGAGCAAAGCCTCGTCATTAGGAATTTCACCTTCCAACACCCACCGTGCCATCAAGTTGCAAAGTACTCTTCGAAAGTATTCGTGACGGCTAAATGAAAAGATATTTCTCGAGTCCGTTAACATCCCCACAAATCGGCCCAATGCTCCTAGATTTTTGAGTGTCGTGAGCTGCGCTTCCATGCCATCTTTATGATCGTTAAACCACCACGCAGCGCCAAACTGAATTTTACTTGCGGAGGCATCACTGTCTTGGAAAGCACCTGCAATACAGCTAAGTAGTTGATTGTGGTTGGCATTTAAACTGTAGAGCACTGTATTAGGAAGGCATCTATTTTTATCCAGCTCGCTCAACAACTTAACCAAATCCTCGGCAATATTTTGGTCATTCATTACGCTAAACCCAGTCCCCCTTCCAATCTCAGCTTGGCGTCTTTCATTAACATTAGGCAAGACGCCAATATGAATTTGTGAGCTCCATCCATGTTGATGATAGAGCCTTCCTAGCTCAAAAAAGAGCCGTGAATTGAGTTGCGTAACTTCTTCCGCCGACAATGAGTTACCGACGCAAAGCTGCGCATAAAGACGTTCAGCATCATTTGAGCTGCATTGCGCATACTCAACCTTCATTAACCCCAGATCAGCAAGCCTTGCGCCAAGTAGATGAAAGTGTTCTATTCGTTTGCTTATAGCGCCAACCAAGCTAAAGAATGACTGAACGTTTATAGTGGTCAGTGTATTGAGTTTTTTAGCCAATAACTGGGTCGCGCTAGGATCATCAAAGGTAAACAGTTCATCTGCGCGAAAAGTTGGAAACACTCGAGTGCCAAACTCCGACTCTCTTAACGCTGCATGATATTGAAGATGACTGAGTGGTGAATCGGTTGTACAAAGCACATCAACCTTTAGATCTCGTAGAACTTGACGTGTACTGTTCTTCCCTTCAGCCAGTAGTGCTTTAGTCTGTGCCCAGATCGTTTTCTCGTTCTCGGGGTTGAGCAGTAAATCGTTACCAAAAAAGCGCGATAATTCTAGGTGTGACCACTGATACAATGGATTTCCCACTAGATAAGGCAGTGATTCACACCACTTACTGAATTTGTCCTCATCGCTTGCGTCACCCGTAATATAGAATTCATCAACCCCGTTGCTGCGCATTGCTCGCCAGACATAGTGATCACTAGTTAGCCAGGCTTCACACAGGTTTTTCGGTTGAGCATCTTCCCAGATCTCTTTTGCATCAAGATGATTGTGGTAATCGATTATCGGTAGGTGCTTTGCGCATTCATGGTACAACTGTCTCGCTAGCGGCGAGTTGAGTAAGTAATCGTCATGCATATAAACGTTGTTCTTCACTTAGAGAATTCCCAAAATCATAAACTGACTCAAACTTGCCCTCTAGCCGGTAACGATAGCTATTAGGCATTGTATTTCAAGCATTACCCAACAAAAAGGGATCGTCAGTTTACTAATAATAAAACAATGTTTTGATTTTAGTGTTTTCGCTCGACTTTTCCATAAGAAAATGTTGTTTATGTGATCTACGAAACGGCGTTTCATTATGTGTGCAAGGATGCAGCTTCAGCCCACTGTGTAGCGATCATAAGCCCATGAGCGTTTATAAATTAATAATGGTAGTTACGCTACTTTGAATGAAGTGTGATAGTCACAAATGCCCATTGCCGGTTACTCACCCAATTTCTGTCGTTATCAAAAAGAATCTCAATAACTCATAATTACTTTATCCAAACACTCCTGTCCTAACTTGAATTTTTTACACTGCACCAGAAACAATTCAGCGCATGCAGCAGAATCGATAGCAGCAGAGTGTGCGGAATAGTTTGGCAAATTATGATGTCGTCGCAAATCACCTAGCTGATAACTCGTGTGGAGCTTGCTGCGAGCCGCGTAGCTAAAGCGCTTTTCTAGGGCCATGGTATCGATAAAGTAACAAGGAAAATCGTCAATTTGATAGGCTTGGCGTGTGAAGTTGTTGATAAATGCTTTTTCAATACTCGCATTATGAGCCAGTACAATCTTGCCTCGCATAGCATCGAGTAAGGTATCAAATGCCCTACCCATATCGGTCCCTTTGTTCGCCATCTTTGAGGTTATACCGTTAACCTCAGCGCTCGTCGCATTAATATGCTCGCCGTTATTCACATACAACTCAATGCTACTAGCTATGTTGATACCATCCATACTGCAACCAACACTGCCAATTGAGAGGATCTTGTCGCGTTCAAAATCAAGCCCAGTCGTTTCAAAATCAATTGCGATGAATTGCTGCTCTTCTAGTGGCTTTTCAAGTTTCGGCAAAGGGGTAGAAATATAACGCTTAATACTTTCGCTAAAGTGTGGCTGAACGGCCATGGATTGTCTTAGCTTTTCAGCACTAGGCCGACGTCTTTGTCTTAACCATTTGATCATCTCATTTACCCCACATTCAGAAACTTGATCTTCGCTACATCTTGCAGTTGAGCGATGATCTTAAATGCTTCTTTTAAGTGCTTTCGCTCAAAACTACTAAAATCGTCGGGAGAAATCTGGTTATTTGGCACTTTTCCCTCTTTTGCCGCCATAAGCTGGTGCCTAAAACGGACCTGACTGATAAATCGGTAGGCTTCAATGATGTTGTCGCAACTGTCTTGAGAAAGAGTGCCTTTTTCGACCGCATAACGAAACCTCTCTTCGGTTCCCGTCAAGCTTCCGCCCGCAGCGAGACAAAATATCCGCGCTAAATCGATAATAAGGTTGAGGGCGAATTTCTTTATATTGAGCGTATTAGTGTGATCTCCCCCTTTTTCCAACACTAAGCTATTAAAAATTCCCAGTGGAGGGTTCGTGGTGATCGCATCTCGTACCAAGGTAGATAAAAATCGCTGATTCTCATGTATTGCAGTATGCAGCGTGTTATGAAGCGTATCGACAAACTCTTTATTGCCGTGAATCGCTCGTATCTCTAAAAACACACTAATACTGAGCAAGCGGTTATACTCAGGGTTAGACACCCACTTGTGGTAATACTGCTTCCAACGCGAAATTGGTTGGCACCACTTAGGTGTCGCTGCCATATATTTGCCACTGCATAGTGGGTAGCCACACGCGTCCAAGCCATTACATACAATCATCGCTAAATGTAAAAAGTACGCGCGATCGGACTCTTTAGCGTCATCAGATAACACAATCGCACTATCTTGATCGGATAGCATGTGAACTTCGTTTCGAGCGTGAGAGCCTGCAACTAGCCACGCGTATTCGCATGGCGGTTGCCCGAGCTTCTCTTCACTAATCTGGATGATCCTACGAGTAAATGCATCCATGATCATTGACATTACCTGTCCCTGAACCTCTGCACTGACCCCACTCTCGACCAACGCTTGAAATATGTATTGCTTTTCCTGCTTAAGAGCGCCTAATGCCTCTATCGAGTCTGCGTATCTGATTTTTTCAATCAGAAACAGTGACTGAGTTTTGTGGTTATGTACTAAATGCGTGGTAGTAAGTAGACCAACAACCTGCTGGTCTTTTACAACCGGTAAGCATCGGATGTGGTACTGAAGCATCAAGGAGATGGCTTGGATAATTTTATCTTCATATTGTACCACCACTGGTGAACGGTTCATCACTGCAGTTATCGGTTGATCGGTATCGACTTCCGCAGCAATCACGGCTCGAGTCATATCTCTGTCCGTCACAACCCCTACAATGTCATTATTGTCCATTACCACTGCACATGAGCTAGGGTGTTTTCCACACATTTTCCTTGCTACGGCTTTGATCGGCGTTGTACTCGTCACAATAGTAATGTTCTCGCTAGCCACTTCACCCACAGCTTTAAAAAAAAACGGCTTGTCTTCCTTCGAAACTACATCGCGAGTAGCTTTATGCAGTCTATCTTTACTTTTGGAGGTAAAAAAATCGCTAAACTCTGGATTGGTTTGAGTAACAAGTTGAAGCTGCTCATGAGGGATCATATACAGGAGTGAATCTTCAACCGTATGAGCTTGATAACCATCTTCACTATCAACGAGTGGTTCTAAGAAAGTAAATCCAAACTGATCTTCTTCACCTAATCGTGCTTTGAGCTCACCGTTTGGTGAGCGTTGCTCTACGACCCCAGTTCTTATTAGGTAAAGATACCGCTTAGTACACAGGGCACTAAACTTAATGACTTCGTCTTTTTCAAGGTATTTGACTAACACAGTCGCCGCCAGTTGGTCCACAACGTCACTAGGCAGCTTGTCGAAAGGATCAATACGTTTTAAAAATTCACTTACATTAGGCGTAATAGAAGTCGTCATTTTTTCTCCTTAAAATAAACCAGCGTTTCATTAAATGAATCAGCGCCAAAAAAAAGCAGTTATTAAACTGCTTTTTTAAGGATTAAACCGGATAGTCGGTAAAACCCAGTTGTTTGGAGATACTTCGGCCGGCATCGTGAAGCAGTTCAATGTATCGGCCTTTTTTGTTTTCGTCGAATCGAATGGTTGGAAATGAGATGGAAACACCGGCAATGACTGTCCCGAATCGATCATACACCGGAGCGGCGATACACCGAAGACCAGGCTCTTGCTCTTCATTATCTTCACCGAAATGTTGCTCTTTAACCAACTTAAGCTCGTCAATAAACTGGTCAATACTCTCTAAAGTATTTGGGGTACTTTTTACAAACTCGGCGTCGGAGAGCTGATTACGGACATAGGCTTCATCACGCTCTGCCAATAATACTTTACCAATTGCGGTAGTGTGCAATGGGTTCCGTCGACCAACGCGAGAGTGCATGCGAAGCGCGTAGCTTGAGTCAATTTTATGTACATAGATGATAGTACCGTGGTCTAAAGCACCCAAGTGGACCGTTTCATTGGTCTCTTCTGAGATCAGGCGCATTTCTTTTTCCGCAATCGTCACCATGTCAACCCATTCCAAGGACTTGGACCCTAGCTCAAACATTTTTAGTGTAAGAGAGTATTTGTCAGCCTCGCCTTGCTGTGAAACATAACCTAACATTTTCATGGTTTGCAGAAATCGGTAAGTGGTCGCCTTAGACATCATCAAACGTTGAGACAGTTCAGATACGCCGACTTCCTTTTGGTCTCCTAAAGACTCGACGATATTGAATACTTTTAAAACCGACGATACTGCTTCTGGTTGGGTGGATTTGTCCATCAATTGCCCTTTTGAAAACTTGGATAAGAGAGTTATACCGATAAAATAGCATTTTTCATAATTTCTAAACAGTGTTTTAAAAAAATTAGAACTACTTAATGATCAGCTTCACAGAATAAACATTTTGGAAATTAAAACTGAAATGTCGTTTCAAAATTTATTTACAGCGTGATCGAAAATCTATATTGTATGACATAACAGAGTGAGCGATGCGCGATATCGCCACGTAATCAAACGTAACTAAGGATAAAAGCACTATGTTGAATTCATTCAATCTAGAAGGCAAAGTAGCGATTGTAACGGGTTGTGATACTGGACTAGGTCAAGGCATGGCACTGGGTCTAGCAGAAGCGGGTTGTAAAGTTGTCGGTGTAAACTACGTTGAACCAACTGAAACCATAGAAAAGATGGAAGCAGCTGGTCATACCTTTCTTGATGTACGTGCAAACCTACTTAAGCAAGAAGACATTCCAACCATTTTAGACAAAACTATAACCGAGTTTGGTCGTGTCGATGTATTGGTTAACAACGCAGGTATCATCCGCCGCGAAGACGCCATCGATTTCTCTGAACAGAATTGGGATGATGTAATGAACATCAACTCAAAGACTGTTTTCTTTATGTCTCAAGCAGTTGCAAAGCAGATGATCGCTCAAGGTAACGGCGGCAAGATCATTAATATCGCTTCGATGCTTTCGTACCAAGGCGGAATTCGTGTTCCATCTTATACCGCTTCCAAAAGCGCAGTAATGGGCATTACTCGTGCTATGGCAAACGAATGGGCGAGTCATAACATCAACGTCAATGCTATTGCGCCTGGCTATATGGCAACTAACAATACCCAAGCACTCCGTGAAGACGCAGAGCGTAGCCAATCAATTCTTGAGCGCATCCCTGCTAATCGTTGGGGCACACCTCAGGATGTTGCCGGTCCTTGTGTATTCCTTGCTTCTGCTGCTGCAGATTACATCAATGGCTACACGATCGCAGTCGACGGTGGTTGGCTCGCACGATAGCAATTGTAGGACAAGATGAACGTAGAGTTTACAGCACAGTTATTCGGACTAGTAAGCTTCGGCTTAGGGCTTTCAACTTTCTATCAGAAAGACGATCGCAAACTCAAAGTCATAATGCTACTACTAAACGTAAACCATCTTGTCCATTTTTTGTTGTTAGGGTCTTTACTTTCTGCGGTTGGAGCGGCGTTATCTGCTCTGAGAACTTATTGCGCAATTTATACTCGATCAATCTGGGTAGCCGCAATTTTTATTGGGGTAGGAGTGGCAAGTGGTACCGCATTAGCAGAAAACTGGTATCAGCTGTTCCCAATAGCAGGAACCATTATAGGGACCTATTCGATATTTTTACTCAAAGGCATTACTTTACGGATAGGCTTTTTACTCGGTTCAACTTGTTGGTTAGTAAATAACTTAATGGTCGGTTCAATCGGTGGAAGCTTGCTAGAAATATCGGTGATAGTCATGAATATCACCACAATTGTCCGTATCTATAGAGATAGGCAGCCTCTGCTTCAACAATAAGGTAAAACCATGTTTGTACATAACAATTCGCTCCCTCTTGAAGACCTTGGAGAGGGTATTTCGCGCAAAATACTTGCCCACAGTGAAAACATGATGGCAGTAGAAGTGCATTTTGAAAAAGGCGCGGTAGGCGCTTTACATACACACCCTCATGAGCAATTAACCTATGTGCTGTCAGGCAAGTTTGAGTTCACTATCGGTGACGAAATACAAGTCGTTGTTGCTGGTGACACCATGTATAAAGAACCCAATATTGAGCATGGCTGTGTATGCTTAGAAGCAGGTGTGCTGATTGATAACTTTACGCCAATGCGTAAAGACTTCATTCAAGAATAAAAAACTTTAAGATTAAACCAAGCAGAAAGACTGCAGGAGATTACAATGAAAATCGCACTAATGATGGAAAACAGCCAAGCAGGCAAAAATGCCATGGTAGCTTCTGAGCTGGAACATGTTGCTGTTCCTCTTGGTCATGAAGTGTTCAACCTTGGTATGACCGATGAAAATGACCACCATCTTACCTATATTCACCTTGGTATCATGGCAAGTATTTTGATCAACTCAAAAGCCGTAGATTTCGTAGTCACAGGCTGTGGTACTGGCCAAGGTGCTCTAATGTCTCTAAACCTTCACCCTGGTGTAACTTGTGGTTACTGTCTAGAGCCATCGGATGCCTTCCTTTACAACCAAATCAACAATGGTAACGCACTTTCTCTGGCGTTTGCTAAAGGCTTCGGTTGGGCGGGCGAGCTTAATGTCCGTTATATCTTCGAGAAAGCGTTCACTGGTGAGCGTGGCCAAGGTTACCCTGTAGAGCGTGCTGTACCACAGCAAGCCAATGCTGCCATTCTAAACCAAGTGAAAGCCGCGGTTGCTAAAGACAACATTGTGGATTCACTTCGCGCTATAGATCAAGATTTGGTTAAAACCGCTGTAGGGAGTGCACGTTTCCAACAGTGCTTCTTCGATCATTGCCAAGATGCAGAACTAGAAGCTTACGTACGCTCTCTACTAGATTGATTGAGAAACAACACTAAAAGCCAGTCTCTACTGGCTTTTTTTATTGCAAAGTAACGGACTAACATGACTACTCCAATAAAAATCGCAATCCTTGGTGAGTGTATGGTGGAGCTACGAACATCAAATGGGACGCTGGACCATGGTTTTGGTGGTGATACCCTCAACACGGCTACCTACATTGCTCGGTTGACTCATAAACATGGTATTGAAACTCAATACTTAACCGGTTTAGGCAAAGATCCCTTTAGCCGTAAGATGCTAGAACTATGGCAACAAGAAAACATTGCCACCGAACATGTGCACATTGACGACGAAAAAAATCCTGGTATTTACGCGATCGAAACGTCTGAAGACGGTGAGCGCAGTTTTTCTTACTGGCGCAATGATTCAGCAGCAAAGTTCTGGTTACGTCACTATTCGAATCAGCAGCTGATCGACACTTTATCGAACAATCACTGGATTTATCTTAGCGGTATCAGCCTTGCTATATTGCCTGAAGACTGCTTGAGCAAATTGATTAAAGTGCTTACCGCCTGCCATTCTAACGGCACAGCTATTGCGTTCGACAACAATTATAGACCGACTTTATGGCAAAACCGCGAGCGAGCTCAATCCGCCTATCGCCAAATCCTTGCGCTCACTAACATCGCTTTTCTCACTTTTGATGACGAAGTGTTGTTGTGGGGAGATGAGTCTGAGCAACAGTCGATCAATCGCGCTCGAGATCTGGGTGTATCAGAAATCGTAGTAAAGCGCGGTGCAGAAGCCTGCTTCATTGTTAGCGGTGATGACAAGTTTGAAGTTCCAGCAAACCTTATTGAAAACGTGGTTGATACGACTGCGGCAGGCGACTCTTTTAGCGGAGGTTATCTGGCTAAAAAGCTGATTGGTGGAACGCCAATTGAATCTGCTCAGGCAGGACACCTGCTGGCAGGGACAGTGATCCAACATTCTGGTGCGGTGATCGCAAAAGAATTTATGCCCATAATTTAAGGAATAATCAATGCAACCATTAGAACAGCGCCTCGCGCAAATTAAAGTGGTACCTGTCATCGCAATAAAAGATGCATCAAAAGCGGCAAAACTGGCAGAAGTACTGATTGAAAACGGCTTACCTTGCGCTGAAGTGACCTTTAGAACGGAGCAAGCTGCGGATGCGATAAAGGCAATGCGAAACGCCTACCCAGAGATGCTAATCGGATCAGGTACGGTGCTCACAAAAGCGCAAGTCGACGCCTCCATTGAAGCTGGGGTGGATTTTGTTGTTAGCCCAGGTCTAAATCCTAACATCGTTCAGTACTGTCAACAAAAACACGTGACTATCGTTCCTGGTGTTAACAATCCCAGTCTAGTAGAACAAGCGATGGAACTTGGGCTCAAAACACTGAAGTTTTTCCCAGCAGAGCCGTCTGGCGGTGTCAGTATGCTAAAAGCGCTAACTGCGGTATACCCTGTTCAATTTATGCCTACTGGTGGTGTTAATCCATCTAATGTGAATGACTACTTGGCGATTTCAAGCGTGTTTGCGTGTGGCGGCACTTGGATGGTTCCTACTCATCTTATCGACGACGAAAAATGGGAAGAACTGGCTGAGCTTGTCCGCAATGTAGCCGGAATTCTTGACCAATAATTAGAAATCCCCACTACTTGCACTTTGCTGCTAGTCCCTGTCTGTCTAGCAGCTTTTTTTTGCCTGCTAACATCACTTAAGTTGCGCATTACCCTCTCGTTTACACAGCACTTTTTTATTGTCCAGATCACAAAAACATACCCTTCAACTTTATTGAACCTACGTGTATGCAATAATGAAACAATGTTTTAAAAGAATCTCTCTTTAAATATAATTTAGGAAATAGGTTTAATAATGAATATCGACATGCTAGTTGTTGGTGTCTACTTTATCTTTATGATAGCGATAGGCATCATTTTTAAGCGTTTTGCTGGTAGCTCTACCAGTGACTACTTTCGTGGCGGCGGTAAAATGCTTTGGTGGATGGTTGGTGCCACTGCGTTTATGACGCAATTCAGTGCGTGGACATTCACTGGCGCCGCAGGTAAAGCGTTCACCGATGGTTTCCCAATTATGGTTGTCTTTATGGCAAATGCATTTGGCTTCCTACTATCGTGGATTTTCTTTTCGTACCGCTTTCGTCAAATGCGAGTAATAACACCGATTGAAGGCGTTCGTCGCCGATTTGGCGCAACCAACGAGCAAGTATTCACATGGGCAACTATGCCTACAAGCGTGGTTTACACAGGTATTTGGCTTAATGGTCTTGCGCTGTTTGTAAGTGCGGTATTTAAAGTTGATATTGAAACGACTATCGTTGTCACTGGACTTATCGTGCTATTCATCTCAGTTCTGGGTGGCGCATGGGGTGTGGTTGCGTCAGACTTTGTGCAGATGGTGGTTATCATGGCAGTCACCGTGGTGTGTGCCGTTGCGGCGCTGTTTAAGATTGGTGGTCCTTCAAACCTGATTGAGCAATTCCCTGCCGAAAGCATAATGGGTTCAGGTATGAACTATCCGCTACTGTTTGTCTCGTGGTTCATCTTCATGTTTGTGAAGCAGCTGCAAAACATTAATAATATGCAGGATTCCTACCGATTCCTAACGGCCAAAGACTCCAACAACGCTCGTAAAGCTGCATTACTCGCGTTCGTATTGATGTTAATTGGTCCCGCGATTTGGTTCTTGCCACCTTGGGTAACGGCAGTGATCTACCCTGAGGCTGCTACAGCACACGCGGCTGAACTGGGTGGTAAAGCGGCAGATGCTGTTTACCTAGTATTTGTTGAAAAAGCTATGCCAGTTGGTATGGTCGGCCTACTGATGTCTGCGGTATTTGCAGCCACCATGTCCTCTATGGACTCTGGTCTTAACCGTAACGCTGGTGTGTTTGTGCGTAACTTTTACGCCCCAATCATCAACAAGAATGCTGATGACAAAAAGCTAATGCGTGTGAGCCAATTGGTCACAATGGTATTTGGTGTATTGATCATCATGGTTGCGCTGTTTATTAACTCGCTTCGCGGTTTGAGTCTTTTTGATGCAATGATGTACGTAAGTACGTTACTTCAAATGCCAATCCTAGTGCCTCTATTCTTTGGTATGTTTATTAAGAAAACACCTGACTGGGCGGCGTGGGCAACACTTGTGGTAGGTATGTTCGTGTCGTACGTTGTTAGCTTTGTGTTTACTGCTGATGTCGTATCAAACCTACTGAACCTAGAATCTGGCTTTACCGCCCGTGAAGCATCGGATCTTAAAGTACTACTAGGCATTGTCGGACACTTGGTGATTACAGGTGGATTCTTCTGCCTTACTACTAAGTTCTACAAAGAGCCTGCAAACGAGCGCAAAACAGAGCTTGATAACTTTTGGTCTGATGTTGCAACCCCAGTTGTAGCTGATGAAGGTCAAGACGAGATGGATCGTCAACAACGCAGCATGCTTGGTAAACTGATCTTAGTCTTTGGTTGCCTTGTATTCTCTATGGTTCTCATCCCTAACCCATTCTGGGGTCGCATGGCATTTGTTTTCTGTGCCGCTGTGATTGTGACCGTAGGTGGCCTACTGCTTAAAAGTGCCGCAAAAGGTGATGCCTTAACGCCACAGACAGCAAGTTAATCGTTTGAAACCAGAGGGTAGTGACCCTCTGGTTTTCTTTGATTTTTTTGAATCCACTTAAGATACACTAAATCACTCACCTACAAGGTTTGAAAATACATCACTATGCTGATCAAAATAACAACCAAAGTAACAAGATAAACCATATTGTCGCTCATCTTCTTCATCAGCATAGAAGATACAGGAACCCCAACGAAAGAACCCACCAGAAACCAAATTGCCGTGATAACATCTGTCTGACCGCCTTTAGCGTACCCAAGCGCCGCTATTGTTGACAAAAATAGCGCCAATACGACAGAAGAACCAACCGCCTTTTTAATATCTAAATGAAGAACATTATTAAGAATAGGTAAAAGAAGAACCCCACCACCTACACCGGTAGAACCTAGAACAGATCCACAGAAAGCACCAGAAATAATTGTTTTCCTTTTACTAGGTTTAATATTTGACGCTATGCTTACTTCTTTATTGCTACTTAAATATTTCCTTAACACAGACGCCAGCGAACCAATCATTACTGACGCGACTAACATTGTGACTACTGACTGGGTGAGCTCTCCATAGACAGGGTGATGGTTAAAGAAAACTACCGCTTGCGTTACCAAGATGGTGACGGGAACCGCACCAATAAATAACGTCATGACTTGTCGCCAAGAAACGTTGCGCGATCTAACGTGAGCAATAGATGCATTGACTTTTACCATAGCTGAAATTGTGCTAGCGGTACCTACTGCCAGTACCGGTGCCATACCACAGAAAACCTGCAACATGGGTATCAAAAGAACCCCGCCACCCACACCGGTTAGGCCTAAGCACAAACCAAAAATACACCCCAATGTCATTTTCAACACCACCGCATCGGCGGCTAAAACCTCTGACAGAAAAGTATTCATATCCATTAACAACACCAGTAAGATTATAATTCAATTAGATACCTGAATTTTATTTCACCGACTTATAAAACATTTATGATAGTGGTCATATTTAGAAAAATAAAAAGCTGATATATTAATTAATGTAAACTTACTGGGTTATATATTCACTGTGCATAACGAACATAGACTAATTGAAACCGAATCACAGAAGACTTGTTTAAAGAAAAAACAAGTCATTTATGAAAGTGGTCAAGATGCGAATGGTTTTTATTATGTGACCAAAGGATTGATTGGCCTGTATCAGGTAACAAAAACCGGTAAAGAGTCGCTTCTTAGAATTTATGGGCCAAACACCTATTTCGGCTATCGGTCTCTTTTTACCCAGCAATCGTATCCATCAACTGCGAGAGCGATGCTCGACAGTGAAGTGGTTAAGTTTGGCATTAACGATTTTCAGTCGCTCAACAAGTTATCACCGGTTCTGGCCAATTTTTTGATGCAGGAAGTCTGTATTGAACTGGGAGAAGCGGAAAAGAGGCTTATGCAGTTTAATTCCTTTAATGCTAAGAAACGGATCTTAGATACGTTGTATTATTTCTTTGAAATGTACCCTAAATACCCTTGGACTTATCGTGAGATTTCGGAATACAGTGGAACTGATATTGCTACTGTAATTCGTTATTGCAAGACGTTAAAAGAATCTGGTGTTCTCGAAAACTCAACACGCAAACCAAAGCCGGTAACCTTGCAACAACTTGAGATATTTAAAGACTCTGTTGTATAAAATGAAAAAATTGGCGAGCAACCTTTCTTCTTCCAGTTTGCTCGCTTCAACACAGGATCGCACCAATGCCCCCTATCCCTAATTGTCACGTGATGGCAAAGCCATCTGGATCGGTATGCAACATCGATTGTGACTACTGTTTCTATTTAGAAAAAGATCAGCTCTATCCAGAAAGGCAGAGCAACTGGCGTATGAGCTTCGAAACTCTAGAGCAGTTCGTTAAACAGCACATTGAGGCGCAGCAAACTGACGAAGTGCACTTTGCATGGCAAGGAGGAGAGCCGACTTTGCTGGGGCTTAGCTTTTACAAAAAGGTCGTAGAGCTTTGCGAAAAGTATGGAAAGGGAAAAAACATCCACCACGGCTTTCAAACCAATGGGTTATTAATCAACGATGAGTGGTGTCAGTTTTTCAAACAGCATAACTTTCTTATTGGTGTGTCAATTGACGGTCCCGAGCACTTGCATGACTGTTATCGAAAATCTCGCAGTAATAAGGGAACACACGCAAAAGTCGTCAGTGCCATTGAGTTACTCAAAAAGTATCAAGTCGAGTTCAATACCCTTACCGTAGTTAATGCTCGCAACGTAAAACAACCTGTTGAAGTATACCAATTCCTGAAAAGTATCGGCTCGACTTACTTGCAATTTATTCCTCTGGTTGAAAGAGAGGCATTACAGGATCCGGATGCCAACCATGATAGCGCTGTGCTGCTCGCAAGTCCTGGTGAACCTTTAGCGAAGATGACAAGCTGGTCCGTAGACTCTGATGAGTTTGGTCAGTTCCTCAACACCATCTTTGATTATTGGGTAAGGCATGATGTCGGCCAAACCTTTGTGCAGATGTTCGACTCTACGCTCAACACCTGGCTTGGAAACCCTTCGACTATGTGTGTGACCGCATCGCAATGTGGTCACGCCTTTGCCTTAGAAGCCAATGGCGATCTTTACCAGTGTGACCACTATGTTTACCCAGAGTACAAGCTTGGTAATATCCACCAGCAAACCATTTTTGATATGAACAACAGCGATGAAGCGATTAAGTTTGGTCAAGACAAACGCACTCATCTAAACCAAAAATGCGTTGACTGTCGTTATCGATTTGCCTGTCACGGCGGTTGTCCTAAGCACCGTTTCGAGCGAGGCCCTTCAGGAAAACCTGATCATAATTACCTATGCTCTGGCTACTTCAAGTTCTTCGCTCATACAGAAAAACCCATGCAGTTTATGGCGAGTTTGATTAAACAGCGTCAATCCCCGGCGCAAATTATGAGCTATCTTGCCCAGCAACAAACACAACAGCAGCAGTTTGCTAAAACACAGAGTGTTGGCCGAAACGATGCTTGCCCTTGCCAAAGTGGCAAGAAATTCAAGCGTTGCTGCGGTTAGTTGCAGTGTTTCTAACCCCTTAAAAGAATAACGAGTAAAAATGAAAACAGTAGCACTATTACTAAGCGCCGGTTTCGAAGAAGGTGAGGCGATTAATGTTGTCGACGTATTGCGTCGCCTTCAAATATCTGTAACCACCCTATCTTGTGATGCTACGCTCGAACTTACCTCTTATCACGATGTAACAATTAATGCCGACGACTTTCTTTCTCAGCATGTTGAAAACAGCTTTGACGCCGTAGTATTAGTGGGAGGTCCACCAAATACTGACAAGCTCGGTAATTATCTAGAAGCAGTTGATTTTATTGAGCGCCACATCCAACAAGGTGCTTACATTGCAGCCTTGTGTTCTTCAGCGGCAAAAGTGTTAGCAAAAAACCGCCTTCTTGGCTCTCACCGCTACGTCTGCTGTGGTCAATTCTATAAAGATTATGACGATGGACAGTATGTCGCCCAACCTGTGGTGATTGACGGGCAGTTCATTACAGGACAAGACTATGGCTACACCCTCGATTTTGCGTTTGCGTTAGCCGAAGCGTTATTGGGTGACAAACGAACTCGCGCAAGGGAGATAAACGATGTCGATTGGGTATGTAATCACATCAACTATCGACGCTTCACCGATTACTAAGCGTTAAGCACAACCTGACAAAAATTAAGCCTTCCAAATGGAAGGCTTTTTCGTTTTAAGGTCTGATAATCAAGTTAAAGCGCTTCGACATACAGATTTTTAATTTCATCTGCGGTAGGAACACGAGGGTTGCCCCCTAAACATGGATCCGCTAACGCTTTGTCAATCCACATATCAATGTCGGCTTCTTTGATACCTAAAGCTTCAAAACCGCTTGGGATTTTGACTTTATCTGATAGCTCTTGAATCAACTTCACGGCGAGTTGAGCGCCACTTTCGTCGTCCAGATCCAGGGTTTTACCTGACATCACTTCCGCAATACGCTTATAGCGCTCTGGAACTTGCTGGGCGTTGAACTCACAAACGTGTGGCAACAAAATTGCGTTACACACCCCGTGTGGTAAATCGTGAGTGGCACCTGGTTGGTGCGCCATTGCATGAACCAATCCCAGCCCAGCACTGTTAAACGCCATGCCCGCTAGGTACTGACCACAAGCCAGTTTCTCGCGCGCCTCTATGTTTTCTCCGTCTTCAACTGCCACTGGTAGCCATTGGCTAATCAACTTAATCGCTTCCGCTGCCGTAGGTTCAGTAAGCGTATGATTGCCTGGTGTGACAAAGGCTTCAATAGCATGAGTCAGTGCATCCATACCAGTTGAGGCAGTAACGTGCGATGGCAAGCCAATCATTATCGTTGGGTCGTTAACCGCGATGTCTGGGATTTGCTTATCGTCAATAATGACCATTTTGGTTGAGGTAACTGTATCGGTGATCACCGAGTTTGAGGTCATCTCAGCCGACGTCCCGGCGGTCGTGTTGATTGCGATGAAAAAGTCACCCGAGTTTTTCACTTTGTTGATACCGTTGTAATCGCAGATATCGCCATCGTTAGAAACCATAACTCGAATCGCTTTCGCACAGTCTATAGGACTACCGCCACCGACAGCAATAAAGCAGTCACAGTCATTATCCAGATAAGCCTGCTTACCCTCGCGTACTAATTCGGCGGTTGGATTTGGGGTAACATGGCCAAACAGTACAGACTCAACATTATGTTTAGAAAGTGTCTGGGTGACTTTGTCAGTTAAGCCCAGCTTAACAATGGTTTCATCTGTAACTAATAGCGGTTTTGAATAACCTGCGCCGATTAAGTTTTCAATCGATTCCTCAATTGCGCCGACGCCAACCAACGCTAACTTTGGCATTTTAAGTGCAAATGTCATCTAATACTCCAATTATATTATTTACGAAAATGGGATAGACCCTCACCAAAATACCGAACGACTTTTGCCTAATTCGATACGAGCATAGTAGGGAGAGTCTATAAGGGGGAAGGTAAATAATCCCCTAACAGGGCAGGACACCCTGTTAGGGTAAATTGGCTGAGTTATACCACCTCAATCTCAGGCTCTTTGTCCTCAATCTGCTTAATTTTATCAAGTAGCTTCTGGCGTAATTCCGCTTTAACTTTCGCGTAACGGCTATCGCTGACAACGTTATTCAGCTGGTACGGATCGTCTTCAAGGTTATATAAAAACTCTTCTTTATAGACGTCATGATCTTTCACAGAAATGCCGCTCACATCCGGAGCAGAAACAGAATAGGTCCACTTATCGGTACGGATAGCACGACCCACTTGAGACTCACTGATTTGGATAAACGTCTCATTATTGTTGCTGTCTAGATCGCCCTCTTTGTACATGCTTTGCAGCGGTTTACCTTGCATGTAATCAGGCACCTTAATCCCCGCAGCATCCAGTAGCGTTGGAACCACATCAATAATACTTGCATGCTTATCAATCACCTGACCACCTTGCGCCGTTGGGTCGTAAACGATAAACGGGATTCGAATCGATGCATCGTGGCAAGAGCGTTTGTATTCGCTATTACGAGTTTTAAAGTGCGAACCATGATCGCTTAGGTAAATGATGATGGTATTGTCATCAATGCCCTTATCTTTGATGGCTTGGCGAATTCGACCAACATTTTGGTCTAGATTATGACAGCATCCCAAGTAGTCTGGGTACTCCGTAGCCCAGTCACCATCAACAAATGGCTCTAGGTCTTTCGGCACTTTAAAGTCGGCCCACTCATCTTTTGATCCGTGTGGACCTTCATAGGTCTTGCGATCATTTTGATGATGCGGCTCAAGGTAAGACAAGAATAAGAAAAATGGCTCGTCTTTATCGTAATCGGTGATGTAATCAGCAGTGAGGTCGGTCAGGAAATCAGCGCGATAAACATCTTCGTCCCACTCTACTTTGTTACCATCGATATCAAACATGAAGCCGCCATAGCCATGTGACGTACCCTCAAGAATGTCTGATGCTACCCAAAAATCTCGATAGCCACCACGGTACTGCTTAGGAATTGCGGTAAAACAGTTATCAATGGTTTCACCAATTGCATCTTCATCTGCTGCAACAACAAACCCTTCATGAGAAGTATTGTTTGAAGCAAGATGCCACTTGCCTACGTAGCCCACATCGTAGCCTTCATCAGACAAAAAGTGCGCGACCGTTTTCTTACCCTCCGGCAAGATAATGTCATTGCGAAAACAGCCCGTTTCTGTAGGGTACAAGCCGGTTTGCATGGTTGAGCGAGTCGGCCCACAGACAGGGTTTACCGTAAACGCACGTTCAAAGCGAACACCTTCGTTGGCAAGCTGGTCAAGATTAGGGGTGACTGGCAGTTCCTGACCATAACAACCTAGGGTATCCCAACGTTGCTGGTCACTAAAAATCACGACTATATTTGGTCTTTTCATTTTCAATCCTTCTTGTTTCACGTTAGTCGCCACGTATTACGCTAAGTAAAATACGTTTTTAAGCTCTATGGATTTCGGGCTAGTGTCGGCGTTGGTTTCCATAATATCTTGCATGTAACCCCACCACTCACGGCAAGCATCGGTTTTAGAAATTTGCTGCCACTTTTCTTCAGACTCAAGTTCAACATAGCCAAACAAAAAACCTGTTTCTTCATCAAGAAAAATAGAATAGTTCGCAGCGCCCGACTTCTTAATCTCTTCCACGAGAGCAGGGAAAACGTTGTTATGTCTATCGATATACTCTTGGTACTTATCTGCATAGACTTGAAGCTTAAATGCTTTACGAATCATGTCCGCTCCTAACTCAATGCTTTGTCATTCAAGGTCACAGAAAACGCGCTCTCTAGCTGCTTAAACTCTGAGGTTTGAATGGTTTGACGTTTGCCGCCCATCGACAGCACTTTAACCAAGATTTCTGCGGCTTTTTCCACCGTATCCATTAGGCCAAATGCCAAGCTGAGATCTTCAGCAGAGCAGAATGTGCCATGGTGAGCCCAAATGGCAACATCGTATTTCTTCATTAGCTCACTAGTGTGTTTTGCAATGTCGTTACCACCAGGCACCATCCACGGAACGATGCCAACACCGTCTGGGAATACCACTGGGCACTCTGTAGCCATTTCCCAAAGCTCGCGAGTAAATAACTCATCTTCGAGGGGCAATACAAAAGTCAGTGCAATTAGGTTTGTGGTATGAGAATGCATCACTACGCGGTGTAACCCACCTGACACATCCACTTTAACTGCGTGATTCATTAAGTGGGCAGGCAGTTCACTGGTCGGGCGCGCACCATTGTCTAGCCCCCAAACGACTTGGTACTGGGTTCCATCATCAGAGATTCGAATAATCCCCGCGTTGTTCTTAATGTCGCCATCGACATTGCGAAAGTACTTGCCACTGCCGGTAACAAGGAAGTGTTCTCCGGCTAGATTAGCGACCTCGACACCAATGTCCTGCCATGGAGCTGACTCGTTGAAGTACTCAGAGGCGAGTGCTACGTTTTCGTCCTCAATACGGTACGACAGGTTGCCACCATTTCTTTCATGCCAGCCTTTTAACCAAGCATCCAAAGTGGTTTTCTTGAACTCTTTGATAAATTGTAGATTTTCCATGATCACACTCGCTCACGCAGTACGCTTTCTTCGTACGTTAACACCTCTTGGAACCAATCTTCTTGAGCAGGAACACCGCTGATTTCACAGAAATAGTTCCAAATATCACCTAGTGGATAGGTTTTTAGCTCCTCCAACATCACTAAGCGGTCAGTGAATTTGCCATCATCTTGATATTGCGAAAGTGCATCATGAGGCATTAGCATTGCTTCGAGCAGTGCTTTTTGCATGTTGCGTGTGCCTAACACCCAAGCCGCGACTCGGTTAATGCTGGCGTCAAAGAAATCTAAACCAAGGTACGTTTTGTCTAGCGCATCGGTGCGTACTAGCTCTTTTGCGATTTCGCGAACCTCATCGTTGAGTGTAACGACGTGATCGCTGTCCCAGCGCACTGGACGAGTCACGTGAAGCGCCAACTCATCTTGATACAGCAGCATCGATGAAATCTTATCTGCAACTGATTCGGTTGGGTGATAGTGGCCATTGTCAAGTAGACACAGTTTATTGTTTGCCACGGCATAGCCCATGTAAAACTCGTGCGAGCCTACCGTGTAAGACTCAACGCCTATACCAAAGACTTTGGACTCCACAGAATCTTTGTTGAATCTTTCATCCACCTCAACGGCAAAGATTTGATCCAGTGAATCTTTGAGGCGCTGGCGAGGCGCAAGGCGATCGCTTGGGGTATCTTTAAAACCATCAGGGATCCAGATATTGGTCAAACACGTTTGCTCAAGCTCTTTACCGAAGTACTCACCAATTTTTCGAGAGGCAATACAGTGTTTTACCCAAAAATCACGGATTTCTTTGTCTGGGTGTGACAGAGTAAGGCCGTCTGAGGCTTTTGGATGAGAAAATAAACTAGGGTTAAAGTCCAAACCTAAAGAGCGCTCTTTCGCCCACTCAACCCAACCAGCAAAATGCTCAGGGAGCAGTTCATCACGCTCAACTACTTTTCCGTCGGTTTCGGCGTATAGTGCGTGTAAGTTGATTTTGTGGGTACCTGGAATAAGACTGAGGGCTTTGTCTAAGTCTGCACGAAGCTCAGTTGCTCCGCGCGCTTTACCTGGGTAATTTCCGGTAGTAGAAATACCACCGGACAATGCATTTTGTGCGACCTCAAATCCTGTCACATCATCGCCTTGCCAGCAGTGGATAGACACTTTTACTTGTTGCAGCTTCTCAAGTACTAGGTCAACGTTAATTCCCCACTTTTCATACAAACTTTTGCTCGCTTGATATCTCTTCGCTATTTCGTTATTCATTTATTTTCCTTTATAGAGCGCTTTGTCTAATTATTTGTTTAGCAGATGACAGATTGTCTATTTCGTTCACTGCTATCATTTGTGTCACGATGTTGCCTATCCCTGTCGCCTCGACTGGGCCGACAATGACTTCTTTGTTGGTTTCTTCTCGGATCAATTCATTGAGAAATTGGTTTTTGCAACCACCACCAATAATGTTGATTTTATTAACGTTTTTCCCAGTGATGTCGGTGATTTCATTGATGTGTTTGGCGTAGCAAATGGCGAGGCTTCTGTAGACACACACACTCACTTCTCCAACAGATTTTGGCGGTACTTGGTTTGTTACTTTGCAATAGCTAACGATCTCTTCAATCATGTTGTCGCTGACAAAAAAACGCTCATCACTGACGTCAATGGTTGATTTAAAATCGCTGGCCTCTTTTGCCAGTTGGGCAAGCTCTGCAAAGCTGTATCGGTTCTCAAGATTTCTAGCGACCTCTTGAATTATCCACAGCCCCATGATGTTTTTTAGAAAACGAAATCGCTTATCAAAACCACCTTCGTTGGTGAAATTTTTCAGTCTAGAGTTTTCTGTGAGAATCGGCTTGAACAGCTCCATACCGAGCAGTGACCAAGTACCTGAACTTAGGATCACCCCGTCGTCTTCAATGTCTAACATGCTTGCAATGAACGCCGACCCGGTATCGTGAGTCGGCGGCAAGATGACTTCACAATCAAAGCCAACGCTGTCGATAATCTCTTGTTGTAAACCACCAATTTTTGTAAGTGGCGGAAGCGCTTTAGAGAACACATCTTTGTTCAAACCCGTTAAACGAATGAGGTCTTCGTCCCAGTCATCGTTCTCAACGTTATACAATTGTGTGGTGGTTGCATTGGTGTATTCATTCACCTTTTTACCTGTTAACAAATAGTTCAGGTAATCAGGGATCATCAGGAATGACTTAGCTTTTGTTTTGTACTCTGCTGAGGTTTGAGTAAGCTGACAAATGGTATTGAAGTCCATAAATTGAATACCCGTTTTCGCATACAGCCTTTCACTCCCTATTTGCGAAGAAACCTGAGTCATTACTCCACTGGTGCGTTTGTCACGGTAAGACACTGCATTTCCAAGAGGTCTATCACTCTCATCCAGTAGTACAAAGTCCACTCCCCAGGTATCGATACCCAAGGTGGTAGGCGCTTTACCAAGCTTCTTACATTTTTTTAGGCCAGCAATGATTTCTGTAAACAGATAATCTAGGTCCCAGCACAGCTCACCACTCAAATTCGAGATTTCGTTGCTAAACCGGTAAACCTCTTCCAGTTTTAGCTCCCCCTTATCAAGGTGGCCCAGCAAATGGCGCCCACTAGAAGCCCCGATATCTATCGCCAAAAAATAGTTCATTACTACCTCCATTACTCTCTAGGCTAAAATTATAGGTAGCTGCTAGTAACGAAGAAATGCATAGCTTTGCCCTTTAAAAGGTCATTTTTTGCTACAAAAGCAACAGCTAAGCATTCGCTTTATCAAGCAGGAGATATACTCCAAAATTATCCATTTAGGAGGACCTGGAAGTTCGCTAGGTCCTCAAATTTCCATTGCTTGAACTTGGTAAGGCTAAAAACCAACTGTGCTCTAAGGCCAATAAATAGCTGATTTTTCTACACCATTATTGACCATGATCACAATCAAAACGTCGTTTCAATATCACCTATTCATACGATATTTAATTAGTTGTAGACTGCAGTAGTTGCAAAAATTGAACTTTATAAAGTCAATTTTTGCAACACTTATTCACAAGTTGAACATTGCAATACGGGAATTGATTATGGATAGAGGGTTATACGATTTTATTGAAAAAATGAAACCTCGTAATAAAGAGGAGGAAGGCATCATCAATAGCAGCTGTGGTATCGATAACACCATTTTTGCTGATAGGTATCGAAAAACCATCTCGTTCGACAAAGTGGCTCCCGCGGGCAAGTTGGTGTCCATTCGCAAACACACACGCTTTATTCACTACCCCGCTCACAGCCATGATTACGTTGAAATTTGCTACATCTTAAGCGGTCAATCCATTCAAAACATAGAAGGGGAAAGAGTTGAGTTAGCAGCAGGTGATCTGTTATTTCTTGGGCCTGGCGTAATTCATGAAATTCTTCCCTCAAATGAAGAAGATATAGCGGTTAATTTTATTATCCATAAAAAGTTCTTTAGCTATATCTTCGAGTTCATCAATGAAGATTGCAGCCTATCTAATTTTTTCACCGATGTGGTATTCAAACGCTCTTCTGCATTGGCACTTATTTTTTCAACCAAAGACAACGATAACCTAGAGCAGTTGTTGGAAGAGATCCTGTCAGAGTTGGCTGAAGATACGGATCTAACCGAGCCAAGACTAAAATTTTTGCTTGGCTTAATGATCTTAGATCTCTCCCAAGAAAAACCCACTAAAGTGAAAAAGGTGTCTTACGATCAAGGGATCCTCGCTATCGTGATCACCTACATAGAGAAAAATCTAAAAAACGCCAATCTTAACGAAATATCCGATGAGTTGAATATAAAGAACTACAATCTCTCCAAACTGATCAAAAAAGAAAGCGGTGTCACATTTAACACCCTACTTCGAGAAATAAGGCTGGGTAAATTCTGCGAACTGATTAAAGTGAAAAACGTAAGTATCAATGACCTTGCGATTGAAGTTGGCTTTTCAAACACCAGCGACTTCTACAAAAAATTTAAAGCAAAATACGGTATTTCACCACGTGAATATCGCAATACGCAGTAGAATGATAAGTCATTGTTGACTCTTTATAAATTTAACTTAAAGTTTGTCATTGATCAAAAAGGACGCCATATTAAGTTGACCATATGGCGTCAATTTGGGAAGAAACTATAATCTTTGGTAGTAGTTTTCATTAGTTTATAACACTAGGATACACCTTCTATAAACCCACATATTAATTTGAATCGGCCTTAATGTTTGTTCCCTTGGGACCATCATATTGGTATTTAAACCATTCAACATCGAGATAACCGTTTTCATCTTTTTCGTTCCAAGTAAAGAACCCAAGCCTATCACCTGTCCAATTACCAAACTCCAACGTAAAGTCTGGTCCAAAACGTTGATAGCTTGAGCCATCCTCGCTGTATTCAAAATGCGCTGTTGATTTGTTATTTCGTGTGCGGACGAAAATTTTGTCATGAGTAAAAACATCACCCAATAAAAACTCACCATTTTTATCCATAAAGAAGATATTCTTGACACCGTCAGCATCTACTTTAATACCAAACAAGTTAGCAGTACCTCCAAAGCGAGCAAAACCTCCCAGTTGATCAGCACACATGCCAGTCAAATCAAACTTGGCCTCTGCAATACCAAAGGTTGTACCCATTCCACGCTGGCTCAATGTGTTACAGGCTCGCCAAAACTTAATATCGGACCCATCTTCATTAGTCCATTGGTTGGTTGTTGGGCCAACATTGTCATTGTTGGGTGGCAATTTGCTGGCATGTAATCTCAGCCTTTGCTGCTCAGGTAACAACTGCCAGTGACTGTCTCTTGGGTCATGATTCCACTCCCACTGCGGCCCCAGTTCAATCCCAGTGAAGTCATCATCTGACAAAGGTGCTGTGATCGGATGTCCCTGAATCGGCTTTGTATAGCGTTTAACAGGCTCACCGATACCATCATTGTTTTCATCCTCGCCAATTAGAGGCCAGCCATCTTGCCAAGTAACTGGCTCCAAGCACTGGGCACGCCCCTGAAACGGTTCGTCATCATTTTGAACTAGCTGGTGCATATACCACCACGACTGATCGGGTGCTTGCATCAATGCCCCTTGGCTGGCGCTTCGATGACCAAAGTGGCGCCCTTTTTGCAGGACGACTTTTTTCTCATAAGGACCGTAGATACTGTCTTCCGAACGTAATACCACTTGTTTTCTATCATTTTTGGGGTTTTTAACTCCTAACCCTGTAGCAGGGTCTCCGATGGTCCACTCAGAAATAAATAAGTACCAAGTGTTATTAATTCTATAGATTTTAGCCGCCTCAGCACCTATCCCTGTATAAACCACTTTACCCTCATCTAGGATTTGGAGGCCATCCCAACTCATCTCATACAGCCGGTTCTCATTTCCTTCTGCTTGGCTATTTTCGTTCTCTTGACGACGACCAGTGTTCACTAGCAGGTAGGCTCTTTTTGTGTCATGATCCCAATACACTGCGGGGTCATCCATCACCAACTCAGTCGGCAGCAGTATCACAGGAGCACTCCAAGGTCCTCGAATATCTTTTGCCGTTGTCACCATTAGACCGTGCTTGTAATCCACTTGATAGATATACCAAGTGCCATCGTTGTAGGCTAAATCTCCCGCCCATACCCCAAAAGAGTAACCATTCATTCGGTCCCAATTATATTCTGGCCCCCAAGAAAGGTTTGAAAAACCAAAGCCAGCATTAGTCCAGTTCACCATATCTTTAGATTCTAAAATTGGCATACCTGGAGACATATGTTGTTTGGAGGTGATCATATAATAGGTATCACCGACTTTCTCTATATCAGAGTCTGGATAGTCCGCGTTTAAAACTGGGTTAATATATGTGCCATCTCCTTGATCCCCCCAGCTTCCAACATGGCCAAATTTATTATTTTTCTCTTTAGGCAAAACACACTCCTTACATTAAATATCAGCAATAAAAACCCACTTAATAAAACCATAACAACAATCAAAGAATCTCATAAAAGAATATCTTTCAAAATAATAGATATTTATTGTTTTATCTAGGCTATTCAAAGTGAGCCAATTCATGGCTCACTATTATCAGTTTTCTCTGTGTTACTCCTAATTCAACTTAGAAGTTACGTATTTTCTACTTGTTTGTAGTTCTCTACTTCGTCTTTATATTGAACGGACTTAACGAGTAATAAGCCTACTCCGAAGACAATCGCTCCACACAATACGAAGATGAATCGTCCACCAATAGTGTTCGGTAATACAAACAGGACCATAATGCCTATTCCCACCGCCGCGATTAACGTACCCAGCATTCTGCGCTGTTTGTTGTCCAAAGCAGTTTGGCCATCACCCTCAGCAACTACTGGGGTGCGCAGATTCTCAAAGAAGTTCTCCACCTCTTTTTGTCTTTCACTTGGTAGTGGTTTGTAGAACAAGGTGGATAAGCAGAAGAAACCTGCGGTAAAGATCAAGTGGGAGGCTAAGCTAAGTGTTACTTTAAAGTCACCTAACTCACGTGCTGTAAGGTCTGTCATTCCAAAAAACTCCCCTACAGAAGCGATGTCCAGTTGGAAGCCAACCACGTATGACACGATACCACCCATTATCAAAGTCCCCCATGCAGCCCAATCTGGTGTCTTCTTAATAAAGATACCTAGCAAAGCAGGAATGGTCATTGGCACACCGATCAAAGCTGACACGTACATCATGGTGTCAAATAAGCTTAGACCACGGAGCGAATTGATAAACAGCGCCACCAAAATGATAAGGCAACCAAATACCGCTGAGCTTATCTTAGAAACCGTTACCAACTCTTTCTCGCCAGCGTTTGGGCGCAGCACTGATTGATAAAAGTTCTTAACAAAGATACCTGAGTTTCTGTTGAGCCCAGAATCCATAGAGGACATAGTTGCAGCGAACATCGCAGACATTAACAAACCAACCATCCCCACAGGCATATACTCTGTCACAAAGTACAAGTAAACAAAGTCACCCGCTTTACGACCTGCATCAGGGTATACCGCGTTCATGTCCACTCCTTGTCCGGCGAGGAACCAAGACGGAATAAACCATAAAACTGGACCAACCGTCATCAGAAAACATGCCAAAAGAGCAGCCTTGCGTGCACTGTTGGAGTCTTTTGCCGCCAAGTAGCGGTACGAGTTCAATAGGTTGTTGGTGATACTGAACTGCTGCAAGAACATGAACACAACCCATAGGAAGAAAATAGAGATATAGTTTATGTTGTTGCCCGAGACAAATGACATTCCCTCATCAACTGGGAAGTTGCTAACAATCTCGCTAACACCGCCACCATGAATGATTGCAACAATTGCACAAGTTGTGGTGACCGCCATAATCACTGTCATTTGCATGAAGTCAGAGGCGATGACCGCCCAAGAGCCACCCGTAACCGACATCACCAAAACCACTAGGCCGGTAACAACGATTGTTGCTTCCAAATCAAAGCCAAATAAGCCAGAAGCGATAACCGCCAAGCTATTTAGCCAGATACCTGCAAAGATGATCCCATTTGGCATTGATGACCAAGTAAAGACCTGCTCATTAGTTTTTCCAAATCGGATACGGATCGCCTCAATGATGGTAACCACGCGTAGCTGCCGACATCTAGGAGCAAAATACACATAGTTCATTAGGTAACCAAGCGCGTTACCTACAAATATAAATGCCACAACAAAGCCATCTTGAAACGCTTTACCCGCGGCACCGGTAAATGTCCAAGCACTAAACTGTGTCATAAAGGCAGTTGCGCCCACCATCCACCAGAGCATGTTACCGCCACCACGAAAATAGTCACTGGTTGAATTGGTAAACTTTCTAAACATCCAGCCAATTACTATAAGAAATAGGAAATAAAATCCTATAATTAGTATATTCAGATCCATTGTCACGTCCTTATTATATAGATATTCGAGTCAGGTAAATAAATGCAGACAAACCATTAGCTCGCAGTAAATAGCATCGTCTATTTCACGAACTAATAGGAAAATCTACATGTTCATTTTTATTTTCTATTACCAGAATAGGTCTCTGTGACCTATCGCTCTTAATACCGCTTCAAAGTAGTAGTAGTCACCATATGGCAACATTGCATTAGCCAAGTTTTCTTGGTCTCTTAATAGTGCGTGTGGTACCGAGGAAGCCGAATCAGATAACAAGCCTTGAGCTGATTCATTATCAGTAAGGTCATATTTATCTCTAAGCGCGCACAGCATATCCATCGCGACACCTTGATACCGCTCAGCCTTAGCAAACTCCCCATACTCTTCAAACAGATTGGCTAGAATAAACAATCCCGCAGAGGTTACTGCTCCGGCCGAAGTGTCTTTGTATTGGATCTCGTTTGCAGGTAGTAAGTAGTCCCAAACAGGCACGAGATCATCGGTGATTTTTTCCAGCATATACTCTGCCAGTTTCGCACTAGTTTCCGCATACTTGCGATCCCCTGTCATCAGTGCCAGTTGAGCGTAACCATGAATCGCCCAAGCTTGCCCGCGACTCCAACAAGATTCATCTGCGTAACCTTGGTGGGTCTTTCCACCAATTGGCGAATTGGTTGTAGGATCAAAGTCATAGGTATGGTAAGTGCTGTAATCACCTCGAATAATGTATTTCATGCACGTCTCAGCGTGGCCAATAGCCACCTGTTTATAGGTTTCATTGCCCGTCTCGCTGTATGCCCACATCAACAAAGGCAGGTTCTCCATACCATCGATAATGATTTTGCCCTGCACGCTCTCAGCGTGTTTTTTATTACCGCTTCCCGCAGTCCAAGCTAAGATGTACTCTCCATTCCAGTTGTAACGGCTGCGCAATGCCTCTGCCGCTTTAATCGCTAAACTTTTGGCTTTTTCATTCCCCGTAAGTTTGTAATCAGCGACAGCCGATAAGCTAAATTCAAATCCAAGATCATGATTTAACCAAAGTGGTGTATCGAGTATTTTCTTTAGGTGAGCATTACGCATCCTTGCCATATTTTTATACTCTTGCTTACCTGTAATCATATAGGCTAGCCACAGTTCTCCTGTCCAAAAAGAATCTGTCCAAAAATAGTCCTTTGGGTACTCCCACGAAAAATCTGTGGCAGATTTACCAATCATTGGGTTTCTCGCACCAATAATTGGAGCATTACGTTCAATACTGCTAAGAATATCTTCTTTTATGCATTCAAGATGAAAATTATTGTTATTACTATCAATTTTTTTAAATACCACGTTAACCCTCTCTCAATAGTCGGATATAAAAATAATCCACCAACTAATTTTCCTAATATTCAACTTTACTATCGCTCACTTGTTATTCTGCCACTCTCACTGCCGCATAACTGTGACCCTATTCGCACTAATGAAACGATACACAAATAATGAAACGTTACATTGAGTGACTGCGTTTAGTGATGCCGATGCAAAAACCTAATCTATTACTAATACCAAAAGTATCAGAATGATTAACGTTACTTAAAGATAGTTAAAAGCATTAAAAATCAGCAACCTAAGCTCGAAATATAATGAAACTGTCTTAACCAGTTAATCAACATGTACTTGAGGTCGAGTGTTTACCGCGCCAAAAAGCTAGTGAATCGAAACCACTAAAGTTCCCAATATGTGAGCAGCTTCACTCTCTTCTAAGCATCCTTTCTTATGAAACGTTTCATTTGCTCACATGACTTGCCTGATAAAAGAGAGTACAATCACATTCCACAGTCAAATATGAAATGCGCCAAGTATGCATAAGTTGAAAACCCAAGAAAGGAAACCCACCCTTGCTCACATTGCTAGCGTAGCAGGAGTGTCAAAAGCAACAGTATCGAGAGTGTTAAATGGCAGTGGTTTAGTTAGGGATGATGTGGTGAAACGCGTTAAAAATGTCGTAGCTGAAACCGGATATGTGCATAAGAGCCCAAAGCTTCAAATTCCAATGCAGCTTAACCATGTCACTTTCTTCTGTATTGATGTTCTCTCTAACGCAAGTTCATTTTACTCAACTATTTTGCGTTCAGTGAAAGAAGAGTTCGATAAAATGAACATCACAGTTGATATCGTGCTGTACAATAAAAACACCTCCAACGAGGTTTTGTGTAGCAAGACCAACAATAGTCAGGCGCTATTGATATTGGGTGAACCAAGTATTAGCTTAAGTGAAGTATTGAGACAATCAGAACTGCCCGCACTACTATTAAATGCGATCGATGATCAGATGAAAGTCCCTAGTATTCACCCTGACTACGAGTTGGGAGGGTTTATGGCGGCATCTTACCTTCTGGAGCGAGGACACTCAAAAATTAAGATTATCACCTCCAACGATCGCCACTCGATTTACCAACGAACCGATGGTTTTCTTCGAGCGCTACAGTTTGCAGGGCTCGACCTCAATTATGATGATGTTGTTGTTGACTTAAACAAGATTAAAAAAAGTGGCTCCACTAGCGTTTTGGGGGATTTTGGTGCCCAAGAACTACTGCCTACATTAATAGACGAGGGAGTGTTTTCTGACTGTACTGCCGTTTTCTGTATTTGTGACATGATTGCATTTTCATTGATTGATGCATTGGCTCATCACAAACTCAAAGTTCCAGATGACATATCCGTAATTGGGTTTGACAATTTAAATCTCACTTCATTGGTAAAACCCAATCTCACGACGCTCAGTGTAAACTATGCAAATCTGGCCAAAGCGACCCTTATCAAATTAGTTCGCCTTTCCAACGAGCCTGATAATGTTGAAAGCCGCTCGATGATCCCTGTGGAGATTGTTGAGCGATTATCTGTAAAAGATCTCAATACTGAGGGGGGAGGATAAAATAAATTCCTACTTCTTACTCGGGTCCTCTAGCACCAGTTACTTTTTATTTAAACGTTAATCGCAAAAAAGCAGTCTTATGACTGCTTTTTGTGAATGAACTAACTGTTTTTTAATGTTGAATGACACAAACCTTTGTACATTGGTATTACACTGTGGTTGCTAGTTTTTTCTGGTGCGCTTGAGTAGCTTCATTTTTACTCACTAACTTGGACAGTGCTTCAACAAAGTAGTAGTCGCCATAAATTAGCGAACAGTTGATACCCAAGTTTTTAGGACAATTGAATGCACCACCGGTCAAAATCCCCTGTTGGGTGTCATCACCAACGGTAGAATAGTTTTCAAACAAGCTCTTGATGATGGTGTTGGCGACGTCAAAGTAATGTTTTTTCATCGCGGGGTCTTCAACTAGCTCTGAAATCAATAATATACCGCTCGCAGCGCACGCTGCCGCGGATGTATCTCGTGGCGTATCGGTATCTCGCGGTGCACGAAAATCCCAATGAGGTACCGAATCCTCTGGTAGATGTTCAATGAAAAAGTCCGCTGTTTTAAGGGCCGCTTCAAGATATCTCGGCTCTTTGGTGTATTGGTAACTTAACGCACAACCATGGATAGCCCATGAGGCACCACGGCTCCATGCCGAATTCTCATTGTAACCTTGCCCACCGTAGTAACTTTTCACATCACCCGTCAAAAAATCAAACTCGACCATGTGTCTCACCGAGCCATCTGGACGAATGAACTCCTTAAGTACGGTATCAGCGTGCGCCATTGCAATAAGCTTAAATCGAGGCGCATCCAATTGCTCTGCTGCCCAATACAAAATCGGCAGGTTCATCATGCTATCAATGATGCTCAGCCCTCTAGGGTCAGCAGCGCTCACATCGTTTTTGTTCCATGCGGTTAAGAAGCGTCCATTAATGTTAAATCGACTGGCAAGATGACTGGCAGCTCGCAATGCTCGATTTTTTGAACGCTCGTTAGCAAACAGCTCATAATGCTTGATAGACGTCAGCTGCCACATAAAACCAACGTCATGATGAATGTTAACGTATTCATCTAATGGGCCGTCCATGGCTTCTTCGCGCGCTATCGCGATCTCTTTAAACGGTGTGTAGTGCTCTTTTTCATACAGTAGCCATAGCAAACCAGGCCAGAAACCGACGACCCAAGCCCATGGCGCGTGCGTATCGCAGTACTTCCCATCGGTAGTCATGGAAGGAAACTGTACCGATATATCCTCGCTGCTAAACTTAACCTTATCAAATACTTGTCTCCAAGCATCATTTGCCCACGTTTTTTTTGAAACCATATTTATCTCTCAGTTTTTTATAAGTACATTATTAGGGTATGTTGAGATCAGCAGACCTTAACTAATAGTGTTAATTTAAGTCTTTAGATATCGAAATAAAATGTCGGTTTTTGTTCTATTCTGGGGTGGTTTTTGCCGATTTGAACAGCTGTGAATTACAATTGACCAAAAGTCAATAAACCTTCCTAAAAAGCACAAACTCTCAGGAAGGTTTTTAACGCGATTAATCAGAGTTAAGCTGTTGCTGAAACTCGAGGTTTCTCTTCCTCGCTCACTTCTAACGTACGCTTAGACCTGACTAACAAGGTACCAATCAGCGCTAGGATAGATGCTATGATAACAAACAGCATTCTTCCCCAAAGAGGGTTAGGCACGAGCGTTAAGCACAGAATAAACACTGAAGCCGTCAGCACCATCTTACCCAATACATCGTTTTGCTTGTTGTCCATTGCAACACTTTGTGGCGTATCTTCAACAACTACTTCCGTATCGACATTGCTGAAGAACTGCTTCACTTCCGCTGCACGTTTTTCAGGAAGACCTTTGTAGAAGAACTGAGAACAGATGAAGAACGGCAGAGTAATCGACATATGTCCAATCAAGCCTAGGGTTACAGATTTCATCTCTGTGAACTCGCGTGACGTGAGTGGTTGCTCTAGTCCAAGGAGTGCTTGAAGGTTTTCAGGTGTTGCACCAAACGCAATGGTACCTGACACACACATACCAACCAGTACTGTACCCCAACCCGCCCAATCTGGTGTTTTTCTGACGAAGAAACACATAATAGATGGGATTAGAATTGGGAATCCAATCAAGGTGCTTACCAACATGGTTAAATCGAACAATCCGAACTCTCGAAGTGACGTAAGGAATAGCGCAGCAATAATGATCACGATACCAAATACGGCGGTGAGCAACTTACTTACGAACATCAGGTGTTTTTCAGAGTGATTTTTACAGAAGTAAGGTTGGTAAACACTCTTAAGAATAATACCTGCGTTACGGTTTAGTGCAGAGTCCATAGAGGACATGGTAGCTGCAAACATCGCGGCTAACATCAAGCCAACCATACCTACTGGCATTTCACGGCTAACAAACATGAAGTAGGTTGCATCCGCGACTTTATTGCCTAAGCCAGAAAGGCCCCAAGTGCTGGTATCTGGATAATGAGCGGCGACATACCAAGCTGGAACAAACCAAAGCAAAGGACCAATCAACATTAACGTACCCGCTAAAATTGCCGCTTTACGTGCGTTTTTGGTGTCTTTTGCCGCGATGTAGCGGTAAGAATCTACCATGTTGTTTGTGCTGAAGAACTGCTTAATGAACATGAAGATAAACCAGCCGACAAACAAGTATGCATGGTTGTAACCGTCACCAATAAACGGCTGCTCCGGAAGACCTGCTTCAAGAAGTGGAGTCAACCCACCCGATTTCCAAATGGCTACCGCGCCAGTCACCAAGGTCATTGTAGTTAGAATAATCATCTGCATAAAGTCAGATGCGATTACCGCCCAGCTACCACCAACCAAAGACATAAACAGTACCACACAGCCCGCTACTACAATCGTTTGTTGCAGTGGGATGCCAATCACCGCACTACAGAATACCGCAAGCGCGTTAATCCAGATTGAGGCTTGCAACACACTGAGAGGAACGTTTGCCCAAGTGAAAATTTGTTCATTCACAGGCCCCAGACGCATGCGAACACCTTCGAGTGGTGTTTCTACGCGCATTTGGCGTGCTTTTGCGGCGAAAAATAGGTAATTACACAAGTAACCTAAAGCGTTCGCATAAAACACTGTGGTTGCAACAGCAAAACCGCCAGTTAACGCCTTACCCATGTGACCAGTAAAGGTCATGGCACTCACTGCTGTCATAAATGATGTTGAACCCACCATCCACCACAGCATTTTGCCGCCCCCACGAAAATAATCACTTGTGGAGTTACTAAAGGATTTAAACAGAAACCCTATTGCCACAAGAAAGCCGAAGTACACAAGTACAATTGCGATATCTATCATGACTCTTCCCTTTCATTTCAACGTATTTATTTTTTTGTTTACTTTAACTCACACAAATAGCAGCACTATCAATGTGTTAAAGCGTTATAAATTTCGTGGATTTGAATGCCACGGTATTGTCGCAGACATCTCACACTCCATATGTAGACTGATTAAATTTCTAAAATAAAGCCAACAACAGCTTTAAATCTACCTACAGTTGAAAATGTTAGAAATGATAATTTTTGGTAAGTTAAGGGACAAAATTTGCGAGGCGCAAATACATGAGCCAAAATCTTTCAACTTTGGCAACAATAGATTGGTCACAAAGCGAATGTAACTCTATTGACGCTAAGTGGTATAGCTGAGGTGAACTAATTCAGACTTTATCTGTTTACCCTAAACCTCTCAAATACAGTTTTAACGACTCTCTTCCCTCAAAGTAAGGGCTTTCGGTTGTAAGCGGTCATGCTAACACCTCTAGCCATTTCTTCCGCAGCAACTAAGTTGAGTGAGTCGGCGCAACCTTTAGAGTCACTTACCATGCTTGTTAAAGTCACCCAACCAGATACTCCACGTTATTCTGGACAGAGACCATCAAAAAAATAGAACTCGAACTTGGCCAAGGAGTGGTTTTTAGTATGAGTCAGGCATGCTAGAGCAATCCGCAGCCAATCGGATTTGGCTCTGTAAGCAAACTGCATGATTTGAGATGCTCTTTCGATGGCCGATCTACTATGACTCGTAACGTCATGAAAAAACAACAACAACACTAAACCCACCTACATTCAAAAATGTAATAAATAATAAAATTTGGTAAGTTAAGGTACAAAATTTCCACAAGTAGCGACATATTAATCTGACTTTTGATCTCCTCAAAGATCACTATAGATCGACGCAAAAATTGGTCTTGTAAGCGCTTTTTAGCCGTTACCCTTAAATGGAAAAGACCCTAAAAAATCAGCTGACAGATTTTACTTCCTCCCCACCAAGCTCAGTCCCAACGTAGTTTCTTCGGCAACAATCAGCCCAATTTCACTTTTAAATCGAGACGCTTTCACTCCATCATGACTGCTGTTTCAAATAGCGACTTCAAAGCGAGATTGGTCTCAAAAATCCAGTCAAATCCCCCTGCAATTCACTATGCAGCTCACATTTTAGTCAGTTAATGATTTACATAAAAATCACATCAGTTAGTTTTATTTTGAAACGTCGGTTTAATTTGAGTAAACGGATGTTGCCAAAATTTCAACACCGCTAGTCGTTTAATACAACAAGCGAATAAAGATTGGCAAACAAAACAATAAAAATGTTCGGTTTTACAGACTAAGGCTGAGCACAGAGGTAACGAGAATCAAAATGGTAGAGCTTGGTACAAGACAAACCTCGCTTTTAGGATGATTAACAAATTGAAGGACACCTTTATGCACTATGTGAAAACAGCGATTGCCGCAGCCGTAATGGCAAACTGCTTATTAGCAACCACTCCAGCAATTGCAAGTGGTGAGCATCTTGTTTCTGACAAACCACTAAATCTTGATATACATTTTCACCAGAAGAAATTCGTTTACAACAATGATTGGTTAGTCGAAAAAGAAGCGGCAAAAATCACCAATCTCTCGCTAAATAACGTTGCCTCGATGGCAACTACCAACAGTGAAGAAGCCTTTAACCTAATGATAGCGTCTGGAGACCTACCAGATATCGTAGGTGGTCAAAGCCTTAAAGAACAAGTGAATCGTTATGGTCCCGAAGGTGCCTTTATTCCGCTTAATGATCTCATAGAAGAGCACGCTCCCAACATCAAAGCACTGTTTGATGAAAGGCCCAACATCTACAACTCCATCAAAGCTCACGACGGCAACGTTTATTACATCCCTTATATCCCTGACGGCAAATACGGTCGTGCATACTTCATTCGTCAAGACTGGTTGGCAAAACTTGACCTTAAAACCCCCGAAACCGTTGATGAACTTTACGAAGTACTTACCGCATTTAGAAATCAAGATCCAAACGGTAACGGTAAAAAAGATGAAGTCCCATTCTTTACCCGTCACTGGGAAGAGTTAATTCGCCTTGTCACTCTTTGGGATGGACGCTCTTCTGGGTCGGATAAATATCACGACTTCTACGTAGAAGATGGCGTTATTGCTCACGGTTACGCCGGTGACAACTATCGCGAAGGTATTAAGAATCTCGCAAAATGGTACAAAGAAGGTCTAATCGATCCCGAAGTATTTACCCGTGGCAGTCGCTCACGTGAATACTTATTGGCGAACGACTTAGGCGGATCAACGCATGATTGGTTTGCATCGACGTCAGGTTATAACGATGCCTTTGTTGACGAAATGCCAGAGTTTCGATTTACCGCATTCGCCCCACCAGCATCAACGACTGGTAAGCGCGTAGAAGAACATCGCCGTTCACAAGTTAAGCCGTCTGGGTGGGCGATTTCATATTCTAATGAACATGCAGTAGAAACGATCAAGTACTTTGATTTTTGGTTTAGTGAAGAAGGTCGACGCCTAGCCAACTTTGGTGTTGAAGGCGTTCACTACGATATCATTGATGGAAAACCCATCTTTAAGGATGAAGTACTTAACTCAGACACTCCGGTGAATTCACAGATGTGGGCTGTAGGTGCTCAAATTGAACGTGGTTTCCATCAAGATTATGCCAATGAAGAGCAGTGGTCTAACAAGTACGCATTAGAAGGTATAGCCTTGTACGACGAAGGGGACTACCTACTCGAACCCTTCCTAGGTGTGTCGATGAATACAACTGAGAAAGGCGTGTATGACCGTCACTGGATCACCATTCGCGACTACATGCTCGAAATGCAGCAAGCGTGGATCCTTGGCTCCCGTGACGTCGATGAAGATTGGCAAAACTACCAAGCTCAAATCGAACGCATGGGCTATCCAAAAGTGATTAAGGCGATGCAATCAGCCTACGATCGCGCCTACAAATAAACTAACCCGTAAAACTCGACACCTCATGGGTGTCGAGCATACCCAATATTAGGGCTTAGTGCCTTTTACTAAGCCCTATTTCCCCAAGAAATTGTATTACCCACGAATTGAAATAGGCTCACTTTGGTAAGCAGTATTAGAAGCATAAAGGAGTATGTATGTCTGGTGTGAAATTAGAACGTGTTGTCAAGAGTTACAAAGACATCACGGTAGTTCACGGAATTGACCTTGAGGTAAAACCACAAGAATTTGTCGTGCTTGTTGGTCCATCAGGATGCGGTAAGTCCACGACATTAAGAATGCTAGCCGGTCTTGAAGAAATCAGTGATGGCATGGTCTCTATAGACGGTAAAGTCGTTAACCAAATCGCACCAAAAGATCGTGATGTGGCGATGGTATTTCAAAACTACGCGCTCTACCCACATTTGACGGTGGCTGAAAACATCGCCTTTGGCCTTCGCATCCGAAAAGTGCCAAAGCCTCGCATTGAACAGCTGGTCAAGGAAGTTGCCGAAACGCTCGAACTTACCCCACTATTACAACGTCGACCAGCGGATCTTTCCGGTGGACAACGCCAACGTGTCGCAATGGGGCGTGCAATTGTAAGGCACCCTAAAGTGTTTTTATTTGATGAGCCACTGTCAAACTTAGACGCCAAATTACGTACCCAAATGCGAGCTGAAATTAAGCGCTTGCACACCAAGCTTGGAGTGACCAGTGTGTATGTAACACACGATCAGGTAGAGGCAATGACTTTAGCTGACCGAATCGTGGTAATGAGTGCTGGCCGCATTGAACAAATTGGTACGCCAATGGATTTGTTTAACAATCCGGTGAATACGTTTGTTGCCACCTTCATCGGCTCCCCTCCAATGAACTTACTGGACGCTGAAGTGATCACCGAACGTGGCAAACAGTACGCCATTATTGAGGGGCAACACTGTTTATTACCAGAACTAGAAGCAGATTGTGGCGCTCAAGCCATTGTCGGGATTAGACCAGAATATGTGGATATAGAGCCAACCGAAAATAGCAGCCCAATTAGAGTCAGTATTGATTTGGTCGAAACCTTAGGCTCTGAGGCGCTGTTGCATTGTAAGATCCAAAGCAGCCCATTTGTGGTCAAGGTCGATACTCACGGTCATGTCGATCACCTGCACAGCCTCGACACCCTTTATTTTAGACAGGATGCTATTACGGTATTTGATCATTCCACCAAAAAAGCCATCAGTCCAAGCAAAGCCGTGAGTATCAACTGAGGAATTGTTATGGAAAACGTACAAAATCAACCCGAGACCACTGTCAGCCCCCTAAGCAAAAAACTTACCTGGCTAGGACATCATTTCCGTCGCGAATGGCAAATCTATGTACTGCTTGCTCCCACCATTATTTGGTTCTTGCTGTTTCTCTACAAACCGATGTATGGATTACAAATCGCGTTTAAAGACTACAGTGTGTTCCGAGGCATTGAAGGCAGTCCGTGGGTAGGATTTGAGCATTTTTATACTCTGTTCGAGAACGATCAGTTTATTCGTGCAATCAAAAACACCATCATGATCAGTGGCGCGAGCTTATTGTTTGGCTTCCCTGTCCCTATCATATTGGCATTAATGTTTAACGAAATTATCAACCCTAAGTTTAAGAAGACCGCACAAACCATCGTGTATCTGCCGCACTTTATATCCGCGGTTATAATCGCAGGTATTGTGATCACTGCGTTTGCACCGTCAACTGGTGTAGTTAACTTACTGCTGAATGCATTGGGTTTTGACTCTGTGTACTTTTTAACTAAACCTGAGTGGTTCCGAACCATTTTCGTCGGTACAGGGATATGGCAAGAGGCGGGCTTTAACTCGATCGTTTTCTTAGCCTCCATCGCGGGTGTGAACCCATCGCTGTATGAATCAGCCGTCGTCGATGGCGCTTCACGCTGGCAAATGATGTGGAAAATCACGCTACCTTGCATCATGCCAACCATATTAATCATGCTTATCATCCGAATCGGTAACATTCTAGAAGTCGGTTTTGAGATGATCATTATGTTGTATCAGCCAGCGACCTACGAAACCTCCGACGTTATTAGCACCTTTATTTATCGTCAAGGTTTACAAGCTGCGCAATATGATCTGGCTGCCGCCGCAGGATTGTTTAACGCAGTCATCGCCTTCATCTTGGTGATCAGTGCTAACACAATCAGTAAAAAAATCTCAAAAACATCACTTTGGTAAACAGGAAACGTTATGAGCCAAGCAATTAGCATGAATTTATACTCGCGTGGTGACAAAGCATTTGTTTACATCAATATGTTTTTGGTTGCTGCATTTACGATAAGTACGCTGTATCCCTTCATATACGTCGCTTCACTATCGATGAGTATGGGGGAAGCGGTTACCGCAGGGAAGGTCATATTGACTCCCGTAGACGTAACCTTCGCAGCTTATGAAAAGGTCATCTATGACCCTGCATTTTGGATTTCTTATAAGAACACCTTTATATATACCATTGGTGGAACACTCACCAGTTTGGCATTTATTATCCCTGGTGCTTACGCACTCTCTCGACCTCAACTGTTGGGTAGAAAGTACTGGAACATCTTGATCGCATTTACCATGTGGTTTAACGCGGGCATGATCCCGTTTTTCTTGAACATACGTGATTTAGGGCTGCTCGATTCCTACTTTGGTATCATTATTGGTTTCGCTTGCAATGCGTTCAACATTATTCTGTTGCGTAACTTCTTCGAAGCTGTCCCTGCCTCGTTTGAAGAGGCGGCTCGTATGGATGGTGCAAATGATTTCCAAGTGCTGTGGAAGGTATTTGTCCCGCTGGCCAAACCAGCTATTGCGACAGTGACACTGTTTTGTATTGTGTCTCGTTGGAATGGGTTTTTCTGGGCGATGGTGCTACTGCGCGACGAGTCCAAAGTGCCTCTGCAGGTTTATCTTAGACAAATCATAACCCAACTGTCCGATGACGATACCTTTGCCAGTACACTACTTGAGTCTGCCTATTCGTTCGAAACAGTCAGTGCGGCAATCATGGTCTGTTCGATCATCCCAGTACTCATTATTTATCCATTTATTCAGAAGTACTTTAATAAAGGGATCATGTTAGGGGGTGTGAAGGAGTAGCGACACCATTTGGCAATGAATAAGCGCTTGAGGTTTGATACCTCAAGCGCTTTTTGTCATCCCATCATTGACTGCACAGCGTTACGCAGCTGTAAATACCTAATTGTTAAGACTGCATGTAAACAACTTGCGTACTTAAGTATTCGTACAGACCGTGTTTTCCATCTGCACCACCAATTCCCGACTTTCTTACGCCAGCATGGAAGCCTTGCATCGCTTCAAAGTTTTCACGGTTAATATACGTTTCACCAAACTCTAGCATTTTGACCGCGTGGAGTGCTTTTGATAGGTCTTTGGTATAAATCGATGAAGTGAGTCCATACTCACAATCGTTGGCATAGCCTATTGCTTCGTCTAGCGAGTCCACTATCTGAATCGGCAATACTGGACCAAAGGTTTCAAGTTTCATGATATCCATAGACATATCACATCCGCTTAATACCGTCGGTAAGAAGTAGTGGCCTTTTTCGCTATCTGCGACTGTCCCGCCGCACTCTAATGTCGCCCCTTGCGCCAAAGCGGTATTCACTGAATCTTGAACCTTCTGTAAGCCTTGGCGATTAACCAACGGGCCCATTTCAATATTTTGATCAACCAATGGGTCGCCAAAGCGAGTCGCCCGCATCTCTCGGGTTATATGCGAAATAAACTCCTCAGCAATCCCCCGCTGAACATAGACTCGTTCGGCACAGTTACACACTTGCCCAGAGTTAATAATTCTAGAGTCTCTAATCGCTTTAACCGCTAAATTCACGTCAGCGTCGTCTAGTACAATCGCGGGTGCTTTGCCCCCAAGCTCTAGGTTGAGTTTAGTAATATGAGGGGCTGCAGCTGCCATAATATTTTCACCTGTTTTAACGCTGCCAGTGAAACTGATCATATCGACTTTACCGCTACTGGATAGTTGCGCTCCGACATTTCCGCGCCCTGAGACAACATTGAACACCCCTTCTGGGAGGTCCGTTTCGGCCACTAACTTGGCGAACTCAAAGCAGTTGTTGGGGGTCTCTTCGCTTGGTTTAACAACAATGGTATTGCCCGTAACCAATGCAGGAGCCATTTTGCGAGCAATTAAGAAGAAAGGGAAATTCCAAGGAAGAATGCCAGCAACAACACCAATGGGCTTTCTAAACAAGAAAATGTTTTCACCACGTCGATCGCTTGTGATGATTTCGCCTTCAATGCGTCTCGCCCACTCAGACATATAATCGATATAATCGGCAGTAAAGCCTACTTCAACTTTCGCAAGATCTAGCGTCTTGCCTTGCTCTTCACTGATCACAGTAGCCAGATAATCGGCCTTCTCACGCACTTTCTCAGCAATCGCACGCAGATACTTTGCTCGCTCAATAGCCGGTGTACCTGCCCACTGACGCTTTGCTTTCGTGGCAGCATCTAAAGCCTTTTCTACTTCACTTTCACTCGAATTCGGCACCGTGGATATCAATGCTTCTGTCGCAGGGTTATAGACATCAATACGTTCGCTGGTTTCGGTAAACATGCCATTGATATAGTTATTGTAATGTCGTTTAGTTTCCATGTGTTGTTCTCCTCGTTATAGGTAGTAGGGTCTTTCAAACACGATCGTTTACTCGTTGATCACTTGTTGTAAGTTAACCAGCGAGGAATGATTGATCTCATTAATGTTGTTAATACCGGTAAGAGTTAAGGCGACGCGGATTTCTTGCTGGTAGAGGTCCAGCAACTGCTCTACGCCTTTGCCCCCCTTCGCAGCAAGAGCATAGATATAGGAGCGTCCTAATAAGGTACAATCTGCCCCTAGCGCCATCATTTTCACCACATCTAAGCCACAACGAATGCCCGAGTCGACCAGAATCTTAGTCTCCCCTTTTACGGCATCGGCAATGGCAGGAAGTGCTTGCGCGGTCGAGGTTACACCGTCTAACTGGCGCCCACCGTGATTAGACACCACAATGCCATCGGCTCCAAACTGCACCGCATCGCGAGCATCTTGGCTATCAAGAATCCCTTTTATCACCATTGGTCCATCCCAAAAATCGCGTATCCATTCCAGATCTTTCCACGAAATAGATGGGTCAAAGTTGGCGCCTAACCAGCCAATGTAATCTTCAAGTGCGGTGCGTTGGCCTCGGTACGCAGAGATATTGCCCAGGTCGTGCGGCTTGCCCAACACTCCGACATCCCATGCCCAGCGTAGGTGAGTCATCGCTTGCAGTATTCGTCTTGTCGCGGCGTTTGAACCACTCATGCCAGAGTGTTTATCGCGATATCTCGCTCCGGGTACTGGCATATCGACGGTAAATATTAAAGTGGTAACACCAGCGGCCTTAGCACGTTGCAATACATCTTTCATAAAGCCCCGATCTTTGAGCACGTAAAGTTGGAACCACATCGGTCGATTGATGGCTGGAGCAACTTCTTCAATGGGACAAACGGACACCGTAGATAGGGTAAAAGGAACACCTTTTTCCTCTGCAGCCTTAGCCGCTTGAACTTCCCCTCTGCGTGCATACATGCCCGTTAGACCAACAGGGGCCAAAGCAACAGGCATAGAGAGAGATTCACCAAAGAGTTTGATATCAATATCGATGCTGGACATGTCGTTTAACACACGCTGCTTTAAAGCAACCTGATGCAAGTCTTGCTGGTTTCGCTTTAACGTCCATTCACTGTTTGCGCCACCGTCAATGTAGTGAAACAAAAACGGTGGTAGGGTTTCTTTGGCGGCTAGACGAAAATCTGCTGGTGCAGAAATGATCATAACTATCCCTCTATGATGTAGTAATAAGTGACGTAAACACCTAGGTATTACAACAAGGTGCTGCAAAGCGCCCTTGTAAACCAAATGTTACATTTCGCTAAAATAATACGGCCTCATTAGCCATGTAACCTTCGAGATTTTTCGCTGGATTGCAAAATTACGGCGAGAATCTAAAGATCCACACACTCAAAGTCACATTCCCACAACAAGTGCGTAGCATGTGGTTATCATGCATTTTTCTTTCTGCACTCAACTCACAGGGTACAGCTTCACTTTTCAGTGCATAAAAAAACCCGCCGTCAAACAGCGGGTTATAGTGAAAGATCAGCCAACTTTTGGCGATTCAGACTAAGGCTACATAGCAGCCATATACAGATCTTCGACTTCTTTTTCAGTAGGTTGATGTGGGTTACCACCCAAGCACGGATCGGCCATCGCTTTGGCAATCCACCCACTCACATCATGAGTATCAATGCCCAGTTCACTAAATCCAGAAGGGATCTTCACTCTCTCGGACAGGTCTCTAATGAGCTTAATCGCAATGTCTGCACCTTTCTCTGGAGTCACATCAAGAGTCGTACCTGACATAACTTCTGCAATGGTTTTAAATTTGTCTGGTACATACTGAGCGTTATATTCGCAAATGTATGGCAGCAAAATCGCATTACAAACACCATGAGGCAAATTGTGTGTAGCTCCTGGTTGGTGAGCCATCGCGTGCACCAAACCTAATCCAGCACTATTAAAGGCCATTCCAGCCAAAAATTGCGCACAGGCTAACTGTTCACGAGCCTGCAAGTCCTGACCGTCATCCACCGCTTTGGGAAGCCACTGTGCGATTAATTTAATCGCTTCTAGCGCCGTCGGGTTGGTGAGTGGGTGCGCACCAACGGTGGTATAGGCTTCGATCGCATGAGTTAACGCATCCATACCTGTTGCTGCGGTCACATCAGCGGGCAACCCCAACATAAGGTTAGCGTCGTTAACGGCAATGTCCGGGATCTGCTTGGCATCAATGATCACCATTTTGACTTGGTTTTCTTCATCGGTAATCACCGAGTTTGACGTCATTTCTGCCGCGGTACCCGCAGTAGTATTAATGGCGACGAAAAAGTCACCCGAGTTGGCAACCTTGCCCACGCCATTAAACTCGCAGATGTCTTTGCCTGGGTTTGCAGCCATTACACGAATTGCCTTGCAGCAATCCATTGGGCTCCCACCTCCAACGGCAATAAAACCGTCACATTGATTATCTTTATAGAGCTGATAACCCTCTCGCACCAAACTGGCCGTTGGGTTTGGTGTCACTTTATCAAACATTACATAGGCCATATTGTGAGCTTCCAATTCTGCGAACAAGCTGTCCAGGATGCCCAGTTTGACTAAGTTACTGTCGGTAACTAGTAAGATTTTGCTAACGGGTTCCTTACTCATCGCTTCAATCGCGTCAGTTACTGATCCCGCTCCGGCAAAGCTCAGTTTGGGAAGATTTAGTGCAAAAACCATAGTTGTACTCCTACAAATTAAAGGTATCTTTTAAATCTTGCATATCTTGCTCACTCACCCCTTGTGGCACAAAACCACTGGCTAGACAGCCTAAGAACAACTTTGCACCTTTGTTAGCGACATCGATATAGTCAAACGCTTCCAGTGCATCTTTGCCTGTCGACACTGCACCATGTTTTTCCCACACAGCAACATCTGCGTGTGCCAATTTTTGTTTGGTTCCATCGGCGATTTGTTGACTACCCGGCATACAATAAGGGACGACCCCAATCCCACGAGGGACGAAGGCTCTGACTTCTGGCAACATTTGCCAGCAAGCGTGGGTGAAGGCATCATCGCTGTGAACATAGTCAGGGTGATGCGATAACATAATCAGTTCCAGTGGGTGAGTGTGCACCACACTGCGGTCAAGCGAACCTTGTTTCTGCTTGGCCATAATAATTTCCACATGGGAGATAAATTCACTGGTCGGTGAGTAGTCATCTTGCCCTCTCCCGCCCCAAAGTATGTGATAGCCTTGCGCTTCATCGTCGATGCGCAACACACACCCAGCATCTTGAGGTTTCACTAACTCTCGAATGCGCTCGCCCGTTCCTTTGACGAAAAAAATGTGCCCTGCACTTTCTTTGGGAAAAGAAAACTCGCCAACCGACGTTAGGTAACAGTGTGGGAACTGGCTGAGGTCGCTGGGTGGCTCACCAAAAATTTCAGTCAAATCAACAGAAATATTGCCTCCATTGCGTTCTGCCCACTCTCGCTCCCAAAGGTATGTGCCCACTTCAGAAACTTTCGCGATTTCGTTCAGTACTAGGTCGTTTAATTGAATGCTACTCATGTCTATTCCTATATGTATTAGATTGCGCGGTTTATTCCATAAAAAACGCACTAGTCAACTCTGTTGAAACTGGAGAATTATCGGGATTGGTTTCCATAATATCTTTCATATATGACCACCACCTTTTGCACACATCGGTATTGGCCACGGCATCCCAGGCGGCTTGGTCTTGGATTTCTACATACGCAAATAACATACTGCTATTGGGTAACATAAAGATGGAATACCGCTGGGCACCGGCATGCTTTAATACGTCAACCAGCTCTGGCCAAATCTCGTCATGTCTTTTTTGGTATTCGCTATGACAGCCTTCATGAAGTCTCATTACAAAAGCTTTTCGAATGAATGGATGTGACATAATTAGTCCTTTCTCTCTCTGTTTTTGACCATCGCAAAGATTTTTGGCAGTGCAATAACACTAATGAGCATCAGGCCAATAATTATCGACATCACAATGCCAGGCACGTTTAGTAGCCCAAGTCCTATGGTCACTAACCCCATAAGAAAGACCGCTATCACCACTCCTACAATGGTGCCTGAGCCGCCAAGAATACTGACGCCACCTAACACAACCATGGTAATAATGTTCAGCTCCCAGCCTAGAGCGATGGTCGGTCGCGTACTGCCAAGTCGAGACGTGAGCATGATTGACGCTATACCGCAAAACAGTCCGACTAGGGTAAACAAGATCAATTTATGCTTCGCCACATTGATCCCAGAGTAGTAGGCCGCAGTAGGGTTATTGCCTATGGCATAGGTTCTGCGCCCAAAGTTGGTTTTTTGTAAAAGTACGTAGAACGCCACTGCCAAAACCAAGAAGCAGACAAACTCAAAACCAAACAACCAAAAGACGTAACCTTGACCAAAAAAGGCAAAGGATTCAGGGTAGTTTTTAAGCGCCTGATCGCCTAAGAGGATGTAGGTTATCCCTCTAAATAGACTCATGGTCCCTATAGTGACAACGATCGAAGGGATGTTAAGGCGAGTCACTAATAACCCATTGAACAGACCGCACAAGCAACCGACGGTCATTCCTACCATGCAGATGGCAAATACACCTGAGCCCGCTTCAGCCGCAAATCCCATCGCCGTAGAGCTTAGTGCAATTATTGAAGCCACTGAAATATCAATTTCACGCACAATAATGACCATTGCTAGTGGTAATGCGATTATCGCTTTCTCGGAAAAGTTGAATGTCGCATCCGATAGTGACCACGCGTTAAGAAAATATGGGGATGCAAAACTGTTTAAAATGAATACCAAAACAGCCGTTAGCAATAAAAATGATTCCCATGTGAACAACCAGTTTGGGACGCTTTTGTTTAGCTTTAAATTCCCACCAAAGGTATTACTTTTTAGATCTTCCATTTTTGTCGTCCTCAATTTTTAAGAAGCGTTTTGCACAGCTTTTCTTAAAATAATTCGACCCAGCTTACGCTCTGAACGTGAGTTCGCGACCACAGCAACGATAATGACAAAACCTGAAATGGCCATTTGCCAAAACGGTGAGACACCGATAACCGGTAAAGCATTATTGATAATCCCAAGAAACAAAGCGCCCAAGACGCAACCAATAACGGTTCCAGTACCACCTGCGATACTAACGCCGCCAATTACGCACGCCGCAATCACTTGCAGTTCAAATCCATTGGCAATATCGACGTAAGCTACTGCGTAACGAGAAATCCATAAATAACTCGCAATACCCGCAAACAAGCCCGACAAGGTAAAGGCAATAAACTGCTTCTTGCCTACATCAACGCCAATGTAGTAAGCCGCTGTTGGGCTATTACCAGCTGCATAGATCTTTCGCCCAAGTTGGCGATGTTTGGTGAAGTAGTACATACCGGCGATGGCAAGTATCGATGACCACCCAAGCAGCGGCAGTCCTAACAGTTCTGTTCTCGGGATCTGAATAAATGCTTCACTCATTTGGTGGGCGTTGATCCACGCGCCTTTACTAATAAGGAACACTGTGCCGCGATAAATACTCATCGTGCCTAACGTCACCACAATCGCGGGTATACCCATTTTCCATACCAGCAAACCATTGATCATTCCCAAAACCGTTCCTAGCGCAGCACCAATCAAGATGATGACGGGTACGGGGAAGTCTGGATAAAGGCTATTAATGGTAGCGACCACCATGCCGGTTAGAGCGACATTGGCGGCGACCGACAGATCGATACAACGTGTCACGATGACCAGCATTTGCCCAAGCGCCAAGATGATTAAGATGGACGTGTCGTTATACACACTAAATAAGTTATTGAACTGCAAAAACTCGGGGATAATAAATCCGATGGCGACCAACAGTATGACGAGCACGCCCGCTAACTGTGTTTCTCTGTACTTGATTAGATTTTTCATTACATCCCTCCCAATACACCAGTAGCAGCACTGACCAGTTTCTCAGCGGTAAACTGCTCGCGTTCAAACTCTTTCACCATCAACCCTTCGCGCATAACAATAATGCGATCAGCCATGCCCATTACTTCAGGAAGTTCAGATGACACCATGATCACCGCAAGCCCTGCTCCTGTAAGCTCTGACATAAACTCGTGGACAGCTGCTTTCGAACCGATATCAATACCTTTGGTCGGCTCATCCAGGATGATGATTTTAGGTTTGGTTGCCAGCCACTTGCTGATTACCACTTTCTGCTGATTACCCCCAGACAAATTTTCTACTTTTTCATGCCAGTTAGGGGCTTTGACATTGAGGCGTTCAGCGTATTTTTCGGCGAGCGAGTACTCTTTCTCATCGTCTAGAAAACCGTTGCTGTTAATCTTATCGAGTTGAGGCAATCCAATATTTTGGAAAATCGGGAATTCGAGGACTGCACCTTGGCTTTGCCTTTCTTCTGGCACGTACACAATGCCCGCTTTTATGGCATCGCTTGGCGACTTAATTGTGGTGGTTTTACCTTCAATTTTAATGCTGCCTAAACTGTTATTGGTGACGCCGAACAGTGACTGCATTAATTCGGTTCGACCTGCTCCCACTAGCCCGTAGAAGCCCAAAATCTCGCCTTGATGCAGGTTAAAACTAATATCATCAAATTCAGTCGGGTGACTGAAGCGCTCGACCTCAATAACTTTCTTTCCAATCTCGACGTCAACTTTGGGATAAGCATTATCAATACTGCGTCCTACCATCATCGACACTAAATCGGACTCATCGACCTCTTTAATCAGGCCACAGTCGACATAGCATCCGTCTCTAAAGACAGTAAATCGGTCCGCTATTGCGTAGATCTCATCAAATTTGTGGCTAATAAACATGATCGCGCAGCCTTTTTGCTGCAGTCGGCGAACAATGCCATAAAAATCTTCAATTTCTCGGTGGGATAATGCTGCGGTAGGCTCGTCCAAGATGACCACATTGGCATCAAATGACAGTGCGCGCGCAATCGCCACCATATGCCTTTGCCCAATACTTAATTCTTTTAGTAGTTTTTGAGGATCAAGGGGGGCATCGATCTCTTTTAAAATACGGGCAGACTCTTGATACATGCTTTTCCAGTCCAAACGACCCGATGGAAATTTGATGTAATGCCCAGCAAAAATATTCTCTGCCACACTCAGCTCATCAAACAGCACGGTTTCCTGATGTATGGCAGTAATGCCGAGCTTTCTAGCATCATCCGGAGTATCTAAAACCACTTCTTGGTCGTCTAAGATAAGCTTTCCAGAGGTGGGTTGGTGGATCCCAGTCATGACTTTTACCAGCGTCGATTTTCCTGCCCCATTTTCGCCAACCAGTGCAGTCACTTGGCCTGGGTACAAATCCAATTGCACTTTGTCCAGTGCTTTCACACCAGGAAAATGTTTGCTGATATTTCTAAGGGAAAAGATTGGTTTTACTTCTGACATGGTTATGCCCTTATCGAAAGGCATAGACTGAACGACCATTGCGTACCATTAAGCCAACAATATTCAGCCTAGCCTTTCTTACCTATCGTTGATTAGAAAATTTTCGCGAATTTATCGACATTGGTTTTGTTGTAGACAAAAGGTGATGCCATTGCCGCGTTTCCGTCGGTATCTAATTGCGCCATACCCATACGACCCATCTCAACTTCGCTGCTGTTCGCATTGTCTTTGATGAGGTTGTAAGAAATCATGGTAGCTGCGTATCCAAGATCGATAGGATTCCAGATGGCAAAGCTCTTAACCGCACCCGAGTGGACATGGCCAGCAAGCTCAGAAGGTAGACCTAGCCCAGTGACATAGATTTCGCCCATTTTACCCGCATCCGTTACAGCCTGTGCTGCCGCCAAGATGCCTACAGTGGTTGGAGCTACAATCGCCTTAAGGTTTGGGTAAGTCTTAATTAGACCCATTGTTTCGCGATAACTTTTATCGGCCAAATCGTCACCATAAACTGTCGCCACAAGGTTTAGCTGCGGATAGTTAGGTAGAGCCTTTTTCATTTCTTCAATCCAGATGTTCTGGTTGGTGGCGGTTGGTGTCGCACTGAGAATAGCGATATCACCTTGCTCACTGTTGGTTGCTGCAACGGCTTCAGCTGCAAGATCAAGGTTCATTTTACCAATCAACTCATTACTTGATGGATTCAAGTGAACTTGTCGGCCTGGTGCGGCGACACCAGAATCAAACGATACGACTTTAATGCCGCGCTGCTGCGCCTTCTTCAAAATAGGAACAAGGGCATCGGTATCATTAGCCGAAATCGCAATCGCATCCACCCGTTGAGCGATTAGTGAATTAACAATTTCGATCTGGCCTTCGGCGGTCGGAGTTACAGGTCCGGTGTAGATTATTTCTAGTGAATCATCGAGTTCAGAAGACGCTTCTTTTGCTCCCTCGTAAGCCGCCTCAAAAAAGCCAATACCTTGTGCTTTTACGACAAGACCAATACGAAAATCTTCTGCGGCGCTCATGCCAGATGCCAGTAGACCACTGGTCAATATTGCTGTGTGTAGGATATGTTTGATGTTCATGTAAAACTCCATTTTTGGATTGGTTCACGTTTTATTAGCAATGACGGCTCTACGACTTTATTATTTTTAAGCTCGTCATAGTGTTCGTTCGTTATCGTTGCAGTAAGACTTCCTCCTCATAACTTTTCACTTGGGTCAGCCACGACAGACCTACCGGAACATCTTGCTCCATGCAGTAGTAGTCCCATACCGCTGACCAAGGAAGTGATTTAGTCTCTTCTAGAAGTGCTAAGCGACTGGTGTAATCGCCGTCTAATTCATATTGTTTAAGCTGGTCACTAGGCTCGAGCAGTGCTCGAAGCAGCGCTTTACGCATGTTCCTAGTGCCGATGGTCCATGCAGCAATACGGTTGATTGAAGCATCAAAGAAGTCCAAACCAATATTGACTCGTTCGAGAAGGTCGTGACGAATAATTTCGTTGGCTATCGCTTGGGTCTCATCGTCAAGCATCACCACGTGGTCACTGTCCCATCGAATTGGTCTGCTGACGTGCAGTAGCATTTCATCAACATAAAGAGAGGCCGATGAAATTTTGTCGGAAATCACTTCTGTTGGGTGGAAGTGACCGGCATCGAGACACAGCATGACATCGCGAGTAGCTGCATACCCAAGATAGAATTCATTGGATCCCGCGGTATAAGCTTCAGTTCCAATGCCAAACAGTTTTGATTCGACAGCGTCTTTATGGTGCTCTTTAGAGATAGGCTCTTCGATGATTTTATCGAGCGATTCAACTAATCTCTGTCTAGGTCCAAGTCGGTCTGCGGGGATGTCTTTGTAGCCGTCTGGGATCCAAATATTCATTACTGAAGGGGTTCCTAGCTCCTTACCAAAGTACTCCGATACTTTACGGCTCGCGATACAGTGATTGATCCAGAAGTCTCGAATCTTAGGGTCGGGATGCGTAAGCGTCATATTTTCAGCACTCAATGGATGCGAAAAACACGAGGGGTTGAAGTCCAAACCGACTTGATTCTCTTTTGCCCACTTAACCCAATTTTCAAAATGTGCTGGTTTTATCTGATCACGTTCAACCGGTGTATCGCTCTCTAGATAAATCGCATGAAGGTTTAGTCGCAATGCGCCAGGGATCAGACTCATTGCATAATCGATGTCTGCACGTAACTGAGCTGGCGTTGTGGCTTTTCCTGGATGGTTACCGGTGGTTTGGATCCCGCCCGTTAATTGCCCGTCTGGATCTTCAAAGCCGGACACATCGTCCCCTTGCCAGCAATGCATAGAAATTGGAATGCTGTTTAGGCGCTTCAACACATCATCTGTACTGATCCCGAGTTCAGAAAACTGAGCTTTAGCATTTTGATAGTTCGCCTTAATTCGATCTGTATTAATCATGGTATTCCCTTATAGATGAACCTGACTGATTCGAGCGAACTCGTCCCAGTGTTCTAAAAATTGAGTGGTCTGCTGCGGTTGGTACGATTGAATAGGAAAGGAGTGAGCAACGACTTCTCTGGCTTGCTTAACTCCAGTTAATGCATTGAGCGCGATCAATTGGCCACACACATTGCCAATGGCTGATGCTTCTATTGGCCCCGTTTTAACCGTGACCCCACACGCATCCGCACACAATTGATTGAGGAAAGTGTTTTGAATGCCACCACCAATGATGTGAATCTGCTCGCTAGCCGTGCCTTTAATCTGGGCGATTTCCAACCATACTTTTCGGTATTGAAAAGCTAAGCTTTCGAACACGCAGCGCGCAAACTCGCCAGCCGACTCAGGAACAAGCTGGCCGGTTTGATGACAAAATGTGCAAATTGCGTCTTTCATTGACGACGGGTTAAGAAAACTTGGATGGTCTGGAGCAATCAACGATCGAAACGGAACAGCTTGCTTAGCTAAGTCCACCAAATCCGAAAAGCTAAACTCCACCAACTCTTTTTGAATATTCTGGATTAGCCATAGACCCATGATGTTTTTGAGTACCCGATAACGAGACTCTGCGCCGCCTTCATTGGTAAAATTGAGCGATTGCGCCACCGGCGTGTTAATTGGGGAGCTGCTTTCAAACCCCATCAATGACCAAGTACCCGAGCTAATATAGACCGTGTCATCGCCTTCCACAGGCAGCGCCAATATGGCTGAAGCAGTATCATGGCTGGCAATGGATGCCACTGAAATACTGTGCTCTGCGTTTTTATAGTGACCGATGACGCGGTTTGGCATAGCTGGTGTCATAAACCATCGCTCAGGAATCCCAATAGCTTGCAGTAGCTCACTATCAAATTGGTTGGTCTCGCAGTTGAGCACTTGTGACGTTGTAGCATTGGTATATTCGCAGTTTTTCACACCAGTTAACTGATACCCAAGGTAGTCAGGAATAAACAACAAGCTCTCAACCTGATCGAGCCATGTTGGAGACTGTTTTTTTAGTGCTGCAAGTTGGTATAGCGTGTTAAACGATAAGAACTGAATCCCTGTGCGGCTATAGATAAATTGTTCACCTAGCGTTTGGTTAACGGTTTCCATAAAGCCGAGTGTACGGTTATCGCGATATGAGACGGCCTCACCCAACCGGTTGCCCTGCTCATCGAGGAGAACAAAGTCGACACCCCATGTATCAATCCCAATACAGTCGATGTGATGACCTTGCTTTAAAACCTTTGAGATCCCGTGTTTAATTTCCATCAATAGGTAGTCTAGGTCCCAGCAAGCTTGTTTCTCGCGCAATACTGGTCCGTTATCAAATCGATGAAGCTCACTAATCTCAATGTATAGATCCTGATAAGTCCCGAGCATGACTCGACCACTTGAAGCTCCAATATCTATTGCGATTACGGTTTTCATGTCAGATGGCCTCTCTAGTAGATGACATCCAGTTTAGAGAGAGCAAAAATTCTTCACCTTGAAAAAAAAACTCTTTACCGACAACTCACGACTTTTTTTCAAAGATTAGCGCCACCGAATTCACAAAAACACAACATGGGTGATCACTTTATGTACAGCGCTGTTATGGTTTTTTAGTAGTGTTCTAAAAATATAGTGGCGGTTCATTATTATGCACTCCATTGAAACGGCAGGAGGACCTCGATGATTCACCTAAAACCTAACGAGTTTTTTCTTAGTTCAAACAGTGCAATAACCACCGAACTGCGCGCTCCTCAGGAGGATTATCCTGAGCATTATCATTCATTTGAAGAGATCATCATTGTTTCTAAAGGTAACGGTATTCATGTGGTGAACGACATACCAATGTGCCTAAGTAAAAACTACGTTTGCTTTGTCGCACAGCAAGATCGTCATCTATTCGAGAATGTGAATGACCTTTTTCTGAGCAATGTACTTTTCCTTCGCGACAATATTCAAGCAACGATTCCCCTAACAAATTACTTACCTTGCACCAATGGTGGCAGTGTCGATTGGTTTATTGAAGATGAAGCCGCGTTTAGAGTTCACTACATCATTGAGCGTCTAAACTACGAATCACATATCAACACGCTCGCGTCTAGAGCAATGTCTGAACTGTTATTCCAGCAGCTGATCGTAGAATTGTGGCGGGGCCGTATCGTCGACACCAACGCACTTTCGTTAAACGATAAGGTTACGTCAGTCATTATGTATGTTAACAAGCACTATAAAGAGCAACTGAATATAGAAAAGCTTGCTGAACACGCCAAAATTGCGACTAGGGTACTAACCAAGGAATTTAAGAAAGCGACAGGAATGAGCTTTAATCACTATCTCCATTTCATCCGAGCGAAAAATGCGATGCAGTTACTGCTAAACAGCGACTTAAGCATTACCAATATTGCTTTCGATGTTGGATACTCAGACAGTAACTATTTTTCAACAAAATTCAAACAAGTCATAAAGAAAAAACCAAGCGACTTCCGAAGTAATTCGTAAGCCCTACCTGTATTTCTCTCCTCCAATTCTTCCTAACAGTTACGCATTACGCACACCAGATCGTTACGCATATTACAGTTACAACGCGTGATTAGTGCAAAAATCACAGTTTTAGGCTTTATAGCTCTATTAGCTATGGATCTATAACAGCCCCACTTCCATTTTTTGATTAAAGTTAAAACTCATCTATCTGTTTTTTATAGCTTATCCTGTCTAACTCGGGATAACCGCCCACCGCGGAGACGCTCGCCCCCTAGCATGTCCGCTATAGCCTTTGCTCTTTACAAGTCGATATCAGTTTTAAGCCCTCCCTGGGATCCGCAAAAAATCTAACGCTCTACTATCAAACACCTTTACCTTCAATTTTGATAATGCGTTTAACTGAACACACGACTTTGATTATGAAAAAAATCAAACACAGGCTACAAAAAAACAAAAAAGAAATGGCGTTTCATATTTACATCCAGTAAAAGAAATTAATAATAAAATAACATTCCATTTACAACACTTCGAGCAGTTAAACTCAAAAACAAGGAGAGCAACATGAACGCCATCTGCAAGGCATTGATGAAATCGATTCCCATCGCACTACTGGCACACGAAGCTAGCGCAACCCAAGGTTATGGTGGTGGCGCTGAACTTCCAAATGCATACAGTAAGATTATTGACGCTCGGGATCATGGTGTTATCGCCAACGATGGGCTAGACGATGCTCAAGCGCTACAAGCGATTATCGATCATGAGGTGGTAGACTCTGAAGTCGCACTAACTCTTATACAACTCCCTGCGGGTATCATTAATTTGGGTGATGAGATCCATGTTGATAAATCAGGTTTAGTCATTAAAGGCGCTGGCAGTGATCCGCAGTCAGGGACATCAATTGTGGTGAGTTCATGGTCTCCCTATGGCGTCGACTCGTCAAATGCGCCAGACTTCGATAAAAAGTATTGGCCTGGGTTTGGTGCTTTTCGCGTCGAAAGCCGCCAGAAACATCCGAATGAACAAGCTTATGAAGGCAGTATAAATTTTCATTGGAAGCATTCAATCGAATTCGGAAATACCGCAAATATTGGTGATACCAGCGTACAGGTTGAATCCGGTAAAGCAGGTGAATTCTCGCCTAACGACCTCATTTATATTGGCGCCGCTACGGACGCTGAGTTCTTAGACCAAGGGCAGGTCCCAGAAAGCCGCCGCAACGCTGCACACTTAAAAACCGGGCATATGAGGACTCAAATGTTTAAGGTGGCCAGCGTCAATAACGCAACCGATACTATAACGTTAGATCGACCACTGGAGTTTTCCATCCCCATCAATAATGAAAGTGGGTACAACAGCCGAGCAATGCCCATCACTGCCATCGTCAACTTTGGTTTGCAAGACTTCCACCTAACAATGTCCAACGAAGGTACCGCCTGTGAAGCCTATAACGAACACGCGGTATCATCAGACAACCCTATGGGCGTGTTATATCGATATGAAAACGTCTGTCCACAAGATGCCATTCACGGCATCATTCTAAAATGGGTACAAAACGGATGGGTCGATAATGTCCAAATAGAAATGATGGGATCTCACCCTATTGTGACTGAATTTGCTAAGGACATAACCATTTCAAACAATACTATCCGAGGCTCATGGAACAAAGGCGCAGGTGGCAATGGATATGTGCGAGGCTCTAAGCTCTATAATAGTTGGATCAAAGACAACGATATTAGAGACATTCGCCACCTAGCGCTTCAATGGTCGGCGACTGGCAACGTGGTCGAACGTAACTACCTCAATGTTGATTTAAACTTGCACGGTGGTTGGGAAAGAAACAACATTATTCGTTCCAATACTATCGAGGTACCTTTCGAGCATCGCAGTTGGGCAAACGGCGCGCCAGAACAAGGCTCAACATGGCAACCAATTTGGATTGGTTCAGGTGATCACGCGAGCAAATGGTCAGGCCCGACGGGCCCATATAATGTGTTCATTGATAATACGTTGAGCAAGGCTACAACTGAAAGTAGCGCGATTACACGCTGGAGCTTATTTGACCAACCAGGCGTCGCATATGCATTTAACTGGGACGGAGAAAAATACAAACACATCAATGTAAATGGTGCACCCGCCTCCACTTGGAATCAGCAGATCGCTCAAGATGTTTTTGCATTAGTGCCTTCTTCAGGAGTGATCATCATAGACCCTTCAAACCCAGCCCCTGATCAACCGGAAGAGCCTGTAGAACCAGTAGAGCCTCCTACCGAAATAGGTTGCAGTTCGTTTGTCGACTATGACTGGCGCTCACATTTAGAAGTGACTATTAGTCGCGACCTATGTGTCCGTTTTGATAGAGATTTATCAGGTAACACCCTGCAAGCCTGGGACAGTGACTTAAACAACAGTTGTGATTTCCGAGGTAGTATCAAGTCTGAAGACGGCAGCGGTACATTATCTGTCGCGTCAAACTACACATCGACGAACACTCTAACAGGAAGTGTCATTACATTTAGTGCATCGAATAGCTGTGACTTCGTGAAGATTCGAGCTTACTAGACTTTAATAACGCCAGTATATGGTTCAGCCGTGACAAAAGTACCCAAACGCTGTTACGGCTTGTTTATGTAGTATTGGCTAATGAGGTGCTTAACGTCATCGCAAGCAAAACTACTTTTTGAGTGAAAAAATCTAATTTATCGTTGACAGAGAAATCGCGGAAGCATATATTCATTACACGAACCGCCTATCGGAGTTCTATTACGGTTGGATTTGCCTTATTAGGGAATCAAGAAACCGTTAAAGTTGATCTAAAACGTACTGTAAAACATTCGTTGAAGATCGGAACATTAAACAATGAAACTCATGGCCTCAAGATGTCATAGTCAATGACTAGGGAATGAGATTTCTGGCTTATTGCCAATGCAATAAGCACTATTGCTTTATAAAAGGATAGTATTATGAGAAACATCGACTTATCTCCCCTATATCGCCAAGCGATTGGTTTTGATCGCCTTGTCGATCTGGTTGAAAATACAGCCAAAAAAACCACTAATTCTAATGGATACCCTCCGTACAATATCGAACAAAAAGACGAGCATAGTTACCGTATCACTATGGCTGTGGCCGGTTTTGCTGAGCACGAACTCGCATTAACCCAACAAGATAACATGCTGATTGTCACAGGTGAGATCACCCCTAGTGATGAAAAAGTGAACTATGTCTATCAAGGGATTGCAGAGCGCAACTTCAACAGAAAGTTCCAACTAGCCGATTACGTTACTGTCACTGGAGCTAGTATGGAAAATGGATTACTTCATATCGACTTAGTTCGTGAAATTCCAGACGCTGTGCAGCCACGTAAGATTGCAATCAACAAGTAAATTGTTCGATAAAAACACCCAAAGTGTGTGCGCTTACGTGCAGTAATCACTCTTCGCACACCCAAAAAAAATCAAATTAAACGCGAATAAGCATTAGTAATTCTAATGCTTATTCCAGGGGTATTCATTATGAGTAAGATCATTGGTATTGATTTAGGTACAACAAATTCATGTGTGGCAGTGTTAGACAATGACGGTCCACGCGTAATCGAAAATACGGAAGGCGAGCGTACCACCACGTCTGTTATCGCCTACACAGACGGTGAAACCTTAGTGGGTCAACCCGCTAAGCGCCAAGCGGTAACTAACCCTGAAAATACGCTATTTGCCATCAAGCGACTGATCGGTCGCCGTTTTGAAGACGAAGAAGTGCAACGCGACATCAAAATTATGCCTTACAACATTGTTAAGGCAGATAATGGTGACGCTTGGGTAGAAGTGAAAGGCCAAAAAATGGCTGCGCCTCAAGTGTCGGCTGAAGTGCTTAAAAAAATGAAAAAGACTGCTGAAGACTTTCTTGGTGAACAAGTGACTGGCGCTGTTATTACAGTTCCAGCTTACTTTAACGATGCACAACGTCAAGCAACTAAGGATGCAGGCCGTATTGCCGGTCTCGATGTTAAACGAATTATCAACGAGCCTACAGCCGCTGCACTGGCCTACGGTCTAGAAAAGTCTGGTGGTGATCGTACTATTGCAGTCTATGACTTAGGTGGGGGTACATTCGATATTTCTATCATCGAAATCGACGAAGTTGATGGCGAAAAAACTTTTGAAGTTCTGGCGACCAACGGTGATACGCACTTAGGTGGGGAAGACTTTGACAACCGTATGATCAACTACCTCGTCGATGAGTTCCACAAAGAGCAAGTGATTGACCTTAAACAGGACCCGTTGGCAATGCAGCGCGTGAAAGAAGCCGCGGAGAAAGCGAAAATCGAACTCTCGTCTGCGCAGCAAACTGATGTAAATCTGCCATACGTTACTGCTGATGCCACCGGCCCTAAACACATGAACATAAAAGTGACTCGTGCAAAACTGGAGGCTTTAGTGGAAGATCTAGTACAACGTACACTCGATCCACTAAAACTGGCGCTAGCGGATGCCGATTTAAGCATTAGCTCGATCACAGATATTATCCTTGTGGGTGGTCAGACTCGTATGCCGCTAGTTCAACAAAAAGTAACCGAATTCTTTGGCAAAGAACCCCGTAAAGACGTCAACCCAGATGAAGCTGTAGCACTAGGCGCAGCAGTACAAGGTGGCGTGCTTGCCGGTGATGTAAAAGACGTTCTACTACTTGATGTAACACCACTGTCTTTAGGTATTGAGACTATGGGTGGCGTGATGACTAAACTGGTTGAGAAAAACACCACCATCCCAACCAAAGCAAACCAGGTGTTCTCTACTGCAGAGGATAACCAAAGTGCGGTAACCATTCACGTACTGCAAGGTGAGCGCAAACAAGCGACGTACAACAAGTCTCTTGGTCAGTTTAACTTAGAGGGTATTCAATCAGCACCGCGTGGTATGCCACAAATTGAAGTCACCTTCGATTTAGACGCTGATGGTATCTTGAACGTTTCTGCAACAGACAAGCAGACCGGTAAAGAGCAAAAAATCACGATTCAAGCATCCAGTGGTTTGAGTGAAGCGGATATTGAGAAAATGGTTCAAGAAGCAGAAGCTCATAAAGAAGATGACAAAAAGTTTGAGCAACTAGTCACAACGCGTAACCACGCGGATCAATTAATCCACGGGACCCGCAAGCAAATGGAAGACGCGGGAGCAGCACTTTCGACAGAGGACAAAACCATGATCGAGCAAGCGATCACTGAACTTGAAGCCGTTAAGAGTGGTAACGACAAAGATGTTATTGATGGTAAAGTGCAAGCGTTGACACAGGCAGCTCAAAAACTGATAGAGATTGCTCAGCAACGAGCCCAGACGCAAAGCCCAGAGACTGAATCGCAACAAAACTCGCAAAATGACGATGTTGTGGATGCAGAATTTGAAGAAGTTAAGTAATTGCTAATTAGGCTAAAACCATTCATAGTTTAGCCCAATAGCAAAGTGACTGTATGGCATCTAGGCGCGTGAGGATACTCAGGCGCCTTTTCTATGTTAAAAGTGAGAAGAAGCATGTCTAAACCCGATTATTACCAAGTGCTAGGTGTCTCAAAAGCAGCCTCAGAAAAAGAGATTAGAAAAGCCTATAAGCGCATGGCGATGAAATACCATCCAGATAAAAATTCGAGCGATGAGGCAACAGAGAAGTTTAAAGAAATAAAACATGCCTATGAGATCTTAACGGACAAAGAAAAACGTCAGCAATACGATGACTTTGGTCATGCCGCATTTGAAAATACTGGCTTTAACGGTTCGGCAAGACACTCACAAGGCGCTGGGTTCGACGATATTTTTGGCAGTGCATTTGGCCAGCGTGGACAGGGATTTCAAGGTGGAGGCTTTGGAGGATTTGATGACATTTTTTCTCAAGCCCAGGGCCGTCGCCGCGGACCCGTGGCCAGAAAAGGACAAGACAATGAATTTAAGTTAACCATTGATTTTGTCGATGCAATTAAAGGCACTCAGCTCCCTGTAGAATTGCCCATTAATGGAGAGCAGAAAAAGATCAATGTGAAGATCCCAGCTGGGATAAAAGAGGGAGAAAAAATTCGATTTTCCGGAAAAGGTGGCATTGGACAAAACGGTGGGCCAGCGGGTGATCTGCTCTTGTCTATATCGATTCGTCAGCATGCCTTCTTGCAACGAGAAGACAATGATCTTATCTGCAACACTAAAATCGATATGATCACCGCAGCCCTTGGTGGAGAGATTGAGCTGTCTGTTCTAGACAGTCGATTTAAACTCAAAATCCCAGCGGGTACTCAAAGTGGACGCAAGTTCAAAATGGCAGGAAAAGGTGTTACGGATCGCAAAGGCAATACCGGTAACCTCTTTATTAGCATTCATGTGCAGACTCCCACCAACTTGAGTGAGCAACAACAAGATCTGTTACAGCAACTTAAAGCCACTATGACTTCATAGCACCCTGTTGTATTGCCTGTCGACACTATGTTTTTCACCCAAGCGTATTGTCGATAGCCAATGGTTTTCAAAAGAGTATCGAGACGCTAGCCTCAAAGTTCCAATAATATCGATGAATATTGGACGTTTTTTATAAAGCAGCATTCTAGGTGGGCTGCATATTGGGGCTTATAGATGAAAATATGGCCTCTTCATTACGTGCCTTTAATAAGGGACAAGGAAGAGACCATATAGTGTTATGTTGGTGATTACGTCAAAATATAGGAATTTTAACAGCGCCTAATAGACTAAGAGCTTACTCTTTACCATACACATTGTTTTCTTGCTCTTGCACACGAATAAACGTAGTACGTTTGGTTAGCTCTTTAAGTTGCGCCGCACCCACATAGGTACAGGTTGAGCGAACGCCACCAAGAATGTCAGAAATCGTTTCGTGTACGCTGCCACGAAATGGCAGTAGAACCGTTTTACCTTCTGCAGCGCGATACTTAGCAACGCCACCAGAGTGCTTTGACATCGCAGATTGAGAAGACATACCGTAAAACTTCATGAACGACTGACCGTCTTTTTCAACGATTTCGCCACCAGATTCGCTATGGCCTGCTAGCATACCGCCCAGCATCACAAAATCTGCACCGCCACCGAACGCCTTAGAGACATCTCCCGCACACGCACAGCCGCCATCACCAATGATACGACCGCCTAAACCATGCGCAGCATCCGCACATTCAATGATCGCTGAAAGCTGAGGATAACCTACCCCGGTTTTAACACGAGTGGTGCATACCGAACCTGGGCCAATGCCCACTTTTACAATGTCTGCACCCGCTAGAATCAGCTCTTCAACCATATCGCCGGTTACTACGTTGCCCGCAGAAATGACCTTAGTTGGGAATTCCGCACGCACTCTTTGAACGTACTCAACCAAATGTTCTGAATAACCATTAGCGATGTCGATACAGATGAAAATCAGATCGTCTGACAGCGCCATAATGTCTTTGGTTTTTTGAAAGTCTGCGTCTGAGGTTCCTGTCGAGACAAACACATTGTTCAAGGTGTTCTTTGTAGCCCCTGAAACGAACTCAGCCCACTGCTCAACTGAATAGTGTTTATGCACAGCCGTCATAACTTGATGTTCAGCCAATGCCGCTGCCATTTCAAAACTTGCTACTGAGTCCATGTTCGCAGCGATGACAGGTACACCTGACCACTGGCGACCGCTATGTTTAAAGGTGAATTCGCGAGATAGGTCAACTTGAGAGCGACTTTTTAGGGTTGAACGCTTTGGGCGAAACAGTACATCTTTAAAACCTAGCTTAAGTTCTTGTTCGATACGCATGGGTGTTGTTCCTCAAAAAAAATAAGTCAACGTGTCGTGCGTTTTCGGTCGCCTAATGATGAACAAATAGTAGGCATGCGCGAGTTTCGGACACAAAAAAACCGGAGCGTTGGCATACGCTCCGGTTTTCAGCATTATAGGTCGTGATTTGCGTTGCGCAAGACTGATAATAACGTTCGCTTTGTGATATCTTAGGGCGAAATTACATACCTGCCAAACTGATAAATCTAACCTTTCTCGGCAATTCAATCACTTAAATAACTCACCCTTGCGCAAGCTACGTAAACGTTTACAATCGCTTAAGGAACTTTTACCGTTAATCCGCAGCTTGGCTCACAATTTTTGCAATAGGCGTTAACAAATCGCTGGCTAATAGTCCGATTTTTATTCCATTTTTGCTGGATAACTCAGCTGCATACCCATGAATCAGTGCGCCAACCACAGTAGCATCACTCGGTGATAAGCCTTGGGCGATGAAGCTGGCAATAATACCAGTAAGCACATCTCCCATGCCTGCGGTTGCCATACCTTGATGGCCAATATCAATAATGGACATGTGTTTGCCATCAAAAACAACGGTTCCCGCTCCTTTTAGCAGCACCACACCACCGTATTTTTTGTGCAAGGCTCTGGCAGCCGATAATCGGTCACACTCTATCTCTTTTATACTGCAGCTGAGAAGCGCCGCCGCTTCTCCGGGATGAGGGGTAATCACTTGATTCGGGTTAGGCTTAGGAGAGTCGATCAAAAAATGCAACGCATCAGCGTCTATCACCAAAAACTTATCGCTAAAGATATGGTTCAGCTGCTTCAAGACCAGTGAAAACAAGGTCCTACTCCACCAGTCGTTTTGGCCAAGCCCTGGACCTATGGCGATCACATCGCACCAGTTTAGGCGTGACTCAACGTGAGACTTGTCCCCTTCCCAGCCACTCACCATACATTCAGGGTGAAAACTGAGCACAGCATTGATGTGCTGAGGGTGCGTCAGGCACGCTACCATTCCGGCCCCTGTCCGATGCGCTGCTTTTCCAGCAAGCATTAATGCACCGCCCATCCCTTCATTACCGCCGCATACCAGCACTTTACCAGCGTCACCCTTGTGCGCGGTACTTAATCGATTTGGCAGCATTTTAGCGATATCGCCGTTTTGGTATAAATAGGCAACTGACTGTGTACAGCCCGAAAATTCTTTTTCAACGCCAAGCGTGTCTATCTCAATGATGCCACATACATCTCTTGCGACGCCGGTATGCAGTCCCGCTTTATCAGCTACGAAGGTGATGGTGACATTGGCAACAACACAAGCGCCTTCAGCATGGCCAGTATCGGCATTTAAACCTGAGGGAATATCGATGGACAAGATTGGCGCGTCTGCGTGATTCATGTCACTGATAAGCGCATCAAATACTGGACGAGGGGCCAAATTAAGACCCGTTCCCAATAGTGCATCAACAACTAGGCACGGTCCGCTGTCGATCACATCCCGTATCTGCACATCACTAGCATCAAGCAGGGTTCCTCCGCACTCTAAATAATTGCGCTGCGCTTTAGCTGCATCCCCTAGTAAAGGCCGCTCGCTATCGACTTGGATAAGGGTGACGTGATAATTGGCGTTGAGCGCACACTTGGCAAAAACATAGCCATCCCCAGCATTGTTGCCTCGCCCGCAAACGACTAAAAAACGGTGATACAAAGGGTAATGGCGCTGAGCACAGTCATAAGCAGCTTCTCCTGCTCTTTCCATCAACTGAAACAACGAAATGCCGGCTATTTTAGCTGCCTGCTTCTCTCCGTCTTTGATCGCATTGGCACTGAATAAAGGTGTCATTTGTACCTCACAGTGAAATGGGTTGAGTAACCATACATTTATCGAAACTGGATCTCAGCAATGAGAACACTAAATCACTGGAGAACATTAATACTATGATGACACTCTTACGGTTGGTCCATACAATGAGTTTCTCATCATTTACTCAGTCCCGATTCTATCGCGCTCTTAAAGTCTACCTCATTTCTTCTAGTGTGGTACTGCATTTACTTGTGGTCGTGATCCTCGCGCAGTTTGTTTCTGGCTTTCTAGCCAGTGGCCCCACTTTCGCACAAGCGCTCTCAAATAATGGCAACAACATTAAACAGAACTACCCATCCCTGGAGCCCCTAGGCAGCATGATGCTAAGTGTCGCCGATAAACAAGGCGCAAGCGACTATTACGATGTTCCTTTTGATGTCTCTGATTGGCCTAGTGTTGGCCCAAGAGAGCTCTCCTATACAGAGATGGTACCAAAATCGTTACACGACGCCTTTTTGTATGTGAGCAATGTTAAAGAGTTAGAGCTGGCATTGCGCAATGCCAAGCCACGGTCTGTCATTGTTATCAAACCTGGCGTCTATCTACTCAAGAGTAAACGCGTAGGTCTAAGTAAAGTAGATACCACCGCCGAAACCCCTATTTATCTGGTTGCAGAGAAAACCGGCGCAGTCACAATCGAATTGGACACCAGCGAAGGCTTTTATGTCGATAAGCCTCATTGGCACTTCATGGGAATTAACTTTAAAGGTGTCTGCGCAAGCGACTCGCGTTGTCACCATGCCTTTCACGTCGTTGGCGGAGGAAGCTTTTTTCATCTAGCTCATAGTCAATTAGTCGACTTTAGCTCAGCCATAAAAGTGAACGAATACAAAGGCGTTTATCCTGACTCTGGCGTTATCGCCTACAACCACATATACAATACCCACCCACGCAATACTCGCTCCCCGGTTAACCCCATTAACATGGACCAAGGCAATGACTGGATTGCAACTCACAATATTATTCGTGATTTCTTAAAGTATGGCGGTAACCGCATTTCCTATGGCGCATATTTTAAAGGTGGTGCAGTAGGGGGGGAGATTTCCAATAATCTCGTCATCTGCGAGACCGGTGAGTCGCGAGCGAGAGGCTCCATCGTCGGTTTGTCACTGGGTGGTGGCGGAATGAACATAAAACACCGAAGAGAGAATTCAGAGTTCGAGACCAAAGACATTATAGTGCGCAACAACGTGGTGATGCACTGTACCGACGTTGGGTTATACGTGAACAAAGGGCAAGACTCTGTCATTTATAACAATACTTTCTACAATACCTACGGGCTCGATTTGCGCTTCCCAGAATCCTCAGGAAATAACGTGTTTAACAATGTCATCAACGGGAAAATTCGTAAACGCGATAACGGTACCGGTAAATTAAGCAATAATGTGGTGTTTGACCGAGACTATTGGAGTGGTAAGAACCGGCTTCAACAGATTTACAGCGAACCTCAAAATGGCAAGTTGGAAATCTTAAATCCAGAAGCGGTTGAGGCTTTGATGGACACGACGGAGATACCGTTAAACCAACGAGAAAGTTTTACTGACTTTTGTGGGCAACCCATTACCCCTCCTTTGCTCGCAGGTGCGATACAACTTGGAAGCCGCTGCTTTGGGAGTACAAAATAATTTGGTCAAAACTTAAACACCAATGTCTTGTATTAGATACAGGTTCTAATTCGTTTGTTCGCTACCATTGAAGCAATGTGACAAAGGGATTGGATCATGACTCATAGTAAAAAACGACCAGTGTTTCTCACCATCGCCATGTCAGTTGCGATTTTATTCACGGCTGGTTGCCAAAAACAATCTGCGCAAGAACATGTAGACCAAGCAAAACAGTATCTCAATAGTGGTGACAAAGATGCAGCAGTCATCGAACTTAAAAATGCCATTCAGCAAGATGATGCGTTAGCGGAACCAAGATTGCTGCTAGGTAAAATCTACCTCGAGCGAGGTGGGTATCTGCAAGCTCAACACGAATTCAAGCAGGCCAAAAACAGCGGCTACGATACTCTAGTCATCGATCCTCTACTTGTTCGCGCCTATCTTGCTGCTGACGATGTCGTCAATACGATTGAAGTCGTAGACGATAGCGATGTGACTTTACCTGCCATTAAATCAGAACTGTTTTCGATGAAAGCGCTCGCATTACTAGGGCTTGGTGAGAGTGAACAAGCCGATATGTCGCTAGAGCGTGCCGCAAACTTGACAGACCAAGGGTATTACTATTCTCTCGCCAAAGCGAAGTCGCTTGTTTTTAAACAGCAAGTTGAACCCGCCATTGAAATGTTAGTTTCAGCAACAGTGGCTAACCCAATGAACAGCGATGGCTGGCTATTACTCGGTCACACCTATTCGGCAAACCTGCAACACGATAAAGCTGCCGATGCTTATCAAAAAGCCGTCGACCTATCACCGCTTGCGGTTCAATATCAGCTGCATTTAGCCAAAGCGCTCGTTCGTGACGCTCAATACGACAAAGCTGAGCCCATGTTAGACAAACTGTTTGCCATGGCACCAGAAAACATGCTGGTTAACGAGTTACGTGCCATTTTGTTTTATTCTCGTCAGGATCTCAGTGAAGCTGGCTCTGCCGCAAATATCGCACTGCAAAAAGGCTCGCGTAACCTGCAGCTTGAATTAATCGCAGGGGTCAGCGCTATAGAGAAAAACAATTACCCCGAAGCCGTCCGTCACTTAGAGCCTATCGCACCACTTCTAAACAGAGACCATTTTGCCAATAGACTTTACGCTGTCGCACTGTTCGAAACAGGCGAAATTGATAAAGCGAGAGAGTTCTTAGCCCAAATGGTTGACGGCAGCGAAGAACACGACGACTTTATTGTTAACATGGGTCGAGAATTTCAAAGAATGGGCCGCGTTGATGTTGCTCAATCTATTCTTAACGAGTCTTCAATAAATAATTTATCGCAGCGTGGTCAAGCGCAGCTCGCATTGATGAAGCTGTCTCAAAATGATGCCAGCGGTATTCCAGAGCTGGAAGCGATCATCGAACAACAACCGGAGTTTACTGATGGTACGCAAGCGATTGTTTTCTATCACATTGCTGCCAATGACTTAGAAGAAGCTGAAAAAGTTACCCTGCAATGGTTAGAGCGAGAGCCAGAGAGCGCAAAGGGCCATTTGATGAAGGGTGCCGTTGAGCAGCGCAAGGGAGATTTGGACAACGCACTAATTTCGGCTCGCCGATCATTAGAACTCGATCCGGACGATATACGCGCCCAACTGTTGTTGGCAGAAATACATTTCAACAATGACCAACCAAACGAAGCTTACCAACTACTTACTGAAAGTGCTAAACAGAACCCCAGTGAGTCTGGCATTGCCCGCGCGCTGTTTATGGTTGCAGCAGACATAGACAAAACCAATGACGTACTGGAGCTGTATAAGCAACTCAGTAAAGAACATGGTCAACAGCATATGTTGGCCAAAGCCTATGCCGCAAGCGGTGACCCAACTAACGCCATTGATGTTTTAGAGAGACTGCCAGTAAACGATCGCAATGACGATTCCTATGCACTACTCTCTCGCCTGTATCTGGCTATAGGCGACCTCAAACAAGGAGAGTCGGCAACCGAAAAGTGGGTTGAACTTGCCCCAAATAACCGCATCGCTTTAGAGCAGCTTTTTGCGCTCTATGGACGTAACCAGAAATACCAGTCTGCGGTTACTGTAGGAGAAAAACTCGAGCAGCTATTCCCTAACAATGTGGCCTATACAACCAGCAAAGCACGAATGTACTTAGCTCAGAAAAAGTACACCATGGCAATGGATAGCATTAATGCTCGCGAAGATTGGCAGGGGCGAGAAGCTGATAAGGATTGGGCGATAGCGCATATATACACCGAAAAAGGTGAGCACCGCAAAGCCCTACCGCTTTACCAGCGCACTTATAAAAGCTCGCCAAACGCGAAAACTGCTCTAGCGTTATCTCGGGGCTACCATCAGTTGGGCAATACTAATGAAGCCAAAACATTGCTCACCGAGTTAATTAACCAACAAGTACCTGGCTATGAGTCGCTAGAACTTATGCTGGCCCAGATTCAGTTAGAGGAAGACCCTAATAGCGCTGTGCCACAGTATTTAGCTGTGCTAAAACGCGACCCTAATAACTTGGTCGCGCTCAATAACATTGCGTGGACCTACTTAGAATCGAACCAAATTGACGAAGCCTGTCGATACGCTCAACGAGCGTACGATATCGCGCAGAACCTTCCACAGGTGCAAGACACCTATGGCTATTGTTTATTACAGCAAGGCAACGTTAACCAAGGTGCTCCGTTAATCCACAAAGCCTACCAAGCACTATCTAACGAAGATGAAGTTACTTTGCACTATGCGGAGTCATTGCTTCTAGAGCGTCGCTTTGATGAGTCGAAGGCAATACTCAATAAAGTGAACACTCAGGACTCTCGTTTGCTCGCGCTTAAGAAAAAAATTGAACAGCAACTCGATCAGTAACCAATCAACTAATCACGAGGTGACGCAATGAATGCATGGCTACAGTCAATCTTACGATTTTTGTTCATAGTCATTGTGGTCATTGCGGTGTTACCCGCTTTTGCGTCTGCCCCGGACACGATTGAAAAGGTCAAACCCTCTATTGTTGGCATTGGTACTTATAACAAGCTAAAAACGCCAAGAGCGACCTTACTAGGAACGGGCTTTGTGGTGTCGGAAAACTTAGTGGCCACGAATGCCCACGTTGTGCCAGAGTCCCTTGAAGTAAAGGGCTCGTCAATTGTAATTTTCAAGTCGGTCGGCTCAAAAAATCAATACCAGTCAGCCACCGTAATTGCTCGCGACCGTATACACGATTTGGCATTGCTCAAAGTTCAAAACTTGAAGCTTTCACCGTTGGCTTTATCGACTCAAAAAGTACGTGAAGGAGAGATTTTTCTCTACACAGGTTTTCCGATTGGCGCGGTGCTTGGGCTGCACCCTGCGACTCACCGAGGGATGATTTCTAGTATTACCCCTGTTGCTATACCTGCTAATAACGCAAAAGAGCTTACGGTAGAGCAAGTTAAGCAACTCAAGAAAAGCCCATACAATGTCTATCAAATTGATGGCACCGCTTACCCAGGGAACAGTGGTAGCCCGGTTTATGATAGCGAGAGTGGCAACGTGGTCGCGGTTATCAATAAAGTCTTGGTCAAAAAGACCCGAGAATCTGCATTAACGGACCCAAGCGCAATCACCTACGCGATTCCTGTTGAGCACTTGCGAGCATTAATTGCCAGCCAGTAACTCTGGGGACGAATAAAAGCGATCAAAAAAGGGAGCACTTGCTCCCTATATTAGTTTTGGCTTAAAACTTATCTTTTAATGCGTCGCGTACCAGCCAACGCTAACACCATGAGTAAGCCACCAACGCCCATCGAACCACTTGAAGGGCCGAAATTGAAAGGGTCACTTCCTACAATGATTTTCGGCGACTCTCTGCCTGCCAGTACGTCGTCTATCCAGTCGTTGTATGCGGCGACTTCTGTGAAAACTGACGTGAATTCTACGTTACCATCTTTGTACTCAACACCACATTCTGTCGGTCCAAAACTGGTAATTCCAATTTGAATTATTTCTCCGTTGTTATCCCAATATAAAGGACCGCCAGAGTCACCTTGACAAGTAGAGTTAAGCAATGAACTACCAGAAGACTCATACCCACTGGTACATATCCTGAATCCATTTTCAAAAGCTATATCACACCCTTCAACTACATACAGTGTGGTAACCTGTAATTGATCTTTATCACTATAATCGTTATCAGTATAACCATGACCAACGGCAAGATGATTGAGGCTAGTTTCAGTATATTCGTCTTGTTGAGTGGTTTGACCTAGGGACACAAATTCTGAAGAACTCACTTGTAATGACTGAGAAACTTCAACAATGGCAATGTCGTTTGGCCATGCGAGAACTGAACTGTCTCTATAGCTATCAGGGTAGTAAATATTCGTCGCTTTAACCTTGTGTATAGTGTCATTCGCGTATTGGTTCTTATTGTCCAATTGAGGTGCTACGTAGGTATTGTTCACTGCATCATCATCGCCAAAAATACAATGAGCTGCAGTTAACACATGGTAGTTGTCCAAAATCGTGGCACCACAGTACACCGTGAAGTACCCATTAGATTCATATACTAAACTGGCGATTGACGGGTAGCTGGCGGATGAAGTATCCGAGCCGTTGATAATGCGTGTTTCCACGTCACTTGCGTTAGCCCCCATTGATGAGAACAATAATAGTGAAGTTAGCAGGGTCACGTTCTTCATGCGGACCACATCCTTATGTCAGCAAATATTTCAGCAGTCTATCATGGTTATGTTTAAATGAAACTAAACGTAAGTAAATCCACACACCACTCTTAAACTTGATTAACGGCCTAATTAGCACTGTTAAAATCCGCCTTTAATTTAGAGTACCTCTATATATAACAAAAAGTTGGCCCATAGATTGGACCAACTTTTTCAATGCACTTAGGTTAGCGCTTATACAGTTTGCGTCGACCGACAGCTGTCATCAAGAGTAAAAGTAGTACCGCTATTGAGCTACTACCGGCCTTTGTCGCATTAAGCGTAGCTGACTCGCTCTCTGATCCACCGGTTGACGAAGAGTCATTGGTCGGTAAATCAATAGTATCCGACGTTCCTTTTCCTGGCTCTGGAGTTGGTTCCGGCGTTGGCTCTGGAGTAGGCTTTGGCTCTGGTGTCGGCTCTGGCTCTGGCGTCGGCTCTGGCTCTGGAGTCGGCTCTGGCTCTGGTGTCGGCTCGGGCTCTGGCGT
>NZ_JXQD01000015.1 GCF_002100145.1 Vibrio sp. qd031
TCTACGCTTATCGCAAGTTATTACGTCCTTCATCGCCTCTGACTGCCAAGGCATCCACCGTGTACGCTTAGTCACTTAACCATACAACACCGAAAAGGTTTCGTATTGGCCGTTTGATTTCACTTTTAAAAAGTGAAGACAAACAGTAACCAAAGTTCGCTGTCTCATTATTTGAATGAGCGAGACAGCATTCGATTTTGCCGGACTCAAATTTGAATGCATCCTGGCAAGGATACATTCCCAAGAACACTTGAATGTGTGTTGGTACCTAATCCTTCCTCTAATAAAAGAGTAAGACTAGGATTTGAGAACTTTTAAATTGAATAACATTAATCAAATGTTATTCGTCAGCTTTCCAAATTGTTAAAGAGCAAATGCAAAAAGATTGCACTTTCTAAAGACACTCGGAGTCCAAAAACCAGCCACTAATAGATTGCAGTGGCTTGGAGGAGACATCCAAGAATATTTAGAGAGTGGTGGGCGATACCGGGCTCGAACCAGTGACCCCCTGCTTGTAAGGCAGGTGCTCTCCCAACTGAGCTAATCGCCCACATAAGTGGTGCTAGTTTATCGTCAAAGCAGACTATTTCTTTCGAGAGCAAGCTATCGGAAAGAAATGGTGGAGCTATGCGGGATCGAACCGCAGACCTCCTGCGTGCAAGGCAGGCGCTCTCCCAGCTGAGCTATAGCCCCATATAATTCCTTCGTTGTTACCAACAAGGAAGAAATGGTGGGTCGTGCAGGATTCGAACCTGCGACCAATTGATTAAAAGTCAACTGCTCTACCAACTGAGCTAACGACCCATGGTATCCCGTAGGGGAGTCGAACCCCTGTTACCGCCGTGAAAGGGCGGTGTCCTAGGCCTCTAGACGAACGGGACACTAGTGTGCCTTTGCCATAACAGCAAAAGCATTGTGTAAGCATTGGGATGCTTACAAATCTCTTTACTTTACAAACCGTATCAATCTGTGTGGACACTCATAATGAGTAATCTATCGTTTAAGGAGGTGATCCAGCCCCAGGTTCCCCTAGGGCTACCTTGTTACGACTTCACCCCAGT
>NZ_JXQD01000016.1 GCF_002100145.1 Vibrio sp. qd031
TTTAAATTGAACAACGATAAATCAAATCGTTGTTCGTCAGCTTTCCAAATTGTTAAAGAGCATAGAGTTGTTCTTACGAACAAAACCATTTTTAAAAACACTAATGTCTTTCTAATGAAAGTAATGCGTTTAAAGATGGTGGAGCCATGCGGGATCGAACCGCAGACCTCCTGCGTGCAAGGCAGGCGCTCTCCCAGCTGAGCTATGGCCCCAAAGGGATTTCGCAATCTTTTCGGCCGCAAGGAAACGAATAAGGCCGCATACAATAGTATGCAACGCGTTCGTTGACGCAGCAGACGGAAAGATTTGGTGGGTCTGAGTGGACTTGAACCACCGACCTCCCGCTTATCAGGCGAGCGCTCTAACCAGCTGAGCTACAGACCCAAACCATTGCAGGTTTCTACAAAGTAAAAACCTTAGTCTCTTTTAATATTAACCGTATCAATCTGTGTGGACACTCATCGTGAGAATCTATCGTTTAAGGAGGTGATCCAGCCCCAGGTTCCCCTAGGGCTACCTTGTTACGACTTCACCCCAGTC
>NZ_JXQD01000004.1 GCF_002100145.1 Vibrio sp. qd031
CCGATGGTAGTGTGGGGTTTCCCCATGTGAGAGTAGGACATCGCCAGGCTTCCAATTTATTTTCACTTTTTTGAAAAGTGAAGACAAAAAGTATGGACACTTGCGAAAGCGAGTACGCCACTGCGGAGTGGTAGTTCAGTTGGTTAGAATACCGGCCTGTCACGCCGGGGGTCGCGGGTTCGAGTCCCGTCCACTCCGCCACTTATACAAAAACCCAGTACGAATGTGCTGGGTTTTTTGCTATTTGTCATTTGCTCATTCAATCAAGTATTTACGATGTGCTACCGTTACGTTCCGCTATCGCGATACGGGCCGGTATCAGCGAAGTCAGGTCGATACCGGCCCGTTTGCGCACGCGCAAACGTACCGGTAGCGAATTTAACGACCATAAATCTGGTGAATAAAGCAGCTCTATGTTTAGAAGCCCAGCATGAAAGTGCTGGTTTTTGCTATTTGTCATTTGCGCATTCAATCAAGTATTTACGATGTGCTACCGTTACGTTCCGCTGTCGCGAAACGGGACGGTATCAGCGAAGTCAGGTCGATACCGGCCCGTTTGTGCACGCGCAAACGTACCGGTAGTGAATTTAACGACCATGATTCTGGTGAATAAAGCAGCTCTATGTTTAGAAGCCCAGTATGAAAGTGCTGGTTTTTGCTATTTGTCATTTGCTCATTCAATCAAGTATTTACGATTTGCTACCGTTACGTTCCGCTATCGCGATACGGGCCGGTAGCGAATTTAACGACCATGAATCTGGTGAATTAAGCAGCTCTATGTTTAGAAGCCGAGTACGATTGTGCTGGTTTTTTTGCTATTTGTCATTTGCTGATTCAATCAACTATTTACGATGTGCTACCGTTACGCTCCGCTATCGCGAAACGGGATGGTATCAGCGAAGTCAGGTCGATACCGGCCCGTTTGCGCACGCGCAAACGTACCGATAGCAAAAATTAACTGGGCCAATACTTCATTATCTCATTCTCACGGCAAAAGATTCTTACAACACAAAAAGTCAGTCAGCGAAGCGCTATTTCTAACCAGTAACTTCTACTAAATTACGCCTCGACATTAATACCTTGATCATATAGATTGGAAGTATAGACGTCTAAACGCTTATAGGAAGAGCATGCCGATTCGAATTCCAGACAAACTGCCCGCAGCTGAAACTCTGCAAAAAGAAAACATCTTTGTGATGAGCGAGTCTCGTGCATCTACACAGGAGATTCGTCCTTTACGAGTGCTGATCCTAAATTTAATGCCTAAGAAGATAGAGACTGAGACCCAGTTTCTTAGACTACTGTCTAACAGTCCATTGCAGGTAGATGTAGAGCTACTGCGCATAGACAATCGACCTAGTAAAAATACACCTGAAGAGCATCTTGATACCTTTTATCGGCAATTTGAGGCAGTAAAGCAGCGTAACTTTGATGGACTCATTATTACCGGTGCACCACTTGGTTTGGTGCAGTTTGAGGACGTGCTTTATTGGGATCACTTACAAAGTATTATGGACTGGGCTAAAGACCATGTGACCTCTACATTGTATGTATGCTGGGCCGCGCAGGCTGGCTTAAAACTGCTTTACGATTTGCCTAAACGTACTCGCAAGCAGAAGTTGTCTGGTGTCTACAATCATCAAATTCATGATCCGCACCATTCGTTGCTTCGAGGTTTTGACGATGAGTTCTTAGCGCCACACTCACGTTATGCTGACTTCTCGCCAGAATATTTAGAAGAGCATACAGACCTCGATATTTTGGCAACCTCGGATATTGCCGGAGTTTACCTTGCCTCTACTAAGGATAAACGTAATGTGTTCGTCACTGGGCACCCAGAATATGAGTCACACACACTACACTCAGAATACATTCGAGATGTAGGTGAAGGGATGGATCCCGATATTCCACTTAACTATTATCCAGATAATGATCCTAACAACACACCTAGAGCAAGTTGGAGAAGTCATGGTCATTTGCTATTTAGTAACTGGTTGAATTACTGTGTTTACCAACAGACGCCTTACGATCTAGATCATTTTTCAGAAGAAAACTTTACCAAGGACGACTAGACCAAACTAAAAAACAAAAATGGTCAGCTCGATTCATGACAGACAAGTTTAACCTCAAGGACAAGCAGTACAGTGTTAGAACGTTCTATATTAGAAGCCGAACTTAAAAAACGCATCCACATAATTGACGGTGGTATGGGAACAATGATCCAAGGGTACTCTCTTGAAGAAGAGGACTACCGTGGTGAGCGATTTGCGAATTGGCACAGTGACCTAAAGGGGAATAATGATCTGCTGGTGTTAACACAACCGCAGATTATTAAGTCGATTCACAATCAGTACCTAGAAGCGGGTGCGGATATTCTTGAAACCAACACGTTTAATGCAACAACCATTGCCATGGCCGATTACGACATGGAATCGTTAAGTGCAGAGATAAATATCGCTGCAGCAAGGTTAGCTCGAGAAGCTGCTGACGAGTGGACAGCCAAAACACCTCATAAGCCACGCTATGTTGCTGGTGTGCTAGGTCCAACCAACCGCACTTGCTCAATCTCTCCTGATGTGAACGATCCAGGCTTTCGTAACGTCTCATTCGATGAGTTAGTTGAAGCTTATAGCGAATCAACAAGAGCGCTCATTGAAGGGGGTTCAGACCTAATTCTTATTGAGACTATCTTTGATACGTTAAACGCAAAAGCCTGTGCTTTTGCGGTTGATTCTGTATTTGAAGAAATCGGACGAAAACTCCCGGTAATGATTTCAGGAACCATTACCGATGCATCAGGGCGAACTCTATCTGGGCAGACCACAGAAGCTTTTTATAATGCGCTTAGGCACGTCGAGCCAATTTCATTCGGTCTAAACTGTGCTCTAGGGCCAGATGAATTACGTCAATATGTAGAAGAGCTTTCTAGGATCAGTGAAACCTTTGTTTCTGCGCACCCTAATGCGGGTCTGCCTAATGCCTTCGGTGAATATGACCTAGAAGCGGAAGAAATGGCTTCTCACATCAAAGAGTGGGCTGAAGCTGGATTCTTGAACTTAGTGGGTGGCTGTTGTGGTACTACGCCTGAGCATATTAGACAGATGTGCGTCGCGGTAGAGCAAGTTGCACCAAGAGTACTTCCTGATATCAAAGTCGAATGTCGTTTATCAGGTCTAGAGCCACTAAGCATTGCCAAAGAGTCACTGTTCGTAAACGTTGGGGAAAGAACCAACGTAACGGGTTCGGCACGTTTTAAGCGATTGATTAAAGAAGAGTTGTACGATGAAGCCCTAGAGGTAGCGAGACAACAGGTAGAGAATGGCGCTCAGATCATCGATATCAACATGGATGAAGGAATGCTCGACGCTGAAGCGTGTATGGTGCGATTCCTTAACTTATGTGCGTCTGAGCCAGAGATTTCGAAAGTCCCTATCATGGTCGACTCCTCAAAGTGGGAAGTCATTGAAGCTGGCCTAAAGTGTATACAAGGCAAGGGCATCGTAAACTCAATTTCGCTTAAAGAAGGCAAGCAGAAATTTGTTGAACAGGCCAAATTGATACGCCGTTATGGTGCTGCCGTAATTGTTATGGCATTTGACGAAGTCGGGCAAGCTGACACCAGAGAGCGAAAACTAGAAATCTGTACAGAAGCCTATCGCGTGCTTGTTGATGAGGTTGGCTTTCCTCCTGAAGACATTATATTCGACCCTAACATTTTTGCGGTTGCGACAGGTATTGATGAGCATAACAATTACGCCGTCGATTTCATTGAAGCGGTTGCAGACATTAAACGAGACCTACCCCATGCGATGATTTCAGGTGGTGTGTCCAATGTGTCTTTTTCGTTTAGAGGCAATAACTATGTCCGTGAAGCCATCCATGCCGTGTTCCTATACCACTGTTTTAAAAATGGTATGGACATGGGGATCGTTAACGCTGGGCAACTAGAAATCTATGACAATGTTCCTGAAAAGCTGCGCGAAGCGGTGGAAGATGTTGTGCTTAATAGACGTGATGATGGTACAGAGCGTCTACTCGATATTGCGGCAGAATACGCAGGTAAAGGTGTAGGTAAAGAAGATGATGCTGCTGCCCTGGAATGGCGAGGGTGGGAAGTTGAAAAACGTCTAGAGCATGCACTCGTTAAAGGCATCACCGAGTTTATTGTTGAAGATACCGAAGAGGCACGAGCCAAAGCAAGCAAGCCACTCGAAGTGATCGAAGGCCCCTTGATGGATGGCATGAACGTCGTTGGTGATCTATTTGGTGAAGGCAAAATGTTCTTACCTCAAGTGGTTAAATCTGCACGGGTAATGAAACAGGCTGTTGCCTACCTCGAACCCTACATTGATGCCGAGAAGCAAGCGGGCCAAACCAACGGTAAGATTCTGCTCGCAACCGTAAAAGGTGATGTGCACGATATCGGTAAAAATATCGTTGGTGTAGTACTTCAGTGTAATAACTACGAGATCATCGACTTGGGTGTGATGGTGCCATGTGAGAAAATATTAAAGGTTGCGAAGGAAGAAAAGGTCGACATCATCGGACTTTCTGGCCTGATCACTCCGTCGCTGGACGAAATGGTGCACGTGGCTAAAGAAATGGAGCGACAAGGCTTTGACTTACCGTTGCTAATAGGTGGTGCCACTACTTCTAAAGCTCACACTGCGGTTAAGATTGAGCAAAACTATTCTGAGCCAGTAGTGTATGTAAATAACGCCTCACGTGCAGTTGGCGTATGTTCCTCCTTACTCTCAAATGAACGTAAACCAGAGTTTGTGAAAAAGTTAGAGCTGGATTATGACCGAGTTCGAGATCAGCATGCGAGAAAGAGACCCAAGTCTAAACCCGTTACACTTGAGGTAGCACGTCAAAATGCAGTGAACATAGATTGGCAAAGCTATCAACCACCCGTTCCAAACACCTTAGACCCCGTGGTCATTCAAGATATAGACATTGCGATATTGCGTGATTATATCGACTGGACTCCGTTCTTCATGACCTGGAGTTTAATGGGTAAATATCCAGCGATATTGAACCATGAAGAAGTCGGCGAAGAAGCAAAACGCTTGTTTAAAGACGCAAATGACTGGTTAGATAAAATCGAAAAAGAAGGGCTACTTAAAGCCAGTGGTATGTGTCAATTGTTCCCCGCGAACCGTGTGGATGACGATATTGAGGTTTACACCGATGAAACTCGAACCGTAGTCGCCAAGACCCTGTTTAACCTTCGACAGCAAACAGAGAAGAAAAAAGGGGCGAACTATTGCATCAGTGACTACGTTGCCCCTAAATCGTCAGGTGTCGCAGACTATATTGGCGCGTTTGCGGTGACTGGCGGCATAGGTGAGCGTGACCTAGCCGACAGCTACAAAGCACAAGGTGATGATTATAATGCCATTATGGTTCAAGCGGTTGCAGACCGATTAGCCGAAGCGTTTGCGGAGTACTTACATCAGCAAGTAAGAATTAAGCACTGGGGTTATGCAGCAGATGAAAATCTGAGTAACGATGACCTTATCCGCGAAAAATACCAGGGCATTCGACCAGCACCGGGTTATCCAGCTAACCCTGAGCACACTGAAAAAGGGAGCTTATGGGAGCTGATGAATGTTGAGCAAACCATCGGTATGGAGTTGACGTCAAGCTACGCAATGTGGCCGGGTGCATCGGTCTCTGGCTGGTACTTCTCACATCCTGACAGTCGATACTTTGCAGTTGCTCAAATTCAACAGGACCAATTAGAAAGCTATGCTAAGCGAAAAGGTTGGGATCTTGTTGAGGCTGAAAGGTGGTTAGGCCCTAATCTGTAATAAAAAAAGAGCAGGTTATTACCTGCTCTTTTCAATTTTGTCTATTGTCGAATTAGCTACTCAAACAGTTCTCGGTGTAACTGTTGGACCGCTAATCTCGCGTCGGACTCCGCCATCAAGAAACACAAGTTGTGATTACTTGCTCCATAGCAAATCATCCGTAAATTGTACTCTTCTAGAGTGCTAAATATCTGCTTTGCCGTTCCACGTGCCTGACCCATATTATTACCGATCAATGCAACTAAACTTAGGTTATGTTCAATCTTAACAGAGCAAAGCTGCTCGAGTTCAGCTTGAGCCGCTGCAGGTAATTGCGGAGCACCACCGGCGGTATTTGTTTGATCCAGTGTGAGTGACACACTAACCTCGGATGTTGTGATCAAATCAACGGATACTTTGTGCTTAGCCAATATTTGAAATACTTCGGCTAAAAACCCGTATGCTTGGTACATGTTGATGCTTTTGAGCGTAACCATCGTTTGGTTACCACGCAAAGTTAGCGCACGAAAAAGCGGTGCGCTCGCAACGCGATCTCGAATCCATGTACCGCCTTGTTCTGGGGCTTTTGATGAGCCTACAAATACAGGGATATGATGACGTAGCGCTGGCAAAAGTGTTGAAGGGTGTAAAATTTTAGCGCCAAAGTTAGCCGCCTCTGACGCTTCACTAAAGCTGATTTCTGGTATCGGCTTCGCGGCAGGTGCAATTCGTGGATCGGTGGTGTAAATTCCAGGGACGTCGGTCCAGATTTCCAGACCCGCAGCATTAATGGCCTCAGCAATCAGTGCTGCACTGTAATCACTGCCACCACGGCCTAGCGTTGTTGTAGAGCCTTCTGAGTCTGAGCCTATAAACCCTTGTGTAATTACGACCGATTGCTCGCACAATGGCGAAAGCAGCTTTTGGGCCTGCTCGCGGGTTTGTTCAAGGTCTGGCTCTGCACTGCCGAACAGTGAGTTTGTTTTCAATACATCTCTAATATCAAATCGTACCGATTCGACACCATGCTCAACAAACACTTGAGTGAGAAGATGAGTAGACATTAACTCACCGCACGACACCAAATGATCGGTCAATTTCAAGTTGGGCTGTAAAGAGGCGGATTCCGCCGCTTGAGTGATGCTGAGGATGATCTCGTCTATTGATTCAGTAACGTCACCCGGCTGTTGCAACTGCTCGATCACTGCTACATGAATGGCGCGAATTTTTTCAATAATGCTGTTTCGCTCGTTAGGATCAGCAACGCCATTGGCAAGTTCAACAAGTAGGTTTGTCACACCAGAGCAAGCGCTGCTGACGACAAGTTTTGTATAGGGGTTGTTTTTTACAATGGCTGCACAACGGCTCATTGCTGTAAAATCGGCGACACTGGTTCCACCGAATTTAGCGACATTGAATGCGCTCACGCGAATCTCCTAATTCCTTTAGACATAGCTATGTTAATGTTTATGCAGAGAAAAGGAGCGTGGGAGTCACGTAGATTCTTAGAAGCTCATCGCTCTTTAGGTCGAGCGACAGTTGCTAGGATTCAACCTAAACACCCGATATCGACTTTCCCCAAAATCAACACCTCGGCACTGCTCCCCCTGAGTAATTTGTCTTGGAGTGGGGCTCCACAAACTACCTACCTGGGCAATGCTCCTCTTCTGCATTTGATGTCTTCATTGAACTTGCTCTGCATAATTATGTCAATGCTGATCCGCCTGAATTTGCAAATAATTTCAAAATATGATGTGGTATGACCACTACTAGAGTCGTATAGAAATTCAGCGACCAACTTTTTACCCTTAACTTACCCAACGTGAAATAGGAAATGTTATGCACATAGAGAGCTTCTATCCTCCAAAGCGAACCCTCATGGGCCCTGGACCATCAGACATATCCCCTCGAGTACTTCAATCTTTGAGTCGTCCAACTGTGGGACACCTTGATCCCCTTTTTATAAAGATGATGGATGAAGTGAAGTCGTTACTGCAATATGCCTTTCAAACCAAAAACGAATTTACCATTGCTGTTTCTGCACCTGGGAGTGCAGGGATGGAGACCTGCTTTGTCAATTTAATAGAGCCAGGGGACAAAGTGATAGTCTGTCGAAATGGGGTGTTTGGCGAAAGGATGCGTGAAAATGTAGTTCGAGTTGGCGCGGAAGCGATCCTAGTCGACAACGAATGGGGTGAGCCGGTTGACCCACATGCTGTTGAGCAGGCACTACAAAAAAATCCAGGAGTAAAAGCCGTGGCCTTTGTTCATGCCGAGACCTCGACAGGGGCACTCAGTGATGCTAAATCTATTGCCGCTATAGCGCGAAAGTTTGGCGCGTTGAGCATTGTTGATGCGGTGACGTCGTTAGGTGGCGTTCCACTGTTGGTGGACGAGTGGGGGCTTGATGCTGTCTATTCTGGTAGTCAAAAATGTCTCTCTTGTGTGCCGGGTTTATCACCGGTTACCTTTTCGCCCAAAGCCGTTGAGGTAATGAGTCAAAGAAAAACACCCGTTCAAAGTTGGTTTCTAGACCAAAGTTTAGTATTAGCGTACTGGAGTGGGCAGGGCAAGCGCAGCTATCACCATACTGCGCCGGTTAACAGTCTTTATGCGCTTCATGAAGCGTTACTATTATTGCACACCGAAGGCTTAGAAAATGCGTGGCAGAGACACAGCGATATGCATGAGAAGCTCAAGAAAGAGCTTGAAACACTTGGTATAGAGTTTGTCGTGGATGAAGATCACCGATTGCCTCAGCTCAACACAGTGAAGATCCCTGCTGGCGTCGATGATGCTCAAGTAAGAAACCAGTTGCTCCAGCAATTTAACTTAGAAGTGGGCGCTGGTCTTGGAAAGTTTTCCGGCAATGCATGGCGGATTGGCCTAATGGGTTATGGCGCTCGAGAAGAGAATATTGCATTGTGCATTCAAGCTTTGCGCGAAGTCTTATAGCAATCGAAGTAATTAATTGGTCAGAAATTTGTGACAGAGAAATTGCTGCGAACAAGGCAAAGATTGACGTAGGCAACTGTTCTAACTACAAAATCTTTAACGCCGTTGTCAGTGATTTTAACGATCAAGAATGGTCAGGTAATTGCTTTGGTTGGTATTACCCAAATAAAGACTATAAAGGAGCCCATAATGGCTCCTTTTTTACTGTTGTGCTGCCATAGAGTTGGCCGCAGCGGATTCTGCTTCGGTGTTAGAAACGTGGAACTTTCTGATCACTTCATCAATGTCATAGTTAGGAAACAGGTATTTTGATTCCTCACGAATTCTCTGAGCGTTTGTAGGTTGATCAAGACCTTCATAAGCCATAACCAAGTTGGCGTAGAAAGCCGGGCGTGGAGTCAGCTTAACCTGCTCAAGTGACCAATCGACAAACCGTTGTAGCAAGTCGTGGTTTCCCGTTTTAAGCCCTATATTGAGTAAGTGAGCATGAATGTCCCAGTCTAGACGAAGCTTCCATACGATTGGGTTGGTTACTTGGTCAAGAAGCTGAGGATCCGGTTTTTGGGCATATTCGAACTTTCTTAGTATATGATTCGATTGAAGCGTAGTCGCCATAAATACGACGATGACTATCGGCAACACAAGACTGGATATTTTGCATGCAGAGCTACTCAATGAGCTTATGGTCGTAGTCTTATATCGCCCTGACTTTTGGTCAACCCAATAAAGTAAAACGATAAATGTAATCCAATGGATCGCCGAGTGGTAAAACGGATACTCCAACTGAGCGTGTAAAGCGAGAGGCAGTAATAACGCAAAAATGGCCAACCTAGTACCATGCCGTAAAGACATGATGCGTTGAAGCGTAATCAGGGTCACCAACAAGATAGCGATAATCGGTAAGATTCCGCCTTCAACCCCCCAATACATTATCTCGTTGTGAGGGTGATCCAGTGATGGAATGCCCGGTGGATAATCGCTATTAAGTTGATGTTGGCGCGCCGTATAGAGAATATACTGCGACTCGAATTGTCCATAACCATATCCACTTATAGGTTTTTCTATCATCATATCTATGGTTTGTGGAAAGGTGATGTTTCGTGCACCTTTTAGACTGAGCTTGTCTTCCACAAACTCACTTTGCCCGCCATTGCTGAGTAACACCGATCCTAATGCTAGACCAATTGCCAATGCTGATAGCCAAAAGGTAACGCGTCGTTTGGTAGAAAAACGAACCAAATAAGGGATGATCAAAACCACCCCGATAGATGCCGCTATCCAACCTGTTCTTGATGCAAGGACTACGATCAATGGCACCGAAATGATGGGTATTGAGTAGAGAAATAACGTTTTACGCAATCGTGAGTCGTACTTTTTTTGAGGTTGCCTCGCTAACAGATATCCGGACACGATCAATCCAGTTGCAAGGAAGCTAGCCATTACATTAGGCTGCTGAAAAATGCCATAAGGTCTATTTTTGAGAGTGTCGTAGCCGAACAGATTCCCAGGCTCTAAGATCAAATATTGCACCCCACCAAAAATGCTTTCAATAAAGGTTGCGATCACGATGAACCACAATAGGCGCTGTCGTTGTGCGTTGGAGAATCTAAATTGTTGAAATAATGCGAACAGCAGGAACCCTGCCCATAAACCGATCAAGCGGCTTGTCGCATTAAAGCCCGACTCTAACGAATACAGTGCTGGAACAGTTAGCAGGATACAGCCAATCAGTAATATTAGGGTTAGCTTGGTATAACGAACAAAGCCACTACGCGCTATTTGATACAACCCCACTCCAAATGCCCCTGACATGCATATCCAAGTTGCAGGGTTAAACGAAAGCATTAGGCCAGAGCCGCCAGGGTTACGCATGAAGTAGTGCATACCCAGGATAAAGGTAAGACCGATATAGAAAAGAAAGCGGTTATTTAGCGGTAGGGTAACGGGCTTTCTGTCTAGCTGAGTACCTTGAGTGATCAGTGTGGCCATTACTTTCCTATAGTGCATCCCTAACGGTGGAATGCACTATAGTAATAGATATTAGCGAGATAACATAGGTTTAAGGAAAGTTGCAGTGTGAGAGCCTTTCACTTTAGAGACTTTCTCAGGCGTGCCTTGAGCGATGATCTCACCACCACCACTGCCGCCTTCGGGGCCAAGGTCGACAATCCAGTCAGCGGTTTTTATCACATCTAGATTGTGCTCAATGACCACTACGGTGTTGCCATGGTCACGTAGACGGTGCAGAACGGTTAATAGCAATTGGATATCATGGAAGTGCAGCCCTGTTGTTGGCTCATCTAAGATGTACAGTGTTTTACCGGTATCGCGTTTAGATAACTCACGCGCAAGCTTTACTCGTTGAGCTTCGCCACCAGATAGCGTTGTCGCAGCTTGCCCCAATCGTACATAAGACAAACCGACGTCCATAAGCGTTTGAAGTTTACGTGCCATCACGGGAACAGGTTCAAAGAACTTGTGCGCATCTTCTACCGTCATCTCTAGAACGTCATGGATAGATTTCCCTTTGTATTTCACTTCTAGAGTTTCGCGGTTGTAACGCTTACCTTTACAGGAGTCACATGGAACATACACGTCGGGTAAAAAGTGCATTTCTACCTTCAATACACCATCACCTTGGCAAGCTTCGCAGCGTCCACCCCTTACGTTAAAGCTAAACCGACCGAGTTTATAACCCCTTGAGCGAGACTCTTGAGTACCTGCAAACAACTCGCGAATAGGCGTGAAAATACCCGTATAAGTTGCTGGATTAGAGCGCGGCGTTCGCCCAATTGGGCTTTGGTCAATATCGATAACTTTATCGAAATGTTCAAGGCCGGTAATTTTCTTATACGGTGATGGCACGGCTGTTGTCGCACCATTAAGTTCGGTATGCGCAATCTTAAAGAACGTGTCGTTGATCAATGTAGATTTACCTGACCCCGATACTCCTGTCACACAGGTAAACAAGCCAACAGGAAGCTCTAGATTGACGTTATTTAAATTGTTTCCCGACGCGCCATTAAGTTTTACAACCTTTTTACGATCCATCTTGGTGCGCTGCTTGGGTATTTCAATTTCTTTTGCACCACTCAAATATTGACCCGTCAACGAGTTCGGGTTGTCCATGATTTCTTGCATGGTCCCTTCTGCGACGACATGACCACCATGCACGCCCGCACCTGGACCAATATCAATAACGTGATCAGCGGTTCGAATGGCATCTTCATCGTGTTCAACCACCAACACTGTATTGCCCAAGTCTCGAAGATGGGTGAGTGTTTTTAGTAATCGTTCATTGTCTCTTTGATGCAAGCCGATTGACGGTTCATCGAGAACATACATCACCCCAACAAGGCCGGCACCAATCTGGCTAGCAAGACGAATACGTTGCGCCTCACCTCCCGACAAAGTTTCAGCGCTGCGTGAAAGGTTGAGATAATTGAGCCCAACGTTGACCAAAAAGTGCAGGCGGTCATTGATTTCTTTTAAGATCTTGTCGGCAATTTTTGCCTTTTGTCCCTCAAGGGATAAAGAGTCAAAAAACGTGACCGCGTCAATAATGCTCATTTCGACAATATCGGGCAGTCGTGTATCGTCGACAAAAACATTTCTGGCTTCAGTGCGTAGTCTCGTACCACCACAACTGTTACACGATTTCGTAGAGATATACTTAATCAGATCTTCTCGTACAGCATTGGACTCTGTGTCTCTGTAGCGGCGCTCAAGCGTATTCAGTATGCCTTCAAATGGGTGGGTCTTTACACGAATATCGCCACGATCATTAATGTATTTAAACTCTACCTGGGTACGACCAGAGCCATTCATTAAAATATCTCTTACCTTCTTTGGCAGCGATTTATACGGTTTGGTTAAGTCAAAACCATAGTGTTCAGACAAAGAGGTTAGCATTTGGAAGTAGTAGTAGTTTTTTCTGTCCCAGCCCTTTATCGCACCGTCGGCAAGGCTTAGACCTTCATCCAGAATTACCCTAGACTCATCAAAATATTGTTGTACGCCTAAGCCGTCACACGTGTGACACGCTCCCGCAGGGTTATTGAAGGAGAACAGTCTAGGCTCAAGCTCTTGCATGCTATAGCCACAATGTGGACACGCAAAGTTGGCGGAGAAGACAATTTCATCTTTATTTGGCTCATCCATCCAACCGATAGATGCGACGCCACCAGAAAGCTCCAGTGCAGTCTCAAACGACTCAGCCAATCGTTGCTGTAAGTCATTTCTCACTTTGAAACGATCGACGACCACTTCAATGGTGTGCTTTTTATGAAGCTCTAAGGTTGGTGGATCCGATAGGTCACACACGTCACCATCAATTCGAGCTCGGATAAAACCTTGAGCGGCAAGATTTTCTAGGGTCTTTACGTGCTCACCTTTTCTTTCCTGAACCACAGGAGCAAATAGCATCAACTTGCTTCCTTCTGGCTCTTCGAGAACCTTATCTACCATTTGGCTAATGGTTTGCGCGGTCAGTGGAACTTTATGATCAGGACAACGTGGCTCCCCAATACGTGCGTAGAGCAAGCGTAAGTAATCATAGATTTCGGTAATGGTTCCAACGGTTGAGCGTGGATTATGTGACGTCGATTTTTGCTCAATAGAAATGGCTGGAGACAACCCCTCAATATGGTCAACGTCGGGTTTTTCCATTAGCGATAAAAATTGACGTGCATAGGCGGATAACGACTCAACGTATCGTCGTTGCCCTTCAGCGTATAACGTGTCAAACGCCAACGAAGATTTACCAGACCCCGATAGTCCCGTGATCACAACAAGCTTATCGCGTGGGATGGTAATGTTAATGTTTTTAAGGTTATGCGTGCGGGCGCCGCGTACGTCAATGGTTTCCATTTGAGCTTCTCTAGCTGAATTTCAGTCCGAATTGCTCAAGTATTACATAGAGTATGAAAGGTGCAAAGATTTAACTGGATAAAAAAACAGTAAAGGCCCCTGTTGGGGCCTTTACTCAGTCGTACATTTAACTATGAGTTTTTCTTAGTTGAATGCTTGTCTAGCTCGGTTTTCTTCTTATCTTTTAGGTACATATTTTCAAAGCAGAAGTTGGTGGCTTCGATATAACCTTCAACACTACCGCAGTCAAAACGTGTGCCTTTAAATTTGTAGGCTAAAACACATCCCGCTTTTGCTTGTTTAAGCAATGCATCGGTAATTTGAATTTCGCCACCTTTGCCAGGCTCAGTTTGCTCGATTAGATCAAAAATATCGGGTGTCAGGATGTAGCGACCAATGATGGCAAGGTTACTAGGCGCAGTACCTGCTTCAGGCTTTTCTACCATATCGTCGACACGGTAAAGATCGTCTTTGATCATCTCGCCTGAGATCACACCATATTTGTGTGTTTCGTTTTCAGGGACTTCTTGTACCGCAACAATAGAGCAACGGAACTGACGATATAGCGCAGCCATTTGCGCCAATACGCCTTGTTCTTCGTTGACACACAGGTCATCGGCCAATACGACGGCAAAGGGTTCGTCACCAATCAGGTCTTTACCGGTTAAAATAGCGTGCCCAAGTCCTTTCATTTCACGTTGACGAATATAAGTGAAGTTTGCAGAATCAATGATTTCTCGAATATCGACCAGTAACTCTTCCTTGTTGGTACCGTTGATTTGGTGCTCAAGTTCGTAGTTCTTGTCAAAGTGATCCATGATGGAGTGTTTACCACGGCCAGTAACAATACACATACCGGTCATACCCGCTTGTATGGCTTCATCGACGCCATACTCAATGAGTGGTTTGTTAACAACGGGCATCATTTCTTTCGGCATAGACTTTGTGGCCGGAAGAAAGCGCGTGCCGTAGCCAGCGGCAGGGAATAAGCACTTTTTAATCATTATTGTGTCCTGTGTCTTAGTCAATTCTTGGGGAATTCGCGTGCAAATGTATCATTGGCACTGCTTAAATAAAAACCTTAGTGGATTCTTTTACAGAATAATTGTTCACAATTGAGATCAGCTACATACGATCTTCCAAATAATGGTGTGCCCAAGCTGCAGCTTGATGTCGGTTATCGACATCTAACTTCTTAAAAATTCTGTACAAGTGGGACTTAATCGTGTGCTCACTGATACACAGTGTATCGGCCAGTATTGAATTACTGGACCCGGTTTTAAGAAGGTTCAAAACTTGTATTTCTCGATGAGTCAGTTGAACTTTATGGGGAGGAATATAACGAACAATGATCGAATGAAAATATCGCAGCAGCTGATTACTCAGCTCTCGGTTGAACCAAACTTCACCTTGGATGATTTGTGCCAACCCGCGAGTTAGTTCTAACAACGTGACCCCTTTGTAGAAAACACCTTGTACTCGACCAAAGTGGATGACCTCACGTATTGAAATGCTATCAGGCGCATCAACCAATACAATTCTCGGGGCGTTTGCCCACTGATATAGAGACAAACTTTGCTGTAAAGAGTGCCTCGCTGCAAAAGCCACAACAATGATTGGTGTCTGTGGTAGCGAAGAAGAAAAGGCATTGTGTAACGGCAAACTTTTTGCATCTAAGTCGTCAATCCAATTAACAAGCTGCTGGCTGACGGACGGATGATAAAAGAAAACTGTGTGTCGATCTTGACTGTCCATACTTCCTCCTAGTGTCATATTCTATCGATCGCGCGGCAATGAATTGAACCTAGTAGAAGCTCAATGTATATGAATGTGAGATGGAATACCTTTACTGCCTGATTCACAAATAAAAATGCAAATCATGAAGCAAAAGATAGAGAGTTTTGAAGTCGCGCGAGGTCTTTGAACTGCACACATTAACGAGGATTAATCTTTTAAAAGACGCGGTGTAAGCTAGACTTTAAAGAATCAAACCTTGAGACGAGCAGAGATAGTGTTATGCTTGTCCCCTTTTTGAAAAACAGACGAATTACGGAGCAGTACATGGCAAGCCGTGGTGTAAATAAAGTCATCCTGATGGGCAATCTTGGTGGCGACCCAGAAGTGCGTTTTGCGGCAAATGGCAACGCGATCGCAAACATTACAATCGCAACTTCAGAGACGTGGCGTGATAAAGCCTCTGGTGAACAACGTGAAAAAACTGAGTGGCACCGTGTTGTGTTGTTTGGTAAAACCGCGGAAATTGCCGGTGAGTACTTGCGCAAAGGCTCTCAAGTTTATGTCGAAGGTCAATTGCAGACTCGTAAGTGGCAAGACCAAAACGGTCAAGACCGTTATACTACAGAAGTCGCTGTTCAGTGGCCAACGGGTCAAATGCAACTACTTGGCTCTCGCCAGCAAGGTGGTGGACAACAGCAGCAACAGCAACAACAAGGTGGTTGGGGCGAACCTCAACAGCCACAAATGAGCCATCCTGGTAATGCGGTTCCTCAGCAAGCTAAACCTGCACCACAACAGCAGCAGCCAAAGCCTCAGTACAATGAGCCGCCAATGGACTTCGACGACGATATTCCGTTCTAGCTCCCGTATAAATTAAAAGTGTAAGAATAAACACTTTTAATTAGGTAAATACCAGTTAACCCAGCAGAAATGCTGGGTTTTTTTATGCTATCAGAATAGGTTAAACGCTGAATGGGGTCTTCCAACATATCGCTCAATAAAAAACGTCAGTTTAGCCATTATGCCCAATGCGGCTATTGGATGTTTAACCTTTACCACAGTTATGACGTTGCGAAACAAAATGCTCGTGCGATTCACTCAATATCACGCTATCTTGGTGGTTAACATGGCGCTCTAAAATAGACACTTACCGAAATCAAGGATCGATTTCTAGATGAGATACACGTCCACATTAAAACTAAGCACCAGAATGGTTACGGTTGTGACCATGATTGTTGTGACCACCATATTTCTGCTGTTTGTTGGCGGTAGCTTTTCGATCAAAAAACTCGGCGATGAGTATATGCATCAAACGTTGAGAAGCATTGTACAAGTCGTGGATGAAGAGCTCTCCGAGGAACATGACCCGGAAGAACTTCGTCGCTGGATCCCAAAATTGCTGAAAGCCAGCAGTGTCATTGAGCTAGAGATTCGCTCAAGCGGCACAGGCACAATTTTTGACTATCGAGACACATCCCAAAAATGGGATACAACGATGTTATATGGCGATGAGTTCGCCTTAACGAGTCATCCAGACTATGTTCTCGAGATAAAAATGGTTCCTCCCTATGTAGGGTACAGCTACTCTATTGGGGCTTTGTCTTCGTTTACCTTTGCGATTATTTTGATCATTTTTTGCTTGTATCAAGGCGTGAAATGGCTGCAACAGCAATTGCTGGGCACAGAGCTCTTAGAAGAGCGCGGCAAGATGTTGTTGGCTGGGCGCGTAGAGGAGTACGCAAAAGGAGATGCTAGAGAATGGCCTTATACGGCTAGTGAGGCACTGGATCGGTGTATTCAAGAGCTGAATGACGCTCGGCGCGAGCGCAGTCGATTTGATACTTTCCTACGTGAAAACACATTCTTAGATAAGCTAACGGGTTCTGCGAATCGGGTGATGTTTGACAGTAAACTGCAGTCTAGTCTTATGGAAAGTGGATCCAGTGGTGCGATAGCGTTAATAGAGATCTATGAGTGGGAAGGGCTTAAGGATAACCTATCAAGTGACGAGCAAGAACGTCTGTTACTTCAACTCGACGAATCGATTAAAAGCGTGTTTTCACGATACGATGAACTTCTCATCGCTCGATACTTCGATAATAGCTTTGCATTGTTATTACCACGTGTAGGGGCAAAAGAGTGCACGCAACTGTTAAATCAATTGCTTAATACTTTAGAGAAGTTATCGTTATCTCCCATCGTCAATCAAGAAAACTGGGTGCACTTTGGGTTAACCATGTACCGTCATGGTGAAAGCCGCGGTCGATTACTGGAAGAGGTAACGACGGCCCTAAAAAGTGCTCAATTGCAATCATCGAATAATTGGAGCCGTTTTGACAAGCAACACGAAGAGCAGGCTCTTAGGGGCAGTGTTCGTTGGCGTCAATTGTTTGATAAGCAAGCTCGAAAAGAGTCCATTCAGTTTTACGCTCAACGCTGCTTTGTGGAAGATGGAAATTTACGTGAAGAGATCCACCAGGAACTGTTTGCAAGGATCTTTGATGAAAACAATCAACTGTTAAAAGCATCGCAATTTTATAATGCATTGACTCAGGTCGGGTATGAAGCTCAGTTTGACAGTGAAGTCCTACAGAAAGTTAAGAAATTAGTAAATAGTGATTCAGGGCGATATTCGGTAAATTTATCCACGTTGCCATTTAGACAACGCAGTCATCAACATCGATTTAGAGACTACTTACTCACAATGCCGCCCAGTCAGCGCCAGCGCTTGAGCTTTGAATTTGTAGAAAGTGAGTTGGTGACGCATTTAGACTTTATGCGCCCCGTATTGAAGTTGATTTCAGCCGTAGGCTCCACTGTAATTGTGCAACAAGTTGGCAGAACAATTGTAAGCACTTATTACTTAAAAGAGTTTGATATTACGTTTTTAAAGTTGCATCGAGGTATTGTTCGAGAGATCGATCGTCGCCCTGAAAATCAACTCATTGTTCGCAGTTTGTTAGGGGCTTGCAGTGACAGTAACACCGAGATCATCGCGGTAGGCGTTGAGAAAGAAAGAGAGTTGGACTTTTTAAGACAGCTAGGTGTTAAAGGCGTTCAAGGACGCTTGTACGACCAAGAGCATCTTAAAGGTAGCCAGGCAGAAAAGATTGTACACAACACAAAGGTGCAAGTCGGTCGAAGAAATCGCTGGCGTAATAAATAGCTCAACCAGTTCAAAGTGTAGTATTATTAAACACTTAATAGAAAGGGAATTGTATTAAACCTTATGTCCAAGACATTTAGCCAACTGAAGCTGTTTAAACGATTGAGTCAGTCGAGCGCTACTCAAGGTGGCGTGACGTTTTTTGTCAGTAAACATGTTCTCTATTTTACCCAGCGACAGGACCCGCAATTTAGCCATAATCAGGTTCCTGTTGTCGGGGGTGATTGGGGGCAAGCGTTACAGAGCGTCTTGGAAAGTATCGAGGTTAAAGGTCTCTCCTGCACTGTTGTATTAGGCTCTGAGTTTTACCAAGCTTATCAAATTGACACCCCAAAAATACCCAAAGAAGAGTGGCCAGTCGCGCTGCCTTTTTTGTTAAAAGATGTTATTGCCGAGCGAATTTCAGACGTTGTCGTTGATGCCGTTGAGTTACCAACTAAAGGCAAAAGCCAAGCTTATGTGTACAAGAAAACACAGTTAGAGCTATTAAAATCTGCCTGTGAGAGTCAAGGGCTCGATCTTGCGCAGGTCATCCCTGAAAACGAAGTGTGGGCAAAAGTCGCGACTCAACAGGATAATTTTTTATTGCTGCATCGTGCGCAGAAAGAAAACTTCTCAGTTGCTGCAATCAATAATAGCCATACTGTGTTTCAACGAGGGATCCGAGGCGTTGTTGCTCCTTTGACGTCATCACCTGCAGGTGGACTTCAATTTGATAGTCTTGCGCTTGAGGTTCAGCGCTCGGTTGATTATCTGTCGGCAAGCTTTAAGCAGGTCCACTTCAATCACCTGTTTGTTGTCTGTGATGAAGAAGATACCCCCCAGTTGTTGGATCAACTGAGCTCTAGATTAAGTGTCAATGTCGCAGCTCTACCGGAAGGCTGGGAAAGCGTAGGAGCATTGTTAACAAAGACCGCGCTGCTAAATCAGTTTGACGTTAACTTATACCCACAACATTTACACCCTCAAAAAGAGCTGTTTACTCTAGCGACAACACTTATCTGTTTAGGGGTATTGGCTGCGGCAATTGCAGCGACAACGGCTTACTATAGTTATCAAAATACGCAAATCCAAAAACAGTGGGTTTCGGTTAAAAAACAAGTCACTGAGTTAACATCAGAGCAGGCGAAGTTGCAGCAAAAGTTGTCGCAGCACGTTGTGACAAAAAGCAAGCTTGATGCGGCTGAACGCATAGCAAAAGACATCGAAGCCAAACGAGCCTCACTGAGCGCGGTAGGTCGATTCGACGAAACTCAACGCGCCGGCTTTTCGGGTGTTATGTCAGCCTTGGCCAATATTGATCGCGATGATATAGCGCTTGGATCTATTTATATCAGCGCAGATAGGCTTAGCTTTGAAGGTTTGGCTAAAGATCCAACCAGCGTCCCAAGCTGGCTCAAAGAATTTAAACAAGAAGTCAATTTAGTGGGGCGTAGTTTCGAGTCGCTAAATATTGGACGCAATGAAGAAGGCGTTGTTACGTTTAAAGTCGACTCAAAAGCAGGAAGTAAATAAATGGCAGAACGTTGGCAGCAATGGAGTGAAAAGTTTACTCAACTTTCCGAGCGAGAAAAATGGCTGATTGTGATTTGCAGTGCGGTAGGCATTTTTCTGTTGGGATTAACACTTTTTGTTGAACCAGCAATGAAACAGCACGACGCCAGTAAATCTCGCTTTGACGCAGATGTAAGGTCAGTCAGTCGATTAGAAAATGAAAACATCGCTTTGGAAGCTCAACTAAAACGCGACCCTGATAGGGAAATTGACCGAAAACTCGAGCAATTGATGGACGAGAGTTTGGCGCTAAGTGAAGAGCTATCCACTATGGTGAATAGCTTAATTGCACCCAGTCAAATGGCCCACTTACTTGAAGATGTTTTGCAAAACAGTACTAAGTTGACGCTCGTGTCTCTCAATTCACAAACGCCAGAAACATTGGTGGCTAAGAGTAACGTGAACGGTGAAGATAGCGATGGTTTTTATTTGCATCCAGTGCGCATTGAGTTAACCGGAAAATACTTCGATATTTTGGAGTATCTGCAACTGCTCGAGTCTATGCCTATGCAGTATTTTTGGCGCAGTTATCAGTATACCGTTGAAGAGTATCCTGAAGCACGATTAGTCATGGAAGTGTATACATTGAGCTCTAGACAGGAGTTTATCGGTGGTTAAGTTATTCTATCAATTAGCAATTTTTGTACTGTTTATGAGCTGCACTAGTGTCATGGTTAGCGCAAACACAGAAGACGACAGCAGTGCGAGTGATCCGACAGCACCGTTATCGTGGACAGCACCTAAACAAGTTAAGACAGAAAAGAAGAAAACCTATTACCCCGTCCCTAAGTTGAAAAGCATTGTGTGTTTAGGGGGCGTTGAATGCTCAGTGATTTTAAACGATAGATTGGTTGAGCAGGGGGACTGGGTGTCAGGTTACCAAGTACAAAAAATAGATAATGAATACGTGGTTTTGGTGAGACAAGGAAAGCGTTGGGTACTCGAGCTCTTCGACTCAACCATTAAGCAATAAGGTACAGTGGGAATATGCGCAATATACTAATAATTATGGTCGCAATGACGATAGCAGGGTGCTCGATGGGGCATAGTGATCCCGTAGAGCAGAAAGCCGCGCTGAACGAAGCGATCAATGAGAACAACAGTCGTGATCTCGATAACTTACCTAACTCTGTACAAGCAGATTTAATGCCTGATATTGATGGCGTTGTTGTGAGCAATCAAAATACGCTACGACGATTTCGCGTACAAGCAAATGGTGTTGCGGCTAAAGCCTTTTTTGCCAGTATCGTCAAAGGTACAGAGTACAGTGCAGCCATTCACCCTAATGTCTCTGGTGAAATTACAGTTAACCTTAGCGACGTCACAATGGACGAAGTATTGAATGTTGTCCGTGATATGTATGGGTACGAGATAGTTCGCTCGGGCAAAGTGATTCAAGTTTATCCTGCGGGCCTGCGCACCGAAACTATCCCCGTTGACTATTTGCAGTTTAAACGTGTTGGTCGTTCACTCACGTCGATTACTAATGGCTCAGTGAGCACTAAGGATGACAACAGCTCAAGTAACTCGACCAGTAACTCTTCAAGCTCATCGAGCTCGTCTTCAAGCTCAGTACCAACGGGCGGCGTAGAAATTGAAACCACCAGTGAAAGTGACTTTTGGCTTCAACTACAACAAGCAATCTCAACAATGGTCGGAACGGCCGACGGTCGTAGTGTCGTTGTGTCACCTCAATCGAGTGTAGTTACTGTCCGAGCCTATCCCGATGAAATCCGAGAAATCAGAACCTTCTTAGGTATTTCACACAAGCGTTTACAACGTCAGGTGATCTTGGAAGCCAAAATTTTGGAAGTAACGTTGAGTGATGGGTATCAGCAAGGGATCAATTGGTCCAATATGACAGCTTCGTTGGGCGGAACAGACATAGTTATTAATCGAGGTGTTGATGCAGCCGCATCAATACTAGGATTGGATGGCGCAGCAGCCGCACTCGGTGGACAAACCAACATCACCGTGAGTGATGGTAACTTTGAAGCGGTGCTGAGCTTTATGGGAACTCAGGGCGATCTTAATGTTCTATCAAGCCCACGAGTGACCGCGGCAAACAACCAAAAAGCGGTCATTAAAGTGGGTACCGATGAGTACTTTGTCACCGATGTCTCCAGCGTAGTAGGATCTGGCGACAATGCCAATGTCTCACCAGAAGTAGAACTGACGCCATTTTTCTCTGGTATTTCTTTAGACGTAACGCCACAAATTGATGATAGCGGGCACGTGCTACTGCACGTGCACCCAGCCGTAATTGAAGTTGAAACCGAAAACAAACAGATTGATCTAGGCGATGCACTGGGCGTGCTTGAACTGCCACTTGCTAAAAGTTCGATAAGAGAATCTGACTCAGTGATCAGAGCCGCCGATGGAGATGTAGTTGTTATTGGCGGCTTGATGAAGTCTTCAAACAAAGAAGCTGTTTCTAAAGTTCCGTTTTTTGGTGATATTCCCGGTCTAGGGCATCTGTTTAGAAATACCGTTCAGCAAACAGAAAAAACGGAACTGGTTATCTTACTAAAACCAACCGTTGTAGGCGTAAACACTTGGCAGCAGGAGCTTGAACGCTCGCGCAGCTTACTTAATGAATGGTTCCCTGAAGGCGAATAATGTACTACACCCGTTATGGCTTCAATCAGCAACCTTTTGGGCTAACGCCTAATACAGCGCTGTTTCATGCACTCCCACCGCACTATGAAGCGATTCATACCGTGCTGTCAGCGGTTGAGATGGGCGAGGGTGTTATAAAGTTAGTGGGTGAGGTTGGGACTGGCAAAACCATGCTTTGCCGGATGCTGATAGAGCAGTTGCAAGATAAGTGCGCTCTTATCTACCTTCCTAATCCTGTTTTGGACGGTTTAGAACTACGCGTTGCGATTGCAAGAGAGCTGGGAATAGACGAGCCCGACTCTCGTTTGTTGGTGGATAAAATTCAGTCTCGTTTATTGGCGCTGAGTCAACAAGGTAAACAAGTGGTAGCGTTGATTGATGAAGCACAGGCTTTAAGTGATGAAGCGCTTGAAACCTTACGCCTATTTGGCAACTTAGAAACCACCGACAAAAAGCTGTTACAAATAATTCTATTGGGACAACCTGAGCTTGATGAGCGACTAGATCTGCATCATCTAAGACAGTTTAGGCAGCGCATTACTTTTAGTGCCGAGCTTCGGCCGTTAAGTGTCGAAGAAAGTATCGCCTATATAGATCATAGGATCACGCAATGTGGTGGGAGTCCGGATCTTTTTTCTCTATCTCAAAAGAAAGCAATTTGGAAGGCAGCGGGTGGCATTCCTAGGATCATAAATCAGTTGTGCCATAAATCACTGCTATTGGCATTTAGTGCGAATAAACAGAGTGTTCAAAATGAAAATTTGTACGATGCGATGAAAGACACTTATGTCGTGCAAAAACCAAAGTACAAAACCCCATTTTTATGGGGCTGGAGTGAAGCATGAGTGTAGTGAATAACGCACTATCAAAAATATCAGAACAAAACGGTGCAACTCCGCATTCGATTGAGAAAGCCGAGATCCCTGCGGTAAAGCACGGTGTATCCCCTTTCATCTGGGTTGGCATTGGCGTATGTGTCAGCTTAGCGATTGGAAGCTGGGCGATGACAGCAAATCAATCAAGCCCTGCAAATGAGGTACTCGTCGCTTCACAACCAAATGAAACGCAAAAGGTTATTGTTGAAGTCGAGCCACTTGTAGTACACAGCGATCCAATTGTTGAAGTAACGACAGCGCCAACGCAGAAAACGGCTTTGGATACTGACGTTGTCACTGTTTATTCGTTAGCAACAACAGCAGTGTCCTCAGAAAATGACGCGACACTAACTGCTCCTGTTACGTCAACGGTTGAGAAAAAAAGCGCCTCAACAGAATCTCCTCAACCAAACACGACAAAAGCAGCGGTTGTTAATACGGCAGTAGTGGCACCAAAAAATACAGTCCCCCCCCAAGACGAGTAGCGCCGAAAAAAGCGCTAAAGTTGTAGCACCTCAAACGATTGCAAAGGCCCCACCACCTGCGGCCAAACCGATCGAAAAACCTATATTGATTGCGAAAACAACCCAGGTTGTGCAAACCGAGAGTATGACTATTGAGCAGGTTGATTTGACGCCTCAAGATTTAGCCAAGCAAGCTATTTCTCGTGCGCGAAAAGCCGTTGAATCCAATGATGCGGACACAGCCATTAGTGAATACACCAAAGCCCTTCGCTTTGTGCCAACCGATGAGGCTACAAGGCAGCGCCTTGCTGCACTCTATTATGGGAAACGTCAAACACGTAAAGCGATGGATTTGTTGCAACAAGGCATTCAAATTAATCAAGATGGCGAGCCTCTTCGAATAGCGCTGGCTAAGTTGCTCATTAAAGAGAAGCAAACAGAGGCGGCACTATCCCCCTTGGCTTACTTGCCCGATAACGCAAGCAATGACTACCTAGCACTGCGTGCGGGGGTGGCACAACAGATTAAGAGCGTCGATATTGCGAAGCAAAGTTATTCGATGCTGGCAGAACGAGAGCCACAAAATGGTCGTTGGTGGTTAGGACTTGCCATTCAACAAGAGCGCTCACTAGAGTTTGAGTTAGCGATGGCATCCTACCAAAGCGCATTGGGGAAAGTTGGCGTGTCAAACAGCTCTCAAGACTTCATTCGACAACGCATTGCGTTGCTCACTTCGATGCAGGAGAGTAGCGATGGCAATTAAGCTTCGAAAACGCCTTGGCGACCTCTTAGTCGAAGAAGGAATCATCACCGAAGAACAAGTCACTCAAGCACTCTCGGCGCAACAGCAAACCGGTCGTAAGCTTGGCGACACACTGATCCAGCTAGGGTTTCTATCTGAGCACCAGATGCTTGAGTTTCTGTCTCAACAGCTTGATTTGCCGTTAATAGATTTGAGCCGGTTTCAGGTGGATGTCGAAGCCGTACAACTGTTGCCTGAAGTCCATGCTCGCCGACTGCGAGCGTTGGTTATAGGTCAGTCTGGTGACACGTTAAATGTGGCCATGAGTGATCCTGCAGACTTGTTTGCTCAAGAGTCTATAGCGACCCAACTTTCTGCGTATAACTTACAGTTTGTTATTGCTGCCGAGCATCAGTTAGTCGACGGTTTTGATCGCTACTATCGGCGCACCAAAGAAATCGCCTCGTTCGCAGAGCAGCTCGACGCCGAGCATCAAGACACCAATGAGTTTAGTTTTCAAATACAGGATGACGCTGACAGTGAAGAAGTCACGGTTGTTAAGCTTATAAACTCTCTATTTGAAGATGCTATTCAGGTTGGTGCGTCCGATATTCATATTGAACCCGACGCCAATGTGCTGCGACTGCGCCAACGCATCGATGGCGTATTGCACGAAACGCTGCTTAACGAAGTCAATATAGCTTCGGCGCTGGTATTACGCTTAAAATTGATGGCGAACCTCGATATTTCAGAGAAACGCCTGCCACAAGATGGACGTTTTAATATTCGCAGTAAAGGTCAATCGGTCGATATTCGTATGTCGACCATGCCTGTGCAATATGGCGAATCGGTGGTCATGCGTTTACTCAATCAAACCGCAGGTATTCTTAAACTAGAAGACTCAGGGTTACCAGCAGACATATTGGTTAGGATCCGCAAGCAATTGCAGCGTCCACACGGCATGATCCTGGTCACTGGGCCGACAGGCTCAGGTAAAACAACAACCTTATATGGAGCGCTGTCTGAGCTTAACTCGCCGGGCAAAAAAATCATCACTGCAGAAGATCCGGTCGAGTATCGTTTGCCCCGAGTAAACCAAGTGCAAATTAACCCCAAAATTAACTTAGACTTTTCGACAGTATTAAGAACTTTTCTACGTCAGGATCCCGACATTATTTTGGTTGGTGAGATGCGTGATCAAGAAACGGTTGAGATAGGTTTGCGCGCCGCGTTAACGGGCCACCTTGTGCTTAGCACCTTGCATACTAACGATGCCGTTGACAGTGCACTTCGTATGATGGACATGGGGGCTCCAGGGTATTTGGTTGCCAGTTCCGTTCGAGCTGTATTGGCGCAGCGACTCGTTCGACGAGTGTGTACCGATTGCTCACATGAAGAAGAAGCGGATGAAGCCAAACGTATTTGGTTAGAATCACGATTCCCGAATCAGGTTTCTCATCGATTCTGTCGAGGAAAGGGGTGCCAAAACTGTAACCTAACAGGTTATCGCGGCCGAATTGGTGTGTTTGAGTTACTTGAGTTAGATAACGCTCTTATGGATGCCTTAAGAGCCAACGACGCGGTTGGGTTTGCTCGAACAGCGCGAGCGACGTCACATTACAAACCGTTGCTTACTTCTGCTATGGAGTTGGCTGTGCGAGGCGTAGTGAGTTTAGAGGAAGTCATGGCGCTTGGTGAAGGTGATACCGGTGGCTCCGCAGAGCCAGTTTACTTGTAGCGGGGCACTATGGCGACTTATCGATACCAAGGACGAGGATTAGACGGTAAAAAGGTCAGTGGGCTAGTCGATGCCGCGACCGAAGACTTGGCTATAGAGTCTTTAATGAATAAAGGCGTGACTCCTACGTCATTGGCGGTCGGTAAGTCAAAAGGGGGGGCGAGTATAGATTTATCCGAATTATTCACCCCCGCCATACCGTTAGAAGTCTTAGTGATCTTTTGTCGTCAAATGTACAGTTTGACCAAAGCGGGCGTGCCATTGCTGCGAGCAATTCGTGGACTAACCGCCAACACGACCAACAAACAACTAAAACAAGCGCTCACAGAGGTCAGTGCCGACTTAACCAATGGTCGAAACTTATCTACGTCAATGCAAAAACATCCAGCGGCATTTAGCCCGTTATTTGTGTCTATGATCGCTGTGGGTGAGAATACCGGTCGTTTGGATCAAGTATTACTGCAACTCAGTAATCACTTTGAACAGGAGGTAGAAACACGTAAACGCATTAAAACAGCGATGCGTTATCCGGCTCTCGTCATTGGTTTTATCGTTGTTGCGATGTTTGTGCTTAACATTTGGGTCATTCCACAGTTTGCATCGATGTTTTCGCGATTTAGTGTAGAGCTGCCGCTGCCAACGCGAATATTGATAGCTACGTCGAATTTCTTTGTGAATTACTGGCACTTTATCATTGGTGTCTCTGTGGCATTAGCCTTTGCGTTTCGGACCTGGCTTAACACTGCCGACGGCCGAGAAACCTGGGATAAATTACGGCTACGGTTCCCTATTGTTGGCAATATCGTCAATCGAGCACAGATGTCTCGGTTTTCGCGTACATTTTCGTTGATGCTTCAGTCGGGAGTTCCGTTAAATCAGTCCATTGCGTTAAGTGCGGAGTCATTGGGCAACAAATACTTAGAGGCTCGCTTACTAGAAATGAAAGCGTCTATTGAGGCTGGGGGCGCGATTTCTGCGACCGCGGTAAACAGTGGCGTGTTTACACCGCTGGTAGTTCAGATGATCACCGTTGGTGAAGAAACAGGGCGTATTGACGAATTACTATTAGAAGTGGCCGACTTTTATGATCGAGAAGTGGATTACGACCTAAAAACATTGACTGCTCGAATAGAGCCAATATTACTGGTAATTGTCGCCGCAATGGTGCTTATTTTGGCGCTGGGTATCTTCTTACCTATGTGGGGAATGTTGGATGCCATTCAAGGTAAATAGGTAGGTATTTTGCAATGGCAGACCCGCACAGAACAGTACGGACTAGTCGGTTAAGTGTTTGGTTAATTGTAATATTAGCTTTGGCAGCAACATTGCTTTACAATTTATTGAGCGTCGAAAAAGAGGCGGAGCACACGGCTTTAATGGTGACGGGTTCGCGAATTTTAGATGTGGCCAATAAGTATAAGCAGTACTGGATTGTCAATGGTCAGCCAAACGACATTGTCGTCGAAGGTAAGCGCATAGCCTTTAACGACAAGGGCTGGGTGCTGCCAACATTGGACAATGATGTTAACTGTTTGCATTGGCTATCAATATTGCATCCGACGATTGCTGTGTTTGGCAATGACTCACCGTCGATAACGCAGCTGCATGATATGGGTAAAATAGAGTGCCAATATCAATACAAAACAGGGCAGCAGTTGAATTTAATTATCGACAACAGTCAATTTTCTGTCAGAGTCAGAGTTTCGCCAGATTAAGTGTTACCAAGTGTGTATTATTGCGTGCCCAAACAAGCTTAGTATAAAGTTTGTCCATGATTGGTACAAATAACGTTAACTTAAGAGTGAAGTGTTTATGAAAAAACAAAGTGGTTTCTCATTAGTTGAGCTCGTGATTGTAATTGTAGTTTTAGGTCTTTTGGCTGTTGCTGCATTACCACGATTTTTGGATGTTACTGATCAAGCTAAGCAAGCCAGTATTGAAGGTGTTGCGGGTGGTTATGCAACTGCAGTACTTTCTGCTCGAGCACAGTGGGAGGCCGAGGTGCGTCCTAATTTGGGTGCGACTAATACTAACTATGTGAATTATGATGGTGATTATTTTTGGCTAACTAGCGCAGCCGATACTGACTATCGCGATGGTTACCCGACGTCGTTCATTGGTAGTGATGAGCCAACGACGGGGACAGCACCTAAACTAGTAACGCCAACTCGTTGTCGTGACCTTATGGACACTATGCTTCAGAATCCACCTAAGGTTGGCATAGCGTCTCAAGTCACTAATGACACAACTTACAAATACTTAGCTGAAACCACCAATGATACAACGTGTAAATACACACAATTGGAAGGCAGCAATGGCACTGGTCATTTCTTTGAGTATGATGTAACTAAAGGCAGCGTGACTGTCACACTTCAAGATTAGAATTATTAATTTGAACTAAGAGAATGGAATTATGAAAAATCAAAAAGGCTTTACACTTATTGAATTAGTGGTTGTTATTGTTATTTTGGGTATTTTGGCGGTTACTGCTGCACCTCGTTTTTTGAACCTTCAATCTGACGCACGCGCGTCGTCGTTGCAGGGGCTTAAAGGTGCTATGGCAGGTGCAGGATCTATTGTATACGGTAAGGCAGCGATAGAAGGTATTGAAACGAACCCAAGCACAATACTAAGCGGTGCTAATGGTCAACCAGATATTGCGATTGTTTATGGCTATCCAGCAGCAAATGAGGAAGGCATTGGTAAAGCTGTCGAAGGTTTAGATGCTGCTAGTGGTAACTGGAGCAAGGAGGCTGAAGTAGCGAATACTTCAATTACGTATACGTTTGCAGATAATAGTAGTTCAACATGTGTTGTAACCTACTTTCAAAGTGTGTCAGGTGCAGCACCCGTTATCTCTGCTGCAACAGCGACTGACTGTTGATTGTAGATTTAAGATCTTGACGACTAAAAATGAGCTCGCATTACGCGGGCTTTTTAGTTTCCAATCACTGTAATTCTATGATTTTTACCATATGATAGTCTGATTGACGAATAACTTTGGCTTTTACTACCAGGTAAAGTGGATATCACTATGAAACAGAAAGGTTTTACTCTTATAGAATTAGTAGTTGTCATTGTGATTTTAGGTATTTTGGCCGTGACAGCTGCACCACGATTTCTTAATTTACAATCAGATGCTCGCGAGTCAGCATTGCAAGGTTTAAAAGGGGCAATGGCCGGTGCTAGTTCAATCGTTTACGCAAAATCCGCAATTCAGGGGGATGAAGCACTCTCTTCAGCGACTATCACTGATAGCAGTGTAGGAGATATTACTGTAGCTTTCGGTTACCCAACAGCAACCTTAGCAGGAATAGGCGCTGCAGTAGAAGGGCTTGGCGATGACTGGCAACCTATAGCAATTACTGGTGATACTGGAATTAGCTATTCTTTCGATGGCCAGGACAGTACTGGTTACACAAATACTGAAGGCTGTCATGTGCGTTATGATGAAGCTACAAGCAGCAATATCTACAGTGTTAGCGTGATAACAACTAAGTGTTAGGTGAAACAAATCATTTAGTGACCAGCATATAGTGCTGGTTTTTTTTGCATGGATTTTACGCAGTAGCTTAATTTCTTGTATAATTATAATCACTTACTGTTATGAGAGCGACTTAGTGAACCCACAATTCAAGTCACATGACATACGGCCAAATGGCTTCACTTTAGTCGAAGTAATTGTCGTCGTACTACTCCTTGCTATTTTAGCGGTCTACGCAGCAAGTAAGTTCATTGGTGTAGGTGCATTTTCTGGCTTTGCCGCACAAGATCAAAGTATAAATGTCATTCGACAAATTCAACTCGGCCGAATGCAATCTAACATCGAAGATATTAATGATCCTTCGTGCACCGTCTGTAAGCACTATCAATTATCGGTCACCAACCAATGCCTAGGTTCAGTCGCTGCATGCACCGCAAGTGGTGAGCAATTTAGCGATAAAGTGTTATTAGACAATACTGAACTCTCTTTTTCTCCTTCTATCCAGGTCAACTTTGACTTGCTAGGGAATCCGATTTGCACTGGCAGCTGCACTGCCCCAATTACTATAGATATTACCAATCAATTTGGTGATAAATACCCAGTGTGCATTAATAGTCAGGGGTACGTGTATGACTGTTAAGCGCCAGCAAGGTTTTACTTTGATTGAAAGCGTAGTCGCAATGGTGATATTTGCCATTGCTATGGTCACGCTAACTAGCTTTCTATTTCCCAATATCCAAAAGTCGGGTCAACCCCATTATCAAGTCCGCGCCTCCGCCTTGGCGCAGAGTTTCTTAACCAAAATCTTAGCCCATGGTTATGATGAGAATAGCGACCCCGATGGTGGGCTGCTTCGCTGCAATGAAGCTGGACAAGCCGCTTGCACTGCGCAAGCCAGTTTTGGTCCAGATGGTGCCGAGGTGATGGATCCCAAACTGTACAATGATGTGGATGACTATTTAGGTTGCTGGATCACCAATGATGCCAGCAGCAACCTTTGTGTCGATGACAGTACCCCTCAGCCGCTGAGTGATGTGTTGGGCAATGATATTAGCGATGCTTACCCTAATTTTGCCGTCAATGTGTATGTGGTTTACGAAACCATTAGTGGTACTGAAATGAAGAAGATTAATGTTGAGGTCAGTAATCTTACTTATGGCTCGGTGACGCTAGTGGGCTATCGAGGCAACTACTGATGAAGCGCAACGGGTTTACTTTGATTGAAATGGTGGTCAGCATGGTGGTGATGGCGGTGCTGTTTCTAGCGATTGCGGGCTTTGTTGAACTGGGCGCACGCGGCTATGTCGATACCGCCGAACGGCAACGGCTGCAAAACCAAGCCCGCTTTGCCATAGAAAAAATGACTCGGGAAATCAGTCATGCGGTGCCCAACAGCATCGCTACCCGTAGAGCCAATCAGTGCGTACGGTTCTATCCGATCAAAGCATCAGGTTTTTATCATGAGCAGGTCGATCCTGACGATCTTAGCAAAACCGAACTGCAATTTATTGTTGGTAACTCGGGTTTTGAATTGGCTGACTTTGCTAATGAACGACATTTTATGGTGATAAATCCAAGCAGGATCAGCGATCTAGAGACGGGTGATGCTGCCAATAGCGCCACCACTTCGCTGTCGCAGCGACTAAATATGCAAAATGTGCTGTTGGATGATGAAGGTTATTTTGCTGTGGATCTGTACGCTTTAGGCAGTCGCTCGATCGCGAACCGTCACTATATTTACAGTGCTGACAACCGAGTTGAGTATTGTATTGACAACGGTTTTTTGATTCGAACGGTCTATTCGATTATAGATGACACCCAGTTAGATACAGCGGTAGTGGCGCAGTACCTGTCGCCTGCTAGTCGGGGTTTTTTCTTCAGCGACAGCCCATTGCAGCGTGGAGGCTTGGTGCAGATAGATCTCACCTTTGCATTGCAAGATGAGATCAGCGTTTACACTCATGATGTGCAGGTGATGAATGTTCAATGAACCAAATACCCCAAACCGACAACGAGGTAGCGTACTGATTGTAGCGCTATTTGTGATTTTGGTGCTTGCATTGCTGGCAGTGAATCTGACTCGAATCAACTGGTCCAATCAAGACACCCTAACTCGCGAGCAATTGGGCAACCAAGCATGGTTTTTAGCCCATTCCAGTAATGAGTGGGCGATAGCGCAGCTCTTTCCGTTGCAGCCGCCGACGGACTCATTGACCGATATTTGCACCTCTATTGCCGATCAAGATATTGGATCTGAGTTGATTGGCAATAGTAATCTTGCCTGCTCTACTGTTGACACCGACTGTGAATATTTTGCTGGAAGTGGAGGAGACTACCCAGAGCAATTGAGATACATCAAAGTCACCAGCAACGCGATCTGCAGCTCGGGTAAGCATCAGGTCGAACGGGTACAAGAGGTTTGGGTAAAAGGAGAACCGAGTGATTAAACGCCTAATTTTCCTATGGATGGCACTATCTTTTTCGGTCACTGTGTCCGCCTTCGCTCCTCCGCCGGAAGAGACCGAGGTTACTTGTGACTCTATCAAAGGACAAGAGGACTTTATTGTTATCTTGGAAGTGCTTGGGTCACGACAATACCAGGACTTCTATTTTACCAATGGTGGAGGTAATAGCCGATATGAAACACTGTGGTATAACCAGCAACCTTCGACTCCTTATCCGGACGGTTATCCGGAAGACTTTCTATTTCTCGATACCGAGCTTGAACCAAACACCGCCTACTATTTGAAGTTTGAATATGCGGCAGCGCAGGGCAATCGTCCAGGCCAACTCTACTACTATAAAACCAAGGTAACTGACAATGATTTTCAGTTTGTGTCCGAGCAAGAAGCCAGAGTCCAGTCTGGCAATATTGTGGGTACAGGTGGTGGTATTGTCAGTGCTCAATGTCGTAATCAGCCTGTAACGCCACCAGAACCGGAGATCCCGGATGTGTGTGACGTATTCCCTTATGCCGCACAATCTTGGCTAGGAGCAACCGATTCTACTGTCGATTTCAGTCTAGGTGGAGGCAGCTTAATTATTGGAACCAAAGACAGTCTTGGTGAGTTGGGTGTTAAAAACGTTATCCGCAGTTGGAATACACAAAGGGCTTGTGACGGTGAACTGTGTGTAGCTAATCCTGTGCTTGTGGTAGCAGAGCCTCAACGTTACCCTCTAGTCATCCCTGATACTCCATCGGTAAGCAACCCAAGCACTCCAGTTCAACCGGGTAGTTACTCGGCAATTACCTTAGCCAATGGGGGGAGTTTTGAGTTTGTTGGTGGCCGGTATGAAGTCGGAGCAATCACATTAAGTGGAGGAGCAACACTGACCATACCCAGTGGTACAGAATTGATTGTCAATCAACTGTCCTTTGGAGGTGGCTCCAATTTGGTTGTTAGTGGTGGTGGCTTAATCTCTATTTGGGCTGAAGACACCGTTGATACACCGGCATATGTGGGTATTGCAACAAACGCCGATGTACCGATTAAGGCCAATGTATTTAGCCGCAGCGAGGTTGTCATTAGTGGCGCAGCTGTACTGCAAGGCGCCGTAACCGCAAACCGAATTCGTTTAGAAGGTAGCGGTAAAATTCAAGATATTAGTAACTCATGTTCAACCTCACCACCACCTACTGTTGAAGAGCTTGAATTGACTCCAACAAAGGGCATTAATCTTACCTGTGATGCTGCACTGGCGTTAGATTTTCAAGTCTTAGACTCCAATGGTGATCCCAATACGTCATTTTCGGGGCGACTTGATGTCACTTTTAGTGGCAGCAACAGCTATACAACCAGCGTCACTCAAGGGGCATTGGATACAGGTACACTCTATACCACCAATGGTCAGGGATTACTGCAGATTGAATTGAGCGATCGCACCGTAGGGACGGTATCCGTAGTGGCCTTTATCGAAGGCAGTGAAAGTAGCACCACTCAAAACGGTCGCTATCAGTTTGTTCCGAATAAGTTTGCCATCAGTGACGAAGTGCAGGCCATCGTCGCGAATAAGCGGAAGGACATTACCATAACCGCCCAACAGTGTGACGAAAATGGTGATCCAGTCAATATCCCTGCCGATGTGTACAGTGGCGACAAAACCCTAACCATCTCTGGCACCGAATACTTGGCACCTAAAAACGATGTGGCGGTGGAAGCCACCATCGCAGTGGCCGATAAGCAGAATGTAATGCAGCAGTCGCAAGTGACGCTTAATTTTTCTCAAAATGGGAATGTGACCACCGAAGTTTTATACCCTGAAGCCGGCAGCGTCTCTTACACCTTAACCGACCAAGTCTGCATCATCGACGAAAATGATGTTGAGCAGTGTGAGGAGATCGTGGGACTGCAGCAACTCGATGCTCGCCCTTGGACGTTTGCGATCTGTCATGACCAGAAATCCTTAATCGGAACCGCCACTAGTGGCAGCAATGCAAGTGATGCGTTAGTGGCCGCGGGTGACACCTTTGAGTTACTGCTGCAACCGCTGCGCTATATTGACGGAGCGGCGGATCCAGCTAAAATCGAGGTCAAAGATTACTGTGGTCGGCCGCAAACCCAAAACTTTTTTGGCACAGATGCACCTTTTGGCACGGTGACAGTGCAGAGTATAGAGGTGGATACCCCGGAGAATGGTGAGCTTGGCGCAGGGTTGCAAGGTACACTTACGCTAAGCAATCAGGAACGTAGTAAGCTACAGATGGATGATCTGTATTGGCAAGATGTGGGAAGCTTACAAGTTGAAGCGTCAGGAAATTATTTGAACTCTATTCAGCCAGGCGTGCGCTCGATAGGCCGTTTTTATCCCGCTTATCTCACCGCCGACGATCAGATAAGCAAGCCTGCTGAACATTCACAGTTCGCCTATCTCGAGCAGCCATTGCAGCATCAGTTCAGCGTCTACGCGCATGCCCGTGACGGCCAAAAAGTCAAAAATTACCACCTTTTTGGCGCCGATTTTGTCTCGCAGATCCGTTATGTGGCACAGACCGACAGCAACCAAGACCTCACCGATCGCCTCTATGATGGCAACAACGCCATAGAGCTGGATTATACCCAGCTCGATTGGGGGCAAGGTATTGATGATCAGACCTCACTGCTGGCGGTCAACTTTGACGATTTCATTTTTAAACGCTCGCCAGTCAATGGACAGAGCACTAACCCAGATGGCCCATTTACAGCCAGCAACAGTGACTTTGGTTTACAAGTGAGTGAGGTTGTCGACGGCGCGACTTGGCAAAACAGCGATCAGCTCAATGGTCTCGATGACCAATTTGTACTGCTACAATCGCCTTACGATTTTCGCTATGGGCGGATGGTGCTAGCGGATGTAGGGGCTAATAGCGGCCAAACTACGGTAGTACCGTTAATCGTCGAAGTTTGGGGGGAAGATGGCTTTGCCACTAACCAAGATGATGGTTCTGCTGTGACATTAGGCTCGACCTATAATGGTGCTTATTACTGCACCCAACAGATCTGGTTAGAGGGCGCAGCCAGTGGGGCAAGTTTAACCGGTGATGGTGGAGTCATCGAGGGCCTCGCCAGTGAACAGAGTAACCCATACTCTTCATGGCTGTACGCCGGACACAGCGACGATAGCATCCGTGAGCAGCAGCGTCTGTGGCTGCGCCTAGGCCCTCAACTGCCGTTAAAACTCAACAGCAGTGATGCGGATATTCTTTGTCCTGTAGCCAATTACACCTATCGCCCATGGCTTCGCTATAACTGGCGAAACCTTGGTGATGAAGATCCTTCGACGGTGGTGACTTTTGGCACATATCGAGGGAATGATCGAGTCATCTATCGTGGAGAGCCCGGATTAACCGGAAATTAACCCTAATTAAATTTTGTTTTTTGCCGTTTAGCGCCTGTCTTAGGATAAAAAGCGAGATTTACCCCAAGTTTGTGTGTCAATGCCTTGCCCAATAAGCGTGGCATTGGTACATTTAGTGCAATTTTTTGTCGCCATACTAGCCAAAAGAGCTAAGAATTATGTTTAAAAAGATCCGTGGTATGTTCTCTAACGATCTGTCGATCGATTTAGGGACCGCCAACACCCTTATTTATGTTAAGGGCCAGGGTATTGTCCTGGATGAGCCGTCAGTTGTCGCTATTCGTCAAGATCGAGTTGGATCAGCCAAAAGTGTTGCTGCCGTTGGTCATGATGCTAAGCAAATGCTAGGTCGTACGCCTGGTAATATTTCCGCAATTCGTCCGATGAAAGATGGCGTTATTGCCGATTTCTACGTGACAGAAAAAATGTTGCAACACTTTATCAAGCAAGTGCACGATAACAGCATTTTAAAACCAAGCCCGCGCGTTTTGGTGTGTGTCCCTTGTGGCTCTACTCAGGTTGAGCGTCGTGCAATTCGTGAATCTGCACACGGTGCAGGTGCGCGAGAAGTGTATCTCATTGATGAGCCAATGGCTGCGGCGATTGGTGCTGGTCTGCGAGTGTCTGAGCCTACCGGTTCAATGGTTGTCGATATTGGTGGCGGTACAACAGAAGTTGCTGTTATCTCACTTAATGGTGTGGTTTATTCTTCGTCAGTTCGTATTGGTGGTGACCGCTTTGATGAAGCCATCATCAACTATGTTCGTCGTAATTACGGCAGCTTAATTGGTGAAGCCACTGCAGAAAAGATCAAACACGTGATCGGTTCTGCTTACCCTGGCGACGAAGTGCAAGAAATTGAAGTACGTGGTCGCAACCTTGCAGAAGGTGTACCTCGTAGTTTCAGCCTAAACTCCAACGAAATTCTAGAAGCACTGCAAGAGCCGCTTACTGGTATTGTTTCTGCGGTGATGGTTGCTCTTGAGCAATGTCCTCCAGAGCTTGCGTCTGACATTTCAGAAAATGGTATGGTACTAACAGGCGGTGGTGCACTGCTTCGTGATCTTGACCGTTTGCTTACTGAAGAGACTGGCATTCCTGTTGTTGTGGCGGAAGAACCGCTTACCTGTGTAGCAAGAGGCGGCGGTAAAGCGCTTGAAATGATCGACATGCACGGTGGCGATCTATTTAGCGAAGACTAAGTCTTAGCGATAGAACCCCACCATGAATCCGATATTTGGTAGAGGCCCTTCTCTACAATTTCGCCTCTTTACAGCGTTACTCCTATCAGCCAGCTTAATGTTGGCTGATAGTCGTTTAGACGCTTTTGCTTCTGTACGTTATTTGCTCAACAGCAGTGTGGCCCCTATTCAATACTTGGCTAATATGCCAAGAACCATGTTTGATGGGGTGTATGAGCGTTTCAGTGCCAAGCAATCCCTTCTCAATACAAACAAAGCACTTCGCAGTAAGTTACTCCTACTAGAGAGTGATAATGCGCTGCTGGATCAGTACAAAGAGGAAAATGAGCGGCTACGTAAGCTGCTTGGCTCTCCGTTTGTTCGTGATGAACGCAAAGTTGTGACCGAAGTGATGGCGGTTGATTCATCCACCTATCAAGACCAAGTTGTGATTGATAAAGGACGCGTTGACGGCGTATACGTTGGGCAGCCGGTGATTAACGAGAAAGGCATCGTTGGGCAAGTAGTGACTGTGTCTGCTCATAATAGCCGAGTGCTACTGATTACCGACCCAAATGCGGCGATACCAGTTCAAGTTATCCGCAATGATATTCGAGTTATTGCCTCTGGGTCTGGGGAAGCAAAGAGTATTCAATTACAGCATATTCCAAGTAACACCGATATTATCCAGGGCGACTTGTTAGTCAGTTCGGGATTGGGTGGTGTTTACCCTGAAGGCTATCCAGTTGCGTACATTTCAGAAGTCATTAACGACTCCCATAAAGAGTTTGCGTTGATCTCTGCTGAGCCAACGGTGGATTTTGACCGTTTGCGCTACTTACTCCTCATTTGGCCAACAGAAGCGATTAAAGCAGAGCTGCAATTGGACAATGAGCAGCAAGAGTTGGCCCAAGAAACGGCACAAGGACAAGAAGGTGGCGTTGAAGAACAGCAACCGACTACGCAAGAGAGTGAGGTGAACGATGGCGAGTAGCCTTAGCCGCGGCCGTTGGGTTATCTGGTGCACATTCCTAGTTGCATTGACGCTGCAGATCATACCTTGGCCAGGAACACTCGACTTGCTTCGACCTTCTTGGATCATATTGGTGGCAATTTATTGGGTGATGGCGCTACCGCATCGAGTGAATGTTGGTACAGCGTTTATACTAGGTCTACTTTGGGACCTATTGCTGGGCTCAACCCTGGGTATTCACGGAATGGTCATGTCTATTGTGATTTATGTGGTCGCAATGAACTTTCTGGTACTAAGAAACATGGCCTTGTGGCAGCAAGCTGTATTAGTGGGGATTCTGACTATTCTAGGCTTTGTGCTGGAATTTTTTGGTGAGTTTCTCATTAAAGATGTGTATTTCAATCCAATCTCGCTGTGGGCAGGTCTAGTCAATGGTATATTGTGGCCATGGGTATTTTTACTTCTGCGCCGAGTGCGCCGAATGTGGCATGTACGCTAACTCTGCATTGATATAAGGTAACAACCATGGAACTGGTGCTCGCTTCTGGATCGCCTAGACGTCAAGAGCTGCTCACTCAATTAGGGTATAGCTTTGATATTCTGGTGCCCGACATCGAAGAGCAGCAACAACCCAACGAGAGTCCAGAAAGTTACGTACGCAGATTGGCGTATCAAAAAGCACGGGCTGCTGCAGACATTTCGATACAACGACATGCCGAAAAGTCGTTAGCTTGCGAACATCAGGTGTTCTTAGGATCAGATACGGTGGTGGTGTTAGACGGAGTGGTCTTTGAAAAACCCCAAGATCTGGCTCATAGTCGAACGATGCTAACGCGACTGTCAAACCAGAAACATCAAGTCATGACGGCGATCAGTGCCGTAGCGGTAAAGCAGGGCGTTATTGCCACAAGTCACACAGAACTCGTCGTAACGTCTGTCTGGTTTACAGAACTGACGGATCAAGATATTGAGCATTACTGGCAAACGGGTGAGCCCAGAGACAAAGCTGGTAGTTATGCTATACAAGGGATTGGCGGTAAGTTTGTCAAAAAAATTGAGGGAAGCTACCACGCGGTGGTTGGGCTGCCTCTTTTTGAAACCGAACAACTCTTGCAGAATTTTAAAGACATTTAACGAGGTGCGCCAATGAGTGCAGAATTACTCTTAAACATTACCCCAAGTGAAACGCGTGTTGCGATGATCGAAGGTGGCATGCTGCAAGAGGTTCACATTGAACGTGAAGCTAAACGAGGGATTGTTGGCAATATTTACAAAGGTAAAGTGAGCCGGGTATTACCGGGCATGCAGGCTGCGTTTGTCGATATTGGGCTAGATAAAGCGGCTTTTTTGCATGCCTCCGACATCGTTCCCCATACAGAATGTGTTGCCGAAAACGAAAAGCAGCAGTTTCAAGTGAGAGATATCTCCGAACTGGTTCGCCAAGGTCAGGATATCGTGGTGCAGGTCGTTAAGGATCCTTTAGGCACCAAAGGTGCTCGATTGACGACCGACATCACATTGCCTTCGCGCTATCTCGTGTTTATGCCTGGAGCAAGCCATGTGGGCGTCTCACAACGCATTGAGAGTGAAGACGAACGTAACCGCTTAAAGCAGCTCGTGAGTCCTTTTTGCGATGAGTTAGGCGGATTCATTATCCGAACGGCTGCAGAAGGTGCAGACGATCATGAACTGTCTCAAGACGCCGCGTTTTTGAAGCGATTATGGCAGAAAGTGATCGAGCGACGTGGCCGCTACAAAACCAAATCTATGCTTTATGGTGAGCTTGGCCTCGCCCAGCGCATTTTGCGCGATTTTGTTGGCACTGAGATTTCTCAAGTCACCGTCGATTCACGCATTGTGTATGACACATTGCAAGAGTTTGTGGCGGAGTTTGTTCCAGAACTTACGGACAAGCTAGAGCTATATGAAGGTCACAAACCCATATTTGATATGTACGACACTGAGAACGAAATACAGCGTTCCCTTGAGCGTAAAGTCGAGTTGAAATCGGGTGGGTATCTGATTATTGATCAGACTGAAGCGATGACCACCATCGATATCAATACAGGGGCCTTTGTCGGTCGTCGAAACTTAGAAGAAACTATATTTAATACTAACCTAGAAGCAACCGAAGCCATTGCGCGTCAATTACGTTTGCGAAATCTTGGTGGCATTATCATCATTGATTTTATCGACATGTTGCACGATGAGCATCGAGATCGCGTACTACGCTCTTTAGAAGTCGCGCTCGATCGTGATCGCGTGAAGACCAATATTAATGGCTTTACTCAGCTCGGCTTGGTTGAGATGACTCGCAAGCGCACACGAGAAAGTATTGAACATGTGCTGTGTTCTGGTTGTCCAACTTGTGAAGGTCGTGGCTCGGTGAAAACGGTCGAGACCGTTTGCTACGAAATATTGCGCGAAATCACCCGAGTTAACCGTGCTTATGATGCGGATAAATTTGTGGTCTACGCAGCGCCTAGAGTCGCCGATACTCTTCTGGGCGAAGAGTCTCATGCATTGGCAGAATTGGAAGTCTTTATTGGAAAGCAAGTGACCATCAACTGTGAACCACTGTACGTGCAAGAGCAGTTTGATGTTGTGATGATGTAATTGGTTCTAGGAGTGGTTGAGTGACCCCTTTTGCGGTGCGCTTTGGGCGTTTTATATTATGGATCGTTGTCTTTTTTACCGTCATACTGGCTGTGGCGGTAACGTCTTTACGCATCGCATTACCCAAAATAGACCAGTTTCAGCCAGAAATTGAAGCGCTCATCTCCGACTATTCTAGGATGGACGTCGATATCGGTCGAGTGAGTGGTTATTGGAAAAACACCTTTCCATCGTTGTCATTAGAAGACATTTCCGTCAAGCGAGATCAACAACGCGACGACTTCTTTATTGGACAAGTTGTCATTCGCTTAGATATTGTTAAATCGATCCTCACCTTTCAACCCCAGCTGTCTGAGCTCACCATTGCGGGTGTTGAGTTCGATATACGTTACCTAGGGGAAGCTGGAAAAAATACACCGCAAGAATCCGACTCTCAGCGCAATGTGGATGGGTTGGAGTCACTGTTTTTCCATCGACTGCACGAGTTTTCATTAACCGATTCTGTTGTCTATTTCTCAGGTATTGATGGCAGCGATCAGCAAGTTCAAATTGAACAGGTAAAATGGAGAAATATAGGCGATAGACACCAAGTTCAAGGCGTTTTGAGTACCTCGGAAGTTGACGCACGTAGCGTAGAGGTATTGGCTGATTTTGAAAGTCAGCAAGGTCTTCGTGATATGACGGGCGACTTCTATTTGTCGCTACACTCTTTACAGCTGGACCATTTTATTGCGCCTTATGTAGCCGAGAAGATCGAGGTTGATGCGGCCGTGGTTTCGGCAAATGGTTGGCTGAGGCTTGAGAATAACCAACCCGTCGATGCCTACATCGATATGCAACCCTCTGAGCTGAGGTGGTCGACACAGCTGCAAGATAACAGCCTGGTCATCGAAACAGGCACACTGAAGCTTGAACCTTTAACTCACGGGCTTAAAGTGTCCGCCAGAGACTTTGTTGCTCGTACTAATAGTGTTGAATGGTCTGGGTTAGATGCGGCACTTAAGTGGCAACCAGAGCTCTTTACCTTAAACCTTTCATCCGTATTTCTAGAGTCACTGACTCCACTGGTTACATTATTTCCACAAAGTGAAGAGTTACAAGTAACTCTTAATGCACTCGCCCCTAAAGGCGAGGTTGAGGACATTAGAGTTTCAATGTCTAATGGGATTGACTCGCTTCGTTACTCGGCCACCTTAAAAGAAGCCTCAATGAGCCAGTGGGAGTTGCTGCCAGGGTTTTCTAGGCTATCTGCAGAACTTACAGGTACGGCAGATTTCGCTCGAGCTAAACTGACTTTTATCGACGATGTTTTACCTTATGGGGAAGTCTTTCAAGCGCCATTAAACATTCGTCACGGCTTTACCGATGTCGTGTGGCAGAAAGATCAACACGGTTGGCGTTTATGGTCAGAGAAAGTGACGGCGGCGACGCCTGAGCTGCAGGTGTTGGGTGCCTTTCGTTTAGACTTTCCGACAGATAAACCCGCTTTCTTGTCATTTTATGGTGAAGCTGACCTGCAAAACGCTGGAGAAACATGGCGTTATTTGCCCACGCTTGCGTTAGGTCGCAGCCTGACCGATTACCTTTCTGCTGCAATTCAAGGCGGGAAAGTGAAAACCTCAAAACTGCTTTGGTATGGTCAGCTAAGCGATTTCCCATATGCGCAAAACGACGGGGTCTTTCAAGCATGGGTTCCTCTGCAACAAGCGCAATTTAGTTTTAGTACAGACTGGCCTGCCATCACAGAGCTACAACTGGATTTGCTGTTTGAAAATGATGCAATGTACCTCGACTCTCGACAAGCCGATTTGATGGATGTGGACGCGACGCTGATTCAGGGCAAGATCCCTGAGTTAAGCTCGGATGGCCATATTGAAATATTGGCTGCCGCGACGGCAAATGGCCGAAAAGTGCGCGACTATATGCTGGCTACGCCGCTGGTCGACTCGGTCGGGGCAACGTTAACTACCATTGATATTGACAGCCGCGTTAATGCTCAGTTCCAGTTAGATATCCCCTTTGATACGAGTAAAGAGTCTCGAGCCTGGGGCTACGCAAAGCTGTTGGGCAATGACATTGTTATTAGCACCCCAGAAATGCACCTAAAAAATGCGATTGGCACCATCAAGTTTGATAACGATGTGGTGTCATCGACAGGGTTGATTGCTGAATTGCTTGGCCAGCCTATTTCACTCGATTTTGCGGGAGAGCAGCAGCCACGTGGATATGCGGTGAACATCGATGTCATTGGTGATTGGGATACGGGTCCTTTGGGTGATTATATTGGTCAAACCTGGGTCAAGCCTTTAAACGGGCATGTTCCATGGAATATGGGCGTGGATCTTCAGATTAATGATGTTGGTTTCACTTATCAAATAGACACTAATGCGGATCTCACTTTTTTCGCGAGCGAATATCCCGCCCCTTTTGCGCACAGCTTTGGCGAAAAAGGAAAGGCCAGTATGCAAGCGTCAGGTGATCAGCAATCGATATCAGCTCGTCTACAGTTACCTGATTTTAAGTTTCAAACAGAGATCGATATTACAGGAGAGATACCTGTATTGGAGGCAACGAACTGGGTGTTGGGAAGTGGTGGCTTCAAAGTGAGCCCAATAGTTGGCCACCATGCCGCAGTGCGAATGCCGGCGTTTGATCTTGATGCATGGTTGGACGTAATGAGTCAGCCTCAAGCTACAGGCGATGTTTCTATTTTAAGTGAAATGAAAACACCAGAAGTGCCTATGCCACTTCGAGTGCAGCTTTCCACACCTAATTTGCAAGCGGGTGAACTTGAATGGAATGATGTCGAGTTTTTGGCTCGGAAGCGTGCTGACCGTTGGACTGCCGAGCTTGAAAGTGCGCAGTCTATAGGCAAGCTCGAGTGGCTAGATAGCAACAAACTGGACGTATACTTAGAGCGTTTGAATATCTACTTCCCTGAGTTTGATCTTGATGATGATAATACTCCAGAAGTACCAAAGCTGGATAAGGACAAGCCGTTAATTTCAGACTTTGACCGTGCCTTTTTTGCTCAAGCGCCAGACACCACTATACGAATCGATGACTTTTGGGTGCAGGGGTACAAAGTGGGAGAAGTTAACCTCGAAGCCGTTAAGAGTGATGATACTCTTAATTGGAAGCGCATAGACGTTGTGAGTGGGGACTCGACATTAAACGTTGACGGCACATGGACGTTAGATGGCGATACCAGTTACTCCACATTTAACTTGTCATTGGATAGTGAAAATAACTCAGACATTATGGCTCGCTTCGGTTTTAGAAACGGCATACAGCGCGCACCATTCAATATGAAATCTGAGCTGAGTTGGGATGGGTCTCCCTGGGGAATGAAAGTCGATACCCTCAACGGAAAAGTAGAATCTGAAATGGGTCGAGGCGTGATCTCCGGTGTAGGCGGTGCGGCAAAATTCCTTGGACTATTTAGTTTTGACTCTCTGGTTCGTCGCTTGCAACTGGACTTTTCCGATGTGTTTGATGAAGGCTTAGCCTTTGATTCAATTAAAGGGACGGGAAAAATTGAGAATGGTATCTTTTTAACTAATGACCTGAAAATGGATGCCATTTCGGGAGACATGTCGATTCGGGGGTTGGTCAACCTGAATACTGAGATTATTGATGCACAAGCGACATTTAAACCGGATTTAACCTCTGGGATCCCGGCGTTAACTGCGTTTGCGATCACACCGCAAACGGCACTCTACGTGTTAGCGGTGACGACCGTTATTGCACCGGTTGTCGAGGTTATCACTCAAGTGACCTACGGTATTGACGGTCCGATGAACGACCCTCAAATCAAAGAGCAGTCTCGACAAAAAGGTGATTTTGAAATTCCAGAAGAGTATCGTAAACAGTCGAAATAGTGGTGATAGAAATATGCAAGGAGTGCTGTCATGGATTCGAATGCAATGGAGTCACAGGTTGTGGGAGTTCTCCCTCACACTTGTATCGGCGTTATTCAAGCTAACTCCAGTGATGACATAGACCTTAACTTGCAGTTTCTTGAGCAGCAACTTGCTGAACTCTCAGAGCTCGGGGTTTCGATGGTATTTACTCCTGAGAATATGCTGCTTTTCGCAAATACCACGGCCTATCAAGAAGCAGCAGAAGAGCTAAACGGTGGACCTACCCAATATAGACTCGCCGAATTAGCCAAACGGTATAAACTTTGGCTTCATATTGGTAGTTTTCCCATCAAGCAGAGCTCGAGTAAACTGTCCACAACCAGTTTGTTGTTTAACCCGAGCGGTGATTTGGTGTCACACTACAATAAACTGCACCTTTTCGATGTTGATGTTGGGGATGCGCATCAGCGGTATCGAGAATCGGATACCTACCAAGCGGGCCATGAGGTCGTGACTTGTGATACTCCCGCTGGGCGACTAGGGATAACGATATGTTATGACGTTCGTTTTCCTGCGCTATACCAAACGCTTCGGGAGAATGGCGCAAACGTTATTGTTGTTGCCGCTGCGTTTACTCAAGTCACTGGCAAGGCTCATTGGCAGACTTTGCTACAATCTCGAGCCATAGAAACCCAGTCTTGGATCATAGCAAGTGCACAGTGTGGTACACACAGTGACAGCAGAAATACCTATGGACACTCCATGGTCATTGACCCATGGGGCACAATTGCCGAAAGATTGACTGATACTGCAGGTCATTTTGTGGTATCAATAGACCATCAAAAAACGGATGAGGTTCGGCAAGCGATGCCACTTCTCAACCACGCCCGTTTTCATACTAATTTGAAAGAGTAGTTACTCATTATGAGTTTAGATCAAGTAGAAAAAGAACTATTAGCCCCAACAGGGTTGGATCGTCAAGCACTGGAAAATACGCTATCTATTATTGCTGAGCGCGATATTGATTATGCTGACTTGTACTTTCAGAGTAGCTGGCACGAATCGTTAGTCTTAGAAGACAGCATAGTCAAAGAAGGCTCATTCAATATTGACCGTGGTGTGGGTGTGCGCGCGGTGACGGGTGAGAAAACCGGATTTGCCTACTCTGATCAATTTGATGTTGATGGGTTGAAGCAAAATGCGATTGCGGCGCGAGGCATTGCAAAACAAGGTCAGAACGGCCGAGTTAAGACCTTAACACCAGCCATTAGTGGGGCGGCTTATGGCAGTGATAATCCTTTTGATAGCCTAGACAAAGTTCGTAAAATCAGCTTACTGAAAGAGCTAGATGCGTACATCCGTACCAAAGAACCTTTGGTACAAGAAGTCAACATCAGCCTGAGTGCCGTGTACGAACAAGTACTGGTCGCCGCAACCGACGGTACTTATGCTGCAGATATTCGACCACTGGTTCGTTTGTCTATCAGCGTGTTGGCACAAAAAGGTGAACGCCGTGAGCGTGGAAATTCTGGTGGTGGTGGCCGTTATGGTTACGAGTACTTTATCGAGAGTGCAGGCAACGGCACGGTCGCGACTCAATTCGCGGATGAAGCCATTCGTATGGCATTGGTAAATCTAGAAGCTATTGCCGCACCAGCCGGAAGTATGCCTGTGGTTTTGGGCGCGGGTTGGCCAGGTGTTCTGTTGCACGAAGCGGTAGGACATGGACTTGAAGGTGACTTTAACCGTAAAGGATCTTCGGTATTCTCAGGAAAAGTTGGCGAACAGGTGACCTCAAAACACTGTACCATTGTTGATGATGGCACCATGACGGACCGTCGTGGCTCACTCAATATCGATGATGAAGGTGTGCAAGGGCAATACAACACTTTAATAGAAAACGGTGTGCTTAAAGGCTATATGCAAGACAAGCTTAATGCTCGTTTAATGGGTGTAGCGCCTACTGGCAACGGTCGTCGTGAGTCGTACGCGCACCTGCCAATGCCTCGAATGACCAACACCTATATGCTGGCGGGAGAACACTCACCAGAAGAGATTATTGCGTCGGTTAAGAAAGGTATATACGCACCAAATTTTGCTGGTGGCCAAGTGGACATTACTTCAGGAAAGTTTGTGTTTTCCGCATCAGAAGCGTACCTCATCGAAGATGGTAAAATTACTGCTCCTGTTAAAGGAGCAACCTTGATAGGCTCAGGCATTGAAGCTATGCAACAAGTGTCTATGGTCGGCAACGACTTAGAGCTTGATCGTGGTGTCGGTGTATGTGGTAAGGCAGGTCAAAGTGTTCCTGTTGGTGTTGGGCAACCCACTCTTAAATTAGACGGTTTGACGGTTGGTGGTACCGACTAGATAAAATAGGGAGTCAGCCTACAATGACTGACTCCCCTTGATTTCTGTTGCTGCTTAGCCTTTTTCTTAAGCGATTGACTTAGCTGCCTTCATGAAGCGCTTTGAGGATTTGGAATATTTCTCGGTACGCGCGAGGTGGCTTACTCTGTTTTTTCTCTTTATTGGCCTGACGTGCCAATTGTCTTAGCTGTTGACGATCGGCGCTTGGGTACAAGTCTAGTACTTGATTGATCGCAACATCGCCTTGCTCGACCACGCTGTCTCGAAGCTGTTCTAGCTTGTGCAGTTCTGCCGACGCTTGAGAATGCTTGTTGCGGTACTTATCTAACGCTGCTTGTAGTGGCTCAATATCGATGTTGCGCATCACTTTGCCAATGTATTGTAATTGGCGACGTCTCGCTTCGTTTTTAAAGCGTTGAGCATCAGAAATAGCGTGAGCAAGATCTTCAGGGATAGGAAACTTCTCTAGTACGCTCGGCTTTAAACCGACCAGTTCTTCACCTAGCTTTTGCAACTCTTCCATATCGCGCTTCAATTCGGTTTTGCTTACCCAAATGATCTCTTCCTCTTCTTCCCAAGGAGCTTTCTGGTTTTTTCGTGCCATAACTTTATCTGTACTCTGTGATTTATTTCGCTGTCTGTTTCTATTTTAACAACAAATCTAGGGTGTAGGGAAAAAGCTTGCTATTCTAAGCGCAACATTTTTTTTGCCAGTCATGTAAATCACTGGCAGTGGAGTTGGGAAATCAGCAACTATGGATGCAAAACAGCACGTCGCACAGCAACGAGCCGAACTTGAAGCTGCGGTAGAAAAAGCGCTTACACTCGCGAAAGTAAAGGCTGATGCCGCGGAAGTCGCGGTCAACAAGTCTACAGGGTTAAGCGTTTCAACCCGCTTAGGTGAAATTGAAAATGTTGAACTTAATACCGATGGCGCGCTTGGCATTACCGTATATCGTGGTCAGCGTAAGGGTAGCGCCTCTACATCTGACCTCAGCGAGCAAGCGATCGCAAAAACGGTAGAAGCGGCATTAGATATTGCCCAGTACACCTCAGAAGACCCTTGTGCTGGACCTGCACCCGCAGAGCTTATGGTGAAAGAGATTAAAGATCTCGATCTTTTTCATCCAGATGAGCCAAACCCAGATGTGGCAGCAGCGATTGCAATCAAAGCAGAAGAAGCCGCATTAAACTACTCTGATAAAATTCAACAAAGTGATGGTGCCAGTTACGACAGCCATTACGGTGTTCGCGTTTACGGAAACACTCACGGGCTTATCGCCAGCTATCCTTCTTCTCGTCATAGCATCAGCGCCGTTGTCATTGGTGTTGGCGAAAATGGAGAAATGGAACGCGACTATAGCTACACCATGGCTCGACACATTGACGACCTTTGGTCGCCAGAGCGTGTTGGTGAAGAAGCCGGTCGTAAAACGGTCAGCCGTTTAGATGCTCGCAAGATTGCGACAGGTGAATACCCTGTAATGTTCGCAGCCGATGTAGCAACTGGCTTAATGGGCCACCTTGTTGGCGCTATCAGCGGCAGCTCGTTGTACCGTAAGTCTAGCTTTTTACTGGACCATCTTGGTAAACAGATCCTTCCTAGCTGGTTCAATATTGAAGAAAAGCCTCACGTGCTTCGTGGATTAGCGTCATCCCCCTTTGATAATGAAGGTGTGATCACTCAAGATCGTCAAATTGTCACCGATGGTGTGTTATCAACATACTTGCTTACTTCGTACGCGGCAAGAAAGCTCGATATGACGCCAACAGGTCATGCTGGCGGTATTCATAACTGGTATGTTGGTTCTACAGGGCAGAGCTTTGAAGAAATGCTAAAAGCGCTAGGAACGGGTGTTTTAGTTACTGAGCTGATGGGGCAGGGTGTAAACACGGTCACTGGCGATTACTCTCGCGGCGCAGCCGGTTTTTGGGTCGAAAATGGTGTGATCCAATATCCAATCTCTGAAATTACCATTGCAGGTAATCTAAAGCAGATGTACCAAAACATTGTCGCGGTGGGTAACGACGTGGAAACCCGCTCTCAAATTCAGATGGGCTCGGTACTGTTAGAGTCGATGAAAATTGCCGGTGAATAGCTCGGGATAGTGATTTGAAAAGGGAGCACTATGTGCTCCTTTTTTTGTGGCTCTACACCAGAAATACCGTGGCCAGTCCGAGGAAGACCAGTAAACCAATCACGTCGGTTATGGTCGTCAGTGCCATACCACCGGCAAGTGCGGGGTCGATGTCCATTTTTTTTAAAATTATGGGGATGGAAACTCCCGCAATACCCGCAACAAATAGGTTAGTCAGCATTGCGCCAGACATGATCAGACCTAAAACCACGTCTTCTTTCCATAACATGACGATGCCACCTAAAATGATGGCCCACAAAATACCATTGAGAAATCCAATAGCGGCTTCCTTGCGCAGTAATTCTTTCTGGTTACTGTCACCAATATGACCCAATGCTAGACCGCGGATCACCAATGCAACAGTCTGGTTGCCTGCAACGCCACCCATAGATGGCACGATAGTCATTAAAATAGCGATGGCGGCCATTTGTTCGAGCGTGGATTCAAACATGTTTGATACAGATGCTGCAGTCAGTGCAGCTAACACATTGACACCTAACCAAACACTTCGGCGTCGCGCAGATTTTATCACTGGGGCAAACGTATCTTCGTCGTCATCCATACCCGCCATACTCATCATCGAGTGCTCGGCATCTTCACGGATAACATCCACCACGTCATCGATGGTGATTCGGCCAACCAGTGTTTGTTTATCATCAATGACCGGAGCAGAAACCCAGTTGCGTCGCTCAAACAGCGAGGCAACATCAGAGTCTTTGGTATCGACTGTGATGGCTTCATCCGCGTCGTCCATAATGTCGATGACTTGCTTATCAGGCTGGGAGGTAACCAACGTAGTGAGGGATAGATTACCGATCAATCGGTTCTCCTGATCGACCACGTATAATGTATCGGTCGCTTCTGGAAGCTCTGCTTTAATGCGCAGGTATCGCAAAATTACATCGACTTCCACGTCGCCACGAATGGTGGTGACGTCGGTATTCATTAATCCACCGGCAGTATCTTCCGGGTAGGAGAGCGCCGTTTCAACACGAAGACGGTCGGCTGTGTCCATTTGGGCCAGTACGCCTCTAGAAACGTCGTCAGGCAAACTTCTGAGTACATAGGCGATGTCATCAGTATCCATGCCTTCAGTCGCCTCAGCGAGCGTTTCTGGCGCCATTTTGGCCACGACATCGTCTTTAACGTCTTCGCTCAACTCATCAAGGATGTCGCCATAATCTTCGGGGTCGGTCAGTTGCCAAAGAACGTCACGACTTTTTCGAGGGGAGGCTTCAAGAAGCTGGGCAATATCTTCAGGCTCCATGTCCTGAAGTTGGCGTCGCACGAAAACGAATCGGCCTTGGTCGATCGCTTCACTGACGTCTTGTAGGGTTTGGTGAGCTTGGTCAAACTCGAGTTGTTCTGGCATACCCACCTCCTCGTATACTTAGATTGAATAAAATAGGGAAGGGGCGCCAAAGGTTAAGTCGGCGCCGAGGGCCTAATAGTAACGTAATTCTATGTCACTTTTAATCTTATTGACGCAACTTATTCATCTTCATCGAATTTTTTTTCAATCAGCTGACATACTGCATCTAAGGCAACATCAGCTTGTGAACCGGTTGCCTTGATTGTGACGTGTTGGCCTTGTGAGGACTCTAAGAGCAGTACCCCCATAACACTCTCAAGCACGACACATTTATCGTCGTTGCACAGAGTGAGCGTTGCATCAAAGCTTTGAGCGAGCTCAATCAACTTAATGGCAGCGCGAGCGTGCAACCCTAAGCGATTAATGATGAGTACTGTTCTGGAAAGTTCCATCGGCAATTTCTCGACTAAAGTTTGTTTTCGGGGCGCTCTAAAGTGGTGTGCCTGACTTGAACCTGATGTTTGTGATCGGCAAAGTACATGGCAAGTTGTTGTGCAACGTATACTGAGCGATGTTTACCGCCGGTACATCCAATGGCGATAGTAAGGTAGCTGCGATTGTTTTTTTCAAGTTGTGGCAACCACTTTTCAACAAAGCTTTGAATATCTTGCGTGAGGTCTTGAACTTCTTGGTGACCCGCTAAGTATTCCTGTACAGGTTTATCGAGTCCTGTTTGACTGCGAAGTTCTGGCTCCCAATGAGGGTTAGGTAAAAATCGAACATCGAAGACGTAATCAGCATCTTTTGGCACGCCATATTTGAACCCAAAGGATTCAAATACCATGACTAACTCTTTGCTTTCGCGCCCAAGCACTCGCAACCTCACGGTTTCACTCAGGTCATAAAGCGTCGACTGACTGCTGTCGATGACTAAGTCGGCTTGCGCTTTTATGGGTTCGAGTAAGTCTTCTTCTGATTCAATGGCTTGAGCCAGTGCCAGTTTTTCTTCTCCAATAGACAGCGGGTGAATACGTCGAGTCTCGCTGTAGCGCTTAAGCAGCGTTTCGAGCTGTGCGTCGACAAATATTACCATCACATCCCAAGCTTGCTTGAGCGCGTTTAACTGGGTAGTGACTTGATTCGGGTCGTTAGGTAAATTGCGAATATCGATGCTAACTGCAACACGCCCCAATTGATTTTTCATGCTGTCAGAAAAGGGAGTGAGTAGATTGACGGGTAAGTTATCGACGCAGTAATACCCCAAATCCTCCAACACACGTAACGCAACACTTTTGCCCGCGCCCGAACGGCCACTGATAACCACAAGTTGATTGGTTTTAGGGGAATCCATGATTATTTCGCGACCATGATTTGGTAAAGCTCTTCATCGGATTCTGCACGACGAAGCTGTTTGGTTATTGCTTTATCGTTTAGCTTTTCGGCCATGCTGGCCAAAGTGCTTAAATGTTCTTTACATTGAGAGTCTGGCACTAAGAGAGCAAACAGAAGGTCAACGGGTCGGTTGTCTATTGCATCGAATTCAATAGGCTCGTCACACTGAACTAATACTGCGATAGCACGCTCACTGTCTTGCATTCGCGCGTGAGGAATAGCAATACCATTGCCAATGCCGGTACTGCCCATTTTCTCTCGCCCTAACATGCATTCAAACAACTCGGTTGAGCTTTGATCGCACTGCTCGGCAGCAATTTCGCTGATGATTTCGAGGGCTCTTTTTTTGCTCGTACAATGGACTGCACTTTTTGTGCAGTCCAAAGAGAGTACTTCACTGATTTGCATAGTTTAGTGATTACTTAGTTTTTCTTTATGTTTATTGAGTTGTCGTACAAGTTTGTCGACCAGAGAGTCTATTGCTGCGTACATATTATCACTTTCGGCCGAGGCGTGTATTTCGCCCTGCGCAACATGTAAGGTGGCCTCCGCGATTTGGTTAACTTTTTCAACTTTCAGCACAACATGGACATTGGTTATGTGTTCAAAAAAGCGTTCTAGTTTTGCAAATTTAGAATCCACGTACTCCTGCATTGAATCGGTTAGATCAACGTGATGGCCTTTAATATTGATTTGCATAGACGTTCCTTCTGTTTCTGCCTAAAGTAGGCGTTTGCGCTGACTTGAAGGGGCTATCCCTAGGGACTCACGATATTTAGCAATCGTACGACGGGCCACTTGTATGCCTTGGTCAGCTAATAGTGCGGCAATTTTACTGTCACTGAGTGGTTTTGCTCTATTTTCTGCCGCGACGAATTTCTTGATGAGGGCACGTATCGCGGTGGAAGAGCACTCTCCACCATTATCAGTACTTACGTGACTCGAGAAAAAGTATTTAAGCTCAAAAATGCCTCTTGGAGTGTGCATGTATTTTTGGGTTGTGACGCGAGAAATAGTGGACTCATGCATGTCCACAGCGAGAGCAATATCGTTCAACACCATCGGCTTCATGGCCTCTTCCCCTTGCTCAAAAAACTCTTGTTGATGCTCTACAATGCAACGCGCTACTTTTAGTAGTGTTTCGTTGCGGCTTTCTAAGCTTTTAATCAACCATTTAGCTTCTTGCAAATTACTTTTGATGAACTGACTGTCTGGACTGTTTCCCTTACCGAGTGCCGCGTACTGTTGGTTTACTTTGAGACGCGGGACGCTGTCCGGGTTAATGGAAACCACCCACTTGCCTTTGTCTTTAAAAACAGAAACATCGGGAACGACATATTCGGTGTCATCGGGGGCGACGGTATTGCCGGGTCTAGGATCCAGCTTTTGGATAAGAGACATGATGTCTCGCAGTTGATCTTCTTTTAACTTGGTTTCTTTCATGATCAACTTGTAATCACGATTGCCAAGCATATCGATGTAGTTTTCAAGAATATGGCGCGCTTCAGTGAGCCATGGCGTGTCTTCCGGAAAGGTCGCCAATTGCAATAGCAAACATTCTTGTAGCGAGCTTGATGCGACACCGAGCGGATCAAATTGCTGGATCCGCTTGCGTACAGCTTCCACTTCATCAAGCTCAACCTCGTCATTGTTTAGACTGCTTAGGATGTCTTCGCTTGAAATGGTCAGATAGCCGTATTCATCAATGGCATCGATGATTGAGGTCGCTATCGCATTATCCAGCTCACTCATTGGGGTGAGTTCGAGTTGCCAATGCAAATAGTCGTGCAGCGATTGAGTGGTTTCACCCTGGTAGATGGGCATGTCATCGTCCATCACCATGCCAGTGCTTCCCGTGTTGGCACTGTAAACGTCTTCCCAGGTGGTATCGACAGCAAGCTCTTCGCTAATATTGCTTTGCTCGATAAGATCGGCACTGTCTTGCGGATCGGCTTCAACTTCTTGCGTGGTTTCGGCGGCGGTTGCTGTGGCGTTTTCAGCTTCTATATTATCTGCTTTCTCAGCATCTGAAACGGGGTCGGTTTGTTCTTCCACTTCAAGAAGTGGGTTAGAATCGAGCGCTTCTTGAATCTCTTGCTGGAGATCAAGTGTAGACAACTGCAATAAGCGAATCGCTTGTTGCAGTTGTGGGGTCATTGCTAGTTGTTGCCCGATTTTAAGCTGTAATGACGGTTTCATTCAGAATTTATTACCTTGATACCACAGTGAAAAATGACGTTTTAGTCAGATTTGTCTTCCCATTTAAACCATACTTCGCCAACACTTTCCAGTCTTAACTATTTAATCATAGACGGAATTGCTCACCGAGATAAACTCGTTTTACCTGCTCATTGTTCAAAACTTGCTCTGGAGTGCCTTCTGCGATCAAGTGCCCTTGGCTTACGATGTACGCTTTCTCACATACATCGAGTGTTTCTCGTACATTGTGGTCAGTAATCAGTACACCCAGTCCACGCTGTTTGAGATGTTGGATAATCTTTTTGATGTCGATAACCGATATCGGGTCTACACCGGCGAACGGTTCGTCCAGAAGAATAAATTCGGGATTGGCTGCTAGTGCTCGCGCAATCTCAACACGTCGACGCTCTCCCCCTGATAAAGCCATCCCTGCAGACTTACGAATGTGTTGAATATTGAACTCTTCCAGCAAGTCTTCTAATCGATCTTGGCGCTGCTCGTTACTCAACTCTTTGCGAGTTTGCAGTACCGCCATGATGTTATCTTCTACAGACAGCTTCCTAAAAATAGAGGCTTCCTGCGGCAAGTAGCCAATCCCCATTTTCGACCGCTTATGCATTGGAAGAATGCTAATGTCTTGGTCATCGATCAATATTTGACCTTCATCTCGAGCAACCAAACCAACGATCATATAAAAAGACGTAGTTTTACCGGCGCCGTTTGGGCCAAGTAATCCAACAATCTGCCCCGATTCTACTTTTAAGCTGACATCGGCGACGACCTGACGTTTGTTGTAGCTCTTAGCCAAGTTTTTAGCCTGTAATACAGTCATCGGCTATTGCTCTTTTTGCGCTTGAGGTTGCAATACGGTTGAGACGCGATTGCCATTGCCACCATCGGCTAGCATGGTTTCGGTGTCAATCTGATAACGAATGGTCTCGCCCTTAATGACGCTATCGTCTTGCATCAATTGCGCTTGCTTAATCATGATAAGTTGATTGTCACTCATGCTATAGAATAATTCTAACGCTTGGCCTCTAAGCTCTTTCCCATCATCGGTTTCTTGACGAAAAGTCGAAGGCTCACCAAACGATTGGATGGAAGTAATCGTTCCTGTTTCAACGTCACGCACGACGATGACTTTGTCTGCTACTAATTCGATACTACCTTGTACCAACTTAACATCGCCTTCGAAGGTTACTTCGTTGCTTTTCATATCTAGCTTTTGACTGTCAGAGTCAATGTATACAGGCTGTTCGCTGTCGCTAGACAGTGCAAATGAACCCGTTGAGATTACGCACAACAAGGCGGCTTTAAGGAGTGATTTCATATACACCTTTGACTTGGTTATTTAGTGTTGCTTGGTTTGTGTCGAAGCTGCCTTCCGCTGATTGACCTACGTTGTAAAAAGTGGCGCCTTCAAGCGATACTTGAGTATCAGTGTAGAACTTTTTACTGTCGAGCTCGATTACCAAGGACTCGGTCATCATCCGGTCGAACGAAGCACCGGGTAATAGGTTGTCTGCTTTTACGTTACCTTGCAACGTTAAGTGCTGTTTTTTGTCGAGTACGGCGCGGTCTGACACCACCTTCCATTCGATGTTCTCACCATCCCGGTAAACCAGTAGCTCGATACTTTCGAAAACAGTATCGCCACTTTTGGCGTAATGGTCTAGATAACTCGATGTGATCCGGTAGTTTCGCGTACCATCAGTTTTATGGGAAGTGTCAGTTACTTGGTGACCCGAAAATTGAGGCAGTTCTGCGTTGGGGGTTACTTGCAAGGTGACGCTGTTTTGATCGGTGACTAAATAATAGCCGCTAAACGCGATAACAATGATCAACACAACTTGGACCCAACGAGGCGTGATCATATGCTCAAGCCTTTATGTGCTTCAAGCTCGCCACGGGCCTGTAATATAAGATCACACACCTCGCGTACCGCACCATGACCACCGTTAATCTGTGTTACATAGTTCGCTTTTTGACGTAATAATGGGTGCCCATCCGCGACACAGACTTTAAGTGCAACTTTTTCCATCACTGGCCAATCGATCAAGTCATCACCAATATACCCGGTATTCTGTGGTGCGATATTGAGTTTTTCGCAAATGTCTTGATACGCCTTTACCTTGTCATCTTGACCTTGGTAGATAAGCGTTATGCCAAGAGCACTCATTCGGTTGGTAACAATTTGTGACTTCCTACCTGTAATGATGGCAATTTCAATACCCGCATTCATCAAGGATTTTACGCCATATCCGTCGCGGGTATGGAACGTCTTAAGCTCTTCACCGTTGTTTCCCATATAAACCAAACCATCAGAAAACACACCATCGACGTCACAGATAAGCAGTTTGATCTGTTTGGCTATTTCAACAATTGAGGCGTCGACATCGCCATATAAAGTCGTCATTCTTTCGCTCATTACATTACCCCAGCACGCAGCATATCGTGCATATTCAGTGCGCCAACCAATTGGCCGTCGTCAACAATGAGCAATGCGCTAATGCTGCGTTCTTGCATCTGATTGAGTCCATCAACCGCAAGCATATTTGAATGAGCAACTTGAGGGTTTGGTCCCATCACTTCACCGATGGTTGTATCGTGAATGTCGACACGTTTACTTAGCAAGCGGCGTAAATCGCCATCGGTAAAGATGCCAATTACCGCATTATCTGCGTCGACAATGGCGGTCATCCCTAAGCCTTTCTCACTCATTTCTAACAGTGCTTCGGTTAGAGGTGCGTCGGCAGTGACTTTAGGCAATTGCGTGCCTGAATGCATGATGTCGCTTATTTTGAGTAACAGTTTTCGGCCTAGGGCACCACCTGGGTGAGAAAGCGCGAAATCTTCCGCGCTAAACCCACGAGCACGCATTAGAGCCATTGCAAGCGCATCCCCCATCACCAGTGTAGCGGTTGTACTTGCGGTTGGCGCAAGTTCAATTGGGCAGGCTTCTTTAGGGACCTTAATGCATAAGTGCAAATCCGCCAGTTTACCCATGTTTGAGCTTGGGTTTCCGGTCATGCTAATGATCGTAACTTGCTGGCGCTTAAGTACAGGGAATAAACCCAATATTTCAATAGATTCACCGGAATTGGAAATTGCGAGAACCACATCGTTGTTGTCAATCATCCCGAGGTCGCCGTGTGCGGCTTCTCCTGGGTGAACAAAAAAGGACGACGTACCTGTACTGGCAAGCGTTGCGGCAATTTTTTTACCTATATGACCAGACTTACCCATACCCATCACCACGACTTTTCCTGTGGTGTTTAAAATGGTTTGGCAAGCTTGGACAAAGTGAGCATCGAAGTGTTGGCTTAGCTGCTTTAATCCAGCAATTTCGATCGCTAGCACTTCTTCGGCCGCAGACTTATAGTCAAAATCAGAGTTGTATTGTTGCATGTGTGAGTCAAATATCCGTTATTGAGCTAAGTTCATGAGCAGGTAGCCTTGGTAGACAACAAAAATGATGAGCAGTGCGCTACCTTCAATACGATTTATACTGCGGGACTTACCAAGCGCCATAACAACCAGCAAAATTGAGACCGCAAGCATAACCCAGAAATCTCGTCCCATAACGTTTTCGTTAAGTATAGTTGGGTTCAATATGCCAGGGATCCCCATTACAGCTAGAATGTTAAACACGTTCGAGCCAATGATATTACCCACAGCCATGTCATCTTCACCTTTCATTACGCCAGCGAGTGACGCTGCAAGTTCAGGTAAGCTTGTGCCTACAGCAATGATGGTTAATCCAATCACAAGATCAGACATGCCAAAGTGTTTTGCAATGATGACAGCATTATTGACTAAAATATCGGCAGCCAAAGGTAGCAATATTAGTCCAACGATGACCCAGAATATCGCCTTACCATTTGGCACACCTTCAGGGATCTCTGACTCTTGCTCTTCAATTAAGGCATCGCCACTGTTTTGTTGACTACGCGATATTTTTAGCATAACCGCTAAGAAGGCCACAAACAGAATGATCAGCAAGATACCTTCGTTAAACCCTAAGAAGCTGTCCCACAACAACGCCCCTGCTAACAATGTGACTAACATCATTAAAGGAAGTTCGCGTCGCAATACCCCTGAACTAATAGAAAGAGGCTTTATTAGTGCGGTTATCCCTAAGATTAGCGCAATATTGGCGATATTGGAGCCTAGAACGTTACCGACAGCAGTGTCTGATTTACCGCTTAATGCTGCGGTCGCTGAGACCATCATTTCAGGTGCAGAAGAGCCCATTGCTAATATTGTCATACCAATAACCAATGGCGCGATACCAAAGTTTCGAGCCAGTGCCGCAGCACCAAAGACGAGCTTGTCAGCACTCCAAACTAGTAGGGTAAGACCTACAATTAAAAGTAGTACGGCTTCAATGGGCATGGGATGTTATCACCTGATTAGTCAAATTTAAGTTGGCTAATTTTGACGCTAAGTTATCGAAAAAGAAAGCGAAATTCTTAAATATTTAGAGCGCACAACCCTAGAAATACTCTATGGTTTGTATGAAAAGAAAATAAAGTTTGACCTATTTGTGGTAACTATAGGTAAATAGGATAACCAGTATTGGAAAGTAGACTCAATCAATTGGTCGTGCCATGGATGTAACAAAAAAATACGAAATCAAAGGGTTAAGCTTTTCTCGCGGGAGGAAACAGATTTTTGACAATGTCAGCTTTGACGTGAAATCGGCAAAAATCACCGCAATAATTGGCCCTTCAGGAATTGGCAAAACAACACTGCTTAAATTACTAAGTGGTCTCCTGGAGCCCGACGACGGACAAGTCCTCTTCAATGGTCAGGACTTGAATCAATTGTCTAGACGCGCGTTGTTCGACGCGAGAAAAAAAATGGGGATGTTATTTCAATCAGGGGCGTTATTTACCGACCTAACGGTGTTTGAAAACGTCGCGTTTCCTTTGCGTGAGCATACCGATCTCTCCGCAGCAGAGATCCGTACTAAGGTGATGGACAAGTTAGAGGCGGTCAACCTTGCCGACAGTTTTGACTTAATGCCATCAGAGCTTTCCGGTGGCATGACGCGGCGGGCTGCGCTTGCAAGAGCACTCTCATTAGAGCCGGATGTTTTGTTGTATGATGAGCCTTTCGTGGGGCAGGATCCGTTGACGAAAACCACTCTGGTTAAACTAATTGACTCGCTGAATAAGCGACTTAATGTGACCTCTATATTGGTGTCACACGATGTTCCTGAAGTCATGATGTTAGCCGATTATGTCTACTTGCTGGACAATAAAACCATTATTGCTCATGGGACACCTGGAGAACTCAGGGCCAGCCAAAATATTCAGGTTCAACAGTTTTTGAAGCCACTTGAATTTGAACAGCTAGAGAGGGTTAAATAATGTTGTTCCAGCACAAGATAGAGTCTCTAGGACGGTCATCGTTCGCGCTCGTTCGAAGTATTGGGGCGGCGAGTTGGATGTTAGCCGGGGCGCTGTTTAGTAAGCCTAATTTTAAAAAGTCGTGGCCACTGTTGCTAAAACAGATAGAGGTTCTAGGTTGGCAATCGCTAATGATTATCTGCGTATCAGGTCTATTTATAGGCATGGTGCTTAGTTTACAAGGCTTTGTTATCTTAGTCGATTTTGGCGCCGAAAGTGCTTTGGGTCAGTTGGTATCATTGTCATTATTAAGAGAGCTCGGCCCAGTGGTTACTGCGCTTTTGTTTGCGGGAAGAGCAGGGTCTGCATTGACTGCGGAAATTGGTTTAATGAAAGCCACCGAACAACTCTCTAGTATGGAAATGATGGCGGTAGATCCCCTACGTCAAGTTATCGCTCCTAGATTTTGGGGTGGGGTGATTGTTATGCCTTTGCTCAGTTTTTTGTTTATTGCGGTTGGCATTATTGGTGGGCAGTGGGTTGGCGTATCGTGGAAAGGTGTAGATTACGGCAGCTATTGGTCTCAAATTCAATCATCGGTTGTATTGTCAGAAGACATACTGAATAGTTTTATTAAAGCGGTTGTGTTTGCTGTGGCAGTACTTTGGGTTGCTCTGTTTCATGGATACCATTGTAAGCCAACATCTGAAGGGATCAGTTTAGCTACCACGCGTTCAGTGGTACATGCATCCTTATTAGTGCTTGGGCTAGATTTTATTTTGACAGCGCTCATGTTCGGTGGTTCTTAACCACAAATTACGCCAACTGTTTGGTAAGGATAGGAAGGATTAATGAAGCAAAATCGACACACCGAATTGCGGGTTGGGCTATTTGTGTTGCTTAGTATGGCGGCGCTGTTGTTTATGGTTCTTGAAGTGGCCAATGTAACGTCACTGACTGGCGATAAGCATTACACAATTAAGGCTCGGTTTGACAATATAGGCAGCCTAAAGGTGCGCTCACCGGTTAAAGTGGGTGGGGTGGTTATCGGTGAAGTGAAAGACATCACTTTGGATCCTAGCTTATTTATTCCGACCGTGACGTTTTCCATCGATTCTCAATTTAACCAATTTCCAGACACCAGCTCGGTTGAGATTCTCACCACCGGGCTAATTGGAGAGCAGTATGTCAGTTTTGTGCCGGGCTTTGATCTCGATGATGGCGACTATTTGTCTGACGGGGATTTCATCGAAGACACCAAGTCGGCCATTGTATTAGAAGATTTAATTGGGCAGTTTTTGTACAGTACGCAAGGAGAGTGAGATGAATGTTAGTCAATTGTGGATCAGCGCCATTTTTACCATTCTCATTACCTGTTTCAGCACCACTTCGATGGCTGAAGACACCAGTAACCCTTATCAGTTGATGGAGACGGTTTCTCAAAAAACCTTTAGTCGTATAACCCAAGAAAGTGCTCAAATCAACGCTAATCCTGATTACTTGAAAGAGATAGTGGAGCAAGAAGTGATGCCCTATATACACTATCAATATGCAGGTCTTAAGTTACTGGGCTCTCAATTAAAGCTGCAAGACAAAGCAGAGGTAGAAGTCTTTTTAGAGGCGTTTCGCGCCTACATGGTCACGGCGTACGCTCAAGTATTTGTACAATATGACGATCAGGAGTTGGTTTATGCACCGATTCAACCGGTTCCTGAAGGCAGCCGGATTGTGACCGTTCCTGTTGAGATCGTCGAGCCGAACAAACCAAATATAAAGTTGGCCTTTAAGTGGCGTAGCAACAAGCAAGGTACAGAGTGGCTGGCCTTCGATATCATTGCAGAAGGCATCAGTATGCTGTCGAGCAAACAATCCGAGTGGAGCGGGAAAATACGCACCCAAGGTTTAGCCAGTGTTACCGAAGAGCTGCTAGAACAATCTAAGATCCCAATTACTCAAAAAACCTCCGATTAACCAAATGGGTTGTATGAAAAATCGGCGTTGGTCTTTCCAAACCAAATCTTGACGCTTTTTTTTCATGCAAAATTGTAAATTCGGCTTATAATGTCGCGTTTTCGTGCCTGTCAGCTTTAACCTTTTGGGGTCTAGCTTTAAAGTGAAATCGAAAATCCTAAATTGAACAAGAAGGAATCGTTGTGGAAAGTTCAGACGTCAAGTCGCTGCTAGAGAGCGCTTTAGAAATTCAAGAGCTACATGTGAAAGGCGAAGGTAGCCACTTTGAAGTGATCGCCATTGATCCTTGCTTTGACGGCATGAGCCGCGTTAAGAAACAACAATTTATTTACGCTCCTTTAATGGATTACATTCAGCGCAACGATATTCATGCGCTTTCCATTAAAGCACTGACCCCTGAAGAGTGGGCGCGTGATAAAAAGCTAATGTCACTATAAGGTGCCGCTGTAACAATGGATAAATTTCGAGTAACTGGCTCATCCACCCCTTTGTCGGGTGAGGTCTCTATTTCTGGTGCAAAAAATGCTGCACTGCCTATTTTATTTGCCGCTATTTTGGCGGAAGAGCCAGTGGTCGTTCATAACGTCCCTAAGCTGCGCGATATCGATACAACCATGGAGCTGTTAAAGCGCCTTGGTGCTGATGTTTCTCGCAATGGATCGGTACATGTTGATGCGAGTGGCATTAACGAGTTTTGTGCTCCTTACGATCTGGTAAAAACCATGCGTGCCTCAATTTGGGCATTGGGGCCGTTGGTCGCTCGCTTTGGTCAGGGACAAGTGTCTCTTCCTGGAGGATGTGCCATTGGTGCTCGCCCTGTTGATTTGCATATTCATGGCCTTGAGCAACTTGGTGCTACCATCGTGCTTGAAGACGGCTATGTAAAAGCGTCTGTTGATGGTCGTTTGCAAGGTGCCCATATCGTCATGGATAAGGTCAGTGTTGGCGCGACTATCACGGTCATGTGCGCGGCAGCACTCGCTGAGGGTACAACCACTTTAGACAATGCAGCACGTGAGCCTGAAATTGAAGATACGGCTGACTTCCTAAATGCACTTGGCGCAAAAATCGCTGGTGCAGGTACCGATACCATTACTATTGAAGGCGTTGAACGCTTAGGCGGTGGTGAACACCGCGTCGTTGCTGACCGCATCGAAACCGGTACATTTTTGGTTGCGGCAGCGGTGTCTGGCGGTAAAGTTGTTTGTCATAATACCAATGCAAAACTATTAGAGTCGGCTCTGGCCAAGCTCGAAGAAGCTGGCGCACTCATTGAAGTCGGTGACGATTGGATTAGCTTGGATATGACGGGGCGTGAACTTAAAGCGGTATCAATCCGAACAGCGCCACACCCAGGCTTCCCTACCGATATGCAGGCGCAATTTACGTTGCTTAATATGATGGCTAAGGGCGGTGGCGTGATCACTGAAACGATTTTTGAAAATCGTTTTATGCACGTTCCCGAGCTACAACGTATGGGCGCTAAGGCTGAAATTGAGGGACATACCGTTATTTGCGGCGACTCCGAAGGGTTAAGTGGTGCTCAAGTTATGGCGACCGACTTACGAGCATCGGCAAGTTTGGTTATTGCTGGCTGTATTGCTTCCGGTGAAACCATTGTTGACCGTATTTATCACATCGATCGCGGCTATGAACGCATCGAAGATAAACTCGCTTTATTAGGTGCCAAGATAGAGCGATTTAAAGACTAAATCGCTCTCACCATCAGAAAGGCCGAAGCCGTAGGGTTTCGGCTTTTTATTTGATAAACTTTAGGCTTACACTTGTACTCTGTTTGACTTCACATTAGTCTTGTCGACAGATGGTTAGGCCTTGTCATTGTGACACTGAGGAACAAAATGATTGCACTACTTCGAGTCATTGCAGTGGCGATATTTGCTGTATTGATGTTTGTTTTTGGTTGCGGCTATTGTCTACTTAGCCCACGAGATTCAAAACACGTATTTAATTTTGGACGTATGTTTGGCGCTATGCATAGAGTCTTTGGTATTACCCTAGAACTTCGTTTACCAAAAGATGCGTATGAGCGTGGTCAACACGTGTATATTGCCAATCATCAGAACTCCTGGGATATGTTTACCATTTCTTCGGCGGTTACCCCTCACGTTGTAACCGTAGGCAAAAAGAGTTTGGTTTGGCTGCCTTTGTTTGGGCAACTTTACTGGTTGACCGGAAATATTTTGATTGACCGTGCAAACAGCTCACGCGCTAAGGGCACCATTGATCAGGTTGTGCAGAAAATCAAAGAGTCTGGTTTATCAGTGTGGATGTTTCCTGAAGGCACTCGCTCAAGAGGACGTGGCATGCTGCCCTTTAAAACGGGTGCTTTTCATGCTGCCATTGGCTCTGGTGTGAATATTGTTCCTATTGTATGCAGCACCACGCACCAAAAAATTAAAATGAATCGTTGGAATAACGGACATGTCATCGTAGAAATGCTCGATCCCGTCAACGTAGCCGAGTACGACAAATCTGATGTGCGCAGTTTAGCGAATGTTTGCCGCGAGAAAATGGAACAAAAACTGGCTGAGTTAGATAAAGAAGTGGAGCAACGCAATCAAGCGGACGGCGTTATCAACTAATAGTCAATAGGTTTAATTTAATGAAGGCAGAGCAGTGATTCTGCCTTTTTTGTCTCTCGGTTAAGACTGTGTATTTTTGTCTCTCGGTTAAGACTGTGTTTTTTTGTCTCTCGGTTAAATAGTTAGTAGCGATAACTCAAGTAGACCATCGCACCAGAAACACCTTGCGAAACCTTTAGCTTGCCTTCTTTTTTGACCGCTAAATCAAGCACTGTAAAATTTAGCCCAGCACCAATGCTAACATTATCGAACGCTGCATATTCAGAAGCAATACGTAAATCGGTGAAGTAACCAGAGAAGTCTCTGATATTGAGTCCAAAATAGTCCAACGCACCGATGACATTGACTTTATCTGTCGCGCTATAGATCATTTTGAACCCAAGCACCGGCAAGGGAGCTAGGAAGTTCATTGACTCAGTACCACCGACCACATATTCACCGTCTGCGGTAAAGTCACCACTGACACCACTGGTTGTTTTTATCATGTGCAGGCCAATGCCTGTCGACAGTTCAACTTTATCGGTATGGTAAAAAGAGTACGCGTAATTGAGCTTGTAGATGTCCATTTTTAAATAGGAATCGATTCTAGCACCAGCCGAGAAGGTCACATCTAAGAAATCAATATCTCTATCGGTCACTTTCGAGGAGCCCGTGTGCAAGCGGTAGTAAGAAAACTCCATTTTATGTTTTGGATTTAAGCGATAATGACCGTCTAAGCGTATGCTTCTGGTTTGTGTTTCCATGCCAAAGTCATCCTGCAGATCTAAGTTTACTCCTGCTAGATATTGGCTGGTAAAAAACATTTGTGTGGAGTGGTGAGCGACTAAATAGCCACCTAAATCAAGTTTGAACTTCTCTGTTTCAACTTCAGCCATCGCAGGGAGGGACCAACAAAAAAGCCCTGCAGCTGCTATAAGAGATCTCATTCAACATCCTGTTGCGTATGTTCCCTAGTGGATTATACATAACTTGTTTACGTCACAGTGATCTTTGATTGTCCCAATATCAATAATATCAATAATATCAATGATAGCGATTGGGTATGGATAGAAACCACAAAATTTGGCAATAAAAAAAAGAGCAACAAACGGTCGTTTGTTGCTCTTGGTATTGCTTTGCACTGCAGACTATTTACGAACAGCAATCGCTTCGATTTCGATACCTACATCTTTAGGTAATCGTGCAACTTCAACACAAGAGCGAGCAGGGTAGTTTGCTACATTATGCTCATCGAAAAACTTGCCATAAGCTTCGTTTACGGTTCCAAAATCATTAAGATCTTTAACGAAAACGGTCATCTTGACGATATCACCGACAGTAAGGCCAGAAGACTCTACCACGGCTTTCACGTTATCCAGTGATTGTCTGGCTTGCTCTGCAATGTTTTCTGACACTTCGCCTGTTTCAGGGTTTACAGGAATTTGTCCTGACGTCAAAACCATATTACCTAGGTCTACGCCTTGTACATAAGGGCCAATTGCCGCTGGAGCCGTGTCGGTGTGAAGTACTTTTGTCATTGATTTGCCTATGTCCATTGTGTGTTTATGCTAACAGTGTGCCTTTGCCTGTATCTTGAGTAAAGCCCTAGCGCTCGGTAACAATTTCTCTAGCGTAAACTTTTTCACAATATTTACACTTCAAGCGAATCGAAGCGGCTTTTTGGATAACCGTGAAGCTGCTTTCAACGGGTTCGTTGTGTGTAATACAGTTGCTATTTGGGCACTCGAACACCGAAGTAATCTGCTTGGGTAATTCGAGTTCAAGCTTCTTGACCACTTTATAGTTTTCAATTTGATTGACCGTGGCATTGGGTGCATACAAAGCCAGTTTGCTGGCTTGCGAAGGATCGATAAATACGTTTTCAATCTTGAGTAGGTCTTTAGCACCTAGCGCTGATGATGGTAGGTTTAAGCCAATAGTCACACGCTGCTCTGAGTTTTGCATATCGAAGAGTTTGAGAACCTTAATGCCCACTTTCGCCGGGATATGGTCAATCACTGTACCTTGTTGAATCGCTTCTACTTGAAGCTGGGTCGCTTTGTCGCTCATGATCATTCCTCAATTAAAGTTGTGGGTTTAATACTAAGGCTAGTAGGGCTTCACGCGCATAAACGCCGTTTTCTGCTTGCTCAAAGTAATAGGCGTGTGGAGTCTTATCGACGTCTACGGTAATTTCATCGACTCTTGGCAGTGGGTGCAACACCTTTAAGCTAGGCTTCGCATTGTTGAGTAGTGAAGCCGTCAGAATGTAGGCCGATTTAATGTGAGCGTACTCTGAGTCGTCAAAGCGCTCTTTTTGAACTCGAGTCATGTACAAGATATCTAATTCGGGAATGATAGGTTCCATCTCGTTGTGAAGGCTATATTGAATACCCGCTTCATCGAGCTCTTCACAAATATAGTCAGGCATGGCGAGAGCGTCAGGCGCAATAAAGAAGAAGCGGTTATTGCTAAATTTAGCAAGAGCTTGGGTAAGCGAGTGAACCGTTCGTCCATATTTTAAGTCACCCACAAAGGCGACATTTAGGTTGTCCAGGCGGCCTTGAGTTTCGTATATCGAGAACAAATCCAATAAGGTTTGAGTAGGGTGCTGATTGGAGCCATCTCCCGCATTAATGACAGGAACTCCATTAGAAAACTCCGATGCGAGCCTGGCCGCACCTTCCTGTGGGTGGCGCATAACAAAAGCATCTACGTACGATGAAATCACTTGCACTGAGTCAGCCAAGGTTTCGCCTTTTTTGGCGAGTGAGGTGTTGCCACCGCTGTCAAAGCCAATCACATCTCCGCCTACACGTTGAATGGCTGTTTCAAAGGACAATCGGGTTCGAGTCGACGGTTCAAAAAAGCAGCTCGCAACCACTTTATTTTTGATGAGCTCAGGCTGTGGATTTGCTTTGAGATCGCCTGCCGTATTTACGATTAGCTCTAGCTCATCTCGACTTAATTCTGGTATAGAAATGATGTGCTTGTTATAGAGCGAATGAGTCATACCATGTTCCTTATCAAAGTGGTTGTTTACCTAATCTAGATAAACAAAAAGGCACAAAAAAGCCCCCCAATAAGGGAGGCTAAAATTGATCGGAAGAGACGTTGGTTACAACCAACGTGCAGTAAAAACGAAAACGATTGCTTTTCATAACGTCTCCCCTAGAATTCGAGCGCGATTATACCCCTATCTCTAGGTAATATTCCACAAAAATAGCCGCTTTTTAATGGCGGCTATTGATGTAATTCGCGGTCATGCAGTGAGTCACTATTCAATTAGGCTTGGTGTGTAAGTGAGGAAACAGCACAGTGCGCTAACTCTTCGTCTTGTTGCTCGTTGAAGCCACTCACATTTATTGCGCCAATCACTCGTCCATCTGACTTTATGGGGAGACCACCGCCTAATCCTGTGATTTTGGGATCAGTCCAGTGGCTCATGTCGTTACTTGCTTGTTGTGCCCATAGACCCGGTAGCGGCGTCGGCTGCCTGTTGCGGGCTGCGGTATACGCGTTGTTTTGGGCAAGCAATGCAGCCTGAAAGCTGCACTTATTCATTTTAGCAAAACGGTTCAGTTCACCATGACTGTCGACGATGGCAACAGCGACAGACCGATCCTTAGACGTCGCTTGTTGTAATGCGCACTGAACTATACGTTGAGCAAATTCTAAATTTATGAGAGGTATTCCTTATGGCATTTCCGCAGCGCGCGCGAGTTCATAGAGGGTGTACCACTGTTCACGACTTAAGCTGACAGTATCGGACTGTGCACACGCTTTAATGCGATGAGGTGTCGTTGTGCCTATTACCGGGCAGATGTTTGCTGGATGGCGTTGCAACCAAGCGAGTACGATAGCCTCGCGAGAAACTTGATAGTGCTCGGCAAGCTCTCGCACATAGGTCGCGGTACGAACAATGGTGTCTGGCTGCCCATTAAGATCGCGTCCACTAAACAGTCCTTGGCTTAGACTGCCCCAAGCTTGAATCTCTATATTGTTGGCTTGGCAGTACTCCAGCGTGCCTAGCGTGCTGCTGGCAAACGCAGTGATGCCTTCTTCCAACCAATCCAGTTTGGTTAAGCTCATCTCCATTTGATTGCACACAATAGGTGTGGAAAGGGCAGACTGAAGATAGCGCATTTGGTGGGCATTCATGTTGGAGACACCAAGGTTTTTAATCTTGCCGGCGGCTTGTAATGTTGCAACGGCGGTTGCGACTTCATCAACAACCATCAGTGGATCGGGACGGTGTAGCAACAGGGTATCGATTTGCTCGACGCCCAAACGGGACAAAATGGAATCAACGGAGCTGACTATCCAAGACGTCGAAAAATCATAGCGCTTAGGCCCTAACTCATCAGCAAAACGGATACCACACTTGGATTGGATACGAAGCTCGTTAGCAAGCTCCGGCCGTTCCTTTAGAGCTTGTCCAAAGGCTTGCTCAGCTTTTCCAAAGGTGTAAATGTCGGCGTGATCAAATAGGCGAATTCCACACTCGAGTGCCGAGTCGATTACAGTGTGAACTTTTTTTACGTCTTCAGAACGAACGGGTTGGTCGTTCCATCCGCCGCCAAGCCCCATGCATCCGTAAATTAATGTTGATTGAGATTGCGTCATGGTAAGTACCTTTGTGATTCTTTTTGTCGGTGTCTTCGTTATTGTGACTAGTATGCCTTGCTAATTAGATTAATAAACACTACAAAAGAGAAATCATTGTTTGTTATAAAGAACAAAACAGTCTCATGCATCATAAAAAAATTGAGCGTCTACTGCTGTTTGTCGAGGTGGCACGTCAGCTAAGTTTTACCAAAGCTGCGGAAAACCTCGAAATGTCTAGAGGTTACCTTTCCACTCAGATTAAACAGTTGGAAACAGAGTTAGGTTATCCACTGCTGATCCGCTCGACTCGTACAGTACGGTTAACCGCTCAAGGAGAGCAAATAAAACAAGGAATGGAAGGGATCAAGCAAGATCTCTTGCACATTGAACGGACGATCGATTACGAAAACACCGCCATAGAGGGCGAAATACGTTTTACAGCACCACTCCAACTTGCCCAAAGCGCGTTAACGCAGATGTGCGCAGAGTTTACACAGCTGTATCCAGCAGTGACGTTTGTTATTGAGTGTAGTTACAACAGCTATAACTTGGTGAAAGATAACTTTGATTGCGCGTTTAGAGCCACTCAAACGCCACCACAAAATTTAGTGGCCAAGCATTTGTTTGCTTATCAACGAGTGTTGGTGGCATCGCCAAGTTATTTGCAAAAAAATGAACCCATTTATACGCCACAGCAATTGGCACACCATCAATGCCTGACGGGGCAAGGCGCAGAGCGCTGGTCGTTTTCTGGAGAAGAAGTGGCTGTCCAAGGCTGGTTGACCATAAATGAAAACCATATCATTAAGCAGCAAGCCATTGAAGGCAAAGGGCTAATGATGGCACCAGACTATTACGTTGAAAAAGAGATTCAACAAGGGCAATTAGTGCAAGTACTCAATGAGCACCACATTTGGAATAATGACGTCTACTTACTGTATCCACCAATGGTCAAGCGCTCTAACAAGCTCAATGCGTTCATTGAGTTTGCTCAACGCTATTTTTCATAGAGCGCCTAAATAAAGCCGAAGGTTTAGTCTCGCGGGTAACTTGCAATGAAAACGCAGCGATATGCCCTAATGGGCTGAATCACTGCGTGTTGAGTGCTCATACTTTTTACGCCAGTGTACTGACGAGAACGGCTTTAATGGTGTGAAGACGGTTTTCTGCTTGATCAAACACGATAGACTGTTTTGATTCGAAGACCTCTTCGTCGACTTCCAGCCCTTTCATATTAAATTCTTCTGCGACCTGTTTTCCGATGGTCGTTTCATCATTATGGAATGCGGGTAAACAGTGCATAAACTTGCTATCGGCTTTACCGGTTTTCGCCATTAAAGAAGCGTTTACCTGATAAGGCTTCATAATCTCGACACGTTCGGCCCATGCTTGCTTTGATTCGCCCATTGATACCCAAACGTCGGTATAGATGAAGTCGCATTCAGCTACGCCTTCGTCAACGGACTCGGTGAGAGTGATGGCTGAACCGCTTTGCTGTGCCAACTGCTGACACTCTTCGACAAGCGTTGCTTCTGGCCAGTAATCTTTAGGGCCCACCAAGTTAATGTCGACCCCCATTTTCGCTGCGCCTACCATTAACGAGTTTGCCACGTTGTTGCGCGCATCCCCTAAAAAAGCGAACTTAAGCTCATTAAGTTGTTTGCCTTTTCCGTGCTCAAGCATAGTTAGGAAGTCGGCCAGTATTTGAGTTGGGTGAAATTCGTCGGTCAGGCCATTCCACACCGGAACGCCGGCATAAGCACCTAGTTCTTCAACGCGCTCTTGCCCAAACCCGCGATACTGAATACCATCGTACATTCGGCCAAGCACCCTAGCGGTATCTTTCATCGACTCTTTCTCACCGATTTGTGAGCCGGTAGGTCCAATGTAGGTGACGTGAGCGCCTTGATCAAAAGCGGCAACTTCAAAAGCACATCGAGTTCGGGTTGAGGCTTTTTCAAAGATAAGTGCGATGTTTTTCCCCGACAACGTCGGTTTTTCATATCCTGCATACTTTGCTTTTTTTAGGTTTGCCGATTGATCGAGTAAGAATTGAATTTCTTCCGTTGTGTAATCAAGAAGTTTCAAAAAGTTACGATGCTTTAAATTAAATCCCATGGCCTCAACTCCATACACTGTCAGAAAATCATTTATACATAAAAATACATATAAAGTGAATTTTTATTTGATTTAAATCTAAAAAAGGGACTCGAAAGTCCCTTTTACTATACCTTGTTTTAGGGGCTATATACCATCACGCTCTATTGGGCAGCTCATACAACGAGCGCCACCACGACCACGGCCTAATTCGTTACCAGGAATAGTGAGGACCTGAATCCCTGCTTTGTCATATTTTTCATTGGTGTAGACGTTACGTTCGTAGCCAATGACCACCCCCGGCTTCACTGTGAGTACGTTATTGGCGTCGTTCCATTGTTCACGTTCGGCCTCAAAGCTGTCACCACCAGTGGTAATGATTTTTAGATAGTCTAGACCCAAAGCTTGCTCTATGGCGTGAATGTAGCTTGGTACTTGTTCCACTTTCATCTCATTGTCTTTACCAATATAGAGTCGCCATGTTTCTAAATCTTTGCGCATAATTTCTGGATAGACCGAGAAGGTGTCTACATCCATATGCGTCATGACGGTGTCCAGATGCATGCATGAGCGATGCTTAGGTAAATCAATCGCGATGACTTCTGTCGCTTGACCGGACTTAAATAGGTTGTAGGCTAAGTTTTCTACACCTTGTGGCGTGGTTCGCTCAGACATCCCAATTAACACCGCACCTTTACCGATAACCAAAACATCACCACCTTCAATATTGGCATTGTCGTAGTGCAAATCTTCGTCGCCAAAATAGTTCACAAACTCTTGATTGGCGAAAGTTGGGTGCCAGCGATAAATCGCACGTAGATGGTTAGTCTCACGTTGGCGAGCCGGCTTCATCATCGGGTTTAGTGATACCCCCCCGTAGACCCAGCATGATGTATCTCGGGTAAATAGATGGTTGGGGAGCGGCTCGATGATAAAATCGAGAGGGCGATGCATTTTCGGTAGCATCGACTGAGTGTCTAATTTGATTTCAGAATTCGCAAGACCACCTAAAAGCACAACCGCTAAGTGATGGTTATCCATTTCCGATAAATATTGCCTAAAGTCTCGCGCAAACAGTGGGCCATAACGGTAGTCAGATATTTGGGTGTCTAATAACCATTGCTTTGCTTCCGGGACGGCTAAGGTCTCTTCGAGTAGGTCGTGCAGTAGCAATACCTCAACGTCTTGCTCTCTCAACGTTTGGGCAAATTGGTCGTGCTCTTCTCCAGCTGCTTCTACAGCGAGTACGTCATCAAATAGCAGTTCGTGGCAGTTCGATGGGGTCAAATGGGTTAGGGCGCGCTCTGGGCGGTTTAGCAATACACGTCGTAATTGCCCAACTTCAGAGCCTACATACAGCTTACTCATGATAAATCCTTTTAATAGTGCGCTGCATGTTATGACAATATATTGTGTAAATTGCAAATCATATTGGTAACCAAATGTCTGGCATGGAGTGCCAATATTAGTCATTTATATCAACATATCGGTGTTTATAGAACACTTTGCAAAACAACCGACCAATCAGACAGGGCAATTAATTTAAGTATTTATTCAATAAACTGCATAATGAACGCCGTACCTTTTTGAATAAATAGGCACTCTGCGAGGATGTATACTCCAAATGGCGCTATTTATCCCTGCGGGTTGAATAATCGAAGCAACAGGCCAATGAGTGTCTAAGAATAGAATTGCACTTAGAACGGTTAGGAATGAGAATTGTTGATGATCTAAGCTAAAAACGATTATTCCGAATCTTACCGATTCAATCGCTCATTCTGAAAAGCATACAAATCAAGAGGTTTTTCCGATATTTACGTTACGTACGTCACGCTTTGTAATCGAATTTCGCCACTTTTCTGTTAGATTTTGTGACAAAGATAGGTTGAAAACTAAAGCTACAGCCCTTTCTGCCGATATGGAGTTAGGGTTCCATATATAGTGTGTTGTTTTAAAGAAAGAGACATGCTAACCAAATTTCGGGAGATACCAACCGTGCACCTTAGTCTAATACAGAGGATTGTGATGGGATTTGTGGTAGTTACATTATGTGCCATAACCATCAGCTTTTCTGCCTACTTTTCTCAGACCAAAATGGAGTCGCAAATGGAGCTAGCCGCTTCTACGTTGACTGGCTTTTTGGATGGGTCGAATACGTTGACCAAGCATGTCCAAGATGCGAATCGTCTGATGCTTGTTCATGCCAATACCGAATCGTTAGAAAAGCGCCAACAATTAGAGGCCTCTTTTGCTGAGACTAAGCAGCAGGTTAGTGCGCAGCAATCTATATTGTTGCAACAGTTGCAAGGCTACCCAAAGCTGATCGATACATTGTCTAATGTTAATGGTCAGGTAGAAGCGCTTATCGTTAACGCAGAGAGCCATCTGCAACTGCACAACCAGCGTACGCATGCTCGAGTTAAGTCTGCTACAGAGCTAAAAACCTTTGACGATGAGTGGATTTTTTTCTCTCAAGACATGGGTGACCTTCAAGCCGATGCCAAATTCGATGGCCTTAATTCTGCAGCATGGAACATCAGTTACATTGAGACCCAAGGTGCAGGCGCGAAAGGCTACATTCAGAGATTATTAAGTGTCGATACTGAAGAAGCGATTACCCCGATGGCGACGGAACTCGAAGGGTACTTAAGTCGCACCTTAGAAAAAGTCGACCCGTTATACGATGACATGCCAAGTTCAGAAGACTACCTTGCACCTTATGTGACGATCCTTAGTCGTGCGATTGCGAGTAACGATGGTATTTTGAAATTGCACCAGCAATACATCAGCCTGAACGAGCAGAGCAACCAAATGCTTTCAGTTACCGCGGAGCAAATGGATGTCATTGTTGGGGAGCTCGAAAACTTTACCGCAGTGATCCGTGGACTCTCTGAAGACGCAAAAGTCGAAGCTGGAAAAAGTGCTAAAAACTCAATTATGGTTAACAGCAGCTTATCTGTAGTGACTTTATTGATCGCACTTTTGGTGACTTTCTCTGTTGTGCGAGCAATTAAGACGCCGTTAGCCGCCATTCAAACGGCCCTGAGTAAATTATCAGAAGGCGATTTAACTCATAGCATCAACCAAACTTACCGCTCTGAATTGGGCGAAATTGCCAATAGCATCAATATTTTGTCGAACAAGCTAAGAGGCTTAATTGGTGAAATTCAAGAGGCTGATCAGCAAGTTACTGAAGTAGCAATCAACTCTCAAAAAATGAGTTCTCAAACACTTAGCGAAGTTCAAGCTCAGCAACATCAAACTGAATCAATGGCAGCCGCAGTGACCGAGATGGAACATGCGGTACATGAAGTGGCTACCCATGCCGTAGAATCAAGTGATGCAGTTGAAGAAGTGGTTGGCTTAGCAAATCAAAATATGTCGATTACTAAGACCAATGTTGAGTTTGTCGAAGGGTTACAGAGCTCATTGACGGAAGCGTCTGGCGTGATTCAACAGTTGTCGACTCAGTCTCAGCAAATTGATGAAATATTGACGGTTATTCAATCTATTAGTGAGCAAACTAACTTACTGGCGTTAAATGCAGCGATTGAAGCTGCCCGTGCGGGAGAGCATGGCCGAGGTTTTGCGGTCGTTGCTGACGAGGTTCGTTCATTGGCTACAAGAACTCAAGAATCGGCCAATGAGATAGGCTCGATGATTGAAAGCTTACAGGCGAACTCAACCAGTGCTGTGAAAATGGTAGAGAGTAACCTAAAGCAAGCACAATACTCTGTAGAGCAGAGTAGCCAAAGTCATGAGTCGCTCCAAGAAATGGTAGAAAAGCTTCGCATTGTGAATGATATGAGTCGATCCATAGCGACTGCTTCAGAAGAGCAAAGTGCCGTTGCCAAAGAGGTTGCCGAAAACATTGTTGGTATTTCTGATGTGGCGATGGGTATTGCCGACAATGCCAATGAATCAGTACGCAATAGTGAGTCACTCACTGTAGTCTCTCAAAAACAGAGTCAGCTAATCGCTCAGTTTAAGCTACCAGCATAGCTGAGCCACCTCACCTAACACCTGACCCACCAGTTCACTAACTGACTTATTTAGTGGGCTGATGGGTTTGTATTTTTTGTCTTGTGGTCACACAATGATCCATGTAGGATCGCCGTTAATTAACCGATTTATACCCACTCAACCTACCGTCTAGGAGCCTTGCATGTCTGAACAAGATGAGTACCTATCTGTCGAAGATTTCATCGAGATGCAGAAAGAAGATACCCGAGCGATTATCGACGAGCTGCTCAGTGATGGCAGCGAACCAGACTCTCTTTATCAAATCGAACACCACCTATTTGCTGAAAACTTCGAAACGCTAGAAAAAGCCGTTATCGAAGCATTTAAAATGGGTTTTGAAGTACTAGAAGCTGAAGAAAGTGAAGACGAAGACGGCAATAAATTGCTGTGCTGTGATGCGACCATGGAGTCTGCGCTGAATGCAGAAACCATTGATGCTCAGGTTGAAAAGCTCGTTAGACTTGCAGAGAAATATGACATCATCTACGACGGCTGGGGCACCTACTATGAAGGTGAAGATGCACTCGTCTATGATGAAGAAGACGACGAGCAAGAGTAACAACATTGAAGCTCACCGTTGGTGAGCTTTTTTTTAGCTGCATTTCGACGAAACAAGGACAGTTATGCAACTGCTGTTAAACGGACTTTGGCAACTCTCGCCATTAACAGATTTGTCTATCCCACAAGACGATCTAACTTTTCCCGGTCCATTGAGTGCGGTTTTGCCCGATACACTCAGTGAGCCTGAAATTGCTCAGCAAGAGTGGCATTTGATGCATGATATCGAAGTCACTGAAGAGATGCTTAATCACAACGTCATTGAGTTGGTGGTTGGTGGTGTTGATTATCACGCAGAGGTTCGACTTAACGGTATCGCCATGTTTGATTGTGATGGGCGCTCTATGAACTATCGCAAAGATGTAAGCAGTCAACTTACCCTTGGGCGAAATCGCATTGAAATGTTGTTTTTGGAAGAAGATGACGATGAATGGTTCGACGACCAAGATAGTGTCCCCCGCTTAGCGCCGGTCGATGAAAGAATGGGTGTTTGGCGAATGCCGTATCTTCAGTTTAGTCAGTACGTTAGGCTTGAAACCCTTCATATCGAACAAATCTGGCATCCCGTAGGTGGGTGCGAAGTGAAAGTGGATTTAATGTTTGCGATCGCAGCAATTGGGCTGGTATCTGCGAAGGTGAAGTTTAACGGAATGACATTGACCTTACCTTTGGATCTTCGACAAGATCATGCCACCGCGCTTTTTCAAGTTGATGCACCGGTGACTCAAGGCGAGGAGGCTAATTACTGTTTAGCCATTGAAATCGATGGGTATCAGGTGGAAGCTTGGATACCTCTTGCTCCAGAGGCACCCATCCAGACAGTGGCGCTATCGCAGCTCTAGTTTGATTGACTTAACTATGTGCGAAGTGAGTATGGGCTTGACTGCGTTTGATCCAGGCCTTTTCGTGAAAGTAATAAGCCACAGAGTTTAATGCAGGCTCTAGTGTTGCAATGATACCTCCGGCCAGTGCATCGCCGGTAAGCAGGTAAACCACTGTAAACGCAACACTAAAGTGAACGGTCGCAAAGCTTATAGTCTTTATGGTAGCCAGTTGCTTTCTGTTACTGTTGGCGGATCCTGCCCATACTTTTTCATGCAGATAGAATGCGCCAGTGTTTATTGTAGGCTCGATCATTGCGATCAAACTACCTAATAGAAGATCCCCAGTTAATGCGTAAGCAACGACAGTGGCGATAGTAAAATGGATAGCGGCGAAGCTGATTGTCTTGTTCATGATTAAAGTCTCTTTCCTGTCTGGTTGTTAACATTATTGATAATCATTCTCATTTAATCAAGCGGTATTTTGCAATTATTTTGATAGGTAATATCTATTAAAAGTTTCGCAATCATAGGTACGTATGTTATTACGAATAAACCTTTGAAAGCATGCGTGCAATTCATTGAAAGTTTGGGCTTATACCAACCAAGGATGAAAACTGACAACTCTTGCTTATTAAGAATACAGATAACAATGTCAAAAATTTTGCAGGTAGTACAACTACCTACGGTAGTTTCTCCCTTTTTTCTCAGTGACTTTTCCGGCGCAATTTTCTGACTGGTTACTGACTTCGGTTAGTACTAATTGGAGTTTCTTACGTCGCACTTTTTCGCTCAGACAGGTACAAAAAAAGGCCAATGAGTTTCCCCATTGGCCTTCTCGTTTTATGTCATCAGATTACAAAGCGGCAATCGTTGCTTTTTGCTCTTCAAGCTTAACCAACGTCTCTTTGTAGCCGTCGAGTTTTTCACGCTCTTTAGCCACAACTGCTTCAGGCGCTTTAGCCACAAACCCTTGGTTGTTTAGCTTACCTTCAAGACGTTTAATTTCGCCTTGGGTTTTCTTCACTTCCCCCTCAAGGCGTGCTAGCTCAGCGTCTTTGTCGATAAGACCTGCCATTGGGATCATTAGCTCAGACTTTGCAACCAGTGCAGTGGCGCACGCAGGCGTTTGCTCATCTGCGTCCAAGATACGTACTGACTCAAGTTTCGCAAGCGACACTAATACTTGTTTGTTGGCTTCAAGGCGCGCTGCATCTTTGGCATCAGCGGCTTTCAACATCACTTCCAAAGGTTTACCTGGATTGATGTCGTACTCAGCACGCAAGTTTCGGATGCTAGAGATAAACGCCTTCACCCACTCAATATCGTCTAGTGCTTCTTGATTGAAGTTAGCACCGTCGTACTGAGGTAGAGCTTGAGTCATGATTGTGTCGCCTTCAACACCGTCTACCAGCGGCATAATACTTTGCCAGATGGTTTCAGTGATGTAAGGGATCACTGGGTGAGCCAAACGCAAGGTTTTCTCAAGGACAGTAATCAAGGTGCGACGTGTACCACGCTGCTGAGCTTCTGTACCTTTCCACAATACTGGCTTGGTTAGCTCTAAGTACCAGTCACAGAATTGGTTCCAGATAAACTCATAAATGGTGTTTGCCGCCATATCCAGACGGTAGGTGTCTAGGTGAGCATTAAACTCTTTCGCCGCCAGTTCAAACTGAGACTCGATCCACTTGTCGGCTAATGAGTATTCAACCTCGTTGTCACCAAAACCACAGTCTTGATCTTCAGCATTCATCAGTACGTAACGGCTTGCATTCCACAACTTGTTACAGAAGTTACGATAGCCTTCTAGGCGCTTCATATCCCAGTTGATGTCACGACCCGTCGATGCCATTGCCGCAAGCGTGAAGCGGAGTGCGTCGGTACCGTATGGTTCAATGCCATCTTCAAAAGTTTTGCGGGTGTTCTTTTCAATCTTCGCGGCCAGTTTAGGCTGCATCATGTTACCGGTACGTTTTTGAACCAGTGACTCAAGATCAATACCATCAATCATGTCGATTGGGTCAAGCACATTACCTTTTGACTTAGACATCTTATCGCCGTTTTCATCACGGATAAGTCCAGTCATGTAAACGGTTTTGAACGGTACTTGTGACTTCCCATCTTCATCTTTACAGAAGTGCATGGTCATCATGATCATACGCGCAACCCAGAAGAAGATGATATCGAAGCCCGACACCAATACATCTGAAGGGTGGAACGTTTTAAGTGCCTCGGTATCTTCTGGCCAACCTTGAGTACCAAAAGTCCAAAGTGCCGATGAGAACCACGTATCCAATACGTCGTTGTCTTGGCGAAGAACCACTACAGGAGCAAGATTGTTCTTCTCACGTACTTCTTCTTCACTGCGTCCAACGTAAACTTTGCCATCGTTGTCGTACCAAGCTGGAATTCTGTGGCCCCACCAAAGCTGGCGAGAGATACACCAATCTTGTACATCACGCATCCACGCGAAATACATATTTTCGTACTGCTTAGGCACGAACTGAATGTCACCATCTTCTACCGCTTTAACAGCAGGCTCTGCTAGCGGTGCAGTGCGTACATACCATTGGTCTGTCAGCATTGGTTCAATAACCACACCACCACGGTCGCCGTAAGGAACAGTAAGATCGTGATCTTTGACTTCATCGAGCAAGCCTAGTTGCTCAAACTCCGCCACAATCGCTTTACGTGCTGCAAAGCGCTCTAATCCATGATACTGCTCAGGCATATCCGTAGCGTATTCAGTTGAAGCTTCACCGTTGGTGTTGAAGACTTCCGCTGCATCACGGATATTGGCGTCAAAAGTAAGGATATTGATCATAGGTAGGCTGTGTCGCTTGCCCACTTCGTAGTCATTGAAGTCGTGCGCAGGGGTGATTTTCACGCAGCCTGTACCCTTGTCCATATCTGCGTGCTCATCACCGACGATAGGGATAAGGCGATTAACCAGCGGAAGCAGTATTTGCTTACCAATGAGATCCTTGTAGCGAGGATCTTCTGGGTTAACGGCAACGCCAGTATCACCTAGCATGGTTTCTGGACGAGTGGTTGCCACGACGATGTAGTCTTTACCATCGGCTGTTTTAGCGCCATCCGCTAATGGATAGCGGAAGTGCCACATGAAGCCTTTTTTGTCTTTGTTTTCAACTTCCAGATCAGAAATGGCCGTGTGAAGTTTTGGGTCCCAGTTCACCAGGCGTTTGCCGCGGTAGATAAGATCTTCTTCAAACAGACGTACAAACACTTCTTGAGTGGCGGCTGATAATCCGTCATCCATAGTGAAGCGTTCACGATCCCAATCTACAGACGCACCTAAGCGGCGAAGCTGTTGCGTAATAGTGCCACCGGATTCCGCTTTCCATTCCCAAATTTTGTCAATGAAGGCTTCGCGACCGTAATCGTGTTTGGTTTTGCCTTCTTCGGCGGCGATTTTACGCTCAACCACCATTTGAGTCGCAATACCTGCGTGGTCAGTACCGACTTGCCAAAGCGTATTTTTGCCCTTCATGCGCTGTGCACGGATCAAAGTATCCATGATGGTGTCTTGGAATGCGTGGCCCATGTGCAGGCTACCTGTGACATTCGGCGGCGGGATCATGATGCTGTACGCTTCTTTGGTCGTGTCACCGTGCGGCTTAAAGTAGCCTTTATCTTCCCAAGCCTGGTAAAGCGCTTGTTCGATTGAAGTTGGGTTGTATGTCTTTTCCATAGTTCTCTTAAACTGGATACTTTTGATGGTTAATCAATGTCAAACGTCATAATTAACGGCTCTCGATAGCGCAAAAAAATGCCGCGTTATAAAGTCCGTTAGCTATGCAGTTTGACCCAAACTAGTGTGAGGTGTCGACGTTTACCGTCTGCACTTCGGCTCCTGCTTCTCGGTAGCGTTTGAATCGCTCACGAGCCGCTTGTTTCTGTTTTTCAGAGCAAGGGACAAATTCTATCACTTGTGATGCCGATCTCGCAAAAATTGTCTCGCTATTCTCTAGATTAATGTTGATCACAAGATTGCGATTAAAGCTGGGCTTTAAACCTTCATGGCCAATTTCAAGTGGTGAGCCGTACCGAGGGCCTTCTCCGATCAGGTTGTGGGCAATGAAATGTGTCGCGTTTTGAGCAAACAGTTTATCGTCCCAACGGTGTGCGTGAGATTTGTCTGCGCAGTTCAGATAGATTTTTGCGTTTTGCGATGCGAAGTGACCAAGCAAAAACAACACATACTCTTCAAACCCAGCATCGCTGCTTTGAGGCGAGTCGTCTTGCAGTACATAAAATGTCACAACGGTCATGATAGTGCTAGCTGTCCATATTGAATATTGAGGGATTAAAAAAGGGCCCGTAGGCCCTATGATACCAATCAAACCAATCATCTACGTAATCTAGCTTGTTAAAATCGCTGATACCGTCGTTAAAGATTTTGCCTTTAGGCCCACTAGCTACTGCAATCTTTGCTTAGTTATCAGCGATTTTACTGCGCCATCTTTACGCAGCTGATTAATTTAATTGGTATCTATTTACTCTTCCGAGTCTTGGCCACTTCGATTCACTAAGAATTGGACAAGCATTGGGACAGGACGTCCGGTCGAGCCTTTGGCGGCTCCAGACTTCCAAGCCGTACCCGCGATATCAATGTGTGCCCAGTTGTACTTCTTAGCAAACTTCGACAAGAAGCACCCTGCAGTGATAGTACCTGCTGCACGGCCACCGATATTTGCCATATCGGCAAATGGGCTCTTAAGCTGCTCATGGTACTCGTCAGCCATTGGCATACGCCACGCGCGATCACTCGCTTGCTCTGATGAGTTCACCAACTCGTGTGCCAATGGGTTGTGATTCGAAATCACACCACTAATGTGATGACCTAATGCAATAACACACGCACCAGTAAGCGTCGCTACGTCTACCACACATTCAGGATCGTAACGCTCGACATACGTCAGTGCATCACATAGAACCAAACGACCTTCTGCATCGGTGTTCAGTACTTCGACGGTTTGACCCGACATTGTGGTTAGGATGTCACCTGGACGGTACGCATTGCTGCCAGGCATGTTTTCACAACCTGCTAGGATGGCAACGACATTGATTGGTAAGTTAAGTTCGGCCAGTGCTTTCATGGTGCCAAATACTGACGCAGCGCCACACATGTCGTACTTCATCTCATCCATGCCTTCGCCAGGCTTAAGTGAAATACCGCCTGAGTCAAACGTTAGACCTTTACCGATCAATACAATAGGTTTGGTTTCAGGATCTGGGTGACCTTTGTACTCAATCACAGACATCATTGATTCGTTTTTAGAGCCTCGACCGACCGCAAGGTACGAAGTCATACCCAATTTTTCCATCTCTTGTTCGCCAATGATCTTGGTCGACACCGTCTCGAAGTCGTCGGCTAATCGGCGAGCTTGAGAAGCAAGATAAGCTGGGTTTGCTACGTTAGGCGGCATGTTGCCAAGATCTTTTGATGCTTTTACGCCCGTTGCTACAGCAAGACCGTGTGCAATGGCTTTTTCGCCAAGGTTAAGCTCGCGACGCGTAGGGACATTAAACACCAATTTGCGAAGAGGGCGACGCGTTTCAGGTTTAGCGCTTTTGAATTGATCGAAGGTGTATAAGCCGTCTTTGGTGGCTTCAACCGCCTGACGAACTTTCCAGTAGGTATCGCGACCTTTTACATGAAGTTCTGTTAAGAAACAGACCGCTTCCATAGAGCCAGTTTCGTTTAGTGTGCTAATGGTTTTTTGGATGATTTCTTTGTACTGGCGCTCGCCTAGCTCACGCTCTTTACCACAACCTACTAGCAATACGCGCTCTGAAAGTACACCAGGTACTTGGTGCAATAACAACATTTGGCCTGGCTTACCCTCTAGGTCGCCGCGGCGCAGCAGTGAGCTTAGGTAGCCATCACTGATCTTATCGAGTTGCTCTGCAACTGGAGAGAGACGACGTGGCTCAAAAACACCGACAACGATACATGCGCTGCGCTGTTTTTCTGGGCTGCCACTTTTTACACTAAACTCCATGCTAACTCCTACATCCTAAAGACAAATTGAACTAAATGATGGATAATGCAATGCTAACTTCTTGAGTTAGCTAACTTGTCGTATGGGCAACTAAGGGTTATGTTTACCGTTATAGGTTCCCTTTTGTTGCGTACCTCATTTAGTCGTATTTTTTGATAAATAAATAGTTCACCGTGAAATTATAGTGATTCCACCAAAAAAACAAGTTTTGTATAGGGAATTATAGGTGCCCCAAGCGTGATAATTGTTAGATATTTGATCCGCGAGACAATTAAGAGCCAATTTGCCATCTTTTTTGTGTTGTTTTTGATCTTTTTAAGCCAGCGTCTAATCAGCGTGTTAGCAGACGCCTCTGATGGTGATATTCCTGCTGCAATGGTGATGACTTTTGTTGGCCTAAATATGCCTGCAATGGGGCAGTTAATGCTACCGCTCAGTCTCTATATTGGTATTTTGCTGACTTTTGGGCGTTTGTACGCTGAAAGTGAAATCACAGTGATGAATGCGACCGGAATTGGCAACAAATTTCTAATTCAAGCGGCGTTATATTTGGCGCTGATCACCTCTGGTGCAGCCGCATTTAACTCGCTCTATTTATCGCCGTGGGCGCAAGACAAAGAAGCTCAGTTGGTGGAGCAATTGGCGGCAGATAATAGTGTTGAACTGATCAAAAAAGGACAATTTCAACGAACGCCTGACGGCAGCTCTGTAGTATTTATCGATGACGTCGATAACAAAGTGCTGACCAATGTATTTATTGCCCAAGTGACCGCCAGAGACTCCCTTCGTCCTAGTGTTGCCTTTGCCGATTCGGGCATTGCCCGAGAACTTTCCGATGGCCGCCAGATATTGAGCTTGCAAGATGGTGTGCGTTACGAGGGCATTCCATCGATGTTGGATTACCGCATCACTGAGTTTGACGAGTACGACGCGCTCATTGGTCAGCGTGAAGTCAAAGCCAAAGGTCGTGATTGGGAGGCCTTACCTACTGCGGCACTGTTTCAAAGTGATGATCGTAAAGCGATCGCTGAGCTACATTGGCGACTGTCGCTCATTATTTGTATTCCGCTTCTCACATTGATCGTGATCCCTCTGTCGGCGGTTAACCCGCGGCAAGGGCGTTTTGCAAAAATGGGTCCCGCTATTTTGTTCTATCTCGCGTACTTTTTATCGATTAGTGCTGCGAAGTCTGCGATTGAAGACGGGGGTATTTCTCCAACTGTCGGATTATGGCCTATGAATATTGCGCTGTTGGTTGCGGGTATTGTTCTCAACTCTCTAGACAGTGTCCCTGTGCGTAAACTCAAAGATGGCTTTCGTCAAAAACGTCTCGCGAAAAGGAAAGCGGCCTAATCATGTTTAAAATTCTTGATGTTTACATCGGCCGTACGATTGTCTCGACAAGTGCGTTAACACTGGCCACTCTTGTAGGGCTGTCGGCCATCATTAAATATGTGGAGCAGCTTCGAAAAGTGGGGCGCGGCAGCTACGATTTGATGGAAGCACTCTATTTTGTCATTTTGAGTGTTCCCCGAGATATCGAACTGTTTTTCCCAATGGCTGCATTACTTGGCTCGTTGATTGGGCTTGGGATGCTAGCCAGTAGCTCAGAGCTAACCGTTATGCAGGCGGCGGGCTACTCAAAATTAGACGTCGGCTTATCGGTGCTTAAGACGGCTTTACCATTAATGGTTATGGTGATGCTGCTTGGCGAGTGGGGCGCACCGCAAGCGCAGAAAGCCGCGCGTGAGTTGCGAGCATTTGCGGTCTCGGGTGGTAATATCGCTTCGGTTCGCTCTGGCGTGTGGGCAAAAGATGCCAATGACTTTATTTTTATTGGTAGGGTGCGTGATGATTCATTGACCGCTGTAAATGTGTGGCGTTTCGATGAGCAAAAAGATTTGCAAGTGACGGTGTTTGCCAAAGATGCCGATTACATTGGTGACAACACTTGGCAGTTGAATGAAGCGGTTGTGACAAACTTAGCGAATGATGTGGTTATCACCAAAGAAAGCATTCCGCAGTACCAATGGCAGACTACGTTAGCACCAGACAAATTGGCCATAGTGACGGTTAAACCCGAAGAGCTTTCACTGAGCGGCCTATTTGAGTACGTTAACTATCTAAAAGCCTCTGAGCAGGAAGCCTCTCGGTATGAGCTTGCTTTCTGGCGTAAAGTCACTCAGCCCTTATCAATCGCGGTAATGATGCTGATGGCACTTTCATTTGTGTTTGGTCCCCTACGGAGTGTAACAATGGGCGCTCGAATACTGTCGGGCGTGATAGCAGGGTTTGCGTTCTACATATCGTCGGAGTTCTTTGGACCGCTAAGCCTTGTTTACAGCGTTCCACCTATGCTCGGAGCACTGGCACCTATTGTGGTATTCTTCGGGGTAGCCGTGATGTTATTGAGGCGAAATTTATAGATAAAAAAATGGCCAACACTCTTTCGCATGTTGGCCATTTTTTTACGAGCAAGAATGATCAGTTAATAGCTTTGGTTGGTATTAGTTCGTTAGGCTTTCGGTAAAACAACAACCTGAGTTTTCGCCCACATATCTTGAAAAGCACGCTTTTTAGGATCAATGAGAACGGTTAAATTCCCCAGTCCAAATGCTGATGTACCTGCGCGAATCAAGGCTTGTGACACGCTAATGTTTGAGCCACCTTCATTTTGAACACGCAGTTTCCAGGCTCTCATTCCTAGTGTTTGGCCTGCTTTACTCCAAAAGTAGGCGAAAAAGCCCAACCAAATAGCGCCAAGGTAAAGAGTAAATACCGAACTCCAAACCGGGTGCTGCGTTAAATAGTCACTGGCGTCCAGATAGATGCCGTAGTCAAAAAGACCTGTAGCAACAAGTGCTTCCAAAATTGCAATAATGATACCGGCTGCAATCATTTCAATCGCAATAATGAGCAGGCCATCGTAGATAAGTGCGGCGACGCGACGGAAAAAACCTGCGGTCGGTAATGTGGCGGTGTTAGTCATAAAATTTGAGGACTCAATATCAGTAATGCGAGCAAGGATACTGATAAAAGAGCGCATCTAAAAGCCATTTAACTCCATTTTTGATCTAAAAATAGACCTTCGTGGCGAAAAAACGGCCGAACGAACACAAATTCATAGATTGGGTATTGCACCAAGGTAAGCGATACGTATAATGCCAAACACAGTAAGGGGTTATCCCCAAGCTTTAGTGCCGGTGTGGTGAAATTGGTATACACGACGGATTCAAAATCCGTTGCCTTCGGGCGTGGCGGTTCAAGTCCGCCCACCGGTACCACTATTTAAACAAAAAAGCCTCGACAAATGTCGAGGCTTTTTTGTATTTGCTGATCTGAACTTTTTGATTAGCAATCGGTATCGACAACTTCAACGGTACAATCACCACCTTGTCTATCACCAAATGAGTCATATAAGACATAGCAGCCGTTACTCGGTGTGATAGTAGCGCCGCCTAAATCATTGCTGGTAAAAGGTACGTCATAGCCAATAGCGGTATATCTATTGCCGTACTCTTGTTTAATTGACTCAGGGTCATCAAGGACGAGAAAGTCGATCATGGTAAGGTCATTACCCAGCTCACCTTTGCTTTCTGGGCATAAAGTAGCCCAATCGACTTCTACGCTGCCGATCCCTTCTCCATAATCAATGATGTATATCGCTTGTTCATTGTTGCCTGGGTTTTCCGTCGCGGGGGATAGCCCGTTAATGTAGGCCTTAGACTTCACTAAGGTGATTGTTGTCTTAAGGGCTGCCGCAATACCCTCTAGCGAGGATTTACGGGCATCTTCTTGTAGGTTTAACAACCTAGGCGCAGCAGTAATGGCAACGATACCAATGATAACCAATACAACGACTAACTCAACCAGTGTAAAACCACGGCTTCTACTGCTCACAACGACGTCCTTGTGTGATGATGCCTACCCATACTTTTGGGGGAGAATGTAAGTATATCTTACAATATGAAAATCGAACATTCACGCCTTGCTGATTTTTTCTTTATGGGAGTCTATTGTCTGTTGAGCTTATGTTGATCTGCCTCACGTTTATATTGATCATGATGCATTAAAGGCATACTATCGGATGATCCTACGTTATTCAGTATCATAGGTCGATATGCTGCTCCTTGAGTGCAGCATGCACTGTCGTTTGTTCGTAGTGGTGGAAACTAAGCAAATTGCAGTTTTATTTTATTACAAGCTCAAAGAGGGATTTATGAAGAAGGTAATTTCGGTTGCGGCAGCAGTGGCTGCACTAGTAGCACCGGTAGCAATGGCAACTGCACCGGTAATGTTTTCAACAATTGATTACAATGCACCAAGCGATAGTGATGTCAAAGGTGTTCGATTAGCAGTACTTCATGGTCAAGTGAGCGAAGTGCAAGGCGTTGATTTCGCATTGCTAGGTTTGTCTGAGACAGACAAAACAACAGGTGTAAACTTCGGTTTGTTTTTTGGTGCATCTAAAGTAAACCAAGAAATGAAGGGCGCTTCATTTGGTCTTCTTAACTGGAATGAAGGTCTTACGACTGGCGCGAACTTTGGCGTAGTAAACTACACTAACGACGTTAATGGCCTTAATCTAAGTACTGTTAACTACTCACAAGGCAATACCTTGGCTGATGTAGGTTTTGCAAGCATCTCAGAATCGTCAACTTTCCAGTTGGGCTTTTTCAACATGACTAAGAAAATCGATGGCGTACAAATTGGTCTTCTTAACTGCGCAGACAACGGATTCTTTAAATGTTTCCCATTCGTTAACTTTGCGAAGTAACACACTTCTATTAAAGAGCTAACGGTTTGAATAGCGTAAAAGCCTCCACCTGTGTTGGGGGCTTTTTTAGAGCTAGGCCTATGCTAACGACAAAAAACCGGCGAGCTGCCGGTCTTCAACTTGTTATTTACAAATCACCAGCTCGGTGTTGGTCGCAGCGACTGAGCTCGCTAACTCTTTCGGCGGTTTTTCGTCGGTAAAGAGGTAGTTAGCGTCACCAATGTGCCCCATTTCAATCGAGCCTTTTGGTACAAACTTGCTTGAATCTAACGCGATCATCACATGGCGCGCAGATTTCATCGCGCTTTGCGTGATCAAGCTTTCATTCAAGTCATACTCGAGCAACGTGCCATCAACATCGATAGAGGCCGTACTGGTAATGAGGTAGTCGAAACGAAAGTTTGAGATAAAACTCAACGCTTCGGTGCCGACGATACCACCATTAAATGACTTGATTTTTCCGCTTGGGATCAACACATCAAAACTTGGGTTTTGATGGAGAATATTCGCCACACGTAAGCTGTTAGTAATGATTTGTAAGTTGTTTTTCTTTAGTAAATGCGAAGCAATCACTTCGTTGGTGGTGCCAATTGTCATGAAGATGGTCGCGTTATCAGGAATGACAGACGCGATTTTTTCCGCAATTGCATTTTTCTGTTCGGTGTCCGTTACTTTGCGCACCTCATAATCGAGGTTTGTTTTAGTATCGGGTGAACTGGCGCCACCATGGTGCCGAATGAGCAGTTTCTCTTCGTTGAGCTTTTTAATGTCACGACGAATCGTTTGAGTGGACACGTCCAACTGCTCGGCTAACTCTTCAACTGAACAATAACCTGTCTCATTTACTAGTTTTAATAGTTGATTTTGTCTTGGATTTGTCACGCGATAACTCTTTATCTATTTGCTAGCTGTTCAATGTAGAATCGACTGTGTTACGGTTTGGGATACCTTGTCGGCCACCTAATTGAGTACATTTAAGCGCGGCGACAGTGTTGGAAAACTCGATTGCTTCCCTGGTTTGCATTCTTTCGGCGACGGCAACAGCCATTGCACCATGGAATACATCCCCAGCTCCCGTTGTATCAACAACCTCTACTTTCCTTCCTGCTTGATGGCAAAGCTCACCTTGCTCTAACCAGTAGCATCCTTTCGATCCAACAGTAACATAGACTTTGCTTTTTGTCTTTTGTTGAGCGATTTTGAGCCCTTCAATGGGATCGCTGCAGTTAGTGAACTTTTCAAGACCTGGTTCACTGAATGCCACGTGATCAGCCAGTTCTACAAGCTCATCAATAGCTTCGGGGGTTATGTCTGCATCAAGCACCGACGGAATGCCAAATTTCTTGGCTTGCTCCAATGCGTATTTTGCCCCTTCTATCCAACGTACGTCTGTGAGAATCGTCGAATATGTTGAGAAATCTACAGAATGCAGAGCGGTTGGATCTTTGGACAATGACTTATCTTGATAGTTAATGATCATACGCTCCCCCTCTGCATCGACTATGACTGCAGAAAATGCCGATGAGGCACCGGGGATCACTACAGCATGCTCAACGCCTACACCGTAACTTGAAAGCTCACTGAGCATAGTATCGGCGACGCTGTCGTCTCCTACGCGGCCGATAAAATCAACATCGTGGCCTAGTTTAGCTACTGCTACTGCGGCGGTTGCGGCAGGACCACCGCCAATTTCAAAATAGTCGTTAGCCACATATTTACCACCGGAAGTCGGTAATTGTGGCACCAGCTGTACTCGGTCTAATACGGTAATACCTACACATGCTATAGACATTGCTTCTCTCTTTTTTTGCTTCGTATGGGTAAGGGGTTACGACAATGTAAACCTTTACATCTGTTAGGGTTGCTCGAGTCAATCGCTCAAGATTCTCATGTTTATGACTGCTCATTATACGAGTAAATGGCCATCTGACTGGGATTAGTGTCACGATACGAATAAAAAACAACAAAAAACAACAAAATGTGACAAGGGTAAAGGATCTTGTGTCTAGAAAGCCTATAGTAAAGGGCAATTACAACACATCAAGGACTCTTAAATGTCTACTATCGGTTTTATTGGCTTAGGCCAAATGGGCAGCCCAATGGCGGCAAATCTAATTAAAGGTGGTCACTCACTTCGCGTATTTGATATTAGCGCAGACGCTGTCGCAGAATTGGTTTCTCAAGGTGCCGTCGCTGCAAAAACGCCTGCTGAAGCTGCACTCGATGTAGAGTTTGTTGTGACCATGCTGCCTAATGGTGGATTGGTTCGAAACGTTATTTTTGGCGAAAACGGTGTAGCGTCAACATTGTCTAAAGAAGCAATGCTGATTGATATGTCAACAATCCACCCATTTGAAACTGATACCCTAATTAAAGAAATGGCAGAGCAAGGTTTCCAAATGATGGAAGCGCCAGTAGGGCGTACTTCGGTACACGCTATTAAAGGCGAGCTATTGATCATGGCTGGTGGTAACAAAGAGCAGATTGAACGTGCACAACCTCTATTTGATTGCATGGGCTCAGAAACCGTTGACTGCGGTGGTCCTGGTAAAGGTGGCCGCGTTAAAATCATCAATAACTACATGAGTATTGCGCTGAATGCACTATCTGCAGAAGCGATTACGCTTGCTGAAGCCATTGGCTTGGACTTCGATACCGCAATGAAAGTAATGAGCGGCACACCAGCAGGAAATGGTCATTTCACTACAACGTGGCCTGGCAAAGTGTTGGCAGGTGATCTGTCTCCAGCCTTTATGGTTGACCTCGCGCATAAAGATCTCGGCATAGCGCTTGATCTAGCGAACCAAGTCAATGTGCCAATGCCATGTGGCGCGGCATCTCGCGAATTGTATAGCATTACTCGCGCAGCAGGTCGTGGCCGCCAAGATTGGACGTCTGTACTTGAGCAGCTTCGTGTGACATCAGGCCTAGAGCCAAAAATTAAATAATAATAATTATCCCCTTAATCAAGTGGCTCGCAGAGCCACTGATACCAATCGAAGTCATTAACTGGTCAGAAAGTTGCGCCGGAAAAATCGCTAAGAGCAAGGCAAAGATTGCCGTAGATAGTGGTTCTACCTACAAAATCTTTAACGCCGCTATTAGCGATTTTAACAAGCAAGAATGATCAGTTAATTTCTTTGGTTGGTATGAATAGAGAGGCAATAACGTGAAACTTTCTATCGAAAACTGGGGAGAGGTTGATGGACAACCAATCCCTGTTAAGCGCTTTACGTTAGAAAATAGTCTTGGTATGAAGGTGCAATTGACCAATTTTGGTTGCATCGTTACTTCCATCGAGACTCCCGACCGACACGGCCAACTTGCCGATGTGGTGCTCGGTTACGAAAGCCTAGAAAAATACTTAAATGGACATCCATTTTTTGGAGCAATCGCCGGACGCTATGCCAACCGCATAAAGTCAGGGCGCTATACTCTTGATGGCGAAAATTTTCAACTCGAAACCAACGAATTACCAACGGGCCAGCACCTTCATGGTGGTTGCAAAGGATTCGATAAACATGTGTGGAGTTTTGCTGTTGAAGAGCAAGCGGAAGCGACGTTTATCCATCTAAGCCGCGTCTCACCGGACGGTGAATCAGGGTACGGCGGTAACCTAACGGTAACGCACACCATTGGTTTAGATGAACTCAATCAAGTTCATTATAATTTTAAAGCCACAACCGATAAACCAACCATTGTTAATCTTTGTAATCATAGCTATTACAACTTAGGTGGTCATGATTCTGGTACGGTAAATGGACACCGACTCAAACTTAATGCTGACTTCTATACACCAGTGCGGGAAGACTCTATCCCAACCGGCGAAATTCGCTCCGTGTTAGATACGGCATTAAACTTTACTCGCTTAAGAGAGATCGGTGACGGTGAATACGACCACAACTTCGTGCTGAATCGACACCAAACAGACGGTGATTATCAGGTTGCAGCTGAGCTGTATGAGCCACAAAGTGGCCGCGTGATGACAGTATTAACGACTCAACCAGGGGTGCAATTCTATAACGGCTTTAAGCTATCGAACAAACCTTGGTATGGACGAAATGGCCATAAGTACGAAGCGCGAGAAGGCATGTGTTTGGAAACACAGCACTTTCCTGACAGCCCAAATCGGTCTCATTTCCCTTCGACTCGATTGAACCCTGGGGAAGTGTTTGAAGAGAAAACCATTCACCGCTTTTCTACTCAGTCATAAGGCTTCTTCAAAATAATTGCAGAGCGCCCCTTCGCTCTGCATTAATCTTGTCCAAAATTGTCATAGTTTGTGCACTAACGCTCAAAAATGTCCATTTGTGGTTATTTTTGTCATAAAGTGATACTCAACTAACAGAATTAGAGGCCACTGACTGATAATTTCGGTGGCAACAAAAAAATATAAGGAAACAAAAGATGAAGTGGATTAACACCCGTTCTCATAACTCTTGGTTGGATACAGAAACAGACCGTATCTTTGAATTTGGTCGCAACGCGGTAGTGCCAAATGGTTTTGGCTGGATTGGTAATAACGGCAACGTTCGTGATGAGATGGGCACTCGCCTTTGGATCTCGGCGCGTATGTTGCACTGTTATGCACTTGCCGCTCACATGGGGCGTCCTGGAGCGATGGACCTCGTTGAGCACGGTATCGCAGCGCTTGAGGGCCCTCTGAAAGATCACGAGCACGGCGGTTGGTTTGCAACCATCGATAACGAAGGTGAAGGCGTTATGGATGACTCAAAGCAGGGTTATCAGCACGCATTCTTACTTCTTGGTGCTGCTAGTGCGGTCACTACCGGTCACCCACGAGCACAAGCGCTGCTTGATGAAGCGATTAAAGTGTACGACGAGCATTTCTGGGTTGAAGAGAAACAGATGTGTTACGAATCATGGGATCGAGAGTTCACTGAAACTGAAGACTATCGTGGTGGCAACATGGCGATGCACTCTGTCGAAGCCTTCTTGATCGTTTACGATGTAACAAAAGATAAAAAGTGGCTCGATCGTGCACTAAACATTACTGATTTCATGGTTCACAAAACGGCTAAGGGCTTGAGCTACCGCGTAAACGAACACTTTGATTCAGACTGGAATCCATTGCCGGATTACAACAAAGAAACCCCTGCAAGTCACTTCCGTGCCTACGGCGGTACACCTGGACATTGGATTGAGTGGGGGCGTTTAATTTGTCACCTTCGCGCAACGCTATTAGACATTGGCGCGGAGGCTCCTGAGTGGATGCTGGAAGATGCGATTGGCCTGTTTGATGCAACTGTTCGTGACGCATGGCATGTTGATGGTGCACCAGGCTTTGTTTACTCGGTGGATTGGGATGGTAAACCAGTAGTGCGTGAGCGAATTCGTTGGGCACCTGTTGAAGCCATTGGTACGGCTTATGCGCTATACGAAGTAACTGGCGACAAGAAGTACGAAGAGTATTACCGCCTTTGGTGGGATTACTGCCGCACCTACCTTATCGATTACGAAGGCTGCTCTTGGTGGCAAGAGCTAGACTGCAATAACCAAGCGGGCACCAGCAAAGTGTGGGATGGCAAGCAAGACATCTACCACCTTATGCACTGCCTAGTGATCCCTCGCTTACCGCTAACTCCTGGTCTTGCGCCAGCATTGGCACAAGGTCGTCTGGACGAAAACATGAAGTAATCTGACGCACTAATACACTGTAAGCGATATTAAATGACAGCCGATGGTTGTCATTTTTTTTACCCTGATTAGCGCAACTGTTTCGACATTTTTGTGTTTCAACACTCACTTTTGTCCATTTGTGTCATTATTTGTAATAAAATGATAGCTAACTAACAGAAATGAGTTCTTTTGACTGCTACTTTAGCTCTGTAACCAACAAACAATTCCAAAGAGGATTTCTCGCATGCCTTACATGTCTGGTAAAACAATGATTCAAGAAGCGTGGAACAATGGCTATGCCATCGGCGCTTTTACCGCTCATAACCTAGAAACAATCAAAGCAGTATTGCTTGCCGCTGAGCAAGAAAAGTCACCAATTATGATCCAGATTGGTCAAAAAGCGATTAATGAAATGGGCATGAAACCTCTTCGTGACGCTATCGACTCGTTGATAGAGCATCACCAAATTACTGTACCAATCTGTGTTCACTTAGACCACAGCCGTAAGTTTGAACAATGCATGGAAGCGGCAACGCGTGACTTCCAATCACTGATGTTTGACGGCTCGGCACTACCGTTTGAAGACAACATCCGTATTACTAAAGCTGTGGTTGAAGTTGCTAATGCTCTAGGGCTAGGTGCGGAAGGTGAAATTGGTAAGATTGGTGGTACAGAAGATGACATCACGGTTGATGAAAAAGACGCGATGATCACCACGGTAGAAGAGGCTCTAGACTTTTCTGAGCGCACTGGTGTTGACTACCTTGCAGTTTCAATTGGTACTGCACACGGCGTTTACAAGACCACTCCTGAGCTTAAATTCGATCGTCTTTCTGAAATCAAAGAAGCAGTTAAAAAGCCAATTGTTTTACACGGCGGTTCTGGTGTGCCAGATGACCAAGTGGTTGAAGCCGTTAAGCGTGGCGTTGCAAAAATCAACGTTGATACAGAGCTTCGTCAAGGCTTCATCAAAGGCGTTCAAGCTCACTGGAAAGAGAATGAGAATGACTTCATTCTAGCCGACGTAATGAACACGGGTATTGCGTCTATGGTCGAAGTTGTACAACACAAAATTCGCCTATTCGGATCGGCTGGAAAAGCGTAATCGAACAAAAGTGAAACCGTGTTAACGTTTCCACTTGTCATTTTTGTGATGGTAAACGTACAAAAAGCGACAGGTTCGATGTGATTGTGAATGGCTTCACGGAATGAAATTCACAATCACGTAGGATTAAAAAATAACAAAGAGGCCATGCGCAAAGATGGCTCAAAATACATAACGTGAATAGCAATAAAAGGTCTCTACAATGTGTACTTCCAAGCCCAAATCAAGGACTTTAGCTGTGGGTCACCCCCTCATCAAAGACCCCGTAGGTACCACTTCCAATCAATTGGATCATCGAAGGTCTTGAGCATTGCGTAAGAGCTTGTGCTGACACCAGTTATTAAGTCTAACGGTCAAGCAGCGACAACCTCAACGAAAACCTTGCTTAACACATCCCAAGAGGGCTAACCCTCTCTTAGCAAACATTTTTTAAAAGAATCAATGGTGACTCTATGCTTAAAGCAATTGAAAACGCTTTACATACGATCAATGCCCCTGTCGCGCGCTGGACCGCTCAAATAGCCGGTTTTATGTTGTTTGTGATGACACTGATCGTTTTGCTACAGGTAGCTTGCCGCTACATTTTGAATATTCCACTTAGCTGGACGGACGAATCATCACGCTTTCTGATGATTTACATGACCTACCTTTGTCTGCCGCTCATCTATCTACAAGATCGCAATATCGCGATGACCTTTATTACCGACAAACTAAAAGGAACTCGAGTGTATGAGTTGCTGATGATTGTGGCTCACATCTGTGCAATCGTTCTATTTGTTGTGTGGATCTACTTTGGCTACACCTTCTTCAAGACTGGCTCGGTAATGGCAGATAGTCTTCCTATTCCAATGTACGTTGTGTATGCCATGCCACCAATTATGTTGTTTATCTCGTGCTTCGCTGCCTTAGAAAAACTGGCTGGCTCTCTGCACAACCTTATCCATTTTAACGCTTATAAAAAGTCGCTAATTGCGGCCGAAGCGGCAGAGTAGAGGTCTTATCATGGTTTCTCCAATTTTCGTTCTCTATTTCTTGGTTTTCCTACTGATCGGTGTACCGGTGCTGTTTGCTTTGGGTTTGTCTCCCATCATCACCTTTGTACAAAATGATCAGGTCCTGTTCATCAACATGCTTTACCAGCGTCTTTACTCTGGTTTGGATAACTTCTTACTGCTCGCACTACCGTTCTTTATGCTAGCGGGCGAATGTATGTCTAGTGGTGGTATCACCCCTCGCATCATCTCTTTTGCTCAGACGCGTGTTCAGCACCTGCGAGGTGGTCTTGGTCATGTGGTTATCTTGACCTCAACACTGTTTGGCGCTTTGACTGGCTCGGCGGTAGCCGCGACATCAGCGATCGGCAACATGCTTATCCCTGAAATGACCAAATACAAATACAACAAGAGTTACTCCGCGGCACTAACGGCAGCGGCAACAGTATTGGGTAATATCATCCCACCGTCTGGTTTGATGCTACTTTATGCCTTTGTTATGAACACCTCAGTAGCCGCGATGTTTATCGCAGGCATCGTCCCAGGTATTATTTTCTGCTTGGGCTTGATGGTGGTGAACCGCTTCCAGATCGCCAAATATCCTGAGGTCGAGACTCTGCCACGTGCAAGCAAGCTTGATCGTAAGACCAGCCTTAAGCTCGCTATTCTGCCGTTACTTACTCCAGTTATCATTTTAGGCGGTATTTACGGTGGTATCTTTACCCCAACTGAAGCCGCTGCGGTTGCAGTAGCCTACGCAATCTTCCTATCGATTTATGTCATCAAAGTTGCTGACATGAAAGCGACCTACGCGCTATTTGCTAAAGTGGCTGTCAACGCTGCTGCGGTACTGATCATTGTCGCGGCCGCGAGTGGGTTTGCGTCTGCTGTTAGCTTCTCGGGCATATCGGGTATGGTGAATGATTTCTTCATGAGCATTACTCGTGACCCAATCATGCTGTTCTTCATCATCAATATCTTCCTGTTCATCGTGGGCATGTTCCTCGATGCAGGTCCAGCTATCTTGATCTTTGCGCCAATCATTGCGCCAATCATGATCAATTTGGGTATTGACCCTGTGCACTTCGGTGTAGTGATGGTTATCAACCTTTCTATTGGCCTTGCGACACCGCCTATGGGCTTGGTTCTGTTTGTTGCCGCAGGGGTATCTGGAGAGCCGCTACAAAAAATATCGAAGGCGATCATTCCATTCTTGATTGTAGAGTTCTTGATCATCTTCTTAATCTCATTCTACCCAGACTTGGTAATTGGTCTTCCGAAACTACTCGGTGTGATGTGACCAGGTTTAAAGAATACGTGAATCAAAATATATAAGACTATAAGGAACATACGATGAAAAAATCACTACTGGCCATTGCTACTACAGCATTGCTTGCCTCAGGTGCTGCATACTCAGCGGATTACAAACTAACTGTACCGCACGTATCTAACCTAGACAGCTACAACCACCAATCTCTTTTGGTTTTCAAAAACTATGTAGAGTCTCGCTCAAACGGTGCAATTGAAGTAGATATTTACCCATCAGGCCAGCTATGTAGTAATGCCAAGGAGTGTATTGCCGGAGTTCAAGCGGGCATGTTTGATTACTTCCAAACCACAACCGCTGAGCTTGCTAACTTTTGGAACCCAGTAGGCGCGTTTGACCTACCATACTTGCTACCAAACGACCGCGTAGCTGAGTGTGTTTACGACAATGAAGAGTTCTTGGGTGATGTTCGTGGCGAGCTTATGCAGCGCGCACCTAACGTTCGTCTAATGATGGTATCTAACTCTGGTGGCTGGCGTAACATTGCAACTACTAAGAAACAAGTTAAGACTCCAGCGGATGTGAAAGGCCTGAAACTGCGTACCGTACCAGCACGAATCCAACAAGAGTTGGTTAAAGAGCTAGGCGGCGCACCAACACCTATCGCATGGCCTGAAGTATACACTGCACTTTCTACCGGTGTTGTAGACGGTACTAAGAACGGCATCGTTGATATCGTACAGAACAAATTCCACGAAAGCCTCGACTACATGATCCTTGATGGTCACGCGTACATGGGTGGCGCTTGGGTATTCAATGACATGAAGTTCAAGTCAATGTCTAACGAGCTTAAGCAAGTGATCGTTGATGGTGTGGATGCACAAAACCAATACCTTCGTGCGTATCCTAAGCATAAAGAATTCTCAGCATACGAAGAATTCCGTAAAGCTGGCGGTACAATTTACAACCCATCTGTAGCAGAAAAAGCTGAATTCCAGAAAGAAACAGCACCTGTTAAAGAGTACTTCTTGAGCACTACAGGTAAAGAAGGTGAGAAATGGCTACAACGCTTTGAGAAAGAAATCAAAACGTGTGAAATGGCTATCCAAGCTGACTACGACATGCAGTTTAAGTAATACCTTAACGCCTAATGGCCTCTGCGGCATGCAGAGGCCAACTTCTAGCTCCCTTCTGTTCTTTATGGACAAACAATCAAAACAATTAAAGAGTTAGATAGTTTTCATCAACGTGAAATATTAAGCGAAGCACTGTGCTTTGCGGATCGAGGTTCTAAATGAAATTAACAACTACTGAGACTGGCTTTACCCTGACTCACAAAGACCGTGTTGTATTTGACCACAGCACTGACGCACCAATTTTGTTTTTAGGTGTTGGTGAAGCCAACTACGACATGTATCGTGGTAACTTCGATATTACAGATTATGTAACAGAGCGCTTACCAATGCGTCAATTTGACGTAGAGCGCTTTGAGCGTGAAGGTGTTGAAACCTTTGCAATCAGCTTTAAATTTGATGGTGAAGCGGTTCTCAAAATGATCGTTTCTCCAACTGCAGAAGGCCGCCTCAAGGCCGAGTTTGAAGCGATCGATAAAAAGTACAATCGTTTCTGGCTACGTGTTGCGGCTGACAAGCATGAGCGCGTATTTGGTTGTGGCGAGCAACTGACTTACCTAAACCTACGTGGTAAAAATTTCCCTCTTTGGTCTTCGGAGCCGGGTGTAGGTCGAAACAAAAAGACTGAAGTCACCTTTATGGCGGATGTAAAAGATAAAGCAGGCGGTGACTACTACACCACCAACTACCCGCAGCCTACATTTGTGTCAGACGACAAATACTTCTGCCACCTAGAAACAACGGCTTACGCTGACTTTGATTTTACCAATGACACCTTCCACGAGCTTCAAGCTTGGGATATTCCACAATACTTACTGCTTGATCGCGAAGAGAGCTACGACGCATTGATGGAAAACATCACTGGTGTATTTGGGCGTCAGCCAATGCTGCCTGACTGGGTTCACGATGGTGTGATACTTGGTTTGCAGGGCGGTACGGATATCGCGATTGAAAAAATCGCAATCGCTAAGCAGCACGGTGTCGAAGTTACGGGTGCATGGTGCCAGGATTGGCAGGGTAAAAAGATCACTTCTTTTGGCAAGCGCCTCCAATGGGATTGGCAATGGAACCCTGAGATGTATCCAGATTTGGATACCAAAATCCATGAGCTTAAAAAGCAAGGTGTTCACTTCCTAGGTTACATCAACCCATACGTACTAGAAGATTACCCGCTATACAAAATAGCAGCAGAAAAAGGCTACCTAGCAACTAAGCAAGACGGCTCGAAATATGTGGTCGACTTTGGTGAGTTCTACTGTGGTGTGGTGGATTTCACTAATCCAGAAGCGTGTGAATGGTATAAAGAGGTTATCAAAACCAACATGATTGACTTTGGTCTTGACGGTTGGATGGGCGACTTTGGTGAGTACTTACCAACTGACTGCACACTAAGCAACGGCGTTAGCGCTGAAATCGAGCACAATAAATGGCCTTACCGATGGGCAAAAGTACAGCACGAAGCGATTGAAGAAGCGGGTAAGACTGACGACATTCTATTCTTCATGCGTGCAGGTGGTACGGGCATTCAAGGTTACTGCCATACATTATGGGGCGGCGATCAGCTTGTAGACTGGTGTTTGGATGATGGCTTAGCTTCAGTGATCCCTGCCGCGCTTTCCTCTGGCCTTATGGGGAACGGTATTCATCATAGCGACATTGGTGGTTACACCACACTTCATGGTAAGAAACGCTCTAAAGAGCTGTATCAGCGTTGGGTAGAGATGAATGCATTTACCCCTATTTTGCGTGGTCACGAAGGTAATCGTCCGGATGATAACCATCAGTTTGATACCGATAAAGAAACCTTGCTGCACCTAGCGAAATTTACTCGCGTGTTTAAGCACCTTAAGCCTTATATCAAAGACGCCGTGGCGCTTAATTCGCAAAAAGGTATGCCAGTACAACGTCCACTGTTTATGCACTACGAAGACGACGCCCAAACCTATGAGATCAAGTACCAGTACCTGTTTGGTCGCGACATGCTAGTAGCGCCAGTGTACAACCAAGGCGAAACGCTGAAGAAAGTGTATCTTCCGAAAGATAACTGGGTTCACGCCTTTACTGGCGAAACCTTCACCGGCGGTGAGTGGGTTGACGTTGAAGCACCGATTGGTCAGCCAGCGGTGTTCTACCGCGCTGAGTCTGCACAACGTGCGTTGTTTGAAGGCATAGCTGCACTTTAATCTAACGTCTTAAAACGTTAAAAGGCCTAATCAAATTGCGATTAGGCCTTTTTGTTTTTGGTATTTGAACTAGAAGCCGTAAGAGGCAGAAAATACAAATGGGTTGTTGGCATTGCACGCTCTATAAAGTGGCGTGATTTACTCGTAGCATTCGGTGTGCACGAGTTAAGCTTGTGTAATGATTAAATAAATTAGGCGACAGTCATCACTGCGTTAGGTTTACTAAGCGCTATCAAAGGGGAGTGTTCTGCGAGTGACATTGGCAGAGTGTGCTTAACCAAGCCCGTACTTTTGAATTTTACGCCATAAGGTGGTTCGGCCAATTCCAAGGGACTTTGCCATTAAATGCATTTTGCCTTCAAAGTGGTTCCAGGCTTGGACGATCGCTTGTTTTTCGGCTTCTTCTAGTGATTGCAGTCCCGCCAATGGGTGGGTGCTGAGAGAGCGAGCTTTGAGATCGTCTGGGATATCGGATAACCCAATCAGGTTAGAGCTTCGATTGAGTAGTACTTTTTCAACTCGGCTTTTTAGTTCCGAGTTGTTGGCCAGCCAATCGTAATTCACCAGTGCATCCATCGCGTCTTTTTCGATTGAGACTGCAACATTGTGACGTCGTTCGTAGCTGTTCACTAGTTTAAGTATCAGGTGTTCAATGTCTTCTTGTCGCTCACGAAGCGGTGGAATATACAACTCGTTTGCCGAGATTTGATAATAGAGCTGCCGGCCAAACGAATTTCTAGCGACATACTTGCTTAAATCGCTGGTGGTGCTTGCAATGCATTGAAATTTTACCGGAATAACGCGCTGCTTCGACGGGCAATCAAACAGTTCTGTTTTAAGGCTTTTTAGTAAAATGGATTGCTGGGATTGCGTTAGGTATTCGACGTTTTCTAAAAACAGCGTCCCGTTTTGCGCCAATTCAAATTTGGCTGCCAATGCATCGCCTTCTTGCTGCTCATCCATACTTTCGTGGCCACTGTTAAGAGAGCGACAGTTTAAGGTGATAAATGGGCCATCGACAAAGCCACTTTCATTATGGATCGCCATCGCAAGATCGGTTTTACCGACTCCGTCTTCACCCGAAATCAGCATCGGCGCCTTGGATTTAATGCATCGTTTGGCAACCGTTACCAAGTGTTTTATTTTGCGCGAGATGCCTGGCAGTGTCGCAAAGGTAAACTTGGCATTATTGCCCGCCTGTTGCTGAGCAAGCTTTCTAATTTTGTCGATTGGGTGAACAAACAAAAGATGCGTGCCATCAGGCAATGACTTGAACGAGATGATTGTTTCCACAAACTCACCGTTAACTTCAATGGTGGTTTGTTTGCGGATCATATCGTTATGATTTTCGATGTGCGACTGAATAAAAGGTGGAAAACGAATCAGATCGAAGATTGGCTTATCAATGGCTTTGTGGGCGGCAAAGCTGAGCAGAGTTTCGGATTGTTGGTTTGCAAGAGTAACTATGTCTTCCTCGTCCCAAACGATAAGCCCATCGTCCATACATTCTAGCGTTGCATTATGGGCACTGATCAGGCGGTTAGTGCTCTCTTGTTCGGCCGATATGTGGATTTGCATCGAGATCTCTTTCGCCATAGAAGAGGTGATAACCAAGTTCTCTTGGTTAAACTGCTGATCTTTTCTAAACAGCGCAACGCTGCCTCTAAGTCGCCCCATCGAATCAAAGATAGGCGCTGCAACGCTGCCAAAGCTGTGTAAGTGACGGTTAAAGTGCTCCTCCGTGCAGACCTGGATAGGCATGTGAGTATCGATGGCAAGGTTTATCGCGTTGGTGCCAATTTTACCCTCCGAGAAAAAACACCCCACCTTGAAGCCAAGCTCCGCCATGTCATTTTGTAAGTTGTCGTCCCCCGTTAAAAATAGGGTACAGCCGTTGTCATCGGTGACTAGTAATACGACGTCACTGCCCCTTAGCAGATCGTACGTATCTTCAACAACGGTGGTCGCGCAGGCAATGATGCTTTGATTTCGTTTGATCAGTGATTTTAGCGTGTAGCCAGATGCCACGTGAGGCTTAGACCAGTTATGCGGACTGCACTGTTTTATGCATCTTTCCCAAGAGGCAAAAATGGGTGTTTGAGCGAATTCTGGTGAGACCCAATGGTGCTTTTGAAAAAAGTCCCAAGTCTTTTTGTGATCATTGTGGGGGGCGGGGGTGGAAGAGAGCATACAATTGCGCACCTAAATACTGATGAACCATTGTATTCGTTACTTGGCCAATGCTTAGTGAGGCGATTCACATTCTGGTTTTAACGTTTCAAAATGAAACAAAAGTGGGATCGAGCTAACGATAAAGGTAATAAAGGTGTTAACGAGAACGAGCGCGTCAACACCTTTGTTTACATGTAACGTAATCGCATTTTGAACACTACGACTGAACTACACGGTTTCTGTCGTTGATAATGAAATACCACGAACGGTTTGCTTAAGCGCAGGTAATAGCGTTGAGCTGGCACTAAACTTAGTTAGCCCCAATTTAAGTAGTGTTTCTGTCGCTTTGGTATCGCCGGCCATTTCACCACACATGCTCACCGCAATCCCTGCATTTTTTGCCGCTTTACAGGTAAGCTCGATAGCTGAAAGTACGGCAGGTTCGAAGTAGTTCACTAAGGTCGCAACATCAGTGTTTCCGCGGTCTGCGGCCATCACATATTGAGTTAAATCGTTAGTTCCAATGGAGAAGAAATCCACTTCTTTGGCTAGCGCGTCGGCGTTAAGCACAGCAGCAGGCACTTCTATCATTATCCCAACCGGTAGATTGCTCTCTTGCAAACCTAGCGCCAGCTTTTGTTCTTCAACCAAAGCTTTCACTTGATGAATTTCATCCACAGTGGCAATCATTGGGATCATTAACTGAATGTTTGGCTGCTGAGCGTGCGCACGTAGCACGGCGCGAATTTGATCCACGAACAGATCTTTATGAGCAAGACATAAGCGAACCCCGCGCAATCCCAAGAATGGATTTTCTTCTTCTGGCATTGGGTAAGCTTTAAGTGGCTTGTCACCACCAACATCTAAACTACGGATGGTGATAGGTTTGTCACCAAAGGCTTTGGCGATGCCTAAGTAAACCTCAGTTTGCTCATCCTCACTTGGCAGAGTATCGCGAGATTGGAACAAGAATTCGGTTCTAAATAGGCCAACACCTTCGGCGCCATTATCGAGTGCCGCTTGGACATCTTCTGGGCCACCAATATTAGCCAGACTTTGAACTTTCTGTCCGTCTAGCGTAGCCGCTTGGCTCTGTGCGTTAGCTTTAGCCGCTTCGCACTCTGCAAGCCATTGCTGACGTTTCTGTTCAAGCTCTGCGGAAGTATCGCTGTCTGGTGAGTGCCACAGTAGGCCGCTAAAACCATCTACAGAGATATATTGCCCGGCTTGGATCTCTTCTAAACAGCCTTTTGCTTGAACGATGGCTGGAATGCCCATAGCTCTGGCTAAGATTGCGCTGTGTGACGTTTTTCCACCTTCACTTAAGCAGATAGCAAGAACAAGGTTTTTATCGAGTCCGGCAACGTCAGAAGGCATTAGGTCACGAGCTAAAAGAATACTGGGTTCACTTAGGGCAATACCTGCATCGGTGTCACCCGTCATCACGCGCATTACTTGGCAGGCAATATCGTGGACATCCGCCTCACGCTCTTGCATGTAAGTCGATTCAGCTTGGCTGTACTCAAGGGCGAGTTGCTGAGTGACTTCAACCCAAGCTTGTTCTGCGATGACGTTTTGTGCGATGCGTGTCTGCACCGATGCTAGTAGCTCAGGGTCATTAAGCATCAGCAGGTGCGCTTGGAAAATCTCGCCATGAGGCTCGCTAGCTTGCTGTTTCAAACTCGCGCTAACCGTCTCAATAGATTGGGTAAAGTGGCTCTGCTCATCAGCAATAGAAGCACAACTACGGTTCGGAACGTCTGGCATGGATGCGCTAAATAACACAGCAGGACCTGTTACGATGCCACCGTTTACGCTTAGGCCAGTAATCGCTCCTTTGATTGCTTGATGAGAGGGGGCAGAGGCCACCTGTTCGGTTTCTGGCTCAGGCTGAGGGTTGTTGACTAGGTCAGCCTCTCCGAAATGGGTGTGGGCAAGTTGCTTAAACGCGTCGATAGCGCCTTGAGCGTTGTCACCACTGGCTTTAAAGCAGATGCTTTCGCCTTTACTAACGGCAAGTTTTGCAATGCTGTTGAGGCTTTTCGCGCTGACTTCTTTGTCACCTTTAATTAGCCACATGTCACAGTTAAAGGCGGCAACAGCGCCAACGATGCTGGCGGCTGGGCGAGCATGGATCCCGTGTGGGTTTTCCACTTGCCACTCAAAGCTGAGTGCATCGCTAGCCGATTGAACAGCAACTTCCGGCGCAACTGAGTCATCGGTCTCGCCAAGGTGTTCTTGTTTAACGCCAAGAGCGGCTTTTGCTTCACTGATTACGGTATCGATGTCGAGTCCAGCAGCTGCGGCAACAGACGCGGCGAGCGTACCCTCTACAACAGGTGCTGATACCAGTTTCACTTTTTCTGCGATGTCAGGGTCAATCAGTTCAATGGCCATTTCAGTACTGAGTAGTGCACTGCCAAGATCCATTAATACAACAACACCATCGTCATCACACACTTCTTCAATAGCGCCCATAACAGCAATAGCATCGGTTCCAATTGGGTTTTCTGGATCATCAATACCTGCTGCAATGGCGATGTTTGCCTTGCCTTGCGTCATTTGGGTGGCCAATTCGGCCACCCCTTCGGCAAGTCTGCGGCTGTGGGATACAACTACAATACCGGTCATAGATTAACTTCCTGCTAGCGCTTGCTTAAGTGCTTTAATCATAAGCAGAGATGACGTTGCACCAGGGTCTTGGTGTCCGATGCTGCGCTCACCTAGGTAAGAAGCGCGACCTTTTTTGGCTTGCATCTCAATGGTAGATACGGCACTTTTTTCTGCAACATCAACCATTTCAGTGGTCAGCGCTTGATCTTCCATACCCGCTTCAGCAGAGACTTTCGCTTGCTCAAGCACAGGTAGCCAAACGTCACACATGGTTTTGTCGCCAGGTGCTGCTTTACCGCGAGAAATAACGCCGTCAACACCGCCCTTTAGCGTATCGATAAGCTCTTGATAGCTCAGCGTTTCACGAGCACCAACCGATGCCGCAGCGCGAATAAACAGTGTGCCGTATAGAGGGCCACTAGCTCCGCCTACGCTTGATAGCAATGTCATTCCAGTGTTCTTTAGGATCATTGAGATGTTTTGCTCAGCCACTTTTGGCAGGTTCTCTTTTACTTTGCTAAAGCCGCGGTTCATGTTGAGGCCGTGGTCAGCATCACCGATGTCACGGTCAAGATCAGTCAGAAAATCTTGGTTTTCTGCGTAGGTATCGGCACACAGCTCTAACCAATTGATGATGTGTTGTTTTTCAATTTGCATGATGAGCTCCGATTACCATTTTACTGCGGCTGTATCGACAGGAGCGTCGAACAGTTCGATCATTTCAGCGTCTGCTTTTAGCAGCGTAATTGATACGCCTTCCATGTTTAGCGACGTACAGTAGTTACCTACCATGTTGCGAGCGATGTTGTAGCCTGCTTTTTTGCAGTTTTCTGCTAAGCGGCGGTACACACCAAACAGTTCGCTTTCTGGTGTTGCACCGAGGCCGTTAACGATAGCGATGTATTCGCCAGCACCGAAGTCTTCAATAGTACTTTCGACTTCGTTCCAGATACCATCTTCACGGTCAAAAATTCGAAGTGTTCGAGTGTAAGAGGCGTTTTCAGACAGCTCGACAAACATTTGGTCAACCATGTCGTCACAGCCTGTAAATTTGCGACGCTCGATACCTGGTTCGCCGTGGATGCCCACACCAAATTCGATTTCGTCATCGGCTAACACAAACGATGGTTTGCCCGCTGCTGGAACGACACAAGCGTCCAATGCAACACCGAATGAACGACAGTTGTTATTGACGCGACGAGCAAGCTCTTCACATTTTTCTAGGCTATAGCCCTTGTCTGCAGCAGCGCCGACAATTTTTTCAACCAATACAGTGCCAGCAACGCCACGACGTCCTGCTGTGTATAGGCTGTCTTTTACCGCAACGTCGTCGTCAATAAGAACAGAACCTACTTTGATGCCATCAGCGTGTAGAAGCTCTACCGCTGTTTCGAAGTTTAGAACGTCACCGGTGTAGTTTTTAATGAAGAACAGTACGCCTTCGCCAGTGTTCACTTGGTTGCCACACTCGTACATTTGGTCTGGTGTTGGCGAGGTAAATACTTCACCTGGGCAAGCACCTGTTAGCATACCTTTACCGATGAAGCCGGCGTGTAGAGGCTCGTGACCACTACCGCCACCAGATACCAAAGCCACTTGGCCAGGCGTTTGTTCGTGCCACATGTAGCGCGGCTCGTAGTTGGTTTTAAGCTCTGGACGAGAAAGGGCTAGGCCTTCCATTTGCTCTTTGACTACATCTTCCACGTTATTGATTAGCTTTTTCATCGCAAATTCTCTTGTTGTTGTATTCGTATTTGTAGGATTGCCATTGATGTTAGAAGTTTGACAAGCAGTCTCAACAAAAAAAAACTCGTTCCATTTTGAAACGATCTAGCTCAAATTCGGCGTTCCAAAATGGAACGCTGTGACGTTGTAGACGTGAGAAAGTGATCTGCCGCGCTATTCGACGTTGTCGGCAATTTAGTTTGGGCGGGCTTTGTTTACCCGGTCAAAAACTGGTGGTAAAAAGCGCTGATTCTTTTAGCAGCTTTGCGTATCTGACATAAGATGAGTTCAACAAAAAACATAACCAATAACGTGAAACATAAGGTCTACACAATGGATAAAATAATCATTAGCCCAAGCAAGTACGTACAAGGTAAAAATGTTCTAGGTTCTATCGCTGGATACGTAAAGTCATTGGGCATGAACCCGCTAGCCATCGCGGATGAGTTTGTTACTGGCCTAGTCGGCGACACGGTTAAAGAGAGCTTCGTTAAAGAAGATATGCCACTGACCATGGACGTATTTGGCGGTGAGTGTTCACGTCAAGAGATCGACCGTATTTCAGATATCTGCGCAACTCAACAAGCAGATGTGATCATTGGTATCGGTGGTGGTAAAACGCTAGATACCGCCAAGTCAGTCGCTTTCTACGCGAAAAAACCTGTAGTAGTCGTACCAACCATCGCTTCTACTGATGCACCAACCAGTGCACTTGCGGTTATCTACACACCAGAAGGTGAGTTTGCCGAATACCTAATGATCCCTAAGAACCCAGACATGGTTGTCATGGATACTGCTGTTATCGCAGGCGCTCCAGTTCGTCTCATTGTAGCGGGTATGGGTGATGCACTATCAACTTACTTCGAAGCACGCGCTAACATGACTTCTGGTAAGCCAACTATGGCAGGTGGCGCTCCAACTCGCTCTGCACAAGCTCTGGCTAAGTTATGTTACGAGACTCTGCTTGAAGATGGCCTAAAAGCGAAAGTGGCCGTAGAAAATGGTGTATGTACCACTGCGGTAGAAAACATCATTGAAGCGAACACTTACCTAAGTGGCATCGGCTTTGAAAGTAGCGGCCTTGCAGCAGCGCACGCTATCCACAACGGTCTAACCAAACTTGAAGAGTGTCACCACCTTTACCACGGCGAGAAAGTGGCGTTCGGTACACTGACCCAGCTGGTACTAGAAAACGCACCTCTGGAAGAAATTGATACAGTTATTGGCTTCTGCCGCGAAATTGGTTTGCCGACTAACTTGTTTGAAATGGGTGTTAAAGAGATCGACCACGCTAAACTGATGGAAGTGGCTGAAGGTGCAACCGCTGAAGGTGAAACTATTCACAACATGCCTTTCCCAGTGAATGCAGAAAGCGTATATGCGGCGATTCTAACGGCGCACCAGCTTGGCCTAGAAGGCTAACTAACTAGAACTACAAAGTGAAACTACAAGGTCTGGCAATTTGCCAGACCTTTTTTTATTCCTAGTTCTAACTTACCTTGAAGCTACATCATGCTGCCAAAATTGCTATGGATGCAGGACTTTGGTGTCCACTTTCTGTTTGCCCAATATCTCAGCCTTTCGATTCAATAATTGTTGAGAAAAAATCTGGCTATTAATAAACATCTTTTGCCTTTCCATAGAGACTAAAAGCTGCGCTTTTAGATTCTCTGCACGGCGATCAAGTTGTGCATACTGCTTTGTACCTGCTTCAACGCTGGCCATCTGTTTGTATAGGTCGAGTATGCTTCTGTACAGCATGGCCTCAAACGATGAGCGTTTACCTGAAGTAGGGTTCTTAGCTGGTGTGTCCTTACCTTCAGCCTTGCGTTTTTCCCACGACTTAATTTGGTTTTCGGTAAGAATGTCAAAAGCGTCCATAACTCGACGAACCTCCGTTACTGTACGACACTATTACAGTGTAATAAGTGCTCGTTAAAATAGCGTGATGGGCCTTACAAGACCAAAAAGGGACAACTATGAATACACTTACACCATACCTATTTTTTAACGGAGAGTGCGCTGAAGCGTTAGACTTTTATTGTGCGGTATTTGAAGGGGAAATTGGCGATAAACAGCTTTATTCTGAAGCACCTCAAACTTTTGAAGGCGCCGATCCTAACTGGGTCATGCACGCTACCTTTGAGTGTGATTTATTTACCTTAATGATGTCTGACGGTACTCGCGCGCAAACAGACAAAGGGGTCGCGTTTTCTCTCGAAATGAATGATCGTGCTAAACAGAAAATGATTTTTGATAGGTTGGCAGAAGAGGGGGAAGTGGTGATGCCTTTAGAAGATACCTTTTGGGGAGCACACTTTGGCCAAGTTGCCGATAAATATGGATTTCGCTGGATGTTGCATTGCAGTGATAGCTAGAGTCTCTATACCCCATAAAGAAAAAAGCTCTGGTCAAATGACCAGAGCTTTTTAATGTGGCTCCCCCTTCCGGACTCGAACCAGAGACATACGGATTAACAGTCCGCCGTTCTACCAACTGAACTAAGGGGGAACAATTCTTTTGTAGAATTGCTTTTCTTTCTAAAACATCACTATTAACTAGTGGTGCTTCTGCAGCTTCGCTGAGAATTATATCTGTCTGAGAAAGAAAAAAGCTCTGGTCAAATGACCAAAGCTTCTTAATGTGGCTCCCCCTTCCGGACTCGAACCAGAGACATACGGATTAACAGTCCGCCGTTCTACCAACTGAACTAAGGGGGAACAATTCTTTTACAGAATCGCTTTTTCGTTTTAAAAGCAACACTATTGAATAGTGGTGCTCGAGGCGGAATCGAACGCGGACGGCTAGTTCACCGACACGTTGCAGCTCCACTGCAAAACAAATTTTCTAAAAGCAACACTATTGAAATAGTGGTGCCTCGAGGCGGAATCGAACCACCGACACGAGGATTTTCAATCCTCTGCTCTACCGACTGAGCTATCGAGGCAAATGGTGCCGACTACCGGAATCGAACTGGTGACCTACTGATTACAAGTCAGTTGCTCTACCTACTGAGCTAAGTCGGCGACGGGGTGTATTAAACGGTTTTTGCCCTCTGGCGTCAACAGAAAAATTCAATAAATTGTGCGTTTGATGGTTTTCTGTTCTCAGTGAGCCATTTTTGGACATTATGTGTAAAAAGCAGTCTGTCTGATTGAAGGTAGTGGTGGTTTAAAACTACATGAAAGTGCTAACTGAGAGGGGAATTGAGAGTTTTAACTGTTTTCTAGGTGTATATAAAGTCTATGTGAAGTACGGAAAGTTTAAGTTCCATTCGGTGCTTGCTAATTGACGGGTGGGTACTTAAAAAAAGGTAGCGGTATTCAAGGTAGTTGAATGCTCAGGCTATCGTCAATGCGATGAAAATAGTTTTCAGTGGCGTTAGAAAAGAAAAAAGCTCTGGCCAAATGACCAGAGCTTTCTAATGTGGCTCCCCCTTCCGGACTCGAACCAGAGACATACGGATTAACAGTCCGCCGTTCTACCAACTGAACTAAGGGGGAACAATTCTTGTTAGAATTGCTTTTACTTTAGCAACACTATAAATAGTGGTGCCTCGAGGCGGAATCGAACGCGGACGGCTAGTTCACCGACGCGTTGCAGCCTCGCTGCAAAATTAATTGCACTTTCATAAAGCAACACTTAAAAAATAAGTGGTGCCTCGAGGCGGAATCGAACCACCGACACGAGGATTTTCAATCCTCTGCTCTACCGACTGAGCTATCGAGGCAAATAGATGGTGCCGACTACCGGAGTCGAACTGGTGACCTACTGATTACAAGTCAGTTGCTCTACCTACTGAGCTAAGTCGGCACACTAAATGCTTTTTCTTCGGTTTTGATTGTTAACGTTGCAACTTTCAACACCAAATAAATAATGGAGTCTCGAGGCGGAATCGAACGCGGACGGCTAGTTCACCGACACGTCACAGCTTTGCTGTGAATCACGTTGCTCTTTATCAAGACCACTATAAAAAATGGTGCCTCGAGGCGGAATCGAACCACCGACACGAGGATTTTCAATCCTCTGCTCTACCGACTGAGCTATCGAGGCAACGGAGCGCTATTAAACGGATTTTCTCGGCTTCCGTCAACTGATTTTTTCAAAATTAGGCAAATAAAAATTCATTTGCTGAGTATTTGCACACTTTTGACGATTAAGCCTCAAAAATCACCCTTTGCCTTTGTTGAACTCGGCTTTGTAGTTGGTGACTTTTTCTAAATATCGTCTTGCTTCCGCATTGGAATGCTTGTTGGTTAGCGCCCAATACACCTGATTTGGCTGTAACGAGTTGAGCTTGCTCATTGCGTTACTGCGGCTGTTTCTATCAAATGTATTTAACACGCCCCCAGAGCCTCCGTTGTACGCGGAAATCATGCTGTACTCCAATGACAGAGGATTTTGCACATCTTTAAGATAGCGATTTTTCAAAATGTGAAAATAGGCAGTACCTGTATCGATGTTGTTTTCTGGGTTAAATAGATACTCTGGAGTAGGGATCCCCGGCTTCTTTTTGACCAACTTAAAGACATCGGCTCCTGCTGTTTTTGGCACCACTTGCATCAACCCATAAGCGTTAGCCCAACTGACAGCGTAGGGGTTAAAACTGCTCTCTGTTTTAATGATCGCGTAGATCAAATCCTCTGGAATATCATAGCGTTGAGATGCTCTCTGGACAATGTCTGAGTATTTGTAACTGCGTAGCTCAAAGTGCTGTTGAACCATTGGGATCTCAACATAGTGAGCGACTTTGAAATCAATTTGCTTAGTTTTTATTTCGTTGGCAATTAGATGATCAGCAAACTTTCCGGCTCGCCAACTCCACTGTATCGGTTGTCCATTTTGATCAACAACCTGCTTATACAAAAAGGGTTCGCCCGTTAATCGTATATTTTGTGACGAAAATAGATCGACCTGCATTGGGTCATCAGGAGTTAGCAGGGTCGTGACAATAGCAGTACGTAAATGTTTTTTCGGATCTTCAGTGGCAACGGTCGAAATTGTGATTTTACCGGTAGCAAAGTTTACTTCTGCACGGCTTTGGTAGTTATCGATGTATTTGACGTAATTGCTACGGCCGGCGATCTTAACTTCATTACGGCCCCAGCGTTTTTCGATGTCGCCAGAAAAATTAGTGATAAGGCGATCAAGCGCGTCAGTATCTCGCTCAAATTGGCCGGGTAGGCGAGCAAGGTTGGTAGCAAAACGATTGGTTGGCTCGTAGTTAACGTCGTACATGCCTTCGATAAATTCTCGGCTACAACCGACCAACGTAAGTAATAAAACAATAAATGGGAGATTTTTCATACAGCGTAGGAAGAGGTACCCATGTCACATCGGCATGCAGATGACATGCACGGGTATTGGGTACCAATTTGTTCCAATGGTCTCTTATTCGCTAGGAGGAGTGTAGCCTTCAATCACAATGTCTTGGCCTTCAAAAAGGAATTTGACCATTTCACCTTCTAACAACTTACGGTGCTCTGGATCCATCATGTTCAACTTTTTCTCGTTGATCAGCATAGTCTGTTTAGATTGCCATTCACCCCATGCTTGTTTGGAGATGTTATCAAAGATTCGTTTGCCCAAATCACCAGGGTAAAGTTGAAAATCGAGACCTTCGGCGTCTTGTTTTAGACGGGCACAAAATACGGTGCGGCTCATAAGGATTCCTTTTGATTAAGTTCGTAAGGGAGTGACTCTAAAAGCTGTTTGACAGGTGCAGCCAGCCCTACTTGAATCGGATTGGTTAAGTTATACCAGATACCGTTTCCTTGTTCCATGATAACGCTTGGGCGCTGAGCTAATTTTACCAATACGGGATTAATGTCTAAATGATAGTGGCTAAAGGTGTGTCTAAAACCATTGAGGTGTTCGGTAGAGTGAACCGCTGAATGTGGTATTGAAAGAGCCTCTAAAACTTGCTCTGGTTGGTGGTTGTCTCGCTCTGGAAAGCAGTGTAACCCCCCCCAGATGCCACTGCTTGGTCTCTGCTCAAGCCAGATCTCGTTTTCACAATGAATTAGGTAGAACCAAGCAGCCTTTACCGGCTTCTCTTTCTTGGGCTTTTTACCTGGATAATCGGTTTGACTGCCTTGTTCATTGGCTACGCAACTTGACGATACCGGGCAAAGGCCACACTTAGGCTTGGTTCGCGTGCACACCAGCGCCCCTATATCCATCATCGCTTGGTTGTAATCTTCAACCTCGGTTTTAGGTGTCAACTGCTCTGCAACCTCCCAAAGAGCATTCTCGACGGTTTTTTTACCTGGCCACCCTGCAATGGCGTTGTGCCGTGCAAGTACCCGTTTTACATTCCCATCAAGAATGGCATGAGGCTGATTGTATACCGAAGAGAGAATCGCAGCCGCGGTAGAACGACCGACACCGGGAAGCGCATTCATCTGCTCGAGCGTGAGAGGAAACTCACCACCGTACTCAGATGTCACTACTTTAGCCGCTTTATGCAGGTTACGAGCTCTAGCGTAATAGCCAAGACCCGTCCAAAGATGCAACACCGAGTCTATGTCTGCATTCGCCAGCGACTCAACGTCGGGAAACGTCTCTACAAATCGTTCAAAGTAAGGGATCACCGTGGCGACTTGGGTCTGCTGAAGCATCACTTCCGACAGCCATACGCGGTAAGCTGTTTTACCCTGTTGCCACGGTAAGTTCTTACGGCCGTAGTCTTGATACCAAGTTAAGATGTTTCGCGCAAAAGGAGTCATTATTGTTCATTGATTGCTGATAGTGCGACGCATTGCAACATAGAACTGCGGTCAATAAAACCCTCAAAAATCTATGGGGATCGCAATAAAACTTGCACCATGAACTATTCTTTGGATAATTCTCGCTTCGAATGAAATAAGAGCAGACAGATCAATGAGTGACGTAACCACCAATGAATACACCGAAGACGGTAAGCTGATACGTAAAGTACGTAGCTTTGTTCGTCGTGAAGGGCGCCTAACCAAAGGCCAACAAAAAGCACTGGATGAGTGCTGGCCAACAATGGGTATTGATTACCAAGAGCAGCTTTTGGTTTGGAAAGAGGTGTTTGGCAATGACAACCCAGTCGTGCTTGAAATAGGATTTGGTATGGGTGCGTCGTTGGTCGAAATGGCTAAGGCCGCGCCAAATAAAAACTTCATTGGTATTGAGGTTCATAGCCCGGGTGTGGGTGCTTGTTTGTCGTCTGCTCAAGAAGCGGGTGTGACGAATTTGCGCGTCATGTGCCACGACGCGGTTGAAGTGTTCGCCAATATGATCCCTGAAAGCAGTTTAGCGACGGTGCAACTGTTCTTCCCAGACCCTTGGCATAAAAAACGTCACCATAAGCGTCGCATCGTTCAATTAGGCTTTGCTGAGATGGTGCGCAGCAAGTTGCAGTTGGAGACTGGCATATTTCATATGGCGACCGATTGGGAAAACTATGCAGAGCACATGATTGAAATCATGGAGCAAGCGCCTGGTTACGCTAATATTGCGACTGAGGGACCTTACATTCCTCGTCCAGATGAAAGACCATTAACTAAATTTGAAGCTCGCGGACATCGTCTTGGTCACGGTGTGTGGGACATAAAATATAAACGTACTGCCTAGCTCCATTTGTAGGTTTACGTCCGATTCACATACAAGCCGTGGGAAAAGCTTACCGCTTTAAAAGATTCATGAGTACGATCCATAAATACGTCATTTTGGCTAATCCTGGTCACAATCGCATCTATTTCGAGGCTGCACTATCGATAGCGCACTCCGAAATTACTGCGATGTTAGCAGGGTTAAATATTCACGTTGAAACGTCACTCGACAGTGATATCGGCTTACCCGCCGCACTGGCGTTTTCAACAACCGAAGCGTTGTCCCAAGAGGCCCAAACGCGGCTCACAGGGGCGTCTATTTATTACGCGCTGTTTGAAGTTGTTGAAGGCGATCTGCTCAGACCTTTGTCGCCAGAGCCGACTCATACTTTTCCACAAAGTATGAGTCAAATCTTGCGTTATACCGGTAAAACCAACGAGCAATTTACTCGGCTGATGATCAATCTCGCGGTCAGTGCGGCTCAAACCAACTCCGAACAGATCACCTTGCTAGATCCCATGTGTGGCAAAGGAACAACGCTATACGAAGGGTTGATCCAAGGGCTCAATGTTGTTGGTGTCGAGATAAACCCCAAGTCGGTTCATGAAATTCAAACCTTTATCGTTAAGTTCATGAAGAACGGTCGCTTTAAGCACAAAACTCAAAAGCTTAAGCAGTCGGCACAAGGTAAAAAAGTGGCTGACGGTTTTTTACTAGAAGCTGCGGCTAAAAAAGAGGCGTTTAATGCAGGCGATACTCAGCAACTGAGGCTTTACGCAGCGGACACTCGCATTGCCGATCAGGTGCTTAAAAAGAACAGCTGTGACGTAATGGTGTCTGATTTGCCTTATGGGGTGCAGCATGGCAGTAAGTCCGCAAAAGACGTAAAAATGGCGCGCAGCCCTCTAGAGCTGGTGGATGATTCGTTACATGCGTGGAAAGCGGTGTTAAAACCGAAAGGCGCGATTGTACTTAGCTTTAATGAGTTTACGCTTAAGTGGCGCAGCCTCGCTCAAGTCTTCGAAAACCATGGGTTTAAAGTGCTCAGTGAAGCGCCATACTCTGGGTATTTGCACAAAGTCGACTCTTCCATCAATCGCAATATTTTGGTCGCGGTTAAGCCGTAAAAAAATGGGGTCAGAGTCGAATGACTCTGACCCCATTTTATTTAGACAAATAGAGCCAACAGGTCGTTAAGGAATAGCTTTCCTTTTTGAGTGATCTGCCAATGATCTTCACTTTCTTCTAAATAGCCTAAATTGATTGCTTCCAGAACGGGCGTGTTTATCGCCTCTAGCGGTAGCCCAGTACGCGATACAAATTCTTGCTTTGGGCAACTCTCTAGCAATCTAAAGCGATTCATAAAGAACTCAAACGGGCGCTCTTCTTGGCTGACTTGGCTCTCATCACTTAAATATTCTTTAGTTAGGTCTAGATACCCGCGAGGGTGTTTTACTTTAACTGTTCGTGTGATGGTGCCGTCTTCGAAACTGAGCTTGCCATGGGCGCCACAGCCAATGCCTAAATAATCACCGTAACGCCAATAGTTAAGATTGTGCTGGCACTGATAACCAGGCTTGCTGTATCCAGAGGTTTCATATTGGATGTAACCCGCTTCAGACAGTAGTTCATGCCCTTTTTCAAAGATATCCCATAAATCATCGTCATCGGGCAAGACGGGTGGTTTGGAATAGAAAGAGGTATTAGGCTCAATCGTCAGTTGGTACCATGACAAGTGGGGTGGATTAAGCTCAATCGCCATTTTTAAATCATCAATCGCTTGTTGTGGGGATTGATTTGGCAGGCCGTGCATTAAGTCTAAGTTAAAGCTATTCAGACCAATAGTATGAGCCAGTTTTGCGGCGGTTAACGCTTCTTGTTTGCCGTGAATACGACCAAGGGTCAATAGCTTTTCTTGCTCAAAGCTCTGTACACCGATAGAAATACGAGTAACACCCGCAACCACGTATTGCGCGAAACGCTCGGCTTCGACAGTACCTGGATTGGCTTCCATGGTGATTTCGATGTTGCCTGAAAAATCAATTCGCTGCTTAATACCATCGAGCAAGCGACCGATATGCTGAGGCTCTATCAGGCTTGGAGTTCCGCCACCAATGAATATTGATGTCAGTGGCCTCGCACTTGGAGATATCTGGTAGCGCTTTAAGTCGATGTCCAAATCTTCAAGCAGAGCATCAATATATTGCGCTTGAGGGATCTCACCTTTTTGAGCGTGCGAGTTAAAATCGCAATAGGGGCACTTTTGTACACACCATGGGATGTGTACATACAAGCTTAGAGGCGGTGGTGTGATGGTCACGATTATTGCTGCGCTTTGAGTTGAGCAAAGAGCGACGCCAATGCTTTACCGCGGTGTGACAGCTGCTTCTTGCGTGCAGGGTCTAACTGAGCCGACGCACAATCCTCCTCAGGAACGTAAAATACAGGGTCGTAACCAAAACCATTGCTGCCGTGGGCGCGAGTAAGGATACGGCCTTCCCACTTACCATGGGCAATCAGTGGCGTTGGATCCGCCGCATGACGCATCAACACCAATACGCAATGAAAGCGTGCAGTGCGCTGCGACTCTTCAACGCCTTGCATCTCTTGCAATAGCTTATTGAGGTTCTTCTCATCGGTAGCGCCCTCCCCAGAGAAGCGCGCAGAATAGATACCCGGTGCGCCTTTAAGGTAATCGACTTCAAGCCCAGAATCGTCAGCAATGGCGGGAAGACCTGAGATCTTTGCAGCATGACGCGCTTTGATGATGGCATTTTCAATAAAGGTCGTGCCAGTTTCTGGGACATCGGGAACATCAAATTCACTTTGTGCGTGCACAGTAAAACCAAACTCCGATAGCAGATCTGCCATCTCTTTGACTTTGCCTTGGTTGCCAGTGGCTAAAACGATCGATTGGGTCATGGGATCACTCTTGGGTGTAGAAAGTTTGTTGGAAATTAATTGGGCCTTTACCTTTTAGCTGGCCATCAATATTAATCGTAAATCTTAGCAATTCCTCATTAGTAATCGGGAATTGAGCAATGTAGTAAATAGCATTGCCTTCTTTAATGGGCTTGAAGTCGAGCTTACGCTGGCTACCCAGCAAGTTCTTGGCGCTGCCTGTCACTTTGGCTTCAATCGCGGGTTTACCAGCTTGATAGCGGTCTAAAACGCTAATTGAGATAACACCATTATAGCCACTTCGTTTAATGTCGTAGCTGCGGGCAACTTCTGCAGTCAAAAACTGTGCATTGAATGCCGAGTAGTGCACTTCTAAGTCTTTGATGTTTTGAAATTGAGCTGCTATGGAAAAGGGTGAAATTAGACAAGCTAGCAAGGTAAATATTCGAAGAGTCATAACAGTGATTCAATCTCTTTAGGTAGGGTGGAAGGGGAGTCTAATAACACCTGTTTATGGCGTCCTTGCATCCCTTTCTCTATGTGTATTGAGCCTTTGGGTAAGCCAAACCATTTACTTAGCAGCTTAACCAAGTGGGCATTGGCTTTACCGTCAATGGGCGGTGCGGTAATCGCTATTTTTAGTTCATCACCATGCTCGCCGACGATTTTATCGCGACTGGCTTTAGGTTGAACGTAAAGGCGAAGCACAATGGCTTCGCCTTTTTTACTATACCAAGAGGGCATGACGATACTTATTGCCTAGGCCATATACCAAAGGTTGCCTAAGAAATCACCCATAAGCATGTTGGCGAATTGTAGCAAAATAATCACAATCAACAAACTTAGGTCAATACCGCCTAAATCGGGCAATAGGCGACGAATAGGGGCTAAGAAAGGTTCAGACAGCTGTGAAAAAACATACTCAATTGGGCTGCGACCTTGACTTACCCAGCTCATGATAGCGCGGATAATTAACACCCAGAATACTAGGTGACCAAATTGTTTAACCACCGATAGCGCAGAAAGCAGTATTAGCGTGGTATCAAATTTCACCGCACCTGCTGAAGCAACAAGCACCAACAGCGTATATTTTAGTAGCGTCACTAAATACGCAAAGACGATTGTGGCGAGATCTAAACTTCCAATTGAGGGAATAACTCGACGCAGTGGCGCGACGAAAGGTTGGGTCGCTTTAACCACAAACTGAGAGAATGGATTGTAAAAGTCCGCGCGTGCGGCTTGAAGCCAAATACGCATTAAGACCACCATAATGTAGAGGTCAAATACGACTTGGATTAAAAAAGTTACTGACTGCATAGTGCGTCCTCTTAATAATGTATGAGCACCAATAGGGCTTAAATTTGTGATTCCATCTCTTCAGCGCGTGTCACAGCCGCTTGCATGGCTTTGGCTACTATATCGCTAAGATTGTGCTGATTAAAGGTTGCGAGTGCTTGAGCTGTCGTTCCGCCTTTCGAAGTCACTTGCTCTCGAAGTGTTGATAACCCTAAATCGGGGTTCGCAACCACCATTTCCGCTGCACCTAATGCGGTTTGCTGCACTAACATTCTCGCGGTGTTCTCATCAAACCCCTGTGCAATGGCTTCTTGTTGCATCGCTTCCATAAACAAGAAAAAGTAAGCCGGTGCACTGCCTGCCGCGGCGATAATATTATTGATCCCCGCTTCCGTGTCGACCCAGCATACTTTACCCACTGCAGACATTAATTGGTCTGAGAAGGTTTTGTCTGACTCAGAGACACTGTTTGGAGCGTATATGCCACTCATGCCTTCACCAATCAATGCCGGAGTATTAGGCATAACACGGACCAGTTGCAATGATTGTTCAAACATTGCCTCCAGGCGTTCACAGGTTATTCCAGCGGCTATGGATATAATCAACTTTGATGATAAATCGAGAGCCTTTAATTCTGCAGCGACCACTTCCATCATTTGCGGTTTGACCGCCAGCACAATGACGTCAGCAGATTTAGCTGCAACGACATTGCTCGATGACGTATTGATGCCAAATTCAGTGGAAATTGCGGTGCGAGTTGACTCACTTGGCGCAGTCGCGATGATCTGTTGTTTCGGATAATCACTGCTGAGCATGCCAGCGATAATAGAGCGCGTCATATTGCCCGCTCCAATAAATGCTATTTCTCTAAATTCCATTCAGCTTTACTTCCTACGTCATAATCTAATTGTGGTTACTGTAGTCACGAGCACCAAAGATTGCGGTGCCTATGCGAACCATAGTGCTTCCTGCTTCTACCGCGGCTTGCATATCGCCACTCATACCCATGGATAATGTATCTATACTGTTGATGGTGCTTTCGAGCGAGATTTTCAAGTCTTTCAACGCGTTGAATGCGGCAAGTTGCTCGCTATATTGGGTAACATTTGCGGGAATAGACATTAATCCGCGAAGCTTAAGATTAGGCAGGGCGTCAATGTATTGAGCGAGCTTCAGTACCTCTTTCGGGTCTATACCAGACTTGCTCTGTTCGCCGCTGGTATTCACTTGAATAAGCACATTAAGAGGTGCCATCTCTGATGGACGCTGATCGCTGAGTCTTTTGGCTATTTTTTCACGATCGATAGAGTGAACCCAGTCGAAATTTTCAGCGATAAGCTTAGTTTTGTTCGATTGGATGGGGCCGATGAAGTGCCAATCGAGATTTTTCTCGGTATAGTGTTCGTTAAAATATTGAATTTTATCAACACCTTCTTGGACGTAGTTTTCGCCAAAGCAGCGTTGCCCCGCCTCGATTGCCTGCTCGATGGCTTCTATAGGTTTGGTTTTACTTACCGCCAAAAGTTGCACAGAGCCGGTTGGGCGACCAAACTTAGCTTCAAAGCTGTTCAATTCGCGATTAAGCGAGTCTAAATTGTGTTGGATTGTGCTCATATCAGTTTTTATAAGGAAATTAGATGGATATTGCTGAGTTATTGGATTTTAGTGTAAAGCATAATGCCTCAGATCTACACCTTTCTGCGGGAGTTCCTCCAATGGTGCGCATTGATGGCGATGTTCGCAAATTAGGTGTTCCTGCGTTTTCACATTCTGATGTGCACAAATTGGTGTTCGAAATCATGAACGACGCACAGCGTGCTGAGTTTGAAGAAAAGCTGGAAGTCGACTTTTCCTTTGAATTACCTCAGGTTGGGCGTTTTCGCGTGAACGCGTTTAATCAAGCAAGAGGCTGCTCGGCAGTGTTTCGTACCATCCCTGTCGAAATCCCAAGCCTTGAGCAGCTCAACTGCCCTGAGGTTTTTGAGCAGATCGCCAATTATGAACGTGGTTTGGTGTTAGTGACTGGACCTACAGGGTCGGGTAAATCAACCACGTTGGCCGCAATGGTGGATTACATTAATCAGAACCACAACAAACACATATTGACCATTGAAGATCCTATTGAGTTTGTTCATCCAGACAAAAAGTGCCTAATCAACCAGCGTGAGGTGCATCGCGATACCCACTCATTTAAAGCGGCACTTCGTTCTGCGTTGCGTGAAGATCCAGACGTTATATTAGTGGGCGAGCTTCGAGATCAAGAAACCATCAGTCTCGCGCTTACTGCAGCAGAAACCGGTCACCTCGTGTTTGGTACGCTCCACACTAGTTCGGCCGCTAAGACGATTGACCGGATCATTGATGTGTTTCCAGGTGCCGATAAGGCCATGGTACGTTCAATGTTATCGGAATCGTTGCGCGCTGTTATTGCTCAAAAATTACTTAAGCGAACGGGGGGAGGACGAGTGGCTTGTCACGAAATAATGATCGCTAATCCAGCCATCCGTAACCTCATTCGAGAAGATAAAGTTGCCCAGATGTACTCAATCATTCAAACCGGTGCAACGCTGGGTATGACCACAATGGAGCAAGCGGGCAAACAGTTAATGATGAAAGGCGAGGTTGAGCGTAGCGAAGTCGAACAAAAAATTGGTCTTGATAGCGGAAGCTTTTAGCTTAGGAGCACGATAATGGAACTCAAACAAATGCTGGACACCATGGTGAGCTTAAAGGCTTCCGATGTCTATATTACTGTTGGCGCTCCGTGTTTGTTTCGCGTCGACGGTGAGCTTCGCGCCAATGGCGACAAATTACATCAGTCTGGTGTCACGGCGCTGCTCGATTCGATGATGGATAATGATCGTCGCAAAGATTACCGCGAGACGCGAGAGTCCAATTTCGCCATAGTGCGAGATGGTGGCCGATTTAGGGTCAGTGCCTTTTTCCAGCGTGAGTTACCAGGGGCGGTGATCCGCCGGATCGAAACTGAGATCCCTACCTTTGAACAGTTGAAATTACCGGACGTTTTGAAAGATCTTGCTGTTGCTAAGCGAGGATTGATCTTAGTAGTGGGCGCCACCGGGTCGGGTAAATCTACCACGATGGCAGCGATGACTGGTTATCGAAATCAACATCGTAGCGGCCACATACTAACGGTTGAAGATCCTATCGAATTTGTTCATGAGCATCAAAACTGCATCGTAACTCAACGTGAAGTTGGGCTAGACACTGCAAGTTACGAAGTGGCGCTAAAAAACTCGCTCAGGCAAGCGCCAGACATGATTTTGATCGGTGAAATCCGCAGCCGAGAAACCATGGAATATGCGATGACCTTTGCTGAAACAGGGCACTTGTGTATGGCAACATTACACGCCAATAACGCCAACCAAGCCCTAGAGCGGATCATGCACTTAGTGCCTAAAGATCGACGCGATCAGTTTTTGCTGGATCTTTCACTAAACCTCAAAGGTGTCATTGGTCAGCAGTTGCTGCGGGATAAAAGTGGCGAAGGGCGGCACGGCGTGTTTGAGATCTTACTTAATAGCCCAAGAGTGTCCGATTTAATCCGTAAAGGGGAGACTCACGAACTTAAAACTACGATGGCGAAATCTAATGAAGTTGGCATGTGTACTTTTGATCAGTCTCTGTACCAATTAGTGATTGACGATAAGATCACCGAGGAGGAAGCCATGCACAGTGCCGACTCTGCTAACGATTTACGATTGATGATCAAAACCCAGCGTGGCGACGCCATCGCGAGTGGCTCGCTTGCCAATGTGCAGATCGATATGGATTAGACACTGCAGCTTCGCACTGCCAGTGGCTCATTGGCCGATGTGACGATTGATATGGGTAGAGTTCAGTGCAATACCGTGCGGTGGTTGCGAAGCAAGCACCTCACGGTAGTGAATCTTAGCTACCGGTACATCTTCGCAAGCGAAAATGGGCCGGTATCGGCGCAGGGATCAGTACCGTATTCCAGAAGTGAGGATTAAGCCGCAGACTGCTGGTGGCCATCTTGAAATTTCCTAGCAATCTCGACGAATTCAGCTCCAATCTTTAAGAAACTATCCACCACGTCAGGATCAAAGTGTGTACCTCTACCTTCGACGATAATGGCGAGTGCTTTCTGATGTGAGAATGCGGGTTTGTAAACACGCTTGGAAATGAGCGCATCGTACACATCAGCTAAAGCCATAAGTCTTCCAGATAAAGGGATTTCTTCACCGGTTAACCCGTATGGATAACCACTTCCATCCCACTTTTCATGATGTGTTAGCGATATCTCTTTAGCAACATGCAAAAACGAGCTGCTTCCCATCTGGCTTTCTGCAATCGAAAGCGCTTTAGCACCGATAACGGGGTGCAGCTTCATCGTTTCAAACTCATCAGCAGTCAGTTTTCCAGGTTTGAGTAACACAGAGTCAGGCACGCCCACCTTGCCTATGTCGTGCAGAGGCGCAGATTTGTGGAGCAGTTCAATGTAGTCGGGCGTGAGCTTAACAGCATATTTCTGTTGCTTAGCCATTTGCTGGGCTAAGGCTTTAACATACTCTTGAGTGCGTAAAATATGTGCCCCCGTTTCGTTATCACGAGACTCGGCGAGAGCCGAAAGACTGACTATAGCAACATCTCTGGTGATGGTGACTTCATTTTGCGTTTGCTGCAGTGCATCCAACATGCTATTGGTCATGGTTGCTATTGCCCCGATTTCATCATTATTGTGAATTGGAAGGCGTTGCGCGACGTCACCGTGGGTTACTTTTGAAAGCGCGATTTCCTGGCTTTCAAGAATGAGTGACATCCACTTTCGCCATAAGTGCATGATGCTTATTCCATAGCTCATTAAAACCAATGCTACGTATAGAAACTCTTTGATTACACTAATTTTTCCGCTGCCCTCTAGTAATTGCGCGGGATTGTGTTCAAGCCAAAACACCCCTTTCACACCGACCATAGTCAGCGAAACTGAAAGAGCGATAAACATTAAGACGACCAGCGTAATGGCCTGTTTTACCATTGAGCGCCTTTCGCCTGAGGAGTGCGTTAAAGACGGCTCTGATGCGTTTGCCCATCGAACGCTGTCAATTTTTGCATCAAGCTCGAGTAATAGCCCAGTAAAGAAACCGAACATGCAGAATCCAAACACCACCTTGGCATTACTGTCGACGGTAAATTGATAATTTAGGTTGTAATACGTGGCCAGAAGAACCCCAGCTACCAAGAATAATATGGTGTCTAATAGAGCAAAGCTGGTGGTTTGAAATGACTTAAGTGTTCGAGAAATAGTGTGGCGAGTGCCAAATAGAATGGTAAATACAACACCGCAATGTGTATAAACCTCAGTTAAAGTGAGAGTTTCCAACATTGGACAAACCCGTCCTGCATATGTGCCAAAAAGCCCACATGCTAAGGCGTAACCGAGCAACGTTTTCCCAACATTATAACGAGAGCTATCCATGCTTCTACCGTCTATGTGTTTACCTATACTACTGTACAAATAACACATAATTAGGCGTTAAGCATGCTTTTTCCGCACGGCGACCTATAAGTCACGTCGCTCTATCAAAAACTACTTTTAAATCTTAGGGTTGGGGTGAAGTGTTGATCCAAAGAGCGGACTATTTTAATCAATAAAAGTGTGCCACAGCCACAGCAGGATTGCTGCTGTGGCTGTGTTCAACGAACACGATCAGGGGGATATAAAGGGTATTAAACCTCAATTAGGTTAGCTAAAAATAGTAATCAATAAGACAGTGTTTTAACTGTCCCACCGAGACTCAAACCAACTTTCTAGAATCACCACGGCAGATTGGCAATCCACATTTCCTTTTGAAAGGGCTTTATAGCCGCCCATCTCAAACAGCTCCGAACGAGCTTCGGCAGTAGATAGTCGCTCATCGTGGAGCTCTACAGGTAATCCAAAGCGACCATGAAGTCTGTTAGCAAACTTTTTAGCGCGTGGGGTAATTGACTCTAGCGCTTTACCTTGAAGATCCGTTGGTAGCCCCACAACCAGTAAATCTGGTTGCCATTCTTTGATTTGTTGTTCAATGAGATCCCAATTAGGGATCCCATCGTTGGCTTTAAACGCTTTTAGAGGGCTTGCTGTACCGGTAATTTCTTGACCTATGGCCGAGCCGATACTTTTGGTCCCAAAATCGAACGCCATAATGCTTCTAGAACTCATGCGTGACCAGACTCCGCAGATAGATTCGCGGCATCAATACCGAGTTTTGTTAGCGCTTTACGCCAGCGTTCATCAATAGGTGTATCGAAGATGATGTCGTTGTCTGCTTCAATGCTTAACCAAGAGTTTTCTACCATCTCTTGTTCAAGTTGACCCGCTTCCCAACCCGAGTAGCCTAATGCCACCAAGTACTGTTTAGGCTCCGCTTCTGTGCCTAATACGGTGAGAATATCTTTGGACGTGGTCATCGCAAGTCCATCTGTCATTTGAACACTGGACTGATAGTCATCTTTTGGTATGTGCAAAATGAAGCCGCGGTCTTCAGAAACGGGGCCACCATTAAGCACTTTCTGTTTTAAGCTATCGACTTTGATTTGTGGGTGGACAGGATCGACGTCCACCTGTTGCAGCATTTTTTCGACAGTCACGTCGATGGGGGCGTTGATCATAATGCCCATCGCACCTTCATCGTTGTGCTCACACACATAGATGACCGACTGCTTGAAGTAGGGATCAACCATGCTTGGCATCGCCACTAGAAAATGATTCTTTAAATTCATATCCCTCTCCTTTAAATCGATTAAGCCTTGGCGTTTACTCGACGTTCAATAGCATCCATTAATTTACCTGTGATGGATATATCAAAAGCCGCTTCGATTTCACGTATGCAGGTGGGGCTGGTAACATTGATTTCAGTTAACTTATCACCAATCACATCCAAGCCAACAAAGATCAGTCCTTTCTCTTTAAGAGCAGGGGCGACAGCAAGTGCAATCTTTTTGTCGGTTTCACTGAGCGGTCGAGCTTCGCCTCGGCCACCAGCTGCTAGGTTGCCACGCGTTTCGCCTTTGGCAGGGATTCTCGCTAGGCAGTAAGGCATTGGTTCACCATCGACCACTAGAATGCGTTTGTCACCGTTGCTTATGTCGGGAACAAAGGTTTGCGCCATAGCGTAGGTTTCACCGTGATTGGTGAGGGTTTCGATGATCACAGACACATTAGGATCGCCCTGTTTCACGCGGAAAATCGAAGAGCCGCCCATACCATCTAGGGGTTTTAGAATTACGTCACCATGCTCAGCTTGAAATTGCTTAATTTTCTCAGCCTTGCGAGTAACGATGGTCGTTGGCGTTAATTCTGGGAACCACGCGGTAAAGAGTTTTTCATTACAGTCACGCAGGCTTTGTGGTTTGTTTACGATCAGAGAGCCTTGCTCTTCTGCGCGCTCAAGAATGTAGGTCGCATAGATGTACTCAGTGTCGAATGGAGGATCTTTGCGCATCAATACCGCATCGAGTTCAGACAGTTCAATGGTTTGTTCCGAGGTAAATTCGTACCATCCATTGGGATCTTCTTTTAGTGTCACGATCTTAGTATCGGCAATAGCAACACCTTGCTCTAAGTGAAGATCGGCCATTTCCATATAGTGGATTTCATAACCACGGCGCTGTGCTTCAAGCATCATTGCGAAGCTGGAATCTTTTTTAATATTGATGGACTGGATAGGGTCCATGACAATTCCAAGTTTTAACATTCTGTTCTCCTAAACTTAGGCCTGTGCCTAACAAAATCGGTCGTTATCCAAGATCGCCAAAGCGAACTTGTAGCGCTGTTATTGCCGTCAACGCAGCGGTCTCTGTTCTTAATACGCGAGGACCAAGCAAGGTTTCACTAAATTGGTATTGCTCAGTCATCTCTATTTCTTGGGCAGATAACCCACCTTCAGGTCCAATTAAAAGACGTACTTTCTCTACTGGCTCGGGTAGGGTATTGATCGAGTATTGAGCGCGTGGATGCAAATTTAATTTTAGACCATCGTACTCTTCGGCGCACCATTGCTCGAGTTGCATTATAGGGCGGATCTCAGGAACGATATTGCGCCCACTCTGTTCACACGCGGCAATAGCGATCTTTTGCCATTGGCTAAGCTTTTTTTCAAACCTCTTGGTATCGAGTTTTACTCCGCAGCGTTCAGATATCAGTGGTGTGATGGTATTGACACCAAGCTCAACGGATTTTTGAATGGTAAATTCCATCTTATCGCCACGAGAGACAACTTGCCCCAGGTGAATGTCTAACGGAGATTCACTGCTGCGGATAGTCTTGTCGGTGACGTCAACCAACACCTGCTTTTTAGTTACTTCGGTGATGGTGGCCGAGTACTGGCATCCAGTACCGTCAAAGAGTTCTAATTGCTGGCCAACTTTCATTCTAAGAACTCGACCAACGTGCCCAGAGGCATCGTCACTTAACGGAAGTGAACCCAGTGTGTCAATTGGCTGGGGGTGATAGATACGTGGAATTCGCACATCAATATCCTTGCTTGTAACTTTACTCTCTAACATGGTCACAACTGAGACGAATTACAAGGAGTTTCAAGAAATTATCAGTCTATTCAACAGTAAAAATTGAAAGATAGAAGGAGTGAGCATATATCGAGGAGAACGTTCAGAAAGGATGAAGCCTTGCAATGAGCGCTCGTAAAGGTGAGCGCTATCCTTTGCAGTTTCCTGCTTTACGATACCCCGCAGCTTTTGCTAATGCTTCAGAGTTAAAGTTGACAATGTTGTTGCTGCTTACTTGATTGTAACTTGGACAACCTTCCGGTAAATGATAGACCTTAGAATTTGTGTTTCCTCTAACCACAATTATCTCGCTAGACGATGCCAGCTCTTTAACATTGGCCAGACCTTGTTGAGTGTTTTGGTGATCAAGTTGCCAGCGCTGCTCACCCGTAACAAACGGATTATTGTGGCCCATGAAGCTAGACACTCTCTGGTCCTTTTCACGCTCCCATTCTGTCACAGGGTAATTTTTGTCCCACTGCATAAGAAGTTGCTGCTGAGATTTAGACATGTTTAGACCATAACGGTCGTACATGTAAAAATAAACGCGAGCAACCTGTCCTTTGACGTCATCTCGGGGTTCGGCTTGTCGCGTTTTAAAGTCGACTTTGAAGTCGCAAAGGCCATATAGAGGTTGAGGCTGTGAAAACTGACTAAAATTGTAGTTAGAACGGTCACCATTCACTTCGCCAATGGTTGGAGTGAGGTTATGCATATCGGCTTCCATCACGGCGAAAACCGGGTCATTTTTGACGCAGTTTTTTCGACCACCTTCTTGCCAGCACTGTCTGGCACGACCAAAGTTAGACGCAGGGACAATGTGCTCCCATTCTATTCTGTTTGCTCTGGTTTGTTGTTTTCTAACTTCATAACCGCAACTGGCTAAATCTGGGATGCCCTTTTTGCCTTGCCACTCGATATCGCAACCGCAGTAAAAGCTTTCGGCTTTATCTGCATAAATACCCACAGCTAATCGCTTCGCTTGAGAAAAGGAAACTGGTGGTGCGGCACTTACTGTATAGGAAACAAGGACGGTAACTAAAAGGACAAATAAGCGATACATCGGCTAATCATTTTACAACTAAAGGGTGGCTTTAGTTTGAATACTATCACTTACGTTTAACTTGCGGCGAGCACTAACTCACGTGCTGTAGTTCATCACCACATCGGGTGCAGCGATAGCGAGTTTGTTGACGGACTATTTTGTTATGCCGCCTAATGGTCAATTGATGCGTATCGCAACCACAGCGGTAGGCAAAGGTTTTACCCATAACATCGGTTACATCAAACTGGTGGCGTGTATGTGCCGGTACACCTAAGACCTCTTGCATCATATGCTGCCATTCTGGCCCATGAGGTCTCACTCGCCCATATAACGAAAAAACCAGTAAGTGTGCGATTTCATGAGGAATGACATCGCTGTAAAACTCAGCCTCGTTTTGCACAAATAGCACTGGGTTTAGACGCAATTGATTGAGATGTAAATACGCTTTACCCGCAGCACGCCCTCGAAGTTTAAAGCTGAATGTCGGTCGTTCAAATGAACGTTGAAAATGCTGCTGTGCCTTTTGTACCTGTTGGCTTATGCAGTGTTCAATATGCTCAAGTTGAGATTGCGCTGGCGATGGTAACTTCAAAAAAACGGCCTCTTATTAAGAGGCCGTAGTGTAACGTAAACGTGTTGAACTATAAAAGCGCATTAGTAGGGTGGCGGTGTGGATTTTTTTTGTATCACTGCGTGGTACGCATGCCAAGTACCGTACCCTAATATTGGCATTGTTATGATCATACCAATACCATAAGTTGCGAAGCCAATGAGTACACCACCGCAAATAATCGCCGCCCACACCAACATGGTTGCTGCGTTATTCTTAACGGCATTAAAGCTGGTGAAAATTGCGGTCATCATGTCTACGCGACGCTCTAGCATCAGCGGCATTGAAAATACCGATATGCTAAAAATAAAGGTCGCCAATATAAAACCAACGACTGATCCCACAATGAGGAAAGGTGCAAACTCAGCTAATCCTGCGCCTTCAACTGGCGGATAGAGAGCGTGCAATAGCGCCGCGATTCGCATCCAAAATATCATTGCGACCATCAACAACACGGCGAAGCCCCACTGTGAGGTTGAGTTTCTGGTAATGGCTTTTACGCTGTGAGCAAGACTAGGTTTGCGGTTTTTCTCACGTTGCCAGCTAGCATCGTACAACCCCAGAGCTAAAAATGGCCCAATTAACATATACACAATCAAACTTGGCAGAATAACTAAGTGCGTTCCTTGGATATGAACTAAATACACAATACCTACGGCGGCTGCGGCAAAGCATATTCCGTAAAAGGCACTGATAATGGGTGAGCGAACTAGATCATTCATTCCTAGCGCGAGCCAATGAAAGGGTTCGGTATACCCGACTTTATTGCAAGGCAGAGTACGAGCGTACTCTTCACCCGGTTTCGATTTTTTAAAATCGTTCGGTTCTGCGGTACGAGGCATAAATCCTCCTGATTAATTCTCGTAGCAGTGGACGACAGCAATCGGCCACCAGAAATTCCCCATAAAAAATAGGTGTTAACATTATGTAAATTATTATTACATCATGTTAACTATGAACCCAAATGAGGAAAACACAAATTTTTTACGGGAATAGTTTGGAAAAGGTATGTGGAGCTAGTGTTTAGAAGCGAGAAGCGAGAAGCGAGAAGCGAGAAGCGAGGGCAAAAGGTAAAAGTTGTGTATGGAGATAAAAAAACACCCCGCACTTGGCGAGGTGTTAGAAGTCATTATTTGGCGCTCTTAAAGACCTGCGAATCCTTTTAGGATTTCCGCTTTGTCTGTCGCTTCCCATGGGAACTCTTCGCGACCAAAGTGACCGTAAGCTGCTGTCTTCTTATAGATAGGTTGAAGAAGATTTAGCATCTCTTGTAGGCCATATGGGCGTAAATCGAAGTTTTGACGAACCGCTTCAATGATGATGTCGTGTGGCACTTTTTCTGTACCGAACGTTTCAACCATGATTGAGGTTGGATCAGCAACACCGATAGCGTAAGAAAGTTGAATTTCACAACGATCTGCAAGGCCAGCAGCCACAATGTTTTTAGCAACGTAACGTGCTGCATAAGCGGCAGAACGGTCAACTTTTGAAGGATCTTTACCAGAGAATGCACCGCCACCGTGACGAGCTGCACCGCCGTAAGTGTCTACGATGATTTTACGGCCAGTAAGGCCACAGTCACCCATAGGTCCACCGATTACAAAGCGGCCAGTTGGGTTAATGAAGAAGTTTGTCTCTTTGTTTAGCCATTCAGCAGGAAGTACCGGCTTGATGATCTCTTCCATTACCGCTTCACGCAAATCTGGAGTCGAGATGCTGTCACAGTGTTGAGTAGACAGCACAACTGCATCGATACCAACAATTTTACCTTGGTCGTATTGGAAGGTCACTTGAGACTTAGCATCTGGACGCAACCACGGCAGCGTGCCGTTTTTACGAACTTCCGCTTGCTTTTGTACCAGCAAGTGAGAGTAAGTGATTGGCGCAGGCATCAATACTTCAGTTTCGTTAGTCGCGTAACCAAACATGATACCTTGGTCACCAGCGCCTTGATCTTTAGGATCGGCTTTATCAACACCTTGGTTGATGTCTGGCGATTGCTTACCAATGGTATTGAGTACTGCACAAGAGTCAGCGTCAAAACCCATGTCTGAATGAACGTAGCCGATTTCACGAACGGTTTCACGAGTAAGCTCTTCAATGTCTACCCATGCTGAAGTGGTGACTTCACCACCCACCATAACCATGCCGGTCTTAACGTACGTTTCACAGGCAACGCGTGCTTTTGGATCTTGTTCTAAGATCGCATCAAGTACCGCATCTGAAATCTGATCGGCAATTTTGTCGGGATGACCTTCTGATACTGATTCAGAAGTAAAAAGGTGCTTAGCCATGTTTGCTCCAATAAACAAATTTGGTCATAGGTCGTTAAAGTAACAAAACGACCTCTGTCATATTAGGTGTGTAGCTGTTTCTACATCTAGACGTCTATTCTATGATTCGAAGTGTGAATTACAAGTCATTTTTTGATCTATGTGATAACCAAACGTTTGCGCTAGATCACATCGCAATTCAAACAAAAGTGGTGATTTTTTAAAAAAAAAGTTCATTTGGTGCAGTTTGTAGAGGCAAAGCGATTGCACAGCTAATTGCCCTTTGCGACAATGTGACAAATATTTCACCACCATGACGTGGAGTGCATGTTGTAACTTGCCTCTCCCCGTCATTAACGCATACGCAATCAGGAGCAGACATGTCGTCTCGTAAAGAATTAGCCAACGCTATTCGCGCACTAAGCATGGATGGAGTACAACAAGCCAACTCAGGTCACCCAGGTGCACCAATGGGTATGGCTGATATCGCTGAAGTCCTTTGGCGCGATCATCTAAAGCACAACCCAACCAACCCAGAGTGGTTTGACCGCGACCGATTTATTTTGTCGAACGGCCATGGCTCTATGCTTATTTACTCTCTATTGCACCTTACAGGTTACGAGCTATCGATTGACGATTTAAAAAACTTCCGTCAATTGCACTCTAAAACTCCAGGTCACCCAGAGTACGGTTACGCCCCTGGCATCGAAACGACCACAGGTCCACTAGGCCAAGGCATCACCAACGCTGTTGGTATGGCATTGGCTGAGAAGTCTCTAGCGGCTCAGTTTAACAAAGAAGGCCACGACATCGTTGACCACTACACTTATGCATTCATGGGTGATGGCTGTCTGATGGAAGGTATTTCGCACGAAGCGTGTTCTTTGGCGGGTACACTTGGTTTAGGCAAGCTGATTGCATTTTGGGATGACAACGGCATCTCTATCGACGGTCACGTTGAAGGTTGGTTCTCTGACGATACTCCGAAGCGTTTTGAAGCGTACGGCTGGCACGTAATTCCTGCTGTTGACGGTCACGATCCTGACGCCATTAACGCCGCTATCGTTGCTGCAAAAGCGGATCCACGTCCTACTATTATCTGTACTAAGACCATCATTGGTTTTGGTTCTCCTAATAAAGCCGGTTCACACGACTGTCACGGTGCACCACTTGGCCAAGACGAAATTAAAGCGGCACGTGAGTTCCTTGGTTGGGAGCACGGTCCATTTGAAATCCCGGCTGACGTATACGGCGAGTGGGATGCAAAAGAGGCGGGTAAAGCTAAAGAAGCGGCATGGGATGAGAAGTTTGCTGCGTATGCTGCTGCTTACCCAGAGCTTGCATCTGAATACAAGCGTCGCATGAGTGGTGAGCTTCCTGCTCAGTGGGAAGAAAAAACAGCTCAAATTATTGCTGATCTTCAAGCAAACCCAGCGAACATCGCGTCTCGTAAAGCATCACAAAATGCACTTGAAGCATTCGGTCAAATGCTTCCTGAGTTCATGGGCGGTTCTGCTGACTTGGCACCTTCAAACCTCACTATGTGGTCTGGTTCTAAATCACTGAGTGCTGATGATGCATCGGGCAACTACATCCACTACGGTGTGCGTGAATTCGGTATGACGGCCATCATGAACGGCCTAGCGCTACACGGCGGTTACGTACCTTACGGCGCAACATTCCTTATGTTTATGGAATACGCACGTAACGCAATGCGCATGGCTGCATTGATGAAGATTCAAAACATCCAAGTCTACACGCACGACTCTATCGGTCTAGGTGAAGATGGTCCAACTCACCAACCGGTTGAGCAAATGGCCTCACTTCGCGTAACACCAAACATGAGCACATGGCGTCCATGTGACCAAGTTGAATCTGCAGTAGCATGGAAATTGGCTATCGAGCGTAAAGACGGTCCTACCGCACTTATTTTCTCTCGCCAAAACCTTGCTCAACAAGATCGCGATGCGGCGCAAGTTGCTGATATTGCAAAAGGTGCTTACATCCTTAAAGATTGCGCAGCTAAGCCTGAGCTAATTTTGATTGCAACAGGTTCAGAAGTTGAACTAGCGGTTAATGCAGCAGACAAGCTTACTGCCGAAGGCAAGCAAGTACGTGTTGTTTCAATGCCATCAACAGATGCATTTGATAAGCAAGACGCAGCATACCGTGAGTCAGTACTTCCGTCTGACGTGACTGCACGTATTGCCATTGAAGCGGGCATTGCAGATTACTGGTACAAGTACGTTGGTTTTGATGGCCGCATTATCGGTATGACAACATTTGGCGAATCTGCACCAGCAGGTCAGCTATTCGAAATGTTTGGCTTTACCGTTGAAAACGTTGTTAACACAGCAAACGATCTACTTGCGTAGTTCTTAATAAGATAAATCGTTAGCCGGGCATATAGCCCGGCTTTTTTAGGAATAAACAAAATGATTGAACGCCAAGAAACTAAGGCCCGTATGAGCCGTATTGTTAAACATAACGGCACAATTTACCTGTGTGGCCAAGTGTGTGCCGATGCGACCAAAGATATTACTGAGCAAACCCAAACCATGCTCGATAAAGTAGACGCACTGCTGATTCAAGCAGGAAGCGATCGAAACCATATGCTCTCAGCAACAATTTACATTAAAACCATGGACGATTTTCAAGCCATGAATGCGGTATGGGATGCGTGGGTACCCGCAGGTCATGCGCCAGCTCGCGCTTGTGTCACGGCGGATATGGCTCGAGAAGAGTTGTTGGTGGAAATTTCTGTTATTGCGGCAGAGAAATGATGGTGCGTTATTACAAAAAAAGCCCAATGGAGTCTTCGCTCAATTGGGCTTTGCTACCTAACTGACGGTGCTAGTTTGAAATTTGATTACTCACCGTAGATATCGAATGTGAAATACTTGCTGGCGATCTTGTCGTAAGTGCCGTTATTTCTGATGGCTTGAATTGCCAGGTTAAACTTCTCTGCCAGTTGCTTATCTTGCTGACGTAGCGCTAGTGCAGTGCCTTCACCAATGTATTCTTTGTCGGTAACGGCTTCGCCTTTAAACTCAAATCCTTTGCCTTGGTCTTTCTCCAAGAACGCTAATAGAAGCTGGTCGGCGTTACCAAAGGTGTAGTCTAAGCGCCCATTTTGCATGTCGATGTATACTTCATCTTGTCCGCTGTATCGTTTGATCTTGGCTACGTCGCCAAACTTATCGGTCACGTAACGGTCGTGAATAGTGCCACCTTGGACACCAATGACTTTGTCTTTAAGTGCATCTACGGAAATGCCATCTGAGACGTCGTTAGCGGCAACAAAGCGAGCAGGTGTTTGATAATACTTGTTGGTAAACAGCACCTTTTTCTTACGATCTTCTGTTATGCGCATCGATGCCATGATCACATCGGATTTGCGAGACAGTAAGCTTGGAATCAGCGCATCCCAACCCTGTGATACCCATACGCACTCAAGTTGAGCTTCTGCGCACAATGCATCTGCGATTTCAATGTCAAACCCTACAGGTTTGCCACTGCTGTCTTTGTAGTTAAATGGTGGGTAAGTAAAGTCTGACGCCAGCCTTACTTCTTTTGCTATTACAGAGGTAGAAAGTAGGGTTGCGGCGGCAAATATGACTGAGAGATACTTATTCATTGTTCAACTCGTCCTTGTTGTAAGTAGTGTTGATTATATTGAGCAATCAGTGTTTCAACCAATTGCATTGAGGTGTCACTACCTATGGTGATCCTAACATGATCGCGTAAAGCGGGCTCGTGATCTTGATGGCGGGTCACAACGCCGTGCTGTTTTAAAAACTCAAACAGCGACAGTGGCGAGCGGGAGTGAAGTAAAACGAAGTTGGTGTGCGAATCGACAATCGTGTCGATCACCTCCAACTGCTTAATGGAATCGATAAAGCGCTGCTTGGTAACGAGTAGCGCCTTTGTAGCGTCGAGCATTTTATGGATGCCCTTGCCCGAAAGAGCAGCTAAGCCGATAGTTGCTGCGCAGTCTGGAATTGGGTATGGGGCAATAAGGCGCTCGATAATACCCATGACTTGCGGTGATGCGATGATAAACCCAAGACGGGTTGCCGCTAGAGAAAATGCTTTTGACAGTGTGCGTATTACCACTAAATTCGGATAGTCAGCGATTAATCCAACAGCGGAAGGGCTTTCACTAAACTCGATGTAAGCTTCATCGACGACGACTAACGCTTGGCCATCGATTTGTTTGAGTAACTGTTCTATGGACTCTATGGAATGTACATTGCCGGTTGGGTTGTTGGGGTTGCAGACAAAAATGACTTTGCTTGTTGCTGCCTGTTGCGCCAAGGCTTTTGTATTGAGGGAGAATTGCTCCGTTAATGGAACGTCAATACAGTCAATATAAAAGGCATCGGCACAGAATTGATACATCGCATAAGTGGGAGAGCTAATGACAATGCTGTCTCGTTGTGGCTGACAAAAACTGCGAATGATCAGATCGATCGCCTCATCGGCGCCCCTTACTGCAACTACGGGGTGCGTGGTTTGCGCGTACTGTTGGTAAGCACTGGCCAACGTCTGTGGCAAAAAGTCGGGGTAGCGGTTTTCTTCGCTCCGTTGACCAAAATCGATGGCGTGTTCCAGTTCATTGGCATTTAGCCATACATTACCTTCTCCACCAATTCGCCTTGCAGATTGGTATGGTATTAACTTTTGTATTGCCTTTGGCGCCAGTGAAGCCGGGTTTTTTGAAGTTTGGCTAGAGTCGCAGTGCATTTTTACCCACAAATAGTACGTTAAGATGAGAATAATTTGTTATCTGATGCATAATTTATGGTGATGTCGCTTTTGTGACCATAGAAAAAATGGCATTCTATCCATGATTTTTTTTAATGGATAAAGATTTGGAACGTCTCCCTTCAACAAAAAGCTTGCAAGTGTTTGTCGTCGTAGCAGAGCTGCTTAATTTCACTCATGCAGCAGAGCAACTTAATATGACGCAAGGCGCTATTAGTCGGCAGATATTATCTTTAGAAGATCAGATGGGAGTGAGCTTATTTGAGCGGCTTACCCGCAGGCTTAAATTGACACCATCCGGTTACGTGTTTTTGCAGTATGCGCAAAGAGCGATCATCGAACTGCAATTGGCCAAAAGTGCATTATCAAACACTCAAAATACGGTGCGAATTTGTGCGCCAAGTTGCATCAGTAGCTGGCTTTTACAGAAAATTGCCGGCTTTCAACAGCGTTTTCCTGATCACGAAGTGGAGTTAACCGCTACTACTAAACACACTAGTGTGGCTGATCTTAATCACTTTGATCTGTGGGTTCGTTACAGTGAACATGAACAATTGCCGCCATACTACTCTCGATTGTTGTTTGCAGAAAAGCTGTCACCCGTGGTATCTCCCGCAATGTGGCAAAGTGACCTGCCGGACGTCGAGCAACTTACTGGATTAACTTGGTTGCACCCAAGCTCTGAGCATAAGGACTGGAAGTTGTGGTTGGCGAAAACCCTTGGAAATAACGTGCTCAGTCAAGCCAATCAGCATTTTGCTACTTTAGACCAGGCGGTGAACGCTGCGATTGGCGGCTTTGGGGTTGCAATGGGAGATGTAGAGCTCGCTCGTAGGGATATTGAGCTAGGTCGATTAATACAACCTTTTGACGCGACGGTCAGTTCTGGGAAAAGCTACTACATTTCTTCACTTACCCAGCACAGTCGCTCTGCGGTTGAGCAGTTCGAGCAGTTTTTACTCGAGAGCAGTTAACTCGTGAAGCACTGCAAGTGGCTATTTTATTTTGCATCACCCTGCGGTTGGTTTAAGGTACACACTTAAAATCGAGTCATTGAGAAAAAAGATGTTAAGAGTTGCCATAAATGGTTTTGGTCGCATAGGTCGAAACGTACTAAGAGCGCTATACGAAAGTGGGAAAAACCATCAAATACAAGTGGTGGCGGTCAACGAATTGGCCCAACCCGATGCGATGGCTCATTTACTTCAATATGACTCAAGCCACGGTCGATTTTCACACAAAGTGGATAACACCCAAGAGCACCTTTACATAAGGGCTCATGATGGCAGCCAAGATGAAATTCGCATTTTACATCTGGCGGATATCGATCTATTGCCTTGGCGGGACCTTAACGTCGATATTGTTTTAGACTGTACTGGTGTGTTTGGCTCGCAAGCTGACGGGCAAAAGCACATTCAGGCTGGTGCGAAGAAAGTGCTGTTTTCACACCCGGGCGCAAACGATCTCGATAACACCATAATTTATGGAGTAAATCATACGACATTGAGAGCGGATCACAACGTGGTCTCCAATGGATCATGCACCACTAACTGTATAGTGCCAGTGATAAAACTGCTCGATGATGCCTTTGGCATTGAGTCGGGTACGATCACTACGATCCACGCATCGATGAATGATCAGCAAGTGATCGATGCCTACCACCCAGACCTTCGAAGAACTCGCAGTGCCAGTCAATCGATCATTCCTGTGGATACTAAATTACACAAAGGCATCGAAAGAATATTTCCGAAATTTTCCAACAAATTTGAGGCGATTTCGGTTCGTGTGCCCACTGTTAACGTCACTGCGATGGATTTAAGCGTTACCTTAGCTACAAAAGTGAAAGTTAATGACATAAATCAAACCATTTTAGAGGCGTCTCAGGTTACATTACAGTCTATTGTTGACTATACTGAAAAGCCGCTCGTCTCCATCGATTTTAATCACGATCCGCACAGCGCGATTGTGGACGGTTCCCAAACCCGAGTCAGTAACGAAACACTGGTAAAGATGTTGGTTTGGTGTGACAACGAGTGGGGCTTTGCCAACCGCATGTTGGATACTGCAATTGCGATGGACAATGCAGAAAAGTAACGGAAAAATTTTTGCTTTTGGGTTATATTTCACAGGTTGAAATAAATATAAGTCGTCCCCATACAAAGCATATAGAATCAGTTTCAATGACTCAGCACACTGCTGAGCTACAGCTTTAAAAAACTTTAATGTAGAGGAAGAAACATGTCTGTAATTAAAATGACCGACCTTGACCTGGCTGGCAAACGCGTTTTCATTCGCGCTGACCTAAACGTACCAGTAAAAGACGGTAAAGTGACCTCTGACGCACGTATCCTTGCGTCTCTGCCAACCATCAAAACGTGCCTAGAAGCTGGCGCAAAAGTAATGGTTACTTCTCACCTAGGTCGTCCGACTGAAGGTGAATACGCAGAAGAGTTCTCTCTACAGCCTGTAGTTAACTACCTTAACGACGCACTAGACTGCGACGTTAAACTTGCTAAAGATTACCTAGACGGTCTTGAGCTAAACACTGGTGAATTGGTTGTTCTTGAAAACGTTCGCTTTAACAAAGGCGAGAAGAAAAACGAAGAAGAGCTTTCTAAGAAGTACGCAGCGCTATGTGACATCTTTGTCATGGACGCATTTGGTACGGCTCACCGCGCTCAAGCATCTACACATGGTGTAGGTACTTACTCTCCAGTTGCATGTGCAGGTCCTCTACTTGCAGCCGAGCTTGAAGCTCTAGGCAAAGCAATGGATAACCCAGAGCGCCCACTTGTTGCTATTGTTGGTGGTTCAAAAGTATCAACTAAACTAACGGTACTTGAGTCGCTATCTAAAGTTGCTGACCAATTGGTTGTGGGTGGCGGTATCGCAAACACCTTTATTGCAGCTGAAGGTCACAACGTTGGTAAGTCTCTTTACGAAGCAGACCTTGTTGAAACAGCTCAGAAGCTAATGAAAGAGTGTTCTATCCCGGTCGCCACTGACGTTGCTTGTGCAAAAGCGTTTGATGAAAATGCAGAAGCAGAAATCAAAAACGTTGCCGACGTACAAGACGATGATATGATTTTCGACTTGGGCCCAGATTCAACTGCGGTACTAGCGGACATCATTGCTAACGCAAAAACTATCCTTTGGAATGGCCCGGTTGGCGTATTCGAATTCAAAAACTTCGAAGCGGGTACAGCAGGCATTTCTAAGGCAATCGCAGACTCTGCAGGCTTCTCTGTTGCAGGTGGCGGTGACACACTAGCTGCTATCGATAAGTTCGGTATCAAGGCTGACGTTTCTTACATCTCTACCGGTGGTGGTGCTTTCCTTGAGTTTGTTGAAGGTAAAGTTCTTCCTGCAGTAGCGATGCTTGAAGAGCGCGCAAAAGCTTAACTTTTTAAGGGCGAGACAAATTTCTCGCCCTTTTGTTATTTTAGGTTTGCAGCGCAATAGTGAGTTCGGGATTATCCTGTGCTAGACTTTGCGCAACTTTTAAGCAAGCCGCTTTATTTTAAATTAACGACAGAAATAGGATGACATCCATGTCTAAGATCTTTGATTTCGTAAAACCAGGTGTAATCTCTGGCGACGACGTACAGAAAGTATTTGAAGTAGCAAAAGAGAACAAGTTCGCTCTTCCAGCAGTAAACGTTGTAGGTACTGACTCTGTAAACGCAGTACTTGAAGCAGCAGCTAAAGTTAAATCTCCAGTTGTTGTTCAGTTCTCTAACGGCGGCGCTGCATTCTTTGCAGGTAAAGGCGTTAAACTAGAAGGTCAAGGTGCACAAATCCTTGGCGCAGTAGCGGGTGCAAAATACGTTCACGCTGTTGCTGAAGCTTACGGTGTTCCAGTTATCCTGCACACTGACCACGCTGCTAAGAAACTTCTTCCTTGGATCGACGGACTACTAGACGCGGGTGAAGAGTTCTTCGCTCAAACTGGTAAGCCTCTATTCTCTTCTCACATGCTTGACCTTTCTGAAGAGTCTCTAGAAGAGAACATCGAAACTTGTGCTAAGTACCTAGAGCGCATGGCTAAGATGAACATGACCATCGAAATCGAGCTTGGTTGTACTGGTGGTGAAGAAGACGGCGTAGATAACTCTGATATGGACGCATCTGAGCTTTACACTTCTCCTGAAGACGTAGCATATGCATACGAGAAACTAAGCGCTGTTAGCCCACGTTTCACTATTGCAGCTTCTTTCGGTAACGTGCACGGTGTTTACAAGCCAGGTAACGTTGTTCTTACTCCAACTATCCTACGTGACTCTCAAGCATACTGTGCAGAGAAGTTTGGTATCGCACCTAACGCTCTAAACTTCGTATTCCACGGTGGTTCTGGTTCTACTGAAGCTGAAATCCAAGAGTCTATCGGTTACGGTGTTATTAAAATGAACATCGATACTGATACACAGTGGGCAACTTGGGATGGCATCCGTCAGTACGAAGCTGACAACCGTGATTTCCTACAAGGTCAAATCGGTAACCCAACGGGTGACGATGCTCCTAACAAGAAATACTACGACCCACGCGTATGGCTACGTGCTGGTCAAGCGTCAATGGTTGCTCGTCTAGAGAAAGCATTTGCTGACCTAAACGCTGTAGACGTTCTTTAATACGAAAGTCTAATTTATGAAAAACCTGCCAATTGGCAGGTTTTTTTTTATTTGTACGCTTACTCTTTGTTTTCAATTTGTATATAGTTGTTTGCGCTGTAGTTATAGCCACTGGTTTGTTATGTTCACATCTTTTGTATTTGTCATTAATGTTTAGCAGACCAAGTAAAACCTTTATACCAAATATTGTTTAGGGAAGAATCATGTCTGAAGAAACCGTAGTACCAGAACCCGTAGAGCTGGTTACCCCAATGGATGTTGTTGATACTGTCGCAGATGCCACCACTTGGGTTGCTGATAACTCTGATTTATTGATTGGCTATGGTGTCAATATCATTACCGCCATTCTTATTCTATTCATTGGTAACCTTGTTGCTAAAGGTGTAGGCCGTAGCATTGGTAGGCTACTGACCAAACGTAATCTGGATCCAGCCGTTGTCGAGTTTTTATCAGCGATGGTGCGTTACCTATTGTTTGTTATTTTCCTTATCGCTGCGCTTGGTCGCATCGGGGTGCAAACCGCGTCAGTGGTGGCTGTTATTGGTGCTGCTGGTTTAGCTGTTGGTCTTGCCTTGCAAGGTTCACTGTCTAACTTTGCTGCTGGTGTATTAATAGTTGGCTTTAGACCGTTTAAGTCTGGAGATTACGTCGAAGTCGGTGGTGTTGCAGGTTCAGTAGAAGCGATTCAAATCTTCCAAACAGTACTTAAGTCGCCTGATAATAAAATGGTTGTTGTACCTAATGCGGCAGTCATTGGCGGAGCAATTACTAACTACTCACGACATGATACTCGACGGATCGATCACGTCATAGGTGTTTCATACTCAGCCGATCTTAAAAAGACCAAAGAAGTGATCCATAAAATTCTTGAGGCTGATGAGCGTATTCTTAAAGAGCCTGGGATCCAAATTGGTGTCGTAGCGCTCGCTGATTCGTCAGTTAACTTTGTGGTACGTCCTTGGGTTCGCACCGAAGATTACTGGAATGTTTACTTTGATACATTGCAGGCAATTAAAGAAGGTTTAGACGGCGAAGGGATTGAAATTCCATTCCCGCAAATGGATGTTCACTTGAACAAGCCAGAGTAATTTTCAATAGATTGCTTGATAAAAATGAAACGCACCTTATTAGGTGCGTTTTTTGCTTTTTGGGCACAATTGGAGTCGCTCCGGCACTTATTGCAATTTGAGTGGTCAATATAGAAGTAAGCTTGGATTTTTATATGCTCGTTGATAAAAGCGATTCAGCGTGAACCTAAATGAAGGAATCAGTATGTTGAAAGTTTGGTGGGTTATTGCGTTGCTATGGGCGGGAAGTGCTTTGGCAGCAGATGTTGATTTTCCTCATGTCGTTGTCACAGGTTATGGTGAAGTGAATGCCAAACCCGATCACGCAGAGATTTCGGTAAAGGTAGTAGAAAGCAATGTGGATGCGCAGAAGGCGAAACAAGTGGTGGATAAGGTTGTGGCTGATTTTACTCAGCGCATTATCAACCAAGGGATATTGTCGGATCACATCGATAGTGCCAATATCAGTTTACGTCCTGAGTATCATCGAACAGAAAGCGGCAAAACCGAAACCATCGGCTATCGCGCAACTCGCACAGTGAAAGTTACGGTCAAAGACTTGAGTAAACTGGATGTATTACTGAGCGATGCTTTAGGGGAGGGGATCAACAGTATTGATTATGTGAAACTAATGGTGTCTGAAGAGCAGAGCTACCGAGAGCTTGCCAGAATGGCGGCAATTAGAGACGCAAATCAGAAGGCTGCGTCACTTGCTGCAGGTTTTGAGCGTGAGCTTGGAGATGTCTGGCAGGTCAATTACCAGCATCGAGGTCCGATACGAGCCAATGTAAGCGAGCATGTCGCACTCGGTTCATCACGCAATACTAAAGATTATACAGATGCTACGATAAGCATTAGTGACGATGTACAGGTAATCTATCAACTGAACTAACGCCATTAAGTCGCAGCAAAAAAAAAGCCACTTCTTATAGAAGTGGCTTTTGTACAATTAAAGTCGGGTCGAACGGCAGAATTAGTGAAGAATTCGAGCTCGAATTGTCCCTTCAATTTGCTTTAGTTTCGCCAAAGCTTCTTCAGAGCGCGATGTCTCGACATCAATCACTACATAACCAATGTCACTGCTTGTTTGCAGGTGCTGTCCTGCGATGTTAATGCCCTCGGTCGCAAAGATGGTGTTAATTTGCGTAAGGATACCCGGACGGTTTTCGTGAATGTGTAATAGACGCGAACAATTGCTATGCTGAGGTAGTGATACTTCTGGGAAGTTCACGCTCGATAGGGTTGAGCCATTGTCTGAGTATTTTGCTAGCTTACCTGCTACTTCAACGCCAATATTCTCTTGAGCTTCTTGAGTCGAACCGCCTACGTGAGGAGTTAGGAGCACATTGTCGTATTGCATTAGCGGGGATTCAAACGGGTCTGAGTTGGTCGCTGGCTCAACAGGGAACACGTCAACCGCAGCACCAGCTATATGACCACTTTGCAGTGCGTCACATAGTGCAGGAATATCGACAACGGTGCCACGAGCAGCGTTGATAAAAATTGCGCCAGGTTTCATTAGAGCAAACTGCTCAGCGCCCATCATGTCCTTCGTTTCTTTCGTCTCAGGGACGTGCAATGAGATAACATCACACTTGTTAAGAAGCTCGGCCATGGTGGCAACTTGAGTGGCGTTACCAAGAGTGAGTTTGTTTTCGATGTCATAGAAGTAGACACGCATACCTAGGTTTTCTGCGAGAATGCTTAGCTGAGTACCAATATGACCATAACCGATAATACCGAGACGTTTACCACGAGCTTCGTAGGAGTGATCTGCACTTTTTTTCCACACACCACGATGCGCAAGGGCATTTTTTTCTGGAACGCCGCGCAATAGCAGCAGTGTTTGACCTAAGACCAACTCAGCAACACTTCGAGTGTTAGAGAAGGGGGCGTTAAAGACTGGAATACCGCGTTTAGCGGCTGAGGCTAGGTTTACCTGGTTGGTACCAATACAAAAACACCCAACAGCAACCAGTTTATTGGCCGCGGCAAACACTTCTTCGGTAAGGTTAGTACGGGAACGGATACCGATAAAATGGACGTCTTTTACTGCTTCTAGCAGTTCTTCCTCAGCAAGTGAGCCTTTATGGTATTCAATGTTTGAATAACCTGCGGCTTCTAGTACTTCTACAGATGAAGGGTGAACACCTTCTAGAAGCAGTATTTTAATCTTTTCTTTGGGCAGTGAAACTTTGCTCATGGCTTGTCATCCTTAAACCTTGCTGAATACCTGTTGCAGGCAATGTGTATTTGCTATGCGCTACCGCGCAATCGTTTTTATTGTATTTATTGTGACCAATAAATTATCAGAAAAATGAAGTGATGGGTAAGAAAATTACGAAAAAAACACGCTTTTTCTGTTTTCAAACTACAAAAAACGGCGCTATATGCGCCGTTTGAAAGTCAAATACAGTTTTTAATCGATTTACTCTTCGATTTTTGCACCTTGTGGGGTACCCGTAATCACGACATCGGCACCACGGTGCGCGAATAGACCAACGGTTACTACACCAGGTAGAGCATTAATTTTGTCTTCTAGCTCTTTAGGGTTGGTGATAGATAGACCATAAACATCGATTATGATGTTGCCGTTATCGGTGATAACACCTTCACGGTAGGCTGGATCGCCGCCCAGCTTGACCAATTCTCGACCTATAAAAGAGCGCGCCATTGGAATCACTTCAACAGGCAGTGGGAACTGTCCAAGAACGTCGACCGCTTTTGTATCATCAACAATGCAAATGAATTTGTCGGCGATAGCCGCAACGATTTTTTCGCGAGTGAGGGCTGCGCCGCCACCTTTGATCATTTCTTTATTTGCATTGATCTCATCAGCACCGTCGACATAGACATCAAGTCCACCCACTTCATTGCAATCAAATACAGGAATTTCAAGCTCTTGTAGACGCTTAGTCGAAGCTTCAGAGCTCGATACCGCGCCTTTAATTTCCTCTTTCATGCTACCAAGAGCATCAATGAAATGGTTTACCGTTGAGCCGGTTCCAACCCCAACAATGCTGTTAGGCTCTACGTATTTTAGAGCGGCCCAGCCAGCTTCTTTTTTCATTTCGTCTTGTGTCATGCTTATCTCCAGTAGCGTCAATAACGGTGTGTAGCTCGTTGCGGCAAGATTATAGCAGCCTAAGCGTGATTACCAACGCCAAATTTTGCTGGGCGTCACAATACAGGGCAATGGGACGTCCCAAGACTCTGTAGGCAGCTTTTCTACGTGTTGACAATGATGTGCTAGCCCTAGAGCCAACGGACCAGTAGTGGAATGCAGAAACGGCGCTAACGTACGATCATAATACCCACCCCCCATGCCGATGCGGTGGCCATGGCTGTCGAATCCAACCAGCGGCGTTGCAATAAGGTCAATGGTCGCGACAGGTACGATAGATAACTGATTAAGTATTGGTTCAGCAATGTTGTATTGGTTTATACGCATGGGCGTTGAGGGCGTGTACTCCAAAAACAACAACTGTCCCTTAGAAAATGGATGTAGCACCGGAACGCACACGCGCTTGCCGTGATCCCAACACCATTGAATCAAGCTTTGGGTGTCGATCTCTCCATCAAAGCTAAGATAAAGGGCTATGGTCGACGCGTTAACCCATTCATCGACATTCAATAAGGTGTCGAGTAATTGGTGTGCATCATTTTGCTGCTGTTGCTCGGTCAGTTGATTACGTCGAGCGCGAATGACTTGTCTGAACTCTGTTCGAGTCATGCCTGTATGTAAAGGCGTTGACGAGTGATTAATCATGAAAGGGAACCCCAGAGTGCCGTTGCGGATGTGTGGCCCTTGAACCAGCTGGTTCAAGGCGGATCAGCAATAATAACCGTAGGCTTCTCGGTACTAGCCAAGCTTGCTCAATAGCTATTAAATACTAACCCTTAGGTATTGCTTATCGGCTCAGGGACTTGCATCCAACTGACGAACACCCCAGGGAAATTTATTCGTTTGACTCTTTCCGTGTCACATTGTTTAAAGCCGCATCCAGCTGCTGACTCCATTGTGCCATTTTGTTTTCGATACTGTCCAGCTCTGTCGTGCTGACTTTTTGTGATTCGAGTAATTCATAGCATGCATTTAGCGCAGCTATGGTTAAAAGCTTTTCTGCGTTTAACACTTGAGTTTTTTCAGACATCGATTTCAATCGACGATCCAATTCCTTGGCGGCGTTAATAAGGGCTTGTTCTTGTCCCGGAGGACAGGCTACCCGAGTCAGTTTCCCCAGAATTTCTACTTCGACCGCTTGATTACTCATTAATGAATCACTCATTCTCTTAAGAGGGTTGGACAAATCTCCGTTGCCACAGCTTTCGAACTATAGAAAATGCGATTCTAAGATTCAAGCTTTTCACTTCTGAAGTGAGGCATTTGGGGTCTATACAGTGATATTTTGTTCAACTTGCCTATTACGCAGCCAATTTATTTGCTCATTATCGAAAGACTTATGATCAAAGCAAATAAACGCTAAGCGACGGTTTTCCAACACTTTGGTGAACATGATAGGATAGCGAGTACATTTTAGCAGTGAGACTATCAACATGAGCGCAACTTCTCTCCCTCCTTATCAGCAGATTGCTCAAGAGCTATCGCAGCAATCATTAGCGGTCACGCCGGCTGAAATGCAAGGGCTTCTAATTGGAATGATTTGTGGAGGCGTTACTACGTCTGAAGCAACCTGGCAGCCGATGTTGTTTGATTACACAAACGACGGGATGGGCTGGCCGATGTCAGCGCTAAACTACGCGAACACGGTGTTTGATTTTGCCTCAAACGAGCTCGGAGATGGAAGTTTTGAGTTATCAATGTTGCTTCCTGATGGGGACGATTTAATGACCTATGCTGATGCGGTGACAGAGTGGGTGAATCACTTTATTTCTGGTGTTGGCTTAGCCAATTCGAAGCTCAATAAACTCCCAGCCGACGTAAAAGAAGCAATGGGCGACTTAGAGGAAATTTCGAAACTGGGTATCGATGAAAACGACGATCTCGAAGAACAAGCGGATTTGCTGGAGCAAGTACTAGAACACGTTAAAGCGTGTGTTTTGACTGTCCATGTTGAGCTCGCTCGCCAAAACAAACCCAGTACAATATCAAAATCAATATCAAAATCTAAGCCAAAATTGCATTAAGGAAGAGTTCTGAGTGACCGAATATGATGTGATCATTGTCGGTGGGGCGATGACAGGAAGTTGTTTGGCTCTAGCGCTTGAAGGGCTAAAGCAACCTTTGCGCATAGCGGTGATCGAAGCCAGTTCTAGGGATCACGTACCCCCAGGATTTGATGCACGAGCGATTGCTTTGGCACAAGGCTCAATCGATCAACTGAAACAGTTAGGCTTGTGGCAGTATATCTCGTCGTATGCACAGCCCATTTCTCGAATTGAGGTGTCGGATAAAGGCCACGCTGGTGCAACAGAAATGACCTCACAAGGTTATGGTGTTGGGCAGCTTGGGGCGGTCATTGAGCTTGAGCATGTCGGTGAATCACTGACTCGGGCTTTGAAAGAAAGCAGCATTGACCTCTACCAGCCGGATACAGTAAAAGAGATTGTTCAGCATATCGAAAGGGTCGACGTGGTACTCACCAGCGGACAACATTTGAGTGCGAAACTCATTGTTGCAGCGGATGGGACTTTTTCGAGCACCTGTGAGCAAGTCGGGTTGAAGCGTGACGTTATTCCATTTGGTCAACATGCCATTATCTCCAATATTGTTACTCAGGTTTCCCATGAACAGTGTGCCTATGAGCGATTCACTTCCTCGGGACCTGTCGCGCTGCTTCCAATGCGTGCCGAGCACCCTAATCAATCTCGCATGTCGCTGGTGCTGTGTGTAAGCGAGTCACAAGCACGACAAGTAAGTGAGTATTCGGATCAGCAATTTATCGATTACCTGCAAGCGGCTTTTGGTTGGCGCCTTGGTCGAATTTTGAAAGCCGGTCAGCGTAGCCAGTATCCCTTATCCATGCACCGTCGACATTCAACCACGCATCATCGTGTTGTAGCGATAGGTAATGCGGCACAAACGCTGCACCCGATCGCAGGGCAAGGGTTTAACTTAGGACTGCGTGATGTTGTGACACTGGTCGGAGAGATTGCGAGTGAGGCCTATGAGCTTGGCAGCGCTTTGCAACTGCTTAATTACCAGAAAGCGAGAAAAACTGACGTAGATAATACCTGTTTACTCACCCACTCTCTCGTAGCAACATTTTCAACAGACAATATATTGGTTAGTGCCTCTCGCAACATCGGATTGATGGCGATGGACTGGCTATCTCCTGTTCAGCGACCGCTGATTGAGCGAACTCTGGGGTGGGTAAGCGTGACCCCCAAACATTCGATGACAAGCGATGACTCAAATAGAGAAGAAACATCATGATGAATAATGTAGACATAGCTGTGATTGGCGGCGGAATGGTTGGTCTCACTCTTGCGCTTGCACTTAAGCCATTAGGGTTAAGAGTCGCGGTTATTGAGAGTCAAAACTTGGGTACGCCTATCTCCAATGAGCCAGACAGTCGAGTCTCTGCGTTAAGCCGGGCAAGTGAGAATATTTTTAGAAATCTAGGGGTATGGCCAGAGGTTGAAGCATCACGCGTGACGGCTTACCAAGCTATGGAAGTATGGGAGCAAGACAGTTTTGCTAAGATTGAGTTTGACGCTCTGCGAATGTCTCCAAGCAACCTGGGTTACATAGCCGAAAATCAAATCATTACTCATGCGTTATACCAGCAAGTTAAACGCGAGAATCACATAACCCTGTTTAGCCAAGTCAAATGTCAGTCACTAAATATAGGCGAGTCTGAAGCGTGGTTGATGTTAGACAATGGACAAGGTCTAACGGCTAAGCTTGTTGTCGGAGCTGATGGTGCGAACTCTTGGGTTCGTAAGCAGCAAGATATCCCTTTGACTCACTGGGATTATGGACATACGGCCATTGTGGCCAATGTACGTACCACCGCGCCACACCAGCAGGTGGCGCGTCAAGCATTTACCCCTCAAGGGCCGCTGGCATTTTTACCACTGCATCAATCGCATCTAAGCTCCATTGTCTGGTCAGTCGAGTCTCAAAAAGCCGAGCGACTGATGTCTATGAGTGATGGCGAGTTTGAAAAATCATTAACCGCTGAATTCGATGCCAAATTGGGGATGAGTTATCTACAATCTCCGCGTCGAGCATTCCCTTTGACCATGAGGTATGCTCGTGATTTTGTTGTAGAGAGAGTGGCCTTGGTTGGCGATGCAGCCCATACTATCCACCCGCTAGCAGGCCAAGGCGTCAATTTAGGGCTTTTAGATGCAGCGGCTCTGGCGCAAGAGCTCGCGTCATTGGTTGATAAAGGAAAAGATATTGGTAGCAAAGCAAATCTGCGCCAATATGAACGTTGGAGAAAAGCCGAAGCAGCTAAAATGATTGCTGCGATGCAAGGCTTTAAAGACCTGTTTGAAGGTGATAACCCGGCGAAAAAACTCATTCGTGGAATTGGGATGAGCCTTGCTGGCCAGCTCCCAGGAGCTAAACATGAAATTATGAACCGTGCGCTAGGGTTGAAGGGTGAGCTGCCCAATCTCGCAAAAGGGGTTTTAGACCCAAACGCACGTTAATTAAGCGCATATTCATTCAGTAAAAGGGCATCATAGGATGCCCTTTTTCTTAACCAACTGATTTATGCGTATGCGAAGCGTAGGCGTTTTACTTCTTCGTTAACTTCTTTAACGGTTTTGTAGTCAAGTTGCTTAGCTTGCTTTGGCAAAATGAGTTTCCCTTCATCAAATTCAAATCGTCCGATTCCGTAGATATAAATACTGCCTTTAAATAGACGCATCACATGTTTCGCAATCAGCCCCGGAAGGTAACGTTTAAATTTTCTCATTATTATTGTCCTTATGTATTGCGGGTGCATTATAAACTCACACCAGTGACAGCTTTGTGACTGTTTTAGAGAAACTGGATTTTTCCTTATACGTATTGGTGATTTTGCGCGCTCGTCTTCGAAACCAATAAAAGGTACGCTGTTTAGCGTGCTTTGTAGCACAAAATTATATTTTTAGGATTGCACCACCGAATTTCAATGCGGGTATCCAAACTTTTGCGCTAAACAAAAGATTATCGTAAGTATGAATATAGACTAAGGTTCAGGTAAAAAAGTTCAATATTTGCGAAGAATTCATTGGATTGCATTGTTATGCAAAAAAAGAACCCACACAGAGGTGGGTCAAAAGTCACAGATGCATTACACAGAACAGCAGGATAACTTGAGTTATTAGTCATCTGCTGTGCTCGATAAGAATGAGATGCTCAAACAGAGTATCTTGGGCTTCCTAAAGAGTGAAATCACAATATATGCAGATGAATATTTATTCAATTTAAAACCAATAAAAATCATTGGTATGACCTGAGAGTAAGATCTCGATCGGTAACAGCATGAAATAATGCAACAGATGTCTCTACATTGAGATTATCGGACTGAGCTAACCAGTACGGGATGACCTAACAAACGGCACAGCTCTATAAGGTCTGCGTACTTAATGCCAATGCCTAATAGAGGATTGCCGCTACTAATGGTGATACTTTCTGCTAAGGCTATATGATGATCGAATACTCGGAAAACGCTTGTTGGCAGTAGTACTGGATTGACGGTGCCTAGGGCGTACCCACAGCGAGATTCCACATCCGTGGGGGCGACACAGGTGACTCGTCGACAATCAAAATGGGAGCGAACTGCTTGCGGAATTACGCGCTTTGTTCCGCGGGTACAGGCGAGATACAACTGATCATCCAAATCTCTCATCAATACACATTTGAGCATGCTGTCAGCAGAGATCCCGCGCGCTTGTGCAGTCTCTTCGATAGTTCGAGTCGAGTAAGATTGACTATGTAGGGTATAAGGAATCTGGTGGCGATCTAAGATCGCCACCAAAGGGTTATTCTTGCTCATCAAGTGTGTAAGGTAGCGTACCAAGTGTCCACAGAGTATCGGTACCAGCGAGGCGAAGTTGAGCATCAGTGGCGGTGTCATTGGCTAGAATAATGGTGGCGTAAGCCGTTTCTCCAACCACAACACATTCAATTAACTGCCCAGCACTGCGCCAATTTTCGCCGACTGCGCGTTCAAGCGATAATGGTTTAGTTGCGCCAGGGTCCATCAACCCAGTGACAATAAACAAGGCACGCTTATTGGTTCCTCTGTACTTTGCCCGAGCAACGGTCTCTTGACCCGTGTAACAACCTTTATCAAAGCTAATCCCACCTATGGCCTGTAGATTAAAGGCTTGCGGGATATGCTGATTTTGATTGTTCTCATCCACACGAGGAATGCCGTTGGCAATGTCGTGCTGTTGCCAAATGCCTTGCTCTACCAATGACAAAGAGTGCTCATCGATAAGTGATTGCAGACGTTTTTCTGTGCCAATGATGAGGGTTCTAGTGGCGTCGACGTTCACTGATTGAAGCTCTGCTGTTTTGTCTAGAGCAACAGGCTCATCTGCAATGATGCCCACTAACTCACTTTCAGACAGCACCATTTCTAAATTGGAAAAAACCGAATATTTTTTTAGCTCGAATAAGGCTTTCTCTGCGCCTAATCGAGGTAATAGCAATCCGTACCCATCGTCGATATGAAAAATCCTAAACAAGCTCCAGACTTTCCCTTTGGCGTCACAATGGGCACCGAATGTGAACTGATTAGCTTCGAGTGAAACAACATCACAGGTCAGTTGACCCTGCAAATACGATTTACTATCTGGGCCCGTTACAGTGATTAAAGCCCAATCTTTTAACCAAGTGGCACAAGGTGTGGTTAACGGGCTAGTGCTTATTTGGTTGTAATATATGTCGGTCATGATGTGCTTTCCTGCTATCGCCGTATTGTGGTGAGTGGTAAACCACTAAGATCATTAGCAACATGGTAATTAGCTTAAGCCCATTTGTCTAAAAGCTTTTTTTTGTACAGCTTTAATTTCTGTGACGTTAGGCGGTTTAACGCAGTGAAGCGATAGTGCAGTGGCAAACACCTTGTTACACTCGAAGGACTAACTTTGCCCAAGGAAGTGACATGTACAGTACAGAAGACAAAGCCCGTATTAAATGGGCCTGCCGTCGAGGCATGCTCGAGCTCGATGTGGTAATAATGCCTTTTTTTGAAGAGTGCTTTGAGTCGTTAACGGAACAAGAGCAGAAAGATTTCGTGTCGTTGTTAGAGTGCGATGATCCGGATCTTTTCACCTGGATAATGGGACACGGTCGCAGTGAGAATTTAGCTCACGCTTCAATGATCGATAAGATAGTCGCACACAATTTAAGCAAAGTTCGCTCTTAGTTAATCGCTTCTGAATTCCATTCACAGCGTACAAGCTAAGTGCGTTTGATCTCTCTATCTCATCTTTACATAGTGATAAAAAAACCACCGAAGTCGGTGGTTTTTTTAACGCTATTTTAGTTCTTTAGGGTCTAAAATGGTGGGCTTGCTGTCAGGCAGCTTGTCAGGGTAGTCCAGCGTATAATGCAAGCCGCGGCTCTCTTTGCGCTTCATTGCACAATGTACCATGAGCTCTGCAACCTGTAACAAATTACGCAGTTCTAACAAGTTGTTCGATACTTTAAAATTAGCGTAGTAATCGTGCGTCTCAAGCTTAAGCAGTTCGATACGTCTCAACGCTCTCTCCAAGCGCTTATCGGTACGTACAATTCCCATGTAATCCCACATAAACAAACGCAGTTCATGCCAGTTATGCTGAATAATAACTTCTTCATCCGAGTGAGTAACTTGGCTTTCATCCCATTGCGGCAAATTGGTTGGAGCCGGGATTTTATGCAGCTGACGCAAAAGATCATTAGCGGCTGACCAAGCATAAACAACACATTCGAGAAGTGAATTGGAAGCCATGCGATTGGCACCATGTAGACCGGTGTAGCTAACTTCGCCAATCGCGTACAGGTTGCGAATGTCTGTGCGACCAGATTGATTCACAATAACTCCACCACAGGTGTAGTGAGCCGCAGGTACCACAGGAATCGGCTCTTTGGTCATGTCGATACCCAGCTCTTTAAGCCTTTGATCTATGGTCGGGAAATGCTTTTGAATAAATTCGGCGGGCTTATGGCTGATGTCTAAGTACATACAATCGGCGCCAAGGCGCTTCATTTCAAAGTCGATAGCGCGAGCGACAACATCACGCGGCGCTAACTCTCCGCGCTCATCGAAGTCGGGCATAAAACGAGTGCCATCGGGACGCTTAAGGTAAGCCCCCTCACCGCGTAGTGCTTCAGTCAGTAAGAAGTTTCGTGCGTCAGGATGGAATAAGCACGTTGGGTGGAATTGGTTAAATTCCATATTGGCGACCCTACACCCTGCGCGCCAAGCCATAGCGATACCGTCACCGGATGAGACATCCGGGTTGGAGGTGTATTGGTACACTTTTGATGCGCCACCAGTGGCTAATACTACCGATTTGGCACTGATGGTCTCAACCTGCTCGCTGTCTCTATTCCAAACATATGCACCAATGACCGTGCCATCTTCTGCATCTGGATCATCTAAGATCAGATCTAAGGCGTTGTGACGCTCAAATATGGATATGTTGGGATGATTGATGACGTTGTCTTGGAGAGAGTATTGCATCGCCTTACCGGTAGCGTCGGCTGCATGCAAAATTCGTCTATGACTGTGACCACCTTCGCGAGTAAGGTGGTATTTGATCTCGGACTCGTCGCTATTTTCGATTTCATCAAAAGGCACGCCACCATCAATAAGCCACTGTACGCACTGACGAGCGTTTTCGGCTATAAATTCGACGGTTTGCTTTTCGCAAAGCCCTGCGCCTGCAACCAATGTGTCGTCAACATGTGATTCGACAGTGTCATCTTCATCAAATACAGCGGCGATACCACCTTGAGCATAAAACGTTGCGCCTTCGCTGCTCAATCCCTTGCTAAGAACGATAACCTTAGCGTTGTTGGCGACGTGTAAGGCCAAAGATAGACCTGCAGCACCGCTTCCTATCACCAGAACGTCACACTGGTGTCCTTGCGCTCGACTCATACTCACTCTACTTAGACATACTTAACCGAGAGATTATCCTTGGCGGTATATCTTCCCAAATAAGAAAGAGATAAGATTACCTCACATCCCATTGTAAAAAAAGTTCATTCAGTGGGAACTTTCGTCTAATCAATGAGTCATAATTAGTGCTCGACAGATCTAGTCGTCACATCGGGCCAATATTGATAATAAAAAATATAGCCCCGGAGCAGAGGAGTAACGGCTCGAATGAGCGAGCAATTGACCGATCAAGTTTTGGTTGAGCGTGTACAGCAGGGTGACAAACAAGCATTTAATTTACTGGTAGGAAGATACCAGACGAAAGTATGCAATTTGATAGCTCGATACGTCAATAATCCAAGTGATGTGCCCGATGTCGCCCAAGAGGTGTTCATTAAGGCCTATCGCTCAATTGGCTCTTTCCGTGGTGAAAGTGCTTTTTACACATGGTTATACCGCGTGGCTGTAAACACGTCGAAGAATCACTTAACCTCGGTGGGCCGTAAGCCGCCTGCCAGTGATGTCGATGCTGTCGAAGCAGAAAACTTTGAACTGGGTAGCAATTTGAGAGAAATAACGAACCCAGAGAACTTAACGTTGTCCAATGAATTGAAGCAGCATATTTTTGCTGCCGTGGCTGAGTTGCCAGACGATCTTAAAACCGCCATTACTCTTCGTGAGATTGAAGGTTTGAGTTACGAAGAAATTGCTCATGTCATGGAGTGCCCCGTGGGTACAGTTCGTTCACGAATTTTTCGCGCACGAGACGCGGTGGATAAACGCATCCAACCGCTGATGGAGCGTACTTAATTTGAGCCTTACCATTTGGTAGCTCGTGATTGATTCCTGTTTGCAAATGCTAATTTTGCGCATGAGTCTTTAAAGAACTAGGTGAATACAATGGCAAACAGAGAGCAAGTGTCCGCATTGATGGATGGCGAAAGCATTGATGTTGAGGTCATTCATGATCTTGAAAACGATGCTCAGCTAGGTCGCTCTTGGCAAAATTACCATGTGATTGGCGATACCTTACGGGGTGAAGAACCGCTTAATCCACAATGGGATATCGCAGCGTCTGTGGCCGCTGCACTTGAACAAGAGCCAGCACACAACCCTCATGCTCTCCGTGAAGAGCCATCTGTTGCAGCGGATCACCATATTGAGGAACAGCCGACGCCGAAGCAAGCGCGCTGGAATCGTCCTGTGTGGTTGTCTCAACTTGGGCAAGTCGCGATTGCTGCCAGTGTGTCGTTGGCCGTTGTTGTCGGTGTTCAGCAGTATTCTGGCATTGGCGGTGAAGACGCGGCAATAACACAACCACCAGTGTTGCAAACCGTTCCATTTGCAGGGACTGTTGAACCAGTGAGCTTGACTCAAGACTCTTTACGCAGCAGCGTTGAGCCACAACTCACCGAGCAAGAGTTAATGCAGCAACGCCAAAAAATCAATGCAATGATGCAGGACTATGAGTTACAACTGCGTTTCCTTTCCGGCGAGCAGGTGGTTACCGAATAATCTATGAAAACCCGCTTTATAGCTATTCTATTGCTCTTGAGCTCACTGCTTACCTCAGTTGTGCACGCTCAAGAGCCCTCTGCAGAAAAGCTGCTGCAGAGACTTAGTCAAGCCAGTCAAACTCTGAATTACGAGCTATCGTATATTCTTATCCGTAAAAACAGCATTGAGCCCATTCTTTATCGACAAGCTCGCGATATAGAGGGGGATAGATTGGCGCAACTCATCTATTTAAGCGGCCCTGTACGAGAAGTCATTCTGCGTGGCGGTGAAGTGAGTTACATCGAACCTGGTATTGAACCTTTTTCAGTTAAATCGACCAACATGGTGGCACCACTTATGCCAATGTTGAACGTTGATATTGACAGTCTAGCAAGCGCTTATGACTTTGTTGCAATGGGTAGAGCAAGAGAAGCCGGAGTATCGGCTCAAGTGGTTCGCATCGTTCCTAAAGATGGAAAACGCTATTCTTATGTGGTGTGGATCGATGAAAACTCTTATTTACCGATCCGTGGTGATCTTGTGGATCGAACCGGTGAAGTCCTAGAGCAATATCGAACGGTCGCTTTTACCGTTGACGATAAGCTTGCGGAGCTAATGGCTGGGTTAAAAGACGTTGAACTGCCGCCAGTATTTAAGCTGCCCAATAACCGTGTGAGTGATTCAAACTGGGTCGTCAATAACGTTCCTGTCGGCTTTGAAGCTAAGCCCCATACTCGTTATCGAATGCCTTTGACCAACAAGGTGGTTGAAAGCCAGATTTTTAGTGATGGACTGTTTCAGTTCTCGGTGTACATTACCGAGCAAGATAACCTCACACTGCGCAATCAGCTTGTGCGCCAAGGCCGTCGTACTTTCCAATCGCAGCAATTAGGGGATAAAGAAGTGATTGTTGTTGGGGACATCCCACCAGAAACGGCGAATGAAATCGCCCGTTCAGTCAGCTTTTCGGCGGTCGCTCAACCATGATGACGGCCGTAGCAACTGTGGCTGAGGTCAGTCGACAGCCACAAGGTTTTAAAGCCGTTCTATCGTGCCAGCAGCAAAGCAGCTGCTCAGGGTGTGCTTCCAAATCTAATTGTGCAACGGGCCAAGTGACAAAGGTTATTGGTAACCGAGAGCACTTGTGGACACTGTTAACCGACCAACCATTGCAGGTCGGCGAACAAGTTGAAATAGGCTTTCCAGAGTCTGAAATTGTCAAAAACGCGGCAAAAATGTACCTCATTCCTTTGCTAGCCATGCTGTTAGGCAGTGTATTAGCCAACCTTGCTTACCACTCAATGGGGGGGCAGGGAGAAATTGCCGCTATACTAGGTGGAGCGCTAGGCTTTGTTGGCAGCCTTTTGTGGCTAAAGCGAGGTTTTGCACATTCAGCCCAATCACGCTCTCAACAAGTCACATTGATTCGCCAGTTAGGCGCAGCCATACAAATCCATCAACCCTAAAAGCACCTTACTCACCGCGCTCAATACCAAAACCGATAGCGAGTCGTCTATTTTTTGGGTAGAATCTCGCAACTTGTACTAATTTGTCCTTTTGTTGGACTGATTTCACTTATCTATTGGAAGTTGTCACACCCTATTATGAAGCACATTCGTAACTTTTCGATTATCGCCCACATCGACCATGGTAAATCCACACTTTCGGATCGCTTGATCCAGGAATGTGGTGGTCTGAGTGCTCGTGAGATGGAAGCTCAAGTATTGGATTCGATGGACCTAGAGCGTGAGCGCGGGATCACCATCAAATCTCAAAGTGTGACTTTGGATTACCACGCCAAAGACGGTGAAACCTATCAACTTAACTTCATCGACACCCCGGGACACGTAGACTTTTCTTACGAAGTATCGCGTTCATTAGCTGCCTGTGAAGGTGCTTTGCTTGTTGTCGATGCTGGTCAAGGTGTTGAAGCTCAAACCTTGGCGAATTGCTATACCGCGATCGAAATGGATCTCGAGGTTGTGCCAATTCTCAACAAAATTGACTTACCCGCTGCCGATCCAGAACGCGTTTCTGAAGAGATCGAAGAAATCGTCGGTATTGATGCGATGGAAGCGACCCGCTGTTCAGCGAAAACGGGTCTCGGTGTCGATGATGTTTTAGAAAACATCGTTTCTTCGATTCCTGCTCCAGAAGGCGATCCAGATGCACCTCTTCAAGCGCTTATCATCGATTCATGGTTTGATAACTACTTAGGCGTTGTGTCGCTAGTTCGAATTAAGAACGGCAAACTGAAGAAAAACGATAAAATTAAAGTGATGAGCACTGGCCAAATTTGGGGTGTTGATCGCATTGGTATCTTTACGCCAAAACAAGTTGACACGGGCGGTTTAAATACTGGCGAAGTTGGCTGGGTTGTGTGTGGTATCAAAGATATCTTAGGCGCACCTGTGGGCGATACGCTGACGCTTGCTAAAGGCGGCAGTGACCAGGTATTACCAGGATTTAAAAAGGTAAAACCTCAGGTTTATGCAGGTTTGTTCCCTGTATCGTCAGACGATTACGAAAACTTTCGTGATGCGCTGGGCAAATTGAGCCTGAACGATGCGTCGCTATTTTACGAGCCAGAAAACTCAGCCGCACTCGGTTTTGGCTTCCGCTGTGGTTTCTTGGGTATGCTTCACATGGAAGTTGTCCAAGAGCGTCTAGAGCGAGAGTACGACCTCGATCTGATTACTACCGCGCCTACGGTAGTGTATGAAGTTGAGAAAACCGATGGCACAATACTGTATGTAGACAGCCCTGCTAAATTGCCAGCAGTCAACGATTTGAATGAAATTCGCGAGCCAATAGCACGTTGTAATATTTTGGTCCCATCTGACTACTTGGGTAACGTTATCACCTTGTGCGTAGAGAAGCGTGGCATTCAGATTGATATGGTATACCACGGTAACCAAGTGGCTATCACTTACGATATTCCTATGGCTGAAGTGGTACTCGATTTCTTTGACCGTCTCAAATCGACGTCTCGCGGCTACGCGTCATTGGATTATAATTTCCACCACTACATGACGTCGGACATGGTACGTGTTGATGTGATGTTGAATGGCGATCGTGTTGACGCGTTGGCAATTATTACCCACAAAGCACAATCACAGTCTCGTGGTCGATTGTTGGTTGAGAAAATGAAAGAGTTCATTCCTCGTCAGATGTTCGACATCGCCATTCAGGCAGCAATTGGTAACCATATCATTGCTCGTTCGACGGTGAAGCAGTTACGTAAAAACGTAATCGCAAAATGTTACGGCGGTGATGTTAGTCGTAAGAAAAAGCTATTGAAGAAACAGAAAGAAGGTAAGAAGCGCATGAAGCAAATCGGTAACGTCGAATTGCCTCAAGAAGCGTTCTTAGCGATCCTTCATGTCGGTAAAGATTAAACTTTTTGCTGCTAAATCGCTCTAAGGAAGTGAAAGGGTGAAGGCCCTTTCACTTTCGTATTTTTAGAACATGCTAAATAAGGGATTGGAATGGCCAATACATTTTCGCTGATCTTGGTAATAGCTACATTGGTTACCGGCATCGTATGGGCGTTGGAGAAATGGGTTTGGGGTAAAAAGCGTCTCGCAGAAGTCGAAGAAATTGAAGCTCAAACTACAGGGTTAGATCAAGAGACAAAGACCAAGCTGCTTGCCCAGCCTTGGTGGATAGAAAATAGCGTCTCTATTTTTCCTGTCATCGGTTTTGTATTGGTTTTGCGTTCATTTTTATATGAACCTTTTCAAATCCCTTCAGGGTCGATGATGCCTACTTTGCTCGTCGGCGACTTCATCGTAGTTGAAAAATTCACTTACGGGATAAAAGATCCTGTTTGGCGTAATCAACTGGTTGAAATGGGTAAACCTGAACGCGGCGACATCGTGGTGTTTAAATACCCTAAGCAAGAGAACATAGACTACATTAAGAGAGTGATTGGTGTTCCGGGAGATACTGTTGGCTACAACGCTCGTAAAGAGCTATGTCTGAAAAAAGCGGGTGAGACGACCTGTAATCCTTTGGAGCTCAATAACGTTAAAGAGAGTCCATACTCACTTAATGGTGTGCCGCTGGCGCAACTGGATGAAAAAATTGATGACAACCAGCACCAGATCCTAATCAACCCATTGCGTCGTTACAGCACTAGTGACTACTTCCCGAGAGCTGGAACCAATCAATGGGTTGTGCCTGAAGGACAGTACTTTGTGATGGGTGATAACCGTGATCACAGTGCTGATAGCCGCTACTGGGGCTTTGTACCAGAGGCTAATTTAGTCGGTAAAGCAACTGGCATTTGGATTAGCTTTGAATTTGAACGTGGTGGCGACAGTATTCTGCCGTCATGGATACCTACGGGTGTTCGTTTTAGCCGCATTGGTGGAATAGACTAGCGAGAGAAAATGACCTCGACATTAGATAGACTAGAAAGACGGATTGGGTATCAGTTTACTGATATCAACCATCTTGAAATGGCGCTGACACACCGCAGCGCCAGCGGAAAACACAATGAACGTCTTGAGTTTCTGGGCGATTCAATTTTAAGTTTTGTCATTGCTGATGACTTATACCATCGTTTCCCAAAGGTGAATGAAGGCGACATGAGCCGCATGCGTGCGACACTTGTTCGTGGTGACACTTTGGCGGAACTTGGTCGTGAGTTTGAGCTTGGAGACTACTTAAAATTAGGTCCAGGTGAACTTAAAAGCGGTGGTTTCCGCCGTGACTCGATCCTTGCAGATGCCATTGAAGCAATCATTGGTGCTGTTTACTTAGATAGTGATACCGAACAGGTACAGCGCATTGTGTTGAAATGGTATCAACCTCGGTTAGATGCCATTCAACCTGGCGTGTCACAAAAAGATCCGAAAACGCGTTTGCAAGAGCATTTGCAATCGCAACGAATGCCTTTACCTCAGTACGATGTGACTAAGATAAAAGGCGAAGCGCACAATCAACAGTTTACTGTCACGTGTGTTGTTGCTGGCTTAGAGAAGCCAGTTGTAGGTATCGGAACCAGTCGACGCAAAGCGGAACAAGCAGCGGCTGACCAAGCTTTGGAGCGCTTAAGCCATGTCTAAGCACCAAGATGACGAACAAGAGTTTGATCTCGACGCATACTTCGCAGAGCAAGCAGAACCCAAGAAAAGTGATCCACAGGATCAGCACTGTGGCTTTATTGCCATTGTAGGTCGACCAAATGTCGGTAAATCTACGTTGCTCAACCAAATCTTGGGTCAAAAACTCTCCATTACATCGCGCAAGCCTCAAACCACACGCCACCGTATTATGGGTGTGGAAACAGAGGGTGATTATCAAGCGATTTACGTGGATACCCCGGGATTGCACATTGAAGAAAAGCGCGCCATAAACCGCTTGATGAACCGAGCGGCAAACTCATCGTTGAGTGATGTCAATTTGGTGCTCTTCCTTGTGGAAGGTACACACTGGACGGCTGATGACCAGATGGTGCTGACGAAGTTGGCTAAGTCCAATTTCCCAGTCGTATTGTGTGTCAACAAGGTGGATAACGTTAAAGACCGCAATGACGTCATGAACCACATGCATGAGTTGTCTCAAAAAATGCAGTTTGTAGATGTGGTGCCTATTTCAGCCAAACAAGGCAAGAATATTGACGTACTGCGTAAGCACGTTCGTGATCATTTGCCTAAAGCCACGCACCACTTTCCAGAAGAGTACGTGACCGATCGCTCGCAGCGTTTTATGGCTTCAGAAATTGTCCGTGAAAAGTTGATGCGTTTTACTGGCGAAGAATTGCCTTATTCAGTGACCGTTGAAATTGAGCGTTTTGATTACAACCCTGAAACCGATGGGTTTCATATCAACGCGTTAATTTTGGTTGAGCGTGATGGCCAGAAGAAAATGGTTATTGGCAAAAAAGGCGAAAAGATCAAAACCATTGGCCGCGAAGCACGCTTAGATATGGAAGAGCTGTTTGGTCGTAAGGTGTATCTAGAAACTTGGGTTAAAGTGAAATCTGGATGGGCCGATGACGAACGTGCATTGCGCTCACTAGGGTACATTGACGACCTTTAAACGCCTATGAGTGATGGATTACAGCGCTGCTTCGTATTGCACCGACGTCCTTATACTGAAACCAGTTTAATTCTGGATGTGTTCAGTGAAGAGTTTGGTCGCGTCACGCTGTTGTCCAAAGGCGCTCGTAGTAAGCGCTCCCAACTCAAAGGAGCGCTGCAACCTTTCACCCCATTATTGTTAAAGTGGGGTGGGCAAGGTTCGATGAAAACCCTACGTCAATGTGAACCCATTAGCCTTGGATTACCTTTGTCTGGTATTACGTTGTACTCTGGCATGTATGTCAATGAATTGCTTGGGCGAGTACTGGCCAAAGAAGTCCCTTTTCCCGCACTATTCCATGACTACTTACTTGTTCTCACTGAGTTAGCCGCCACCGAAAATCCTGAACCTGCATTACGACGATTTGAGTTAGCTTTGCTATCCGCTATGGGCTACGGCGTCGATTTTTTGCATTGTGCTGGAACTGGCGAGCCTATCGATCCCGATATGACGTATCGCTTTCGAGAGCAGAAAGGGTTTATCGCCTCTATCAAAATGGATCAGATGACCTTTAAAGGTGATGAGCTCATCGCAATTAGTGAGCGACGTTTTACGACCCCTTCTCAACTTAAAGCTGCTAAACGCTTTACACGCATGGCGTTAAAGCCTTATCTTGGCGGTAAACCATTAAAGAGTCGCGAGTTATTTATCCCTCGCGCACGGAGTTTAAATCAATGAATCCAATTTTTCTTGGGGTCAATATTGACCATATTGCAACTTTACGTAACGCTCGTGGAACCAAGTACCCAGATCCAGTCCACGCAGCCGAAATTGCGGAGCGCGCTGGAGCAGATGGCATTACTATTCACCTGCGTGAAGATCGTCGCCATATCCTCGATCGTGATGTACGTATTCTTCGCGAAACCATTCAGACGCGCATGAATCTTGAGATGGCAGTGACCGACGAAATGGTGCAAATTGCGTTGGATACTCAACCTGAGTTTGTGTGTTTGGTACCAGAAAAGCGTGAAGAGTTGACCACTGAAGGTGGCTTGGACGTAGCCGGTAACTTAGAACGCGTTAAAGCAGCAACCAAAACTCTGTCGGATGCTGGCATTAAAGTGTCTCTGTTTATCGACCCTGATAAAGCTCAAATTGATGCGGCAAAAGCGTGTGAAGCCCCTTTTATAGAGCTTCACACTGGTCACTATGCAGAAGCGACTAGCGAAGAGCAGGCGCAAGCTGAATTAAAAAAAATCGCCGCCGGTGCCAGTTATGCCGACGACCTTGGTATCATAGTTAATGCTGGTCACGGTCTTACCTATCACAATGTTGCTCCAATTGCGGCACTGCCTGAGATTTATGAACTTAATATCGGTCACTCCATTATGGGACGAGCGGTATTTGACGGTTTAAGTAAAGCGGTTGCCGATATGAAAGCGATCATGGATCAGGCGCGCTAAGTGGCCATTCTCGGCTTGGGTACTGACATTGCCGAAATAGAGCGAGTGCAAAAAGCGCTCGCTCGCACAGGCGATCCTTTTGCTCGTCGAATACTGACGGAGCAAGAGTGGCAAACTTTTTGTCAAACCAAGCAGCAAGCCAAGTATCTAGCCAAACGTTTTGCGGCCAAAGAAGCCGCGTCTAAAGCGTTGGGAACTGGTATTGCAAAAGGGGTCAGTTTTCAAGATTTCGATACCCGCAATGATGAGTATGGTAAACCGCTGCTCGCCTTGAGTGGTGAAGCACTAAAACGTGCGGCTTCAATGGGGGTGAACCATGTTCACCTTTCCATATCTGACGAGCGCCACTATGCCGTGGCGACGGTAATACTAGAATCTTGATGCCGATAGCAAGGCAAAGCTAGGCTTTCAAGTAAAGCGGCGCTGCGATCTTCACTTTTTCCATTTCGTCTTGCAGTTCAAACAGCTCTGGTTCGACGTCTTCGATGTTGCATCCGCTACGAAGCGCGGATTCGAGTTGATGACAGATCCCTTTAAGGCGTGGCACACCGCTGTAGGCGCAACTTCCATGTAACTTGTGCACAAGATCTATCAGCGACTGCTTATCGCCTTGCTCCTGCAGGGCATTGTCGACCTCATGTTCCACCTCTGGCAGCAATTCAACCAACATTTGCAGCATCTCTTTTGCCAAGTCAGGTTTGTGCGCGGCTTGAACCAATGCTGATTCCCAATCGATGATCATATCGAGGTGTTGAGTCTCTGCTTTACTCTCTTCCACTTTTGTCGCGCCGCCACTGTCACCAAACTGACGCTCAGTTAAAGCATTAGAGACCTTAATTGGACTCCATTCGGTCAGCAACTGTTGCAATCTTTGTTCATCGATAGGCTTGGTTAAATAGTCGTCCATACCGGCATTGATTAAACGATCGCGCTCCCCTGACATTGCATGTGCCGTAACCGCAATCACAGGTGTCGCGTTATTAAGTGCGGTAGCTTTTATCGCTTCACAAGCCGCCACGCCGTCCATGCCGGGCATTTGAATATCCATAAATACAATATCAAACGCCTGCTGCTGCGCTGCATGGACAGATTCGTGCCCATTGGTGCACGATACGACGGAGTCCACCAGTTCGTTTAGCAATGCAGTGATTAATTTTAAGTTGGCGCCATTGTCATCGACGGCTAAGACCTTTAGCGGTAATTTAGATTCGCTCAGCGGCAACTCTATTGGCGTTGTTAATGCACTAGGTGGCGCGTGTCTAAGCAGTGCCTCAAGTAATCGCTCACGAGCGAATGGTTTTGTTAATGGAGTAAGATTGTCTATCTCGTTTAACTGCTCAGCAAACGCAAGCTCGGTACTTGGCACACCCACAACCATTTCCTGCGACGCGTTAGCAATTTCAATGAGGCGTTGTTTTTCTTGTTGATGATCAATCGGTGCATTGGGGGTTAAATTGTAAATCACGAGATCGAGATGATCCGCATTCTGTGGCATCTGAGTATGGTGCTCAATGGTAACTCCCACATCCTTCAGCTGGTATTTAGTTGCGTTGGCAACATTCAAATTAGGCTCAATTAACAGAAGCTTTCGCCCAGCGAGTCGCTCGATAGAGACGTAATCGACTGGGAGGTTGCTGCTGCTCACTGCTATGGTAAACCAGAAGCTAGAACCTTGGTGAAGTCGGCTGGTCAATGTGATCTCACCACCCATCTGTTTCACTAGGCGTTGAGTGATTACTAAGCCAAGACCGGTACCACCATAGCGACGAGAGATGCTTGCGTCGCCCTGACTAAAGGCTTGGAATAGCTCGGATTGCTGGCGCTCTGAGATACCAATACCAGTATCTTGAACCATAAACTGCAGCTCAACGGAGTCGTCTGACTGATTTCTCAATTCAACCGAAATATCAATGTTGCCACGCTCGGTAAACTTAATCGCATTGCCAACCAAGTTGGTGAGAACCTGCTGAATACGCAGCGGGTCACCGACGATGCTAGGCGGAATGCTTGGGTCGATGGTGAGGCTAAGTTCAAGTCCTTTTTCGTGCGCACTGGTTGCTTGTAAAGAGACGACTTCTTCAATACTGCCTCTAAATTCAAACGGGATATTTTCAAGAGATAGCTTCCCAGCTTCAAGTTTCGAGAAATCTAATATGTCGTTGATAATGCTAAGCAAGTTATTGGCTGAGCGTTCGATGGTTTGCAAGTAATCGGCTTGGCTGCGAGACAGCTGAGTCTTAAGCATTTGTCGAGTAAACCCGATCACACCATTAAGTGGTGTGCGGAGTTCGTGCGACATGTTTGCTAAGAACTCAGATTTAACCCGAGCGGCTTCCTGAGCGCGCTTTTTAGCGATATCGAGCTCGACGTTTTGAATCTCTAGCTGCTCTAAGGTTTCTCGAAGATCTGACGTCGCTTGGTCAATGCTGTGTTGCATTTCGACGTGGTACTCAGCCAAGGAGATCGCCATGGCATTGATACCATTTTTGAGTGAATCTAGTTCACCGTGCATGGTGCCTTCTATTCGAGAGTCCAATTGGCCACGTCGAATGGCATCCACAATGTTTTTCATTCGGCTGATAGGAACCGTCACATCTTGCATCAACCGGTAAGCGAATATGCCCGACAGCGTTAAGCCCAGCAACATCACACCTAACGCAATGACAATTTCCTGATACTGTTGCAGCCTCAATCCAGAAAGATCCAGCTCAATAGCAATGTAGCCTAGCGTAGGTGCAGTGGTTTGCGACTCACTCGGTAGCACTAATCGCTGCTCTGCTCGAATTGGTGAGCGGATAACAAGATGACCATTAACCATTTCAGTTTGACTGTGCATCGGAATTTCAGCGTCTTGACTGAAACTAAGGCTGTCAAAGTTTGGATGGAAATTAGAAGTAACGAACAATTGATGCTTACTATCAAACACCGCAATACTACGAACAACGTTGGAGTGTTTGCGGTGAGCGTAGCTAATAAGGCGTCTCACTGCTTCGCGGTTTTGTTGGTTAAGCGCTAACTCACTGGCCAGTGCCAGTGGTTCACTGATACTGGTTCCTGAGTCAATTAACTGTTTTTCCAGGTCGTTATAACGATTTAAGGTAAAAAATAGGCTCAGTAATAATCCCACTATGAGTGTTGGGGCTAGGGTGAGGGTTAATACTCGCGCTCTTAAACCGTATCGTGTCATTTTACTATTATTACAATCTGTATAGTTCTATGGGAGAATGCGTGGCGAGCTCTAATGCAGGTTTATCCTGAGCTGGCTAGGCAGTGAACGGCACTGAGAACCGTTTAGTCTGTTTATTATGATAGCTTAATCAACTCTTTATCTAACAACAATCATTGAATTGGATTTGTGTGGCAGCCTACTCGTTTACACAGTCGATTCTTACACCGTCGAGAACGTTCGAAATGGCAAGAATATTTAAGCCGAGCAAGAAAACTAGCATTGATGCTAAACACTATGAGATCAACATTGAACGCTTGGATCACCAAGGCGCAGGGATCGGCTACAAACAAAAGAAGCTGGTCTTTGTTGAAGGCGCTTTGCCGGGCGAGCGCGTGCTTGTTCAAAATGTTGAGCAAAAAAGCAAATTTGCTCGAGCTAGGCTAATTAAGGTTCTTAGTGCCAGCGAGAGTCGTGTCGATCCGATTTGCCCACACTACCATCAATGTGGTGGGTGTAATCTGCAACACTTAAATGCCGCTGAGCAGGTTGAGATGAAGCAACAGAGCTTAACGCAGCAAATGCAAAAGTTCGCGCAAGTATCGATTGCACAGGATGCTCCTATTTTATCGAGTGAGACAGGGTATCGCAGGCGAGTTCGCTTCAGTGTGCGTAAAGATCGTAAGGCTGGGACGATTGATTTTGGGTTTAGAGAAAAGAAAAGCAATCGCATTGTTAATGTTAAACAGTGCCCAGTGCTAGCTGAGCCATTACAACTATTGATCGCCCCGATCAGAGAAGCGCTCAATAACATGAGTCGTGCAGAGTCTGTTGGGCATATAGAACTAACGCAAACAGACAGCGGCTTAACTTTGTATTTGCGTGTCACACAGGCGCTGACGCAGTCTGACGCAGCGTTATGGGAAGCATTGTGTACCCAACACTCCTTGACGTATTACTTGCACGCCGGTGATCAGCAAGCACAGCGAAATCTTGGTCCTGCACCATTTTATACGCTCGATACTATTGAACTTGATTTTCTGCCTAGCGATTTTATTCAAGTTAACGCACAGGTTAATAAAGAAATGGTTGCTCAAGCTTTGGATTGGTTGGCTATCCATAAACAAGACAATGTATTGGATCTCTTTTGTGGGATGGGAAACTTTAGTTTACCAATAGCCAAACAAGCACTCAGTGTCATTGGCATTGAAGGTGTACCCGACATGGTTGAGCGCGCGTCTGACAATGCCACTAAAAATCAGCTCAGTAATGCACGGTTTTTGCATGCTAATTTGGAAGAGTACAGGCTCGACAAAAACCTGACACAATTTGGCATAGAAAGCGGCACAATGACCAAAATATTGCTCGATCCAGCGCGTGCGGGGGCGGCAGAAATCGTAGAGCAGCTCCCAGCGTTAGGTGTTGAGAAAATACTGTACGTATCTTGTAACCCAACCACGCTAAGTCGTGACAGTAAAGTGTTACTGGATAATGGCTATGTGCTGGCTAAATTGGGGATCATGAATATGTTTCCCCACACAGCGCATATAGAGAGTATGGCGCTGTTCGAAAAAGCGTAGTTCACATAAAAAAGCCTACGCAAAGAACGGTTTTTGGTTAAAATGCGGATAGAAACATCATTACTATAAGGACATTGTTAAGATGGTTGCAGTTCGAAGTGCTCACATACACAAAGATGAAGCCTTTGAGTTAGACGGTTGGATTGCGAGTTTGGCGCTAGACGCTAAATCGGCCAAACGTCTGCACAAAGTGTATCTTGAGTGTGAGCAACTGTTAAATAATCACGAACAGAAAGAGCTGCTACTGTGGCGTGGTCGAGAGATGATAGAAATCTTGATCACCTTATCAATGGACCGTTCCACACTGATCGCTGCGATGTTATTTCCGGTCGTATCCAGTGGTATGTTTGAGCGCGAACTCCTTGAAGAGGAGTACGGCAAAGAGATCATCAAACTGATTGATGGCGTCGAAGAGATGGCCGCAATTGGCCACCTAAACACCTCACAATCGGGCAGCGCAACTGCGCAGGTCGATAATGTTCGTCGAATGCTGCTGGCAATGGTCGACGATTTCCGCTGTGTGGTCATTAAGTTGGCAGAGCGAATCTGTAACCTGCGCGAAGTGAAAGACGCTCCAGACCAAGTTAGGCAAGCTGTCGCTAAAGAGTGCGCCAATATCTATGCGCCACTGGCCAACCGCTTGGGTATCGGTCAGTTAAAATGGGAAATCGAAGACTACGCCTTTCGTTACCAACACTCCGATACGTATAAAGCCATTGCCAAGCAATTAGCTGAGCGCCGCATTGACCGTGAGCATTACATCGACGAGTTTGTGAATGATTTAGTGTCGGAGATGAAAGCGACGGGCATCAATGCTGAAGTGACTGGCAGGCCGAAACACATCTACAGTATCTGGCGCAAGATGCAGAAGAAAAACCTCGCTTTTGACGAACTGTTTGATGTGCGAGCGGTGCGTATTATTGCTGACAAACTGCAAGATTGTTATGGCTCACTAGGCATCGTTCACACCAAATATAAGCACCTCCCGTCGGAGTTTGACGACTACGTGGCCAATCCAAAACCTAACGGCTATCAATCGATCCATACTGTGGTACTTGGGCCGGGCGGCAAAACCATCGAAATACAGATCCGAACCAAGCAGATGCATGAGGATTCGGAGCTCGGGGTCGCGGCGCATTGGAAATACAAAGAGGGCGGCAGTGGTGGTCGCAGTGGCTATGACGAAAAAATCACTTGGTTGCGTAAACTGCTTGATTGGCAAGAAGAGATGTCGGACTCTGGCGAGATGCTCGATGAGCTTCGCTCTCAAGTCTTTGACGATCGCGTTTATGCGTTTACGCCGCGTGGTGATGTGGTCGACCTACCAATGGGGGCAACTCCACTCGATTTTGCCTACCATATTCACTCAGAAGTCGGGCATCGCTGTATTGGAGCCAAAGTCGCTGGCCGCATTGTGCCGTTTACCCATAAATTAGAAATGGGCGATCAGGTTGAGATCATCACCTCTAAAGAGCCGAACCCTTCACGAGACTGGTTAAACCCTTCTTTGGGGTTTGTGCATTCAGGTCGAGCGCGCGCGAAGATCAATGCGTGGTTTAGAAAGCAATCTCGCGAGAAAAACATTGAAGCGGGTAAAGAAATACTCGAAGCAGAGTTAGTTAAAGTTGGCGCCAAATCGAAAGATGCCGCGAGCTACGCCCTGAAGCGTTTTAACGTGAATTCAACCGACGAGCTATACGCTGGTATTGGCAGCGGTGATTTAAGGATCAATCAGATCATTAATCACATCAATGCCATGGTGAATAAACCGAGCGCTGAGGAAGAAGACAAACAAGTTCTCGAAAAACTGCAAGACTCCAATCAGAAAGCGCCTGCAACCAGTCGTCCGCATAAAGACGCAGTTGTGGTGGAAGGGGTCGATAACCTAATGAGTCATCTTGCGCGCTGTTGTCAGCCTATCCCTGGTGACGACATTTGCGGGTATATCACTCAAGGTCGTGGCATTTCAGTTCACCGCAGTGATTGTGTTCAGCTTGAAGAGTTATCGCATCACGCACCTGAACGGATCATCGAGACAGTCTGGGGCGGTGGGTTTGTCGGCAACTACGTGGTCACCGTTCGTGTAGAAGCGCTGGAACGTGTAGGCTTACTAAAGGACATTACAACCCTGCTTGCCAACGAAAAAGTGAAAGTGCCGACTATGCGCAGCCGCAATGATTATCGTCGTCAAATGTTGGTGATGGACTTTGACTTACAGTTACCTAATGTTGAAGGACTCAGTCGGATCTTGTCGCGTATTGAGCAAATTAGAGATGTTATGTCTGTGAAGCGAATGGGGTAATGCCTTTTGTTGCTGACTATGATTGAAGGTTAGTGGCTTTAATCTAAGAAATGCAAAAATGTGGTCTGACTTTAAGAGCGGGGTGATGTCATCTCGCTTTTTTATTAGACGCAGACTATTTGAAATTTAATGTTATTCCAATCGAAGTAATTAACAAGCAAGAATGATTAGGTAATTGCTTTGATTGGTATTAATGCAGGAGAGCGGTAATGAGCCACCCGATAGAGCAACTAGAGTCGATTATGGCACAACTTCGAGATCCTAAAACAGGGTGCCCTTGGGACAGCAAACAAACGTTTGAGACGATAGTTCCACACACTATTGAAGAGACCTATGAAGTCGCCGACGCCATTCACTCGCAAGATTGGGCACATCTCAAAGAAGAGTTGGGTGATCTACTGTTTCAAGTCATTTTCTATGCTCAGATGGCCAAAGAACAGCAGTGGTTCGATTTTTCGGATGTGGTGGAAACGCTTAATGAGAAATTGATCAGGCGACACCCTCATGTGTTTGACGAACAAGCTTCTCGTGATCTCAGTGATGAACAACTCAACGCCCAGTGGCAGCAGATCAAACAGCAAGAAAAAGCGCTTAAAGCTTCCCAAGTCCTACTTACAGGGTCATCGAATGAAACTGGAGTAAGCAAAGATGCACAAAGTATTCTAGACTCAATACCAGCATCGATGCCGCCACTTTTACGTGCCACCAAAATGCAAAAGGCGTGCGCTAAAGTAGGGTTTGACTGGGACAGTTTGGGCCCGGTGGTGGATAAGGTTCAAGAAGAGGTCCAAGAGGTCGTGGATGAGGCGGTGCAAGTCGATATCGACCAAGACGCGCTTGAGTTAGAGATTGGCGATTTGTTGTTTGCGGTGGTTAATTTGTCCAGGCATCTAGGTAAAAACCCTGACCAAGCACTGCTTAAAGCCAACCAAAAGTTTGAATCTCGCTTTAGAAAAGTAGAAATGATGGTACAGGCTGAAAGTAAAACGTTAAAAGATTACAACCTTGATCAGTTAGATGGGTTCTGGAACCGAGTGAAACAGCAAGAAAGCGGAAAAACTAGACAATAGTGTAGTTTTTTTTCATTATTGATTTACAGCAAGAAACAAAAGCAGAGGGTGTGCTAGATTTCACGTTGTAGTGGAAAAGGGGTTTTGGTATAGTTGCGTCCCGTCCAGAGAACCCATTTCCCTCATTCAACCAACTTCAGGTTAAACATGACGACAAATTATATTTTTGTGACTGGCGGGGTCGTATCCTCCCTAGGTAAAGGTATTGCAGCAGCATCGCTGGCGGCAATTTTAGAAGCTCGTGGTCTTAACGTGACCATCATGAAGCTTGATCCTTACATTAATGTCGATCCAGGCACTATGAGCCCGACGCAGCATGGTGAAGTGTTCGTAACTGAAGATGGTGCAGAAACCGATCTTGACCTTGGTCACTATGAGCGTTTCATTCGTACCAAGATGACTAAGCGCAACAACTTTACCGCAGGTCGCGTTTATGCAGACGTTCTACGTAACGAACGTCGTGGTGATTACTTAGGTGCCACAATTCAAGTTATTCCACATATCACCAATTCCATCAAAGACCGTGTTATTGCGGGCGGCGAAGGCCATGATGTTGCCATCGTTGAGATTGGTGGAACCGTCGGTGATATTGAGTCGCTACCGTTTATGGAGGCGATTCGTCAGTTAGCGGTAGAGCTTGGCCGCGAGCGCGCCATGTTTATGCACCTAACGTTGGTTCCTTACCTTGCCGCAGCCGGTGAAGTAAAAACTAAGCCAACACAGCACTCAGTAAAAGAGCTGCTATCAATCGGTATTCAACCTGATATTCTCGTCTGTCGTAGTGACCGCAACATTCCTGCCAACGAGCGCCGTAAGATTGCTCTGTTCTGTAATGTTCAAGAAAAAGCGGTTATTTCGATGCGCGACGTCGATTCTATCTACAAGATCCCTCAACTGATTAAAGGCCAAGGCCTGGATGATCTTGTATGTACTCGATTTGGTATTAACGCACCAGAAGCCGATTTGTCTGAGTGGGAACAAGTCATCTATGAAGATGCCAACCCAACAGGCGAAGTGACCATTGGTATGGTCGGTAAATACATCGAACTACCTGATGCATATAAATCAGTGAACGAAGCGCTTAAGCACGCAGGTCTTAAGAACCGTCTAAGCGTCAACATCAAGTATGTTGATTCACAAGATGTCGAGTCAAAAGGCTTTGAAGTTCTTGAAGAGCTAGACGCAATCTTGGTTCCTGGCGGGTTCGGCGATCGTGGTATTGAGGGCAAAATTATGGCTGCTCAGTATGCACGTGAAAATAAAATTCCTTACTTGGGCATTTGTCTAGGTATGCAAGTAGCACTGATTGAATACGCGCGTAATGTGGCGAATATGGAAGGTGCTCACTCTACAGAATTTAATAAAGAATCTCCTTTCCCTGTTGTTGGCCTAATCACAGAGTGGGTCGATAAAGAAGGTAAAGTTGAAGAGCGTACAGAAACGTCTGATTTAGGCGGTACTATGCGCCTTGGCTCGCAGCTTTGTCACCTAGAAAAAGGCACCAAAGCATACGAGTTGTACGGTAATGCGAAGATCCATGAGCGTCACCGTCATCGTTACGAAGTGAATAACAACCTTCGACCGCAAATTGAAAAAGCTGGTCTAAAAGTATCGGGTTTGTCTGCGGATAAGAAGTTGGTGGAAGTGATTGAAAACCCAGCACACCCTTGGTTTGTTGCGGCTCAGTTCCACCCGGAATTTACATCGACACCACGCGATGGTCACCCGCTGTTTACCGGCTTTGTTAAAGCGGCTGGCGAAAACCAACGTGGCGAATTGAAGTAAAAGGATACGGGCGGTTGCTTAAGATGTGCAGCTGCCTTTAATTTTGACATTTAATATAATTGAGGAAGGACTAATGTCTAAGATCGTTAAAGTTCTAGGTCGTGAAATCATCGACTCTCGCGGTAACCCAACTGTTGAAGCTGAAGTACACCTAGAAGGTGGCTTCGTAGGTATGGCGGCTGCGCCATCTGGTGCTTCTACTGGTTCTCGTGAAGCGCTTGAACTACGTGATGGTGATAAAGCACGTTTCCTAGGTAAAGGTGTTCTTAAAGCAGTTGAAGCTGTAAATGGCGAAATTGCTGAAGCACTAGTTGGTAAAGATGCAAAAGCACAAGCTGACATCGACCAAGTTATGATCGACCTAGACGGCACTGAAAACAAATCTAAGTTTGGTGCTAACGCAATCCTAGCTGTATCTCTAGCAAACGCTAAAGCAGCAGCTGCTGCGAAAGGCATGCCTCTTTTTGAGCACATTGCTGAACTAAACGGTACTGCTGGTCAGTTCTCTATGCCTCTACCAATGATGAACATCATCAACGGTGGTGAGCACGCAGACAACAACGTTGACATCCAAGAGTTCATGATCCAACCAGTTGGTGCTAAGACTCTTAAAGAAGCTCTACGTGTAGGCGCTGAAGTATTCCACAACCTAGCTAAAGTACTTAAGGCAAAAGGCCTAAGCACTGCAGTTGGTGATGAAGGTGGTTTCGCTCCTAACCTAGAATCTAACGCTGCTGCACTAGCTGCAATCAAAGAAGCTGTAGAAGCTGCTGGTTACGAGCTTGGTAAAGACGTTACTCTAGCTATGGACTGTGCTGCATCTGAGTTCTACGACAAAGAAGCTGGCAACTACAACATGAAAGGCGAAGGTAAAATCTTCACTTCTGAAGAGTTTAACCACTACCTAGCTGACCTTGCTAACCAGTACCCAATCGTTTCTATCGAAGACGGTCTTGACGAATCAGATTGGGATGGCTTCAAGCACCAAACTGAACTACTAGGCGACAAGCTTCAACTAGTAGGTGATGACCTGTTCGTAACTAACACTAAGATCCTTGCGAAAGGTATCGAAATGGGTGTTGCTAACTCTATCCTTATCAAGTTCAACCAAATCGGTTCTCTAACAGAGACTCTAGCTGCAATCAAGATGGCTAAAGACGCTGGCTACACTGCAGTAATCTCTCACCGTTCTGGCGAAACTGAAGATGCAACTATCGCAGACCTTGCGGTAGGTACAGCTGCAGGCCAAATCAAGACTGGTTCTATGAGCCGTTCTGACCGTGTTGCTAAGTACAACCAACTTATCCGCATCGAAGAAGCTCTAGGTGAAAAAGCACCTTACAACGGTCTTAAAGAAGTTAAAGGTCAATAATTCAATTTTGAATTAACTGATTTTGCTTTTAAACGCTCTACTTAGGTAGGGCGTTTTTTTTGGGGTCAGAGTAAGTAAATGGGGTCAGAGTCGAATGACTCTGACCCCATTTACTTACTCTGACCCCAACATGCTTTAGCTGGTCGCGACAATCGGCAAAATATGGTATATATGCAGCAACAATCACGGATGTTGAGCACTATGCGAAGTTTTACCGCAGCCTTAGTTTTGATCTTAGCTTGGTTACAGTATTCACTGTGGTTCGGCACTAATGGCTATCAAGATTACGCCGAAGTAAGGCAAGAGATTGATGTGCAGCAAGCGGTGAATAACGAACTGCTCCAGCGCAATAATGAAATGTACGCCGAAATAGACGATTTGCGCCAAGGTTTGGATGCTATCGAAGAGCGTGCGCGTCACGAGCTAGGCATGATAAAAGAAGGGGAAACCTTTTACCGAATTATCGAAACGCCATAGAGTTGTCTCAAACCATTGTGCTGCCCTCCATTAAATTAATTATTAATTAGACATTTTCAGATGCCAGAAAGTACGCTCTCAATCGTTGCTATCGTCCCCGCCGCTGGTGTGGGTAGTCGTATGCAAGCGGATCGACCTAAGCAGTATCTAACTCTACAAAATAAAACTATTTTGGAGCACACCGTACACCAGTTGTTGGCTCATCCTTTAATTCATCGGGTAATAATTGCGCTGAGTGACCAAGATCCTTACTTCGACTCACTGCCACTGTCTAACGATCAACGCGTCACACGAGTGTGTGGTGGCAAAGAAAGAGCAGATTCAGTGCTATCGGGACTCTATGCCGTTTCCGATCCCCAAAATACCTTTGCGTTGGTGCATGATGCTGCACGGCCTAATGTGTCACATCGGGACATCTCTCGCCTAATCGATATCGGTGTAAAGCATCCGGTGGGTGCGATTTTGGCTTCGCCTGTAAAAGACACTATGAAGCGAAGCAATAGGTCAGGAGAGATCACTCAAACGGTGGACAGAGAAAAACTATGGCACGCGCTTACTCCACAGCTTTTTAATGCTGAGCAATTGAAAATCGCATTAGAGCATGGGCTAAACACCGGTGCGGTAATTACCGATGAGGCATCCGCAATGGAGAATATCGATCGTTTTCCAAGCATTGTTGCGGGGCGCTCTGATAACATCAAAGTGACCTCACCAGAAGATTTAGAATTAATGACTTTTTACTTAAGCAAGCCAGACTTTCAGGAGACGACAGATGTTTAGAATTGGGCACGGCTTTGATGTTCACAAATTTGGTGGAGATGGCCCAGTGATAATTGGCGGTGTTTCTATTCCTTATGAGTTGGGTTTAGTGGCTCACTCGGACGGTGATGTTGCATTGCATGCTCTAACAGATGCACTACTAGGAGCGATCGCCGCAGGTGATATAGGTCACCACTTTCCGGATAACGATGATGAGTGGAAAGGTGCAAACAGTCGTGACCTGCTAAAAGAGGTATACCGACAAGTTACGCTTAAAGGCTATCGCCTCGTCAATGCAGATGTAACGATTATGGCTCAGGCCCCTAAAATGGCGCCGCACATACAAGCTATGCGCAAAGCGATTTCTGAAGATTTGCGTAGTGAGTTAGACGCAATTAATGTGAAAGCCACGACTACTGAAAAACTCGGATTTGTGGGCCGAAAAGAGGGCATAGCTGCTGAAGCGGTCGTTCTCATTCAAAAGGAGAGCATCTAATGTCAACTGAAATTGAATGGCCTTATCTATATGGTGAGCCTAAAGCTAACGCCACCATCAAAGGTGCCCCTGAGCATTTTAAAGTCGATGAACTGTTAAGCTTTGAGTTAACCGGTGAAGGTGAGCATGTTTTACTTCGAATCGAAAAAACCGGTGAAAACACCAGTTTTGTGGCGAACGAACTAGCGAGATTCTGTGGGGTTAAAACCAAAGATGTCTCTTGGGCAGGTCTTAAAGACCGTCATGCAGTGACGCAACAGTGGTTCAGTATCCATTTACCGAAACACGAATTGGACTTCGCCGATTTTGAAAAGCTTTACCCAAGCGTCAAAATCCTTAAACAAACACGTCATAATAAGAAGCTTCGTCCTGGTGATAACAGCGGCAATCGGTTCTCGATTGTGCTTACCAATGTTTCAGACGTTGATGACGTCGAAGAGCGACTTAAAAAAGTGATTGAAAATGGTGTCCCCAACTATTTTGGTGAGCAAAGATTCGGGCGTGATCGCAACAATGTCACTGAAGCCGCTCGTTGGGGGCGTGATAATGTGCGCACTCGTAACCAAAACAAGCGCAGCTTATATCTTTCAGCAGCTCGTTCATGGATCTTTAATCAGATTGTGGCAGAGAGAATAAAACAAAACTGTTTTAATTCACCTGTTTTGGGAGACCTAGTTCAAATAGGTGATGAGCTTAGGTTGATCAATGAGCAGAATATTGGCAACGTTTCATCTGATCAGGATGTGATTACCGCCGCGCTTGCGGGCGATAACGCATTGCCGACTGCGCAAGATGCTCTGCAACTAGAACAGGCACAGCTAGACAAAGAGCCCGATCTAATGGCGCTGATTCGTGGAAATCGTATGCGTCATGACCGCCGCGCAGTAATGCTTAAGCCAGAAAAATTTGCGTGGCAATGGCAAGATAATGATCTCACGCTCTACTTTGAGCTCGATAGCGGCTGTTTTGCAACAACCATAGTACGAGAGCTTGCATTGACAACAGAGCCTGAAAGACATTACCCAGATGCGACACAAGGAAAAGATTAGGTGAGAATATTACTGAGCAATGATGATGGTGTGCATGCTGAAGGTATCCGAACGTTAGCTAAGGAATTAGCCGATATCGCAGAGGTTACTATCGTTGCCCCTGATCGCAACCGCTCTGGCGCATCGAACTCTCTTACTCTAGAGACGCCGCTGCGGGTGAGTGAGATTGAGCCGAATGTGTACTCAGTTCAAGGCACACCGACCGACTGTGTTCACTTTGCGCTTAATGAGTTGATGAAGGACAATTTACCCGACTTAGTGTTGGCAGGAATTAACCACGGTGCAAACCTTGGTGATGATACGCTTTATTCTGGCACAGTGGCTGCCGCAATGGAGGGACACTTCTTAGGAGTGCAAGCCATCGCTTTTTCTTTGGTTGGTCACCAACATTTTGCGCAAGCAGCAAAAATTGCCAAGCGACTGGTTCAACATCATCAACAGAATCGAATTCCAACAAATCGTCTATTGAATGTGAACTTTCCAGACATTCATACGCTTTCAATTGAGGAGTTAGACATAACTCGTCTTGGGGCAAGGCATCACTCTGAAAGCATGATTAAACAACAAGATCCAAGAGGTCACGATATCTATTGGCTCGGCCCTCCGGGGAAAGAGCAAGATGCTGGGGAGGGGACAGACTTTTATGCTATTGAGCACAACCGTATTTCGATTACCCCGCTTCAAGTCGATCTCACGGCTCATGAGTCACTTCCTAGTATGAAACAGTGGATTCACGGGACAAGTAACAGGGATGGAGAGTAGTTAATCGATGATGCCAAAAGTGAAAAGGCTTTTGCAACAGCTACAATCGATGGGAGTCGATGCACCTGCAGTGTTGGGCGCTATAGCGACAGTGCCCAGAGAGCAATTTTTATCTCAAGCGATGCAACATCAAGCCTGGGACAATAATGCGTTGCCTATTGGTAGTGGACAGACTATCTCGCAACCTTATATTGTGGCTAAAATGACTCAACTGCTTGATCTAAAAAACAACAGTAAAGTGCTAGAAGTTGGGACTGGGTGTGGTTATCAGACAGCGGTTTTGTCTCAGTTGGTCGAGAAAGTGCATACCATCGAACGGATAAAAACCCTTCAATGGGATGCTAAACGTCGACTCAAACAGCTTGATGTGTATAACGTCGCGTATAAACATGGAGATGGTTGGCAGGGGTGGGCGAGCAAAGCGCCTTTTGATGCCATCCTCGTGACTGCCGCCGCGGAGGTCATTCCGCAAGTTTTGGTAGAACAGCTCAATGACGGCGGTAAAATGGTTATACCGATTGGCACTGAACAACAGAGTCTGTATTTGATTGAAAAGTCTAATGGTGTAGTGACCCATCAAATGATTGAGCCGGTTAAGTTTGTACCATTGGTTGCTGGAGATCTTGGCTAAGTGTTTCGTTTGTTATCCGTTATTATGATCACCTTTCTGCTGGTTGCGTGCGCGCCAACAGGCAGTGGTGATCGTTATAAAACCGATGACAAAGGAACCTACAGAGGCAGCTATTATGTGGTTAACAAAGGTGACACGCTATATTACATCTCCTACATCACCGATAAAGATGTGAATACCCTTGTCGCACTGAACGGACTTAAGCCTCCTTACACCATAAAACCGGGACAAAGAATTAAGTTGTGGTCTCGCTCCTATAATCCAGTGCCTTATGCTGGTACGGGTTCTGGTGACAGTGCTTCCAAAACTGCAACAACGTCAACAAACCCCGAGACAAAAAACACCGCTGATGCAGCGGCCACTACAACGGCAGTGGCAACGGCCTCAACCGTAAGTAGCCCGGGGGCTAGTGCTAGTTCTTCTCCACCTAGCACTACAACTAAAGTCGAACAGACGGCCAATAAAACTTCGACGCAAACGGTTGCACAGCAGCCGACAAAGGAGTATGTTGAAAAACAGAATATTAACAATTCTGCAAAGAGTACGTCATCTAGTAACAGTAGTGTGGCGTCGTGGAAGTGGCCCACTAAAGGTCGTGTCGTAGACAAGTTCTCTAGTGGGGATCAGGGAAATAAAGGGATTGATATCGCAGGCTCGCGCGGTCAATCGGTTGTTTCCACCGCTGATGGTAGTGTCGTCTATTCGGGAAGTGCGCTACGAGGTTACGGTAACTTAGTAATCGTAAAGCATAATGACAAATATTTAAGTGCATACGCCCACAACGATACGCTGTTAGTAAAAGAAGGGCAGAGTGTGAAAGCGGGACAAAAAATCGCGACTATGGGTAGCTCCGGTCGAACCGATGTCCGCTTACACTTTGAGATTCGATATCAAGGCAAGTCCGTCGATCCGATGAGATATTTGCCTTAAGTTCAGCGACATAGAGAGTAGTAATGTCTTGCTGAGTCGCCAGGGGAGGCGCTATGAGTACTAGCAACACAGCAACGAAAATTAACGAAATCAACCCACCTGAAGTTGTCATTGCGGCAATTGAAGACACAACCGCATCTGTCGAAGCCAAAACTGTTAAAGAAGACTTTGACGACTCATCCAAAAACCTTGATGCCACACAGCTCTACTTAGGAGAAATTGGCTTTTCACCACTGCTGACTGCCGAGGAAGAAGTGTTATATGCTCATCGTGCATTACGCGGCGACGATGCGGCTCGCAAACGCATGATTGAAAGTAACCTTCGACTGGTGGTTAAAATATCTCGTCGCTACTCAAATCGTGGCCTAGCACTGCTTGATCTTATTGAAGAGGGCAATTTAGGTTTGATTAGAGCAGTAGAGAAATTTGACCCTGAGCGTGGCTTCCGTTTCTCAACTTACGCGACATGGTGGATACGACAGACCATTGAACGCGCACTCATGAACCAGACTAGAACCATTCGTCTGCCAATTCATGTGGTTAAGGAATTAAACATATACTTGCGCACTGCACGTGAGCTATCATAAAAACTCGATCATGAGCCAACCGCCGAAGAGATCGCACGACAATTAGACAAACCTGTTGAAGATGTCAGTAAAATGCTGCGGTTGAATGAGCGTGTCAGTTCTGTCGATACCCCAATCGGTGGTGATGGTGATAAAGCTCTGTTAGACATCATTCCCGATCATCATTCCGATCCAGAAGTCTCTACTCAAAACAGCGATATAAAGAGCTCACTGATCCAGTGGCTTGACGAACTTAACCCCAAACAGAAAGAAGTATTGGCGCGTCGTTTTGGACTGCTTGGTTATGAACCTTCAACGTTGGAAGAGGTAGGGCGTGAGATTTCTCTTACTCGTGAACGCGTTAGACAGATCCAAGTAGAAGGCCTTAGAAGGCTAAGAGAAATAGTAATTAAACATGGCTTAAGTATGGAGTCGTTGTTCGATATCGACAAAGAAGCTTAAGGCGACACATAAAAGAGCCTTCCATAGCAAAACGCCACTCCTTTTTGAAGTGGCGTTTTTTTGTTAGTGGATGAGTTTTTTTAAGCGATAAAGTTCATCTAAGGCCTGACGAGGTGTGAGTTCATCGGGCTCTATCGCTTGCAAGGCCATTTCTACTTCGGAAGGTTCAGGGATTAAGCTCAATTGGTGCTCTTGCTTAACCGTGGTTCTATTCGTTGGGGGCGACTGCGTTTCTAACTGGCTCAGTTTATTGCGAGCATTGCGGATAACGGCTTTAGGCACGCCTGCTAACCCGGCAACAGCCAAACCATAAGACTTACTTGCGGCCCCTTCTTGAACTGCATGCATAAACGCAATATCTTCGCCATGCTCAATGGCATCAAGATGCACGTTGGCAAGATTCGGCAACAAACCCGGCATATCGGTGAGTTCAAAGTAATGCGTGGCAAAGAGTGTCATCGCACCAAGTTTTTTGGCCAACCATTCTGCGCTCGCCCAAGCGAGAGAAAGCCCATCGTAAGTACTTGTGCCGCGTCCAATTTCATCCATAAGCACCAAACTATTGCTGGTGGCATTGTGTAAGATGTTGGCTGTTTCAGTCATTTCGACCATAAATGTCGAACGACCAGATGCAAGATCGTCAGAGGCGCCAATACGGGTAAAGATGCGATCTAGGATACCCATGCTGGCACTCTCTGCTGGGACGAAAGAGCCGATGTGAGCCAGCAATGCAATAAGTGCCGTCTGACGCATGTAGGTCGACTTACCGCCCATGTTTGGTCCAGTAATAATCAGCATCTTTCGCGTTGCGTGAAGCGATACTGGGTTTGCAATGAAAGGTTCATCCAACACCTGCTCGACAACCGGATGACGGCCACCACTGATGTTAATTTGAGGTGTATCTACAAACTCGGGACGACAATAGTCGAGTGATTCAGCGCGTTCAGCAAGGTTTTGCAAAACATCGAGTTGAGACAATGCCGAAGCGAGAACTTGTAATTGCTCAATGTTAGGCATGATGAGATCAAACAGCTCTTCCCACAGCTTCTTTTCTACCGCCAGCGCCTTAGACTTTGAACTCAACACTTTATCTTCATGCTCTTTGAGCTCAGGGATAATGTAGCGCTCTGCATTTTTGAGTGTTTGTCTGCGCACATAGTGCGCAGGCACAAGGTGCGCAGGCACAAGGTGGCTCTGGCCACGGCTTACTTGAATAAAAAAGCCGTGCACAGCGTTATACCCTACCTTTAGAGTATCGATACCGTGTCGTTCACGCTCATCGGCTTCTAACTTCTCAAGATACTCAGTGGCCCCGTCAGCAAGAGCGCGCCACTCATCCAACTCGGCGTTGTAGCCGGTTGCAATGACGCCACCGTCGCGGATCACCACTGGAGGATTATCTTTTATCGCCCTATTAAGTAGGTCGAACAATTCGTCCATAGGCGAGGATTGCTCGCGAAGTGTCTGCAGATAAGCGTCGGATGTTGGTTCTAGCACTGCTGATAGGTTAGGCAGTTCTTCCAATGCGGCTCTTAAGCGAGAGAGATCCCGTGGTCTTGCTGATCGAATGGCTAGGCGAGCGATAATACGTTCAATGTCGCCAATCTGCTTGAGAGAAGGATTGATCTCGTCAAACAGCGTGGACTCTTTGATTTCTGATACTGCATTGAGGCGTTGGTTGATTTCCGCAATCGAGCGTGTCGGTTGATGTATCCAGCGCTTAAGCATTCGACTGCCCATAGCTGTGGCGGTTTTGTCTAGGACTTCGGCAAGAGTGTTATCGGTTCCTCCCCCGAGATTTTGTGTCAGCTCAAGGTTGCGGCGCGTAGCCGCATCGAGGATCACTGAATGATCTTGACTGTCGACCGTAATACTGCGGATATGCGGTAAAGCAGTGCGCTGAGTATCTTTGACATATTGTATTAAGCAGCCTGCTGCGCATAAACCAAATGTGGATTGCTCTACGCCAAAACCCACCAAATCTTTTGTGCCAAACTGCTGGTTAAGTTGTTGTTTTGCTGTGTCGAGATCAAATTCCCAAATAGGACGTCGTCGATTACCGTTGCGTGACTCAAAGAGTTGAACAGCTTCAAAGTCTTCAGCAAATAGCAGCTCTTTAGGCGAGGTGCGCTGCAACTCAGCTTGCATGGCCTCCAAGGTTGTGGGTTCGCATAATAAAAATCGACCGGATGTAATATCTAAAGTCGAATAACCAAACTTGTTACCTTGTTGATAAATTGCCGCAATTAGGTTGTCACTGCGCTCACTCAGTAAGGCTTCGTCTGTTACTGTACCGGGAGTCACTATGCGCACGACTTTGCGATCTACAGGACCTTTACTGGTTGCAGGGTTACCAACTTGCTCACATATCGCAACAGACTCGCCGAGCTGTACAAGCTTGGCAAGATACCCTTCAACGGCGTGAAACGGGACACCGGCCATCGGTATTGGTTCCCCAGCGGATGCCCCTCGTTTGGTCAGTGATATATCGAGTAATTGTGAGGCTCGTTTTGCGTCATCGTAAAACAACTCATAGAAGTCGCCCATACGATAAAAAAGGAGAATGTCAGGATTTTCTGCTTTGAGCTTCAAATACTGCTGCATCATCGGTGTGTGCTGAGTTTTATTAGTCATTAGGGATTGTCGCTTTACAGCGACATAGATTGCCGTTGGTTGGTTGGGATTTTAACAGACAATGTTGTTTGTGACATGCTGGTTTTTCAATAACACATGACGTTTTTCTGTTTTTGTTGGGCACAGATAAAGGTTGAGTCTGTTCACGCTTTTTAATGATTTTAGTTTTTTTTTGAACACTTAATAGGTGCTGATATGAGCAATAGTTTTCCATACTTTTTGCTACTTTAAATCGCTAGTGATGAGAGTGTGTATTTGGCATGGTTAAGGAGAAATCAAAAATCTGTTATCCCTATAAACAGGAGTTCTGTTCCATGACCTTACAACGAGATATTTTAAAACCAGGCCAAGAGTATAGTGCTGAAACTGTGCTATTTACCGGTAATTTCATCACTGTAAATGAGCAGCAACCTGCCGCAACGGCGGTAGTGGTGCAAAGTGGGAAGATTATCTTTACTGGTACCACCGACCAAGCGGAAACTTACCTAGCAAATAACGAAATTGAATATCGTTTAGACTCGCAATTTAGTGACAAAACAATTGTACCGGGCTTCATTGAAGCACACATGCACCCATTGGGTGCGGCACTGTTTACTGATCGTTTTGGCTACGTTGGACAAATTGAGCGCTCTGGTTTTGGAGGTAAGGTGCTTACTCCAGCGCTGACTAAAGAAGCGTTAGCTCAGAAAGTAACTGAGTTTGTACAAGCTCATAACGATGCGGGCAAAAAGGGCGAATGGCTTAACCTTTGGGGTCTTGATCCACTGCTTCTTGAAGGCGCACAGGTTATCGATCGAGACTTTCTTGACGAGATCTGCTCTGACTCCCCTATTTTAATGATGCACGCATCTTGTCACGTTTGTGTACAAAATACGCTTGCTTTAGAAAAGACGGGCTATCAGCTTTCTGATAATCCTGTGTTTGTACTGCAAAAGGACGGTCGTTTGACTGGTGAAATTTGCGAAATGCCTGATATATTGCGCGCAGTGCAAGTCGGTGCTTTCGACCTTGGCGGTGCAGAAGACGCAGTTGCTGCTATGATTGGCTATGCCGACAGCATCGGGCGTCTAGGGGTTACTACTATTTCTGACTGCGGTATGGGTGTACCACAAAACCCGTACCCGTTGTACCAAGCTCTGTCAAAAATGCCTCAGTTCAAAATGCGTTTGGCGGCGTACCCACTAGTACCTAACTTCACCGGTGAAGAGCTTGCTGAGTTTAAAGAGCAAAGCAATGACCGTCTTATGTTGACCAAAGTAAAATACTTGAGAACAGACGGTTCAATTCAAGGCTTTACCGCACTATTAAAAGAAGGGGAAACCTACTTTAATGGTACACCAAGCGGTCACTTACAATTTGATACTGAAACTATGTATCAAGAAGTATTTTATGCACACCAATTAGGGTACAGCATTTCGTTCCACTGTAATGGTGAAGGGTGCACCGACGTATTGCTTGATCTCATTGAAAGAATGCAAACTGAATGCCCGCAACCGCATGTTCGCCATTGTCTTGAGCACAACCAAATGGTGAATCCGGAACAGATGATCCGTATGAAAAAACTGGGTGTGGTGCATAACTTGTTTGGTACCCATATCCCGTTTTGGGGTGACGTTCATGCGACACAGACTGTTGGTCCAGAGCGCGTTAAAACGTTGAACCCTTTCCAGAGTTCTGTAAAGCACGAAGTACCTTTCTCTATTCACTGTGACGACGTTGTAACTCAGGTTAACCCGTTATTTATGATGTGGGGCGCGATGAATCGTAAGTGTGTTTTCTCTGGGAAAGTTTACGGTGAAGATGAGTGCTTGACTGCTGAGCAAGCCTTGCATGCGGTAACAAAAGGCGCAGCTTACCTTATGGAACAAGAGCACATGATTGGCTCTATCGAAGTGGGCAAGCTTGCGGATTTTGCAGTACTTGACCAAAACCCACTGGACGTTGCGAAAGACATTGTAAAAGACATCAATGTACACGCTACGGTACTTGGCGGTGACGTTACCGTTCACACGCAAAAAGTAGAACAGTCTGAACAGGCTCTAGTGTAGTCAAAAGCATACTCCCTTTTAATCGGTGAGTATTAACAAAGCCCACTCTGTGGGCTTTGTTTTTTTTATCTATTTTTTGGTTAGGAAGCGCATATATGAAAGTAAGTACAGTTAATGAGTTACTGTTATGCAGTGTTATTGGCACGGTAGCGATGCTCGGTTACGGTGTCATGTGGGAATGGGTGGTTGTGGATAGCCTAATTTTGGCAGTAATTTCTGCAATCATTATGGCTATTGTATTGAAAAGCTCGGTAGCATTTGAGCGTTGGGCAGCCAAGCTATGTTTAAGTCAGAATAAATTCCCTAAAGTAAAACGATTTTTTTCGTCTTGGTTTATCCTAATTGGTTCCAAAGTGGTGGCTATGGGCGCCATTGTTGTTTTGTTTGGTGAGCAGGTACAATTTCTAGGGCCTGCAGGTGGCGTAGTTGCGTTCTACCTCACAATCGTATCGATCGTAATTGCTGAGTCCCTATTTATAAAGTCTCTATCCGCTCGACAAGCGAGTGCAACAGCGCAGGCCTAATCGCCTTAAACTAAAAAAACTCGCGGTATTTTCTGTGAGCTTTTTTAGTTTATTCCCTATCATTAAACCCTTGTAAGTTACTCACTCTCTACTTGTTTGGCGAATCCGCGAGCTGGTTCTTAGCCCGCAAATGGCTAAGGCCGCCAACAACAGCAAAGAGCAATGAAATGAGAACACTCTCGCCGTTGAGTTGATGGATAAGGCTTCCTCATATTCCAGTGTAGTAAGCTCTTGATGTTGGAGTAACGTGGTCAGTTGATTGTCGCTTAAGTAGGGAATTCTTGTTTCATTTTCAATGATCTTGACAACCTTAGGTGTGCTTTCAACGGTTATTGTTGAACGCAAAGACGAGTCGAGTGCTGTTTGATTAACACCCCCTAGTAAAGCAATACCGATGACTAAGCTCAGGTTTCGCACGGTTGCCTGCAGTCCTCCTGATTGTTCAGCATCTCGTCCCCCTAGAGCATTGGTAATTAATAGTGGGCACTGACTGGCGAGTACACCTATGGCTGCTCCCAAAAGCAGCATGCCAAAATAAAAACCGCTAACAATACTGCGCTCATTACTGCTCACTATCAATATCATTGCCGCAACACCAATACCGATAAAGCCGATACGGCATAGTGAACTTATCGATATGTGTTTATTTAATAAGGGAGTGGCTACTGAAGTTATAATCATTGCACTGGAGAACAGCAGTACAATGGCTCCAGAATGCATCGATGACAACCCCATGGCTAACTGCAAGAAGGTGACTATGAGGAAACTGCTTCCACCTAATATAATGTACATTAAAGACAATACACTAAAACCTTGACGGCATGCCGCGTTTCGCATCCAACTCATGGGTAGCAAGGCGTAACCGTAAGCCGTTTCAAACCGATTTTGTTGACGGATAAATATGAACAACAATATTGCCCCAGCGAAAACAAACAATAATGCGGGGCTATAGGGCAAACAAAATGTTAGCCATTGAGGAATAAGCTCACTGGAGTGTGCGTAAAAGCTTCCCCAGGAAGACAGTTTTTGAAGCCCTAAGAACAGTAGCATGATGCTCGTGGTACCAAGTATGGTTCCCACAATATCGAACTTAGGTGGGCGCTGAGTTTCTATAGGTTTAATTAAGCAGGTTGAACCGATTACGGTAAGGAAATAACCACTGCCGACAAACACAAATGACCATTGCCAGTCTAAATTATCATGTATCCAACCGCTTAATAGTGGAATGACCGCTGCAGCTAAGCCAGTCGACGCGGCCATAATACCAAATCCAAAAGCACGCTTGGTACCAGGGAAGTGTGCAACAACGAGAGCTAGTACAGCAGGTAATATCATGCAAGATGATAACCCGGCCATTGGGCGTACCAAATATTGTAGCGTCTGAATGTCTGATGCCAACAGAAACCCAAAGCTTGAGGCTACACCGATTACTGAGCCTGCGATGAGGAGTCTTCTCCAACCAATAAACATACCAAGCATACTTGCACTGAGCATTAATGTGGCACCAACGAGTGGTTGGGTACTATTGAGTAGTTGAATGCTGGCAAGGTCAGTATCAAAGTGCGCAACGAGTGTCGACGTAGAAATAGAAAGATTCGCCACATCAGCAGAGAGAGTGAATTGGGCGATAGCCAATACCCATAAAACGGCGTATTTAGTGGATGACAGGGGTGTCTCCATAGGCAACCTCAAGTGGATGAAATTAGACTTGTAATAACGAGAAAAGCCCAAGCTATATAGCTTGGGCTTTGTTCAGTAGGTGCTAATTATTCATTAGAGACTTTTTCGGTAGCCTCGAACAAAGCGCCAGACCACCCATCATAAGTGCTATGAGGGTGAACAACGCATAGTGCACAGACTGCAGACGAGACTCAGCCATTACTTGAATGACTATCTGCTGCTCTTCTTTGTCAGCGATAAGATCTTCCATCAACACAAGTGCCATATCATTTGAAACAAAAGGCAATGAAGGTTGTTCAGAAATTATTTGTTTGGTTTCTAGGCTAAGTCCATCGTGTTCTGCAACATTAGATTTAATTGCTCCCGAAAGAGAGAACAGCATTACCGAGCCAAGAATAGCCACACCAAATGCTTGACCAACGTTACGAGACGTCGCTTGGATACCACCAGATTGTTGAGCTTCACGTTCGCTTAATGCAGAGGTAACGACAATCGAAGCTTGTGAAGCCAGTAGACCAGCGCCCGCACCAAAGATTAGCAGAGAAATGTATTGCCAAATAGTGATGCCTTCTGCAGTAAATCCAAGGAACATCAATGCAGTACCGGCAGCAGCTACAACGAAACCTAGCTGGCAAATTCGCTGGCAGGTCCAGTTAGATAGCTTAGCTGGAGCACCTAGTGAACCGATCATCATGCCTAGTGCGAAAGCACAAAGAGCAATACCAGAAGAAAGAGCACTCATGCCAGCAACAAGCTGCATGTAAGAAACGTTAATAAACCCGGTTGCACCAAACAATAGGAAGATCGTAGCACACAGTACCAAGCCTACAACAACTTGTGGATTTTCAACATAAGAAGACGGTAGTAAAGGTGTACCACCTTGCGCTTCAAAGCGGCGTTCCCAGATCAACAAGCCTTTAAGCAGTGCTGCACCTAGTACAACAGTTGGAATCGCTGGAGATAAACCAAAAATGGCAAAGTCTGTCAGTGGAGCAATTAAACCCCATTCAGAGATTTTAAGAAGACCAGTTACAAAACAAAGTAAACCGATACCCGCAAGCGCGATGCCAACAGTATCTAGCTTACCCTTGAATGGTTCGATGTCCAGTTCTGGTAACTTTAAACTACCTAGCATTACTAGGAAACAATATACGCCAAGTGCAGAAAACGCGACACGGAAGCTGGCAACATCAAGAATAAAACCAAATATCAACGGTGTGATTGCGCTAGCAAGGCCCACCAAAGCAGCAATAGCAGAGAAGGCGATTGCCTGGTCTTTGCCTTTATAGATACCAGCAACGTTAGCCAGTACAGCAGGAATAAGTAGACATGCGCCCAAGCCTGAGCCTACACGTGCACCGTAGTTAAGAACTTCCATATTTGGTGCAAAAGCAGCAGCAAATGATGCTACAGCAAGCATGCCTGCGCCAATGACCATTTGGCGTTTCCAGCCAATGATCAAACCGATCAAACCACCTGCAATCATACCAGCTCCGGCAATCAGCGGGTACATGGCGTTGGCCATTTGGATTTGTGGCATGGTCGCACCGTGGAGCGCAATCAATGCATCAGTAGAAATAGACAGGCCAGTATTATCGGCCATAGTTGAAAATTGTGCTGCCAAAAGAACTATAAGTGGGAACCATTTGGCTAGCCCTACTTTTTCTTCTGGCGTAGGGACAGAAGGTGCGGAAACCGTCATTATTGTATTACCTTTTGTTGGTCAGCATTACGCTGAAGGAAGTTAAATAGCCTGCTTGCATTTAACAAGGCAACTACCCACATCTCCAACCAAAAAAAGTATCTTCTAGCGAAAAAAAATAGTCTATATAAAAAAAGCTAAAACAACGACATCCCCTTATCGCTAAGTGTATGTTTTTTATGGATTTTATGAAAGGTAGAGACCCCTTGCTTACCACTGAAGTGAATGAATAATTGTTCGTCGTTGAGTCGCCAAATCTGTAAACGTATTAAGGCTGGTGACGGCGGGATTGAGATCCCAGTCTGTTCAGTAAATGCTTCTAGACCGTTGGTTTTTAGATTATCAAAATCGAGATATAGATCTTGGTGCGCGCGTTCAAGCCTCACCATTGTGGCATCAACGGTAAAACTTGACTCGGACAGAATATTAGTAAGGGATACCCTACTTTGACTTTCATCAATAATGAGCTTCAAGTGACTGCTGAGCGAGCTGTTGGGTAGGCTTACGACTCCGCTGCCCTCCCATACACCATAGTATTGAGAAAAATCGTTTGTGCGGTTTGCACCAATATAGGCACCTAACATATAACTGAGCAGCAATATGGCAATTGTGCCAGCAATAAAAGTTATTCGAAGTGTTCGCATTGCATCTCCTGATTCTCTATCACGCAGATACGAATTCCGAGTTCTGTTTGCACTATGTACTGTGTACTGTCGGTGCGTGATGCAATTTGTTGCTTTGTTGCATTACTCAGCTCTTGGGTTAAATACCAATCGCCTTTGTATTGATGGCTTATTCGCTCAAGAGCGATCGGCTTCGTGTGCCAGTAGCCGAGGCTAAAGGCACATAAACTGGCAGCTCCGACACCAACTAGCCAGCGTTTAAGGTGCTTTGGCGCGTAGACTGTTGACAGCATTGGGCTGAGTTTTGACTGTGGTGTCTTTTGCACCTCAGATGCATGTGGCAGAGCAACAGGAACTCGTGATAATACATAACCCTGCTTTGGTATGGTTCGAATTAGACTGCGCGATTCATCTTTTAACGAGAAACGTAATGCTTTGACAGTTTGGTTAATCGTCGCGTTAGTGGCGTATGAGTTTGTCCAAAGTTTTCTTTCAATATCGGCTCTAGATAGGACACCAGGAAATGCATCGATCAGAGCTTCAAGAAGATTCGCTTCACGGGCACGTAATAAATGCAGTTCACCTTGTAAGCGCACCACTCCAGATGTTGGAGAAAATTCTATGCTTCCAACCTGATAAATCGGGGGCTCAAGATTTAGGGTTTGCTTTGAGTCGGGCTCCTTGCTAGGGGAGGTGGTGTCTGTCATTGGGTAGAATATTCGGTCTTTGTTCTAGTTTTGGAAAAGTGGCTACTAAGTGTTTGAAATTTAAGCCACACAAATGTTGCCAGTTTTGGTTGACGCCGAAGAGGATAACAGAAAAACAAACAATAAAAAAATGTAACTCAATCTTATATAAACTTGAAATACTTTTTGTCACTTAATGTTTTTTTATTTGGTTATTTCGTCCGGCCTCTAAAGGATAGAGTATAACGTGAGGTTTTCTTTTGTCATGTACATCGTTTGTAAACTTACTCCTTGATATTCGCTAAGCGTGCGAGAGGAAGCCTTGTTACTGAACGATGAAACAAATCATAACAAATAGGTTGCCCGATGACTGTATTCCGAAATACCCTTATTGCCAGTATGTTACTTCTAACCTCTGCCTTTTCTATTGCAGATGAACATATTGATTCTGCAGACGCTCCCGATCCTGGTGACCATACCAAAGTTTCTACTGTGGGAAGTATTACCTATGGTAAACAGAGCTTTGATAAAGAAAATAACGACTTTGTACAACTCATTGGGCAGATGTCTGGAGCCAAAGATAATGGGCACCTATTTTTGGGCCTACTATCGTTACAAGGGCAAGACAATGGCAAAGTAGGTAGTGACGAGTTTAATCTATCGCAGGTTCGTGCTCGTTATTTTGAAGTGGCAAAAACACAATCGCAAAGCGCCCCTATGGTCGGTCTATCTTTAGACTATATTGAGACAAGTTTTACAGATGCTTTGTCTGACCGCCTTTTTGCTGTTGGTGCATTAGTCCGTTTAGAGACACCGTTTAGTAACTGGATGTTATTTCCAATCGCTGCTATTGCTGCGGGACAAAATAACCGAGATTTCGCGAAAATCGGTGTTGTAAATGATTACACTTTTGGTGCCCAGTTGAATTTCCTCAACTCTATTTATTTACATAAAAACGGAACCCACGTGCAGCTAAACCCACAGTTTAGTTCACTCGATTTTGGGGGTGATGTTGGCACTGTTAATCAGTTGCAACTTGACGCAGTGCTTCAAATGCCAATTAGCCACAACCGCAAACATTGGGGTAAAGTTACTTACACTGAATACTTTGATGATGTGGAGCAGAGCTTTGGGCATAATCGTCAAGGTACAGAGCTGAAATTGACCTATAGCTATTTCTTCTAAACTCAGCTTTACTTTAATATGTAGGACCCTAGCGGTCCTTTTTTTTCGCGTTTTTTTCTTTGGCACCGCTTTAGCTATTCAACATTAACAAGAGCTTGCAATAATACCTCATAATGTTGATTTAAGGAGTAAATGTGATGATGGAAACATTAAGCGCCGAGGTTGGCTCCATGCTGCGCGCACAACAGTTGATGTTGGTAACAGCAGAGTCCTGTACTGGTGGTGGTATATCAAGTTCAATAACCGATATTGCAGGTAGTTCATCTTGGTTTGATAGAGCTTTTGTAACCTATAGCAACGAAGCCAAAATGGAGATGCTAGGTGTTCGCCGCTCAACGTTAGATGAGTTTGGGGCGGTCAGCGAGCAGACCGCTCGAGAAATGGTACAAGGTGCACTTGCTAATAGCCTAGCGAGTATTGGCGTCTCAGTTACAGGAATCGCCGGGCCAGGAGGGGCCGTACCGGGTAAGTCAGTCGGTACCGTTTGCTTTGCAGTAATGCAGAAGGGGGGAAATCCTATAGCATTCACTTTTAGGTTTGATGGTGATCGTAGGCAAGTTCGTGAGCAAGCAGTACAAAAAGCTCTGCAGTTAATGATGGCCAGTATGAAAAATGAATTAAATTCATAAACAGCTATAGACACTGTATGAATTACCAGTATAATTCATTTCATTAACAGTACAGTTTGACACGATTTAAGAGGACGCAATGGACGACAACAAGCAAAAGGCACTAGCCGCAGCCCTAGGACAGATCGAAAAGCAATTTGGTAAAGGTTCGATCATGCGTCTTGGTGACAACCGCTCAATGGATGTCGAAACAATTTCTACTGGTTCATTGTCACTCGATATTGCACTTGGTGCTGGTGGTTTGCCAATGGGCCGTATTGTTGAAGTGTACGGGCCTGAGTCGTCAGGTAAAACTACGTTGACTCTTGAACTGATTGCAGCAGCGCAGCGAGCTGGCAAAACCTGTGCATTTATCGATGCAGAACACGCACTGGATCCTGTCTACGCGGAGAAACTGGGTGTTAATATCGATGAGTTACTGGTGTCACAACCCGATACGGGTGAGCAAGCGTTAGAGATTTGTGACGCTCTTGCACGTTCAGGCGCGGTAGACGTAATGGTTGTCGATTCTGTCGCGGCACTTACACCTAAAGCCGAAATTGAAGGCGAAATGGGTGACAGTCACATGGGTCTTCAAGCACGTATGCTTTCTCAAGCGATGCGTAAGCTGACGGGTAACCTAAAGCAGTCAAACTGTATGTGTATCTTCATCAACCAGATCCGTATGAAAATTGGCGTTATGTTCGGCAACCCTGAAACAACTACCGGTGGTAACGCACTTAAGTTTTACGCCTCAGTTCGTCTTGATATCCGCCGCACAGGCTCTATCAAAGAAGGCGACGAAATCGTTGGTAACGAGACTCGTATCAAAGTTGTTAAAAACAAGATTGCTGCGCCATTTAAGCAAGCTGAAACTCAGATCATGTACGGTCTAGGCTTTAACCGTGAAGGTGAGCTTGTGGATCTTGGTGTGAAACATAAGCTGGTTGAAAAAGCAGGTGCTTGGTACAGCTACAATGGTGACAAGATTGGTCAAGGTAAAGCGAACGCGGGTCGTTTCTTACGTGAGAACCCTGCAGTAGCCACTGAAATTGATACTAGACTTCGTGAGATGCTGCTTTCTACAGCAACAGCTGAAGAAGCGGAAGTAGAAGACGAGCTTTAAAAACAAACACTTAAATAAGCCCCGTCTTTTGACGGGGCTTATTTTTTTGTAGAGCGCGAACAATGTCTTGTGCATTTAAACATCACTCATGGTGTGAACTGCAGTGACCTCGACATTCTTGAAGCGAAGATATGAGTCATAACTCTCAGCATGGAGGCGATTACCGATGAACTACTCTTCCCGATCACCCTACACCCCAAAAGTAGACGCTAAATCCGCGGCAATTCAGCTGTTGAGTCGACGTGATCATGGCGAATATGAATTGCGCCAAAAAATGCTGAATAAAGGATACCCACTTGCTGATATTGATAATGCGCTGCATTTCTGCATCGAGCACCGCTATTTAGACGATGAAAGATTCGCTAAAAGCCAAGTCAGGCAGCATATATACAAAGGCCATGGCAAACGACGCATCTTACAAGACTTGAGTCTTAAAAAGGTATCGGAGTCTATCGTACTACGTGCGTTAGAAGAGGAAAGTGTCGATTGGTTTGAGTTAGCCAAAGAGACGGCTGATAAGCGATTTAAAGGCCAAAAAAGCACAGACGCCAAAGAGTACGCCAAACAAGTGCGCTTTTTACAGTATCGAGGATTTGATTTTGACGAAATCAAATACGCAATAGACTGTTTGGGGAGTATTCAGCACTAGTCGATTGTTATCGCTTGCTTTACAATGGGGAAAATTTTCACACCCAAATTTCAGGTAAAGCTGCATGTACATGAGCACTGACGAGGTTCGCAATGCGTTCCTTAAGTTTTTCGAGAGCAAAGGCCACCAGATCGTAGACTCTTCTTCTCTGGTTCCTCACAACGATCCTACTCTATTGTTCACCAACGCAGGGATGAACCAGTTTAAAGACTGCTTCCTTGGGTTGGAAAAGCGTGGTTACACTCGCGCCACCACTGCCCAACGTTGTGTACGTGCCGGTGGTAAACATAACGACCTCGAAAATGTTGGCTTTACTGCACGTCACCACACTTTCTTTGAAATGCTAGGTAACTTTAGCTTCGGCGATTACTTCAAAGAAGATGCCATCACATTTGCGTGGGAATTCCTAACTCAAGTTCTGCAACTGCCTCAAGATAAACTGCTTGTGACAGTTTATGAGACCGATGACGAAGCGTTCGATATCTGGAATAAGCAAATTGGTGTTCCAGCCGATCGAATCGTACGTATTGGCGACAAAAAAGGTGGCAAGCCATACGAGTCAGATAACTTCTGGCAGATGGGCGATACGGGACCATGTGGTCCATGTACAGAAATCTTTTACGATCACGGTGAACACATCTGGGGTGGCCGACCTGGTACACCAGAAGAAGACGGTGATCGCTTCATTGAAATTTGGAACAACGTTTTCATGCAGTTTAACCGTCATGCAGATGGCACAATGGAGCCTCTTCCCAAGCCTTCTGTAGATACGGGTATGGGTATTGAGCGTATCTCTGCCATTATGCAGGGCGTGCACTCAAACTATGAGATCGACGTATTCCAAACCCTAATTAAAGCGGCTTCCGACGTAGTAGGGTATGACGATCTAAGCAACCAGTCGTTACGCGTAATTGCTGATCACATCCGTTCTTGTGCATTCCTCATTGTTGATGGTGTTATGCCGTCAAACGAAGGTCGTGGTTACGTACTTCGCCGCATTATCCGTCGCGCAGTGCGCCATGGTAACAAGCTGGGTGCTAAAGGCCTTTTCTTCCACAAATTGGTGGGCGTTCTAATTGAAGTGATGGGAACTGCTGGCCTTGAGCTGCAAAAGCAACGTGCCATCGTTGAAAAAGTATTGCGAATCGAAGAAGAAAACTTTAGCCGTACGCTAGAGCGTGGCATGTCAATTTTAAACGACGCACTCGATAATCTAGACGGTGATGTACTTGACGGTGAAACCGTGTTTAAACTTTACGACACCTACGGTTTCCCTGCGGATCTTACTAACGACGTCGCACGAGAGCGAAACCTGACTATCGACGAAACTGGCTTTGAGCAAGCGATGGAAGCGCAGCGTGCGCGTGCTAGAGAAGCGGGTCAATTTGGTACGGACTACAACGCATCAATTAAAACTGATGCTGAATCTGAGTTTTGTGGTTATAGCACTGCAAAAGGTGAAAGCGTCATTTCTGCTCTGTTTAAAGACGGTGAAGAAGTACAAAACCTATCTGCTGGCGACAATGCAATAGTTGTCTTGGCTGATACACCTTTCTATGCAGAGTCTGGCGGTCAATGTGGTGATGCGGGTCTGTTGACCACTGAGTCGGGCGAATTTGTTGTTGAAGATACACAAAAACTGGGTAACGCCATTGCTCATTACGGCTCGCTGAAGCAGGGTGTTATTGCAGTAGGCGATGCCACCACGGCTCAAGTTGATGAAGCGCGCCGCGCCGCGATTTCTCTTAACCACTCGGCGACTCACTTGCTGCATGCAGCACTTCGCCAAGTTTTGGGCGAGCACGTCAATCAAAAAGGCTCACTGGTTAAGGCAGAAAGCTTACGCTTTGACTTCTCTCACCTTGAGGCAATGACCAAGCAAGAGATCAAACAAGTTGAGCGTTTGGTAAATAGTGAAATTCGCCGCAACCATACAATCCAGACTGACATCATGGACATTGAATCGGCCAAGCAAAAAGGTGCAATGGCACTGTTTGGTGAAAAATACGATGATGAAGTTCGTGTACTGTCTATGGGCGAGTTTTCGACAGAATTGTGTGGTGGTATACACGCAAGTGCTACCGGTGATATTGGTTTATTCAAAATCACACAAGAAGGTGGTATTGCCGCCGGTGTTCGCCGTATTGAAGCCGTCACTGCTGACGCTGCGTTAGACGCAATCGACACTCAATTGAAGCAGTTCCAAACTCAAATCACTGATGCGGGTAAAAAAGCCAAATCACTTGAGAAAGAAATCTCTGCACTTAAAGAGAAGATTGCAGTAGCAGAAAGTGCCAATATCATGGGGAAAGTGACCGAAGTGAATGGCGTTAAAGTCCTTGTTGCTGGTCTTGAAGGTGCGGATCCTAAGAACCTCAAGACCATGGTCGATGACATCAAAAACCAAGTGGGTACTGGCGTTATTTTGCTGGCTAACATTAGTGATGAAAAAATCAGCTTAGTGGCAGGTGTGACTAAAGATCTTACTGGTAAAGTCAAAGCGGGTGATTTGGTGAACTTTGTGGCCAAACAAGTTGGCGGGAAAGGTGGCGGTCGTCCAGATCTTGCGCAGGCTGGCGGGACAGACATCGCGGCACTGCCACAGGCTATAGAGCAAGTGAAAGCATGGCTTGAAGAGCGCTTGTAAAAATTACTTGCCCCCAATGTAAATATGAATAAAATAGCGCCTCGTTCACATGACGTGGCGCAAAATCATTCAGGAAACCAAGTTGTAGTATTGGGTATTACTCAGTAGCACACTTGGTTTTATTTTTTTCTAAATTTGGAGTAGTCGCACCAACAGGTGAGGCTAAATGATAGTAGTTAAGGCAATACAGTGACAGATTCAATTATCGTACAGAAGTTTGGTGGCACCTCAGTAGGCTCTATTGATCGCATTAGAGCGGTGGCAGAGCAAGTTATAAAAACCAAAGAACATGGGCATTCCGTGGTAGTCGTTGTTTCAGCGATGTCAGGAGAAACCAATCGTCTTCAGGTTTTAGCCAATCAAGTTGATACCTTACCTTCTTCACGAGAATTAGATGTTCTACTGTCTGCCGGCGAGCAGGTGTCCATGTCGCTTCTAGCGATGACGTTACAAAAATTAGGACACGATGCTGTATCGCTGACAGGATGGCAAGCTGGTATTCAAACTGATGAAAAGCACGCTCAAGCGCGCATCATTGGTATTAATACCGGCACCATTAATCAGCAACTTCAACTAGGAAAAATTGTCATTGTAGCCGGATTCCAAGGTATTACTGAACAAGGCGATATTTCGACTTTAGGCCGTGGCGGATCAGATACGACTGCTGTGACTTTAGCCGGATACCTTGGTGCCAAAGAGTGCCAAATCTACACCGATGTGGATGGCGTCTATAGCTGTGATCCAAGGGTCGTCACTGCTGCGCGCAAACTTGATACTATTGGTTTTCAAGATATGATTGATATGGCCAAATATGGTGCAAAAGTATTGCACCTCCCTTGTGTCGAGTTCGCCGAGCAACATAACCTGCCTATTCGTGTATTGTCGTCGTTCTCTCCTTTGCAGGGAACTTTAGTGACGGCACAAGAGTCGAGTGGGGGCGTTGTAGGGGTTGCGTTGCGTCGTAACCTCATGCAGATAACCTCCAACAATGAAACCATTGATAAATTGGTTGCGCAGTGTAACGAACAAGAGTTAGAAGTGTTTAGAGTACTGTCGAAAGAGCAAAGTGGCGTGGTGGTGTCTCAAGCGGATCTTGCTAAACTCATGCAAGTTATTCATGAAGAAGCCGTTCATATCGACGACGTATGTTCGGTGTCGTTAATTGGACGTTCCAATTTGAGCAGTATTCAAGCGTTGGAGGCTTTACTGGCTGAAGACGACATTGAAATTGTTTCTCACTCTTTATGTGAGAGACATACAATGATGCTTCTCGCGCCGGAATACCTTGATAAAGCAGCAAATATCATTCACGATGTGTATGTGGATCAAAATGAGTTACTTTCAGTGACAAAACGACGAGTTTCTTAACATGTCGCTTTGCCTTTAAACCTTTTTGTTGAATAATAGAAAATAATGCCGTGAATACAATTGCAAGGAGCATAGAATGTTGATTTTGACTCGCCGTGTTGGCGAAACATTGATGATTGGTGATGAAGTTACCGTTACTGTTTTGGGTGTTAAAGGCAACCAAGTACGTATTGGCGTAAACGCACCAAAAGAAGTGTCTGTGCACCGTGAAGAGATTTACATGCGCATACAAGCTGAAAAAGGCAACGGTAACGTTGCACCAAGCACCTTCTAAAAAAAGCCAGCAATAGCTGGCTTTTTTTGATCTAAAGTGGATGAAAAATAGTGCGTTTTATTGTCTAAAACAGCACTTTTCACACGCTTTGGTCGATTACTGTGCTATCGCACAGTATTTCGTGTATTTTCCCAAAATTTTGTTTGACATATTTCGCCCAAATCGTAATATGTGCGTCCGCAAGATGGTGAGGTGGCCGAGAGGCTGAAGGCGCTCCCCTGCTAAGGGAGTATACGGTTTGTAGCCGTATCGAGGGTTCGAATCCCTCCCTCACCGCCATT
>NZ_JXQD01000017.1 GCF_002100145.1 Vibrio sp. qd031
AGAAAGAAGTGCGCGAGTTTACTGTGACGCTGTCCGATGGCAGTAACACCACCGTCACCATTACCATTACCGGTACCGATGACGATCCGGTGATTTCGGCGGATACCGACGCGGTAACCGAGGGCGATCTGACGCCTGTCAGTGGTACGTTGACGGCGACGGATGCAGACAATCCTAATTTAGCGTTTGAAGAAAACACCATTAGCGATGTGTACGGTGAGTTCACCGTTGACGCCAATGGCCATTGGACATTCACACTGGCCGATAACGCCACAGTCGATGCATTAACCGCCGGCCAGAAAGAAGTCCGTGAGTTTACCGTGACGCTGTCCGATGGCAGTGACACTACAGTGACGATTACCATCACGGGTACTGATGACGCGCCGGTGATTTCGGCGGATACCGACGCGGTAACCGAGGGCGATCTGACGCCTGTCAGCGGTACGTTAACGGCGACGGATGCAGACAATCCTAATTTAGCGTTTGAAGAAAACACCATTAGCGATGCGTACGGTGAGTTCACCGTTGACGCGAATGGCAATTGGACGT
>NZ_JXQD01000018.1 GCF_002100145.1 Vibrio sp. qd031
ATTCTTCTGTGTGTCGAGTTCGTTTCGTTTTCTTAATGGACATTGATTCACCTCGTTAGTGATTTTACTCACTTAACTCGGTGTCCGATACTGCTGGTACGGATCAACTTAAGACCCGCCAAATTCATGAACATGACCTATATGTAATATGAAGAGTAAATGAACACTTTTTCCCGACTAGTCTGCGGCGTACAAAAAGGTACACCTTTGTGGACAGCCAAACTTCGCCTATAAAGCGACTTACATGACACGATTGCAGATGAGCGGGGATAGAGGTGGCTCATCGATGCGTTGTAATGGTAATTATTCAGCTATTTAGTCGAAGGGCCAAGTTGGAAGTCGTTCACTAAAGCCGATAGGGAATAACTCCAAAGAGAATGTGACAACGCAATACCACCCTGCATACTCGCACTGTCACATTTTGATTCCTTTAGCTTTGCACACATGGGTAGATACCATGATCTAATCTCTGATGATTGAAAAACTGCCACTAGAGAAAACTGAAAGTCAGAAATCGGCTACATGCACAATCTAACCATTTTTGTTGCTTCAAATGATCAGATCGTAGAAAGTTGGAAAAGTTCCGTCGATTTAGGAAACAACGCCTGTTCTTGGCAAGAGCAAAAAATAGTCGTTCAAAGCTAGATTTATTCAGCCATTAAGACCCCCACTTCGCTAAACCGCCCATTTTGAATCAATTATTAGTGCAACATCGATTTATCTATTTTGTATATTACCGTGTCTACATGTAACGAAACTGAGCACAGTAAGCACCAAAGGAATATTAAAACGCACAGCCCCGATGACAAGCATTCAACCGAGTGAAAAGTGCATGCCTGCGTAGATCCAGTCACCCAAGCACTCGTAGCGTCAGAGTTGCATTTATCAGATTTTAGCATTGAAAACGATTCTAACCTCTCAAGCAGACACACCAAAAAGTTATTGAGATTTCAGGTGATAGCACTCGCTTAGCGTAGGCGTTGTACGAAGTTATCTGCATAATGCGTAGGATAGCAAAAAGCCTACCAAACAAGGGCTCACCGGTCTTCAAACGATATTTTACCGTAGGATACTAGAAGCGAAATGGACCGACTGTTACAAGCCTATCGTGAGGGTTATTACTAGCATTCACTTTCAACATTGGCGAAGTATTGTGTAAAGCAACGGCGAATCAGACGATTGAGTTACCGAAATTGATTGCTAGCGCTGAAAAGCATTACACCACTAAACTATCCAGTCTACAGAGCGTTATTTCGTTACAGTGCAATGTTAGTAATATGTATATTTCTCTTCTCTAAATTAGTATATCCTCGTGATTTTATATAGTTTAACCGCCCTGAGAATATCAATTAGTGACATTTAGAATCCGCTTGTTACAAGTAAACCAGCCCGTATAGTTCTTTTTTAAATTAAACTCTTGTAACGTACATTCCACTCAAAATATTAACAACGAGAACCAAAAAAATGAATAAAGGTTGGTTATTAATTCCAATAGCCTTGGCATTATCTGGCTGTAAGGATAAAAATGACACCCCTTCTCCAGAGGAAAAATATAAATTTTCTGTTTCCGGCTCTATATTAATTGATGGCAATTTAGGCAAAGACATTTCTGTCCTGGCCGGTTCTAATTTAGTTCACTCTGAGAGAAGTAGTGTTAATGGCGATTTCTCAGTTTCATTTGAAGTTAGTGAACAAGACTATAAGTCGATGAAATCAGAACCTATCATTGTACGCGCCAATCTAGCAAACAATGCGGAAATGTCACACTTCACTAACATGACCCTTGCTAGTTTCACTGACAGCAAGCTTGAGAACATTGTTTTATCACCTATGAGTTCAGCAGAATATGCGCTTGCTGATTCCAACAATTCAGGTCAGGTCAATTTTAAACAGTGGAGCGAATATCATGAATATCGCGATATAGATATTGCGAATCAAACCGCTCTCAAATTGGCTACCGCTCAGCAACATGAATTATTGCAGAGTACAAAAGCCAATGTAAACGATCGAGATTGGTTGAACAGTTTAAAAGACAATCGAAACTGGAATGAGTGGCTTGAAAATAATCAAACTGATTTAATGGCTACATGGGATTCATTATTTGTTGGTGATATGGCTCTTGAAGTAGAGCGCATTCTAAACCTGCAAGACGGCGACACCACGCTTGAAGACTGGCACCAATCGTCAGACACAATTCTAGATGCCATTGAGAGCTCTTGTCTGATTTCGATTATTCATAGTGATGGTAGTGACACCGGTCGTGGCGAGGTTGGTGATAATTGGGGGCTTCGTTCCTCCATCGGCGATACATCCACGGGTATGCCTATCGATAAAGCCGTAAGCTGGATCAGCAGCAACACATCGGTGATTGGCATCAATCAACATGGTGAGGCGACATTAAAATCACCAGGTAAGGCTACTCTTTCTGCCCAACTCAATCATGACGAGCAGATCTGTTTTGACTCTTTTGACGCCTTGGTGTTAGAAGGTGGCAGTGACATCGAACTGAAAGACGTAAAGATTGTAACGCTACCTGAATGGCTATATGTGGATGAGTCCACAGATGTAAAAGCTGTTGGGGTTTGGTCCGATGGCACGATGAGCCAAATAGACACTTTAGGTGAATGGAGCACTAGCAATGAGGCAATAGCTAGTTTTGACCAAAACCGAGTAGCGGCACACAAAGCAGGTACGGTTTCTGTTAACTTTACTTACCAAGCGTTATCTGCGACAGCGTTCTTAGAAGTTAAAGTACGTGCTGATGACGCACCAAGCGTTGATCACATTGTTATACACGGTGATACTTCCGCTAAGCCAGTTGGTGGCTCTTGGGAACTGCAAGCGCGAGCTATGTACAATGATGGTGAGCATCGTGATGTCACTCATATGGCTTACTGGGGTAGTTCAAATCCTAAGGTAGTCACAGTGACTGAAGGCCGAGTCATGGCACTTTCAAGTGGTTACGCTGACATTATGGCGTTAGTTGATGGCATATCTCAACAGGTAAGATTGGTGGTTACCGAAGTTGACGAAGAAGCGCCCGAAATTGTTGGTATGGAGATTGAAGGTTATGAGGGCCCCAAACTCGCGGGCAGTTCATGGCTGCTTGACGCGATGGTGGAGTTTGATGATGGTCTAATACTTAACCTGCGTTCCACCGCAGTGTGGAACTCGTCTGATCTGAATGTGGCAACGGTACGCGATGGTAAAGTTGAAGCATTGGATGAGGGTGTAGCGACTATCTCCGCGACGTTTGATGGCGTGGAAGCGAGCATCGACGTGCAGGTTGTATTACCAGATCCTGAATTACAGTCCATCAGTGTCATTGGTAAAGTAATACCAAAACCCATTGGCAGCGCTTGGAATCTAACAGCACTTGCCCATTACGACAATAACACTTCTTATGATTACTCTTCTAAAGTCACATGGACGAGCAGCAACGAAGCTATCGCAAGTGTCTCTAATGGTGTTGTAACTGCACTCGGTGCGGGAACTGCGTCAATCACAGCAACCTATGAAGGCTTTGACAGTAGAGTTACTGTGTCAGTCAATGCTCCAGAGCCATCGTCCATTGATTTGGATATGGCAAGCACTGATATGGAGTACGGCCAAACACAAACTGCAAAAGCGTATGCGGTTCATACCGACGGAACACGTGATGATATTACTGAACAGGTAAGCTGGATTTCGTCCAATCCAGAAGTTGCGACCGTAGAAGGTGGAAAGGTTTATGCGCTAACGGCTGGAGAAACCACGGTTTCTATTCGTTACTTTGGCTTTGTAGCGCAGGAAAAGCTCACCGTGACTGAACCCATACCTGAGCGTGTTGTTTTAGACGGTAATTTTGACGCAATGCCACGTGGTATTAATCGTCAGTTGCGTCTCTTGGCGTATTACGATGGTGATGTCGAACCAAAAGACATTACAGAGGTTGCTTTGTGGGAGTCATCAAGCGCTAATATTATCAGTGTAGATTCTGGCTATATTACTGCGGTTAATATCGGCGAAGCGACGATAAAAGCCCAATGGAACTCGCTCACAGTGCAACGAGCGATGGTCGTGCGTCAAGCTGACCCCGTGTCAGTAACACCAGATATTACTGGGAACCGCTTGGCACTGAAGGAAGGAGAACGAGTAAGTAGTGTTATAGCAATTGAATACACAGATGGAACCACAACGCATTTTCATGAGCCACGATTTACTAGTGTAGGTAGCACTACTGATGAATCAGGTCTGAAAATACTTAGTCTCTCTAATGGCAACAATAGTGAGTCAATTCGTGGTGTTCGCGCAGGTGAGTCAACAGCGAATTTAGGCCAAATATCGGATGATATGCTTCAACCATTAACCCAGCTTGGAGTGATTATTTCCGGTTCTGGGAGTTATAAACGGGTTGATTTGGATATAACAGTAGACGATAACTTACAAGAGTATAAATGGACCATAACCAGAGGCAATGACATAGAAGGAAGTATTGCTAGCACAAAGTTTAACTTTACGCAGGGAGATTCCGTTTATCAATTAGTTTCAGTGTTGCCACCGGTACAAGGGTTGCTAGAATATTGGCTGATTGAATATAACCTCGAAGAAGGTATCAACTACACACTATTTTGGCAGGGCCCTAGATACGGCTATACGCCTATTATTGATGAAACAAGCATAAATGGAGGAGGTAATGGCTTTTTTGCTTATAAGTTGCGCAAAGAAGACGAAGATGATTATATAAATTATATATATGACTTTGAAAACGACATTCACCACGAAATAGAGCAAGATGACCGTGTTACAGACAGATATGGACAAATATTTTCTCGTGGCACGATACACCATATTGACACCAATGGTGACATTACTCTATTAACCACTTTTTCTGACTCTAGTAGTAATAAACGGTCTTTGCGGACTTTCAAGTATTCATTTAAAAATCGTCAATGGACGATCATTGAAGACGTTATTAGTACTGTATATTATAGCTCTAATCATAGACTATGGTTTGCTCATGCTCGCCATGACAGTTACTTTATTGGTATGAAAGTACCTAGTGATACGTTTTATACTAACGATCATCACATAGTGTTAATTGACAAAAAAACAGGAGAAAAAGTTCAGCATAATACCCATTATGGCATGTTAGATGAAAATTATTGTATCGATAATGGTGTAAGCCCTGTCGCTTACCAAATATCATTCATTGGGGACAGTAATAGATATACCATGACATGTAGAGCCACAGAAAACACAAATCAAAGTAAAACGGATAGCCATTGGCTGTGGGCAACTGATAGCACCTGGGCAAAAGAAGTTAAATTTCCGCAAGGGTTCGAGCAAAGTTTAGTTAATGGATCTTCCGTCCGTTTTGGCGATATTTACTATACCGACTTAGGACGCGTGGAGTCGACAGACCCTACATCTAAGCATAATTCTAATGCAATATCGCTAACATCCATTGACGATAACACCATCAGTTATGTACTTATGGATTCAGTAATTGAAAACCGCGTACGGTTAACCAATCATCTAGATAACAAATCCATTGACACTCAAGATATGCTGTTGCCAAACTCAAATATTGACGGTGAATTTGCCATGATCTTGTCAGATAACCGGATGGTAGTTAAAGACACAGCCGACAACTGGTTAACTGACAGTGAACTTTGGGGCTTACCATCTACTGGGAACCTTTGGAAGGTAGCTGATACATGGGTTATTGTCAGCAACTCTGGTGTGTTTTGGACGCTGCGTCAACGTCAACCCGAAGATTGAGCTTCAATGTCGTTTTCACAAACGAAGTATAGGATGACTAACATACCAGCCCCATTGCACGCAATACGCTTTGGGGCATAAGCTTGCCAGCAATGCCTGCATGTTCCGCTAGATTTGAACTCGATAGGTTACAAGCATATACTATTGATGACTGCTATGAGAAACGCGGCTTCCCCTCCACTCGTAGACAAATGAATTCAAATAGCCCTGTTCTCTTCCACTCATCGAGTATTGACCGCAGGTAGCGCGTAATAGAGCCACTTCTAGTGGCTTTTGTCGTATCTGGGTGTTAGAAGAGCTAAGATATCTACCTTGTAGTGGTTCAAGTGTAAATATATGTAATCCAAATAGTGTTACACCAGTGAACTATTCTTTACGTGTCTAACAAAGTTTGGGGCAAAAGTGAGTTTGCCAACAATGCCCAATTCGATCCTAAGTCAGCACAGAAAAACACAACACCTATAAGGACTATGCTTTCTTTCTGCTCACCCACATAATCTTAGATATTTACCATTATAATGGGCGTTACACCTTCAGGGATTCATAACAGGCTTTATTGTCCGCTGACACGAAGTGCCTATTTGAAGACTGTCACTCAAGCCGGTATGGAACAATTCCAAAGAACATGTGACAACGCAACACCATCCTACATACTCGAAATGTCACATTTCCCAACATTTTGCGCTCCACGCAATGGTAGGTGTTAAGATCTAATCCTTCATGAACAGGGACCTGCCAATAGGGGAAACTGTAAGTCAGAAATAGCTTACAGGCACAATCACCATACAGTTAACCATGCTTAGCCAGCACATATCGAGTACTTCGCCCTGCCCCAGATTTCTCTAAACAGCCTTGCTCAACAAGTGCAGTTAGGTGACGAGTTGCAGTAGGCTTACTGACTTTGGCAACTTTGTGATATTGAGAGGTATTGATCCCAACCTTGAAGTCGCCATCAAGCATTCTGTTCAACACTTTCACTTGCTCCGCAGTTAGTTTAGTTTGCTCGACATGACGCCAAAAGTTGGCTTTAAAAACCGTTTTTTCAATCTCATCAAGGGCTGCATCAAACGTTTCATTTAGGGTGTCAAAAAACCAAACTATCCAAGCCGTAATGTCTACGTCGCCTTTTTGGGTTTTTTCTAAGATCTCGTAGTAGCTTTTGCGGTTGGCCAAAATGCCCACCGACATCGCATAGAATCGCACCGATTGCTGCTCAGCTTGCGCTAACGCCAAGTCCGTAAGCAATCGAGTAATTCGACCATTCCCATCATCTAGAGGATGCAGGGTTACAAACCATAGATGTGCAATTGCAGCTCGAATTAGTGGATCAATGGTGACGTCTTCCCTTGACTCATTGAACCACTCTACGAACTGAGTTATTTCAGCATCCAAAATCTCACATCCAGGCGCTTCAAAATGAATAACCGGTCTATCAATTCGTCCTGATACCACCTGCATAGGTGCAGAGCCCCTTAATTGGCCTCCGATGACTGGGTTAAACATGGTGTAGCCTTCAGGAAAAAGCTTATCGCGCCAATGCAAAATCCTTTCTAAAGTAAGGGGCGCATCAAGGTTTTCGACAGCATCAAGCATGATTTCAGCCAAACCATCTGTTTGCTCTGTTGTCGGGAAAGGGCGTTCTTCTGTTAGACCAAGCTTGTTTGCCAGTGAAGAGCGCACAGAAGAAGCGTTGAGTTTTTCACCTTCAATCGCACTGGAGTGAACAATATTCGCTAGCAAGGTATCAAGCAAACTCTCTTTATGGTCTTGAGACTGACTTGTCATCTTTCCAAGTAAAATTCCTTGATTTAGGCGTGTTTGCCTAAGTAACGGTTCTATGACCGTACTATCCCACCTAAATTGAGGCCAATTAGGCTGTTGCCAGATCCACATATTGATACCTTGATTCGAAAGTAAGCTCTATTCAAATCACATTATGATGTGAATAAGCATGTTTTTCAAATCACATCATGGTGTGAATAGTGGTTTTAGTCGGCATAAAGATGATGGGTTTAGCAAACTTACTATCGACTTTCTCTGAATTATCACTTCATTAACCACACTCGACGAAAAAAGCGCACTTTCGTTGACCGTATCCTTGAGAAAGAATGTTGTCGTCGCACAAAAACCACTACCCTCGTGCGTTTGCCTGAATCTATGCCATCAAGAAAAATCACCTGATTTCATCCGTTCCATCAAATCATGTACCGCATCGCGCCCTGCTGCGTACCTAATCAGGTCAATGGGGGCTTTATCGTTTAGAGGCCGTTTTGAATTACTCAACCACTCTATGACTAACTCATCCTGATCGTTAAACAACTGTATGAGCTCTCCCCAAATCTGATACAGACCTATAACTATTTCAGATTGGTATGTCCCGAGGGATTTGTGCCTGTACAGTCGACTAAGGTCATGCGAGGAAATGCCGAGTCCCCTCGCAACCAACTCCTTGGATAGAATATTCACGATAACCCTGATAGTTTTACCGCTTGCCGCTATTTGTAACGCTTCTGCAATCGTGAGTGGGACTTCCATAAAACCAGGGACCAACAAATAGTTGAGCGAAATTGCGTCTGAGCTATTGCTCGCACAAACAGCGGTAGCGTTTCTGCTGCGCTGCAAATGAACGTATTGCCTACACAGTTCAGCAGAGCGCTGTGTGAGTTTACACAAGTCGATGTTAAACCCATCTGTTGTTTCAATTGAATCCATAGTTCTTTCCGACATCGTAAAAGCTCAAGTGCTAGGTCGTACCGTTAGTCAAGTTAAAATGAAGTCCTTTCTTCGTCGCACCATCAATTCTAGCAGCACTGCGTTAATCGGCTTACACGAGTTCCTTGAAATAAATGTAATACAGCCCACTAGGCAACCATTACCTCCACCTGTGACAAGCGAATATGATGCTAGCAACGGGATCGTCATTATCGAGTGCAGCGTTAAAATGACCTGAACACTAGGATTTTTTCGATATTACCAGTGCCATGTGGGTTGAAAGAAGAATCTAAAACTCCTGGCTGATAAGTCTGGTTTCTGCCCACCTCCCACTAAGTTGATTTAGGGGCTATCCAAGACTTACATAACCCCTTTAAGTCACTTAATCGGCAATCAACCCAACATACTCAGCAGATTTAATTTGACCAAATTGGTCACGTACAACTTTACATTTGACGCGAAACGTCGTGTTAAGTTGTGCAGCCACTCGAATCGCATTAAGCAACTGCATCTGGTCTTCTACTGACGTCATGCGGTGCAATTGAATAGTAAAGTCAGCCTTTTTCTCGCCAACAACCTTTACCCCAAAACTCTTAAGACAAGTTTCCGTGTCAGTCAAAGGAAGTCCGATTTTACAGTAGCAAACAGTCAGCTGTTCAATTTTGTAGTCACCGGTGGACATTGGTGGTAAAACGTTTTGTACCGCCTGTTGCTCCGCAATAAGAGGGTTCTTTAGGAGTTTATGGTACTTTTGATTTTCACTCGATGTGCACTGACGGAACTGGTTTTCTATTACCTCAGTCAGGTCACTGACTACAAGGTTCATGTAATTTGCAAAGTCAGCCTCGACATCAGAAGGCTTCACTGCTGAGTGTTTGGTTGCAGGAGTAAATGAGCAGTGCAATCCCTCATCGGTCGAAATCCATTCAATGTCAGTAGCCCCATAGCGATCGCGCACTAACTGTTTCATTGGGTTGAGGTATCTATCTGGTACGGTCAAATTTTCAATCGAACCCTGGTAAGATAGTAGCTTAGAGATGTTTATCGATAACTTTGTTTGTGTAGGCATGATCGGCCTCCTGTAGTGAGTGTTCCACTACATAGGCGAACGAGTTCATCGCTTGTATTCGGCTCGCTGACTGGCGAACAATAAGGTAGCTAGAGCCAGCGCTATGATTCGGTCCTGACGTCTACCACCGACTATAGAATAGAACCCCAACGGGGACTCACTTAGAGCGATACCATCCAATTTTGATACCAACCTAAAATCAATGTTATTGTCACAAGTATTGAGCTGACCTTTCGTATTGCAACTGAGTACCCATAACTTCGTTTCCCGCTCAATATCGCTGGGACTGGCGCTGATAAGTTCTGTTAACACATTTCGAAACACCCTGGTCTTTGCTAAGTTGATTAAAACCGATCCTTCATTCTGAGCATATGAAAGCAGCCCAACGAGCTTGAATGCAAACCTTGCTTGTAAATCCATGTTCCCATATCCAACCTCGAGTTGGCATATGACACTTTTCGTGGCTCTCACAGCCCTAAACGCAAATTGCTGTTTAGTTTCCCCGATATGTGGTTGCCCAACTATTGACTCGCTTGTGAGCTGTTTAAAGGGCATGGCCCCGGCAGTTGGCAACTTAAGGCCGGTGTTCCAACCCGAGTCGTCTCGGCTCCGTCTTTTACGAAACATCGCGAAGGGTACGTTTAACGCATCTGATACCTCTTTTTGAGTGAGGGTTTTTCCGGAAGCTGAATGGTAACGATAAACAAGGTCCGCAGTGTGTATATAGTGCCTAAACAAAGTCGACTCGCCTGCATGTCCCATAGAGCGACATAATGCGAATAGTGCACCACTTGTACGTCCACCAAGGACATTCCTTTCACAAAACCTCTGTCGAATCGCTTCTAAATCTTTGGTTTCAAAGTAGTCTCGTACCGGTTGAATCCCTACCTGCAAAAGCATCAGGTAGTATAAGTTGGCGTAAGAGTGACGCAGGTCATGGAGGGTAAATTCCATGTCATTAGTAACGGTCTTAAACAGCCCTCGCAGTATATCCCGGATATAAGGGGTATTTTCAAACAGCTCGAACTGATAGTTCCCAATCGCAAAATCAACGCAATCACGAAGGATTTGCAATTCTTCGTCAGACAAGAAGTCAAACATGGATAGTATTCTATTTGAACGCACCGTTTTTAGCCGTTTTCTACTAGTAGTCCGTACCATTAAGCGATTGCAGTCAATATTGATGTGTTGTACTGACAGGCTCATAGCTTCGGAGGCTCGTAATCCAAATCGATACATCAGAATGGCGAGGGCTTTCAAATTGGTCTTTTCTGGAGACTTGAGGTCTTTGCTACCTTCGATCGCTAGTAAGGCGCACCTAAACTGAGTTGCACTAACCAACTTCGCCCTTACACCAAAGACCTTGTGACCATATTTTCCACTACTCTTGTCTCCCAATAAGATCCGCAAAAACCTCGTTCTTCTCTCAACGGCAGTGGAGCAAGTCGACTCTGCTTTTTTGGATTCACGTTCTTGCTCTGACGCAAAAGCCATGAAGTCTTTGCTGAACTCCTCAGGTGTTTCCATCATCTCCTCTAAATCAATGTTTAAGCAATACTCTATTAGAGGGTAAATGGTGGCATGGACATAATCTTCTAGCGTACTGGTTTGTATACCACCTTTTTTCTGGGTGTCGGTAAGCACTTTAAAAATGTAAAAGTAACAGACCCATTCTAACGCCCCAAGATCTTGATGCACCTGCTGTAACAATTCATCGAAGGTTAACTCAGCCCCATCTTCCAGCTCCAAGACTTTTTGTAAATGCAATTTAAGGATAGGAAGCTGATAATTTTTGCTGTTTTTCCCAGACAGCTTCAGATCTTCTATTAATTCTCCAATTGCCGTTCGTCTCCGATGAACGACACGTTTTACAGTTACTTGAACTTCTTGCTCGCTAATCGTACCTGTAAGTAACTTAGTTAAGGTTTTCTCACTTAGTGGCTTAGTTACCCTCAAAGCATGGGTGATATGCGTTGCTATATGACAAGGCAGATAAGGTTGAGGTTTGGATCCCAGCTGATTTAATCTTGATAACGCTTTATTTTTAGTAAGAATTTCTAGAGCGGCTGCAGACTCATCAGTCAACAACCAACGTTTTGAATCTTCCATAGTCAACGCGAGAAGACCTCCAACATTTGCCACACTAGCTCCACTCTTTATGGTGCTAACTAATTCGCTCATTTTGATATGAGGAGGTAGCGTACGATGAACCACTAGCGCGGCTCGGTCTACTTGACTCAATGGCACAGTTTTCTCGTTCTGTTTTTCAAGATTTGCTGTTGGCAACCTCGGTAAGCTAATTAGCTTATTTTGCACTTGTTCAATACTGTCTTGAAAACAGCGAGTAGAACTCAGGTAATAGGGAGACTCTAGCCTAAAACGATCTGGCTCGTGCCCACAGAGAGCGATGCCAAACGGCTCTGTTTCATCAACCTCGCGAATGAGTGTGGTCGCAATCTGTCGAAACCAGTTCCCCGGAACTTTGTGGTTAGGGTACAAAGTATCGAGCATTTTGGTGGATGACAGAGGTATCAGACGGCCGTTCCCATCAAAAGCCGTTAGAACTGAATCACTTTGTTGCAGAACTGGCAACTTGAGCCGACGTCGTATATGGCGCATCATTCTGAATCCTCGACGAATCAGCGATGCAGAATAATCGGTCAACGGTAGTAACCGAGCTGAGTGAATTTTACAGAGCTTTTTCTCCTCGACTCTAAAAACCTGACCGTCGTGAGCACCAATACCCAATACCTTATTTTCTATGGCAGACTGCTCGCGCAACGATGCATTTGTCGCATAAGCCGAACCTACGACAGATGCCACTAGGTTGTAGAGTGTCCTTAATTTCTGTTCAGACAAGAAGTTTCGCTTAGACCAAAGGCGCCGAATTTCGATTCCTACCTCATCGTGTCGTGATTGCAGTTTATCAAGGTCAGCAACCACCTCACTGCCATGATATAGGCTAGAGTCGACTTCGATCAGACTATATGGAAATCCAAATTCTTTCCCTAGAATCGACTCCAATGCTTTGCCATACCGCTTGATGCTATAGGCTACCTTGTGCGAGTGATAATAGAGGTGGTGGGCATTTGAAAACTCAGCATTAGCTAAAATTAAAGACGCTGTTTGCGGGTCGCAATAGTTGTTCAGGTGACAAAAGCTAACAGCCCGAAGCGATGAAAAACCGGTTCTCCAATGAACAAGAACCTCTTTACCAACTTTTGAATGCAGCCAATCCCAAACCTGTTTAGATTCCAACGGCAATAGCTGAGCAAGGGTAAAGCTGCCACCTAATTGAGGCAACAAATCACGAAGACGTTGTATGAGTAGCCTAGGTAATGGAAGGCTAACTCTATGTGTATGCGGCGCCATTAGCTCACTCACATTCTCGGGTCTTTGATAAGCGTTGTCAGGAATATAATCTGATCGTGTCCAACTACCTCTAGATAGGCAAATCCCAAGCTGATCACCGCGTTCAATGCCAATTTTGGTCTGCTCCCAACAATCTGGATGGATGCTAGTGCACATTAACAGTAAAACCCCTACCGCCATTTTGCTGTCGCTAACGCTTGCCCCTGAGTCTTGCAAAACAGAAACGCTCATCTTTACTATCGACCGTTCCTCATCTGCCGTAAGATAATGAGATTGATTGATAGCAGGATTGTCATATTTACGGTTGCGGTTTTCATCGGCAAACTCGCGTGCTATCGATTTTTTCCTGCTACACAAAGCCTCGCAATAGATGCGATTTCCAATCTCATTTTGACGCAACTTCTGAACACCACTAGTTGGTATACAATCACGAGCGAGCAAATAACTAGCGAATACACTGAGTTCACAAGCGTCATTGGAAAGCTCTAGAGAACTCCTGATGGTAGAAATACTCCGGCAGCCAAAATCTTGGTCTGCTACTAACTCTTCTTTATGAAACACCGAACTCAGCATCGCCCTTTCATGACGAACAGCGGTGGTGTCGATCTCATTATCAAAAGCGTCAAGCACCATTGAATAAAGGTTTCCTAGTTCACGCACCACAACGCTTAGGTTGTCCACTGTCCGCAACTCCTTAAACGGCGTGAGAAGCTTACTAAGCAAGCGGCGCTGTTGTGTGCCACAGTCTAAATGCTCGGTAAGCAGTTGATTTAGTTTATCCATGCAATTGTCCTGTATGTCTGACCTCTATTACATAGGCGAACGAAAATCTGCAGTAATGCAACGTGGAGAGAATGAGAAAGTGCTACTGGTTTATGAGAGATGTGATGGGTTAGATTGATGTGGATACTTCAAATATCGACACAGAAGGTGGTCAATTACAACTCAGAATGTGACAACCACATTAATGGGCATGCAGTTACCATGTCACATTGGAAATGCCTCAAAACCACCTTTATTGGCAGCCTCTAAGTAAATCCGTTCCCTAAGTCACAAACCACGACCTCGTCTTTTTTCGCTTGCTAAAGTGGTGAAATACACAATCGTTTATGTCACGCCCGAATGGATTACGGTTGCGTCGCGCACAACGAAAGGCCGTCTGGTTTTTACACTTTGGCCACGGGCATGATTTATTGCCCCTCGAAACAACCCTGCAGTCACGAATTGATCAAACAGCGCCTCATAGTTAGCGCAGCCGATTTGGTTTGCGTACCCGATAACGTGAACATCGTTGCTTTTGGCATACCTCACTAGTTCAGCAAAGTCTGAATCACCAGAGCACAAGATAAGTATCTCTGGCTTTTCTCTAACAATTCTAGCGCAAACGTGTGTCGCCATGAACACGTCCATACAACTTTTACCCTTACGAAGTCTTTTTGTATGCAACACTCTGCCATCAAGTTCTTTGGTCATGCCAAACCACTTACCTTTTGCCAACCGTTCAGAGTGCATACATACGTTAAGGTCGACGTCGCCCATCAATTTTAAGCTCTGCACAAAGCAGCGGAATCCTCTTGTTGTAACGTTTTCAGTATCGACAAATATCGCTATCACTATGTTCTTCTGGTGGCGTTCTAACATGGAAACATCCTTTCCGATTAACTGGATGTATTAATGTTCGCATTAAAGCAACTCCCGACTAGAGCCCATCCAATCTTGGGCTCGCTTAAAGCTATCTTGCGAAATAAATTCACCTAATTGAAAACGGCCATCATAAATACAGGGGGTTATTTCAGGTCATCAATGACGAAGCTAGTCGGGAAAATCTACCGGGGTAGCCTTCAAAGGAATACACAAAAGAGGATTTGATGATGATTTACCCCCAAGCAGTTGCTGTGCAATGCGCGCAGTTTGTTCACCGCCGAATTCAACATCAGCGTTTCTTTTCTGATGATCAAGTTGTAGAGTTACAGAGTGAGCTTTACCGCTCCCTAATGGATTTCTATGGCGTTGGTTCCAGACTAAACTTCACCAAGCGCGATTTAGCTTTGATTGATCTTGCCGTCACAATCACTCCTATAGTATTGGGAGATGCGATATACCCAACCAAGAATGATATTCGGAATATTCTGTTTAATTTCTACAACGACATGCTAAAGCAGTTTGTTAGAGATTTTGGCGAAGTTGAATAAGTATGTAGACTAAGTGCTCAATTCATGACTTGAATTGAGCACCTTAATGGATCACTCAGTTCTGCTTGCTATCCAAAAAATACCAGCGCCCTAGTTAAAACATAGCTTACTCATATTATGGAAGTTGGGCTTAGCGACTTTAAGCCGCAGCCGCAAGCGCGACCATCATAGGAGTTAACCAACGTAAATATGAGCCAACCGAGCTTAGATATCCGACGAGTATGGTTAAGTAATAGGTGGGAGTGGTCCATTCATAACGTATCCCCTTAATGTCTTTGCCTAACCGTCAGTATAGCACCCACATGAGTACTTCCAATTGCCCGATTTTATCTCAAAAGTAGATGAGAACTGACGTATTAGAGGAATCAATTTTTTATTGGTTGTGACAAGCACCTTAGGGAGATTACACCGTTGATGTCACGCATCAGAGTATCCAAAAGTCCAAGTCCAATTTAGCGCCTTTGAGCGGCTCAATCTAGCCTGGTCGGCCATAGGCAGACGTTAGTACTGGGGCTAAGATTTTCGCCCTTTAAGCCCGCTTTGGCGAGCGGTGGAGAACAATCTGGGCGCAGGTTAGATCTAAAAGCTCAGTACAGCCCCCCTTAAGAGGTATCATCGGTGGTGGCTTGACCACCAGATAGGATGATCTCAAGCGGCTTACTTCAACGCCCATGGACACATGAGGCGGGGGTCGATTTTTTGGTGCGTCCGACTGGATCCGTTTTTTTTCGGCAAAACGACCCGAGTTTTGCCGATTTTCAGCGGTGAGCGCCAAGAGTCGAAAAATAATCTCTTGGAAATGTCGACCTATACCATTGTTCTTAATGGCAATTACTGCCGCTCAATTGAAGGTGAGCCTCAGAACTCAAATGGTCGCAAATTGGTTCGCCTATAAAAGGTTCGGTCCAATATAGCTTTATTGGCCGAAATTCGGCCGATTCAGGAAAGTCACCTCCCAAAACGAGGGGACGACGATTAAAAATTGCCTTATGACTAATTATTTTTTGAATCCAAGCAGGCGTTCAATTGAAATCCGTTTTAAGGCCAATCAGGAGTCCCCCCCAAATATCGCGCTTTTAAAGGGAGCACGATGGAGGGTTGACCACAAGACAGGGCACTCTCAACAAACTCACTTCGTCGCCTAAGGGCACCTGAGGCGAGCATCGAAACGTTGGTTATTGGCCTGACCCCCCTTGCCGGGGCCGATTTTTTGGTGCGTCCGACTGGATCCGTTTTTTTTCGGCGAAAATACCCGAGTTTTGCCGATTTTCAGCGGTGAACGCCAAGAGTCGAAAAATAATCCCTTGGAAAAGTAGACCTATACCATTGTTCTTATTGCCAATTTTTTCTCTTCAATTGAAAGTGATCCCCAGAACTTAAATGGTCGTAAATTGGTTCGCCTATAAAAGGTTCGGTCCAATATAGTTTTATTAGCCGAAATTCGGCCAATTCAGGAAAGTCACCCCCAAAACGAGGGGACGACGATTAAAAACCGCCTTATGACTAATTATTTTTTGAATCCAAGCAGGCGTTCAATTGAAATCCGTTTTAAGGCCAATCAGGGGTCCCCCCTAATATCGCGCTTTTAAAGGGAGCACGATGAAGGGTTGATCACAAGACAGGGCACTCTCAACAAACTCACTTCGTCGCCTAAGGGCACCTGAGGCGAGCATCGAAACGTTGGTTATTGGCCTGCCCCCCCTTGCCGGGGCCGATTTTTTGGTGCGTCCGACTGGATCCGTTTTTTTTCGGCAAAAATACCCGAGTTTTGCCGATTTTCAGCGGTGAACGCCAAGAGTCGAAAAATATCTCTTGGAAAAGTCGACCTATACCATTGTTCTTATTGCTAATTTTTTCTCTTCAATTGAAGGTGAGGCCCAGAACTTAAATGGTCGTAAATTGGTTCGCCTATAAAAGGTTCGGTCCAATATAGTTTTATTAGCCGAAATTCGGCCGATTCAGGAAGGCCGTCATCCCATAACGAGGGGACGACAAACAAAAATGGCGTAAAACCCTACTATTTTTGAACCCAAGTTCGCGAGTGATGAAGAACAGTTGTTGAGCCTGACCAGTAGCCCAAGCGCTGTTAAGCGCCTTTGGATGATAATCAACTCCAGGTTACCCACCGGATAGGACGACCCCAAACGGCTCACTTCGTCGCACACGGGCTCCTGAGGCGAGCATCACATCATTCTTTTGTGCTATGGCAATCGGTACGAGGCTAAATCAATCAAGCATTTTCCTAATCCACTCCTCCATCTCCCTAGTCGGGAGAGAAAGTGCGTAGACAATGATTTCGAAACCTGACGAACTGCCGATCAATGAGAATGGATAGGGTTTAGCATCCCTATAGTTGGTTACTCAGCAACCAATAGTCGCTCGCCTATATCGGTACACTCTCAAAGTATCGAGGAAAACCAATATGAGAACGACAACCATCAAAGTAATCACCCTTAACAAAGCAGCTGAATATATCGGTTTGTCAGCAAAAACATTACGCAACCGGATCCACGAAGGCCGTTACCCATCAACGCTATTCAAAAAGGTAAATGGCACTTGGATGCTGGATATTGAGGAGTGGAACCAATGGCACAAAAACCAGTAAAAGAAACAAAGCTTCCTACAGGGGTCGAAATTCATGGTAACAGCATTCGTATTAGTTTTAGCCTTAAAGGCAAGCGTTGCAGAGAAACCTTGAACCTGACACCAAACAGCCAAAATATTAAGCATGCAAAGCTTAAACGTGATGCGATACTTCATGAAATCGCATTCGGAAATTTCGAATATGGCAAACACTTCCCCCTGTCAAAACATGCTGGTGGAAAGCATGCATCTCGTAAGATTGAAGACTTGGCGATTCGTTACCTAGAATACAAAGACATAGATGTTAGGCGCTCGACTTTGCAACGAAAAAATTGGGCGCTACGCCAGTTTGTTCAATTTTTTGGCCGCAACCGCAGTTGCGATGCCATTTCGCCACTTGAACTAACTGAGTATCGGAAAGCAATGTCAGAAGGGCTCTGCGGCACAACCATTAACAACAACTTGGTTACCATAAAAGCGTTCTTAAAATGGGCACATGAAATGGAGTTCGTTGACAAAGACTACTCACCGATATTAAAGCGAGTAAAAAATGCTGATCCTGAAATTGAACCCTTCTCATTCGAGGAAATCGATGCCGCTCTCGCTAATTGTAAGCAGGAACAGCACAGAAACATTGTTACAACCTTCGTGTATACCGGCATCCGCACTAGTGAGCTTGCTGCATTGGCATGGGAAGACGTAGATTTTGAGGAGCATACGATCAAAGTTCGACGGTCGGCGTATACTGATCGAGGTCTGAAAACAACGAAAACTGACACAGAGAGAATCGTCGATTTGCTTCCTCCTGTTGTCGTAGCATTGAAAAGTCAATATGAACTAACAGGAAATCTGCCCTCAAAGCCATATGACGTCGAACTACAGGACAAGTCAATGAGACGGGAACACCTTCATTTTGTTTTCAACCCTAAGGTTGTTCGACGCCAAAAGGGAAGTGACTGGGACTATTATGGTACACGTGGGCTCGGAAAAATTTGGGAATCGATGTGCTTAAAGGCTGGAGTGAAGCACCGTAAGCAATATCAACTCAGACATACATATGCTAGTTGGATGATCACTCACGCTAACGTAAACATTAACTACCTAGCAAAACAGATGGGGCACAAAAATATCAATATGATTACAGCCATCTATGGGAAGTGGTTGGATGAAGCAAACAAACGAGAGTCAGCTCGAGTTTGGGAGGAGCTAAAAAAGGTTCATAATAAGCTTTAGCCTCTAAAGTCATTCGAGAACTAAACAAAGCTTCCGACACAGCCCGTCACACCTCATAAAAAAAGACGCATCGAAGCGTCTTTTTCTTGGGGCATATTTGGGGCATTTTTATGGGCTAAATAGGGTTTTTCTTTCCTTTTTACTCCAAATAAATTTCAGTCATCCTAACTAAAAAGGAGGGGTTAGCCTTAAGCGAACGCCCTACTCCCAATCAAGGATAACTTTCCCGGAAGCCCCGCTACGCATGACGTCAAAGCCTTTTTGGAAGTCATCAATCTTGTAGTGATGAGTGATAATTGGGGTCAAATCTAAGCCCGATTGGATCAGGCTCGCCATTTTATACCAAGTCTCGAACATTTCACGACCGTAGATCCCTTTGATGATCAAGCCCTTGAAAATCACTTGGTTCCAGTCAATGCCCATATCTGATGGTGGAATACCCAATAGCGCGATACGGCCACCGTGGTTCATCGTCGCTAGCATCGAGCTAAATGCCGCTTGAACGCCGGACATTTCCAAACCTACGTCGAAGCCTTCGGTCATGCCAAGCTCTTTCATCACGCCATCAAGACTTTCGGTGGCTACGTTGACCGCTCTTGTTACGCCCATCTTGCGCGCAAGGTCGAGACGGTATTCATTAACGTCGGTGATCACAACGTGGCGTGCGCCTACGTGTTTTGCGACTGCGGCGGCCATAATGCCTATTGGGCCTGCGCCTGTAATTAGGACGTCTTCACCTACCAAATCAAACGACAACGCGGTGTGTACTGCATTACCAAAAGGGTCAAAAATAGACGCCAAATCGTCTGAAATGCCTTCTGGGATCTTAAACGCGTTAAACGCAGGGATCACTAAGTACTCTGCAAACGCGCCTTCGCGATTGACGCCTACGCCAACGGTATTACGGCACAAGTGAGTGCGTCCGCCGCGACAGTTTCGGCAATGTCCACAGGTAATGTGGCCTTCACCAGACACGCGATCTCCCAAAGAAAACCCACGTACTTCTTGGCCTATCTCGACCACTTCACCAACGTATTCGTGCCCTACTACCATTGGAACTGGAATGGTATTTTGAGACCATTCGTCCCAGTTGTAGATGTGCACGTCGGTGCCACAAATGGCGGTCTTTTTGATTTTGATGAGTAGGTCGTTATGGCCAAGTTGAGGTTTATCTACCTCGGTCATCCAAATACCAGGCTCCGCTTTTAACTTTGACAGTGATTTGATCTTCATTTGATAAGCTCCATATCACGGCCAACTTCAATGAAAGCATCAATCGCTTTGTCCAATTGCTCACGAGAATGTGCCGCCGACATTTGGGTGCGGATACGAGCTTGTCCTTTTGGTACCACTGGGAATGAGAAACCCGTAACGTAAATGCCTTTTGCCAGTGAACGTTCGGCAAACTCGGCCGCCACTTTCGCGTCACCAAGCATGATAGGAATGATGGCATGATCAGCACCCGCGAGAGTGAAACCAGCTTGCGACATACGAGCGCGGAAATGCGCCGCGTTATCCCATAAATGGTCGCGCAGCTCGCCGCTTTGCTTTAGAAGCTCTAATACGCGAATCGACGCATTCACAATCGCTGGCGCTACGGAGTTTGAGAACAAGTATGGGCGTGAGCGCTGACGCAACCAGTCAATCACTTCTTTTTTGCCCGAGGTGTAACCACCAGATGCACCGCCCAACGCTTTACCTAGTGTTCCGGTAATAATGTCTATGCGATCAACCACATTGTGGTACTCGGGTGTCCCAGCTCCTGTTGCTCCCATAAAGCCAACCGCGTGAGAGTCATCGACCATCACTAACGCATCGTATTTATCGGCTAAGTCACAGATCGCGGGTAGGTTTGCCACCACGCCGTCCATCGAGAATACGCCGTCGGTCACGATCAGCTTGTGGCGAGCACCCGCTTCGTTAGCCGCAATCAGTTGTTTCTCAAGTTCCACCATATCGTTGTTGGCATAACGGTAGCGCATTGCTTTACACAGACGAACACCATCAATGATTGAGGCGTGGTTGAGTGCATCGGAGATGATGGCATCTTCTTTACCTAAAATCGTTTCAAACAAACCGGTATTAGCGTCAAAGCATGAGGTGTATAAGATGGTGTCTTCTTTACCCAAAAACGCCGACAGGTTAGCTTCCAGCGTTTTGTGAATATCTTGCGTTCCGCAAATGAAGCGAACTGACGCCATGCCAAAGCCGTGGTCATCCATACCCTGCTTACCCGCAGCGACTAAGTCTGGGTGATTCGCTAAGCCTAGGTAGTTATTGGCACAGAAATTTAGCACTTCCTCGCCCGTTGAAATGGCCACTTGCGCTTGCTGTTGAGAGGTGATCACGCGCTCAGACTTGTAGAGACCTTCAGCTTTAACTTCGTCGAGTTGCTGCTGGATTTGAGTGTAAAACGTCGAAGACATAGTGCGTCCTTCTTTCATTGATGTTGAGGATGAGAAGCGATAAACCTTCCGCCTTTCTGAAGTTTCTATTCTAATTTATCCCCATTAGGATTAGTATTCCCTGCATGGGAATAACATTAGTGAATCTGAGGCACAAATAGTGAAAACCGAACAGCTTATGGCTCATCTTCCCGATTTAGCTGCTTTTATTGTAGTAGCAAAAGAGAAGAGTTTTACGGAGGCGGCGAAGCAGTTACAAGTGACCCCATCTGCGTTAAGTAAGTTAGTTAAACGGCTTGAACGGGCGCTTCAAGCTCAACTGTTTGTGCGCAGCACCCGCAAACTGGCCATTACCCCTATTGGCGAGGAAGTGGTGTTGCAGGCACAACAAATGTTGAATGCAGCCCAACAGGCTTTTGTAGTGGCCGAACAATATCAAAATCGAGTAGAAGGTACTTTAACCATCGCTGCACCCGAGGCTTATTTGCATTCGGTTTTGCAACCCATAGTGGTAGAGTTCTTAGCTGAGCATCCACTTGTCAATATTAAGATTCTAGCCATCGATGGCGACTATGATCTCAACCAAAAAGGGGTCGACATCGCGTTTAAGCTTACCGACACGCCAAGTCCTGAACTTGTAGGTAAAAACTTTGGTGGCACAAAACTGGTGCTCGTTGCCAGTTCAGACTATTTAGCTTCAAAAGGGACTCCTAAGACGCCGAGCGAGCTTGCGGAGCACGATTGTTTGTTCATAGCTGAGCGGGAAGATACTGCGAGTTGGACATTTAGAAAGGACAATCAAAGTGAGAAAGTGGTCGTCCATGGACGCTTTGCAGCTAACCAGTCGCAATTGCGCCTAAACGCGGTGCTTGGAGGTTTAGGAATCGGGATCTTTCATGACTTCGTCATAAACGCTCACCTAGAATCTGGAACGGTAAATCAGGTGTTACCTGAGTGGTCCCTTGAAAGCCGCTATTTCGGCTCAGTCTACGCCCAGTATCACGGTTCTACCTATATCCCAATTAAAGTGGGCCGCTTTATTGAATATTGCGAGCAAAAACTTGGCTAGGGCCCTACCTTATTGTGATTGAGCGAATGTATCGTTGGGTTGCACAGCGAGGTATTGAGTCAATAAGTGTGAACTTGATTGAATTGCCAAAAAAGATTAGTTTAAATTAATTCGAGCTGTTGGATTTCCTAGTTGAAAACACCCACTTTTACATTTAGACGAACAGTGCTGCTTCTGCTATTGGTGTTCTGTGTAATCGCCGCTGGCGGCGCTTCAGCGCTTAAATCCATCGGCGCAAACGTATCTTTAATCAAACATGTTGAACACACTCTAGGTGGTGCAATTTTCTTACACGCCATCATTGCCCTATTTTTAGGAATTGTCGCTCAACTCACCTCGCCTTACTCGTGGCGCAAATTACCTGTGGGGCTATCTATGTCGGTACTCCCCATTCTTGTTTTAGTCACCTTAGACGAGAGCCTACAATATTTCATTCCAGCCAGACATTTTGCGTGGCTCGACATGGCCGTCAATATAGCAGGTGTACTTAGTGGTGCACTGTGTGTGGCACTGCTCCAACATCTGGTCCGCTTTGGAAAGCGGCTATTGGTATTAGATCACTCCCGTTCATAATGGTAAACTTCGGCTAAACGACACTATCGGGCTATCCAATTTCATGGCAAATACCGCACACGCTTTACATATTTTAGTTAAACACCGAAACCAAGCAGAAGACATCATCACGCAGCTTAAAAAAGGGGCTAAATTTCAAACATTAGCCAAAAAATACTCAACCTGCCCTTCTGGCAAAAAAGGGGGCGATCTTGGTGAGTTTCGTCGAGGACAGATGGTGCCACAGTTTGATAAAGCTTGTTTTAGTGGGGAGGTGTTAACCCCGCAGCTCGTCAAAACCAAATTTGGCTGGCATGTGGTTAAAGTGCTTTGGCGAACGTAGCCAAAATCTCAAAATTAAAATGCAAATAAGGGCTTGTAGAATCACTACAAGCCCTTATTTTTGCATCCAATCAATAATTATTTACTTAGCGTAACCAGTGTCTTCCCGAGTAACCATTCCAGTTCACGCTGACTTGCTTCACCGTATAAGTCGTTTAGCAAAATAAACAAACGATCTATGCCGTTACGGGCAAAATCTTGTGAGTTATCAGAGGTCACAACATGGTGGAATAGTAAGCGTAAAATGGCTAGGAACTCGCTGTTTTCAAGAGAGACTTCCCAACTTTTAGAAAATCCGTCTAGTCCGTTGTTCACCTCTAAATGGTCCATGAACATTTTAAAAATTCGACCGTCTAGGGCGGCGGTAAAATCTGTCTTCTTAGGAAAATGATGGCTAATGCCTGTACGAGAAACACCTGTCTGCTGACTCAACGTGGTGTACGACATTTTGTCGTAACCTAATGAGATCAGCTGATCAACAACAGCATCCATGATCTTGTTGATAGTGATTTCTGTATCTTCTTTACTGCGCTTTGGCATACTACAAACCTTTAATTTCTAGTTGTTGTTTTCCAACATTAGGCATAAAACACATAAACAGGTGTATGAAGTCATCCCATACTTAGCTGTAGTGGAGGAGGTTTTCCGCCTAATCATTATTGGTACATATATATTATACAGATGGCGTACGGAATCAATAAACAGAATTGCATTCTGACACACAGATGACAAAATGACTCACTTTTGAGCCACTCATTGCAACATTACATTCATGGAAACGTTACAACACACAACAACTGTTCTGCATTTAGTGAGATAGTTTCATTAAACCCTAAAAATTGTGTGGCGAGTCACACTCACTAGCGATACACTCCTTAGAATCAAATTTGTTACTTTTCTATTTAGAATGTGAGCTCAATATGACTGAACAATATCAAGACGCAGAACTGTGTGAAGCCTGTGGATGCAGTGCTGAAGTCGGCTTTATGATCAAAGAAGGCGACGAAGTTTCTCAAGTTTCGCTTTTCTCTGGCTCAGCTGAAACACTAAAAGCAGAGTTCGATAAATATCTTGCACTAGCAAAAAGCATTAATCAAAATGTGCAGTTTGAAGCGTCCAATATCGATGCAGACACCACTGAAATGCACGTTAACTTCAAATTTGAAGTCACCGCAGAAAAATTGATTTTTGATCTAAAGTCGCGCACTTTATCTCGCTAATCACCCACGGCTTAAACACATTAAAGCGCCCTGCTAATCACTAACAGGGCGTTTTTTTATGCCTTTAACAACGTCGGACAGCAGTCGACATGTGGCCACAGTAGAAAGCAGCTGCTGAAATGACTAAAGCTTTACCCAAAAAGTCCGATAACGAATATAACTTTATTTAGATTGCTTCAAGACTACTGAGTAAAATCCCTTATGCGCTTAAAAGTTGTCCATTTCCTTACACCATTTTTAATATTGGGTACTGCACTACCGAGCCTTCCTGTATTAGCGCAAACCAACCCCCTCGATCGTTACCGCATTCACAACCACATAGATAGTTATGGCAACTTGGATCTTCGGCTTACCCATTACACCGCCATTCCAAGTCCTTTTGAAGTAAAGGGAAACCTAGACCTATCTAAAAGCCTGGTGACCAAAATAGACAAAGGTGTGGTGATTAATGGCAGTTTAAAAGCGCACAACAGTGCCCTCATATCTGTTGCCCCTGGTGTGAGCATAAAAGGGTTCGCAGATTTTCTCGGATCGCCACTGACCTATTGGCCAGCGGGTGTCATGGTCGGTGGTTATCTCAATTTCACCGATACCCAACTCAAAAGCTTACCAGCGCGTTTACATGTAAAGGGGGATTTATCCATCATTAGAGCGCCTATCACTGAGCTACCTAATGATCTTCGTGTGGATGGAAACCTTTACCTCGGCGGCTCGAGCATAAATACGCTCCCGCAAACAATGTCTGTATCCGGAAGTATTTTTTTAGGGGGAAATCAGATTGGAGTGTGGCCAGAAGAGCTCAACCTTGGAGGCTACGTGGTTCAATAACCACGCAAAATGCCTCCAGTGCGTTATCCCAGCTTATTTATGGTCTTGTTGGCGGTTTTTATAAGGGTTCGCGTAAGAGGCGATAAGAAGCGATTGAGCTTCTTTTGGTAACTGATCCAACTTTGATTGCAACTGCTGCTTGGTTTTCTCAGTAATGGACTCGTGCTCTATACCTGCCGCTAAATAGTTGATTGGGTAAAGCTCGTACAAATCATGGATTTGTGCATCAAGCTCGGCCGCCAATTGATCTGGCGACTCTATATCGTGGTCTTGATCTATGACCTGACCAAATCGAACGCTGATGCGGCCTTTGTATCCGATGATGCCTTTCACGATGCTATCAATGTCTTCAAATTCGCTCTTTTGATACGCACCTTCCGTTGCCTTTTCGTGCAGCTCTTTCGCTTTCGCAATATCACATGGATCATTTTCGTAAGAAATGGCCACAGGAACAATTCTTAAAGAGTGAATGTAGTCGGCAAAAGAGAGCTTGCGTTTTCTCCCTTCTAGCTGGATCATTTTGATGATTGCCGGATCAGTAAAGTCATTACCGTCTTTGGCACGTCCTTCTTTTTGAGCAATCCAAATCGAGTTATTGGTTTCAAGCGAATGCTTGATGTATGAAGAAAGCAGTCCTAAAGCCTTGAGCATTTCTCTGGGCGCTTTCGCCGAGCGTTTTACAATAAAGCTTTTGTTTATCTTCATTAGCTCGGTAGCACTGGGCTTCTTAAGCAGATTATCGCCAATTGCGATGCGTACTGTCTGATGTTTACTATGATGAAGCCCATAATTGACCAGTGCCGGATCCATAGCAATATCGCGATGGTTCGAAATAAACAGGTAAGGTGTATTTGGATCTAACTTGTCCAATCCCTCATAGGAGACGCCCTCACTGCTTTGATCTAAAGCCTTAGTCAAATACTTTTCGACTTCCAATTGAACGTCATGAACGGTCTTAAGCTTTGAAAGCTTGGCTTTTAAAGCGATCTTAACCAAGGGGGTTAAGCCTGCTTGGGCTATTTTGGGCAATTTAGGAAATTTGAAGCGAACAATCGCACTGGTAAATTCATCGTCGTTAATCAATCGCTGAATCGCTCCACTGATTTCTGAATCGTGGTAGGGTCTGATCTCTTGGTAAATGTCTTGTTGTTCGCTCATTATACGGCTATCTATTAAGTCAATGCGCGCCAATTCTACTCACAATATGAGTTTTAATCAGCAAGTACTTAAGTTTAGGCTACAAGGTCAGACCACAAACAGTCTTTTTTGGTAAATTTTGGTACAAATGTTGGATTGCGCTACTTTTCTGGGTAACCTATGCACCTTATCGACCTTTGAGCTTTCAATATGTTGCACCAAACCTCACCTCAACAACAGTTCCTAGCCAACCGCTCAGAGCTGCAAAACTTCCAATACTTGTGTTCAAGCAGTCGTAAAAAGAGTCTGCAGCACCATTGGATTTCAGTGGTTAAAGGCGGTGTGCTGCTCAGGTTAGGTAAAACGGATTACTATTTTGGTGCCAATACGTCGCTATGGATACCTGCAAACTGTTTGATTGCGCTGACCTATCTACCCAACACCAAACTCGTTCAATGGTCTTTTTCGCAACGCATTAGTGCAGATTTTCCAAAAAACGCTGGCCTAGTCAACAACAGTGCGATTGCCCAAGCCATTATAGATAAGCGAGTAAAAACCACAGAGCTTAATGACGTTTACTTAAAAGTGATGCAATTAGAGGCGTTACAGCTATCACCTAGTATCAATGGCTTCAGTGCGACAGTACAATCAATCGCAACACTTAAATCGGTAGAATCCACAAAAATAGAGAAATTACAACAACTTGTCGCAATACGAGATGCTCAAAAGAACATTCTATCTGGAAAACCAGCGCAAAAAGAGTGGGATGCAATTCAAGTGATACTCGGTGACGATCCAGTCAAAACCTGGGAATCGATTGTCGGTCAAGCAATAGAGTTCTAAACCGTTAGGTGGATTTCACTAAATCGATAGCGCTCGAGCTATCGAATTGGGAACTCAACTTGAACGTGGACAGAATCTTCAAACTTATCGTGCCACTGGTAATCGATGCGCATACGAGGCTCATTGGACTTTTTGTTACCTAACCCAATACTAAACATAACGCCTTGGTTTTCGAGCAACTGTAGGTAATCTAAGTCGTCATTGTCGGCAATTTCTTGAGGAAGCCATAGGCCAAGACCAATAGCGTTGCCTTGGATGTTTTGAGTAAGCAGAGGGGCTTCAGGGGTGCTAGCAATAGCCCACTCGTCCCAGTAGTCTGAGATTAATGGGTTAGCAACACTGCTATCTGTGGACTTGCTTTCGAGTAACTTGTTTACAAGGTGATCGATAGAGGTAGTGATGTCTTCACATAGAGTAAACGCATTTTCGACCAACATCACCGATTGCGCTCGCCCTTCCCAACACGCATAAGCGTTTGAGGCACTGAGCAAAGCCACTGCGATACAAGTTGTTTTAAAAAACATGTTTACTAATTCCTTTTAACCAGACTCTATTCTGTAATAAAATTTATTTTCAATCAAATAATTTCTTACAGAAACCGTTGTTAGTTGATCAATCGGTTGACCATCGACCAAGTTTTGTCTGATTTGTGTGCTTCTGATACCCACCGTTTCAGGACACGCTAAAACGGACCATTTTGAGACCACTTCGTCAGCTCGAGAAAACTTTGAAAAATTGAAAAAGTTATCCGGTCCCACTACAAACGTTATATCGGCATCAAGATTGCTTTCTTGAATAGAACTTAGCAGTTGAAAGGTTGTGACAGGGTGACTTCCGTCATAGATTTGTGCTTCAATGGTCGAAATTTGTACATTTTCCAGTGAGATGTCGTTTACAAAGCGTCGAACAAGCTCACATCGGTGCTCAAATTGGAGCATTTGTTTGCCCCATGCATGGGCAATACTTGGCACTAACAACACCTTATCAAAATGCTGCAGACGGGATATGACGCTTAAATGCCCCAGACTCGGTGGGTTAAACGCGCTGCCAAAAACGGCTATTTTAGGGGATTTGACCGTCATAAAACGAGGTTTCCTTTACAGACTACTTTTATCAAACTGTGATTTCAGTATGATATTACTTAGATTTTACGCATGCTTACAGGAAAATTACCTGATGGAACAACAAATTCGCCAAGAAATGCGGGTACTCCCCGAGATTGACCCTAAATTTGAGATCGAACGTCGAGTGGCGTTTATACAGCGTCGACTTAAAGCGTCTGGCTGTAAATCGTTGGTATTGGGCATCAGCGGAGGTGTAGATTCAAGCACCTGTGGACGCCTAGCACAACTCGCGGTTGAAGGACTCAACACCGAAGCAGACAGCAGTAACTATCAATTCATCGCTGTTCGTCTCCCTTATGGCATTCAAAGAGATGAAGACGAAGCACAACTCGCGTTGTCGTTCATTAAGCCTACCCACTCTATCGCAGTCAATATTAAAGACGGTGTCGATGGGTTAGATGCGGCGGGTAAGAGTGCTTTACAGACCCTAGACCTTTTACCTCAAGATCCTGCAAAACAAGATTTTGTCAAAGGTAACGTAAAAGCGCGCGCGCGAATGGTTGCTCAGTATCAAGTTGCTGGTTACGTTGGTGGACTCGTATTGGGGACCGATCACTCAGCCGAAAACATCACTGGTTTTTATACCAAGTTTGGTGATGGCGCCTGTGATTTAGCGCCGCTGTTTGGTTTGAGCAAGCGACAAGTGCGAACCCTTGCCAAAGCGTTAGGTGCACCAGAATTGCTGGTTACAAAGACACCGACTGCGGATTTGGAAGAGCTCGATCCTCAAAAGGCCGATGAAGACGCTTTAGATTTAAGCTACGATCAGATTGATGACTTCTTAGAAGGCAAAAATACCAATCCTGAAGTGACTAGCAAGTTGATAGCGATCTATCAACGCACACAGCACAAGCGAGAAGCCATTCCAACAATCTACGACTAAGTAGATTTAGGCAAAAAAATTGGCTAGCTAACTAAGCTAGCCAATTTTGTTAGTCTCTATCTGGGTAATGCGCCGGCGGATGGTATTCGAGCACTTCTACTTCATCACCCATGGTGATCATACCCTCATTGAGCGCCACCACATTTTGTCCAAAAAACACTCGGCCTTTTTCATCAGCTCGAAAGGTTTTTAAGGTTTCGATCGGTTCTTTCGACGACGCAAACACACCTTCAGTTGGCGATACCGTGGTAAATACACAGCGCTCACAAGGCTTTCTCACTTCAAAAACCACATCACCAATGCGGATCTTTTTCCAGCTATCTTCTTCAAAAGGCTCGTTACATTCGACCACTAAGTTGGTCCGAAACTGTTGCATATCAATCTTTTCTCTGCAGCGACGGTTGAGTTCCTTCAACGACGCTCGACCAATCAGCAACAAAGGGTAGCCATCAGCAAAGCTCACATTCGTCGACAGCTTTTCTCTGTAACGCTGTGACTGCTCTCCGCAATATAAAAGCTGTACTGGTTTGCCAATAACTTCCGAGAACCATGCATTGGCAACGTCGGTCGTACTTAACGCGTTAAATCGGTCACTCCATACTTTTGCCTCGATAGCCGCGCGAGTAAAGTCTCTTGTACGAAGGTGCAGCGCGTCTTTACCAGGGTAAGTCACACTTAGACCTTGATCAGTCACCTGTGCAGCAACATTGACTAAATGAGGATATTTGCGCCCTGTGACCATTCTTCCTTGCATATCAGCAATTAGGTACCGACGGTCATCCTGAATCCCTTGAGTTTCCACTTTGGCGTGTGCTAACGCTACACCTTTTGTCGATTTTATGGGATAAACATGAATCTCAGCCAGCATGGGCACTCCTTGTAATGTAGGGCGGTCAATCGAGTTGTGCACAGTATTAGAGCAGAGCCCATAAGCAAAGTCACTCATTGTGCAACAGAGACGATAATTTTAAGTCAAATATTAATGAATTTCGTGTCATCATTGGGTATCATGCGCGCCAAATGTAATCGATTGCTAAACCACGATAAAGGAAGCCTCATGACTCAACTCACTATCACCCGTCCTGACGATTGGCACGTGCACTTACGCGATGGGGAGGTACTGGCTGATACGGTTCGTGATATCTCTCGTTACAACGGTCGCGCACTCATTATGCCTAACACCGTTCCTCCTATCACCGATACTGATATGGCACTGGCTTATCGCGAGCGCATTCAAGCACACAACAACAGCAGTCAATTCCAACCATTAATGGCACTGTATCTTACCGATAACACCACGCCTGACGAAATTCGTCGTGCAAAAGCCAGTGGTGCAGTCGTTGCAGCTAAACTCTATCCTGCGGGCGCAACCACTAACTCTGACTCAGGAGTGACCGACGCCAAAAACATCTATCCTGTTTTTGAGGCAATGCAAGAGGTTGGTATGCTCTTATTGGTGCACGGTGAGGTGACGCATAATCATGTTGATATCTTTGATCGCGAAAAAGAGTTTTTAAACACGGTCCTTGCACCAATAGTGAACGATTTTCCAGGACTTAAAATCGTGTTAGAGCACATTACGACGAAAGATGCCGCAGACTTCGTAAAAAACGCCAACGGTAATGTCGCAGCAACGATCACCGCGCACCACTTGCTTTACAATCGCAACCACATGCTCGTTGGTGGAATTCGTCCGCACTTTTACTGCTTGCCGATCTTAAAACGCAATACACACCAACAAGCTCTTGTCGACGCTGCAACCAGCGGTAGTACTAAGTTCTTCATTGGTACAGACTCTGCCCCACACGCTAAAGATAAGAAAGAGAACGCCTGTGGTTGTGCTGGCTCATACACCGCTCATGCGGCCGTAGAGCTCTATGCCGAAGTCTTCGAAAAAGAAGGCAAGCTAGAGCATTTAGAAGCATTTGTCAGCTTAAATGGCCCGGCGTTTTATGGGCTTGATACTAACTCCGACACCATCAACCTTGCCAAAAAGCCATGGACGGTTCCAGCCGTAATGCCCTTTGGTGGTGAAATGGTTGTACCAATCAAAGCCGGTGAATCGATTGCATGGACCGTCAGCTAGTCTGAAGGCGTTGCCCTGCTTTAGATTTCACCATTCGCACTAATTTGGTGCACCGCCATTTACCAACGCGCGCCAAATTGGTGCGCGTTTTTTGTTCGATTTTGTAACCCTATGATTTGCCGAGTATAAATAATTGGCCTAACCTTTGTATGGTAATTATCATTACAATACAAGGAGTCCCCCACCATGCAAGACGCTCTAACTGTCATACTCGCTGGAGGCGTTGGTTCTCGCCTCTCCCCCCTGACTGATCATCGCGCCAAGCCTGCAGTACCCTTTGGCGGAAAATACCGGATCATTGATTTTACATTAACCAATTGCTTGCACTCTGGTCTACGCAGAATATTAGTGCTTACTCAGTATAAATCGCACTCATTGCAAAAGCATTTGCGCGACGGCTGGTCGGTGTTTAATCCTGAGTTAGGTGAATACATTACGGCCGTTCCTCCACAAATGCGAAAAGGAGACAGTTGGTACGCGGGTACTGCCGATGCCATCTTCCAGAACATGTGGCTGCTTGCGCGCAGTGACGCCAAACATGTCGTGGTTCTTTCGGGAGACCATATTTATCGCATGGACTACGACGCGATGTTAAAGCAACACAAGCGAACCAATGCCGATCTGACAGTTGCTTGCATGAATGTCCCATTAGACGAAGCGTCTTCCTTTGGCATTATGTCCACTGATGATGAAAAACGCATCGTTGAATTTGCGGAAAAGCCCGAAAGCCCGACTCCAAGCCTAGATGATCCGAGCAGCGCCCTCGCCTCCATGGGTATCTACATTTTTTCCATGGACGCATTACGAAATGCATTAGACACGGACGCAGAAAACAGCGAATCTCAGCATGACTTTGGCCACGACATTATTCCTAAATTGATCGATAAGCGAGGTGTGTACGCTTACTCCTTTGGCGACAACTCAGGCCGCGTTACGGCTGATGCCTACTGGCGAGACGTCGGTACCATCGACTCTTTCTATCAAGCGAACATGGATCTGTTGCAACCCGTTCCGCCAATGAACTTGTACCAAGAAGATTGGCCTATAAGAACCTATGAGAAGCAGTTACCGCCCGCAAGGACTGTGCCCTCAGTTACCGGCAACGAAGGCATCTTCATTAACTCGATCATCTCCAATGGGGTGATCATCTCTGGTGGATCGGTACAACACTCTATTTTGTCCCCTGGGGTCAGAGTCGATAACGGTGCAACCGTTCAAGACAGTATCTTGTTTGATAACGTGCAAGTGGGTGAGCACTGCATATTAAAAGACTGCATCATTGATAAACATGTGGTTATCCCACCCAACACGCAAATTGGCGTTGATAAAGTCGCGGATGCTAAGCGCTTTACCGTTTCCGATCAAGGTATTGTGGTCATTTCCGAAGGATATCAATTCTAAATAGTATCGCCGCAGCGAAAACCTAGCATGTTTAAGCTGTGGCGTAATTTCACAAATGCTGACCTCACCCCTTTTAATTTGACTATCCCGACCCCAATTATGTTTTGAGCATAATTATAATAATCAAAACGTTTACTGTTTTTGATGCAATCTAAAGGGATCCGATATGAAATTCAGCTTTGCTAACCCTACCGCTATCCATTTTGGCCAAGGCCAAATATCTGCCATCGCAACCGCCATTCCAACCGACGCTAAAGTTTTGGTCGTTTATGGTGGTGGTTCTATTAAGAAAAATGGCGTTTATGACCAAGTCGTCGCTTCACTCTCAGATTACCAGTGGCAAGAGTTTTCTGGCGTAGAGCCAAACCCAACTAAAGAGACGCTCGACAAAGCGGTAGCGATTGTTAAAGAAAGCGGTATCGACTTCTTGCTTGCAGTAGGTGGAGGTTCCGTTATTGATGGGACCAAATACATCGCTGCGGCAGCGCACTACGATGGCGATGGCTGGGACATTATGACGGGCTCACATCAGGTTCAGAGCGCAGTAAAATTGGGCGCAATCTTGACCCTACCTGCAACAGGTTCCGAGTCTAACGCAGGTGCGGTTGTAACTCGTTTAGCGACTCAAGACAAGCTCGCATTCTTGTCTCCACATGTTTACCCTCAGTTTGCGGTTTTAGATCCAGACAGCATGAAAACTTTACCAGAGCGTCAACTTAAAAATGGCTTGGTCGACGCTTGGGTTCATATTTGCGAGCAGTACCTTACTCTACCAACGGGTGCGATGGTTCAAGATGGTTACGCTGAAGCCCTACTTAAAAACTTGCTCATTCTTGGCGCAGACTACGACAATAATGACGACGACGCGTGGCGTGCTAATTTAATGTGGAGTGCCAACCAAGCGCTTAATGGACTGATTGGTACGGGTGTTCCTCAAGATTGGGCGACACATATGATTGGTCACGAGATCACTGCTCTTTATGGCGTCGATCACGCTCGTTCGTTGGCTATCGTGCAGCCTTCATTACTACGAAACCAGTTTGACTATAAAAAGGCAAAGCTTGAACAAATGGGCCGCAATGTGTTTGGCTTAGCGGGTGACGATGTGGCTATGCGCACAATTGATGCTATAGAAGCGTTTTACCAAAGCCTTGGCGTGGCGACTCAATTGCAGGATTATGGTACCACTAAAGACAGCGCAATTGATGCCGTTATCAGTCAATTGAAAAATCACGGTTTTACCAAGCTTGGTGAAAACCAATCCATCGACCTTGAAGTAACACGCGCGATTCTAGAAAAAGCGGTAGCCTAGTTTTCTTTCGGGAACATTAGGGTTTAAACCTCATTGCTAAACAAAAACAGCCTGCTCAATGCAGGCTGTTTTAATGCTAAACAATTCGGTTTGATTAAAAGAAATCGATGGATTTTCGACCCTTTTTGCCCGGTTTTACTGCGGCCTCAGTATCATTAGCCTGCTGTTCAACCGCTTCATTTGCTGCTGGAGTAGGCGCGACATCTTCTGTCGTTTCGCTCTCATAGACTTCATCAGTGATTTCGCTGTCTTGGGCTGCCTGTAGAGAAGCATCATAATTCGCTGCCGCAATCGCCTCTTCGTCGGCCAACATCACCACAAAGAACTGCTCGCCAACTTGTACCACATCACCATCGTAAGTTTTGCGGCGTTTACGAAACTCAAGCTCACCGTTGACGGCAACATAACCTTCACCAATAAGGTGTTTTGCCTGGCCACCACCATCGACAAGGTTAGCCAACTTCAAAATTTTGTATAACTCAACGGGCTCTTGTGTAATCAAGACTTCTTCTGCTTCTACTTCGATTTCTTGATCGTCAAAATCACTCATCACATATCACTCTATCATTTTAGAGGCGACAGTTTACACCTCTACACGCGTTACGACTATTCAATTATGAGTGTCCGTTGAGTTTGCCTTTTAGGTAAGTCGGCTAAACTTGTATTGTCGGTAACCGTTACGAAAACTCAGGAATAGCCGCCAGTTTATCGAAATAGGCTTTCAAATTCGGTAGCTCATCATCCAGTTGTATTTTTAATCCACCTTGAACCACGTTAAGCATCAAAAACGCGGTAATATCGGCCACTGATAATGCCTCACCAGCAAGGTAAGGCGACTGAGTCAAACGCGCATCTAACTTTGGTAAAAAATCTGTTACTCGCTGTTTGGACTCATGACCCCACTCTTCAATACAGTTTTCTCTATCTTCATAGACTTTACTAATATTTCTAAATGCCTGAAACGCCACGTAAAGCCCTTTAAGCTCTACCACGCGTTGCCACATTTCAATGGTTGCCTGCTCGGCAGCGCTGGTGCCAAACAAGTTTTGTTGATTAGGAAACGCCAAGTCTAGGTAACGGCAAATGGCGATACTTTCAGCAATACACTCTCCAGAATCCAACACCAATAATGGCACTGTACCGTTTACACTCATGTCACTAAATGGGGGACGTAAATTTTCACCCTCACGGATTTCCACTTCCACAGTGTCTAGTTCGACACCAATGAGCTTGCTAAAAATAGTGACGCGGCGACTGCTTGGGGTTGGGGCTTTTTGGTAGAGTTTCATTGTTCATTCCTTTGTTATTGTTTACGGTATCTCCTAAACAAAAGTATTATGATATAGCCAGCCACCTGTCCACTCTTTGTGCAACTCAGGTGGATGCAGTTCACACTAATTTACTTGACTACAAAGCTTTACTACTTCGTGCTGTCACTTGCACACCTGTCATAACCTAGTATTTGTGAGCTAAGACAAAACTAGAGTTTTTAGCGGTTTTGATTAAAATGATTTTTTACGCTTGATTTGCTTGAGGATGGTCATGGCTGATCTTAAAACGAGACCCACTTGCAAAAGTGTCGAATAGTTTATTTCTCACATAGAGCATCCAACAAAGCAAAATGACGCGCGGACGCTGTGTTCAATGCTAGAAAAACTCACCGGAAAAAAGCCCGTTATTTGGGGGTGATAGCATCGTAGGCTTTGGCCAATGCGAGTACAGCAATTCTGAAGGCAGTTATCATTGGCCTGTCATCGGCTTTTCATCACGTAAACAGAACATGACGGTGTATATTGTGCCAGGTTTTGACGATTTAGCGGAACTACTGAGTCGACTAGGAAAAGCTAAAACCGCCCGTTATTGGCTGTATATCAATAAGTTGTCTGATATTGATGTGCTAAACAAACTTTGCGAAACGGCCATTCAAACTATGCACCAGAGTTACCGCTGCTGTTAACGTTCAAAAATAAAGAGACCGCCCTCTATGAATACATTTTCACGCTTCTCACGTTCTCTGACCATTGTGCTGGTATTTGCTACACTGGTGGGCTGTTCTGTCAGCCCTGATTACGACAAAGAAATTGGCGCTAAAAACGCTAAAGTCGTTGAGATTCAAATGGGCATCTACGATTTAGATTCTCTGCAGACTTACGTCAGCGCTGTCGGTTATCGTCTTGTCAGTCATCTTGGTGAACAACCTTTTAAATTTGAGTTTCATGTTATTGATGATCCAATGCCAAATGCTTTTGCTATTCCCGGTGGCTATATCTACATTACCCGTGGATTATTAATGCTCATGAATACTGAGGATGAGCTTGCCGGAGTACTGGGACACGAAATTTCCCACGTCACACAACGTCACAGTGTCAAACAGATGCAAAGTAGCGTCGTACCAGGTCTTCTTGAAGTACCAGGTAACATCGTTGGTGTGGTCAGCAGTGACCTAGGTAATTTGATCAATGCTCCAATCAGCACAAGTAATCAATTATTCCTTGCAGGCTATAGTCGTAGCCATGAGACCGAGGCCGACACCTTAGGTGCCACATTAGCCGCAAAAGCTGGGTACAAACCCGCAGCAATGGGCGACGTGCTTACTCGAATGAATACCTCTATCGAATACATTACTGACCAAAGCATTGAAAAAAGCTACTTTGATAGCCATCCATACACGCCTGAGCGCGTAAAAAACCTTAACCAAATGAAAGGCAAACTGACGATTGCCTCCTCGCAACCTATTGATGCTGCATTTCCACAGCCGCTTGATGGCATGACAGTGGGTGAAAACCCAAACAAAGGGGTCTTCATAGATCAGCAGTTTATCCATCCTACGCTCAAGTTTGTGATCGACTTTCCAAACGAGTGGACGACGGTTAATCAGCCACTGTCGGTGGGAGCCTTTGAAGACAAACAGCAAGGATTAGTCGTTTTATCTGGTGTAGGCAACAACTACGATGCGAAGCAAAATGCCGATAGGTTTAAGTTTGCGATTGAAGATCGCTATAACTTGGAGGTGAAGATCATTCCAACGACGCTATCTGATGGTACGGTAGGTTACTTAACCACTCTAAAATCAGACGGTGAGGATACGACCAACTTTCTTAATCAGATGTGGCTGGATCACAACGAAGGGACTTATCGAGTCGCAAGCCTTGCCACCGAGTTACTGCAAGAGTCCGTCTTAGAGTCAATGAATAGCTTTCGGGCAATGTCACAACAAGACTACGACAAACTTACTGTAAAAACTTTGAAGGTTGTCGATATCGATAGTTCGGATTCTCTCGAAGCACTGAACAAACAGTACTCAAGTCATATTGATCTCGAACTATTCAAAATCATTAATGGCATTGACGAAAACAGTGACACCACCGAGATGCCTAAGGTCAAAGTTGTAATTGAGCAGAGCTACCAGTAACAGTGTCTCGCGGTAAAATAATGGGGCTGACACTGTCAGCCCCATTATTTTAATCGATTCTCCCTACTATTTACGCTTGGTGAGGGTACACTTCCTCCAAGTCTTGGGACTCATTTGAGCTATCGAGTAAAAAGCTTTTCGTCAGAGCTTGTTGTACTTCTGCCATTGCTTCTAACTGATCACTTAAGCTAGCCAGCGCCTCTGAACGGGTCTGATTTTGTGTAGTTAACTGATGAATATGGTCGATATTGCGGGTGACTTCTTGGGCCACAGATTGGTGCTCTGTGGTCGCCGCCGCAATCTGATGGCTGCTTTGTTCGACTTCACTGAGTAAACTGTGGACGTTCTCTAGCGAACCATTCACCATATTGGTTTGTTCCACACAATTTGTCATGCCATTTGCACACTCGGTTATTTGAGAAACGGCCAATTTCGAACTACTTTGTAACTCTTCTATTTTTTGCTGAATTTCTTGCGTTGACGCCGTGGTTCTAGCCGCAAGCACGCGAACCTCATCCGCAACCACAGAGAAGCCACGTCCATGCTCCCCAGCTCTTGCCGCTTCAATAGCGGCGTTAAGGGCCAATAGATTAGTCTGCTCCGATATTCCAGAAATCACATCCAAGATGGACTCGATGCTTGCACTTTCGCGCTCGACACAGTGAATGGTTTCGGTTGACTGATTGAGTCGGCCAGACAATTCAGTAAGCAACGTAATATTTTGCTCCATCATTTGCTGGCCTGATGTTGAACTGCCCACCGCCGAGGTGACTACGTTCAAAGTATTACTTGCAGAGCGCGAAATTTCCGAAACTGAACTTTCAATCTGTTGCATGGCGGTAGCAACCATTATGGTCTGCTCCGTTTGCTCACTCATAGCTTGCTTCAGTGATTGACTGGTACTTTGATTATTTAGCGACGCTTGATTAAGCTCGGTTGCGGAAGATTTCATCTGCTCAAGTAGATGAGATAAATGATCGATCACCAAATTGACTTTCGTGGCCAGTTCACCAAATTCATTGGCTTCGTTGTAGACAACTTTTTGCGTCAAATCTTTATCGGCGACTTTATCCAGTGATGCAGTAAGTAATCGACTTGGTTTCTTAACCATATTGGCAATGCGGTGACCGGTAAACACCACAAAGAGCAAAGACGCGACTGCAACAAAGGTCAATGTCATTTGAGTGGTGTTTGCAAACTGCTCAGACTCAACAGCAATACTGTGTGCCGACTGCTCCGCATAATCAGACAGTGCGCCCATGATAAGGAGCACATCATCGAGCATCAATTCAATATCGACTCTTAACTGGTTGAGCTCTTGATAACGTTGAACCGCTTGTGCGTGAAGGTTAACCGCGCCGTTTGGAGTAAACAGATGCATGGAAAGCAGCTGCAGAGCCGTTTCTGTGCTTCGATATTGATTGGGGGCAAATTGCTTGAAATCTGCCACGGCCTCGTCAAAGCGTTCTTTTTTACCATTAGCTTGACGTAACGTACCACGCAACTCCGACATATCTTGCGTCGCAAACGCATCATTTGCATCGCTATTTAGTACACCAACGATAGACATTAACGTATTGACGGCCTTCGCCCCGCTGTCGTCAACCAGGCTTAAAGACTTCACCAGATTACTGTTAAGTTGACTTGTGACAGACTGAAACGTCGATTGCTCGTAGAGGGCTAAATCTTTGCTGTCTAGATAATCAACGTAATGGGCCATGCTTTCATCCATGGCCTTAATGATCTCCTCGCTGCCCTGTTGCATTTGCTGGACAAACGTCGCAACAGATTCGTCGCTTTTCGAACGCTCTATGAACCACTCAAATCGCGTAAGATACTCGGCGGTATTGGCTTCAATAACCTCTGCAAAGGGATCAAGTTCATCCACATACATGGCAGAAAAGTAGGGAGTTAAGCTGCGGTTTATAGTCAAAATGGCACCGTTAAGCTCCGCTGACTTCGTCATTAGTGGGGTCGCTTGCTGGGTGATCACTTGAATTTTATGGGTTAATTGCTGGTTACCCACGATACTAAACCATGCCGTTCCGACCATCACTATGGTTAAAAATAAAAACCCTAGGTAGACCCGAGTGACAATGCTTTTTGTTCCCATTTACTATCTCCTGTCAGACCTGCTAAATTGCAAGCATTTCTTATAGATAGTGTAATTATGAAACAAATGAAAACGTCGACTGCCTTCACAGCATGCCATACTGAAAGTGGCGAACAATTGACCAACGGGAAAAATCAACATTTAAATATATATATCAACAACATATAATAGCTTGCCATTTAAATTGTTGACTACGCAGCTTCATAGTTGTGGGGTTAATCACACCCAGTAGACTATCAAACCTCCACCCTCATGAAAGCGCTTACATAATTTGATTGTTTTTTCATAGAAAATTGGGCATAGAATTCAACTTAATCCAAACGATCAATCACACAATCGTCCGATTTCGCGATCTATTCGACAGCAATTTATCCATATAAAAACTATGCTTATTTATGAATGATTTCTAGAAGGACGACACCATGAAATACCAACATATCCTTGTCGCGTTAGAGTTATCAGAAGAAAGCCAAGTACTGCTTCAACGAGCAAGTTACATGGCCAAGCAGCATGAGGCACACGTTTCGTTTGTTCATATTGACGGCTCGCATGGCGAAATTTACCCAGAGTTAGTCGACATTCATAACAATCCACAGCAATCTCCACTGCACAAAGAAACCATGGATCAGCTTCATGGATTTGAAGAGTCGTTTGAACTACCCCTTAAGCACTTCTTTGTCGGGACGGGCGATCTGGCGGATAAATTAGAGGCGACCATTGGCGATAATGGCATCGATTTGCTTATTTGTGGCCACCACCACGACTTTTGGAGTCGAATCATTTCCTATTCGAAACACCTGATTCATAAATCACCAGTCGACATATTGGTTGTTCCAATTAACCCGTAAATTGCCAAAAAAAAACGCTCCCAAAGGAGCGTTTTTTTGAATAACCTAATGGATTAGAATTGAACTCGAATCACCGATTCGGCAATACACGCTGGACGACGAACACCGTCTATTTTTACTGTGATTTTTCTAACAATTTCTAAACCTTTTTTCACCGGTTCAACCGAGACGACCGAACTTTCGGCGCGTACACGACTGCCCGATTTAACTGGGTAAGGGAAACGAACCTTATTTAGCCCCATATTAACGACGACCTTTGCAGTGGCGAACTGCGGATTGTCTGGGTTAACGCTGTCTGTCAACTTGGGCAACAGTGCCAGGGTTAGAAAGCCATGAGCGATAGTGGTTTTAAACGGCGACTCTTTCTCAGCTCTTTCTGGATCAGTGTGGATCCATTGATTGTCGTGCGTCACCACTCCAAACTGATCAATCATCGTTTGGTCGATATCAAGCCAATCACCAACATGATAAACCTCACCGAGATTCATTTGCAGTTCGTCATAAACGCTTTGCGCTTGTGCAGACATCTCAACGCGGGCGACTTCTTCAACGGGTAACTCTTCGTTAACCGCTGGCTTAGAATCAAATTCTTTGATCCACGGGAATAGCTGATGAGCTTGCGCTTTAGAAATAAAATCGTGCCAGTATTCTTTGAGTGCAGGAGACATCTTGTCCAAAATCTCAAAGTTGTGGCGGGTCAATGACTCGCGTTTGTGCTTTAAAATTTCGACTACTTTCATAAGAACTCTCTCTGTTATCTGGTCTGACAACGATTAAAAACGCGCTAAGTTTGAGCCACATCACATCTTAACGCAAATTTTTTTCAGCTTACATACGTTAACTGAGTACCAATATAGCTTTCCATTTCATAAGTTTAAGTGTGATATAAAAGTTTCTAATAACTGATATACAGCTATAAATTTAGAGGGTTAACTCCAACTATTGACCAGGCTTTAGCCAAACGCGGCTAAAATCAAACCAACCTAAGGCGTTTGTTTTTGCATTCTGTAACGTGCCACTGTGGTCTTGATTCACCCCGAGCCAACAATGAAACATAGGCAAAATTTGTTTGCTACCAACCAATTGCTGACTAATTTGTAGTCCTGGGAATGGCAAATCACTGCCGCTTTGCCAGTGCTCAATCAACGATACGACTTTTTTATGAACACTCTCTTCCACGGTGTCGTTAAAGCGAGGCTCGCAAAGATACCATGCCGCCAATGCGTCCTCGCGATGAGTGGCTATCCCCATTGCCATTACCCATATATCGGGCTTTTTGGCGAGTTCTTTAACAGAATCGAACGTCACCAGTTCTACTTCAAGCAAATCCTGTTCCAGTAAATTCTTGATCGCATGAGCAATGTCTGCAAAAACAGTGTGTTCGTGTTGATATGCCACAACGATATTTTGCTGTGTTGGCGCGGCCAACGACTTTGTGGAATACCCACTGGTATGTTGCCAGCCTGGTTTGAGACCAAAAGCATGAATTAAGCCTAGATCAACGATCTTCTGCTGAGGTAAATGAGAAAAAAGCGCGAGGCTATTGAGGCGACTGGAAAAGTAATCCGCCCAGTCAGCAGTCTTTGCCAACCCCTGCTGTTTATCCAACAGTAAAAAGGTACATCCTGGGTCTAAATCCACTTGCTCTTGCTTGGGCTCTGAGCTGTTAGGCAATACAGACTGTGACAGCGAAGGGTAAACCAAATTAGAGTATATGTCGTCTATCACCACCACTTCGACCTGATCGATAAGCGGCCTAAAACCAAAGTAGTCATCAAACGCGACCAACTTCAATTTACTGTCGTCATTGTGCACCACCCTAAATGGACCAGTAGCTTGTGGGTAATGCTGGCCATCTTCTTGCGTCACCCACTGGGTGATCACTTTGGCACTGACATCACTCAGTAGCAGGTCAAATCGTACATCTGGGCGAGTTAAATAAACATCGATGCAAAGATCGGCTGATTGGGTTACTTTGGTAATATGACAAAACAGTGGCGCATCAGCCAGATCGTCCAAATGATGGATTATCTGTTCAAGGGTTAATAGGTTTCCATTGTGGCAACGAATATTAGGGCGGATAAAAAACCGCCAATGAACAGGCGTAAGCATTTGCCAATGATGAGCAATGTCTGCGGTTAAACGTTCGTTTTCATCGAGGGTTGTGAGTCCGCTTGCCACCTGCTGGATGATGTTTTTTTCAGAGCGTCGTAACCGATAAAGTGGAGACACAAGCTGCAGAGGACGATAATAAGGCAACCTTACTATCGACTCACCTTTACGATTTTGTAGTCCAATGTAGTCTTGAACCACCTGGGTCAGTTTATGCACATCTTGATCAAGAACGGCCAACGCGCGACCGATTTTGCCTTCTTCTAACAATCGTTTCGCCATTTCGATGTTTACATCGTCTTGGCTCTGGTTAAAGATCAATGAAGACAGTTTGCCGCGCCCCGATGATGGCGACCACTGAATCCAACCCAGCTCGTGCAGCTTACTCAATACAATACGGGCATTGCGACGAGTGCAGCTCAGAATTTCAGTGATTTCTTCAATTTGAACGTCGCTGTCTTGGCCGGAGAAATGTCGGTATAAAAGATCAAATTGTTGTCTTAATCTTGGGCTACTCATTACGCCCCCTGCATCACTTTTTTGTTTTGCATAACCGCAACTGTGAGCCTAGAGGCGCAGACCAATTTGTTTTTATCGTCAACAATATCAATCTGCCACACTTGGGTGAGCCTGCCTAAATGAACTGGCGTCGCTGTGCCAGTCACAACGCCTTTGCGCACCGCTCTTATATGATTGGCGTTAATGTCTAGTCCCACGCAGTAATGCGTTCTATCTACACACAAATTCGCCGCAACTGAACCAAGCGTCTCCGCTAGCACCACTGATGCGCCCCCATGTAACATTCCTATGGGCTGGTGGACTTGAGGCCCTACGGGCATCGTTCCGACAAGGCTATTTTCACCAATTTCTGTGTAGGTAATGCCCAAATGGGACACTAATGTGCCTTCTGAGGTTGCATTTAGTAATTGTAAATTGGTGTCGCGTTGCCAGATGGTCATTCTATTTTTTTTCCGTTTTTACAATGATTTGCTATTATACCTCAAACTATAAACAAGGGAGTTGTTTATGCCTAGTTTGAAAAAAATTTCCATCACACTTAGTGTTGCAGCCTTAGCTGCTTGTGCGTCATCCCCAACGGGCCGCAATCAAATCATTTTGTTTTCTGATGTACAAATGAGTCAATTAGGGGCGCAGTCATTCGAAGAAATGAAAGCGGAAATCCCCAAAACCAAAAGTCAAAACAAAATCGACTATGTCCAGTGCATCACCGATGCCCTTTTGCCCCATGTCCCCATTCAGGGTAGTTTCAGCGAATGGGAGGTGGTGGTGTTCGACAGTGAGCAAGTCAACGCCTTTGCCCTACCCGGAGGTAAAATTGGCGTCTACACCGGGATAATGGCAGTCGCAGAAACAGCCGATCAACTCGCTGCTGTTATTGGCCACGAGATTGTTCACGTCACCGCCCAACACGGTAATGAGCGCATGTCACAAGCTCAGCTTGCCAATATTGGCATGCAAGTGACTAGTGTGGCTTTGCACGATAACGACTACCGTGACCTTGCTATGGGCGCTTTAGGGTTGGGCGTACAAGTTGGAGTGCTTCTGCCCTACGGACGAACACAAGAATCGGAAGCCGATATTGTAGGTTTGGAAATCCTAGCGAAGGCTGGATTTGACCCGAATGCCAGTGTCACCCTATGGCAAAATATGGCAAAAGCATCAGGTGGCAATCAACCACCAGAACTGCTGTCTACCCACCCCTCTCACAGCACGCGCATTAGCGACCTGAAGGCAAAAATTAAGCAGCTCCCACCGTCGACCAACCAAGCGCCAGATTGCGAACGTTTGCTGTAAACGTATTCCCCCTTTAAAAGTGCGGCATTTCGTTAGATAATGCCGCCACTTTGAATTGATTAGGTACGTCTATGTCTACTGAAGCGACCCTTCTAGAACGCGCAGGCTCTCAATGTGAGCTGTGCTCTTCCACCGAAAATATTGCCCCGTTTGTGGTATCGCCCCACACTCAGATCACGGTCGATCACGCTGTTGTACTCTGTGAGACCTGTAAAGCACAGGTTGAAGACACTAGCAACATGGATGTAAACCACTGGCGCTGTCTTAACGATAGCATGTGGAGTCAAGTTCCTGCTGTGCAGGTGTTGGCTTGGCGTCAGTTGACTCACTTATCATCGGAGTCTTGGGCACAAGATGCACTCGACATGATGTATATCGAAGAAGAAACAGCAAAATGGGCTGAAATAGGTATGGACGCCGATAATCGCAAGCACGCTGATTGCCACGGTGCACCACTTGCAAAAGGTGACACCGTCACTATTATCAAAGACCTACCTGTTAAAGGCTCGTCAATGGTTGTTAAGCAAGGCACTATGGTTCGCAATATCGGCTTAGCTCAAGATGACCCAGAGCTGTTTTCCGGTAAAGTCGAAGGCCAACAAATGTGGCTGCGATGCGAGTTTTGCCGTAAGAAGTAGTTTAAATAAATAGACAAAGCCAGCAGTTGTGCTGGCTTTTTTTGCTTAAAACCTGTGAAAGGCTTACCGCCAACTCAACATTCGCACTTCATTGCCATCTTGTGGTTGCTTGGGAATATTAAGCGACAGCAATAGCGAGACTGCGGCCATGCCCGCACCAATATAAAAGACACTGGCCGGCGACACCAACCAGATAAACCCAAACATTACCGGTATCACAACCGCCGCAATGTGGTTAATGGTGAAAGCAACCCCAGCGGTTGATGCCATATCGGCAGGATCGGCGATTTTTTGGAAATAGGTTTTAATGGCGAGTGCCAGCGCAAAAAACAGATGATCAATCACATAGAGCGCGGCCGCCCATTGTGCATTGCTCACTAACGCATAACCTACGAACACACCAATTAAACCAACGTACTCAAACACCAATGCTTTTCGTTCACCAACGACACCAATAAACCGGCCGATTTTTTTGGCAAATAGAAAGTTAAACAGATAGTTCACCAAAAACAGTAGTGTTATATCCGCCGCTGAATAGCCAAACTTTTCTACCATCAAGAAGCCTGCAAAAACGGTAAAGATCTGTCGTCGAGCACCGCTCATAAAGGTCAGTGCGTAATAGAGCCAGTAACGCTTTCTCAACACGATTTTTGTGGTCTGCTGGGTGTGAGATTCAAACTTTGGGAAGGTAAACGCTGCCCACATGAGCAGCACAAACCCCGTTCCACCGGTAATTAGATAGACGTATCGATATTCAAGTTGGATAATTTCCAACATCACCCATAGAACTCCATAAGTAACTAGGGACGCTGCAGCACCTACAGAAATGAGCTTCCCAAGCATTTCCGGCGCTTCCTCTTTACTCAACCACTGCAGAGATAGAGACTGTTTTAAGGTTTCGAAGTAGTGAAACCCCACTGACATGACAAACGTAGTAAGCAACAATCCAATGAGACTTGGGAAGAATCCGGTCGCCATCACGCCTAACGTTAACAAAGCAAGCGAGATGATCATGAATCGCTGCTCTCGAATAAACGCGATGATGAAGATCGCAGTAAACGCGAGAAAGCCAGGAATCTCACGGACACTCTGTAAGAGACCGATGTCTGAGCCGTCAAACGCCGCTTTTTCTACTACGAAGTTATTCAGTAGCGCCATCCAGCTTGAAAATGCCACTGGGACAATAATTGAGACAATAATTAAAAAGTTTTGCGGTGTTTTCCATTTCGAATGCGACATGCGGATCTCCTAGTGATCTGCTGAGTGTATCTTTGCCTATAAAGAGTGAGCAAGCTTTAATTGCTTGCGGCCATTACTTTAACGCTACACTAATAACAATAAGCGCCCAAACGACCGGATCTACTAACAGAAAAATAGTGTGGTTCCATACTGAGTTAGCCATTTTGGTCGAATTTACAATTTTTAACTAAAAGAGAGTTGCAATTACATAGAGTTTTTACTCTAATACCATGAGTCAAGTATTTAACACTGCCAATTTGAGCCCGTCACAGCGAATTTGCAGCTTTAGAAGGAGTTTTTATGCATAAGTCGCGCATCGCAACGGTGGCTCTCGCCATATGCGGTATAGCGTTATCGACATCCTCAAACGCGCAGGATGTCACCTTTACTAAGGCATGGGAGTTACTGCAGCAACAGAACAATTCTCTTGCGGCCAGTCGTGCCAACGTAGAGCGCTATCAGCAACTGCAAAGTGCTAAGAAAAGTCTCAATCTTCCTTCAATTTCTTTGGAAGCAAACTACACGCGTCTCGACGACGATGTCACCTTAAGTGGGGAGCAGTTATTAGATAGCATTACCGGCCTACCTTCCGCTGGATCAATACCCCCTGCTTTTCAACCTTACTTATCCGCCCTAGGCTCGTCATATTCAACCCTTGCAGAAAAAGACGTATTTACCTCATCAATACGCGCTATATGGCCCGTATTTACCGGAGGGAAAATAAACTCCGCACAAGCAATTGCTGCGGGACAGACGGAAGAAGCAAGAGCGCAACTTGCCATGGAAACGCAAGCGCGTTATGAGGACTTAGCCAAGTACTACTTTGGCGTTGTTCTGTCTAAGCAAGTGCTCAATACCTATCAGCAAGTAGAACAAGGTTTACAGCAGCACCTTGACTTTGCAATAAAGATGGAGAATCAAGGACAAGTTGCTAAGGTCGAGCGCCTACAAGCAGAAGCCTCATTGGCTAAAGCAACCGTCGATCGTAAAAAAGCAGAACGGGATTTGGACATCGCGGTTGCCGCATTAACACAAATACTAAACCAACCTGTTTCGGTGAATCCCGTCAGTGAGCTATTTATTAACTCTGACCCTGGCGAACTTGACGAGTACATTACCAAAACATTGCAAGACTACCCTGGGCTGAGCATTTTAGAAGCCAAACAAAAGCAGGCTCAAGGTCTGATCAAGGTTGAAAAAAGTAAATACTACCCTGACGTTTTCTTGTACGGCAATTACAGCCTGTATCATGATGATTCCCTCACCTCGCAACTCACCCCAGACTGGTTTGTCGGTGTCGGAATGTCGCTACCTCTGCTGGAAACCAGTGGACGCTCTAACCAAGTTCAAGCCGCTCACAGCACCGTTAAGCAAATCGACTACATGCGCGCGCAAGCCATGCAAGATTTGGGCGTGTTAGTGCAAAAAACTCACCTAGAAGCAGAACAAGCGATAGAAGAGGTCAAAGGTCTCGAAGCCAGTATTTCTCTTGCTACAGAGAACTTGAACCTTCGTAAAAAAGCCTTTACCCAAGGACTCTCTAGCTCATTAGATGTGGTTGACGCCGAACTGTACCTTGCTCAAATTCAAACTCAGCAACATGTGGCTCAGTACAGCTACCTTATCGCCTTAAACCGACTTCTTGCACTGAGCAATTCAATGCAGGAGTTTCGTTTCTACGAACAACGCCCATTGACTCTCGCGACACACTCTTAGGATATATCATGAAACGCAGCGCAATAATTACACTCGCTTTATTTATCGCAATATGTGCGATCACTCTAAAATATATTGATGCGAACAGCCAACCTGCTACGAGACTGCAAGGCCAAATCATGACCCAGCAGTACAGTATTTCTTCTAAGGTTGCAGGTCGTATTGAGTCGATTGAAGTCAGCAAAGGAGATCGAGTGAGCAAGGGTGACCTGATATTCACCATTTACAGCCCCGAAATTGAAGCAAAACTCGTTCAAGCCATTGCTGGCCAAGAAGCCGCTGGGGCAATGGCTGAAGAAGCAGAAAAAGGCGCCCGCAGTCAACAAATCTCGGCGTCTAAAGACCAATGGAAGAAGGCGCAAGCCGCCGCTGAACTGGCTGAAAAAACCTTTAAACGTGTAGATAGCCTATTTAAAGATGGTGTAGTCGCCGAGCAAAAACGCGATGAAGCATTCACCCAATGGCAAGCAGCAAAATACAGTGAAAGTGCCGCCTATCAGATGTATGCCCTTGCACTGGAAGGTGTACGTACAGAAACCAAACGTGCAGCCAACGAGAAGGCGAAAGCTGCGGCTGGAGCGGTTGCAGAAGTTCAAGCTTACGCTCAAGACACCAGCATTGAGAGCTGGTTTGACGGTGAAGTATCTCAAGTATTACTGCACAGCGGTGAACTTGCTCCACAAGGCTTCCCTGTAGTTACTGTGGTTGATACGCAAGATTCTTGGGCGGTGTTTAATGTTCGTGAAGATCTTCTACATCACTTTGAGAAAGACCGTCTATTTACCGCCTTCGTGCCTGCACTCAACAAAGACGTGGAGTTTCGTGTCAACCACATCGCTGTAATGGGTGATTTTGCCACTTGGCGCGCAACTGACAGCTCTCAAGGTTTTGATTTACGCACCTTTGAAGTAGAAGCCCGACCAACCGACCCCACCATTGAGCTACGTATGGGGATGAGCGTTGGCTTTAAACTGGATGACATTCACTAATGACGACTCTCATACGAGAACAATGGCGTTGGTTAACCAGTGATAAGTGGCTTTTATCACTGCTCACTTGGGTTCCCGTACTCGTCATTTTTTTAGTGTGGGCAGCTCTTTCTCAAGGTATAGCGCGCAACTTGCCTGTTGGCATTGTCGACAATGACCGAAGTTCGTTGTCGATTCAGATGATCAACAATGTCGATGCTACCGATACGTTATCGGTTCAGAGTCAGTATGTTGATGTGTCCCAGGCAAAAGCAGCGCTGCAACGAGGAGACATCTATGCTTACCTCTATATTCCAAAAGGCTTTGAGAAGCAGATCCGGCTCAATCATTCACCCCAGGTAAGTGTTTTTTACAATTCGCAAACCATGCTGGTAGGAAAAAGTATTAATACCGCTGTCAGAAAAGCAGTAGGGACATTTGATGCCACTGTGGGAGTGGGCCGAACATTAGCCAAAGGCGATACAAATACCCTGAGTGCATTGGGTCAAACTGTGTCGGTACAAACCCAATTGCGCTCGCTGTTTAACAGCAATAACAACTACTCGCAATTTTTGCTCACTGCAGTCGTACCTTCGGTGTGGCAAATAGTCATTGTCGTTGGGACAATCCTTACCTTAGCAATGTTTCGCCGACAGCAATCCATTGCGCCATGGCTGTCGTTTTCAACTATTGGAGAACTATTGGCCCGATTGAGCCTTTATATTCCATTGTATTGGATACAAGGGATTGGCTTTAGTCTTTGGTTCTATCACGGTTTGAACTGGCCATTTTCCGGCAGCTTGTGGACCTTAGCATTAACGCAACTGGTGTTTGTGATTAGCGCTATGTGCGTCGGTATTTTGCTATTTTTGTTGACCATGAGTGAAGTTCGTTCAATGAGCATGGCAGCCGCCTTTACTGCCCCAAGTTTTGCGTTTATGGGCGTGACTTTCCCGGTCACCGATATGCCAGCACTGGCTCAATTTTGGCGTTGGATCATTCCCGCCAGTCATTATATGGAAGCACAAATCAGTCAGTCTGCCTATGGCGCAAGTCTGTTACACAGTTTGTCACTGGTAGCACCTATGGCTATTTATCCTGCGCTGCTGCTGGTTTTTGTTGCCTTTCTTCCCTCTAAAGCTCAAGAGGAGGTGTCATGAGTTGGGCCAATCTGTGGATCCGTGAATGGCAGAGCCTTCGCCACCATTCCGTCGCGCTATTGACAATCTTCGGTGGAACACTGTTTTATTCATTTTTGTACCCATTGCCTTATCAAAATGAAGTGCCACTTGAGCAAACGATCACCGTCGTCAATATGGACAAGTCTGCCGCCAGTTACGAGCTAGAGCGTTGGATAGACGCAACTCCGCAAGTCAAAATAACCTCGAGGGCGGGTTCTGTAGAAGAGTCTAAACAGCAGTTTTTAGATAAGCAGGTATCGGGCATTCTGGTGATACCTGAGCACTTCTATCGCGATCTTCTATTGGGTAAATCACCCACGTTATCCTTAGCGGGTGACGGCGCCTACTTCTTGGTATATGGCACAATAGCGGAGGGCGTCTCTTTAGCCGCGGGCACGATGGCTGCAAAAGTGAAAATTGCCCGATTGATCATCGAAGGAGAATCCAGAGTCAGTGCGACGTCACACTACAGTAGTCTATCACTCAATGTGAAACCAACGTTTAACAGCGAGATGGGCTACCTCAATTATGTCGTACCATCAATATTTTTGTTCATATTGCACCAGACGCTGTTGATTGGTATTGGAATATTGGGTGCCGGCGGCAGTAGAGTGACCAGCTTTCCCAAATTACTGGTCCGCTACCTCAACTTCATGGGCATTTATCTATTCTTGTTTATGTACTATTTTGGGCTTAGCTTCGAGCAGCTTGGGATACACCGACAGGCAGAGTGGTGGCAAATGCTGATGATCGCGGCGCTGTTTATCAGTAGTACCAGTTTATTGGGGATGGTGATTGGCGAAATGATCCCTCACCGAGAACTTGTCACAGCTTCAGTATTGATCATTTCGATGCCATTGATCTTTAGCGCAGGTTTTATATGGCCTATTGAGTCTCTGCCAGCCCCTGTGGTTTGGTTAAGTAACCTTGTGCCGAGTACCCCGGGTATCCAAGCGTTTATGAAACTCAACCAGCAAGGCGCCCCCTTGTCAGGGATTTATCCAGAGATTGAACTATTAATTTGGCAAGCACTAGGATGGGGAGTCATTTTGTTTGGCCTCACGCTACGAAAAAAAGCCCCACGAGACTGTACGCCCGCGTAATATAGTTTGGGGCTTGTGGCCCCCATATTTACAAAAAAAAACGGCCAGGATTGCTCCTGGCCGTTTTTATATGTGATTTACCTATAACCTTAGGTAATACCAACCAAAGCAATTAACTGATCATTCTTGCTCGTTAAAAACGCTGATAACGGCGTTAAAGATTTTGTAGGTAGAACAACTACCTACGGCAATCTTCGCCTTGTTCTCAGCGATTTTTCCGGCGCAATTTTCTGACCAGTTAATTACTTCGATTGGTATTATGGCTTAACGCATTAAGCCAACATCTTTTTGCATGTGAGACGAAAGATCGTCAGCAAAGGCACTGTTCTTGCTGCTGTTGTCAACAAACAAGATATCCATCAAGTGCATCATCAATCCTTTGAAACTAAGTGAATAAGCTTTTTTCTCTTTAGCTGATGAAACCACGAGCGCATCAAAGTTAAATGTCTGTGCCATAGTATCCTCTCTTAATTTCGAATTTGGTGTTCTGTTACGGCTAAATATAGTGCGAGATTAGCATGTTGCATAGTGACTAAAATTTCCGTTTCGGATTAGTTTATCTAATACCAAATAAGTACTGAATATTTATGCAATCCATGAGCCAGGAGTTAACTTAAGATATTGAATAGTAAGGTTTTAATGCGAAAATTAGCGGGCCCAATTTGACTAATAATGAGATTTAACAATCCCTTAACAACAAGTATGAGGGTAAATTATTCTGACCCTAATAGTGACTAACGAGAGACAAACACTCAACTGGCCTTAATCGTTAATTAAATTAACGTAAAATTTGACTAAGTTGTGTTGAAATAGACTTTTTACTCTCGAGATTTTGCAAGTAGTAAATAAAGCAATCCGCCATGCTCATATCGCTGACATAATTTTCTGACTGAGTACGTAAAATGGCATCGTACCCCTCTCGTCCCGTCATTGTATACGCTGACGAACAGCCACAGTATACCTCGTGGTCTTTAGCCAGTTCCCAGTGCCCATCAATAAGAATCGACAAATCCACCACACGTTGTCGCTCAGCGTCATTGTCACAATCAACTAAGTTAAATCGCAAACCGTAGCAATAAGGAAAACTTCCACTTCCGGTCCCTGTTTCAGAAAGTGCATTATCTACCGCGCCTTGAAGCACCGCCCTCACATCTTTTCCTTTTAATGTGTAGCAGCCAACAGAGACAGTAAACGGCAATATTTTCCCTGCTATATCAGCCTTAGTAACGACACCATCGTAAAGAGAGGCCCGCACCCCCCCAGCATTGTGGATCGCAAAGGATGGACGACAACCATTTAGACGAATCTGTTGATCCCGCATTGCAATATAAAACGCTTTGGCAACCAATGGCGCGACTTGTGAACCTGTTGTCGGATCATTAAGTTCATGAGGGATCCGCTGATGCCTAAGAGGCTTTGACAAAGTGACAAGGGATTGCTGGGCCAATGCATCCACCGCAGGTTTAAACTTTTCGTCAAGCAATTGGGTAATCGCAGTGTGCTGCGCGCATTGCACAAACTCCGATTTAGAGTTGATCAGGTTGACAAATGGCGCACTGCGCTCTTCATCTAACGCTAAGGTCTGTTTGGCATCTTTGTACAGCGTACGACCTATAAGCAGCTCATTATAGCCACGAAAATACACCACATCGCCGTGAGCATTAAAGTCCAACTCACAATGCCCCAACGCCATCGCATGACAACCAGATTGGACAATATGTGTTCCGTTAACTTTAACGCCGTAGGGATCGACGTAAGCTCGGCCAATATCTTCAAAATCCCCCTGGAGCACATGAGAGTGCCCACCAACAATCAAGCCAATACCTGCCACTTCGTTGGCCAAGCGTTTATCGCCATCGTACCCAAGGTGACTCAAAACGATAATATTCCGGATCCCAGCATTATGAATAGCCGCCACAGTATTGCGAGCAACTCTCACAGCATCCTCAAAGGGCGTGTCGTCATCGGGAGCCGAAATGTCTGCCATCTTATCTATACTGAGGCCAAACAGGGCTACAGGAGCCGCATGAGTTGGCTTTACCAGCCAAGACGCCCTATCTTCATTGGGAGAGTAGCTGTGTACATGTGGCTGCTTGGAGAATAAAAATGACTTGTCATTGCATTCTTGGGTAAGGTCCCAGTTTCCCGCTAACAGTGGAAACTTCATCTGCTGGCAAAAGGGTGCAAAGGCTTCATTGCCCATATCTAACTCATGATTACCCAAAGCCATAGCGTCAGGTGCTAATGCATTTAATAACTCAACATTGGCTTGGCCTTTATAAAGCGAAAAATACAACGACCCCTGAAAGCAATCTCCGGCGTGCAGAAACAGATAATTTCGTTGGTCTTGGTGTGATTGCTCTCGCCAGTATTGAACTCTAGTGTGAATACGTGCAAATCCGCCTACACTGGCAAACGCCTCTTTATTGCCAGTTTCGGTATGAATCTGCAGCGGCAGTGGGCTAGGCTCGAAGTGAGAGTGCGTGTCGTTGAGGTGCGCAATACGAATGCGTGTGACATCACCTGATGTCGAAATGGTCTTTTTTATCATGCATACGATACTAACGCACAACGTATGACATTCCTATGATCAGTAATGCGAACCCACATCAATAAATCGGCAACGTAAAAATGATCAATCGAGTGAATTCGTGAAGCGTTGTGTAAACAGCACAGTCGCAAACCGCTATACTAAATAAAAAGCGGTTATGGAGAAAGTATGTTACTAAGTCGTATAGACATTTCCGGTTTCCGTGGCATCGGTCGGTTATCATTATCAACCGGACTATTAACAACCTTCATCGGTGAGAATACCTGGGGTAAATCCTCGCTCCTCGATGCCCTATCCATCGCATTGCCCATTGAGCAGTCTCTGCACGCTTTTACGATTGAGGACTTCCACTTAGATCGTGCCACCTCTAGGCCGCAAACTCAGCATCTCGACATAATATTACGCCTAGAAGAAAGCTACCCCGGTGAACATCGCACTGGACGCTACCGAAAAATTAAGCCGCTTTGGCAACCATCAGACAATGACAAGCGATGCATTTTATATCGAGTATGTGCTGATAGAGACGCCAATAAAATCACCTCCCAATTTGAATTTCTCGATGTCGAAGGCGCAGTACTGCAGTTGCATCACAGTGAAAAGTTAGCCTTGGAGCTGATGGGGCTTCATCCGGTTATCCGGCTGAGAGACGCACGCCGCTTTAAACGAGAACTCAGTACCAATGGTCATGCATCTAGAATCGAAAAACGCATTGAAAACACCTGCCGACGATTAGCAAGCCAACCCGGGCACGTCAGCAAAGGTGAGCTAAAAAGTTCATTCAACTCAATGCGAGATCTGATTGATCACTATTTTGCGTTTACGCAAACCCATCGTAAAAGCGGGCCGCTTAAGCGTGATGGTATGTACTATTCTGAAAACCCGATTGGCCCAAGCAGTCTTAAGCAAGTGGCCAATAACAACAATAAACAAACACGCCTGCAACTGATGGCGGTTTTAAATACCTTTCTGCAGGCTAAAGGTCCCAATGAGCTTAGACGGTGCGCTAGGCCGATACTGATCATTGAAGATCCTGAAAGTCGACTCCACCCTACTCACCTTTCAAGAGCTTGGGGCCTGTTACAGTTGCTGCCAATGCAAAAACTACTGACCACTAACAGTGCTGTGTTACTTGCGGCGGTTCCTCTTTGGTCAATAAATCGTTTAGTTCGAAAGTCAGACAGAACCGTTGCGACCACGTTACTCAAAAAACGTCTTAGCGATGATGAGCTTCGTCGAGTAGGTTTTCATATTCGTTTCCATCGTTCAAGCGCACTGTTTGCACGCTGCTGGTTACTTGTTGAAGGTGAGACGGAAGTCTGGCTGTTTAACGAGTTGGCCAAACTGTGTGGCTACGATTTAGCTGCGGAAGGGGTGCAGATCATAGAATTTGCTCAATCAGGGCTGAAATCGCTGATAAAAGTCGCCAAGTCGTTCGACATTGATTGGCATGTAGTGACAGACGGCGATGCCGCCGGTAAAAAATACGCAGCGACGGTATTACACCAACTTGGTGGCGAACAACCAAGGCATCGCCTCACAGAGCTTCCCGACAAAGACATCGAGCACTACATGTACAGTAATGGCTTTGAGCACTTTTTTAGGGACTTAATAAAGGTGCCCTATGACCACCCTATTCCCGCTAAAAAAGTCATCGTGCGGGTACTCAAAAAGTTTGCTAAGCCCGACTTGGCTCTAGCAATCGTAAGACGCTGTGAAGAGCAAGGGCCCGATGTCATCCCAATTTTGCTGCGATGGACATTAAAGCGTGTAATCTCGATGGCTAATGGTAATACCTGATCACCTTGAGGTACGCAACGTGGGGAAGGCACACTGTCAATGAATGAGCCATTATTGGTCTAAGTTATTTAAAGCGTAAAAAAAGCCAGGAACAACCTGGCTTTCTATTCATCAGTCGAACGGACCAGCGATTATTTTTTTACACCTTCAATGTGCAATTCCATGTCCGCATAGCTCGAGGTGCCCATCACCGCAATGTTAAAGTCTGCGAGTTCAATACGGGTTGTCCCCATGAAACCAGCACGATAGTTACCCCAAGGGTCGTTGCCTTCACCGATAAACGATGCATCTATGGTTATAGGCTTAGTCACGCCGTGAAGAGTGAGATCGCCCATAATGGCCATAGTACCTTCACCGGTCGATTTTACTGAGGTGCTAACAAACTTAGCTTCAGGAAATTTACCTGCGTCGATAAAGTCTCCGCTACGAATGTGCTTATCACGTTCTGCGTGGTTGGAGTCTAGACTGGTGGTATCGACATTCACCATCACTTTTGATGTTTCTACATTATCGCTGTCATAACTAAAGCTTCCATCGAACGTATTGAAGCGCCCCTTAATAAAACTATACCCTAAATGGCTAACTTTGAAGTTTATTGACGCATGCGCGCCAGCAGAGTCAATCATGTAGTCAGCCGCGTGCCCAACAAAAGGCGTGCTTAATAGTGCTGCTGTGGCAAACGCTAAAATTCCTTTTTTCATTTTTTATCTCCTAACATTTTTCGTAATGTATTGTCTTTATCGATGAAATGATGCTTTAAAGCAGCTGCAGCGTGTACGGCAACTAAAGCGATTAGACTTACCGCAACCCAATAATGTACTTGGCCCGCTAAGTCGGCTTGATTATCAAACAGTTTCCCCATGGAAGGGACGTCAAACCATCCAAACACTGAAATGGCTCGTCCATCTTCTGTAGAGATTAAGTAGCCCGAGGTGAACAGAACAAACAACAGAGCGTACATCGCCAAATGAGCCAACGTCGCGACTCGCTTCTCCCATGGCTTGCCTACCATCTCTGGCGCTTTACTCAACGCTTTCCACAACACGCGAGACACCGTGACCAGTGCTAACAAGATGCCAACGGATTTATGCCATGTTGGCGCAGTCTGATACCAACTGCTGTAGTAGTTTAAGTCAACCATCCATAAACCCAATCCAAACAGACCAAACACCGTCACGGCGGATAGCCAATGGAAGATACGAGCTAACAGGTTGTATGAGTTTGGTGTTGATGAGTCCATCACTGGACATCCTTCTATTTAAAGTTTTTGTGGTTGAGTTAAGTCTATACACTCATTGACGAGACGATACCCTGCACGCTTGAAAGTCCTGTTCAATATTTTTGAACAAGTGAAGAACGCCGTACCTTTAGGCATATCACTGGTTTGGGCAGCCAAAGTTCACATTTCCTAGTCACAAATAGACTTACTACGTGTCTTTCCTTTATTATTTGCCACTCAATTAACTGTTTATGCAGGTCAAATTTAGCGTGCTGAAAGATATAGTTATCAAGACGATTAACGAATTTCAAAAAGACTGCTTGGAGCTGTGTAAGAATCACTACCCAACAGTTCATAATAAAGGCATGAGTGAGCACCATTTAGCGCGCACCTTTATTCGTCGCATTGAAACTAATTTCACCCACTTTAAAATTGAAAATAGAGTTCATCCCTTAGAAACATCAGAGGCTTTCGAGCATCCAGCTCAGTTTCGAATTTCAACGGCGGAAGGGACCATTTGGCTGTTGTCACAGCACCTATTAAGCGCGAACCAAAATCATCGTCGCCGATTATTTGCCGAGATCACTAATTGGCACCAGGAATACAGTTTCGCAATCCAGCCCAATGACTTTCTCGTTGTGCTGTGCGACCACTGGTTTACTAAAAGTGTTTCAAGTCGAGAGTTGCTCAGTTGGTGGCATGGCGACTTACCTATTGAATCAAAGCTCTATTCTCAGGCGGGTATTAATTTATTACCCAGCGAAACAAGCTTTGTCCAAGCACTCGATTGCCAGTTTGGCATTGCACCGTGCTTTATCACTCATGGACACCCCCTGCTAAGCAACCAGGCCCAAACGAAAGTATTCAAATACGTTCAGCTTTACGCAATATTTGAGTGGCAATAGCTAGGTTCGGCAATAGTTAGGTTGGTTCATGCACGTTTACCTACATCTTTTGAATGATTTATTATGCATTGGGTCTGAATGCTATTAGTGCAATCTTACAGCTAATTCTCGCCGAAAAGTGATTTACCTCTCAAAAAGCAACCGAAAACATGTTGTGAATTTGTGTCTTTCTCGCATTTAAATTGTTGGCTAAATGACCAGTTTCACGCTCGTAGAGTGACGAACTACACAAACTGATAGCCTGATTACGCTGCACCTAACCGAACGATTGACAATATAATGACAGGTGTCAACATATTGGTGTATCAATCTTGTATGGAAGCAGTGATTCAACCGTGTTGGAACGTAAGCAATTAGACATTATCTTAGAAAACGATCGAGGTCAGTTTTACGCTGAGTATCGCAGTGCTATGTTGACGTCTGTATTCCAGCCAATTTTCGATCGACAAGGCAACGTATTTGGCTACGAAGCCCTACTGAGGATCATTAGTCAAAAGGGCGATCATATTCGACCTGACTTGTTTTTTTCCTCTCAGAAAATTTCCTCGCATGATAAGCACCAGGTCGAGCAAATCAGCCGCCAGCTTCATCTGCTTAATTTTCGCCATTCAGATTTTTCATCACATCATCTATTCCTCAATGTTCTTCCCGACGCTACGCAAAAATTATCAGAGCAATTAGAGCGTTCCCCTCGTGAGTTTAACGAGGGGAATATCGAGAACATCGTATTTGAATTCGTAGAGTTTGCAGCAAGCGATGAGAGTCAATTTAATCATGCTGCAAAGAAAATCGCCTCAAACGGCAGTAAAATTGCGGTTGATGACTATGGTATCCAACACTCAAACAAACGGCGCGTAGACTCTATTGAGCCTCAAATCATAAAGTTTGACCGAAGCTTACTTAGGGCGTTCATGCAAGGTGACAAAAACAATCTACTTGATGGCCTAAAGGTAGCAAAATCGATTCAAGCAAAAACCGTTATTGAAGGGATAGAATCAGCTTCGGACATGCTGGCAATGCAAGAGTTAGGGTTTAATTACTTTCAGGGATTTTATTTGGCCCTACCTCAAACTCTCCCTTCGAGAACCGCAGTTTTGCGTGCATAAACAGTTTGACATTCGAACCACCATTTACAGAACAACAACCGGAATGACAACGGGATCACGCATTTACCGCACGCAAATAAATTTGAATTGACATCACAAGCACAGACACTAAGGTGTAGACTTTCACTGTTGTAAACGTCATTCAAGAGACACCAAATTGCCACCTTCTCGACATCGCAATAATCTCATCTATTACACTGGTTGGCTCACTGTTTGGCTATCACTGGCCGGAGCCGTCGCTTCTTTAACGATGCTGTATCAAACTGAGGTATCACAAGGTAATGCTGTATTTGGTGAATGGGTAGAAATGAAAGCCCCGCCCTATAATACGGAAGTATTCGAACTCTCTGCCATAGGGGTAACACAAAACAGCCGTGTTGTGTCGACAAAATTTGTTTACACCGGCAGTACGATCACCTTTTATCGAGGCGATACACAGCACCAGTATCAAGTCGTTAATAGGGATAAATCATTGATTCGGCGCATTACGCCTGCACCTAGAGGGGTTTATTTTGCCAAGTATGGCTCAGAAGCTTACCTAGACCGTACGACAGAGCCCGAACCCTCCACTCGTGGTCCAATTCAATTTCGTACCATCGAATAATCAACTTTCAAGTTGTGCTGATAGCTCATACTTCTCCATCAATGAATAAAGTGTAGGTCTTGCAACACCGAGCAATTGTGCCGTATGGGTCACATTACCTTCGCTCAGAACTAAGGCCTTACTTATCGCAGACTTTTCGGCATCTTCGCGAATCTTCCTAAGATTGATAGACACTTCTCGCTCTGCGCGTGGCATCATAAGATCGCCTTCAGTCAATTGCTTGCCGTCGCACATAATTAGTGCGGACTTAATTTTATTTTGTAGTTCTCGAATATTTCCTGGCCACGGATAAGCAAGTAAGCTTTGCAACGCGTCTTCTGTAAAACCTTGGATCTTGTTTTTTTTGTCGCCAATATACTGCTCTAAAAAGAACTTTGCTAATAATATCACGTCTTCTTCGCGCTCTCTAAGCGCAGGTGAGTGGATCACGATTTCACTGACGCGATAATACAAATCATCTCTGAATCGCTTTTCTTGCATCATTTGAGTAAGGTCTTGGTGTGTAGCACATATGACTTTCACATCCACGGTAATTTCTCGTCGGCCACCTATTCGCTCAATGACACTTTCTTGCAGAAATCTCAGCAACTTAGCTTGTAAGCCAAACGGCATGTCGCCAATTTCATCGAGGAATAACGTACCACCATTGGCTTGCTCAATTTTACCAATTGTGGTTTTATGCGCTCCGGTAAACGCGCCTTTTTCAAAGCCAAACAGTTCACTTTCCAGCAGGTTTTCTGGTATTGACGCACAATTTATCGCTACAAATGGCTTATCAACGCGTTCGCCACGCTGATGAATTGCCCTCGCGATAACCTCTTTGCCGGTGCCACTTTCTCCCAAAATAAGTGTTCGGATCTCAGTGTTGGCAATCTTTTCGACCATACGACGAATTTCAGCCACTTTAGGACTAACACCAATAAAGCCGTGTTCGTCCAAGCTATTTTCTTTTAAACGCTCATTTTCGACCTCTAGCTGAGCTACTTTCATCGCTCTTGAAATCATCACTTTTAATATGTCGATATCTATCGGCTTTTCATAAAAATCGTGCGCGCCATGTTCTATACACTGAAGCGCAGTGGCTTTGTCGTCGTTCCCGGTGATCACAATGACTTTCGAGTATGGTAGAAGCGAGAGTAGCTCTTGCAGAGTTTTTAGCCCTTCCGTGGCGTTATCGGGATCGGGTGGAAGTCCTAAATCTAACGTGATAACCGCGGGCTCAAAACGACGGGCTGCTGCGATGGCTTCATTTCGAGTGGAGGCGAATACTAGCTTGTAGTCAGACAAACCCCATTTGAGCTGTTTTTGAATTCCTAAGTCATCTTCTACGACTAATACCTTGGACATGCCTAGCACCTTTTTTCTGTTTTCGGTAGGGTAATTTGAAACTCTGAACCCTTTCCTACCTGCGATTTCACCAACAACGTTCCCGACAAAGACTCAACAAATGACTTCGCTTCAAATGCACCAATACCCATGCCCGAATTGCCTTTTGTTGTGTAGAATGGTTTGAATAATTTATTGTCTATGAATGTTTGTTCCATCCCAGTTCCATTATCGGCTATTTTGATTACATAGGCCGTCTCAGCATTAATAAACTGCACTTCTACCCGATGTTGATAATCGTCATTTCGCTTGGCTTGTAAGGCATTGGTGATCAGGTGGGTCAAAATATTGGTAAAGGTTTCCCTATCGGCGAATAAATGGCCATCTTCGCTATTTGAAAACACTAGCTCCAACTCACTAAATTCTGAATTGCAGCAGTTTAGCGCTTCCTCTATTTGAGGAATAATAGAAAACCACTCTTTATTGTCTTCTGAATACTGTTGCTTTTGAGTCAGCTGTTTCACGGTTTTATCTAAACGCTGACTCGCAGCGGCCACCGTGTCGAACGTATCACTAATAAATTCAGGGTTATCTCTGTGCGCACTGGCATTTTGGGTTATTAGGTTGAGTTGCGCAGACACATTTTTAAGATCATGCAATATGAACGCAGACGTCCGATGAAAGCTCTCAAATTACTGAGACTGATTGAGCATAGCGTGTGTATTATCTAGATGAAGGTTAACGGCTATATGTGAAGCCAACACGTTTAAAAAATCTCGGTCTTCGTAGTCTAAATCAAAGCCCGATTGCAAGTTTGACAGCATGAATACACCGTGGGTTTCGTTACAGGTGAAAGGGACAAACAGGGTAAATGGCTGCAAAGCTTCGACATCGTCAATCGTCACATTGAATCTTTTAAGTTCTTCATCTGACAAATGCTCAAAATCTAAAATCCATTTTTGCTGAATAAGCGACTGCATAACTTGAGTAGGCAGAGCCTCGTTATCGCGGCTTACACGCTCTCCAACGCTCGCTTTTAGCAACATTTTCTGACCTTCAATAAGGTACAACGCACCGACTTTGGCATCAAAAGGCGCCATAATAGAGGTTAGAGAGCTTTCAAATATCTGTTCTCGTCCCTGGGTCAAGTTTTGGGTAAAACGCAGCCATTCCGAGCGATAATCATATTTGTTGGTGTAAAAGTGTTTACCGATAAACACTTTCATTTCTTTGCGTAGCCTTCCCATAAAGATAAACATCGCAATTGCGAGACCCAATGCGGCTAACAAGCCAAACTCAAAGTAGTAATATTGGCTTTTTACATGGCTCTCTACATACACATAGACAAGCGACACGACCAATAAGAAACCACCAAGAAACACCAACACAGAACCGCTATAAACAACATCACGCGACAAATACAGTGAGCGCTCATTCGCTCCGTGTTGACGACGAATATCCAGTGCGATCAGCGGCGCAATGACCACCAATATCCAACCCAATATCTCTATAAAGAAAGAGTAAAAACTGCCACTCAGAATAGCGGCACTAAATACCAAACCGCCACTGGCAAAAAAGACCACCGCGAACAATGTCAACGGCTTGGCTACCCAGCGACTTAGCTGGTTACGGCGCCAATAACGCTCTACGGCCAGCAATCCAATGATCATCTGAGATAAGTGCACCAGATACAGCTGAGAGCTACTAAGAATTGACCAACGTACCCAATTAAGTTCAATAAATACTATTACGACGCTACTGAGTAGCAGCAAACCATTAAGAGGTCTTAACAGCAACCGTTTACAATCGACATCGGGATCACTCTTGCGAATCAGCAGTGCAATAAGTGCCGAGGTATACAGCAGGTGCAAACTGAGTAGGTGAGTTAGAAGACCCTTTTCCGAAAATAGCAGATACGCATAATAACTGAATGCGCCTCCTAACATGATCAGAAGAACGTGTAATGGGTGGGGCATTCCAACGCGTTTGCGATTGATTAATATCACTACAATCAAGACTAGATGAACTAGCGACGCAATAAAATAACCTAAGCGAATAGCCTCTATCATTGTGTTCTCCAATCTAGCTTCGCAATTTGGTTATTGATTACGTGTACAATGCCAATACACAAATTCCATACTTGGGGTAGTTGATCCCGATAGAAAAAGGACAACAGCAACAAACTAGGCACATACACAGATACCCCAGTGCCAACAGAGATTGCAAGAGTGATACCATCACTATATGGCAATTGAGTACACCAGTTCACAGCCCAATACATCAACAACGTTGGTGTGAATACAACAAAACTAAGCTTAGAGAAAAAACGCAGTCCTACCTCAAGGGTGTATTTGTATACAAAGAGTAAAAATACGCTGAAGATGAGCGCAACGATCGCCCGAATGTATGACAACCCCTCGATACCCTGATCTCGGAACAGGTAAAAGCCCGCACAAACCAATGTAATGATCACGCTGTCGAGCACCAACACCAGTTTAAATTTCTCACGCGCAATGAGACTCGGCATCAAAGGCAAGTACAACATGGCTGACATCATCAACCAGGTAACGTGCTTCACAACGGGTATCGCTTCTAGCCAGTTGGGACCTAGCACCACTTTGACAAATAACTCCGCAACCGCAAAAGTGCCAAACGCGCTTGGAACAAGCAGTGCAAAGTTTAAAGCGAGCTGATTACATGCAATATCGCGCATTTTAGTCATGCTACTTTTTACTGATGAATACCCAGCGAGAAGTCCACGTTGAAGTGGGAAGGTTATTTCGGTCATAGGAAGCCAACTAAACTCCTGTGCCGTGGAATACAGACCTACTGACTTTGTGGAAACCAAATTACCTAACAAAAGAATATCAATCCGCGAGCGCAGGTACCCAAAAATTGATGTCGCTACAGTCCACTTAGAAAATCGCCACTGCTCCTTCCAATGTTTGCTGCACCAATAAGGTCTGTAAGCGCACAGCCAATACCCAGCGATGACTTCCACAGACTGCAGAACTACAGTGCCCACAATGAGAGCCCAATAGTTTTGCCATACCAGTGCCAAACCAATGGAAACAATAACAGACACTGTTTTGGACACGATTAGGGTTAAGGTGAGCTGCCGAAAATTAAACGTCTTTTCTTGCAGGTCGAGCCCGACATTTCTAAACGAGCTAATCAGCAAGTTAAATGAAATAACCGTAAGCACCAAACGCATTTCTGGTGCGTTAGTATAAGCCGCTAGCAACGGTGCGCTCGCAATTAAGAACATTGTAAAAAGAGCTCGAATTGCAATATTAAGGGACCATACACTGCTGATTTGATCCGGCGTTAAGTTATCTTTAACTAAGATATACCTTACTGCACCTGCCTGAGAGAGTGCGGCAAAAAGGGAAACAAAAAAGGTGGCCAAAGCAACGACACCAAAGTCTGATACGTCGAGTAGACGTAGCAGAATTAACGTGCTGCATATACCAATTAACCGGTTGTACCACTTAGCGACAAGTGCCCATTTTGCGCCACTAAGCATTCCTTGTTGTACTGACATCTCTTTACATCCTACATAGAGTACAGTGTTTACTTACTGGTATTGATTAATGATGCGATCCAGTGCTTTTGGGTCAATGGGCTTGGTGTCTTAGTTGAGGTTACATCGGCTTCCTGATTCTGTGTGGAGGAGCTATGGTGTCCGTTTTGGGCCAATGTGTTTTGATGATTTTCAATTAATTTTTCCAACTGCCTAACCGTTTCTAATTTAGTGGCAATTAGCTCACTAAACGCCCGTTGTAAATCCTGATAGTCACGACTTTCTAACGCGGTTGAAACGACCGATTTCATGAGCGGCTCAGAAGCACGAGGACTGATAGACCCCGATACTTCCTCGTTCATTTCTTCGACCACGGTCGCAACTAATGCTTCGTCTACCGTATCGACTTCTTCTAAGTACGCGGCCAACAGTAAACGGTCCATCAATATGTTAATTTTTCTAGGTATTCCGCTACTGACCTTATTAATTGGAGTAAAAATATCTGCGTCAATTTGGGGATGATTCTTCCAACCCACTTGGTTCAATCGATGCAAAATGTATTGCTCTGTCTGTCCTTTATCGAGCGCCTTGAGGTGACAAGAGGCAATAATTCGCTGACGAAACTGCTCCATTTGAGGCAGTTCAATAATCGATTTTAATTCCTCTTGGCCAAGTAAGAAGCTTTGAATAAGAGGTTGATCATTCACATTTAAATTTGACAGCATTCTCAGCTCTTCAACCGTCTCTGCTGGCAGGTTTTGCGCTTCGTCTACGATTAATAGCGCTCTTTTTCCAGCTGCATTAAGCTGAAGTAGAGCTTTCTCAATTTTTTTAATTTTCTCGCCTTTAGAAAGCGTCTCCGATTCGATGGAAAACTTGCTGCAAACTAGGCTAAGCAGCTCATCTGGGTTGAGATTGGTCGTCACCAATTGAACAACGTGTATCGAGTTATCAACTTGGGCAACGAGATTTTTTGCGATGGTTGTTTTACCGCTACCTATTGGCCCTGTAATGACAATAAACCCTTCTCCCAAAGACATCCCATATTCTAGGTAGCTAAGTGCCTTCTTATGATGCGGACTTGAGAAAAAAAACTTTGGCTCAGGGCTAAGTTTAAAAGGGCGATCGTCGAAGCCGAAATGCTGTTCATACATACTAAAAGTCCAATTTTATGTTTGCTGACGCTCGAATTTCATCGTAGTTGAAACGTCCAACGCTAGAGTCTCGGTGCAGGTAGCTCAGCTCAAAATCACTGGAAATACTTCTTGATAGCTGGTGATTCAGTGTTGCTTTATAGCGCTGATAAAAGTCGTCTTGAGCATTGTTGTCTGCCAGAGTTTGAAAAAAATCGTAATCATCAAAATCAATGCTCAATGCAGAAGACGTTCGGCGCGATAGCTGATGAGTAACCTTGCCCCCATAGCCCAAAGAAAGATCGCTTTCATCAAGCTCAAGCAGGACAGCCTCAATATCTTCAGTGTCTTTATAACTAACGTAAAAATTCCACAAGGTTCTGCCAGCGTTAACTTCAACGTTCCAACGCGCTTCTCTCGAGAGGAATATTTCTCCATCTGCGCCACCACCGGATACAAAAGAATCCCTATCATAGTTGGTCGGATTTTCGTAATAACTTAATGTGTTGGTCACCTTTCTCGAGCGATGAGAGAGTTCAACATCATAGGCATCTCCAAAGAAACGTCGATCATAGCTGGCAGCAAAACGGGTATTACTGGTGGACTGGATATTGATTACCCCTCCCCAGTAGTCCTCGTTCTCAGGGTCGTCGGCAATATTGTAAGAGAGCTCTAAATAATTTAAGCGATTGTACGAATACCGAAGACCACCACCATAATAAAGCGACTCGACATTCTCACCACTTTCTCCAGTGATGTTTTCGTAGTTGACGCGCACAAGCGGAGCGATATCCCAGGGGGTTTGTATCCCAAGTGATTGTCTCAAAACAATGTACTCTGAATCCAATCCGCTCTGTTTGCCTGTTCTAACGTCATACGACCAGTCACTTTGCCAAAACAGTACATCGGCGTCATAGCCGTCGGTTGAAAAAAGCGTGACGCCATAGCCCGAGTTATTGCCCAGGTCATCACTGTTATTATTGATTCGGTAGTAGGCTCGTGAATCTACGTAGGCAGTACCTTGAATAGGATTCGAATAGGTGGCACCAGCCTCCAATTGCGACTCTTGCACTGTGTTACCAGCGAAAATATCGGTAATCGCATTTTGATCATTAAAACGGGCGACATTATCGATCTGAGCATTAGCATAGAGACCAACACCTTCAAGCTTGGTCGCATACAGCCAATTTACGTCCATATCTTGATAGGCTGAGTTTTTATCAGAATCATCGCTGTAGATGAACTGCCGGATCTCGTAGTTGCCTGTTAAGCTGTTCTTGGCCGTTTGATAATCAAAATCCAAACCCGCACCGACATTGAGCACAAATGCACTTTGGGCCTGTTGGCTCTGATTTATGTTGTCACTAAAGGTGAGCCCGCCTAAAGCGTAGGGCTGAACGATTTCTGCTGAATGAGCAACACTCGCGCTTAACGCAACAGTCGCTCCAATCGTCATCCACCGCAGTTCAAACCATTTGATATCCATGTACTTTATCGCCCGCTTATTTAACGTTCATGCCCATAGCCGTATCCATAGCCATAACCATAGCCATACGATACGTGCGAACTTCGAACCACTTTATTCATGATAAAACCAACCGTCATATCAGAACTTAGTTGCGAAGCAGCGGCTTCAACATTGCTCATTTTGGTCCTACCAGGCTCGATCACTAGCATTGCCTGACCTAAGTGCTTGGAAATGGTTACTGTTTCCACTACCCCTAAAACAGGTGGGCAGTCAAATACGACCATTCGGTTAGCGTATCGCGTAGACAGCTCAGCAATCAGCTGTTCCATTTTCTCACTGGCTAACAACTCGTTACTCTCATGGTGCCATGCGCCAGCGGGTAAAATTCGTAAATTAGCAATGTTAGTGGGATAGATAACCTCACCAATATCGTCAACCTCTCCGGTTAGATAGTCGATGAGTCCTGGCCTAGGTTCAATTTGAAGCAAATTGCTGACATCGGGTTTCAATATATCCGCATCAACGAGTAACACTGTTTTGTCTTTTTCACTGGCTAAACTCAATGCCAAATTCACCGAAGTAAAGGTTTTCCCTTCACTCGGAACGGTGCTTGATACCATGACGAGGTTCCCATTAGGCTGAGCTTGAGCCCCTAGCCCAAATGCGTTATAGAGCAGCTTTTGCTTGATCGAACGATACTCATTAGTGATTTCGAGGTTGGTTCTTTCGTTACTGTGATTCACCATGCCCAAGTCTTTGAGCCTTTGTTCATCGATACGCAGTAACTTGGGATCGTTTAGGTCAATAGGTACCGACACATATTGGTTAGGCTTATCCACCAACTCAACTTGCGGCGCGCTCACCTTGGGCTCACTTGCCTGCATCGCAGGTTTTGACTTGGCACGTTTACCCATTGCCTTTTCAATAATACTCATAATTGTGATATCCCTGAGAGTACCGTTGCATGCCATTCGGGCACGATATTAATAAGCACAAACCCGATAAACGTACAAAATATTAAAAATAGAATCAGCACAAATAGCATAGTTTTTCGCTTCAATTTTTTGCGCAGGCCTGAGTTTTGAGTGATGGACACAGCACCAAACACCGGAATACTCGTTTCACGATAGAGCTGCTCTGCCGAAGTAACGACGGGGGATATTTGACTGAGTAAGAAAGACGCCCCCATACCAGCACCTAAACCGACAACAAGCACCGCACTCAAAAACAACGGACGCATTGGACCAGATGGTTTAAGCGGAAGCTGTGGTGGATCTATCACTCGGAAAGTAATCTCATCAGAGGCAGCGCCTACGCGTTGTGATATTAGGGCCGCTTCTCGTCTTGATAGAAGTTCTTCGTATTTTTCTTTGGTAATACTGTAATTCCGGGTCAGCGAAGTCAGCTCTGCTTCCACATCCGGCAGGTTACTGACGGTATTTTCGAGCTCTAATATTTTGGTGACTTGCGCTTGAGCTCTAACCTGCAGTGACGCAATTTCGGTTCGTAACTGCTGAATGAGCACCGAAAGGTATTGAGACTGCTCGCTATTTAAAATTTCGCCACGACTGGCCGCATTTGCAATCGACAACTGCTTCTGTGCACGCAGTTCTTCAATCTGTCTTCGGGTTTCTTTAACGTTGGGATGCTTTTCTGTGTATCTGAACAACAGGTCGTCCAAACGTGCTTCTAATAAATCCAACCGCGAATCAAACTCGGTCTCTACACCAAACTGGTTTTTAGCCGCTTTGGCTTTTTCTGTTTCCAATCTTTCTTGTGCTGTAAACAGCTGAGTTTGCTTTTCTTTAATTTCTAGCTCTGTGGATTCAAGAATACCTTTACGCTGCTCAATTTTAGCGTAGTAATTGGCTTCACTACCCGGTGTATAACCTTCATAACGTTGCTTGAAAGCTGCAAGATCGGCTTCGGATTCTTCTAGGCGTATTTCGTATTCACGGATTTGATCGTCAATGAACTGACCCGCTTTACTGGTGTCTTCGCGCTTTTGACCTACGGCACTATCGACAAAGACATCAAGCGCTGACTGAACAATCTTTTTCACATATCTAGGATCACTGCCGACATAGCTTATTGAGAACAAGTTCTCACGCCCTGTCGATTTGATCTTAATGTTGTTTTTTAGATCGGTAATTAGAGCCTCATACTCCTCACTGGTTTTGGCTGTCGCCGCTGCGTCAGAATACCGAATAATGGTCTCAAGATTGCTCCGGCTAAGCAGCGTTTTAACAATCAACGACAATTCCTGTGAAGGATCTGTATTGATCGCTAAGCCTTTGAGTAGTGGCTGCAAAATTGAACGAGTATCGGCATAAACCCTAGCTTCAGATGTGTACTGGTTGGGCATTAGAGTCACAACACCCCACCCCAATGGACAAATCAATAACAGTGAGATCACTAACCAACGTCTTTTTAGCCATGCACCTTGAACTAAATCAAGTAGCGCTTTCAGTTGCTCTTTCATGGTCGTTTCCTAGAACCAAGCTTCTGGAATAATGACAATATCGCCCGGTAAAATATCGACATTGGCCGATATTTCACCGTCTTTGACTAAATCGTCCAAACGAATGCCGTATTTGATCTGCTTGCCGTTCACAACACGAATAAGGGTTGCTCCATTACCATTTGCGAACTCGGTTAACCCGCCTACTGAGATCATCACATCCAATAATGTCATGTGTTCTCGATAACTAATGGCCTGCGGCTGCGCCGCCTCACCGATAACGCGTACTTGTTCACTAAATGGCCCTACAAAGCCTTGAACAATAACCGTAACGATTGGGTCTCTAACGTACTCAGACAGATAGGACTCTATCTCGCGAGCCAACTCTGTAGGTGTTTTTCCACTTGCATCTAAATCATCAACCAAAGACGTAGATAACTTGCCATCAGGTCTAACTTGGAACACGCCTGAAATTTCTGGGTTACCCCAAACGAAAATTTCTAGATTGTCTTGTGGTCCGATTAGATAGTTGTAGTTATCTATGTCGGTTGTGAGAGAGGGTTGCGCTTTTGCAGAGGGCAACTGTTGGTGTCCCCCGCCACTACTACAAGCAGTTACTAATAATAAAGAACCAACAATTACAAGGCCTTTACTAATATTTTTGATTGAAGCATCCATATTTTTGTCCATGTTAATAATTGCTTAAGTAAGAATAACAATTTCAAACAATAATCTTGTCTCAAAAAACATACATTGCGTTTATTTTTATCCACGTATGCTTGTTTTAACGCTCACTCATTTGCAACGAAAACAAATGTCAGCGGTAAACTTAAATTAGGGAATCACACTTATGTGTCAACTAAGGAACTAGCATGGGCACACAAAACCATATAATAAACAAAAGCAAAATAATGCTATTTATCATAGACATAAGCGTTGTTTATTTGGCGTTTATGGTCTGCGCAGCCATCATGAAAACCTACTTTCCAGAGTATGTTTTGGCGTTTGATCAATATTTCTACATTCGTCTCATTCTTGTTACAGTCTCAATTGAAATTTGCTGTATCGCGGTAGGTCTATATAACGAAAAATTACGTTGTGGCGTAAGAGAAATAGCCAGCAGAATATTAGTATCTGTAATTCTTTCGTATTGCACTGTTGCCTCAATATATGCCATTACGCCTTTAGACAAAAATCCTCTATTAGTTCTTGAATCTATTTATTTTATTATTATTTTGGGCCTATTTGCTACGCGTACCGCTCTACTTTTGGGTGACAAAAAGTACATCAAAAAGTCAAAAGTGCTAGTGCTAGGGGCAGGAAAGCGAGCGTCGTTAATTAATAGCTCGATGAAGCGAAAAACAGACCGGCTAAACTTTGATTTGGTGGGGTATGTACCGTTAAACGGTGATTGCCCAGATGTCGACAATACTCAACCGAGATTAGACATTACAACTGGACAATTAGGCAGTTACTGCCAACAAAACGACATTCACGAGGTGGTTATTGCGGCGGACGAACGCCGAGGAACACTGCCTTCAAAAGAGCTTCTCGATTGTAAAGCGGAGGGGATCTTCGTCAATGACATCATCGATTTTGTGGAGCGTGAAACTGGACAAATTGCCATTGAACACATCAATCCTTCTTGGGCCATTTTCAATCAGTCGCCGGTCAAACTATCATTCTCTTTTGTGCTCAACAGTATTTTCAACACCCTGCTTAGCGTGCTTATTTTTTTAGCCACTTGGCCGTTTATTTTGGTCACTATCCTTGGAATTAAAATTGAAGATGGTTTTTTTGCTCCGGTCATCTATAAGCAGCAGCGCATTGGCTTGAATGGCCGTCGTTTCGACATTTATAAATTCCGCAGTATGAAGATTGACGCAGAAAAAGATGGCGCAAAAATGACCACCAAGACTGATGATCGTGTGACTAAAGTTGGCCGGATTATTCGCAAGTATCGCCTTGATGAATTGCCTCAACTGTACAACGTGGTTCGTGGAGATATGTGCTTTGTTGGTCCACGCCCTGAGCGACCAGAATTCACCACCAATTTTTCACAAGACATTCCATATTATAACCAACGAAACTATGTAAAGCCTGGGCTTACAGGTTGGGCTCAACTGAAATATCCCTATGGCGAAAATAGTAAAGATGCAGCAGAAAAACTTAAGTTTGATCTCTATTACATCAAACACCGCAGCTTCTTGTTGGATCTTCTGATCTTGGTCAGAACATCAGAGATTGTTCTTTTTGGGAAAGGCCGATAGTGGACGAGGTAGAAGTGAAAATCGTAGAGCCGATCACTAATGCATTTACTGTCGATGTCGAAGACTATTTTCAGGTAGAAGCATTCCAGGGCATTATCCGCCCAGAGCAGTGGGATAACGGCGATTATCCTAGCCGCGTAGTCACTAACACGCGTATTATCTTACGCTTGCTAGAACGCCACAATGTCCATGGCACCTTTTTTGTCCTTGGTTGGGTAGCACAACGTTATCCAACCCTGATTGCAGACATTGCCTCCCAAGGGCACGAGATCGCTTGCCACGGTTTTGCCCATCAGCGGGCCACCACTCAAACCTTTGACGTATTTCTCAACGATATTCTTTCAGCAAAACATTGCTTGGAAGACACTGTCGGTGTCTCTGTCGATGGATACCGCGCCCCGAGCTTCTCAATCAATGAAAATAACCAGTGGGCGTTTGATGCACTGGCAAAAGCGGGCTTTTTATACAGCAGTAGCACTTATCCTGTGAAGCACGACCTATATGGTGTTCCAAATTGGCCAAGGTTTCCGCACTTACGCCCGGAAGGTATTTTAGAAATCCCAGTTCCGACTCTGCGTATCGCTGAGCGCAACATTCCTATCGGTGGTGGGGGGTACTTCCGACTCGCCCCTTATGCGCTAAGCCATAAGTTAATAGAACGCTACTTAGTCGACGAGCAAAAGCCCTACTCGTTCTACTTCCACCCCTGGGAAATTGATCCTGGCCAACCGAGGATAGCAAACGCAACACTCAAGTCTAAGGTTAGGCACTACGTTAACCTTGGTCGAATGGAAAACAAAGTGAGCCGTCTTCTCTCTGATTTTCAGTGGTCGACAATGAAAGATGTGTACTCAATACAAGGAAAGGAAAGTGCAGCAAGTATCCGTGCGTAGTTTTAAACCTCAAGATGCCAAACAGTGGGATTCGTACGTAGACAATCATCCATCAGGCAGCTTTTTTCATTTAACCGGTTGGATCACGGTGATTAAAGAGGTATTTGGTCACAAGCCTCATTATCTTGTCGCGACACAACAACAGGAAATTGTTGGCGTTCTGCCACTCGTACAACAAAAAAGTATGTTGTTTGGGCATTCATTGGTATCAACACCTTTTTGTGTTTACGGTGGAGTGATCGCCAACGACGATGAGATTCGACACGCATTAGAACAGGCCGCTTATGACAAAGGCGTAGCCCTTGGGGTAGATTACGTGGAGTTGCGTGATAAAGAGCCGACAGAATCGACGTCTTTGTGGCAAACACACTCAAATCACGCCACATTTTTTGCCGAAATCCCAGAGGATCCAGAGCAAATATTAACCTCCATAAAACGTAAACAGCGCGCAGTGATCCGCCACTCACAAAAAAACAGTTTAAGTTGGAGTAACGACAACGACATCTCTCAGTGCTACGACCTATACGCTGAAAGCGTTCGTAACCTTGGGACGCCAGTATTCAGTAAGAAGTTGTTTAAAACGCTATTGGATGTGTTTCCCGAAAGCAGCGAAACACTGGTGATCAAAGACGCTCAGGGTGAGCCCGTGAGCAGCGTATTAAGTTTCTATTACAAAGACGAAGTATTGCCCTATTACGGTGGTGGCAACCTTTCCGCTCGCGGTCTTAAAAGCAATGACTTCATGTACTTCCAGTTGATGCATTTGGCACATCAAAAAGGGATGAATCGCTTTGACTTTGGACGCAGTAAACTTGACTCAGGCGCTTATAAATACAAGAAGAACTGGGGTATGACAGAGCAACCTCTAAACTACAAAATTGCTCTGATTAAAGCCACAGAGTTGCCAAATCTGTCGCCTAATAATCCCAAGTATAAGTTGCTCATTGATACATGGAAAAAGCTGCCATTGCCTGTGAGCAAGGCTATAGGGCCCCATATATCGAAGTTTTTAGGGTAGGCCACATTATGTCCAGCAGTAAAAAACCGGCAGTATTGTTTCTGTGCCACCGCATACCTTTTCCACCGAATAAAGGTGAAAAAATTGCTGCGTTCAACATACTAAAATACCTGCATCAGCACTACCAAGTGCACCTTGGCTATTTTATTGATGATCCTTTCGACGAACAGTATATCCGCAAGTTAGACGACTATTGTTCCTCTCAGTTTCATCATTCGATGAACAAAAAATCGAGTCTGATTCGTGGCGCCACGGCGTTTCTAACGCAGCAGCCGATTACGGTTCCCTACTATTATCGCCCGCAGTTTGATCGCAGTGTTTCCCAAACCATCGACAAGCACAACATCAAGAAAGTGGTGATTTTTTCTGGTGCGATGGCCCAATATGTCTTTGATAAACATCAAGACTTGCACACAGTAATGAATTTTGTGGACATCGACTCAGATAAATGGCGCCAATACAGTGATAGTAAAACTGGGCTGTCAAGATATGTATATCAACGAGAGCATAAACAACTGCAACGCTATGAAATTGATATTGCCAAACGTTCCAATGTGAGTTGTTTTGTCACACCAGCAGAAGTCGATACCTTTAAAGCGATCGTTCCAGAAGCAGTAAAGCAAAGAGTCTGCGTTCTAGAAAATGGCTTAGACAGCACCTTCTTTGACCCACGGGCACCATCGACCTTACATGAAGATTTTAACGTTCAGCACGACAATTATTTGGTGTTTACCGGCGCGATGGACTATTGGGCCAACATCGATGCCGTTAAATGGTTTGTGAAAAATGTTTGGCCAACGGTGCTAGAAACCCTCCCAGATGCGAAGTTCTATATTGTTGGAGGTGGCGCAACAGCGGAAGTTAAACAGTTGCAAACACAACAAGGTATTGTGGTGACCGATCGCGTTGTCGATATTCGACCTTATTTACATCATGCCAAGGCCGTTGTGGCGCCCATGCAAATCGCACGAGGAGTGCAGAACAAAATATTAGAAGCAATGGCAATGGCCAAGCCAGTATTTACCACCACATTGGGCATTGAAGGGATCACAGGTTACCCAGATTCACATAACTTTGTGTGCGACACACCGTCGATAGCTTCACAGTGGTGTATTAAACAGTTAACGCAGAACAATACCCCAGCGTTAGACTCGCGAGAGTGGATCATCGCTAACTATAGTTGGCCAAGCAAAATGGCGCCACTGCAGGAGTACCTCAATGAATCGCGCTATTAGCAGTTTGCTACTCGTTCCGTTATGGGCGATCTTATTTAGTGAGACCCTGCTGGATCTCATTAGAGTTTGGGGGGGATCCAAAACCTATGAACATGGGTTTCTAATCTTGCCCATCACAGTCTGGCTTGTTTGGGATGCCCGAGATAAGTTAGACCTCACTAAAGCTCAGTTTTCATTGCAGGCTCTGCTGCTGTTATGCGCAGCCATAATCATCTGGTTATTCGGCATTGCATCTAACGTCAATTTTTTCTCGCATGTGGGTGCAGTTGTCGCGCTACAAGCCATTTTCTGGTTCGTTTTGGGCAACGACAACGCAAAAAAACTGTGGTTCCCTATACTATTTCTGCTATTTGCCATTCCGTTTGGCGAAGAGTTTGTACCCAAATTGCAGCTTATCACCGCCGATTTTACAGTGATGTACCTCAACTTAGTCAACATACCTGTCTATAGAGAAGGGCTATATCTGTATATTCCTAATGGTGTTTTCCACGTTGCCGAGGCTTGTTCCGGAATTCGATTCCTAATTTCGGGAACCGCGCTTAGTGCGCTGTTTGCATACCTATTCTTTCATCATCCCGTGAAACGCATCATTTATTTCGCAATTGCGGTCACCGTACCGATTATCGCTAACGGGTTACGTGCATTTGGGATTGTGCTTATCGGGTATTTGAGCGACATGAAGTACGCCACGGGTGCTGATCACCTTATCTATGGCTGGGTGTTTTTCTCACTGGTTATTGTAATGATGCTTGCGATTGCCTATTTCCTCGCTGACACGCCGACTGAAGAGACAACAAAGACCAAAGGACCTTATTTTGCACCAAGTTTTTCCACTCACTTATCGGTGCTATTCATCGCAGGCGCTGTACTCGTTTTCGCATTTGTGTGGAGCCAGGTGTTTCTGTCAGAAAAACAAGTCTCGACAGTCTCAAACACCAAGATTAGGGCCGATAATGACACCTTTCGTTGGGGCATTGAATTTGAAAATCCGGTCTCTGTTGACGCGAACGAACACCAAGCGACCCAATACAACTCATACACAGCAACTTATCAACTGGCTCAAGACCAAGGGAAACTTATAAGCAGTGAGAACCAATTATTCGATAAAAACATCTGGAATGTGCAATCAAGCCAAATCACCAAAGTCGATGGTCACTCTGCTAAAGCCTTACTGCTAAACTCTCAATATCAAGACCCTATAACCGTGGTTTATTGGTATTGTGTAAATTCTTTCTGCTCGGCAAAGCCGTTTGAAATTGTGCTCTATTCTGGCGCTGTGCGGCTGTTCAAAGGTGATGGAAACGCCTCTGTTGTCGCTTTTGCGAGCCGTAATCTCGACATCAATGATCCGACTCAATTGTCCGCGGACGTGTCGACGTTACTGAAGCTTGCACATAACAAATAAACAAAGGAAGTTGTATGTGTGGTATCGCTGGTATTTTTAATCTTCATCACCCTCATCCTATCGAGCCTACACTGCTTGCGCAGATCAATAATGCCCAGCTCCACCGTGGCCCTGACGACGAAGGCTACTACATTGATGAGCATGTAGGGTTGGCTCATCGACGTTTATCTATTATCGACTTGTCATCTGGGCACCAACCGATTTTTAACGAAGACGACAGCGTCGTTATCGTGTTTAACGGCGAAATCTACAACTATCAAGCCCTCTATGACGAACTCACTCACCTTGGCCATACATTCAAGACCGTGAGTGATACTGAAGTCATTGTGCACGCTTGGGAAGAGTGGCAGGAGCAATGCTTATCTCGCTTTACTGGAATGTTTGCCTTTGCTTTATGGGATAAAAATCGCCATCAGCTGTTTATCGCGCGTGATCGCGTTGGTAAGAAGCCATTGCACTACACGGTAACCCCTGAGGGGCAGTTCGTATTTGGATCTGAACTAAAAGTACTGACCACTCACCCTAAGGTCAGTAGAACAAAACGTACGCAACATCTTGAAGATTTTCTGCACTTTGGTTATGTGCCTGATCCTTACACTGCCTACCAAGATATCTTTACTCTAGAGGCAGGACATTTTTTATTGCTCTCGCCCGGTCAAGAATTTAAGCAGCAGCAATACTGGGATCTCACCTATTCGCCGACGATTTTAGATGAGCAACAAGCGAAAGAGGCGCTAATCGAAAAGTTGCAACAAGCCATTGCTTACCGCTTGATCGCAGATGTGCCTTTGGGGGCATTTTTATCAGGTGGTGTCGACTCAAGTGCGATGGTTGCGTTGATTGCTCAGCAGCAGTCTAGCCCGTTGCAAACCTGTTCGATTGGCTTTAGCGACAAACAATACGACGAATCTAGCTACGCAACCGCGATGGCTAAGCGATACAAAACCAATCACCACTCTCAACAAGTCGACAGCAGTGAACTGATGGATTTATCGGCGCTTCAGAGCATGTATGATCAACCCTTTGCCGACAGTTCGTCCCTGCCAACTTGGAAAGTCTGCCAAATGGCACGAAAGCACGTTAAAGTCGCGATTTCGGGTGACGGTGGTGACGAACTCTTTGCTGGCTATCGCCGTCACAGGCTGCTACTTGCAGAAAACAACATCAAAGACAAAATCCCAGCGTCAATTCGCCAGCCTCTTTTTGGCACTTTAGGCAAATTGTATCCAAAAATGGACTGGGCGCCTCAACCCCTAAGAGCAAAAACAACCTTCCAGTCCTTAGGTATGAGCATGTTAGATGGCTATGCACACGGGATATCGAAAATGAGCGCTCCGTTAAGACACTCATTATACAGTCAGCAATATCTAAGCGATTTGCAGGGGTATAGCGCTAACCAACACCTGCTTCGATACAAAGACAGTTTACCCGATGATCCGCTGAAGCAAATCCAATACTTAGACTTCAAAACATGGTTACCTGGTGACATCCTAACCAAGGTTGATAGAGCCAGTATGGCCACGTCACTCGAAGTGCGAGCACCACTACTAGACCACAATTTTATTGAATGGGGTTTTGGCTTACCTTCTCATTTCAATATTCGCAAAGAACAAGGCAAATCGCTGTTTAAGAAAAGTTTAGAGCCTTGGGTCGACAACGATATTCTATATCGGCCTAAAATGGGCTTTAGCATGCCAATTGCCAAGTGGTTTAGACACGATCTAGCAGATAAGCTCCGTCAAACCGTATTATCTGAAGCAATGCTAGACAGTGGGCAGTTTAGCTCCAAGCAACTCAATACATTAGTCAATGATCACCAATCAGGGCGAAGCGATCATAGTGCAAGCTTATGGTCGCTTTGGATGTACGCGCAGTTTTTGCAAGCGCAAGGGTAAGAGGTCAAGGTAATTATCTTATGCGCATTCTCACTCTAACGTCACTGTTTCCAAGTAGCACCATGCCATCGCTGGGTATTTTCATCGAAACGCGAATGAAGCAGTTAAAGCAACGTTTTCCTGATGTGTCCGTCGATGTAGTCGCTCCTGTACCATGGTTTCCTTTAACCCACCCCAGGTTTGGAGACTACGCAAAATATGCGGCAGTGCCCAACAAAGAAACTCGAAATGGCTTTACTGTCCATCACCCTCGCTACTTGGTGATCCCTGTAATAGGAATGTATTTCACACCCTTTTTCATGGCCTTAACACTGATCGCCTTTTTCTTATCTCAAAAAATTAAGCAGCGCTACGATATTGTCGACGGGCACTACTACTACCCAGATGGCGTTGCCATTGCGTTAGTGTGCAAAATGTTGCGGATCCCTTTTACGCTTACCGCTCGTGGGACTGATATTAACCTCATCCCCGAATACAAACCGGCAAAAAAAATGATCCAATATGCGATTCGACAGTCCGACGCCAACCTCGCCGTGTGTCAAGCGCTCGCGAACGAAATCGATCACCTTCAACCGTGCGACCCTTCGGCGGTAACGGTCAGAAATGGCGTCGATCTGGAGTTATTTCGCTATAGCGACGTCCAACAACAACACGCTTTACGCCAACAGTTAAACCTGCCCTTAAATCAGCCGGTTGCGGTTGCGGTTGGATGGCTAGTAGAACGCAAAGGGCAACATCTCATTGTTGAAGCTTTGGCTCAATGCCCCGAACTACAACTGTATTTTATTGGTACAGGCGAGCAACAATCGGCCCTAGAGCAACGAGTGAAAGCACTTGGCCTTGAAAGACGATGTCATTTTGTCGGCTCTAAGCCGCAATCTGAGCTTCGTGATTGGTTTGGCGCAGCTGATATGTCGATTCTAGCCTCTAGTCGAGAGGGATGGGCAAACGTGCTCCTCGAATCCATGGCATGCGGTACACCTGTTGTCGCGACAAACATTTGGGGCACACCCGAAATTGTTTCAACATTTGATGCGGGTGTCCTAATCGAAAGAACCGTCGACGATATTGCCCGCGGCATTCAAGTTTTGACCAATGAGCCGCGCAAGCGCCATAAAGTGAGACAACATGCAGAAAAGTTCTCATGGGACGATACCTGCAATAAACTCTATCGTGTATTTGAGCAGACACTTAGTAATCGGTCATCACAGCAAACCGCTTCACCCAATTAAAGCCCGATATTAAACATGGAATGTATTTATTATGAGTCGTATTTGTCATCTGGTTTACAGCTTCGGAATTGGTGGATTAGAGAAACTGATCTTAGATATGGTGCGCGATTCGCATCAGCACTTTGAACACCATATTGTCACATTGACTCAAGCGGACCCTGCAATGATTGAGTTGCTCCCATCAAACGTGCATATTTACCAGCTAAACAAACCGTCTGGACACAGTATCTCGATCTATAAAACCCTCTACAGGCAGTTGAAGATCATTCAGCCTGATACCCTACACTCCTATAACCTCGCGACTATAGAGTATCAATGGATAGCAGCTTTACTTCGTATCCCACGAAGAATCCACGCCGAACATGGTCGCGACAGCTACGACCCCGATGGTTCTAACAACAGATATCGACTGTTACGAAAACTATGCTCGCCAGTAGTACACAAGTTTGTTGCCGTTTCCAAAGACCTTGGGGATTGGCTACGACAAGATGTTGGTCTGTCGTTAAGAAAAGTTCAGGTGGTGCACAATGGCGTAGATACTAAGCATTTTAATGTCGAAACCAAACAGCGCAGCCCTAAATTTACCCTCGGACACGTAGCTCGAATGCAAGCCATAAAGAATCAAACCATGTTGTTGGATTCATACTCGCAGGCTTGTCATCAAGATGCTGATTTTGCGATCAACAGTCGCTTAGTGCTCGTAGGAGACGGACCTGAACTCACAGCGTTGAAACAGTATCAACAGGCACTTCCACCTCTGGGTGAAGTGGTATTTGCTGGTGCGCAGATGGATGTAAAACCTTACTACCAAAGTTTTGACCTGTTTATTCTTAGCTCAATTGCCGAAGGGATACCCGTCACTCTACTAGAGGCAATGTCAATGAAGGTGGCGCCTGTAGTCACAAACGTTGGCGGAATTAAAGAGGTGATAAAACATCAGCACAATGGTTTATTGACCGAAAGTGAGAACCGACCGCAACTCACAGAAGCCATATTGACCCTGTACCGTGAACCGCTCACAAGAGCAAGAATAGCAAAGCATGCCAGAGAGCATGTGGAGCAGAGTTACAGCAAACAGCAGATGTTAAGCCAATACTATCGGCTCTATGCTGCTAGCTAGCGCTAGTAATAACCTCTGCTTCTACAGCTGTACGATCACCTTCCAGCGATAATGCCCAGCGATTCCCATCGACCAGAAGCGTTGCACTATTTGGCATTAATATAGGCTTAGTGAAGCGAAAATTTGCCCGGCATAGCTGTTGGTTTTTTTGCGCACTCAAAATCACCGCGACTGAATACATGCCATGAACAATTGGGCGCTTAAAACCGAACCACTTGGAGAGCCAAGGCGTCAGGTGTATGGGGTTGTAGTCCTTTGATATAGAAGCATAATCTCGGCCAACTCGCGACGAAAATGAAATCGCTTTGACCGTTGTCCAATCTGATGACTGCTGAGCAGTTTCGTTTTGGCGAGGCCGCCGTTTTGCCGATGTCTTATTGGTAATTTGAATATACCGACTTACAAAACCTGCCACGATCTCTTGCTCGTTGACAAAGTTCACCACCAAATCAAATTGCAGCCCTTTTTCACTCCAACATTGCTCCCCCAACGATACTTCGACTTGGTAGGCAGCACTTGGATCCAGCAAGGCATTCTGTTCAAACTCAATGGATACATGCACTAAGCCAAGTAGTTTAATGGACAAACTTTTTTGAGATAGATAGCTCAGTTGCACTTGCTGTGTGGCCACAAACAAAAAGCTTAACGGTATCGAGTTATCTGAAAAGTTGAAGCATTGACGGTAACGCTCGAGTTGCTGAGACTCAAATTTAAACTCGTTAATAGACCACTTACCTGCCGATAACGACTGCCCTCTTACTGGCGTACTGCGTTGAGTCAGTGCCAAAAATGCCAGTCGAGTATTTGACGGAAGCTCAGAGAGTAAATACGTTGTAGTCATCCTTTACCTTGTAATCTATTGCGCAGCATCAGGCATTGAATTTAGATGGCGTAATATTGATTCAATCCTATCTTGCATCAAACCGTTTTCTTCGTATTCTGGAGAGACCGGTCCCTGAGACATCGCGACCCAACGACTTTGCATATCGGGGTTTGCAGTAAATAGTGCAAGAAGTACTGTACCTTTCTCGACATGCACACCTTCTATCTCCTCGCTACCATCAATGTTTATTCCCGTATTGAGTAACGTTTTTGCAAACAGCGCCACGTCAGACAGTTGCGATTCAATCGCAACGCCATAGCCTATAAGAAAATCTGGATTTTGCGAGAGCAATACTTCTTGATAGCCTTTATAGGCTAATTTGGCACGAATAGATTGTAACAGGTGAGCATCAATACTTTGCTCGTTGTAGCTGTCGTCTAGAAAATTATTTCCAGACTGAGGGTGCCATGCGTATCGGGTCGCATTATTAGGGATAAAACTAAGTTCACCACTAGTGATCGTCGCTATGGGTAAACTAGGGATTTCTGGCTCAACCGTCGTCGTTACACAGCCCGATAATCCAATTACTATCCCGATAAATAACAACCACGATGCTTTCATAATTGTCCTTACCGAACAAAAAATCGACTGAAAAATGACACTGCGAACTTCTTATGCAGAAGTAATAGTGCGTTTCTTGGTAACCAACTTGGTGTATGCATAACGGTTTTTGCTTTACTGAAAGTTTTGAAGCCTTCAACCCCATGATAGTGACCCATTCCTGATGGTCCTACTCCGCCAAAAGGAGCATCTTCTAACGCAACGTGGATAACCGTGTCGTTAATGGCGACCCCTCCGCTGTGTGTCTGCTCAAGTACTTGTGATTGTTCATGTTTATCATCACTAAATAGATAAAGTGCAAGTGGACGAGGGCGCTCATTAATATAAGCCAGCGCTTCAGACAGTGAATCAACGGTTACAATAGGCAGTAGCGGTCCAAATATCTCGTCTTGCATGATGGTCATGTTATCGTTTACGTTTTTAACTAACGTAGGCTGCATCAAATAAGGCTGGTCGGCGTTTGATAGCGAAGCATTTAACGATATCAATTGTGCCCCTTTTTGCTCTGCATCGGGTAAATAGCTTTGCAAGCGCTCCCATTGACGTTGGTTAATAATGGCCGTCAGTTCGCCACTCTTTTTCATCGATTGAAGATAGCGTTTAGAAAATTTTTCGATGAATGCGTCTTCAAGCGATTTTGGTAGCAAAACATAGTCAGGCGATACACAAATCTGGCCACCATTTAAACACTTACCAAACAACAAGGCGTCGACAGCTTTGTCGAGCTTTCCTTTGTCGGTGATGATCGCGGGTGATTTACCGCCTAGCTCCAGTGTCACTGGCGTGAGGTTTTCAGCCGCCGCTTTTGCCACGAGCTTGCCCACCGACGTTGACCCAGTAAACAATAGATGATCAAAAGGTAACGCACTAAACTCACTCGCGACATTGGGCCCACCTTCAATTAGGCACACCACATCTTCCAGACCTTTAAACAACGAGCGTAATGCTAAATTGGTGTGGGGCGTAAACTCTGAAAGCTTAATCATCACCGTGTTACCGGCCGCTAGCGCTGTGATTGTAGGTGAAATGGCTAAAATGATCGGGAAATTCCATGGAGAGATAATGCCAACAACACCCAACGGTTGGTAAGTCACTTTGACACTTGAAGGTGTAAACATAAGTCCAGCATGACGTTTCTCGCGCTTCATCCACTTAGACAGTTTTGTTAGCGTATATTTCGCCTGCTGAACGCTTGGCATGACGTCCGCCATTAGCGAGTCAAACTCAGTTCGGTGACCGTAATCCTTGCTCAGAGCCTCGACAAGCCGCTGCTTATTATCCAACAAATTTTGCTGTAAGGTGCGGATTCGCTCTGATCGGGTCTCTAAACTAGGATAACGTTGCTGTGCGTAGACGTGCTTAGAGCGTTTAAAAAGCTGCTGTAAGCTCAATGATTGCTGACCCTCTAGAAATGAGAGCGTTTCAATCGGTTTATCTGTCTGTGCGTTCATGCAAAATTTCCCTCAACTGGATACTGGTTGGCGTCACAAGGCCTAACACAATCAAGATGTTATATTAAGCCAACCGCCTCCCAGAAGCCAAGTTAAGTTGGAGTTTACACTGTAAAACTACTTTCTAAGCGCGTTTAGTTTTGCTTGAGCAATCCCATAAACCGTATTGATTGGATAGCTGCCTTCGTCACTTGCGACACCGGCTTCTATGCCCATGAAAAGCTCCACTGCTTCTTCTACACGATCTATAGCGTAAATAGTAAATGTACCCTTCTCTATTGCGGTGACAATATCACTTCGCAGCATCAAGTTTTGCACATTGGATCGTGGAATGATCACTCCCTGAGCATTGTTCCGCCCTTTTATTTGGCAAACATCAAAAAACCCTTCGATTTTTTCATTCACACCCCCTATAGGCTGAGCTTCACCAAACTGATTCATGGAGCCTGTAATCGCTAACTCCTGCCTCACTTCTCTTTTGGCAAAAGCCGACACAACGGCGCAGAATTCAGCCATACTCGCACTGTCCCCATCGACGCCTCCATAAGATTGTTCAAAGGTTATCGTCGTAGTTAATGGTACTTTGGCTGTTTTACCAAAGACGGTACGCATATAAGCAGACAAGATCATCACGCCCTTAGAGTGAATACTGCCTCCAAGATCGACCTGCCGCTCAATATCGATCACCTCCCCTTCACCGTAAGACGTGGTGGCGGTGATTCGATTTGGCGCGCCAAAGGCATGGTCAATTGTGGCCAATACCGACAGCGCATTCACTTGTCCAACCGCCACGCCTTCGGTTCGCATCAGTGTGGTGCCGTTAACAAACGACTCCATTACACCTTCTTGCATTCGGCTAACACGTGATTCCTGATTCGCTAATGCTTGCTCAACGTGCGAGCTTACGATCCGTTTCGCGTTGGCCGCTTTCGCAACGTAATTGGTTTCGCGAAGCAAATTGGCAATATGCGCAGAGTGCAGCGACAATTTCGTTTGGCTGCCACTGCGACGAGCGCTGTGCTCGATGATTCTTTCAATGGCTTTAACGTCGCAATGCAGCAATTTATTATCGTGAACGATGCTTGAAATAAAACGAGCGTAGTGCATTTCGCTCGACTCGTTGCGATCCATCTCGTCTTCAAAATCAGCCGTTACTCTAAACAGCTCTGAAAACTCCGCGTCGTACTGTTGCAAAAGCTGATAAGTTCGATAGTCGCCAAACAAGATTATTTTAATGTCTAATGGAATCGGCTCTGGATCAAGAGATACAGTACCGGTCAAGGTCACTTCCTTCTCTAGTGAGGTCAAGCTGAGCGAGCGCGAGCGAAGTGCGCGTTTTAGCCCTTCCCACACGTAAGGTTGTTCCAATACTTTAACTGCATCCATCAACAGCACACCACCATTAGCGCGGTGCAGTGCGCCAGGACGAATCAAAGAGAAATCTGTAAATACCGTGCCCTTAAATGTTGCCGTTTCAATATAGCCAAACAGCGAATGATAGTTTGGACTTTCTTCCACAATAACAGGAAGTTGAGACTCTGTTTGACTGACTAGCACATTGATTTTATAACGTCGTGGAAGACGTTTATCTAATGATGCACCGGCAATATCCGCTTGTTCGTTGCCTTCTTCGAGAAAGATATCGACGTTTTCTATTACATCGGTTCGCAGTGATTTGAGGTAGTGTTTTATCTCAGAGTAGCTCTCGTATTTAGTGACCAACTCTTCAACTAAGTGCCCAGCCACTTGATCTGCTCGTTGGTTATTGAGGCGTTTAATCTTATTCGCGTAGTCTTCTTCCCAATCGGTAAACACTCTTACCATTTCGCGAAGCAGCGATTCCAACTCGTCTATGTTTTTCTCAAACAACTCCTGTTCTTTCTTTGGAAGTTGATCAAAAGACTCCTCGGAGTGTTGTTCTTCGCCGTCTAGTGCCACAAATTGATAGTCACCTTGCGGAGTGATAGAGAGGCTAATGGCTTTTTCCTTGGCCATGGCGGTCATTTTTTCAAGCTCTTGAGCTTGTTTGGTGGCGAGTTGATTTTTGAGTTGCTCAGAGCGAGAAAAGTACATTTCGTTGTCAAATGCCAAAGGCATCGCTTTAAGCAACTTTTCCATCAGCTTTTCACAATCGTTTTTTAACAGCGAACCAATACCACTTGGCAGTTTGAGTACTTTAGGGGTTCGTATATCGTCAAAATTAGCCACATAACACCAGTCGGCTAATTCGCCATTTTGATGTGGATTGCGCTTTAGATAACGTAGGATCATGGTGCGCTTACCCAACCCATTGCGACCTATCGCATAGATGTTGTAGCCTTTTTCTTTGATCGACATAGCAAATTCGACGGCTTTTTGCGCGCGTTCTTGTCCCACGATTTCGTTTATAGGAACAATATCTTTTGTCGACTTAGCAGGAAGGTTAGTTAGGTCTGAGTGTTGATATACCTCTGAAGCAACTAGCTTATTTATCCCCATAACTTCATCCTCTCTTTTCTAAAAGTATACACAATAGACAATCGAAGGACGCCAACTTGGCGAGATTCCCCAACATTAAGACAAATGGTGTGCCGATTAACCTATAGAATCCCAATTAGTTTAAGTTTATCAAGACGATGAGAAGGGTTAGGCGATTTTGTGGTGCAATTGAGAGACTCAACCGTTTGATTGGTCAAATATCAAACGAATTGGTTTATATAAAATCATCTCTTGCTGGTTCAAGAGTTAAAATGACGTCAGTCTGATTTATCAGGCGCAGAGCTATGACGATCAAGTTGACCAATATCCAACACGGGAGATGCATCAATATGGTCTGCATCCATCATATAAGCGATGCGTTGCAACGACGAAATTATCATCGTCTGTTCCCAGCTCTGCAGATCGCTAAATTGACTGGCAAAGTGCTCTTGCAAAGGAATAGGAGCATCAAACAGAGTGTCTCGACCCAATGGTGTTAGGATTGCGTGTACTTTGCGCTTATCGGTATTTGATCGCTCGCGAACGACGAATCCGCGTTTTTCGAGTCGATCAAGGATAGAGGTTACGGTAGCCTGACTTAAGCTCATCTCTTTGGCCAGTTCACCGTTGGTGAGCAATCCCTTGTCACGCAGTGTTTGCAACAGCAATACTTGAGGCGCAGTCAGGCCGGTTGTTTTGGATAGATGCTTTGAATGTAGATCTGTTGCTCTAATCACACGTCTTAATGCGACTAAAACTTCTTCAATATTATTCACGTCGGTTCTCTTTCATTGCCTATACCAACAAGTTGTGATGCGTTAAGCAATCACAACCTATTGGTTTATAGGTGCTTTGGACCTTAGCTCGTCGGAGATTTTTCCTTAGTTTTAGAAAGGTCTTCCTTTTGCGAACTACTGGTTGCAGATTGTTCATCGGTAGAGTCAGTGAATATTTCAGCCACGGCACTACGCTCTAATTCGCCTTGCAAATTACCTTCTTTATCAACAACTGGCAATGAATAATCAGAGACAAGTGACTCAGGTAATATTTCTTCAATGAAAGAGTCAGCCGATACCGTAGGCACCTCTTCATAAATATCCTGCTCTAGATCTTTTTGTTCATCATTTTGTGCATCGATTAGGCTTTCCCGCGTGACCACGCCTTGATAGCCCTCGTCAGTCACATGATACGCGTAATCTTGCTTTACGCCTTTCATCTGTTTAAGCGCTTCTTCGATGGTGGTTGCGGTAATGCGATACGCTGGCGGTTGCATTACGTTCTCAACACTCAGTGCACGTGCGCGGTTTACATCTTTAACAAAGGCTTCAACGTAATCGTCGGCAGGACTCAGTAAGATCTCATCCGGTGCGCCCTGTTGGACCAATTCACCGTCTTTCAAAATCGCTATGCGATCACCTAGGCGAAGAGCTTCATCTAAATCGTGAGTAATGAAAATAATGGTTTTGTGCAGTTTTTGTTGCAGTTCAATCAATTGGTCTTGCATCTCACTGCGAATCAGCGGATCTAACGCCGAGAATGCTTCATCCATCAGTAGAATTTCTGCATCGGTAGCCAAGGCACGAGCCAATCCAACACGTTGTTGTTGGCCCCCAGACAATTGCGCTGGGTACTGCTTTTCATACCCCTTAAGTCCAACCGTTTCCATCCACTCCATAGCTTTGGCATGGCGATCTGGTTTGGCAATTCCCTGAATCTCTAAGCCGTACGCGACATTTTCTAGAACTGTTCGGTGCGGCAAAAGCGCAAAGCGCTGAAACACCATCGACATTTTTTGGCGACGAAACTCTTCCAACTCTTTAGTGGACAATTCCATGACGTCCACACCTTCAACCAAAATCTTTCCTAAGGTAGGATCGATCAAACGGTTGAAGTGACGAATCATGGTTGATTTACCCGAGCCAGAAAGCCCCATGATCACGAAGATCTCGCCTTTATTAATTTGCATATCGATCGCTTTTAAACCGACGGTGTGGCCAGTTTCCGCGAGGATTTGTTCTTTACTTTGACCAGATTTTACGCGCTCTACAACCGATTGAGGTTTCGGCCCAAAAATTTTGTAAAGGTCACTTATTTCAATGAGAGGCTTAGTCATGTTTAAGATCTCCTAAGTGAGCCTGAGTACGTTTTGCATAAGCTTGTGATGAACGGTCAAACAGTATCGCCAGTGCTACAATCGCCAAGCCGTTTAGAAGACCTAGCGTAAAGTACTGGTTAGTAATGGATTTAAGCACCGGTTGCCCTAAACCTTTAACCCCGATCATTGATGCAATAACAACCATCGATAGTGCCATCATTATGGTTTGGTTAATCCCAGCCATAATCGTTGGCATTGCCAAGGGTAACTGCACACCAAGCAGTCGTTGGCGTTTACTCGCACCAAATGCTTGCGCCGCTTCTAGCACTTCTTTGTCTACGAGGCGAATACCTAAGTTGGTTAATCGAATTACTGGTGGAATTGCGTAGATTACTACCGCAATCAATCCTGGAATTTTGCCAATGCCTAGCAACATGACCACTGGGATCAAGTACACAAATGCTGGCATCGTTTGCATCACATCTAACAGTGGTGTCACGATAGACTGAACGCGATTGGATCGCGCCATCGCAATACCTATAGGAATGCCTAACACTATGGCTAGCATGGTACACACAGTGATGATGCTCAGCGTTCGCATGGTATCTTCCCACATGCCAAAATAGCCAATCAGCAATAAAGAAACAAAGCAGCTCAAAGACAATTTCCACGAGCGACTAGCGGCATACACCAATGCAACACAAATGGCTAACACAATAACCCAAGGTGTAGAGAGAAGCAGTTTTTCAAACCAGACAAGAAAACTAAGCAGTGGGTCAAAGAAAGATTCGATCATCTCGCCATATTCACGAGAAAAATCACGGTAGGCACCGTCGAGTGTTTTACGAATAGTTCGTAGGCTTTCACGATTCATTTCTGGAAATTCGTTCAGCCAATTTGTATCGGACATGATTTACAACCTTTAACGACCAGAGCCCGTGAGGGCCCTGGTGTACAACCAAAGCGGAATGTTACCGCTCTAAAATATTTACAGTGCGTCTTGCACTTTCTGTGCGATATCTTGTGGTAGCCACTCTTGCCAAATTTGAGGGTACTCTTCAAGGAAGTGGTACATGGCTTCTTCACCATTGGCTTGGTTATCTTCCATCCAGGCCAAAACTTGGTTCATATCGTTGTTTTTAAAGCCACGTTTTGTGAAGTACTCATACGCTTCTGGTGCGCGAGCCGCAAACTTTTCGGTTGTGATGGTGTGCACAGGTGATGGTGGGTACATTGTTGGCTTTGGATCATCACACTCAGCTTGAGTGGTACAGTTAATAAACTCATCCAAATCAATACCGCTGCCAAAGTCTACTTTGACCATAGTGTATTTACCCAAGACCGCAGTCGGTGCCCAGTAATAGCCCAACCATGCTTCACCACGCTCATACGATTTCGCAATAGAGCCAGAAAGGCCTGCTGCCGAGCCTGGATCAATGATGTCAAAGCCCGCATCTTCCATATTCATTGCCTGAAACAAGTTTGCTGCACTGATCTGACAGTTCCAACCCGCTGGGCAAGAGTAAAACGCAGAACGGTCTGGGTCTTCTGGGTGTTCAAACAATTTCGCGTGCTTTTTCACACCTTCAATGGTTGCCATTTCTGGGTGCTTCTCAACAAGATAAGCCGGAACCCAAAAACCTTCTTCACCGCCGTCAACGAGCGATTTACCTGCATAACGAATACGTTTTTCTTCTACCCCACGATCTAAAGCATCTTTAAGTGCATTGCTCCAAAGCTCTGGAGCGATGTCAGGCTGCCCTTTTTCGATCATTGAAGTGCCGGTCGGCATTGTATCGCCAGGGATAAGCTCTGCATCACAGTCGTAACCGTGCTCGAGAATAAAGCGGTCCACATTGGCCATAACACTGGCTGAGTTCCAGTTCATATCGGCGATGGTTACTGTGCCACACTCACTCGCATGAGCCTGTGTCGATAGAAGTCCAGCCGCTAGAATTAACGGCATTTTGTAGTTCATAATGAGTTTCCTTTCTCTTAACGTCCTCACTAGGTTACCGAACCAATCGTTTGTATTCAAACTAAATTCTTAAATTTACGTTTTAATTATTGGTTAAAATTAAGTATTAGAGCGGTAAAAATAGAGAATTATCACTCCAAATAGAGCGAAAAACGGTGAATTGCTCACCACTGAAAGGACCAGAAAAGATCGTTGTTGTCTCGCCATATATTTTGACATCAAAGCAATTTTCGCAGGGGTTGTACTGACGGTTATTTGTACAAACCAATGTATTGCTAATAGATAAATGGAATTTAAGCGTCATACTCAAGATCGATTCAATCGCACTGCGTTTTGGTTGACATGGCTAACCAAACGGTGAGGAAAAAATCAATGAAAACGATTAATCATACAATTACCGCAGTTGCTGCAGCTATTATCTTTTTATCAACCGCGAGCGCTTACGCTATAGGGCATGACAATTAGGACATACGACAATAACGCCGTTCGAAAAACAAATAAAGGCTCCACCTAAAACAGTAGAGCCTAGGTGTTGGTATCTGCAGTTTATGCTGCGATCTCTCCCAACAAGGCAATATGGACCACGCCATCTTTTATCTCAACCGGATAGGTTTTGAGGACGACTGATTCGTCTTCCAAACACACGCCTGTATTAAGGTTAAAGTGCTGTTTATAAAGTGGTGAAGCCACGTGTGGTTGGTCACCAATACCACCTATGAGTCCTCGAGACAACACATTGGCTTTGCCAAAGGGGTCATAATTTGAAATCGCATAGATTGCTTGCGTGCGAGTACAGTTGAATATAGCGACCTGCTCACCTTCGACTAACGCGCACACGCCAACATTGGGCGCTAAATCAGTTACGCTGCATACAGCTTGCCAGTTTTGCATAGTGTTCTCCTTGTTAAGGCTTGGCCTTATCTTCCTTGTTTCTAGAAGTCATCGATAATGGGTATTTGAGTACCAATCTTGGTCAATTGGCACTCAACAAATGTAGTTGTGAGCGGCCTTAGGTAAGTTCAACCACCTCTATGGCATTTTCAGCGTATTCATCCACTTTATCTGCAGGGATTAACTGCTCGCGGACACTGATGAATTTTAGTTTTTCATCGCGCTGATCACTGTTAATGAAATGACTAAAGCGTTTTAGTTTTTCTGGAGACTCAATGGTTGTTTTCCACTCACATTGATAGTTCGCAAGACTGGCTGCCATCTCTTTTTCAAGCTCATCACAGATGCCCAATTTGTCTTCTATAACCACTTGTTTTAGATAGTCTAAGCCGCCTTCTAAGTTTTCTAACCACACAGATGTACGCTGCAGCTTGTCGGCGGTGCGCACATAAAACATCAATACGCGGTCGACATATTTGATCAAGGTTTTATCGTCCAGATCCGTGGCAAATAGATCGGCGTGGCGCGGTCGCATCCCGCCATTACCACACACATAGAGGTTCCAACCATTTTCGGTGGCGATGATGCCTATATCTTTACACTGTGCCTCGGCACATTCGCGGGTACAGCCCGATACGGCAAATTTCAGTTTGTGTGGTGCACGCAAGCCTTTGTATCGATTTTCAATGTCCACGGCAAAGCCAACTGAGTCTTTCACACCAAACCGGCACCAAGTACTGCCCACACATGACTTAACGGTTCGCACCGATTTGCCGTAGGCATGGCCCGTTTCAAATCCAGCCTCCACCAATCGGCGCCAAATTACTGGTAGATCATTGAGTTGTGCACCAAACAGATCAACCCGCTGACCTCCCGTGATTTTTGTATAGAGGTTAAACTCTTTCGCGACTTCACCTATCACAATAAGCTTGTCTGGCGTGATCTCGCCACCCGCAATTCGAGGAACGACAGAGTAAGTGCCGTCTTTTTGCATGTTTCCAAGATAAATGTCGTTGGTATCCTGCAGTTCCATATGCTCACTTTGCAGCACATAGTCATTCCAAAATGAAGCCAAAATTGAGCCGACCGCAGGTTTACACAGCTCACAACCAAGCCCCGTTCCGTGAGAGGTTAGAAGCTCGTCAAACGTCTTAATTTTGTTAACTCGAATAATGTCGGACAGTTCCTGACGTGAATAAGCGAAGTGCTCACACAGGTCGTTATTTACCTCAACACCTAGGCTAGCAAGTTCGCTATCGAGCACTTGTTTAGCCAGCGCACTACATCCTCCACAGCCGGTAGACGCATTGGTTGAATCCTTAAGTGCGGCCATTGTTGTACAACCGTCCGCAACCGCTTGTTTGATGTCTCCTTTGGTCACATCGAAACAGCTACAGATTTGGGCGCTGTCTGGTAGTGCTTCAATTCCCATAGCTGCGCCTTCATCCTCTGCAGCATTGGGAAGAATCAATACAGACGGATTGCTCGGTAACGGCATGTCATTAAGTTTGGTTTGCAGTAGTGTTCCGTAGGATTCGGCTTCACCGACCAATACCGCACCCACGATTTTTGACCCATCTTCAGACAAAATAAGACGTTTATAGACCTGATCGATCTCATCATGATAAGTGTATGATTGCGCGCCCGGTGTTTGACCATGCACTTCACCAATACTAGCAACATCAACGCCCATGAGCTTAAGCTTGGTACTCATGTCTGCGCCCGTAAACTCACTGGCTTCTGTAGGTTCTAGGATATGCTGAGCCGCGACTTTGGCCATCTGATACCCGGGTGCAACAAGCCCAAAAATTTTATTATCCCACAAGGCACATTCGCCAATGGCATAGACGTCTTCTTTGTCCGTCAGCATATGGTTGTCAACACTGATGCCACCACGTTCACCTATGGCAATGTCACCGCCACGGGCCAACTCATCTTGAGGACGGATGCCCGCTGAAAACACGATCATATCGGTTTCTAAAAAGCTGCCATCAGCAAAATTCATGCGGTATCTAGAGGTTTCACCCGCAACGATTTCAGTGGTGGCTTTTTCTGTGTGCACGCCGACACCAAGAGCTTCAATTTTACGTCGCAATAGCGCGCCACCACCCTCGTCAAGCTGAACCGCCATCAATCTTGGCGCAAACTCAACCACATGAGTTTCTAAACCTAAGTTTTTGATTGCATTGGCCGCTTCTAGCCCTAGCAAACCACCACCGACGACAACGCCACTCTTACTGACCTTACTTCCCGCTTCAATCGCATCGAGATCTTCAATAGTGCGGTACACGTAACAATGCTCTGAGTCATTGCCCGGAATAGGAGGAACAAATGGGTAAGAGCCCGTTGCCAATACCAGTTTGTCATAGGCTTCTTCTCGCCCACTTTGCGTGATCACTTTTTTGCTGTTGGTGTCCACTTGAGTGACTTTCTCATTAACGACAAATTTCACACCATTTTCTTCATAGTAGGTTTCGTCGGTAAGTGATAAATCTTCGACGGTTTTTCCCTCGAAGTAAGAAGTCAGCTGGACTCGGTCATAAGCCAATCTCGGCTCTTCTGAAAAGGTAATTACATCAATATCCGAACGCTCTGCGGCAATTAAGTTGTCAATAAACTTATGACCAACCATCCCGTTTCCAACTACAACAATCCTTTGTTTACTCATGGCTTACTTCCTGTCTTTAATTTAAATTTTATAATTTCAATGTATTCTTTATGGCGCTACGCGGTCAGTGGTAATGGCTCTTTTGATTCCAACATTTGCTGCCTCAATTGCTCTACCTGCCCTGCGACTGCAACCGTCTCACCAATCACTATAAGTGCTGGGGTGACAACATTATGTTTGTCTCTCAAGTCATCTAAGCTCCCTAAAGTACCGATGAGGGTTCGTTGCTCGGATGTACACCCTTTCTCTATGAAAGCAGCGGGAGTGCGGCTATCGAGCCCATGACCAATCAATGCGTCCATCACCAGTTCGCATTTCGATACGCCCATATAGACGACCAATGTTTGATTGAGTTGTGCTAACGCTTGCCAATTGTGTTCGAGTTCTTTGCCTGCATGGGCCGTAATGAAGGTACAGCCTTGTGTCAAACCTCTATGGGTTAAAGGGATATCAGCATAGGTGGTGCATCCAGACGCTGCGGTAATACCAGGAACAACATCAACATCAACGCCCGCAGAGAGCAATTCAAGCATCTCTTCACCACCTCGCCCGAATACAAATGCATCCCCACCTTTCAATCGGCACACTTTTTTCCCTTGATCAGACAATGTCACCAGGATTTGATTGATTTCATCTTGAGTAGCGCTATGACAGGCCTTTGATTTCCCTACATAAATCGTGGGCGTATCGACAGGGAAAAGCTCCCGAATAGCCTTGCTCACCAGATTATCAAAAACAATCACGTCAGCCTGTTGGATGGTTCGTAACGCTTTTATAGTCAGTAAGTCAGGGTCTCCGGGACCGGCTCCGACTAAACTCACATTGCCCATTTTATGACCGAATTGACTGTAGTTAGCTGTTGACTGTTTATTCATTCCTCTCGCTCCCAAACTGCGGGTATACCTTAAGTCAGCAAGGAGAATGCCAATAGACAAAACACACTTCCCAAGTGCATTTTATTTATTATTATTCAACAATTTAAAAGAAAATAATTTTCAAATATACCACTTTGGAGTTAACAAAATTGATACGCACTGTAACAATAATTGAACAAACATGGTGCACCTAAAATGGATAAAACGCTTAAAATGGTGCAAAAGTATCCTATTTCGCTATGCCAGCTCCAATTCTACTGGGTCATGCCCGAAAAACCATCAACTTAACCAATTGAAATAAATAAATTAATTTGTAATTCTCAACTGATTTCGGGGGGTTGGCGTACTAGTTGCTTTAGTGTTTGTAACGAGCTGTAATCCATGTAGACCTGCACACTGTGCGATTGTCTAAGTGAAGGCTAAATGGTGAATTAAAGGGATAGATGAATGAATCAAGCGGATCAAGGATGGATTAAAAGTACATGCGCATACTGTGGTGTAGGTTGCGGTATTGAGGCTCGCCCAAAATTAACAGGAGAGCTAGAAGTACGAGGCGATCAGCAGCATCCATCTAACTATGGCAAGCTTTGCACAAAAGGGATCGCGCTTGGCGATACGGTGATTCAAGATGGTCGATTGCTAACGCCAACTGTTCAGCAGCAGGGACGTAAAAAATCGCTGTCATGGTCATCTGCAACCAACATGGTCGCTAGCAAGTTTGAACAAGTGATTAAAGATCATGGACCCGAAGCTGTTGCGTTTTATGTATCGGGTCAGCTTCTCACCGAAGATTATTATGTTGCCAATAAATTGATTAAAGGGTTTATGGGAAGCAGTAACATAGACAGTAACTCACGTCTTTGTATGGCTTCTTCGGTTGTCGGGCACAAACGAGCGTTTGGCAGCGATACCGTGCCAATCTGTTACGACGATATCGAACACGCAGACATGGTAGTACTGGTTGGATCCAACCTCGCATGGTGTCACCCTGTACTCTTTCAAAGACTGCGAAGCGCAAAACAAAGTAACCCAAACCTCAACATTGTGGTTATTGATCCTAGAGTCACGGCAAGCTGTGACATCGCAGATTCACACCTTCCCATCTCATCAGGTGGCGATGTAGCTTTGTTTAATACTCTGCTCGCTCAGATGGAAAAACAAGGTGCCATAGACTACCCCTTCATCGAGAAACACACCAATGGGTTTGCGAAGGCGCTAACAACAGCACAAGCGGAAAATAGCGGCGATGACTACGCAGATGCAGCTCTAGCGACGGGACTATCTCAACAACAAATTGACCAGTTTGTTGACGACTTTATTGGAACAGAGAAAGTGCTCACTATTTATTCGCAAGGAGTAAACCAGTCAAGTAGTGGCGCAGATAAAGTAAACTCCATCTTAAACTGCCATCTAGCCACTGCAAAAATCGGTAAAAAAGGCTGCGGCCCATTTTCTGTAACTGGTCAGCCAAATGCTATGGGTGGACGTGAAGTGGGCGCTTTAGCAAACATGCTAGCAGCGCACATGGAGTTTGATAATCCAGAGCACCTAAGCGCACTGTCCGAGTTTTGGGGCACGCAAGACTTGGCGACTCAACCGGGCCTCAAAGCCCTTGATCTATTTGACGCGATGGATCGTGGAGAGATAAAAGCAGTCTGGATTATGGCGACCAACCCTGCGGTAAGTTTACCCGACAGCGATAAAATTGCTCGCGCCTTAAATAAATGTGAATTTGTGGTGGTGTCCGACTGTATTGAAGGCACTGAAACCGCCCAATACGCCGACCTTCTATTGCCAGCACAAGGCTGGAGCGAAAAATCGGGTACCGTGACCAACTCAGAACGACGAATTTCTCGACAGCGCCGTCTATTACCCAGTCCAGGTGAAGCAAAACCTGATTGGTGGATCATTTCTCAGGTAGCTCAAAAAATGGGATTTGCTGACGCGTTTGACTATCTGCATGAAGGCGAGATATTTACTGAATACGCTAAATTGACCACCCTAGGAAATGAGCAAGGCGAACGCGATCTTAATTTAATTGGCCTCACACAACTGGATGAGCAAGGTTACAGCACCTTGGCTCCACAACAATGGCCAGTATTAGAACTGCAAACGGATGTCGTCAATAAACGCTTCTTTAGCGATGGTCAGTTCTATACGCCTAACGGCCTGGCCAACTTTGTTGCTGTTTCTCATCGAGAGCCAATTTCTGCAAGTAGCGAGGAGTTTCCATTACTGCTAAACAGTGGACGCTCGCGCGATCAATGGCACACAATGACCCGTACCGGTTTATCGGCAAAATTGGCAGAGTTCGATCCCGAGCCCTATCTACAAGTTCACCCTTCGACGGCGCAGTACTTAGACATAGAAAGCGATCAAGTGGTCTCTATTTCGAGCCCTTATGGCGCGTTTAAAGCGCGCGCAACAATCACTGAAGACGTACTGCCCGAGCAGGTTTACGCCCCAATTCATTGGAGCGCGCAAACTGCAGGACAGAGTAAACCTTGTAGCGTGATCGCACCGAATGCCGACCCGTTCTCAGGTCAACCTGAGTTTAAACATACGCCCGTCAGTGTTGTGAGGTGCGATCATAAAAGCCACGCTCTAGTGATCACTCAATCATCGATTGATCAAAATGTCATTGGCTCGGCCGAGTTGGACTACTGGGTAAAGCAAAAAGTCCCGCAAGGCTATCTCTACATCATTGAATCAAGCCGAGATGAAAATGGGTTGATTCAAACTGTTGAATACCTGCTTCAGGATACTCGCGGCCGGCAATATCAATCAATCCTTGCTGGCAATCGCATTACCACCAGTCTGAATTACAAACAAGAGAAGCGCTATGCCATGTGGGTTTGCGCCAACATTACTGCGGCACTAGCTCCTTCACTGCTTGTAGAGCTGTTTAGCAATGGGCACGATGAAATGGCTCTAATGCAATTAACCACACCATAATGGTCACTGTTTGCGCTTTACCCAATCTAGCTAGGCAAAGCGCAATCTTAAACGGGCAAAAGACATCGGCGTTTTATCAAGAGCAACCACCAATAAGTAAGACCCGATAAGCGTTCCTATAAACACCAATGCGTCTTTTGCTCCTTGTGTAAGCCCAAGCACTCCGGCTACGTTAAACAAGACAATAATGACAAATAAATGAGTCACATACATTGGAAAGACCCATTGAGACAGACGGGACCAAACTGGAGCTTGTCCTAGGTTTGGTTTTGCCAATAACCAAAAAAACAATCCAACAGACCAAACCGCAGTGCCAATCAAAAAGTCGTTCATGTTAAACAACTGCCCCTTCCCATGTAAAAACAGCGCCTCTGCAAAGTGCATCGATAGGCCAAGCAGCGCAATAGCGCGAGCAGAGGAGGCCGGTAAAGACCAATCGTTGCGCCTAATGGCAAAGCCTATCGATACCATCAGCAAACTGAAAAAGGGACCATTGCGAGTAAAAATAGGCGCGCTCCACTCAGTAATGATCGCGTAGCTACCTGCGCCTACTCCATACACATACAGCGCAATGGCTACGGGCAATAGCAATCCATACACTCTTAGGCGTTCAAAAAGAGCAATAATAACGACCGCACTCACCAGCGCAGGCAAATACCACAGGTGAACCAAGCCACCTTCAAACAGAGAGTTGAGTGGGGTACTGGCTAAGAAGCCCCAATAACCTTGTCTCTCAACGAGATAGCCGTGTTGGATAAGTGTGCCAAGGTTAAATGGCATGACCAGAGCGATCGCACTCCAAAGTGCCCAAATAACCATCAATGGCATGCAGTATGAACGGGCTTTTTTAAATGGTTTCTGGGACAAAGTGGGATAAATCAGGTAGCCAGCCATGAGAAAAAACAGTGGAACTGCGAAGCGACAAAGTTGATTAATCAGGTAATTCAACCAAGGTTCGCCATCGACAACGGCATAGTCCATAAAAAATTGGCCATGAATTAGCACGACGGCGACCAATGCCACAACTCGTGCGGCGTCAAAACTGTATATTTTGGGAGTGTTGTACATGAGTAAATAATACGAAAAATGATTCTAGGCATGGTAACACTTACCTGTGAATGACGTCGCGTCGTTTCACATTCTGTAGCACATTTTTAGAGTCACATAACAGAAACCCCGGCGTATTGTTTGGGCGAGAAGCGCTTTTAGAAACAACCGCTAATATCCGGTCATTTCTAGGTAACCCTTACCACTGTGGCTTCCGGTAAAGCGTACCGGTCCTTCCCAATAAGGAATGGACAGCGTCATTGCCGCATTAGGGTTAAGCGCGGTAACCATGAGGTTGATATCGTGCTTTGGAATACTCACCTGCCATTGCGTTGGGTGCGCATTGGTTTGGTCTGTAGGAGCAAGAACAATCTCTTCACCGTTTATGGCAAAGCCATTACCTTTTGCATCCATTATCCGAGCGCTTTTAAATAGATCCCCTTCTTCATTAGGACGCAGTTGGAATAGCACCAAAGTAATGTCGTTAGAAAGGCGTAACGCAAACCAATCCCACCCTTGCTGCGAGTCCAACAATATTTGACTACTCCACTCCCTGTCTAGCCACCCTTTACCACTCACCTTGTCAGCAACACCATCGACGATGACCTCCCCCTCAACATCAATGTAGGGTTGGCTATAGTAGTACGATGCCACAGCACCATCGGCACTTTTTATACTGTACCCTCTATCACCTTGCAGCTGGAATGGCGCAGCTGATTGTAAACCCAATGAAAAACTAAAATCATCGTTGTGAGGCTTTATCCCAGCACGTTTATGGGTCACTGAGAGCGTTGCAGGGAAAAGCGTTTCGCTTGTTGACTGCCAGCGCCAGTCGTCTAAATACACGGCAAACGGCTCGCGATCTACGCCCGCTAATTGTGAGTGTGAACGTGACCATTTTTCTGCAGCATAGTGGGCATCTTGGGTAGTCAAAGCACTATGAGCCATATACACGTGGCGACTATTCCACCCTATATCTGGCTGACTCTCTGCTCGCAGTTGCTCTTCAGCTTCTGCAAACGTTGCAAAGCGAAATTGCGTCCACTGAACGCCATATTCTCTTCCTGATTCTCCAACAAGGTTAGCGGTTAAATACCACCATTCATGGCGAAAATCGTCATGAGATTGATGATCCGCTGGAAAACTAAAATCACGTTCGGCGGTAACTTTAGCGTAAGCCTGGATAGGGTTAGACATCATTGCGCCAAATGAGGGATCATCCGGTGTCGAAGGAGTGTCAGCGTCACACCCACTAAGAGTGAATAGCGACGCGACTGTCAAACACAGTAACAAAACGCTCTTCAAATAACAGCCTTGATAGTCATTGATCACTACAGCACCTCACTTTGTAGATTGGCAAGCAAGGGCCTCTTTGTCTGCTGCAACAGTGGAAAAAGCGTGGCACAAAAACTTGCCAATAATGTAATACCGATGGTCATCCCTACCTTTGGCCAATCCCACTCAAAAAATAGTGTCCAACCAAAGGCTTGAAGCGTGACATTTTCAGTCAGCAACTTGCCCAGTACATAGCCAATTGGAATAGCCATTAAGCAAGTGAGTCCAACCAGCAATCCCATTTGCCCGATCAGCATCATGCGCATCGAACGCCTCTTAACCCCCAAGCAGTATAGCTTTGCTACCGAAGAAACCCGCGATTGCCCAATTAGGTAGCAAGCGGTAAATAACCCTATCGCTGCGACCAACAATGTCAGGATGTTGAGCGCTTGCGTTATGGCAAACGTTCGCGAAAAGATCGAAATGGCTAACTGCTTTAAATTCAGTTGATCGATCATTTGATTGTTGGAGAAACCTAAATCTTGGTTGAGCGCGAGTTTTAATGTGGCTATATCGCCTTCGACACCAACACCTAGACTGGTCGGTACAGGGGTAAATCCATACTGACGCCATAATGACGGAGCAATAAGTACCTCGCCTTTAGGGTTACCATAATCGTAAAATATGCCACTAATAGTTAGCGGAACATCATTAAGAAAAGGAAGTGCCAGTTGATCGCCTACGGTTACATTGAGTTTTACCGACGTTGCCTCGCTAATAAACACGCTTTGATTATCGTAAAAGGACTTCCATGCATCCTTTTGCGAGGACCTAAACAGAGTGGTTTCGACCATGGTATCTCGGTCCTTGGTACCAACATTTATGGGCAATCCACGATAGTTGGTAGGGAGGTAAGTTTGCGTATAAACCTTAGACACCTGGGGGTGTGATTCGAGATACTCTAGCACGACGGCATGGTCTTGCTGCACCGAGCCTATATAGAGCTCCGCATGCAGGCGCCCCTCAAGCCAGTTACGAAGTGTCGATTCAAAGCTCCCAACCAAGGTATTAATGGCAATGTTTGAGCTCACCGCTATTAGCATCGCCATCATCGCAAGTGATAGCGGAGCAACCAGCTCTTTTGCCTCAGCAACTGCATAGGAGTTAAGTCCAGAAAAGCCACGAGTTGCTAACCACCGCAAACTAAAATGTAACAGCATTGGCAACATCAGAGGTGCACCAATGACCATCAAACCAATACTAAATAACGTGACACGGTAGTGATCACTGATACTGATCCCAATAAGCGAACTAACCAGCAGCAGTGACCCAATCCAAAACAGCCATGTAAATTGTACAGAGTTCTCGCGAAGCTGATAATAGCCCACCGACCGAGACAGCGGAGTATTGATCATTTTTACAAATTGAGCGCTGCACGCCACTAATGCCGAAATCAAACTCAGCAGCATCGCTTGGATAAACCAAGCAACCTTCCATTCTCCTGGCAGTAGTGTGGCGCTATAGAGCTGCTCTAAAGTGATCGCCACCATCGGATGTAACCAATGGCTCAACTGTAAGCCTAAGACAAAACCAATTGCCGAGCCCAGTACAACCAGCAATGTGAGTTCGACTACTAATGCACTTAACAGGGTTTTTTTGGCTATGCCGACATGTTGCAGCTGCATAAGCAGCCTGTCGCGTTTAAGTAGGCTATAACGAACGCCGTTATACGCAATAAAAAACCCAACTAAAAACGCCAGCAAGCTCATAGCAGTAAGATTAAGGTGAAAGCTATCGGTGAGTGCTTGCAGATCATTTCCGCTGTCATTACGTTGTAGTGTTGCTTGTCCTTCAATCCACTTGTCAATTCCGCTGGGAAGCTCAGTCGTAAATAGCGCTATATAGCTGAGCTCACCTTGCCTGCCTAATAATCGCTGGGCTAAGGATATGTCCATTAATATACGATTGCCCAATTCACTCGATTCAGGCAGCGTAACAACCTCAAATTCAATACCATTGACTCGCCACCTACCTGCCCTTGCCAGCTCTGCCTGACTGACTAAAACTACGGCCTCACCCGCAAGCATTTTTCCCAACGGTATTTGCTCTGACCAGGTACGATTAAGGCCCGTCTGCACGTTGTCATCTGAAGCCTGAGGTTGAACACTGGTCAGTGCAGCTAACAGATCACTGCCTTGAATGGTCCAACGTTTGCCTTGGTCATCGGTAACCACGCCTTCGATAACCGGTAGCGATAAACTCACACCTTGCTTTCGCAGTCTAAAGTACACCGATTCATCAAATGTTCTTTTACCCGCCATAGGGAGCACTTGATAACTCGCTCGCGCACTTAACTGCTCGCTACTCTCGCTGTAGCTGCGCTTAGCATTGGCGTTAATCGCTTGAACACCGACAAACAAAGTCACTGCGAGAGTAATTCCCAACAATATAGCACCCGCCTGTAATGGCGATTGCCGATAGTGTCTAACAAAAATATACAGTGTCGTTATGAACGAGCGAACGTTGCGAGTAGGAGCCTCATTTAACATGCAGACTTCCTTTCTCCAGATGGTATTGCTGCTGCATGAAATCGGCACATTGTTGGCTATGGGTGACTAACAAAACCGCACTGTTAGACTGATGCGCCAAGCCGCTAATGAGTGACATCACTTCAAGGCCGGATTGCTCATCCAAGTTACCTGTCGGCTCATCCGCCAAAAGCAGCGCCGGTTTATGAGACAGCGCCCGAGCGATCGCCACTCGTTGCTGCTGACCACCAGACAAATTAGACACATGGCGATGTAATAGCGTGTCTAACCCTAGTTTGTCGCACAGATGATCACACCAATCGTCCCACTTTCGGCCATTTAGTTGCAATGAAAAAGCAATGTTTTGTTTTACGTTTAACGGCGTAAGCAGGTTGAACTGCTGAAAGATGACGCCCAAGTGACGCAGTCGAAAATCACTCCAGCGGTCGTCATTCCATCGTTGTACTGATTGATTCAGTAATGTCAGCTGACCCGAGTCTATGGGCTCAAAACCCGCGATGAGATTAAGTAAGGTACTTTTACCACTGCCGCTCGCGCCCGTAAGCGCGACGCTTTGACCTTGCGATAGGCGAAAATCGACAGACTCAAACACTTGATGACGTTGATCGCCATCTTCAAACGCTTTGCTGACGTTTGATAAATTGGCGACAAAGGACTCGCTGGGTGATTGGTGATCGTTCGGCTCATCGTGCAACATCTCATCTCCGCGAAGGTTTTTTGTATACGGTATTTTCTATAGCAACTATAGCGTATACGTTACCCACTGCTGATGAGATTAGTTTCTGTTTTTCCAAAATAAATTGACTAATGCACCAGATACGATCAAACCGCCGCCTATGATTGTCCATATCGTTGGCAACTCTCCAAATATCACCACCCCTAACAATGCAGAGAATACAATTTGGATATAAGAATACGCAGAGGCTTTGCCCGCGGCTTCCGTTTGCATGGCTTTGGTCAGACCCAACTGTCCAACTTGAGTGAAGATTCCCACCAGCACTAGCATGAGTGTGATTAGTGCACTGGGCATCACAAAATCATCGCCAATGGCAAACAGCGATACTGGCAGGGCCACAAGTGGGAAGTAGAATATGATAACCGAAGGATCTTCGGTACGACTCAGTTTTCGAACAATCACATAGGCAACTGAGCTACCTAAAGCGCCCAATAGGGCTACCCACACACTAAACAGGGGTAAGTCAGCGGCTATGCTGCTATCCCAGTTAGGATAAACCATGACCGCGACCCCAATAATAGATAGACAAATCGACATGAGTGTAGATGCTTGTATCGACTCTTTTAAAAATAGATACGCGATCACTGCGGTAAACAGTGGATGAACATATTGCAAAATCGTCGCTTCTGCCAAGGGCAGCGTTGTCACCGCGTAATAGACACAAAACAAAGCCAATGTGCCCACCAAACCTCGTGCAAACAGCAGTGGACGGTTGTTCCCCCACACTGACAAGCCTTTTCGTTTCACATCCATATAACTTAGGACGAAAGAAACAAGAGCACGAGCGGCAACAATCTCAAAAACAGGGATGCCATATTCGCTGACGTATTTTACCGTCGCAGACATAAGCGCAAACCCAAGTGCGGAGATCAACATATAATGAACGCCGCGCGGAACAAAAGCCGAGGCAACAGGTTTTGAGGGAGTCATGAATTAAAGCGTCTCGCAAAGTCGTACGTTTGTCAGCCAAAGCTAGGCTAATAGAGAGAGGCTCATATTAACACAGTGCGCTACGTCACACACATAAGTTGTCCTTGAACACCACAACGCCCCTTTTCTAAATCCTTCTAAGCCTATAAAAATAAAAAGATATTTATAATTGAGAGCTTGAACCATACTTGTCATTCAAAGTTTAAATGATTCTTATTTATGGGATGTTAGTACATTAATTACGCTCTATTATGCTGAGTTCACATTTGCATATTAAAAACAAAAGACATAAAAGCATCGAACTTTTATGTGTGGAGAAGAGTAATGGTTAGGTATTCACGCAAACAACGATCTCATTTAGGGCTAATGTTTTTGGCAGGAGCTGCGACTTTCTTGTCATTCCAAGGTGTGGCCAAGACAACACCACAAGATCATCCTGCCTTTGACCCTATGCCTGGTGCTGTCATTAAAGATTATGATGCCGTGGACTATGAAGTCGCCACCCTAATTTTAAGCAAACCTTACGAGAAAAATAATCGAGCCTACGCTGACGAAACGCTCGAGCTTGAAGGTAAGCTCACTCACATTCATTATATTCTGCCTAAAAAGTATTCCAGTCTCCAAACATTTCGAAATTATCAAAAACTCGCTAAACGACAAGGGATGGACGTTTTATATACTTGTGAACGAACATGTTATAGAGGCAATCTCGGTGACTTTGATGAACTGATCCAAAATCATCGAGGTGTGTATTTAAACGGCAGTGAAGAGATTCAATATTTTGCAGCGCAAAAAGGTAATTTATACCTTTCACTGTTTGTCAATGTGATGCAGCAGCGTACCCACGTTTGGCAATTTGTTATCGAGGCTGGAGAAGTAAACGACGACCTCTTATCCCCAATGGCGTACGAACTGCAAGCTAGCGGCAGTATCGACCTTTACGGCATTTACTTTGACTCGGGTAAATCAACTTTAAAAGCGGAATCAAGCAGTGAACTGGCAGAGCTTGCTGAGGTGTTACAACAATTCCCAGACTTAAACATTGAAATCATTGGTCACACCGATAGTAATGGCTCAAGCTTAGCTAATGAAAAATTATCGTTAAAACGCGCGCAAGCCGTCAGAAAGCAGCTTAATGTCCAACACGCTGTCGCCTCAAATCGTTTACAAGCCGAAGGTCTTGGGGAATCAATGCCTGTTGCGGATAACTCAACTAAGGAAGGGCGCGCTAAAAATCGACGCGTTGAAATAGTGGCGATCAACCCAGAAGTATTGTCACCTAACGCCGCTATTGTCCATCAAGATGCGCTGCATAACAGTGCTGACACAATACCAGAGGACAAAGAAGCCGAAGGTAGCGAATTTGATGAATTAGTCGAAAATGTAGAGAAAGCCAGTAAGCTTGGGAACGCACTAAAAAGCTTCTTTTAGGAAAAAATGGGTAGCTTGAGCTACCTATTTTTCTATTTGACGGTTTGTGTATGCTCTGCAAGCAGAGCTTCCGCATCACTGACCTGTAACGGTTTAGCGAATACATACCCTTGAGCCAAAAAACACCCTTTAGACAGTAGATAGCTCACTTGGTCGTGCTCTTCAACACCTTCCGCTAACACTTTCATACCCAGCGCCTGCCCCATAAGGATGATAGCATTTGCGATAGCGTTACTGTCGGTGTCATGAGGCGTATCCATAACAAACGAGCGATCTATCTTGAGCTTATCGATGGGTAATTTCTTCAAATATGACATCGACGAGTATCCAGTACCAAAATCGTCTAACGCAATTTGAATACCAAGTTGATGCAAACCATTGAGGTCATCGATGATTTTTTCGGTATTGGTCGACGTAAAACTCTCAGTAACTTCTAGCTCTAGGTACTGCCCTGGTAATTGGTGCTTGAGCAAAACCTGGTCAACCTGCGAAACAAAATCTTGATGCAACATTTGACGGCCTGCAACGTTAACCGCGACGCGGCCAAACTCATAACCTTGTTCAAGCCAAGTTTTCGCCTGTTTAACCGCTTCTTCAAGCACCCATAACCCAATAGGTACAATCAAGCCCGAACTTTCAGCAATCGGTATAAACTCAGAAGGTGAAATTAAACCGTGTTTGGGGTGATTCCAACGCAGCAGCGCTTCAAAACCAGACACCTTATTGGTTTGCATATCAAACTGAGGCTGATACACCAAATGGAATTGGGTATCTTCAATCGCCTCAACCAGTGCACTCTGAATTCGCAATTGCGATACCGACCCTTGCAGTATCTCGGGATCATAAAAAGCAAAGTCATTTCGACCATTTTGCTTAGCAACAAACTTTGCCGAGTCGGCGTTTCTCATTAGCTCTGCCGGAGAAATACCATCTTTTGGATAGATCGCGATGCCAAAGCTTGAGGTGAGTCGAATGGATTCGTGGTTAAGCACCTGTACAGGTGACAGCAACTTACTTTGGATCTCACTGATAACCTTTACGATATCATCTCGCTCTGACACCCCAGGGAGCAATACCATAAATTCATCGCCACTGACTCTTGCAATATAGCTACCAGCGGGTGTGGCCTTTTTAATGCGACTTGCAACCTCTTGTAGGACCAAGTCACCACCAGCATGTCCGATTAGATCATTAACTAGCTTAAAGTTATCCAAATCTAATTGAATTAGCGTGAACAGATTATTGTGAGCGTGGTACTGCTCGATGCAAAGCTCAATCAATTCAATGAGCTTGTTTCTATTGGGCAAAGACGTCACTGGGTCAACTTCTACAAGGTGTTTAAGCCTTTTTTCGTCTTCCTTACGCTGCGATACATCTTCAAACACGCACAAAAAATGAGGAGGCTGAGAGCTATCTTTATGGCTGATTAGGTTAATGGTAGTTTGTTGATAATAGAGAGTGCCGTCTTTACGACGGTTAATAAACTCACCTTGCCACGTCCCTTTGCCATTTAATGTGGTCCACATTCTTCGATAGAATGCATCATCTTGGTGCCCTGACGCTAAAATGCGTGGGTTACAACCGATGACATTATCGACGGTATAACCAGTGATCTCACTAAATGCAGCATTCACATCAATGATGCGATTTTCGCTGTCAGTGATCATCAACGCTTCTTTGGTTTTATCCAATAAAGAGCGTGCCATATCCAGTTTATCCAGAGCAAACTTACGCTCTGAGACATTACGTGTCATGCCGACTACACCAAGTAATTGTCCATGACTGTCTTTAATAGGAGCCTTTATTGTTTCCAACCAATTTGGATCATTACCATTTTCTGAACGGTAACACTCATCAACCACCATCTGTTCGTCACGATCTACAACCATTTTGTCCATGCGCAAAAACGTTTCAACAACGCTCTCATCGAACACTTCATGATCTCGCTTGCCTATAATTTCTTCTACAGTGAGCCCCCATGCATTTTCAACAGCATTGTTGCAGTAGGTGTATTCGCCCTGATTGTTTTTGACCCAGACGTGATCATTAAGGCTGTTAATAAAGTCTATGAGATCAATTTCTGGCTCATTTTCTTGACTGCTACAAAAACTGATTTCGATGGTGGAAATAAGTTTGTTTAAGCTAATTCGCTGAGAGTCATTGAGCGGCTCTTCCGAGGAAACGGCTAAATCAATCTTTGCTCCACATGGCGCAATCGTTTGCAGAACACTAACAAAAGAAAGGTGCTCGGTGTGAGCATTAGTTAAGGGTGCAGGGAAATCGGCCGCAAATTGTTGCAATAGACGTTGTAGGAATTGGCCGTTGGAACTGTCCAACTGCACGGGAGCATTATTTTTATAGGAAACAAAGACAGCGATTGTTGTTTGAGTCACAGTCTCACTATGTAATATATATTTTAGCCATTGTCTGAGCGTTGATCGAGAAACCGATAAACTGGTCATTATTTATACTTCTATCTATTTATAGTGAGTAACACAGCACCCTTCGACTGGGCTCAGCGTCCTAGTATTCCATGCTGAAAACTGCGGCTAACTAAGTGGAACTTCCTCACCACGAATAAAGCTATTATTCTATAGTTTCGCGGGGATACTACTCTCAACTGGAGATTTTTCAATCAAAAAAGTATCTAAACTTTACGATATATTGAAAGTTTTGCGACGGCTACCACAAGCGCCAACCACACTTTTACCATCACACATGCTGTTAAGTTAACACTTTACCTCAGTGATCTGCAATTCTGTTATTACAGTTAGCTGAAGAATTGTATCGACGTCGCTATGACCAAACGGTTATTTCCATTCAAATTTTTGACCAACTTGGTGCAATTGCACTCTCAACTGCGTGCTAGGGGAACCAATAGCACAACAAATCCCACATTAAAACAATGACTTAATTGTGGCACAGCTTATGCTAACCATTAAGTAGTTGTAAAAACGAGGAGTTACTATGAGTTTTATCGTTACAGGAAACTTAAGTCATTTATTTAACGGAATTAGCCCACATCAATTGTTTGGAGGACATTCAACCCTGAAACGCTCTCAACAGCGCATTAATGACTTACTCGGATGCATCGATTTGACCCGTCAATTACGTGCATTGTGTGTGAGGCCTAAACAGAATGCGAGTCAACAATCTAAATTGATTCAACAAGCTGGCAAAGAGCTTATCCATCATACCCAACGCATGTGTCGTGACAGGCAGTTGGCGCCACTGAGCGAACGTAGAATGTTAAAACAAGAAGTTGAAGCACTCGTCTTTAGCATCTCAGACAATACCTTGGCCTCCAACCTTATCCAGCATGGTCGAATCATCCGTAGCATGATCTATGTACTTGATAAACAGGTCATTCAGTTTATGAGCCAATCTGGCAAACTGTTTCTTGTCGGCGATTACAACGAAAAATGGATGCGGGTGATGTCTGCCATCGAAGCATTAACGCAATATCGAATCGCGCTTAGCGATACTAATGGCATTAGTCTGCTGCGTGTCACTGGCAGAGGCCTCGTATTGCAAAATAAACTTCGAGAGGTCAATGACATTCACAAGCTCACTAAGTTTGACCAAACCAATGTTCTCGGGAAACTGGATGAGGCAAATCATTACCACGGTCTTGAGGGTAACGAAGATGAGATAGCGGTACAGCTCTACAAACTTTCCAGTCAAATCTCCGCCATTACTTTAGAGGTCTATCGTGAAATCATTGTTGAAACATGTGAGTTAATCTGGACAAGCGACAGCCGTGAATGGATTGATGCCTAACCGATATTAAAGATGTACACCTTTGGTGAGGCTTACCGTTTTTGAAAAACGATGACAGCAAAAGTAACATGGCTCGATATGACATACATGTCTCCGTAATATTTGCGGGTATGTCAATTGAGGGTTCTGAAGTTGCAAGAGACATCACCCCATACGATGTTGCCCCAACACTGTCTCATTATCTTGGTATTACTCAACCCAGCGGTGCTATTGGGAATGTACTGGAAGAGGTAACAATGCAAACATAGATCGTTGACTAACATTTAATTGGGTCGTCGCTGTAGGACCCTTTTTGATGGGTGGTATTGATGCTAGATAAGCGATTCTTAGAATTTTGCAAAGCTAGGGCAAACCGTAATGACTGCGCGTGTCTTTCGAGTAAAAGCAGTCCGCTAAAATAGACACGGCTTCATCAAGGCTGTCTAACGCGATATTGCCAAACCCTAGAACCGCGCCTTGCCAGTCGCGAGCAGGAGCTTGGGCTGTTTCGTAGTACGTCAATGGTCTAATCACGATGTTTTGCTTTAACGCTCGTTCGGCCCATGTCTGTTCACTAAGTTGTCCATACCACCGCAGTGTCACGTGCAAACCCGCTGCTTGACTGATCACTTCAACGTCACCACCAAAATAGGTATGCAAACTGAGGACTAACCGCTGATACTTTTCGTTGTAGACACGCCGCATCTTTCGTATGTGTCTTAGCAACTCTCCTTCCGCAATAAAGTCGGCCAAGGCTGCTTGGGTATGACTGGGCGTATTTCCAGTGAGCGCTTCTTTTATCATTAGACAGCGTTCCTGCAGCGCTTTTGGCGCCACCATATAGCCTAAGCGCAACCCATTAAACATGATCTTACTGAATGAACCAACGTAGAGCACACGTGATGGCTCTCCAAGTGAGTCAGCCAAACCTTGTAACGATGGGTAGGGTTGATGGGCAAACTGAAACTCGCTGTCGTAATCGTCTTCGATGATCCAACTTTGATGTTGCTGTGCCCACGCAATCAGTTCTAATCGCTGCTCCGTATTTAACGTTGTTCCAAGGGGGTATTGATTGCTTGGCGTAATGTAGAGGGTTTTTACAGTGCTCGCGGTTACCCTATCAAAATCCAAGCCAGTAACAGGTCGCACCGGAAATGCCTGAGATTGATACCCTAGTAAAGAGATGATTTTTCTTAGTTGAGTATATCCGGGTTGCTCAATACCGACTTGGTCATCTTGATGGTTCATCGTCGCCATCAGCGAGATAGTTAGCGCTTGTTGAGCCCCTTGAGTGATAATGATATCGCTAGCACTGCAATGAACAGAGCGACTGGCTAGCAAATAATCTGCAATAGCGCGTCGCAACGCCAGTGACCCTTCAATTGTCTGTGCACCCATCAGATTGTTGCTAGCACTGTGGCGAGAAACAAAGCGCTGCCACTTGGCGTGAGGGAACTGAGCCAAGTCTGGCACGCCTGGTGAAAATGGACGGTTAAGATCCGGCAAAGGCTTATCGATTATCTTGGTTTGTACGTTTGGACGCTTAGCTTGTGTGCCGGGCACCTGAAGATAGTGATCCGGCAATTTAGGAACCACATAAAACCCCGATCCTTGCCGGCTTTCGATGTAGCCTTCGGCAGCCAGTTGTTCGTAGGCATATATGACCGTATTGCGACTTAGGTTCATTGCTTCGGCCATTTTACGTGTCGAAGGGAGCTTTCCCCCACGAACCCACAGCCCTTTTACGATCTTTATGCGAATTGCCCGCTGCAAACCCTCTTGCTTCGACACACTCGCTTCTGTAATACAAAGATCGCCAATATCAATCAGCGCCAAACTGGATCCTACTATTTGTTAAAACTGGTGCTAAATACCATACCAGATTAACAGTACATTGCTATAACGCTCAACAAATACAGGAATGAAAACATGCTAGGACAGTCATTACGCACCACACTCAAAAAAGCTGCTCACAAAGCGTCAACAGAAACAACATCGTTGCATGCCATCATCGATGAGTCATTGATAGCCCACATTGCTATCCTTGAGGAGAGTGGCCCAGTAGTGATACCCATGCTGGCTTGGCGCGTCGATGACTATGTGTATATTCATGGTGCTAATAACAGTCGGTTAATGCGACACTTGCATCGCGGCGGGCAAACTTGCCTTACATTTACGCTGTTTGATGGGTGGGTTCTTGCGCGTTCAGCATTTCACCATAGCGCGCACTATCGAAGTGCTGTGGTTTTTGGAGCCTTTGAGTCCATTGAAGAATCATCGGCTAAAAAGCGCCTTTTGGATCACTTCATCGAGCAAATAGCCCCAGGTCGCTCCGAGCAGGCTCGAGCAAGCAATGCCAAAGAGTTAGCTGCCACTATGTTACTGCGTATGCCATTAAATGAAGCGTCTGTAAAAATCAGCGATAAGCCCGTCAATGATGACTTAGCGGATATGACTCATCCGGTCTGGGCAGGGTATTTACCTTACTCGACCAAAGTGGGTCCACTGATTGCCGCACAAGAACTTGAAGACGATATTACCGAGCCCGATTACAGTGCAGCTTATGCAGATCGTTGGAACAAAAACTAGCAAAAGCAACATTAGGTTGCAGGTGCTGACACTGCCAGTCTCATCAACAACAAACAGATGGAATAGATTTTGGCTGATAAATGGATCGTGGATAACGTCTTTCAAAATCAGACCTAAAGGTATGAATAGTTAAGATGCAGTGATACCAATCGAAGTCATTAACTGCTCAGAAAATTGCGACGGAAAAATCGCTGAGAACAGGGCATATATTGCCGTAGGTATTTGTTCTACCTAAAAATCTTTAACACCGTTAGCAGTGATTTTAACGAGCAAGAATGATCAGGTAATTGCTTTGGTTGGTATGACTATCACAGGGGCTCTTTTAACGCGCTCAACAGTTTACAGCGCGACATGCGAATCAATTAAGCAAACCCTCATGTCCAACGTTAACTAGTTCACACACTTGCGCATAAGGCAGCGAAACGATTAATTTGGTCCTATGTCAGTAAGAAGTCGATTTGCTGACGCCCGTTCAATTTCACGGCGCAACCAGCGGTGTGCGGTTTCATTAGTCCTACTTGGGTGCCAAATCATCGCCACATCTAAAGTAAATGTGTCGGCAGGCGAAGACACCTTTTTCAAATTATAGTGCTCGCCGAATAGGCCATGCATGGTATGGCTAGACAAACATACATATTCACTGCCTTCAACCACAGCAAGCATCTCTACGAAGCCTGCGGCGCTACAGCGAACATTCCGTCGGCTGAGCTCCGGGTAATCATCCTCACTCAATGTTGCTTTTCGGCTGTGCCACACTGAAGACACAACATGCTGCTCTTCCATCAACTGCTCGAAAGTAATCTGCTCACCTATCCTTGGATGATTGCGGCTGCACAGCACAACCAGGTTTTCGCGACTGATCACTTTATGGTGGAGATGGGAATGATCAGCTGGTGTGCGGTCTATAACCAGATCATAGCGCTGAAGGCGCAAGTCACTTTCATAATCCTCGGTAAATAGAGGGTGGACCTCAATCGTTACCTGTGGTGCTTCTCTATAAATATTACGCAATAAGATTGGGATTAGAGTAAAACTAATCAGGGAAATACACGCAATGGAGAACACTTTCTGGGATTTTTTAGGATCAAATTCTGCTGTGGAGTTAAGTGTCGAGTTAAAATTATTTAACGAAGCCAACAGCGCGGGGTAGATGTCTATCGAAAAGTTGGTTGGAGTAACACCGGTAGGTGTGCGATGAAACAGCGGCTCGCCATAGAGCTCGCGAAGCCTCGCTAAGGCTTTGCTAACGGCGGGTTGTGAAATATTCAGCCTTAGTGCCGCCTTAGACAAACTGGATTCTTCATATATTGCGACAAAGATAGGGATTAGGTTTAGCTCGGTATTTTTCATATCCAACCATAGAACAATAGGCTGCGAGGTTTCGCCAATAATTGTATGCAATCTTATATTAAATCACGACTGTCATCGTTAACTTTTAGCGACAAAACCCCATTAAGTTTAAAGTCGTGTTGCCATTAAAAGCGGCTCTAGCGAGCTTTTTTTGGGCTCTATTTACTGGGTGTTTCTTGTCGCTTCTCCATGACCTGATCAAGCCTAAAGCTCGCCTCTTTTTGACATGGGGGGACTCTTCAAAGGTCGCTAAGAATTCTCCCACATAAGCCTGTACAGGTACAAACATATAGGCATGATCGAGCAACCAGTCATAGTAAGTGTTTGAGGTAATGTCCGCATTGAGAAAAGAAAATGGGGGTGTTGTGATTGATTTAAGCGTCCAGCCCTCCCGTCGATACCATCAATTCCGTTCAGTTAGGGGCAATGGTTGGTTAGTGTCGAAGTGATTCAAGTCACACATAGCGAGATACAAACGGATTAGATAAACAGTGACAAAGGTAGGTGGGTGCTTAGGGGTTGAATAAGTCTATTCAATCCCTAAGCAATAGATGCTTTTTGTTAGCTATTATCAATGGCTTTAATTACCTTACAAGGGTTCCCTGCAGCAACCATGTTAGCTGGAACGTCTTTAGTAACAACACTTCCTGCGCCAATAACACTGTTATCACCGATGCGAACGCCAGGGCAAATTATCGCGCCCCCACCAATCCACACATTGTGACCGATGTGAATTTCAGTGCCAAACTCTACCCCCTCATCGACACGACTTACTTTCTCTAGCGGATGCCCAGCGGTATAAATTTGAACATTAGGTGCAAGCATGACGTTATCGCCAATGTACACTCTCGCGACATCCAAAATGACACAGTTGAAATTGGCGTAGAAATTTTTGCCAGCGATGATATTACTGCCGTAGTCACACCGAAAGGGTGGCTCTAAATAAGCGTTGTCGTTTTCAGGCAAAAGCTCATCGATGGCTGCGCGCCAGCTCTTAGTGTTAGGGATACTGTCATTTAACACTTGCAGTGTACGACGACAACGGATCCGTTCACCGTATAACTCTTTATCCCAGGCTAGGTAGGGTTCTCCAGCCAGCATCTTTTCTTTTTCGGTTTTCATGCGTTAACTCCATAGTATTGAATGCAGTTTATCTAAGTCAGTAAACATTAATCTGCCCAGCATCATGAAAAACTAAAATAATTGTTCACGCACAAAAAAGCAGCTGCACAATGCAGCTGCTCATATCGTCAATTAATAGGGGAGTGCGATGACCTTACGTTAAGGGACAGGAAACGTGTTTGTGGTGCTCCCAAAAGTGGTTCAGTTCAGCGACTGATACCCTCTCCCACTCATACAATTTCTCATTAGATCATCGCGCTCTTTTTGGTTTTGACTGGCCGCAGCATTTTTGGAGCCTCGACCACTTAATATCCCAACGGTGGTACCTATTGCGGCACCTTTTTTAGCGGCTTCAGAGCCCGAGTTGCCAGAAATCGAGCCTGCTGCCGCACCTGCAGCTGCACCTCTTGCACCGCGTTTAACCCCTTGCTCTACCGCGCCTGCGCCTTGGTTATTACCCACATTGTCAAGCATGGCTTCACACTGTCGATAATCCACGGAGAACTCAGACTGGTCATATTGAGACTCGTCAAAGAGAATGTTATGGGCAAATGCTGTATTTGGCAGTGCAAACAAACCTGCGAGACTAAGAGCAATGGTTAGGTTTGAAGTTAAACGTCGTGAATGGGAGCGATTCAAGGTATTTCCTCAAAAGAATGCAACTCCGTCTGCTGTGAAAACTAAATAATGTTGAGATTACGTCAAATTAGAATTGGTATGCGATACCCAGTGTCCAAATACTGTCTGACTGAATAGACGAGCTATCGATAACACCGTTGCTGTCAAAGTAAGTGTACTTAACATAAGGTGTCCACTCGTCAAAGGTCATACCCATGATCACTTCGTGCTCATGCGTAGAGAAGTCCTCTGATGGAAGTGAAGAAACGCCGGTTACACCATCAACTTGCTCGTAGGTGTATTTATAGTCAAGAAATACCTGACCAAAGTTCATTTGAGTACCTGCAAACACACTGCCCGTGCCGTAGCTTGTGCTAATGTCGGAGTATTGTGATTCCGTGTTACTTGCGTAGTTGTAGCCTAAGCCACCAAATAGATTAAAATTAGAATGAGCTTGGTAAATAAACGTCGCTTCTGCTAGTGCTTCTTCGCCGTCATCCCATTTGCCTACCTCACCATAAAGGTTCATATCCCATTGGTCAGAAAGTGAAAAGTCGTGTCCGTAACCTGCTGCCAACCATCCTTGGTCATCCATGCCAATGAAAACATTGCCATTTTCGGAAGTGTTGATGTTTGCGCCAACTTCTGTTGCGTAAACACTGTCTTTAGTAGCGTTAGAATCTACTTGCTGCTCTAGGTAAACTGAAGTCGATGCTGCCATCGCGCCAGTAGTGAAAAGGGCTGCTGTTGCTACTGTAAGAGTTTTTAGTTTCATTGTAATTCTCTACAATTGGTTGGTGAGCGCTGATTATGGCGTTACCACTGTAAAGAATATACACGCTGGACTTTGGTTGAGATATAAATGCTATTTATATTTTCGGCCTGTAATTGCTTCGACTATTTCCTTACGTTTGGCTTTATGGAATGGATCGCTGGCGTAGCGGCGGTGATAAAGCATACTCAAGGGAATGGGTTTTACACCAAAAGGTATCTCATGAATGTTTAACCCTAATCGTGGTGCAAAGGTTTCAGCAAATGAACGGGTGGTCGAACCTATATAGTCGGTGATTGCCGCAAGGCCGATCATACTGGCAAGGGATTCTGTCTCGATAGACACCTTACGCGGCTCAATGGGTTCATTCGCAATATGTTCGAGCGTTCCCATGTTGTTGCGGCGAATTTTCAGTGCGATATGCCTTTCAGCAAAGTATTGCTCCCGTGTCATCGTATCACCAATGCGAGGATGGTCTTTACGAGTCACGCACACTCCATCTTCTTGATAAATCTCTTCCACAATAACCGACTGCTTACGAGTGACCATGGCATCAATGACTAAATCCACTTTTTGTGTATTAAGATCGTCAATCACCTCTTGCTCATTAAGAGGTGTCACTACCGTATGCATTTGCTCGATGTGGCTGACTTTGTGGAGCACCACTTCACTGCAATAGAGATTGATTTGCTCTTGCTTTTGCTCAACCGTTTCCAGCACAGACATTGGCGACTGAATTTTATTGGCAAGAGCTACCGCAGCGCCTGTCGGTGCAATACCCCGCCCTTCTCTAACATAGAGGGACTTTCCAACAACGGCTTCCAAACGCTTTAAAGAGGCGCTAACAGCCGGCTGAGAAACATCGAGCTCTTCAGCAGCAAGTGTAATCGACCGATTTTTATACACTGAAAGAAACGTTGTTAACAGATTGAGATCCATAGTATTAATCCGAAATGGTCTAATATTTTTTACTATACCTAATCTAATGATTAGAAAGCAGCGCAATTCACAATTTTGGGTTTTATATTGAAAAGCACTGTTCATTGATTTGCGCATTTTCGCTCAAAACATTGGTTAATTAAGACAGTTTAGCAAAGCGCGCTCTTAACAAAAAAGCAACGAAATATCTGCGGAGTACTCTTTCCCTCTCATCTAGCCATCTTGTTTCAAATAACAATAAACGAGCATAAGCGACCAATAATGACCATGTAGCGGTCAGTTAATTGCTCACTGCCACTGCAATTTATACGCCTAGCACTGCCTCAAACGATTGCTACAGTTAACCAAAATGTTACATTATGATAACTAATTCACAGAATTGAACAAATAAGCTGTTAGTGTAATAGCCAACGTTCAAACGAACCAATATTGTGGTCGTTCGAAACAAAAGTGACACTATTTGTCATTTTAAACTCAGAGCACTAATAGGTCATGGAGTATCTAACACGTATGTTCAAACAGTTAGAGCGCACGCTTAACATCATTAATAAGCCAATCGCAGCCGTCTCATCGCAATTAGCGGGCCTGTTATTATTTGCGATGACAGTGATCGTTCTAATACAAATTGCATTTCGCTACGTGCTAAACATGCCACTCAGTTGGACGGACGAATCGTCTCGGTTTTTGATGATCTATATGACCTACTTGTGCCTACCCATCATCTACCTAGATGATCGCAATATTGCGATGACGTTTATTACCGACAAACTGCAAGGTACACGCGTATACGAGTTGTTAATGCTATTGGCACACTTAACCGCCTTAATACTGTTTGGCTTTTGGATTTATTTTGGTTTGGCGTTTTTAAAAAGCGGATCAGTAATGGCCGACAGCCTTCCTATTCCTATGTATGTCGTGTACGCGGTGCCACCAGTCATGCTGGCAGTGTCCTGTTCGTTCGCTCTACAAAAGCTATTTGGGTCCATTCATCGACTTTTTGCCCCAAAAGCGAGCGAGCCCAATTCAACTGCGCCCAAATCCACCTCTCACGGCAACTAGGACATCATCATGGTATCCCCAATTTTTCTTTTCTACTTTTTAACTTTTTTACTGATTGGTGTTCCGGTTTTATTCGCGTTAGGTCTTGCACCTATCATAACCTTTGTACAAAACGACCAAGTGATGTTCATCAATATGCTTTACCAAAGGCTGTATGCAGGACTAGACAACTTTTTGTTGCTCGCATTGCCCTTTTTCATGTTGGCTGGTGAATGCATGTCTTCCGGCGGGATCACCCCAAGGATCGTTTCTTTTGCTCAAACACGAGTACAGCATTTACGAGGTGGGCTCGGGCATGTCGTTATCTTAGCGTCGACTCTGTTTGGTGCTTTAACGGGTTCAGCCGTCGCAGCAACATCTGCCATTGGCAATATGCTAATTCCAGAAATGACAAAATATCGATACGACCGCTCATATTCTGCAGCACTTACCGCCGCCGCAACGGTGTTAGGTAATGTCATCCCACCGTCTGGCATCATGTTGATCTACGCATTTGTCATGAACACGTCCGTCGCTGCCATGTTTATCGCAGGCATTGTGCCAGGGATCATATTTTGTGTTGGCTTGATGGTAGTAAATCGTTTTCAGATCAGGCACTACCCCGATATTCAGCCTATGCCACGAGCCAACAAATTAGAAAGAAGTAAAAGTCTCCAAATGGCGATACTCCCTCTTATGACTCCGGTCATTATTTTGGGCGGTATTTATGGGGGTATTTTCACACCCACAGAAGCTGCTGCGGTCGCGGTCGCCTACGCCATTTTCTTATCGGTGTATGTGTTAAAGGTAACCAATATTAAAGCGACCTATGCACTCTTTGCCAAGGTCGCTGTAAATGCCGCAGCCGTGCTTATCATTGTGGCAGCGGCCAGTGGCTTTGCATCGGCCATAAGTTTTTCCGGCATTTCGAATGACATCACTAAGTTTATTGGCGAAATCACAACGGACCCAATCACCCTGTTTTTGATCGTCAATATCTTTTTGTTCGTGGTGGGGATGTTCTTGGACGCCGGTCCTGCAATCCTAATTTTTGCCCCCATCATTGGCCCTATTATGATTAATGCAGGCATTGATCCGGTTCATTTTGGTGTGGTGATGTGCATAAACCTTTCGATAGGGCTCGCGACACCACCAATGGGATTGGTTCTGTTTGTTGCTGCTGGGGTTTCTGGCATGCCACTGCAAAAAATCTCGCGTGCCATCATTCCCTTTATCGCTATCGAATTTGTCATTATCTTTCTAATTTCAATTTTTCCAGAGTTGGTCATTGGATTGCCGACACTGCTTGGCGTAATGCAATAGTATTTCTCCACACCAATGCAACCCAAAAACCAGCCGTAACAATAACGTGAACCCGCCCCTTAAAAGGAACTTAAACAATGAAAAAAACCCTTTTAGCACTTACTACAACCGCACTTTTTAGTGCTGGAGCAGCACAAGCCGCAGATTACAAACTGACGGTACCACATGTGACTAACATCGATGGGTACAACCATCAGTCATTGTTGGTATTTAAAAACTTTGTAGAGTCTCGTTCTAATGGTGCCATCGAAGTAGAAATTTACCCTGCAGGACAGCTATGTAGTACGGCAAAAGAGTGTATTGCCGGTGTTCAATCCGGTATATTCGACTACTTTCAAACTACCATTGCGGAGTTAGGTAACTACTGGCAACCTGTTGGTGCTTTTGATCTTCCTTATTTATTGCCGAATGATCGCGTCGCTGAGTGCGTATACGACAACGAAAAATTCCTCGGTGATGTTCGAAATGAAGTTTTAAAGAAAGCGCCCAATACGCGCTTGATGATGGTGTCAAACTCTGGCGGCTGGCGTAACTTTGCAACGACTAAGCAAATGATCAAATCTCCAGCGGACATTGATGGTCTAAAAATCCGTACCGTTCCCGCTAAAATTCAGCAAGAGCTAGTGAAAGAGTTGGGCGGAGCACCAACGCCTATTTCGTGGCCTGAAGTGTATACCGCACTCTCTACAGGCGTAGTCGATGGCACTAAAAACGGCATCGTCGACATTGTTCAAAACAAATTCCACGAAAGCTTGGATTTTATGACTCTTGACGGCCACGCCTACATGGGTGGTGCTTGGGTATTTAATGACATGAAGTTTAAGAGCATGTCAGATGACCTAAAACAAGTGATCGTTGACGGCATCAGTGCACAAAACCAATATCTGCGCGCTTACCCTAAACACCGCGAATTTACCGCTTACGAAGAGTTCCGTAAGGCCGGGGGAACCATCTATAACCCAACAGCGGAAGAGCGCAAAGCGTTCCAAATGGCGTCGGCTCCGGTAAAAAATTACTTCATTGAAACCACCGGTGACGAAGGCAAGATGTGGCTAGAACGCTTTGAGTCAGAGATCAAAACCTGTGAAATGAGTATTCAAGCAAGCTACGACATTCAATTTAATTAACAGCGTAACAAATAACCGTTTGGCATATAACGCTCCATGGGCACCTTAAGCTAAGGTGCCTTTTTCACTCACACCGGCAACGATAACTAAAGCGTTAATGCTGATGTACAATTTACCCAAAAGAAAAGAGAACACACTATGTTTAAAACGGAACAACAACGAGTAGGCCTAGGCTTATGGAAAGTGTCAAAAGACGACTGTGCTGATGCAGTTTACAATGCCATAAAAATTGGTTATCGACATCTCGACAGCGCTTGTGATTATGGGAATGAGAAAGAAGTAGGACAAGGTATTGCACGCGCCATCGACGATGGTCTTGTTACAAGAGAAGACTTATGGATCACCTCTAAACTCTGGAATACCTATCATGCGCCTGAGCACGTGCAACCAGCGTTAGAACGTACACTTAACGATCTAGGACTTGAGTACTTGGATCTTTATCTAATCCACTTCCCTATCGCACAGGCCTTTGTTCCTTTTGAGACTCGCTACCCACCTGAGTGGTTCCATGATCCTCAAGCCGCTGACCCGAAAATGGAATTTGCACAAGTCCCACTGCATCAAACATGGCAAGCGATGGAGTCTTTAGTCGACTTAGGCAGTGTCAAACACATCGGCGTCTGTAACTACAACTCGGCATTGTTATTTGACTTAGTTAACTACGCAAGAATCAAACCCGCTATGTTGCAAGTTGAAATACACCCCTACCACACTCAGCAGCGTCTACTCACCCTCGCCAATAATTTAGGCATTCCTGTCACTGCATTCTCACCACTTGGCGCACAGTCGTATGTAGAAATAGACATGGCGACTCAAGCTCAAGCTGTTATTGCGCGAGAAGAAGTGCTCAGTGCAGCAAAGGCTCATAATGTCACACCTGCCCAAGTGGTATTGCGTTGGGGCATTCAACGTGGTTATGCGGTTATTCCTAAGAGCACCAATCCAAAGCACTTGGCTGAGAACTTGGATCTGTTTAACTTCTCACTGACACAGGTAGAAATGGAAGCAATCAGTGGATTAAACCTCAACCATCGATTTAACGATCCTGGCCACTTTTGCGGTGAAGCCTTTAATACCCACTGCCCCATATACGATTAGGAGAGCCCATGCTGAAATTGACTTCAATAGACAACCAATTTGTCAATCGCGATGATGTATTTCCAGCCGTGATCGTAAACGATGGCAGTGTGACCACTATAGACGAAGCCTGCCAATGGATTGAGGATAGAATGTCAGACATCGCATCATTACTCGACAAAAGTGGTGCGATATTGTTTAGAGGTTTCCCTATTGCCAGTGCAGAGATGTTCGACGCATTTAGTGCCAGCTTTGGTTACCCCAATTTTACCTATCAAGATTCACTGTCCAATGCGGTACGCATCAACTTTACCGAGCGAGTGTTCACCGCCAACGAGGCACCCAAAGAAGTAGAGATAAACTTACATAACGAAATGGCTCAAACACCAATATTTCCCGATAAGATCTTCTTTAGCTGCCTCGTTCCCGCAGACACAGGGGGCGCATCACCAATCTTACGGGGAGACATGATGTATCACGCGCTCAAGAAAGCGTCTCCAAGCTTTACCGAGCAACTTGAGCAAAAAGGGGTAAAATACACCACACATATGCCTGCTGAAGATAACGCAGGATCAGGCCAGGGTCGTGGTTGGAAAAGCACTTTGTCCGTGTCGAACATTGACGAAGCAGAAACACGGTTAACCGAACTCGGCTATTCATGGGAATGGCAACTTGATGGCTCAATCAAAACTACGACCTGCCCACTTCCGGCCATCAAAGTGGCAAGCAACGGTAAAAAAGTCTTCTTTAATCAATTGATCGCAGCCTACTTAGGTTGGAAGGGAGTGCGTGAACAACATCACCCAACCTTGCGTTTTGGGGATGACTCCCAACTGCCAAAGGATGGCTTAGAGTTGATGTGTGAATTGTCAGAGACGTTAGTATTTGATGTTGAATGGCAAGCCGGTGATGTGGCATTGGTGGACAACAACCTCGCGATGCATGGACGACGCTCTTATGATGGTGAAACAAAACGGCAAGTGATCGTCGCTTTAGGAGCGGCCAAGTTACAATAAACGCACCTATACCCCCCTACCGATAGGCCTCGCCGAAATGCGGGGCCCCCTGTCACTTAAGTAGTAATTAAACGACGATTTCGTTATTTATACGCCTTACAAGACCTTTAACAGGCTACTTTTTACCCGAATTTCGTAATTTTTGTACACATTTTGTTGACCCAAGTCACAATAATGATATTATTGTGAGCAGAATCACAAAGAAGACGCGATAAGAGATAATCAGATGAACGAAAAAGTAGAAAACACCAACATAATATACTCCACTTCCACCTCTCTTGTTGAAGAAATGAACAAAGCGCTCGCTAGCTCTGAAATGGCTGCTATCATGAAAATGGTTGCTGCTGTAGCGGTAGCACTCATCGCTGTAGGTTCTTTCTGGGCATAGTCCCCACTTAGTTCGACAAAAAGACACATAAGTCCACTGCTTAGGCAGTGGATTTTTTTGCTTTTTTGGGGCCGACAATACTTCCTCACAGTGTTAGCAATTTACAATCTTGTATCTCTGCTGCTTTGGCCTCTACATACAGTGGTCATAGAGTAACTGAGATTGGTTGATTGGATATCGCGTTGGAGAAGCTACCTGTCTTCTCGACCCCCAGCAATGAGGCGCCAGGCCTATATAGCTTAACTATTGCATGGTTAGAGAACGTGGTTCCATGGTTATCAGCACAATAAGCCACACAATAAAAGTAAACAGCAAGTACCAAAACCGGCATCTAATGGGCTGTTCTCGACCATTTTTAAAGCCTTAGCATAAGATATGGTCATGAAGTTGCAGGCACCACACGAAAGGCATTTCATACCACAATGAAACAGCTAAACAAACCGAGTTCTCATTTTGTCCGGTGGGGTGGCGAAAAGTTTATCTTTGCCATTGAAAACACCAATATGGAAGATTGCATCCAAACGTCACAGTCAATTTAACAAACAACTTTACAAAAAAAACGCTTTGATGGGCGAGAAGTGATCGGTTCAATTGATAATGCCATTAACACTAATGGTCTGACTTTCGACTCAGTCCTAGCCTCAGAAGATAGGGCGCTGAACCCAACCAAAAACCACGGCCGAAACTGTAATCAAGCCGATTAATCGACTGTATATCATCATCCACACAAACATTAAATAATACAATAGACTCAGTGGGATATGGGGTGTTTTCTGCGCTACATCTCATTGGAGCACGCTATCACTGCCGCAAAATAGTGCATCTATCCCCCCACTTTATCAGCCCCTTTTCTTGAGTTGCACCAAACAAACCAAAAAAAGAACCAAATTGACCAATCTCACAATTAATGTGGCTTCAGAGTGCATTTAGCACCCTTAATATTTGTAAAACTTTGGTAACAAAGTTTGACATCCTTCATATTTTTAGTGCCAATCTCTACTAAAAATTTAACCCCGATCGCACTCCCCAAATTGTCCAATACACAACCATTGCGCTGCTTTTATACTCAATAAATATAATAATACAAATAAACAGGGTTGATGATCGACTTAACCCAGTAAACATTTCGGTGTGATGACAGACTCACCGGCTCATAACAAAATATGTGAAATTGAATAAGGAATGATAAAGGATGTCAGGAGTTCAATTAAGTAACGTCGTCAAGAGTTACGACGAGATGACAGTAGTTCATGGCATTGACCTGGATGTGAAACCTCAGGAATTCGTCGTGTTAGTGGGTCCATCTGGGTGTGGTAAATCAACGACTCTACGTATGATGGCAGGACTAGAAGAGATCAGTGATGGGCATATTGCGATTGGAGATCGCGTGGTCAACAACGTCGCACCAAAAGATCGTGATGTGGCGATGGTGTTCCAAAACTACGCTCTTTACCCTCACCTCAGCGTGGCAGAGAACATCGCTTTTGGCTTACGTATACGTAAAGTGCCAAAAGATGAAATCGCCAAATCAGTTAAAGACACTGCTGAAATTCTAGGACTTACCGATTTACTGGAACGTCGACCAGCCGACCTATCCGGTGGTCAGCGTCAGCGTGTTGCAATGGGACGAGCAATCGTTCGTCACCCTAAAGTCTTCTTGTTTGACGAGCCACTTTCTAACCTAGATGCTAAGTTACGTACTCAAATGCGTGCTGAAATCAAGCGTCTTCACAACCGTCTAGGTGTAACCAGTGTTTATGTAACCCACGACCAAGTGGAAGCCATGACGTTGGCAGACCGAATTGTCGTTATGAGCAACGGCCGCATCGAGCAAATCGGTACGCCAATGGATTTGTTTAACAATCCTAAAAACACCTTTGTCGCGACCTTTATCGGTTCACCACCGATGAACCTCATTGAAGGCATCGCTGTTCAAGAAGGCGACAAGTGGTTCGGTACATTTGATAATCAAAAAGTTCTGCTGCCAAACGTAGAAGACTTGGAGCACAACAAAGCCATCACTATCGGTATTCGTCCTGAATACACTGACATCACTCCACAAGAGACCTCAAGCCCAGTTAAAATTGATTTGGAGCTCGTTGAGACTTTGGGTTCAGAAGCACTACTGCATTGCCACTTAGGCCAGAATGCCTTTGTGACAAAAGTAGAAACTCACGGCAAAGTCGAGCACCTTCACAACGTTGATACGCTGTATTTCCGCCAAGAAGCCATTACCGTCTTTGATCGCCATAGCGGTCAAGCGCTGCTTGAGAAGTAGAGGTGGATTATGAACAGTATTGAACGGGCTGAACACGCAAGGATAGCCGCTAACCACGGCAAGTTGCGTCTAAAAGTGAACTGGTTTATCCAGCACTTAAAAAGAGAATGGCAATTGTACTTGCTGCTTGCACCGACCATCATTTGGTTTGTGCTGTTCTTGTACAAGCCGATGTACGGCTTACAAATCGCCTTTAAAGACTACAGTGTATTCCGCGGGATCACCGACAGTCCTTGGGTAGGTTTTGAGCATTTCTATACACTCTTCGAAAACGAACAGTTTATACGTGCCATCCGTAACACCGTGATGATCAGTGGTGCCAGTCTTATCTTTGGCTTCCCAGTTCCGATTATTTTAGCGCTTATGTTCAACGAAATATTGAACGCTAAATTTAAACGTACTGCGCAAACCATCGTGTACTTACCACACTTCATCTCGGCGGTAATCATTGCAGGTATCGTCATTACAGCGTTCTCACCTTCTACCGGTGTGGTCAACTTAATGCTCAATGCCTTTGGATACGACTCTGTCTACTTTCTCACCAAACCTGAATGGTTCAGAACCATCTTCGTTGGTACAGGTATCTGGCAAGAGGCGGGCTTTAGCTCCATCGTATTCTTAGCAGCAATTGCGGGTGTTAACCCATCGCTGTACGAATCTGCGGTAGTTGACGGTGCGTCACGCTGGCAAATGATGTGGAAAATCACGCTTCCATGCATCTTACCAACCGTACTCATCATGCTAATCATCCGAATTGGTAACATTTTGGAAGTGGGCTTCGAGATGATCATTATGCTCTATCAACCTGCTACGTATGAGACTGCTGACGTTATCAGTACCTTTATTTATCGCCAAGGTCTGCAAGCCGCGAAGTACGACCTCGCAGCAGCCGCTGGTCTGTTTAATGCAGTCATTGCCTTCTTGTTGGTAATGACTGCAAATACCATCAGTAAGCGCGTGTCTAAAACGTCACTTTGGTAAGGAAGCCGTATGTCTAACTCAATGAACATGAACCTATACTCACGTGGTGACAAAACGTTTGTATATCTCAATATGTTTCTGGTCGCGATGTTTACGATCAGTACGCTCTACCCATTCATCTATGTCGCTTCTCTATCAATGAGTGCCGGTGATGCGGTAACCGCTGGTAAAGTTGTGATGACGCCTGTCGACATCACCTTTGCCGCCTATGAAAAAGTTCTGTGGGATCCAGCGTTTTGGACCGCCTATAAGAACACCTTCATTTATACATTCTTTGGTACTTTAACCAGTTTAGTGATCATCATTCCTGGTGCTTACGCCCTATCTAGACCACAACTGTTAGGACGCAAGTATTGGAACATTATGATCGCTTTTACCATGTGGTTTAACGCAGGCATGATCCCATTCTTCCTAAACATGAGAGATTTGGGGCTGCTTGATAGTTACATAGGTATCATCATTGGTTTTGCGTGTAATGCCTTTAATATCATACTTCTACGTAACTTCTTTGAAGGTGTACCCTCATCGTTTGAAGAGGCGGCGCGTATGGATGGAGCAAATGATTTTCAGGTGTTGTGGAAAGTGTTTATTCCACTCGCAAAACCGGCCATCGCCACCGTAACGTTGTTTTGTATTGTTGCTCGCTGGAACGGATTTTTCTGGGCAATGGTCCTACTACGTGACGAAGATAAAGTACCTCTACAGGTATACCTACGCCAAATCATCACCCAATTGACGGATGACGACACCTTCGCCAGTACCCTTATGACCTCAGCGTATTCGTTCGAGACAGTAAGTGCCGCGATCATGGTGTGTTCAATCATCCCAGTACTGCTGATTTACCCATTTATACAAAAATACTTCAACAAAGGGATTATGTTAGGTGGTGTTAAAGAGTAATCCCGCCCCTACGCCATAACAAAAAGGAAATAATAATGGATAGAACAATGAAAACGCGTCTTGCCACTGTGGTTGCGGCTTCGTTATTGGCATCTGCTGGTGCTTATGCGGACAGTAAAGTGACAGACAAACCTCTTACGTTGGACATTCACTTTCATACCAAAAAGTATGTGCATAACAATGAATGGCCAGTTGAGAAAGAGGCTGCTCGACTCACTAATGTTAGCTTAAATAACGTTGCATCTATGGCAACAACTAAAAGTGAAGAGGCGTTTAACCTGTTGATTGCATCTGGCGATTTACCAGACATCGTAGGTGGCTCAAGCATTCGCGACAATGTGAACCGTTACGGTCCAGAAGGGGCATTTGTACCTCTAAACGATCTTATCGATGAGCATGCACCTAACATCAAAGCATTCTTTGACAAAAACCCAGACATCTTTGCTTCCATCAAAGCTGCAGACGGTAACGTGTACTACATCCCTTACTTGCCAGACGGCAAATACGGTCGTGGTTACTTCATTCGCTACGATTGGTTAAACAAGCTTAACCTTGAAGTACCAAACAACGTAGACGAGTTGTATGAAGTACTTGTTGCTTTCCGTGACCAAGATCCAAACGGCAACGGCAAGAAAGACGAAGTGCCAATGTTTATGCGTCACTGGGAAGAGTTGATCCGTATGGTAACCCTTTGGGACGGCCGTACTTCTGGCTCTGACACCTTCCACGATTTCCACGTAGTTGACGGTGAAATTCGCCACGGTTACGTCGGTGACGGCTACAAAGAAGGTATTAAGAACCTGGCAATGTGGTACAAAGAAGGGCTAATCGATGCGGAAGTATTTACTCGCGGCAGTCGCTCACGTGAATACCTACTGTCTAATGACTTAGGCGGTATGACCCATGACTGGTTTGCTTCTACCTCTGGTTACAACGATTCACTGGCGGACGATATCGAAGGCTTTGAGTTCAAAGCATTCGCGCCACCAGCGTCTAAAGCAGGTCTTCGCATCGAAGAGCACCAACGTGCACGTGTTAAGCCCGAAGGCTGGGCAATTTCGTACACCAACGAACATGCTGTAGAAACCATCAAGTACTTTGATTTCTGGTTTACTCAAGAAGGTCGTCGTTTGGCGAACTTTGGTATTGAAGGTGAGCATTACACCGTAGTTGACGGTCAACCTACCTTTAAGAAAGAGATGCTAGAGTCTGAAACACCGCTCAACGCTCAAATGTGGGCGATTGGTGCTCAGATCCCACGTGGTTTCCCAATGGATTACTCTTACGAGATCCAATGGTCAAACAAATACGCTCTAGAAGGTATTGCACTGTACGACCAAGGCGACTACTTGTTGCCTACTCCGTTCATGGGTGTCTCTATGAACAACAGTGAAAAATCGACTTACGACCGTAACTGGGTAACAATCCGCGACTACATGCTAGAAATGCAACAAGCTTGGATCCTTGGCTCTCGCGATGTTGAAGCTGACTGGGATAACTACATCAAGCAAGTAGAGAAGATGGGTTACAGCGATGTAATCAAAGTGATGCAATCGGCCTACGATCGCGCATACAAATAAGTAAAAGGGTTCATCCTTAGCAACCTTTTGCCAGCACTTCGGTGCTGGCTTTTTTATGCCTCAATCAGTGGGCTTAATAAGCCATACTATTTAGAATATCAAATGTAGCGCCTCATCTTAGCGCCTATCCAAGGGGCGAATAAGGTCACAACTAATACGATGGGCCAAATATTTCCATTTTTAAATGTATACGCCTCCAGCAAAGAGCGTAACGAGTCACCCTGCCACAACCCAAAAGCGAACTCGAAAGCCACTGTTGATATCAACCAGGCTCCCCCAATGTATAGATAGGTATTCGCGACTTGTGGACTCATCCAAGGAAGCATCCAATATGCCAAAATAAGGATCACCGCCGAAAGTAAGATTCCGCTCAGAACCAAACTGGTTGTGGTACCCAAAATGGGGTTAAAAACGACCTCTCTTAATCCACCATTGACTACTGCCAGTACTAAAATGAGCAGCCAAATAAGCAAAGCTTTTAACGCTACAGAAATAGACATGCCGCCTCCTATTGAATACCAACTTTACGTGCAGTGATGTGAGCATAGCGCACTGTGCAAACAACGCCCTAGCCTGTGCTAGAAAGTCTATAGTTTAACGCTATTTCAATGACTTCCGTCATATTCTTTGCAGTGAGAATAGGCTCTTGGTGTGCAGTGTCGTACCGTTCCGGTGGCGCATACAAAATAGGTGTTAATCCCGCATTAAGTGCACCACAGTAATCATTTTTCATATGATCTCCGACAAACAGCGTCTTGCTAGCTTGAGCATTCAGCTCATCCAGTGCCAGTTGGAATATTTTTTGACTCGGTTTTCGTATACCCGCACTTTCTGAAATAACCACACAATCGAACATTTTTAAGAGACCGCTGGAGTGTAATTTGTCAGTTTGATTTCGCGTTTGGCCGTTAGTCACTATTCCGAGCGCAAAGCCTGCGTCTTTTAGGCAGTACAAACCCTCCATGCAACCTTCAATCAACACTGAGTGGTTTGGAATCCATTGTTGCCAATAGGCTTCTAATTCGCTTCTCTGTACGGGATCGTGTTTCCAAATAGGTAATTTCTGTAGAGCAGCGCTTCTTTGCGCATGAGTTGCGTAGCCGCTTTGATCAAGCTCTAATAGAGAATTACTGAGTTCTTCACAATCTACGTCGCACAGTAGATCGCAAGCAAACTCAAGTAAAAATGGCTGAGCAAAACTCTTAACAGTCTTACTCCTGTCAATCAGTGTGTTATCAAGGTCAAACAAGATGGTATTAATCGCCGTTTCTCCTAGTCACCAATCAATTGGGTCGTATTGTTAACTCAACTATCCCATACTGCCGCATCAGTTTTTCAACCGACAGCTCACTCCAATTTCGGCGCATTTTTTCAATTTTGGCCAGTGGTACATCGTGTATGGATTCATATTGCCCTGTGCATTCGATGATTGCGACTGGGATTTTTTTTCGACCTGCCATCGCCAAATAGTCGTGCAACTCCCACTCCTCAATGAAGGTATTCGACACCACCACCGATTGATGTTTCTGCAACGCCTTTAGCGTTTGCTGCTTACACCAGTGATGAGCCTCTTTGAGCTTCGTTGGGCGAAATCGGTACTCCCCCCGCTCTGTTACAAAGTACATGTCAGTCTCTAAATGCTGCGCACCCATCTGCTCGGCATAGTGCTGCGCAAGTGTCGACTTCCCAGAGCCAGGAATACCTCGAATTAAGGTCAGTGTCGGTTTGTTCGCTTTTTGGTTATGCATCAATGAGGCGCTTTAATCGTGTCGGAATCAATAAGGATACCCCTACCAAGTGTGAGATTACTAATAGAAACCTACATTGATGTGCGCAAACACTAACACTCTTGCCAAAGCTTTGATAAAAATTGCGCTAACGATCTTAGATTCCAATAAAGCAATGACCAATCAACCTGTTTTGTATGTAAAAGGTACGTTCAATGGATGGGGGCTAGACACGCCACTCACGCTGAACAGTAACGGACTATTAGAAGCGGAAATCGTGTTTTCTGCCGACGAGCATCAGTTCAAAATCACTGATCGCGATGGCAGTGATGAGTGGACATTAACGGCGCACCCAACGCAACGAACCACACTGTCTGTCGACCAAGCTCAGCCGCTCATTGCCAGTCAGGGCATTGGAAATGATCTCTGTTTTCTACCCTCTGCAACCCAGCGCTTCCAAGTATTGGTTGCGTTGTCTGAAACCCCTAGCCTTACCATTATAAAAGCGACGACAAACGGTACACCGACACGCAGCCTCATCTCAAAAACTGTTTCTGTACCTACCTCACAGCCGGCTTTATTGCGCTCTGCACCACACGCATTAGCGGCTGACTCACTGTTTGATGCCATTGCCATCGAACGTGCAGAGACTTTCCCCTTTGTATTTGGTGACAATGTCGATGGTTATTACGAAGGCAAAACCCACAGCTTGAGTGAGGGAGGTCGTTATCGACATCATCAAGGTTGGTATCTCGGTACTTTTGCTTCATTAGTTAATGGGCGATGCAACGATAGGAGTAGTGCTCACGCAGCCACCCTACAAGCGTTTGGGTTACAACATCATTACTCAAATACAGACAGCCACGATTGTATTTCCATTGTCGCAGGTCAGCGTATGGCCATCTTAAGCGTTGAAAGCTCACAGCCTGCTCAACTGGGCGTCTTGCCTGAACTTAATATTGCATTGGCACATTCAAAGGTAGAAGTCATCGGCGATGTTTTACTTTATTCTTTAGAAAAAAGCGTGTGCCCAGAAGGTTGCCCTCAATACATCGCGATCTCAACCAGCGAAAGCGCTCAGTTTGAAGAACAAACGACACAAAACATTGCCAAATTTGAGTCCGCCCCTCCTCTATCGGCATCGAACGTTGCGTTACTAATCCAGTCACTCAACCCGACGCAAAGCCTGTCTGTTTACCTCTGTTTCGAACAACAAAGAGACGTTGCCCTTCAACGCGCTCAAGAGGCACGTACTCACCATGCCTTGCGCCGCTTTCAACAAAGTCAGTATGACTTCTTAGTCTCCAACTATCTCTGGAGCGACGACGTTGAATACAACCAGGCAGTGATGTGGGCTCGACTATCCAGTAGGATGTTTGTCAGTCATGAGTTTGGTACGGGTATTTGGGCTGGGTTGCCTTGGTTTAAAGATTGCTGGGGCCGAGATACGTTTATTGCTTTACCTGGCACAAGTCTCATTAACGGTAAGTTGGACGAAGCCAAAGCCATCATTGAAAACTTTGCTCAGATGCAATTGGATGACAGTCAGTCGGTCAATCATGGGCGGATCCCCAACCGTGTGACCAGTAAAACCAACATCATTTATAACACCACCGATGGTACTCCCTGGATGATACGTGAAATCATGGAGTACATTAATTACAGTGGCGACATGGCCTTCGCCGGTGACATGTTCCCTGTAATGCAACGTTTCATCGAGGGGGTAGAAACACACTATCTGGACGACGATAAACTGCTTAAACATCGACACCCTGATACTTGGATGGACGCAAAAATCGCAGGACAAATTCCCTGGTCTCCTCGAGGACCTAAAGCAAATGATATTCAGGCTTTATGGTACGAAGCGTTGATCTGTGGAGCACAACTAGCAGAGCTTTGTGAGCAAACCGACATGCAGCAGCACTGGCTTTCACTGTCGGAGCAAGTAAAACGCAGTTTTCACTCTAAGTTTTGGGATGAACACACAAAGCAACTGGCGGATAGACTGGAAGAAGATGACCTTGCAGATTACAGTTTGCGTCCTAACCAACTAATGACACTGACGATTCCACAAAGTCCACTCTTGGCTGCTGATATTGGGCAGCACATGTTGCGTAATTGTGTTAAAGGCTTATTGTTTCCATGGGGTATTTGCTCTTTAGAGCAGACCCATATCGATTTTCACCCATACCATGACGGACGCGACGAATATCATAAAGATGCCGCCTATCATAACGGTACGATCTGGGGTTGGAATGCGGGATTCACCATTAGTGCACTTCTAAAATTCAAACAGACAGAGCTGGCATATCAACTGAGTAAAAATTTAGCCAAACAAATTCTCACTATGGGCCATTTAGGCACCATGAGTGAAAACTTAGACGCGTTTCAAAAAGACCGTAACGATCTAAGAGAAACTGGCACTTACTCCCAAGCTTGGTCTGTCTCTGAATACGCTCGAAACGCGCAGCAAGACTACTTAGGTTTCACTCCTAAACTGAGCCAAAACCACATTATCTTTAGACCCAAAATCCCAGAGCAATGGCAAGAGTTTGATGCTCGAATACCTTTTGGTATGGGGTCTGCATTGTTTGTTAAGTATCAAAAAGTGGGTAAAGGCTTTAATTACTCTATCAGCTGCGAAAACCCACCAAGAGGCTTGAGTCTTTATCTAGATATTGAGCATCACCATCAATGTCTGTCGCTTCAATGCGATATTGAACAGACGCCTCTTTTAGATTGTCACTTTGATGGTTGTAATGGGTGGGATGTCAATGTTGAGCCATCGAAATGGAGCGTGCTGAGCTCGGTGAGCTATCCGATTCTCGACGAGTTGAGTTTTGCCCAACCTGACTGGACAAGACAACATAACGCGTTACTAGAAAAAGACTATTTACTGGAGAAGCGCGAGTCTGAAGGGTTGTCCATCGATAAAGATTAACCTCACGAAGGTTAAGCCACTCACGAAAGCGAGTGGCTTGGCAGCGAAATCTTAGCCATGACTCTCTAGTGGCAGGTGCCCCGTTTTCACCCAGATAATCGTTTCTTGCTCTACATAAGGTTTATGAGCACTCATGTGAGGGTTTCTGATCCAATGGCCTTTTGGGTAACGTCCCTGCTCGTCGATAAACTCTCCAGAAACGACAAAGATCTCTTCACCACCAAAGTGCCTATGAGCTTGGAACTGTTCCCCTTTTGGCCACTTCACTAGCGCAACATGTTCATGCTCAAAGTCGTGGAGTGACATCACTTTGAGGTTCCCCAGTCCATCGAGCCAAGACTGTACATTGGTATCGATGCGCACCTCGCGTCTGTCATCAGCATTAAACTGATTCAGTTTAACCAGGATAATACACCCATCACGGCTAAAAGGCGCATGCGAGCTGCCTGGAGGATTACGCAAATAGGTCCCTGCAGGATAATCACCATTCTCGTCTGAAAATACCCCCTCTAACACCAAGATTTCTTCACCCAGCGGATGAGGGTGCGTATCGAACTTAGACCCAGGTGCATATTCAACAATGCTCGTGGTGTGACCAGACTCTTTGGCTTCTCGCTCTAACGGCTTGCGCTTTACGCCTTTCGATGGACTCTGCACCCACTTCGCTGCTTGCGTATCAATGACAAGCCTTTCTCGAAAATCCATATTCAGCATTAATGGTCCTTGTGTTCTTATCACTTCTCGCTGTAAATCACTATACGACAGTTTGCGCTAATAGTTCATCGCTAATCGCTAAACCATTGATTATAGGTTTTGATGAGTGCTATAACTGATGGTCTGTGATCTCCAAGAGTCTGATAATGCAAGTACTTCCACCTGATCAAATCCAACCGCAATCACTGCGAGATTATGCCGATGAGTGCTATCAATCAGGACTCCGTATGTACCATAACGCAAGGCACGACCCCAGTGCTTATATACACGGATTGTTGGAGCGTGATAAAGGTAACCCTGACTACCTCAATGGCGGATTTCTTCCAAGTGCGACCTTTTATGCCGTGGACGGCGATTTTATCCTTGGTGCGATCCGAGTTCGACGAGGGAGCAACTATCAGGTGGACAACATCATTGGCCACATTGGCTATGAAACCCGACCAAGTGCGCGCAATCTAGGAGTGGCTAAAACACTGCTCAATTGGGTGATTGATCACCACCTCATTGGTGATGCCCTCATTAGTGTCGAGCAAGAAAACATTGCCTCCATAAACGTGATCGAAAGTATTGACGCAATGGCATTAGAGCCATTTTATGACGACGATATGGGCATCATATTGCGCTTTAAAATCACCGGGTCTCAAAGTAGCGCTTTAACAAGTCCCTCCCCAAAAAGCTAATAGACTTTTGTTTGATTTAGATTAACTTTTGATCAGAGCAACAGCCAACAGGATCACACCAACGAAGCCAAAAATTGGTCATGCTAATAGGGTGTTCAATAATGATTGAGTACGCCTATGCTAAGCCTGTTTCGCAAAATGACTTGGAAGACGAGTAGGCGGGATCTCCCGCCCAGACTCAGTTTCGATGATCGCTTTTTTAAGCGCTCATATTCCCACCAGTTAGTCATTGCAAGGAGGCTGCTATGCCTATCAATAAGATCCGCAATATTGTATTTACCGGTCAGACCGGCGTCGGGAAAACCACACTTGTTGAACGATTACTGTATCACTGCAACGCAACACCAAATTTAGGCAGCGTTGACAAAGGTGACACGGTTACCGATTTTGACCCACAATCGATACGTTATCATCACAGCATTGAAGCCACACCTGTGATGCTAAGCCATGAAGGTCACCGCTTAAACATCATCGACACCCCAGGACAAAACGAACTCTTAGGTCGAACGCTCAGCGTGTTTCCTGCCGTCGAAACAGCCGCACTCATCATTGACCCTCAAACCCCGCTCAACCAAACAACTGAACGCTTATTTCAATTTGCCAAGCAGCGCGACAAGTGCCAAATGATCATCATAAATAAGCTCGACACTGCACAAGCGAGCCTCGAGCCACTACTTAATCAGATCCAAGCCTTGCTTGGTGAACGCTGCCTACCGCTAAATATGCCTAGCGAAGACGGCAGTGAAGTAATTGATTGTTATTTTGATCCACAAGAAAACCATAACACCCAATTTTCAAGCGTGGCAGAGGTTCATGAAGCGCTCATAGACCAAGTTATTGAGTTGGACGAGGAGCTCATGGAGGTTTATCTAGAGCAGGGTTCTGCACTATCGGCTAAGCAACTGCATGACCCTTTTGAAGAGGCTCTGAGAACTCATCATATTGTCCCAATCTGCTTTGTGTCGTCGCAAACTGGCGCGGGTTGCGAATTACTGCTCAAAACATTGGGCGAAATTATGCCGATGCCCAATGAAGGCAACCCTCCCCTTTTAAAGAGAGACGGCAAACAGATACCCGTGAATTGCGAGACCCTAGAGCACAGTGTTGCGCATGTATTTAAAGTCAGTGTTGACCCCTACCTAGGAAAGCTTGCGTATCTTCGAGTGTTCCAAGGGGACTTGCACGCGGGCAGTCAACTCTATGTAGGAGAAAGTAACAAAGCGTTTAAGATTGGCCACCTCTATCAACTGCAAGGTAAAGAGCGTTCTGAAATCGCTCACGCTCGCGCAGGCGATATTTGTGTAATAGCGAAAGTGGAAGATCTAGTGTTTGATTCCATCGTTCACGATTCCCACGATGAAGATGGCGTTATTCTACAAACGCTCGATTTTCCGAGTTCCATGTATTCGTTATGTGTGACCCCTAAAAAACGAGGTGACGAGCAAAAACTCAGCGAAGTACTCAATCGCATCGCTTGTGAGGATCCTACCTTAACCATCGAGCATCGCCTACGCACTAATGAAACCCTTCTCAGTGGACAAGGAGAGTTTCACCTAAAAGTCGCATTAGAGAAAATGGCGTCTGTATACAAGCTGGAAGTCGATGTATCACAGCCTAGTGTGGAGTACTTTGAAACCATTACCCAACCCGCAGAAGGTCATTACCGGCACAAAAAACAGAGTGGCGGTGCAGGACAGTTTGGCGAAGTTAAACTTAAAGTTCGTCCACTAGAGTCTGGTGCTGGCTTTAAGTTTGTGAATAAAGTGGTCGGTGGCGCAATACCCACCGCGCTGATCCCAGCGGTTGAGAAAGGCGTTATCCAAGCTCTCGATGAGGGTGCAATTTCAGGAAATCCAATCAAAGATATTGAAGTCACCGTCTATGACGGTAAACATCACTCGGTCGATTCGAAAGAGATCGCCTTTGTGATTGCCGGGAAAAAAGCCTTTTTGCAGGCGGTTGAAGCGGCAAACCCAATTGTTCTTGAACCGATAATCCAGCTTACACTTGAAGTGCCCATCCACAACGTAGGGGATGTCACCGGTGACTTAGCGGGCAATCGCGGCCTAGTGGAAGGCAGTGAAAGTATGAGTAATGGCCAAACTCAAATATCGGCTAAAGCCCCCCTCAACGAGCTGCAAGATTACTCTCGAAAACTTAAAGCAATGACCGGTGGCGAAGGCACGTTTACGATGACGTTTAGTCACTATGAACCCGCACCACCTTTGGTCCAAAAGGAGGTGTGTAAACAATTAGACACCGCCTAATCGAAAAAATCGGGTTGCTTTAGGTGTCATCATTTCGAGCAAACTCGAGTTAATGTTAAAAACCCCAGCACATCTATGTACTGGGGTTTATTTTTTCACCGTGCTAATCATATTTAAAACGAAAGCTATAAGCAGGGCACATATTAATAACGTAGTGTTATCCGCTAATTATTATTCAGGGATAATTACTGTATCAATAACATGAATAACACCGTTACTTGCTTTAATGTCTGCAGATATTACCATTGCATCGTTAATGATAACTTTACCATTATCCGTCGAGACTTTAACGTCTTGACCTTGAACGGTCGTTGCCATATCAATCTTCATTACATCTGCGGCCATTACCTTACCGCTCACCACATGATAGGTCAAAATAGCGACTAACTTGTCTTTGTTCTCTGGAAGAAGCAACATCTCTACAGTGCCTTCAGGCAGTTTGGCAAAGGCTTCGTTAGTTGGAGCGAATACGGTGAAGGGCCCGTCACTTTTCAGAGTATCCACTAGATCTGCAGCTTGGACAGCGGCGACTAAGGTCGTAAACGATTCGTTACCTGCAGCCACATCAACAATGTCTTTTTTCATGCCGTGATGATCCGCTTGTGCTGTAGTTGCAACTACCAGTGTGGCAAAAAGCGTTGCAATAGTCAGTTTAATTTTAGTCAACATGCTGTTTTCCTTTCCTGTTTGTTTGGATAGCACGGAGTTTTACGCCTTAGCTTTTAAATTCGATCATATTTATTTTCAATCATTGTCATTTTTTATTTATGGATTACTAATTAATTGCGTCATGGAATATAAACAAGAGCCAACTGTTTTAGAATACATTAAGTTAATACTATGGAGCTTCTAAAAATAAGACCCAATTTCATAATGAAGCTGGGCCAAAACACAACATGAATAAAACAGTTCCTACACTGCAGAAAAATAAGCTTTGTACGCTTTTAAACGAACAGTCGCTCCACCAATTATGTCCATAAAGCCAAGATTTTCGTGCGGCTTGGTTGCTGAAATCCAACCCGAGCCTGTTGAACCGATAGGCACGTTATACCCGTCTGGCTCATTAAATTCGATCACTACAGTACGACCGTGGCTGCCAGCATTATTCCCAACATGACGACGCACAGATTGCTCGCCACTCACCACTGAAACACTGGCCTCACCGGTACCTGCTGTGACGCTGTGAACGCGACCACGGAAGATTTCTCCTGGGTAAGCATCAACATAGAACTCTGCAAACTGACCAATTTCGATGTTGCGGAAAGCCTGGTCTGGGATCCGCATTTCTACAAATTTACGGGAGGTATCATAGAAATGCATATTGCCAACACGTGTGCCTTCGGCTAAGTTAGCGATCGATACCTGACCATCAAACGGCGCTTTAATTTCGCGACGTTCGTGCTGCCAAATCGCGTTGGCCATCTGCGCCTCGACCGACTTAATTTGCGCAAATACCGCAGCTACTTTGGCTTCGTTCGCGTCGATACGGGTACGCATCTCATCTCGGTCTGACTCTTGGGCAAAGTCATTCAATTTGTATAAGCGGTCTAGTGTCTTAGCATCATTTTCAATTTGATGCTTCAGTGCCACTATTTCAGCTTCCGCCGCGAGTTTTTGGGCCTCTAGCCCTTGAAGCTGTGAATCTGTGTCCTCAGTTTTTAACACATAGATAGTTTCACCCTTTTTAACGTACTGGTTATGAGTCACCAATACCTGCTCCACCTCTTGACCAATCAATGGACTTAACACCGCATGCGGAGCTTTCACCGTCGTACTATCGGTCAAATCGGCCGGAGACCAGAAACGGTGTGCAGTGAACAGCATGACAGCAATGAAGCAGCCAGTACCAACCATCACAACCGCATTACGCAAGGTCCACTGCACCCATCCCACTTTGACTAACAACCAGCAAATCAATATGTAAGGCAACATAATCTCTTTCATGGCTTACTCTCCTGCGTCCGGTTGTGTAGCATTTGTTTGCGACGTTCCTTTACGAATAATATTGACGATTCCGTTGCCAATAATGTCCCAACGGGTAAATGCAATGATGATTGCCAGTACCCACCAGGTTTTGTCAATAAACAGTCCGCACAAGGAAAGAGCGAAAACGATTTGAGTATGAGCTGAAGATTTTTGCTGCGCTTTGTGCACGGCAACTTCATGAAGCTGCCAAAGCAAATAAAGTACGTAGACGATGATCGACAGTGTGATGGTAAAAATGATCCCCATGAACACTTCGGAATCGAGTAATCCCAAAATAACTGGATAGCCATCTAGAAAATAAGATTCGGGTAAGTCTTTACCGTGAATCTTGCCAAGTTTACCCAACAAAACGGAGATAAGGGTGAATGAACCAACAATGACTGTACCTTTAAACAGCCTGAAAAATGCGTTGCGGATCCTTTGCAATATTGGACGTCCTGTCGAGCATACTGAATCCGCCACGACAGTGGTTTTTGACATGTGAAGTACCCAATTGAATGTGCGTTAATGAACGTTCAACAGAATACCAATGGTGACAATTTTTATTGGAATATCCGAAATTCCTATTAAAATGGGGTCAGAGTCATACGACTCTGACCCCCACTAGTTTTTACCCCATTTTCCACATTAATCGTTTTGCAGCACTGCCTCTATTTCACCTAAGCTTTGCGGATCATCAATGGTGGAAGGCACCACATACTGCTCACCATCGGCGATTTGCCTGATCACGCGGCGCAAGATTTTTCCAGAACGTGTTTTCGGCAATCTGTCCACCACATGCGCTTCTCTAAAGCAGGCAACTGCACCAATTTTATTGCGCACTTCGGCGATCAATTGCGCTTTGAGTTGTTCATCGTTGGTGTCGACACCGTCTTTAAGCACCACAAGTCCCATAGGCAGTTGACCTTTAAGGTCATCGTGAATACCGACCACGGCACACTCGGCAACGGCGGGGTGTGCACCGACGATTTCTTCCATTTCACCGGTGGATAAGCGGTGACCTGCAACATTAATCACATCGTCAATACGCCCCATAATAAACAGATAACCGTCATCATCGATACAGCCACCATCACCTGACACGTAGTACCCTGCAAATTGACTCAAATAACCAGATTCAAAGCGGTCGTGATTACGCCATATTGTGGGCAAGCAGCTTGGCGGTAGTGGTCGTTTTATGGCTACATAACCTTGCTGATTAGCTGGGGCAATCTCACCCAGTTCATCCAGTATTTGAACATGGTAACCCGGTACAGGTTTGGTGGACGAGCCAGGCTTAATCGGCAGTATTTCTAAACCTGTTGGATTGGCCGCAATGGCCCAACCTGTTTCAGTCTGCCACCAATGATCGACCACGGGTTTGTCGGTGTGCTGCTCTACCCACTCTAGTGTTGGCGGGTCAAGCCTTTCACCAGCCATAAAGATGGTTTTTAACTTAGACAGATCGTACTGGCCGATTAAACTCCCTTCTGGATCTTCTTTTTTTATCGCTCTGAATGCCGTTGGCGCAGAAAACAGTGCATCCACTTGATACTCGGCGCAGACTCGCCAAAACGCACCGGGATCGGGGGTACGTACCGGCTTTCCTTCAAACATGATGCTGGTACACCCGTGGATGAGAGGAGCGTAAACGATGTAGGAATGCCCTACCACCCAGCCCACATCGGAGGCGGCCCAAAATACCCCGTCCTGCGGAATATCATAAATGGCGCTCATAGAGTATTTCATCGCAACCGCATGGCCGCCGTTATCTCGTACAACGCCCTTCGGCTTACCGGTGGTTCCTGAGGTATAGAGGATATACAACGGGTCGGTCGCCAAAACTGGGACGCAGTCATGGGGTGTGGCTTTTTCAAGCTCACTCAGCCAGTCTGCATCACGCTCTTGATTAAGCTCTGCGGGACACTGCGAGCGTTGCAGCACACAGACTTTTTCTGGCTTCCAGCGACTTTCCATCACCGCTTTGTCGACGAGAGGTTTATAAGGCAATACCTTATCAATTTCGATTCCGCAAGAAGCAGTCAATAGTAACTTGGGTTCAGCGTCTTCAAGGCGCACGGCAAGTTCGTTCGAAGCAAACCCACCAAACACCACAGAATGAATGGCACCTAATCGAGCGCAGGCCAGCATCGCAATGGCGGCTTCAGGGATCATCGGCATATAAATCACGACTCGATCGCCCTTCTCGATGCCAAAGTTGGCCAGCATACCTGCGGTTTGCGCGACTTGGTCACGCAACATAGAGTAGCTGTACTGGCGCTTGGTTAACGTAACTGGTGAGTCATAAATGAGGGCGATATTGTCGCCGCGTCCTTGCTCACAGTGATAATCCAGGGCTAGATAGGCGGTGTTTAATGTGCCATCGACAAACCAACGTTCAATGCCATTGTCATCGTTTTCTAGCATCTTAGTCGGTGCTTTATACCAAGCAATACTTTTGGCCTGCTCACCCCAAAACGCTTCGGGTTGCTCACTGGCCCACTGATACTGTTTTTCGTAATTAGACATCACTTGCTCCTGAATTTTCCTGATTGTCACCCGACTCTGCGAGCAAAACTCTCGGCGGCACTTTAACCACCCCTTGCATTAGAATCCGCGCGCTACGGCTCATGGTGGCTTGCTTAACTTTCCAGTGTTCGACACCTTGCTTTGCATCGGGGTTGCATGCGATGGCGCCAACTTTTAAGCAGCCTGAAGGGTGTCCAAATGTGATGCTCTGTGATCGGTTACCTTCCCCAGAGCAGAGACGATTCACCAACGTCCCTTCTATGGCGGCAGCACTAGCAATCGCCACCGCTGCGGTTCCCATCATGGCATGATGAAGTTGCCCCATAGACATGGCTCTAACATTAAGATCAATGTCCGCTGCATGCACTTGTGTACCACTTGAGGTTACGTAGTCTTTGGCTTTCGATACAAACGCAACTTTTGGGGTGTGTTGGCGAATTTTTGCTTCATCGAGTTTAGTAATGAGGCCCATAGCCAAGGCGGCATGCGCTCGTATCGACTCCAGTTGCTCAAGTCGAGCGGTGTCACTGTTGATGTCGGACTGTAACTCTACACCTGTTAACCCAATCTCTTCCGCGGTCACAAAAACGGTTGGGATCCCAGCGTTGATCATCGTGGCGCTTAGAACCCCAACATCGGGAAGCTCTAAATCGTCCATCACATTGCCTGTTGGGAACAGTACTCCTGATGTTGGCTCAAGAAAATCAACGGCAATTTCGGCGGCAGGAAAGGCCACGCCATCCAACATAAAATCGCCTAGCTCTTGAACTTCGCCCTCACAAATTGGCAAATGCACTTGCAGAGTTTTTTCAATGTTGGCTTGCCAGATTTTTATCAGTGCCTTGCCATTATTAGGCAGTACGTCTTGCTCAATCAGTCCGCTGTGCACTGCAAAAGCGCCGACTGCTGCGGTGAGGTTGCCACAGTTGCCACTCCAATCAATAAAGCCACCTTTCACGCTGCCACCATCGATAGAGACCTGACCAAACAGGTAATCAACCTGATGATCGTCGCGATCACTTTTAGAGACGATAGCGACTTTACTGGTGCTGGACGTCGCCCCACCCAATCCATCAATCTGCTTAGAGTAAGGATCGGGGCTGCCGATCACACGCATAAGCAACGCATCGCGAATAGGGCCCGGTACTTGCGCCTCGATCGGCAAGTCATCGAGTCGAAATAGCACCCCTTTACTGGTGCCACCACGCATGTAGGTTGCAGGAATTGAAATCTGTTTACTCATACAACCTCCTGCTCCATCGCTTCAGTGGTGGCTAAAAAGTCCTGTGCGAATCGTTGCAATACTCCACCTGCGGTATACACCTTCACTTCGTCTGCGGTATCCAAACGTGAAATAACAGTCACTCGTTGCTGCTCACCATTTTGACGATGAATGAGAAGTGTCATTGCGTTTCCAGCGCCAATCTGCCCTTCTATATCAAAGGTTTCGGTGCCATCTAACGCTAAAGTGTGCCTATCAACACCGGCCTCAAATTGCAGCGGCAGAACACCCATTCCAACAAGATTGGTTCGGTGGATACGTTCAAAGCCTTCAGCAACAATGACTTCGACGCCAGCGAGTCGTACCCCTTTCGCTGCCCAGTCTCGGGACGATCCTTGCCCATAATCTTTTCCTGCAATCACGATCAGAGGTTGCTCACGATCCATATAATGTTCGATGGCTTCCCACATGCGAGTGACTTTACCTTCAGGCTCTATTCGTGCCAGCGAGCCCTGCACCACCTCGCCGTTTTCTTTCACCATTTCGTTAAGCAATTTAGGATTGGCGAGAGTTGCTCGTTGCGCAGTGAGGTGATCGCCTCGGTGGGTGGCATAGGAGTTAAAATCTTCTTCCGGCAATCCCATTTTCGCCAGATACTCGCCCGCAGCACTGCTCGCCAAGATCGCATTTGACGGTGATAAATGGTCGGTCGTAATGTTGTCGCCCAAAATGGCTAGCGGCCGCATAGAACGCATTGTGCGCGGTTTCGCCAGCGCTCCTTCCCAATATGGCGGCCTGCGAATATAAGTGCTTTGTGCGCGCCAGTCATACAGAGGGCTAGTAGCTTGCTGATGCTCGCCTTGTTGAAACATCTGCACATAAATCTGATTAAACTGTTCGGCTTTAACGTGTTCGCTGACAACCGCATCGATCTCTTCGTCGGTTGGCCATAAGTCGCTAAGTAGGATGTCATTGCCGTCCGAGTCTACGCCCAATACGTCTTTTTCGATGTCAAAGCGTATTGAGCCCGCCAGTGCGTAGGCAACAACCAGCGGTGGTGACGCCAAAAATGCTTGCTTAGCATGGGGATGAATACGACCATCAAAATTACGATTTCCCGACAGCACAGCCGTTGTATAAAGATCGTTGTCTACGATTTCTTGCTGTATAGCTGGGTCCAATGCCCCACTCATACCGTTACAGGTAGTACATGCGTACGCTACGATACCAAACCCAAGCTTTTCAAGCTCAGGCAGCAAACCCGCTTTCTCCAGATAGAGTTTGGCCACTTTAGAGCCCGGAGCAAACGACGACTTCACCCAAGATTTTTTAACCAGCCCTAGTTGATTGGCTTTTTTAGCCACAAGCCCTGCAGCAACCAAGTTGCGTGGATTACTGGTGTTGGTACACGAAGTGATGGCCGCAATAATCACTGCGCCATCTGGCATAGCGTCGCCGTCCGTTTTGTATGCTTTAGCAATGCCTCGCTCGGACAGTTCCGCCGTTGGCAACCGGCGATGTGGATTTGACGGCCCTGCTAGGTTTCGCTCAACACTCGACAAATCAAATTCCAGGACGCGCGGGTATTTAGCTTTAGCGAGACTGTCAGCCCACAAGCCAACCGTTTTGGCATACTCTTCAACCAACGACACTTGCGCCGGCTCTCGACCGGTGAGTTTAAGGTAATCTATTGTCTGCTGATCAATGTAGAAAAGACCTGCCGATGCCCCATATTCTGGGGTCATGTTAGAGATAGTCGCGCGATCACCAATAGTCAGGTTTGCCGCACCCTCGCCAAAAAACTCTAAGTAACTAGAAACGACCTGTTGATTACGCAAAAACTCAGTCAGAGCTAATACGATATCCGTTGCGGTGATCCCAGGTTGACGCTTTCCGGTTAAGTCCACACCGATAATATCGGGAAGACGCATCATTGAAGGGCGACCCAACATAACGGTTTCAGCTTCCAAACCGCCCACCCCAAGCGCAATCACACCTAACGCGTCTACGTGGGGGGTATGGCTGTCGGTTCCGACGCAAGTATCCGGATAGGCAACACCGTGCTTAAACTGGATCACTGGTGACATTTTCTCGAGGTTAATCTGATGCATGATGCCATTGCCCGCAGGAATAACACTCACGTTTTCGAAGGCTGTTTTACACCACTCGATAAAATGGAATCGATCGGCATTACGTCGATCTTCAATGGCGCGGTTTTTCTCGAAGGCCTCAGGATCATCACCACCGTGCTCAACCGCTAACGAGTGGTCAACAATAAGTTGCGTCTCTACGACTGGGTTCACCCGTGCAGGATCACCCCCAAGGTCTGCGATCGCATCGCGTAAACCAGCTAGGTCAACAAGGGCTGTTTGTCCAAGAATGTCATGGCAAACAACACGAGCAGGATACCATGCAAAATCCTGCTGCTGAGCGCCACTGGCGATTTGGGCTAGACCTGCTTTCCATTCTGCTTCGGGGCAATTTCTCACCAACTGCTCGGCAAGAATTCGAGAGGTGTAAGGCAAGTATTGGTAGGCGCCTTGCTGCACTGAATTTACCGCAGCTTCAACATCAATGTAATACGCGCCACTGGGTAATAGTTTTGCAAATGCATTTTGGTGGATAGGGTCATTGTGTGTACTTTCGTTGGGCTTTGTCATACGTCACTCCTAACGCTTGTCAATCGGCAACCAATCACGAGCCTCTGGGCCATCGTAGTCCGCGCTTGGGCGAATAATACGGTTATTGGCACGCTGTTCAAATACGTGTGCAGCCCAACCGGTTAAGCGACTCATTACAAATATTGGAGTAAACAATTTGGTTGGAATATCCATAAAGTGGTACGCCGATGCGTGGAAAAAGTCTGCGTTACAGAACAGTCCTTTCTCTCTTTTCATCACCGCTTCTACACGCTCAGACACCGCGTACAATTGAGTGTCACCCACTTGCTCTGAAAGCTCTTTTGACCAATGCTTGATCAATGCATTGCGAGGATCACTTTCGCGGTAAATCGCGTGGCCAAAGCCCATGATCTTGTCTTTGTTCTCAAGCATTGTAAGGATGTTGGCTTCAGCTTCATCGGGTGTTTGCCAATCTTCAATCATCGCCATAGCCGCTTCGTTGGCTCCGCCGTGAAGAGGGCCACGTAGCGTGCCAATCGCGGCAGTGATGCACGAATGCAGATCCGATAACGTCGATGCGCACACGCGAGCGGCAAAGGTAGAAGCATTAAATTCGTGCTCTGCGTACAAAATCAACGAACAGTGCATCACTTTTTTGTGCAGATCGGACGGCGCTTTATCGGTCAGTAACTTTAAGAAGTAGCCACCGATCGAATCTTCGCTGTGATCGTCGGTATCGACTCTGACCCCATCGTGGCTAAAGCGATACCAGTAGCAGATGATCGCAGGAAACAGCGCTAACATGCGCTCTGTTGCGCCTCCTTGCTCTGAGAAGTCCTGCTCTTGCTCTAAATTACCCAACACTGAACAGCCGGTTCGCATAACGTCCATTGGGTGTGCGTCCGCTGGGATCAGCTCTAACGCATCTTTCAATGCTTGCGGAAGGCCTCGCAGGCCTATTAGACGTGTCTTATAGTTGTCCAGTTCAGCTTGATTTGGAAGGTGACCAATAAGTAATAAATGCGCCACCTCTTCAAATTCTGCATGATGGGCAAGATCCGTAATGTCGTAGCCTCGATAGGTAAGCCCAGTTCCGCTCACTCCAACAGTACATAAAGAGGTAACACCCGCGCTTTGACCGCGCAGCCCGGCTCCGCCGATAGGTTGATTATTTGGCATATTGAACTCCTTTTCTGTAACGCGTGGCGAATAACCGTGATTGGTAGGTGTCTCCTACTCTATTGTGTATAGGTTATCGCCGCGTTTACGTTGCTTTCACGTTATTGATTAATGTTGCATTCGAACTTAAGTTATTAAATTGATTAGCTTTCACTTGCGTGACAGTGCGACTAGCCAGAAAACAGCTGGTCCAATTTATCCTCGTAAGCGTGGTAATTGAGATGCGCATACAGCTCTTTACGCGTTTGCATACTGTCGACAACGGCTTGCTGGTGACCGTCTTGTAAAATGTGGTTGTACACGCGTTCAGCCGCTTGATTCATCGCTCTAAATGCGCTGAGCGGGTACAACACCATATCGACATCTACTTCAGCCAATTGGTGTTTACTAAATAGCGGGGTTTGGCCAAATTCGGTGATATTGGCCAAAATTGGCACCGACTTACCCGTTGCTTCACGTAATGAATCGGCAAACAGCTGATACTGGCTAAGCTCGGTCATGGCTTCAGGGAAAATCATGTCTGCTCCAGCCTCAACACAAGCAACCGCACGCTCAATGGCGCGCTCTATGCCTTCTACTGCTAGTGCATCGGTACGCGCCATAATCACAAATTGTTCATCGATGCGTGCGTCCACTGCGGCCTTGACGCGATCCACCATCTCTTGCTGCGTTACAATGGCTTTATTAGGTCGGTGACCACAGCGCTTTTGTGCCACTTGGTCTTCCATGTGCACCGCCGCAGCGCCTGCTTTTTCCATCGATTTGATGGTACGCGAAATATTAAATGCACCGCCAAACCCCGTATCGATATCGACGAGCAGAGGCAAATCGCAGGCGTTAGTAATTCGGTCCACATCCACCAACACATCATTGAGTGACGTAATACCGAGATCAGGTAACCCATACGACGCATTAGCCACGCCCCCACCTGATAGGTAAATGGCATGATGGCCACTGTTTTTGGCCATCATTGCACTATAGGCATTGACCGCGCCGACGATTTGTAAGGGGGAGTGCTCGGCTACGGCCTGTCTAAATTTCAATCCTTGGGACATGGTCTTTCTCCGTTCTTTTATCCGTTTTTCTAAGTGTCTTTATGCAGTTGGGCGAAGCTGCTTTTCAATGAGCTTGCGACTGCCTGAAATATGCCTTCTCATTAACATTTCAGCCAACTCTGGATCGCGGTTTCGAATCGCCTCTAAAATAAAGCGGTGTTCTTGCAGCGCCGTCGCGGGATCGGTTCGTGCTGTACGCGACTGATGGCGATACATTCTGATCAGGTGGTACAGCTCATCGCACAGCAGTGAAATCAATTTTTGATTACCGCTGGCCTGAATAATTTGGTAATGAAAGTCGTAATCACCTTCTTGGGCGGCGTAGGTTTTACTGGTGGCAGCGCTTTGGTTTAGATACGCACTGTGCTGTTCTATAAGTGCCTCTAAAGCAGACAGTTGATCCGCAGTAATATGAGTGGCTGCCAATCGAGCCGCCATCCCTTCGAGACTTTCTCTCACGTCATACAGCTCAATAAGTCGATCGACATTAAATTCAACTACGGTTGCGCCAACATGAGGTGTGCGCTCTATAAGCCCTAAGCCCTCTAAACGCATAATCGCTTCACGTAATGGACCTCGACTTACTTGGTACCGCTTAGCCAGTTCTGGTTCAGAAATTTTACTGCCTGGTCGAATGGTACCCGCCACAATAGCGTCCACAAGTCGCTCGGTTAGGCTTGCAGATTTGGTGTTTTCGCTATTTTCATTACTGGGGAGTGCATGAACGTTTTGCATTTACATTGTCGACAATAATGGGTTGGTGGTTATTTATTACGCCATTAATGGGCAAAAAACAACAATATTGTCGACAATTACGACTAAGGTATAATCTTTGTAAGGGTATTATCCCTTGTACAAAACACCGCACTGCCCAGTTTGTGACTAAACTCCTCATTGTCTCCACATTTCCTGCACAAAGATCCACCATAATGACGGCATGCAACGACAAGGAACACGTACATGACAACTCATAAAACAGCAATCGCAACAGCATTAACCAGCGCTGCTTTGGCGGTGACTATCCCAATAGCAAATGCCACTACTATCGAGACACCGCTTCTTCCTGATTCAGGACAAAGCGTTCAGTACGATACAAATGGTGACATCTTGGCAGCTTCAGACTCTAGCTTCTACACCGGACAAGGTGCGTCGATACAGGGCAATGCTCCGCGCTACCTTGATAATGGTGACGGCACAGTCACTGACCTTAATACCGGGTTGATGTGGCAAAAAGCACACGACTATACAAGACGTAATATGGCCGAAACCGTTGAACACGTAGAAGAGATGACACTGGCTGGCAATACAGATTGGCGCGTTCCTACGATCAAAGAGCTCTACTCATTAGCGAATTTCGACGGTGAACTGCTTAAACCCGAAGACGGTGGCGAAAGTAAACCGTACATCAATACTGACTATTTTGAACATGAGTACGACAAGCGTTTACCATTTGCAGGGCAGATCTGATCAAGCACCACGCAAGGTGACTTCAAATGGACAGCTGCTTACGTGGCGCTTGGACAGGCGTGGAGCAAAAAGAATTCAGACGCCACTGAGTAGTTTGACTGACACGGAGCGAATGCACAACGTAGTGATCCTAAATCGGGTAACCCCGCCGATTATGAACTTGCGTCGGATATGGCGTCAGATTATATCTCTATAACAAATTGGGTGAGACTGGTTCGCGATGCAAACTAAAAGCTGTCTAGTGTGAATCTTCGGGTTTTAAACAATTAACATTTGAACCGTGGCAGAGTAATGTCAATTACTCTGCCTAACCCTCAGCACCCTCAGCACCCTCAGCAATCATATCATTTAGCCTGCTCTAAATAGCGCAAACAATAATGTTTCGTTATGACCAAACTCTATCCAGAATTATAGAACGGGTGTGTTCATAAACTTCACTTTCAAACTGTGATTCAAGTTGAAAGTTACCATTAAGTTTATATGCATCTAGTCCATTATGACTAAACTTAATAGTAGGGAAAGTAGCCATAAGGGGATGAGGAGTGATTAAATCAATCTTGATTGTTGATGATCAGCCACTAATTCGCCTAATGCTTAGGAAAAACCTTTGCTCAATTGGTGAATATACAATCCAAGAAGCTGAAAATGGCAAACAGGCATTTTCTCTTGTGACCGAAAATCACTTTGATGCGATTTTTTGCGATATCAATATGCCAGGCTCAGATGGTCTCTATTTACTGCAGCAGCTTGGTGCAATTCGATTTACGGGTGAAATTGTTTTAATTAGTGGTGAAGACCATACGTTGTTGAGCTCTACCAAAGCACTAACCGACAGTTATGGCTTAACCATCATTGGTGCGTGTCAAAAGCCAATCACAACAGACAAGCTCAAACGCATATTTGCGCAACATCATAACGATACCCATTTTTTTAGCCAGCAATCACCGCTAAGCGTCAGCGAATTGCAAACTGCATTGGAAAACGATCAAATATCGCCGTACTTCCAACCTCAATATTCGATTCAACATAACCAAATTATTGGTTTTGAGGCTCTTGCTCGCATTAATAATCACCAAGGCACAATACCGCCTAACCGATTTATTGATGTAGCTGAAAATTCAGGCTTGATGACGGCTTTGACCAAGCAACTCATCGACAAAGCCTTATCGCATTTTTGTCAATTAGATTGCACATTCAATACTGTCACCTTATCGCTAAACGTCTCCAGTAGCGTATTGGAAGAAGAGGATTTTCCAAATTGGCTAGCCAGACGAGCACAGCAATATGGCATAGACAATTCAAGAATCATTTGCGAATTAACGGAAACCAGTATTGCTGACAACCCAACAAAAGTTCATGTGTCGTTGCTGCGACTCAGAATGCTTCATTTCAAGCTCTCTATAGATGATTTTGGTACAGGCTATGCCACACTCACCCAACTTCACTCGCTCCCCTTCGACGAGCTTAAAATCGACAGAAGCTTTGTATTCGACATGTGTACCAATAAAAAATCGAGAGCAGTCTGCGTCCAATGTATTGGACTAGCACAAGATTTTGGCCTAAATGTTGTCGCCGAAGGGATTGAAGATCAACAAACACTGCTTGAACTTAAGAACTTAGGTTGTCAGATCGCTCAAGGGTTCTATTTTGCGAAACCTACCCCCGCACACATTGCCATCGAAAGAGTGAATAAAGGTGATGTGGAACGCTGGGAAATACCAAAAAGAACGCATCTGGCCTAACCAGGTAAAAAGGAGCAACAATGACGCTATCAAAACAGTTATCCATCGGGCTACTGATTATTGGTATCTTCATGATGTCTGCGACTTACTTGATGCTGGACAAAAGTGTTGGAATACTTCAAAAACACTCGTTTAGCGGGCTCGAGCGAGAAGCCAATTACCTAACATACTTGATAGAAGAAAGTTTGCTCGAGCGCTATCACGACGCCTCTATCTTTCCATTAGTACTGGGCGAGATTAACAATGAAGATGAGCTGCATTACCATGTCACTGACCCTGACTTCCTATCTTCACTTAATCTATTAGTCGCCAATTATAAAGGCTATCGCCGCATCGGCATATTGGATTTAAATGGCCAAATAATTGCGGAAAACAGTCGTGATCACGAAGGGCAAACTATTTTTAGTAACAACATTTCCAGTGAACGAATACAGCGTTATGAATGGTTTATTGACCTCTCAACCCAAGGCTCGTCGAGTAGTAATGTCTTTTTTTATGGGCCAACAACACAAAGCATCGATACAACCACAGATCAATACGATCTTCTCATTGGTTCAAAAATCTACGACAAGCAAGACAGATTAGTTGGTTACTGGATCAATGTGCTGGACTTCGCCATTGTCGAACAACGTTTTACTAAAGCATACAAGCTACTGGCAGAAAAAGGGCTTCCTTATGTCGAACTTACTTTGCTCGACGCTTTGGGCCATATCATCGTCGACTATGATCCAACCGCGCAGAACAGTGCCCAGTACCAGAGAAACTTCTCGGTTCTCGGTCAGCTAAACCTCGCTACAAATGGTGTAGAAGGTGCACGATTGGCCATATCGGGTTTAAACGGTACCGTCATATCGACTCATGCCAGAAAAGGCATTGAACAGTTTACAGCCTACACCCACTTTACCCAACGAACCGATTCGCCCATACCTAAGTGGTCGACGCTCATTCGTGTTGAACACGATGTCGCCTATGCTGAATACACAGAGCTGATGAAATTAAGTAAATGGATTTTTATCGTCGCATTTATATTGATTGCATCTATGTGGTTAATTGCATCGCGCAAATATACGGTTCCACTAACCAAAGTCACCCACACTATCCTAGAAATCGTCAATGGGCGGTTTGAGTCAGACATTAAAAAGCTCAAAGGTCACGATGAAGTAAGCGAAATCAACAATGCCCTTTTTGAGCTAAAAACCAAACTACAAGAGCGCGAGGGATTACTCAGCGAAGTGTTTGAAAAGCGTCAGTTGATCGATCTGCAAAGAAAAACAATCGACTCAATGACTGCGGGTATCATGATCACTGATTTTAGAGATCCCAACTGTAAAATCATCCATGTCAACAAAGCCATGGAAACTTTGCTTGGATACTCTAAACAAGAGCTTTATACCCATAGCTACCCTATTTTATGGGGAGAAAAAACCGAATCGCTGTCGATACAAATTATTGAAGAAGCGATGGAAAACCACCACAACTGCACTTGCGTCGTAACCAGCTACCGAAAAGATAAGTCTACATTTATCAATAACTTAAATGTAGACCCAGTATTTGATGAAAATGGGTTATTAACTCACTATATATTTGTGCACAACGACATAACAGAAATCAAGAAAGACGATGAAATCGCCCGTCTAGAACTTGAACGTAGGATCAGAGAAAGCACTCGCGAATCTCGTGCGGCCGCAGAGCGATTAAGAACGGTTTTTGACACCACCATTGATGGTGCCTTGGTATTGAATGAATATGGCATAATTCAAGATTTAAACCACTCGTTGGAGCTGATGTTTGGCAGTAAGAAAGAGCAGTTATTGGGCAAACACTTTTCGGTGCTAAGTGCGAGCGACGAGGACACAAGAAAAGCGCATGAACAGCCCGAGTTCTTTAAAAAAGAAATGCGTACTTTGATTGGTCGAGTCAGAACCCTTAAAGGCCGACACAAAAGGGGTAGTATCATAACCATTGAGGTATCCGCAGGCGAAGCTTGCCTAGAAGACGAGAATTTCTTTGTCGTGGCGATCCATGACATTACAGAACAACAGAAAATCAAAGAGCAACAGCTTGTCCTGCAAGAGAAACTCAAAGAGCGCGAAACGATTTATCACACCGCTTTTGACCAGGCAGCGGTTGGTATAGCACGGGTCGCGCTAGATGGGCAGTTAATTGAGGTGAACCAAAAAATCTGTTCCAACCTAGGCTACAGCGAATCTGAACTGTTAACACTGACTGTTAGCGATATTACCTATCGCGACGATGTTTCTGTTAGTCGCTATTACTTACGAGATCTCATTCAAGGCAAACAGCAATTCCATACCGTCGAAAAACGCTATGTTCGAAAATCAGGTACGGTATTTTGGGCAAGCTTAAGCATCTCTTTAGTTCGGAATGACGACGGTACTCCACGATATTTCATTTCGATCATCGAAGACATTACTGAACGTAAGAGATTTGAGGATGAACTCAAAAGCTCTCGCGATCATAGAGAAGAGTTAATTAGAGGCATCAACCTTGCTTCAGAAGCGGGGGGAATTTGTAACTGGTCGTTCAATACCACAACCGGTGAAATGCACTGGGATCCAAGTACTTACGAACTATATGGTGTAGAAAAAGGCCTGCCTTTAACGCTCTCTGACTGGCGTTGTCGTCTCGTGGAAGAAGATGGATTACGTATGGATTCGATTATTGACCATGCTATAAAAAATGATTTGCCGATCGAGTCTGAGTTTCGATTTACTCGCAAAGGGGAAAACGACATTCGTTGGGCAAAAATCGCTGCTGCAACCGTTTACGATGAGAATAACAAGCCTATCAAAATGTTTGGCATTAATATTGATATTACCGAACAAAAACGTATTACCTTAGAGCTAGAACGCGAAACTGTTGCTGCTCAAAAAGCTAATGAAGCCAAGTCCAGCTTTCTGGCCACGATGAGCCACGAGATCAGAACGCCAATGAATGGCGTGATCGGCATGATCGATCTGCTTAAGAAAACAACATTAAATGCAGACCAAAAACGCATGGTGACAACGGTGCGTGACTCGTCATTCTCTCTTTTAGAGATCATTGATGACATCCTAGACTTCTCTAAGATTGAGTCTGGCCAGGTAGAAATCGAATGGCGACCAAATTCACTACTGGAAGTAATGGAAAAAACCTCCGGTAACCTTTGGGTTAATGCGGAAAAAAATGCTGTTGATTTGGTAATTGAGCCGGATCTGACAATGCCTAGAACCATTGCGTTTGACTCATTGCGTATTCGGCAAATCATTCTAAACCTAACGGGCAATGCCATTAAGTTTTCTCGCAATGATGACAAACGAGGTTTGGTTAGAATAGTCAGTGAATTCGACCATACCAACAAAAGCTTAACCATTCGAATTATCGATAATGGCATAGGAATTTCACCCGACCAGTTGCGTTCGTTATTCACGCCATTTTCCCAAGCCGACTCATCAACTACTCGCAAGTACGGGGGGACTGGCCTTGGGTTGAGCATTACAAAGTCTTTCGCCGGATTGATGGGCGGCGAGGTTAATGTAGACAGTGAGGTCGGTATTGGCAGTGAGTTCTCGGTTACAATACCTATTACTGAGATCATAGATCACCAACCACAATATGAGCTATCGATGTTTGAAAGCGTTAACGTTTTCATCAGTTTATCTAAACCATGTTTTAGTGACGCATGCTTCAACATTCTGACCCAGCTCGGTGTAAAAAAAATCACCTTACTCGACACACCAAGTGATATACGACACAGCCAATTCGACTCAAAACAGCGGTCTATACTCATTTGCGATCAAGACATCGACTGTATTGAAAATAGAGAGAAAATACTTGCTTTGCACATCAATGACGATCCAATTTCACGCAAAGGATACATTAATCCTTATCATTTTGTCGTCGCAGGTCATCCACTTAAACCGAGTGAGTTAGTTAATGGCATAGGTGTATTGTGTGGATTAATAAGCCCTGATTTTGTCTGGAGTAATGAGCAATCAGATCCCCATTCATCCTCAGGTACCTCAATGCTAGATCAAATGCTTACTAAAGATAGGAAAGTACTCGTCGTCGAAGACCATCCAACCAATCAGTTAGTCATTGGTAAGCAACTTGACAGTTTGGGTATTGCGCACGATATCGCAGAGGATGGTGTTGAAGGGCTTAAACTTTGGCACGCTAACCAATATGACCTTGTTCTTACCGATTGCCACATGCCAAATATGGATGGATTTGAGTTCACGGCGAAAATCAGAGAGTTTGAGTCGCAAAATTCTCTGCACCCCATACCGATAATAGCCATTACAGCCAATGCTCTTGTTGGCGAGGCAGATAACTGCTTGCAAGCAGGAATGAGCGACTACATTTCAAAACCCGTCGAAATTGAAGTGTTACACTCCAAGTTATCGCACTGGCTTAAAACTGAGATTGACCGCTCCACATCAACTCGACCAGAGTTAAATACTGATACAGCAAATAAAGGACTCAACCTAGACATTCTGTTTAGCGTCATTGGAACCGATGACAATGAAATTGTCAGTGAGATTTTGCAAATGTACTGGGAAAGTATTCAGGTTGAAGTCGACCAAATTGAGCAGGCAGCACTTAACAATGAGTCTGCAAAGCTAAAAAGCTTAGCTCATGCCTCAAAGGGGTCATCAGCATCAAGTGGCGCCAGTTACCTTAGTGGCCTATTTAAGCAAATTGAACACAATAATGAAGATACTGAATTAGCGCTTGCCAACCTAAAATTGATAAGAGACGAGCTTACAGACATCGGAACACAGTTGCAGGATTTGAGCGTTCTGCAGTAACTATCTAATTTCAATAAAAAATAAGTGATCATATGGATAAATCAATAACGGTTGTGGTGTTTTACGAATCGATTGAAATTAAAAGCATTATGGAAGAGCTTTTCCGTGGTCGAGATGCCAAAAAAATTTATTACTCTAATTTAAAAGAAGATCAAAAAGCGCTGCTAGAGTTTTCTCGTCATCCCCATTCAGCGTTTATTTTTATCTATGCTTTCGACGATTCAACGTTTGCGACCGATCTCAATAAGCTGTTGAACAGTCATGAAGCATTGTCGGACATAATGAAAATTCCTCACCTTTCCGTTCTGTTTTGTCATCGAGAGCATCGCAAACAAGCGTATTCTGAATGCACAAACGAACGTTTCTACTTGTACGACACGCTCAACCCTATTTATGACATGAATAAAGTGAAGTTACTGCTTCGGCGAACCTCGGACACTTTGCTACTTAAAATGAAAATTCGAGATTTAGAGAGTCAGGCAAATGAGTCGCAGCAAAGCATAAGTGAAGTAACATCACAGCTTGGAAATATAGAAGAGTCATTGATTGATGAGCAAAGTATTCAAGGTGGGTTGCTTGATGATCTTTCACGTAACTTGAGTGAGCTGACCAAACAACAGCATAAAAACGATGCAAAAAAACAAGCGATAGACAACGCCAAACTGGCTGAAGGCATTGATAGGTTTAAACAGCACAATAGAAGTTATTTCGACAGCGTGAGAAAACAAGTTAATCGTGCTAAACCGGCAACTAAAGCTGTAGAGCCACTAGTGATTGTCGCGGACGATCAAAAGATGATGCTCAAAATAATCACCACTATTTTGACGCCCCGTGGGTTTCGCGTAGAAACTGCGGTGAATGGGGCTGAAGCGTTGATGAAAGCTAAAGCCTTAACACCCAATGCCGTATTATTAGATATTGATATGCCCGTGCTTAACGGGCTGGATACGCTTAAAGAGTTTAAAAGCACTGACCACTTAAAAGACGTACCCATTATTATGCTTACCAGCAATACCGACAAAAGCAGCTTCGTAGAATGCCTCAGCTTAGGCGCTGTAGATTACATCGTGAAACCAACCAACGCCGAAACGCTACTAAAAAAACTACTTGCGGTGGTGTAAAAAAACAATAGATGAGGATCTAACGAAAGGCTTACCTTGTCGCTCACTTATTTGGCACCTAGAGTCTCATCATATCTAACTGTCTGACTACGGTGCGTGTTTTATTGCCTCTAATATATCGATAAGCACTGCCTCTTCCTGCTGTTGAGCATCAATGACCCAAGTACTTACCTCGCTATCGGGTCTTTCTAACGCATCAAACTGACTGGCAAGCATGTGCGCTTTCATAAAGTGCCCTTGGCGTTTTTGCATGCGGGTAGCAATAATGTCCATTGGCGCATCTAAAAACACAAACTGAAGGTCGACACCTTGCCTTAGCTGATCGCGATAGGTTCGCTTTAATGCCGAACAGACCATAACACCGCCGGTGCCATCACTCGCCCACTGCTTTAGTTGCTGGTTAATGATAGCCAGCCAAGGGGCTCTATCGTTGTCCTCAAGAGCAATACCTCGACTCATTTTGTCAATGTTACTCTGTGGGTGGAGGTCGTCGCCGTCAACGAACGCCACGTCCAATGCCAGTGCCAACTGAGCCGCAATGCTGCTTTTACCACTGCCGCTAACACCCATTATTAAATAGATACTACTCGTCATATGAGTAAGTCTCGATTGGCAATAATACGGTGACTGAATACGTTTTTCCTTGTTCTGGTGAGCGAAGTACTCCATCGACAACATCACCTTCTTCGCACAAAATGGTGATTTCCTGTACATCGTCATGTCGTTGATAAGACAGGTTAACGATAGCCCCTCTAAAGTGGCGGCTCACCGCTGCTTTGTCCCACTCTACAGGCAGGTTTGGCGCAACTTTCAGCCCTTGCTGCGTGCCTTTTAATCCAAATAACTCTTCAATGACTAATCGGTAAAACCACGCCGATGTACCGGTGTTAAATAGATGGCTCGATCTTCCCGCTGTGTCTGGGAATTGATGATAAGCACCACGATAATAATTGGGAATGTAAGTCGGCAACTGCCCTCTTCGCTCAAACGTCTCACACTGAGGGTCGGCCAACATACTTTTTAGGATGTGATAAGCACGTTCACTTTCACCAATGTGGTAAAGACCTGCGGCATAAAATGCCGCCGCATGGTTATACACCGAGCCATTTTCACCGGAGCCAGGCCATTTTTGGGTGACTCGGCCAACATCCTCACGCATAGCGGTAAACGCAGGAGCACATAGCATCACGCCATAAGGGGTGAGCAACTGCTCGTCAACACTATTCAGCAGCTGAGACTGCTGTGACGGTGTAGCGATGTCCGCCAGTAACGCCCAGCTTTGGGTATTGAGGAATATTCGGCCCTCTTTGTCCTCTGGGACGCCAAAGGTCACGTCATCATCGGTGATGCCTCTAGCAAACCACCCACCGGTCCAGAAATGCTTTTGGCAAGCTTGTTCAAGCTCTGTCGCGATATGGTCAAATTGTGTGATCCATTTCGCTTGATTGAGCGGTTTACTTATTTGATTCCAGCGGCGCAATGCAAAGCAAAGCGCTTGTGTTAACCACCCTGAAACCCCTTTCCCCTTGGGCCCGACCATATTCATAGGATCGCACCAGTCTCCTTGGAGAATATAAGGCAACCCGCGTTCATCACGCGCTTCAACCATAGACTGCATTGCAAGGTTCATATGCTCTAGCAGCGAAGAACGCTCGTCACTGTCTGCCCAGGGAATGGCCTCTTCTAACAGAGCCCAATCATTGGTTTCATTGAGGTAGCTTTCCAATATCAGAACCAGCCAAACAGAGTGATCAGTATGTGGAATTTGGTTAATGTATTTTAGCGTCGCTTCTGGTGTCAGTAGAATACCATCGGGCATTTCTCCACAACGCTTTTGTTGTGACAGCGACGTCAGGATGACTTGTTTTGCCACATCAGGTGCAAGGTAAGCCATCCCCATACCATCTTGCAAATAATTGCGTGTTTGTGGATCTGTAGTCAGTCGGTTGGTTTCGCCATGGTAAACGACTTGTCTTGGAAGCCAGTGATTGATAACGTGATCGAGATTAGCGTCAGGCGTGCTAACAGACAGTATGGGGCGAGTGGCCAGTTGGTGCTGGTTAGCTATAGCTCCATGGTCAAAGTGGGCGGCTATAGTCTCATGTATTTGAGCTTTGTCTTTAGCTGGACCAAACAGAAAATGAACCGTATCAGTTTTTTGTGGCTCCAAGCTCAGCTCATATTGCGCTGCACACGCAGGCATTTGATAGTGCGCCTCTCTGTCCGACAGTGGATTGCCTGAGATAAGTACTTGTGGAGCGTGCAAACCGCTTTGCCCTTCAAACGCTTCTATGCTCATTTCTACGTGATCGGGCTTATGGCTGCAGGCGAAGAACGTCATGTCTTGACGCTCTTTGATCTCTGGGTAATCTTCGAGTTTTTGATAAGGCGAGATGGAGGTACACACGATTGCATTCAACTCGTCATCAAAATGCGCCCCCATGTTCATCCAAGACATATACCCTACAGGGAAATAGGGCACCAACGAAACGTGTCGCGTTGACGTTCCTAGGTTAGCGATGGTAACAGACCACTGCTCTAACGCATGAGTTGGGCTTAAACTAAGAGTAATGGTCAACTCAATGTCTCGATGCTTCACGACCCACTGGATATCATTAATGCCCGGTTTAAATTCGTAGCTGTCTAGAGGTTGTTTGATTGGTGCAAAAGGCGCGCTAAAAAGCTCTCCTGTGTCTTCGTCACGAACGTAAAAAAAGCGGCCAGGATGGTGCGCGAAATACGGCTGCTCTGGCTGCATAAAGCTGGTCGCCGCTAGATTGGGGACGTGAGCATATTTGCGCGGCTCAGGATCCATGTATTGAGCAACGGCATAGCCTTGGCAATTCATGTGAAGCATCATTTTATCGTTCCACAAATAGCTGGCACTATTAGGCAGCAACGTCGGTGACGTTAAGGTAAAGCGTTGACCGTTCTCGGTAAATTGAGTCATAGACACCTCATAATTAGCAGTGTCTTTCAGTCTAATCCGCTTGCCTATGCTCTCAAGTGTGCGACAAGTAAAGTGTGAGTTTTTACCCGTTATAGAGCCAAAATAGTGCAGTTACTTCCGCTCACGTCACTGCCCGTGCAACTGTTTCATGCACAACAAGCTTTGGAGGGCGTTATCGTAAACCACCCACAGCAATGTATTTGGTCTCCAAATATTCATCTAGCCCTAATGCACTGCCCTCTCGGCCCACCCCTGAATGTTTAATGCCACCAAAAGGCGCCACTTCCGTAGAAATGATGCCTTCGTTAATACCGACGATGCCATACTCCAGCTTGTTCGAAGCATACTCGGCCAACTTTACGTCTTGAGTAAAAAAGTAACTGGCTAAACCAAACTCGGTATCGTTGGCAAATTGTAACGCCTCGTCAATATCACTAAATCTGCACAGTGCTGCGATGGGCCCAAACTGTTCAACTTTCATCACTGGGTTATCGTGCGCAACATTGCTAAGTAGCGTCGGTTGGTAAAAAAGCGCCCCAATATCCGATGCAACGTTGCCTCCGCATACTAAGTCTGCACCAGCGAGCGTCGCAGCGTGAACCAATTGGTGGACTTTTTGTAGCGCTTTTTCGTCGATAAGCGGTCCAATATCATGCCCATCAACACCTGCTCCCAGCGACAGCTTACTCATAGCAGTATGGAGCTTTTGAGCAAACTCTTCGTACACACTGTCATGTATGTAAAAACGGTTTGCACAAACACAGGTTTGTCCAGCATTTCTAAATTTACACACAATGGCTCCGGCAACGGCCTCATTGATGTCAGCGTCTGCAAACACAATGAAAGGAGCATTGCCACCGAGCTCCATCGACACACGCTGTACTTGTTGTGAACTTTGCCTCATGAGCTGTTTACCCACAGCGGTTGAACCAGTAAATGACAGTTTTCTGATGTTTGGGTGAGTACAAAATTGCAGCCCAACATCGCTGGCTTGATCGCTAATAACAATGGGCAGTAAATCACCATCGATGCCAGCTTTTAGCGCTAAATATCGCAAGGCAATGGCACATAGCGGAGTATTTATAGCAGGTTTGCTCACCATCGCGCAGCCCGCAGCGAGCGCCGGGGCGAGTTTACGTGTCAGCATCGCCACAGGAAAGTTCCACGGGGTAATCGACGCACAAACACCAATTGGCTGTTTTATGGTGCGTATAGATTTGCCATCGAAGGTCGCAGGAATGGTCATTCCATAAGCCCGTTTTGCCTCTTCGGCAAACCATTCGACAAAGGCAGCGCCATAAGCAACCTCGGATGCTGCTTCCGACAATGGCTTGCCCTGCTCCATAGTCATTATAAGCGCTAGGTCTTGCTGATGATGCTCAATGAGGTCAAACCATTTACGCAATAATTTACTGCGGTATTTTGCGGTTTGAGCCGCCCATTTAGGTTGAGCGAGTGTGGCGGCGACAATTTTGCTCTCAACCTGCTCTAAACTATCGGCGGCTAACCAGCCAAGCGATTTTTGCGTTGCTGGGTTGAGCACTTCAACGCTAAGTGGTTCGAGCCGCTGAGAAGTCAGTACATTAAGCATTTGCGGGTGTTCAAGCTTTGCAATCCATTGCATCTTTAAGCGTCCTAATTAGTGTTAGCACAAAAAACTCTGTCCGTAACTGTGCCATCACCAACCCCTGCTGTACAGAAATCACCCATCAAAATGGTGATGACTTCACTTCCAAAAAGGTTTACGCACTTCTTGATTGGCGGTTTGGCGGTCAATACCAATATCATCCAGTAGATGAGCCGATAGTGAGTCTAAATGTTTTCGCGTGCGGTAATTTCGATGCCAGCCGAGCAACACGAGTAAGAAACTCTTAGCTAATTTAGCAGGTTCAACGACAAGTGAAGGGAAAGGTAAGCGACGTAAATTAACAATAAACTCTGTCATAAGTCCTCCTTGAACTTGGTGTTTGAGTGGTTAATAATCAAACAAGCAAGACAGGTTCACAAACGATAAATTTCGATGCTTGGTTAAGGAAAACTTAAGTGAAAGAGCGACTCCCTCCCCTACAAGGTCTGTACTATTTTTTCGTAGCCGCTGAACATCGCAGTTTTAAGCAAGCGGCCGAGCAACTGTATGTTTCCGCTGCTGCGATCAGCCAACAAATACGCCAGCTCGAGGAGTGGTTAGGGTGTGAGCTATTTATCCGTCAGCACCGACAAGTAACACTCACCCCAGAAGGAGAACTGTTACTCGAATCCGCCAAACTTGGCTTTGGGCACTTACAAGATGGGGTAAGAAAGCTCAATAGCGATCCGAATCCAAACCGATTATCGATTTCTACCCACCCAACCTTTGCCCAACACTGGCTGATACCCCGTATATCCAGTTTCCGCACCCAACACCCAAACTTATCGCTGCTTATTGATCCAAAAAATGAACTGGTCAATTTTCAAGATGGCCTCATTGACGTTTGTGTTCGCTATGGGCACGGCGTTTATGAAAATCTCGACAGCCATTGGCTGATGAATGAGATCCTCTATCCTGTGTGTCATCCCAACTATCAGCGGCAACATGGCATCTATAGCTTGAATGATCTAGTCCGTGCGGAACTCATTGAGGACGTATTACCGGATATGAATTGGGAGATATGGTTTGATATGTTGGACAAAGAAAAGTCATCAAGTCCAATCCGTTATGATGGTTCTCAATTTGTCATGGAAGGCGTCTTGGCTTCCCAGGGTGTTGCTTTAGTCAAACATAGCTTGGCGCAGCGGTTCATTAATGAAGGGAAACTGGTGCGAATAGACAATTATGCGGTTCAATCTCGCTACAGCTACTTTTTATGTGCGCCGAAAGGGTATTTCCGCTACCAAAAAATCACTGCATTTCACGATTGGATCGCCGATCAAGTCAACCACTTCTGTGTCACCGATCACGAGCAGATAAATCTCCGCAAATTACCCCAGCAGCAAGCAGGCTTGTTTAAATTACCGATATAGCCCTTAGAGGTTAATTTACTAGGTTCTGAAAGCGTTGTTGCTGTTTTTGCTCTGGTTTTTCTTGTATTTCCGCTACACTTACCAATAATCTCAGTCAACAAATCCAAATAAATGAAACGTGTCTTACTAGCCTCGCTGCTTTTGATTGTGGGTGGTTGCGCCACTTACGCAGGTCTTAATTTTGATGAACTGTTTGGTCCTGAACAAGTTCAAGCTCGCATAGAACCCTACGATCACAGTCAATCTCAATATTTTGTTGATGAAGTCAAACCCATATTAGACAACCGCTGTGTGGTTTGTCATGCCTGCTATGATGCCCCCTGTCAGCTTAAGTTGACTTCCCCTGAAGGTATCGACAGGGGCTCAAGTTTGGCGGAGGTTTATCAAGGCTCTAGACTCACAGCAACGACTCCTACGAGGCTGTATGAAGATGCTCATAATACCCAAGAATGGCGTGACGCCGGTTTCTTTCCGGTATTAAACGAACGAGTTCAGCGCTCCGATGCTAATGTTCAAGCTGGTGTCATGGCGCAATTACTTCAACAAAAACAACAGTTCCCTTTACCTCGACAAGATCAACTGGATGATTTCGACTTTGGCATCTATCGTAGCCAAACTTGTCCAACTAGTGACACGATTGACGAATATCGTGCTGAGCACCCTACCTGGGGAATGCCTTACGGCTTGCCTGCTCTCAGTAATTCAGAGCACAACACACTACTAGGGTGGCTGCGCAGTGGCGCAAAAATGTCAGAGGTTGAACCACTGACTATAGAGCAGAAAAATGCCATCGATAGTTGGGAAAACTACCTTAATCAACCCGATTTAAAGCGTCAAATAACCAGCCGATATATCTATGAGCATTTGTTCCTAAATCATATTTATTTTTCAGAGCAAGATACCCTGCGCTTTTTCAAGTTGGTTCGCTCTACATCCCCTCCAGGAGAGGAGTTTGATCCTATTGTGACCCGTCGCCCTTATGAAGACCCAGGCGTTGAACGAGTCTACTATCGACTGATTCCAGAGCGCGAAACCATCGTTGATAAAACGCACATGCCGTATGCATTTAACCAGCAACGTATGGACAAATGGATCGAATGGTTTGACGCCGAATATGACATTACAGAACTACCAAGCTATCGCCCTAATGTGGCAAGTAACCCGATAATGGCGTTTGCCGACATCCCTATTCAATCACGTTATAAGTTTTTACTCGATGAAGCGCAAAGCACTATTATGTCGTTCATTAAAGGGCCAGTCTGCCGCGGTCAACTTGCACTTAATGTAATAAACGACCACTTTTGGGTGTTCTTTGTCGATCCCGAGCAATTAGATAATGAGCTTGCTGGCGATTTTTACCGCTCCCAAGCCCCCAATATGCGACTGCCTGGAGAGCTTGACAGCAATACCACCCCTCTATTCAACTGGGTGAAGTATTCTCGCGCTCAATCCAAGTACCTTAGTGACAAGATGGCATTCATGAATGAGATGTTTACCGACGATCGGCATTTAGGTTTGGAGTCTATATGGACAGGCGAAGGCAATCCAAACGCAGCACTGACCATATTCCGTCACTTTGACAGTGCCAGTGTTGTTCAAGGCTTGGTTGGTCATCAACCGAAAACCGCTTGGGTCATTGACTATGCGTTATTAGAGCGAATTCACTACTTGTTGGTTGCTGGGTTTGACGTCTATGGAAACTTTGGGCATCAACTAATCACACGCATGTACATGGACTTACTACGCATTGAAGGTGAGACTGCGTTTATCGCGTTGTTGCCCAAAGAAAACCGCCACCAAACGTTATCTAGTTGGTATCAGGGGCAGTCCATCGAGTTTTCCGATTACCTCACACGTAATGCCAAGCCCTTTATGCAAGAGAGTGGTGTCGAGTACAAGACCATAAATCCAAAGCAAGAGCTCTCGTCACTATTAAAAGAGCGCGTTGCACCCTCGTTGGATTCACGCTATGAGATCGCAAACACAGGAATGCTTCCACAAAACGAGCATAGTCTAAAGCAGATCAACTTCGTGACTGGTGCAGGGCTTGAGCCAGTGCCACAAATCATCTCTTTACATGTCCAGCTCGACAATGGTGAAGACCAGTTCTTTAGTCTTCTGCACAACAATGCACACACTAATATTTCCAGCTTGTTTAACGAAGAAAGTAATCGCGATCCTCAATACGATAGGATAACTTTGGTAAAAGGCATTGTTGGTAGTTATCCAGCCGCATTTCTCAGTATAAAAGAAAGTGAGGCTGGAGAACTGGCACGCATGATACGCTCGATCAATGCAGAAGAAGACTATATTGCCCTGCTCGATCGCTTTGCAATCCGCCGCAGTAGTGATGAGTTTTGGCCATTAAGCGATAAATTGCATGAATGGTATAAACACGACCAGCCTATTGAGTTTGGACTATTAGATTATAATCGATTTGAAAATCGCTAAGTCCACCAAGTGTCCGTTGATGGGTTATCATCAACGGATACAACACCCATAGACTGGCACTTACACCCTGTCGCTAAAACTCATCCAAAATCCGACGATAGTTTTGCTCCATAGGAGAATCACCGCGACTCCACCCAAGCCTTACTAATACCGTGCGTTGAGAAGGGATCATCATCACTAACTGTTTCCTGCTGCCTAGCATCGCAAACCCATCTTCAGGTAGAGACGTTAGCGCAGTAGCAAAAAAATAAGAACTGCCTACGTTCACACCAGCAGCGCCTGTTTCAAATACTAAGTTTTGGATACCTGCTGGCTAAACCCACTAAAAAATTTGGCAGAACACGCCAACTTAACCGTCATACTGCTCGCAACTTGAAATGTATGGCCTAACTGAAAGACAGAATAGCTCAACCAATACGGTGGGATGGCAATAAGCAAAGCAGCCAAGCCCATCACTATCCAAAGTGTTTTATTCATCCTTGACGTTTTCCTTGATTAATATTTATAAATCAAGCGCTAAAATTAGAAAAAACATCTCAAGAACGCTATACATTTAACCACTTTCGCCTGCTGGCACCTAACTAAATCGACGCAACAATAGTTCGTTTATTAACGATTGAGTTGATAGAAATGGTTTACCGGACCATGCCCCTTACCCACATTGAGTCTATCCGCTGCACGCAGCGCCATAGTAAGGTACTGCTTCGCCTTATCACACGCTGGTGCTAACTCATAACCTTGCGCAAGATACGAGGCAATAGCTGAAGATAAGGTGCACCCCGTTCCATGAGTATTATTGGTCTTGACGCGTTCGGCGCTGTAAAGATGCTGCTCGCGTGACGTGACCAAAATGTCATCACTGCTGGAGGTTTGCGCATGGCCACCTTTCACTAGGATGGCGTTAGCACCATTTTCCAGTAAAGCTTTTGCTGTTTCTACCGCATTAAACCCTTGTTCAGTTTGCCTTCCGTTAAGCTTTAGAGCTTCAGGAATGTTCGGCGTGATCACTGTGGCTAATGGTACTAGCTGATCAATTAACGCTTGAACCGCATCACTTTGGATCAGGCTATCACCACTGGTCGCAACCATCACTGGATCCAGCACAATATGCTTAGGTTGATACTGCCGTAGTTTGTCTGCCACGGTTTTAATGATGTCGGCATCCGCAAGCATGCCGATCTTTACCGCGTCAATCGTTAAGTCACTAAACACACTATCTAATTGCGCAGACACCATGTGCGATGAGATAGGCATCACTGCAGATACACCTAGCGTGTTTTGCGCGGTAATTGCAGTAATCACACTGCACGCATAGCTGCCAGTTGCTGATATCGCTTTAATATCGGCTTGAATGCCAGCGCCGCCACCACTGTCAGATCCAGCAATCGTTAATACATTAGGAATTGATTTCATAGTAGATGCCGCAGACTACTTAAACTGAACTTTATAGTAGTTGATGGTTTTGCACGAAGGGCATGCATTTCGGTATAGGCCCTCGACGATCAATGAATCATCCGCCGAAATTGGAATTGGGTTAAGTGATTTTAAGCACTTTTCACACTTGAATTGCGCAGGTTTTGCACCTGGAGACAACTCGATGATTTGTGCTCTTTTTTCTAGGTTTTTTGCGACTAACATAATTAAAAAATAGTAATAACCATTACTTAAGATATTAACACGCAAAGCTTCACTATTCTTTGACGAGAGTAAAAAAAGCCACTTAATAGCATTAAGTGGCTTTATATAACGTCAATTGATTACAAATAGTAACGCATACCAATTACATATTTGTCGTTTGTATTATCAATTTCAGCTTTATCTTCGTCTCTTAGGTCAACTTGGTAACCACCATAGGTCGCAAATTGTGGAGTTACAAAGTACTCAAGCTGAATGGCAGTTTCGTTGTATGCTTCACGCTCCAAACCACCGTCTTCGGTTAAGCTTTCGTAGTTCCAGATCAGATTCCAATCGTTGCCAAACTCGTAAGCCAGTATGACTTCGAAAGCTGTAGACTCATCATACAGATCTCCCTTGACACCAGCACCATTAGAACGACCACCATAAACCTTATCATTTAGTGTATAAACCGCGGCAGCATACAAGCCATCGCCATACGTACCATACTTAGCACTTAGCGCGTTTGACATGCCATCCTGCTTATCAACATCTCCTGTCGAGAGTGCATAGCCAATCATAAATGCACTAATATTGTAAGCTAAGGTCAATTGGAAACGATCGTCGTAATCAACAGCACCTGTGATCGTAGTACCAGTTGTAGCGCCTTGCCAAGCTAAGCCAAGAGCTAAATCCGACCCGCCCAAGTCAAACCCCTTTCTATAGCTAACCATTTTGTCGGCGCGACCAGTACCAGCATCGCCATGGTGTGTATATAGAAAATCGGTCGCATAAGCGATTGGCTTATCGGTAACCCCAGCAACGTCGTAATAAGGCGACCATTGTGTACCAACAACAACTCGTCCCATCGCATCATTAGTCAACCCTATATATCCAAGACGAGTCGTGAAAGAATTGTCACCACCATCTAGAAAATCTAGCCCCCACTCACCTTTCGCATCAGCGGTATAGCCATTACCGAGGTCTTGAGTGAAGTTGAAGTTGACCCGAGGAGCATTAGTACCTACCCCTAAGTCGGAATCATCAGAACCATTAATATTGACAGACACATGCCCGCCAACTGAGAATGTTGAACCATTGTTGTCGTAAACATCTAGCGCCAACGCTGGACTTGCCACTGCTGCTGTGGCCACTGCGATTGCTAATATTTTCTTATCCATAATAGTTATTTCCGTTCACTTCTATATTTGCTTACGCCGTACTGCTCAGATCGACGGAAATTAGTGAAATGTTGTTATGTATTCCCTCTGTACGTAGACGTAGGGCTGTTTTGTATTTCACTAAGTTACAGGGTAGCTACGAAATGAAAAAAGACATAGTAGATCACGTACAGCTTGTAATATTTCGACATAAACATGACATTGATCCGATTTTGGGCAGCTGGAACGACCAAACATTTGCTCGCGGTCAAAAATAGTGTTTGCGAACTATCTGTCACTTTTGATGCAGTAGGAAAGTGTGAGCAAGGAAATATTGCGATGGGTAATCACTATAGTAATGGTGAAAATACGCAGTAAAAACAGGCTTTGTCATTGGATATGGTAGAAGTGAGGGAATATAGACGCTAGAAGCTAGAAGCTAGAAGCAGCGCAATATGGGTCATTGCACTGCTTTCAAGAGCAATTACTTAAAGGCGATGGCCATAACCACCGGCGCAGTACCTTTAGCCGTTGGCATTTCAAAGGCTATTTGTGTTTTAAACGCACTGAATCCAGCATCAGCAAGTTTGGTTTGCAGTTCAGCTTCTGTTAGGCCGTGGTCGTCTGGAGTTTGCTTGAGCCAATCCCAAGAAATAAACACACCGTCGTCTTCAAGAATAGAGTGCGCGACAATCAATGTGTCGGTAAGATTGTAAATGAAGCTGCAGACCGACGAAGCCACAATGACATCGAATTGACCACGAAATGCTGGGTGCTGTGCGGCTAAACCGCGTGACAGAATGTCGACAACAGGTTCTACATTTGGCAGCATTTTCTTATCTAGCTCTTCAATCATCGCTTCCGAAGCGTCAACAGCAACAATTGAGCGCGCTTTGGGTGACATCCTCAAACTAAGAAGACCCGTTCCACAGCCAAGATCCAAAATGTTCTTTTTGTCGATAGACACCTGCTGAACTAAGCTATCAAAAACCTGATCCGCAAACTGATGTGTGGCTAGATCTGCTTCCCAATTTTCTGCGTAGTCATCCCAATCCGTATTCATTGGCATCTCCGATATCGTCCGTTACGTCTGTAAAAACTTGTCATCCTACGGATAACTTTGCCGAGTAAATCAAAACTTTATCTAAAAAGATAGAGCTAAACAGCGATCCTTGACCAGTTTTATTCGTAAAACTGAGCAATATCAGGGTTTGCGACAATTTTTGCACAACTTATGAGCAGATTCATCACTGTTCGCCGCTGTTAATTAGCTAGCAATTCGCAAATTTTCGCTGATATCTTGGTAGCATAGACTCGTTCCCCAAAAGTCCGCCTTGGTGAATGTACAACAGATTCTTTCCAGATAATTTCTGCTTGTGCATTAACAGTACTCTCCACATGAGCGGATCGTACAGCAGCTCAAATTCTACTCCAGTTTGCTCCATTAGAGTTGTCCAAATCTGAAAATCATCTCGATACAGCTTTCCAAAATGATGTTTAGTATCTAGCGACCAAATGGTTGGCTGACTCTGAGTTGAAGAAAGCTGCAAAAATTGCGCCTTTAAATAGTCTTCTCCCCCGACACAAGCGGTTGTAACCACCTCGATACCATAAGGTTGTAAATACTTGTGTAAATAAAAAGCCGTAGTGCCCGTTCCTGATGGCAGCGCCACGACCCACTGCTGCCGATTCTCTAAGGCACCGTCTTCGCAAGAGTTAGTTTGCGACGCTACCCAGTCAATGAGTTCGTTGGCTAAACCTTTTATGCCGTATTCAGCAATCGGCATTCTCCCGCCTTCCTCAACCATCAATACATCGGAAGATTCACTCAAATATCGTTTTAGTGCCGACTCCGTATTCTCAATACCTACTTTCCACTCAAGCGGTATTTCAATAATCCGCGCACCGAGTTCTAACGCCTTGGCATAGTTTCCATTGGGGTTCTGCTTTAGATACGATGCAATATGGTCCACATAAAAATCCAAATGCCAATTCTGTAGATGCGCTAGCGCCGCGAGCGAATAGAGCGAATTAGCCTGTGGTGACCCATACCCCACGATTTTTTTGATGCCTTGTGGCGGCTGTTCAAGCAAGGAGAGAAACTTTCGGGCTTTGTTTCCGCTAAATTGAGGATGCAGCAAATCGTCACGCTTTAAGTAAAAATGCAAACCACAAAATTGATGATTAGTCACGGGTGTATTCCCAAGTTGCACAAATAACTCCACTACACAGATACGATTACGCTATGTTTAATAGTATCAATAAACCAATGACAACCACGACTATTCAATGAACATTGATCGACTAAAAGCCGCAGAAAATGAGTTTCTGATCCGATACCCACAAGGGTTCTCTTCTCCAGAAATGGAGCAAATCGCCAAGAAGCACAAGATGGACAAAATGGTGGCCGATGCACAAGCTATGTTTGCAGAAGAAGCTTTTACTCGTCCACAGCAGATCGCAGAAGACATGGTGCGCTCGGTCAGTCGCTCTTCCATGGTTTCGCTGTTTGAAAAGCCCAAGTTTCGAGACTATGTGAAAGCGATGACTCACGATGAGCGAGAAGCGCTAGCCTTTTCGCTCAAAGACTTTTTATACGGGGATCAGGAGTATGGTTTTCACACCATGCGAGACTTACTCTTACCAGTGAAACTGGCAAAGTGGTCGTTAATGACCATTATCCCCAACTATGTTAAACCCGACGATGAAGTGTTTGTAAAACCCACCACCGCAAAAGGGGTGATTCGTCTTTTTGAGTTAGAGAATTTATCTTACAAGCCCACACCAAGTTACGAATTTTATCACGAATACCGTCGGCAGATACAGCAGATGAAATCGCTGGTCGATCCCATCCTCACCCCGAGTAATGCGGCTTTTAGCGGTTTTTTAATGATGAGCCTCACCGAAAACTGAGGTAACATACTGGCTAACATACCGTTACATTTTGGGGTAGCCACTCCAAGAACTATTTTGGAGTAATTGCTTTTGTCGTGCCAAACCCCGATTGAACAAACAGAAAAGTGGTTGATAGATGTAGTCATCGGCCTAAACTTGTGTCCTTTTGCTGCGAAACCCTACAAAAAAGAACAAATCCACATTGCTCAAAGTAATGCCACTACCGAAGAGAGCTTACTGGAAGATATATTGGTAGAGATGCAGCAGCTGAACTCAATTCCTGCTGCAGATCGCGATACAACTCTGGTGGTTATCCCTCATATGCTTAACGATTTCTGGGATTACAATATGTTCCTGGATTGGGTAGATGCGTTGATAAAACAGCAACAGTGGGAAGGCGTTTTCCAGATCGCATCATTTCATCCCGAGTATTGTTTCCACGGCGCTCACCAAGAAGACAGCGAAAACTTAACCAATCGCTCCCCCTTCCCAACAATTCATATCATCCGTGAAGCCAGTATGGAACGTGTACTGAAGCTGTTTAAAGATCCTGAAAGCATTCCTGAAACCAATATGGATACGGTCTCAGAGTTAACGGATCAACAAAAACAGGCGCTGTTCCCGTACCTATTTACTGAGAAATAAGCATGATCAATATTACTGACAAATCCAAAGAAGAGGCAATTTGGCCGCTATTTAGACTTGGGTTTCGACCCTTTTTCTTGCTTGGGTCGCTGTATTCCATCATCGCTATTCTGATTTGGGTTATCGCATTTCGAACCGGTCAACCTGCGCAATTGCAAGTCCCCGCGATTTGGTGGCATGTACACGAAATGCTGTTTGGTTTTGCCATGGCTATAGTAGTGGGCTTTGTGCTTACTGCCGTGCAAACCTGGACGGGAATACCCAGTGTCAAAAGTTGGCGGCTTGGATTCATCGTTTTGCTATGGTGCCTACCTAGAATTTTATTTTGGACAGACACCCCGCTTTGGCTTATTTCCTCAATTGAATGTGCATTCTTAGCCGTTGCCGCGTTTGAGATTGGTGTTCGTGTGATTAAAGCTAAAAAGTGGAAAAACCTATTTTTTATTCCGCTCTTCGCAGTGGCTATTGTTGCTAACTTTGCAAGTTACGCTTCCATCAAAGGAATGCCGCCTTTCCCCCCTATCGCTGTGTGGGAAGCGATGTTGTGGTGGTTTGCACTGCTACTTTCTGTCATGGGCGGTCGAGTCATACCGTTTTTTACCGCTAAGAAGTTTCAAGTCGAAAAGAACCAACCCATTTTATGGTTAGACTTTGTAGCAAACCTTCCCTTTGTTCTGCTTATGGTACTTGCCTTTTTCCCGGTGGCTAAAGGTCAGTTAGCCATCTATATCTGCTTGGTAGCAGCGGTAGCTCAGTTAATTCGCTGGATGCGTTGGAAGCCGTTTATTAGCCTTAGCGAGCCTTTGGTGTGGTCGCTGCACTTTGGCTACTTAGCGATACCACTCACGCTTCTCACGCTCGCACTTGATATTTCACCCATGCTCAATCATAGCGTCATGCACTTATTGGCCATAGGCGGGCTTGGCGGGGTTGTACTCGCGATGATCACTAGAGTAAGCATGGGACATACTGGGTTTCCCATTTACCAAGGGCCCTCTATGGCGCTTGGCTATTTGTCCATTTTGCTGGCCGCATTGCTTCGGAGCTATGGCGCCGGTATCTTCAGCGCCAATCTACTGGTGATCGTCGATATTTCTGCGCTACTGTGGATCATTGGCTATGGATTTTATTTGATCAAGATTGCGCCTATGCTGGTTAAGCCTCGCGTTGATGGACACCCAGGCTAATCACTAAAGTCTTAGAAGGTTTTTCCGGCTAGGTACAAAGTACAGTCAGGCCAACTGCGACCGCTTAACGTCTTTTGCAGTGTTTTTACAGAAACCCATTTCCCAGAAGTAGGTTTTCTGTCTGAGAGAATATGCACGCGCTCACTCGTAATGTAGCCACTCGAACCATACACTTCAATGTCACCAAACAACACCGAATGGTGAATATCCAACTGCTGCATTTTTTGCTCTGCCGCGGTCACCAGTTGCTTAACCAACCCACGGCCTCGGGCGGCAGGTGCAACCGCTACTTCCGCTATTCCACCGATGACAAATGACGAAGAAGCGGTATACAGTTTCTTTTCGTGGAAAGCAGCATGAGCCAGTAAGGATTGTTTGCTGTCGTCCCAAATGACAAATCGGTGCATTGGAGATTCGAAAAAAAATCGTCGCTCTTCTATGCACGCTTGATCCTCATCGTTAAAGCAAACTCTCAGAAGTTGACGGATCTGTCGATCTTCAAATTGGCTTATATTGGTGTCACGCAGATAGTGAACAGATGTTGTTTGGTCAACAGAAAACGATGGGTGGGTCAAAGACATATCACACTCCTAAAAACGGCAATGCGACTATACGATACCTCTAAAATGAAAACTGTGGTGCAGCAATAAAAACAAAAAAATCACGCCGCATTGTAAATAATGCTTACAAAAGCGGCGTGATTTTAAAGACAGTTTCAAGTTGTCTTTTGTTGTCTAATTACTTGTTACGGCGAGCCGTCACTGCATCAGCAAGTTGGCGCAATACTTTTTCAGTATCATCCCAGCCAATACATGCATCGGTCAATGACTGACCGTAGGTTGCTGCTTTACCATCCACCAAATCTTGGCGACCTTCAACAAGGTGAGACTCAATCATTACACCAAACACGGCATTTTCACCTGATGCGATTTGTTCACTCACTTCGTCCGACACAACCAGTTGACGTTGGTACTGTTTAGAACTGTTTGCATGGCTAAAGTCGATCATCACTTTTTGGCGTAGTTTCGACGCCTCTAGCTGCTGTTTAATGTCGGCGACATGCGCCGCGCTGTAGTTCGGCTCTTTACCGCCGCGTAGGATAATGTGGCAATCTGGGTTACCAGCCGTTTCTACAATTGCTGAGTGACCATACTTGGTTACTGACAAGAAATGGTGCGACGATTCTGCTGAGCGAATCGCATCGGTTGCAATCTTGATGTTACCGTCAGTACCATTTTTAAAGCCCACTGGACAAGAGATACCTGATGACAACTCACGGTGAACCTGAGACTCGGTAGTACGTGCACCGATAGCGCCCCAGCTAATCAGATCCGCGACGTATTGCGGCGTGATCATATCTAGAAATTCACTGGCCGTAGGTAAACCCATGTCAGTGAGGTCAAGCAGTAGTTTGCGACCAATTCTTAGTCCATCGTTAATTTTAAAGGTATCGTTTAGGTACGGGTCGTTGATTAGACCTTTCCAACCGACAGTAGTACGTGGTTTTTCAAAGTAAACACGCATCACGACTTCTAAACGATCGCCTAATTCGTCACGGAGCACCTTTAGCTTTTTGCCATATTCTAGAGCGGCTTCAGTATCGTGAATTGAGCAAGGGCCAACAATAACCAACAGTCGGTCATCTTTATCATTGAGAATGTTGTGGATCGCTTTACGAGCGTTAAAAGTGGTAGAAGAAGCTGTTTCTGTTGCAGGAAATCGTTCCAGAACCGCTACTGGAGGTAAGAGTTCTTTGATTCTGGTAATTTTTACGTCATCGGTTTGGTACATCTACACTGCTTCCTTTAGTTAGTCGCTCAATTATTGTACTCAGATCAAATTAAATAGGTCATTTGTGATCTGTTTCTCGTAACTTAACCACTAAAAACAAGTTGTGCAAACACTTTTTTAGCCAAAAGGCAATAAAACAACAAAAAGTAAAGTTTACACGAAGTGTGCATTTAAATTTACACCCAGACCAGATGCTTGTCCCACTTCAGTGCAGATCCAACACGGCTCTCATCACACCGCGCTGGATCTGCTCAACATTCCCCATACCAAACCCTTAGGTATGCTTGTCTGGTGTCGACTAATGCTATGGTCGACGAGTAGGTAAATACTTGAACTTAGCTTTGCATCGCTTTAGCAGTTATGCGATAGCCCTGTTCTTAGCATCATAGATCTCTTCCCTTTCAACATGGAGGCGCTTTTTATTACCGTCAAACAGGTGCAAGTGACGCTTCGCTACATAAAACGTCAACGGCTGGTTTATCTCAATAGGCACTTCTGGTGTCACTATGGTCAAGCTTCTCCCCATCCACTTGCCGTGCACCAATTGATTGGGGCCAAGAGGTTCTATCACCGAAACGTCCATGTTCATCTGAAGGCTGTTATCTATTGGCTCTAAGCTTGCACTTTCTGGGCGAATTCCCACTGTTACCGGCCCATTCTCAGTCGATATTAGACCCTTTAAGTCGATAATCTGCTCATTCAAAGTTAGGGTATTTGTAACCATGTTCGCGTCTAAGAAGTTCATCGCTGGGCTACCTATAAAACTCGCGACAAACATACTCTCGGGTTGATGATACACCTCTGAAGGAGTGCCAATTTGTTCAATCACCCCGCCATTTAACACCACAATTCTGTCTGCTAATGTCATGGCTTCAACTTGGTCGTGGGTCACGTACACGCTTGTAATGCCAGTTTTACGCTGCAGTTTTTTGATTTCTAATCGCATATGAGCGCGCAAAGCCGCATCAAGGTTAGACAAGGGTTCATCAAATAAAAATAGCTTCGGTTCTCTCACAATCGCCCGTCCCATCGCCACGCGTTGCCGTTGGCCTCCCGACAATTTAGCGGGTTTACGCTCCAGGTACTCTTCGATTTTTAAAAGCTTCGCAACACCATGAATTTTCTCAGCGATTTCCGTTTTATTCACACCACGGTTTTTTAATCCATAAGCCAAGTTGTTGTAAACCGTCATGTGCGGATAAAGCGCGTAGTTTTGAAACACCATCGCAATGTCTCTGAGCGCCGGTTTTTCTCTGTCTACTCGTCGGCCCGCTAAATGAATTTCGCCGCCAGTTATGGCTTCTAGACCTGCAATTGAGCGCAATATTGACGACTTACCACAACCTGATGGCCCTACCAAGACGATGAATTCACCTTGTTCAACATTGATGTCGACACCTTTTACAGCGACATGTCCGTTCTCATAGGTCTTTTCTAGTTGTTGAAGGCTTAACATTGTGTTCTCCATTGTGGTTCTTTGCATGTTCGAAGGGTTCTTAACTGACCGTCTGCGAGCAATTGGATTGAGTGGTTTAACGTTGGTGTTTTCCATGTCTTTGAGGGGTTCAGTTTGTCTACTTCTCACTTTCAACCAACCCTTTAACAAACCAGCGTTGAAAAATAATGACGACTAAAATCGGTGGAAGCATTGCTAAAATCACCATCGCGAAGGCGTAGTCATAACGGGGTAAACTCGTCTCACTGATGTTAGACAAGATCTGTTTTATGCCCATCACTATGGTGTTGTAGCTTTCGTCAGTCGTCATCATGATGGGCCATAGATATTGGTTCCAACCATCAACAAACATAATGATAAAAATTGCCGCCATCATAGTGCGAGACAGTGGCATCAGAATGTCGATTAAAAAGCGAAATGGTCCCGCGTTATCCAGTTGAGCAGCTTCGAGAAGTTCATCAGGAACGGTTCGGAAAAACTGACGAAAGAAAAAAGTGGCGGTTGCGGATGCAATGAGCGGGAACACCAACCCAGAATAACTGTTCAACATCCCTAGCTTTGCGACGACTTCGTAAGAAGGAATGATTCTAACTTCAAGCGGTAACAGTAGCGTGACAAAAATGAGCCAAAACCACAGCGTGGCATAGGGTAATCTGAAATACACCAGTGCATAAGCCGCGGTGATCGCGATAACTATTTTACCGATGGCGAAACCTAGCCCCATGATCATTGAGTTGATCATCATGGTCTTAGCGGTCACTGTCCCAGAAAACCCAAGACTATTGGTCCAAGCTTCTTGATAAATTCCAATTAAGTTGTCGCCGATCGTCCACTGTAACCCATCCGAAATAATGGTATTTGGATCGTGTGTTGAGCTGGCAAAAATGAGCCAAATAGGTGTGATCATAAATAGCACACCCGCAATCAGTATTAGATGATCAGACCATGCGTGTCTTTTCATTGTGGTCTCCTCGACTAATAATGAACGCGTTTTTCAACAACGCGAAATTGAATATAAGTAAGCATGAGCACCAGCAGCAGCAAAACCACCGATTGAGCTGAGCTACCCCCTAAATCAGCGCCAACAAACCCGTCGCGATACACTTTGTAAACCATCGATGTTGTTTGACCGCCAGGGCCACCAGATGTCATGGTGTCTATTACGCCAAAGGTGTCAAAAAACGCGTAGGTGAGGTTGATGACCAATAAGAAAAACCCAGTCGGTGCTAGCAGAGGAAAAGTAATGGTCCAAAAGCGTCGATTATCACTGACACAATCAAGCATCGCCGCTTCTCGGACAGCGTACGAGATCGACTGCAACCCCGCTAAGAAATAGATAAAGTTCACCGACACTTGCTTCCATACTGAAACAAGGATCAAAGCGACGGTGGCATCCACAGGATCGGTTTGAAAACTAAAGCTCCATCCCATGTAATCAAAAAAGTCGGTGAGTACGCCGATATGCGGGTTAAACAAGAAGCTACCCATGATTCCAGCGATAGCAGGAGCAACGGCGTATACCCAGGTTAACGTAACTCGATACGGCCCTTTACCATGCAAAACGTTGTCTGCTTTTACGGCCAACAACAGTGCTAATGAGAGTGATAAAAACGACACTGTAATGGCAAAAAAGACGGTAAAAATGACCGAATCAATATAGTCGGACGACTCTAGAAGGATCTGGTAGTTTTCCATGCCAACAAAGGTTGAGGACATACCCCAGGGGTCTTCTAGCATGAACGAGAGGTATACCGCTTGTGCAGCAGGATAAACAAAAAACACCGCAATAATGGCGATTTGCGGCAGTAGTAACGCATAACTGATTGGGGAATGCTGAAATTGTTGTCGACGGATCACAGTAGTACTCAATACAACGAATAGAAATGAAAGATACCAATCGAAGTCAATATCTGGTCAGAAAATTGCGCCGGAAAAATCGCTAAGAACAAGGCAAAAATTGCCGTAGATTGTGGTTCTTTCTACAAAAACTTTAACGCTGTTATTAGTGATATTAACTAGCAAGAACGATCAGCTAATGGCTTTGTTTAGTATGAATTGGGGCAGGTTTCCCTACCCCAACCTAGGCAGATTATTCACGTTAAGCAAACAACCTGCACGAGACGAGAGCAGTGGTTACTGCACTGTGCGAGCAAAGCGCTCTAGCAAACGCTCACTTTCTGTCTCTACTTTGTCCAAGCTGTTTTCTACGCTTGAGCGACCAGCAAAGATGTTGTCAAACTCACGATGCATCACTTCGCGGATTTGAGGGTAAAAGCCTAAACGGTACCCTTTGGTCCACTCGCCTGCTGGTAAGCTCAACTGCTTCACACCCACTTCTGCATCAGGTGATTCGTTGTAGTAACCTGATGCTTTGGTCATCTCGTAGGCCGCGTTTGTAACAGGGACATAACCTGTGGTTTTGTGCCAGTACATTTGCGTTTCTGGTTTAGTAAGATGCGCAAAAAACGCCGCTACTGCTTGATCTTGCTTGCTGTCATGGCCACTTAGTGCAAATAGTGCCGCACCACCAATAAAGGTGTGACTGCCTTCTTTTGCAACCGACTCCCAGTATGGTAGGTAAGTGGTACCAAAATCGAACTCAACGCGATTTCGCAGTCCACCAAACGAGCCTGATGAACCCATCCACATTGCGACGTCTTGGCGTTCAAATGGTGTTTGGTTTGCGTCCCAATCGCTGCCGTAATATTTGTAGTAGCCTTTGTCTGACCACTCTTTTAGTTTCGCCACGTGCATTTGCATGTCGTCGGTGTTGAACATGATTTTAGTTGGCAATCCTGTGTACCCGTTCTCTTTGTCTGCCAAAGGTAGGTTGTGTCGAGACTTAAAGTTTTCGAACATGATCCAAGGCGTGAGAGACTGAGAAAAGCTTGCGTAGCCCTGCTGCTTTAGTTTTTCAGCAACAACTTCAAGCTCTTCATAAGTTTTAGGCGCTTCAACGCCCGCTTTTGCCAGCATATCTTTGTTAAAGTACAGCACTGGTGTTGAGCTGTTAAATGGCATTCCGACCATTTTACCTTGGTTGTCCGCATAAAAATTACGAACACCTGCAAGGTAGTTGTCTGAGCTAAACGAGTAGCCAGAATCAACCATTATATCTTGTACGGGTTTAGCCACACCAGGAGCATTCATAATAGTCGCAGCGCCAGCATCAAACACTTGAAGAATGTTTGGAGCTTCACCTGCACGAAATGCTGCAATACCTGCGGTTAATGTTTCGGTGTAATCACCTTTATAAACAGGAGTAATTGCGTACTCATCCTGAGACGCGTTAAAATCAGTCGCGATTTGATTGACTGTTTCACCTAGCTGACCGCCCATTGCATGCCACCAAGTAATTTCGGTAGTGGCGAAAGCACCTGTTGAAAGTGTTGCGGATAGCAGTCCTGCTACGTAGAGCTTGTTCATCGTTTATTCCCTTTGGTTTTAACGGAGTTTCGAACGAAGGTTCGCTTTTTTCGTTTGCCAATATATTGAGAACTTTACGTGACAGTTTCTTTCCATAGAGGTTGCGTTTTTGTGAACTCTCTATGTCCATTCAATGACAACCTAGCTATCGCGGTGTCGCAGCGTTTTTTTAAGGAACACGAAATGGCAACAATCTACTTTATTTGCGGATTTATTGGCTCAGGAAAAACCACTTATTCAAACCAGCTGGCAGAGCAAAAAAAAGCCTACCGCTACAGTGTTGACGAATGGATGATCCCTTTGTACGGCGAACATATGGAGCGAGAGGTCTTTGATCAACGCCTACACACCCTACAAGAATTGTTTAAGCAGGCAGCGTTACAGCTACTGGCATTGGATGTACCGGTGATTTTTGATTTTGGATTCTGGAACAAACAAGAGAGAGACGAATTTAAACGCTGGGCCACCGAAAACCAGCTAGAGTACGAATTTGTCTATTTGGACGTCCCCTATGAAACCTGCCTACAACGCGCAGTAGCACGTAATCAAGAGCGAGGAGACAAGTCATATGAGATGACTCCTGAAATGCTAGACATGTTCTGGTCTTGGTTTGAAGTACCAAGCACTTCGGAAATCACAATTTGGAAAACGACCGACTAAGCCTACTTGAAGAACTTACTCCGATAGTAATCAAAGATAGAGCGTAATCTGCGCCAACGGGTAAATAGAACCTCTTTTGGTGCTTTAACTGGATGATACAAACAATTTGATTGTGTTCCGGCGGCAAAGAAAGCAGGGTTACAAATAAACGTCCCAAATTGTTGACCATTTTGACTATGGCCTAAGTAGTGCTTATCCCGAAATTCTGGAGTAACAAACTCGCCACTTCCTCCTATATCGAGGATGTCGTGTCCCTCTGTCTGCATAATATAAGGATACGTCATCTCGAAGTGCCCACCTAAACCTTTGTGGTAGGCTCTAATAATGCTCTTAAATGCTCCATTGGAGATACGATTAAAGGGTAAAAACGCTAAGTATTTTGGCAACTCGTTATTATAGTCCCCATACACAAACATATTGGCGTATTTCCACTCAGCAAAGGAGCGTGTTTTATGTGTACAAAGTAATGCAGCATCTTGTGTTTGCAACTCAGTGACGAGTTCGGACATGCAACCGGTGTAAACTACGTCGTCTTCACAAAAATAGTAGTAATCGAACTCTGAGTGTTGGCGATAAAAAAGCAGGTGATTATAATCTGCATTTCCAGGTATGAAGATCAGCTTACCCGAACTGTCAAACCGATGCTTCGATAAAAATCCAAGCCCAAGAGCCTGCGTCTCATCCCATGTGTAGAAGGGAATGCCTTCAAACTCAGTTTGAGCAGCACGAGTCCCATAGCCACAAATGAATAATTCAACATTGTCCAACTTAGATAGCTGCTGTTTTAGCTTTTTGACATTTTTACGAGTTTTACTCGGGTTATTTGTCAAATATACGAAAGCTACCTTGGCGGTATTAGGCATAGATTACGTTCTCTCACTCCGTTGATTCATTTCCAATATAGTGACCAGCATTTTTCTACTTTACTCAGTCACTAACAGAAACGAACTGCTGATCCGATTTAGACTCGCAAAGATCATGAATACAAGTATATGCCAGCGTTCGATAATAATCGTTTGCGTGCCTGTGTGTGCCAATGAAGTGAACCAATGTAGGTGAGTCTTTTTCATTACCGACAAATGGAAAACCATAATTTTGGTACGCAGGCCATGGTGCGATTTCTACATCATCAAACGTAGACAGCAATATATTGCTTGTCACTTGCTCAGTCCCCCAACGCCGCCAATTGTCTCTGCCTACTGCTGACTCCATGATTTCAGAAATACTGCTCATAACTTGCTGAGTAATACCTTGCTTGGGAAACCCCGTAAAACCCGAACACCCCCGCACATAGTGATCGATATATGTAGGTACCAGTTTATCTAGATGAGATTCGGTCGTTCCTTGAATATGCGTGCTATTCCATGAAGTGGCGAGCTTAGCCATTGCTAAAGCGTCAATAGGCTCAGGGTAATTAGGTCCGCCAATGAGAAAAGGTTTATTGCTGGCAATTTTTTGCTTCACAAAGTCTACATCGCCTAATGTAAGCGTGTCTGAGTCTAATTGGATGACGTATTTATCTTGGCTTCTCTGTACGACATAGGATAAGCGCTCCCATGTACCACCTTGTGGGCACCCCATAAGTTCAACGTCAGAAATTGGGATTAACTTAACTCCGCGGAAATGATTGCGGTATGCCTCGATATCGTCGGCAGTTAAACTTCCATCGTCAATTAATTCTAGTCCGCACTCGTCAAACTTAGATAGAAAGGTCTTTAGCGAAAGCAACGACATTTCTACCGCTTTATGGTGAACCTGAGAAACGACTATTAGGTCTGCGTCTGGAGTCACCTCCACCGGCGGTGTGTCATACACCCGTTGCACTATTTTCTTAAATCGAGCTCGTTCAATTCGATGTGGTATTGAGCGAATTTTCTCGATAATTGATTGAATCATGTTGTACTTCCTTGATAAAAATTTTTACACAACATCCATGTGGTAACGCTAAGTTTCTACACAAATGCGCCGCCACAGGTTCAGGTACGCTTTTAAGTGCCTCAAAGGCACTGTCGTTCTATGACAATGTTTGCAATAGCAACCTTTCGAGTCCTTGCGATTGACTATCGATAGAAAATTTCTTGCGCGCTCGCTCGGGTCCACGCAGGTGTGCTTTTTGTCTAGCGAGTGGATCATCTAGATACTTTTCTATTGCTTGGGTGTACTTTGCTTCATCCAGTTCATCCACAACAACGCCTATTTCTGGTGTGATTTGTTCTAGTGCGCTGTCACTCTTGACGGCCACCACAGGGGTACCGCACCCCATAGCTTCAGTGATGGCATTCGAGCAATTTTCGTTCAAACTTGCGTGAATAAACACATCGGCCTTTCGCATGTATTCGATGGGGTTATCACTGGCTCCAACAAACTCGCACAGATCCTCAATGCCCAACTCTTTCGCGTAAGCAATGGCATCGTCAAGTTGTTCACCACCGCCTACATGGGTGTAACAAATATCATTGCGCCGCTGAGATAAGCTCTGGATCACCCGTAACAAAAAGAAAATATTCTTCTGGGGTCGTAGTTGAAACACACTGACAATGTTCTTAACTGGTGAGAGTGATTCTTTGCGAACTTCGATCGGAAAAATAGACGAGTCTATTCCATTGCGTATATAAGTGACCTTGCGCTGCGGGATACCAACGGAGGAGGTTAATTTTGATTGGCCAATGCGCGTAATAGCAATGTACTTTGATGCTGAAAATATCCCAAGCTCATGAACCGCTCTTTTAAGGATGGTTCTTGGGGTGTTGTCTCGCATATGCACAAAACCATGTGAGTATCGAACATAGGCTATGGGCGTAACACCCCAGGCTTTAAAAAATAGGTTAGCGCCCCATATCAATGGGGGATCGATATAGACGATAGAACCAATGCAATTTTGTTTAAGGAACGATTTAATTGCGGCTCTGTTGCCGAAAAAGTCATTGCAATCAAGCTGCACAACATTAAGCGCGCAACCGGAATAGGACTGAGAAACCTCTGGATACGCGATAAAACAGCTAATATCGAATTGCTTTAGACTTTGAGCTAGGTGCTCATAGGTTTGATGCGCTCGTTTTAGCATTAGCCCTGTGTTGTCGGGCCAATTCATTACAAACAAAATGTTTTTGGTTTTGTGCATAGCGTCCATGTTCCACGTCATGCTCTTTCACCGTTTCAGTTGAAAGGGCCTTTGAGTACTTCATGGAAAGATCGACGTACTCAGTTTGCAAGCATAAATAAATTATATGCCCACTCTATGGAAAAACCTGCACTCGCAGCGTCTCTTTACTAAGACTTTAGTTACCTACAGCAAACCGTCTTAAAGTTGCCACAACATCACGTAGTGATCGACCAATAAGCAGACAAACAACAGTAGCAAATGAATAATAGAAAACTTAAATGTAGCCATAGCGCTTTTTTCTGTGGCGGCGTATTTCAATTTCCAAGCGTGATAAACAAAGCCGCTATTTAATACACTACTTCCGACCAAATAGAGATCACCTGTCATGCCGACCAGATACGGCAAGAAACAGATCAATGACAGTAACACCGTATACAACAAAATACTGGTTTTGGTATAGGCGATACCGTGGGTCACAGGCAACATTGGGATGTTCGCTTTCGCGTAATCATCACGACGGTGGATAGCCAAAGCCCAAAAATGTGGTGGAGTCCAAATAAAGATGATCATCACCAGCAACCACGCGTTAGCGTGAAGTTCATTGGTCACAGCTGTCCAACCAAGCAGCGGTGGCATGGCGCCAGCAATACCTGCGATAACAATATTTTGGGGTGTCGCCCTTTTGAGGTATTGAGTATAAACCACAGCGTAAGCAATAAGACTGGCAAAGGTCAGCCAAGCGGTTAATGGATTAACCCAAAGCGCCAGCACTATAAACCCCATAACCCCAATACTGACCGCAAACGTAAATACTCTGGCCGTATTCAATTGCCCTGAAGGCAGCGGCCGCTTATGGGTTCTCGCCATAATTGCGTCTATACGCCTGTCAATAAGATGGTTGAGCGCCGCGGCCGATCCTGCCATTAATCCAATACCTATTAAACCCATTACTGCTTTTACCGGTGGTAATGCTCCTGGCACAGCCAAGCACATTCCCACTAATGCCGTAACAAGCATCAACATCACTACTTTGGGTTTTGTAAGTTGATAGTAGCTACGCCAATTCGACGAAACCTGTGTTGACATAATGGGCATCGTTGTTGATTTAGCCATGGGACATCTCCTTTTGTTCCGGTGTTAGCACGGCGGTATCTTTTGTTGAGCTATTATCTTCAGCTCGTTGTGGTGTTAGCGTGAGTGAGCGCTGCAGTGCACGAACCTGAAACAACGTAGTAACTGTAGTCACTAAAAGTAATGAAGCCACTACGTTATGCGCGACAGCATTCAGAAGCGGAAGGCTCATTACCACGTTAATAATGCCTAAGCCCAACTGAGTCAGCAGCAGCAGTAGCAGCAGCAGCGCCCAAATGGCGATATTGGGCTGTTTATGTGCTGTGGCAAACTGAAACAGCCTCAAGATGAAAAAGCCAAACACGAGCGTAGTGATCACCGCACCTATGCGGTGAGTAACATGTATTGTCATTCTGGCAGGGTACTCCAACACGCCGTACTCGTAATTATCGTGTCCCAATACCAATGTGAATGCGTTCTTAAAATCTAGGTAGCTGATCCAATCTCCATTACATATTGGTAGCGAAGTACACATCAGTGCAGCGTAGTTTGACGAGGTCCACCCGCCAAGCATAATTTGAATCACCAATACCACTAACGCTGCTGCAGACCAGTGGCGCAAACGGGTGAGCTTGGGATACGCCAGCTCTGTCGATAACACGTTTCGCGAAGCGGACTTAGCTGTGGGACGAACTTTCATTAGTTGATTGTGTAACAGAATGAGTAGCGAAAATAGGGTAAATCCGCCGAGTAGGTGAAGCATGACTATCACTGGCATCAGCTTAAGCGTGACTGTCCATGCGCCCAAGGCACCTTGTAGCAACACCAAAACCACCAACGACAGCGACGTTACTCCCACTTGCTCACGATTTTTCCAGCCAAGAAAACCGATCGCTAATATAAACAGCCCCAATGTCGAGGCCGCGTAACGATGGATCATTTCGAGCCACGCTTTATGCGCTTCAACAGGTCGCTCTGGAAACTTAGCTTCTGCCATTGAAACATCGGCGTCGCTGCTTGGGACGATCAATTGTCCATAACATCCGGGCCAGTCGGGACAGCCTAAACCAGCATCAGCCAAGCGAGTGTACGCACCTAGTGCAATCACAATCAGCGTCAAGACTGCCGCACTTCGAGTCAGCAGTAGAAATCCTTTTGCCATAGTTGTCGTCATGACGCCTCCTTATCCTACTCGCGACAGCTTCAATAGCTTTTTCAGATCGGAAAGAAACGCTTTATGCATTGCTTGCACCGACTCAAACTCATGACTATCGAAGCTCATTACCCACTGTCCTAGCTTATCAACAATGACGACTTGACCGGGAGTAATGGGCCCAAAGCTAGGGAGTGATTGGATGCTCAACGACGATTGTTGAGGTAGTAGTGACGACACAACTACATCGCTGTTATCGGCCACAATCAATAACGCTGAAACTCGTGGTTTATCTTTACCCACTAGCTCATAGCTCGCTTGCATCATTTCGATCTGCTTTACACACAACTGACTACACTCTTCTGGAACCAAGTAGAGCATATGCCAAGTATCTTGAGCAGCGATAAAATCGGGCAGTGGACGATTTGGATCCACTAATTGTGAATAGCTTAAATACGGAGTGATTAGATCCCCTTGATTGGTGACGCCTGCTTGATAAAGCTTCTGTGATAATACCCACTGTGCGACGATCACAGGCAAAGCAAATACCGCTACTATCGCGAGCAATTTAAGGCGACCGCTACGTTGTTGCTGTTGAAAACTGATGCTCTGTTGCATAACTCATCCTTGATTTACAGTGTAAACATTCACCGCACACTATTGATTAATATTCATTCAACTGCTTTGTCTGTTTTATTACGATTTAAGCCAAATCGCCAGCCTACCCAAACCATCAATCCCATAAAAACACTCGCCATCGCAAACCATTGCACCGCATAACCAAAATGCTTCTGCGAACTCATAGGGAAAGGCTTCCAAACCATAGGTTGAGACCAGTCATTGAGTGACGTCGGTTGTATTAATACCGGCCAAACGCTCTGTTGCCATTGAGATGAAAGGTAGCCTGGGTTAATGGATTGAACGCGGAGCAAATCCATAGAACCCTGCTGAAAAGCTTCAAGGGACTGCTGCTCTGATAGTTGGTTTATAGATTTGCTGTATAAACGAGCGCTCAAGTCGGTCACTTGGGTGAGTAGCTCCACATTTGGAAGCTGCTCTCTTCTCGGTGAGGCAACAACAAACCCAAGATCAACCAACACCAGTTGGCTTGTGTGCTGATCAACACGCTTATACATGGGCTGATAGACGAGATATCCTACCTTTCCATCAAACGTTTGATTATCTAGTAGCAAGGCAGGTTTGTCTGACGGGGATAATTGAGCCGAAACATTCAGCCCGTAGTACTGCTGTTCGTTTTGCATAGCGTCGTCATCCATCACCGTCTGGAGTGGAACCGGTAAAGCCAATGAGCGATCGTATAATTGCTGTTCCAGACGTTGTTTTTGTTGGCCACGATCCAATTGCCATAATCCTAATTTGACCAACAGCAAAAACAATCCCAAAGTTAACAACAACAGCACTCCTACCTTAACGCTCAATAAACGAGGCGCAGATATGCCAGTCTGGATATTCAAACTGTTTTTAGTACTTCTACTGCTATTCATTGTCATAAACTTAGGTATTGCCCTTTTTAAAATGGTCAGTACGTCTCAATCTGCTCAGTCTAAAAGTATGAGTCACTATCTAGGCCGCCGGGTGATGCTGTCTGTTTGCGTTGTCATATTTCTACTTATTGCCCTGTCTATGGGTTGGATTGCTCCTAACCCAAGGCCCTACTAACGGTTCATCGTTGTCTCATCCCAATGGCTATAAAACGTAAACGAAAATAAACAAACACAGCCATACCACATCAACGAAATGCCAGTACCAACTTCCTGCTTGGAAAGCGAAATGATCTTTGCCCGTAAAATGCCCTTTTGCGATGCGCCAAAGTAAAATCATCAGAAAGATGGTTCCTAAGCAGACGTGAAAACCGTGGAACCCCGTCAACATAAAGAAGGTATTACCGTAAATACCACTCTGTAAGGTCAAATCAAGATCCTGATAAGCGTGAGCGTACTCTTGCACTTGATAGAACAAGAATAGACACGCCAGGATGATGGTTAATTCAAGCCAGACTACGAGTGCAAACCGGCGGTCTTTTTCCATCGATACGTGCGCAAAATGCAAAGTCACCGAAGACGTCAGTAATATAAGGGTATTTTTAAGAGGCAGTCCTTCCCATGACATCGCTTGAGTAGTAACCCCAGATGGCGTAGTGGTTAATGGCCAGATGGCTTCAAAGGCTGGCCAAAGCACTTCATGGGTCATGGCATTGTTATCAGCGCCGCCCAACCAAGGAACAGAAATCATGCGAGCGTAAAACAGTGCCCCAAAAAAAGCGCCAAAAAACATGACTTCAGAAAAGATAAACCAGCTCATACCTTGTCGAAAAGAGATCGAGATCTGCTGCGAATAAAGCCCTCCCATCGACTCTTGAACGACGTTAGTCAACCAGCCCGCTAAGATATACAACAGCATTAAAAAGCCAGCGCCAAGTATCCAACGACCCAACGCGCCGCCAGTTTGTGTATCTTGCACCGTAACACCTGCGCCTACCGCCACCAGAAACAACGCAATAGCCGCCAAAATTGGCCATTGGCTGTGCGAAGGCACAAAATAAGTTTGGTGTTCCGTTGGATTACTGTTCATAGTGCTTTCCTTAATCCTTAAGGTTAAGTATGAGCGACAATCTATCGCTAAATTGTAAAAGAGTTTCTGTATCCGATAACACGGCTGCCGCCTTAGTTCCTACTTGATCGAAAGCTCCCCACATCGAGTCACCATCTGTAAGTGACGACGTTTGAGAGATCACCTCTTGCGCTGAATTCACCGCTTCGGTGATATCGAATAAGGTATACGACAGGGTTAAAGTGTGAATGTTGTCGGGTACATCAGGCTCGATATAGAACAACAGCCCCATGTCTGTCTGCTGTTGAGCCGCCAATGGCTGTTGGTTAAAGCAGAAACACTCAACTTTATTAAAGTAGCTCGCCCCCATTCCAGGTGAAACGGACGGAACAGCTTGCGCGACCATGGCTTGCTCGGTGCGATTTTTAGCCACAAAGTGGGTTTGAATCACCTCTCCTGGGTGCACATCTATCACTTGCTTATTTGGATAGAAATCCCAATGCATGCCGGAATTTATGTGAGACATAAGTTCTATACGGATCACCCGCGAGGTATCCACTTCAAGGGCATTGGGTATCGTTGCCGCCACTTCTGACGTTTTGCCATTAATCCCTAACTGCTCGCACATGATGTCGTAGAGCGGAACTAAAGCATACCCAAAACCAAACATCGCCACCACCGCCAAAAGCAGTTTCATTGTCAGTTTAGAATGAACTGTACGTTGTGATTGCTCTTTGTGGGATGACTGATGTTTTGACATGTTCCTATCCTCAACTAATCCACTTTAGGCGGTGTTGAAAAAGTATGATGGGGAGCTGGGCTTGGAACTGTCCACTCTAACCCCTCCGCTCTTTCCCATGGTTTCGCATCAGCTGGCTCTCCGCCACGTACACACTTGATCACAATGTACACAAACAGAAGTTGCGACAACCCAAATGCAAAACCTCCAATCGACACAATTTGGTTTACATCCGCAAACTGAATTGCATAGTCAGGAATACGTCTTGGCATTCCTGCAAGGCCTAAGAAGTGCATAGGGAAGAACAGTAAATTAACCGAAATGATAGACAGCCAGAAGTGCCACAGACTCAACTTATGATCGTACATATGACCTGTCCATTTAGGCAGCCAATAGTACGCCGATGCCATGATTGAGAAGACCGCACCAGACACCAGAACATAATGGAAATGCGCAACCACGAAGTAGGTATCGTGATACTGGAAATCGGCCGGAACAATGGCCAACATCAACCCAGAGAAACCACCAATGGTGAACAGTACAATAAACGCAATAGCGAACAGCATAGGCGTTTCAAAGGTTAACGCTCCTCGCCACATTGTCGCCACCCAGTTAAAGACTTTGACCCCTGTAGGCACCGCGATCAGCATGGTGCAATACATAAAGAACAGCTCGGCAAACACTGGCATGCCGGTGGTAAACATGTGGTGCGCCCAAACCAAGAACGACAGTAAGGCAATACTACAGGTTGCATACACCATCGAATGATAGCCGAACAGTTTTTTACCACTGAATGCCGGAATGATTGCCGACACAATACCAAACGATGGCAAAATCATAATGTACACTTCGGGATGACCAAAGAACCAAAAAATGTGCTGGAACATCACTGGATCGCCGCCACCTGCGGCGTCAAAGAAGCTGGTACCAAAATACTTATCAGTGAGTACCATGGTCACCGCACCAGCCAGTACTGGCATAACGGCAATCAATAGAAATGCGGTGATTAACCATGTCCATACGAACAGAGGCATTTTCATTAACTTCATTCCTGGCGCGCGCATATTGAATATGGTTACGATGACGTTAATGGCCCCCATAATGGAACTGATGCCCATAATGTGAACAGAAAATACAAACAGCGCCGTACTATCTGGCCCGTATGTCGTCGACAATGGCGCATAGAAGGTCCAGCCAAAATCGGGGCCTCCACCGGGTAAAAAGAGTGAGCCAATTAAGATGAGAAAGGCAAAAGGCAGTATCCAAAAACTGAGGTTATTCATCCTTGGCAGTGCCATATCTGGCGCGCCGATCATCAAAGGGATCATCCAATTGGCGAGGCCGGTAAATGCGGGCATAACCGCACCAAACACCATCACCAACCCATGCACTGTCGTCATCTGGTTAAAGAACTGTGGCTCGACAAATTGCAAACCTGGCTGGAACAGCTCGGCTCGAATCACCATCGCCATTGCACCGCCAGTAAAAAACATCAGGCACGCAAACCACAAATACAGCGTACCAATATCTTTATGGTTTGTAGAAAACAACCATCGACCTATCCCTTTGGGCGCAGCGTGATGATCATGGTCATCATGCCCGTCTGCCACACCTGGTTGATTTTGAGGATCCAATATATCGCTCATAATACGATCTCGCTTCCCTATTCTTAAAATCCTAAGCCGCTGCTACTGCGCCGCTCTATCACTGACATCTTTTGCTTGTACTGTATCGCCAGTGTCATTGCCCCACGCATTCCGCTCATAAGTCACTACAGCTGCAATCTCTTCTGCAGTGATCTGATTTTCGAAGGCTTGCATTGCCGTGCCTTGTGCGCCGTACACCACAACGTCGATATGCGCGCCAATATCACCCAGCGCAATAGGGCTGTTTTTGAGTGCTGGGAACACCCCTGCCAAACCTTCTCCATTTGCCTGATGACAAACGGCGCAACGCTCCAGATACACTTTTTCACCTAGCGTCATCAATTCGTCCATGGATAACGTTTTTTCTAATGCGGCGGCTTGTTGTTGTTCTGCTTGCTTAGCTAACTCTTTTTGCTCGGCAAGCCAGACGTCAAACTCTTCAGGTTCGACCGCGTGTACAACGATTGGCATAAAGCCGTGGTTCACCCCACATAACTCGGTACATTGTCCCCGGTAAATACCTGGTTTATCGATTCGAGTCCAAGCTTCGTTAATGAACCCTGGGATGGTGTCTTTTTTAACCGCAAAATCGGGTATCCACCAAGAGTGAATGACGTCGTCCGAGGTCAACAAAAAGCGGACCTTTTGACCAATGGGCAACACTAAAGGCTTGTCTACCTCAAGTAGGTAATGCTCTCCTTTAGGTTCGTCACCAGAAATCTGTTCATTTTTAGTCGACAGTAAACTGAAAAACTCGACGTCTTCCCCAAAATAGCTGTAATGCCATTTCCATTGGGAGCCGGTTATTTTGACTGTGAGGTCTGATTGAGACGTGTCTTCCATCGCAATCAAAGTTTTGGTCGCAGGGATTGCCATACCAATGAGTATTAGTACGGGAATAACGGTCCAAATAACTTCCACTTTGGTACTTTCATGAAAGTTCGCAGGAACAGCTCCCCTCGATTTTCGATGCGCAAAGATGGAATAGAACATAACCCCAAACACCACAACCGCAATAGCGACACAAATGTAGAAAATCAGCATGTGTAGCTCGTACACATCCTGACTAATCTGTGTGACACCTTGTGTTAGGTTATAGGAAGATTGACTCACTGCATCAGCATGCACTGTGTTGCTCACACCCAATAGGGCGAAGCTCAACATAGGCAATGCCGAACACAAGCGAGTATTCAGTAATCGCTTCAAAAGATCTCTCCTTTGCCTGCTTATTCTTTACAAAACCGTTACAAGCGTCTACTCACTCGCAAGGTTTAGGAGCCTTCCTAGCTCTAAATAAGCCAAATCAAATGGTATACAGGACCAGATCACCACTTAGCGCAGTCCCAAAATCATAATGTTATAGTTATGTTAATAAAGGCTAGTTAAGAATTGAGCTTCTGCAAGAGACAACCTCAAAAAGTTGTCACTGGTCGGATTTTTACATCAACAAAATGAAGAAATTACGACTTTTGTCGTATAAAAATTAAGTGGCTATCTCACGATCAACCATCTGTTGCCGTAAAAAGGAGACAAAGGTCAGCAGACGTGTGGAATGTTCAATTTTGGGAGGGTAGATCATCCACACTTGCCGTTTTTCTACTTGGTAATCCGTCAAAGCTCTCTGTAATCGGCCCTGATTAACATGGTCCCACAACAAATGTTCTGGTACGCGGATCACACCATCACCGGCTAGTGCGGCTTTCAATAAAATACCGTTTTCATTCACGGCGAAACGTCCGTTAGCTTCAATCACTAACTCTTGTCCCTCTTTTTGAAATCGCCACCCTCGCCAATTTGGGAAGGCCATACAATTAAGCGCTTTTAAATCGTTAGGGTGCTGCGGTAGCGAATGCTTCAACCAATAGTCTGGAGAAGCCACAACCCAGTGACAGTAAGACATAAGGTGCCGTGCAACCATATTTTGCGGAGGATTTTCTGTCACACGGATCGCCAAATCAAAATTTCGCTCATGGAGATCTTCTAAATGGTGACCAACCTCAATATCAAAACGTATTTCAGGGTATTGCTGATTAAATTCCGAGCAGACGTCATATAAAATCGCATCTGCAAACGCAACTGGCGCCGTTAAACGCAACACCCCAGCGACATCTTCATAGCTGTGTTCGAGGTCTCGCTCTAAGTCGAGAAGCCCATGATGCATCGTTTTTGCTTGTTGTTGTACGCGGCTGCCTTCTCGAGTAAGTCGCACAGAACGAGTGGTTCTTATCAGCAACTGAGTATTGAAGTCTTGCTCTAACTGACGCACTTGTTGGGATAAATAGCTTCTCGAAATCCCTAGCTTATCTGCCGCTTTCGAAAAACTAAGGTGCTGGGCTACCTCATAGAACAGAAGCAATCGTTCAAGTTTTTTATGGTTCTTATTCATTGGTCATCTCGCCTCATTGTTTTATTCACCATAATACTCAATTTTTATCTATTGTTTGTTATATCACTCAGTGTTTTCACTTTTAGTGGCTTTTTGTTGGTCACCTTTGCCTTCTATACTTGAGTGAGTTTTTCTAACTAATTATTCAACTCTTACAAGGTGTATTATGGATTATCGTCGTCTTGGCCGTAGCGGCCTACAAGTCAGTGAGTTTGGTTTAGGGTCTTGGGTAACGTTTGGCAAACAGGTCGATCTCTCTGCAGCTAAAGAGATCATGGCTCACGCCTACGATGCTGGGATTAATTTCTTCGACAACGCCGAAGGGTATGAAAGTGGTGAGAGTGAGCGCCTTATGGGGCAAGCCATCGAGCAACTTGGCTGGTCTCGAGATAGCTTTATCGTTTCAAGCAAAGTGTTTTGGGGTGGAGAAAAGCCGACTCAACGTGGCTTAAGTCGTAAACACGTATTCGATGCTTGTCATGCAGCCCTAGCGCGCCTCCGAGTAGATTACCTAGACTTGTACTATTGTCATCGCCCAGATATTGATACGCCAATATATGAAACTGTACGTGCCATGAACGATTTGATTGTCCAAGGCAAAGTCATGTATTGGGGTACGTCTGAGTGGAGTGCGCAACAAATCACCGAGGCATGGGCTGTAGCTAAAGCTGAAAACTTACACCCACCAGTAATGGAACAGCCTCAGTACAACATGTTAGTACGCGATAAAGTCGAAGCAGAGTACTTGCCGCTTTATTCACTCACTGGACTCGGCACCACCATTTTTTCACCATTGGCAAGTGGTCTTTTGACCGGAAAATACCTAAACGGCGTGCCTAAAAACAGCCGCCTAGATCTACCGGGATACGAATGGCTGCGCGATATGTTGGTAGGGGACAACAACAAGCTAGACCAAATTGCCCAACTGAATAGACTAGCGGGCGAGTTAGACATGCCACTGCATCACCTAGCATTAAACTGGTGTTTGCGAACGCCTAACGTAAGTAGTGTCATTTTGGGGGTATCTAAGCTTGAACAGTTGCAAGATAACCTACAAGCGCTGGAGTTAAAGCCGAGATTCAACAACGACACTTGGCAGAAGATCGATGACATTTTAGGTAATAAACCTGCGGGTCCAGAGCGCTTTTAAGGCCGAATCTGGTGTAGCGACGATCACCCCAAATGCCCTGTAATGTTCGGCTTTAAACGGCCATAATAAGTTTACTACTGGCCGTTTCGCCGACAACAGATAGCGTAATAAGAATAACAAAAAACCCCAACGGGACAAGCCCATTGGGGTTTCTATCTTTGCTCGCAGCGCTCCAGCTACTACAGATGCTCCCTGCATCAACTCCTTGATAGACAATCAATCCTGATCTGTCCTGACGCGCCGTCCTAGCGGTATCCTTTTACATCCATATCGCTAACCTATCCTAGCTAGCTCATCACCTAAATCTGATGATTCCGACAGTCCCTGTTTGCAACACCCTGTTACAAAGCCACAATCCTTAGTGGTGTCCTACATCATCCTGACGTTAATCCTGCCTCATCCCGAGGAATCCTGTTGTCCCTATTCGCAACATCCTGCTACGAAATCACAATCCTTAGTGGTGTCCTACATCATCCTGATGTTAATCCTGCCTCGTCCCGAGGTGTCCTGCTGTCCTTAATCGCAACATCCTGCTACGAAATCACAATCCTTCGTGATGTCCTTCAGTCCTTTCTTACTCTCCCTGAGCAAGCACGTCCTTGGTGTCCTATCCTATCTAGGTATCCTACCTAGAGGCTGTCCTTAGACTTCGTCCTGAAGTATTTCCTTGTCCTTGTCGTCTCCCTGTCGACATGGATATAGTCGCGCGATTCTCAGTTTTGAACAATGTACATATCGCACATACCTATTGGACAATATTTAGAGCTAAAAATAAAAACCAAACAATTACAAAGAGTTAAATTGTTTTATGAGCTATAATACATCGTACAAAGCGCATAGTCTTACAGCCTGTGTAAGCGATCTCTCACAAAGGTTATAGTCATTTTGAACACCATCAAAATATCTTCGCTAAACCAAGATCACTTTCTATTCACAGCGCTGATGTCTAGAGTATTACTAGTATAAATTTCGGTGATGTATATGACAGATATCAACACAACGCGGCAAGCCAGTTGTCAATGCAATCAAGTGGACATTCAAACCAAGGGCAAACCGGTTCGTTCTGCTATTTGCCATTGCTTAGCGTGTCAAAAACGCACTGGCTCTGTATTTGGCGTCCAAGCACGATTTTTAACCTCTCAAGTCAGCGTATTTGGAGAATTAGTGTCGTTCACCCGAATTGCAGACTCTGGCCATCAAGTCACCCACAAGTTTTGTCCGCAATGCGGTACCACGATGCTTATGTCTCTATCTAACGCCCCAGACTTTACTGTAGTGCCATTAGGCGTCTTTAATAGCAACGATTTTCCATCTCCCGCATTCTCTGTTTACGAATACCGCAAGCATGGCTGGGTCGCCTTTAACTGCGAAATGGATCATTTTGACTAGGTTTTATTCACAATCGCCTTACAATTGACCAATTTATTTATGCATACCAGCATAGAGAACTGAATATTTAGATAAAAACAATGAATAGTGTTGCAATTATTAAAGGGGAAGCTTATTCTTGCGGTCAATAAATTAGGGTAAGACATTACCCACAGATGCTAACCAGTCCGTCGTGGTTTAAAGACTATGAAAACAGAAAAAAATAAACACTCATTTTGGGTATTTCTTATCCCATCACTTATTGGCCTATTTCTCTTTATGGCGCCGATCACTTTTAACGGTGACATCACCATCCCAATCGCAGTCATGGCAAAGTCGCTACTTGCTGCCCTAGATGGTACAGCCGTTCCAATCGTCACCGCGATCATTGCTGTCATGTCTTTTGGCACTATTGTGTGCCGAATTAAAACGCCGTCAATTGTCGCCAATAGCGAATTTCTAAACGCGCTATTTAACCCATCACCACTGTGGTTTGCTGTTCGTCTTATCGGTGGATTTGCTGTTGTCGCGACGTACTTTCAAATTGGCCCAGAGATGGTGTGGCATGAGTACACGGGTGGATTAGTGCTTAACGATTTACTGCCAACTCTGCTGTGTGTATTTATCTTTGCCGGTATGCTACTGCCTTTACTGCTTAACTTTGGCTTGCTAGAGCTTATGGGTACGCTGTTTAGCAAAATAATGCGCCCTCTATTCAACCTTCCTGGCCGCTCAGCAATCGACTGTATGGCTTCTTGGTTAGGCGACGGCAGTGTGGGCATATTGATGACCAGTAAGCAATATGAAGAAAAGTTTTATACTCAGCGCGAAGCAGCAGTAGTCGGTACAACGTTCTCTGCAGTATCTATTACATTTAGCTTGGTTGTGATTGCGCAAGTTGAGTTAGAACACTTGTTCGTTCCATTTTATGGTGCTGTTTGTTTAGCGGGTTTTGTTGCCGCGGTAATCATCCCTCGCCTACCACCTCTAAGTCGCAAAAAAGATCTCTTCATTGACGACAGCAAACCAAGCAGCGATCACACTGGTATCCCAGAAGGCCATACAAGCTTTTCTTACGGCATGGAATTAGCACTTGCGAAAGCAAACAAAGTGACGTCATTCTCGTCCGTTGTAAAAGAAGGCGTAAAAAACGCTGCAGACATGGTTCTTGGGGTTCTACCTGTAGTAATGGGTATCGGTACCATCGCGTTGATCATTGCTGAAAACACCAGTGTGTTTACCTTTCTTGGTCAGCCATTCATTCCTTATTTAGAACTACTTGCTATTCCAGAAGCTGCGGCAGCGTCGGAAACAATGGTCGTAGGCTTTGCTGACATGTTCATTCCGTCTATCTTGGCGGCCTCTATTGAAAGTGACTTAACACGCTTTGTGATTGCGGCAATGTCGGTCACTCAACTTATCTACATGTCTGAAGTGGGTGCGCTGCTTCTAGGTAGTAAAATTCCGGTCAATATTGGTGAGCTGTTTATTATCTTTATCCTGCGTACCATTATTACACTGCCTGTCATAGCGGGTGTTGCTCATCTCATTTTCTAATGTTTGAGTAGTACTATCATAAAGCCCCAGCCATTCACTACGGTTGGGGCTTTTTAGTCTAATAATTCGCTCAATGACAAATACCGCTAACTATTAATCAGCTTTATCACTAAGCAAAACAGCATTGGCAGCAATCCAGCGACAAACAGACCCATAGACCAGCTTCTATTTGCGGCGTTCATCACAGCATCCGCTTTTTTGGCAGCGGTAAAATCAACCATACTTTTTACTTTGCTATTCATTGATATGGGATCTGCTGCATCATTCGCAGCGACTGAGCGAGATGTACGAGTTAAAAAATGCAATACGCCCGAGACTGCCCAAAGAACCAGCGCCATAAAAAAGGCAACATCGCTGAGTGACTGAATACCAAAAGCATTGTATTTGTCATCCAGATACAGCACTGCAACATAACTTAAGGCATTGCTAATAATAATAAAATTAACAAACCGAAACATACTCCCCTCCTAGCCCGCACACTTTTCTTGTTGGGATAGGCAGAAATGTAACACTAACCAGTTTATGCATCTGACTTTATATTGCTTTGTGAGGCAGCGATCACTTCTTCGCCCGTCATCATATGCGTATGATTAGAAAACTGATAAAATGCGGGTTTCTCTTCGACAAAAATCTGATGGGTAAAATCAAACTCTTGGTCAGTAAATAAACCCACAGACACAATAAACTCATCATTAGGCTTTAAGTAATAAAATAAATGAGTGCCACAACGTCCGCAAAAGCCCCTGTCGGCCCATTGCGATGAGGTATAACGCTCGGGCTCTTTCCCAGTAAATAGTGCCTCACTGCCCGCTGATACGGCCATATAGGGTCCTGATGTCCACTTTCGGCACATTTCACAATGACAAGCCCCCACCTCTTTGTTGTCGGGAATCTCTACTCTGATTGCACCACACAAACATTGACCTTTCATTTCAATTTCCTTTACCCGTTTCACCCAATTCTGTATTGAACGCACCGCTTTTAACGCCGCGGTTTAACGCTCGTTCCACCCTTTGCCCGCCACCACTTTGTCACGGCACTTTAGAATTCTAGACTCTCGGGTCTTAGACTGCTTTGCACCGTTAAAATGCAGTAAATATCCTCGCTGCCTACCGGGAGTTAATGCGCCAAACGCCGCACTATAATCAGAGTCGCGCTCAAATAGGGCCAGGAGCTCCACGGGATAATCATCGCGTGAAACCACCTTTGTTGGTATTTTTTGGCCACTTTGACTAATTTTAATCGCCTGTTCTATAAAGCTTTTGAGCGAGTCACTCACACTTTTTACGCTATCTATTGAGGTGACTTTTAGATAGCGAGCATGTTCTGAGTTTTCACCGGGCTTCTCCAGCAATTTTTCAGGGTCATTAATAAGTGCACCTTTAAAAAACGATACTGTTGCTGCGCTTTTTAGTGCACTTAACATCAATATGTTTTTTCCATCAAAGGTGTAGCATGGGCAGTGCCACTTAATCTCCTCTGTGAGCCCCGAACTTCGTATGATGCTACGCAACTCGGAGAGTTCATCTTGCCAGCTATTCACCTTGCACTGAGGTGTGTTGCCTAACTCGCAACGCCCGCACCCAGACTCCAAGAACTGCTCAACGCTAGTGGGTTTAATAGTCACAACAACTCCTTGCGATCAATTAGCTGCCCAAGTTGACCTATATCAACGCAGATCAACTCTTTGAATAAATTAATAAAACTATTTTAGACCGCTGTGGTCTACTAATCGAATACGGTGCGAATAACTGAGATGACTGCAGCAAAAATGTACGTCCCAAAACGCTCAATAAACACATTTTCGAGTACAAAAAGGAAAGGTTCTTCCATGAAAAAGGGACTCATTTTATTTACAGCGTCGACACTATCCCCTTTGGTTTTAGCCTCAACACTCGTGTATGAAGCAACGCTGACAGATGGCAACCCCCTACTCAAAATAACCGTTGATACAAGGGAGATTGAAAAGTTTGAGGTGATTAAACCGAGAAACCTCACAGCGGCCAAACCTCTAAAATTTGCCTGTCATAAAGGTGAGCAAGTTGTTGAAGGTGCTTATAATCATTCACTTACCTGTGACGCGCTAAGTTGGGAGCTGCCGTTTTTACAAACCGACCCGTTAGGCTTTAACATCGCCGAGCAGACTAATCAGTATTCTGCTGAAAAAGGGTGGTTCTTTTTTAGCGAATGGTCATCGCTACCTAGAGTGCAAACGGACCAAGGCATCAAGGAAAGTAAGCTGTGTGTACCAGGCGTACTAGAAAACTGTTTCGACCTACCGACCTTAGATCAAGCTCCGCTTTTGCTCATGTGGGGAATAGACTCAATTGTCATAAGCGAACAGAATTACCGGTTTGAATTGCGCAGTGATGTGCCAGCGGTCATCGACAATCAAGCACAGTGGTTACCTACTTTTAAACAGCAATTGAAGTATCTGTCGCACGTATTCTCTGCACCTCAAGAGATTAACTGGCAAATGAATGTATTTGGGCGCGAAATGGAGACGGGTAATGTGAGTGGCGCGGCAGGGTATAGCTCTATTAACGTCAACGTTCCTCTCAAAGATGGAGCCTTAGTCGATGCCTCCTATCCACACCTGCTAAAGATTTTGGCGCATGAAGCCATCCACGGACTCGACACTCGGGTGCATCCACTGTGGATCACTGAAGGACTCGCAGAATACTATGCACAGAAATCAGTTAAACAGACGCCTTTTGCATTACCGGATGCCAAAAGTCAATGGCAAGCCATCGCTCAACGGCTGCCCTTTGCGGCGACTGGACTTCTTCAAGCCAATCGTGACCTTGTTGAACTCAATCAGCAGCACTATCAAATGCTGTTTTACACCAAAGCGGTGTCGTTTTGGCAGCAACTCGATGAAGAGCTCAGTGCAGCTGGGCAATCATTGGACACTTATATGCCGCAATCATTAGCGGGTGAGGACTATCAGTTATCAACGGAGTTTACTCAAGCTGTCATTAGCGCGATAGGCGCTGAGAAATGGGCTCAATTAACCGAAGTATATTTATAGTTTTTCGTCCTAACTTTGAACATAATGCTTAGAGCTTAGCGAGAAACGCTTTGCTCTGGCGAGGTGAGCGCAAACGAATAAATTGAATATGCGCGTATTGAGGATCGGCCATCATTGACTCGTATCGCTCGACATTACTGTGATAGGTTTTTAGGGTCCACAATATGACCGAGTCTTTGCTCATAAACGATTTTCGAAAGGACTCTTTATTGCCTGTTCCGGCCCATAGTTCCTTGCGAGTTAAACTTCTTATAAAGGCCCGCTTAACAGCTTGCAAGACAGTCCTTGTGTAGGAGTAATTGATCCATATGACTGTATCGACATCCCGCCACTTTACCGGCACGGTGCGGTTGTAGTTTCCGTCCAAAACCCAACGCTCAGTGGCGGTTTCCTGACGAATCTTTTCAAAAAACTGCTCATCGGGAGTTTCACCCCAATTGGGCAACCAAAACAGGGCATCTAGCTCTATATGAGGCACCTGCAATTTCGTAGCGAGCGTGCGGCTAAAGGTGGATTTACCACTGCCACTGGTGCCCACAACGTTTACTTTTAACAGTTTTGACGCGTTCATTTTTCCCTCACTATCGCGCTTTCGATATGCCGTTACACAAAAACAGTAGTCGTATTTTCAGGCAGTAGGGTATAGTCTTTATACAGGATTTCAATACTTTGTGAGCTTTTATGGACAAACTGATAGAACAAGAGATTGCGCTGCATCAGCACCATACTCGCACCGACGTAGCAACGATTAAACGTTTACTCGATCCACAGTTTCTTGAAGTTGGTCATTCAGGTAAAACCTTCGACCTCAGTTGGGTGCTCAGGCATCAACCCAACGAAAAGCCTAGTGAAGTCCAAATCCACTCGCAAGATTATCAAGCCCACCCATTGTCCGATACCGTAGTCATGCTCACGTATAAAACCACATGGAACGATGGGATTGGCAACATTACTCGGCATACAAAACGCAGCTCGATCTGGGTGCGAAATGGAGAATTGTGGCAAATGCGCTATCATCAAGGCACACCCTGTGAGCCGTTTGCGCTAACCAGAAATTGCTCTGCTGTCACCGAGGATTAATACCCACCAAAGCAATTACCTGATCAGTTAATTACTTCGATTAATGGTATAAACCGTCAAAAAAAGAGACGCTGCAATAGCGTCTCTTATGGGTTTACATCTAGCCGCTATACATTAGCGCCCATATTGCTCAACAATAAACTGTTCAAACGCATCGCACATAGCGCTGTCTGACTCTGTATTGATCGCCAATTGTTTCGCGCCATCGACCACTTCAATCGACGCATTCAGCGACGCTGGCGCCGCTTGAGTACGCGTTGAAAGTGCTGCTATTTTTTGCTTCTCACTGTCCCAAGCTTGTTCAACCGTTTGATTACAGGCATCCGCTAAATACTTAGCGTTAAATCCTTCGCCAGTAAGCGCACGAATGGTGTCATCATGAGACACACTGTTACCAGGGTTCCAGTAGTGTTGTGCCAGCAATGGGCCAATTTCTGGGTTATCGGTCAAATAGCCAAACTTCTCGGTGAAGTAGGCACGAGTTTGGTAAACCGCCATGTGAGCCAGCAAATAACCTTGGTAGGCACAGGCCGCTTCATCAGACAGTAAGTGTGGGATGGCCATTAGTGGGCGCGGGCTACACTCAATGCCTAAAATATCTAGCTCACATTCGCGTGCAAGCGCGGTTGCGCGCTCTGGAGTCAGCTCTTCGTCACTCAACTCATAGAGGGCACGTTCAAAGTAAGGCACCACCAAAATACTGCGCTCTTGATACGCAGAAAATGGCTGGCGACTTTCGATCATCGATTTGATGATGCTATCTGGAACCGCTTCTCCTTGATCGTTGATCGCATACTGTTTTAGCCAATCAGCGTCAGTGAGCAACGAGTCACAAAACATGGATTGCGTTTCGGCATAAGCCATTGAGGTTGGAGCAAATTCTTGAGAAAAGCTTGGTGAGTTTAGCTTAACATTCGCAAAGTGTGCTGCGTGCCCGCCTTCGTGAAACAGAGTATTAATTCCATCAAAGCCGCTGCCAACCTGATCCGGTTTTGCGTTACTGGTAAAGTTCACTTTTGCAGGAACCCACTCACCTTGATCCACAAACGATGGAACAGGCCCGTGACAAAAACCGTTAGGATATTTGCCCTTTCGATCCAACAGATCAAGGCAAAGCTCTGCACCAGAGTAATCGATATTCAGACGGCCAAACGACTCCACCCAACGGCGTAAAGACTTAGAAAAAGGTACGTATGGGTCAAGCTCACGCATGACATCGCCAGCAAACGAGTAATTAAAGTTATACCCTTTAAGGGCTTGCTCACCTTTCTTCTCAGCCAACTCTTTTAAACTACGTTGATGCGCATCACGAGTGCGAACCTCAAAGTCATCCAAAATGGTGAATAGCTGTTCCGTGGTCATATTTTCGGTCTTTTCGATCGAGTAGTCGAAAAAGCTGTTGTAGCCCAAAGAGCGCGCAAACTGATTACGCAGTTTCACAAGCTCTAAAAAGCCATTGACCAGTAACCATTGCTCAAGATCCAGTAAAGCTTGGTGGGCAGATTGGCGAACCGCCTCGGAGCTGTTGGCACGAATGGTCGATGCTAAAACAGGTAATGAGCCTTCAACTTGCTCACCTTGCTCATTAACGAAAAATTGCTGATGAGCCTGTTTTTTCTCAAACAGATCTGCTTCAAATTGGATCAATTTTGTTTTAAGTGCTTGTGCTTGCTCACCTTCAATCGCGTGCGACTTAAACATATTAAGCCAGCCGGTTAGGCCTTGAATGGTTGATGCTTTAATTTCGTCATCGGCAATCTCTTCTGCTGCAAGCAACTGCGCTTTGACTTTTTCAATCTGACTGGCGTCACTCAAAAAGTCGGTCCACTGGGTTTGCGCTTTAGTCGAACCCGCGTGGTCGTCGCTGATCCCCATATAGGTTTCCCAGAAAAAGTCCTCTTTGGTTCTGTGAATGCTGAGGTAAGTGTGATTTAACTGATTGAGGTAGTCTGTAGCCGACATAATGATCCTTAATTCCATGGATAAACGTTTGGCGAATGCCTAAAACCTGAAACATTCTACTCTTAGTTGCCAGAGAAATCAGCGGATAGCCCTAATTTCTTGCAATAAAGGCCATTAGACCGCCGTCGTGTGGCGGCCTTAACTGATTATCAATCCCCTCTCTTGCCAACTTCAATGCGAATGAACTCAGGAAGATAGGAGGGAGTACAGTTTTTTGAGACTTTCTCGTCTTTATAGAGGGCGACTCGCTCTCCCAGCTCAATACAGCGCTGTCGATGTGCCGCTTCAAAAATACCAATCCAGCCAGCGCAAAAATTCATCGCCCACTGCACTTGCGCTTCTTCATCCGCTAAATGAGCATCAAGATAGTCCAGTAGCTGCGCACTGTTGTCTATTGGAGGTGTTTTACCCGTCCACCTTAGGCGAGCTTGATGATACCAAAACCAGTGACGAAGCAGAGCGACAGACGATTGCTGCCAGTTCAGTAACAAAGTCGTCAGCGCCTTATCTTTGGTCAGCTGATTGGCTAAAAGCCAATCGCTGAGCATATTTCTCTCATCTTCTGGGTGCGACACAAGATCGGTAGCAATGGTATTGATACTTTCCTCGCTCAACTGCTTTTTGTCGAAAATTAGTACCGCCAAAAGGCGAGGGAAATAGAGCGCGGTTGCCCATAACTCCAAAGCCAGCGAATGATCTTTCTTAATGGTCTTGGCAAGTTTTTTAATCTCGCCCATTTTGCTATAGCCCGCCAACTCTTTCAGAATCTGTTGCGCTTGTTCCGATCCAGCCATCGCTGCTCCTTGTGTTGCTTTTTAAAGTCAAACGGTTCAGTTTACCGTTAGCCTAATGGGCTATTGCATCATAGGATAGCACTCAAACACGTACTCATTTAATCAATAGTTTATGCCATTCATAAAGGTGAACCAGCACATCTGTAAGATTTCTATCGCCGCTCCAATGCTGCTCTTTTTTGCGCGCATCAGCGGAAAAGTCAAACTCGGTATTGAGCGCTTCCTCTGACATCGAATCGATAAAACAAAGCAGCTTATTGAAATTCTAACTGGCTTGTGAAATCAACTCATCCTTGGTCTTAGGCCTAAGCATCGCTCACTCCTACTTTAAAACTATCGGCGCTCTACAACACCTTATAGAGTCTCAACATATCTTGGTGCTGTACGCCGTGTTCATAATGGCTTTAGAATAATTACGCAAGAAATAGTCCTTAACCACAGACTCCACCCGAAAACCAAGACGCTGATAATACGCCAGTTGATACCCAAAAGTACCTGCGCCTAACTCAACGCGCTCAATGCCATTGTGAGGTAACTTAGATAAAACAATCTTCAGAAGCTCAGTGCCAATCCCCTTGCCTTGATATTCTGGATACACAGACACATTGAATATTTCCGCAAGGCCGCGATATTGACGCTTCACTGCACACACCGCCACAATTCGCTGATTATCTACCCTAACATAACGCCACGAGTCAGACAGATAGGAAAAGATGCTGTCTTCACTAGGATCGGCTTCAAGCAGCAAATCTAATGAGACTTCATTGCTGGCCACTTCGGTATATTCCACTTATCCATTTTCCTATTGTTAGCAAGAAGACTCAGAGGTTGCGTGCCATTGATTGCACTGGCGGGTCATGACCTAAGTCATAGCATCTAATCTCTGTTTGCCTTAGGAGCTAGACCAAAAAACGAAGCCTGCACTTCGACTCGTGGAGTTTAGCGAGTGACAATAAAGATTGATCGATTCCTAAGAAGCTTTTGGACATTTCTGAGTTAGCGGTTTTGCTAGATTAGCAATTAACGGATAACTTCGAGTATCGCAAACCTTTTGACCGATGACCTAGAGCAAGCTGTCTATTGCCCTCTTTTCAACAATACTTTAACTCTCGATAAGTATTCATCAGTGTACTACCTTTGTTTGATTTATATGCTGAAGGAGCAACTACAAGATATATGGTCAAGCTGCAGCTATCAGCAAATGAGGCAAAAAGTTGATCACTGGTGTGAATTAGCCAGAGGCTCTGGGATTTTGAGCTTAAATAGCTTTTCCGACATGCTCCAACGTCACAAGGAAGGTATCTGCAATTACGCCACCTACCGCTTAACTAGCGCCGTGATTGAGGCCGGTAATGTATCAATTGGGATGCTTAGGAAAAGGGCTCGAGGGATTAGAGATACGGAATACTTCAAGCTTAAGATTAAGCAGATTTCTGTTCCTGAAGAGCGTTCAATCTTCTATCCAGCTGTCAAGCTCATCTAAGCGGAGAAGGTCCATGTTTTTGTGGGTTAATCTCTTTGATCAGAAGTTTCATTGTCGAAGATGATATGTTCTAGTTCATGTGAATCTTTGCTTTGTGATGCGATACCTCCATTCCCTAAAGCAATCAGCCAAGGCTGAGAACTAGGGATAGTGTGTGCTACTCGTGTTGCATTGCTTAATCCGTACTTACTGAAATCTTTCTTCAATAAAACGCCGTCTTTCTGATAGTAAAGAATAACAGAATCTGGGTTAGTCATGTTTTTATTCCTTAAATTTAGTCTAAAAGAAAAGCGCTATGCCGTCGAAACACGCATAGCGCTCAAATATGAGAGGAACGTTAGATGGTTTGTGTGTCAGAATCCTTCAAAATCGAAATCATCATTGCTTTCGAACTCATCATCGTTCGTTGGCAGAATTTCAATGAAGGTCGAGAGGCGGAAAGCTTCAGATTGGGTCAGGTCCCGCGGTAAAACCAATTCAAAATCTAGACCATTTCGTAATGCGAAGACATAGATGGCAGGTTTTGAGCCGTGATGATAGTGTGGTGTTGCTAAACCTATGCATAACTGACCAATTCGATTCGCTTCTTCGTGAGTTAGATCTTCTGGAAGTTCTATGACAAATTCGTAGTGATCACGGAGATTGAAACGATGGAAATGGGTGGATATTTCTTCTTCAAACTTTGGCATATCGTCATCGATCCCCTCAGTTCCGAGAGCTAATCTCGCAATCGACTGTAAGCCGATAGTATTCCAGTAAAACTTCGTTTCTCTACCGTATAAAGGTTTGCCAAAGCGACCTACGCCAATTTTTTCAACCTCATGAAGTGCTGAAACTAATGCGCTGCGAAGAAAAAAAACGCCAGCACTGTCTTGGACTCGCATCTTTAACAAATCAACACTGGAAACTAATGTGTCGCCTTGCATGTCGTTAATGGCGTGTAGAAAAAGATATTCAAGGATGGCGCTTGCCGATGTAACTGATTTCAACTGTTCGACATCAATTGTAATGGTATTGTCCATAGTTATTCCTTATTAAGTTATTGCAGATAGCAAAGAGACAGCTACAAAGGATTTTGTAGCTGTAGTAGAAAAGGGTTGTTAGTAATATCAAGCACGAAGGACGCTAAGAGTAGCAAGCTTAAATAAGTCCATTTTACTTTTTTGCGAGAATTTTTTTTTGCAGGTTTTATTATTTACCCTAATAACATATCAGTTTAGACTTTCAGTTTCGACACGCTTTTTCCGTTAACTGCCACTGTCGTTCAGGTTTTTCTAGATTGAGCGATAAAGGAAGTTGCATTTCATAATAACCAGTAAAAAAGATCAACAGGTCAGGGTTTTGTACTGTATTGAAGAGTTGGTTTTTGAAAAACAAGTTATATTATAGTGATGATGCTCTAAAGGAGAAGCTGTTTCAAATCTTCACCTAATATCATCTCAGCAGTAATTTTAAAATAAAAAACATTATTACTTTAAGCTCTGAACCCCAAAATATATGATGAGTGCCTGTACTTCATGGGTAACGATGTGAGATGCTAAATAGATGAAGATACTTCTATCTTACATTCTAAAGTTGTTTCTATTTTTGAACTGTTTGACCCAAGCAATCTACCATTTGAGGTGTTAAATCTCTACTCGCTTTTTCCGTTAACTGCCACTCTTGCTATATGCTTTCTAGATAGAATTGAGAACCTTCTCTACAACTGATTGTCATATCGATAGTTGTCAAACTAGCACTAACTTGATTGATCAGTTGTTACATTAATTCTTCGTGTAGTGTTAGCCTCTTAAGTTTCCGCAAGTGCCTTGTAGCTATCTGATACATAGCCTGATATACGTTGTCCAGATTAACCCAAAAAATGGTTTTTGTTTGGGTTACCAGTTCTCTTGTCAAATCTATCTACATTTTTCACACGCAAGCGATTACTCTGTGTAACTTCTATTCAGAGGTGTGTGCAACGCTTATCATGAAAAAATCACAAATAGTTGTGTTTAGGCAGTGGTGCAGTTTCAAGCACACGAGGGGGCGCTGGCATTACATCTTTGATGTATCGAAAAAGCGTGTCAACTTAACGCAACAGCGAGGTAGAACTTTATATGGTTTAGAAGCATAAATGTGACATCAAGCTTACTTTTAGTTTAGTAACGTGCTGATTTAACCTATTAAAAAGGGTAACTTATCTATCCTTATGCGACAAAAAATAGAAACGGGCAAATGAAAACCAAAGTCTTTCGCGAAGGGGTCAAGTGAACTTGTTACCATATGACGAAAGTTCTCAAGTCGGATCAAATGGAATGTCAAAATGACTACAACAATTAAAATAAGTAAAAGTGCAATCTTTGAGCTGGTAATGGCTGGCTTTGAAGCTTATGCCGTTGAACACTCTGGAGCCAAACAAGTCTCAATTGAAACTGGTGCTCATTTATGGGGTAAAGTGAATAAGCAACTTCCCTTTACATGTAAAATCGAGCATGTGTCTGTAGAGACATCAGCCCAACGCCAGAGAGGAAGTCTGAGTACAAACCCAGACTCGATTCGCATCAAGAAGGATATAGCTCGCGCCTTTGGTATGGACTATTCCTACATAGGTAGTGCACATACTCATCCATATTTACGACAAGAATATGTTGACGCGAACATAGTGCGGACCAAAAAGCTTTATCAACTTTCCTCAGCAGATCATATATGTGAAATAAACAGCCCAGAAATGACGGTGTCTGGTAAACAATTTAGTATTGAACTGATATTGACCATACATGCACTTGAGCGAGCGAATGACCGAAAAGATGGTGATGCAATCGATGAACCATTGATTGAGTTTTCCTTAGGTAACATAAAGTGCTGGTTGTATGGTCGGGTATTTGAGCACAAGGTGGCCAAGCATTTAACGGATGAAGAGATAATAGCCTTTGAGCGCTACGGCTTGGACATAGAAGACTATTTTGAAGATGATCTACTTCCTATTCCGATTGATACGGCTTTGGATTGCGGTATTGTATGGGACACGCTTTACGAAGAGTTTGGGCGTTTAAAGTTCATGGATGGTAGGTTTGAGTACGACTTAGCGGAAGTCGCAGAGTCACGTTGGTAGCTCACTTCCTAAATATATCCGAGTACATATTTATCTTAAAACTAAAAGATAAGTGCTTTGTTTGAGTAATGGCGGTTCCTATGGAGTTAACTGTGTAGAGGATCAGCACATTTGGCCACAGTGTTATAGCTCTAGGCATGAGGAAAAGTAAGCCAAAATGCAGACATTTCAATTGTGGTCAATCTCGCCCTAGCTTGCTTTGGGGCAAAGGTGTATTTGCCCCGGTCGGCTTCAGCAAACCTTTGGACAAAGTGTGTCAGTGGCTTTGCTAAATTAGCATTTGACGGATAATCTCAGGTATTGAAAAACCTCTTATCGATCGTCCAAAGCAACACAGCCACTGCATTGGAGTTCGTTGAATGCTCTAATTCAGCCTAGCCTTCTAATTAATAGCGGTTATAAAGCGAATATCGGTGACTTGCGCTTTGAAAAATGGAAAGTACTCTGGTTCTCCATACATATTCCCAGCTTCAACATAAAACGGGATTTTATAACCTTCAACATCACGAAAATCAGATAACTTCCCACCAAATGGCTGACTTCGATACTTCCCATCGTGGTTCGCATTCGTCCAGCGGTTGAAGTACATTTCAACAGGCATCCCTGTTTCAGATATCAGCACATTAAGCGTTATTGACATGTTTTCATGATTAATAGTTACTTTCATATGTTCGGAACCCACATCATGCCACACTGTATCCGGGTGAAGTAGCAAAAATCCGGGAGTCCAAAATGAAGACTCAGCCATATACCTACCAAAAGCAGACCTTCTATGGTCTAAACTATAGCCAGTACGTGCTACTGGAAATAAACCAAGCAGATTAAAACGTGTCCACTTATTCGAATCTGATCCAGAAATAGGCAGCTTACTATCAAATAATGCTTGCCAAATGAAACCTTCTGGAGCAGCAAGAATCTGGTTAGCTGACATAGTCATATATTCAGGAGATTCTTTAGAACCTAAGCTGAACTCACCTTTCATACCAATTTCAGCATGGGGAAAAAGAAGTGTTCCTTCACTAATTGTAAATTTAAAATATCGCTTAGCCGCATCTGGCAAGTCTTTAATTAGCTCTTTACTAAAAATAACTTGACCTATTGGCTTACTCTTTAAAGAGTTCCACTCTTTGGCAAGTTCAGCGCTATCCCGGTACTTGAGAATAGCGAGAGACACTAAAGATAGACAAACAACAACTATTATCACATATACAATTTTTGATATCACTTGATAGCCTCAAACACAATTATCAATATGCAACCCAGTAATTATACGGCCAGATGTAAATTGATTAAAGTGCCACTTAAATTAATCTGATGATCGTGAGTCCAAACTTGTTTAATGAGATGGTACGTCCCTCTTCACAGCTAAACTTAACCTATGTTTAGCGCTCAAAGGAAGGTGTCCCATGTCAACAGCTCATATCATTGGTATTGACCTAGGTAAAAATACATTCCACATCGCCGCTCATGACAAAAGTGGCAATGAACTTTTTAGAAAGAAACTATCACGTAAGAAGTTACTTGAATTCTTATCTTGTAGAGAGCCTTCAATCATTGCGATGGAATCATGTGGTGGCGCACATTGGCTTGCTAGAAAATGTGAGTCGTTAGGGCATGTTGCGAAACTCATCCCTCCCCAATACGTTAAGCCGTACGTAAAAACTAATAAAAACGATTTTATTGATGCATGTGCTATTGCGGAGGCTGCATCAAGACCATCAATGCGATTTACCAGTCATAAAACCGAATCAGCTCAGATTATTTCAACATTAAGAAAGCTCAGAAACGGCTACATCAGAGAGCGTACAGCGTGCATGAATCGGATAGGCTCTATATTACTCGAATTTGGAGTCAGCTTACCCAAAGGCCATGCTGCTATGAAAAAGCTGTTTCAGTGGCTTGCTGATGAGGGACATTATGTGCCACCGGAAATAATCTTCGAGCTAAGCGAGTTGCTCGAGCATTATGAAGTACTGAATCAAAAGATTGAAAACCAACAGGCTAAGGTGGAAAAGTTACTTGCAGAAGATCCACAGATGACACAACTACAAACCATACCAGGAGTCGGTCCAGTGATAGCAAGCGCATGCCTTTCATCTATTGGTAACCCAACAGATTTCAAAAATGGGAGAAATTTCGCAGCTTGGATTGGTCTAGTACCAATTCAGTATTCTACAGGAGGCAAGACCACAATGTTGGGCATTTCAAAACGAGGGAACCGAGAATTAAGGACGTTGTTCATTCACGCCGCTCGTTCAATTTTATGGAGAGATAAATCTGCCGAGAAGTACTTCGGTAACTGGCTTATGGACCTTAAGCAAAGGAAGCCTTTCAATGTTGCTGTCGTCGCGTTAGCAAACAAGCTTGCCAGGATAGCGTGGTCTGTAATGACAACGAATAAACCCTTTTTAATCAAAGCTTAAATCAAATTTGCAATGGATAAAAAAGATGACAAAACGGTTAGACCACCAGATTGAAAACCTGTTGCCCCAAACAGCAACTTAGTGTGCTTTTCATTTTGCGAGGACAATCTGGCGCGAACCTCATCGTAGAGCTGAGCCTTTAGGTCTCAATTAAGACTCTGAATATATTAGCGCAAATCAGCTCGTTATCTGGTTATCTACTTGCAATAACGGGACGTACCATATATTGGGGCAATTTTGAGTTACCCGGTTGCCGTATAACGTCAGCGAACGCTGCAAATCATTTTAGTTTGCTAGCCTTTGTTATCAACTGAAACTCCATACCAGAGCGTTTAGTGTTGCGGATTCTATAGCGCGTTGGATATTTATCAAAAAAGTCAGATAACTTTTTCAAACCGTAGTTTCGAGGGTCAAAATCTGGCTTCAATCTTTTTATGTACTTGCCAATTTCACCTAGTTTTGCCCAACCCGATTCATCTCTATAATTCTGCCAAGCTTGATGCATTAATCGCCATAATTCGCGTTCTGCATCTTGATTAGAGCTTGATTGTGCCACCTCAAGGTCACCATCAGCGTTCAAGTTCTCAATTGCTACAAAGTCGTCACAAGCGTTTTTAAACGAAGTCGGAGTCATCGCTTTTCCAACACCGATGACGTGTATCTCTGACTCTCTTAACCTCGTAGCAAGACTTGTAAAGTCACTATCACTGGATATCAAAGCAAAAGCATCAAACCGTTGACTGTATAGGAGATCCATAGCATCAATAATCATTAAAGAGTCTGTGGAGTTTTTTCCAGATGTATAGGCAAATTGCTGTTTAGCTTGAATAGCTAACTCATTCAAAGGCTGCTTCCAGTTTTTTAATTGCTCAGCAGAAAAGTCGCCATATGCACGTTTAACGATGATCTGCCCAAAACTAGAAAGCTCTTCAATAATGAGGTTTAGCTTTGAGTGCGGAGTGTTTTCTGAATCAATTAATACAGCGATTTTTCTGTTACCCATAATCCGTGCGTGACCAACCTCTATGTAGTTAGTTGCACTATATCGGCATTAGTAATATTTGTTCAAATGGGATTCTTTAGAAGTGTTAAGAGTAACAACTCTAAACAGAAAAGGGGCAAAACGTTGCGATAGTCGGTGCACATAACCTCTGCCAGGCGTACTGACAGGGGAAAAGTGACAAACTTTAATGTAAAAGATCAGACTTTATTGGAATTGATATACTAAATTGTCTTCTGACACTAACCCGCTTGTAGGTTGCCATATAAGGTTTGATAGAGCCCATCATCTTTGAGCAGATCTTGGTGAGTCCCCGATTGCACCACTTTGCCATCTTCGAGCACGTAGATAAGGTCCGCTTGCTTCACCGCAGATAGTCGGTGCGCAACAATCAGCGTGGTCCGCCCTTGCAAAAACTGATTCAGCGCCAAGTGAAGATTGGCTTCCGTTGTAGTGTCTAGCGCTGATGTTGCTTCATCTAAAATGACCAAATCGGGATCGTTTAGCACCATTCTCGCGATGGCCAGACGTTGTCGTTGCCCGCCTGACAAGCGGACGCCTTGTCGACCGATTTCTGAATCTAAACCGTTAGACAGCGTCGATTTTAAATCGCTCAACTGAGCAATGCTAAGCGCTTGCCACAAGGTTTCATCATCAAAATCACGTCCAAGAGTTAAGTTTTGGCGCAAGGTATCATTAAAAATCATCGGTTGCTGCAACACCACTGCCATTTTGTCACGAAGCGCTTCGTAGCTGACGGCTTCAATGGGGTGTCCGTTAACTTTAATGTCCCCACTCTGCTTTTGATAGATCCCCAGTAAAAGCTGAATCAAAGTAGACTTACCGCCACCCGAAGCCCCGACGAGCGCGACACGTTTGCCCTTAGGAATCGACAAATTGAGGCTATCGAGAACATTGCGGTCACCATCGTAAGAAAAACTCACGTTTTCAAACTCAATGTCGATTAATCGCTTGTCATCAAAAGGATTCACAGTGGCTTGAGGGCGATACTCTTCGTCTAGTTCAAGAATGCCATTGATTCGCTTCATGGCTGCCGCAGCGCTGTACCAAGAATATTGAATACTTAGCAGCTCTTGAACCGGTGAAAGCATAAACCAAAGGTACCCAAACACCGCGAAGATTTGACCTATCGATAAATCACTAAACAGCACCATGATCATCGCGGCAGCGCGAAATATTTCAAAGCCAATCAAAAACATCAAAAATGACAGACGATTGGCCGCGTCCGATTGCCAAGCATATTTATCTGCATCAAAGCGGATGGCTTCAGCATCTTGCTTGAGCAGTTCTAGATACTCTTTTTCTCTATTGGCCGCGCGCAGTTGGTAAATACCATCTAACGTTTCAACCAATCGAGATTGAAACTTCTCAAATGCTTGGTTCTCTTTTTTCTTAAGGTGCTTTACCCGCTCACCCAGTTTACGGGACAAATAGATAACCACTGGGTTCATCAATATGATAAACAAGCCAAGTTCCCAATTAAGCCAAAGCAGAATTGAGCCAACGCCGATAACCGTTAATACACTGATCACAAACCGGCTTAATGTGGAGCCAATAAACTTGTCGATGGTTTCTATGTCGGTGACTAAGTGGGAGGTTAATCCACCACTGCCTTTTTCCTCATACTGCTGCATCGATACTCGTCCAAGTTTATCGAGAACCTTTTGCCGCATGACACAGGTAAGCTGTTTCGACACCAAGGTGAACTGCCGAGTTTGCAAAATATTAAGTGCTTGGCTGCCAATACGCATCAGCACAATCAGCATCAACACCATAACGATATAGCCTACAGGGGTCTGCCAGCCGTCCAGTAAGATCCAGTTGAGTGCAGCAACACCTTGCGCAGGTTTGTCCAATAACACTTCGTCGACCATAAGAGGAAGCAGCATAGGGATGGGAACACTGATCAGCGTGGCAAAGAAAGCAATGATGTTGGCAAAGATTAATTTGCGCTTATGGACAATGGCTTGCTGATAGAGCCACTGACGATCCAAAATAAAATAGTCCCGAGTGCTGTTTTGATTCACATGTCTTCCTTGAGGCTGAGAATTTGAGAAAAGAGTCATAGAGTGTACATCAGTTTACGTTGCGCGCTCACACAGCGATCGCATGCAGTTAAGAAAAAGTTGTGCCCAAAAGTTTACTGGCTAACAATCACAAAACCGCCGCTCTCTACACGAAAGCGGCGGTTTATAGGCACTGAGTTATCGGATGCCTAATTCACAGTCAGCAAATTAAAAGTCATATTTTGCGGTCAATGCAAAGTTACGACGCGCTGCTGTCAAGTCTTGGTCACGCTCGGTTAAGCCGCGTACATCATTCCACTTGTAGTATTCTTGGTCCGTTAAGTTGAATACACCTGCGCGCAGCGTAAGATTATTCACTGGTACGTAGTAAGCGGTTAGGTCAAGAACCGTCGACGAGTCAATCGGCAAGATTTCGTCGCTGCCTTCTTCGGTGTAGATGTCGCTCGCGTCTTTCGCTGCGGTGTACACCAGTTTCAAAGAAGTACCCCAAGTGCCTTGTGGCGCATCGTAGTTCACACCAAATACTGCATTCCAAGGGTTTACACTGTTAAGTGGGTTCTTTTCGCCATCTTCGCCGTCAGAGTAAGCGGCTGCGATGCGGCTGCTAAAGCCTTCAACCGGCATAAAGTTCCACAGTAACTGGTTAGAAAACTCGATACCCTTAATGGTCGCTTCATCGATGTTGATCGACTGGTAGACAGCGTCCATTGTCGCAAAACTTCCATCCACTAACTGATAGTCAATAAAGTTATCGTATTCGCTGTAGAACACTGCGATTTCTGACGAAGAGTAAGCAACATTGTGACGCCAGCCCAACTCGTAGGAAATACTCTCTTCGGCTTTTAGATCTGGATTCGGTGCGCTGATGTACCCATGCATTGGGTTACCAAACGAGTAATACAGCTCTTGGAAATCTGGTGCTCTAAAGCCTTGCGAAATTTGTGCAAACACTTTGTTTTCATTGTTGACCGAGTAGACCGTACCCAGACGACCAGTAACAGCAGAGTCATCAAAGTCTTGGTAATCAGAATCTGGGTTACCACTTGGGTTCTCAGAAGTATCGCCAGGACTTGTTTGGAACGAGTCAAAGCGAAGACCTGGTGTCACTACCCAGTTACCTGCGGTAATCTCATCTTGGACAAAAAAGCCATAGCGAGTTTCTGAGGCACTTGGCATGTAATAAATGACCTGATCCTCATTGATTGAGTTGTACTCGTTATTGGTATTGTGAATATCCTTATTAGAGAAAGACGCACCATAGACGATGTAATGCTCGCTATTGCCCCAGTAAAGAGATTTATCCAGTTGAATGTCACCACTCCAACCTTCGTCACCATAGATGTAATCTTTGGTTTGTACGTTACCAGCAGGAGGTAAGAAGAAGCTACCGCCTAGTGAAGTACGGTTGGTGATACCGTTCTCTTCTTTGCTTAACCAGTTGACTTGCCATTCGATGCTATCGGCAAAGCTCTGATCTAAGTTCCAAATATGTTTAAGCCCAAGAGAGGTTTGCGTAGTACGGTCATCACCGGTGTAATCTGTGTACGACGGATCGCTAAATTCAGAGCTTGTATTGTTGTTGACGTAGCTGCCGCTAAACTCTAAACGGTGTGCATCTGACAGCTGATATTGAAGCTTAACGAGCAGGTCGTTGGTGTCGTAATCTTGAGGATCGGGCTCACCAAAGTTATCGATTTGCTCACCGTCGCGACGAGAGTAGGCCACCAAGGTTTCTAGGTCACCAAAACGATTTGCCAACGCCACTGACTCACCGAAGCTGTTATCAGCCGAGGAGTAATTGAGTTTTACATGTCCGCCAATATCACGGCCTTGCAAGAAGTCCTCAGGATCTTTTGTGGTGAAAGCCACCACACCACCAATTGCATCGCTGCCTTGAAGCGACGACGCTGAGCCTTTCACCACTTCAACAGATTTGAGTAAATCGGTATCTACGTTAACACGGCCAGAATTGATGAAGCTGTAAGAGCCATTACTAAATTGATTAGGCTGAGAAACACCGTCTACCAATATTTTGATGCGGTTGCCTTCCATACCACGCACGTTGATGCTCTGAACGCCTTGGCGTGCTTCGCCCTCAACGGTTACACCTGGCGTGTAATCAAATAAGTTTTCAACACTGCGCGTCATATCCTGTTCAATATCGTCATCGGAGATAACCGCTACCGAAGCTGCGGTATCTTCTAACTCTTTTTGAGAACGCGTTGCTGACACAGTCACCGATTCCATGGTGAAAACCTCTTCTGCAGACAAAGAAGTCGATATGGCTGTGGTGGATAATGCACTCAAAATAGCCACTGCTAATGGTGTTTTGTTGTTCATAATTTCATAGTTCCATTAAATTTTGGTTGTAGTAATTCCCCGGTCGTTTTTTGACCGGTTTAATCCTTTATTAATAAGGTTTATGACGTTGAGCGACGAGTTATTGCAAGCAATGTACTCGTCTAACAGGGTTAGCTCTCTTCTTGGAGGTGCCCTTTGTTTTGGAGGTGCCCTTCATCGAGGTGTAAAAAGTCGACAAGATCATTGCCCGATACATTAAAGGCTTGTCCAAAACCCTTGACGTATCGACCGGAAGAAGGCGTTAGTTTGTAGAGGTTGAAGTCACCTAGCTTACTGAGGTTTTCGGCCATCTCTCCAAATCGAGAGACCAGTGCAGCTATACCCGCTATCCCATGCTCCGACGCTTTGTCTATGTGCATCGCTTCGGTATCAAAGGTCAGCCTTTTACGCGCGTGGACACTTTTGGCTTCATTCTCGTCTTGAATCATCATTATCGACACGCGCTTATTCAGTTTTAGATTTTTGCCGTGCTCGGCCAAATCGCTCACTAAGATGTAATAACCCTGCTGGTCAAAGGCAAAGGGCGCGTAGCTCACATGCGGAGCACCCGACTCGCCAATAGTCGCAAGTTGCAGAGTTTGTCTAGAGTCACGAAACTCTTGCACCTCTGGCCCCAGTCGATTTTGCAGACGCTCTTTTTTGATCGCAGAACGATCGCCTTGCGTCGCTGAATGGGTTGGGGAAAGGGTCGATGATGATGAAGTACTCATTTATGCAAATTCCGTTTTTAGTTGTGCTAGAAGTTCAAGTTGCTCTGGAAACAGTTGACGTTTTTTGTCGCGACCTAAGTACACTTTAAACACGCACTCGCCTTGGGCATCAAAAAATCCAATGTAGTGGCTTTCCATTTTGCGAAACGGCTTAGAGACAATGGCAATATGTTCAATAAGATCCAACCGTAAGTGGCCATGAAGCTCACCTTCGCGCCCCATTAGATTGTAGTATCCATGGGCAACCTTGCCCTTTGGAAACGGCGCTTTGTATTCAAAGATTGAGCCAAAGGAATGCACGATGGTGGTCACTTTACCCCAAGAGGCAAGCTGCTCTAAAATGGTCTGCGCGTGACTACCTTCGACGGCATGAACCATGGTGCTTGGTAACACAAAAGTAATTTCACCTTCAGTTTGCTCAAGCGATTTTGCCATTTCGCTAATAGGCACGTTAGCGTCTTGCTCTAACAGTGTTGCGACTTTATAGAGCGTCTGCTCTTTGCTGCGATTCTGGTACATGTCGTTTCCTTATGCGACCGCTTTTGAAGCGTTTTTATGATGAGTTGAGTCGTGATTTTCTGTATGAGAATTCTTACTGCCCTGCTCTATGCCATTTTCTGGCGACGGAGCATGGCTGTTTGGCTTGCTCGTACACCTAGCCATTGTGCTGATTAAGTTTTGTGCCAAAGTCACTGACCAAAATTGGCCCGCTAAAGTGAGTGACAGTGCGTGCTCTTCCAAGTTTACAAGGCCGCGCTGCTGCCAAGCTTCAAACAGAGGCAGTAGCGCATCAAAAAGTAGCCCTTCCGATGTATGCCCAAGTTCTGAGCGACGCAATACGCCGCGGTCGAACGCTGCTTTTACGGTGTTGCTGCTTTGATGACCTATTGGTGATTGAAAAGCCATTCCTACTGGAAAACTGTTTGAGTTCACGGCGCTGATGTAGGCGTCCATATCACGGTGTTGCATCGCGCTAACACCATTAAAGTTGCCGCCTGCCCCAGCGCCTATTGGCAGCACTTCAGCGGACGTCTTGGCTAAACTGTTATAAATACTGCGCTCACGATTGCCCGACGCCCAGTGATTAACGCTTAAACGTCTTTGATGATGCTTGGCCATAAACTCCACACCCATTTGGAACATCGTCGCTTTCATTTGCGTGTCGGCAGGAGCTGGTAATTTACCCTGTTCGACCATACGCCCCATAGGCAGGTTTTGCATTTCAATGAGTTGATACAGGTCGACGCCGTCTACGCCAGAGTCCAAATAAAACTCTAGATCCCGCTGCCAAATATCTAAGGTTTGAAAAGGCAATCCATAAAGCAAATCAATCACGATCGGCGCGGCATTGTACGAAACCATTGTTGCTAAATGCTCAACGACTACTTCTTGATCATCGAGGCGTTTGGCTTTGCGTCTAACGTGAGTATCAAAACTCTGAACCCCCAACGAAAAGCGGTTGAAGCCTCCTTCTAAAGCCGCTTCAAATTTTTCGGTGCTAAATCGATTAACGCGACCTTCTAAGGTAATTTCACAATCGGGAGTAAGCGGGAAATGCTCTCTGATCAGCTTTCCAAGACGCTCAATTTGCGCCGCAGAAAGGTCGGTAGGCGTGCCACCACCAACATAGACCGCCTGAAACGGAAAGGCTTGCGACCAAGAGAACGAGGCTTTGTATATGAGCTCGGCTTCAAGAGCGGTAAAGTAATCTTCGATTAAGCTTGTGCTGGAGGCGTATTGAAAGAAATTGCAGTACGTACAACGCACTCGGCAAAAAGGAATATGGATGTATAAACAACGGTCGTTAGCAATGGCTGGTTGCGCCAGTGAAGACTCTGTTAATGCATGAGTAAGCGCGCTCTGTACTGAGCTTGGGTTGATAGGCTTGCTCATACCACCTGCGTGCGCACCTTTTTTTCGAGCAAACGCGAAACGCAGAGGATCAGGGGTTGAGCGCCCAACAACGGATTCATCGTCGAGTAACGATTGTAGGGCGTCGCGATTAAACACTATGTGCTCTGTCATGAGTTAGTCTCTTGTGAGCTTCTCACTATCACTCGCCTTGCCAACGCAAGCGTAAATCGTTGTCAACCAATGCGTCAGTTCACAACACGTCAGCGCAATAACTAGCACTAAAGTTTATGTATGTGACCGACGACTATTTGAGTCATTGGTTTAGACAATCAAGTTAATAGAAAGAAACTGGGTTGCATGTTTCGTTGAGAGCTATCATATTTATTTTAAATGATAATGCAAATGATATTTGATCTCATTTGCATTTTATGGATAATGGCCACACTGACAGTTATTATTTGTGTGCAACCTGACTCATGCGTTATCCCCGATACATCATTGCAACCCTTACAGCACTTGCTCTTCACGGTGTTGCATTAACGTATGCCAAACCAGAAACAACACTGAGCATGGACACCTTGGCTGGGCAGTCCTCGATGCAAATTCAGTTTGTTAGTGCACCTAAACCATCTACAACGCCCACAGAGACGACAAACGAAGAACCAAAGAGCCCAATCGCTGCTGAAAACATTGAGCCCGCTGCGCCCGTCAGTGAACCAGTAACCGAAAATAAGCCTAAAGTTGTAGAAAGTAATCAACCTACTTTACCCAAGTCCGAGCCTCTACCTAAGTCGCAGCCAAAACAAAATGAGCCTGTCGTCAGTAAGCCTGTACCAAAGAAAGCACCTGTAGAACCGATAGAGCCTACTGTAAAATCCAAGCCAGTAATTGAAAAAGTAGACACAAAGCCGGCACCATCCCCGCAGCAAACTGTCGTCAAAGAGCCTGTTAAAGCGGTTGCTGAGAAGAAACCAGAGCCAATGAAAACTGAGGCTACTCCTTCTTCCCAGACGGCAGCGGTTACCGAAACGGAACCCAACTTAGAGCCCGATGATCAAACCGTTGAGGCGCTAGAGACTCTGAGCACAGTAACGAGTTCGGCAAAAAGTGCTCAACCTAAGTTATTTGCTAAACCAGAGTTATTTGCTAAACCAGAGTTAATTGCTAAACCCACATTTTCAGCAAAGCCAACACCGGTGAGCTACCCACGTCTCGCCCGTAACCGCGGCTGGCAAGGACGCACTGTGGTCGAAGTGTGGATTGACGACCAAGGTAAGCAGGTTAAAACGGCAGTACACCAATCCAGTGGCCATGCGTCGCTCGACAAAAGCGCACTCGCTGCAATCAAAAAATGGAAATTTGCCAAACATAACGAACATGGTCGCAGTGTCGCGCATCGCGTTCATATCCCAATTGATTTCAAATTAAACTAACCAAAGTAGTTATTTATGCAAACGCCAACACCATTAGATTCTTTTCCAGGCATCCTGTCTCAATTACATTCTCAATTGGGTGTCATGACGTGGCCACTGACCATCATGTCGTTGATCACGGCGATAATATTGGTCGAGCGCATTATCTATATGTTGCTCAACAGCCGTACCCAAACCTTCGATATATTGTCTAAAATTCATCATTTGGATTTTAACCAAACAGAAGATGTAGAACGCTTTGTAAAACAAGAGCTTGCTGGACGATCATTGATGTTTCAATCGATGAGAATGTTGCTGAATCATCGTCACTTTCCAAAACAATTACGTGAAGAAGCGGTGTCAATTTGGCTGTTTAAAAAGCGCCAGCAATTTCGCTCTGGGATCCGCATTCTCTCTCTCATCGGCATGATCAGTCCACTAATAGGCTTGCTAGGTACGGTTATGGGTCTAATGGAGATGTTTAAAGGCCTATCACTAACCAGCAACGTTAACCCAGCTACGTTGGCAGATGGGCTGGGGTTAGCGATGTCAACGACTGCTGCGGGCCTTATTATCGCTGTACCTGCAATCACTGGCGCACAGTTTTTGAATATGTGGGTAGACAGAACGCTCTCTAAAATTGAGTACACCCTAAACCACAGTAACTTGCACATTGAGGGTATTTACGTCGAGGCGATGTCTAACGAAAAACAATCGTTAGGAAATCACCAGTCCCAAGCTGCAGGCAATTCCACCTGCCCTGCGGCAAACAACACTGCCGACAGTGACTCAAAGGCCACTCGCTTTATGGCGCAAGCCCAGCGCACTTCTGAGGTCAACGCATGATCCATTCGCATTCTAACTTTGAGCATGAAGAGAGCCGGCCAGATTTGACGCCCCTACTCGACATTATTTTCATTGTGATGGTATTTCTGATGCTAACCGCAAATGTAGCGGTGCACACGCTTAATGTGGATATTCCACAAACTCAAGACGGCGCTGTGCTCAGTAAACCTGACACCGCTGTACTCACCATCGGTATTGCTGACTCCCAAACACCTTGGTCAATCGATGGTACGCCCAACGACGATTGGACGAGTTTTACGCGGGCGATAACTGAACATAGAAAGCAGCATCCAGATCAAGAGATCGTCATCGCCGCAGACAAAAACGCTAATGTAGAAGCAATGCTAAAAGTGCTGGCCTTTCTACAAAAACACAATATTCCTGCTACTCAAATTCTTATGGAAGAGTCCTAATGAACAAATTTATCTCCCTACTTTGCCTAACCACTTTTGCATTCGGTGCATCCGTTAACGCGAACGAAAACATTTACAATGATGCGACCAGTAACCGACTCATTAGTGCGGGCTCAAGCATTACCGAGCTGCTATTTGCACTGGGCGCAGAGCAGCAGTTGGTTGCTATCGATGTGACTAGCCGCAATATGGATAAAGAAGGTGCTTACCCGCAGGTTGGCTATCATCGACAGCTCTCTGCTGAAGGGCTGCTCGCACTTAACCCAACGCACCTTATTGGTTCAAATGAGATGGGACCGGAGCACACCTTGACTCTACTCAATAACGCGCAAGTCAATGTAGTAACTGTGCCATCGGGCGACACCAAAGAAGACCTTTATGAACGCATCGACGTGATTAGCCAGCTAACAGGTACCGACAACGAAGCATCAGAGTTAAAGGCAATCTTACAACAGCAATTTGCCACCCTTGAGCAGCGCGATATCGCCGACAAGCCAAGTGTTCTGTTTGCCATGTTATCAAAAGGTCGACCTGCCACTATCGCTGGCCGTGAAACGACTATCGATACCATCATCAATTACGCGGGGGCTGAAAATCCAGCACACGATCAAATGACCTCCTACAAGCCGCTTTCTGCTGAAGCCATCGTCGAGATGCAACCTGACTACCTACTCGTGGCAGAGCGCGCATGGGAATCCTTGGGCGGTGTTGAAGGCATTCTAAAAGAGTTTCCTTTGCTTGCTGCCACGCCAGCGGGCAGCAAAGGCCAGATTGTCCCAATTAGTAGCAGTGCCATTATTGGCGGGTTAGGACTAGAAAGCATCGCGCTTTCAGAGTCGCTCTATCAGCGTTTTCACCCATAAACACGTCGCATTTTTGTTACTTTCAGGCTCTAAAGGACCGTTATGAATCATTCTAGATTAGTGTCTCCAACAGTATTGCTGATCATTACCGGGATCGCCCTCTATCTAGCGATGGTTACCTCGATCAGTGTCGGCCCAATGAACATTAGCGTTACTGACAGTCTGCGTGCCCTTTTGCCAATGACTTCGATGGACGAAATTCCTGCACACATCACCATGGTGATCCAGCAAGTCAGGCTGCCAAGAACGCTATTGGCCATTGCCGTTGGCGGGATATTGGCGCTCTGCGGCGCAGTGATGCAAGGGCTATTTAGAAACCCATTAGCTGATCCTGGGATCATCGGTGTGTCTTCGGGCGCAGCTCTCGGAGCTGCCATCGCCATAGTGCTATTTGGCTCGATTGCGGCGGCGTATCCAGTGCTTTTGTTGATGGGTACAGTACCATTGTTTGCTTTTATTGGCGGCAGCCTCACAACCATCATTGTGTATAAACTTGGTACCAGTAAAAACGGCACTTCCGTTACTATGATGCTGCTAGCAGGTGTCGCCATTGGTGCAATATCTGGTGCGGCGCTGGGGCTTCTCAACTACTTTGCCGATGATCAAGCGCTGCGCGATCTGTCTTTATGGACAATGGGTTCACTTGCCGGAGCGACGCCTAGCTCGCTGTGGCTGGCATTTGGTTCGCTTGCACTGCTCTATTTAGCGTTTCGACGCGATGCCGACAAGCTTAATGCGCTGCTGCTCGGTGAGTCCGAAGCGCGCCATTTGGGCATAAATGTTCAAAGCCTGAAACGCCGCCTGATCATCCTCACCGCATTTGGGGTTGGAGTGACCGTTTCACTAGCAGGCATGATTGGATTTATTGGACTGATCGTTCCCCATCTAGGACGTATGTTAATCGGTCCTAATCACCGTACACTGCTGCCTGTGTCAGCCTTACTTGGCGCAATTTTATTGCTGATTGCCGATATGCTCGCACGCAGTATCGTCGCTCCTCTGGATATGCCCGTCGGCATCGTTACCGCCTTACTCGGCGCGCCATTCTTTTTATGGCTGCTTATCACCCAAAAAGGAAAACTCTAATGGTGTCTGCACTGTACAACTCAATCCACAACACCTTTAAGCGCCGTCGATTGAAATTTGGCAGCGATAGAACCTCTTTTGATCCTAGTAATCAAGACAACGATCAGCTCTCGTTACATGATGTTAGTGTGAACCTAGGTGGGCGACAACTGCTTGATCGTGTCAATCTGAGCCTTCATAAAGGTGAATTAACCGTATTACTTGGTCCCAATGGCACGGGAAAAAGCTCACTGCTCAAAACCTTTACTAGTGAAATACCATTTTCCGGAAGCACCAAACTGTTTGGTAAGCCACTCAACCAGTGGCCTTCCCATGCTTTAGCAAAACAGATGGGCGTGTTACCTCAACACAGTCAACTCACGTTTAACTTTACGGTCAGAGAAGTCGTTGAGCTTGGCGGATTAGGGTTGTCTGCAGAAAAGGTTCAACTCAATCACATTGTGTGTCGAAATATGATGAAGTGCGATGTGTACCACCTTGCCGATCGCAGTTATCCAACCTTATCTGGTGGCGAGAAACAGCGCGTGCATTTTGCGCGTGTGCTCACGCAGCTAGAGCAGAGCGGGCGAGATAAAGTTCTATTGATGGACGAGCCAACCTCTGCACTCGATATACAGCATCAACATCGCACCTTAACCATCGCCAAAGAAATCGCTCATGCAGGAGGCATTGTGGTGGTGGTACTGCACGACCTCAATCTTGCAGCCCAATACGCAGACAGAATCGTTCTGCTCGATGGCGGGCAGATCGTAGAAAACGGCGCTCCTTTGCAAGCCTTAACACCTATGAGTATTGAGCGTGTGTATCACCACAGCGTCAACGTGATGCCGCACCCATTGCACGGTTACCCTGTCGTCTATTAACCGCAGAAATGACGCAATATTGGTATCAAAACCTATGCTCATAAACCATGCTCATAAACCATGCTCATAAACTATGCTCATAACCCCTGCTAAAACTCATGTTCAAAACTGAGCCAGTAGCGCGCCTAGCTGCTATGCTCAAAGCTTAACGCCAGCGCTCGCAATTTGTCTGCGCTGGTGTTTTGCAACCAACACCAGCATAGGGAGTGTGTCATGTTTGTTGTTACTGTAACGTTTGAAATTGAGCCTATCCATTTTTTAAGTTTTGTCGAAGCGTTAAAGCCTCATGCACTGACAAGCCTTAATAGTGAACAGCATCTTCTACAATTTGATGTAAGTATTAGTGGCAATAGCCGAGAAGTGTTTATCTACGAAGTATATACCTCGGTGGAGGGCTACGATCTCCATTTGAGCAGCCCTCATTTTGACGAGTTTGCGCGTGAGACAAACCCTTGGGTACTGAATAAAATCGTCAATACTTATACTCAAGTACGCCTTTCATAAGCTGCACAATCGCACCTCAAAATACAGTGTTTCTCAAACAACAATCCGTGCTTAGGGTCAGCATCTAGATAGCGCCAAGCTAGTGCACCATTTCTAGAACAGCATTTCTAGATCGCCATTTTCCTATTTAAAACTGATTGGGTGTGTCCTGATTAGCGATTGTAAAAACAACTATTTACTATTAATGTGAACAACATATACCGTGCCTAGCCAATTGCTTAGGTGATGTGAATCATCCTGGCTTACATGAGTCTAACCGTCGGATTACCCGCTCTGTTGACTTAAAATTGCAGCACTGCAATCGACAACCTCAATGTTAGAAGTGGACCCAAATGAATTACAACTTTACTCAAGCACCAAAACGAAAAGAGACGTTTTCCATCAAGTGGTCTGCCATGAGCATGTGGTCCAAATACGCGAACGACCAAACATTGCCATTTTGGGTTGCTGATATGGACTTTGACGTCGCTCCAGAAATCATTCATGCGATGAAGACAGAAGTCGATAGTCTAACCTTTGGTTACTCCGCGCCAAATGCTGGCTATTTTGAACGCACTCAACAATGGTTAGAGCGTCGCTTTGACTGGCAAGTAGACACCGACAATATTCGCATTGCGGCAGGAACATTACATGGTCTGGCAACCCTCATCAATATTGCCAGCAATCCTGGTGATGGGATCATTATTCAATCGCCTGTGTATCATCAGTTTGCCGAATTGATCAAAAAACACAAGCGCACCTTGGTGGATAACCCGCTGGTGGAAGACAATGGTCAATACTTTATGAATTTCGACCAACTTGAAACGCTCGCCAGCGAACCCACCACCACCATGATGCTATTGTGCTCACCTCATAACCCTGTTGGCCGTGTATGGACGGCTGACGAGCTATCTCGCATCAGCGATATTTGCCAGCGCAATGACGTGGTCTTAGTCTCTGACGAAATCCACGCAGACTTAACTCGCATTGGTATCCAACATATCCCAACAGCTAAAGCGGCAGTTGATTCAAGCCACATTGTCACTCTCAATGGTACGGGCAAAACGTTCAACCTAGCGGGCATGCACATCAGCCATACCCTATTTGAAAACGATGAGCTAAAAGCACAATGGGATAAGGTTGTGCGAGTTACACTGCCTAACCCAATTTCTATGGCTGCAGTCCAAGCTGCGTACACTCATTGCGATCACTGGGTGGATGAATTGCGGCAGGTGATTGACGATAACCTTGCTTTCACCAAAGCCTACCTTGAGCAGCATCTACCGGTTGTGAAAATGAGTATTCCACAAGGTACGTACTTCGCGTGGCTGGATTTTCGCAGTCTCGATCTTACCGACAAAAAAATCGATGAGATCATGATAAAAGAAGCCAACATTTTGTTAGAAGGTGGACGCGCATTTGGCGCAACAGGCAAAGGCTGGCAACGACTTAATCTCGCATGCCCCCAATCGATGCTAGAAGAAGGGCTTGCTCGCATGTGTGACGCATTTTCACGATACACCTAGCCATTATTGAGCCTGCGTACGCTTTAAGTCAGCGCTTTATCAATGACTATGACACACTCTTGAAAAGGCGCTGCAAACCGCCTTTTCAATTAATGGTGATAGACTAAAAATAAAGAGCGTAAATAAGCGAGTCTAAATGACCCCAATACTTTATTCACTGCAAAACTGCCCCTACGCAATGCGAGCTCGGTATGCGATTTTCAAGTCACGTACGTCGGTTTTGATTCGCGCCATCAAACTTAACAACAAGCCCGATGAACTGTTGCAAGCGTCCGCCAAAGGTACCGTCCCTGTGTTGGTAATACACGATGGCGCGCCCGAAATAGGCACCGAAGTCATTGATGAAAGTTTGGAGATCATGCTATGGGCTTTATCGAGCAATGATCCTGACAACTTACTCATGTCCAACAACTCGACGGCATTGCCAAAAATGCTCGCGTTCATTGCCGAAATTGAAAGTCAGTTCATTCCGCTAAGCAATGCATTTAGCTGCGCAAAAAGATATCACGAAGACAACATGCTTGAGCGGCGAGAGGCTTGCGAACACTACTTGCAGGCCCTAGAACAAAGGCTTCGGCTCAACAGATACCTATTCTCAGATCAGGAAACGCTCGCCGACATCGCAATAATGCCGTTTATCCGAAAATTTGCCCGCATAGACAAACAGTGGTTTAAACACTCTTCCCTCACTAGTTTGGACGCATGGTTGCAACGTTATTTAACCAGTGCCGAGTTTTCGAAAGTGATGAAAAACTATCCGCTTTGGTTACCCGAGCGCCGCGATGTCTATTTTGGGAGTTAATTGAGCATAGTGACCTGCGCCTTATAACACTGCGCACTATCATCAAACACAAACTCAAGCGCATTTTTGATGCTGTCCAAACTGTCACCTTCATAATGAGACACATAAAGCAATTGGCTAAGGTGTTCACGAGCAATCAGCTCAAGGGTGTTTTTGACCAGACGACGGCCCAGATAATCCAACCCCTGATAAGGTTCATCCAAAATGAGAAGCGCGGGCTGCTTAACCAATGCGCGAGCAATTAACAACAACCGTTGCTGGCTGTAGTCAAGTTGCTTAAACGAGGAGTTGGCTAATCCATCCATGTGCAACATTTGTAGCCATTCCCTCGCCACTAACTGCTCTTTTTTGCTCGGTTGTTGATAGAGTCCGATGGAGTCGTAAAAGCCCGATAAGATCACCTCCAACGCACTACAGCTGACGCGATATTGTAGGTGTAAGGCCGAAGATACCATGCCTATATTTTGCTTGATCTCCCAGATGGTCTCCCCACTCCCCCGCTTGTTCCCAAATATGTGGATATCGTTGCTGTAACATTGAGGGTGATCGCCAAAGATGAGTCCTAACAAAGTACTTTTACCGCACCCATTAGGGCCTTTAACTTGCCAGTGTTGACCACGATCGATGCGCCAATTAAGTTCATCAAAGATGGTTTTATCGGTATAGGCCACTTTGCCGTTTTTTAACTCAAATATTGGATTTTGAAATTCGCTACTGTGCTGATGGCTACGGATGAGGTCCATCATCTGCTCACTGTGAGCTTGCGACTGCGCTTTCAGTTGGTTGATCACCGGGTGATTGTCCCATTGCTGACGATCCATAGTGCTGTCCAACTCGCCGTGGTTAAACAAAGCAATATGTTCGATCCAGTCGGGAATATCTTCTTCGCGATTAAACGTTACTATCATCTGCACCCGCTGAGCGAGTGTGTGTAAATACTGCGCCAGAGACTGTCGATGCGCCACATCTAATCCGACAAATGGGTTATCCAATACAATAAATTCGGGCTTGGTAGCCAGCGCCCGCGCCAACATCACCCGCCTCGTTTCGCCGGTAGATAGCACCCGAAATCCAGATTGCGCAAGATGCTCTAAATCGAGCTCGCCAAGTAATGTTCGTGTAAATTCGTGGTCTTCACACTGCCTAAAGATCAGCTGTTCAACACTGGTACCTGTGTCTATGCGGTCGATAAAGTCGGTTTCTTCTTTGGCAAGCTCTTCATCCAGCAAACGTTGCTGCTCTAGCAAAGAGACCTGAGCAACACGAGTGGAAGATGCATTAAAACACTCCGTATCAAGCGTAAACTCGCCACATATTAGAGCCCCAAGCAGCGAACCAATATCACCTTCACTACTAAACACTCCCCACGACTGCTGAGGTTGGATTGTCCAATGCTCAATAGAAAGCGAGTGCAAGCCACGCTCTATAGTCAGTTGATTCATCTCGATTTGCATTGGTCGTCTCACCTTCATCCATGTTCAGTCATTACACCAAACAACGATACGGTAACTCAGACCAATTGGCGACCAATGCGATTAAAAGTGTGAACAGGCGTGTAAGCGCACCTGTCAAAGCAGTCAAATTAAGTGAACTGGCGATAGGCCTTAAGAGCAATCAATACGATAGGAGAAGCGTGCATAAGCAGATCGAAAATATCGATAGGCTTAACCAAGGTCCCTTGCGTTAACATGCGCAGCTTTTCAACAATATGAGGCTCGGGAAAGAAAGGAGCAAATACCAAATATCCCCCCGCAAGCAAAAGCAGCGGCCAACTTAAGTTATCTATCCACGCCATAAGGTTCTCTTTGATTAGTTATGTGACTACATATATTAGCTAAAGCTAATTTAAAGTAAAGCGGTTTCGAAATGGTGCAGATAGGGTGTTGGCAGTAGTCGCCCTATCGACACTATAGTGCAACCAGAGTCGCCGACGTTATGAACCAGTACCCTCTAGTTATTGTTGAGTGAAATGAAAGAGTTCTCGTTTTGCTCGTCTACGATTTCTGTTTTTGTTACAAATATTATAAAATATCTAATTTAATCAATGGATTGCACAGTGCCCCTAGGAAAATCCGGTGTGGTTAAAGTGAGTTAGTGGGAACGCTCATTTTTATGTGAAGGATATCGAACATCAAGCTGTAATTGGCATTAATTTTCATGTGGTTATGATAGATTATTGGTCAATGGTGCTTGTGTAAAAGTGAGCGCGCGCACTAAAAGCTGTTAACTTTCAAGGAGGTTCCATGCCAGAGATGCCAGCATTTTGCGATAACTGTGGAGCTGTTTTTGGTTCTGGTTTCGTATTTGAAAATTGTAGGAATGTAACTCTAAGCGGAAATCGTGTAGGCCCTTGTCCAAACTGCGGAGGCATGGGCCATGTACCTGATGGCGTTTACGATATCACTGGCAACGCAATAAGGTTGCTGCAAGGAACTATTAAGACAGTTCAGCAATTACAGAAATTATCGTCTGTATTGACTGAAGCGCAAAAGAGAAACCTTTCGAAAGAACAAGTCCAGGAAAACATACACGAAACAGTTCCTGAGTTAAAGAATTTCGCCTCTGTATTGCCGCAAACAAGGTCAGAATTGTACGGTTTCATCGGAATTATACTAACAGCTATTGGGTTAATGATTGCAGCCTACGGTACTTTCAAAGACGATTCTGTGCCGGAAAGAGAGATAGAACAAATTATCGAGCGCTCTATCGAGCAATCAATTCAAAAACTATCTCCAACTAAACCAACCGCGCCTAATAAGCACAAAAGAAACGATCCGTGCGCATGCGGAAGTGGTGTTAAATATAAAAGATGCTGTTATTTGTCGGCATAAAAGTTAACAAGCGCAATCACGCGGATCAATTTTCCGCTGCGCTACCAATTGCCCAGTGTTGCGGGCGTTAGGCAAATAAATAAGGACAGTTATGAATATAATCAACAATAACATTAAATGGATTATGCTTATTTCAGGTGTTTTAACATTCACAATGGTTTTTGCAGCCGTAACGCCACAATTAGCATTGAACTCAATGTTCGGCTCTAGCCTTGATGGTCCAGTAGCAGAAGTTGTCGTTCGTAATTGGGGGGCTCTTATCGCATTAGTCGGTGGCATGCTTATATATGGTGCATTCAAAAAAGAAGTTCGTGATTTTGTGCTTTCAGTTGCTGCATTAAGTAAAATTATTTTTATAGTTCTAGTTATTACGCATGGTTTTGGTTCTCAATTATTCACTGCAATAACTTTTGACACTATTTTAATTTTATTATTTTCCACTCACATATTATCAAATAGGAAAAATAAAATTGCCTAACAAGTGCCATCAATTGGACTTGGGCAAGCGCAAGGTTTCTATTCAAGTTAGGAGAGCACTTTGGAGCAAAAAAATCTAGTTATTACTGGGCTAATGGGGTCTGGGAAAACGACTCTAGGTAAATTGGTCGCTAAGAAACTAAACAGAGACTTCGTTGATACGGACGAATATTTAGTAACAAAATTTGGCTCAGCTGCGGATATTCTAAATCAGCCTGATGGTGACGATTTGTTTAGACTTACCGAAGAGAAAGTAGCGTTAGATCTAAGCAAAGAGCGCAATCTAGTTATATCTACTGGTGGGCGATTCATGTTAAATCAAAGAAATATAGACCTGATGCGTGAAAACGGCAAGATTTATTGTCTTCAGGCAGATTTATCTGAAATTGTTAATCGATTAATTGCATCAAGTGGTGAAACCTATAGACCTAGGTTCGCCAAAGCCGAAAACAAGCTTGAACTTATGGAATGGTTAGAAAAACAAAGTGCTCCTTACTATAGCCAATTTAAAAAAATAGATACAAGTGGACGCCCTACTGAAGAGATCTCTTCAGAGATAGTGAACCTATTTGAGTCCCAAAACTAACTAATAAGGATTAAGCGCTGCGCCAGCCAGCGTTAAATCCCGAGTGTTGAACAAGCCCGTTGTCTCTCTATAAGTAAATTGTGCGATTGTCGGCTCAGGTGGTCACGCCTTGATTCTTTTCTCAAGGCGAACGCTGTCGTGATAAGACCTAAAGTGACATCTTATCAGCAGGTTAGCGTTTATTTGCTTGGCTTTTTGGTATTGCTTCTCCTTTCTTAAGTTATCATCATTATCCTTATTATCTCAGCCTTTCGGCTATCTCGGTCGCGTGATCCCAACGCACCCTATCTCATGCTGACAGCATGGACAGACACGTACTGCTTTGCTCTTTTTTGCCAGTGTGAATAAGAGTTTTTGAAGGCTATCGCCAACCAGTAACCATTGAATACGGCTCAGGATATGTCGTGCTTGCCCTCTTAAGAAGCAGCAGTCTCGGACACGTTGTAAGCCTTTTGGTAATGTGTGCTGCAAGACAAGTAGCAAGAGTTGAAGGGTAGGCGTTGCAGGCGTTCACTAATAGTGATGATCATCTCTTGCAGAACTATTTGCTGACTATGGTGCGACATGATGAGGTCTGTTGGTACGGGTATCATGACCCGGTTTATTGAGTGTCCTTGCCCAATAATGTGCACCACCACACGCTTCAACACCTATACGCATGAGTGGCATATTTGCTAGGTCAATACCGCAGAAATAGGAATGAGCAGACATAGTGCCTCCGGTGTAGTTAAGTACCACATAAATGTGGCCGATCCTCGGGAGGGGGAATCCATGTCATTCGTTATGTACTTTTCTGAAATCCTTCCTACCAATCAAACTTGTGCACAGTGTCATTATGCGTTAGTCTTTGTTTATCGATGCACAATAAGACAGTGCAAGTTGCAATGGCATTAGAATTTAAAGATAAGTGGTTAGAGCAGTTTTATGAGGATGATAAACGACATCGGTTAATTCCAAGTAGCATAGAGAACGCTCTATTTCGGAAGCTGGAAATCTTAGATGCAGCTCAAGCTGAATCAGACTTAAGAATTCCACCGGGTAATCGTTTTGAACATCTTGAAGGTTGGTGTTCAATTCGAGTGAACAAACAGTATCGTTTGATTTTTCAGTGGGTTGATGGTGTTGCACTAAATACTTACTTAGACCCACATAAGTATTGAGGTAACGACTATGCGTAAGACAAAACGTCGTCCAGTTAGCGTTGGGGAAATGTTAAAAATTGAATTTCTTGAACCAATGGGCATCACATCAAAAGCGCTCGCTGAAGCGATGGGCGTACACAGAAATACGGTGAGTAATTTGATTAATGGCGGAGTGTTAACAGCCCCGGTAGCAATCAAGTTAGCCGCGGCATTAGGTAATACACCAGAATTTTGGCTTAACATTCAACATGCAGTTGAGCTTTGGGATACGAGAAATCGTTATCAAGAAGAAGCAAAGTTTGTAAAGCCGTTGTTTGTTTCGCTGGAACAAAGCACACGTACATAACAAATAAGCGCTGCGCCAGCCAGCGTTAAATCCCGAGTGTTGGACCCCGTTGTCTCTATATAAGTAAGCTGTGCGATTGTAGGCTCAGGTGCTCACGCCTTGATACTTTTCTCAAAGCGAGCGGGGGTGAGATAAATATAGAACATTTATTTATCAATAGGTTACGTGCGATTCCGTGATCTTTGATTGCTCCCTCTCTCCTGTATCTAGAGTCCAACCATTCTCCTTATTCTATTGCACCTTTCGGCTCGCCAACAGACTAACTCCGTCACCTTTAACACCACCCTACTTTCCAACACGCAGTGTTCTTAAGTTCCCGCCAATTCAGCGCATACTCATTGCGCGTCATCACAGCCTCAATCACGCACTCAACCACGGCTTGCTGTTCATCAAACTTGACGCTGGTGATCACAAAGTGTTTCTCTTTGTTTTGCACATCCACTTTGGTCCATTTGCTATGCAAAAGCCCTTTGGGATTCACTCGGTTCATCACACCTCCTTGTAAGTTGGTTGAAACTTTAGGGTGTAGAGGGTGAGTGCAAACGGCCCTTGTTGTTTGCTCGTAACTAAAAAGCCGACTTGTCGAATGTCTTCCGACTTGAGCGTCGGAGCGCCTTGTATGATTCGACCACGAAACACCGCCTTAAAGTCGCCAAGTGGTAGTGTTACAGATTGGCGAATACCGGCTTGTGTTTCAAACTCGTGTTTATAACTCACCCGATAGCCGTTAATGGCGACCGCCACACGCATCTGGTAAGTCAGTCCATCACCAATAAAATCTATGGATACGGCATCTAACCCTCTGTCTAAAGGCACTACTGGACGATAGATAGAGCTAAAGCCGCCATTGTTCTCAAGAGATATGTTGCCGGAAAAGACACTCACATCGTCGATAAACGTCAGCCCACCTTGTGAGAGGCCGCCCATGACCCCATCGTTGGTTGCGCGCCATCTTTTGGTTTCTACAGTGTTGGTAAAATCTATCATATAGCTGCTCGTTGAATCGTAGGGGACAAGGATTGGTAAAACGGATTGAGACCATGCAGCCAAAGAAGGCAACCAAAGTAGGCTCATAAGTAGAAGCTTAACGTTCATAGTGATCACCTTCGCGCCTTTCGTGTTGCTAGCAAGTGTCGACCTTGCTGGTCAAATTCGTCTCGCGTCTGCTTATGGTCGCACTCAATGAGCAGGCCACCATGAAAGGTTATAGTTAGCGTTAAGTCTTTAAACGATAACCAACAAGTGTAACCATCATAATCGTGCCAAGCCCTAATACCGGACAGCTCTCGAGCGCCTTCAGAGTATTGGCCTGTACTGACAATGACATCAAAGAGTAGCAATGCGTCTCGTGTCGCCCAGTGATGTGTCATGTTGCCTACCCTCTCGGTTATTTTTTTGCATAACTTTAAATACGATTTACCTGCACGCTAGGATCACCTAGTGCTATCATGTGACGAGTTCCCCCACCACTGTTAGGCGATTTCCCCTCTTGTTCAACGCGTTCATTCACCGCAGCCGTCACATCATCTATTTTATGTGGCACCGACTTAAAGCCAGCGGTCTTCAAATGTTAGCCAGCTTTGTGTTGGTTCGTAGCGCCTTACTCACTCTGTTTGTGCCTTTCGATCTATGGATCACCTCTAAGTTGATGAGTTTTTACGGGGTAAGCGCCATTGCCAATCAGGAGCTACTGTCCTTCTTACTCTCGCCAGTCGGATTGCTACTGAGTTTATGGTTTGTGACGCAGCTCAGTTTTGCTTTTTTTGTCGAACACTCCGCCATCAGCATTTTGCTCGCACAGCACGATCTTGGTAAGCGATCCATTTTGGATGCCTTTGGGTTGATTCTTCAGCGAAGCTGGAGGGTGGCCAAAGTGGTGATTGCGCAATCTATTGGGATCAGTTTGTTGTTCGCTAGTTTAGTGTGGTGTGGGCGGTGGATATTTGGGCTAATGCTCAACGACTGGGACATCAACTATTATATCAGCAACCAGGTTAGTACTTTGTGGGTCGCATTGGGGTTGCTCGTGTTAATTACTCTACCTGCTGTGTTGCTGGTATTACGATATTGGGCAAGTTGGTGGTTAGCCTTACCGCTGAGCCTTTTTCAAAACTGTAGCCAGTGGAAACTGTTTAAGCAGGCTCGACGTTTAAGTAGCGCGATATACCCTCATATTGTGCTTGGACACATCGCCTGGGTCTTTGGCCGAGTATTGTTTGCGGCGATACTGGCTAGCACTATGCTATTTGCCCTTGAGCCTATGCTGCATTGGGCTACGTCTGATCCCGAACGTTACCCATGGCTAATGGCCGCCAGCCTATTACTGCTGGGACTGACTATGTTGATGAGTTTTATCGATCGTTTTGTGTACGCCAGTTGCCAGTATTATGTATTAAGACTGCAAACTAAGCGCCTCAAACTGGTGAATGAAGAGGCTCGTTTTGTTGGGCTCAAGCAGAATACTCAGCGCCGCGCTTTACTTAGCACGGTCATGGTGGTGTTAATTGCCGCAGCCGCCTTTAATGGCTATTCCGATGTGCGCAATTTTGTGCATCATCTGCAAACAGACAGTTCTGGATCTATAACTGCGCATCGAGCCGGCGGATTTAAATACCCTGAGAACAGTGAACAAGGGATCCAATACGCGATTGAGTTAGGCATTAAAAGCACCGAAATTGATGTTCAAATCACCAAAGATGGTCAAATTGTGGTATTTCATGATCGTGATTTAGGAAGGATGATTGGCAACTCGCTTATTATTGAAAACGCAGACTATGCCGACATCGTCGACGCCTACGCCGAATACCAGCTTACTCCTCCACCGTTGTTGGCCGATCTGTTAGACCTATACGCACCGTTTATTGAATTCAATATAGAAATGAAACGCTACAACCAGAGTACTGCACTGGCGCTTGCCCTTGCAGAAATGCTGGCCAATTACTCGGAATCTATGATTGTCTCAAGCCTAGATGTTGAACTTCTATCGAGCATTATGAGTAAGCTAGAGTCGAATCGACCGGCCAATTTAAGGTTTGCCCTGATCTATGCGGCCAGTGTGGGTGAAGTCGATCTCGAAAGAGAAGTGGATGTGTTAATGGTGAGCGATCAATGGCTAAACGCATGGCGGATATTGGAGATCCAGCAGCGAGAGCAAGAAGTCTTAGTGTGGACCATCAACACCGTCGCGAGTATGCAGCGGCTATTTTTGCTGGGCGTGGATGGCATCATCACCGATGAGCCTCAATTGGCCATTGAGACAAAGGCACGCATCAAAGAGATGGATTTTTCAGACCGAGCACTGCTTACCCTTCGTTATTGGTTGGCCCTTTAAACCAACACTATAATTTGGATCTTGGCGAAGCCGTGTATTGTGTGCAATTGGGCGCTACAGTCCTAAGTGCTCTAGCTGCTGATTTTTGGAACACAATGGTCTCGCCTGCCTGATAAGATTTTTTAATCGCACTTTGCAAAAACAGCTCTACTGATGGCGCAAAACGTTCAGCGCTAAAAAGTGGGTTAAACTCGGCAAAATCTGGCGTTACAAAGGTATACGGAAGGACTAAAACAACGTACCTGTCTTAGCGCTATTACAAACCTAACCCTTGGACAATGGATTGATTTGCACCGACAACTGAGTAGGTCATACAAAGCCAATCTGTGTTGATAATAGAATAGGCTGAGCATAGGCTAACCTTAAAATTAGCAGGCATTTCGATCAATTTGCCAATAACAACGCCAAATATCGCCTTCTTTTCCACCAAACCATACTATTCACTATATTTTTTTTTACTTTTAAACAAGTGATTTATTCTTTTACGTAAACCACAATTTAACTCGTTGAATTATAGATTTTTATCTACACTATTTGCTGCAAATTTCGTTCAATACTTTACCGCTGCATTGCGAATTCAACGCCAAAAAGTCGCTCTTTGGTGGTCGTTGCTGAAACAAGAATTTATTCTGTCCAACGATAATGCTACTCTTTATTACAGAACAGTATTCTAATAATGGTCGCTAAGTAGGTTAGAAAAAATGACGATTAACGCTCACAACTTTGTCGCTGACAAACTTGTAGACATCGTTGAAGATAAACACAGGCGTATGCAGCTTATGGTGAACTCGTTCACGATATTCGGCATGGTTTTTTTGATCCTGATGTTTTTCAATAGCCTTCTGTTTGGAAAAGATCTCTTTCTTACTGTCGCTCTCGCTATCTTTTCTATTGCCGCATCCGTCAACATTTACGTGATGAACAAAAATCGTGAGGCCGGTAGAATTGGACTCACGGTGATCAACTATTCGCTGGCGTTGCTGCTTCTTTATTCCGGTGGGTATCAAGGTACTGGCATGCTTTGGAGCTACCTGCTTGCCGCCGTAGGCATCTTTATCAACTCGTTTAGAGTTGGCTTACTGTTGAACACCCTCTTTTTGATCATCACTTCGACCATTCTTTTGGTCGGTTATGATTACGGACTTAGTCGAGTCGAATACAGCGATGTGATCTCATTTAGAATGGTACTCACGCTGATCGCACTAAGCGGTATGTGCCATATCTTAATCTTTTTCCAAAGCCGTGCCGATGAGCAAATTTTATCGATGCATGAAGGCGGTATTGCATCACTCGCCTATCTTGACTCATTGACCATGCTGTCCAATCGCATCACGTTTCGTTCTGTGCTCTACCATAGCATTAAGATGGATTTGAGCGATAAAACCGCACTCATCTACATTGATTTAGACAACTTTAAGTCCATCAACGACTCCTACGGTCACGATTTTGGCGATGTGGTCTTGGCCGAATACGCCAAACGACTGGCAAAGGTTGTGCGTGAACATTTGGGTGAAGATATCGTGGGTGAATACGATATTGGCCGATTAGGTGGAGATGAGTTTGCGATATTCGTACGCGACGCCTCCAACGCAGAGCAAGTTGAAATTTTGGCTGAAAAGATAATGGCCATTACCGAGCAAAACACCATAAGTGTATTGAAGCACGAAACCCATTCTCTAGGCAGCAGCATAGGCGTGGCTTATGTCGACATGAGTCAACATGACTTAATCGACAGCTTGTCTATGGCCGACAAAGTAATGTATAGAGCGAAAAAGGCCGGCAAAGGCACCATCCGTTATACGGATTTAGCCGAGCTTAAAAAAGACGAGGAAGTCGCCGCTGTTTAGTAGGGCCTCATACCACGCTAAGGTCATGTAATTGATGTAAAAAATGCCTCTCAGATAGAGGCATTTTATTTGCTATATCAGTCAACGTGATTAACTCGCAACGGCCTCACGAGTCGACTCATTGTCCATCGATTCATTCAGTAAACCTGCATATACTCCACTGGTTTCTAGTAGCTGCTCATGATTGCCGCGTTCGACTATTTCGCCTTGTTCCAGTACTAAAATTTCATCGGAATGTCGCACCGTACTCAAACGGTGAGCAATGGCGATAATGGTTTTCTCTTCAAACAACCGCTGCATCGCTTTTTGGATCAAGTCTTCGGTGATCGAGTCCACCGAGCTAGTCGCTTCATCCAACATCATGACTTGCCCACCTTGTGCCACCGCTCGAGCAAATGAGATCAACTGAGTCTGCCCTACAGATAAGTTGCCACCGTTTTTGTCTAGTACGTTTTCATAATTATTGGGCAGCTGATCAATAAACTTATCCGCGTAAACATAGCGTGCTGCTTGGATCACTTGCTCTCTTGAAATAGTCGATTTACCCAATGCGATATTGAACTCCACACTTTCTTCAAACAAGTGAACGTCTTGCATCATCAACGAAAACAGGTGGCTTGAATCCTCTATCGACAGTTGAGATAACTCGATGCCATTGAGCAATATATTGCCCTCATAGTTTTGATAGGTTTTCGATATCAGACGCAATATGGTTGACTTGCCCGATCCCGTCGAGCCCACCAACGCAATTTGATGACCTTTCTTAAGTGTAAAAGAGACATTCTTAAGCACATAGGGCGAATCGTCGCTGTAGCGGAAACTGACGTTTCTAAATTCCAAACTGCTAAAGTCTTTAAGCGATGGCTCTACTTCCTTCGACGGCAACAATGTTCGGCCTTCTTCTTCAAGCGGTTCGGTAAAGAGCTCCTCTATGTGGTCAAATGCGGCAAATGAGCTTTGAATTGACGCGATTTGTGACGTAAAGTCACGAATAGGCACGAACACTTTTTCGAGCGTATTGATAAACGCAATCAGCACACCTAGGGTTAATGCCTCTTGCAACACTTGTCCGCTACCGTACCAGATCATCAGTGCCATGGTGATTGAGGTAATACCAGATATAAACGCGAATAGAATGGCGTCATATTTGTTGGCCTTTTTCTGAGCTCTTAAAAACTCATCGGTAAAGCCTTTGTACTTAGTTTCCACTTCCTGTTCGGCGCGGTACAACTGCACGGTTTTTACCCCTAGTAGCGCCTCTTGTAAGTAGCCAATACCCCGTGCGAGTGCCGAGCGAGTAATTTGATACGTCGCACGAAGTCGGTTACGAATGTACATGGTGAGGTACATCACGGGAGGCATGATAATCAGTACAATAAGAGTGAGCTTCCAGTCGATAAATGCCATCATGATCAGCAACGCAATAGTGTTCAGCGAGTCTTTTACTAGCCCCACGATCGATTGCACAAACGAATCACCAATGGTTTCCAAGTCGCTGGTGAGTCGCGACAAGGTGACCCCTGTAGGGGTATTATCAAAATAGCTTCGCGGCAGTTTGAGTACCCTTCCAAACAGCACTGCGCGCATATCGGTGATGGTAAATTGCCCCGTTTTCCTCAAGTTATATGAGTAAATGCTGTCGACTATGTAGTTTGCTACCAATACCAGCAGTAAATAGACAATATGTTTGACCAACCCATCTATATTTCCTTGCGCCAAATGAACATCGATCACCTGGATGATCAACCAAGGAAACAGCAAGCTTGTAGCGATCGATAGAGGCAGCATGGCAATGCCAAGTGCAGCCGAGCGCTGATATTTCTTCGCAAATTGAAAAAAATGTTTTAAGTACTTAACGTCAACGCCTTTTAACATGCTTGCGCCTCCGTCTCATTTTGCTGCAACTGCCAAGTTTCTAAATAGTAGGGGCAGGTTTTTAGCAGTGTTGGATGGTCGCCTTTTGCCAATACTTTGCCTTCTTTAAGCACGATGATCTCATCCATAAACTCAAGCGCATTGACTCGATGAGACACCACCAGCACCGATTGTGTTTTCAATCGGCCAAACAGCCCCTCTAAAATCTTACGCTCGGTTTCGTAGTCCACGGCCGACAGCACATTATCCATGATGATAAGATCCGCCGGTTTTAATAATGCACGGGCTATGCTTAGGCGCTGTTTTTGACCGCCCGACAACATGATGCCTTTTTCACCCACTAAGGTCTGATCACCACTTTCGAAGCGTTCCACATCGGCGGCTAATTGACTCAGTTGCAGTACCTCATCAACCTGTGCCTTAGCAATATCCATATCTTTGCTGCCAAAGCGAATATTGTCTTCTATCGTGGCAGAAAACAGATAGGGGTCTTGTGTGACCGTTTTAATGTATCGGCGTAAATCGCTGCGCGAAAACTCCGTTACATCCTTGTCGTCGAGAAAAACGCTTCCCTTGGGAAGATCTAAGTGATGGTTGAGACAGTTAACCAAGGTGGTTTTTCCCGCACCAATACTGCCCAACACACCCACTTTCTTGCCAGGGGGAATGTCAAAACTGATATCGTCCAAACTTGGTGCTTCATCACCCGGGTACTGATAGCTCAAATGACGCACCGACACTGTCTTGCCTTTTAACCGCTGCACTTCCGCTAACGGCAACTGAGTGACATCGCGCGCTGGTACTTCTGCGTTTAACACAGTTTGAACGCTTTGGATCCCAACCATACCTCGCTGGTATATTGTCGCAATACGACCAAGCTGCATTAAAGGCATAGCCAACAATACCGAATAGGTAAGAAACGCCGTGATTTCTCCGAGTGTTAGCTCTTGGTTCATCAACATATAGCCGCCTAACCCTAAGATCAGTACTTTCATCAGGTTATTTGAGTAATCCAGAACCGGCATTATAAACACTTGGATACGAGTAATTTTCATGCGGCAAGTAAGCAGCAACTGATTGAGTTTTTCTACCTCAGCCAATACCCATGTCGACATCTGCTGGCTTTTAATCAAATCGATCCCAGATAGGTAGCTCATCAATTGCGCCGATAGATCCTGAAGTCTTCGCATGTGCTCTAAATGAAGATCTTTCATTTGCACAAAGCCAATACGAAACACAATAAAGCCTAACGCAATTGGGATCACCGAGTACATGGTCAGCTCTGGAGAGATGCGCCACATCCAGATAGGCGTTAAGGACAGTGCTAGAACAGCGTTAAAAAACTGCAAAAAGCCTGTGCCAAACAACAACCTAACTCCTACCAAATCATTGTTGATAATGGAGATAAGTTTGCCCGACGCAAATCGCTGATGAAAACTATTGGGCAGACGATTAAGTTTATACATTAAATCGTTTTTCAGCGCCGCCTCAGTGATCCGCCCAGGGTTTAGTGCATAGATGCGTGACAGTATGCGGATCCCGATCATCAACACCGACATCACAACCACAATGGCAACATAGGTTTTTAACTGCTCGTGCCCCGCACTAGACGAGTCGTCAATCAAATCAATCGCGAGTTGTATATAGCGCGGGATTTCGACTTGCAGCCAGTTCACTAGAAAAATAAAAATTATCGCGAGTACATACGACTTACGATTCAGTTTGAGATAACGAAGAATAAATTCAGTTTTGGTCATGAGACTCACTGCTGTTCGATAGTTTGGCATCTTGTGGGTCAATGCCGTAGAAGGCTTTACAGGCTTTAATGATGGACTGGCGAGGATCGCCAAAAGACTCTAATTCATCGAGTAGCCATTCTGGTAAACGGACTGGACGGGTTTTTATCCCGGGTTTACGTCCACAACCAGGGCGCGGACCGCCACGAGCGCAACAACGAGCCCTGTTGTCTTTTTTGTCGTCCATGATGTACCCAATTTGGAGAGATTTGATTAGTGTACACTTTTCAAATCGACTTGGCACTTACAACTGCATTAAGATGTTGATGCTCATCGCACTGCCAATTCTATGGTGCGGATAAAGCGACGTCGTTAATGAGCTTGTTCTCTATATCGTGAAAGCTCTGTCAGCAACCACTCACTGCTTTTTATCGTGGGCTGGCCTTCACAATGCACTTTATAGTGCTTACGACTCATCAGGCTTTTAGTGGCCGAGTACGCAATGAAGTCTTCCGCTGTTTTGATGTCATCGGCATAGTAATCGGCTTTTTTCATGATGTGCTCAGTGGCTTCAACGCCATTGTGAATATTGCCATTTCGTTCATATTGGCATTGGGTATTATTAACAAATTCAATCAGATGATCGACTTCATCTTGAGTATCAGCTAATACACTTACCGATACCAGCAAGCTAAAAAGCGCAATAAGTCGTTTCATACTCGTCTCTCTCTAAAAGTCATGCCTGTCTTACAATATAAGTGCACCATGCCGCAATGCTGGCAATTATACCTAATTTTCTGCACAAACAACTTGAGGCCTTGCCAATTACCGCAATAGTGCCAACGACTACGCCAAGCTCTGTTTTATAGGGGCATCGGATTTGTTAGCGTTTTCGTCATCGATCGCTCGCTGAGGTTGATGTCGGACGAAAAAACCCAGTGCTAGAGCAAAAGTGAGTACTTCACCAATTGGCAGTGCAAGTACAAAGCGCGTATCGTCAAACATCATATACAGCAGAACGAGAAGCGATGCTGGGAAAATCAAACTGCGACACAAAGATACCACCCCCGATTGGAATGGCAGGTGAATTGCGGTTAGATAACCTGAGATGGTCATATTTACCCCTGCAAAAATGAAGATTGGCCATACGTAATAAACAAACTCAATGGCGATTGCTACCGTTTTATCGGCCCCTTTTGCATCCACAAATAGATAAATTAATGACTCGTTAAACAGCAGCAATATTGCGATAAACAACACACTGAGTAAGCTGGTCATCGAAAATGTAATGGCTAAAAACTGCTTTAAGCGCTGTGTGTTTTGCGCACCAAAATTCTGGCTAAGCATCACTTGCGCGGTATCTGAAATAGAGAAGTAGATCATGAACCCGATCATCAGCAAATAATTGAGCACGGTAATGGCGGCGACGCCATCCACTCCGGCGCGGTGAATCAACATCAGGTTAAAAATAAACGCGATGATCCCGCCAGAGATTTCATTAATGAATTCCGATAGTCCATTGTAGGCGGCCTTAAACACCTCAGACCAATTCTTTTGCCGTAATGAAAAGCGCAACTTACGTTTGCGACTCAAAAAATAGGTCAGCAATGTGAGCAGTGGCAGTAACTGTGATAAACCCGTTGCCCATGCTGCACCGCTTAACCCCCAGCCAAACACGCCGATAAACAGATAGTCGAGTACCATATTGACCACTGAACCCATCACCAAGGCCGTTGCCGCTAGTGAGGGAAACCCATCGAGTCGAACAAAAAAGTACAATACGATAGTGACCAACTGAGCGAGTAAAAACGGCATGATCACGCGATAGTAATCACTCATTAGTGGTATGAGTTCGTCAGTAGCGCCAAGCAAACCGAATAGAGACGATTCAAACACTAAACCCAGTGCAATAATGACGATGGCGTAACCAATTACTGCGATCAATGTTTTACTGAATATGCCAGATGCCGCTGCTGTGTTTTTCTCTCCGAGGTATTTGCCACCACGTACTGAGCCGCCAATCGACAGCATTAGTCCAACACCAAATAGCACCGACAATATAGGAATGATCAGATTTACCGCGGCCAACGCGGTAACGCCAACATAATTACCAATAAAGATACCGTCAACGATAGAGGCTGAACTCATCGCGAGCATCCCTACAATTGACGGCAAAAGGTATTTCAAGAATGTGCTGAGGATAGGTCCGTCTAACGCTTTATTGTCTTGGTCTTGTGTAGCTTCCATGTACGACTCTGGCTTTAAAAAATGCCCTGCGACCTTAACAAGAAACGAGTTGGATCACTACTCAACTTTTAAACTCTGAAGAGAATCTACGCGCCACTTAAGTCCACTTTTGAAGTAATACCAACCTAAGCATTTACCTGATCATTCTTGCTTGTTAAAATCACTGTTAATGGCGTTAAAGATTTTGTAGGTAGAACAACTGCCTACGGCAATCTTTGCCTTGCTCTCAGCGATTTTTCCGTCGTAATTTTCTGACCAGTTAATGACTTCGATTGCTATAAATAATCGCGGTCGTTGATTAAGACTCAATACTACAAATGCGTTGCGCAATAAGATTAATGCGCTTTGCAAACAAAAAGATAAAGGTAAACGCTATTGGCCATGCGACGACAAATGCCGCTCCCCAGCGAGCGGGAAAGTTGGCGTCGATTCCAGTATTAACGGCAGTAACGACTGCGGTCATTAGCGTCACCATCAGCACAGACATCAAAAATGGACCTACAACGGGAAGTAATCTTTTGGGTAACATGCTGACTCCTAGTTTACTATTCTGAAGATAATTTAGCACTTACTAATATACGGTGCAAGCCGTTAATTATCATGGATTATTCGGACTAATATCTATAGTCCTTTACCCCACTCGCCATGTCCCTCTCATTAATTGTCACAAATTATTAACGTATTTATGAAAGATTCTGCAACCCAGTTAGGTCTGATTAAAGCATACGACGATAAAACAACTACTTGATTAATGGAATTCTATGTCTGATCACGGATTGAACAAAGACGCACTTCCCCAAACTAGCTACACCACACCTGGGATGCCGACGCTTAAAGCAAGCACAAAGAAAGTCAGTTTTTTCGAGTTTTGGCCTACTTGGTTGGTGTACATTCCCGTTGGATTTCAGTGGCTATTGCTGTCACTTCGCTACCGCTCGTTAACACTGCCTTTACTAGCCAACCCAAGATTGCCACTGTCAGGGATGGTTGGCGTTGGAAAAAGCCAGCTACTGAGCCAGGCTCAAGGCAAATGCAAACAAGCTATTCTGCCTTGGTTTACTCATACTAAAACCGCCGCACCTATAGACGAACAAGTCACTCAAATTGAAGCAAACTTTGCTCAGATCAACACCCACTATCCAGTCGTCGCGAAACCCGATATTGGCTGTCGCGGCATTGGCGTTAAGTTAGTCCACAATAGCGAGCAGTTAAGTGGGGTTTTGCAGCACTACCCACACGACGCCAACGTAATGATCCAGTCGTTAAGTCAATACGAACCGGAAGCGGGCGTGTTTTATGTCAGAGATCCCCAAGCGCCTAAGGGCCGAATTATTTCTCTCGCGTTAAAATATACCCCGTTTGTTGTCGGTGACGGCCGCTCTACCCTAGGTGAGCTGATCCAAGCTGATGCACGGGCAAGCCAACTTACCCATTTGTACAGCACACGGCACCAAGCAAACTGGGATCGCGTGATTGAACAAGACAAACCCTTCAAACTGGTATTTTCGGCATCCCATTCAAAGGGCGCTATTTTTACCAACGCCAATCATCTTATCACTGACGAGCTGCAATCTTCGCTCAATGAAATCATGAGCGACTTACCCGAGTTCCATTACGGCCGCTTGGACGTAAAGTTCAAAGATATTGAGCATCTTCAGCAAGGAAAAACGCTAGAAATTATAGAGATAAACAGTGCCAGCAGCGAATCACTGCATATATGGGATAGCAGCACACCATTTTTAGAAGCGATGCGTGCACTACTGTTTCAATATCGTCTTCTGTTTGCGTTCGGTGATTCCCAAAGAAAGCGTGGCCACAAGCCACCAGGAGTTCGATCATTATTAACCCATTGGCAAAAAGAGCGTGCGCTAAGCCGTTTATACCCACTCACGGATTGAGGAAATGTTATGAGTCACTCACAAGCCCTACAGCAATCGCACAGTCCTTTTCAGCTCAACCTAAGCTGGCGTTTTATCGCTAAAGGCATTGAAAAACTGCTTGGGTTGGAAGCGTTAGAATATCATTATCAAAACCGCCCAACACCGCTTAGCGACAAAGCAGAGAACACCCAACAGTTTCTTCGCTATACCATGGATACCTTAGGGTTTAGTCTCCAGCTGGACAATCCACAACAGCTAGCAAGCATCCCTAAAGAAGGCGCTTGCATCATGGTAAGTAACCACCCACTTGGCGGTCTTGAGGGGGTGGCGATGAGTGAGCAATTGCTTAAAGTGAGGCCAGACCTAAAAGTACTGACTAACCAAATGCTGAAATCTATTCCAGAGCTTTCGGATCTGTTTATTGGCGTAGATGTGTTAGCAAGTGACGCTAGAAAAGCCAACAGCAAAGGCATGCGGGAGCTATGTCGCCACTTAAGTAAAGGTGGCGCAGTGTTGATTTATCCATCGGGTATGGTTTCCGCTCCAAGCTGGAGCAACAGACAAATCACCGACAGAGCTTGGTCTGATATCGTTGGACGTTTGGCGCGTCGTTACCAATGCCCTTGTGTTCCCTTTTATGTGGATGGACGCAACAGCAACTTTTTTTATGCAGCGGGGCTTATTCACCCACGCTTACGCACTGCATTATTGGCTAAACAGCTGATCAACAAACAAGGCAAAACATTTCATTACCGATGCGGCAATGTGATCACCGCAAAAGAGCTCGATGGCCTAAGCGATCACCAAGCCATTACCCACTATTTACGTATGACCTCTGAGTTTTTGGCGCCGCAACACAGCAAAGAGCACCATTACCAAAAACACGCAGAACTTCAACCCATCGCATCATTGCCAAGTCACACTCAGCAACTTGAAAAGCATTTAGAAGGCTTATTGGCCTATCGCCTTGTGCAGTTTAAAGAATTCAGCTGCTACTGTGCGCCCTACTATGAGCTTGGGCCCGTAATGACCGAAATCGCTCAAGCACGAGAGGTCACATTTCGCGCCGCTGGAGAAGGTACGGGCAATAGTGAAGACAGCGATCAATTTGATCCCCACTATCTGCATCTTTTCGTCTGGGATCATCAGGCAGGTAAAATTGTCGGGGGTTATCGCATTGGTCGCTGCGACGACATCATTGCAGAGCACGGAATCTCGGCCCTCTATAGTCGTTCGCTGTACCACTATGAAGAGGGCTACTTGAAAAAGTTGGGTAACGCGTTAGAAATTGGCCGCTCATTTGTCGTCCCAAGTTATCAGCGCCATCCTCGTGCCTTGGATCTGCTTTGGAAGGGGATTGGTGCCTACGTTGCGCAAAACCCCGCCTATCACACACTGTTTGGTAGCGTGAGTATATCGCAAGAACATAGCACATTAGCCCGCGCTTTTATCTCCGACTCGATGATGTCCGCCTATCGCGCCGAGCAAGAGTTTCTCGCCGATATTCGCCCTGTGAGCCCCCTAAAAGTGAAAGGGAAAGTATGGAGTGCGGAAGTCTTGTCGTCACTGGGCAACATTGCGGTGATCAATAAACTTGTCGGTCATTGCGATGCAGGAAAATCTGTGCCGATATTACTTCGACACTACTTAAGCCTTAACGGCCGTTTTGTCTGCTTTAGTGTGAACAAAAACTTTAACGATGCTCTAGACGGACTTATTTTAGTGGACTTACGTAAGACCCCAAGTAAGTACCTTAAACGCTACCTAGGAGAGAAAGGTAGTCAGGAATTTCTTAATCAATGGACTGAACATGAAGACGCTGCGTAATTCGACAAACGATGCATTAAAACAAGTAAAACAGCTGATCCTCGCGTTTGAGGGGTCAGAGCAAAGCAATCTCTATAATGTCCCACCTGACAATGTTATGTCGGGCGTTGGCAAGCATGTGCGGCACATTTTGGACCACTTTTTGGCGTTTCAACAAGGCCTTATCAGTGGATGCGTAGACTACAATGTAAGACACAGAGATGGGCGTTTAGAAGACGACCCACAACTCGCACTTGCATTGCTTGACGATATTTCTGATTGGCTTGAACACACCAGCATTACAGACCGCACCATTGACGTTGAAAGTGAGATTTCGGTGAGCGACAGCATTAATCAACATTTTCGCTCTAGCATCAGCCGCGAACTGTGTTATCTGATTAATCACACTATCCACCACGTTGCGTACGCCAAACTGCTGACGGCTCAACACGGTGTGACCATCGATGATGGATTGGGCATAGCGCCAAGTACCGCGACATACCTTAGGGGGCAACAAGCATAGTGTGTACCGTTAGCTTCATGCGCACAGGCTCAACTCGGATCATCACAATGAATCGAGATGAGGCGCGCTCACGCCACGAAGGCGATTTTCAACAACTGACCAACTGTGAGCCTCATCGCCTTTTTCCAACAGACAGCCTTGCCGGTGGGACATGGTTTGGCGCCAATCAAAAGGGCTTGGTATTGGCGCTACTGAATCGTTATCAAGCAAGTAACCCGAATGGCCATAAAAGTCGTGGGTTACTCATTCCCCATTTCTTGAACACTTGGTTGTCAGCGTCACAAACAGCAGAGCTGGATGCACGAGCACTGCATGACTATAACCCATTTGATCTTATTGCGAGCGATAGCCAGCAGACTTGGCAACTGAGTTGGGATGGCATCGACGTGAGGCTCAAGCAACGAACAGAGTCCCATTTTTCTTTCAGCTCCAGTGCGCTCAACACGGACCAAGTGCTCGATTATCGACAGTCTCTGTTTAAAGATTGGCAGCAGAAACTGCCTAGTCCAATGGCCCCATCAGAACTTGCACAGTCGGTACTCCGTGACTTTCATCTTCAACAAACTCCAAGCGCTGAAACGCAATCGGTACTGATGGATCGTCACGAAGCACACACCAAAAGTATTTGTCAGGCCAGGGTAACGGACACGGCAACACGTTTGCAGTATTTTGACGAGTCGACTGTTACGCGCTTTCGTAATCAAAAATTATTGAAAGAAAATCCAATATCACAGGGTCTGGTATTTGAAGTGACATCATGAATTAAAGGAAGAACTATGACTCAGTCAATACAGCGTTTTTTAATACTAATTTGCAGCGTACTACTCTCTACTGGCGTTTTCGCTAAAGACGCAATCTCAACCTCATGGAGCAACGATCTCGCGGTCAGTGGCTATGACGCAGTGGCCTATCACACTCAACAGCAAGCGATTGAAGGAGATAAGGCGTATCAAACACAGTGGCAAGGAGCTACGTGGCAATTTAGCAGCGCAGACAATCTAGAATTGTTCCTCAAAGAGCCTGAAAAATACGCCCCACAATACGGCGGCTATTGCGCGTGGGCAGTGTCACAAGGTAAAACCGCCAGCAGTGACCCAACTCAGTTTGAGATCGTCAATGGCAAGCTGTATTTGAACTACAATAAATCGATCCAAAAGAAATGGTTGGCAGATCGCGATGCGTTGATTGTTAAAGCCGATCAAAACTGGCCAGCCGTCATCAAGTGATGCGCCACAACTTGATAAAAAAACTGCTTCAACCTATCCCAAGTGCCGGCCTAGCGGCGCTTGGGTACGGTGGATGGGCATTCTGGGTTCAAGACTCTCAAACCTTCACCGAATCGCTAAGTGCGGCGATGGTTCAAGGAAGTTTCGCCTTTTTGTCGACACTTTTTCTTGGGCAAGTGGCGCGTTGGCTATTTTTGCGTTTTCAATCAAAGCTTGTCGTTTTCATTTGCTGCTCACTATTGCTATGCACGGTGCCAAGCCTTCTTCACACTATCAACCACAGCCAGCAAATCCTGTTCGCTATCCTTCCGGGTCTTATCGTTGGCCACCTTTATTTGTGCAGTCTGTTGTGGTTTCAGCTTGATGCTCAAGAGCTGTCTAATCGACAGCCACATTGAAAGATTGACCCATTTATAAGTTAAGAGTCATTGCACTTTCATGCTAACGCCATTGAGAACTAAAACTCATTGTTACGTACAGTTCCGAAAATGGCTAGTGGCATAAGAAATATGACGTATTATGGATACCAAGTACTCAAGAACGTTGCATCCCAATGACTGACAATATAGCTCACTACAATGCAGACCAGTTTAAACAAGCTCGGCTGGCACGAGATAAACGTTTCGACGGTCGATTTTTTGTGGCTGTAAAAACCACGCACATATTTTGCCGTCCTATTTGTCCAGCAACGCTTCCTAAAGAAGAAAATGTCGAATACTTTATTGACCGCGCGCAAGCTGTGCAGGCGGGCTACCGCCCTTGTCTCCGCTGTCGCCCAGACAGTGCTCCCCATTCCAATGCATGGAATGGAACCGAAACGACATTGTCTCGCGCGGTGTCATTAATCCACCAAGGAATTTTGCACACCCATTCTCTGACTCAACTGTCGGATAAACTCGGGATCAGCGATAGGTATCTAAGACAGCTTTTCGACCACTACTTAGGAATGTCCCCAAAGCAATATGCGCTAAACCATCAATTGCTCTTTGCCAAACAACTGCTTCATAGCAGCAACCTGTCCGTGACCGACATTGGTTATGCCAGCGGGTTTAACAGTATTCGCCGATTTAATGATGCGTTTAAAAAGACCCTTAAACTTACCCCATCGGAGCTAAGAAGAACCCCTCATTCGCATGCGGTTAGATCTGTCTTGATTCCGTTTCAAGGCACTCTGAATTGGTCACATATGATGGATTTCTACCGATTACGGGTAATTAGCGGTATCGAGTCTGTTGAAAACGACAATTATGCGCGGTATTGCCAGTTGGGCGAAAGCAACGTTTTTTTTAAACTCAGTCCCTACGATAATAAGCATGTACAAATGCAGTTCGAGTTAGACGATATAAGTCAGCTTCAACAATTAGTGAATAAAGTGCGTCAAATGTTCGATCTAGATGCCAACACCTCAGTGATTGAAGACCACTTAAGACATATAGACCCAGACTTAGTGCAAACAACGGGCCTACGCATTCCCGGTGTGTGGAGCCAATGGGAGGCTGGTGTTAGAGCGATTTTGGGGCAGCAGGTCTCGGTTAAAGGGGCCATCACCCAACTCAATCGGTTTATCGCTGGCTTTTCACAACAAGACAAGCCACTGCTGTTTCCCACACCGCTGCAAGTCGCCAACAGTGAGCTTAACTTTATGCGCCTACCACAAGCGCGAAAAGACACGCTGGTTCGCTTAGCGCAATTTCTTGTTGAAGCGCCCGATGCACCAGTGAGTTCTTGGTTGGAGATAAAGGGAATCGGCCCTTGGACTGTCAACTACACCACTCTGCGAAGCCAAAGTGACCCCGATTGTTATTTGGAAGGCGACCTTATTGTCAAAAAAGTCAGTCAGCGTTTTCCAAACCTCAATCGAAAAACAGCCTCACCCTGGGGCAGTTATGCCACATTTCATTTATGGAACTTAGCATGAAATACTTCAAAACGACTTCTTCCCCTCTTGGCAACATCACACTTCAGTGTACTGATATTGGGATCACAGGGGCCTGGTTTGAGACCCATACCACCCAACCTGACGATTTAGGTGAACTCAATGAAGAGCATCCACACCTCATTCTCGCCACAAAGCAGTTAAAGCAGTATTTTGCAGGTGAGCGTACCCACTTTGAGATCCCATTTGATTTGGCTGGTACGGCATTTCAAGCCAGTGTATGGAAAGCGCTAACCACTATTCCATATGGCGAAACCTGGAGTTATAAGCAGTTAGCCAATGCCATTGATAATCCTGCTGCGATTAGAGCTGTTGGAACCGCCAATGGCAAAAATCCTATTTCCGTCTTTATACCGTGCCACCGTGTCATCGCTTCGAACGGTAAACTTGCTGGCTATGCGGGAGGGGTCGAGCGTAAGAAGTTCTTATTAGAACTTGAATCCTCGCACCATTAGTCCAACGATCTTCATCCGTTTATACGGGTGGAATCGCGCCCTCCCCCCTCTTTCTATGTCAATTGTACTATGAATGGGCTAGTCACGCTGATTGATTTAGCCTGTACATTGTTGCATTGCTTTGCCCGATAGTTAAAACACTCACTATCGTATTGGACACGGTATCGCTTTTAAGAAATAAGACTCCATCGAACATTGAAATATATGAGTTTGTTAATGATGCTCACTCGACTGAGAAACTAAGTTGGTTAAAACACGATCAAGCGCAAATTTCGAGTCAATTTGAGATTGCTAAATCCAAAACAAGATGTATACTCTTGGGCATATAGTAATACAATATGATATTTCAGGAGCAAACAATGACTAAACCAGTAATTGGTTTCATCGGCCTGGGCCTTATGGGCGGCAACATGGTTGAAAACCTACAGAAGCGTGGCTACCACGTAAACGTAATGGACCTAAGCGCTGAGGCTGTTGCTCGCGTTACTGATCGTGGTAATGCTACTGCGTTCACTTCAGCAAAAGAACTTGCTGCAGCTAGTGACATCGTTCAATTCTGTCTAACAACTTCTGCAGTTGTAGAAAAAATCGTTTACGGTGAAGACGGCGTTCTTGCTGGTATTAAAGAAGGCGCAGTAGTTGTTGACTTCGGTACTTCTATCCCAGCTTCAACTAAGAAAATTGGCGCAGACCTAGCCGCTAAAGGCGCTGGTATGATCGATGCTCCTCTTGGCCGTACTCCTGCTCACGCTAAAGATGGTCTTCTAAACATCATGGCTGCTGGCGACCAAGCGACTTTCGATAAAGTTAAACCTGTTCTTGACGAGCAAGGCGAAAACGTATTCTACCTCGGTGCGCTGGGTTCAGGTCACGTGACTAAGCTAGTAAACAACTTCATGGGTATGACGACTGTTGCTACTATGTCTCAAGCGTTTGCTGTTGCTAAGCTTGCTGGCGTAGATGGCCAACAACTGTTTGACATCATGTCAGCAGGTCCATCAAACTCTCCGTTCATGCAGTTCTGTAAGTTCTACGCTGTAGACGGCGAAGAAAAACTAGGCTTCTCTGTTGCTAACGCAAACAAAGACCTTGGTTACTTCCTTGCTCTTTGTGAAGAGCTAGGTACTGAGTCTCTAATTGCTCAAGGTACTTCTCAAAGCCTACAAGCTGCAGTTGATGCAGGTCTTGGCCAAAACGACGTACCAGTAATCTTTGACTACTTCACAGGTCTAAAGAAGTAATCTAAAAGCTTACTAAAAGCCCCGCTGTCATCAAGTTTACTTGTGTGACAGCGGGGCTTTTTGCTATGTACTCTATACTGGAAGCTTGCAATAATAAGCCGATAGTTCGTCATCATTTATAGGGTTAAAATATGTCTTCAGATTACACTGGCTCAAGTGCCGCCTATGCGCGCGCAGAACAAGGCTATCGCGAAAAAGCACTCAAACTATACCCTTGGGTATGTGGAAAGTGTGCACGTGAATTTGTTTACTCGAACCTACGTGAGTTAACCGTGCATCACGTCGACCATGATCACACCAATAACCCAGAAGATGGCAGTAACTGGGAACTCCTTTGCCTGTATTGCCACGATCATGAACACTCTAAGTATCTCGACCATGAGCGATATGGCGTTGAAGCGACGGCGCGATTGGACGACCATGAAACTGCCACGCACAACCCGTTTGCCGATCTCGCCAAAATGATGAAGAAATAACGCTAGAAAGTCGCACCAGTCCGCATGGTTTATCCGCGAGTTTTAGGTAATACACCATCGAGACTGACTCCTTGAGAAAAAAATGCCCCTAAAGTATGCACTTCAGGGGCATTCATTTTTTGTATGGCATCTTTAATGCGGCATCGCCTATGCCACTGCGCAACGCCTCATATTACGACTGAATCAATCTCGCTCTAAACTGGCGGCCTTTCATTTTGCCGTTTTGTATTTTGTTCAGCGCTTTTTTAGCGATCCCTTTTTCAACCGCAACATACGCACGCATCGCTTGCACTTTGATTTTACCGATACTGTCACCGGTAAGCTCTCCACCGCTAGTCAGTGCTCCTAAAATATCACCAGGGCGCAGTTTTTGTTTCTTGCCACCGTCAATCTGTATGGTGCGCATTGCCGAGTCATAAGGCTTATTTTGCAATGCAACAGAATCGGGTAACGGCTCACCTTCAATCGCTTGATCCATATACTCATCGATCAACGCCACTTTATAGCTTTCATTGTCGCTATAGAAACTACACGCCAATCCTTTGCTTCCAGCTCGACCTGTGCGTCCAATACGATGCACATGAACTTCTGGGTCGCGAGATAGCTGGTAGTTAATGACCGCGTCCAAATTATCCACATCCAAACCACGGGCAGCGACGTCGGTAGCAACCAATATGGAAATACTCTTATTGGAAAATTGAATCAGTGCCTGATCGCGCTCGCGCTGCTCCATATCACCGTGCAGAGCGGTAACGCTAAAGCCTAGGTAATTAAGACCATCTGCAATTTCTTGAGTCTCTTTTTTGGTATTGCAGAACACAACCGTAGACTCTGGACGATAGTGAAGAAGCAGTAGCTCCAACGCCTCATCGCGCTCTTCTCGGCCTTCAACCTTATAGAAATGCTGCTTAATCGTTGAATGGTCGTGAGTTGCTTCTACTTTAATAACCGTTGGGTTATTTAAAATGCGTTCAGAGATCGACTGGATCTGCTTTGGAAAGGTCGCGCTAAACAGGAGCGATTGGCGCTCAACAGGCGCTTGCTCAACAATCGCGTCCAACGCATCTTGAAAGCCCATATCGAGCATGCGATCGGCTTCATCTAAGACTAGCGTGTTTAACTCGTCTAAATTGATACGGCCTTTATCTAAGTGATCGAGAATACGCCCCGGCGTTCCTACTAGAATGTGTGCCCCATGCTCTAGAGAGCCAATCTGAGGTCCCATAGGCATACCGCCGCATAACGTCAGCACTTTAATGTTATGAATGCCTCGTGCCAATTTGCGAATTTCTTGGGCGACTTGATCGGCCAATTCGCGTGTTGGACACAACACCAGCGACTGCACTCTAAATCGCTTTACGTTCAGATTGTTTAACAAACCAAGACCAAACGCAGCTGTCTTCCCTGAGCCCGTTTTAGCTTGTCCAATCACGTCTTTGCCTTCGAGAATTAATGGCAAACTTTGCGCCTGTATAGCGGTCATTGATTGATAACCTAAAGACTCAAGGTTGGATAAAAGACTGGCATCCATCGTTAATGCCGAAAAAGATAAATTACTCAAAGCTGCACCTGTAATAAGGTAATGGGATTCGCATTCCAATGACTTTTGAGTCGGGATGCGGGAAGTTGGCACGATTATAGTCGAAACACCGCAATATTCCTCACACTTTGTACAATACATTTAAATTTGCATATTGGGTGCACTCTCTTCACAATACGCAGCCTTATGCTACTCCCTAGCATCACTGTCAAAATGAGCACCGAATATGAGCTTTTCTACCCTTGGACTATCCGCCCCTCTTCTTAAAGCGATTGAGGAGCAAGGATATTCAGAGCCCACTCCCATCCAAGCACAATCTATTCCTGTGGTGATCCAAGGCAAAGACATCATGGCAGCGGCACAGACCGGAACCGGTAAAACCGCCAGCTTTGTTCTGCCTATTTTAGAAAATCTTTCTAAAGGCCCTCAAGTAAAAAGCAATCAAGTACGCGCGTTGGTATTAACCCCTACCCGTGAACTGGCCGCACAGGTTCAAGACAATGCTCATCAGTACAGCCGCCATACTCGCCTTAACACTCAAGTGGTCTTTGGTGGGGTTAAAATCAATCCGCAGATGATGGCGCTACGCAAGGGCGTGGACATTTTGGTTGCCACTCCTGGCCGACTGTTGGATCTGTTCCAGCAAAAAGCGGTGAGATTTGATCAGCTAGAAGTATTGGTTTTGGATGAAGCCGATCGCATGCTCGACATGGGCTTTATTAGAGACATTAAAAAAATCTTGGCTGTTCTCCCTAAGAAACGCCAGAACTTGCTGTTCTCTGCGACATTCTCCGATGAAATTCGTGAACTCGCCAAAGGCTTAGTCTCTGATCCAGTTGAAGTCTCTGTGAGCCCACGTAACACCACTGCAGAGACTGTTAAACAGTCTATCTACATCACGGATAAGCGTAAGAAAGCACCGCTGCTAGTGAGTTTGATTAAACAGCATAATTGGAAACAAGTACTGATTTTTGCCCGAACCAAACACGGTGCCAACCGCCTTAGTGCTCATCTTGAAAAACAAGGCATCACCTCGGCACCCATTCACGGCAATAAAAGCCAAGGCGCACGTACCAAGGCATTGGCCGGGTTTAAAAACGGTGAGATTCAAGCGTTGGTTGCGACAGATATTGCTGCACGCGGCATCGATATTGCTCACCTACCCTTTGTGGTTAACTTCGATTTGCCGCACGTTGCAGAAGATTACGTGCACCGTATTGGCCGCACAGGCCGCGCTGGTGCGGTTGGCGAAGCAGTATCCTTGGTGTGTAATGATGAAACTAAAGAGTTATTCGCCATTGAGCGTTTAACCAAAGCAATATTACCACGCATCGAGCACCCAGATTTCACAGCGGTTAACCCAGTGCCAGAATCACGTCTTGATAATCGTGCTGTTAAGGCGAAAAAGCCAAAGAAACCTAAAAAGCCGATGGGCAATAGCGCGGCCAAGAAAGACGAACACAATGACGGTCAACGCTCTGGAGCCGCTCGTCGTGGCAACAAGCCGATATCTAAGAACCCTCGCCATAAGCGAGTGCGTAAAGCCGGTGGCGACAACCAAGGCAACGCTCAAGCCAGCGCTAAGACCCATCACTAGAGTCTGTACACGGTTAGCGCCTTAATAGCAGCTCGCGTTTAAGAGCGGGCAATAGTGATATTGCTTGCTCTGTGAGAGATTCGGTAAATGGGTTGATCTTCCAATGATCCGGACTCCAGCCTTTTACAAATCGCTGAAAGTCTGCCCACGCGACGGGGTAAAGCTTCATCCATGTTGTCACAACATCTTGGGCATCAAGGCTCGGCTGAAACTCTTCCAACGAGCTGGTTAATTCTCGAAAATAATGCTTTAAATAGGTCTCAACGTGTTGCGATGTCTCTTCAAATGTGAGAACGCTCGATAAAAAAAGCGCCACATCCTTCATTCCACAGCCACGACCCACGTACTGAAAATCGACTGCAGCCGCCGATTGGTGTGAGGTAGAGAAGCAAAAATTGGCCAGCTTGGCGTCGCCATGAACTAAAGTTTGATACTTGTTTTTCGTTAGTAGCAAATCGATATCGTTGGCCGCTTGCTTAAGTGATTGATCTTGAAGAACAGCGAGCTCATCTGGGCGGGTTTTTAGATGCCAATAAGTGCCTTCATCCCATAGTCCCTTAGGCGCAACATTCATAAAATGGGCGTGAAAAGAGGCCAACCAACTTAACCCCGCATAAATGGCCGCTTCCGTAGGAAGTGAGAGTGCATTTGGATAGCCTAACGCTGCAAGGTCTTCGAGAATAAACATCATCGACTGCCCTTCACACGCGCTATCGAGACACAGTGGGACTTTATGATTTTCATCGCACAACGACGCGAACTCTTTATACCAAGTAAGCTCCACTTGATACGATTTCAACTTTCTAGCGTGCGACAACTGGGTATCCCAACCTCTCGGATGCGCTTCCTTCTCAGAAAAGTCAGGAAGATCTATCTGTTTAGTGATGACGCTTCGATATAAACCACCATCCAAACTCACCCGCAATAACGCCCCGTATCCGCCCCATAACGTTTGTAGAGTTTCAATGTTTGAAATGGCTTTTGCGCCTGTTACTTGTAGGATCCGCTGTTCGAACTGATTCACGTTTGCCCTTTAAGACATGTCGATTGGACTGTCGATAGTTTGCCATACATCCGTCAGCCTCAATACCCATTTTTGACATTCTTAAACAAAGCTCCCCCATTGGATAACGCACGCAATACTACTCATGCTAAAGGCTGAAATCACTCTAACTAGAGAACTTTAGATTCCAAAAAAACGTAGAGAGTTCATACCAAAGAGCTGGAGAGAATATCACTCTCTGCGACGAGGCGATGCTCACCGTTTGTTCGCATACTGAGTCAACTTGGGGGTGAACAATGATAAAAGAATACTTAGTCTTTTTAGTGGCGATAGGAATGTTTTGGAGTGCTGTGGCCCACTTTGGCCTCGAGCTTCATTCCCCCGAGTCCATTGCCGACCTGTTCCATACAGCTCTTGAAAACGCTATGAAGGGTATTAAATAGAGATTATTCAACACCATTAATCTGATATTCAAGTTGCTAAGCGTGCTCGTGACACTATACGGATAGCGATCTTTACGCCTTGTCTACCTACTCCCTTGACAGCAGTGACTTACCAACGCACTTGTTCTACTATTTAGAAACTCTAACTCTATGTTAAATAGCGTAATAGTTTAATTTTAGAATAAGGGCATTCCATGCTAAAGACCACAACGTCAACCGTCGACGGACGTGAAATTACCGATTACCTCGATATCGTCGTTGGTGAAGCCATTCTTGGTGCTAACGTGTTTAAAGATTTTTTCAGTTCGATTCGCGACATCGTGGGTGGACGCTCTGGTGCGTATGAAAAAGAGATGGGACGGGCAAGAGAGATTGCATTCCAAGAAATGGAAGACCGAGCCAAAGAACTTGGTGCAAATGGTATCGTGGGGATTGATATTGACTACGAAGTCGTAGGACAAGGTGGCAGCATGCTCATGGTGAGTGTCAGTGGTACTGCTGTTAAGATTAGGTAACCGTAATACCACTATGGTGCTAGAGCGCAATTCGCACCTCGCCCCCAACTACTGTCTGTACATTGATACTTTGTAGCAACACCATCGCAACATATGGTAGGCTGATAATTCAGCAATACATTGCCAACGGATATGGCAATTACGAATTCAACAAGGAGGTTCAATGACGTTGGACACATGGATACTTTACGCCCTCGCTATATTAGTGCTCACGGCCTCTCCCGGCCCTAGCTCGCTGCTTTGCATGAGCAAAGGGGTTACGCAAGGTTTACGAAGTGCAACCTTTACCGCTCTTGGGAGCTTATGCGCCATCACCATCATATTAAGCCTTTCCTTTACTGGGCTTGGGGTGATCATTGCGTCATCGGAAGTCGTTTTTAATCTGGTTAAATGGTGTGGTGCGGCCTATTTGGTGTATTTAGGATGGCAAGCGTTTCGTTCGTCACAACAAGAGTACACCACTGAAACAACAGCGTCGTCCCAACCAACAAGCGCCGCAAAGCAGTTTACTAGTGGGTTTATTGTGGGTGCGAGCAATCCTAAAGCCATTGTTTTCTTTACCGCTCTGTTCCCACAATTTATTGACCCTAGTGCATCGCTTTGGAGCCAGTATCTGGTTTTCACTGCAACCTTTGCGGTATTTGAGCTCTCATGGTTAGTATTTTATGGATACTTAGGCAGCCGCTCGTCAAAGTGGTTGTTGGCCGCTGGACGAGCCAAAATGTTTAACAGAATCAGTGGTTCAGTGTTTATGAGCGCAGGTGCATTACTGACGTTTACCTCCCGCGCTCAAGCTTAACTCTGCACATGAGAAGTTAATCGTACATTAACTTCTCTGCTTTGCTCATATCAAACTCGTCTAAGGACTTTCTAGCTAAATAGCGAAATGGCAGCATTTTAACCATCTCTTCAATAGCAAATACCGCAAAAGCCCAAAATATCGACCCATCTAATCCAATAACAATCAGTGCGCATAACGGCAGTGAAATAACCCACTGGCCGGTAAAGTTGATTTTGAATACCGACGTCGTTTTACCAAGCGCTCTTAACACATGGCCGTGAACCGTATTGTAACCTCTTACAATAGGTAAGAAGATGTAGAGTGGTGCAATCGCCATTAATGCATAATACGTTGCATCGTCGAGATTGGGATAAAGATGGGGTAGAACTAAGCTGAGTCCCACAAATAATAGTGCTGAAAACAGCGAAATAACTACTGCAATATCAATACTGACGTCAACGTTTTTGCGCAAATCACCCATTTGCCCAGATCCAATCGCTTGGCTAACGGTAATCGCCGATGAATGTGCCCAAGCAGTAATAAACTGTGTCCCTGCCCTTACCCATGGCATAACCAGAGTAATCGCTACATAAGCGCTTAACGGCAACTGGGACAGAATCAACATGTAAATTGTCGCACCGGTTTGCAACATTGTTATGTTTACTGCAACAGGGAAAATCTCTCGGAAGTGGTTCCGCATATTATTACGCAAAGAAGCATCTAGTTTCGCCCAACTCAACAACGGTGCATGATAACGTCTGACACAAATGCCCAAAAATAGCATGCGCAGAGTAATGGCTATTAGACTCCCTGCAGCAGCACCTTGGACACCTAACCCGCTCCAATCACCGCTACCGAAAACTAACAAATACGATGCCGCAACATTAATAGGCAGCTCGAGTAGATAACCTTTGAAAGGAATTTTGGTGCGACCAACTGCATTAAACAGTGCGATCATCACCTGAGTGATCGCATTGAATAACACGATATACAATGACACTTCGAGGTAGCAAAGAACTTCTGTAGTTAGGCTTGCATCATCGGTCAGCAGTCCAATCAATTGCCGATCGAACAGTTTTATCAAGACAAAAAACAACAGCGCGACAATGAAGTTAATGCTCATTCCTGACCACAGCCCCTTGCGAAGCGAGTTCTCGGAGCCAGAACCAAAAGCTCGGCTTAACACTAACTGAGTACCGTTGGCCAAGGCCATTTGGATGCCCAAGACAAAGAAAACAATGGTGCTAGCAATACCCATTGCGGCTAATGAAATTTCACCCAATGGGGAAATAAGAAGGGTGTCGATCATTAGCATGGACTGCATGAGCAGTGCATTCAGCGCGAGCGGCCATGCTAAAGACAGATTTTTTTTAACGTAAGACTGAGATGACATGTGTACCGTATTACTACAAACTTTAAATAGCTATTGCGCTTGTTAAGCAATAGCCTCTTCTAATTTCGACAAACGTTGGTTGTCATCCTTGAGTAACACTGCCGATGCATTGCGCGCGCGCTCTCCATCTCCCGCCATAATTGAATTGTAAATATCGCGATGCTCTTCCACGCAGAAGCGTCCGCCTTCTGCAGCTTCGTCGATAAATGCTTTAAAGATTGCCGACAAGATATTGCCAAAAGGAACAAAAAACTGATTCGACGTTGATTGGAAAATCAGCTGGTGAAACTTATGGTCGTTCTCACGCCACATGTCGTAATCATAATTGTCGGCAGCAACCGTCATATTTTGAAATACAACAGACAACTCTTTACGTTGTTCTGAGTTAGCATTACTTGCGGCTAGAGCGCAGGCTTCTGGCTCTATCGCTTTTCGCAGTCCTAAAAACTGGCTTAAAAACGGTTTGGTATCTTCCAAATCTTGAATCCATTCAAGTAATTGAGGATCAAGGAAGTGCCAATGATTGCGCGGGCGAATTGTAGTGCCTACTTTCGGCTTGGACAGAAGTAGGCCCTTGGCAGAAAGGAGTTTAGTCGACTCGCGTAATGCAGTGCGACTTACACCAAAAGAATCACACAGCTCGATCTCACTGGGAATTTTTTCGTTTGGACTCAGTTCGCCAGACAATATTTTGCGAGCAATTTGTCGTGCAACTTGCACATGGATCTTTCGGCTAGAATCTTCCACAAGTGAAAACTGTGCCATGTTACACCTCTAAATACATGAGTTAACGTCTGCATAAGCCACTTTTGTGCTTTTATTGATTCAATCTGAGATTGAGAGAAAATAGAATCAGCAGAGGGACTTACAAGAAAAAAGAGCTGTCGAATATGACTACGCTCTTTGTCGCATCTACATTTGTTGCTTGCGGAACGACCCATTAATAATACAATAAGATATTTATTTCACAAGTGACACTGGTCAATAAGCGACCTGATCTGGCGAAATTATTGAGTTATTGAGGGAATTTGTGAGAGTCATCACCAACGGCCCTGCCATATATCAATATTGTATTAATATATGTTACGGGCTGGTTGCGGCAAGGCCGTAAAAATAGAAACCGCGCACGATTTACCTACAATGCCGAAAATAAGCTGTGAGCTATACTTACTTAATGGACTTGTTGTGTTGGTGTGCAACGAGGCGAGTGGTATAGTACCACTTAAATAATACATAAGTGTAAATAAGTATGGCAAATTCTTTCAGTTCAATTGCTGGCTCTAAACGCAGCTTACACGTACAAGTTGCTCGCGAGATCGCTCGTGGTATCTTGTCTGGTGAGCTTGCCCAAGGATCTATCCTGCCGGGTGAAATGGCATTATGCGAGCAATTTGGTATCAGCCGGACTGCATTACGTGAAGCGGTAAAACTCCTTACATCTAAAGGCTTGCTGGAATCGAAGCCTAAAGTAGGCACTCGAGTCGTCAATAGAGCCTATTGGAACTTTCTCGATCCACAACTTATTGAGTGGATGGATGGATTAGCCGATGTCGATCAATTCTGTCAGCAGTTCCTCGGTCTGCGCCGTGCAATAGAGCCTGAAGCCTGTGCGCTGGCGGCGGTTCACGCCACAGCAGAGCAACGCATAGAGTTGTCAGAAACATTCCAACGCATGGTTGAAGTGTCCGAAGCACCAGAATTTGATCAAGAGAATTGGTTGGACATTGATACCAAATTCCACAGCCTAATTTTTAATGCGACTGGCAATAACTTCTATCTTCCGTTTGGTAATATTCTCACTACTATGTTTGAGAATTTCATTGCTCACTCTTCGGAAGAAGGTAGCACGTGTATTGAAGAGCACCGTCAAATTTACGATGCGATTATGGCCGGAAACAGCGATAAAGCGCGTTCAGCGTCGGCCAATCACTTGCTAGAATCTAAGCACCGTCTGTAATTAGACACTCGAAAAATCTAAAAAACCGCGTCATAGTTAGTGATGCGGTTTTTTTATGCCTGCGCGGCTTAACAAAGGTCTCACATAATCAGAACCATCGGTTGATGAGCTGAAACTTATAAATATATAATAATACAAATTAATTGATAAGGGCGATTATGCAAAACTCACTTTTTCCTAATATTGTGCAATTTGTCTCTCAAATTGTGCCATTTGATAAGATCCCTAAAGCGGCGCTAGAGCCCCTATGCTCGCACATTCAAATTATCTATTTAGGCAAAGGTGAAAGCATCGACCCTTGCGAGAACGAGCAAAGCAAATCACTGTATATTGTACGGACCGGCTCCATCGAACAGCGAAAGCGTGATGGCGTACTTAGAGCCAAACTTGGGCCTGAAGATCTGTTTGGATTTTCTTTTCTGAGTAGTGAACAAGACAGCGACAATGATTACATAGCCAATGCCATAGAAGACTCGCTGCTGTATGTCGTACCACAATCGGCCTTAAAGAGCCTGTTTGTTGCGCATCCTGAATACGCAGAACACTTTGCCTCTCAAGCTCAGGTACGACTAAAATCGGCGCTTGATGTCGTCTGGTCAAACAAAGAAAAAGGCCTGTTCATACGCCAAGTCAAAGAGGTGGCAAGTGGCCGAATATCGGTGGTAAATGCCGACGATACTATACAAAACGTGGCTCACGATATGCGTGTCATCCAGCGCTCCCCTTGCGCAGTAGTCTATGACAACGACAAGCTGGTCGGCCTTATCACCGATAGGGACATGACCAAGCGAGTCATCGCACATGGTGTATCAATTGATCAGCCCATTTCTTCAGTGATGACGCACTCGCCACTGACCATCAAACCAGATGATCTAGTGTTGCACGCAGCCTCGGTGATGATGCAATTCAACATCCGTAATTTACCGGTTGTCGAAAACAATAAAGTAATAGGCTTATTAACAACCTCCCATTTGGTTCAAAACCACCGCGTGCAAGCGATATTTTTAATCGAAAAAATCAAATATGCGGAAGATATTTCCAGCTTGGCCAGCTTCACGCCGGAACGACAAGCAATTTTCGAAGCCTTAGTTGAAGGTAAAGTCCCACCGGAAGTGATCGGAAAGGTCATGTCGATGATCATGGATGCCTATACCCGCAGGCTCATTCAGATAGCCATCGAAAAACTTGGTGCACCACCGTGCGATTTTTCGTGGATTGTAGCGGGATCACATGCGCGAAACGAAGTCCATATGCTGTCAGACCAAGACAGCGCTTTGGTACTGGCCGATGATGCGACCGACAGTGACAAGATTTACTTTAAACATTTGGCGCTCATCGTCACAAATGGTTTAGCGAAATGTGATTACCCATTGTGCCCAGGAAACTACATGGCGGCGAGCTCAAAATGGTGCCAACCGCTGTCGATGTGGAAGCATTACTATAAAAAATGGGTCTCAAACCCAGAGTATGAACGCCTGCTCAATATTAGTGTCTTTCTTGAAATTCGAAGTGTTTATGGTAACAAAGACTTTGAAACGACACTGCGCGAAGAGATGCACAAAGCAATTCGCAGCAATCGCGAGTTTCTTGGTATTTTGGTGCGAGATGCCATTAACACTACTCCACCGCTAGGTATTTTTAACAGCTTAGTATTGGAAAAGTCCGGTGAAAACAAAAAGACCCTAGATATAAAGAAATACGCTATTACGCTTATCATCGACCTAGCCCGAATCTACGGCCTATCTGCGGAATGTGAATCGTCGTCAACCGACGAACGATTTGCTGAAGCTGCCAAAAAAGGCCTTCTAAGTGAAGACTCGCTGCGTAATATCACAGGGGCGTATCAGTTTATTTTGTCAATTCGATTTAGTCATCAGCTCGACGCATTAAAGCAAGCAAAGCCGGCGGACAACAACATCGATCCTAACTTGTTTGGTAGCTTTGAGCGTACCCACCTTAAAGATGCCTTTAGAATCATTAGTAATTTGCAGGAAGCGGCAAAAGTACGCTTTGGAAATCGATGATGAAGCTCTACAACAAACTGTTTCACCCTTTATCAAAGTTTCTCCGCGAGAGAGAGCAATATAACCACAGCGTAAAATTGCCCAAGCAGCTTTATGCTCTCTCGTCCTCGCCAGTAGTGACGTTAGATACAGAAGCAAAGTCGCTAGATTATATCGCTCTGGATCTCGAGACTACTGGGCTCGACAGCTCAGAAGATCGTATTTTGTCGATGGGCTGGGTAGAGATGTCCAGCAATCGAATTGACCTTCAAACGTCTAAACATATCCTTATCGACAGTAAATCGCAGATAAAACCTGAAACCGCAGTGATAAATCACATCACTCCAAAAATGCTCAAAACCGGAATATCAATACACGATGCTATGGCCGCTTTTTTTAAGGCTGCTGAAGGTAAAGTGATTGTGGCCCATGCCACCGTTGTCGAGCAGCGTTTCATTGCTCGATATTTGGAAAGAAGCTTTCACCATCAAGGGTTGCCTCTTCTCTGGTTAGATACCATGTGTATTGAAAAGCACATGGCGAAGTCATTAAACAGGCCCGATACCGATGTGTCGCTCGGAACGACCCGAGAACGCTATCATTTGCCAGTTTATGCTGCCCACAATGCTCTTACTGACGCTGTTGCTACAGCAGAGTTGTTATTGGCGCAAATGAATCGTCTGAACAGCTCCACACCACTATGCTTTGCCAAACTGTTTCGACTTAGCCAGTAAACAGGCAGTTTCAACTAAAAAAGCTCTTGTCTTAGACAAGAGCTTTTAATTGCGAGTTACTGTTTAAGTTCCCTGTGCGTTAATAACGGGTGCGCTCAACTTAGAAGTTGTATTTCACACCTACACGGTAACGCATACCGTGAGTTTCTTTAGTACCGTCGTCGTTCTTGTCCCAGGTAACAACACCTACTTCAGCGAATGGGATCCAACCGCTTTCGAAACCGTTGTATTCACCAAAGAAGTTGACTAGGTGATCGCTAGCCTTATCTTTGTAACCGCCTTCTTCTAGGTCTTTATACTCCAGGTCCAGACCAACTTTACCCCAGCCAAGTTTGTAGCTAGTTACAAAGTTAAACTGATGGTAGTTGCTGTTTTCGCCCTCTGGAGCACGCTTGTCACCGTAACGATAGCGTAGAGAGGCGTCCCAGTTATCTGTAATTTGTTGAATACCACGTAGGTTGTATTTGTGAGTTACAGCAGTGCCATCAGCTGAAGAATCGGCCGCGTATGCAGGTTGAAACGTGAAAGACTCACCAATTTTGTAGTTGTAGCTCATGCCTACTTCGTGGCCATTGCTCACCATATCAGTAAGGAAGCCACCATTTTTGTGCTTCCATTTTGCTTCTACTGCAAAACCAATACCATTATCAAAACGGTGCGCAACACTAATACGGTCGCGGTTTTTGTAATCACCACTTGTCGTGTTGTACTCGTGACGAAGGTTAATGCTGGTTGCTGATACTGCTGTCGCTGCAATCATAGTAGCAACTGCAATTGACACTGTTGAGAACTTGTTCATATACAAACCCATAATTGTGTTAATGTATTATTTATTGGATGGGAGAATGGTACAAGTTGGGTCGAAAAAGTTCCGTGATTATGGTCACTGTAAATTTTTGTCAAAAGCTAAAAACACCTAAATTCGAGCTCAAAAACCCCTTAACTGACTATAAAAAAAGAAATTTCTAGCAACACAGCACATTTGTACCACTACGGTGTTCGCTTCCGAATTTGTGAGGTAACGCAAACAGAATTCACATTATTAGTCATACAAACCAATAAAAAGCCCTCAATTTCTGGCTAGTCAAATAGCAAATACACCATCTTGTATCAATCTTACCGAAATGATTCGCATTTGCGTATCTATGTTAGAAAATGTCATTTGCTCTTCTTTTAGTAGCGCCCACTTTCAACCTGGTAAAGTCATACAAAAAAGCGGAATCTTAGTCAGTGGTGACAGCTTTTCCATCAATGTTCTTGCGTTCATCTAATCCAAAGCTGATTATTTAACTTGTCTCGCCATAATATAAAACGACTAAATTTCAATAACTTAACCTAAGTCCCGATGGTTTAATTCAATTGCCTGCAAAAATATTTTGTGATCTGGTTAATAAATCCACTCACAAGGGTTTCACTTTTATTTGTAATACAATATACTTAGCTGGCGCTTGAGGAGTGAAGCACTAATAGATTAACGCATCGTCACTTATAGATAGGTACAATACATAGAAGATGAAAACAGCTATATCGAACATGTTTAAGTCGGTGGTCGTTTCATCACTGGTCGTTGCGGTTCAGTTGGTCATTGCAGCGTGTATAGGATTGTTATTTGTTTCGATAGTTGTTCATATCGTCGCTTTATAAATAGGTATGCAATAAAAAATTTAACGTCACGGCGACTTTTCGCGGTGATCACAGACTTCCCCCCAATACAATAACGGAAGAAACTGGAGCAGTTGTGCTCCGCTCGGTCCCTACGCCGATTACGCCCACATGATTACAGGCCATGTGGGCGTCTTTTTATTTGTAGTATTAATGGTTTAGTTAATTGTTCAGGTATCGTTATATTCTTTAACGATAAAAAACCAATCCTCGTTACATCATTAGAACAACGCTCCTGACAGAGCCCGTTAACACTAGCCTTACCTTTAAGCCCATAATTTGCGTGTCAAAAATCGATCACGATCACTTGTATTATTAATAAATCTTACATATTGAAACATATGTCACGCTTTTGAGTTATTGTAGTACAAATTGAAACATGGATGGTTATGATAGCGACGTTAATTTTGAACACATAAATTTTAAGGTATAAAGATGGAACTCAATACAGTTATTGTTGGCATCTATTTCCTATTCTTAATTGCAATAGGATGGATGTTTAGAACATTTACTAGCACTACCAGTGATTACTTCCGAGGCGGCGGTAGCATGCTTTGGTGGATGGTAGGTGCAACTGCATTTATGACTCAATTTAGCGCATGGACCTTTACAGGCGCTGCAGGTAAAGCGTATACCGATGGCTTCGCAGTAGCGGTCATTTTCGTAGCGAACGCATTCGGCTACTTGATGAACTACCTTTACTTCGCTCCAAAATTCCGTCAACTTCGTGTTGTTACGGTTATTGAAGCGATTCGCATGCGTTTTGGTAATAAAAACGAACAGGTCTTTACATGGGCGAGCATGCCAAACAGCGTAATTTCTGCAGGTATCTGGCTAAACGGTCTGGCAATCATTGCTTCAGGCATCTTTGGCTTCGACATGAACACTACAATTATCGTAACGGGCCTAGTTGTATTGCTAATGTCTGTAACGGGCGGTTCCTGGGCGGTTATCGCTTCTGACTTCATGCAGATGGTTATCATCATGGCGGTAACAGTAACCTGTGCTGTTGTTGCTATCGTACAAGGTGGTGGCGTTGGTGAAATCGTTGCGAACTTCCCTGTCGACGAAGGTGCAAACTTCGTTTCAGGCAACAACCTTAACTACCTAAGCATCTTTGGTATCTGGGCATTCTTTATCTTCATTAAGCAATTCTCTATCACCAACAACATGCTTAACTCTTACCGCTACCTTGCGGCGAAAGACTCAAACAACGCTAAAAAAGCAGCACTTCTTGCTTGTGTACTAATGACTATGGGTCCAATCTTCTGGTTCATGCCTTCATGGTTCATTGCTGGTCAAGGTGTTGACCTAGCGCTAGCGTACCCAGAAGCAGGTAAAAAAGCGGCTGACTTTGCGTACCTATACTTCGTACAAGAATTCATGCCAGCAGGTATGGTTGGTCTACTTATCGCAGCAATGTTTGCCGCGACCATGTCTTCTATGGACTCAGGCTTAAACCGTAACTCAGGCATCTTTGTTAAGAACTTCTACGAGCCGATCCTTCGTCCAAACGCGACTGAACGTGAGCTTGTAACCGTATCTAAAATCACTTCAACGGCGTTTGGTATTGCTATCATCCTAATCGCACTCTTCATCAACTCACTAAAAGGTCTAAGTCTATTTGATGCGATGATGAACGTTGGTGCATTGATTGGCTTCCCAATGACCATTCCGGCATTCCTTGGCTTCTTCATCAAGAAGACTCCAGACTGGGCTGGTTGGGGTACGCTACTTGTAGGTGCATTCGTATCTTACATTGTAGGTGTGGTTATCAATCCAGAAATGGTTCAAGCGGCATTTGGCCTTAACGAGCTAACTGCACGTGAGTGGTCAGATCTTAAAGTTGCTATCGGCCTAATCAGCCACATCGCGTTTACTGGTGGTTTCTTCCTGGCGTCTACAATGTTCTACAAGCCGCTATCAGACGAGCGTCAACAGAACGTAGACAAGTTCTTCGACAACCTTGCAACACCACTTGTTTCTGAGTCTGCTGAACAGAAGAAGCTAGACAACAAACAACGTCGCATGCTTGGTTCACTGATTGCTGTTGCGGGTGTTGGTATCATGGCTATGTTCTTACTTCCTAACCCACTTTGGGGTCGCATGATCTTCGTATTCTGTGGCGCGATAGTTATGGGCGTAGGCCTGTTACTAGTGAAAGCGGTTGACGATTCAGTTGAAGATCCAAAACCTGTAAAAGCTTAAACGCTAGCGCAATATACAGATTGCTTCTAATAAAATGGCTACCCTTTGGTAGCCATTTTTTAATCGATTAAATAGTAGTGCCAATTATCATCAATGTCGTGATAGGTTGCGACGCACGTTTGTTGTTTTTCTTGCAAACTGTCCTGCTCTATTTCATCAAGCAATTCGTCAAACAATTGTGGATTACTTCCATATACTAGACACAAGGTTGAGAAGTAACGCTGCAATTCAAAGCTATGCTCGTCGATATACTCACTGTACTCGTAGAACGCATTTCCATCCTGAGATTCATAATCAAACATTGTGGCCGCGTTAATGGCTGCTTTAGCCCCTTCATCAACATATTTGATCATTAGCAACGTAGCCAGATTGTCTACTGCATCTTCTTCCTTACCCAAAACCGGTATTCGGTTATCAAACACCAAAGCATGTCCTGCTTCATGCAGCAACGTGTGCATTAGCGTGTCTATCGCGCCTATTTCTGCAAGTTCTGGGGCTCTGTGTTGTGAAAAATATTTTAACGCTTCTCCCACAAAGGTGTAAGGAACGTACATGGCGTGCAGCTGAGGATCATACAATGGCCCCTCAATACCGCCGTATATCAGGCGCAACTGCTTATCTAACGGAAAATACGAGTCGACAATTTGTTCAAACTCCGTGGTTACACCACTTTGCTCGATAAGATTTTTAACTCGGAGTTCATGGGGAGTAGTTGCAGGTTGATAGTTCACTTTTACCAAGTTTCCCGCGTAGGCATGTCCTGTCAACGCAGTAACTGCGGCGACCGCTATCCATAGCTTTGACATCATTTTTGTCCTTAAAATGTATGCGCAATTTTCTGATAGGCTAACCGTATATGCTCTATCAACAAAGTGATTTTTTTAAGTGATTGTTTTGTATAGGGATAGACCGCGTAAATTCCCAGTTTTTTCGCCACTTCAGTGGGAAATATGTCCACTAACTCACCACCTTGAAGCTCGTTATACACTAAGCAGCGGGGAATATAGACAATGCCATGACCCGCTATGGCGGCCCTTTTAAGCACTCCGGCGTTATTAGTAGAAAAGTGTCCATTCACCACCACCGTATAGGGTGCATCGTTGTCCTTAAACGCCCACTCATTGGAACCCGTTGCTTGATAGGTATAGAGTAAACAGTTGTGCTCTGCGAGCTGATGAGGGGTTCGCGGGCGACTCTTTGATGACAAATATTGCGGCGATGCACACACAATCCATTGTGCATCAATTAAGTGCCGTGCGATCATAGACGAATCTTCTAAGTAGCCAGTACGGATGACCAGATCCATACCTTCATCAAACAGATCCACAAATCGATTTTCTAGTGACATATCAATGTGCAGCCCTGGGTGCTGGCGACAAAAATCCGCAACAGCCTCTGCCAATACCAGTTCTCCAGAGATCGTTGGCACCGACATTTTGACTTGCCCTGTCACCGCTTGTCCTAGATCTCTCACCGCTTCTTCAGCGCCACTGGTCGCTTGTTTCACCCTTTGCGCGTGTTCCAACAGTTTTTGCCCTGCTTCACTCATGCGCAATTTACGTGTACTGCGATACAAAAGCTGCACACCCAATGTTTGTTCAAGCTTGCCAATCCGTTTGCTGACAACAGAGTTGGTTAAGTTGTGTACCTCTGCGGCTCTACTGAACGAGCCCAATTCCACCACATCACAAAATAGCACTAGGTCATCGGCTTTCATTATTCATACACTTTTGGAAATAATAATTTTCATTATTTCCATTAATTAACAAAATGAAAAGAGGTAATATAACAAAATGTTAACAAGCCGAGTGTTTTGCTATGTCGCCAATGCCCCATCAACGATTAATTGAGTTACTAAGTTCACGTGTTGACTCTAGCAGAATCATTACCGACCCAGACCTCTGCTTCGCACATGGTACCGACGCCAGTTTTTATCGGATGGTTCCAAAGCTGATTGTTAAACTATGCAATCTCGATGAGGTGGTCTTTACCATGCAGCTTTGTCGAAAATTGAAAATCCCCTATACCTTTAGAGCAGCAGGGACCAGTCTATCGGGACAAGCCATTTCTGATTCCGTTTTGATTACCTTAAGTGACGACTGGAGAAGCCACGAGATAGTCGAACAAGGCCAAAAAATACGTCTTCAACCCGGGGTTATAGGCGCTGATGCCAACCGCTACCTTGCACCGCTTGGTCGAAAGATTGGCCCTGATCCTGCTTCAATCAACAGCTGCAAAATTGGCGGCATCGCCGCGAATAACGCCAGCGGCATGTGTTGCGGTACCGCTCATAATACCTATAACACTGTCGACGCAATGACCATAGTACTCTTTGACGGTACAGTCCTAGATACCAGTGATCCAGACAGCGTCGAGCGATTTAGACATTCTCACTTTGATCTTTTAGAAGCGCTACAACAGCTGCAAATAGAGGTGGCTAATAACCAATCGCTCACTTCTCATATCGTGCACAAGTATCGATTAAAAAATACCACCGGTTATGCGCTAAACGCACTGGTCGATTACACCGACCCCATCGACATATTGACCCACTTGATGGTGGGCTCAGAAGGCACGCTCGGCTTTATTGCCGACATTACCTATAACACGGTGGAAGATCATCCGGTAAAGGCCAGCTCACTCATCGTCATGCCCGATATTGAAAGCGCATGTCATGCTGTCTCTTCGCTTGCCAACCTCAATGTGGCGGCTGTAGAGTTGATGGATGGCCGTGCGTTAAGTTCTGTCGCAGACAAGCCCAACATGCCAAGTTTGCTCAGCGACCTAACAGTTGAACATTGCGCGCTGCTTGTAGAGCTGCACGCCAGTGATCAGCAAGAGCTTGAAACACTGATTTTTCAAGTTTACGACCATATCGACCAAGGTATAATCGTTAATCAAATCGACTTCACTCAAAATGAACAGCAAGTCAGTCAATTATGGGGTATGCGTAAAGGCATGTTCCCTGCGGTAGGTGCAGTACGCGAAGTCGGCACAACGGTTATTATCGAGGATGTTGCCTTTCCTGTTGAAAGACTGGCTGAAGGTGTACGCTGTTTGCAAACACTGTTTAATGACTACCACTACAACGAAGCGATCATATTTGGCCACGCGTTGGAAGGAAACCTCCATTTCGTGTTTACCCAAGGGTTCGATGACCCAAGTGAAGTTGCCCGCTATGGTGACTTTATGCAAAAAGTGGCGGTATTGGTTGGGCAAGAGTTTGGAGGCTCACTTAAGGCAGAACATGGCACCGGCCGAAACATGGCGCCCTTTGTCGAACTTGAGTGGGGTGCAGAAGGCTACCAATTGATGCAGCAAATCAAGCATATCCTCGATCCTGAAAAACTCCTTAACCCCGGCGTGATCCTAAACGATAATGACAACGCTCACTTAGAACATTTAAAGCCGCTACCAAAAGCAGATCCTATTGTCGATAAGTGCATAGAATGTGGATTTTGTGAAGCTGTATGTCCCTCTAAAGGCCTTACATTGACCCCTCGGCAACGTATTGTGATGTATCGCGAGATCCAACGCCGCCACGCCAATAACGAAGTGAGCGACGAGTTAGAAAATACATTCGAATACCAAGGTGTTGATACCTGTGCAGCCACTGGATTATGCGCCGACCGCTGTCCCGTGGGGATCAACACTGGGGACCTCGTGAAACAGCTTCGTCAGGCCAAATATGAAAAGTTCACGCCCATTGCTAAATGGAGCGCCAATCATTTTTCCGCTACCACAAAAATCGTCAAATCAGCGCTCGCCATTAATGGCATTTCTGCTCGTTTAATTGGAGACAAGGCGATGGATAAAGCCGTCAACGGATTACGGAAAGTCTCTAAAAATCGTACCCCTAAATGGATAAAAGAGATGCCCACCGCCAACCATTTTACCCTGCCAAATCCACCAATGGATGCGCCGAATAAAGTGGTTTATCTCCCTTCTTGCGCCAGCCGAACCATGGGGCAATCTCACGGTGCGTCAGACCAACGCTCTTTGCCCCAAGTCATGTTAAGCCTACTCGAGAAAGCTGACTATACCGTTATCACACCCTCGAATCTGAACGGGCAGTGCTGTGGAATGCCCTACGAGAGTAAGGGTATGCCAAGCATCGCCAATCAAAAGTCGGCTCAACTGGAGCACGCATTGTGGGAGGCCAGCCAGCAAGGCAAATACCCTGTCGTGATGGATACAAGCCCTTGTGTAAAACGCATGCTAGAAAACTGCACTAAGCCGCTGACCATTTTTGAACCAATGCAATTTGTAGAAGCGCACTTGGTCGAGCATTTAGACATCTCTGCTACCGACGAACCGGTTATGCTGCATATCACCTGCAGCACCAAACGAATGGGTTTATCTTCTTCAATGTTAACTTTAGCGAATCGCTGCTCAAACAATGTGATCATTCCAGAACACATTGAGTGTTGCGGTTGGGCAGGTGACAAAGGTTTTTCAACACCCGAGCTCAATCAAAATGCACTTGCCCCTTTAAAAGAGCAAGTCCCATCGTCCTGTGAGCGCGGGTTTAGTAACAGCCGCAGTTGTGAAATTGGACTCTCCCACCATAGCGGTATCAACTATCAGTCCCTACTGTATTTGGTGGATGAAGTCAGTAAGCCTAAATTGCCCCCCGCGAACCAACCTGCAGTAGAATCATCACTCGCAAGTGCATAATCATTGCAAACCGTCCAAAACAAAAAAGGCACTCAACGATTCGTTGAGTGCCTTTAGAAAACTCTATGTTACTGCAGATTAAATTTCGTGATCTGCCAGCGCTTTACCAAAGGTAAAGGCTTCAACTTCTTCACCTTGCAGCTCAATATCTAGATCAATTCCCAGCATGATGCCGTCTTTGTCTAGTTCTGGTAGCCACTGTTCAAAAAAGTCTTCAACGGCGATTTGAGCCACTTGGTACTCTGCCCAGTCGTCGCTGCACAGCGCTGTTGCAGCTTCTTTACTTGAGAAGATTGGCATTACGTCGGTTTCGGCATACTCAACAGAGTCTACGACCAAGTATTCGTCGTCGGCACTAAGAAGAAACAGTTGACCGGATTTTACGACTTTATTTGCAAATGTGTTTAGGGTGGTAGAACTCATAGTGTACTCCTTATAGATCGCGCTGATAGTACTCCTTCGCAGTCAGATTCGCAAAGAAATACCACAATTTACGTGCAATAATTACCCATTCACTTCAGCCGCACTTTGAAATAGAGTAGAACGCATCGATTCATTCCAATGAATGCCGACGCTTTTTACTAGCACCAAGCCAAGTTGGGGTCAGAGTAAAATGACATTCTCTTCCTAGGGAAAGCCGAATATTAAGATGGATAATCCAATACAAAATTGCAATGGACTTGATAAGCAAGGCTACATTATCAATCCCTACTCAGTGAGCAAAATACAACCCGAGTTTAATTCCGTGGTTAATCATACAATCTCTTCGCTGATTGCGTCTTTTGGAGAGCGACTACATAGCATTTATTTATACGGCAGTATCGGGCGCGGCGATGCTACTCCCTACCGTTCGGATTTAGATATTAGTGTAGTGTTTACATCGCAAGTGTCAGAAAAAGATGTTCTGGCTCTCGATCACCTTTCTACATTTATTTCTGCTAAGCATAGCGTTATCACAAAGCTGGATTTCGACCCCGGTGAACATTCTCAAATAGTAAAACAATCAGAGTTGTATCGCTGGCAATTTTGGCTCAAACATTGTTGTTGCTGTCTTTGGGGACACGACCTTTCCAAAGAGTTTGCCCGGCACAAGCCAAGTTTTGACATCGCCGTAGGCCTTAATAAAGATCTAAGTGACACCTATCAATCGTTTCTCAGTCAAACGGCAGACTCTCAACAGGTTATATCAATGTGCAAAAAAATTATGCGCGCGGCTTACCTACTTATAGCGCCTAAGGACCACACATGGCATGTCAATCTAGACGCCATGTATCTTGCCTCTTTACCATACTACCCAACACACCATAAAGAACTCAATACGATATTTTGGCTCACACAAAACGCCCAAACTGGCTCGACATTGAGCCTCGATTCCTGTCACCCGTTTATCACCAGTATCGCCAGCCAACTGCTGGGGTCAGAGTCGATTGACTCTGACCCCCAAATTTTTAGTAGCCTATTTAAATAAACTAGCGATCTCTTCCATTTGATTAGCGGTTAGCGGACCAAACTCCATTGCTTTGGCATTGGATAGCGATTGTTCAACCGTCCTAAAGCCTGGAATAGGCACATTATTTGGGCTTCTCGCCCATAACCACGCCAACGCACCTTGCGACACTGTTCGACCATTTGAGGTGAGTATTTCACGAATCAAACCAAGCTTTTTGAGCAATTCAGGCGATGGAACACCATCATGAAAATACTTCATCCAATCGGGTGATATTTTACGTACGTCCGATTCGCTTAATGTCGCGCCGTTATCGTATTTACCACCAAGCAGTCCCATGGCTAATGGACCACGATTAAAGCCTGCCACATTGTTGCGCTCACATACTGCCACTAACTCTGAGTTGTCACTAAGTACATTAAGCTCAAACTGAATTGCTGAGCAGTTATCTTGCTGCGCAAAATGCTGAGCACGATCGGCAAAATCGGTACTCCACCCATAACGACGGATTTTTCCTGCAGTGACTAAGTTTTCTAATGTCGCTTGAATGTGTTCGACCTCGTCAATGGGATGATCATTCAAATGTAAAAAATAGATGTCGAGATAGTCAGTCCCTAAACGGCGTAGACTGTTTTCACACATGGCTTCAATCTCATGAGGCTGTGTAAACACACCTTTCATTTGTTTGGTTTGCTCATCGGCATCAAACCCAAATTTGCTCGAAATAATGACTTTGTCTCGGCGGTGTTTAATGGCTTTACCCACCACATACTCACTGTGCCCCGCACCGTAAATATTGGCCGTATCAATCAGGTTTATCCCTGCATCTAGCCCCGCATGGATAGCTGAAATTGACTCTTTGTCGTTCACCTCTCCCCAGCCAAGTGGTTTGTCACCTTCCCAAAAAGGGCCACCAATGGCCCAGCAGCCTAATCCTAGTGGACTCAACTCCATGTCTTCAAAACGTCTGTTTTCCATACTTAAACACCCTTTCACAGAATCCAATTCTCGCAACAAATACAACAACTAATGCACAACGACTTAGGTATGTTAATCAATACCTAAGTCGTTGCTAATTCAATACTTTAGACCATCGTAGGTGTATCTGCAGTGTCAAAGGAGGTAATTGCGGAACTGAGATGATTGCTGTAGGTCACTTTTACTGTCCATTTAGAAGTAGTTCACAATTTAACCCGCGATGACAGCTATACTCAAAGGAGTAGTCAAACACAGCGAGGTGACTACCATGGACTTCACCGAGAAACTCCGATTACACGGGAAAGCTGAAGAAGATCTCTATTTTGCTCGACTAGACAAACAATTGATCGACGCCATGCACGACAAACAACGACGCGACGAGCAGATGCACCTGCAAGGTAAAGATGAGCCAACGGAGCACCCATTTTTTAGCCATGAGCATGAATAATTAGCTTACGATCCATTGCTAAGCTCCGACGCAAGCTCTCTGCGCACTCTTAAGGCCAACTCTGGACTTGAGAAGATCTTTATTGTGCCTTACATCGCCCTTCCCCCCGTATATCTGCTGCTCACACCGTGTTTGCACATCCACACCTTTTTACACCGCCGTTGGACAGTGACAATAAAACCGTCTTTAATACAATGAACTATGAGTCATTGTCCCCTTAACTAGGCGTCTGTATTGGCTGACTGGGTTAATGACAAAAACTTCTATTTGAGAGAGAACGTTAATGAATACGTGGATCAAAATTACTGGCGTTTTAGCACTGATGCTCGCAATTCAAGGGTGCAGTACAGCTGGCGTTCGCGGAAATGGCGATATTGTTACACAAGCCATTGAGAGCCAGTCATTCAGTGAAGTGAGCTTAAGAGGACATTATTCAGCCACGATCAATGTTGGAGAAGCGGAATCTATAGCAATTACCACTGATGCCAACATTCAACCCTACATAACCACGTCCGTCAGCATGGACCGTCTAACCATCAAAAGTGAACGCTCGATTTCCGGTACGGATAAGGTAAAGCTTGAACTGGGGCTGCAAGAGCTTAACGACCTCAACATTAGCGGATCAAGTCGAGTTGCGATAAATGGAAAAGTGACTGGCGATCTAGCATCGAGCATATCAGGATCGGGGTCTATAGAACTCGAGTCAATTGAAGGTGACACGTTTGAAGTAAGTGTAAGCGGCTCGGGTGGCTTTAAAGCAACAGGAAGCGTTGAGACACTAGATATAGATATTTCTGGAAGTGGCAACTTAGATCTTTCCAACCTAAACGTGAAACACGCTAAGGTGTCGATCTCAGGCTCTGGCACCGTAAAGCTGGGCCAAGTAGAAAAGCTAGACGGAGCCATTAGTGGCAGTGGGAGCATAACCTACCAAGGCTCAACCATGCTCAGCATCAAAACTTCCGGCTCAGCCAGCGTCAAATCAATGGGGTCAGAGTAAATCGACTCTGACCCCGCTATAGGATCTCTTTCACTCGGCCAACATCGCCGCTTTCCAGCCTCACCTTGATACCGTGAGGATGGTTTGGCGAGTTGGTTAGAATATCTTTCACGATACCTTGCGTCAGTGCGCCACTACGTTGATCTTTCTTTAGCACAATGTTTACTTCTAAACCGCGGTGTATATCCGCTCTGCGTGTTCCACTCATGATCGTCTCCAAACTCTATCGTAGTCACGTCGAGGTACAAATGAGTCTTTGCACCTCGAGATAATGACGTTATTTTTTTAGCCACACATCGCTATCAGCTTGCTGCTGTTTCTTACGTTTTTTCTTGCCCGTACCCGCAGGTTTGGCTGTTGGCTTGTTGGCGTCAATCATCTTTTGAGTAATAGACTCATCCACCTCAAATCCCTTTACTTGTTCACGATCTAGACGGATCTTATTTTTCTTCTCAATCACTTTAAAGTGGTGAAAGTCTTCGTAGTCAATCAAGCTGATCGCCAGTCCCACTTCACCCGCTCGGCCGCTTCGACCTATACGGTGCATATAATCGGAGGGGCTACGAGGTAAATCAAAGTTGATCACAACCGGAAGTTTCTCGATGTCGATTCCTCGCGCGGCGATGTCTGTAGCGATCAACACTTCGATGTCACCTGACTTAAACTCATCCATAATGCGACTACGGTAGTTTTGCCCTTTGTCCCCATGGAACACGTCAGCTTCAATTCCACGCTTATAGAGTTTGTCGGCTAGATGTTCACAATGATTTTTGGCGTTGACAAAAACCAGCGCTTGTCGCCATTTGTGCTGCTTAATTAGGTGGGCAAGCACGGCTGTCTTCTCGCCTTTATTGACATTAAATACACGTTGAACAACGGTGCTTTCATCGTCACTTTGCAGCTGTACTTCGACAGGATCGGTCAATAGGTGCTGCGTTAGCGATTGTACCTGCTCAGGAAATGTTGCAGAGAACAGCAGCGTTTGCTTTTGTTTTGGAAGGCTATCCAACAGCTGGGTCAGTTCGTCGGTAAAACCAAGGCTCAACATGCGGTCAGCTTCGTCCAGAACCAAGGTTTTAACCTTGTTGAGTTTGACGGCATTGCTCGACATTAAATCAAGCAGTCGTCCTGGTGTTGCCACCAAAATGTCTGTACCACCGCGTAGCGCCATCATCTGGGTATTAACCGATACACCACCGAACACACACACTGTTTTAATTGCGCCATTGTAGTGCGCCGCATACGATTTAATGCTGTCCGCTACCTGCTTCGCCAATTCACGAGTGGGTACCAAAATCAGCGCCGACACCTCGTTGCCTTTGTTAGCATTTTTGACCAGTTGGCCACGATTATCAGACAGTGATTGCAGCAAAGGTAGCGCAAATGCGGCGGTTTTTCCCGAACCCGTATTTGCCCCTGCAATCAGATCTCGCCCTTCAAGTACACTTGGAATAACCTGTGATTGAATTGGCGTGGGCGTGTCGTAACCCAACTCTGTTAAACGAGCCAAAAGCTCGGGATCAAGGGCTAACTCAGAAAAGTGCAGCGGTACATTTGGGGTAGTCATAGTGATAACATGCTCAGACTCAATTATTGGTGCGCATGTTAGCGTATTTGACCGGGGTTAAATAGTAAAAGATCAGCGCTGCAACCCGCGGCGCCAATCAATACCAAGGTAACTACGTAAACAGCGCGCTGTACAAAAAGCCAGAAATGATGCAAGGCAAGAGTGCATATAGATCCGCACAAACAATCTAGAATCGCTGATCGTGTTGGAGGATATATTTCTGCTTAAGATCTGCGTTGAAAATCCGCATTTTGAAAGCGTCGAGATCAATTGAGTCGCAAATACGCGCAACGCGCATTCCAACTCAGAAAGTCGTCGATATCTTACTCACCCACTATGCTTAAAGAGCACCGAAGCACTCTTTTACTGGCGTATGTCTAGATTAAGTGGTGCGTGATTGTGCAAATCTGTTTTTGATGTAAAGCGTTGCGCTCACAACAAGCGCCACAGCCGCTACGGCGAATAGCCCATTCATGCTTAATATCCATGCAAATGTTGCCGTCAAAAACGCGACAAATGAGAATAATCGACTGAACGACATGACGTGACCAAGTTTGTTATATTTCATAACAGCTCCCATACCCTGCGGGTAAAGACAATAGTGATTTTTTATTGCCTCGCCATTGTCTCGGTTTCATGCGGCTTCTGCCTAAAAAACCAGCTAAATATTTATCAAAAAAGATAGAATATTGAAGCTGTAGACAGAATTTTAGGTTATTTACTCCATAAAAAGTCCACAACACTCATCGCATCGCACATCGCATGGCAATGAAATAGGTTTTGTGCGTCGAAATGACTAACAACCTATTCGATTAACGACCATCCTGTACGTCTTAGAAAGACAAAAACGCACCCTTAAAAAGAGTGCGTTTTGCATTAGTGGATAGCAAAGTCATTGCAAACTTTGCAGCTTACCGATTGAGATTACTCTTGGTAACTCCCATGCGACTTCTCAAGTTTATAGAAAGTCACCTGAGCATAGTCATCTGGATCACCTGAGTTGTTTTGGTTGTATACACCGGCTTTGAAGTACATGTACTTACCACCAACGTCATAGCCACTCTCACTCATGTCCACCACTTGCACCGCATCTGGCTTGCCATCGCGCATCACCGTCACAGTTAACGTATTGCCAACCACTTCGATGCGATAACTAAATACTTCACCCAATGCGATTCCATCGTCGGTGATACCGTTCATGCTACCCACCAACTCGTAGAATGTATCAGAGCCTTCACGCGTGTTTTCATGAGCAAAGTAAACGGTTCCAGTATCGCGATCCGGTAACTTACGGTAGTAAAGACGTACGGGCTCATCATCTTGGTCGTGGATTTGACCAATGATAAAGCGTCCTACTTGGTTTGGCTCACCTGTCGTCGTTGTGTGGTCGATCTTTAGAGTCGCTTCTAATACACCATCAACACCCGCCGCTGCTTTTTGGTCTTCAATAGGTGCTGAACTAAATACCCAGTTGTTTTTGTTTACACCTTTAAGCTCAACAGAGCGGTCACCTCGGCGGTTCATTTCACGCAGTTCAGTACGAACATACTTGGTATTCTGAGAAGTTCTTACACCCTTGATGTAAGACTTCATCACCAAACCACCATCTTCACCGGTGTAGAACAGCTCTGGATGCTCATAACCTTGGGCTAAGTGCCATTCAAAAACATCGTCTGGTTTGCCATTCTTGTCATGATCAAATGGTAAAGAGACGTACCAACCTGTCAGGTCAAAGTTCTCTCCAGGAGTATTACCGGCAACAGGTTTTGCAGGAATTGTTGGGCTTGGAAGTGGCACTTCCCACCATTGGCAATTAGGATCCTGCTCAACACAGCTACAGTCTGATACCTCAGGGTTACAGATTAGCGGTACATGCACACCAAAGTCACCATCGCGTTTAGTATGTTCGATACTCAGCTTAGAGAACGTTGCTTCAAACGCACCGCCAGAGTTTTTGTATATTTGTGGGTACAATCCAGCTTTAAAGTAGAACGTTTCGTCTTTCCACACGTTATCTAGCTCTTCACCAAATTTCAGAGACTTCTCAACACCACCAGCTTTAAGAACGATGCCATCGTCCGTCATTCTGATCATGTAGCTCCAAGGCTTACTTGGATCGTCGATTTTGCCCAGTTTCACCGAAAACGCGCTTTTCTCTGTATTCTTATTCAGAATCACTCGAACAGGTTTTTCTTTACCCTCCCATAGTAACTTAACCGTTGCGGCACTGATGTCTTTAGCGTGAATTTGGCCAAGGACAACCTTTGGATCAGACTTAGACTTACCGTCTTTTTTAAGCGGCGTTTCAGGGATTTGATCGAGCGTTAGCGTCGCGGTTAGGGTATGGGTGCCACCATGTGCCCAGTTTGCACCGCTCATGGAGTCACACGGTTTCCAGCCATTACCAAGCTCACGTAACTCTGTTCGAATATAGGTTGCGTTTGGCGTAGTTGCTCCACCTTCTAGAGGCGTTTTGAAGTGCCAGCCTTTGTTGTCTACCCAAAAATACGGGTTCTTCACATCTGCATTAAATGAGCTGCCATCTAAGCTGCATTCAGATGGCAAGATTTCTGCTGCGCCATCTTTTTCGACGTTGTCACCAAAATGTGCTTTGTAGGTGATTGGTAAAGTGATCTTCCAATCATCCAGTGTGGTCGCTTTTCCAAGATGTTTTATCTGGTACTTTTTCTTATCCGCGGCAAGTTTGGCAGCCGCTAATACTTCTTCGGTGATGATGTGCTCGACCGGACACTGATTGATTTCGCAGTTGAGCGCAGCCAATTCGGTCACACTATTCCAAGTGTTTGAGCTGTTTCCATGTCCGATGTATTTGATGTAGCGAGCGTCAACCGTATCAAACTCAAAGCGCTCGAAACTGGTGACGCCACCAGAGCTTTTCGCACCTGTGAGTACCGGTGTCCAAGTATTGCCATCAACACTGACTTCAATATCAAAAGACGTCGCACGCTCATCCCCTTTATGAAATGCTGCGCGTACGGCATCAAACGGATATACATCACCATAATCTAAAATGGCCCAAGAGCCATCGCCATTAGCAGACCATCGAGTTTTCACATCGTTATCTATTAAACGATCAGGACCATTGCCATCATGTTCGCTGGACTCCACTGCCACTGGGACAAGAATGGGCTGAGGAGGGATTTCTGATGGATCGCAGCTATCAATAGCGCAGTTCACTCCAATAAATTCTGTCACGCTGTTCCAAGCGCTAGATGAGTTGCCAAAACCGGTAAATTTAATGTACTTCGCTGTAACAGGCTCAAAATCAAAACGTTCGAGTCCTAGAGTCGTGCCAGAACTGGTTACTTTTTCAATCACTGTGGTCCAGTTTTCGCCATCGTCACTTACTGCGATGCCAAAAGAGGTCGTACGCTCGTCACCTTTGTGCAGCGCCACTTTTACCGCGCTAAAGGTGGTGGGTTTGGTGTAGTCAAACACCATCCAAGAGCCTTCCCCATTTGCAGACCAGCGAGTTTTAAAATCACCATCCAATGCACGCTCAGGACCATTACCATCGTGTTCGCTACTGGTCACAGAGGCGGGTGCGGGCGTAACCACTTGAGCCAGCGCAACACCGCTGCTCAATGCCGCAATAACCGATGCACTCAGTACATGTTTTATCCAATTTTGTTTCATCGTAGGTATCCACTTGTATTATTTTAATAGTATGCAAGTTAAGAAATAGACGCTAATAGTGACCAAAACAGAGCAATTAACGGTGTTAATCGCCAAAACCTTAGTCTACTTCCTTGTGCTTACAAATTATTACATCATCTTGTATTACAAATCTAATCGATTGCTGAATATCCCGAATCTTTTGCCGAGTTTCTCCAAGCTGGTCACAAAAGCGGCGAAAACCACCTGAGATTTTGTGGAAATTTTCCTAGTTGTGACACATAACGCGCTGCAAAACTTGGTTACACTAGCCACACTTTTAACTGCTGTATCTTATTGATAATGTTGAAAATAACCCCGACATTCATTCTTGTCGTTGTCTGCCTTGGCCTTGCAGCGATTCCTGTGTTAAACACACCTGAGCCAAAAAAGCTTGAGCTGCCTATGTGCGACGTATCGCCTATTGTGACCACCACAATTGATTTGTACGTTGAGCAAGCAGCTGCAAAGAACACGGGATTGGAGGTATTGACCGAAAAATTTGAGCGCGACATTAGAATGGGAAATGTCACTCTCAAAAATTCGTGTGTGCCAGTAAAACGTGCCTTAGGCGACGTCATGGTTGTCGACATTCCCGACTATGAACCGCTTAGTGACGAAGTCATTCTTCACGATCAACTATTTAAAGCTGTTCCATTACACAAACAGCTTCAATACATCTCTGAGCCAAACCGATATTACGGCGTTTTATTGCACGAATCCGATCATGGTGTTTTGGGGTATACATCGCCACTCTTGTACGGACAGTTCTTTGTGCTTCATGCCGACTGGGAAATGTATGTGTTTGAACATGAACTGGCACACCTTTCCATGGCCAATCATGAGCCTAAATACGCTTTCGACGACAATGGCCCGACTCAAATCGAATTACTAAGTAGTGCAAAGTACGCTCATGGCACGCGATGTGGCGGTATGGGAACACTTGTCTATTCACACATTGGTTTTTTCGACATGTTACCCGCGTATTCTTCGCCCAATATCTTTTACGGCAAAGAAGCGTGCGGAAGTGAAGATGCCAACAATGCGCAGCAGATGGCCAATTACGCTCATTTTATTCGCGATAAGATTGCATTCGCTCCGCAGTGGAATAACCCAGTGTTAGTTGAGCAGGCCAAACAGTACATCGAGTCAGACTCAGAGAACCAACAACGCTTGAACAATTCGACCTGGCAGTGCATTGACCACATCGCCCCCCTTTATGACAAATATACGATCACTTACCATGCTAACGGCGCACTACAAGTGCATTCGCATGCCATTGTATTGGACTCTAACAATCAGCAGACCCTACCCATTGATATAACGCTTGAGGGAAAATGGACATACAGCGATTCGGCCATCACTCAAACGGTCACAACACTAGACGTGGCACATTATGAGCCAGTACTAGAATCACTCATCAATGAATATGTTGAATACAATCAATCCAACGATACCCATGAGGTTAACATTGAATTCTTATCCAATGACTTAATCAGGATAAGTACCTCCAATAACCCAAAGCAGTTTTGCCGTCGACTTGAATAGCTAAATTTTCGTCGCAACTAAGAGAAACAAAACCCAAGGTGTTCATTTATTTACTCATTTTTTCTCATTGCGTGAAAAACACTGCTATACACAATAGATTGAAACCAAGGAAATAAGACTATGGCTGGTGAGCATATCGCCTTAAGTTTGGCGGGTGTTGGGGTTATTGGGTTAGTGTGTCAGTGGGTCGCTTGGCAAGTACGCTTGCCTGCGATACTGTTTCTGCTCATTGCTGGTATTGTCGCGGGGCCTATTACTGGTGTGCTGGATCCCGAAGCGCTATTAGGCCCACTGCTATTTCCGTTAATTTCCTTGGCGGTTGCGGTGATCTTATTTGAAGGAAGCCTCACGCTAAATTTTAACCAGATTAAAGGGGTGAGCAACACCGTCTGGAGCATCATCACCATTGGAGCGTTGGTGTCTTGGGCCGTGACCAGTGTTGCTTGTTATTATTTAATCGGCTTTGATTGGTCACTGTCACTACTGTTTGGTAGTTTGACGGTGGTTACTGGCCCTACGGTTATTGTGCCGCTGCTGCGAACGGTAAGACCCACTAGCAAGCTTGCCAACATATTGCGTTGGGAAGGGATCCTAATTGATCCCCTTGGCGCGCTGTTTGTAGTGATGGTATACGAGTTTATTGTATCGCAAAGCGAAACCCACAGTTTGCAAGTCTTTGCTGCCATTGTGTTGATTGGATTTGTGCTTGGGGTGGGTTCGGGGGTTCTTGTTGCAACGCTTATTCGTCGCCGCTGGCTGCCAGAGTACCTACAGCCCTTTGCGGTATTAACCATTCTATTGGCCGTGTTTGCATTCTCTAATTCACTAGAAGATGAATCGGGGCTTCTAACCGTAACAGTAATGGGAATGTGGCTTGCTAACGCAAAAGGCGTCAATATCTCCCACATATTGCACTTTAAAGAAAACCTCACCATCGTATTCATAACCGGCTTGTTTATCTTGCTGGCTGCGCGAATTCAAATAAGCGATTTTGAAACCTTGGGCATGGGTGCGATTGGGCTGTTTGTGGTGATCCAGCTATTGTCTCGCCCCCTATCAATATTTGTTGCTACGCTGCGCAGCAACCTCACTTTCAACGAGAAGGGCTTTCTAGCTTGGGTTGCTCCACGAGGCATTGTCGCAGCGTCCGTCTCTTCTCTATTTGCGATTAAACTCACCAACCTAGGTGTGGAAGGCGCTCAGCTTCTTGTTCCGCTGATTTTCATGGTGATTATCGGTACAGTGGTGCTGCAAAGCGCGACTGCTCGCCCTATGGCACGTGCATTACAAGTAGCAGAACCGTCTCCGCGAGGATTTTTAATTGTGGGCGCCAACGATGTAGCGATTAAACTTGGACAGGCGATTCAAAAGTATGATTGCCGCGTGGTGATGAGCGACTCTAACTGGGACTATATTTCGGCAGCGCGGATGGCTGGCTTGGAGAACTACTACGGAAATCCAACCTCAAGCCATGCAGAAGAGTACTTAGATCTTATCGGGATTGGGCATGTTGTTGCTCTAACCCCCGACAAACACTTTAACGCTGTAGCCAGCATGCAGTATGTGGCCGAATTTGGTCAAAGAAAAGTCTTTAGCCTCCACGATACCGCCAGCGATAATGACTTTGATAAACACCTATTAAGTGAAGGCAGCGCCGGAACGCCGTTATTTGCAGGTAATACTAGCTACAAAAAACTGGCCAGTCTGATCAGCCAAGGTGCAGAAGTAAAACACACCAAAATTAGCGACAGCTACACATATGAAGACTACACAGACACCAACAAAGCTAACGCAGTCGTGCCTTTGTTTATAGTGAACAGCAAAAACCGAATCCAAATGGTCAATGACATCAACACCAAGCCGCCTGTATCGGGTGAAACAGTGGTGTCATTGGTCAAAGTGAGTGACACTAAATCCTAACTCGAACAATTTGCCTAGTAGCGAAAAGAATGCTTTAGCTACTAGGCAGAGATACATTTTTCCTACAATGACTTACAAGTAGAGCAGCCAAAGTAGTGAGCCCACTGACACCATCACCCAAAGAATGACACCCAAAATCATAGGCTTTGCACCTGCGGTGCGAATTTTTTCAACCGAAATGGCACTACCAATTAAGAACAAGCACACAATCATGAGTTGCTTTGCGATACTAAAAATTACGTTATATACAGCATCAAATTGAGGCAACAGATCGCTAAATAATATGGCCGCACAGTAGAAAAAGATGAAGTAAGGAATGGAGATTTTTCTTGAGCCACTGCGAAAGATAAAGGTACTGATAAGCGCCACAGGAATAATCCATAACGCTCTAGACAGCTTTAACGTGGTGGCGACTTTTAGCGCTTCTTCGCCATACGCCGATGCCGCGCCAACAACCGATGATGTATCGTGTATCGCGATAGCCGCCCACATACCAAAGGTGTTTTGATCCAAGTTTAGCGCGTGCCCAATCACAGGAAAAACAAACAGGGCAATAGAGTTAAGAACAAAAACGGTGGCCAGTGCCAAGCCAATAGACTGATCTTTCGCGCGAATCGCTGGAGCAACTGCTGCAATAGCACTGCCACCACAAATCGCCGTACCCGCAGACACTAAATAGCTGGTCTCTTTGTCAAAATTAAACAGTTTGGCGAGCAACATCCCCATGGCTAGGGTAAAAAATATTGACGTTACAATCAGTCCCAGACCATCGCCAGTAACTTGCAAAGCCTCTTGTAAATGGATACCAAAACCTAAACCCACAATAGAGTACGCCAACAATTTCTTAGTCCACTTTTCCACGGCAAATTCTTTAGGCACCATGCCTGACGTAGAAAGAGCAAATCCGAGTATAAGCGCAATAGGCGATGTGACCCATGGGGTCAAACAGAGCAGTCCAGTTGCAATAAATACCCATTTTTTATTCATAAAGTGACCTTTTATGACGCGTCTTGTTGAGAAAATATGTCGGTTTGTGTTGATACATTGCCATAATACTTGTATTCGATGTTTATAAATACTTAAATAAAATTAACATCCGTTAAATTAAACAAAACAACTAGCGATCAGCCAATGAAGAACATTTCCATCAAACAGCTCAATGTGTTTTGCCAAATCGCCCGCAGCGGCTCACTCAGCCTTGCTGCCGAACACCTGTTTATGTCTAAGGCGGCAGTGAGCCTATCGTTAACCGAGCTTGAGAAGCACTTAGGACACCGAGTTTTCGATAGAGTCAATCAGCGGCTGCACCTCAACCATCAGGGCTATCAGTTGCTGCCTCTTGCCGACGAACTTCTGCAGCGGCACGCCGAAATTGAACTGCTTTATGCGCAGAGCGCACCGCTCGCGGGTACGCTAAAGGTAGGAGCCAGTCAAACGGTAGGCAGTTATCTGCTTCCCTACTTGCTGGCCGATTTTGAAAAAGAGCGCGCGATGGATTTTTCAAGCGGCGACGACCCCAGTTACATCGACAAACAAGTTCAAATCACTAACCACTTTGAACTGTGCCAAAACATTCTTGACTACAAAGTCGACGTTGGTTTTACTGAGGGTGTGGTGCAACATCCAGATTTGCTCAGCTTGCCGTTTACCCACGACGAAATGTGGATCATTGCGGCAAAAGGGGCGTCTAAGTTTGATGAGGAAACAATAGATGTTAAAGCGTTGTCAGGGCAGCAGTGGCTGCTGCGAGAAGAAGGCTCTGGCAGTCGAGACTTCTTTATCCAACACATCGCGCCCTCGTTAACCACTTGGGATACGCATTTTCAGTTCAATTCTAATGCGGCAATCATCAATGGCGTAACCGCAGGGCTAGGACTGTCTTGCTTGTCGCATCACGTCATCACTAAAGGCAATTTAAGTCCACATCTACAAAAAATCTCGCTATCGACCTCAATGCAGCGACCATTTTCTATTCTTCTGCACAAAAACAAGTATCAAAGCCCTTTACTCAATTGCTTTGTCGAGTTTTCCAAGCGCTGGGGAATACAAACCGCTAATACCAATCTAAGTAATTAACTGGTCAGAAAATTGCGCCAGAAAAATCGCTAAGAGCAAGGCAAAGATTGCCGTAGATAGTGGTTCTACCTACAAAATCTTTAACGCCGCTATTAGCAATTTTAACAAGCAAGAATGATCAGTGAATTGCTTTGGTTGGAATAATGCGCTTCCATAAAAAATCGGACGCCTTGGCGTCCGATTTAGCATTAAATGTCGAGTAACTAAGAGCAATTACAGTACCGCTAAGATAGCCTCGGCTGTACTGGCTTCAAATTCACCCTGTTTTTCAACATTTAGAGTGGTCACTACACCATTGTCTATCACCATCGCGTAACGCTGAGAACGAACACCACCAAATCCCGCCGTGTCCATTTCAAGCCCCATTGCCTTAGTGAAGCTGGCATCGCCATCAGCTAGCATCATAATTTCAGATGCATTTTGCGATTTGCCCCACGCAGCAAGCACAAAAGCATCGTTCACTGAAATACACGCAATAAGGTCTACACCTTTCGCTTGCAACTGGTCTGCTAAAACCACAAAGCCAGGAAGATGCGCTTCAGAACAGGTCGGGGTAAACGCGCCTGGTACTGCAAACAGTACAACTTTCTTATTGGCGAACAGCTCCGACGTTGAGTGCTGCTGCATGCCGTCTGCAGTAAGTTGGCTTAATGTTCCTTCCGGCAGTGTATTACCTTGTTCAATCATTGTGTTACCTTCCTTTGTATGATGGATGAGGAAGTGTAACTCTGATTTAACCTTTTCGCCAATGCACCCGAACAATAGGCTACTCAACTTAACCAACCTAATCGATTACACAATGGTGTAAATTACAGCGCAAAGTCTCCGTCAATGTTTAGGCTATGCTTAAGCTGCACACTGTTTATGGACACCAACTCATGGCTCTATATCGCCACAGATTACTCTTCAACTCGAACAAAATGACCCTTTGTTATACAGGTATTGATACTGAGCTCTGTTTTGTGCATCAACAGTTACTACCGGAAGGGGCATCTTATCCATTGCTGAAGAAAGCAGACGCAAGAGATATTATTGAAGCTATGTATGTCAATTTGATCGCGCTAGCCAAGCAGCATAACGCAATGGTTATTCTGGATGCCATGACTTGGATAGCAAGTAGAGACCGAGGTGCCAAAATCGGACTTACTCCCAAGCAGCTTAAAGCATTTAACCTAGACGCTATCGATTTGATGCACAGTGTGCGAGCAAAGCAGGATGATTTACCCACTCTATTGTCGGCTCAAGTTGGACCAAGAGATGATGGCTACAGTGCCGAACACAAAATGTCTTGGGATGAGGCAAAGCGATACCATGGGGAGCAAATTAGTACTTATTGCAACACACCAGCCGATTTAACACCTTGAAAACATATTGGAAAGCGTGACTCTCGCTGTCTGATTGACCCGTAGGGAAAGTGGCTAACAACCACCGTCCCGTTTGCGCAAAGCGCAGACGTAACGGTGGTGAATTGACGAAATATCTCCGCCAGATGTTTTATTCCGAATTACCTTCAGTCACACCGCCTCTACCGTGAGGGACAATCGATGCTTGACCCGCACGGTATAGGCTATATTGGACAGTTTGAAGTAATGGACGAGATCTTACTTTGTGATAGTTTCATCAGAAGTTGACTGGCTACCACCGTCCCGTTTGCACAAAGCGTGAACGTAACGGTGGTGAACTGACGAAATATCTCCGCCAGAAGTTTTATTCGGAATGAACCTCAGTCACACCGCCTCTACCGTGAGGGACAAGCGATGCTTGACCCGCACGGTATAGGCTTATCTAGCTAACCACGCCGCGCCGCGCACGCCACTGCTGTCGCCGTATTTGGCTTTTCGGATGTTGACCTTGGGTTCTGCTGCAAAGATGTATTGAGTGATCGCTTCTGATACATCAGGGTATAGGCTATCGATATTGGACAACCCACCGCCGAACACTATGGTATGTGGATCCAAAATATTAGTGACCGTTGCAAAACTGCGGGCCATTTGATCCACCAGCAGACGATAAGCCGCTGTAGCTTCAGCATCACCTTGCGCGACCAGCTCCATGATCTGCTTCGGTTTCAGTGACTTGCCATATTTGTGGTTGTACTGATCGGAAAAGCCCGTTCCCGAGATGTATTGCTCAATGCAGCGCTGACGACCACAATAACAAGGGCCAATGTCGCCATCGACTTGCGGATCGTAACCTGGCAATGGGTTGTGCCCCCATTCGCCACTGATGGCATTTGCTCCGGTAAGGACTTGCTGATTGATCACCACACCACCACCACAGCCAGTACCAAGAATAGCGCCAAAGACGATCTCTCCACCTTTGCCTGCTCCGTCAACCGCTTCCGATAAAGCGAAGCAGTTTGCATCGTTGGCAATGCGTACATCCATGCTAAGGCGTTGACTCAGATCACCAATCACATCTTGCCCAATTAGGAACACGCTGTTGGCATTTTGCATCAACCCAGTCACAGGCGAAACGGCTCCAGGAAGGCCACAGCCAATGCGGGTAAACTCACCCACTTCCTGTTTGACCAATGCGACTAAGCCTTCGACGCAATCCAAAAACTCTGGATAATTATCTGGCGTAGGCACGCGATGCACAAAGCGTTCTTCACCTTGCTCACTGAGCACTTTTGCTTCGATTTTAGTCCCACCAATATCTAGACCTACTAGCATCATTGCGTTATTCCTCTTTTACCAGTGGCTCCAAACGAACGTTGGCAACCACAAATTGAGCCGCCCCTTCACTGTGCAGTTTAAACAATCTGGTGCGCTCACTCTGTGACATTGAAATCACATCGTGCACACGAAATGAAAGTGTATGGAAATCGTGAGTCTGCTCACTGAGCTGTGAAGAGATATCGATTGACGTAGACGCCTCACCCATAGACAGCCACACTGGATGGGTCGCAGCTTGATAGACTTTCACATCAAAGCATAACTGACCTTCTACAATCCACGTCATGAGTGACTGAGAGTCGCCATCGGCAGTGATGATCTCTAGCGCACTGTCGCTATTTTCAAACTCACACAAGATCGAATCTTGCTGCTGCAAGCAGTTATAGGGCTGTGTCGATAAACCTTCAAACTGTTGCGGGTTGTTGCGAGAGACATGATGTTGCTGATGGCCAACTTTCACCACCATTTCAAACTCTCCGGCCACCGATGCAACACCAAATAGATGCAATTCGCTAGACAAAGCGTCATCTTGTTCAAATTCAGTCAGCGCCAAATGGTCAAGATCTCGTTCACTAGGATTGGCGTAGCTCAAGCCATAGCCATATTCGAACAGCGGCGCATGTTCACCACGTGGATCTTGTTCATTCGCATGGATTTGATAGTTTTCGATGTGGGGTAGCAATCGATGCACAGCATAACTGTCGGGGCGATTTGGCCAGCTAAAGGACAAAGAGCCAACAAAATCATGCTTGATGTTGCCCTCCTCGTCACGCAGCAATACATCGGTAATACCAAGACCTTCACTTCCAGGCAAAAACGCCGCGACAAAGGCATCGCATTGATTAATTTGCTGATTCATATACAGCGGCCTACCACTAAAGAACAGCGCAATCACTTTAATGCCCGCCTCTTTTAGGCGAGTAATTTTTTCGCAGTCGTGTGCATAGCGGCGCTTGATGGTCGAAAACTCTAACGAATGGCCCGGTTTGATGTCGCCAATCATTTCTGCGTAAGGGTCTTCACCAAAGGCGACAATGGCCACTTTCGCGTCTGAAAAATCGCTCGATAAGTCAGCGTCGTGAATAACGTTGCTGCTTCCAAGATCTTTCTCTAAAGCGCCGCGAACGGTGACTGCATTAGGAAAATCCGACGCTAAGTTTTCATCACCTTGCCAAGTGAGATTCCAGCCACCCGCCTGTTTGGTCAAATCATCGGCCGCAGACCCAGTTAATAGTACTTTTTGACTAAGAGATAGAGGCAGAAGGTTGTGATTGTTTTTCAACAGCACCAGTGACTTTCTTACGGCTTCTCGAGCCACAAGCCGATGCTCCGGCGCGCCAATCAGGTTTTGAATGCCCGACAATGAGCGTTTATTGGGGCGTGCTTTTTCCCACAAACCTGCGCGCTTTTTCACACGTAAGATACGTAAAACAGCGTCGTTAATACGAGCCATCGGAATGGCTCCAGACTCAACGTCAGCAATAGTTTTTTCGAATGCTGCCACCCAATGCTCTTGGTCGGTAATCATTAAAATATCGTTACCCGCATTGATGCAATACGTCGCGTCATCATCGGTACATTTGCTAACTTCTGCATGACCATTCCAGTCGGTCACGATCAATCCGTCAAAGCCCATTTGCATCTTGAGTACGTCGGTTAGCAGGTACTTACTTCCATGAATCTTATGATTGTAGCTGACGCCATCACTAGCACTTAAGTCGTAGTTTGCATCATCAACCCAAGTATTAAATGAAGACATCACCACTTGAGCGCCCGCATTCAAGCCGCTGAAGTATCCACCAGCGTGCAGGTTTCGCAACAGATCTTCGGAGTAATCATTGTTGCCTCGATCGACACCCTGGTAGGTGCCACCATCACCGAGCCAATGCTTCACATTGGAGATCACTTTTTGATCGCTGCGTAACGATTTACCGTCACCTTGTAGCCCTTTCACCATGCGCGCAGCATAGTGATAAGTGATCGCAGAATCTTCTGAGTAACCTTCGTAGGTGCGTCCCCAACGTAAATCACGAGGCGCAGCTACAGTGGGAGCAAAAGTCCAATCTAACCCAGTTGCGGCTATTTCGATGGCGGTGATCTCACCAATGCGTTCAATTAAGTCTGGATCGCGCGTACACCCCAGCCCAATATTGTGTGGAAATAGCGTCGCGTCATACACGTTGTTATGGCCATGCACCGCATCGGTTGCCCACATAAATGGAATACGAAACGGTCTGTCTGCGTAGGCGTCTTCTAAAGCTTGCCAAAACTCGTCGGCTTTGTCTGCCCACTGCTCAGCGGTCGCGTATTTGTTTTCGTTAATCCAAGTTCCACCACCATTAAGAATGGACCCAAGCTTGTATTTCTTAGCAAGCTCTGGTGTCACACCTCGTAAGTTGGGTTGGATCATTTGACCCACCTTCTCTTCCAAGGTCATCTGCGACAAAATCTGGCTGATCTCGCGCTCAATGACGGGGTCTTGAGTAATGGCCGAATCAATTCTCGGCCAATCGGCAAAATAAGGAATGCTTTCGTTCATATCTTCTCTACACAAACAGGTGACAGCGGGTAAAGTGTCCCGGTTCTATTTCAACAGGCTCTGGTAATGTTTCACTGCATTGTGGTTTTGCTTGAGGGCAACGAGCGGCATAAGGGCAACCCTTATGTTTAGGCGACCACATCGGCGTTTCCATTGAACGATGGGTCGGCAACTTCTCGTGTATACTTCGGCTCGGATCGGGCACCGCCGCCAGCAAAAGCTGGGTATACGGATGTTGCGGGTTTTGCGTCACCGATTCCGTTGAACCCCACTCGACCATATGGCCGCAGTACAGCACCACAATGTCCTCCGCAAAATAACGTGCGGTGGCTATATCGTGTGTAATATACATGAAAGCCTTGCCCATTTCGTGCTTCATTTCGTTCATTAAATTAAGCACACCGATGCGTATCGACACATCCAACATCGACGTAGGTTCATCCGCCAATATCACCTTGGCACCTATCGCGAGGGTTTTCGCCAAGAAGACACGCTGACGTTGCCCGCCCGAGAGCTGATGTGGGAACTTATCTAATACCTCTTTCGGTGGGGTAAGTCCTACCTTAGTTAAAATTTTAATCAGTTGATAATCCATCTCTTTGCCTGGCTTCATGCCATGATGGATTTGCAAAGGTCGCATTAAATGGTAGCGAATGGTATGCAATGGATTTAAAGAGCTAAAGGGGTCTTGAAACACCATCTGCACTTCACGGCGGTACGCATCAAGCTCATCTGACTTAGTGATGTCGTCGATGTTCATACCGTAGTAATAGATCCCACCCTCAGTTGCCTTGTGGATTTTAGTGGCAATTTTTGCGCTGGTGCTTTTGCCGCAACCGGACTCACCCACCACCGCCAAACAGCGACCAGCACGCAGTTGAAAGTCTAAGCCATTGACGGCCCTTAAATACTCTTTAGGTCCAAAAACCGATTTGCCTTTCTTACGAAAATCGATGGTAAGACCCTTCGCCTCCAAAATCAGAGGGTACTGCTTATCAAACTCTTCTGCTGTCAACGTACTGGTTTCTTGGGCCATTGTGTGTGCGTTCATTTAAGCCTCCTGCGCAACAGACTGAATTTCGAGGGGAGTGTGGCAAGCAACCCAGCGTTGCTCTCCACTGCTTTCTAGAATGGGTTTTGCTCTATGGCACACATCGCTAGCGTGGAAACAGCGCGGTGCAAAACGGCACCCTTGCGGCACATTATTAAGATCCAGCGGAGAGCCTGGGATCCCTTTCATCTCTTGTAATTCACCATGCAAGGTTGGGAATGAATCCCCTAAGCCGTATGCGTAAGGGTGCATTGGCTGACTCAATATTTCTTTTGAAGGTGCAAGCTCAACCAATTGGCCTGAGTACATGATGCCGATTCGGTCACACAACTCGACCATCAAGCTGAGATCGTGGGTGATAAACAAAATGGAAAAACCAAACTCTTCCTTAAGTTGATAAACCTTCTGTAAGATTTCTCGTTGCACCACGACATCGAGTGCGGTGGTAGGCTCGTCCATGATCAATAAGCGAGGTTTAAGCGCTAACGCCATTGCGATCACCACGCGCTGACGCATACCGCCAGAAAACTGGTGCGGATAATCAAATAATCGTTCGGTCGGGATGTCGACGATTCGCAGCAGGTCTTTGGCTTTTTCTATCGACTCTTCGCGGGTTTTCACCACGTTGTGAGCATCAAAAATATCCCAAAACTGGTACTCGATGGTTTTGACTGGGTTCAAACAGTTCATGGCGCTTTGAAACACCATCGACGTGTCTTTCCAGCGAAAGTCTCGCAGTTCCTCGTCGCTCATTTTCAGTACATCACGGCCATCACACAGTATTTCACCATCGGAGATCAATGCAGGCGGACGGTGCAAGCGCATTAAGGCGTAAGCAATGGTGGATTTACCACAACCAGACTCCCCTGCCAGTCCCAAAATTTCTCCTTCACCAATATGAAAGCTGACGTCATTGACCGCGCGAACTTTACCTTCAAAGGTGACGTAATCAACACTCAAGTTTTTTACTTCTATCAGTTTTTTCATCACGCTTGCTCCGCAGTTTTCGGTTGTTCAACAGCTGCTTGTTTAGCGGCTTTTTTCTCTTCACGACGGAATCGCTTCATAATGCGCTGCGCTTTTAATTTCGGGTTAGAGATTTCATCAATAGAGAAGTTAATCAGCGCCAGTCCAATGGCAACCGATGCAAGGGCTACACTTGGAGCAACAATCTCCCACCATGCGCCAATTCGGATCGCCGAAGTTTGGTCTGCGTTGTACAACATTCCGCCCCACGTCACACTGAGTGGATCGCCCAGTCCAATAAACTCCAAGGTCGCTTGAGTCATGATCGCGTAGATCACGGTGCCAATGAAACTAGACGCCAAAATAGACATCATGTTGGGCATTATTTCAGCAAACAACATGCGTTTTTTAGTCTCGCCCATTACCTCGGCCGCGTGCACAAAATCTCGGTTACGTATCGCAAGGGTTTGCGAACGGATAACCCGCGCGCCCCATGGCCATGATGTTGCACCGATAATAATCGCAATAACTAACGGCGAAACTTGGTCCAAAAATGCCGCCAATACCAACATAAGAGGCAAGCTTGGGATCACCATAACAAGGTTGGTAAATAGCGAAAGAATATTGTCGATGATGCCACCAAAGTACCCTGATGCCACACCCACAATCATCGCCATGAGGATCACAAAGGTGCCAGCAACAAAACCCACCATTAGTGAGATACGTCCGCCATAGAGTACCTGTGCCCACACGTCACGCCCCATACGAGTTGTGCCTAAAAGATGTTCTGCACCTGGCGCTTGATGGGGACGACCCACACGTGCCGCCGCCGCATATTCGGTAAGCAATGGTGCAAATAAGCACAACAAGCAGACAGTCATTACAATCGCAATCCCAAAGAACGCTTTAGGGTTATCGAGGAAAAACTGTTTTAGTAGTTTTAAAGAATTCATATCGTTTCTCCACTATTAATCAAGCTGCGTGCGCAGACGTGGGTCAAGCACAAACAGTAAGCAATCGGCAATAAAGTTAGCTCCAAGCACCATGATGGTCATGATCAATAGGTAACCTTGGATGAGTGGGTAGTCACGAGCCAACATAGCTTGGAACATCACCTGACCTAAGCCAGGATAGTTAAAGATGATTTCGATGATCAGTGAGCCACCAAAAATGGCACCTACTGACATCGCAAACGACGTGATCATTGGCAAAATGGCGTTACGTGCACCATACTGCAGCATCACTTTTTCGTCTTTTACACCTTTGGCCCAACCCATTACGATGAAGTCTTCACCTAACTGGTTAATCATGTTTGAACGCATACCCATTACGTTACCCATACCGAGAGCGACCATACACATCAGTGGAAGCACTAAGTGGTAAGCAACGCTGCCGACAAATTCTGCACTCATTGACGGGTCAAGCGAGGGATTGTAAGCATAAGCGGTTGGGAACCAACCAAGATTGGACGCAAACAAAAAGTACATCGCCAGCGCCATAACCACTGATGGAATCGACGACACAACAACAGACCCCACGGTAATGATTGAATCGGTCCAAGTACCGCGTTTCCATGCGACATAAATGCCAAGCAAAGTGGTAAGAGTGTACGACACCAACAGGTAAGATCCGACCAATAGCAATGTCCACAACATGCCACGGCCAAGTACATCAAATACTGGTTGGAAGAAGCGAGTCGACATACCCCATTCGCCGCGCATAATACTGTGTAAATAGTGGAAGAACTGCTCCCAAAGAGGGGTACTTGATGAGTAGCCATACAAAGCTTCAAGTGCCGCAATAGTTTCTGGTGTGATTTGGCCGCCGTTCATTGCCAAACGGCCTAAAAACGACTGGATGGGATCGCCTGGCATCACCCTGGGTAGGAAAAAGTTGATCGTCACTGCCGCAATAAAGGCGAGCACGTAAAACCCAAAACGGCTCAATATAAATTTCATAGACACGCCCCGTGTAGCGCTGGTTGCGCTTACCTAAAGTAATCTATCGCAAAAGCGAAAAATGAATGGGTAAAAAAATAGAAAGGCCGGCGGTTTCCCGCCGGCTGAGTGTGGTTTTTATCTTGGCTCTAGGTTGTTTACGTGGATGATGCGGCTCATGCCATCCCATGGTGCAGGGTGCACAAATGGGTTGTCTGCATTAGCAAATCCAGTAAAGCGAGCGTCGTTGTACTCGTACCATACACCGTTGTAGTACAGTGGAATTTGAACGACGTTGTCTGCAAAGTAACGCTCAATCTTACTGGCATACATTTTCTGCTCGGCTTCATCTTGGGTTAAGCCTAAGTCTGCAATCCACTTGTCGATGTCACCACTTTTGTAGTTACTCGCGGTTGTTGACCACCACATGTTGGTCTTCGCGTAGCGAGAGTGCATTGTATAGTCGTAGAATTTCCACATAGACGATTGCAACGAGTTACCACCAAACTGCATGTCAAAGTTTCCACTTTCCCAGTTCGACGAGTAAGCATTTACCTCTGGAGTGACGATGGTTGCGTTAATGCCCGCCATTCGCATGCCTTCTACAGCAATTGAGGTGTTATTCACCCAATCACTCCAGCCACTTGGTACTTGCACCTTAAAGGTCAACTTCTGTCCGCTTGGCGTTTCTACAAAGCCGTCACCGTTGGTGTCTTTAAAGCCACCTTTAGCCAACAGCTCTTTTGCAGCAGCAACGTCATAGCGGTTTAAAGCACCCCATGCTTTGTCGGCTTGCGCATCACGCCAACGCCACTGACTGGTTGGCAGCCCCGTGGCTGGGTTATCGCCGCTTACGTAACCGTAAGCACCAATCATCATCATCGCTTCACGGTCCATAGACAAGCTAACCGCTTTACGGAAGTCGATATCCGCAAACGCTTCTTTCGCTGCTTCATTCTCGGTTTCGTAGTTAAACGTTAGACGTACACCATCGCTTGATGGGAACCAGTATTTGTTGTTTGGATCCTTAGCAACAAAAGTACGATCGATGTCTGGTACAAAAATACCGGCCCAGTCGAACTCGCCTTTTGACATCATTTCTAATGCTGCGTCGTTGCTTGAGATTTGCGGGAACTCGACACAGTTCACTTTAAGGTCGGTGTTCCAGTAGTGCGGGTTTTTACACAGTACGTACACTTGAGGTGTAAAGCGTTGCACTTCGGTAAACGGGCCCGTTGCTACAGGGTTTGGATTGGTTTGCGCTGCTGGGTTGTCGATGCTTTCCCAGATGTGTTTTGGAATGATCTTGGTCGACTCACCAATTACGTCTTGCGCCGCAAAAGCGTTAGCGGTATTGAGTTCAATAGAGACCGTATAGTCGTCAATCTTCTTGATCTCTTTAACTTTTGACGATAGACCGCCATTGTCAATCTCTGGGTGGCTGCGAGGGTAGTTGAACGTAAACACAACGTCGTCAGCCGTAAAGTCTTCACCGTCCGACCATTTCACGCCTTCACGCAGTTTCACGGTGAGGGTTTTTAAATCCTCACTCAGTTCAAAACTGGTGCCTAACCAAGAGTGTACTTTTGAATCGTCTAGCAGATCGAAAACAAATAAAGTTTCATACGAGAAGTTATGACGACCACCGATAAACGGGTTGAAGTTTCTTACCCAGCCGGTCGAAAACTCATCAAGAACGCGAAGATTTGGCATGTTGTCAGCATCAGCATGCACAGGTAGAGCGGTTGCAGCAGACACAGCCGCTGCGATTAGTAGAGTACGTTTTATCATTATATATCCTTATTAAACAATGCGATACTCGAGTAATACACTGTTATCGAGAGTGGCATTTTTCTTTCTTACGCGAATTGTTCACAAGGATACTATCGAGGGTATGATCGGCTCAGTGTGACGCTGCTCCCAAGCCGAATCGGATCAATGAGGTTATTGTTTGAAACTCAGCAAACGCCCACAAAATCGTTTGCTGTCATGAAACTTTTGGACGTTGAAGGTTTTTCAAACGCCTGTTTGCACTGCTCGACCATGAAACTTCGTTTAAATCTCTAGTGCTTTCTCGTTCGATAAAACTCACCGCTGGCACTTCATAGTTGGCGTCATTTCCACCTATGATATCCAAAATATAATTTATCGCTAACTCACCAATTTCAAAGAACGGTTGGCGAATGGTAGTGAGGCGTGGAATGTAGTAGTCCGCCATCTGAACATCATCAAAACCGACCACTGAGACGTCTTTCGGCACTTCTATTCCCATTTGATGGAGCGCCTGTATTGACCCAAACGCGCAAAGATCATTGGCCACAAACATCGCGGTGACATCTGGGCGCTTTTTCTTGATCGCTTGGGCTTGCCAGAATCCACCATATTGATCGTAGTGCCCATCACCAACCAATTCAGGGTCGTAGGCAATTCCGGCACTTTTAAGCGCGCGTTTATACCCTGCCAGACGCTGTCGAGAATCCAAGTTTCGCTGTGGCCCGCATACATGGGCTATCTTTCTATGCCCCCTTTGAATCAAATGGTTAGTTGCCAAATAACCGCCTAATTCGTTGTCAATATTGAGCACAGGAATGTCCCCTGACTCTCCATCGCGAGACATAAACAGCACTGGAATTGAGCCGCAAATCTGTTTCACTTCAACAGAGGATAAAAAGCCGCCCAATACGATTATCCCGTCCACTTTTCGCTGAACGTAATCTTGCAGCTCCATCCGTTCGCGCTCCAGTTTCCACTGGGTTGTTTCTACGATGAGATCATAACTGTGGCAGTGCATTCGACTCGACATACCTTCAAGAATGGTACTCACCCACGAGGTGTCGTATGAAGGAGCAACCACCCCGATTAACATGTTTCGCTTCGTTGAGGGTTGGTTTTTGCGTTTTCGCGGCCGGAAACCCAACTCAAAAATGGCGGTTTCGATGGCATCGACTTTTTTCTTGGTGATAAAGGAAGTTCGATTGAGATAACGAGACACGGTTGCTGGAGAGACGCTCGCGTGTTTAGCAACGTCGTAGATAGTGGCTTTTTTGTGCATAATGCGCCCATTGAAAATTAGCCGAGACAGCTCACAATCGACCACAATTGACGCCGACTCTCAAGCGCCAACCGTCAAAATTGCTGTAACGTCTACAAAAATCGTGAAAGCAACTATTTGAAACACATTTGCCATATCCTAGTCGCTACATCATTGTGCGGCATTGATGGTATGTATCCAGCAATTACTGTTTTACAAAACGGACTACTGACCCAAACGACGGCACCCGTTTTGGCACTGTCCACATCAACTCTGAAACCTGCAAACAAGTACCAATGATCAACTAACTACTAATGTTCAACTTATCGGTTACCAAATCAATAATGCCTCCCCCGTGTTTACACGCAGGGGAGGCTTTTTAAACTGTGCTACTGCTCTGAGTTAAGTGAGCTTTGATGCGCAAAGCTCTCAATACGCATCTAATTCAACGTTACCTGACGAACTTAAAACACACTTTTAAGTTGCTGATATAACGTTTGGTAAACTTCACGCTTCGGCTGATAAAGGGTTGCCTGGGTTACATCTGGCAGATGCGTTTGTACAACTGCAGGCTCTGGGCAGACGTCGCTGATGGTCATTTGAGGGTTGGTTCCCAAAATGGCCAGCCTTGCCGCGCCAAGCGCAGGTCCCACATCGCCCCCTTCACGGAACACCACTTTCATTCCAAAAATGTCCGCAAGCATTTGACGCCAATACGCACTGCGAGCACCGCCACCAATCAATGAAATCTCTTCTGGCACAAGGTCTGTTGCATGGAGTGCATCCAAACCATCGGCAAAGGCAAAGCCTACTCCTTCCATCACGGCTTGAACCAGGTCAAACTTAGTCGTCGAGTGAGTCATGCCAAAGAAAACCCCTTTTGCATTTGGATCGTTGTGTGGCGTTCTTTCGCCGGACAAGTAAGGTAAGAAGATCACCTTCGAGTCAGGAGAGTGGTTCGCTTCAGTTTGCTTGAGCATTTCTCCTACGTCTTTAAATCCTGTCAACGAAGCCACCCAATCTAAACAGGATGCGGCGCTGAGTACCACCGACATAGCGTGCCAAGTATTTGGAATGGCATGGCAAAAACTGTGCAATGCGGAGTCTGGATTTGCGATAAAGCCATCGCTTACCGCGAAGTAGACACCCGAAGTACCTAGCGAGAGCATACCTTGCCCTGGGGATGTTATCCCAACACCAACAGCACCCGCTGCGTTGTCACCACCTCCGGCAATGATAGGTACACAATCCATTCCCCATTGGGTGGCTAACGCTTGACTCAAATGACCAGTGACCTCACTACCTTCGTACAGTTTTGGCATCTGCTCTAGCGTCAAACCGGTGGCTTCAAGAAGCTCTTCGTTCCATTGGCGAGTGCTAACGTCCATCCACAATGTGCCTGCAGCGTCGGACACATCGGAGGCAAAATCACCACTTAACTTGTAGCGTAAGTAATCTTTTGGCAACAGCACCTTATCAATCTTAGAGAACACTTCTGGCTCGTGGTTTTTTACCCACTTCAGCTTAGGAGCGGTAAATCCGGGCATCATGATATTGCCGGTAATGTCGCGGCTCGTGGGCACGTCAGCTTCAAGCTCTGCACACTCTGCCGCGCAGCGACCATCGTTCCATAATATAGCCGGACGTAAAATGTCACCTTGAGCATCAAGCAAGGTTGCACCGTGCATTTGACCCGATAGACCCATGGCTTTCACTTCAGACAAAGCAACCTGTTTTCCTAATGACACTATCGCATCGCAAGTTGCTTGCCACCAGTCATTCGGTTTTTGCTCAGACCACAGCGGTTTCGGCCTTTGTACGGTTAACGACTCAGTGGCACTGGCAAGCAACTCACCTTGGCTGCTTAACGCGATCACTTTCACGCCTGACGTTCCCAAATCTATACCCAAATACATACTTCCCTCCAAACGAGATCTATTGCGGAATGACCCTTCGTTCACCGCATCATTAAACTCATCTTGGATTAGGGTTCTCTATTGCTCAATTACGTTTTTTGATAGCGCGATTCAGTGATTTAGTGACTGGGGCTTAGATCACACAACAAGTAGTCCCACCGAATATACAGTATGAAATACCTTAATCATTGAAAGGTTTACGTTTTTTAGTATTTGATTATGCAAATTTATTGGTTGCGGAAACGATCACAATGCGCGTAACGGCGGATTGCTAGACTGCAATTGTGTCCAGCCCACAACATAAGTATATAAATGGATAGACGTTTTCGAATTACTCTACTTTTTAACGCCAACAAAGTGTATGACCGTGAGGTGATGGAAGGTATTGGTGAATACCTGCAAGCTTCACAAAGTAATTGGGACATTTTTATCGAAGAGGACTTCACAACACATTTAGACAATTTTCATAACTGGGTCGGTGATGGTGTGATTGCTGACTTTGACAACCCAGACATCATAAAGCTGGTCGAAAACACCCAACTCCCTGTGGTTGGCGTAGGTGGATCGTATCATAACGAGTCAGATTACCCAGACTACCCTTATGTCGCCACCGACAACTGTGGTTTGGTGGAGCTAGCGTTTCAACACCTAAAGGAAAAAGGGCTGGAGAACTTTGCTTTCTACGGCATGCCTCATCACTCGCACAATCTATGGGCAAGAGAGCGAGAGCAAGCGTTTAAAAACTTAGTCCACGCCGAAGGCTATAAGGGTTCAGTGTATCGCGGCAGCGAGACCTCACCACAGACTTGGCAGTATGACATGAACCGTCTTGCCGACTGGTTGCAGCGTTTGCCGACGCCAACCGGCATAATTGCGGTAACCGATTCACGTGCGCGCCATTTACTGCAAATGTGTGAGCACCTTGGGATCATGGTGCCAGATAAAGTGTCGGTAATTGGCATAGATAACGAAGAACTGGCTCGCTATTTAACCCGTGTTTCACTCAGTTCCGTAGGACAAGGGTGTAAGCAGATGGGCTATCGCGCGGCCAAAATGTTGCACAAGCAGATGACCGCTGTCACTCAAGGAGACTGTGAAAATCCGGCAGAGGTATTAAACAACCCTCGAGTGATTATCCCACCTTCGCAAGTATTTTGTCGTCAAAGCACCGACTTCCAAGCGCTGAAAGACCCATATGTGATCCAAGCGATGCACTACATTAGGCACAATGCGGTCAAAGGCATTAAAGTTGAACAGGTACTTAGCTACGTAGGTATTTCTCGCTCTAATATGGAAGCTCGCTTTAGAGAAGAGCGTGGGCATTCTATTCATCAGGAAATTCACAACTCTAAACTGCAGCGCGCCTGTAACTTGCTCGAAACAACCAGCCTGCCAATCGCAGAGATTGCCGAATTGTGTGGTTACCCATCTCTGCAGTATATGTACACGGTGTTTAAGAAGAATCTTGATCAAACACCGAAAGATTATCGAGATCTAAAAAAGTAGTACAAAGACTGCGTCTTGGTTCTTTGCCTACTCGCTGATGTAAGCAAACGAAAACGCCCCGCCAATGACCGTTGTCACTCGCGGGGCGTATTTCATTGCGCAAAAAATAAGGGACTCAGTATCGGCCCCCTAGAATATTTATCGCGTTTCACACACCATGCGCCACTGCTTAGGCAGAACGCGTTTTGTGCCCTCGACCATCACCATAGCACGTTGATGAATACTATCAGCGCTGCTACCAACCATAATTTCAAACTCACCCGCTTCAACCACACGTTGACCCGAGTAATCGGTAAAGTTAAGCATATCAACAGGTAAACTAAAGCACACCTGTTTGGTCTCACCTGCAGCCAGTGCCACTTTGTTAAAGCCTTTCAACTCCTTAAGTGGTCGCACAAGCGAGCAGACGCAATCACGTACATACAGCTGAACAACCTCGCTGCCGGATACATCTCCACGGTTGGACACTTCAACGGTAACGTCAATCACACCTTCCATATCCACACTGGCTTGAGCGAGTGTCATTTCACCATATTCAAACTGGGTGTAGCTGAGGCCGTATCCAAATCCATACTTAGAGCCAAAATGGAAGGCAACGGGTGTGCCAGCACTTTTTAACTTATGGTTATAAAAATACGGCACCGCACCTGCGCTTTTCGGAATCGATACAGTTAAGCGTCCACTTGGATTGACCACACCGCTTAGCACATCTGCAATTGCACGAGCGCCCTCTTGACCGGGTGCCCAACCGCAAACTATCGCTGCAACTTTGTCTTCTAATCCGCCTAGGTTATATGGGCGTCCACCCGTCATAACGACGACGACAGGCTTACCCGTCTCCACAGCTCGTTGGAGCATGTTCAATTGCACGCCCGGCAGCTCAAGACTATCAACGTCCGATCCTTCGCCAACAGTACCTGTTTGGAACAGACCCGCGAGATCACCCACACAGACTATTGCGACTTCAGCAGCATCAATGGTGCTTTCCATTTCGGCAAAGCCAGTAACGTCCTCGCTTAATGGCCACTTAGCCTCATGATCAATCACCATGTTAACGTCACCAGGGAAAACCGGAGCATTAGCGTGGCGCTCCGTTAAAATGTCGCACCCTTTGGCGTAGCTTACATGCTCAAATTGCTGGGAAAGCGCGTCCAAAATTGTCGGGCACACTTTAACACCATCAGATTCTTCTTTACTCAAAATAAGGTGAACGGGGAAGCTGTATCCACCTAGCAGTGCCATCGCATCATCCGCCGTTGGACCAACCACGGCCAGTTTTGTTTGCGCAGCCAAAGGTAACGTGTTTCTATTTTCCAGCAACACAATAGATTCAGAGGCGACTTGATAGGCCAACGCATCGGCTTTATCACTGGCAAGGCATACGCTCTCGACGTCGGTGTATGGATCCTCAAATAGCCCAAGCTCAAATTTCGCTTTCAGAACACGAGACACTGTTTGATCCAAATCGGCTTCGCTAATCAACTCTTTTTCAAGCGCCTGCTTAAAGCGAGAGCTGGTGCAATCATCAGGTAACTCGACATCAACACCCGCTTTTAGGGCGAGTGCGGCTGCACCTTCCACAGTATCGGTTAACGCGTGGTGACTTTTGAGCAGCTCAATGCCGCCGTAATCTGCAACAATCAACCCGTCAAACCCCCATTGGTTACGCAGCACCTCGGTTAAGAGATGGTGCGATGCATGACAGGCCTCGTTGTCTATATCGTGATAAGCCGGCATTACCGAGGCAGCATTGCCAAGTTTTACCGCCATTTCGAATGGCAACAAGAAGGTATCGTTAAGCTCTTTAAACCCAAGGTGAACGGGAGCGTGATTTCTTGCGCCTTCGCTGTATGAGTGCCCAACAAAGTGCTTGAGTGTCGCGTACAGATCTCGATTCTCTCCTTGCAGTCCTTTCACATACGACGTGGCCATTATGCCCGTGTGATAAGGATCTTCAGATAGACACTCTTCTGTCCTACCCCAACGCACATCTCGAGATACATCTAAAACTGGCGCTAAACCTTGCTTACATCCTACCGAGCGGGCTTGCTTTCCAATTTCTTCAGCCAATTGTTCAATCAGTTGTGGATTCCAAGTGTGACCATAATTTAATGAGGAAGGACACAGTGTTGCACCTTTCGCCATTAGACCGACCAAACATTCTTCGTGCGGAATAGCAGGGATACCCAGTCTCGTCTCTTCTACGAGCTGCTTTTGAAGTGCGTTAAGTGCCATAACCCCTTCTTTAGCATCGACAGGTACAGTCCCCAGTGGACGTGTGATCTGCCCTAATCCGTGGGCTAATTTGTCACGTAGACTGCCACTTTGAGCACTATCGGTCATTTCTAGTTCGCGAGTCTGGTGATCGCCATCAGCTTGGAGCTTGAGCCACTGCGCACCGAGTTGTGCCACTTTTTCATCAATAGTCATTCGGCTGAGTAAGTCCGCAACACGTTGGTTTACGGGTAATGTTGGGTCTTGATACTTTTTCACGGGGTCTCCAATACATGCAGATTTTTAGAATACTCTATAAATAGTGAGGGATTTTTTTTGTAAAGTCTGAGCGAAGCAAGACATTTGCGAAATTAATAAATAACAAAATTAGAAATCATAAATGAACCGTCATGTTCAATAAGCCGTACAGAAACATGCTGTTACCTTCAAGTAAAGAAATTGACCAACGCGGTGCTGTGTCGTTCATTTAGGCATAAAAAAACCGAGCCATCATGGCTCGGTCAAAATATGGAGGGCAACACTTATACCAATCGAACTCACTAACTGGTCAGAAAACTGCACTTAAAAATCTCTGAGAACAAGGCAAAGATTTTCGTAGATAGTTGTTAGACCTACAAAAGCTTCAACGCCGGTATCTTTGATTTTAACAAGCAACAATGATCAGCTAGTTGCTTTGATTGGTATTAGCTCTCTTCACTGTCAGGAGCAGATTTCTCTAACTCCGTTTCCATGTCGGCTAGTTTTTGTTCAAGCTCAATTAACTTAATTTCTGCTTCAAGCTCAGCAACACGGCGCTCTGCGTCACTGCGAGTATCTTGAGATACACCATCTGCCAACACTTGGTTACGATCGGCTTCTCTTGAGTCTTGAAGATCTTTCATCGAACCTGACACACCACCAGCCACTCCGCCTAAAGCCGCGCCTTGCACTGCGAGCGTGGCATCACCGGTTAGCGCACCCATTGTGGCACCTAACAACGCACCACCAGCTGCGCCTCGGTTACGAGCTGCATTTTCGTTTTCCGCATCAAATGCAGGAGATGAACATCCTGTGGCAATCAATATGGTTGACGTCAATATAAGAAGGTTACGTTTTGGCAAAGTCATCATGGTCGTATACTCAAATGAGTTGTAATGATAACGATGATAAGAACTGATTATCAGCGCCCAGAGGTAAGCGCCCCATAATGAGTGACACTGTCACTCATTACAAAATACCATTACACGATTACTCTTTTTGTTGGAATGCGCGTCACTTCGCAATTGTATATACGAAATCTCGTAATCCCATTTCTAAATTTGGTATCTCGATTCCAAACCGGGCTTACTTTGTTATATTAAAGTTGTGTTGCATAAGTGTGAAGGTATTGCTGTGAAGAAAATATTGGTACTGTTAGACGTGATGGTATTTTTTGATCGTGAACTATTTAGAGGTATTCAAGCTGCACTAAAAACCTACTCAACGCAAAGTACGGTATATTTAAGCTCACAAAATGATATTGAAATTCTTAGATTAACCAAATGGGATGTTGTTATTGCTGACGGAGATAAAATCAGTGATATAAATGCTATTAGCTCATTGGCTAACTTATGCTTAATATACTCAAGCAGTGAGTTAAATGATGTTCCTAAAAATGTTCACGTACTCTCTTTAGATAATGAACAATTCGCAAGCTTAGCATTAGGTAAGTTTTTAGAACTAGGCATCAAGCAGGTTGGGTTTTATTGTAATGAGTTCGACGATAAGTTTTTGTGGAATAAAGAGAGAAAGCACGCCTTTTTAGAGCATGCCAAAAACGTTGGTCTTACAATTATCGATATGCAACATTACCAGCCTCAGCGTAACCAAGAACAAATGGGTGTGTTTTGCAGTACTGACCGCTCAGCAAGAACCTTGTTGCAATCACTCTCCGATCAGCGTGTGATGATCCCTCAACAAGTTGCTGTAATTGGCGTCGACTGCGACCCAATTGAAAACGAAATATCACCAATATCAATCACATCCATCGATATCAACCCATTTGATATCGGAAAGCAAGCTGTGCAATCGGTGTTTAGTTTACGACGAAACCAACACCACAGGTATACTGCAAGCCACATAGAAATCAATGATTCGTGCCGCGAGGACTATCAGCAAGATACTATAGTCAGTCAGGCTTTGTTTTACATTTACAATAACTATCAGAACCCGATAAAAGTATCTACCATTGCGCGGTACTGTCGAGTCTCACGTAAGACATTAGACACCCGATTTTTAAACGCTAAAGGCATCACCGTGCATCAATACATTGTGAATACTCGTGTCGAGCGTGCGAAAAAATACCTAATTGAATCTGATGAATCTATCGAAGAAATCGCCATGCGTTGTGGCTATCCACATCACAGCTACTTGTACCAAGTATTCAAAAAACACATGAACTGCACGCCTGTCGATTATCGAAAATCATTTCGTGAAAATATACAGAACGAAGCAACAAGATCACCATCACATTAACTATATATTGATAAACATCCATAATTAAATTACCAATATACACAATGTAATGTAACAAAATATTATTCATCCTTGGTGTTAGTAATTACACTAATTATAAAGGCCAAGGATGAATACAAAAGCTCTACCAATTATTATTACGCTGCCGTTACTTCTGCAGGGCTGTTTATTAGAAGACAGCCCTACCCCTTCAGGTAGCACCATTTCTTCACCTACAACTCAAAATCTTAAAGTACTGGCGCAAGACCTGCCAATCGGTGTTGCTCTCCCCGCAGGCGACGCAAGTAACTCGGTATTAAAGCGTAACGCCATGCAAACCGTGGTTGAAAAGCACTTTAGCCATGTTTCAGCAGAAAATATCATGAAACCCAGCTACTTACAGCCAACGGCCAATCAATTTGATTTCACCGATGCTGATGCACTCATGGATTATGCTCAAAGTTTCAATGCCACTGTGCATGGCCACACCTTAGTGTGGCACCAGCAATTACCGCAATGGATGAATAGCTGTGGCACAGCATCTAACTGTACATCTATCATGGAGAACCATATCTCTACCGTTGTGAGTCATTTTGGTGACGACATTGTAAGCTGGGATGTTGTTAACGAAGCGTTTTCAGACGATGGAAGCTATCGCAGTGACGACAGTCTCTGGTATTCAACGATAGGAAAAACCTATATTGAAAAAGCGTTCACTGCAGCTCGTACAGCCAATGGGAACGCCAAACTTTACTATAACGACTACAACATCGAACACAACGGCAACAAAATGGACGCGGTCATTGCTATGGTCAATGACTTTAAAACACGGAATATCCCCATTGATGGCATTGGGTTTCAAATGCACGTGTCGCTAGAAGACCCCCAAATTAGCGCAATTAAGGCTGCCTTTACCAAAGCTGTTGATACGGGCCTAATGGTTAAAATAACCGAGCTGGATATGCGGTTAAATACCCAAGGAAATTATTCCAATCTCACGTCTCAACTCGCCGCTAAACAGCAGGCCCGATATCAACAGATTGTCGAAGCTTATCTAGACGTTGTTCCGAGTGCACAGCGTGGAGGGATCACTTTTTGGGGTGTTTCGGATGATGATAGCTGGATCATTGATCTGTATGGAAAAGCAGACTGGCCTTTGCTGTTTAACAGCGATATGTCAGCCAAGCCCGCTCTTGAAGGCGTCGCTGACGCACTCATTGCGAAAATAGAACAGCCAGGTCCTGCGATGTTTAGTGACAGCTTTGAGTCTGCCGTGAGTTGGTATAAAGACGATCAAAGTAACGTCTCTGGCGCGCACACTCACAATGGCCTAGATCAGACCATGAACATCGACATCGAGTGGGCGGCAGACGGAAACAACTACACCATAGCAACCACCTTTACCAACGATACGACCATCGATTTCACGACTCCAGTGACCATTAGCTTTGATGTCCTTGTTCCTACCAGTTATGGCAACACTGGCACGTTGGCCATTCAGCCTTTCATCATGGACGGTGACTACACCCCTGCGTACATTGGCTATCAGTTTGGCTATACACCGGGCGAATGGGCAACCATTACCCTACCTAATGTGTCACCGGACTTTGCCTTTGGTTATAACGGCAATCCTAACTTCAGCGCTATAAGCCGAATTGGACTGCAATTTATCGCAAATGGCGCAATACCGCCAAGAGAGACCATCCAAGTCGATAACGTCACTATTTCTCGATAGTCATCGCAGCAATGAATCCAAGCGACTAAACCTCAACACTGCGGGTGGCTTCACTGTGCTGCTCGCCTCCCAACATAAAAAAGGACAATTTATGACAACTTTCACTCGCACCCTGCTTGGTTGCGCCGTAGTCGGCTGCCTCACACCCTGCATCACACTGGCAGACGATGCTGCAATTGCAGAGCTTGAGCAGCGCCTGCAGCAACTGGAAGAGCGTGTAGAAACAACTTACGTCTACGATCAACAGCCAGCAGATTTAACACCCGATGTCGTCCCCCCTGCAGGTGTGGTGTTTTCAGGATACGCGCGTTATGGCACGCAATATCAAGAGGGCGATCTTCGATTTTTGGAAGTCGGCTCAACAGGTAAAGCCATTGGCCGACTAGGCAACGAAACAAACGGTGGCGAGTTTCAGCTTGCTCGCGTATTTCAAAGCGACAGCGGTGTACTTTGGGACATAGTGATGATGATTGACCACTGGGCCTACGATGGATGGAGTTCTTCAGGCGGTGTCGACCTTAAAAAGGCCTACGCTGGAGTCACCAACGTTATAGCAAATAAACCAGACATGTATTTTTGGGCAGGTCGCGATTTTCACCAGCGCCCACTGCAAAACACCAACGACTATTTTTGGATGGTGCACGATGGCCAAGGGGGTGGTTTTAAGAACTTGCAGCTAGGTGGCGCGAAATTTGACTTAGGGTTGGTCGGTGAAGTGGCCAATGCTGATGGTGGAACACTTGGTAATAGTACTGGCGTCTTTGCAGCCACGACTAAAATCCATGACATCAATATTGGCATTGGTAAACTCGACCTCTATGGTAACTATGGGTTTGCCTCAAACGAAGCTCCAGTGGATAAACAAGAAGAGCGTGCATGGATTGTCGGTGCATCAATTGGGTTAGGCAGCTCTAACAAACTCTTACTGCGCTATTCTGACGGCGCCGATAACTCTGTGTTCCAACTTCAAGGCGACCAACAAGTGGTGTACGCAAGCTTTGACGGCAACTTCAACTATGGACATCCTTGGAGTGTTGATTACCTTGCATCCTACAAGGAGTTTGGTGGCGAAGCTGTCGAGAGTAAAAACGAATACTCGGTCATTGTTCGCCCAATGTATAGCTGGAACGCAGTTCACTCCACGTGGTTCGAAGCAGGGTATGCAATGGAAGATTACACTTACAATGGCGACATAACCGGCTGGAAAGCGACTATTTCACAGAACATGTCTTTAGGTGGCATGCCGTGGAGTCGGCCAATGTTACGCGCTTACGCGACCGTTGGCGATGTTGAAGAAAGAGATGGCACCACACAAGATGCGCTTAACGTAGGCCTCCAATTTGAGGCTTGGTGGTAACCCACTAACCCTTTTGAATTGCCCTACGCCTAGTGTAGGGCAAATCGTTGCTACAGCCGCATAATGCGATTAACCACAACACGAACTCATGGCTAGCTGCTGGCTTTTGCAATTGTCAGCTGCACATGACTTACCTTGCTTAACTAACTCAAAATAGTTATTGGTAAAATAGTATCCGCCAAATTTCTCGATAAAATCAGTGGGCACCGTTTTTTGCGGTAGTCCAGAATCAAGCAAAGCTTGCTGCCAGCGCTGAACTTTAGGAAAGCCATCCAACATATCGATGCCTATGTGCTCTTTAATGACAGCCGCTCGATGCAATAGTGGCAGCCAAGCAATATCAACATTGGTGATCGACTGCCCTTTAAAAAATGGCGTATCACCCAGTTTGTTTTCGGCTTTGGCAAAGGCCTTAGACAATTTTTCCAATCGAGCAAGATAAGTTTGCTCATCTTTCGCAGCCATCGTCCCACACTGCAACATATAGTGCTTGCTGCCTTGATAGGACCATGCACGATCCAGCGCTTTTTCTTCTGCACTCAGCGATTCAATCGGAGCGTATTTATCATCCAAATACTCAACAATCGCATCCGATTCAAACAGGACAGTCTGGTTCTCTGTAATCAGGACAGGCACCTGACCATTGGGTGATATCTCTAAGAACCATTGCGGTTTGTTATTGAGTTCGATGTATTCAATGTCATAAGGGACTTTTTTCATTTCTAAAGCGCCCATAACGCGCTGTACAAAAGGGCAATTTTTAAAGCTGATGAGTTTAAGCATAATCTCTCCGGTTCGGTCAGACTCTTTGAGTTACATTTTTAAGACGATCCGAAGGCAAAAAAGACGAAGGTTTAATGAAGATTTTTTTGTGTCCAATTTCTTACTTCAAAGATATTGATAGAGAACTGTGCGCTTTATTCATACAAGACAGTTACTTAGCGAGTAAAATTAAATAAACATCAAGTTACAGTAAGCAACAAGTCTGTTACCATCGCACATTATTTTTGTTGAGTGTTTACCCCATGCCAGCGACTCTTGCCTTCTTGATTGCCACCTTGTTATGGGGTAGCTCGTTTATCGCCTTAAAATTTGTCATCGGTATGTATCACCCTACTGTGGTGATCTTTTTGCGCATGCTGACTACGCTAGTGATTTGTGCCACATTACTATGGCCATATGTTAAACGGTTTCAATATCGAGCCGGTGATTGGAGATATCTTGTTGGAATGTCGTTGGCCGAGCCTTGTTTATACTTTTTGTTTGAAGGCTATGCACTGGAGTACACCTCAGCCAGTCAAGCTGGCGTCATTGTTAGTTGCTTTCCTTTAATCGTTGCCATTCTCGCCTATTTCATGCTCAAAGAACGCTTATCAAAAGTGATTGTTGTGGGGTTCTTGTTTTGCATAGCTGGCGGTATTGGGTTAACCATCGTATCCCCTGGCACAAGCGATGCACCAAACCCATTTCTTGGTAACTCGCTCGAGTTTTTTGCCATGTTATGTGCTGGGTACTACACCATTTGCGTAAAGCACTTATCTGGCCGGTATTCACCATTAGCGCTAATTGGGCTGCAAGGACTGAGTGGGACACTGTTTTTCTTCCCATTCCTATTTTTTGTTGAGCTGCCAACAGAGATTTCCTTTGAAGGTGCTGCCGCCATTTTCTACTTAGGCTCCTTAGTCACGTTAGGCGCATACGGAATGTACAACTACGCCATTTCCAAAGTATCGGTGCTGACTGCGGCAGCGTTTACCAACTTGGTTCCAGTCTTTACCTTATTGCTGGCATCACTGCTGCTGCATGAAACGCTCACTTGGCAACAATGGCTGGCCGTTGGCGCAGTATTTTTAGGGGTAATGATTGCTCAGCGACACAGCACAACCGGCAATCAAGAGTCAGTAGAAGAGTTAGAAACGGCCACCGTTCAGCGCTAGAGTTAACACAGAAAGCTGAGGAAGAAAGCAGGCTAGCTTATAATGATCATAGGCAAGAATCGGTTTCCACTCGCCAAAAAAAGGCCACATTTTCATGTGGCCTTTCTTAATATCAAAATTACATCCTTTACGCGCGGCGTTTCTCTTCACGGCGTCGATACATCCCCAATCCAATAAAGGTTAGGCTGAGTAAAGCAAGCATTTCTGGCTCAGGTATATCAGTGGACGTTGTAGATAAATCTTGAATACTCACCTGCATAGTGAAATTAGATTGTGTAGTGTGTCTTTCGGCAAAGAAGAAGTTCCAAGAGTAATCTTCGCCGTCATCCAAACCTAATGTGTCTAAGTCCACCAATCCACCTTCAACGGAGTGAACCCCACCTAAATCAAGCACAAGCTCGCCATCGATAAATACCCAAACGTCATCATCGCCTTCAAAGGATAAGGTTTGACCGAGTTCGTAGGTAAAAACACCACCTAGCTCATAGGTAAAGTGATAATTGTGGCCTCGACCTTGGTTGCCAAGCAGCATGCCGTCGATAGGGAAAAACGATGAGCTGCTGTACGAGTAAATCCCACTGTCTGCAAATGTCTCATTAAGCGTAATTGTGTGCTCTTTAGACATATTCACGCCAGGAGTGTCATTGTACCACTGATTAAAGTTGTCGGCCGTTGTAACTGAACTACCACCAACAAACACCGGCTTGCCATCAACACCTAGAGTGCTTTCAACAATACCTGTTTGAAGGCCCGATATGCTGTACTGCATGTCTGGGTGAGTATCATTAAAATCACGGATCGTACCGGTTAACTCAATAACGCTTGCGCTTGCTTCTGCAACGAAAAAAAGGGAAATCCCAATAGCTGTTAAAGTTAGCTTTCTCATTATACTGCTCCTTGCTCTGCGTAACTAACTTGATGCATCACTTGTGCCACTATCAACTACTCATTTGAAAACAAAATGTTACACAGATGTTGCACGAAGCGGGTGTTCAGTAATGTAAAGAAACCTGACACTAAAATTCTCTTGTAAACAAAACCACGCTCGAGAATGTGGATTCAATGGCACTCTGTTTGCTCACCAATCAACATCCAATTGCCATCGTACGAGCAAAGCAGCGATTCGTTGCTACCCCACAGGCTGTACTTTTACTGTCAAATAACCTGACATACTGTTTGGCGTCACAAGGTGCACTTGCATTGACTGAGTACGCCGTCCCTACTCACTATTGATGAAAAACATTGATTCAAACCTGGCTAACTCACGTATGAATACCCACTCTTTTGCAAAGGAATCACCATATGATTGTTCTCATCATTGGCGGCACAAGTGGTATTGGTCACGCCCTTTTAGAACAAATACACAATCAATACCCTACAGCGAACATCCATGCTACCTATCATCAAAATATACCCACTCTGCATGCACACCAACGTATAAATTGGCATCAAGTTGATGCGACTAATGAGAGTGATATTAAAGGACTAAGCAAGAAATTTGACCAAGCTGACTGGGTTATCAATTGCGTTGGAATGCTACACCAACATCATCAAGGACCAGAAAAGTCTCTATCAGATTTTGAACCGGATTTTTTTGCCAGGAGTCTTGCTATTAATGCTCTCCCCACTATGTTGCTGGCGAAACATTTTACGCCATTGTTGAAAAAAAGCGCTAACCCAAGACTTGTTACCCTCTCTGCAAAAGTTGGCAGTATTAGTGACAATCACTTAGGTGGTTGGTACAGCTATCGTGCCTCTAAAGCGGCGCTCAATATGGTAATCAAAACAATAGCTATCGAGTGGCAGCGAAGTGTTAAACAGGGGTGTGTGCTAGCTCTGCACCCTGGAACGACGGATACACCACTATCTAAGCCGTTTCAAAAAAATGTGCCACCCGACAAATTGTTTACACCAAAGTATGTCGCGCAGCAACTGTTGGGCATCATAGAGGGCTCATTGCCAGTTCATAGTGGTACATTTTATAGTTATTCAGGAGAGCAGATTCCCTGGTAAAGACTTTAAAAACTTACAACATAAACTCCAGTCGATAACCCACTCTTTTAACACAGTTCTTTTATGATGTTCGCCATTTAAATGCTACAGTAAATACTCTCATCAATCTTACTGTGGATGTGCCGTGATACAGCAAATTCTCACTATGCTGGCACTTATTTGTGCTTGTTTTATCGCAGGCATGATCATTCAACGTCACCTCCCCAACCATACTGAGCGATTACGTTTAGTAAGCAGTCAGTTTTCTCTGCTGTTTATTATACCTTTTGCGGTCGCCAACTCCTTGTGGCAAATGGGTGACATAGACCTCGAGCTGTTCGTCGTTCCACTTTTAGGGCTCGGTGTGATTGGCTCTGGCGCACTAACCTCCATCCTGATTGCGCGGTTTTATTCGCTCACCAGTCGGCAGTTTTCTGGACTGTTGCCTGTCACCAGTTTTTACAACCTCGGAGCGTTGGGCGCCTTGTTTGCGTTTGTGTTTTTTGGCGAAGATGGCGTAGCACTTGTTGCGATTTTTAAGCTGTTTGAAGAGGCCGTCTATTTTGGGATCATCTTCCCCTATTGCCGAACCAAAGGCTTAGGAAGTCATGGGCCCTCCACGCGCTTTTGGAAAAACCCTGTATTTATTGTCTCGATGTGCGCGCTCATTATCGGTTTATTTCTTGGTGCAGCAGACATTCATCGCCCCGAGCCACTCACCCAATTAAGCCAAGTCCTAGTTCCCATCGGAAGTTTGCTGTTGGTTTTTTCTGCGGGTCTCACTTTTCACATGAGTGGTTCACAGCAATGGCTCAGTACAGCTGCGGTGACCGCAGTATTAAGGATAGTTATTGGAGTGCTATTCTTAACGGCAATGTTCTGGGTATTTGACCTTTGGGCCATTGGCGGAGGAATTTTGTTCCCATTGTGTATCATGTTAGCTTGCATGCCGTGTGGCTTTATTGGGGTGTTGCCTGCAAGGCTCTATAACTTAGACACCGCTCTTGCAAACACTGCATGGATGGCGACTTATATTGCCTCACTGTTGGTTGGTATTGGATACTTTTTGCTGGCTTAAGTGCTCATGCTAAAACCGTCTATGTACAACCTTTGCATTCAATTCTCACCGCCAAAATGCTGCTGTCGAAATTCTCGTGGTGACACTTGTGAGTGCTTTCGAAATACTCGTGAAAAATAGTTGCTGTCACCAAACCCGCACTGCTGCGCAATCTGGTTGATGTTGAGACGCAAGTCACTTGCAAGTAGCTGCTTCGCTCTCGACAATCTGGTATCGGTCAAATATTGGCTTGGTGTGACCTGAAAAAATTGATGAAATAACCGCTCTAATTGCCGCGCACTTAAATAACTGCTTGTTGCAATATCACTGGCTCGCAACGCCGAATTCCAATAGTTTTGTTCTATAAACGACAACGCACGCGCAAGCGCCAGTGTATTTTTCTGCTTAGGATTGGCGCGCTCTGGGTAGTGGCGAACCAACAGCACCGCCAAGTGTTGCAACATGCCTAGCAGCACCGACTCAAAACCCAACGCTGCTTGCTGATACTCAACATCAATTTCACCGAGCAACAGTTTCACTTTATCGAGTACCTCGGGCGACAAGTTGAGGTAAGGAACTCCAGACTCCTGCTCACGCACTAACGGATCGATTTTAAACAGCGCTTGATACCCTGATAAAACCCGTATTGCGGACGTTTCAAAGTACGGCTTATCGACATCAAACATCAGGTTGTACAGGGACAATCCATTAGCGTTACTAAAGCCGTGCTCTACTTCACCATGGATCACAAACACATCACCCGTTTTAATCCGAGAGCGCTGCTTTCCGACAATATGGTCGGCTTGACCCGACAGCACGATCATCAACTCCGAGAAGTCGTGCTTGTGCAAATGAAACGCGCCATCGTGGATCGCCGGCTGGATACAAAACGGAATATCCGAGTGGAGAAGATGGGAGCTAAGTCTATAAGTTTTTGTCATGTCGAAATAATGCTAATAAATGTCGTTTTTTACAAGGTATATCGTGTGATGACGTCCTAAAGTTAAGCAAATTAATTGGAGAAACACACATGACTCATCCGTACCAAAATCCTGCACTCAGCGTTAGTGAACGTGTTGAAGATCTTCTATCTAGAATGACTGTCGAAGAAAAAGTTGGCCAAATGGTGCAACTGCCAGCTCACGACCAAGAGCATGTCGACAACCTCGAATCTATGAACGTGGGCAGTTATCTTCACTGTACCGCAGATCAACCTCAACAACTTCAAGAGCGAGCAGCCAAAACCCGCTTGGGCATTCCTCTGATTTTTGGTATTGATGCCATCCATGGCCACTGCTTTGAAGATGGTGCGACGGTGTTCCCTACGCAGTTAAGTGCATCGTGTTCTTGGGATAAGGATTTGATGGAGCGCATGGGTCGCGTCACAGCCTTTGAAACCCGTGCATCGGGCCAACACTGGACATTTTCTCCTGTACTTTGTGTGGGCCGCGATCCTCGCTGGGGACGTGTCGATGAAACCTACGGTGAAGATCCGTGGTTAATTGGCGAATTAGCCGCCGCGACGATCACCGGATATCAAGGCAATGATTTTAAAAGCGAACACTCCATTCTTGCGTGTGCCAAGCACTACGTAGGGTATGGCGAAACGCTCGGCGGCCGTGATTCATACGAAGCCGATACCTCGAGACGCAAACTGCTGTCACTCTTTTTGCCACCGTTTGAAAAAGCGGTGAAACAAGCCAATTGCGCCACCTTAATGACTGGCTATCAATCTATTGATGGCGAACCTTGTACCACTAACTCTTGGCTACTGAAAACCGTCGCTAAAGAGAACTGGGGACTGGATGGCTTTATTGTGACCGACTGGAATAACGTTGGCTCGCTTCACGACAAGCAAGGCGTTGCGGCCACCTACAAAGAAGCAAGTTACAAAGCGCTGCTTGGTGGCAACGACATGATGATGACCACACCAGAGTTCTATCAGTCCGCAATAGATCTTGTGAACGAAGGCGTCATCGATATTGCGCTCATTGAAGATTCGGCGCGTCGTATTTTGGAAGCCAAGTTTAAACTTGGATTGTTTGATGAAAACCGCTTCTCCTCTCTAGAAAACAAGCAAAAACTTGGCAGCGACGAAGCATGGGAACTGTCTCTGGAAGCAAGCCGTAAGAGCTTAGTACTGCTTAAAAACGATAACATCTTGCCACTGAGTCAAACCGAAACCAAAAAGGTACTGGTCGTCGGGCCAAACGCGGATGACGTTATTGCATTGTTGGGAGATTGGTCTTTTGGCTCTATGCAGGCAGAAGCGGTCAATCAATATTTCCATCAGGACAAAACCACCACGCCACTTGCGGGTTTACAGCAGCTTGGTGAGCAATTTGGTTTTGACGTGGAATATGTGAAAGGCGCCGACTGTTTGGATACTAACTTTGAGCAGCTTGCCCAAGCGAAAGAAGCGGCTAAGCAGGCAGATGTAGTTATTGCGTGCGTGGGAGATACTCTCAAGCAAAATGGTGAATTCCATGACCGCGCCAATCTAGACTTAAGCGGCTACCAAAATGAACTGATTAATGCCGTCTGCGAATCTGGTACTCCTGTTGTTGGTGTATTGGTGGCCTCCAAGCCACTAACGGTTCCTAAGATGGTTGAGCAATGTGCGGCGATTGTGTCGACGTTCAATGCCGGTTGTAAAGGTGGCCAGGCATTGGCTGAGTTACTGTTTGGTCTTTACAACCCAAGTGGCAAGCTTACTATTTCATTCCCGCATCACGTTGGACAAGTACCGGTTTACTACAACAAATACAAGGGATGGCACGCTCTATTAGAGGCGGATTTGGACAACCAAGAACGCTACATCGACATGCCGGAGACACCGCTATTCGCTTTTGGTGAAGGCCTGTCCTACACGCAGTACGCCTATTCAGATCTCACCTTAATGAACCCGATGCTTAACACCGGTGAAGACCTAAAATTTAGCGTCACCATAACCAATACAGGTAGTTTAGACGGAGTTGAAATTGTCCAAGCCTACTTTAATGATCTCTTTAGCTCTGTGACCACAGAGATCAAAAACTTACGTGCCTACGAGCGTGTTGAATTAAAAGCAGGCGAATCAAAAGTGGTCGAAATGACCATCAAGTTTGACGATTTAGCACTGATCAATTCGGCCTTAGAACGCGTTGTTGAACCAGGCGCCTTTGAGCTAATGGTTGGCAGCAGTTCGAAAGATGCTGATCTTATAAAAGCTAACTTTGAAGTAACGGCTTAATTAGAGTCACACAAAGCTCAATAGTAAGGGGGAAATACCATGCGTATTTTCCCCTTTTCGTTGCCACTATTTACCCAGGTCTGATGCATACCAACTGCATCAATCTTTCACCCGCCATTGAATGACGAGCGCAAACGCGTAAGTTTTATCAACTCTTCGATTTTTCATAGTTAACACATTGATATGTAGAGCTTAGTAAAGAACATGGGACTTTCTGGCAAACAACCTAAAATGCCATATGTTGACGACTCAATATATGGGTGAGTCAGCGTGGGTAACCTAGCTCATCTTCAACATCTCTGCTTTCAAGGAAACCAATGTTTACTGTTATTCGAAATATTTTCATCACAATGATTTTCTTTAGCGCGGCCGCTTCCGTAGCCTAAACACCACCCGCTCAAGGCTTTGCAAGCTACTCTGTCAATCACACGGATACCGCTCATTACCAGGTTAATAACGACAATACCGTTACCGATACTGTCATCGGCTTAATGTGGCAACAAGACTTTAAAGTATTGTGCTATAAAGACGCCATTGAATTTGCGAAAACAACCAATATTGGCGGCTACAACGACTGGCGTTTACCTACGATTAAAGAGCTTCAAGCCATCGTTGATTACACTCGCTCACCCCAAGCAACAAATTCCGCCGCGATTGACCCGATTTTTTCCATATCGACCATCAAAGATGAGCAAGGTAATGCACGAGACTATCCAAATGGCCACGGGCCTCAAGGTGATGTGATTCGCATTGACAACTATGTTCGCCCTGTTCGACATATAAGCCAGTAAATGTTGTTGTCGGAAGGGAATAGAGATCGCTCAGTCACAATAAAGACTGATCAAATACATTAGAGTTTGATCAAAGCTGGGCAAAAGAGGGCAAAGACGCTAACACACTTCTGCCCCAAAGTTTGCTAGCTTAACTTGGGGCCGATAAATCCAGTCAGGAATTCCCGAACTTTTTCTAATACCTGACGAGAAGAAAGGCATGCTCGTTCTAGGGCGACAATCATCAACTTTGCACCAAAGCAATGCATTGATTGTAAGCTGTCTAGCTAGACAACTTGCTATAAAATGGCATATAGCAATATGAAATATTAAGGTGTCTATTTTTGTTTAAAATCGAATATAAAATTTTCTTTTTGTCCCTTGAACTCACTTTTCGTTGTCCCTATTTTCCTAATCGGGAGAGTACTACATAGCTCTACCCATCACCATTATGTCTTTTATGTTTAACAATTGTAGGAGGCTAACCTCATGAATATTCGTCCTTTAAATGATCGGCTGATAGTCGAAAGACTCGAAGCAGAATCCCTATCTGAAGGAGGAATTGTCCTTACGTCTCAGTCAGTACAAAAATCAAATCGAGCGAAAGTCGTCGCTGTTGGTCTAGGTCAACGACTGGAAAATGGAGATCGGGTTTCTATGGACGTTAAAGTCGATGACATTGTCATTTTTAATGACGGCTATGGTGTCAAAACAGAAAAAATCGATGGTTCAGAGTACCTTATTCTCTCCGAATCTGATGTGTTAGCAATCGTTGAGTAATTGAGTTTTCATTATTTTTTGAGGAGATAATCATGACTGCAAAAGAAGTTATATTTGCTGATGAATCGCGTCAAAAGATGCTTAATGGGGTAAACCTGCTGGCTGACGCCGTTAAGGTTACTTTAGGTCCTAAAGGTCGAAATGTTGTACTAGATAAGTCATTTGGAGCTCCAACCATCACAAAAGATGGGGTCTCTGTCGCGAAAGAAATCGAGCTTGAAGATAAGTTCGAGAACATGGGCGCACAAATGGTAAAGCAAGTCGCATCGAAAGCGAATGATGAAGCTGGTGATGGAACAACAACCGCAACGGTGTTGGCGCAATCTTTGATCAATGAGGGATTAAAGGCCGTCGCGTCGGGCATGAATCCAATGGATTTAAAGCGAGGTATAGATAAAGCAACGGAAGCTGCTGTAGAGAAACTTCGTGAGATATCTCAGCCTTGCAGTGACAAAGAGTCGATTACTCAAGTTGGCAGCATTTCAGCAAACAGCGATAGTTCGATTGGTGACATTATAGCGGAAGCGATGGATAAGGTTGGTCGCAATGGTGTCATTACGGTTGAAGAAGGTCAGGGCTTAGACAATGAGCTTGCGGTGGTTGAGGGTATGCAGTTTGATCGCGGGTATCTTTCTCCGTACTTCATCACCAATCAGGAGAGTGGCTCTGTAGAACTGGATAATCCTTATGTGCTTTTGGTGGATAAAAAGGTAAGCAATATTCGTGAGTTACTGCCTGTACTAGAAGAAGTCGCCAAACAGTCTAGATCGCTGCTTATTTTGGCTGAAGATATTGAAGGTGAAGCTTTAGCAACACTCGTCGTCAACAATATGCGTGGTATTGTTCGAACTGCTGCGGTCAAAGCCCCAGGGTTTGGTGATAACCGCAAAGCAATGATGGAAGATATTGCAGTCCTAACCGGTAGTACTCTGATTTGTGAAGACCTAGGTCATGAGCTTGAAAAGACTACGCTAGAGCAATTGGGTAGCGCAAAGAAAGTCACGATAACAAAAGATACAACCACAATTGTCGGTGGTGTAGCGAATGAACAGGTTATCAAAGACCGAGTTAGATCGATAGAAAATCAAATCGCATCATCCACTTCTCAATATGACAAAGAAAAGCTTCAACAGCGAATAGCGAAACTCTCAGGAGGTGTTGCCGTGATTAAAATTGGTGCTGCGACAGAAGTTGAAATGAAGGAGAAGAAAGATCGTGTCGATGATGCATTGCACGCAACAAGAGCTGCCGTGGAAGAAGGTATCGTTGCCGGGGGAGGCGTCGCTCTTGCTAAGATCAGCAAAGAGTTGGTTGACCTTGCTGGAGACAACGAAGACCAAAATGTCGGTATTAGAGTAGCGTTACGGGCGATGGAGGAACCACTTCGTCAAATTGCCACCAATGCGGGTGATGAAGCATCTGTCGTCGCGAACAATGTCAAAGCAGGTGATGTGAACCACGGCTTTAACGCGGCTACAGGAGAATACGGTGACATGTTTGAAATGGGTATTCTTGATCCGACAAAAGTTACGCGCTCGGCACTTCAATATGCGGCGTCTATAGCTGGATTAATGATTACAACTGAAGCTATGATTTCCGAACAAGTAAAAGATAAACAACCAATGGATCATATTTAGTAAAGAAACTAAGCGGGCAAGGAAGTCCGCTTAATTATTAGGTATAGATAATATGAACTCAAAGCTTTTTATTATTAAATGATCTTTCAATCATGCCAGTTATAAGGAGTTTTTATAAATTACAGCTTGAAAAAGGATTTATAAAATACTATAAAGTCATTGTAAAAGTTGTCTAGATAGAAACTTTTATATCTATTGTTTTTATTTTGTATTGCTTCTTATGGAGGATATATTATGAACTCAATCGACCTTACTCCACTATATCGAAATAGTGTAGGATTTGACCGCTTAGCATCACTGCTAGACCATGCGTTAACGAGTGAAACAACTGTTGGCGGTTACCCCCCATACAACATAGAAGTTCTTAGCGAGAACCGTTACGCCATTACATTGGCTGTAGCTGGCTTTGTGCAAGAAGAACTTGATATTCAAGTTGAGAAAGGCGTACTGACTGTGCGCGGCAATAAGAGCTCTGAACCGGAAAGCAAATATCTCTATCAAGGTATAGCCAACCGTACATTTGAGCGTAAATTTAACTTAGCAGATTATGTTGAAGTTACCGACGCAGATCTCTCCCATGGTTTATTAACTATTACTTTGGTTAAAGAAATTCCTGAAGAAATGAAGCCTAAATCTATCGCCATTAATCAAGGTGGTAATATTCTAGAGCATAAATCTGAAGGTAATGATGACCGTAAAGTTAATAAAAAATAACTAATTAGAGGGTGTATAGCGCACCCTCTGTATTATTGGTTATGAATGTTGCCTAAATTGGGAGGGTATTTTATGAACATTGAGAAACTAAATCCATGGAATTGGTTTAAACATAAAGAAGATTCAAGTAACCAAATCCCGCTATTTCAGAATGAAGCATTTTCTGAAGCTCGTACTAGTGGCACTACTTTAGTATCACCACAGCAAAGATCGCCTCTCCAACTACACGAAGAAATGGGCCGTATGTTTGATGACATATGGCAGTCACTAAGGATGCCAAGTTCTTCACACTTGTCCCGCGCCAGCTCATTGCTCATCAGTAACCCGCTGAGCGATAGATTACTCTTTGCAAATCGATCAAAACTTGATGTATCCGTCAGCGAGAATGAATATAAAATTTCAGTTGAGCTCCCTGGACTTTCAGAAAACGATATTCAAATTGAATTGAGTCCGAATACATTAATTGTGAAAGGGCAAATGAAGCAGGATAAAGAGTCTAAAGGTAAACAGTATTACTGCGTTGAACGTAGTATGGGTGCATTTCAACGTACCTTGTCTCTACCTGATGATGTAGATCAAGATGCAATCTCAGCAACGATGAAAAACGCTCTTCTGGTCATTAAACTCCCAAGAAAAACAACTGCAAGGAACAGCATCAAACGTGTCTCTATTTCGTCTTGAATAAGCTTAGAGGCAAGTTCTTTTCGTCAATTAACCCAATAAACTAGGGCAACGCGTGGTTAGTTTACATATGCATCTGAGCCACTACTATTTCATCCTCGGGAGGGAGGGGCATGACCAATCAAAGTTGCAATAACAAATTGCTGAACAACGTTCTTCTAATTTGTAAAACAAGTACAAGTACTGAAGGTTTCGCTAGGCTGTTCGACAGCTATAATTTTTCCGTGGACATTCGTCATGATAACCTGAAGGATATTGATTTTGGTCAGTATGGTGCGGTTGTACACATTACTAACTCCTCTAACTCCCTTACAGAGCTACTAGGCCGCAGAATCGAGTCAATAAAAGATGAGGAATGGATTCTAATTTCAGGTGATGATGAGGACTTGCATTGTACTGTTCAGTTGACTGTGCTCGCGTCTGAGGAACTGAAACTATACGTAAGAACGCTTTGGGCCAAGTTCAATATCACGTAAGTTTGTTATACCTCAACTTAGTTCTCCTCAGCAGGTTATTCTATATATCGTGCTCTATTAAGGGTACTCAGAAAATAAGATGATGTTACCTTATTTGTTTAAATTTTCTAACGGTATCTTCTTCAGGCACTGTTGTGAGCCTTGCCTGATTAAGTTTTGCAATACTAAAAGTTATTTGAAGGGCTGCTCGTTGCCCTAGCACCAACTCACTTCTGTCGTCCAAAAGCGAGTTAGGAAACGGTCAGTCTTTATGTGATCACCAAGCGATTCTGTCGTACCTTAATTACCAAGCGACTTTGTCATTGCAATAACTACCGAGGGATTTTGACGGGACTAAATTGGCTTACCTTTTAAAGTAATTAATTAAACTTTAGAAGGGGCTAAGGATGTTCTATATGGATTCTAAATCCCAGTTTACTGTCGATATCATTTGCAAAATTATCGAGGGTAAAATCAGTATCAATAGTGCCACTACCTTGCTCAATAAGTCTCGGCGAACTGTTGAACGTTATCTAAGCCGATATCGGAAAGAAGGTATTCGCTTCATCATTCATGGAAATCAGGGGCGTTCTCCAGTCAATAAGATCCCTGATTCGCTCAAGAAAGAAGTCCAAAGCCTCATACAAACTAAGTACTTCGATTTCAATTTGCAGCATCTCTCTGAAGTCCTCAAACAGAACGAAGGGATCGCTATTAAGCGTGAAACGTTACGCTCTTGGGCACACGATATCCATCATGTTAAACGTGCTAAGCGACGCAGAACTCGCGTCAGGAAGTATCGTGAGCGTATGGAGCTACCTGGATTAATGCTTCAAATGGATGGGAGCCCTCATCGCTGGTTTGGTGATGAGAAATCTTGTTTGATTGCTATGATTGATGACGCTACCAGTGATATTCACGCTCAATTTTTCCCCTCTGAGACCACCGAAGGCTGTATGAGGGTAATGAGAGCCTATATTGAGAAACGAGGGATATTTAAGACGCTCTACGTCGATAGAGCAGGTATCTTCAGTGGTCCCAAGCGAAGCAACTTCTCCCAGATGCAACGAGCTTGTGAGGAGCTTGGAATTGAAATTATCTTTGCTAACTCACCACAAGGAAAGGGACGCATTGAACGCTCATTCGATACCTTCCAAGATAGGCTTGTACTAGAACTACGACTGCACAACATTACCGATATGGAAGGCGCGAATCGTTATTTACAAGAAGAGTTCATACCCAATTATTGGGATGAAAATGTTCGTGTTCAGCCCAAAAGTTCACGGTCTGCCTTTAAGCGCTTACCGCCCGATTTAGACCTCAACAGCATCTGCGTACAGAAAGAGTATCGAACCATACGACGCGATCATACGTTTGGCTTTGGTAATAAAAGGTATATTATCGACTCGCCTATCCGCTATTCCATTGAAAACCAAAAAGTAGAGATTAGATGCCAGTTCGATGGCACATTCTCCGCCTATTTTGGGCACCGTAGGCTAGATATTACCGAGCTGGTTGAGCCTCGTAAATGCAGTGAATACGGTAAAGAGGTTCAGCGGAAAATAGAAGCCCTAGAGCTAGTAGAGCAGTTGGGTAGTATATCTAAAGCAGCCCGTATCCTTGGTTGTTCTCGCCAATCCCTTTACACCTATCAGAAAATAATGGCTGAGGAAGGACCTATGGGGCTGAAGCGGATCAATAAGCCCCTGAACCGCAGTAAGAATCGCATACCAGAGTATGCAGAAGACAAGATTATTGAGCTGACGTTGCAGAACCCACACCTGACTTTGATGCAACTCACGATGGAGCTAAAACAACACGATATCAATGTGAGTATTGGTACGATTAAAAAAAATCTGGAAGGAAGAAAACCTCAGCACTAGAGAACTTAGGATTAAAAAATCACAATCACTGAATATCGACGTGTAAGGCGAGAAGTGTCAATCCTGACTAGAATGTAAGAGCATGACAGAATCGGTTGGTACTTATCCCGTCAAGATCCCTCAGTAATGACAGTCAAGATCCCTCAGTAATGACAAAACGGTCAGTCTTTATTGTCACTCAATGGACTTCACGGGTCGAAATGAAGTGCGCAAATGATCAAACGTTGTTTCCTAACTCGTCAATTCTTCACATTTGCGATCCGGCATCATTTGCTGTCGACAGTGGTTGTAGCCATTAAAGGCTCACCACCAGCTTTGATGACGGTATCCTCGTACTCAGCTGTTTTTCGCCTCGTAAAAATTCCGAAACTCAGTGGGCGTCTTACCTGTCTCTTTTTTAAATGCTTTATAGAATGATGAGCGCGCATTAAAGCCAACTTCTAACGCAACATTGAGTACTGACTCTTTATTTTCGATGATTTTTGGTTTGGCGGTTTCGATACGCCATCGATTCACAAAATCGAAGAAGTTCGTTCCCATGGTTTCATTTAAGGTTTGGGATATATAATTTGGAGAAATTGCCACATGGCGCGCAAGTTTATGTAACGATAAACTTGAATCCAAATGCAATTGTTCTTGTTCCATAGTGGCATTTATTTTATCTGCAATTCGTTGAGCTTGATCACTACTAAGTGCAGAACGCTCATATTTGTTAACCGCTATTTTTTTAGCGGTTATGTTCGACTCTAATTCAGACTTATTACCGCCTTCTTGAACATTATTCCTATCAGGTTCGTCATCCATATAGCGACCGTCAAACCCTGGCTTTTGTCTTAGTCCCCAATAAGCTAAAGTCCAAACTAGAATCAATATTAATGTCAAACCAAATCTATACCCAAATAACGGATTATCTTGTACTAACGTCGAGACTAAACTTGCAAAGGAAAATAGCCAAGTCCCTGAGATAATAATTAATACCCAACTCAACCAACCCAGTTCACGTTGCTCATTACTTGCGAACAAATCCTTGAGCTGTTTTCGATAGCTCGATAGACGAATAATGATCCGAAACACATAGTACCCAGACTGCGCCAACCAAATTAACATCGCCACAAACATGCTTATGACGACGATAAGTGGGAATCCAGAATCGATATCCGCTCCATCGTTAAAAATGGCCTGGTGGATTTCTGGGGGTAAACTGAGGATTAACCCTGCGACAATCACACCAAAAATAAAGGGGAAAAGTTGAAGTGCGTGCCTAGTTTGTATCCGCCAAGGTATATCTGAAGTCAGTCCTTCAACATAGAGCCAAAACGCAGGGGCGAGTATCAGCCATGCTGGAAATATGGTGGCGACATAGGCCGCGCTCCATCCTGGTTTAAACAAAGAAACCGCTGGCCCTAACACAATGACGGCAGTCGCCAAAAAGAACACCGCCAACGGCAAATAGGTTTGGGTATGAAATGCGCGTATTAGAAACTGAGGGAAACAAAACCCTATTTGCCCAAGTATCACCATTGTAATCGCAAGCGCGACAAGATCGTCCAAGACCACTTCCCCTCATCCATAAGTTTCAATCAAGCGTTTAAACACAAGAATTGTACTGTCTCTTGGTCAATTAAAACACAAAAAAGTGTCCGCCCTTATAGTCTCGGACGACATCCGGGCCAATAACAGCAACACTTAGAGCCAATCGCTGGATTGTTACATCGACAAGACAATGTAGATGTACGAATCCATCGAGTAACACATAACACTAGTTTTATTGGCTCTTTAGAGTAGTAAAGCGCCACAATGTATAAGGAAATTTATCGTGAAAAATCTTCAAAAAATGGGCGGTGTTGCTGCTCTTTTACAAGCGACTTTGTACGTGTCAGCGTTCATTTATTTTGGTGCATTTTGGCGCTACCCGTCAGAGGGAAACGACTTACAAAAATTAGCGTTTCTGATAGAAAATCGGTCGAGCATCGCCATCGTAAATCTGTTTTTGTACGTCGTATTTGGCATTTTGTTAGCGGTGTTAGTCCTTACGCTTCACGAACGTTTGAAAAAAACGACCAATGCCCTATCACAAGCCGCCGCCGTCTTTGGGGTAATTTGGGTGGGCCTTGTCATTGCAAGTGGCATGATCGCAAACGTAGGGTTAAGCACCGTTGCCACATTATCTGCAAACTCTCCAGAGCAAGCTTGGTTGGTTTGGTTAGCCGTAGATACGGTTGCAGAAGGAATTGGTGGCGGAAACGAAATTGTTGGCGGTCTTTGGGTATTACTAATGAGTATTGCTGCGCTAAAAAGCCATGCTCTCTCTAAAAATCTTAACTATTTAGGCGTGTTTGTTGGGATTTGTGGAATATTCACGGTTTACCCTGCAGAAATACTAACTGTAATATTTGGATTGAGTCAGATTATTTGGTTCTTATGGCTAGGATTTAAACTATTAGCAAAGCCTTCATACCAGACAAAACATGCAGCCACTGTATAACACCAATTAATAGTTAGATTGTTTTGAGAGTGAGCACAAAAAGGGTATACGACTCCGTTTATTTTAATACTCAGTACAACCTATACTTTCAAAACTTCTAGCACTTACAGCTGTGCAATATATTCAATCAAGTCGATATCTTCACTCGTTAATAAGTATTATTAAAAACATAATACTAGACATATTAACCTACCGTGAAATTGCAGTAGCTAATAGCTAGTCAATTTATAAAAAATACGATTTAATTTTCTTTCTCAGCCACACATTAGCTGGATTTTTAAGGTCTCGGTTGTGTGCAGTCAGTCGATATTGAATTGCCGATGAGGTAAAGGGAGTGCTTAAAATTTGCACCTCGAATTTGTCCGCAAACATCGCGGCAATTCTACTCGACATTGCGGCGATACAATTACTGTTCGAAACCATAGACATTTGCGATACCAACGAAGTACATTCTGCCGCGACGAGTCGCTCTGCCATATCTTCGTCAGTAAAAAAGTCGGCCAATCTCGTCTTCTCTCTACGCAATCGTAACGTGATGTGCTTCTCCGCATAGTATTGTTCAACGCTGATCGTGTTTGTTATACGCGGATGACCGTTGCGCGCAATGATGCACATTTGATCGTCAAACAGCGGCTCAGTAAAAAACGAACGGTTCGATATTGCAGAAAACTCAATCGCCAAATCACCTCGACGCTGGTTAAGATCTTGCACCAACCTCTCCTCGTCCGAGTGAGTCGGTAACAGCTCAATGCTCACCTCTCCTAGCTGACTGTCTTGCTCAATTTTTGGTAGCAACATCAACATAACGGGTTCAGAGGTGTAGATAACAAAATGATGAGGAATGTCTGTAGTAAAACCCTCGAGCCCCTTAACAGCATTATTAATTTGGAAGAGTGCCGGCTCAATTTGAGTGATCAGCGTTTGGGCGTTACGAGTAGGCGCAATTCCGCGCCCAGAGCGAACAAACAGCTCGGTACCTAGCTGCGTTTGCAGGCGCTTTAACAGCCCACTGACACCGGGTTGAGTCATCCCCATCTCTTCGGCCGCAAGCGTGATTGATTTGTGCCGATACACAGTGGCAAACACTGTTAAAAGGTTAAGATCTAGATTACTAGCAGGCATAAACATAACAATTTGTAATGTATTAGATACAGTTTCATTTATATATTCATATATGTCAATCGTCTAAATTAGCCCTAAACCAGACTCCACTGCACTTATGAGGCTACTATGACATCGACTTTTAATCGCTCTGCACTTTCCCTTGCCGTAATCCTATCATTTAGCGTTTCTGCCAATGACTATGCATCGATCGACACTTATCAAGGCAAGCCAGCATCTAAGCACACAGCACAAGCCAATGCCAAACTTGCAACACAACTACCTTGGGAGGATACAACAGCCTTTGAACGCACTACCCGCGGTCTAATTGCTGAGTTTGGTACTCACCAAGCCGGTGAGCTTAAAAATCGATTCGAATACATGAGTGATATGTCAGTGGATGACCTACCCTCAACCGTAAACCCGTCTATCTGGCGACAAGGGATGCTGAACTACGCCGCAGGCGGGCTTTACGAGGTCACCGATGGCGTCTATCAGATCCGTGGTGCCGACTTGTCTAATATGACGATTTATCGCACCGACAACGGCTATGTGATCCACGATCCGCTGCTGTCAAAAGAAGCCGCGCAAGCATCATGGGAGTTCGCGAAACAACATCTCCCTGCCATCAATGGAGAGCACAGAATCACCGGCATGATTTACTCTCACATGCATGCGGATCATTTTGGTGGCTCTCGCGGAGTGTTTGAGTCGGGCGACTTCGATGAAAATGCCAAAATTTACGCGCCTAAAGACTTCATCAAAGAGCTTGCGGACGAGAACGTGATCGCTGGTACTGCTATGGGTCGCCGCGCCAACTACCAATATGGCACGACACTCAATAACGACACCAAAGGCATCGTCGACAACGCTTTGGGCCTTGGCACGTCAAAAGGGACAGTCACCCTAGTGGCTCCAACCGATGAGATCCAAGAGCGAGAAAAAACCATCACCATCGACGGCCTTGAGTTTCACGCTATCAATATGCCAGGTGCCGAAGCACCCGCAGAAATTGTGTTGTACGTACCAAAATACCGCTCATTAAACACTGCAGAACTTACTTACGACGGCATGCACAATATCTACACCTTCCGCGGCGCTAAAGTACGTGACGCTTTAGTGTGGACCAAGTATCTCACCGAGCTTAAGCTTCGCTATGTCGACAGTGGACTGGTAGACAATATTCACGCAGCGCACTCAGCGCCCGTATGGAACGAAACGGATACCGACGTAAATGAAATCTCTGAATATATGACTCTGCAAAGAGACAATTACGGCTTTATTCACAACCAAGCAATGCGTCTCGCCAATCACGGTGTCACCATTCATGATGTCGGCCGCGAAATCGAAAAAATCATTCCGCAATCTCAGCTCGATACGTGGCACACCAACGGGTATCACGGCTCGTACAGCCACAATGCTCGTGCCGTGGTTAACCTTTACCTTGGTTATCATGACATGAACCCAGTCAACACCAACCCATTGCAGTCAAAAGACAAAGCTTGTGTCTATGTGCAAGCTGCCGGTGCGGACGTGCTATTTGACGCGGGTATGAATCATTTTGAGCAAGGTGATTACCAACAGGCGTCACAACTGTTTAACGATCTGGTACTGTGCGATCCAAACAACATAGACTACCGCTTTGCCCTAGCCGACAGCTTTGAGCAGCAAGGCTATCAATCGGAGACAATGGCTTGGAGAAACAGCTACCTACAAGGCGCGGCTGAGCTTCGCACCGGCACCATACAACCGTCAATTAAGCTCGCGTCTGCAGATGTCATTGCCAATACCCCAACAGGCATGTTCTTAGACTTTATTGCGGTAAGCCTTAACGCAACTAAGGCCGAACAAGCGGCTCTTAACTTTAATTTGGGCGTCACTCACCCTGACATTGAACAGCGTTTTTATGCGGAAGTTTCGAACGCCAACATGTCTAACATCGAAGTGAATGAAATGCCGAATGTAGACGTGGAACTGATCATTGATAAGGCTGAATTTACAAACTTGGTACTAGGCGAAACAACCCTAGAACAGTTGTTAAAAGCAGACAAAGCTCAGGTGAAAGGCAATCTACAGTTGATTAATCAGCTTGGCGCAGCCTTAGACGAGTTTGATGGGCTATTTGAAATACTACCTATGCCAACCAAATAATTTCACCATTGGGGTTAAGCACTTTGCTTAACCCCTAATCGTCGATTCCATCTATTGATTGTTCTAGAATATTCGAAAAAATACTGCAACCACACCACTATCGAACACACAAACCATCAATGATCTTCTGCAAAAATTGATGACTGTCCTGTTTCATCTGCGCCGACGTTTGTTCGTCATTGGCAATGATGATGCTGCAATATCCATGCAAAGCGCACCAAACGTACCTCGCTTGCAACAGCGTATCTTCCGCTAAGAAAGCCCCTTGCTGTTGGCAAAAGGCTAACATTTGCTGCAAAAAATTAAACGTCGCATCAGACTCTTGTTTAAGCTGTGCATTGTCGCTTCTAAGCAAGCCACTTGAGCCAAACATGAGCAAATAGTACTCAGGGTAATCGCAAGAAAAATTAATGTAGCTATGCCCTACTGCCACAAATCGCTCGACGGGTGATTGGTCCGAATGTTCATCCCACACTTGCTGCATTGATGTGCCAAAAATGAGGTAACCTTGCTTAGCTATCGCACATAATAGCTCGTCTTTGTCTTTAAAATGCCGATAAGGTGCTGTGCGCGATACATTGAGTGTCGACGAAACACCTCGAATAGTTAGCGCATCAACGCCCTCTTTTTTAACCACCTCTGTTGCTACTCTAATCAATTCTCGCCTAAGATCACCGTGATGATAGGTATTGGATTCCACGCGCATTACACCTTGTTACATATGCCTAAATATTATCTTGTCAGATCATGTTGACGCCGTCAACTTTGAGGGCTACCATTTCCCATGTAGACACCGTCAACATAAAGGAATATCCATGAGTGCTTCAAAATTTCGACAAATATCTAGACTGATACATCTTGCTATGGCTGCTATCTTAGGCACCTATATTTACTCGCCTTGGGGCGCTAACCCTATATTTGCAAACTTTATAATGTGGTTCGCGATCCCTGTTGTGAGCGTCACAGGAGTTATGATGTGGAAACAAGGTGTGGTGATGAAGGCACTTAAAAACCGTCTTACTCCAGTCAAAGCAGACCGCTAATTATTGCTTTATGCTGTAATCGTTGTTTGAGCGCATTAAGTGAAATCAAAAAAACCAGCACTCTAGTACTGGTTTTTTAATTGATCTTGTATAGCGACTATACAGTTACTCCGCAACCAGTTTGGTCAACTCCTCTCCCAAATAGGCAATATTACTACCCGGTACAGGATACAACTGTGCACTTCGCCCTTGGCCATCGTCATTATCTGCTAACGCGATATTCCACTGAATAGCTTCACCTGAGTTCACTGGTGTATCTAACTCGATACCAAAGAACAACTGAGACCCATCTGCACTCCATTCTGCAAAATAACCACCAGAGTAATGCACCGATTCAAAGTCTTGGCCAACGACAGATCTAAACTGCGTCATCGTGTTGTCACCGCGCTGAACGAACACTTCCACATTATCGTTTTGGTAGCTCTGCTCCATGTTAGTGACGGTTTTATCATCGTTGCGGTTTACCACACCATAGAGCCAGTTTTGGTGATAGCCTACTTGCCAGCTTCCCGAAACATCGCTTTGACTAGGCGGCGACATATCCGCTTGATTGAGCTGATTAAAGGCGAACGAATAGTGATAGCCTTGATCCCATGCGGAGTCGGCCGCTCCCGATGGCATGTCGTTAAGACGACTCATCTTAAATGGAGCTGGCGCCGAAACAGGTGACGACGCGACGACCGCATTTTGGCCATTCATAAACAGCTCACCAAACTCTTCGCCTTGCCACCCAATATTTGTGCCTGTTAACGGGTAAAGCTGCGCATGACGTCCGCCAGACTCAGTGTTTTTGTCGTTATCCGACAGCGCTATATTAAAGCCAATGGTTTCGCCCACTAAATCTTGTACGCCATCAAACTCGATCTCAAAATCAAACTGAGTACCATCACGGTTCCATTCGCCTTTTGCCTTGCCAGGAAAGCCCAACGGTGCAAAGTCTTGTCCTACCACTGCGCGAAATTGCCAAAACCCACCACCAACGCGAATAAACACCTCAACGTTGTCGTTTTCCCACGCTTGCGCATGATCGACAACGGTTTTGTTGTCTTTTCGCAGCACTCGACCTATTAACTGGTTGTTGTGATAACCAACCGCCCATTTGCCTTCGGTCGTCGTAGACGCTGGCAATTGTTGTTGTTTACCACCAAGTTGATTATATGCAAACGGGTAGTACACCACTTCTTGCTCGTTAAACTTCGCACTACTTAATGGTTTAGCATTGAACGGTTGAACAAATCGACCGACTTTAGATAGATCGGTAGCCGGTTCATAACCAAAGTTACCTGTCGCAGCGTCGAGCAATACATTACTGACTGCGGCATACGCAGGTTTAGGTTGATAATCGGTATCAAACATTAACGCACGACCATAGCCTGTAAACCAACTTGGGATCCATGAATACTGATCGCTGACGCCCCATGTAGTGATCATGTCGACTTCTGGATAGAACGCTGCCAATTTTGCAAGCATCTCGTAACGGTTCGCTTGGTCGAGTAAAGCCGAGTCTCCATTCCCATCGCGAATTCGAACGTCAATTTCAGTGAAGTGAGTATCTAAACCTAGCTCGGACAAACGTTCGATGTTTCGAGCAATAGACACATCGCTTATCTGGTGCTCAACGGTTAAATGAAGCTGGGTGCCTACACCATGAATCGGCACTCCTTTGTCGAGCAGCTTTTTCATATGACGGTACACTGCATTCGATTTTGCGGTCATGCCTTCGGTGGAGTAATCGTTATAAAACAGTACTGCATCAGGATCCGCTTCATGGGCCCAGCGAAACGCCATTTCTAAGTAGTCTTCGCCAAGCGCTTCGTACCATAAAGTGTTTCTAAATCCACCTTGGTCATCAAAGGCTTCATTAACCACATCCCAATACATCACACGGCCTTTGTAGTGACCAACTACCGTCTTGATATGATTTTCAAGCACGGCAGCAAGCTCGTCTTTGCTCCACGACGTGTTCTCTAACCACTCTGGGTTTTGAATATGCCAAACCAGTGCGTGGCCTTTCACTACCATGTCGTTTTGCTCAGCAAACTCTACCAATTTATCGGACGCTGCGAAATCAAACTGTCCACGCTGCGGCTGCACGTACTTAAACTTCATCTCGTTTTCAGGTGTGAGCTGAGAGAACTCACGCACAAAAGTGTCACGAAACTGCTGATTGTCTAGATGTCGAGTTTCTAGCGCCGCACCGACAGAAAGATTAATCATGTCGCCAAGCTGTCTTAACGGTAAATCAGAACGGATCACGACATCTAACGGATCGCTGTTTGCTGCAAGAGCAGAGGCAGAATCGTTGGTGGTTGTACAGCCTGTCACAAGGGCTGTGGCCATCACCGCAGTCAGGCTGGACAGTAGAGTTTTATTCATTTCACATCCTTATATTTTTATTATCTAGTTGACGAACAATATTTATTAAAAGCGCAGTGATAACAATGGGTCTATTTGGTAATGAAATTATGACTTTTGATAAATTAATAAAATTGTGAGTTGGGCGTTTTCTAAATATAAAAAAATCCCGCAATCAATATTGCGGGATCTTAATTAACATTAACCTTTAACGGCTCCGGATGTTAATCCGTCAATCAATCTTCTAGAGGCCATAATAAATAGGATCAGCAGTGGCAGTACGGCAATCGCAGCACCCATAGAGACTGCGCCCCACGGTACCTGTCCTGTCCCTTGAAGAGCGCGTAGCGCAAGCGGTATGGTGAACTTTTTCATGTCACTCATGACCACCAACGGCCCCATAAAGTTGTTCCAAGTACCAATGAAGGTAATCAGTCCAAGCGTACCAAACGCAGGTAGAATCAGTGGCACGATTACGCGGTAATAGATTTTGAATTCTCGACACCCATCCATTCTCGCCGCTTCCACGAGCTCTTTAGGAATCGAGCTTGAGATGAACTGACGCATCATGAATATCCCCATTGCACCACACGCTGCCGGTACAATTAGCGCTTTAGGATCATTCATCCAACCGATGGTCGACATGATCATTGCAGTAGGGATCATACCTAAAAACGGAGGCAACAACATGGTTGCCATAATCCCAACGAAGAGCAGGTTCTTGTACTTAAAGTCAAACATCGCAAACGCGTAGCCAGCTAACGAACAGAACAAAAGGTTCAGCGCCGTCACCACGATGGCAATGTATAAACTGAGTGCCAAGTTATTCCAAAAGTATGGCAAAAATTCTAATAGGGTTTTAAAGTTCTCGACCAAATACTCGCCAATAAATATCGGTGGTGGCACCGACAAAATACCGGTATTGGAGTGAGAAGAAAATATAAACATGAAATAAAACGGTGCGAGCATAATAACTGCGCCTAGCGCAACAATAATGTAAGCAATTAATTTATCTTTCTGGATCATTTTTTTCTTTTTAGGCGTTGCGGTCACCGAATCGTTTTCAATGACACTGGTATTGGTTACGTTGCTCATTGGTTGTCTCCCCCCAGCAATTTGTTGTTCACCCAGGTCAACCCAGCGATGATCATAAACAGTATCCACGAGATGGCCGACGCGGTACCAAAATCACTTTCAACAAAGGCAGTAATGTACATATGCATCGCAGCTGTTTTACCCGCTTGATCGATACCACCTGTACCGCCGGTAATGATGAACGGTTCTTCAAACAGTTGTAGGTTACCAATGATGGTGAGTGTCACTGCAAAGAAGGCCATTGGTTTTAGCATTGGCAGTGTGATGTACCAAAACTGCTTGTATCGGCTCGCGCCATCAATAGTGGCCGCTTCGTAAATGTCCTTGGGAATGGTTTGCAGAGCCGAGAGGTAAAGCACCGTATTCCAGCCCACAAAACGCCAAAACACCACAAACGAAATCATATCTTTGGTATAAGCCGGACGACTCCAGTCAATGTTTTCTGTTGGGAATAACCAAGCTAGAACTTTCGCATCACCAATTTGGAAGTTACCCAGTGAGGTAAGCACTTGGTTAATCATGCCAAAATCACGAGAAAATAGCGTAGTGAAGACAAGCGAGATCGCCACAGTCGATGTGATGTATGGAACAAAGTAGATCCCAATGACCGTATTGCGCATCTTGCTAAAACTAGTGTGAATAAAAAACGCCAGCGGTAAGGCCACAGCATGTTGTGGAATACCCGATTTAAGCGCTATGACAAAGGTGTTGTAAATAGACTTTTGAAACCATTCATCTTCAAGTGCGAAGACGTAGTTTTCTATACCGACCCACTCCATCGCAGCAAGTCCTGCTGCTGGCTCCCAATAATGGAAAGAAAGATAGAGCGAAAACAGCAATGGGAATAATCCAAACACTCCAAAAATTAGAAAAAACGGACTCACAAAGAGATAAGGGGCAATCTTATTGCCTTTACGAAGCCAAAAATTACCTTTTCGCTGGTTTGATGGCTTGCGTGTATTTGAGGGGACGGTAATTGAACTCATTTTCGACTCTCGACTGTCAAAGTCGGGTTAGGGTTGCCCCTAACCCGTTTTGGGATTAACGACGACGTGCGCGACGTTTGATTTGCTTCTCTGCATCGGCCAATGTGGCATCGATGTCTGCGCCGTTTTCTAGCACTTTCTCTAGAGAATCAGCCACCACCTGACGAGCAACTTCGTCGTAGCGATCTACTGGTACAGCAGGGATGTTTTCAGAGGCAGTACGCCAGCCTAGACGTGCTTTTTGTCCGCCAAGGTAAGCAAGCTCTTCATTAAAGAAGGCGTCATCGTGGGTTTCAACAAGCGCTGGGAAAGCATTGATCTCTTTAAAGCCCATGATCTGAACTTCGTTAGACGTTGCCATGAACTCAATAAACTTCCACGCAGCTTCTTTGTTGTCGGCTTTTTTAGGAATGCCATAGAACGAGCCACCCCAACTTGCAAACGAACCATTTGGCAGTTGAGCAGTACGCCACTTACCACCGTCGTCCGGTGCGATCCAATCTTGAAGGTGTCCGCCTAACCAAGCGCCCATCATTTGTGAGGCGATAGTGCCGCGACGTAAACCTTCAGACCATTCGTTTGACCATGCGCCGATTTCTGCATCAATGCCTGCTTCACGCGCTTGTTTCGCCAAACGGAATGCTTCTTTAAATCGAGGTGAATTCACCAAAATGTTGTGTTCAGTATCAAAGTAGACTCCTTCACCTGGCTTAAGATCCGAACGAATGTAAATATCGAGAATGTCTTGTGCATTGGCCAGCATGTAGTTGCCAGTTTTCTCTTTAACTTTAACGCCTGCTTCAATAAACGAGTCCCAATCTTTTAATAGATCTTCTTCAGTCACACCTGCGGCTTCAAGTATGTCGGCGCGGTAGAAAGTAGCACCAGGGCCGATATCGGCAGGAATACCAGATAGTACACCTTTTGAGCTTGTACCTTGCTGTACAGAGTAAGGCACTAAACGATCGGTGAACTTGCCAGCGCCGTACTGTGGCGCGTTAAGATCTTCCAAACCACCGGATTCGACAAAGCGGCCTGTATAGGCGTATTCGATACCCATAACGTCCGGCAAGTTTGCGCCCGTCGCCAGAGCGGTAGTCATTGCATTGTGGTGGTCAGAGTAAGCCAGCGTGACTAAGTTCACTTTGATGTCTGGGTACTTGGCCTCAAACATAGGGATGGCTTTTTCTGCGACTTGGTTAAAGTTTGGGAACGAAGCGACAGTAATTTCCGTTTGTGCCATCGCTTGTCCTGCAAACAAAGTTGCAATAGACAAAGAGAGTAAGCTGAGTTTCGAGTTTTTCATTTTACGTCCTTTTATTGTAGGGTCACGTTGTTGTTGCTGTCGAAGTAATGCACTCTGCTCTTATCAAAGAACAGGCTGATTGCACCGACAGGCTTATCTTCGGTATAAGGAATTTCTACCAATACCTTTTTGCTTCTAAATAAACAGCTAAGATGGATCACCGAACCTAGTACCTCAGTTCCGGTGACTTCCACCACCATTTCACAGCGATGAGTAGGGTTTACATCGTCTGCATTTAGAGAAAACATTTGCGGCCTAATGCCCACAACAGAGATCTCTTTATCCAAAGAGTGCTCTGGGAAGCAGCTTTTAATTTCGCTGGTTAAGGTGTCGAACATATTGATTTCGGGTGTGCCAATAAATCGCGCCACAAACTCTGTTTTTGGCTGCTCAAAGATCTCTTTTGGCGTGCCCACTTGCTCAATCACACCACCGTTTAAAATCACGATTTTGTCGGCAAGCGTCATCGCTTCAACTTGGTCGTGGGTGACGTAAATCACCGTAGTTTCGACACGTTGATGCAAGGCACGAATTTCGCGGCGCATCTGCCCACGTAGCTTGGCGTCGAGGTTAGATAGAGGTTCGTCAAACAAGAACACTTCTGGCGTTCTTACCATCGCGCGTCCCATAGCCACTCGCTGTCTTTGACCACCAGAAAGATCTTTGGGTTTACGGTCAAGTAACGGGGTTAACTCAAGAGTTTCAGCCACTTCCGCAACCATTTTTTTACGCTCTGCCTTTTTCACCTTGGTGTTTTCAAGGCTAAAACCGATGTTCTCTGCCACGGTCATGTGCGGATAGAGCGCGTAGCTTTGAAATACCATGGCGATATTGCGCTCAATGGGATGGAGATCGTTCACCATTTCGTCGTCGATGAATATTTCGCCACCGCTGATTTCTTCTAAACCAGCAAGCATGCGCAACGTCGTAGATTTACCACAGCCAGACGGCCCCAATAACACGACAAACTCACCATGCTCCACTTCCAAATTGATGTTTTTAACGACTTCCGTCTTGCCATAGCTTTTTTGAAGATTGCTAAATACTACCGATGCCACTGTCGCCACCTTTTGTTGTTGCAGGTGCCAAAGCCAATCCAACGCTTTGACACGAAAAAGTTAAGTTCTAAAGAGTTTCGCCTTGCTCATCGAATAGATGGATTCGGCGTTGGTCGATGTAAAAAGTCATCATCTTGCCCGCTTCAACGTCTTGATCTGAACTGGTTTCAATAACAACTTGAGTCTTTCCAACATGCGCATTTATCTGAATGGTTGTCCCTAGTAGCTCTGTATCTTCGACAAACAATTCAATCGAGACTGCGCCGTTAAAATTGTGCAAATGGATGTCGCTAGGTCTGATGCCTACAGTCCCCGTACAGGCTGTTAACACCTGGTGATCTGTCGCCGATATAGACAAGGTATTTTGCTCAAAACTGACCTCTACAACGCCGTCATCACACTGTATATGAGCAGGAATTTGGTTCATGGTTGGGCTACCAATAAACCCTGCAACAAACTTATTGGCGGGCTGATGGTAGATCTCTTCGGGTGTACCCACCTGCTCGATGATCCCATCGCGAAGGATCACCACCTTGTCGGCGAGCGTCATCGCTTCAATCTGATCGTGGGTTACATAAACGGTGGTTTTCTTGTGTTTACGATGCAGCTCTTTAATTTCGTGTCGCATTACATTGCGCAGCTTTGCATCTAGGTTGGAGAGCGGCTCATCAAACAAGAAGACTTCGGGTGTGCGAACCATCGCTCGACCCATCGCCACACGCTGACGCTGTCCACCGGATAACGCTCTTGGTTTGCGCTCGAGTAATGGGGTAAGTTGCAACATATCTGAAACGCGACGGACTTCATCATTAATTTCTTGCTTTGATTTGCCTGCCATTTTGAGTGAAAAACCGATGTTATCGAACACAGTCATATGCGGATATAACGCATAGCTTTGAAATACCATGGCGATATTGCGATCTTTTGGATTAACTTGGTTAACCACCTCTCCATTAATTCTGATTTCACCGTTGGAGATCTCCTCCAAACCGGAAAGCATGCGTAGGGTGGTCGACTTGCCGCAGCCCGATGGCCCAAGAAAAACCACAAACTCACCGTCTTTAATATCCAGGTTAAAATCTTTAACGATATGCGCATTACCTGGGTAGATTTTGTCTACGTTTCTAAACTCTACAGTTGCCATGTCTCACCTTGTCGATAAATACTGTACGCTGTGTACCGCTTTATAATTTATTACTTTTCGTTCGTGCTCAATTATGTTTTTTGTCTACTCATTTCATAGATTTATTGATTGAGAAACAGATCACGTTGATGCAATTAAATTGGGGTAACAACACGAATCAAGCTCACAATTATTCATTTCTATATGGATAATTACTTTTAGATTTAATAGATATCAATACTTATTTAAATGTCTAACTCTATTCGCCTCTGCCTTTCCTACATAAGGCTAATTACTAATCAAAAAATTAAAATTACGTAAAGTGTTTTGCTTTTTATGAATTTTTCTTTGCGTGAGCAAGATCTCCCAAACCAAATTCAAAACAATGAAAAACAATAACTTAGAAAAATTAACAGGTGGGAGATTGAGATAGTTCGGCTTGTTTTTGAGAGTTGGCGCACATAAAATAAATAGTGGTAATTTACTGTGAAATTTCATAATTGCTGAGTGAGAGATTTCGGTTAATTATCAATAGCGACCGAAACTTAACCTAAACTTGGAATATTCACTCATGACTGAATTCTTCAAAAACATTTCAAAAATCCAATTTGAAGGCAGTGAGTCTTCAAATCCACTTGCGTTTAAACATTACGATCCAGAGCGCGTTATTCTTGGTAAATCCATGAAGGAGCATTTACGTTTTGCTGCTTGTTACTGGCACAACTTCCGCTGGGCTGGCGCCGACATCTTCGGTGATGGTACGTTTGATCACGAGTGGCTCAAAGTGAGTGACCCGAAAGAGGCTTACCTTGTTAAAGCAAATGCCGCATTCGAATTTTTCGAAAAGCTGAATGTGCCTTACTACTGCTTCCACGACACCGATGTTGCTCACGAAGGTAACTCTCTTAAGGAGTACGTAAACAACTTTGCACAGATGGTTGACGTTCTCGAGCGTAAGCAAGAAGAAACAGGCGTGAAGCTACTGTGGGGTACGGCAAACGCATTCTCTAACCCACGCTACATGGCTGGTGCATCTACCAACCCAAATCCAGAAGTGTTTGCGTATGCTGCAACTCAAGTCTTCAATGCAATGGGCGCAACCAAGCGTCTTGGCGGTGAAAACTACGTACTTTGGGGCGGTCGTGAAGGCTACGAAACATTACTCAATACAGACTTACGTCAAGAGCGCGAACAGCTTGGCCGCTTCTTGCGTATGGTTGTTGAACACAAACACAAAATTGGCTTTAACGGTTCTATTTTGATCGAACCTAAGCCACAAGAACCAACGAAGCATCAGTATGACTACGACACTGCCACAGTCTTTGGTTTCTTGAAGCAATTTGGCTTAGAGAACGAAGTTAAAGTCAACATTGAAGCAAACCACGCAACCCTCGCAGGTCATAGTTTCCACCACGAAGTAGCCACCGCAACATCGCTAGGGATCTTTGGTTCAATCGATGCAAACCGCGGTGATGCTCAGTTAGGTTGGGACACAGATCAGTTCCCGAATAGCGTAGAAGAGAACACACTCGTGATGTACGAAATCCTTAAAGCAGGTGGTTTTACAACCGGTGGCTTTAACTTTGATGCACGCGTTCGTCGTCCTTCAACAGATCTGGCTGATTTTTTCCACGGCCATATTGGTGGCATGGACACCATGGCTATCTCACTGATCCGCGCAGCAGAAATGATTGAAAATGACGTACTATCTAAGAACATCGCACAGCGCTACGCTGGCTGGAACGAAGACTTAGGTAAGAAAATCTTGGCCGGTGATATGAGCCTTGAGCAAGTGGCAAACTTTGCACTGGATAACAACCTGTCACCAAAACCAGTTTCTGGTCGTCAAGAAGCACTAGAAAACATCGTTAACGGCTTTATTTATAAATAAGCTGTGATGTCACCCAGGGCCATATCATGAACGTTTATTAGCACAATTTGGTGTGTGACTGGAGCAAACCTACACGGCATGGACGCCGTGTTGGAGCCATCAGGGATGATTTCACGGCGCTTTGTGGAAGTCATACACCGAATTGTGCGGTTTTTGCACACTCATGCGCTCGCCCTGTGATGTCACCCAAGTCACTAGTGTTTATTTTTGTCCATGATGAACCCTCATACAGGCAAAAGTAGGTTCTTTTATAGCAGCAATGGCTTGGGCTTACGTAGGGGCTGCTTTCCTTTTGTTCCATAGTTGCCATTAGGCGTTCAATCTATATAGAGAGTGTTATGTCAAAGGTTATTACTAATCCTGTCATTCGTGGTTTTAATCCCGATCCATCCATCGTACGCGTTGGAGATGATTACTACATCGCCACCTCGACCTTTGAATGGTTTCCGGGTGTGCAACTGCACCACTCTAAAGATTTGGCCCATTGGCGTTTAATCGGACATGCCTTAACACGTACCCCCCAACTATGTATGACAGGTATGGACAACTCTGAGGGCGTGTATGCTCCCGCCCTCACTTTTTCTGACAACAAATTTTGGCTCTGTTTTTCCAATGTGCACTCTTGCCGTGGCGGGACCTGGATGGCGACTCCGTCATTTTTGGTTACCGCAGACAACATTGAAGGTCCCTGGAGCGATCCAGTGCCCATTGGAAACTATGGCTTTGATCCGTCACTCTTTCACGATGATGACGGCAAAAAATACGTTCTTAATATGATGTGGGATGGCCGTGCAAACACCAATTTCTTTGGTGGCATCATGCTTCAGGAGTTTGATCCAAAAACAAATGCTCTAGTAGGCAAAGCGCACAATATATTTGCTGGTACGCACCTTGGTTGCACCGAGGGACCACAAATGCTCAAAAAAGACGGTTATTACTATCTCATTACGGCAGAAGGTGGTACCTCAAGAGATCATGCGGTCACTGTAGCACGCTCAAAAGAACTATTGGGTCCTTACGAGGTTCACCCTGACAACCCTATTTTAACCTCACGATTCCAAGAAGGGGCACCATTACAACGTGCAGGGCACGGCTTTTTAGTCGAGACGCAAGACCAAGAATGGTATCTCAGTCACCTATGTGGACGCCCTGTACCCAATCCAGAGGGCTATCAGTATATGCCAAGCTATGACAACGCCTATTCGGTACTTGGGCGAGAGTCAGCGCTTCAAAAAGCACATTGGCACGATGGTTGGCCCTATGTCACAACAGGCAAAGTACCTTTGGTTGAAGTTGAAGCCCCTGACCTACCTGCTGCGCCTTGGCCACAGCAGCCGGAAACCGATCATTTTGAAACGAATACGCTCAACCTTCACTTTCAAACACTTCGCGAACCTATGACCGATTGGGGCAGCTTAATTGAGCGGCCGGGGTATTTGCGACTGAAAGGTCGCCACTATTTAGCCTCTCGCTATCAAAACAGCTTAGTGGCACGACGCATTCAATCGCACTATGCGCGCATTGAAACCTCGATGGATTTTTCTCCCTCTGTTCCCATGCAAATGGCTGGATTAGTCGCCTATTACTCACGTAATGGCCACTACTTCCTGAAGCAGAGCGCCAATAATCAAGGTGAATCAATACTGCAGGTAGTGGGTAATATTAATGATCAATACCGAGAGTACAGTGAGGAAATAGTTGTTGAAGACAACGCCACCGTGCACCTGCGTTTGGATCTGGATAAGCAGTGGTATCAGTTTTCTTATTCCCTCGATGGACAAAGCTGGTTAGCCATTGGACCACCATTAAATAGCATTTACTTGTCTGACGAAGGTGGGCCCGATATTTTCCGTTTTACAGGCCCATTTGCTGCCCTATTTGCGTGTGATTTAACAGGGCAAAACCTACACGCCGATTTTGATTATTTTCGTTACGTCGAACCGAAACAATAACCTTTGCACAAATTTAACTTAGCCATTTTAGAGAGTATTTCATGACACAATCTTCTGTTACCCAAGAGCCTGTCGATTCTACTGAGCAAAACGTAAGTGACGCAGAGCGCGTCGTTGCACAAGATCTCGCGCGAGCAAGTTCGCTCAAGCCATTGTCTGAACCGCTGGTCAAACACATGTATACCGCAGACCCGTCTGCCCACGTTTTTGATGGAAAGATCTATATCTATCCGTCTCACGATATTGAAACCGATCAACCTCTTAATGACAGTGGCGATCACTTCGATATGCGCGATTACCATGTGTTTTCAATGGAGCAGCCTTTTGGTGAGACTACAGATCACGGGCCAGCGCTTGATGTAAAAGATGTCCCTTGGGCCGAGAGACAAATGTGGGCACCCGATGCCGCGCAAAAAGACGGCAAATACTACCTCTACTTTCCCGCTAAAGACGCAAAAGATGTTTTCTACATCGGTGTAGCCGTTTCTGATTCACCTTACGGTCCATTTGTTGCCGAGGAAACGCACATCGAAGGAACGTTCAGTATTGATCCTGCTGTATTTGAAGACGACGATGGCAGTTACTACCTCTACTTCGGTGGCATCTGGGGCGGACAACTACAAAATTGGCGTAATGGTGAGTTTGGTGAAGACGTTTACCCAAGCGATGAAGAGCCTGCGCTGCTTCCACAAATGGCAAAATTGGCGGACAACATGACGGATCTTGCAGAGCCAGTAAAAGAAGTTCAAATCCTTGATGAACAGGGCAATTTGCTGCTCGCCAAAGATACTGAGCGACGTTATTTTGAAGGTCCATGGATGCACAAGCATAATGGGTTGTACTATTTTTCGTACTCAACCGGTGATACTCACAAAATTGTGTACGCAACCAGTGCCTCACCCTACGGACCTTTTACCTATCGCGGTGTCATACTCGAACCCGTATTAGGCTGGACGACCCACCACTCGGTGGTGGAGTTCGAGGATAAGTGGTACCTGTTTTACCATGACAGCTCGTTATCTGGCGGACAAACACATTTACGCAGTATTAAGATGGCCGAACTCACCCACAACGATGACGGAACTATTAATACTATCAAACCTTATTTGTAATTGTATTTCTGCATAAAACACCACTTTATTTAAGTGGTGTTTTTATATTATCTGTAATTATTTATCATATTAAAAAAACAGAATATAAAAACAATCTTTCATAATTGAAGCCAAATAATATTCTCATATTATATTCATAGGATTCCAATTAATTGCTGATTTCAGATAAAAGGAAAATCATGAATACTCTTGAACAGTTACGCCAGTTCACCACCGTTGTTGCCGACACGGGTGACATAGAAGCGATAAAACAGTATCAGCCTGAAGATGCTACAACCAATCCCTCTCTGATTTTGAATGCCGCCAAACTCGACAATTACCAACCATTGATCACGAGCGCCGTTGAGTACGCTAAAAAGAAGCACACTCAACCGTCTGAGCAAGTGGAAGCGGCTTGCGATTATTTAGCCGTACGAATTGGCTGCGAAATTTTAACCACCATACCTGGCAGGATTTCGACAGAAGTTGACGCTAGATTGTCGTATGACACCAACGCAAGCATTGCCAAAGCCCGTCACATTATTTCGCTTTACCAAGAGCAAGGCATTGGTAAAGAACGAATCTTAATCAAGCTTGCCGCCACTTGGGAAGGCATTCGCGCCGCAGAAGTGCTAGAAAAAGAAGGCATTAACTGCAATTTGACGCTGCTGTTTTCGTTTGCACAAGCGCGCGCTTGTGCTGAAGCCGGTGTTTACCTGATCTCGCCTTTTGTTGGCCGGATCATGGACTGGTACAAAGCCAAAGAAAACCGTGACTTTGAAGCCTCAGAAGACCCTGGTGTGCTTTCTGTGAGCACTATTTATCGCTACTACAAGTCACTTGGCTACAACACCGTTGTGATGGGTGCCAGTTTTAGAAACACCGGTGAAGTTTTAGAGCTTGCGGGTTGTGACCGACTGACGATAAGCCCTGCCCTACTGCAACAGCTAGAGCATAGCTCGGTCGTTGTTGAGGCCAAATTAACCAGCGAGCAACCTGCTCAACAAGCGGTTGAGCCACTGACACACGCGCAATTTTTGTGGGATCATCATCAGGACCCAATGGCGGTGGAAAAACTGGCTGAGGGCATTCGAAATTTCGCCATCGACCAAGGCAAGCTTGAAACCATGATTGAGGCGCGACTGTAATACAACGACTAACGCTAAAGCCACTTACTAGTGACTCAATTCAAACAAGATAAATAATACCAACCGGCGCAATTTTCTAACCCGTTAATTACTTCGATGGGTATATTCCAAACTACTTTCGTGAGATTTGATATGGAACGTAAAACTCTAGCCAACGCCATTCGCGCTTTAAGCATGGATGGCGTACAACAAGCACAATCTGGCCACCCAGGTGCACCCATGGGGATGGCCGATATTGCCGAGGTTCTTTGGCGAGACCACCTAAACCACAGCCCAAGCAATCCAAAATGGGCAAACCGAGATCGTTTTGTGCTCTCCAATGGACACGGTTCTATGCTGATCTATTCGTTGCTACACCTGAGCGGATACGATCTCTCAAAGGACGATTTAAAGCAGTTTCGTCAGCTGCACTCTAAGACACCAGGCCACCCAGAATACGGCTACACCGCTGGGGTAGAAACAACCACAGGCCCACTGGGACAAGGCATCGCTAATGCAGTGGGTATGGCCATTGCTGAGAAAACCCTAGCAGCACAGTTTAACCAAGAGCACCATCCAATTGTTGATCACTACACCTATGCATTTATGGGTGACGGATGTCTGATGGAAGGCATTTCCCACGAAGTGTGCTCACTGGCTGGGACATTAAAGCTGGGTAAATTGGTCGCGTTTTGGGACGACAATGGCATTTCCATAGATGGCGAAGTGGATGGTTGGTTTAGCGACGACACGCCAAAACGTTTTGAAGCCTATGGCTGGCAAGTGATCCCCAATGTCGATGGGCACGATCCTGTTGCTATCGATCGAGCGATTCACCAAGCGAAAGCTGATACGACTCGCCCTACCTTAATTTGTACCAAAACCATTATCGGGTTTGGTTCACCTAATAAATCGGGCAGTCACGACTGTCACGGCGCCCCTTTAGGCGAGGCAGAAATAGCCGCAACAAGACAACAACTCAACTGGGAGCATGAGGCGTTTGAAATTCCGCAGCAGGTATACGCACACTGGGATGCGAAAGAAGCGGGCGCGGCTAAAGAAGCAGCGTGGAACGAAAAATTTGCAGCGTATGCTGCCGAGTATCCTGACCTTGCAAGGGAATTATCACGACGACTCGACGGCGAACTCCCTGCACAGTGGGATGAGCTCACTCGCGAGATAATCGCCCAGTTACAAGCAAACCCTGCCAATATTGCCTCTCGCAAAGCCTCGCAAAACGCGCTTGAAGCGTTTGGTACGTTGCTGCCAGAACTGCTCGGTGGCTCAGCCGATCTCGCCCCGTCTAACTTAACCATGTGGTCGGGTTCAAAAGCCATAGAGTCTGAGGATGCAAGCGGCAACTACCTTCATTACGGGGTGCGCGAATTTGGCATGACGGCCATCATTAACGGTATTGCATTGCATGGTGGCTTTATCCCGTACGGCGCAACGTTCTTAATGTTTATGGAATACGCTCGAAACGCCATGCGAATGGCTGCGCTCATGAAGATTCAGAACATTCAGGTCTACACCCATGACTCCATCGGCTTAGGTGAAGACGGCCCAACTCACCAACCGGTTGAGCAAATTGCGTCACTGCGTTTGACCCCGAACATGAGCACATGGCGCCCATGTGACCAAGTCGAATCGGCGGTCGCTTGGAAGCTCGCTATCGAACGCAAAACCGCGCCCACTTCTCTTATTTTCTCGCGCCAAAACCTTGCTCAGCAACCAAGAGATGCCGCTCAATTGGCCAATATTGAGCGCGGCGGATACGTATTGCTAGACTGTGAAGGCACGCCAGAGCTTATCCTCATTGCGACAGGCTCAGAGGTCGAGATTGCTGTCGATTCCGCAGCGCGATTAACTAAAGAGGGCGTTAAGGTTAGAGTCGTTTCGATGCCTTCAACCGACTGCTTTGATGCCCAAACAGCCGAATACAAAGAGTCTATATTACCCGCTGCCGTGACTCGAAGAATTGCGATTGAAGCGGCTATTTCTGACTATTGGTTCAAATACGTGGGACTGCAAGGCGATATCGTTGGCATGAACAGTTTTGGCGAATCTGCTCCAGCGGGTGAATTGTATAAACTGTTTAATATCACCTCCGATAATGTAGTCGAAAAAGCGAAAGTACTTTTAGCTTAACGGGTGCTAATTAGTCGCTTTTAGTGCAGTGCTAAAAAATCATCGCCAGCTGCAAGAATGCATTAAAGTTTGTCACTTATCCTCTGTCAGATCACTTGGCAGAGGTTAAGTGAACCGACTATAGCAAATACGCCCTGCCCCAAAGCCTCTCAGGCTAGAAGCTTTGGGGCTTTATTTTGCGAGGTAACCCTAATTAATGTTTGATTGCCTCCTCACTTTCTGAGCAAATCGGTTTTTCAAGTTATACCTAATGGGAAAGCCCACAAGAGTTTATTTGGATAAACATACACTCAGTAAATGGTCAATGCACCGAGATGGTTAGGACCTTAAAGCGAAGCACATCTAGAAACAACCTATACATTTGGGAGCTGGCGTGTCTAACCTATTTGCAATTAGCTGTTGACCTAGGTCCTACACCAAGGTTTATACTCAAGTTCCAAGTATAAGGTAAGTAATGACTCGAAAACTCAAAAACATAGGAATTACGCTGTTCAGCATCTTCGCGATGTTGATGTCGACCTATGCTTCGAGTTCGCCTTACATGCTTTTTGGGAGCAGCTTTCAAACTAGCTCAGTAGTCTCTAACAATGTTAGTCATGCAAATCTTGAGCTGGCAAATAGTAATCACAGTGACCACATACCTGCACGCTACAGTTCTGACGCGGTAGATTGCCACTCTTTGGTTAAGTCCTCTCTTCTCGAAAAGGAGAGCTCTAATGGTTTGGAGCATTGTGGAGACTCCAGTGGCGGTATCGATAACTGCTGCACCCAAATATGCTCTAGTGCCTCATACCCGACCGACAGTGGACGTGATTTAAGCGCAAGCTCGTCGTCACTCGCTTTGTATCACAGCGATAAGATCGGTGTGACAGTGGCTCGAATCCAAAGCCTTCTTCGTCCGCCCTCCATTTAATTCAATACCTCAAATGTAACCCCTCAAGTTTTATAGCCAATGGCTACGCTTGAGTTACGTCCAATTCCTAAATCTGGATACACATTGTGAACATTGAATTAATCCGCTTGGGGACTGTAAAAACCCTAAGCCTGAGTGTAGCTGTAGCGATGTCTGCTCTACCCTCCATAACTATCGCTGCGCAAGTAAGCTTGTCGGAAGATATTGCTCAAGCTACGCTACAGCTCAACTCTCTAATTGAGTCAGCCCTTACTAATGACACCAGTCGTTCGCAGTTTGCCGCACAGTCTGCGGCCATGCGAGAAACGGCGGTAGCAACAAGCACGTTAATGGACCCTAAGCTAAAAGTAGGCTTTGGCGGGCTGCCTGTTGACTCTTTTAAGTTTGACGAAGATCCCATGACCAACATATCGGTTGGCATTATGCAGCAGTTTGAGCGTGGAGCGACTTTGGACCTCAACCATCGCAAGGCAAATCAGCAAGCTGATGGTGTAGCGTTCAATATCCAAGCACGCGAACGTGACATTGCCAATAGCGTGACCCAACTGTGGCTCGAGCTTGGCTATTTGCAGCAAAGTGCAAAGGTAATTAAGCAAAACCAACAACTCATGGTTGAGCTTGAAAACTTTGTGCAGACCAATTACTCCATCGGTAATAGTGAAGCGCAGGATCTATTAAACGCTCAACTCAAAGTCGATAAGTTGGACGAGAAGCTTCAGTCTAACCGTCAAATGCAAAGTCGTATTGTTGCTCAGCTCTCTGAATGGTTGGGTTCCCAGTGGCTTAACTCGGGAATTTCTACTCAAGCTAGCTATCAGCTCAACTGGACAAGACTAGACTCAATTGTCAGCGATCACACCAGTGATACGCAGTTTTACTCCTTACTCAATCAACACCCCATGGCACGTATGGCAGATGCGACCATTTCGGCCAACCGCACTCAGGTTGAATTGGCAGAGCAGGCTTATACTCCTCAGTTTGGCGTTGAAGTGATGTACGCCTACAGGCAAGCCGACAACATGCGTGGCGAACCGGCCTCAGATTTGCTGAGTGCCTATTTGACTTTGGATATCCCTTTATTCACAGATAACCGTCAGGACAAAAGCCTGAACTCAGCTCAATATCAAGTCGGTGCATCCCAGTATCAAAAAGACGCTTGGCTTTCGCAAATGAATGCGCAAGTGAATGCGCTGATGGCGGACAAAGTGAATCTACTAGAGCGTATTGAGCGTTTTGAGCAAAGGTTGCTCCCTCAAGCCCAAGCGCGCATTGAAGCTGTTGAGCGCGGCTATCAAAACAACACAGCTCAGTTTGGCGACGTTATTACGGCGGCGAGCGATGAGTTAGCGCTAAACATAGAGCTTATACGCCTTAAAACCGACCTTCACCAAACCTATAGCAAGCTTGCCTCGCTCTTGGGTGGCTTTGAGTATCAAGTGGACACACCGGTTCATACCTACCCACAACAACAATAATAATTAAGGAATTGCAAATGAGTACGTTTAAAGTAGCAAGCCTAGCGCTAGTGATCGGTGGAGCAGTGGGATACGGCGTTAGTGTCTATTTAAGTGGTATAAGCCATGATATGGCCACAATGGACAGCTCTATGGCCAGCGAACCGGCAGCGAATGAGCCGCTGTATTGGGTCGCGCCAATGGATGCCAACTACCGACGCGACAAGCCTGGAAAATCGCCAATGGGCATGGATCTGGTGCCCGTTTACGCAGAGGATTTGGCGGGCGAAAATGATAAGCCTGGAACGGTAAAAATTGACCCAGCCGTAGAGAACAATCTAGGCGTTAAGACGGCAACGGCTGAACTTGAAGAGCTTACACCGCGCATCGATACTGTGGGTTACATCGCCTTCGATGAGAGTAAATTGTGGCAAACCAATGTGCGTGTAGCTGGTTGGGTTGAGAAACTTCACATCAATGCGGTGGGCGAAAAAGTTCAAAAAGGCGATGTGTTGTTTACCCTTTACTCTCCCGAGTTGGTCAAAGCTCAAGAAGAATTAATTAGTGCCTACAAGACCAATCGCAAAGGTATGGTGACCGCGGCTACCGACCGTTTGGCGACGCTAGGCGTTGACCGAGACCAAGTTCGCGCTATCGCTCGTAAAGGCCGATCTTCTCAATCCATCGAAATTTATGCTCCCGCGGATGGGATTATTGCCAGCCTAAACATTCGTGAAGGAGGCTACTTGTCTCCGGCGCAGGCTGTCATCAGTGCAGGTCCACTGGATGAGGTATGGGTTGATGCTGAAGTCTTTGAGCGTCAATCTCACTGGATTGAGCAAGGCAGTCTCGCCTCTATGACACTAGATGCCATTCCTGGTGGTGAATGGACGGGGGAAGTCGACTACGTCTATCCCATTCTCGATCCCAGCACTCGAACCTTGCGCGTTCGACTTCGATTTGACAACCCCAACGGCGAACTTAAGCCCAACATGTACGCCAATGTCACTCTTGCACCTATAAGCCAGGATGAAGTATTGACAATTCCACGCTCATCGGTGATCCGTTCTGGAGGAATGACCCGAGTCGTGCTCTCTGAAGGCGAAGGAAAATACCGCTCTGCACGCATTGAAGTGGGTCGGGAAGCGGCAGACAAAATTGAAGTCGTAGGCGGTCTCTCTAAAGGTGACCGCGTGGTCACTTCAGCCCACTTCATGCTCGATTCCGAGTCTAGTCAATCAGCAGATCTATCTAGAATCAATGGCGTTGAAGCGCCCGCAGAAACGGCATGGGCAAAAGGCGAAATTACTGACGTAATGGCCGGACATCGCATGCTCACTATTAACCACGACCCAGTACCAGAGTGGAATTGGCCCGGCATGGTGATGAACTTTAATGTTGCCGAAGGTGTCGATTTTGACCCGTTCACCCAAGGGCAAGCCATCGAGTTTGAAATGCAAAAAGGTGAATCAGGCCAATACGAAGTCGTCGATTACAAGATTAGCGAGTCTCAAGTCGCTAAAGAGGTCTGGGTCGACGGTGATATCACCATGCTCATGGCTGACTTTGGCATGATCACCTTAAACCATAAGCCGGTTAACGAGTGGAGTTGGGAAGCCGGAGAGATGAACTTTACTGTTGATGACGCGGTTGAATTGTCAGGCTTCGAAGAAGGGCAGAGCGTGCGCTTTTTAGTGGAGAAGCAAGGCTCTGAGTACTTACTAAAACAACTTGAAATGAGCGAGGGCAACCAATGATAAGCGCAATCATTCGTTGGTCTATCAACAATCGTTTTCTGGTTCTGGTCGCCACCTTCGCGCTCGTGTTTGGTGGGCTTTACAGTGTTAAAAATACTCCGGTGGACGCCATCCCTGATCTGTCCGATGTTCAGGTGATCATCAAAACCAGTTACCCTGGCCAAGCGCCGCAAGTGGTTGAAGACCAAGTAACCTACCCACTTACCACCGCGATGCTCGCTGTACCCGGTGCAGAAACCGTTCGAGGCTATTCGTTCTTTGGTGACTCCTACGTCTATATCATTTTTAACGATGATACGGACATGTATTGGGCTCGTTCGAGAGTATTGGAGTATCTGAGCCAAGTCGCGCCTAACCTGCCCCCTAGTGCAAAGCCAACATTGGGGCCTGATGCGACTGGTGTAGGTTGGGTGTACAGCTATGTGTTGCAAGATAAAACAGGTCAGCATGACTTGGCGCAGCTTCGTAGTCTTCAAGATTGGTTTTTGAAATACGAGTTGCAGACTGTAGATGGAGTATCGGAAGTGGCCACCGTCGGCGGCATGGTCAAGCAGTATCAGGTACAAATTGATCCCGCTAAACTGCGCGCTTACGACCTCACTCTGCAACAAATCAACATGGCTATCCAAAACGGTAACCAAGAGAGCGGTGCATCCGTGGTCGAGGTGGCGGAAGCTGAGCACATGGTGCGAACCACAGGTTACCTGTCGAGTATCGAAGACATCCAAGCGCTGCCGCTGAAAGTGACCAAGCAAGGAACGCCATTGCTTTTGGGTGATATTGCTGACATCAATCTAGGTCCACAAATGCGCCGTGGCATCTCTGAGCTGAACGGTGAAGGCGAAGCGGTCGGTGGCGTGATTGTGATGCGCTTTGGTGAAAACGCCAGCGAAGTTATTGGGAATGTCAAAGATAAACTGGCAGAGCTTCAACGTAGCTTGCCAGAAGGTGTCGAGATTGTCACAACCTACGACCGTTCAACCTTGATTGATGCGGCAGTAGAAAACTTATGGAAGAAGCTCGCGGAAGAGTTCATCGTGGTCGCGGTAGTCTGTGCGCTGTTTCTGTTTCACATTCGTTCGTCGCTGGTTATCGCACTGAGTCTGCCCGTAGGAATACTGTCTGCGTTTATTGTCATGCATTGGCAAGGCATTAATGCCAACATTATGTCGTTGGGTGGTATTGCTATTGCTATTGGGGCCATGGTGGACGGTGCTATCGTAATGATAGAAAACGTGCACAAGCACATTGAGAGGACTCCGCTTACCGATAAAAATCGCTGGCAAGTAATAGGTGATGCTGCGCAAGAGGTGGGGGCTCCGCTGTTCTTCTCGCTGATTATCATCACGCTGAGTTTTGTTCCTGTGTTTGCCCTTGAGGGTCAAGAGGGCAAGATGTTCTCGCCATTGGCGTTTACTAAAACCTACGCTATGGCTGCGTCGGCTGGACTTGCAATTACCTTGGTACCCGTGCTCATGGGATACTTCATTCGCGGTAAGGTGCTACCTGAGCACAAGAATCCAATCAATAAAAGTCTTATCGCCCTATATAAGCCACTGCTCTCTGTGAGCTTGAAGTACCCGAAAAGTGTCATTTTGATAGCCATTGCATTAATGGGATCAGCTTACTATCCAACCACTAAGCTCGGCAGCGAGTTTATCCCTCCGTTGGATGAGGGCGATCTCATGTATATGCCTACGACGTACCCTGGTATCTCTATTGGTAAAGCTCGAGAGCTACTGCAGCAAACCAACAAGCTGATCATGACTGTACCTGAAGTGGAAACCGCTTGGGGTAAAATTGGTCGTGCCGAAACGGCTACCGATCCCGCCCCACTCACCATGATTGAGACGGTGATACAGCTTAAACCTAGAGACCAGTGGCGTGAGGGCGTGTCCACTGAATCCTTACGTAAAGAGTTTGATGACTTAGTGAAGTTCCCTGGCCTAACCAACGCCTGGGTTATGCCTATCAAGACTCGTATCGACATGCTGGCTACGGGCATTAAAACTCCAATAGGTATCAAGATTGCAGGGCCAGAACTCAAGGTCATTGAGCAAATAGGTTCAGAACTTGAGCCCATTCTTAATGACATTAGCGGTACATCATCCGTGTATGCCGAACGTGTCGCTGGTGGACGCTACGTCACTATCGACATCAATCGCCGCGCCGCTGCTCGGTATGGTCTTAGCATCAAAGAAGTGCAGCAAGTGGTCTCTACTGCGGTAGGGGGTATGAACGTCGGAGAAACCATTGAAGGATTAGAGCGCTACCCAATCAACGTACGATACCCGCAAGACTATCGTGACTCGGTTGAAAAACTAAAAGAACTGCCACTAGTGACACCTAACGGTGCTCGCATCGCTCTGGCGGATGTCGCGGATATTCGCTATGAAGATGGCCCACCGATGATCAAAACTGAAAATGCACGTCCAAACGGATGGGTATTTGTCGACATCGACGGGCGCGACTTAGGCTCTTATGTTGATGAGGCCAAGCAAGCGGTGGCTGAGCAATTAATGTTACCTGCGGGCTATTCATTGGCTTGGTCAGGGCAATACGAGTACATGGAGCGAGCGAAAGAGCGCCTTGGAGTGGTGGTGCCGATTACCATCGCCATCATCATGTTATTGCTCTACCTCAGCTTTAGACGCATAGGCGAAGTGTTAATCATTATGCTGACCTTGCCACTAGCGATGGTAGGCGGTTTGTGGCTGATGCACTACCTCGGTTACAACTTTTCCATAGCCGTGGGTGTCGGTTTCATTGCCTTGGCAGGCGTTGCAGTAGAAATCGGGGTGATCATGCTGGTGTACCTCAACCAAGCGTGGCATTACACTAAGCTGGATGCCCTAGAAAAAGGTCGCTCACTGCAAGTTGCGGATCTGAGTAGTTCTATTCGAGAAGGCGCTGGACAGCGTGTTCGCCCAGTCATGATGACGGTACTTACAGTGATCATTGGCCTTATTCCTATTATGTATGGCGAGGGTACTGGTTCTGAAGTCATGCAGCGAATAGCCGCACCTATGATTGGAGGGATGGCCTCTGCACTGCTACTGACTCTGCTGGTTCTTCCCGCCATTTTCAAATTGTGGAAACAGCGAGAGCTAAGACACATTTCTACACCAAAAACAGGTTAATTAACCACTAAGAGGGGAGCGTAGTTAGGCGCTACCCCTTTGACAATACGACTCATTTAGTAAGGAAAATATCATGAAAAACACCATAATCACGACTCTATTATCGACCACTGCTATCGCTTTTGTACCTGTAACTCTAGCAGATGCAGATCATGCACACATGGACCACTCAAACATGGATCATAGCACCATGAATCATGCGAATATGGACCAAAGCAAAATGGATCATTCAATGATGAACATGGAGGGCATGTCTGCCGTCGGTATGCCTGCCATGGGTGCCAAACCAGACAAAGTGATTCATGTGCTTCTTAACGATGATATGAGCATCACGTTCAAGAAGGACGTTCAAATCGAATCAAATGATGTGGTTCAGTTTGTAGTACTAAACGTGGGAAAAATGGAGCATGAATTTGCCATTGGTTCGCATGATGAGCAGTTAGCACATCGCGAAATGATGAAAAGCATGGGGGGGCACGATCATGATATGGGGAACGCCGTCACTGTGAAGCCGGGCAAAGCAAAGCAGTTACTTTGGCATTTCCATGGTGAAAGTGACGTTGAACTAGCCTGTAATATCCCTGGTCATGCTGAGCAAGGAATGATTAAAGAGATCACACTAAAATAGCTCGCTAGACATTGATCAAAGTTTATTACCCCCTGACGCCAGCAATAACACGCTGGCGTTGTTGGTTTGGAAATTAGGTTTCAAAAAGCAGACTATTCTTGAACGAAATCAACGTCTTTAATCAGCATTACCTATAGGTTGTTAAGACGGTATTTAGATCGGGACAAAGGATATGGACGATTTAACCCTAGAAGACAAAATTTATGGCTTGTCTGAATTTTGGAAAACCGCTTGCTACAATTTCGTTTATTTCGACAAGGTTCCAGATCTCAATTTTGATGATGCCTTCCGCAGTTATATCCCCAAAATTATTGCCACAACAGATATCTATTCCTATTACCGACTATTACAACAGTTTTGCGCGTTGCTAAAGGATGGTCACACCAACGTATTTCTACCTGAAAAGCTGCAGCGAGACTGTCTTGGTCAACCTCCACTCACTCTCATCGGGCATTGCAACAACGCTGTGATCGTTGCGGTAGAAGAAAAGATTGCCAACGATATACCTGTTGGCTCGGTAATTAAAACCATTAATGATCGACCAGTGCACGACTACATCGCAAAGTGTGTAATGCCTTATATTTCGGCTTCAACTGACCATGTACGAGTCAGTGAATCCTATACTAAAGCTTTACAAGGGTTGATTGATACTGAGGTTGAGTTTGAGGTTCTAACCCCAACAAACATGCGCCGAAAATGTAAGCTAAAAAGGCAACCACTGGGCCACCAACAAGCCTACCAACGTTTATCGTTACCCTGTAATGGTGAAAGCCGTTTTCAACTAAAAAAGCTCGATTCAGATATCCTTTACATCGCTTTAAATAGCTTTGAGGACAAATCGATCCTAGACGATTTTACACGTTCATTGTCCACAATAAACCAGTCAAAAGGACTAATCCTCGATCTTAGATTCAATGGTGGCGGGTCGACAACTATAGGTAATACGATTTTGGCCCACCTCATCGATAAACCTGTGCAAGGCGCGTCAACCCAGTCTCGTCAACACATTGGAAACATGAGTGCCTATGCTCAAATCATGGAGCATGTAGATCTTAATTTACTTGATGCGGATTCACTGGCAATGCTTAAAAAAATATCTCAATCTCCACAGTACAATAAATGGACCAGCAGTGACGGAGATTGGCTTGAACCTGCCGAAGAGACTAAAACAGACATTCCAATTTATGTACTGATAGGACACAACACCGCTTCTGCCGCAGAAGATTTTTTAGTGCAATTACGCTCTATTGACTATATCAAAACCGTTGGGAGTCCGTCGTTTGGTAGTACAGGCCAACCGCTGTTTGGTCAATTGCCTGGTGGTGGAAGCTTTCGAGTATGCACTCTTAGGAATACCTACCCTGATGGAACCGAGTTTAATGGTGTAGGGATTCAACCTGACCTACCCTTTGTCCCAACGTTGAGCCAATTTCTGTCGGGACAAGATCATACCCTGTTGTTCGCTTTAGAAGCGATTAAGCGTGAACTTGCTTCAACGTGAGCACGAGACTTCAATAGCTAGGCACATCGATTCGGTCACACTATTTGAATGGATTTGGACTATGCCCATGAATAGGCTCGCCCGTTCTTGGGTGAGTAAAGTCAATATCACTGGCATGAAGCATTAAGCGCTGTGCTTGGCCTTCGATTTCAAAGCTGGCAGCTTGACTGGGGCTATTGTAAAGATCACACCCTAATATCGGGTGACCAAACTCAAGGCTATGGATGCGTAATTGATGAGTACGACCGGTAATTGGTGCGTATTGTACTAACGTTCTAGGCGGGTTATCCAAACGCGTAACGACCTGATAGTCACTAACCGCCCTTTTGCCAGTAAAGTCACAAATCTTCACCCGGGGAAACAACGCCTTATCTTTGGCAATGGGGGCCGAGATTTGACCATTGTCGGCTTCCACCCATCCACTGAGCATCGCCAAATAGCGCTTTTTGACTGTTCTGTCCTGAAACTGTTTATTCAAACTTTTAGAGGCTGCGCTGTTTAGCCCCACCACCATGACGCCTGAGGTTCCTAAATCGAGTCGATGTGGTAATTTTGCGTTCGCAAAAGCGGGGGTTGCTTTGTTTGCCGAGGTCGCGCACTGGCCATTCACCAAGCGATAATGGACAGAGTCCCAGTTGAGTGGGTTTTTCCCCGATAGGCTTAACAAACCACTCGGTTTATCAATCAGTAATATGTCGTCATCTTGATAGAGGATCTCTACCCTTCCTAGACATTCAGGTGCGACAAAGTCATCGATTATTTCGCGTATTACTGAGCCAGTATTAGACATTTAGCGCGCCTGAAATAGGATTAAAATGACGGATATAGTACTTCAAATATATATCAATGAGTATATAGATTAAGGCTGAGTTCACTGTGATAATAAACCATATTGCAAATTTTAGTAAAATAACAGTTAAAAACGTAATAAATTAAAAGAACAATATGGTTGGGTATTGCATCAAGAAATAAAACACTTTCAAAGACTAAAGTGCTTCAGAGAAAGATTGACGGTAGTCAATGCTTGGCAGCTATCTAACGAGAGAGGACGGAGGCTTTGAGGCCTCCTCCTTCTGAGTTGGCCGTGATTAGCCTAGGAATACGCTAGGGATTTCGTTAGGGTAACGCTCATTACTTGGCTGATTATAATCGATGTCTGTTACTCCTAGTAGGTCAAGTACTTGGTAAAGTGTTTTACCGGCATGACCGAATGCAATGCCTGCATGGTGAGGGTAACGTTTTTGAACCAATACGTGGCGGTAGAATCGCTGCATTTCTGAAATGCCAAATACGGCGATTGATCCGAACGATTGTGGATCGATATCTAGAATATCACCCTGTGCAACGTAAGAACGTAACTTAGTGTCAGCGGTAGACTGAAGGCGGAATAAAGTTACTTCGCCTGCTTTGATTTGTCCCTCTAATGTACCACGTGTGATATTTGGTGTTTGACCTGGCTCCATTAGACTATGCATGATCTTTTGGAAGCGTAACTGAGAGTTCTTCATGCAGCTTGGAGCTGTGTTACCGCAGTGGAAGCCCATGAATAGATCTTTTTCTGTGTACTCGCCAAGTTGCTCAGCGCTGTTCTCAACCATGTCTTTAGGTACGGTGTTATTGATGTCTAATAACGTCGCTGGGTGATTTGTTGCACATGTAATCATATACTCAGATAACGCACCGTAAATGTCGACTTCACATGCGACAGGAATACCACGCTCTGCTAAACGAGCGTTTACGTAGCAAGGTACGAAGCCGAAGAACTTCTCAAACGAAGGCCAGCACTTATTTGCGAAGATACCAAACGTAGAAGAGCCTAGATTGTTCTTGTGGAACTCAAGTAGCGTAACTTCATATTGAGCAAGCTTTGGAAGTAAATCCGGGTAAGGGTTGTTATCACCCAGTTCAGCTTCCATCTCAGCTACGATTGCTGGAATATCTGCATGTCCTTCTGCTTGTTGGTACATGTCCAGCAGATCTAGTTCACTATTTTCCATAATTTCGATGCCTAGATCGAACAGTGCTTTAATTGGCGCGTTACATGCAACGAAATCATGTGGACGAGGTCCAAAGCTAAAAATTTTCAAGCTCTTGAGACCAAGAATAGTACGAGCAACAGGGACAAAGTCGGCAATCATGTCTGCCACTTCATCTGGCGTACCGACTGGGTTTGGCGGAATGTGTGGGCGGATATTACGAAGATTAGCACTGTACGATGCGTTTAGCATCCCGCAGTAGGCGTCACCACGCATGTCGTTTAAACAATTTGTAGACTCTTCAGCCGCCGAAGCGAACATTACTGGGCCGTCAAAGCGCTGTGCCATCTGCGTTAATGGCCCCTCGGGACCAAAGTTACCTAGATAGATAACTAGTGAGTTAATCCCTTTCTCAGCCGCTTCCGCAAGTGCTTTAACAGTATCGTTCTCGTTTTCGATTACAGTTTGTAGCTCAACGACTTCAACATCTTTATTTGTGCAACACTCGACTACATTTTTGCGACGTTGTTCAGAAAGTGAAATCGGGAAACAGTCACGGCTAACAGCCACGATGCCTAGCTTCATTTGAGGTAAATTCATCATAGTATGTTCCAGTACTTAATTATATTAGTTACGCAATTTTGTAAGTTACAAAATGGCTATATGGGTTAGATGAATCAAAGATACAATCTTCTTTTCCATCCATATTAATTTTGTTTGGGTAGTTTTGTGTTTCTAAACATAAACCAGCATTCTTACCATAAATAGTATTTCTTCTTCCTACTTCTTTAACAATGAAGTTGCCAGAATAAAACTGCATGCCTATTTGGTCCGTATATACTTCTAACGCTAAATCTCTATTAGAAGAGTACAGTTTTGCTACTTTTTTCATTTCGGTTGAATCAAAGCACCAGCAGTGATCAAAGCCTCCCGCTTGTGATAACTGCGTGAATTCCTGATTAATATCTTTCGAAATTTTCTTTTCTACTCGGAAATCCATTGGAGTATTTGTAACATCTTCGCTGTTGACTGGAATCGCATCAACGTCAACAAATAGGTAGTTATTGCTGCCAATTTGGAGAGAGTGGTCAAGAATGTCTTTTGACTCATCTAAGTTAAAGTAAGTGTGCTGAGTCATGTTAATTGGCGTTTTTCCATTAGGTATTGCGAAATAGCCGATGTTCAACTCATCTTGTTCAGTCAGAGAATAAAAAACTTTAAAATCAACACCATGAGGGTATCCCGCCTCGCCGGGTGAGGTAGAGACTGTTAGCTCCAGCTCATTATTTTTAGCAGAGGTGACTTTCCATAGTTTGGAGCCAATATCAGCAGAAGCACCATGAAGATGATTTGTTCCTTCGTTGGTTTCCAGTTCAACGACTTGACTATCTAAGGTATATCTGCCGTTAGCAATACGGTTTGCCCAAGGGCCTACAACACAACCAAAAAAACACTTCCCGTTAAGATAATCCTGAGGTTTGTCATAACCTAGTACGATGTTTTTTGTCTCACCACTCTTATTTTTTGTGAAAAAATTGACAATGATGGCTCCTAAATCAGAAATGTCTACCTGAGTTCCTTTCTTATTAATTAACGAATAAACTCTATATGGGCCCCATTTATTACTAACTACTTCAGACATAACTATTCCACTTCTTAGCATTATGTTTTTATGATGCCTTAATAAAATTGTGTCTTCTATTATGTTTTTTATAAGGCCTTTTATTAAAAATATAAGGATGAAAATAATTATCAGTTACATGTCATTTATATTAACTATGATTACGATTTAGCAGTGACCACTGTGGTCATGTCGATATGAGTATTTTATCTAACATTGAAAATACATCTTGATTTGAGAAAATCAATTATTAGCCCCGCTAATGTCCCAATAAGCCATTGACTAAATACGTCATAAAAATTAACACATCAACGTGTTGAGTGAGAGCTAGGATGCGTAAACTAAAAATAAAATCAGAAATGAACTATCCGCCTTTCTAGAAGGCAGTGTTGCCTTTAGGTTACTAAACGGAGTAGAAGACATTTTGTGGTTTTCCCATTTGTAGTTTAAATCGACATTTAATACAGCTATCGACAGTTTAACGGGCACAAAAGTCACTAATTGGGAAATAATCCACTTAAACATTGCATTTAAGCACCTTGCTGCCCTTAAAATAGGATGATATTTAAACAGCCCTGTATTGTTCGTCGATAATTTTTCCCTTAAAAATATCGAATCTAATCTTCTGTTTCCAAAGGATACATTATTCGCACCGCCAATAGATATTTGATGAACACACTCACCCTTGAGCAATCGTTTTAGATACAACTAAAAAATCGGAACCCGTCATTCAAGCTTCCTCGATTAACAATCAGAAGTTGTTTACAAAAAAACACTGATGACAAGCTCCGAACCGCATTAACGAAAATTGGACTATCAATGACCCCAGCGACACTAAACTGTCAACGAGGGCACTTTATAAATTGCTCGCTATACCTTCCGGATACCAATGCAGTTGCAGAACTTACCTCATTAGTCAGTTTTAGCGATAGTTCGAGCTAGCATACCTACATAAGCACCAACAAACCCAGATGCAACCGAAGTACTTAACAGTTTGCCATCAAATGTCCTTTCTTTAGGTGCAATTGTCGTGTCACCAATAGTGAAACTGCACATAATCTGATCACAATTTGTCTCGACTCTAATCTTATGAAGGCCATCGCTATCCAATCTATCGACCGTTGTAGAATACAAAACCTGCCGAACTCCAGCCTCGGTTTTCTCAACGAGACAACGATAAACTGTGGCCTGTCGTTCAATAGCAATGTAAAAATGGTGTTGTTCATTTTGGTGAAGAACTAGGCCTGCCGAACAATCGTTCTCAATGGTGTTGTCGATGACTAACTCGGACTGGAAGCACTTATGTTGAATTCTCCGTCCAATAAAACCATCAGCAAGCTGAGATCCTTCTTTGCTTTCGATACAGGCTATTGCGATACCAGGGCCGCTGTCTAGGCTCAATCTAAAGCAGTTTTTTCCATGGCTTCCTATTCGATTCCAATGATAACTTAGTGCTGCATGGTCAAACGTATCTTTCCAGTAGAAATTTCCATTCTGGCTGGTATTTACCTGGCTACCTCTACTGTTAATGTTCGGCTTAGTATTGCGGTAAGGAATGCTCATGTTTTCTTCTAAGATTAAAGGCCATTCATCCTCCCAAGTAACAGGCAACAGGAAAGTTTCTCGTCCGGTATTAAAATGTGTTTCCTTATAGTTTCGGGTAGCCAAAAATACAGCCCACCAGTCACCATTTTGAGTCTGAACTAAATCAGCATGCCCAGCAGCACAGATAGGGTTGCTACGCTTGGGGTCAAGTTGACGTTGACTCAAAATTGGATTGTTCGGGCCAGGAGCGTAAGGACCAAGTACATGCCTACTTCTGAAAATAACTTGTGAATGCTGGTCACTTGTCCCCCCTTCTGCAGCCGACAAGTAGTACCAACCTTGATATTTGTACAGATGTGGCCCTTCGATCCATATCGGCTTAGAAGATATCTCTACGCCGCCATCAATCAATAATGTTTTGCTAGACTCGATGAGAGTTTGTGTGTGCTCATCGTACTGCCAAATCCAAATAGCACGGTGTCCTTCATAGAGAGGCTCGGTTATTGGTTCACCATTGTGGCAAACGTAAATACAACCATCGTCATCAAAAAATATGTCAGGGTCGATACAACCATCGATTTGTGGCAAATATATCGGATCAGACCAAGGTCCATCAGCGCTTTCAGCCGTAACAATAAAATTTTCGCCAGCATCTACAGCGGTAGTTATCACATAAAACTTACCTTGATTATAACGAATTGTTGGTGCGAAAATGCCACGAGAAATATCCAATTTAGGGCTAAGTTTTAGAGCATTATTGCTATCTATCACATGACATCTAAACTGCCAATTCACTAAGTCTTTACTGTGATACAAGGGTATTCCTGGGGTATAACAAAATGAAGAACAAATTAAGTAATAGTCATCATCGACACGGCAAATGCTTGGGTCAGGATGAAAACCACTTAAAATTGGGTTGTAATATTCATCGTCTTCCAAGGGTGACAAAAATTCGGGATCGCAGCCTTGGTAATCAAAAGATCGAATTACAACATTAGGGTTATATAAAGTCATGTAGGCCTCTAAACCCCGGAGTTAACCGGGGATATCATTAGAATTGGAATTATTAACTAAGAGCGTCTTCTTGCTTTTTTCTCAATAGCCTTAGCTGCATCGGCCAGTGCTTTATCAATATCAAGATTTTTCTCCAGAACTTTCTCTAACGCATCGTCAATAATTTGACTCGCAACCGGGTCATAGTGATGCACTGAGATTGCGGGTATTTGCTGACTTGCCTCTAACCATTGTAACCTTGCTTGCTGGCCGCCTAGGTAAGCAATGTTTTCTTCAAAGAATGGGCCTTGCTGAGCTGGCAGTAGTGCCGGAAAGGCTCCGATTTTTTCAAACGCATCTTGCTGAGTTTGAACATCTAATGCCATAAACTTCAAAAAATCCCATGCTTGTTGCGGATATTTGGTCTTATTCGATAAAGCATAAAAAGACCCACCCCAGTTCGCATAGTGTCCATTGGGAAGTTGGGCAGTTCGCCATTGACCATTGGCCTCTGGTGCAATCCAATCTTCCAACTGACCACCAAGCCATGCCCCCATGAATTCTACAGCTATTTGACCCCGTCTAAGACCTTCCGTCCACTCACTGCTCCAAATTGAGACTTTGGCATCAATTTCTGCTTCGCATACAGCCTTCGCAATTCTAAATGCCTCTTTGAATCTCGGGCTTTGTACCAAAATGCTGTCGTCATGGTCAAAATATATCCCTTCTCCGGGTTTTAGGTCACTTCTAATGATGAGGTCCTTAATAAAGGTAGCGTTTGAGACCATATAGCTACCGCTACTTTCCTTAATTTTGATTCCCGCTTTAATAAATTGATCCCAGTCCCCACTAATATCATCAATAGTTAAGCCAGAAGAGGCCAAAAGATCTTCACGATAGAACATCGCACCTAGACTAATATCTACGGGTAGAGCTGCTAGGTTATTAAACCGCTTAAAATTATAATTAGACTATCATTGTTAATTGTGAGTAATCTATAGAAAAGGCGTAGATGGGCTCAATGATGATTATCAATACTAGAGTTATGTTTTTTGCTTTTTGTGACTGTATTTGTATTTTTACATTCTAGTTAATTAAAAAGAGAGATCATGAGCGATTATATGATCACAACCTTGAGGTTTGACAGTGATTTGTCACGGTGCTTTTTACACCCCTGGGAATAGGATTGTGTCAGTTAGATTGATTAGATAACGCATATACAGCGATAAAAAATAATCACATCTGATAGTGCAAATATAATCCTTGGCCAGCCCATAAATAATGATACTTTTCCAGCAAGATTTAATACACATGTGATGCAAGTCAACGAAGTCTGTTTCAGATGTTCGAGAAAGTATCTAATTCTTTAGCCGATGACTATTGCTAGCCTTTATGGCCAGTTGACAGTAATCGAGTGACTGTTGGTATCCGAGTGCGTTATTGCACTCGGATACTCATTTAAAAAGTCTAATCGAAGTGCCTTTGTCTAAATAAACCCAATGACTTCATATCTAGTTTTAAGTTGGCACGAGATAGGCTCAAGGGTTTTGAATAATAATATCTCCGGCAATAACGCCACTGTTCACACGAGCTTTCTCACCAAGTTGTACCAATCTTGTTGTAATAACACCAGAGGTCAGTACCTTCACATAGTCTAGTTGCCCCACCTGGTAGTACTCGTCAGGTTGCAGCCTGATGTACGAATCTTCTCCTGTAACCACGGTTGGTATCGCATAAAGTCCTGGATATAGGGTTACTTCGTCATCGACATCAAAGTCCAGTCTTACCGCGAAGCTGCGTGACGAGGTGTCCGCCGATGGTGTGATTTCATTGACTGTCCCCACAACCTGCCGCTTTAGAGCAGGCAAATAGACATCGATCTCGGCACCAATATGGAGACGTGGGATCAATGACTCAGGTATATGTGTCTCTATTTGCAATGAGCGAGGGTTGTACAAAGAAAGTAGATTTGCACCAGGAGCGGCGGTATCACCAATGTTTACCGACTTTGCCGTTACCACACCGTCAAAAGGAGCGGTGATAACACTGTATCCAAATGTGGTCTCAGCTTCACTCAAATATGCTTGAGCTTGTTTAAAGTTGGCTTCAGCCCCTTTTAGCTGGGATTCGGCGCGGTCAAACTCTGCTTGTGGAAGCAGCTTTTTACCCACTAAATCGCTAATACGCTGAAACTCTTTGCGAGAGACATTAAGTTGTGCCTGCGCTGCCGATATAGATTGTTCGTTCTGTTTCACTCTCGCACTCAAGTCTTCGCTTTCAAGGCGCATCAGTACGTCTCCTCGCTTCACTTGTGCGCCCACATCCACCAAAACTTCTGCGACTTTTGCTGTAAGGCGCGCAGAAATGGTCGCTTGTTGCTCGGCAATGATCACGCCAGTAAACTCGCGTGTTTCAGGCCAAACTTGCGGCTCAAGTACTCGAGTCTTCAACATAGAGATGTCAGAGGGGCCACTATTTCTTGGCTCTAAAGCGACTTTTTCAGTAAACACGCCGCCTAAATAAAAGAATAGGATCCCAAGTACGGAAAATAAAATTGCAGCAATCACACCATTTTTGAGACTCATAATTCCTCCTCATTCGTTTTTAAGCCGTGTCCTTGGACATTTTTATACGCCAAGTTGTACACTACTGGGATCACCAATAGAGTGAATATTGTTGATGCTGTGATACCAAAAATAATGGCCCAAGCTAAGCCATTGAATATGGGATCTAGGGTGATCACAATATTACCTAATAGCGTTGTCCCTGCCGTCAATAAAATAGGGCGCATTCGTACAGCACCAGATTGAATTAGGGCATCGTTTAGTGACATACCTTTTTTTAATGATTGCTGTATAAATTCAATTAAAACCAGCGAATTTCGGACTACGATCCCTGCCAAAGCGATCATCCCAATCATCGCAGTAGCGGTAAACAAGGATGGATTAGGGTAGCCATTAATATCGCTAGCCATTGAGTTTAGTCCCCAAAAACCAGGCATGATACCTATTACGGTTAATGGGATCGCAAGCATGATTATTCCTGATACTGCTGGCAAACCGGTCTGTACCATCATAATAAAGAACACCCCGAGCAGTGCCGCCCCGTAGGCAATACCCAAATCACGAAAAACGGCAACGGTAATCTGCCATTCACCTTCGCCACCCCAGATTACCTGAGTACTATCGCTAACTGCCCAAGGCAATCCAGATCCGTTATTTAAATAGCTTCGACGGCTCAATGGGATCTCCTCTGAAACTGATTGTGCGAGGTCATCCAGACGAACTTGATCGGCATAAACATCGGCAACAATCTCAGCAGGTACACGTCCAATAGTTTCTGCATACACGTAAACGACTTGTTGCAAGTTTTTATGATATATCGGTTGGTCAGTGCTTCGTTCTACAAACTCACCTAACTCAGACAGCTGCACTAGGGCTTGGGGCGCGTCTTGGGTCGAACCATTGACTTCAGTTTTCGTCATTCCAGCTTGGCCACGCACATAGAGTGACAACAGTTGTTGTTTTGCGTCTCGGCTGTGTTTATCTAATTGAATCACAACGGGCAGTGGATTAAGTTCTCGTTCATTTCTAAGTGTTCCAATAGTAAGACCCTGATTAGCCGCCATTAAGGTTTGATTTATATCGGCAACTGACACACCCGATTGGGCCGCTTTTACGGTATCTACTTTGAACTGCAAGGTTTTGATGTCTCCTTGAATACTGGTGTCAACTTCAGAAACAAACTGCTCTTGTTGAAGGCGATTTGCCACTCTAATGGCTTGCGCCTGGATATCTTGATATGTATCTCGACTACCACCGTACACTTCTGCTGCAATAGTTGAGACCACGGGTGGACCAGGAGGAACTTCTACTAATTGAATATTGGCATTATATTGCTGGGCAATCGCCTCGAGATCGTCGCGTAAGTACGTCACGAATTCATGAGATTGCAATGAACGTTCATCTTTTGGCTTCAACACAATACGAAGCTCACCTTGATAGGGCTCACTGCGCATAAAGTAATGCCTCACCATACCGTTAAAATCCATCGGTGAGGCAACGCCAGAAAAGCCTGATACCGACTCGACATATGGCTGCTCCACAAGGTATTGAGAAAATGTTCTTAATGCATTTGATGTATCAACATGATTCGCTGTCTCTGGCATGTTGAGCACCAATTGGAACTCGTTTTTATTGTCGTAAGGCAATAACTTCAAAGGAACTGCACGCATGGCTGGGAGAATAGCCGCACCAATAAACAACACCAAAACGACAGCTAAAAAGGTCCAGCTCTTCGCTCGGCTGTTTAAAAGTGGTTCAACCAGTTTACGATATATCCGGTAAAGGAGGGTCGACTCAATATGGTAGTCGCCTTCGTCGGCGGCTCGTTTTAAAATTTTCTTAGCCAGCCATGGCGTAATCAAAAATGCCACTAAGGTACTAAAAATCACACTAATGGGAACATTAAATGCCAGAGGTGCCATGTAAGGCCCCATCATACCAGTAATGAAGAACATAGGTGTAAATACGATCACTATCGCCACTGTCGACATCAAAAGGGCACTTTTGATCTCAGACATCGCTAAAATTATCGCCTTACCTCTGGGAAGATCTTTACGTTTTAAGTATCGTTCTATGTTGTCAATACTGGCGATAGGATCATCCACAATAAGGCCTAGGGCCAAGATAAGAGCAAATAGTGTTACTCGATTTATGGAGTAGCCAAAGGCAAGGTCTAGACCTATTGCAGCGCCGTAACTGATTGGAATGGCAATACCAACCACCAATGCGCTTCGCCAATTAAGAAACACACCAATAAAAACCACCACGGTTAAAATAGAGACGCCCAAACTCGATACAAGATTGGTGACTTTGTCGCTGGCGGTCGCACCGTAATTTCGGATAACACTGTATTCGACACTACTAGGAAATTGAGTCTCCGACAGCGTTTTCAGCTCGCTTAAAACTGAATCGGCAACCGTAACGGCGTTTGCTCCTTTTTGTTTTGCGACTGATATAAACACCGCAGGAAGGGGTTCGTCATCGCCTTGACGGTGATACCAAGTATCACTTGTGGCTTCAACGGATCCATCTTTGATGGTCGCAATATCTTGTAGGTATACTGGACGGCCATTAATCACATTCACCACCAGTTTTTCTAAATCACTGGCCGACGAGAGATATTCTCCACTTTCGATGATAAATCGCTCACCATGCTGGGTGAGATCCCCGATACGTGATTTACTGTGGGTGAGGTCAAGAGCACGCTGAATATCGCCAACTGTCGTCTGCCTACTCGCCATTGCTTTACTGTCAAATGTGACTTCTATAGCCCGTGATTGTCCGCCAATAACTTTAACTTCATTTGTACTTGATAGCGCTTTTAGACGCTGGATCGCTTGGTCTGCGATACGTTTAAGTTCAAATTGCGACAGAGAATCATCCCCGGTCGAGTAGAGTGAAGTCACAATAATAGGAACATCATCTATCTCCACTGGCATCACTTGCCACTGCTTGACAGAGTTTGGTATAAGATCTTGATTTGAGTACAGTTTGTTGTACAGCTTAACGAGAGAATCTTCGCGTGCTTCTCCTACATAAAACCGCACAATGATTTGCGCTATTCCTTCGTTCGACATGGAATAAACGTACTCTACGCCGTCGATTTGACTGACAAGCTTTTCAACCGGCTGCGTAACCTGATTGGCCACCTGTTGGGCACTAAGTCCAGGCGCTTTTACAATCACGTCTATCATTGGAACCACAATTTGTGGATCTTCTTCTTTGGGTGTCATGTACAACGAAATTGCACCTATCATTATCGTTAGCGCAATCAGGATCGGAGGAAAAAAGCTGTTCATCACTTTCTTCATCCAGCGATCCTTAATTTCAATCGACATTTCTTCCTCGCTTGAGCGCAAACAATTGGCTTCTTATTAGTGAATGTTAGGCATTGTAAGCGATCCCCAAAATAAGTAAAGTCTAATTTAGATTTATCTAATATACATTTGGTTGTTTGACTCTTTCCGCTATTTTAAGCCTATTAAAGACGGGGTAGATAATTTTGCTTATCTAAGAAATGTCCAAATTGACAAAGTACAAGAGTGGAGGTTGCCCATACGACGAAGAAGAACAATTACCATCTCACCTCCATAGATCAAAAAACACTCATAATTATCATTCTCAGCCAAATGGGTATATACCTACTCTTATGTATTCAAAAGCGCGGTAGGCTTTATGACGCTCACAGAAATTCTTAAAGTTCGTAATGTCCGCTGCTATCTTATGTTTCGATGTAGCTACTTTGCCCGCTTTTACTACCCTATCTTTACGCTGTTGTACTTGGATTACGGCTTAACCCTTTCTCAATTTGCCATGCTCAATGTGGTTTGGGCCGCCACCATTGTGATAGCTGAAGTTCCTTCTGGCGCCTTTGCTGACACTTTAGGGCGCAAGAAACTCGTAGTGCTTTCGTCGATAATTATGTTTGCTGAAATCGCAATGATTGCTGTCGTGCCTACGGGTAATACGAGCTTGGTGTTCATGGTGTTTTTGGTCAACCGAGTATTGAGTGGCTTAGCGATGGCACTAGCAAGTGGTGCAGATGAAGCGTTGGCGTACGACACCTTAAAAGAACAAGGCCAAGAGGACATGTGGCCCCGTGTTTTGCAAATCCAACTTCGAATTGCATCAAGCGTGGGAATTTTTGTCACATTGCTTGGCGCTGCAATGTACGACGTAAACGTTATGGCCGGTATCTATTCGATGCTTGGGTTAGCTGAGCCAGAAAGCACTAAAGAATTAAAACGAATTCCGGTTTTCGCCACGCTATTTGTCGCTATGATCGCAATGTATGCCGCAGTTAACATGCAAGAAGAGAAAAAGCCAGTCACACCCGATGGCAATAGAGCAGCAAGTACGATCGCAAGCTTAAAGTTGACATTAAACGCGGGGAAGTGGGTACTGTCCACGCCTTATGTACTGTTCATATTGCTGTACTACAGCTTGTTTGAACATACCTCACGCATGTTTCTCACCATGAACAGTCAATACTACCGCGCTATTGATATCCCCATTATCTATTTTGGCTTTATTGGGGCTGGTGTCAGTATCCTTCAAATACTCCTTGCGGGGCAAAGCCGGCGCCTGGCCGAGAGCATTCCACCCAAGCCGTTTATATTTGGAATGGGTTTGGCAACGATAGCGAGCTACTACTGGATCAGTTTAGGGTGGTCAATTTACGGGGTAATACCGGTACTGCTGCTAATATTTATCATCATGACGATGAACATTTTTATTAGCTATCATCTCAACAAGAAAACCGAGTCTCACAACCGAGCGACGGTATTAAGCTTTAAGGGATTAATGTTCAACCTTGGTTATGGCTCAATAGGGATTTTGTACGCTTACTACTACAAACTGGTCTCTGGAAATTACTCTGATCTAGAGCGAGAGCAAGATCTCGCCTTCTTGGCTACGCTGTCCTCATTCTTCTACTACTTTACGTTTTTGTTTATTGTTATTAGTGCCTATTTCTATGTTAAGAGTCGCAAACAAGCGATTTTTTGACGGAGTTGGCTATTCGCTACAGGCCTCTAATTTAGGTCAGTTTGTTATCCATAAGTGTGATAGAAAAAGTAGATGGTAATAGAACTGCTCATAACAATGACAAACGTTCTGAGGTGCTGTTGAGATATTTTCATTGAGAAGTTTGCCGAAAAATACCCGCCGAGCAGGGTGCCAATTAGGACCGCACTGCCCTCAAGCCAAGCGATAGAATCATTTAAAACAAACCAAACAATCGCGGCAACTGATACGGAAGAAGACACCAGTAACTTCATACCATTCATCACATGGATATTAGAATGGCCCGCTAATGTCAGGTAACTCAACACGACAATTCCTAAGCCGGCATTAAAGAAGCCACCATAAATTGAGATGCTCAAAAGCAGCAAGAATAAAAAGACTGCCGTCAATTGATTACCGTATTTACTGTTATTGGAATGCAAACGCAGTAATGCGTTAGCTCTAGCCCCAAAGATAAACAGCACTGTTGCAAAAAGTAACAACCACGGAATCGCAACTTCAAAAGAGGACTCCGGTGTTTTCAGCAGTAAATAAGCGCCTATCGAGCCCCCAATAATACTCAACAACACGGTAAATGTGGCTTCTTTCTTGTGTTCAATCAGTCTTTTTCTAAACGCGTATGCGCCACTCAGGTAGCCAGCGCAAGAAGAAAACGTATTGGTTGCATTCGCTATTAATGGTGGCACTCCAGCAAACACCAAAGCCGGAAATGTGACAAAGCTGCCGCCACCCGCAACAGAGTTTAGTACTCCACCGACAAGCCCCGCCAAAAACAGTAAAAGGTAATCGACCATAAGTAATAATAACCGGTAGTAACCAAACGCCAAACGCGTTTTTAAGTATGCCCACGGCGATAACCGTGATGCTCATTGTTCATGAAAGATGACCGGAAAGAATAAGCCACTGCTATGCGCCAAGGTCACTAGCTAACGCCAACACCGAAGTTTTATTTCTAAAATCAGGTATCGAAATATCGTGTTGAGTCCGATCCCCAACGAGCACTAACTTCACACCTAATTGCGCGCACGCCTTTACGTCCCACTCGCCATCACCAAAATGACAAATGGGTTGCTCTTACATCCTGTCGCCAGTTGAGCGGCTGTTTTCATGATCTCGGTCCGGCAATAGTGATCATTTGATGAAGCGATTGCAATGTTAGTTGTATCAAATCTCGCAGACTCAAGTTTTAGCATAGCGGTTTCTAACCAGCAATCGGTGGCAAATGAAATGAATATGTCGTGACGACTTTGCAGCATCTCATCATCAGCATTAATCACAAGGCTCCGTTTACCATGCAAAGAAATAATAAATCCTTCCGATTTAGGATGCTATGGAATGGTGGCACGTGTTTGAAATCGACGTAGCCAACGACTTAAGCTTTACAATCACGATGATCAATCAATGGTCAGACAGTGCGCCAGAAAGTGGCTCTTTCGACAATGGTGGCGATGACAGTGAGCCAGAGCCAATGTCGATCCAACGTAAAGGCTCCATTACCAAACGCATGATAGAGACTAAATAGTACGCTGAATAAACACTAGTAGGGTTGACATCCAATTGGATGTGAGTAATGAAGAGCCCTGCTAATTGCAGGGCTCTTTTGGGTTGGTTCAAGGTTTATCCAAGTCCCCTTTACCGTCTTTGTTTAGTCGCACTGTCCATCCATACTGCGAGAAGCAATATCGAGCCTTTAACGATGTATTGCCAAAAGGTTGGTACATCCATCATGCTCATCCCATTATCAAGTGATGCCATAATAAACGCGCCTACAACCGCACCAATAACAGTACCAACACCACCAGCCATACTGGTGCCACCAATCACACAGGCTGCGATGGCATCAAGCTCGGCAATATTACCTGCTGAAGGTGAACCTGCACCTAGGCGTGAGCTCAGAATCAGCGCGGCAACCGCCACCAAAAAGCCGTTCATGGCGTAGACTGACATCTTGGTTTTTTCGACGTCAATGCCCGACAGTCTAGCGGCATCGATGTTGCCACCAATGGCGTATATGCGTCGACCAAATCGAGTTTTACTGGCGATAATGGTTCCGGCAATCAAAAACACCGTTAACAGAAGCACCGGAGTTGGTACACCGCGATAGCTATTGAGAACCCAAATAAACGCTAGCACCGCAATACCAATCGCACTGTTTTTTAGTAGCAGCGCTTGATTACCCGCGGTCGGCAGTTGGTATTTAGCGCGAGTAACGTCTCTTTTCTTTTGCCAAGAAAAGTACAACACTAGGCAACCAATACCCGCCAAAAGGCTAAACATATTAGGTAAGTAGCTCTGGCCAATTAACGACATAGCATCAGAGGTTGGCGCAACGGTGGTACCGTCAGTAATACCAATCAAGATACCGCGAAATGCCAACATACCGGCCAAGGTTACAATGAACGACGGTACCTTACGATACGACACCCACCAACCGTTCCAAGCTCCCAACAAAAAGCCAGCAACAAGCGTCAACACTATAGTGAGTGGCAAAGGCAAACCAAGCCAAACATCCATAATGGCTGCGGCACCACCCAAAAGCCCCATCATCGAACCGACTGAAAGGTCTATCTCGCCACTAATGATGACAAACACCATACCAATGGCCAAAATACCGGTGATTGCCGTTTGACGGAAAAGGTTAGAAATATTACGTGGGGTTAAGTAACTCCATTCTGTCATGATGCTGAAAAACAGCATGATGAATATGATGGCTGCCGCCATGACCAGCAACTGAATATTCATATTTTTCAGTTTACTGATTACGCCTTGTTGAGCTACGGGTTCAATTTCTTTTGACTGTTCCATTACGCGACCGCTCCTTCAGATAATGCACAATCCATCACAATTTCTTGCGTAAGATTTTGGTTAATAAGATCACCTTTGATCACTCCTTCGTGCATCACTAGCACTCGGTCACTAATACCCAAAACCTCAGGCAATTCAGATGAAATCATAATGATGCTTATTCCTTTTTTAACAAGCTGAAACATCAGCTTATAAATTTCGTATTTTGCGCCTACATCGATACCTCGTGTCGGCTCATCCAGTATGAGAACTTCAGGGCTCACCATCAAAAAGCGCGCTAAAATGGCTTTTTGCTGGTTACCGCCAGACAAGTTTTTAATCGGCAGTTCGGCATTGGGTGTCTTTACTGTGAGTTTGTCTATCGAGTCCAGTATCGCGCTCGCCTCTTTTGAGTCGTCCAGCAACCCAAATTTTTGAAACTGGTCAATCCCAGCCAAGGTGATGTTTTCTCCCACCCCCATAATTGGAATGATGCCGTGACGCTTTCGGTCTTCTGGCACCATGGCTATTCCCAATTGAAGCGCGTCTTTACTGCTGTTGATCGAGAGCGCTTTACCCTCTAAGTAAAACTCTCCGCTGTATTTACCTAAGTAGCAGCCGTACAAGCACTCCATAAGTTCGGTACGCCCAGCCCCAACGAGCCCAGATACCCCTAAAATTTCGCCTTTTTTGAGCGAAAAGCTGGCGTTTTTAACTTTTGGGATCGATGAGTTGGCTTTATCCCACGCGTTTACGTTTTTTACTTCTAATACAACATCACCGATGTCATGTTCTTCACGCGGGAATAATTGCGTCATCGCGCGCCCAACCATCATGGTAATGATGTCATCTGTCGTCATCTCGGACGCCTCACGCGTGCCAATGTGTTTTCCATCTCGGATAACGCAAATGTGATCGGAGATCGCTTTTACCTCTCCAAGCTTGTGCGAAATATAAATGCAACTTACCCCGGTCTCGCGCAATTCCATCACCAGATCGAGCAGTATTTGTGTTTCTGACTCCGTCAATGGTGCAGTAGGCTCGTCTAAGACCAACAACTTGGCATTTTTAGACAGCGCTTTTGCTATCTCGACCAACTGCTGTTGTCCTACCCCTAAATCACCGACTTTCGTCTCTGGGGAAACGTTTAATTTTACTTTCTTAAGCAGGATTTCAGCCTCGTAGTGCATCAACTCAAAATCCATAAAACCGTATTTTGTCAGCTCTGCCCCTAGAAATAAATTTTCTAAAATGGACAGCTCTTTAACTAAAGTGAGCTCCTGGTGGATAATGGCGATACCCAGAGCCTCAGTGTCGGCAATGCCGGTTGGCCTTATTTGCTGGCCTTTATAATGGATTGTGCCCTGATAATCCCCATCGGGGTAAATGCCACACAGCACCTTCATAAGAGTCGATTTTCCCGACCCATTCTCTCCACACAGTGAAAGAACTTCGCCTGCTTCAAGGGTAATGCTGACACCATCAAGCGCTTTAACGGGACCAAAACACTTCACGATATTATTCATTTCCAAAAGAGACATCTTTAACCTCTATTTTTTCAGGCCTGCTGAAGCTGGTGACATCTCGCCCCAGCAGGCAATCTAAACGTTAAGCGCTAGGTTACCCTGCACTTGCTAAGTTATTGATGGTATACATCTTTTTCAGCGTGGAATTTGTCAGCAATGACAGTAGTTTTTAGGTTTGCTTTGTTTACTGCAACTGGCTCTAGCAACCATGACGGAACGTCTTTCATGCCGTTGTTCAACACAGCATTTTGGTCTGGTGCTTTATCGTTACCCAAATCGACTGCAAGCTCAGCGGCTTTAGTTGCAAGCGCGGCGATTGGCTTGTAGATAGTCATTGTTTGAGTACCTTCAACAATACGACGCACTGCTGCTAAATCGGCATCCTGACCAGAAATCGCCACTTTACCCGCTAGACCTTGTGCTTCAAGTGCTTGAATCGCACCGCCCGCCGTTGAGTCGTTAGACGCGACTACTACATCAATGTCGTTGTTGTTTGCTGTTAACGCATTTTCCATAATTTTCAGCGCGTTTTCTGCCAACCATGAGTCAACCCATTGATCACCCACAACTTGAATATCACCCGCGTCGATTTTTGGTTGTAACACGTTCATCTGACCTTGACGGAATAACTTAGCGTTATTATCGGTAGGCGCACCACCCATTAGGAAGTATTTACCACTTGGTTGTGTCGCTAGCAACGCTGTCGCTTGAAGTTCACCGACCTTTTCATTATCAAATGAGAGATAGAAGTCGATATCGGCATTATTAATGAGGCGATCGTAAGCAAGAATATTAATACCATCAATCTTGGCTTCTTTAATCACATTAGATAGCACTTGACCGTTGGTAGGAATGATTACCAAGACATCTACGCCTCTAGAAATCATATTTTCTATTTGTGCAATTTGAGTCTGTTCATTTCCGTTTGCTGATTGCACATATACTTTTGCTCCCAGCTCTTCTGCGCGGTTTACAAATAGATCTCTATCGCGCTGCCATCTTTCTAGACGTAAGTCATCGATTACCATCCCAATCTTAACTTGCGCAAAGGCCGGTGCGGATAATCCAACCACCAGCGCACATAACATTACTATTACTTTTTTCATTATACTATCCTTTGTCTCACGTAATATTTTATTAAAATTCACAAACTAGTGAACCTCGAATGTCAATCTAGAACACTAATTATCAAAGTTCTTTTCCAAAAATTTATAACTCTTTTACGTTTTTTTATTTTGTTAAGGCAATGTGACACAGATTAAACTTTTGATTCTCTGCACAAAAAAAGAACAGGTATATTAGTCACGCTTTTGTACTTCACTCACTGAATTAGCTGCCTATCTATACTGAATTTTCACAAGAAATTGGGTGGGTTAGTAATGCAAGTACAGGTACGAACTAAATCCTATGTACCGCATAGACTTAAGTGAAAATAATGTGCTTCATCCCTTTGTTAATCGGGAATTTAGCCTCACTTTTTTTACAGCCTTCAAATGATATGAACGCTACAAAATATAATTTTCACTAAGAGTATTACGCAATATTTTATATATCAACGAGTTAAAAACTCAGCAGTGATTTAACGCAGTAGCTGCATCATTGATAATGAGAGCTAGAGCACAATTACCAAAAACTAGAATTTAACTACGAAATTTCATAATTGCTATATATACGATTAATGACAATCATCAAAAGCGACTGTTATTTTACAAAATATGGATTATTGCTCATGACAGAAATCTTCAAAAACATTCCGAAAATTCAATTTGAAGGCCGTGAGTCTTCAAATCCACTCGCCTTTAAGCACTATGACCCTGATCGTGTGGTTCTTGGCAAAAGCATGAAAGAGCATTTACGATTTGCCGCATGTTATTGGCACAACTTCCGCTGGCCAGGGGCTGACATTTTTGGAGACGGTACGTTTGAACACGAATGGTTAAAAGTCTCCGATCCTAAAGAAGCGTATCTCGTAAAAGCCAATGCCGCATTTGAGTTTTACGAAAAACTCAACGTGCCATTCTACTGCTTCCATGACACCGACATTGCGCATGAAGGCAACTCGATTAAAGAGTACGAGAACAACTTAGCGGCCATGGTCGACGTCATGGAACGCAAACAACAGGAATCCGGCGTGAAATTGCTTTGGGGTACGGCCAATGTCTTTTCTAATCGACGCTATCTTGCGGGTGCTGCGACCAACCCCAACCCCGAGATCTTTGCCTATGCGGCTACTCAAGTCTTTAACGCCATGGGAGCAACCAAGCGACTTGGTGGAGAAAACTATGTGCTGTGGGGAGGACGCGAAGGGTACGAAACCTTGCTAAATACCGACCTACGTCAAGAGCGCGAGCAGCTAGGTCGATTTATGCAAATGGTCGTGGAGCACAAGCACAAAATTGGCTTTAACGGCACGATTCTCATTGAGCCCAAACCTCAAGAGCCGACTAAGCATCAGTACGATTACGATACCGCAACCGTGTATGGTTTCTTGAAGCAGTTTGGCCTAGAAAATGAAGTTAAGGTCAACATTGAAGCAAACCACGCCACATTAGCGGGGCACAGTTTCCACCATGAAATCGCGACCGCGATATCGTTGGGTATCTTTGGCTCAATCGATGCAAACCGAGGAGACCCTCAGCTTGGCTGGGATACTGACCAATTCCCAAATAGTGTCGAAGAAAACACACTGATCATGTACGAAATTCTTAAAGCGGGTGGTTTTGGTACCGGTGGATTTAACTTTGATGCTCGTGTACGCAGACCATCCATTGATATGGCCGACTTCTTCCATGGTCATATTGGCGGAATGGATACGATGGCGTTGTCACTGTTGAAGGCAGCGGACATGATTGAAAATGATGTACTGTCGAAGAATATCGCCCAGCGCTATGCAGGTTGGAATGACGAGCTTGGCCGTAAAATTCTTGCTGGAGACATGAGTTTGGAGCAAGTTGCGCACTATGCTACGCAACACCAATTGACACCGGACGTCGTCTCAGGACGCCAAGAAGCGCTGGAGAATATCGTTAACGGATTCATTTTTAAGTAAAAGCCAATCGCTAAACTAAAAAGGCAGCGACCATCCAGGTCGCTGCAAACAAATGAAGTGCATACTCATCATGCGCTAAGCACAACAAGGAGAACAATGTCACTTTCAGGCGAGTCCTCTTCGCTTATTAGCATAGAATTTGAGGGCAGTTACTCGCCCCCTATTGCACTACGTAGCGCTCGCGCATCCCCACTTTGTTAAGCACTATACGATATGCCCAATCCTTAAATCATCAGGCACTTTCAAAATCTTGCTCGACACAACTTGTTGGTTGTTATCAACTAAATCCAAGCGGTATTCGCTGCTAGAGTCTGACAACCACTGCGATTTCACTTCGCCAAACAACATTGAACATTTCATGTAAGAGTCACGCCAGGTATCTTGGATTGCCATGAGACCATCCATATCTCTTCTGTAAAGTACCAAAGATGAGTAAGCCATAATCGTTTCCCCTTAACATGCACAATGTTTGCTATGTATCTATTGATATGCTTTTCGTAGATAAATCGATCACTTTTCAATACTCGGTGAAATACCCGTCCTAGCTCGAAAAACTCTGGCGAGTGCTCCTGTATGTTTTTTTTGCAAAATGTAACAAAACTTTAGATCTACGTCCGGTTTTGCCAAATAACCATTTAAGAAATCGCTTATGTCGTCGATACACAGACTCTAAAGCCAGCGTTATTTAAGCTGGATAATACAATAAGACTTTGCTAGTAATTTGAGCAAAAATACGGTGTATCGATGAACATGTTTAGAAAACTATCGCTTAAAAACAAACTGGCGCTCTCCGCCAGCGTTGCCATTGTCATTGGAGGTATGTTGGTTGAAGCCCTCTCTTACAATGCGTCATTAAACCGTCTTGAGGTAGAGGTAGAACAAAACCTTAAAGGCACCGTCACTGCATACAATCAGTACGTCTCCGATTGGCTCGTGTCCAAAGAGCGCTCTTTGACTTCTCTGTCATCTGACATTGATAAAAGCAACATTGTCACCCATCTTAAGCAGGTGCGTCACTCTGCTGCTTTTGATAATGTTTTTCTCGCCTATCCAGACGGGAGCCAAGACAATGCTAATGGTGTAGTACTGCCACCAGGCAATGATGATCCTCGTAAATGGGGTTGGTACATTAATGCTAAAAAAACGCCAAGCAAAGTGTTTATGGATAATCCGACTGTTGCGGCGGCAACGGGCGCGAACGTAGTATCGCTAGGTAAGGCCGTTAATCTGGCAGGGCAACAAGTTGTACTTGGTGCCGACGTAGAGATCACCGATATCGTCAACGGACTGTCTCAGGTAATTTTACCCGGCAGTGGCTACATGTTTATCATGAACGACACAGGCAATATTTTTACGCACCCAAATACTGACTTACTCAATAAACCGGTGAATCAACTGGGTGTAGAGACGTCGAGCATCGCATCTGCGACGCAAGGTGCAACCAATGTGATTGCAACCATTGATGGCGCTAAGTCGGTGATCCACGCACGCCAAATTCCGGGCACAACGTTAACCACTGTAGCAGTGGTGAACTACGACTCTCTTGTGGCACCACTCAATAGTGCGATCTGGCAGCAACTGATTGTAACCAGTATCGTTGTGATGGTCTGCATTGGGCTATTTAGTGTGCTGTGTAATCTATTGTTCCAACCACTCAATAACGTCTCTTACGCTCTAGAACAAATCGCCAATGGAAATGGCGATCTCACGCAACGCATAAAAGTCGAAAGTGAAGATGAAGTGGGCAAACTGGCAAACAATTTTAATATTTTTGTCGCCAGTCTTAACGAGCTTATCGGTCACATTCGCACCCAGTCCACTCACTTAGATCGTCACTCACAGGAAAGCTCACAACTAGCAGAGCGCGCGGTTGAGGGGATTAATCAACAGCAACAAGAAATCACTTTGGTTGCAACCGCGGTGACCGAATTGTCTTCTGCTACCCAAGAAATCTCCTCCAATGCAGAGCAGACCGCTCAGGCGGCGCAAGAGTCGACCAACAGTACTCAAAATGGTCGAGAAATGGTCGACCATACCCGTAGCTCAATCAACAGCTTAGCCAAAGAGCTGGAAACTGCGGGTGAAGTAGTGAGCGACTTAAACCGCCATGCGCAAGAGATTTCTACAGTACTGTCAACCATTCAGGGCATTGCAGAACAAACTAACCTACTCGCACTAAACGCTGCAATTGAAGCGGCGCGAGCTGGCGAGCAAGGTCGTGGGTTTGCGGTTGTGGCCGATGAAGTCCGCGTGCTCTCGCAGCGCACTCATTCTTCTACTGAAGAGATCAAGTCGACCATCGATACATTGCAAAACACCACAACCAAAGCCGTATCGTTGATGGAAAGCAGTGCTGATCTTGCCGGTAACTCTGTCGATGATGCTGATAAAGCGACAGCGGCCCTTGAAGAAATTAGCCAAGCGGTCACTCTTATTAGCGATATGGCCACCCAAATCGCCACTGCCGCTGAGCAGCAAACCCATGTAACAGGTGAAGTGACGCAGAACATCACCCTAATCAAAGACGTTGCCGACCAACTCGTGGTTAACTCTGAAGCCAGCTCGACGTCCGCAGGAATGGTGAAGTCTGAAGTGGAAGCATTAAGTCAAAAAGTATCGACTTTTAAGCTCGCATAACACCGAATTTTGTCGTTAAGACCCCACCTATGTTTGTATAGGCGGGGTTTTTTATTGTTTTGTCCACTCGCAAAAAAACTTTCCCAAGCAACTGAATAATAGTTGACCAAGTCAACATATAGGCGTAGGGTATTGGTTGACTTAATCAACAAAAGACCCTCCTGAAACAGTCTCTTAGTTACTCTAAATAACGGCCACCATTTTTAGTCGCGATGGTCTTTGCACACTTTAAAGTGCAGGTTAGATAACCCTCAGTGGTCTTTATCGCTTTGTAGGATCATCACCGTGAAAAAACCACAAACTATTCTTGGAGAAAAGGGAATGCTTTTCTTCCTGGTCATCATTAGTGCCTTCCCACCATTGACCACAGACCTTTATCTTCCAGCACTTCCACAAATGGTAGACATCTTTGACACCAGCCAAACCATGGTTAATTTGACCTTGAGTGTTTACTTTGTCACCTATGCTATCGGTCTACTCTTTTGGGGACCTTTAAGTGAGAAATACGGTCGCAAACCTATTTTACTTACCGGGATTGGGTTATACGTTCTCGCCAGTGTCATGTGTGCAATGGCAGGCAGTATTGAAGCTCTCATTGGGGCTCGACTGTTTCAAGCGTTTGGGGGCAGTGCTGTGACCATCGTTGCTACCGCCATTGTTAAAGATCTCTACGATGGTCGAGAGCGCGAAAAAATCATGGGCACCATCATGTCGTTGGTGATTATTGCCCCAATGGTCGCGCCAGTGATTGGCGCACTGTTATTAAAATTCGCGTCTTGGCAGATGATGTTTGTGGCTTTAGCCATATTTGGTGTGGTGGCTGGGTTCATAGCCATGAGCTATCAAGAAACCATAGAGACTCGTTATACCGGCTCGGTCGCCCGTTCGTGGACTCGATTGGGCGTGGTACTAAAAAACCCTAACTTTGTTGCTCTGCTGTGTGTATTTTCCATCACTCCAATTGCTCTGATGGGCTTTTTGGCCGCGGGTTCGTACATCTATATTGATGAGTTTGGATTAACCGAACAGCAATTCAGCTACGCGTTTGCGTTTAATGCAATGTTTGCTTCACTAGGCCCGCGTATTTACATGAAAATATCGCGCACTGTTCCCATCTCTAGCATTATTACCGGTTGCTATGTATTGCTGGCAGTCTGTGGTGCGACCACCCTTACCATTGGTCATCTTTCCCCGTGGCTCTTCGCATTCATTGCCGCACCGGCTACGTTGGTTATCATTACTACACGTATACCCGGTACAAATCTGATGCTGGATCAGCAAAGCACCGATACCGGATCGGCAGTGGCACTGATTCAGTTCTTTAGCATGATGTGTGGCTCTGCAGGGATGATATTAGTATCGCTAAGACCTGAAGCACTCATCGACAATTTAGGATTTATCCAATTAACAATTGGTCTGATTGGCTTGGGAGGCTGGTCGATGCTTCGCAACAAATCGTTTGTGGTGAGTAACTTACCGGATCGAGCAGCGCCCGTCGAGCACTCGGCCTCATAAGATACTGTTAACCTCTAATGCAATAACTGCTAGAGTTAAGCCAAGCTTAACTCTAGCAAAATTAGCGTGTTACCCGATGTGAGTCATCTCATTCACGACAAAGGATTCGACTGCACCTTCTGTGGCCGCTAAATAATCGGCAATGTGGGGTGTTCCCATATGAGCTTGCCAAAGATCTCGCGACGCCCAGTTTTCAAAAAATAGAAAGTGGGCCGGGTTTTCGTTGTCTTGGTGCAGATCGTAGTTGATGCACCCTTCTTCGGCACGGGTAGCATCGATCAATTTAGTCAATTCGGATTTCACTCGTTCCACTGCGCCTTCTTTAGCCTTGATGTTGGCGACAATAGTCAATGTAGTCATGCTGTATTCCTTCTTTTAATTGTGCCTAAGAATTGGCAACCTGTAGAGTATTACACCATTCGGTAGTCCAATAGGCATTACTGCACACTTTTGACATCGGACTTGCCTTGTGACCAAACAGTACGATATTCTCATTTAAGTGTGATTGACGTAACGAGGTAAGGATGCCCACCGCTAACCCGCAAACGCTTGAGCAGCTCTACAAGTATCTACAAATTGGGATGAATCTCACCTTGACGTTTGAGTTTGGTGAAGGAAGTAAGTTTAACTACCCCGCAACGTTCGTAGGACGTAAAGACAGTGGCTACCTGATTATCGATGTGCCTCAACGCATGCTTAGCGAACAGCCTCTTCGCCGCTTAGAAAATGCCGATGTCGTCGTCAGAGGGGTATCCAATACTGAGCTAGGCCACGTGATAGCATTTAAGACCAGTATCTTGATGGTTTTGAATAGACCTAGCCCTATCATATTTACCCGTCTACCCTTTAATTTTGCCAGTAAAGCGGTTCGTGAACATGAACGCTATAAGATGGAACTACCTTGCACACTCGATCATCAAAATAATCTCTACGAAGCCACACTGGCTGATTTCTCCATATCTGGATGTGGCGTAAAAACCCTTATAGAACCAGACTTTAACCAAGGTGACCGAATTTTTATACAGTCTGAGTTTAGCCACTATATTGATGACAACAACATATGCTCCGTCGCCAAAATCACCAAACAGGCGCAAGGTTGGTTTATTGGCGTTCGTTTTGAGACGCCGCTTGAGCTGACCAATCAGCTAAAAAGCCAATTGCTTGAGTCGTCATTTGAAAGCGGAATGTTATAGCACTGGAAACTCATCATAAGTAAGCCATACTGAAACATCGCTACTAAAGTACGCGTAAACAACCACTTTGAGGACTACAATGACGTCAATGAATTCAAGGTGGCGATGGCTCGAAACGCTATGTTTATCTCAGCTCTTAGCGATCATTGCGTTTGCGACCTCTTTCCCCACATGGGCAAACTCAGGGCTCAATCAAGACCTCCATGTGCAGCACTACCCAGATATCATGCTGCCTACACCAAAAGATTCTATCAACCTGGTCAGTTTGAATTTGGCTCATGGGCGCAAGACTAATGTGAGCCAAATCCTTACTTCTAAAGACCAAATAGAAAAAAACTTAGCACGGGTTAGTCAATTTTTAATAGAGGTTGACGCCGACATCGTGGCGTTACAAGAAGCGGATTTACCGTCTTGGTGGAGTGGTGATTTTGACCATGTTAGTTACATTGCGCACCGCTCTGGTCACTATCAATCTGCTCACACCTCTCACGTCAAAAGTTGGTTCGGGCAATATGGCACGGCGGTATTGTCAAAACATGAAATCTACTACGCGGAAGGTGTGACATTCTCACCATCATTTCCGACAACGCGAAAAGGGTTCACACTGATTGAAGTAAAATGGGAAACAACCGATGGACCGGTAATGCTTGATGTTGTCTCTTTGCATATGGACTTTCTTCGTGAGGCAGTCAGAAAGCAGCAGCTGCAAGAGTTGACTAACGTGTTGATCGATCGCGGAAATCCTCTCGCTATTATGGGGGATTTCAACAGTGCCGATATTGCGAAAAGATTGGTGTCATCACGTATCGATCACCACCTGCATACTTATCAAGCGGATATCGATACCCTAAACACCTACAATGAGAAGAGGCTAGACTGGATCATTCTGTCCGACGATTTGGTATTCAATCAGTTTACCGTGAGCCCTTTTGTCATGTCGGATCATAAAGCGATCATCGCCAATATTAGCCTTGCACCCTAATGGGTTTAACACTGGCGAATACCCGCTTACTTTGACGCGATCACCGCTCCATTAATAAATACTTAGCATGAAATTTTAAGTGCTGATCAATAAAGCTAGAAATAAAGTAGTAGCTATGATCGTACCCATGCTGCATGTGCACAGTGACATCAGAATCCCACTCGTTCGCCGCTTTTATCAACCGTTCGGGACTCAGTTGCTCTGCCAAAAAATTATCTGCATCCCCTTGGTCAACCAAAATAGGTAGCTCAGACTTAGCCCTTTTGAGAAGCTCACAACTGTCATACTCTCGCCATAACTCCAGATTCTCGCCTAAGTAAGCCGAGAACGCCTTTTTACCCCAAGGTACATTCATTGGATTGCAGATTGGGCTAAACGCCGATATTGAGCGATACCGATGGGGATTCTTTAGGCCAATCGTAATTGCACCGTGCCCGCCCATACTGTGGCCAGAAATGGATTTTTTACTCGATACTGGAAAGTGCTCTTCGATCAGCTGCGGCAGTTCTTGAGTAATGTAGTCGTACATCTGGTAGTGCTGAGACCACGGCTCTTGTGTTGCGTTAACGTAGAACCCTGCCCCTTGTCCTAAATCGTAGCTGTCATCGTCCGCAACTTCATCACCACGAGGGCTGGTATCGGGCGCTACTATCGCAATGCCCAGCTTTGCGGCCATTTTAAAGGCACCGGCTTTTTGCATAAAGTTTTCGTCAGTACAGGTTAAACCGGATAGCCAGTAGAGCACTGGAACTGGCTTAGCGGTCGTCGCCCCTATAGGCAAGAAGAGCGCGAAGCGCATTTCGCACCCCAACACTTCTGAGTCATGGGTGTACTGTCTATGCCAACCGTCACACACTCGATTTTGACTTACATTCTTCATTTTTTTACATCCATAAGCTTTGAGATTACCGGTGAACCGGTAATCTCTGACTGAATCTGTCCTTATTGATCCATATGGATCACAGTGCGAATACTCTTTCCTTCGTGCATTAGGTCAAACGCTTGGTTTACATCCTCAAGCCCCATGGTATGAGTGATGAACTCTTGAAGGCCGAAATCACCAGCCATGTAGCGTTCAACAATTTCCGGTAATTCAGAGCGGCCTTTTACGCCACCAAAGGCACTTCCGCGCCATACGCGACCGGTCACTAACTGAAATGGCCGAGTAGAAATCTCTTGGCCAGCGCCTGCCACACCAATGATCACCGACTCTCCCCAGCCCTTATGACAACATTCTAACGCTTGACGCATTACGTTGACATTGCCGATGCACTCAAATGAATAGTCTACTCCGCCATCAGTCATATCGACGATGGCTTCTTGTATCGGTTTATCGAGCTTTTGTGGGTTAATCATGTCTGTTGCGCCCAACTGTTGGGCCAATTCAAATTTGCTCTCATTGATGTCCACACCAATAATTCGACTCGCTCCGGCCATGCGCGCGCCAATAATGGCAGACAAGCCTATGCCGCCTAACCCAAAGATGGCAACAGTTGCACCCTCTTCAACCTTGGCGGTGTTGAGTACTGCGCCCATACCGGTGGTTACGCCGCAACCCAATAAGCACACTTCTTCTAGCGGAGCTTGTTGGTTCACTTTGGCCAATGAGATTTCTGGCAACACCGTGTATTCAGAAAATGTCGAACAGCCCATGTAATGGTAAATGGTTTCTCCGTTAATCGAGAATCGGCTGGTGCCATCCGGCATCAGTCCTTTACCTTGTGTTTCACGTACTGCCTGACACAAGTTCGTTTTACCTGAGAGGCAAAACTTACACTCTCCGCATTCTGCTGTATAAAGTGGAATTACGTGATCGCCGACCGCAACGCTAGTCACCCCTTCGCCCACCATTTCGACGATGCCACCACCTTCATGGCCCAAAATGGCAGGGAAAATACCTTCAGGATCGTCACCAGATAACGTAAATGCATCTGTGTGGCATACACCGGTCGCCACAATTCTTACTAATACCTCACCTTTTTTAGGCAGCTCGACGTCCACCTCTTCTAAAGTCAAAGGTTTACCCGCCTCCCAGGCTACTGCAGCTTTAGATTTGATGGTTTTCTGGCCAGGCTTAAGTGAAAGTGTCATCTGATTTTCCTTTGAGAGTACATAGAGTATTTGAATAGTATAGACATTTCTCAGGATCTGATTAGCCGCCTATTTTACAAATCATTATTACAAATACGTAATAATGATTTATTCTATAGCTATAGATAATACGGAATAGATATAATGAGTCATTGGGAAGGAGTGACAGAATTTGTCGCGGTAGCAGAATCCACCAGCTTTACGACTGCGGCTCGTAAGTTGTCGACATCCGTTGCTCAAGTAAGCCGCAGAGTCGCCCAACTCGAGCAACGATTAGCGGTTAAACTGCTCCACCGCACCACGAGAAAAGTGACTCTGACTGAGGCCGGACAACTCTACTTCGATACTTGTAAACAATTGGTCGAAGGTTTAGATCACGCCGAAAGGCTAGTCACTCAAATGCAAGCCTCGCCAAAAGGTCTAATAAAAGTCACCGCCCCAGTGACCTATGGAGAAACCCATATCGCCCCACTCATGAATCAGTTCTTAAATGATTACCCAGCGGTTGAGTTAGAACTTCTTTTAACCAACCAAAAATTGGATTTGATTGAAGATAGCATTGATGTGGCAATTCGCCTTGGTCGACTTGCGGACTCCACCTTAAGAGCAAAGCGTCTCGCAGATCGCCAACTGTATGTCTGCGCAAGCCCAGCCTACATTGAAAAGCATGGCTGCCCTCACGCATTATCTGACCTCACACAACATCAATGCTTAATCGGATCCAACGATTACTGGCGCTTCCATGAAAAAAATACCCCTAAAACGCTTAAAGTTAACGGGCGAATCAAATGCAACAGTGGTGTTGCTCTTCGCGGTGCTGCTATGAGTGGACTAGGGTTGGTTCAGCTACCCGATTATTATGTTGAACATGATTTGGAGTCGGGATCGCTTGTCGAAGTATTGAGGGATTTTAGAGATAAAAAAGAGGGGGTATGGGCGCTGTATCCAGAAAATCGTCATCTTTCTCCAAAAGTACGCTCCTTGATCGATTTTTTAGCCGAACACTTAGGTGATTCTGAACTAGAAAACACAACATCTCTATCAGAGTAATAAGCAGAGCTAATAACCTTGATAGTAAATAGTCATTTCATTTATTGTCTAATTGCGGGTCTAATAGCCAGCGTTGCCAAAAACTGCACCATGCTGTTATTGATTGAAAGGTTGAACAAAAATGAAATGTACGCGCTTACTGGTTCTTTTAATGAGTCTCACCTCTACGCAACTCTTCGCCAATACCATTCACTTCTCACCTGAAGTTAAAACTGGACCTTACATCGGGTCGGGATTTTCTGGATACGGTATACAACTGGGGTTACGTGACGTTTACAATATGGAGTCAATTTATCTTTCATACACCGATACTCAAGCACAATTTCTTTTGATCGATGAAGACCAAATCACCACTTACAGGATTGGTGCGCAAATGAATATACCGCGCAATCCCTATACTTCATTTCAAGTAGAAGTAGGCTACGCCACTTATAATGGTACGAGAAATTATTGGGGTTCTGACAACCCTACGCTTGAACAGAGCGGACTCAGCACTTCCATCGCCGGAGTCGTAGCACTCAACGATAATTTTGCCCTTAAACTGGGTATGGATCTTAATTTTCTAGACAAAAAGTCGACCTACTTGTCCTATTCAGTCGCCCCTACCTATTCAACGGGCTTGATCCTGTCATTTTAAGGGTTACCAACAACATAGCGTTGTACAGAACTGAAAAAAAGGCCTAGGCATCTTAGATGCGTAGGCCTTCTTGTTATTTAATTGTGGTCAAAGCGATTAGTTGACTTCAACCACTATTTTGCCTCGAGTGCGACCAGATTGGCTTTGCAAGTGTGCCTCTGCAATGGTCTCTAGGGTAAAACGATGTTCAATAATTGGGCGCAGTTTATCTTCGTCGACAAGAATATTTAACTCTTCCAGAATACGACGGCTTGGCTCAATAAACACAAACGCTGAACGGGCATTATTGGCTTTCGCAACAGACTCATCCGGCTGATCCACAACCGACACCAAAATTCCGTTGTCTTTTAGCAGTGCCCAAGAGTTTTGTTGAATTTCCCCACCCATGGTATCCAGGACGATATCCACCGCATCAATCTGCTCGGCAAGTGGCGCTTTTGAATAATCGACCGCCTGATCCGCGCCAAGCTCTTTAAGCAATGCTTGATTGCTTGCTGATGCCGTAGCAACAACGACCGCACCTTTAGCTTTAGCAATTTGAATGGCTAAGTGCCCAACGCCACCAGCGCCTGCATGCACCAGTACACGTTGCCCAGGCTGCACGTCGGCGACGTCTACCAAGCACTGCCATGCTGTAATTCCTGCTAGCGGCAGTGCAGCTGCTTGAGAAAAGTCGAGTTTTGGTGATTTTAGAGCGACTTCTTCTGCTTTTACCGCAATAAACTCTGCGTAGCTTCCGTCACGATGAATCGCAGGGCGGCTAAACACTTCGTCGCCCACTTTGATATCCGTTACATCAGCACCCACTTCAGTCACAATGCCGGCAACGTCCAAGCCAAGCGTCACCGGTAATTCATAAGGTACGAACGCTTGCAGATACCCTTCACGGACTTTCCAATCGACTGGGTTTATTGATGCGGCGTTTACCTGAATCAAAACATCATCATCGTTGATGGTTGGTTTATCTATTGTGTCCAATTTTAGGGTGTCTACACCGCCATATTGGTGAATTCTAACTGCGCGCATAAAACTTTCCTTATTGAGTAAACGGTTTATTTGGTTCGGTATTAATCAACCTTAGGTGTCACCTTAACTCAAAATTAAATTGCATGCAAACCAATTGTGCACAATTTAATTTTAAGTTTAATTAAACATGAACCTGTCGGGATTAGTAGGTTGGTTTGCTCTAGCGTCAACCAGCCAATGATTCAGACAAAAAAAAGGGCTAAACGGAAACCATCTAGCCCTTAACTAGGCCAAGCTTAATGGCCTAACCCTACACAATGTTTCACACTTCTAGCTATCTATAATGCTTAGTAACTATGGCTAAGGTCATACACCCTTAAGCTACGAGATAAGCTTTCTAGATCATCGCCAAGATAGCGAACCGTTTTGGTCTGATTTGGCAATAACGTAAAGCTTGAGTCACTGAAACGACCATCACCATCGTGTTCTAGGTGAACAAACAATGCTGGCCTATCCGTTGAGATACTGATGCTATCTCCTTCTCTTACTACCTTTAAGTCAGTCTTTTCTACCGCCACATTTTTTAGCTCTGGAATAGGGAACCATGTGTTTTGTACAGGTGCTCCGTCGCACTCTATTTCGGCGAAGAAAAATCCGAGTTCTCGGCGATCAGCCCAGTCCGATTTATCCAAGGACCACACTAGATCGTTGCCATCGGCTTTAACCTGCTCGGCCCAATCCCATCGTCCGAGTTCTTCACCTGACCAGCTCATCCATACTACTTGCCCAGAGACATCTTCGGTATGGCGAGTGTTATTGCTTAAGCGCAGCGTCAATGCGTCCTCTGTCTCATGGAACGGAATATACAGAGGAGAGAAGAAACGTTTTGCATGGTAGTGGAGCTGCTTCCAACGACCGCTGTATTCAATGCTCGACCATGAGCTGACCGGCCAGTTATCATTCAATTGCCAGTAGAGCATGCCCCGACACGTTGGACTTTGAGAGCGCCAATATTCACACCCTGTTTTGATCGCAATGGCTTGCTGAACCTGACTCATATACAGCATTTGCTCAAAGCTGGCTGGGAAACGGAAATAACGGGTAAACATCTCCGTCATGATGCTATTGCCACTGTGATTTTTTTGATGGCTCTCAAACGTTGGTGACGTCACGTTCCAATCGGATTCAGGCACAAATCGCTTAACTTCAGCTAGAGACGGCCAAGATTGATAACCAAATTCAGAACAGAAACGAGGCTGAATGTCTAAGTAAGCGCTGAACGAAGACCCAGAGTGCCAAACATCCCAAAAGTGCATATCGCCGCGGGTATCATCGTGCCAAGCATCTCCGTAATCCAAATCACCGTTACATGGAGAACTTGCCCAAAAACGTCGACTAGAATCTTCTTGCATCACGGTTTCCGCAATTTTTCGACTTAATCTATCGTAGTTTACTGTGTATTTTGTTCGATTCGCTTTGGACTCAGGATACCAGCCAATTGCACCAATAACTTCGTTATCGCCACACCACAAGGCGATACAGCAATGGTCTCGCAAGCGGCGAATTTGATCGCGAAGCTCTGGGACCACATCTGCCACAAATTCGTCGGTAGAGGGATACAATGCGCAAGAGAACATCATGTCCTGCCACACCATCAAGCCGTATTCGTCACACAGATCGTAAAACAGTTCAGATTCGTATTGACCACCACCCCACACACGGATCATATTCATATTGACGTCGACAGCACTTTGCAACAAAGCGCGATACCGTGACTCTGACTCGTTCGATGGCATCGCATCGACTGGGATCCAGTTGGCCCCTTTGGCGGTGATTGGGAACCCGTTGACCTGAAACTCCATCGATGAGCCAACAGCGTCTTCCGAGGTGTTTAGAACCAATTTACGTAGGCCAATGCGTTTGGTAATCACTTGCCGATCTAACTCGACACTAAGGTCATACAGCGGTTGCTCGCCATAACCTGCTGGCCACCATAACTTAGGTTCAGCAATCGCAAAGCTAACCTTGGTTTCACCTGACTTGTCGCAAGTGACAGTCTTAGAGTGCTCACTAAATGCCACACTCACCTGCGCATCAATATCCGCTTCATGAGTAACAGAGACTTCAACCGTCACGCTACCGTCTTCGTTCCAGAACTGATCGGTCGTTACACGTTCGAGTGCGATGGTGTGAATAGTAGAAACGGTGATGGCGTCATAAATACCCGACACCATCAAGCAAATTCCCCAGTCCCAACCTGCATGACATTGCGTTTTTCGCAGTAAGTTCATATGCGGGATTTGATTGTTGCTGCCCATTGACGACGGGATAGGAAACGGCAATCGTTCTGCTCTCGCTTTGCCTTCGAGATCAGCACGCGCAAATTCCACGCTAATGGTGTTTTTTCCCTCACAGAGAAAGGGCTTAATGTCGACCTTGTAGTGCCGGAACATATTGCTACACGATAAAACAGGCTGACCATTAATCGAAATCTCTGCCAACGTATCGACGCGGCTTAGTTTCATTTCGATGGCGCGAGCCTCTAAATGCGCGGCACCCGCGTCAAACTCTTTTTCAATCATCCACTGAGCTTCGCCCACCCACTGCACGTCTTTTTCGTTTGTGCCGATGTAGGGATCGGGTATGAGACCCGCTTTAAATAATGCAGAGTAATTATCCCCTGGTAACGACATTGGAATGGCAATGTGAGGATGCTGAGGCGAACGAAGAGTCCACTCGCCGTTGAGTTCAATCGAGGACATTAAGCTTCTCCAGTTTAGTGAATGGGAGTCAATTTGATGTTGCGATAGTAAAGTCGGTCCCCATACCCCACTGTGAAGTAGAGCACGCTTTGTTCCAAACTCAGTCCAATCCAACAGAAATGGAGAAGCCTAGCACAACGAATTTTATTGCCATGAAACTACCATGAAACAAAGATCGAGGGTTCTCGAACTATTGAGTCTAGTTGCTTGCTGAGATCATGCGCTCAATTATCAACCTTGCTTACAACTTGTTACCTGTATGTGACTGTAGTGTTTGACTTACACGTGTTCGCTGATATTCTAGTGAACACGTGTAAGCTGAAACAAACATTATTCGGAGAATCTGTGAGCACCCAACGTCCGCCACTGCTGTGGCTCAATATCTTTGTCTTTGTGACAAGCTTAGTCTTGGCCCTAATTGTGACGCCATGGTATGCCTATAATTACGGTTTGGGATGGGCGCACTTAGTGTGGTTCATCATTGCGTTTAGTTTCACTAATCTGTCCATCACTGCTGGCTATCACCGCTTATGGAGTCATAAAACCTATCAAGCAAGCCCACTATTACGAGGCATTTTTGCTATTGGTGGTGCGTTCTCTATGCAGAACAGTGCCTTACATTGGTCATCAGACCATCGTGAACACCACAAACACGTTGATCATGACACCAAAGATCCTTATTCAGCCTCGCGTGGTTTTTGGTATTCGCACATTGGTTGGATGCTTCGCGACTATAACGAGGCCACTTATTCAGAATACAAAAACTGCCGCGATCTTAAAAAAGACAGTATTGTTCAATGGCAGCACAAGTATTATGTGCCGCTGACACTGGCAACTAACTTTGGTATTCCGATTGCTTTAGGTGTTATCCATCAGGACATTATTGGTATGTTCCTAGTAGTGGGTGCCGTGCGCCTATTTTTAAGTCATCACACCACATTTTTTATTAACTCATTGGCACACATTTGGGGTAAGCAAACCTTTACCGACAAAAACTCAGCACGCGACAATGGGGTACTGGCTTTCTTTACCTTTGGCGAGGGTTATCATAACTTCCACCACTTATTTGAGAATGACTACCGTAACGGTATCGACTGGTGGCACTACGATCCCACCAAGTGGCTAATTAAGGCCTGTTCGTGGGTTGGATTAGCGGAAAAACTACGTACTACTCCTAAACTCAAGATCGAGAAAGCGCGCGCAGCGATGTTACTGCACAAAGCTCAACTTAAGTTGAATGCAATGAACGCTTGTCCGACTTTGAAAACTAAGTTGGAACAAGAATTTGATACGCTGATTGCGAGTATGAGTGACTATTACGATAGCAAAAAGCAGTTACTGCAAAACAAAAAGCAACAAGTCGTAGAGAGTTACGAGATGTCGCTGCTGGTGTTGCGCCACCAACAACTCAAACAACAATTTGAAATACAAAAGCAGCTGTGGCAAAGCAGCATCAAGCGCTATGCTTAACAGATAATACCTAATAGCAATACAGAGACTGGAGCGAACAAGGAGATACCTTGTTCGCTCTTTTTTTGGGCATTAACGACATGTGTCTACTTCTATCTCGGTTTATGGGTAAGATGTCGCGACTCGATTGGGCTATGCCAAAGTCACTTTTGTGGATTTGGATGCTGACGATTATTCATCCATGATCACTTGAAACCCACCGTAAATTAAACGACTGCTATCAAACGGCAGTTCCATTTCTTGCATCTCTGGATCGGAAAACAGCTTAGACATCCCCTCATCCCTCACTGCTTTAGACGGCCAGATCACCCAAGACAAAACAACCGTTTCGTTTGGCTGGCACTGCACAGCCATTGGCATCGAGGTTAAATCCCCTTCTGGTAAGTCGTCCCCCCAATTTTCGACGACCCTAACTGCACCATACTTCTTAAAAAGCACCGCAGCTTGCTTGGCATGATCGAGATAGCCGCGTTGGTCATGCTTTGGTACGGCCGCCATAAATGCATCGATATATTCCATTCCCACCTCTCATTGTGTGTGATGTTGAGCTAAGTTATGTCGAGATAAGTCATATCGAGCTAAGTATAGTGAGCTATTAGCATTTTTCCTGTCATCGACTCAGCTACCGATGAATCTCACCGATGCGCTATCACCTCACCACCGCAAGGCACTATATTGGTGCATTAACGCACTAGCGTGGCACAATACTTAAACTTTATACAGACGAAACCCTCTATCTCATCTATAAATGTTAATATTTTGCACCAAAAAGGAAGTCACTAAATTGCATAAAATCATATGGATAGATAAATACGCACCGAGAAAGAACATTTAAGCAACAATTTTGGTGCAACTGGTATAGAACTTGCTCCCATAGTTGGTACAAATAGAAATCCACACAAAAGCAGTGAGTTATGGACAACATTAGTGATGCGATCGGTGTGATCGCTCAAAGCGCAAACACTTTATTTATTTTACTAGGCGCCATTATGGTGCTCGCCATGCACGCCGGGTTCGCTTTTTTAGAAGTCGGTACCGTGCGACATAAAAACCAAGTCAATGCCTTGGTTAAAATCATCGCCGATTTTGGCTTTTCAGCAGTGGCCTATTTCGTTATTGGCTATCAGATCGCTTACGGCAGCAACTTTTTTGCTGGAGCAGAGGCCCTGACGCAAGACAACGGCTATGAATTGGTTAAGTTTTTCTTCCTATTGACCTTTGCAGCAGCCATTCCCGCCATCGTGTCTGGTGGTATTGCAGAACGAGGTAGCTTCAGACCTTTCCTAGTTGCATCAGCCCTCATTGTTGCCTTTGTGTATCCTGTATTCGAAGGCATTATCTGGAACGGTAATTTAGGATTTCAAGCCTGGCTTGGCGACACCTTTGGCGCTGAGTTCCACGACTTTGCAGGCTCAATCGTTGTCCACGGGATGGGAGGCTGGCTGGCTTTAGTTGCGATATACATATTAGGTGTGCGTAAAGGGCGTAAGCCTGGTATTGCCTTTGCTCCTTCTAACATTCCGTTTCTTGCATTAGGTTCTTGGGTGCTGATCGTTGGTTGGTTTGGCTTTAACGTCATGTCTGCTCAAACCATGGATGGCATCAGTGGCTTAGTTGCAGTAAACAGTTTAATGGCCATGGTGGGCGGAACCTTGGTCGCTTTAGTCGTTGGTAAGAATGACCCCGGCTTTATTCACAATGGACCTTTAGCCGGATTGGTTGCAGTCTGTGCCGGCTCCGATCTTATGCATCCAGTAGGTGCGTTTGTCGTGGGTGGTGTTGCCGGTGCCCTCTTTGTGATGGTATTTACCAAATTGCAGCGCAGCACCAAAATCGATGACGTGCTAGGTGTGTGGCCACTTCACGGGCTATGTGGTTTATGGGGTGCAATTGCAGCGGGTATTTTCGGTCAACAAGCCTTGGGCGGCCTAGGCGGCGTTAGCTTAATATCACAAATTGTAGGCTCAATTGCCGGTATTGCAGTCGCACTTATTGGTGGTGCTATTGTTTATGGTGCGGTCAATGCGATTTCAAGTTTACGATTGAGTGAAGAAGACGAGTTCATTGGTGCCGACTTAGCGATCCACAAAATTGGGTCGACTAACAAAGACAAGTAAACCTACCGTTACTCAAAACAAAAACAAAGCCCTAGGCATTTTACCTAGGGCTTTTTGATCTTTATTAATCCCTAACGTTGATAGGCTGGGTAATCAATGAGTCCAACTTCCCCACCCCCAAACAGCGTATTAGGATCATGTTCAGCCAGTGGATAGTTGTTTTGGATCCGCGCAGGCAAGTCTGGATTCGCCACAAAAGGTCGACCAAATCCAATCATGTCGGCTAACCCATCATTGATGGCTTGAGCACCTTTTTCACCGTTATAGCGACCTGCATAGATCAACACACCTTGGAAAGCTTTGCGAAGTGCGCGTTTAAATGAAACTGGGGTGTCTGGTGCATCGTCCCAATCAACTTCGGCAATATGCAAGTAACCAATTTGGTGGCGGTTTAATAATTCTGCCGCACCAATGTACGTCTCGATTGGGTCTGCATCGACAGTGCCATTAAGCGTTGTAAGTGGGGCTAAACGCACACCTACTCGCTCTTTGCCAATGGCTTCAACCATCGTCGCAACAACTTGGTCAAGAAAGCGAAGGCGATTGTCTAAACTGCCACCATATTCATCGGTTCGATTATTTGCTTCAGAATCTATGAACTGATTCACCAGGTAACCATTGGCTGCGTGTAACTCTATTCCATCAAAACCCGCCTCCACTGCATTGAGGGCGGCTTGACGAAACTGGGCAACAACTTGGTCAATCTCATCTTTAGTCATTTCTCGAGGCACAGTCACATCGACAAATCCAGGTTCGGTTGTCCCGTTGTCAACAAACACTTTCACATTGTCTGCTTTTATCGCAGACGATGAGATTGGCTGCTCACCGCCGATATTGTCAGGGTGAGTCACGCGGCCTACATGCCATAACTGAGCAAAGATGACGCCGCCTTTAGCATGGACTTCACTGGTGACTTTTTTCCATCCCTCAATTTGCTGAGGAGAATAGATTCCCGGTGTCCAGGCATACCCTTTGCCCATAGGCGAGATTTGAGTTCCCTCGGAAACGATCAATCCTGCCGATGCGCGCTGACCGTAATAAGTCGCCATCATGTCGTTAGGTACATCACCAGGTTGACTGGCGCGTGAGCGTGTCATTGGTGGCATTACAATGCGGTTTTTGAGCGCTAAGCTACCCAAATGTATCGGTTGAAAAAGAGACGTAGTCATTGGTCTATCCTTATAAAGAATCTAAGCTGATACTAGCAGACCACGGCTGTTTCATTAACTGCACTAATAACAAATTGCTTTTGTGAAATATGCAACAAACAAAGAATGATTGTATTGATCTCTGGTGCATTAGACCAACTGCCCCTATAATCTCAGCCTCATCAATAACAAGGTAATAAAATGAAAATTTGTGGTGTTGAAATTAGTGGTAATGACGCGATAGTAAGCCTGCTTACACTGTCCGAGGGCGTCTTTAACATTCCTGATTGCCGAGTCGCTAAAGTGTCGATTGGTGATGCAAACGACACTCAGAAAATGAAAGATTTTCAATTCTCATTTGCCAAGTTAATGCAAGACTACCAAGTCGATCGTGTGGTCATTCGCCAGCGTCAAACCAAAGGCAAATTTGCCGGTGGTGCTGTAGGCTTTAAGTTAGAAGCCGCTATCCAACTCATCGACGGTTTAAAAGTCGATGTGATTAGCCCTGCAGAGATCAAAGAAGGTCTAAAGCGCAATCCACTGTTGGTTCCTTTTAAAGAAACCGGATTGAAGCAATACCAAGAGCCCGCCTTTACGGTTGCTTACGCCTGCATCATGAAATAACCGCTAGCGGCCCGCCTCACGATATGAGGCACTGTGCATTAAAAAAAATGGTCCAATCATTCGATTGGACCATTTTTTTTAATGCACAGTGTCCAAAATGACTCATACCAATCTGAGGATTCTATATCCGCTAGTATGATGGCGGAATTAGCGCTTTCTAGGCTTGCCTTGAAACTGCTTACTGCTGTTTTTGTTTTGAGTGCGACGGTTGGCCTTTTTATCTCTTGGCGCTCGCTTACTTTCCCCCGTCGAGGGGGTATCTGTTACCGGAAAATTATCCAGTGTCTGCAAGGGCAAAGTACGCTCTGTTAACACGCGAATCGCGTCCAGAGCCGCCATTTCGCCGTGGCAAACCAACGAAAGGGCCATGCCCTTTTTACCCGCTCGAGCGGTGCGCCCAACACGGTGCACATACACCTCAGAGTGCTGAGGAAGCTCAAAATTAACAACAACTGGCAGATCCGAAATATCAATCCCCCTTGCCAGAAGATCGGTGGCAATCAGAACCGAGACCGTCCCTTTTTTAAACTCAGCAAGCGTTTGTTCACGCTCTTGTTGAGACTTATTGCCGTGAAGAGCGCTAGCAGAAATACCCGCTCTCACTAATTTTTTGGTGAGCTTATCGGCATTCTCTTTTGCGCCAATAAATACCAATACTTGCGACCACTGGTGCAGCCTTACAAGTTCAATCAAGACATTCGGCTTACTGCCTTTATTAACCAAAAATAGCGACTCTGACACTTGTTCAGTGACGCTGTTCTTCTGATGCGCAGTGATCCGTTTAGGACTGATTTGAATTTGCGCCGCGTTACTTTCTAATTCATCTGAAAACGTCGCAGAAAACAGTGCAGTTTGACGCTGTGACGAGGTGAGCTTTGCGATAGCTTGCACATCTTTCCAAAATCCCATGTCTAATAGTCTGTCTGCTTCGTCTAAAACAAGGTGGTTTACATTCGCTAAGTTGACCACACCTTCTGTAACGAAATCCAGTAGCCGCCCCGTGGTTGCGACTATGACTTGAGCGCCAACGTTTAACGCTTGTTGCTGCTCCGCTTTATCGACGCCACCACACAGACAAATGACCTTAAGCCCTAACGCCTTAGCGAGTGGAGCCAATGCCGTGGTCACTTGTTGCGCCAACTCTCGAGTCGGCACCAATATCAGTGCCTGATGGGAAATAGCGTTTTTGTCTTCGTCAGCATGACTGGCAGACTGACTCAGCAGTTGTATTAATGGCAAGCCATACGCTAGCGTCTTACCGCTGCCTGTGTTCGCCAACGCCAGTACATCGTGAAGGCTTAGTAGATCTGGGATCACCAATCTTTGGATGGCTGTGGGCTCTGAAAATTGGCTAGGGAGTGCTTGAATAAGCGCGGGACTCAGAGACAGCGAATCAAATGACATAGCAATACCTTACAAAGTAAATAAAGCCAATGCTGGAAAATGAGCCCTGACTTAAACTAGAGAAATCCACAGCGTAAGCCACGGCATCATATTAGAACAGGAGTCTGGTACGTTCTCAACGAAAAACCGTCAACATGGCAATCGCGATGAACGCTACGATACGATTTGTAGCAAATTTCGACGCTATGCATAAACGCCTACCAATTGATTTATTAGCCTTTATTTATGGATGTTTTTTCTGTGCCATCGCTCACTATGACGCGAATAACAAATGTACGGCGGTCACAAAATCAGCGAGCAACTGAGAGTCTAGTAAACAGCCGTTGATCGATAACGCTGTTTACCCTAACTAAAGGAAGATTGTGGCTACAATGCGATGATTGAGCCACAATAACTCATGCCATTAAGTGCTTTACTGCTCCGTTGCTTTCTGAGCCGATCGCTCTAAAACTAAGCGCTCTTGTGCACCTTGCTTGAGTTCATGCAGCTGTTCTATGAGTCCTTGCTTATCCACCAAAGGGTGCTCTTGAGCCTCGTTACCCAAATCGATTTTTTGGCTCGCTTCTGTCATACCGTTACTAAACGGGTGAGCAGTAAGGTGCACCGTTATAGGGTTGACGTCATCGTTAACCAAACCTTCAATCCGTTCAACGCTTTGAATGTAAGCTTCTACCTGCTCTGGCCCATCTATGGCGTTTAACCCTAGACCACCAATAGAGATAGCACGGTAACCCTTATCGCCGTCACTTACATCAAATACATAAGACGCAGTTCCCCAAGTGTGGCCTGGTGTGCTGAGTAAAGTGAACTCTTTCCCACCAACGGTAAAAGTGTCACCGTCTTCAGCCACAATGTCTACTTCTGGAAGAAATTCGCTGTTCCAAAACACTCTCGGCTTTTTATTCACATCTTCAAAGGACTCTTTCCACCCTTCTTCAGTCATCACAAATCGAGCATCGGTAAACTGTTTAAACAGACTCGCGCCCCCAATGTGGTCGAAATGACCATGAGTCATGAGTATTAACTTAATGTCTTCGGGTTTAACGCCGACACTTTCTATGTTGCGTAACAGTTGCTCTGCAAACGGTCCCGTCAGTGTGTCAATCAATACCGCGCCCTCATCGGTTTTGATAAGCCAAGATGACACCCAGCAAACCCCGACGTAGTAAACATCATCGAACGCTTCATAGGGTTCAATATATTGTGATTGCGCATTATTCAACCAACGGTTTAGCTCGCGGTCCATCTTGCCGGTACGGCCAAATTCGGTAAATGCTAAATTAATCGTCGAAGATGGGCATCCTTGCAAAGCATCTGGTGTTAAAGGGGAGGCAGCGTAAACACTTGAACTCAAAATACAGCACAGAGCCATGAAATTTCTTAATACTTTACTCATTACTTATCGTCTCAATTACGAATTTTGAGGTATTATCGTTGCTGTAACCGTACAGATAAACCGCATAAATCGCTCTTTTGAGTTGCATAAATCGAACATATTAGGAAGGTAAAATGGACAAACTCACTGGTATGCGAGTATTTACTGAAGTTGTCAATTTAGGAAGCTTAACCGCTGCTGCTGATAAACTTGATATGTCTCGCTCTATGGCAACTCGCTACCTTGCATCACTCGAGCGGTCGCTTGGCGTAAAACTGCTTAGCCGGCATGGCAGAAGCATGAAAATTACTAGTGCAGGCGAAGAAGTTCTTCCATACTATCGGCAAATGCTGTCTCTCAATGAAGATGTCTCCTATCTGACAAATAACGATACAGCAGAGCCACAAGGGGCAATTCGAGTTGCCTGCAGCGTGTCTTTCGGCCAGTCCCATATTGCAGAGTCGATACGTCGATTTCTGGCCACGTATCCAAAGGTTTCAGTGGAACTGATTCTAACCGAGCGAAAAATAGACCTAGCCAAAGAGTCATTTGATATTGTAATTCAAATCGGAGTTGAACAAGATATTAGAATGGTGGCTCGAGAGCTTACGACTTGTCACTCAATCGTATGTGCAGCGCCATCGTACACAGAATCACACGGTACGCCAACACAACCGAGTCACCTGATAACACATAACTGTTTGATGCACGTTGGTCTAGGCAATAACTGGTCGTTGCAAAATCAAACTGAGGCAGAGCAGCCCATTGATGTGTCTGTATCAGGCCAATTCAAATCCAATGATGTGATGGTGCTACTAAAAGCGGCAATTGCGGGAGAAGGTATAGCTTGCCTACCTTCAATAATTATTCAACCGTATATCGATCAGAACAAACTAACCCCACTGTTAGAAGAATACGTAATGGAAGATTTGGCCGTTAATCTACTATATCAATCGCGAAAGCATCTCGCTAAACGAGTCCACAAGTTAATTGACTTTTTAGTGGAGGAGTTTTGTTTCAGCAAGTAAAAACACAAAAAAAAGAGGCCATAGAATGGCCCCTTTCAGTACACGATTAGCGTGCGAGTCTCACTAAGTATTCACGCAGACTCTGCGAAATACATCGTTGAACGATTAAAGCTTACTCGTAATCAGTCGCGTAAGTTTCTTCATAGGTGTGAGAGTAAAGCTCAAACAAGTTACCAAACGGGTCTTCTAGGTAAACCATTTTAGCTGGTTTGTTGTCGTCTTCTGGGTGGTAACGCATGATATCCATACGAACCTTGCCACCAAACTCTTCAGTGCGCTTCATAACAGTTTCGAAGTCATCAGTTTGAAGACAGAAGTGGAAAATACCCAGGCGAGAGAAGTCAACGTTGTGACGTTCTTGGCGCTCTTTCATTTCAAACAGTTCAACACCAATACCGTCGGTAGTGACTAGGTGAGCGATATTGAAGCCTTTAAAACCTTCACCAAATACTGCGATACACATACGGCCAATTGCAGACTCGCGCTCTTCGATAACTTTGGTGTTGTTCATAACAATTTTAAGACCAAGAACCTTGGTGTAAAATTCAACAGCCTGGTCCATATCGCCAACCATAATGCCTACGTGATTCATTTTCATATTCTTGCTCCAACTATTCGTGTGTTTGTTTCGATGAAGAGAGTATAGTCGGACGAAAAAATTAAATGAAATTATCAATTTTTCTAAAAATGATAATATTTACTTATCATTGAAAGCATTGATGAAATTAGTATTAGAGTTCAGCGTTCCAATCTTCAGGATTAGTCAGCGACGATTGGCCAGTGTATTTCTCAGCTCGCACGTCTTGTGGATTATAGATGGCACAGGTTTCCAGCGACAAGCATCCACACCCTATACAACTGCCTAGATCTTGTTGCAGTGCCTTCATTTGCAAGATCTTATGCTGCAATTGCGCCTGCCATTGGGCCGCCATGTTATCCCACTGTTTACGCGTAGGCGCCTGATGCTTTGGAAGCGCCTGCAATGATGTGGCAATCTCATCCAATGATAACCCCACCTCTTGCGCCGCCTTAATGACAGCGAGTCGACGAATAACGCTACGATGATAGCGCCGCTGATTGCCTTGGTTTCTCCAACTATGAATTAAGCCTTTCTTTTCGTAAAAATGTAGCGCAGAGACTGCCATACCTGAACGCTTTGCCGCTTCACCCACACTGATTTCCATATACACCTCGTTCACCGTAAAAAACTGCTTTACCTAAAGTTAACTTTAGGTATTAGAGTAGCAACAAATCTGAGTCATTGAGAACAATGTATGAAAAATAAAACTCTACCCTATTTAGCAGGCCGCTTTTTTGATGGAATCTCGTCTGGGCTTTTTATGATGGCCTTGCCTTGGTTGATGTTAAAAAGCCCACCAAAAGCCGTTCCATTTGAGTTGGGCACCTTTGTGGCGCTGGTTGCGCTGTCGTGTACCGCGCTATCATTTTTGCTCACGCCGATATTTTCGACAGTTATTGATAGGCACTCTAGAAAACAATTGTTGGTCCTTGTGCAAATTGTCCAAGCCACCACTGCTGGCGTAGTGTTGGTGTCGTTTAGCTTAGGAGCGGATTCGTTGTGGTTGCTGGCGCTGGCTCAGTTAATTTTTTGGGTCACCAGTAATCTTGCGTGGACCGCCAATAACGCCTTTACTCAAGAGAACTATCGACCAGAAGAGTATGCCAGTATCTCAGGCAAGCAAGAGATCATACTTCAAGGAACAACCCTAGGCGCGGGAGCATTAGGCATTGCACTTTTGGAAGTGTGGAGCATTATAGAATTCTCGGCTTTTGCTGCATTGGCATCAGCCCTATCGACAATAAGCTATATGATCACCCCATATCAGCAACAGTTGCGTACGTCGACACGCCACTCGTTTACTTCCCAAATGATAGAAAGCAAAGCCATTATCACTGGAAACCCCAGATTTTATGCCTATCTCATGCTCTCTGCGATCTCCTATCCGGTGCTGACCTATTTGGGTAAGTTGGTACCGGTATGGTTTGCTCAGCAAGGCATATCGGGGCAGTGGCTTGCTGGCTATAGCATGTCATTTGGACTGGGAGCCCTTCTTACTGGACTGGTCGTTACGCGTTTACTGGGGATGTTCTCGCTTCCCAAAACCATGCTGTATGCGATGGCGTTTAGCGCTGTTATGGTTATGGGTATGAGTGGTGCCCCCCACCCTGCGTTTATCTTAGGGTTTGCTTTCCTATTCGGGTTATCGAACGCGCTTAACCGTATTGCACGCACCAATTGGATGCATGTCACCATCAAGATTGAACAGCGCGGACGCGCTGACGGCGCATTACAACTCTTTGCCACATTTGTACAAAGCAGTAGCTATGTCATTATCGCTCTACTGAGCCACTATGGGGTTACTCAATATGGGTTTGCGGTAGCAGCGGCGACAATGCTTTTTGCGGTTGCCTTAATGAAATGGCTAACCCGTGTCGCCAACTACAATGAACAAGAATTGGTTAATACTGCGGCATAACTGACAGGGCGAAATCGAGCGAGCAAGTCTCCTAGCGCGCCAACAATATTGCTGACGCAATAGCTTCTATCCTATGAATTACGCATCAATCACTCGCCGAATTCTCTTCAAAACCCGCCCACTATCTCGCCGATAAAATGAGTAGAGGTCGCGTTTTGATTGGGATTTCGCTACTCTAGCGTTTTCGTTACGAGGCCAGATCATTGCTCAACAAAAGCCACTTAAAACAACAACTGCTCGACACACTGACCAAGCAAAGAGACGTCGCTTTTTCTGCCGCAAGTGATGCGCATAACGACGCCACCCATGAACAGAGTGTGGCTGAAACTCAGTACGACACCGTCGGTTTAGAAGCAGCCTATTTGGCCCATGGACAGTCGCAGCGTGTGGCTGAGTTTGACACCATGATCAATCAGCTAACTGCCATGAGCCCAAAAGATTTTAGCGAACTGGATGAAGTCGCTATTGGCGCGCTCATTACCCTAGACGGTAGCCAACAATTTTGGCTTATGCCGATGTGTGGTGGGTATAAACTGGACGGCGGAAAAATTGTTGTGGTCACGCCACTTGCACCATTGGGCAAAATGCTTATTGGTGCAGAAGTAGGTGACACCCTTAAAAATGAAAAAGTGATCACCGGCATCGCTTAAGTCATGAGCGACAAAGCGATGCCTAATTCATGGCTGATTGTAAATATGTCGATACATCGCGTCAGGCATTAACGATAAATTAGCTCAGCCCATCGCGCCAAGCCGGCCGTTACCGAGCCAAAGTGATTACCACTGACAATGGGCGTATTGGGCACCACCTCTTTCACCGCAGAGGTTAAAAAGCTCGATTTGGCCGAGCCACCTGTCATGTAGATGACATCGGGTTGGATACCACTTTCAACAATTGCTTCTTTCACCAAACGTTTGATTTTTTCGGTTGGATTGCTGACTGCCTGCTCCATCTGAGTAGCGGTCACTTCTATAGCAAGCTGCTCATTAAGCAAATCGAGATGTGCGTGATAATGCGCAGAATCTGAAAGCGCAATTTTGCTTTGCTCTGCTTCTCGCACCACTGCGTAACCTAAGGTTTCACGCTGCAATTGCACCAATCTTGCGAGCTTTTGAGGCTCGGCAGACTCTTTGTGTAGAGATTTTAATAGCCCCAAATTGTCATGAGCATAAAATGCTCGCTGCGCTTGTACATCGTTTATCGCAATGCTATTCCAAAACTGTATGTTGGGCATAGGCAAGCCACCAGTGGTTTCACTGCCCAGTCCAAATTCACTCATAAATCGGTGAAAAGCCGTGTTGATATCGAGATCGTTCCCGCCGACCATTTGTCCACTGTGAGCCAAAAGGGAGGCACTGCGATCGATCTGCCCACGGTAACTCGGTCCCATGCGTAGCATCGAGCAGTCGGTTGTTCCCCCACCAATATCGACCACCAAGACGATTTTATCTTCGGTGAGTGAGGCTTCAAAATCTAACCCTGCGGCAACAGGCTCAAACTGAAACTCTACGTCAGAAAAACCAGCTCGGTGAGCTGCGCGTTTTAATATACCTTCGGCCTGAATGTTAGAGGCATCTCCACCTCTACCTAGAAAGTTAATTGGACGGCCGATAACCGTGCGATTCACCTCACGGCCCAAACCATTTTCTGCACGCTGGCGCACGTTGGCCATCATTGCGCAGACTAAGTCCTCAAAAAAACTCAGCTGCATGTCTCGCAGTCCCATCGCTCCTAAAAACGATTTTGGGGACTTAACGTAATACACCTCTTTGGGATCCTCGAGGTAAAGGGCGAGCGCTTCGCGACCAAATTTCACGTCATCGTCACGAACGATCAGCCCTTCTTCCCGATTCTCGCTGATTGCACGGCGCAACAGTGATTCGCCAAGGTTATCACTAGGTTTAATGTCCAAGATGCGAAACAGATACTCCGATACCGTTTCTGAGCTAGGTGCACACAATGACGAGGGAATTAACGTGTGTGTCCCTTCAACCGCTATTGGTGTCACCTGTCCATTGACACTCTGCGCGACCGAACAATTTGCGGTACCGTAATCAAAACCTATTGGCATCTTAGTCTCCTATGCTGCACCAGATAAAGGGCGCGTATTGTACTGGCTAACCTTGGGTTCAGGTCAAGCAAAGTTCGCTGCTTTTTTGCATATTAATCGTATTGGCAATCCCCAGTTCGTCAATAAACACTTTGTCGTGACTGACCACCATAAATGCGCCCTGATACTGGTTTAGTGCGGAGGCTAAAATCTGCTTAGAGTCGATGTCTAGGTGATTATCCGGCTCATCCAACAGCAATAGTGGAGCGTCCTTACGATGGCTGACCATCAGCATGGCAAGCTTCATCTTTTCGCCACCACTGAGCACGCTGACACGTTTATGCACTGCGTCTCGGCGAAACCCGATGCTGGCTAACAGCAGCCATGCTTCGCTATTGGTCAGCCCCACACAAAAGTCCATCAGTGCGTCGATTAATGTGCTCGACTCGGGTAGCAGCCCAAAATGCTGGTCTAAGTAAACGGTTGGATGGCGCAAGGTGATCGAGCCTTTGAAATGATTATGATTCCCGTGCAACGCTTTCAGGAGCAAGCTCTTGCCTGTGCCATTATCACCATCGATATGCCACCGCTCTCCTTGAGCCACTTTAAAGTTAGCGATCGGAACATCCACAAAATCGAGGACACACTCCTCAACGCTAACCAATGTTGCCCGTTTACTTGAATGATTGGTGTTTAAGTATAGCTTTTGAGATTTGAGCTGCTCTTGCTGCTTCTTGGCAACATCCAAATCTTTATTAACTCGGTCTAACTGATTGTTTTGATTCAACTGCTGCGCCGATCGTGCCAGTTGCGCTTTTTGAGCCTTGCCGTCCAATAATATTTTAGGCTGGCTGCCACTTTTACGCAGTTTCACCCCTTGGGCTTCACGTCGTTGCGCTTTTTCAAGATTTAGTTGAGCTTGCTTTTCAATCGCTTTTGCTTCTTTACCCAGTCGTTCTACTTTACGTTCAAGTGTTTCCAGCTGTGCACTGCGAGTAGCATGATACAGACTATAACCGCCATCGAAATAATCAAGACCATTACTGCTTAGGTGATAAATACCTTGGCACTGTTCAAGCAAGTACCTATCGTGGCTTACAATCACCACGCAGCCTTCAAAGTGCTGTAGTTTATCGGCTAACCAAGCACGTCCAACGCTATCGAGGTGGTTCGTTGGTTCATCCAATAGCAAAATAGTGGCGTCACTTTCAAATAGTTTATGCAGTTGTAGCAGCGCCAGTTGGCCGCCGCTCAGCAAAGAACATGGTGTTTCTAAACTTTCTGGTAAGCGCAGTTTTTTCAACAAGTTAAGTAGTTTAATTTCGACTTCCCAATCCTCTTCAAGTGTGGCGAAGTCCCGCTCATCGACACTGCCATTTTCAATCGCTCGCAGTGCGCCAATCTTTTCGTCCAACCCTAAATATTGAGTCACAGTGAGTTCGCTGCTAAGCAGTTTAGAAGGCAGTTGTGAAAAACAGCCCAATTCACCGACGCGAGTAATATGGCCCTCAGAAGGATCTTCTTCACCAGAAAGAAGGTGAATTAATTTGGATTTTCCGCAGCCATTCCGGCCAACGAGCCCCCATACACCTGAACCTAAGTTGCATTCTAGATGGCGAAATAACCAAGACCCCATGTCCAATTGAGCACCAAGCTGATGAACGGAGATTCGCGCCATGCAAGATGGCTTATTGGACATTGATTGGCTAGTTGTTTTGATTTGTTGAATAGCAGGCATAGCGGCCTCCCTAATTTTCAGATAAAAATTTGGGGACTAGCGTTAGCAAAGTTAGATAATGAGTATTTTGAGGGTAAGAGATACCGGAACGTACACCTTCACTCTCAAGACCTGCAAAACGCATAGCCCAGAGCCCCAGACGAGTTAGGTCTAGAGGAATTTGAATCCATAAAAACGGTTCAAATTAGGAAGTTACTTATTCACTATGGCATCATCTCGGTAGAAAAGGTTGAGGCAACTATAACGATGTTGACAAAATCGGTCAAACCTTCAATGTTCAAAACAGGACTGTGAAAGGGACCTATTTTGATATTGAAACAGAATGGGAGTTACGTGAAGTATGATAAAGCAGTCGGTTAACTAGGCTTGTGCAATGAGCCTAATCGATGGACTATTGAAATTAATGTTTTACTTTTGCGTCGCTTGACGTCTTTTTGTACCAGTATCTCTGGCGACTAGTTCTTCTAGACATGATTGTACTTATTTTGGAATGTCGATCGGGTATTGCAGAATTGGAGCTGGAAGTAGAGTTTGGAGCGGTGAAATTAAGCTGGAATTCGGATTGCAAAGATGAAAGATAGATGTGACGCTGACGCGTCACATCTGTAAATGCTGTATTAGATAGCAGTTACGTTTGAAGCTTGAGGGCCTTTTTGACCTTGCTCAACATCAAAGCTTACTTTTTGGCCTTCAGCAAGAGTTTTGAAACCGTCAGAAACGATTGCACGGAAGTGAACGAATACGTCAGCGCCGCCGTTGTCTTGAGAAATAAAACCGAAACCTTTAGTTTCGTTAAACCATTTTACTGTACCAGTCGTTTTAGTAGACATAGAAACCTCTATATAATTAATAATTTTAATAAATGAACTACACGCAAAAGCTATTGTAAAGACTATGAAGGTTAAGCTATTCACAGGAGCTAAACGACAAGGTATCGAAAGAGTTCTGGGAGGAGGCTTCAACTAAATTTTTATCTAATAACTCATTTGCAAGAGCTGCGCATATTATACAGCTAACTCGGTAATTACCTAGCGTTTTTGAAGGATATTTTTAAATAATGTCTAACCGCTCAAAAAATACTCGATATTTCAGTAGGTAAAGACATTGTTTTTAACTGCGGCGAGACATGTAATTTGGCCTCGGTTCGCTGTTTAACGTACTCGACAGAGGCGCTCGGGGCGATTTCAATTAACTCCATGCCCTTTGACGTTATCTCAATAACACCCAACTCAGTCACCACTAAATTCACCTGCCCTGCTGCGGTTAGCGGCAAAGTGCAGCGACTCAGTAGTTTTGGTTTTCCCTTTGCACTATGTTCCATGGCTACAATGACTTTTTTAGCCCCAACCACTAAGTCCATCGCTCCGCCCATGCCTGGCACCATTTTCCCGGGAATGATCCAATTGGCTAGATTACCCAACTCATCAACCTGTAAGGCACCCAAGACCGACACGTCAACATGCCCTCCTCGAATAATGGCAAACGAATCGGCGCTGTTGAAGTAACACGCTCCTTTTGCTGCGGTAATAGGTTGTCCACCTGCATTCACTACGTTTAAGTCGATGTCTTCCTCTTTAGCAAGCCCTCCAATGCCCAGCAGTCCATTTTCAGACTGCAGAAGCACCTCTATCTCTTTACTAGTTTCGTTTGCAACTAATGATGGCATTCCTATCCCGAGGTTCACGATATCGCCGTCATTAAGTTCCTGTGCCACTCGCCAAGCAATCATACGGCGTGAGTAGTGTTTATCGACACTCATAGATGATCTCCTTGGTAAATATGATCCACATAAAGACTCGGGGTGTGAATTGACTCTGGCTCTATATCACCAACGTCTACAAGTTGGATGGCCTCTACAATGACCGTCTTAGCCGCCGTCGCCATCAATGGATTAAAGTTTTGTGTGGTGCCTAAGTACTTCACGTTGCCTTTTTTGTCGACGATAGAGCCGCGAATCAATGCCAGATCAGCAAACAATGGCTTTTCGAGCAAAAAGTCTTTCCCATCAACACGCACAATATCTTTGCCTTCACTTACCACAGTGCCTAGCCCTGTTGGCGTTAACACGCCCCCTAAACCCGCACCTGCACATCGAATTTTTTCTGCCAGCGTCCCCTGCGGGACAAGTTCAACCTTGAGTTGTCCCGAGTTCATCATTTGCCCGGTAATGGGGTTAGTGCCAATGTGAGAGGCATACAACTTGGCAACTCGCTCAGCGCTGATCAGTCGGCCCGAACCGGTATGAGGTTGTCCTGTGTCCGTGGTGATAAGAGTGAGATTCTTTACTCCGGACTCAAGCACAATATCAATCAACCCCTCGGGCGCGCCCGTTGCCATAAATCCGCCAATCATAATGGTCATATTATCGTGCAGCTGCGCCTGGATTTGGGCGCGGGTGATCGTTTTTCTCATGCATCGTTCCTTTTTCAACTGCCCATAGCTCTCACAAAACAAACGCGCTCAACTTGCTAAGAGTTACACTTACAGTAAAGAACGGTAATCCTGAGCGTTCAGTGTCGCAATCCCTTGATGTTCAGCTTGCCTCTTTAGCTCGGTAATCTGCGCTGCGTTACTTTGAGCTAACTCACCGTGTCTATCGAGATGGTTATTCTCAAACCCTACTCTGACATCACCACCTAGCAGCATTGCGGCCGATAAGCACTGATGCTCGTACTGGCCAAAAGCGCACACTCCCCAACGCTGAGCAGTGAGGGCGGGATCACTGACCATGGCAACAAGCTCAATGGGTGTGGCGGTTTGAGTGGTACTGTAGCGACCTAGCACCAGTAAAACATGGCGATTGGTTGCAGGTATCACACCTTGCTCGCACAGCCTGAGGTAAACCTGGACATCTTGACGATCATACAAAATATATTGAGCAAAAATGTGTTCACTAGAGACCCAATCAAAAAACTGAGCAGACTGACGAAATTGAGTCGTCACCTGTTCACCGTCTGGAAAAAGTTCGCGTAACGCAAAAGACGCTGCTTTAGGCTTTACCTGCTTAATCAAGGCTATCTGCTGCTGGTGTGAGTATTCACCAATGGCTTCTGTTGTGAGTTGGATCATCACGCTATCACCGAGTGCATTATTCAACTCGCCATAAAGGGCCTGATTCACCTCTATGTCTAAACTATGCTTACCTTCATGGTCTCTTGCATGAACATGGATCATTGCCGCTCCAGCGTCGCGACACAATTTAGCATCTTCAACAATTTCGGACATCGTTATGGGCAACTTAGGGTGATCGCTTTTTTGCTTTCTTGCTCCATTAGGAGCGGCAATGATGGCTATTGGTTTCAATCGCTTAGTCCTCTTACATCCATTGTTTGGCACATACGTTTAGGGTCTGAACCAGTTTATCCACCAACTCAACAATTTGACCATCATTAATAATAAAAGGCGGTGCCAACAAGATGTGGTGCCCGTTTACGCCGTCAATGGTGCCTGACATCGGATAACACATTAAGCCCAGCTCCATGGCTGTGGTATGAATTATTTTGTGTGCTTGACTCTCGATTGGTAGCGGCTGTTTTGTTTGCTTGTTAAAGACCAATTCAATACCAATGAACAGCCCCTTGCCTCTAATGTCGCCAATGTAGTCAACTGGTGATAACTGCTCTTTCAAGAGCTGCTTTAAATACTGCCCTTGGCGCTTCACGTTCACCAATAACTGGTCTTGCTCAATTGCCTCCAACGTGGCTAAGCCGGCTGCACAAGCCATGGGGTGCCCCATAAATGTGTGACCATGTTGAAAAAAGCCACTGCCTGTCGCAATGGTATCGTACACAGTATCGCTCGCTAACACTGCCCCTATGGGTTGATACCCAGCCCCAAGACCTTTTGCCAGCGTCACCAAGTCAGGTACGGTTTGCTCCTGCTCAAAAGCAAAAAAGGTTCCTGTACGCCCTACCCCGCACATAACCTCGTCGAAAATCAGCAAGATGCCATATTGGTCGCAGATTTCTCTGATCAGCCGAAAGTAGTCTGCTGTCGCAGTGAGTGCACCAGCTGTAGCGCCAACAACAGGCTCTGCAACAAACGCCATGACTTTATCTGGACCTATCTGCACTATTTTTTGTTCCAGCTCGTCAGCCAATCTTTGCGAATACGCCCGTTCACTCTCGGACGGGTGCTTATCTCGGTATGGATAGCAGGCCGATACATGGTGAGCACTGCTCAGCAAAGGCTCATACTGACTTCTTCGCCACTGATTACCTCCAACGGCTAGTGCACCTAAGGTATTTCCGTGATAACTCTGCTTGCGGGCAATAAACTCTGTTCGCGACAACTCCCCCTTCTCGACAAAATACTGTCTTGCCATTTTGAGGGCGGACTCAACCGCTTCAGATCCCCCGCTAACAAAATAGACATGGTTTAACGGATCAGGCGCGAGGTCAGTGAGTTTTTTCGCGAGTAGCTCACAACTGTCGGTAGTAAAAAAATGACTGTGAGCAAAAGGAATAGCATCCAGCTGTTGAGCGATCCCTCGCTTTACGTGTTGATGATTATGTCCAAGATTAGACACCGCCGCGCCACCGCACGCGTCGAGATAACGACGACCTTGTTGGTCGAAAAGGTATACCCCTTCACCTCTAACAACAGTGGGCAGTTTAGAGTGGCAATGACGATGAAACACCTTAGTCATGATTTGTCCTCATCCTCATGAGCGAGTGTCTAATATTTATCCTGTATTTTTCACTTCAACAAGCGAGGAAATGTCACCCCCTATGAGCTTTTGGAATATTAGTGGCATTAATTGATGGTTTTTTACTCACCGCCGAAATACACTGAATCCAGAGTATTGCAGGAGTAGTCTTAATGATTAAGAGCAGTGAGTTTCCGTCAACGCGAGCCTTACGTACGTTTATGGCGGTTGCCAGTACAATGAGCTTTTCTAAAGCAGCTATTCACCTGTCTGTTTCGCAGGGTGCTGTGAGTAAGCAAATTGCTGCACTAGAACAGCAATTAGGCCAGCCTCTTTTTCATCGTCACATCAACGGTATTACTCTAACCAAAGCTGGCGAACGCTATTTACCCAAAGTCGCAGAAGCGCTTCAATTGATTCAAACTTCAACCGCCAACCTCATTCAAACAGACATGACGCGCGACGTATTGAATGTCAATGTCACACCATCTTTTGCAAGCCTTTGGTTGATTGAACATTTAGAGCTGTTTTCTAATCAACACCCTAACTTGCAAATCAGTATCAAAATTGGTGATGGCCCGGTAAAAAGCAGTCGCAATGACAGTGATGTCTATATTCGTTGTTTACCGCTATCGAAACATCACGAACACGCACACTTGCTAATGCAAGAGTCGCTGCAACTGGTGGGCTCAAACACATTGCTCATTAATAACCCTATCCAGACTGTTCAAGATTTAAAGCGCCACACACTCATACCTCAGATCACTCGGCCGCAGCTGTGGGAGATGTTTACCAAGCAGCACCAATTGACCCACACACCTCGCTATGGAAAAATTGGCTATGAACACTTTTACATGTCGTTGGAAGGGGTTAAAAATCATCAAGGATTGGCATTGTTGCCTGACTTTATGCTGACCAATACTGCCTTGAACACGCAACTGAACAACCCTTTAGGGCTGTCGATGCATAGCCCATACGGCTATTACCTGATTGCTCCAAACTATAAAAGGGGCATAGACAAAGTGCACCGCTTTGAACAGTGGCTAAACGCTGCCCTTCAACCGGCTCATCGCGAATGAACAGTGACGAAGAATGGCCGATTCACACTATGTTAATGCCCCATTTCATACCTCATCACTGCGAGATTGGCGACCATTGAGAGGCATAACCTTTTAAGGAAGAGTATTTGTCTTATTAGCGCACCCACCCGAACGTAAATTTATGTAAAGACACTCTCACTCTGTCGCAAAATCAACCATTCTTTTTCTGATCGATTATTCGACAAACAACGTATTAAAAACGATTTTTAATCAGTGAGGACAAAACGGATGTCTAAGACCGATGCGCCAGAGAAAGTAGAACAAAGAGCCATTCCCCAAGAAGCCTTTGATTGGTACGATGAATACGCCCACGGGCTCATTGACCGTCGAGAATTCCTTACTCGCCTAACTGGGCTGGTTGCGCTTGGGTTTACCATGACGACGTTAACGTCTGCCCTAATTCCTAACTATGCACTTGCCGAACAAGTCTCTTTTAACGACCCTCTTATCAAGGCGAGCTACGCAAAGTTTGATTCGCCGAAAGGCAGTGGTGAATGTGAAGGCTACTTGGTTGTGCCAAAAGATCTTGAAGGCACCGCTCCTGTAGTATTGGTGATCCACGAAAATAGAGGGCTAAACCCATACATTAAAGATGTGGCTCGACGCCTTGCGGCTAAAGGTTTTATCGCATTTGCACCGGATGCGCTCTACCCACTTGGCGGTTACCCTGGTAACGATGATGAAGGTCGCGCCATGCAAAGCAGTATGGATCGCGCGAACATAGAAGAAGACTTCTTAGCCGCAGCCGACTTCCTAAAGTCGCATGAACTTAGCAGTGGCAAACTAGGCGCTGTCGGTTTCTGTTTTGGTGGCTACATCGTCAATATGCTGGCGGCAACCATTCCAGACAAACTTGATGCTGGCGTGCCTTTTTATGGTACTCCTGCGGCGAAAGAGCTGAGAAAAAATGTCAAAGGCCCACTGATGCTACAGTTTGCTAGTCTAGATAAACGCGTTAACGCAAGCTGGCCTGAATATGAAGAAGAGCTTAAAGCGATTGGTGCCGATTACACCGCATATATGTACGAAGACGTGAATCACGGATTCCACAATGACTCTACCGGCCGCTACGCTGAAACCGAAGCAGAATTAGCATGGACACGTTCTATCGAGTTCTTTGATAAGCACCTCAATGGATAAAGGCTCGTCAATGTTGTAAATGATAGCCAGATCAGGACTATACTCTTGATCTGGCTATTTCTGTTTTTGGGAAATGGGTTGCGTGTTAAGTCACACTCATAGTCACCGCTTACTTACTAAAGGAAAATCACCTTGGCCCAACCTATAGTGTTATTCGATATCAATGAGACCGTCCTAAACCTATCCACCTTGCAACCAAAATTTTCCGCCACATTTGGCTCACCAAAAGCACTAAAAATCTGGTTCACTCAGCTGCTACACACCTCTACGGTGTGTATTTCCACTAACGTACAAAGTGACTTTGCGACTTTGGCGGCCATTAGTCTCGACAGCGTGGCGATGCAATTTGATATCCGTTTAAATGAAGCCACCAAAAAAGAGTTGTTAAGTGGATTTGCGCAGCTTTCCGCGCACAAAGACATCAAACCAGCGTTAACTTTGCTAAAAGAACACGGCATCAAAACGGTGGCATTCTCCAACTCGTCGATGGCACTAATAAGCAAGCAGATAACCAATGCGGGTCTAGATGACTATTTTGACGACATCCTATCTGTGGAGTCGACCGGCAGTTTTAAGCCCGACCCAAAGGTGTACCATTTTGCTTGTAAGACGCTAAACGCGGAGCCTAATAAATTGCGGTTGGTGGCTACACATGACTGGGATACGCATGGCGCTATGTCAGCAGGTTTACAAGCCGCGTATATAGCGCGATCTCCGGCGGTGTATAACCCACTCTATCTGCAACCAGATATTCAAGGCACCACGATGGTAGACATAGCAAAGCAAATTTTGGCTGCGGCCAAATAGCCTCTGTTCTAGCCAGAGCGCATTTTACGTGAAGCGTACTGTGACGCTCTGACTATCGCCTTCAGATCAATCGTAACTTTGCCCCCAATACAATTTACCGTAAACTACCCACTTTGCCTTTTTGCTCGCTTTACATTGACTAGGATTACTCGGTCAATGAATTCATGAGCCTCGTCATTTGGAACTAGTTTGTGCTCTCTACACGTCCCGCCAACTCTGTAATCGTCCTCGACTTTGAAACCACCGGTCTATCGCCTAACCAAGGTGATCGCGCCATCGAAATAGGTGCAGTAAAGCTTGAAAATGGAAAGATCGTCGATCGGTTTCAACGATTAATGAACCCTGGATTTAGAGTCAGTGGTTTTATCGAAAACTACACCGGTATCACCAACACTATGCTGACCACCGCCGACGATTGTGCAACCGTGATGAATGAATTTGCAGACTTTATTCAAGGCAGCAATTTGGTTGCGCATAATGCCTCATTCGATAAACGCTTTTTGGACGCAGAATTAGAACTGATTGACCGCGATTATGACGGTGAATTCGCCTGCTCACTGCTCATTTCAAGACGACTAACGCAAGAGGCTCCATCCCATAAACTTGGTGATCTCGTGCGATACCATGACATTGATAATGATGGCGTTTTTCACCGTGCATTAGCCGATGCAGAAGTCACCGCCTCACTATGGCTGGTACATTTAGCCTGCCTAGAGCAGCAATTTTCTGTTCCCAACCCAGACTTTGCGCTGATGAATAAAATATCCAAAACACCAAAAGCTAAAGTAAGCATGCTACTCGAGAAATAACAATAATGGGGTCAGAGTCAATCGACTCTGACCCCACGGAAATCAAGGACAGGGAGTCTATGAATAAGTCACATCTGCAATGGTGCTACAGTATCCAGCAGGGCCTGCATTGGGCGGTTGTTGGGATTATGATCCCGATACTGGTATTGATGATTCAGTCCATCGGAATGTCTTTACAGCAGGTTGGTGTGATCATGGCAGTATATGTTGGCACCACGGCCGTTTTGGAAATTCCATTGGGTGGCATGGCCGATCGCTTTGGGCGAATGCGCACCTACCAATGCTCACTTTTGGTCAATATTGCGGGGTTTACGGCTCTCTATTTTGCCACCGATTTTACTTCGTTGATAATAGCAGCGTCCTTTTTGGGCGCGGCAAGAGCAATCTACTCGGGCACTCTCGACGCATGGTTTTATGATGCATTTAAACATGCTGGTTCGTCTACAGAAGCAGAGCTCAATTACCATAGCGCGTTAGCACGCGTAAATGTGTTTCTTACACTAGGTTTGGCGTTAGGCTCTTTGTTGGGAGGCATATTACCATCCACCAATTTGTCTGCAGACTTCCAACACCCCTTTCAACTCTCGATTTTAGTGACCATTATTGGCAATGCTCTGCTTTTGTTCGTCACTCACTGGCTTCTCGCTAAGCCGTATTTCGCGACTCGTGGCACTGTTGCACCAGCGAACGCAACACACGGCGTTGGCAAAACCATCGTTCAGGCGCTTAGACACGGAGCCTCGCACAAAGTGGTCTCCAAAATGTTGTTTACGATAGTTGGGTGCGGCGTTGTTTTAATGAGTGTCGAAAACTTTTGGCAGCCTTTTCTTGAGCCGTTAGCCCAGCAGTCAGGGTATGGCACTGCGCTCTTTGGGATCGTCACGGCACTTTACTTTTTGATGTCTGCTCTTTCATCAATCGCATCGGTGACGCTGCTAAGATGGTGTAAGCAGTCGCATTCTCAGTTGATGTTGTACACGCGAATACTTGCTGCCTGCACACTGATTGGCCTCAGCCTAAGTACTCATGTGTTCGAATTCACTGCGTTGTACTTACTGTTTTTCTTCCTGTTCACGGTCGGCAACAACTCTGAACAAGTGGTATTGAATGATTATACGCCAGAGCATTTCCGCTCTACGATGCTATCGGTAAGTTCATTTTCGGTCACACTTGGTGCAATTGGTTCTTCACTGCTGTTCGGTTGGGTATCTGAACACTACTCCATCACACTGAGCTGGATGGTCTGTGCCGCAATACTATCGATCACCTCACTTGCTTTTGTTCCAATGAAACATCACCTAAATGGGGTCAGAGTCAATTGACTCTGACCCCATTAAACTGAGCAAACCGGTTGAGTTCGTTGCGCAATTCATGATCGAACTCCTCGCGATGGGCGAGCTTATGTTCTTTGTGCAATGAATGAACAACCAGTTGGCCGCTTTTTTTATCCGCTTTACAGTCCACTCGAGCCACCAATTCTCCTTGCCACAAAATGGGAAGGCAGAAATAGCCAAATTCTCGTTTCGCTTCTGGTAAATAGCATTCTAGTTTGTAATCAAAACCAAATAGATTAATGGCCCGTGAACGCTGAATAAGAAGATTATCAAACGGAGATAAAATTGCGGCGCGTCGACGGTTTAATCTCTGGTCAACAAGCGCCAAAGTCTCCGGTGTTGTGTAATAGGCACTTGACTCAATAGCGATTACCACCAACTCTTTGTCCTCGCACATTTCTTGCAAAAGCCGTGCTATCTGGCTTTTTATTCCTTTGAGTAAATAACTCATCTCGGCGGCATTGCCAAATCCGTGGGCTCGAATGAAGCCTTTAATGAGATATCGGCAATACTCTTCATCGGTAGGCATTGAGCAATCAACGTGTGTAGGTAATACACGCTCGGTTAAATCGTAGACCTTGTGGAAGTTTCGACGCTCTCGAATCATCAAGTCACCTTGCATGTACAGGTTTTCCAACGCCTGCTTCGCCGGTTTACTGCCCCACATACCAAGCTTTTTGCTCGTTCCTGCAAAATCTTTGGCCATCAGCGGACCTTCGGTCTCTATACGCTCTAATGCATGCTTCATTAGAGAATGGTCTTTGACAAACCAGTGTCTCTGCTTATCGGTTTTTAGTGCGTGCTTACGAGGCAGCGTGAAGCGAAAATCACGCATCGGCAAATATGATGCAGCGTGCGACCAATACTCAAAGGCAAACCCTTGATTGACCATTTGATCGAGATGAGTGAGTTGATAGTTGGGATTGCGGCTCCACAGCACGTGATGATGGGCTCGCTGCACCACAGAGATCGTATCTATTTGCAGATAGCCCAATTGCTCAAATGCATTCTTGGTCTCTTGATAGCCGTTTCCATTGACCGTTTTAGCGGGCAACCTTTGGCTTAGCAATGCCATTTTTTTGGCTTGAGCTAGTGATATTTTTTCCATTTTCCTACCCTAACTTAACCAACACAAAAGTAAATCTTTCTGTCATGAATCAGTGCTATGTTGTACGCTGTTTGTAGCGAATCATAGGCTCGATTCTTTCACGATTTCATTTTCATAACACGGGTAACTCACATGGACTTAGCGTTTCATCACATTGCAATAATTTGCTCTAACTATCCGCAATCCAAGCATTTTTACCATAAAGTATTAGGGTTTGAGATCATCGAAGAGACCTACCGCGCCGCGCGCGATTCCTACAAGCTAGACTTAGCCATCCCCTCGGGAGGACAGATAGAGCTGTTCTCTTTTCCTAATGCACCTGAAAGGCCAAGCTACCCAGAAGCACAAGGGCTTAGGCACCTTGCATTTGCGGTTAATGATATTGAAGAGAACATTCAGCAGTTAGCCAAACACAACATTGCTGTTGAACCAATTCGAATTGACGAGCTCACAGGCAAAGCGTTCACTTTTTTCCAAGATCCCGATGGGCTTCCACTCGAGCTTTATCAAAAATAGAATTCAAAAAATGACTCAACATTACCAAGCATTTATTTTCGACATGGACGGTGTCCTGCTCGATTCTGAGCCTTTCTGGCGTCGTTCACAAATTGAACTGCTGCGCGAAATGGGCCACACCATCACTATTGATGATTGCATTGCGAACACGATGGGAAAGCGTATCGACGACATAGCGAAGTGCTGGATAAATCGCTTCAAACTGACGCTTACCGTCGAGGAATTGGCCCACTCAATTCTCAATAGAACCATTACATTAATTTCTAACGAGGCCACGGCAACGGAAGGACTACACCACTTAGTCCGCTACCTAAAAACAACCCCGTTAAAAATTGGCCTAGCGACATCATCGAGCCAGATTGTCATTGACGCGGTGGTGAATACTCTTGGACTCAACGACGTATTTTTGGTTGCTTTAAGTGCCGATGAGGTGGTCAATGGCAAACCTGCACCGGATGTCTATTTAGAAGTGTGCCGCCGTATGGAGGTTGATCCAACGTTATGTTTTGCCTTAGAAGATAGCTTAACAGGTGTGAAAGCAGCCGTTGCCTCCGGCGCAATAACAATCGCCAAACCTGAATTCGAGGGTGCTGACTTCGATATGGCGCGCTATCAAGTCAGTCATTTATCGGAAGTGATTGATATTGTCGATCAGTTAATCTAATTATCTGGGACCATCATAACGTGACTGTCTGATTGGCGAGGAACAATAGTGGCGACGTACCAATTGCGTGTATCAAATTGCATATTTTCCAATTTGTTAAGCATTAACTTCGCCATCTCTTCGCCAACCGCAAGCGTATCGTAGCTTAAAGAGGTAATTGACGGTTTGCTGTAGCGGCTGTGTTCGTAATCACCGTAACCGGCAATCGCTACATCAATACCGGGCTGATACCCAAGCTCTTCACATGCGGCAATAGTGCCAAGTGCCATGGTATCGTCAGCGCACAGGATTGACGTAGGGCGTTTAGCCAAAGACATCACTTCTTTGGTCATCGCCATAGCGGCATCTTCATTGAGCTCGCCATTAAGTAGCCACTTATCATTGACCTCAAGACTGGCCTCATGCATTGCTTTTAAATAGCCCTGCTGACGCGCCTGAGAAAGCGTTAGCTCGATTGGCGCATCCAAAAATGCTATCCGTGTGTGTCCCAGGTTAATCTGCCGTTTGGTCAATTCGTAAAACGCTTGTTGATTGTCGACATCGACAAAGCTCTCTGAATCAAATCCCTCGATAAACCCATGACATACAAAAGGAAAATTCTGTTCCGTAAGCATTTTAATTCGTGCGTCGTCGGTCCGAGTTCTTACAATAAACAACCCATCGACTAATCCCCCACTGGTTAATTGAGAGTACACCTGCTGCTCGTCTTGAGATTCAGAGATAGTGGTTACGATTAATTGATAGTCATACTTACTGAGTAGGGCTGCCGCTCCTGCCAAAACTTTAGAAAAAGCGGGAGACACAAACATCCTAGAGGCTGCTGGTAAAATGATCCCCACATTGCGAGAACGCCCGGATGCAAGGCGTTTAGCGGTCGGATTGGCACGATAACCCAATTCCTGCGCCGCTGCTAACACCTTTTTACGCGTGTTGGCATTGACGTCGCTATAGCCATTGAGCGCCCGCGATACCGTCGACTTTGATAAGCCTAAATGTTCTGCAAGTTTCTTAATTGACATTGTTTAATCCATTATCAACGTATACATCTCGAATAGCCGTATGTTGGACTCGTTCACTCACTTAGACTTCGCTCCATTAACCATGACACCCAAGTAACAGAATTCACTTTTAACCAATTTTAGCGCGAATGGGAACCCACTCATGGCCAAAGTGCGTGACCACAACTTATAAGCGGCGCTGGGTTTGCTCATCAAACAGCAGCACCCTAGACAGGTCGACTAACAAGTCCATTTTCTCGCCGCGAGAAATCTCCGAACGAAGATCCAATCGCGCTTTTACTTTGTCGTCACCTAGATGAAATAGCACTTCCTTATCAAACCCCATAGGCTCGACGAGCTCGACGTGAACCTCACTAAAGTTAAAGGTCGCCTCTCCATCTGAAAAGAACGCTTTATCGTTAAAAAAGTCTGGTCGGATCCCAACTTTAACTGCTACCCCTTCAGCGCCAATGGGCTTATCAAAGTTCACATTGGTTAATTGCTGCCTGGGTAAGGAATAGTCCCCGAGTTGTAAGTGGTCACTATAAAGACGACCATCCATTATATTCATCGACGGCGAACCGATGAATGTGGCCACAAAGATGTTTATAGGATTAAGGAATATATCCATTGGCGAACCGACTTGCTCAATAATCCCATCGCGGATCACCACAACTTTATCGGCCAAGGTCATCGCCTCTACTTGGTCATGAGTGACGTACACGCTTGTACGACCAAACTGGTGATGTATCTGCGCAATTTCAGTTCGCATATGGTTGCGAAGTTTCGCATCAAGGTTGGATAGTGGCTCGTCGAATAAAAAGCAGTCGGCATCACGAACAATCGCCCGTCCCATCGCCACACGTTGGCGTTGTCCACCCGAAAGATCCGCCGGTTTACGTTTAAGATACTCTTCCAGTTTAAGCATCTTCGCTACATCGTTTAAGCGCTGCTGAATTTCAGCTTCCTTCATCTTTAAACGGCGCAGCGCGAACACTATATTTTCTTCGACTGTTTTATGTGGGTAAAGCGCGTAGTTTTGAAACACCATCGCTAGATTGCGATTTTGTGGTTCTATATCATTCACCACGCGATCGCCAATCGTAATCTCGCCCGATGTTGGTTGTTCTAAGCCCGCAATCATGCGCAATGTGGTCGACTTTCCGCAACCTGATGGCCCAACTAATACAACAAATTCGCCGTCATCAATATCTAGGCTGATATCTTTAACGACTTTGGTATCACCATAGTTTTTTACGATATTTTTAAGAGAAATTGCCGCCATAATATTAACCTTTTACCCCGCCGTCCGTTTTACCACCGTCCATATGACGCATTGCGAATAAGAAACAGATCACAACTGGGGCTAAGGTCAGCATGGAAGCTGCCATGATTCGGTCCCAAATTGCATTCTTTGACACAAACAGTTCTTGCAAAGCCAGCGGCAAGGTATAGAACTCTTTAAACTGCTTTAAAAATACCGATGCAAACAGGTACTCGTTCCATCCAATGATGAAACAGTACATAAACACCGTTGCCAGCATAGGCAAAGACAACGGCAGCACCACTTTCCAGATGGCTTGTTTACGTGAGTAGCCATCCATCATCGCCGCTTCTTCTAACGCAAACGGGATGCTGCGAAAATAATTACCCAGCATATACAAGGCCACCGGCAAGGTTTGAACGATGTAAATTGCAAACAGGCTAATCACGCTGCCCCACATGGAGTTTGCCAGCCCCACATTCACCGCCATTTGATACAGCGGCACCATTAAAAGGACGCCGCCGACCATATACACAAACAGTACAGAACGCTGCACAATCACTTGCCCTGAAAACTGCAATCGACTGATCGAATACGCCCCCATAACTGCGAAAACCAACGACACCGCCGCCGCACCTGCCGAAATCAAAAAACTATTGAGCATATAGCGCCCAAATGGGAACACGTCGCTGGTATCGGTGTATTTGGCTAATATCGCGTCTTTTTTGTTTTGCGGTATTTTGGGGTTATCGAGAATTTTCTTAATCGCCGCCGGGACTTCGACCTCTTTTTGTTCAGCCAAACCCAGCAGCTCTTTGTACGCATCCAAGTTGACGACTTGAGGGATGAGTGACGGGTTTCCCCAATCAAACTGATGCTTTAGCGAGGTTGACAATATTTGCGCAAAGGGCAACAAACAAAAGCTCACCAGCAGCATAATAGCGACCCAAAACCCCACTCGACTTTTCCATGTTTTTCTACCTAACATTGAGGATCACCACTTCAGAATTTTCTTAACGTAGAACCAAATCAGCACACACAACACCGCAAACTGGATCACCGAGGTCGCGGCTGCGAGACCCTGATCTATCACGCCCGTAAACGCTTGGTAATAGGTAAACACCGGCAGTGTTTGAACATTGGGAGCCAGTAAGAACACGTCTTCAAATCGATTTAAGTTCCAGATAAGGCGTAAAATGACCACAGTCGCTAATACAAAGTAAATCTCTGGCAGAGTGACATGAAAAAAGCGTCCAATCGGCCCATAGCCATCAATGGCTGCCGCTTCATATTGATCTTTAGGAATGGACGAAAGTTTTGACAGGATCAGTAAGTAAGCAATAGGAAAGTGCTTCCACACATCAAATAAAATCACCACCCATACCGCTGTGTCGGGTTCACCAATCAAATTAGCACGGGCGTCCCAAAGGTGGAGAATATCTACCATTAGCCAGTTAAAAACCCCGTTAACGGGATCAAATAAAAACTGCCAACCAAACACCACCGAAATTACCGGGGCAAAATAGGGCATTAAAATCGCGGCGCTGACCAGTCCCCGCCCTTTAAACGGCTCTCGCATTAGCAATGCTACAGCCAGCCCTAATACTGTGGTTCCAACTACGGTACCCAATAGATAAATGCTTGTTGTACCGATTGACGAATAATAGTCTGGGTTGGACAACAGTCGAGCGTAGTTTTCGACGCCGACAAAGGTTTTGTCGCCATTGAGTTTGACGTCAAAAAAGCTTAGATAAACATTAAATACAATTGGATAGAGTATCAAAAGCCCAATAATGCCTAGGGTTGGTGCCACCAACTTCCAACCTAACCGTGCTTCTGCTCTCTCTAATGGAGTCATGCATCCTTCCTATCGAGACAGTTTCCTAAAGAAATAGTGCGCAATCCGGTGCGCTGCTCGTCCATCTACTGACAAAGCGTTGGCACAAAGCACCAACGCCTTTTGCCGTACTACTTGGCCACTTGCATCATCTGCTCTTCGGCCCAATCTAACGACGCTTGTGTGTCTTCATCTTCGATTACGGCGCTGTAAATCATACGAGGGATGATCTGCTTGGAGAATATTTCACCCGATTCTGGGAATGCTTTCCCGTCCACAATGGAGAAATTCTTAATGTTCTCAAATCCAGCAATGATCTCTTTGATCGACTCTTTACCATAATTAGCAAAGATTCCTTTAGGATCGTTTAAGAACTCATCGGTTTCGGCAATGTCGCGCAGCATAGGTAAATGACCACCCGGTGCCATATGAGAATAGGCAACCACTTGGTCACGTTCATTCATATATTCGATGAACGCTTTCGTGGCATCGACTTCCGCTTGATTGTCGTTTTTCATGATTGAAAAACCGACCAAAGTACCGAACGTCGACGGACTGGTGTGAGTAATGGTTGTCGCCAATCGAGTATTTTTCGCCAAATCTGGATCAAAGGTTGCGCCTTTGAGGTCGCTGAAGTTTTCGTTACTCAGTGAACTTGCCGCGGCTTCGGCTAGTGCAATGTCATCCATGATGTAGGTGGAATAGAAAAACATCGCTAACTTACCCTGTAGGTAATAGTCTCTGGCGCGCCAGGTTTGTGGTCCAGGGGGTGTATATTGTGACAAGGTTTTATAGAAATCGAGTACCTCTTTTTGAGCTTCTGAATTAAATATCAGCTTGCCGTTTCGATCGAACTGCGGCGCGTCATTAGACAGAGCAAATTGGGTATAGACTTGCTCGGCATAACTGTCGGCTTTGGTGCCGATCAATATTCCGTATTGATTCTCTTTTGGGTTGTTAAAGTGTTTTGCCGCTTTCTCGATACTTTCCCACGTAGTTGGCGGCTCTAAGCCAGCTTCTTCAAACCAGTCTGCGCGATACCAAATCCCTTGTACCCAGCCACGATAGGGCAATGCCACGTATTGTTTTTTAGCCGGATCTTCCACCAGTTTTAACGCGCCGGTATAGAAACGGTCGATCCCTACGTTATTAATCACTTCTGTTGTCGCTTCAAGATCTACAATGCCTTGCTCTGAAAACGCTAGAGATAAGTTTGAGCCCACTTCTATCATGTCAGGTAACGTATTTGATGCCGCCGCCGCCGCGATTTGTTTCGGTATATCATTTTCATCGACCGCGACCAGCTTAATATCGATGCCTGGGTTCAGCGCTTCGAATACATCAGCCATAACCTCTATGGTTTGCATTCGGTCAGACTGGGTTTGCGTCGTCCAATATTCGACTGTTGTCATCGCTAGGCTGCTCATGGACATTCCTGCTGCAGCGAGTCCTAACGTTAGCGTCTTCAGTTTCATGTTTATGTCCTTATTTGTAGGGTCTGTCTTATTATTCCCCTTTGGGGGTTGTGCGCACCGCGATGTTGGCACTGCGCAAAATTTTACTGATGTTTAAGCCATAACACCTGATAGGGTTGTATGGTTAACAGTTGAGCTACGCGCGTGCCAGAAAGCAAGTCAATATTAAGTCCAGACAGTAGTTTCGTACTGTCGAGTTCCAACTGCTGCGCGCTAATATTGATCACCACCGCTAGAGATTCATCACGCACCAAGGTCACAAGCCTTGAGTCCACATCGACCACCCGCTGTGATGTACTGGGCGAAAACGCTACCTCACTGCACCGCACAGTCAGTAGCGCCTTAAAACTAGACAGCACTTGGCTTCTTCTCGAGTTAGGCTCAGCTAAGCTTTTATCCAGTGATTGACGATGCAGCTTTTCTCTATTGATTGCGCGGTTATAGCCTAACTTTTGTAAGCCTTGTTGATCATTTAGTGAGCCTAAAAGGCTATGAATGTAAATTCCGGGAACGCCTGCCATTGACAGCAATATTGCCTGCGCAGCCATAAAACGATCTAAATTAGTCTTATCGTCACAAGCCGGGTCGCTGATGGCATCAAAGTAGTTTATGTTGAGCTCGTAAGGGCTTTGTGTCCCATCGCCATTGTCTTTATAAGACACCCGTCCACCATTTCGCTGAACAACGTTTAGCAAAGAGTCCACTTGTTGTTTGGTCAATATGCCTTCAACAGGTCGCACGCCAATACCGTCATGAGAGGCCAAGAAGTTAAAGAAGGTGGTGCCTGGCGAGCTAGGTTCTAACTCGCTCATCCAGCGCATAATGATGCTGCTATCGCCAGTTTGCAGCGTGTGCAGAGTTAACGGGGGCAATGGAAACTGATACACAAGGTGCGCTTCGTTGTCGCCACTGCCAAAGTAGCTGATGTTGTCCTGATGAGGAACATTGGTTTCGGTGATCAATTTTACCTGAGGAGCCGCGACATCCAGTATTGCGCGCATGGCCTGCACCAACGCGTGAGTCTGCGGTTGATGAATACATGGGGTATCTAACTCTTTCCACATAAACCCAATGGCGTCTAAGCGAATAAATGACGCACCTTGTTCGGCATAAAACAGCAATAGTTCGACGATTTTCTGAAACACATTTGGACTGCGAAAGTTTAGGTCAATTTGGTCGTCACTAAACGTAGTCCATATATGTTTTACCCCGCGAGAGGTTTCAAACGGAGTCAGTAAGGGAAGCGCTCGAGGTCGAGTCACGGAGCTGTAATCGCGATCCGGATTCGCTTCGGTGAAGAAATCTATATATTGGAGATCTCCATTAAGATACCCCTGAAACCATTTACTAGACTTAGAGATATGATTAATCACTCCATCGAGCATCAAGTCATAGTGCTGGGCCAATTCGTGAATATCATTCCAATCTCCTAGTTGTGGATTAATTTTCCAATAATCTACAACCGAGAAACCATCATCTGACGTGTACGGAAAACAAGGCAGGATATGAACCGCTGAAAGCACCTCTTTTACATGCTTATCCAAAAAACGCTTAAGCGCCGTAAGGGACGACACGCCTTCCTCAAGAATAGAGTCACCGTAAGTGATGAGCATGACATCTTTCTGATCAACCCAATTACCCATTACATGTCCTATTGTGTTGTCAGAGGCAACGTCGACAAGGTTTGGCAATAATTGTTTAAGTTGCGCAGGCGAATACACACCAGCAAGTATTTGCTGAAGGTCACGATGTAGTGCACTACGTTGTTTGAAATCTAAGGCCATTTTTGTCCCTTAAAAACTGAATACTCTCGCTACCAAAACCGGTTTTGGTAGCTAATCAAAAAAAAGTGACTCGGTGTCGTCACTCGATTGAAAATTTGAATGGACTGAGTCTAGGTGCCAAAATGCGATTAATATTTGACCAAGATCGCACTATTCGAAAAACAAAACCGGTTCTGCTAATATCGTGATGGTGATCAATTTTTAACCACTCAATATCTAATGTTCGACCTTAGCAAACAACAGGTACGCTACATTAGGAAGAGTTAATATGAATGGAAGCAGAACAATGAATATATTACTTGCCCATTTTCGAGTCGGTGAAACGGATGGTGTATCTTTAGAGATGGACAAGTGGAAGTGGGCGCTAGAAAGTCTAGGACACAACGTCATATACCTTGCAGGAAGTGCCGGTAATTGTGATGCAGAGTTAATACCAGAGCTGCACTATTTGGACGCTTTTAACGACAAGATCATTCAAAATGCCTACATAAAACGAACAGACTACCCCAGCGAGTCCGCATTGCTAGAAGCGATTGAGCGACAAGCTGAGCGTATCGCGGTCAAAATTGAACAAGTGATCACCAAGCATAATATTGATGTCGTGGTACCCAACAATATGCTGTCACTTGGTTATCATTTACCTGCTGCGATTGGGTTAGTGAATGCCGCAATCGCCACACACACTCGCGTTATCTGCCATCACCACGATTTTCATTGGGAACGAATTAAATACTCTCAACCCACGTCATCTGGGGTTGCCAAATTGCTCGACAACTATTTCCCGCCCACTCACCCACTGATCGAGCACTGCGTGATTAATCATCTCGCACAAACGGAACTGCAATCTCGCTGCCAACTTGAGGCTACCGTGGTACCCAATGTATTTGATTTCGCTGGAAATGAATGGGGTATTGATGACTACAACCAAGATCTCCGTTCTCGTTTTAAACTTCGAGCTGACGACATTCTCATCTTACAAGCCACCCGAGTGGTGGCTCGAAAAGGGATTGAGATCGCTATAGATCTCGTCGAAACTCTTATGTCACTGCGCCAACAATTGGAAAACGCCCCTTTGTACAATGGACAAATTTTCACTGAAAATAGCCGGATCGTGCTTACATTTGCAGGGCTGTGTGAAGAGCCAGAATACATGGAGAAGCTCAAACATAAAGCCAGCGTGCAAGGCGTAGAGCTTGTATTCATTAATGACTGGGTCGGCCATTCTCGAAGTCATAAACAGGGTCAAAAAGTCTACTCTTTATGGGATGTGTACAGCCACGCCGATCTCATTACCTACCCGAGCCTGCTTGAAGGCTGGGGGAATCAATTTCTTGAAGGGTTGGTCGCCAAAGTCCCTATGGCGGTGTATCGCTATCCGGTTTTTGATTCAGATATTCAACAGTTTCAATTTAATATCATCGACTTGGGAAATGACCATCAACTTGATTCCAACGGACTAGCGGTGATCAAAACAGAACGGTTATTAAGTGCTGCAAACGCGTGCCTTGAGTACTTATTAGAGGGTGAAAAAAGACGAGATAAAATGGAGCAAAACTACGCCATTGGGCAACACCATTTCTCTTATAAAGCGTTAAAAAGCAAGCTAAATGGGATTTTTTCCAAAGCCCACTAGCAGTTGCAGTTGTGTCACATACTTTTGTAAAACACCGAACTATGATGGGACATCGTTAAACCTAGTACTAAGTATGTCTGTTCATCATGAAACCACTACGACGTAAACGCCAAGTAAGCTGGCGTCAAAAAGGCGAAGCCCCTGATTACCGTTTTTCACTTGCCAATGAACGAACCTATCTCGCTTGGATACGAACGGCATTGGCACTGCTTGCTGGAGCAGTAGGCATCGACCAGCTCACACCAGAACTTGCTGATCCCAGCATTCGTATCGTCATTTCAACCGCATTGTGTTTGTGCTCTGGACTGCTTGCTCTATTTGCTTACCGTCGCTGGGCAAGTAATGAACAAGCCATGCGACTAAACCAAACACTCCAATATACCCGTTTTCTAAAAATCGTTAGCATCGTGATGATTTTACTCACCCTTGTGATCGCATTGGTCATTGCACTATGACCCGGGATCCTGGACTGCAACCTGAAAGGACAGCGATGTCCTGGATTCGCACTCAACTTCTCATGTTTGGTGCGGGGCTTTTGCTGTTTAAAATTGGGGAGACTAACGAGCAATACTTGGTTGCTGGGCTTGGGATATTCTGTATCTGTATTGCCGCTGCTAGCACGCTCTATTTAAAACAGCGCTTTACCAAATTGTTTAGTAATGAAACGGCTGTCTCTCGTTGGGAGTTTGAAGTGAAGCAATGGTTGTCTGCGTTGCTGGCGTTAATGGCATTTGGGTATCTTCTATCCATGTGGCTTCGCTAAACAAAAAGCTACAACGTTAATTTGCAGCGACCATCGCAAATGCCTTCTATACTTCAAAACACTTGGCTTAATTTATCAAACAAACGCGAGGGGTTCCCTCAACGTCTTAGTAAGGAGCACACTATGGGTTTTCTATCTTGGATTATTCTTGGGCTAATTGCGGGGGCATTAGCGAAATGGCTTATGCCTGGAGCGAATGGCGGAGGTTGGTTTTTGACCATGTTGCTCGGAATAGCGGGCGCTTTTGTAGGTGGTTACGTTGGCAGCTTAGCCGGATTTGGGGGGGCTGATGGGTTAAATATAGGCAGCATTGTAACCGCGACTTTAGGCGCTTTTATACTGCTGTTTGTGTACACCCGCTTCATCAAGGACTAATTACTCTTCTAAAAGTCTAACCCAAGGCTATCGACTTGGCCTTGGGTTGGTTACTTGTTTTTTCAGCGCATCCACTCTAGCAAATGATGACAATGTCCCAATCTAAAGGGTTTGCGTGAGCATTATCCAATTTCCGCAGCCATAATCTAACGTGACAATCAACGCATCTCCGGTATTTTGCACATCACCTTGAAAGCTTACCCCCAGCTCCGTCAGGCGCGCCACCTCGGCGTCCATATCGTCAACTTCAAAGGAAGTACAAGGTATACCTGCGTCTTTAAGCGCAGCGTGATACACTTTGGCTGGCTCAAAAGCCATCGGCTCTAACAGCAGTTCTGTTCATTCGAGATGATTGGGTGCGACTAAAGTAAGCCACCGATACTCTCCCATCGGAATATCGTGTTTGACCACAAAGCCAAGTTTTTGGGTGTAAAAGTCGTGCGCAACTTGCTGATCTTTTACCGCAACGCTTGTGATATTGATGCTTATCGACATGTAATCAACCTGGATAATTGTTTTTTAGCCACCGCTATTTGTACCAACCAAATCAACTAACCCGCTAATTACTTCGATTGAGTATTACTCAAATTTTCTGTCACTTTGTCGGCTAATTTTTTCAGTAAGGCTGCTTCTTCAGCAGTGATTTGCACTTTACACCCCATTTGGTCTGGCACCGTTAACGCTTTTTGCTCTAACTCTACACCTAGAGGCGTTAGCGATATCTCACGTGCTCGCTCGTCGGTAAGACTGCGTTTGCGAACAACCAACCCTTTTTGCTCCATACGCTTTAGAAGCGGGGTGAGTGTGCCTGAATCTAGGCGAAGTTTTTTGCCAATCTCTTTAACGTTGAGCGGCGATTCTCGCCACAACACAAGCATAGCCATGTATTGTAAATAGGTTAAATCCAATTCGTCTAACACTGGGCGGTACGCCCTAGTAATGGCGTTAGTCGCCGAATACATCGAAAAGCAAATTTGCTTATCTATATCAAGTAATGTGTCGCAGCTCATGGTTAGCCTCATTAACAAATCAAATATATTGTGCACAATATACTTGCATGACTGAAAAAGATCCAATATAGTTAGCGCACAACCTAATTGAACGCTACCAAATTAAAGGAATGCAATTATGTCAGCTCTATACACTACTTCAGCAACAGCAAACACCGGTCGTAACGGCAACGTAAAAACAGATGACGGACTGCTTGATGTCGCACTCGCATACCCAAAAGCGCTAGGCGGTAACGGCAACGCAACCAACCCAGAACAGCTTTTTGCAGCCGGTTATTCGGCGTGTTTTTCAAACGCTATTTTACACGTGGCGCGCACACAGAAATTGGATGTAAAGGCTGCCCCAACGACAGCATCGGTATCATTAAATCCGAATGCACAGGGTGGTTTTGAATTAGAAGTCGCTTTAGCAGTAGAGCTAGATATGCCTCAAGAAGACGCAGAAGCCCTAGTCAAAACTGCGCACCAAGTTTGCCCATACTCTAACGCTACTCGCGGCAACATCGATGTGGCACTTTCGGTAAACGGCAACGCAATCTAACTCCACACCTGCCTTGTTCCTTAGTCTTACGTATGTACGACATTACGCCTCAGTGACTATTTCCACTGAGGCTTTTTTTTAGAATTTTTAAACTGGACACACACAATTAGTTGATGCCGATTTCAAACTGGACAGACACCCCAATATCAAACTGGACAGACACCGAACGAGATGGTTGCAACAGGAATTTAGTGGACTGAAGATGTCAGAGAAAGAAGCTGTTTAGGACTAATTCTGTAGCTGAAACTGGGCAGCCTATTTGCATTGGTTTTAGCTATTGAGAAAAATTTTGTAGAGGCAATGACGTTGCAACCTATGCCCAGCATCAACTTTGGGATGGTCAAAATCTTGATGCGTATTATGCATACCAATTTTTTCCATCACACGGATCGATGGTGCGTTAATTAGAGCAGTGAATGCATAGAGTTCGCTAATATTTAGCGTTTTAGCGTAACTGAGTACGCCAAGCGCTCCTTCCGTTGCGTAGCCTACACCCCAGCTTTTAGCACGAAGCCGCCAGCCGATTTCGACAAATGAATGAGGTAATATTCCATTGTCTTCAGCCAAGCGATTTAGCCCAATAAAGCCTATAAAGTCTTGGGTCGCCTTCTCTTCCACCGCCCAAAATCCCATGCCCTGCTGTTTGGTGTAGCTTTCTATTTTATCAACCACATGGTCAGATTCTGCCACGCTCAACGTAGAGGGGAAAAAACGCATCACTTGAGGATCGGCACTCATTTTGGCAAATGGTGCACGATCAGATTCTCTCCACGATCGAATGATGAGGCGATCCGTTTCTATCATGCGGTTTCTCCCAATGGCTACGTTAGTTAAACTGGTAGTTCACACCCAAGCCTAACAGCAATCCTTCATTTTGAACATTTACCACCGTCACGCCATTTACTTGCTCTTGTTTTTCCGAATAATTCTCGGAAACAACAGCAGCGTCTAGCCGCCAGTTTGGCGTAATCGAATACCCTAAACCTGCTCGAACCCGAACATCAGTGCCACCAAACACGTCAATGGCCTGATCAACGCTTGCCCCGGCCATCAACATTAGCTTTCCAAGGTGATACTCGATACTTCCAGCCAGTCTCTGCGAATCATCATAACCAACCAGTAACCCAAAAACATCGTTATAATCGGTGTAACGAACCCCTTTTCCAGTCCACGCTGAATAGCTGTAGCTCATGTGAAAATTTAGATCAGGCGTGGCATGGATTGTTGTGAATAAGCTAGTGACCGAAGGTAATTGGATATCGATGTTTTGGTCACCAAAGTCGGTGGCGAACTTGTGCGAGGCCGCGAGGCTTAGCCATGGTTGAGCTTGCCAAGTACCACTGATACCACCACTCCACCCTGACGTTGTGTCTTGAAGACTAACGTCTGTACAAAACCAACTCGTCTTACACTCAGCTTCCAATTGATACTGAGAATGAATGTACTCCATCGTGACTCCAATACTCCAGTTGTCTTTCGAATAGACAATACTGGGCGCGAGCGACACCATAATCGGCGCAACATTGCTTTCTTTCGGATGAATTAAAGCTATGGATGGTACGGAAATGTCAGCGGCATTCCGACTGTAAATAGCTAAGCCAAGGTGCCACTGTTCATTGACTGGAGACGTAAAAAATCCGGCTGGGATTACCTCTGCGGTTGAATAATCAGTTGTCAGTGCTCCATCAACAAACGCATAGCTGGTATCAACCTGATAGCGGCTTGCGGCCACCGAAGTTGTAGCGCCGTCAAGTTGCGCAATGCTTGACGGATTGATAGCAAGTGCGCTCGCGTCTACTGCGGAAGCACCGTGCGCGCCAGCCAGTGCACTCACTGAGGTCGACGATTCCCAAAACCCTAACCCTGTCGCGTTAGCAGCGCCTGCAACAAACCATCCCAAAAGACCAATGTAGCCTTTGCATAGTCCGTACTTATGTCCATTTTTTGTCATACGTTAATCTATACTCGAATTGATTGCCCGCGATACTATTGCAAAGCAACCTAATCATGAACAAGTTAATGTCAAGATAGACCAATTTAAGGAAATTACCTTATTTCTCAGTAAGTAATCACTCTAAACATGAACGGTTGATTCACACTACACGACATCAAACTTGCTCAAACTGTAACAACTACCTAAAGTAGCTAGACACAATGGAGTAAAACAGCGAGGAGACGCTATGCCCAATTTCGTAATCAGCTACCTAGGTGGTGACCATCCGAAAACCCCTGAAGAAGGCCAGCAACACATGGCCGACTATCAACAATGGTTAGGCGCGCTTGGCGATGCGGTGATTTCACCCGCCAATCCGTTTAAAGACACCCATGTGGTGACACCAGACGGTGCAGTATCGAAAGGAAGTCAAACTCATATGTCGGGTTATACAATGGTAAAAGCCGACACAATTGAGGAAGCCATAAAGATGGCGCAAGATTGCCCATTTCTTAAGATTAATGGAACCTTAGAGGTCTCTGAGCAAGTTCAGATGTCCATGGGCAAGTAATTCGACCTGATCGCCTCAAAGTTGGGTTCTTTTAAGCACTATTTGTGAAGAATCCAACGCTTTAAATAGCAATAAGTGCCATGGTTTGTTTTAATAGCTTTTTTTTCGAAAAGCCAGAGAGACACCATGCACCTGTCGAAGTTAACTAAAGAGATTTTTGACCACCTGTATCGCGATATCAGCGAGTTTCGTTCAACCTTTGATCTTCCCGTTGCCGATCCAACTTCTTTAGACGACAAAGCCGACACCTTGCACACTTCTTTAGCCATCGAAGAGCTGACAGAGCTTGCCGAAGCCGACTCTAAAATTGAACAAGCGGACGCCATCATTGATACGGTTTACGTACTTATGGGACGCCTTGTGCATTTGGGAAATAGCCGCATTGAAGACAACCTTGCAATCAGTTACCTGATTGACTTAATGCTTAATGTGGCCGTCAACCGTAATATCGACTTCTTACCGTGTTGGGATGAGATTCATTCGAGCAACATGAGTAAAGTGTGCCGAAATCAGCAAGAATACACAGAAACTGAAGACTTCTACGCCAAGCAAGACATTGCGTTAGAAGCAGTAACCAAAGGCGAATACATCATCGCGAAATGCGCGAAGGACTTCGTCTCGGATGCTAAGACCATACGCAAAGGGAAAGTGCTTAAGTCGGTCTACTACCGTCCAGCGGATTTGAGCAATCTTGTTTAATGATTGCACTATAATCAGTACATAACCCAAACACCTTATTCTAGAGAGCCATAATGAGCCTAAAACAAGACTTGCAGCAGCTGCACAATCGCCTGGACAAAGCCAAGCGTAAACTCGACGCAGCCCGCGGCCGCAATGATAACCAAATGATCTCGCGTTTTACTGACGAAATTGCCAACTTAGAAAAGCAAGTTACTTCTCTAAAAGGCAAACAGCAATACGAAGACAGCAAAGAGAAAAAGCGTCTGCAAGACATGCCGTTTTCTCGTGAAATAACCAAAGCAGAACAAGCTGATATTGGTAAGCTCAAGAAATCGGTACGTGGTATCGTGATTGTGCATCCACTAACTAAAATCGGTAAAGAGCTACGATTGGATGCAATGACTGGCTTTGCCCCAAAAGAGTTTTAATCGAGGTCTAACAACACATGGCAAAATTAACCCTGCAAGAGCAGATGCTAAAAGCTGGCTTGGTTAACGAGAAAAAGTTAAAGAAAGCAAAGAAAGGCTCTAAGAAATCACGCACGCAAGCACGCGAAGTAAAAGCAGCCGTTGAAGAGCAGAAAAAACAGCAGCTTGAGCGCGACAAAGCGTTGAGTCAGCAGCACAAAGAGCAACAACTGAGCAAAGAAGTAAAAGCGCAGGTTAAGCAATTAGTACAGATGAATAAGCTGGATCTTGGCAACGGTGAGATCAAGTATAACTTTACCGATGGAACCTTGGTCAAGTCTGTTTATGTGACATCGGCTGTGCAAGATCAACTTGCAAAAGGCCTATTAGCTATTGCTCGCTTCGAAGAGAGCTACGCTGTGATCCCAAGCGGCGTTGCTAACAAAATTGCCCAGCGTGATGAAGAAACTGTAATCGATCAAAACAGCCGTGCAGACGATACGGCAGACGAAGATGATCCGTATGCGGACTTTGTCGTACCCGATGATTTGATGTGGTAATTCTTATTCATCAACTTTGATGACGAGTTTATCACTGAAAAGCCTCATGGCAACGTACTACGGTTTCGTTCCCATGAGGCTTTGTCATTTGAGCTCAAAGATTGCACTGCTAGCAATTGCGCGGAGCCTAAGCCCTACTCCTAAATATCAGTGTCTTTTTTAACGGCATCCAAAAGGCCATACACTTCCGTTATCACCTTTTTGTTTGGCAACGTTGTGATAATGCCTTTGGACTGAAGTTTTTTCTCAGAAGATTGAACTGAACTTCTAGTCGCCTTGCCCCCTAATGACGCCACAAAACTCATTGATGTTTCTGAATATAACCCTTTACCCGCGCAGCGTAATAGCAATACAGCTTTATCGGTTACGCTCATCCCCTGAATGATAGCGGTGTGATTCTCTTCTTCCGCGATCGCATCACGTATTAGCTCTATAGATGTACCTAAAGAGAAACCTCGGCCCATGACCTTTTTCTCTACAACCTCGCGCATTAAGTTGATCATCCAGTGCGGTGAATGGTCCGTTTCTTTCCAGAAATCAAGAAGCTCTAAGCGATCAACGTGAATCGAATAGGCTTCACTGAGTCGACTTACGCAATGATCTACAAACCCATCGTCTAAAGTGGGAAATTCTTGAATAACAGCGGACTGGTAGAACGGCATTTTGTCGTCTTCAAATGCAGCTCGCATTCCCGTGCGGCTTGAGCCAGTATAAATCACACTGATGCCAGTATTGACGGTATCGAGAAGAGTTCGGAGTGCGTATTGAAAGTTGTCGTAGTGCTTGGAAGTGACTAAGTGCTGAAACTCATCCAGTATCAGGACAACCTTTTGACCTCCAGCTTTTTCTATTACTTGGCTAAGTAGCGCTTTAATGTTGGTCAAATCGGCATCAGAAGCCGAAACAGGCTCAAACTCCACTTCGACCCTGGCTACGTGTTTTCCCACCGCTAACTTTCTAACCTGAGTGTTGAGCAAGCGTTTAACCGCGCCGCTGTGACTAATCTCATCCAGTGCGACCAATAATTGCTGAGCAAATTCACTGTGAGGCGCGCTTTTGTTACCCCAAATAGAAATGTAGATAGGCAACATGCCAAGTTCGATAAGATGTGGACTAAGGTCGTTAAGGAAAAAAGAGGTCTTTCCAATCCTACGGGTACCTAGGTAGACCATGCGTGAGAACAACGTGTCTTGGCAAAGGACCCCATACTTTCGAGCCAATTCACGACGGTGATAATACCAAGGATCCACTATAGTATTCATGCTATTGCGCTCCTAAAACGACCATTTTCATCAAATTTCATTCTAGTTTGATGAATTCATTAAATCAAAATGAATTTTAATGAGCTTTCCCCTTTAATCACGTTAAAACCACGAAATAACGAAGTAACTGAAGCCGCAAATTCTAGTCACGGTGAACAAATTTGGTGATTGCAGTTCGTAATCCATTGAAAAACGTATTACTTTTATTCACTTATCTATTTTCAGATGCTAAAAATAAAAGGGGACAGGCATGAAACCAAAACTGATCGTGCACGGCGGCGCATGGGACATTCCCGATCAATTTGTTGATGACCACGTCGCCGGAGTAAAAGCGGCAATCGAGCAAGTATTTCCACTTCTTGAACAAGGTTGCAGCGCATTAGACGCGGTAGAAAAAGCAGTAAACATTCTCGAAGCCGATCCAACCTTCGATGCAGGTCGAGGCGCTTTTCTCAATGCCCACGGAAATATCGAGCTCGATGCTTTCATTATGGATGGCAAAGTTCTGGATTTTGGCTCTGTTGCTGGAGTCGCCAACCTTCTTCACCCAGTCTCACTAGCTCGACATGTTATGAACGCAGATGACTTTCGTTTCTTGGTCGCAGATGGCGCTCTGCAATTTGCAAGAGAATGCGGAATGCAAGAGATTGATCCAAAAGAGCTGCTTACTGAGCGAGAATTATCGTTCTACCACCAGATAAAATCGGACACTTCTTTTAAGACCGTGAATGCTTTTAGCGGAGAACCTCAGCCTTCAGATACCGTTGGTGCTGTGGCTCTTGATCAATACGGAAATCTAGCGTGCGCCACGTCCACCGGTGGTACACCTCGTAAACATCCCGGCCGGGTCGGTGACTGTCCTGTAATTGGTTCGGGAGGCTATGCTGATAATTTATTAGGCGCCGCATCATCGACTGGCTATGGTGAGTCCTTAATGCGCGTAATGCTTTGCCGCACTGCATGTGACAACCTAACGCAACATAACGCAATGAACGCTGCCATTAGGGCAATAGACTATTTACATCGCAGAGTGGAAGGATATGGCGGGGTGATCATGATTTCGCCACAAGGTGAATATGGGTTTGCTCATAATACGCCGCGCATGGCTTATGCCTTTGCAGACGAAGACGGTAAAGCTCACGCAGCCATTCAAATCACAGACAATTAGGATCTATAACGCGTTTCGTTCATAGGGGAGCTTATCAGGGTCGACATCGATGTAATCGGGCTCTATGAACGAATTAAACCGTACCGCGCTAATGTGGGACTGTCTTAACAATACGGCTTTGCAAACACGATGCATGCCATCCATAACACGCCCTTTCTCACATAAGATTATCGGGTAGCTAAGATCCGCTTGTTGAATAAGTTGTGTGTGTCCAATAACACTTCGACAAGTGGGCGCGGTTCCTCCAAAGTCATACCAAAAGGTTTCGTCGAGCTCTGCAATGGCACTTAAAGAGACCTCAATGACAGGCCGAGATTGAGAGAGCTCGATCAAGCGAAAAACATCCCAAGCTAGGAGGCCTTGATCAGACTGACGAAAGTGATATTGCTGTCGCATGCTTTACTCCTTGTGGATTGCCAAAAAAACACTAACCGAATGCATAAACTATCAACCCAAAACATGCTACACCAACGCCGACAGGGACGCCTAAAGAGCGAGTTCGTAGCCAGGTGAGTAGTGTGACCACGCTGCCTGCCGCAGTTGCGAACCAAGAAACGGGTGAAGGTTCTGCTGGAATAAGGGATACTCCCAACATCGCAGCGATCATGGCCGGCCCCAGCACCGTTAACCAAATGGGGACATTATCAAGACCTTGCTTACCGGAGTTTCGAGATAAACGACGAATCATCCACATGGTAGGTAACAAGCGCATAAAATAGGTGCCTAGAGCGACAATTCCCATAGCTATCCACACTGAATTATCCATGTTGCTCTCCTTTAGCGTTTCTCTGATAGCTAATAAGATAATATGTAGCCATTCCAAACAGCGCTGCTAATGGGATCGCGGCATTTACCCAACCATTTAATTTTAAAAGTAATGCTATCGAGGTTGTCATTATTAACGACGCTGTCCAAATAAGAGTGTTAAATCGTGGCGCCAACAACACAAGGAACAATGACGGTAATGCGAATGGCAGTACTTCACCTAATAGTGGCCACCTCGCTATAAGTTCAGCACCAGCAAGTGCGCCTAAAACAGTGCCACCAATCCAACTAAGCCACGCAACCCAAGCGGCGCTGGTGTACCACTGTATGCGCTGTGATTCTTTCATCTCTGGGAAGCGAGTGTGTGCTAATGCGAAAATTTGATCGGTGAGTCCGTGCATTAACGGGATCCACCAGCGATTATGATTTATATAGGGTGCCAAGTTAGGACCGTAAACAACATGACGGGCGTTTATCAATAACGTCATCACAACGACAAGCCAGAGTGGCGCCCCCGAGGCTATCATTGCAACAAATAAAAATTGGGCCGACCCTGCATAGATAAATATGGAGATTGCGATGGTTTCCCATGCACTAAAACCCGCCTGAACAGAGATCAAACCAAATGATATGGCCACGGGAATATAGCCACCTAGCAGCGGCATAGCATCTTTTACTCCTAAAGACCAAGCAGAACGGCTGGTAGTGTTAGATACTTGCTCCATACCCTACTCCTTCTTTCCATAAGTGATCGTAACTAACAGCGTTGTCCATAATTCTTCAGTGCAATATCGGTGAGGTTGGTCTGCGCAAAATGATGCTGTTCCACCTGCAGTTAGCCACACCTCCTCGCCAACAACACCAGCCTTCACACCACCACTAATAACAGTCACAGCCTCAATGGATCCCACAATGTGAGGCTCAGAGAGACGCTCGGTATGAGGTGCACATAGCATCCAATACGCGTCAACTTGAGGGTTGTCAGTACCTTGTTCAATCAATCGAACCTGCACTTTGTCATCACCAATAGGTGTATTCATAGAAGCGACCAAACTGCCGAAAGGTACATCCAATTGCACTGCCAACCGCCAGATAGTATCTATTGTGGGATTTCCACCGCCTTGCTCGAGCCGAGACAAATTAGATTTCGCAATACCTGCATTTTCAGCCAACTTGGACAGCGACAAACCCTTAGCTACGCGCCATTTTTGTAGATTACGACCTAACGTATTAAGTGGAGGAGTTTCCATTGACTGTCCTTAGTTCTATTGCACTTTTTGTTCCTTATATAGAACGTTCTATATAAGGAACAGTAATTTATCAATACTACTTGGGGATGAGGCTGGTATTTGGGACACACACTAATAAAAGTGGACAGACACCTTTTATAGTTTCAATCAGCACTTAACCAGCTGTTTTTCAATAATTTAAATTAAGGTTCAAAGGGTAAGTAATGTGGGAGGTGGGAGGTAATAGCTAAATTAAAACTTGACAGATATTTTGAAAGCTAACCTGCATAACAAATAAATATCGGGTAGCGCCAACACTCAAACTAAATTAGCCTTGGATGCTTCCGTACTGTGAGTTTCACACATATATATGTTCTTCAGCTAGGAAGTCTTGCTCAATCGTCATTTGCAATTTTTACCGATCAATTGCAAGCGATAACTGGCCGCAAATTAACAACCTAGCCGAAACAAGTGTATCTTTGCTTTCCCTAGTGCTAACTTAGCTTTAGGTGCAAGGGCGTCATTTCCGACTGCCGAAGTATGCGGGCGAAGAAGATGTTTACACGCATTCATCCAATCTCGGTCATGTAATTTCAGTCTAGCCAGGATCGTGGGGTAGTTGCTCGGTAGAGAGTGCTTATCTTTTCGATATTGCCTTGCCGTCCAATCCACTAGCTCTAAGTACTCAATCAATTTAAATGGCAATCCATGCTTTTTCTTTGTCGATTCATTGCCGACAAAAGGAAGCAAACAGGAACTCAGTGATACGTTTTTCATTAACTCGTTAATGCGCCTTTTTATAGAGGTAAAATCTGAAGATTCTGGGGTAGTGGCAATACCAGCTCGTACGGGGTTTAGGTCAACGTAAGCCATTGCGGCAATTAAAGCATTTTTATCAAGTAGCGCTTGGCTTTTAAACCGACTTTCCCAAAAGTGGCCTTTACACCCATCTTCACTATTGGCTTTACAGGCAATATCATAATTTAGCTCTTTCATAAACCAACTTAACGACCAAAGACGCTCTCTCCATTGTTCAATGGTTTCCACGCAATGATCATACTCTGTTTGGTCTAACGTAGATTGAGACTGCCAACGCTTTATATGGGCTGGGATTTTATGCTCGGTACTCCACCTATCTACAACGTCAGACATAGAAAGGGACGCCGCCTTTTCATGATCAATGTGCAACACCACGTGGTAATGGTTGCTCATGATTGCGTAAGCGCAGACGTCCATACAATAAATATGAGTAAGTGATAAAAGTTTGCGCTCGACCCACTCTCTGCGGTGCTCATAACTGGTACCAGTTCGCTTATCATCTCCACACAAATAACTCTGCCTAACGCATCGTGAGACACAGTGATAATACGAAGTAGCTTCAATAGAAATTAGCCGTTTTCTTGCCGTTGCCATTTGAAAAATCTTAATGAGAATTTATTCAAATCTTAGTCACCTTCTCTCGAAAGGTAATTTACAGTGTAAAAACTGGGATCCTTTCGATGTTAAATCAGTCAGAAAGTCATACTTTTGAAAGCAACATGAGATGTGTGTCCACTATCCATTTGAAGTGTGTGTCCATTGACCTTTCCCCCAACTTAGAGCCATCACTCCGATGAGATTTTTAAGGTTATGCCGCTTGATTGGCATATTCAACTGGCGACATATAATTTAGAGAGCTGTGTGGCCTTACGTGATTGTAGTGCTCTCTCCATAGGTCAATTTCATACCTCGCTTCATCCAATGTTCTGAACCAGTGCTGATTGAGACACTCATTTCGAAACTTACCATTTAGGCTCTCCACGAAAGCATTTTGAGTTGGTTTACCAGGCTGAATAAACGCTAACGTAACAGAGGCTTCCTTCGACCAAAAGAACATCGCTTTGCTCGTAAACTCGGTTCCATTGTCACAGACAATGTTGTCTGGTTTCCCTCTTGTTTCAATGAGTTGGTCTAAAAATCGGGCGACCTGCTGACCACTGATTGACACGGAGACAAGCTGACCAATGAGTTCTCGAGAGTAATCATCAACAACATTGAGGATCCGAAAACGCCGTCCACTGCTTAGCTGATCGGATACAAAATCCATCGACCATCGCTGATTAGGACCACTTGGCACGTCCATGATTATACGAGGTCGTTGAAGCTTCTTTGGTTTTTAGTTCTGACCTGCAAACCTTCTTCTGTATAAAGACGATATGTGTGCTTTCTATTCACAACTAAACCCTCTGCTTTTAGCAAGCCGTGTAACATGAGATAGC